>CBDDGS010000042.1:0-13009 GCA_965227935.1 Cyclobacteriaceae bacterium | reverse complement strand
TCTTCCCAGCCGCCATCGTCAAAACTGCTGGCTTGCAGACTTGTCCAACCATTAGCGAAGTCCAATGCTGTCCCATCAATCGTGTACGAAATGATGTCCTGACTGATTGGACTTGTAAGACTGACCGCTCCATTGGTCGTGTTCACGTTCAAGGCGATCCGCTCAGCAGAGAGGTCAAGTATCTCAAGATTGTCGATCGAATAGCCGGAAAACCCAGCGTCCACGCCGCTAGCAGAAAAATGCAATTCACTCAGTTCGGTCACGCTTTCTGTGTAGGGGATGCCGGTGTAAGCAGCGTTGCCTCCCACAGTCACATTGAAGCTAGAAACTCCGAGCGTGACGCTGATGTTAGTCATGTCTGTCGTGGCAATCGGATTGTTGGCATTTACGAAGTTAATCATCTCGACCGAAGGCGTCTGGCCCACGAGCCCGATGGTGCCTCGGTTGGCGGCATCTAGCCCGTCAATTTCAAGTTCAAACAGAATGCTGCCACCCGAATCGAGGCCACGAATTAGGCCGTTCCGCTCGGAGGTTTCGCCAGCCCCTGCACGACGCACGGCGGCATCAAACGACAAGGTGTTGGCTCCGGTCAAGGCGGCGGATGAGGTCAAATTCAAGCGGTAGTCGAATGGAGTCGAACGATCCGTCAGCCTGGGGCCATCAAGTTGAAACTGGAAATCCGAAGCGCTATCGGAATAAGCCTCAATCTTGCTCGCGCCCGGGCCGCCGTCGTCGGCTTGCAGGCCAATCTGGTTGACAGTCCATGTGCCGCCAGCAGTGCCAAGATTCAAATTCGCCGCATCAATCTCGGTGAGTGTTCCGCCAGCCACGGAGCTGTTGAAATCCGCAATGCTCTGCGCACGTGCAGAAGCACACGCCAGGAGACACATCGTAGAGATCGCAACCAACGACAAGTTCTTCACGGTAGCCGGAATCGCAACCTGACATGACAGGTGCGCCGCAAATCGACATCTCGTCACTCCCAAAACCACGATGAAAACCCCCAAAAGTAGATACGTTGACGAAGGCTCAGGAACACTGGCCAAGGCCGCAGCGAAGCTACCTCCGTTGGCGTCTTCAAAAAGGTTGCGAAAGAGCAGGAAATCAGCAGAGTTCACAAGGCCATCAAGATTCAAGTCGCCGCTGTTGTACCTGCCAAACGTGTCCATCCCAGAAACGTCGCTTAGAAGGTTGTCACGTACCGTCGGCCAATCGCCAATGTCGATCCCGCCATTGAGATTGTAGTCTCCGATCGCGAATGCCTCGGTGCTTCCGACTGAACTCACATAGCGGATTGGAACGGTAATCGTTGAACCGCCGGAGGTATCGAGAGTCATTACTAAGTCTTCGAATGGGCTGACATCCCAAGCGTTGCCTAGATCGATGGTTTGGGATTGGCTGAGTTGGTCGCTGCCAGCGATTCCGACAAACGTCTCAGAAAGTTCCGAAGAACTGATCGTTCCATTCTCCTGCCAGTCTGGGTCGCTATCCGCTAGCGAAAGCCAGCTTGCGTCATCTGTGCGAACTCCGCCTGACGCGGTGGTGATTGTGTAGCCGGTGACGTCTAAGTTCGACAGTGCTTCCAGATTTGTCTTCAAACTCATGTTGCCCGTATCGCGATCAACTTCCAAAGAAGCAAACGGATCGTCAGCGATGTTTGTCGCAACTCCGCTCAATTGATGGATCACGTCATCGGCAATCTGTGAGTTCAGCTGGGTAAGTCCATTCACTTCAGCCGTGTAGTCGAAATTGGTCGCCAGGGATGTCCCTGCCACCGACGCACCAACGTTCGTGGACTCAAGCCGAAACGCGTCGTCATCAATTCGCAACGCAAGGCCATCTTGTCGATCAAACTCGATGAGGAATCCGTATGCAGTATTCTCACGCAGCTCCACAGGAGAACCCAGATTGAACTGCAAACGATCGCCATCAAACAGATCAACATTAGGGGACAAGATGGGCAACATTCCAGTGCCGGTAAAGATCGGCCGAAGCGGCAATTCAGTTGGCCCCTCCGAAAAATCAACGTTGCTGGCCTCGGCATTACTGAGGTCTTGCCAGGGATAGATCGAAAGCCGTACCTGAAAGTCGAACACTGGGTATTCGGCAGACGAATCATCCCACCGGACGGTTAGATCAGTAAGTGACCAGCCACTATTCGAATCGCCTGTGTCGGGGACAGTGAAGACCTGTCCTCGATTCCTAGCGATAGAGGCTCCGGTATCATCTCCCTCATTGATTCTCTTGAACGAATTGATATCCGCCGGGTCTGAGGGCACGCCGTCTAGAAAAACGCCAGAAGGATCGATGGGCCCAAGATTGGTAATGGTCAGCTGGGCTGATGATTCCCTGGGGGATAGCAGTGCTACGACAAGAACGGTGGCAAACGTCGCTTCGACGCGGATGCAATGAGCAAAGAAGGCTTTCATGTTGATTGTTCCTGATAATCACAAACTACGTTAGCGAGATCATGCGATGACATGGATCGCAACATGACAATAGACTGCCTAGTCTTGATACCTGTAGCCAGTTGCCCCTAAAGGACACCTTTAGCGAAGAACGCTCCACGAGCGATTGCCAGAAGTGCCACCGTTAGCAGCGCCATTGAGCCGGGTTCTGGGATAATTTCTCCGTGGAGGTAAAATGTCATGTCCTGGGTAGAATTACTTGCATTCACCTCGCTGTTTCCCGCCGGGTTATTGAACAGGAGTGTACCATCAGCAAACGTATCGCCGGTCGACACGGCAGGCTTGATATCCGTGCCCAAGTTGGTCGCCCATTCGATCGAGAAACCATATTCAGTGCCTGCGTTCATTGAGACAACCGACGGCAAACTGAGCGTGAAGTAGTCACCTGCGTCCATGTTCAAGGGAAAATCGCCCGTGTCATCCAGGAGAACCGTACCATCGCTGGGTGCGACGCTGGAACCAATTTCCCAGATCGATAAGCGCATGGAGTGAGTGTCAGCAGCAGGTACTGCGGCCCCGGCGTCTGCGATTGCCATCTGTAACGTGACCGCGTCTACGTCGATGGCCGGACCCGTCGTAAAGGATTGGCCTCGAATACGCGCTCGACCAGCTTGAGCCGTATCATCATTCACGCGTGTATTGCTATTGTTGTCCGCATTCTGAACAATCGCCCCAGTTGGGGCCGTGGTGCCGTTGTCGGTAATGATGAGAGCGGCGTTGACGGAGCCAATCAGGAGTCCAAAGGCAGCAATTGCAGCAGTACACAATTTCATGTTCATGAGCACACCTTTTTTCGGAGATCGTTGAATAGAGCATCTGAAGAAAAGCCTTGCCACGGAACGCAACAAAGTACGCGCCTGTAGAGCCTTCAGTAAGCAACCATCGAACCGCCCCCATCCGTTACAGCCAAATCCGATTTTTTTCTGTAATACTGATTTTTCGGAGAGGTTGTTTGGTCGAGTCGGATGAGCACCAAGACCTAGGCCAGCGGTATCGCTGGCGCGATTGAGGCAGTAGTTGCTAAAGCCGAATTCATGCTATTTTGGGTTTCTGCCTGTGTTTTCTGTAACGATCGGTGGTCTCTTATTGGTTAGTAAGTGGTAGCGGGAATGCGAATACGTCGGAGTTGTATTCCTTGGCTTATTCCGCTTCCATACGCTGTTGAGAGAAAAAATGGCAAAAGGCGACAGTAGCACTCAATTGGGTCGTTTGGCACAGTTGTGGATGGCATCGCAGCCTGTAATTGCTGCGTTCGTTCGTGGCATGGTTTTCGAACAACACGACGTAGAAGATTTGGTACAGCAGGTCGCAGAAACTTGTGCCCGGAAGTTCCGCGAGTTTGACGCTGATGGCGGACCGCGAGAGTTTCGCAGTTGGACATTGACCATTGCTCGATTCGAAGTTTTGCGATACTACCAGCGGCAAAAGCGCTCGGCTGTCGGTTTCAGTGCTGATACGCTTGAGATTATTGCGGACGAATTCGAGAGAAGCGATGATCGCACTGATGATCGCCTAGAGGCGTTGCGGCACTGCCTGACCAAGATCACCGATAGAAATCGGCAGCTAATAGAGATGAAGTATTTTCGAGTACTTAGCGCAGCGCAGATCGCTGACCGGCTTGGTCTGTCCGCGGGTGCGGTCCGTGTTGCGCTGTGCCGCACTCGAGAGACGTTGGCCGTTTGCATTCGGAATCAGCTAGGTAGTTGCGATCATGCCTGAATCATCAGACGCAATACGAAAACTCTCCGAATTCCTGGACGACGATCGTGATGATCATAAGTTTCAGCAATTCTCAGAGTGGCTTACCAAGGATGAAAAGCACGTCCGTGCGTTCGTTGAGCAACTGCTGGTTGAGGAGGATTTACGGCAATCATCTTTGATCGAGGATCTTGGAAGGTATGCCAGCGCTGAAGAAACTTCTGGAAAATCTTTAGAAAAAGAAGTTCGCTTGCGCCAAACGTCTAGCTCCCAGCGGGGCTGGGGCAAACCCTTTGTTTTGTTGGCGATTGCCGGTGGAATCCTGGTCAGCATGACAATTGGCTTCGCCCTTCAATCAAGTCGTGTAGATCAAGTTTCATTAGATACCTCAAATTCTACGGACGAATCGCCTGCCCAGCCTGTCATCGTGGCCACTCTCGGCGATGCCAAGGATTGCCGCTGGGAATCTGGCACGGAGGCACTTCCCACGGGGCATCTTTTCACGGCTGGATCCGGCATCCATCTTGCATCGGGCATTGCTCAACTCACCTTTGAGGCGGGAGCCGTTTTGCTGCTGCAGGGACCTTGTCAGATTGAGTTGGCTGAGAATGCAATTGAACTAAGCCACGGTCGCGTGTCTGCAGTCGTCCCCCAATCGGCCACGGGGTTCATGGTCACAACGCCAAGTTCCGAGATTATCGATTTAGGTACAAAATTTGGCGTGAACGTCGATGGCTCCGGAAATTCCCAAGTCCATGTGTTCTCTGGTGAGGTTGTCACGCGTGCGCGTAACGAGAAGGGTGAAACCGTTGGTGAGCCAATGTTCGTCACAACGCACAACGCGATTCATTTTCGACCCGGCACTTTGGAAGCCCAACGATATGAGGCGGACGAAGCTGCATTTGTTCGTTGGCTCGATGACCAAGATCATCCACAGGTAGATGCTTTGCCGTTCGTAGAAGGTCGAGTGCTGTTTTGGCTAAGTAACGGCAATTGGCTGTTGGACGAAAATCGCTGTGTGAACTTGTGGAGAGATGCGTTGTGCTCCGGCAATGACATGCCAGATAACGCACTACAAGCCAATGCAAATGCCCGTCCTATGATTGTTGAGAATTCCATCGGTGGGTACCCAGCAGTACGGTTTGATGGCGTTGATGATTGCCTTATTACGACGCCCGTGACCTCCGCTAATAGTCAGACGGTTGTTTTTGTTGCTTCGATTCATGATTCAACGTGCGACTATCCCCAAATTATCAATTACAACGGCCCACCACAGTTCCGACGACTAGAGGCGCCACGTCCCGCCATCTTGCAGATGATTGCCAAAATTGACAGCCAACAAGTGCTGCTGGTCCCCTTTGCTTGGTTGGGTGATGAGGATACCAAAACAAATCTAGGGATCTCTGTCGGGAGGGCCGTAAAGAAAGAATCGTTCGTCGGCAAACCCGATGTGCCTTCTTCCGGAGAGCCGTTTGTCGCCGTTTATGTCTATGATCACGAAGCCAGTCACGCTGAACTATGGATTAACAATTCCTCCGTCGGTAGCAGTACCGCACCAACGCCTCTTGGGCTAACGTCCAGAAAAGTCATCGGTCGGCACGGCGGGCATCCCTACTACTTCTGCGGAGACATTGCAGAACTGTTGATCTATGACGAAGGGCTCGATGTCGACCGCGTGAACGATCTTTCGAATCAGCTGGCCAAGAAGTACAACATCCCATTGTCGCAGTGAGCATTTTTCAAGTTTCGCAACGGGCGAAACGATTAGGCAATACTGTCCACTGCAACACGACGACTTTTTGCTGGCACCAAGCGACCTGCTTCTGTGTTCCTGGGCCGTTGGCAAGATGGTGTCGGAATCCAGGCCTCCACTTGCAATGGGACGTCACTTGGATGCGCTCTAACAAGATCGATTTACAGAAACACTAGGCAATTAAGTTCATGATTTGGTTTCGGGTTTCAATTCGCGAGGTTGCCGTTGCCCTGCTTTGCACTTTCTGTGCAAACGCTTCCGCGACTACCTTAACCTGTCCCAACATCATCTATATCTTGGCCGATGATCTTGGCTACGGCGACTTAGGGTGCATGGGTCAGAAGATGATCATGACGCCCTGTCTCGACAAGATGGCCGCTGAAGGTTTGCTATTCACGCGGCATTATGCTGGTGGACCCGTGTGCGGTCCGTCGCGAGCCTGTTTGATGACCGGTATGAGTCAAGCAATCGGATACATTAAGGGAAACCCAGGCAGTGATTGGCAGAAAGAGAACTTGCGTGACCAAGATGTCACCATCGCTGAAAAACTCAAACAAGCGGGCTATCAAACTGCTTGCTTTGGCAAATGGGGACTTGGGCCTCAGGGCAAATCGGGTTACGCCACCAACCAGGGATTTGACTTATTCGTTGGCTACGACACCCATCGCGCGGCTCACAACTATTATCCAAAACAACTTTGTCAAGGCGATGGTAAACTGGCGCTTGCCCGGGGCGAATACAGCCATGACGTTTTTACCAAATTAGCTTTGAACTTTTTGGAATCCGAAAAAGAGCAGCCGTTCTTTCTGTATCTTCCCTACACGATTCCACATGGGCCGTATAATCCACCTGAATTGGGCCAATACAAAGACAAGCCATGGCCAGGTCAGCACAAGAAGTATGCTGCCATGGTCAGTCGGATGGACCGCGATATCGGACGTCTGCTGGAACTGATTAAGGCCACCGGACTTGCAGAGAATACACTGGTGATTTTCTCGAGCGACAATGGACCACAGTCTAACTATGAGGGTGGTCCCAATGCGATGACGAAGTTCTTCGACAGCAATGGCATGCTGCGCGGGATCAAACGTGATGTACTCGAAGGTGGAGTTCGCGTACCAACGATCGCATGGTGGCCGGGAGTCGTCGCTGCAGGCCGAACTGACCATGTTTCTGGATTTCAAGACATCATGCCGACATTCTGTGAGCTGGCAGGAATCGATCCCCCGTCTGGAATCGATGGCATATCGTTGGTGCCTACGCTTCAAGGTGAACCAAAATCACAAATGCAACACGAGTATCTGTATTGGGAATTCATCCGAATGAACGGAAACGAAACAATTGGGGCTCGGCAGGCGGTTCTCAACGTTGCCAAGAATACGAAAGCCGTTCGTTACGGAACTGAAGGCCCAATTGTAGTTTATCAACTTGACAAAGACCCAACTGAGACGGTTGACGTATCCGGTGTATTGCCACACCTGACTGAAAGGCTTGAAAAGCGTTTGAACGATTCACGCAATCGAAGCGACCTTTGGCCTCAGGCAATGCTGCACGAAGGCTGGAACCCTCGGTGAATTTCTATGTTGCAAAAAATGTATTGGCCTTGTACGTTCAACACCGTTATCTCTACCTGCTTTGCACTACTTGCTAGTGCTGAAATAGCGGGTGCCAGCGACTCGCCTCCCAACATCGTCTACATCATCGTAGATGACGCAGGACTCGGAGACTTCACTGCATTTACTCCGAATTCGCCTGTCAACACTCCGAATCTGGATGCCCTGGCGGCCAGCGGAATCAAGTTCGAGAATGCATACTCAGGCGCTCCTGTCTGCGCACCGGCGCGTAGCACGCTGATGACTGGCTACCACATGGGGCACGTCAATATGCGAAGCAATAGCGGAGGCGCCAATATCTTTCACCGCGACGTCACCGTTGCGGAGGTTCTCAAAGACGCGGGTTACAAGACTGGCGGTTTCGGTAAATGGGGACTAGGCAATCCGGGGACCACCGGTGCAGCCGAACGCCAAGGCTTCGACGAGTTCTATGGATACTACAATCAAGTCCATGCCCATAATCACTACCCCTCGTTTCTGATTGATAGTGGCAAGATCGCGGACGTACCGGAGAACGCGGGTGCCCCGAGAAACGGACTCGTCTCACCTCAGCACTCGCATAGCTTTAACCTTTACACCGACCGAATGCAGGACTTTATTCGTGAGCAGGCGCAGGCGGGAGAGTCCTTCTTCGCGTACGGTCCGTGGACACCGCCTCACCACGACAATTCGATCCCAGCCAACGAGCCGCTCTATCAGCAGTACGCGAACGTACCTGGCTGGAATCAAGCAACCAAGATTCAAGCCACGTTCATCTCGATGATTGACCGCGAAGTGGGGAGGATCGTTGAGATCGTCAACGATCCGAACAACGACGGCGATACGAGCGATAGCGTTGCGGACAATACGCTGATCATGTTCGTTTCTGACAATGGCGGCGCACAAAACACCAACTACTCTCGCAATCCCGGACTGCGAGACGACAAGCGATCGATGTACGAGGGCGGCTTGCGGATTCCAATGATCGCTTCCTGGGAAGGCACCATTGCGCCGGGTACGACGTCAAATCTACTCACGTCATTTCCAGACGTGATGCCGACGTTAGCAGAATTAGCGGGTGTCAGTGCAGCGGTGCCTGCCGACATCGATGGACTCTCGATCGTTCCCACTCTCACTGGTCAGGGCATTCAGATGGAGCACGAGAGCTTGTATTTTGAGTTCGACAATGGAATGAACGACGGCGGCCCGAGCAATAGAATGCAAGGGGTTGTTTGGGACAAACAGGACGGTGGCGTCACCACGACTTGGAAGTTGGTCAAGCCCAACCCTGCTGCTGCACTTGAACTCTACAAGTTAAAGGTGGATGGCGTACCCGTAGATCCAGGTGAATCGAACAACCTCGCGTCCTCTAATCCTACGATCCTGGCGCAGATCGAAGCCATCATGATCAATGAGCGAGTTCCCGAACGGATTCAGTTTGATACCGATCCCCGCGATGGACGGATCACTCCCTTTGGCCTCCGTCCGACGATTCGTACGGTCGCTCCGCTGAATGGACCTGCGCAGCAACTATCGAGTGGCTCAGGGGTGACCAGCGAAACAACATTGGATGTTGAAGATGGAAAGAATGATCCCTGGCAACTTTATTTGGACGATTTAGAACAGACCTGGACCGTCGACTTATTGGTAGGTCGGCCAGAAACCGGCGATAATGCTCCTAGTACTCTTCTGATTGAGCTGTTGGGCGACAGTGGATTCAGCTATCTGAACTCCACGATTGATACGGACTCGATCACACCGGGATCGATGCAGCAAATAAGCATCGAACTGGATCTTACTGGTATCCATCCGGGCAGACCGACAATGACGTTCGATCTTGGTCGTGGCTTCACTCTAAGACTAGCCAATGTCGGCGGCGGCGGGCAGATCCTCATTGATGAAACTCAACTGAATGTCGAAAGTGATTTCCTGCCTGGAGACTTTTCTGGAAACGCATCGATCGACCTGGATGATTGGAATATCCTGGTCGCCAACCTCTTAAGGGATACGTCCGCCCTCAGCTTCCAAGATGCCTATGACGCCGGCGACATCGACAACAGTGGCCAAGTAGACATGCAAGACTTTATCGCGTTCCGACGTACTTGGGAAACACTCTATGGCACTGCGGCACTTGCCCAACTCTCAATATCGGTTCCCGAGCCGTGTAGTAGTGTCCTCTTCGTGACTACCGTTTCTGTATTACTCGTGAGACCGATCCTCAGAGTATCTTTTCGCCGTTCCTACTAGGAATCTGTCGACATGACAGCATTCAAGCTGGCATTTGTAGTGTCTTTACTCATCGGATGTTACGCGCACGCCAAGCTACCGCCTCTAAATTATGCGTATGGAACAGCAGGCGTTCGAGTCAACGGCTCGCAGCTGCACCTTTGGACAGGAAAATGCTCAGCCATATGGCAACAAACCGAGAGCGGTCTTGCCTTAGCTAGCATCGAGAAAGGTGAGCGTCATGGTTGGGCGTTTGATGTCAATAACAAAGCCGACTGGGATATTCCCGGTGTTACTGTAGGTCCGGCAAAGCTCGTAACGCTGACTGCCAATGAAAATGATGATGATGGGTTTACAAACAAGCATCTCGAAGTTGTCGTTGAGTTTTACTACGAACAATCTAAGACACATCTTCAATACCGCGTTTGGGCGTATCCGAAGGCGCCAGGCTTACGAGTGCAGATTTGGCTTAAGGCAGCAGGTGGCTTTCAGCCTGCCGAGTTCAGGGATGAAGCGAGAGTGTTTTCCTTGCATACTGCCGTGTCAAGATTTCGACGGGGAGTTGCAACCTACTCAAAACACAATTCCGGTCGGGCTGGCCGTTTCGAGCAGTTCCCTATGATGAAGGAGGAGGCCAGTAGTGGCCCGCTGACCACAACGAAGCGATACGAAAAGGCCGGCCTGCTCAAGCTGCTTAGCGACGATAGCACGCTTCTTGTGGTGAAGGAAGCCCCGGCTATCGATAGTCCGGTTCGTGTCGATGAGCAGGCACGAAAGCAGAGGGAACGAGAGAGAATTGGCTGGAGCCCCTACCGCATCGGGGGCTTTGAAATCTCTGCTAATCGAGTCGCTGTGACAGGTGCTGGTATTGCTGCAAGTGACCTCGTGCAGAATCAGTGGCGTCAAGCCTACGCGACTTGGCTAGTCATAGCAGATGCCAATGAGACTCAGCAACAACTCGCTGTAAAGCGGTATGATCGCTATCGGTTTCCTTTTGATTGGAAGCGAGATTGGTACATCGGTGCGAACAATTGGGGAAGCACATCCAATGCCAGACTCGGTCAGATTTCTTCTAAGGAGCCGAGCATTCTTAAAGAAATTGAAGCGGCGTATGAAATGGGAATCGAGATGGTCCAAATTGATGATGGGTGGCAAAGCGGAATGTCCTCGAAGCTAAATCCGAGAGCATATCCACAAGGCTGGACGAATGTGCGGACACTTGCCGAGGAACGAAGTATTCGTCTGGGGCTGTGGCAAGGATGGGTGCAGAAAGTATCGGTTCCAAGACTCATTGATGAACTAAATGCAGGAGAGTTTAAAGCAGTTAAACTTGACTTTTATAACACAAGCTCATTCGACAAGCTTCAACAGATGCGGGATATCGCAAGACAGATTCATCAAAGTGTCAATAACCCAATCGTGATTAACTGGGACACTACTGGCACTCAGTCCAAAGACCAAGGTTTCTTTTATGGCCGTGAGTACGGCAACCTATGGATAGAAAACCAAAAGGAGCACATGCCGGACCATACGCTTTATCGACCCTGGAGAGTACTTCGCGATGCCTGGGATTTATCCCACTACGTAAATCTTGATCAGATCCAAATTCCGATACAGAATCCCGACCGTCTTTTTGCCAACCCGAGCGATGCCTCTCTGCATTCGCAAAGCTATTGTACGGCGATCGGACTAATGGGGTCCCCAAACTTTTTCCAAGAACTAAAGTATCAGACTACACAAGCAAGACACGAGATTAGGGCGCTTCTTGATATCTACAAGCGAGCCCGGCCTGAAATGGCGCAAGGCATTGTTTATCCGATTGGCGACCGCCCTAAGAATGGGTCTTGGACAGGTTTTCAAAACTATGAACCAAGCACGCAAAGCGGCTACTTGACTGTCTTTCGGGAGCTACACAATAACTCATCGACACACAAACTAGACCTTCGATTCATCGCTGGAAGGGAGATTCGAGTCACCAATCTCCTTACGGGGCAACGCAAGTCTCTGACGGTTGGCCCAAAGGGTGAACTCGATCTTGAAATCCCAGAAGCTCCTGGTTTCTTGTTCTTGAAGTACGAGTCTACGAGCAGCCCCGACATCAGTCAGGTATCGGAGCACCAAAAGACTCGGTGAGCAAGAAACGGAATGACAGATTCTGCCAAGAATCGTTTGAGCATCTTTAAGTCGAAATTGGATTTGACGAACGATCGCCCATTCGGCGTTGAAGGCCCGGGAACAGGAAACGGTAATTCGAAGATAGACAGCTAGGTCCACTCACTTGAAACATAGCGTGCCGTTCAGTATGATTGTCATCCACAAATATCTTGGTCTTCAGCTTGAAAGTGGAATCGATCTCACGGACATATTGGATCGATTGTCTCTTTCAATCCCCTTAAGTGGGCAGTTGACCGCTCGCCGGAAGGGCATTCCGACTGCAACAGCAACTAGCAATTCCCAGCGTCGGAGAATTTCATCTCCGCGCGCAACTGAGTTTGCGCATTCTCGCTTGGACGTCAATGATTTGCGTAGCCAAGATCCGTCCGCTTCGATGCCCCCGAAGGGAAAAGTCATGCCCAGTTCGATAGTGCAGATTAACCAAGCGGTGGTGATCACCGATGCGCAACGGTGGCTGTTCGATCTGTCCCCGGTGAAGGCGTCGGTGCTAGCATACTGCTCCACGTTAAATTGCATTTGCTCATCTTGCGCACGCGAATTGCCGATCTAAGAAACCTATTTCGTCTAGCAAGAAGGTGTCTCGGCGACAGACATCAACATCGGCGAGCTTCCCGCTTATCACGATAGAGTAGGTTCTTGATCAGTTGAAGCGGTGTCGCCAGTCCGAACATTGCCGGCGTGTGAACATGAGAGAGATAGGAAAGCTCATTTTCTGGAAGCAGAATGCCACTCGTGCGGAATGTATTCTCTGGTTGTCAATCGCTACGAAGCGAATAGCTGCTTTGACGAACTGACTCTCAGCCACCTAACTCTATTCATGAACGAGAAACGCTCTCGCGTCGGGCTCTTCCGTGCTATTCCAGCCGTAAAAGAGAAGCATCCCTTCGACCTCGGATCCATCAGGGCGAACCACCGGCTGAACGTTATTGAATCGCCAGCCTGCATCGTGCTGCTGTCGAGACGAAAGTTCACGTCGTTTGTCCCACGTCTGGCCTTCATCGTTTGATACCCACTCTTCGATACGGCCACCGCCGTGCCGATCCATATATCCGCCGTTCAAATATCCTTCGCCTACGATAACGTACGCGTGGATGCAG
>CBDDGS010000041.1:0-2332 GCA_965227935.1 Cyclobacteriaceae bacterium | reverse complement strand
ATGATGCTGGCGACGAACCACCAACGGTCTTGCCTGAAACCGTGCCCAGAGCAAAACCACGTACCATCCGAAAATTGGCCTCCAACAAGATATCCAGTGATGAGTCTGCTGGTTACAAAAGCGTCACATTCCTCGATGAGGAGGAAGATGTCTCTCCTCTGGGTAAGTCCCGGGAGTTGGAGTCGATGGATATTTCCAATATCCAACAGCTGAAGAACCAAGTCCCACAATTTTTGGAGTATGCGAATCCGAGACCATTCCACTCTGGTCACTTCATCAACTCTGAGGGTGAGGTTGACTGGACGAGAGGCAGGCCCCCATTGACAGGGAGAGTACGCAGCCTCAAGGCATTGGAGCTTATGGTCTCCACACTACAACGGGACGAGGATCAAGAAGGCGTCGACCACAACTTTGGAGGGACGGCGCAATACCTTGACAACAGACGAGAGCAAAGGTTGGTGGCAACTCTCATCGACAACAGGACAGGAAGAATCAGATTCCTGGACAAAACGTATCATTGCCTTGGAAAATGGGGTGACCAGAACTGCGAGTTCTACACCGATGAGATCTATCATGCTGGAAAACGCCTGTCAATATGGTTGAGGCACATATGGTTGCGTGGCAATCACACCACAAACATTGATCGTGGCGGTTGGGCAAGCATAGATGAAATCATCCAGGATGAAGGATTCTGGATGGATGTCCACAGGTGAATTGCTTCGTAATGGACATGAACATCGGAAGGAAACGAGATACGCGATTATCTACGACAAAGACAACATGCGAAATCAACCAACTCTGGACATTCTGATGTTCCATAGAACGTGGTTGGTTGCTCTCATCATTGACAACGAGCTCTGGAACTGGGGACGCAACAAGAAGAGGATGGAGTTCTCTGGTGCGCGTCTACATCCGGATATCACTGATGCAGAGCTGGCAACGCTGCTTGGAACTTTGGTCAATCCTGCCGGAGTAGGTAGCGCCTCAGAAGCGCACGCACTACCTTTCGCGGGCTGGGTGAGACCCCTCGCAGTGAGATGCGTATCTGGCCATTCGAACAGTGCTGTGGATCTTGAGCTCACAACGATCCCAATCACTGACAAGGTGATGGATGCAGTGGGGGGTGCATGGCACATTACGAGTCGATTCAACCTCATATGGATAGCAAGAGATGGCCTGCTTCCTGGTGGTCCTCGTCGCAGGCGCTCAGATATACACTTTTCTGCATTCGCACCATGGGACTCACGTTACAGATCTTCCTTCACCAACAGATTTGCCTGTGAGGGAGAGAAGGGAATGGTCATCTACGTGCCCATAACCGCACTCAAGGATATGGGAGCTCGTCTCGCATCAAATGGAGTGATTCTTTGCCGCAGCAAGATTCCATTCACCGCGATACAGGCGATCTTCGAGCTTGATGGAGCACGCGGAATGGGACCACGAATCCAATCACCCTCTCTGGTGGATGAGTATGTGTGTGAATCGATGTTTGGCGAAGATTGCTATCGAGCAAGCCCGAAGTACATCAAGAAGATAGCCGAACACTACAAGGATGACGTCGAGATTCCCTTCGCCTTTCGCAACAATGTATCGCTGGCATTGCAGAGGATTCGAGCTGATGAACCCACGGACTCACAAGCAAAAGAGCTTGTCAACTACATTACTCGAGCCATAATTGAATCTTGCTCCAAATTCGAAGGCAGTTGCAGAAGATGCCCTTGGTGCATGAATCTTGTACCTGCATCGATCATTCGATGCCTGTTGTGCAATGCGCAGCTGGTGTCAGTGGGAAGATTCATGGATCAGAGTAGTCTGGGTAAGCCCCGCTCTCTGGATTCTGAGGTTGTCATCGATGTTGAGGAGACAACAATTGCAGATATCGATGTGGCCGTCGAGCCCGACCTCGAAGATCCAGAGGACGAGACGCAAAACGCACAAAGTGAACAAGACTTATTCGATGCCAATGTTGAAGCGATCATTGTGCCGACACTCCAGAAGACCCGGAAGAGGTCATGGATGAGTACGGCGAAAAGGTGGATTTCGCAGAAGAGTATCTGACAATCTCGAATGATGTTGCAAAGGAACCTGCTGCAATCTGCATCAACACCGAAGAGATTGGAAAGACCTATGATGAGATGCTGGGCTACATCATTTTCCAACGGCGAGACCTACTTGATGACTATCTCTCGCTAAGCTTCACGGAAATGCAACAGAAGGTTGAGAATTACATGACTCCCTTCGCAAAGAGACAATTCTTTTGTCCCGCATTGTTTGACCAGGACACGAAGCTTCCTCGACCTCCAACCAAAGAGGAATACATCACCTGGGCACG
>CBDDGS010000040.1:0-2063 GCA_965227935.1 Cyclobacteriaceae bacterium | reverse complement strand
GATGTGGGAAATACATTGTGATAACGGTGTCAAGGAACTGGGATTCAAACCCATTGGAGAGGAGTGGCCATCGATGTATTTCCATCCTGACTTGAAACTACTCCTGGTCATCTACGTTGATGATTTGAAGCTGGCAGGACCCAAGGCTAACATAGCTAAAGGTTGGGAGATGCTCAGATCTAAGCTGAAGGTTGAGCCTGAAACGGATGTTGGTCTCTACCTTGGATGCCTATTGAGCAAAGGTTCCCATAAACTGCATGATGGAACCCAGGTTGCAACCATGACCTATGACATGGAAGGATTGCTGAAGCTATCCGTAGAAAAGTACAAAGAATTAGCTGGGAAGGACATAACCCTGAAGAAAGTGTCTACACCAAGCTTACCTGAAGATACGAAGGATCACAAAGCTCGAGCTCCATGTGCGGGTGATCCCAAGAAGAAAGTCACTTGTACTTGGTGTGCTCATCAATTTGACCCGACAATCACCCATGCTTTGTCAGAGGGGAACACTGAAACGGACGTCACTTCAGTGGAGTCGAGTCGAGGTGCCCTGGCACCACATGCCGCTAGCATCTTGATGAAGCTGCTGTATGCCGCCAGGATAGCCCGTTTTGACCTACTTAGATCCATCAATTCTTTGGCCAGGAAGGTGACTAAGTGGTCTCTGGAAGATGATGCTCGTCTTTATCATCTGATGTGTTACGTGAACTCAACTTTGAAACAAAAGATGATAGGATGGGTAGGAAACAAGCTCTCAGAGCTGAGTTTGGCATTGTTTGCAGACGCTGATTTTGCGGGATGTGCACAATCACTACGTTCTACATCTGGCTCACATATGCATATCCAAGGGAGTCACACCAGATTTCCACTTGCAGGAGGGAGCAAACGCCAAGGATGTGTGAGTCATTCCACACCCGAAGCTGAGATTGTAGCTGGTGACGTCACATTACGCACGATGGGTTTACCCTCGATCACCGTTTGGCAACAACTGTCCGGAAAGCTACCACGATTGCTGTTTTACGATGACAATCAAGGTATGATTGGTGTTGTCAGGACCGGCAAGAATCCGACCATGCGACATCTGGAGCGTACCCACGGGATCTCCATTATGTCACTGCATGAGCATTTTACCCGAGATCACTTTGTTTTGGCATATGAGGTTTCTGGCAAAATGGCCGCTGACATTCACACCAAAGGATTCAAGAATGCATTGACATGGAAGCGAGCATGTATGCTCATCAATCTGTTGGAACCCCACGATCTTGGTACTCGTGAGCTTGCAGACTTGGTATCACCTACCACCAATGTTGACACCACAGTACGTCAAGCTTTCCAATCCAAGACCAATGATGTTCCCAACTTTCCGTATACCGAGATACCGATTCTCCCACAAGAAGTCTATCAGAAGGGATTGTCTAGCAAAGAACAAGTACAACAGCTACCTGGAATGGATCCTATCCTGGTCATCAAGGCACCTCATTTGTTTCGACGACCACCAGCTAGCTTGCGTCTTACCTGCAGATAGCCTGCGCAGCACTTGGGTGTTGAGGAACGGCAAATGGGATAAAGTGGAAGATCGAGCACATCCATTGCAACAACAAGAACGTTTCGTTCATAGGCGTTGAAAGGGCGTGTTTTTCAGTATCATCAACCCATTGCTGTTAATTCGGAGGTCGCTAGTGCTTCGCACGGCACCTCAAAGGAGGTTGTTAGTGCTTCGCACGGCACCTCGGATGATGTCAACTCCGACCCTCACATCCATGGTTTCGCCTGCACCTGCATTGCACGACGCTGATGGGCACCATCCTGTTGCTCCTCTTTTAGATGACCATGCCGAACTCACTATCTCAACCTGGTGTCTTCGGGATGCTTGCACAGGAACGTCGGTTCGCTCTCCAAACGTTGGCAATCCAGATGCAGTAAGGGGTGATCAATACGCTTCTCCGCATTGTTCATGGGGGGACGGCTACACCTGGATCTACTGGTACTGTCGATGACATCAACTATGATACTCCACTCAATTTTGGAAAATCTATCGCAGTATCCAAGAAAACGAAAGACTA
>CBDDGS010000039.1:0-1091 GCA_965227935.1 Cyclobacteriaceae bacterium | reverse complement strand
GGGTCATGTGTCGGATTCGCATTGGGCAAGAGATGGTTAGACGTGTCTTTGTTGCCAAGAGCATCAAGGTATCCCTTCCCATTACCATTGTGAATGACTATGGACTATTTGTTCAGCTGGTTGATGAACGTTCGGGAATGCCAGAAGCACCAAAGGATTCCGTACCAGGTTCTGTTTTACCGGAACAGCAGGGGACTTCCATGAAATGCCCAGCCAGTGGACCACCAATGAAATGGTTGGAAGATCATGGAGTTTCATTGGATTGTTCAGCCTGTCGGAGCATCGAAATCTATGGAACCAGATCCAATAAGTCACATTCACAGGCATGCCGTGAAAGGTATGAAGCTTGGTTGCAAGCACAGATGAGTGGGGGAGAGTTCATCCCGCTGGAACATAAGAGTACTGGTTCTGGGTCTTTGGGGGATGATACTCGGGGCAAGGATGAGTGCTGGGATGAACCACCTCGGGGCTTGGGTGCGAACGAGTGCCTTGGTGGATCTGCTCAGGGCTCAGTGTGCCGAGATTCAGCTTTTAAAGATTCTGGGGACTGGGAAGAGTCAACCAGACCTCCACTCGAGGAGATGCGGCCTGAACCTGCTTCATCTGGGCGTGACACAGGTGGTGATTCACTTGAAATGGAACGTGACTTGGATCTTGAGTTTCATGGTAGATCGAGTGCATCGGGGTTGAAACAAAGCATCAAGGATGAAGATGGAGACACCATCATGGAACCAGCTGCTAAGCGGCTGCGTTTTGAGGAATCGGAATCTCTGAAGAGACCAGCTGAGATGCCTTTGTCAGACTTGGAGAAAGAAATCAATGAGGACAATCGCAGGAATCCACCAAGGACTAGCGGCACTGACTTGTTGTCGTCTATGGTCGAATCTGAGGACTCTTGGGATTCTGAGGTTTCGTGTCTTGACATCTTTGCGCTTGCCTTTGCGGCGTCTTCGGATTGTCTTGACCTTGGGTTTTTGTCTCAATCAAGTTTGATGCAAATGCCACGAGTGTTGTTGTGCCCTTCGGGAAGAGATCAATCAAGATATGGCACCCCTCAAGCGCGATTGATGATTCAACTATGAAAGAGCTTG
>CBDDGS010000038.1:0-3718 GCA_965227935.1 Cyclobacteriaceae bacterium | reverse complement strand
CTGAAGCTGAACCACGACCTATCGCTGCCTGGGCGGCCGCAGAACAATTCCCTTGCTGAAAGAACAAATCAATTCATCATTGACCAGACTTCGGCTTGTCTAGTACATGCCGGTCTACCCACGTGTTATTGGGTGCAGGCCATCACCACTCTGTGCCATCTCATGAACATCGAAGAGGTGAACGGATCGAGTGCATGGATGAGGCTGCATGGCGAGGAGTTCAAGGGCGAGAAGATACCTTTTGGTGCACTAGTGGACTTCAAGCCGAGTGAGGCACGAGGGGGAAAGAGGGAGAAGTTCGAGCCGAGAGGGGAAACAGGTATATTTGCTGGATATGTGTTGAGCACCGGTATGCATTGGGCAAACAAGTATCGTGCTTGGGCACTTACCGCATTTGCGGGTGCAGAGCTGAACATCAAGAAGGCAAAGGTTCCACCTCGGTTGAGAATGCCACATCAGACGGAGAGGATGATCCTGAAATCTCCTCTGACATTCCCAATACAACAGAAGTACAAGGTTGCCAACGAGACTTTGGAAGGAATAGAGATGTCTATCGATGCAATCGGTCTGGATGCACGTGACCGCTTAATCGAAGATGAGGACTACGAGCCTGAATTGTTGCAGAGTGACGAGAAGCGACTGCTTGACGATGAGGTCGATCAGATCGCTGGTCTACTGCTCGACGATGGCCCGGAGGTAATCGTCGGAGATCGGGGGGATCATGCAGGAGATGAAGATGTTAGACCGAGCTCCTCGAAAGGGAAAGGAGATGGATACTCTAAGGGCGATGAGAAGGTTGCGAAGTCCGACCTTCCACACGTGTCAGTTGGGCTACCCGGGGATGGTATTACGTACGTCAACGACGATGGCAAGGAGGTTAAGATCGATAAGGCCGGGAGACCGTATCCTGTCGGGAAGGACGGATTCAGGCTAATGAAGACATCGAGACCTCCGGAGTTCACTCCTGAAGAATGGAAGATGATGAGTAAATATTACACCAAGGAAGAAAAAGCCGAGGTGAAGGGCGGTGGCAAAAGGAAAGAGGAAGATCCCAAGGGTAAAGAGTCTGAGATTTCCGCGCCGGCAGAGGCACGGACATTACAGATGCCCAGTGGTAAGAGAATTCGAGCGATGCTTCGGAACCGCTGGGGTGGCAGTAGAATGGCAGTACAATTGGGGATTGCGGAAGAACATATCGAAGATCAAGAACCCAATGGATGGGAAGCACTTGGCTGAGCTTGAATGGGTCAGGATTGTTGTTAATCCTGTCGACGGGGTGGTTGTTCTCATGGATTCCAAACAATCCCAAGACGTCATGAGACGAAACGTTCAGCTTGAGAAAGAATTTGAGTGTCTGGTGGTAATTTATGCCTGGAGGTTCAAGTCTGAGGAGCGATCGAAGGTCGACTCCAAACTGGACGAAGGCGGTTGCATCAGTCATGGAGAGTCATAAAGACGAAGCTGAGACAGCATCGGGGATGGATCCATCGGTCGACGAATCGACGGATCTCACCTGGTATGAATGGGAGGAGTCTGCTGAGATAGTTTCTGGAAAAGTACCACTCGCAATGCCTGTGATAGGCGAGGACGGTGAAGCCAAGAAGTACCCATCGATGCCGTGCGTGAATTCTGAGCGAATACAGCACAGAGAGAAAGCTGTGAAAGTTGTACGATTCTTCGACGCTTTGGTATCCAGGCCGGTAGGCCGGAAAGAGATGTTGACCAACCCTGATGCATTGGCATCAATGAAGAAAGAGTGGTCGGGATTAATCGACCAGGGGGTCTTCGATCTTGGCGCGGTGCGTGAATATGACGCTGTAGCCAGAGAAGCGAAAGCGAAAGGGGAAGAAATACACATGGCTCGCGCACATGGCATTTGCGTTGAAAAGCACTCACAGTTGCCTGTTGGTGATCCTAAGAGGAAGTTCAAGGGTAGAGGCGTGTTGCTGGGGAACCAAGTGAAGAACCAAAGCTTTGAGGCTGCGATGTTTCAAGATTTGGGGAACTCTCCTGCTTCATTTGAAGCCTCGCGTTGGGCGGATTTTCTGGGTTGTCATGATGGCTGGGATGTGCAGATGGCCGACGCCGTTCAGGCGTACATACAGGCCACATTGAGAGGCACGCCATGTTGGATTGAATTGCCACCGGAGGCCGTGCCGAGTGAATGCAGATGGGATAAGTACAGAAGACCAGTCGTCCCGTTGAGGAAGGCGCTGTACGGACACCCAGATGCGGGGACATTTTGGGAGCAGCACTGCGATGAGTCGGTGCGTGCCGTTGGTTTTGAGCCCATCGGCGAAGAATGGCCTTCAGTGTACATTCATGAGAAGCTCCAGCTTGTCCTGGTTGTGTATGTCGACGACTTCAAAATGGCAGGGCCGCAGAAAAACCTTGCCCAAGGGTGGAGCATGTTGCGTACACGTTTGAAGATTGAACCCGAGACTGGACTTGACATGTACCTTGGTTGCAATCAAAGCAAGGGAAACGTCACTCTCGGGAACGGACACCGAGTAACAACGGTGACCTATGACATGGAACAGTTCCTACGTTCCTGTGTCGACCGCTATCTTGAAGTGGCGGGCGACGTGAAGTTGAATAAGGTTGTCACCCCTGAGTTGCATGAAGAAACAAAGAATCACGTCTCACGGAAGCCTGCCAGAGAGGGGCCGTCAGTCGTGTGCAATTGGTGTAACAATCTTGTGCCCACCGACGGTTCTGCCACAGTGCCGGACCAACGGGGAGGGACTCCTGAGTTGGCCATGAAGGAGCCCGTGCGTGGACACCTTGCTCCGCATGCCGCTAGCGTACTGATGAAGTTGCTATACGGTGCGCGGATTGCTCGCTTCGATTTGTTGCGGCAAGTGAATCGCCTGGCACGGAACGTGCATAGGTGGACTGACTCCGATGATCGGGGTTTGCATCACTTGATGTGCTATGTGCATCATACCAAACATTGGCGCATGGTCGGTTGGGTTGGAGATCCTATGGACGATGTGCACTTGGCCTTGTATGCGGACGCTGACTTTGCGGGATGCATTGACTCGCTGCGTTCCACCTCCGGTGGACACTTGAATATACAAGGACCTAATACCCGGTTTCCGTTGTCTGGCAGCTCTAAAAGACAGGGTTGTGTGAGTCACTCCACTCCCGAGGCCGAGATTGTTGCGGCCGATGTTGCCATGCGATCGATGGGTATGCCCGCTCTCAAGTTGGTAGAGCGGATTCTCAAGAAGTCACCGAACTTTGTGTTCTACGACGATAATAAGGCTATGATCGGTGTCGTGCGATCGGGGAGAAACCCCACGATGCGCCACCTTGAGAGAAGCCATGGTGTTAGCACTTCGTGGATGCATGAGATGTTCACACGTGATTACATGTATTTGGCGTATGAGGTCACCGATAGGATGGCGGCCGACATCTACACCAAGGCGTTCAATGATGGGCGCAAGTGGAAACATGCATGTTTGCAGATTGGTCTACTTGACCCGAGCTTGCTGTCTGACCCGGATACCCTCAAGGCGCTCACACCTACGTGTGATCCCATCAAGGGGACCATGCAGACCGCTTCGGGGACGGTTGACGGAGTTCCAACATTTCCGTACACACACATTCCGATCATGCCCCCGGACCCATGGTGGTCTGGATTAACATCTAAAGAGGGGTTGCATGAGCATGAAGGGCATGATCCGATTGTTGTTGCCAAGGGACCCAGATTGAT
>CBDDGS010000037.1:0-77379 GCA_965227935.1 Cyclobacteriaceae bacterium | reverse complement strand
GCTCTCACAGTTGAACTGGATCACTACGCCATTCGACCCATTTTGCACAGTCCCTTTGATCCCTCGGCTAAGCGCCGATTGGTAGACGTACGGTCGAAACCCGACGCCCTGGACTATGCCTTTGATTTGGATCTGGTAGGTGGGCATTTCCTACGATTGCATAGTCATCGATCTTCCAATTGCGTCATTCTAATCTAATGGAATCGGCCCGTAGTGCGCATGATAATAATCACCTAACAAACTAACAGTCAACGCACTCCGAGAGGCCCGTGACTTCCTAAATTCAAGGAAATCAATTCAGAATGAAAAGACTGGCATCAACCTCAATTGTCATCTCGATGTACGCCATTACGTCGGCGTACGCTCATCCCGGCATGGGCAATTAGATAGTGGATCGTTATTACATTATCTCACATCGCCCATGCATTTGGTGATGATGTTGGCGATTATAGGCGCGGTGACGTACTTGTATTACAGGCGATATATGAAAGTAAACCGATAGCGGCCATGCACGAACTATCGATTGCTATGGGGATAGTGAAAATCGCGGATGACGCATGTGTCGCGAACGATGCGCATAGTGTCGATGTGATTGAACTGCAAATTGGCGAACCTCAGGGGTCGAGGCGGCCTGCCTCGATTTTGCCTGGCCCATCGCGGTCAAAGACACGAAGCTAGAGTATGCTGAAAAGGTCATTGACTGGGTCGAGGGCCAAAGCCCATTGCCTGGAGTGCGGGGAACACTATGACCTGCATACCTTGTACGGGAACTGCCCGGTGTGCCATGGCTATGTCAAAGACATCAAAGCTGGCAGAGAGCTCAGAGTAAAATCATTAGTTGTTTCTTGACGAATAAACCCTAAGGATATGTGCAGTACTTGCGGATGTGGAGGCTCTGAAGGTGAAGCCAGGATTTTGAAGCCCTGTGAGCATGACCATCACGACCACCATCACCACCATAGCCATGATCACGATCATGATCATCCACATGAACACCACCCTCACAGTCATGACCATTCCCATCACCATGGCAAAAGCATCATCGAGATAGAGCAGGACATTCTCAGTGCCAACAACCTACTAGCTGAGCGCAATCGGGGGTATTTCGACGCTTTGGACATCACTGCCTTGAATCTCGTGAGCTCCCCAGGTAGTGGAAAGACGACGCTACTGGAAACAATGATCAAGGACCTCGGGAACGAAGTACCTTTCGCAGTGATAGAAGGCGATCAGCAGACCACGAATGATGCGGATCGAATCGACAAACTCAATGTACCTGTCGTACAGATCAACACTGGCAAGGGTTGTCACCTCGACAGCGAAATGATCCAAAGGGCCTACAAGGAACTCAAACCTGCACAAGGCTCAGTGTTGATGATCGAGAACGTGGGTAATCTCGTTTGTCCCGCCTTGTTTGATTTGGGTGAGAAGTACTGCGTGGTCATTGTGAGCACGACTGAGGGCGACGACAAACCACTGAAGTATCCAGATATGTTTGCCCACTCGCAGGTATGTATTATCAACAAGATCGACCTGCTGGCCTTATGTTGACTTTGATGTGGCCAAGGCCAAGGACCATGCTCGCAGGATCAATCCCACATTGAAGTTCTTCGAAGTGTCGGCCACAAAAGGCGAAGGTATGGAGCAATGGTATGAGTGGCTAAAGGCCGCCGTGAATGAAGTTCAACTCGCATAATATGTGTCTTGCAATTCCTGGAAAAGTAGAGAAGATCACGGGTGATCTAGACGACACCTTCCGAACCGGACTGGTAGCCTTTGGAGAGGTAAGAAAGGACGTCAACTTGTTCATGGTCCCGGAAGTCCAAGTCAACGATTACGTGCTCGTCCACGTAGGCGTGGCGATCAGCATCATCGATGAGGAAGAGGCAAAAAAAACGTTTGACCTGCTTGAAAAGTTGGGAGAGACGGACGAGCTAGGGAGTAATTCTTGATCACACGGTGCCCAACCTGGTCTTCGTCTGTGTTCCACCGACAGGATTGTCAGGCATGGCTTGTTGGTGAAACACCAACAATGGTCCGAAAAACACCAGCAAGGGCAAAGAAATTAAGTCGCTATCAGCATCTCTCGAGTGACGAGTAAAACCTTTAACTTCAATGACCTCAAGGCATCCCTAAGCTATGATCGACTGGACGACAAATCGGCGGAGACTATCCCTCTTAGTCATAGGGATTGCCCTATTGATCTCCTGCCGTCAGCAAGATGATCTGGAGGCAAATTGTCCCGATAGCGTTGACCTGGCCAGCCAATCGGACGTCAACGGTTATGCCCTGCAGTACGGGCATTGCTCACATATGAATGTGATGCAGATCCGTACACAGTCGGTCGATGACCCCATCACTGACCTGACACCACTCTCGCCACTCACATCTATCGACACGCTAATCATCACGGAAAATCCGGAGCTCACCACGCTCGCCGGCCTGAATGAGGTGACGACTGTTGCCGCATTGCGAATTTGGTCTAACGACCGGTTGGTGCATATCAGAGACCTCGAGGGATTGCAGGAACTCCAGATTTTGGATATAATAAGTAACGAGTCGATCGTAAATCTCGAGGGACTCGAAAATATAGAGGCCCTGGGCACCCTCATGCTCGTGGGAAATAATCTGGAGGCCCTCACTGGTCTATCATCCCTCCGGTCGGTGGCCAATTGGCTCCTGATATATGATGAAGGGATCGAGAACTTCCAGGGACTAGAGGAACTGGAGTCTGTCGGCGCATTGGAGCTAGGCCGCAATGAGTCCCTGCAGGACATGTCTGGTATGACGAGTCTTTCGACGCTATCTAGCTTGCGGATCTATCACAATGACCTGCTTTCAAGTTTAGACGGCCTGGACAATCTGGCATCGGCCGGGATCATCATGATAGAGGCTAATGATACGCTCGAGCATTTGGAGGGCCTTGAAGGCCTAAGCCAACTCGAAGTACTCCGCATCCTTGCCAACAACAGTTTGGTGGACTTATCAGGAATGGAAGGAATCACTCAACTGACCAGTCTGAGCCTGAGCGGCAATGACGGCCTTGTCAGTCTATCGGGGTTGGACAACGTCCAGGAGATTAGCCTTTTACATATTCTCCACAATGATGCGCTAAGTGATCTCCAGGGCCTTGAGGCGTTGACCACGGTTTCTGAATTGGAGCTTCAGCAGAATCACCAGCTGAGCAACCTAACTGGACTTGAAAGCCTGGCATTTGTCGATCGTATGAAAATCTGGAAGAATGAATCACTACAGCAGCTTGGCGGTATGGAAGCGATTACGGAGATCAAATACCTCACCGTTTGGGACAATAGCAGCTTTGAATATTTCTTCGATGAGCCCTCCGCCATTGATCGCGTAGATACACTGATCATCGAAGACAACGAATCCCTCCGGCACTTTAGAGGGTTGGAGAATCTGATGTACATCGACGACCTACAGGTGCGAAGGAATCCCTCAATGGAGAGCCTGGAAGGGCTGGATCAGGCAGCCATCGGTACCCAACTAGTACTTCACGATAATCCCAACCTGGTCTATTGCGAGGTGCCAGGTGTGTGCCAATTCCTTGAAACTGCCGATGAAAATAAACGCCTTCATGTCTCGGGCAACGCTTTGCAATGCCGCGCAGTGACTACCCTTCTTACTGCTTGTGGTAATTAGACGCAATTCGATGAACCGGTGGCGCTATCTGTTGTTGAGGCCGTGCAGAAGGATTGTAAAAGCTCTTCAGTGGCCAGAAGGACAGGCTGAAGAACGGCACTGCCAGTGCGACGGGTGGCGGGGTGCTGGTCTGAGACGGCCGCTCGCCCTGAAGTGAGAGCCTTTTTTCTTTACTCCTACACTAAAACGTACTGCATCTCTACTTCAGGGCGAGGCGGCTTGTGTGGAAGGGACATGGGTTTTGGCCTGTGGGACCTTACCCCCCGACCAACACCTTCGAAAGGT
This sequence comes from Cyclobacteriaceae bacterium, assembly GCA_965227935.1. GTDB lineage: Bacteria > Bacteroidota > Bacteroidia > Cytophagales > Cyclobacteriaceae > JAWPMT01. Next base: position 73,434 of record CBDDGS010000037.1, on the reverse strand, counting down.
CCTTGAAGTCAAACACCTCCGGATCGAGTAGATGCGACTGGTGTACATTCTTCAGAGCCGTAAGCATGATCTCCTTCCTGTCTGGATAAGTTTTCTCCCATGTGATCATCATCTCCTTGATCAGTTGGCGCTGCATGCCCGTTTGTGAGCCACATAGGTTGCACGGAATGATCGGAAACTCGCGAAATGATGCGTAGCGGGCAATGTCCTCCTCCTTGCAGTTGACCAAGGGGCGGATGACGGTATGCTCCTGGTCGTCGGTGCGGTAGATAGCGGGCATGGCCTCGAGCTTGCCGTTGAAGAACAGGTTCATCATGAAGGTCTCCAGCACATCTTCCCGGTGGTGGCCCAATGCGAGTTTATTGAACCCATTCTCTTTGGCATAACCGTAGAGTGTGCCACGCCTCAGTCTTGAACACAGGCTGCACATGGTTTTGCCCTCAGGCACCTTGTCTACCACAATGCTGTAAGTGTCGCGCTCCAGAATCTCGAAGGGCACACCCAACGAGCTGAGATAGTTGGGCAGGACATCCTCGGGGAACCCTGGTTGTTTTTGATCGAGGTTGACCGCGAGAATCTCGAAGTCCCGGCCACGTACCTGCTGGATGTGGAGCATCATGTCAAGCATCGAATAGCTGTCCTTACCACCGGACAAGCAGACCATGATGCGGTCACCCGGCTCTATGAGGCCATAGTCACTTTGTGCGTCCCAGACATTCTTACGAAGGGTCTTGACGAGTTTTTTGTCCTCTGCTTCTACCTCGGAAACGGTCATGGGTGCAAAGTTGCAAGGTTTCGTCGATTTCGCCAGCTGTGAAGGTACGGTCGCGTAACATTTCATGTTCCGTTTCTCAATAATGGCTCAGAGCCATCGTTCCAATCCTGAAGGCCAATCAAACTCAAAACCTCAAGACTCATGGACAGGCGAAAATTCCTCCAGAACAGCTTTCTGGGAGTGACAGGCACTGCAACAATCGCTGGACTTTACACATGGCAAATCGAGCCCTTTTGGCTGGAATTCGTCCACCGACCCATGCCAATCAAATACCTTCCCCCATCGCTTGAAGGCAAGACGCTGATGCAGATCAGCGACGTCCACGTGGGTAATCGGTTTGATTATCAGTACATCATCGACTCCTTTCAAAAGGCTCAGCAGTTGGCGCCGGACCTGGTTGTGTACACCGGCGACTATGTGAGCTACGAAAACCAAAAGCAATATGATCAATTGCAGGAGGTGATGGAATACTCAGTGAAAGGGCAAATGGGAACGCTGGGGATTCTCGGGAATCACGACTACGGATACAACTGGGCGCAGGCCGAGGTAGCCAGCAAGATCACGGGCCTGATGGAACGGGCGGGAATACAGATCCTCAGGAATGAATCGCGATCTCTTCACGGCCTCAACATCATCGGTCTGGACGATTATTGGGCGCTCAATTTCGACCCACAGCGCATCTTGAGAAAACATGGCCCTCATGAACCCAACATTACCCTATGCCACAACCCAGATGTTTGTGATCTGGACGTGTGGGGTGATTATCAGGGATGGATACTATCAGGCCATACACACGGCGGACAGTGCAAAGCACCGTTCCTCCCTCCTCCTATGCTGCCAGTCGAGAACCGCCGGTATACATCCGGAGAAATTGATCTTGGCGATGGACGCCTGCTGTATATCAATCGAGCCCTTGGCCACCTCTGGCAGGTGCGCTTCAATGTGCGACCAGAAATCACCGTATTTGAGCTCCAGAAAGCTTAGGCGAATCCGCGAGCTAGTGCCGTACAATCCAGTCGATCACTCGCGCCGCGAGTCTCGAAGTATGGTTGTCAATATCGTAGTTTGGATTGGTCTCCACCACATCAAAAGCGACGAGCTTGCCGCTGGACTTGACCAGTCTGAGGGTCTCCAAGACGATGTGCGGCTCGAACCCCATAGGTGATGGAGCACTGACACCCGGAGCAAATGGCGAAGCAAACCCGTCCATATCGACCGTCAGGTACACGTGGTCGTGTGTTTCCAGGAAGGGCTGCAGCCACTCCGCGACGATCTCCCACTTCGGCAATGTGTAGTCCATGTGATCCAGGTAGTTGACATCGAAATCCTTGGCCAGGCCAAATAGCCGCGGGCTGTTGCTCGCTTGCTGCACGCCAAGGACCAAGTAAGTGACCTGGGAGCCAAATTCTGTGAGGATCTGATTGAAGGGTGTGCCGGAGTTTCGGTACTTCTTCAAGGGTCGGAGGTCAAGATGCGCATCGAGATTGATGATCAGGGTTTTGGACGCCGTCCCCAAACCCTTCGTGATGCCACAAAAATGAGCGTACGACAGGTCGTGACCTCCTCCAATACCTACAGTAAAGGAGCCATCGCCCACCAATCGGGCGGTGAATTCTGTAAACCACTCATGTGCGGTCTCCAGATCTCCACGATAGCACCTGACATCTCCAAGATCGACGATGTATTGGTCCGTATGACAAGCTATCGGTGCTAGCAATTGACGGATCTTGGCCGGAGCAAGGGCTGCCCCTACACGTCCCAGGTTTCGGCGCACGCCCTCATCGCAGGCTAGCCCAATGATCGCAACGTCCGCCTTCTTCGAACTATCTGCAAAGTAGTCGTCCACATGCTGTCGCTTCGCGCGTTGGTACCAAAACTGCACGCCCAACTCAGGTGCAGCCGGACGACCTTGCCAAAGCTCCTCCCGCGGGGGTTGATAAAAGTGAGGGTCCGCTTTTTCTATATCCATCATATTTCTTTCCCGTTGATCCAGACACGCTCAATCAAGTCGGCCCCAAAGGCATACGGCAGATAAGCGGTAGAGGGTACGGGTTTGGTCAACAAAATATTGGCCCGCTTACCGACAGTGATGCTTCCCACCTCTTTCTCCAGTCCCATCGCGTAGGCCCCGTTGATGGTGGCTGCATTGATCGCCTCCTCTGGGGTCATTCGCATCTTGATGCATGCCGTGGAGACGACGAAATTCATGTTGCCAGAAGGTGCCGACCCCGGATTGTAATCAGTCGCCAGTGCTACCGGCAATCCTGCATCTATCAACGCCCGAGCCGGTGTGTAGGGTATGCTGAGGAAATAAGAACACCCCGGGAGAGCAACCGGTATGGTAGATGAACCGCGCAGGCTGGCGATGTCTTCCTCTCTCAGGACCTCCAGGTGATCAACTGACAGAGCATTGTGCCGAACACCGGCTGCTACACCACCCAATGCTGTGAATTGGTTGACATGAATCTTGGGCGTCAGGCCATATTCCGAGGACTTCTCCAATAAATAGTCCGTATCCTCCACGGAGAAGTAGCCCTCCTCGCAGAAAATGTCGACATATTCAGCCAAGCCCTCCGCCGCAATAATTGGTAGCGCTTCTTGAATTAGCTCTTCCAGATAAGCGCGAGCGTCGCCTGTATGTCGTTTTGGGATAGCATGCGCCCCAAGGAATGTGGCTTTGATGGGGATGTCGGTTGTTTCAGCGAGCCGCTTGATCACTCGTAGCATCTTGAGCTCTCCGTCAACTGTCAAACCGTAGCCCGATTTGATCTCGATAGCTCCGGTGCCGAGTTGCATCACCTCGTGTAATCTTGGCAAGCTCTGCTCGAAAAGCTCCTCCTCAGAAACGGTTTGGAGCTTTTGCGCGGAATTGAGGATGCCGCCCCCCTTTTCTGCGATCTGTTGATAGCTAAGGCCTTTGATCCTGTCCACAAACTCCCCTTCTCTACTGGCGGCATAGACAAGGTGTGTATGAGAATCGCACCAGGAAGGTAAGACCAGTCTCCCCGAGGCATCTATGACGTCATCAAAGTCGCCTGCCTCCGGGCAATCGCTCATCTCACCAAAACCAGCGATTCGTTGATCCTCAATGACCAGATAAGCTCCTCTTACAGAGGGTAGCTCCTTCATGTCCGCCCCTGCCACCCAGCGGATGTCCGGCTTCCTGACCTGCAAGAGACCATCGATGTGCTTCAAAAGTGTTCTCAAGCCTCTCAGAATAAGTTGTTGAGTAATTCGTCGTCTACGAGGTTGGGCACCATTACCTGTAGCTCGGGCGTTCGTGCCATTTCACGCTCCATGGCAAATCGCGCTCCCTCGTTCCTGGCCCAGCTCCGTCGAGCTATGCCATTGTTCACATCGAAGAACAACATACGCTTCAGTCGCGCTTCCGCTTCTGGTGTGCCATCCAGCACCATACCAAATCCACCATTGATCACTTCCCCCCATCCGACACCTCCGCCATTGTGAATGGAGACCCAGGTGGCACCACGGAAACTATCTCCGATCACATTGTGGATAGCCATATCAGCGGTGTATCGGCTGCCATCGTAAATATTTGATGTCTCCCTGTATGGCGAGTCCGTGCCACTCACGTCGTGGTGATCCCGACCCAGAACAACCGGACCAATCTCTCCCGAGGCAATGGCATCGTTGAAAGCAGTGGCGATCTTCGCCCTCCCCTCAGCATCGGCGTAGAGTATACGTGCTTGTGATCCCACCACGAGCTTATTTTGCCGGGCATCGCCAATCCACTTCACATTGTCTTGCATCTGCTGCTGTATCTCTGGAGGCGACTCCGCAATAATCTCTTCGAGGACTTCCATGGCGATCTCGTCGGTTCGGTCCAGGTCTTCCGGCTTGCCAGAGGTACAAACCCATCTGAATGGTCCAAATCCATAGTCGAAGCACATCGGGCCGAGTATATCCTGGACATAAGAGGGGTATCGAAAGTCTTTTCCTTCGGCATCCATGATTTCCGCTCCGGCGCGCGAGCATTCCAACAGGAAGGCATTGCCATAGTCAAAGAAATAGGTACCTCTGGCAGCATGCTGGTTCACTGCGGCTGCGTGTCTGCGAAGAGAACGCTGCACTTCTGCTCCGAACTTTTCTGGCTCTTCCGCCATCATTCGGTTGGACTCCTCGAAGGAGATACCTACCGGATAGTACCCGCCCGCCCACGGGTTGTGCAGTGAGGTCTGATCTGAGCCCACATGGATAAATACCTCCTCTTCCGTGAATCGCTCCCACACATCGACGACATTGCCAATAAATGCGATGGATACAACTTCAGCATTGGACTGCGCTTCCTTCACACGAGTGACTAGCTCGTCTATCTCCTCGACCAACAGATCCACCCAGCCCTGCTCAAACCGCTTCCTGGCGGCTGCGGCATTCACCTCCGCACACACTGTCACGCACCCGGCAATGTTTCCGGCTTTCGGCTGCGCACCGCTCATGCCTCCGAGTCCGGCCGTGAGGAAGATCTTCCCTGCATTGCTCTCCCCCATTGGAAGGATCTTTCTGAAGGCGTTCATGACAGTGATTGTTGTGCCATGTACGATACCCTGTGGTCCGATGTACATAAATGAGCCTGCAGTCATCTGCCCATACTGCGTAACACCCAGCGCATTGTAGCGCTCCCAGTCATCCTGTTTGGAATAGTTGGGGATCATCATACCATTGGTGATCACTACTCTTGGTGCCTCGGGGCCTGACGGAAACAGCCCCATCGGATGCCCTGAGTACATGTGGAGCGTGTGGTGGTCAGTCATCTCGGCGAGGTACTTCATCGTCAGACGATACTGGGCCCAATTTTGGAAGACCGCCCCATTCCCTCCATAGGTGATCAGCTCCTCAGGATGCTGCGCGACCGCGGGGTCCAGGTTATTCTGTATCATCACCATGATGGCTGCAGCTTGCTGGGAGCGAGCAGGGTATTCCCCAATCGGTCTCGCCTTCAGCGGATGGTCGGGCTTGAATCGGTGCATGTAGATCCGCCCGTAGGAGGACAACTCCTCGGCAAACTCCATGGCAAGCTCTTCGTGCCATTCCTTCGGAAAGTAACGCAGCGCATTCCTTACTGCCAGCTGCTTTTCTTCACGACTGAGAATGTCTTTTCGCGCCGGGGCTCGGTTGGCGGTCGATTGGGGGTCCTTTTTGGGTGGCAGGGTAGCAGGGATCCCCTGCAGTATTTCCTCCTGAAATGTCATATCGATGGTAGCATCCATTGGGTAGGTAAATTTCGGTTTTTTTTCCAACTGTGACAGGGTCCCGCGCACTCAGGTTCCTATATTTGATAGTGGACTCAAGCAATAAGTATGGGCCGGGAACAAATCGTTGAGCACTACCTCGAAAAGTCCAGAGAGCCGGGTTTTGAGATCGATCAGATCCGGAAGGAATTGGAAGGTCAGCAAGTACCAGAAGAAGACATCCGTGCGATCGTGCGGGACGTGGACAATGAGCTGCAAACGCGCGCACTGGCGGGCCTCGGAAAGGACTACTCCAGACAAGTCATGGTCACGGGTGCCATCCTTACCGTCCTTGGAGCAGGTCTCACTATTGGCACATATCTGGGTTGGATATCATCGGGCAATACCGTGGTCATTGCATATGGACCCTTTCTCGTCGGCATTGCCACGATTATCAGTGGGTTCTATATGAAAAGCAAAGCCACTCCGGAGAGGGAGCGAATCTCAAGATCCATCAAACGCCCACTGTAATGGGGCGCGTCTCACCTCACACCAATATCTTCAAGTCTCCCTGTGGTGTCAATGGTTCGGGTAAATCGGTCTCGTCCAGCATTTGACGGATGTCTCGCTCGATATCCGTCGCCATGGCCGAAATTGGGACATCGTTGTACAAGCCCTCAAATGGATTCTCACTATAGTCGCCGATCATCTCCATCGTCCAAAACACCCATGACCCTACGGTAGAGAAAGGTATCGACAGCCACACGAGCCAGTCAGGCTGCTGCCCCACAAACACGTTGAGCATCCCAAAGGGAAGCAGCGCTACGAAGAGCAGCGTGAAGAAGTAATTGACAGTCGCATATTGCCGGGGAAACGGGAAGTTTTTGATCCGCTCCGACTTGCCCTGGTGATCATAGAGGTCCTTAATGATTCCCTGTATTTCCAGATGGCGGAAGTGCTCCAGGGGACCAGAGACCCGGAGATTCATAAGATCCCGGGATTGCATGCTCAGGAGATGAGACGCCTTATTCCCCTTGGTCATCACATATCCATAGTCCTCTGCTGAGAGATATGCCCGCAGCTTCTCGAACTTCTTTTCGTCGTAATTCGTCCCCAATATCTGTCGATAACCCGAATCGGTATTTGTGTGATGTTCCCAGGCTTTGGGCTGTCTGAGCTGCAAACTCAGGGCGTGCAACCATGCTACGTGCCGATGTACTATGCGCCTCCGTACTTTCTGAAGTTCCCCCTCTGATAGTTGCTGATCCGTGCCCTCGTTATTGATATAGTCACGAACTGTCACTGTAAACGTACGGGATGTGTTGACAATGCCTCCCCAGATTTTCCGGGCCTCCCACAGACGTTCATAGGAGGAGTTGTTTTTAAATCCAAGGTAGAACGCCACGGCGATACCAATGAGTGAAATTGGCTGCCAGGGAAGGCTCAGCCAGGTAATATCGAAGAAATAGTAAATAACGACCGGAACAGAATCGTAAAGAAGAAACGCAAATATGAATCGGCTTCCCCACCGGATGAGCTGACCAAGCGTGTAGCGACGTCCTGCCTGCATATTAATGTCGGGTTTAGGTATGTGAATCTATTGACAATTGGATGCCGGAGCAAAGTGGCTTATTGATATATTCACGGTGGCCATTGGATTGGTCAGAAACGTGGACAAATTGTTTGTCTCAACTGTATTTTTAGAAATGTCTCAATTGAAATCGATACCATTAGTGAGTAAATTAGAGATTGCTAAAAAAGGATCAGTTTCATTTCAATAATCACAGAATATATTTCATTAAAGCCCCATCTCTCAAAATTTTGATTTATTAATCATCTCTACCTTTGGGGTTTTGTTCTGTAATCTGCCTATGAGAACTACTTTAGACAAAGGGCAAAACCAAGGTCTATATGACCCCTCACTAGAGCGCGATGCCTGCGGTGTCGGATGTGTCGTCAATATCAACGGACGCAAATCCCACAAGACCATCAAAGATGCCTCCACGATGCTCAAGAATATGGAGCACCGCGGTGCCACAGGAGCCGACCCGGAGACGGGCGATGGTGCCGGTATGCTCCTGCAGATACCACATTCTTTCTTCAAACAGGAGTTGAGGGAACTGGGACTGAACCTCCCGGACGAGGGTCACTACGGCGTTGGTATGATCTTCTACCCGCAGCACTACCCTACACGGGATGCCTGTCGAAAGGTGATGAACGCCAGCATCCGCAAAATGGGCTTTCAGCTCATTGGATATCGGGTCGTCCCTGTCGATGGTAATGTCCCCGGACACGAGTCTAAGTCGGTAGAGCCCTACATCGAACAAGTCTTCGTTCAGCACAAAGATCACGCTCTCACAAGTATTGAACTAGAGCGCAAACTATACGTACTTAGAGGATTGATCCTCAAGGATATAAGGAATAACGTTGTCGGTGAGAATGACGAATTTTACATTAGTAGCCTGTCGAGCCGAACGGTTATCTACAAGGGCCAGCTGAAAACAAATCAACTAGAAAAGTATTACCACGACCTACTCAATCCGGAGGTCAAGTCGGCACTGGCCATCGTCCATTCCAGATTTTCGACAAACACCTTCCCCAATTGGAAGCTCGCGCAGCCATTTTCTCACATTGCCCACAATGGAGAGATCAACACGATCCGTGGTAATGTGACCAAGATGCAGTCCAAGGAGGCGCTCATGAGTTCTCCCTATTTTACTGAGGAAGAGTTGTCCTGGCTCTTGCCAGTCACAAATCCAGCCAACTCCGATTCGGCCAACCTTAACGCGCTGGTACGGCTTCTCACCCTCGCCGGCCGACCGCTGCCCCACGTTATGATGATGATGGTACCGGAAGCCTGGCAGGACAACCATCGGATGGATCCCCTTCGCAAAGCATTTTATAAATATCACGCCGCCCTCATGGAGCCCTGGGACGGACCAGCGGCACTGTTCTTCACCAATGGCCGACAAATAGGCGCGACGCTCGATCGTAACGGCCTCCGCCCCGTGCGTTTTTGCATAACGACGGACAAGAGGCTCATCATGGCCTCAGAAGCGGGCGTAATTCCCATTCGGGAGGACTCCATCTTGCGCAAGGGACGATTGCAGCCCGGTAAGATGATCATGGCAGATCTCGAAAAACAAGAGGTCTACGCCGACAATGAGATCAAGAAGATGATCTACGAGGACAAACCTTACTTCGAGTGGATCAAAGAAAAAAGGATCAAGCTTCGAACGATGCCGATTCCAGACCTGGAGCCGAAAGTGATCGAGCCTCGTCGCTTAATCACACGTCAGATCTCCAACGGTATCACCGAAGAAGACGTGAAGCACATCATCCTGCCATTCGCAGAGAAGGGCACAGAGCCCCTTGGCTCGATGGGAGCCGATATCCCGTTGGCGGTACTTTCTCGCCAAAGCCAACACGTTGCCAACTACTTCAAGCAATTCTTTGCACAAGTAAGTAACCCCCCTATTGATCCAATCAGGGAGAGGTTGGTGATGTCCCTTTTCACAAGAATTGGTAAATCGGGTAACATCCTCAGCGAGTCTGCTGAGCACACACGACAGGTGCATATTTCACAGCCCATTCTGTCGCGTGATGATTTTTACCGAATCAAAGCCCTGGAAAAGGAAGGATTCTATTATCAGATCATCGATGCGACCTTCGACGCAGGACAGGGAGAGAGCTTACTGGAAGCTGTCAACCGTATCTGCGATGATGCGGAGCGGGCTATCAATGATGGGATTACGATTCTGATCATATCCAATAGAAAGGAGTCCGAACAGCGGGCACCGATCCCCGGATTGATTGCCGTAGGGGCCATCCACCACCACCTGGTGGATCAGAAGCTCAGAACGAAAGCTGGACTCGTCGCCGAATGTAGCGATGCGTGGGAAACTCACCATTTTGCTACGATGATAGGCTATGGTGCGAGTGCGATCTATCCGTACCTTACCTACGATACGATCCGACAGGCCTATGACCGTGGCCAACTGGATACTAGTCAGCCCATCGAGAATTACTTCGAAAACTACATCAAAGGTGTGGGCAAAGGCCTGCTGAAGATCCTCTCGAAAATGGGCATCAGCACCTTGCAGTCTTATCAGTCAGCCCAGATATTTGAATGCATCGGGTTGGGACATGAGGTGATGGGCAAATGCTTCAAAGGCACCCTCAGTCGACTCGATGGCCTGGGCTTCGAAGACCTTGAAAAGGAGGTACTCGTAAAGCACCATCACGCCTATGTGAAGAAAGGGAGTTTGCTGGAGACCGGCGGTGTTTACCAGTGGAAAAGGAAGGGTGAAAAGCACCTGCTAAACCCCAATACGATTCACCTTCTCCAAAAATCAACGAAGCTGAACGACTTCGAGCTTTTCAAGCAGTATACTGCGGGGGTTCACAGCGACGAAGGCGAGGTGGTCAACCTAAGGGATCTCTTTGACTTCAAAAAGAGAAGGCCAGTTCCTTTGAAGGAGGTGGAACCCACTGAAAAGATCCTAAAGCGATTCGCTACCGGGGCCATGTCATTCGGCTCTATCTCACACGAAGCGCACTCAACGCTAGCAATTGCCATGAATCGCATCGGGGCGAAAAGCAACAGTGGCGAAGGCGGCGAAGACGAGGCAAGATTTGAGCGCAAGCCCAATGGGGACTGGGAACGATCTGCAATCAAGCAGGCGGCATCAGGGCGATTTGGAGTCACGATTGACTATCTCACCAACGCTGAAGAAATACAGATCAAGATCGCCCAGGGCGCCAAGCCCGGTGAAGGCGGTCAGCTGCCGGGCCACAAGGTCGATGAATGGATTGCCAGGGTACGCCACAGTACCCCGGGCGTTGGTCTCATTTCGCCTCCACCGCATCACGACATCTACTCGATCGAGGATCTCAAGCAGCTGATTTTTGATCTCAAAAACAGTAATCCCGACGCGCGGATCAACGTGAAGTTGGTTTCCGAAGCAGGCGTTGGCACCATCGCTGCCGGTGTTGCCAAGGCTAAGGCTGATGTGGTACTTATATCCGGTGCTGACGGTGGAACAGGCGCTAGTCCTTTGAGCTCCATCCGACATGCAGGGCTCCCATGGGAGATCGGCCTGGCGGAAGCGCATCAGACCCTGGTACGCAACAACCTTAGGAGCAGAGTCATCCTTCAGACCGACGGGAAAATTCTCACTGGCAGAGACTTGGCCGTGGCCACCTTGCTGGGTGCCGAAGAATACGGCATCAGTACAGCGGCACTGATCGTGGAAGGCTGCATCATGATGCGCAAGTGCCATCTTAATACTTGCCCTGTAGGTATTGCAACACAGAAACCGGAGTTGCGCAAGCTATTCACGGGTGATCCGGAGCATGTCGTGAATTTCTTCACCCTGCTGGTGGAAGAATTCCGTGAAATCATGGCTTCACTTGGATTCCGTACAGTCAATGAGATGGTAGGCCAATCCAACGTGTTGCGCCTCCGTCCAGACCTGGACCACTGGAAAGTACACACGCTCGATCTGACGCCTATCCTACAATATGAGGCGAGTCCGAAGCACGTGGGTACCTACAAGCAGATCAATCAGAACCATGGTATCGAGAAGGTGCTAGACCAGAAGATCATCAAGGATCTCAAGAAGTCCTCACCACCTATCGAGTTGCAATACTCTATCAAGAATACGGACAGGGCAACAGGAACCTTGCTGTCGCACTTCCTTACGAAGAACAAGATCATCGGTGACCCGATCAACGTAAAGTTTGAAGGCTCGGCCGGTCAGAGTTTTGGCGCCTTCCTTGCACCGCGATTGCAGTTTGAGCTGGAGGGAGAAGCGAACGACTACGTGGCCAAAGGTATCTCTGGCGGTAGGCTGGTGATCAAGCCACACCAGGATTCACCTTGTGTACCTGAGGAAAACATCATCATCGGAAACGTCTCCCTTTATGGAGCGACCAGTGGTGAAGTCTATGTCAATGGTCAGGCTGGCGAGCGTTTCTGCGTGCGGAACTCCGGAGCTGAGGCTGTAGTAGAAGGTATCGGAGATCATGGCTGTGAGTACATGACAGGTGGTCTCGCCGTAATCCTGGGGAAAGTTGGTAACAACTTCGGAGCCGGTATGAGCGGAGGCATCGCCTATGTTCTAGACATGGACGGAAGCTTTGAAGTGCGAATCAACCCCGAAATGATCGGGGTAGAGCAGCTTCAGGCAGAGGACCTTGTGCTGGTTCGCACCAAAATCGAAAAGCACCTCGAACTCACAGGAAGTCCTCTCGCGGGCAGAATACTCGACGACTGGGAAGACTACCGTGGATACTTCAAGAAAGTCATGCCCAATGACTTGAAGCGCGTATTGGAAAGTAAGAACGTCACAGAAAAAGTTGCATAATTATGGGGAGCATTGACGGATTCATCAAGGTAGATCGTGAACTGCCAAAGTCGGAGGACCCCTCCCAACGAATAAAGGAATACAAGGAATTCTATAAGCCTCATTCCGATGAGCTCACCATCCAGCAGGCGAGTAGGTGCATGGATTGTGGTGTTCCATTCTGCCATAGCGGTTGCCCGCTCGGCAACTTCATCCCGGACTTCAACGATGCTGTCTATCGTGAAGACTGGGCCAAGGCCGTAGAGATACTGCTGTCGACAAATAACTTCCCTGAATTCACGGGTCGGATTTGTCCCGCTCCTTGTGAGGGGAGTTGCGTACTGGGCATCAACAAGCCACCCGTGGCCATCGAGCATATTGAGAAATCCATTGCTGAGAAGGGCTGGGAATTGGGCCTTATACAACCCAAACCCCCGACCGAAAGAAATGGTAAGCGTGTGGCAGTCATAGGCTCAGGTCCCGCAGGAATGGCCGCAGCGGATCAGTTGAACAAGTCGGGCTATCAAGTGACTGTCTACGAACGCGACCCCAAACCTGGTGGACTACTCAGGTTTGGTATTCCAGATTTCAAGCTGGACAAGAATGTCGTAGAGCGCCGCATCGATTTGATGGAGAAAGAGGGGGTCGAGTTTGTCACGGACTGCCATGTGGGATTTGACATCACGGCAGCAGACCTCAAGGAGTTTGACGCGATCCTGCTTTCAGGAGGGTCAACCATTCCCCGGGATCTCGGTATCCCTGGGCGGGACCTGAAGGGCGTCCACTTCGCAATGGACTTCCTGACGCAACAGAACCGTAGAGTGTCCAACCTTCCGATCGAAGGAGAAGAATTGTGGGCGACTGATAAGCATGTGATCGTGATTGGCGGTGGTGATACCGGCTCTGACTGCATTGGCACCTCCAACAGGCATGGAGCAAAGTCCATTGTGCAATTCGAATTGCTCGACAAACCGCCAGTCAGCCGAGCAACACAAAACCCATGGCCCGAATGGCCTCTGATCCTACGGACATCGAGCTCACATGAGGAGGGCGCTGATAGGGAATGGTCCATCATGACCAAAGAGTTCATTGGAGAGAAGGGCCAACTGAAAGGTTTGAAAACTGTGAAGGTGGAATGGCAGGAAGGACGTCCTGTAGAAATGCCTAACAGTGAAAAAACGTATGAATGCGACATGGCACTCCTGGCCATCGGCTTCGCTTATCCGCAGAAAGAGGGCATCATTGAACAGCTCGGAGTAGCCCTCGACGGACGCGGCAATGTCGCTGCCAAAAACTACGAAACGTCAGTCAAAGGAGTATTCACGGCGGGAGACATGCGACGCGGACAATCACTCGTGGTATGGGCGATTTCAGAGGGAAGAGAGGCGGCCAGAGCCATCGATGAGTACCTGGGACAAAGTACGCTCCTACCCTCCAAGGACCTCTCAGAGTACCAGGTTTAGTTCGCGGACGCGATACGTATTGTTGGGGGCACTTAGAGTTCGAGGATCTCGAAATCCGGCCCTTTGCCAAACTGGATCAGCTCACTGAGATGGTATGTTTCGAGTGTTCCGAGGTCTTTCAGTTGGAAATCCCGGGGAAGAATCTTCTCTAACTGGAAGGTATATCTCTCGCCAAAATTGGTGAGTTGGTACCTTTTGCCCGTTCTCAAACTGCTAAACGCTAATCCCTTCATCAAAACAAAGATGTTTGATTTCCAATCAAGAAAGTGGATATTTACTTTATCAATTTATGTAGGTCTCTGTTTTTAGATCTGCAGCAACCCTATATGACAACTAACCTATGACAAGGCTACTAACCATCTGCACTGCCGTTTCGTTCGTACTCTTTTCCTGCGGAACTGGCCAAACCAACAACTCCCAAGAATCAGAAGAAGGAGCGGTATCTGCGGAAGATCTTCAAATCATAGCCGATATGCATGTGGCTATTCGGGACATGCATCGACCAACGCTTCTGCCACATTTACTCCAGGAGACCGGAAGTGTCTATGATGGATCCCTCGTCAATGGCTTTGAGCGAGTAACTCAATATGAGCACAATGACGACACTGCAGCCATGAATTTGGGGGTTTACGCGACTGATCTCGGTTATCAGGTGGCCTTTGGACAGATAGATGAGGCCCTCAGTCACATGGACGCAATAGAGCATCTTGCCAAGACAGTAGGGGTCCAAACTGCCTTCGATCATGAGCTTATGGACATCTGGCAGGCCCAGCCTGACTCTCACGATTCGATCAGTGATCTACTAAACAAGACGCCTTTATTGGAAGAAAGCTCGCTGGATCATAGTGAGCGACTGAACATGGCGGCCCTGGCACTTACCGGCAGCTTTATAGAGGGTCTATACCTTGCAGCCAAAAAAATCGATGACCACGATGTGGAAGGTATGTCTGATTCAGAGAAGGACTTGAAACTACAGCCACTCATGCAGATCCTTCTGGAGCAAGAGCAGCCCCTGAAAGACATCATCAAACTGATGAAGGACCTACCTGACGATGAGACCATCCTGCGCATGATCAATGAGTTGGAGATCCTGGTCTTGCTGTACGACAGTGATCTCGAGAATATTGAGAAGGCGATGAAGGGCCAGGAGGATTTCTTGCTGACACCCGATCTACTCATAGACGTAGTGCTTTCCATCGAAAACATTAGAGAGAAAATTGTAAGCTGATCCGCTCAAAAAGGTCAGCTTGTCTTCATCGCTGGTAATTCCTGTGTAATTTCATGCGGTGAAGACTAACGGTGTATGTTTTTCTTTCTGTCCAAGACCCTCAGTTTCCTTCTGCATCCACTGACGTGGATTCTTTTGCCTCTGGCGCTTTCTGTGGTACCAAAGCTCTCAAGGTGGAAGAAAGGATTGCGAATTGCGGGCATAGTGGCCGCCTTCGTTTTCACCAATCCATTCCTGGCCAACCTCGCATTAAGAGCCTGGGAACCGCCTCCTACCCAGATCACCGAACCGACAGACGTTGCCATTGTCCTTGGCGGTATGGCTAATGCTCGCATACAGGTGGAAGGGCAGATACAGTTCAATGATAATGTAGAGCGCATCCTGAGCGCGATCAAGCTTTACCGTGAGGGCATGGTCCGCCGCCTGATCATTTCTGGAGGATCTGGAGACCTCCGAAGTACCGGGCTGTCCGAAAGCCCGTTACTCAAAGAGCTGGCCATCTCGTTGGACGTCCCCCCGGAGGCGATCGTCATTGAAACAGAATCCCAGAACACACACCAAAATGCCGTCTACGTCAAGCAACTCCTAGCCCAAGACACGATCGAATCGCCCATCATACTCATTACCTCTGCCAGCCACATGCGGAGGGCGCTAGGGTGTTTTTCAAAAGAAGAAGTAGATGTCTTGCCCTACCCAGTGGACTATGGCGAAGAACCTATCGACTGGCATTTCATGAATTTCCTACCGGATGGTGATGAGCTTCACACATGGAACGAGTTGATCCGCGAATGGATAGGGTACATGGTCTATGATGTAGTCGGGTACATTTAGGCTCTGCCACGGCTTGGACCTGTTTCACGCCAGTGATCATATGAGTAGCTGGTCGCTAAACTTGAATCCAGTATCACCGTCCAAATCAAATGGTTACCTGGAATCGTAGGAATCCCCTACCTTCCTGATATGATGAATATGAGGCTACCTACCCTCCTGCTACTGCTCCTACTCAGCACTGCCTCCTTCGGCTTTCAGTCGTCCTATGACGAGGTTGACAGCCATCTGAAACAGGTCCTGGACACACTCTATGATGAGAGTGATGATTTCGCGGGCGCAACTTTGGGCGTCGTTCTTCATGATGGCCAAGTATTGAGTTACGGAGTTGGTTATAAAAACGTTGAGGAGAAGATACCCATGGATCCGACGAGTAGAATGCTGGGAGGTAGTTCAGGTAAAATATTCGTGTCTGCTTCACTGATGCAGCTCGTAGAAAGGGGGCATCTTCAATTAGATGATCGGGTGAGCCAGTACCTTGGAAAGCACGAATGGTATTCCCGAATTCAAAATGCTGAAACGCTTACCCTCCGCAACCTGATGCAACATGCTTCTGGTATCTCCCGCTATGTCTTCGGAGACACTTTCCAGGAGGATGTCCATAAAGACCCCGACCGAATTTGGAAGCCAGAGGAATTGCTAGCGTATGTGTTCGATATGGATCCGCTATTTGAGGCGGGTACTGATTTCGCCTACTCAGACACCAATTACATCATACTAGCAATGGTATTGGAGGAAGTGACAGGTACGACGATGTATCAATACGTACTGGACAATTTCCTTTTGCCTCACGGTTTTGAATTGACCGCTCCCCAGGTACAGAGAAAAATTGAGGGATTGGCTGTGGGTTACAACCGACTCGACGACGATTTCTATCCCGGAATGGTGGTAGAGGACGGCGAATACAAATACAATCTACAATTCGAATGGGCCGGTGGCGGGTTCGTTACCAATTCTTCGGAGCTGGCAAGAGCAGGGAAGTTGATTTATGAGAACCAACTTTTCAGTGCCGACCTCATGGGCGACTTCCTCAATGGCATTGACGCTAGACGTCTGGGAGGCACGTGGGGTCTGGGCGTACACATCCAGGACACACCCCAGGGACAAAGTTGGGGGCATAGCGGCTTTTTTCCAGGATATATCACCAATATGCGATACTATCCAGATCACAGATTCTGTGTCGCCTACCAGGTCAATACATCAGACCCTGGACATCTCTCACTTTACAGAAAGATGTCTGCAATTGCCTCTGAAATCGTAAAGGTTTTGGAACGACCTTAAGCGGACTCTTCGCCGCCTTCGTCCTTCTTCGCGGCGGCCTTTTTGGGAGCGGCCTTCTTCTTGGCCGGCTTCTCTTCAGCAGCAGCTTCCGCCTTGGGCTCGTCTTTCTTCGCCTTCGCTTTAGGTGCAGCTTCCTTCTTTTCCGCTTTGGGAGCAGCTTCTTTTTTCGCCTTAGGAGCAGCCTCTTTCTTCTCCGCTTTCGCAGGAGCTTCCTTCTTCTCGGCTTTCGGAGCAGCTTCTTTTTTCTCTGCCTTAGGGGCAGCAGCTTTCTTTTCAGCTTTAGGAGCAGCTTTCTCCGCTGCTGGGCTCTCTGCTTTCGCCTCTACCGCTTCTTTCTTGGGTGCTTCTTTCTTGGCAGCCTTCTTTGCATTTTCTTCGAACTCAGCTTTGATCGCTTCAACGTCCACGTTCTTGATAACAGGCTTGCTGGAAAGACGATCGATCGTCTTCACTCTTCGCTTTGCAACTGCCTTATTCTTACGTCCTTTTCTCTCTAATCTGGTAACTGCCATTTTCTTGTCAATTGTAATTGCCCCAATGAATCGGGCGGCAAAATTAGGGTTTTATATAGTTTTGTCCAAATAGAACGCTTGATTGTGCAGAAACCCACACTACCAAAAGGAACTCGTGACTTTGGACCCGAAGAGACAGCCAAGCGGCAGTACATCATTGCTCGGATTGAGTCCAATTTTCAAACCTACGGCTTCACAAAAATTGAGACGCCCACGCTCGAAAACCTGTCGGTTCTAACAGGTAAGTACGGCGACGAAGGAGATCAACTCCTCTTCAAGGTGCTCAACAATGGAGATTTCTCAAAAGATGTGACGGCGGCCGATTTGGAGAATGGCCCGGGGTCCATCTTGCCGAAGATCGCCAAAAGAGGCTTGCGATACGACCTGACTGTGCCCTTTGCAAGGTTTGTGGTTATGCACAGAAATGACCTCACGTTCCCGTTCAAACGCTATCAAATCCAACCCGTATGGCGGGGAGACCGACCACAAAAAGGCCGTTATCAGGAGTTCTATCAGTGCGACGTGGACATCATCGGCACACGATCGATTTGGAACGAGGCAGAGCTGACCCTGCTCATCCACGATGTCTTCCGAGACCTGGGCCTGGAGGACTATCAGCTCAAAATCAACCATAGAGAGATACTGTTTGGGCTCGCCGAATGGGCCGGTGCCAAAGACAAAGAAGTTCCCTTCTGTGCTATCGTCGATAAACTCGACAAAATCGGTGCTGAGAGGGTTTCTGAGGAACTGGCGGCACTGGGATGCGACGAAGGCAAACTGGAGAAACTCCTGCAACTCATCACGACCGACGGTGACAACGCCACGAGGCTGGAACTGATGCAAGGCCTACTACCCAATAATGCAGCGCTCCAGGTGCTGAAGGAATTCCTTGAATTGCTCGAGAAAGCGCGTGACACACCGACAAAATTGCAATTGGACTGGAGTCTGGCCAGGGGGCTCTCTTACTATACTGGAATGATCTTCGAAGTGGTACCCACGACGGTAGCCATGGGAAGCATACTGGGTGGAGGCCGATACGATGACCTTACAGGGATCTTCGGACTCCCAGATACGTCGGGCATCGGGATCTCTTTTGGCCTCGACCGCATTTACGATGTGATGGAAGAGCTCCAGCTGTTTCCAAGTGATACCGCCGAACATCTGAAAGTACTCATCACTCATTTGGACGAAGACAGCTTTCGATACGGGATCAAGCTCCTGAGCGAACTAAGGCAAGCGGGTGTGCGGTCCGATATATACCCTGAGGTCTCAAAAGTCAAGAAACAGATGAGCTATGCCAACAAATTGGGAGTGCCATTTGTCGTCACCATCGGCAGTCAAGAGATAGAGGAAGGTGTATTTTCCTTAAAAAACATGCTGTCTGGCGAGCAAAAGAAATTATCTTGGCAATCCATCGTTAACGAACTGCGTTGATAACACACAGAACTCGAAGGTTCCTTGAGACATTGTATCTTCCCGATATTGCTGTTTATCTGTCTGTCGACGATGGCCCAAACCGTCAGTCAAGAGGGACGCTTTTCCGTAGAGATCAGTAGTGGATGTGCACCCCTAACGGTCAATATTGAAAGTCTGGATGACTTCGGCAACATTACCCGACAGTACATCTACGAAAATGGCCTGGCCGCAACCAGTGATACCACCTACACTTACCTCCAACCAGGCATTTACTCCCTTGTGCAAATCGTAGGAGTAGATGTGAGTCCGAAGACAGACACACTCGTTATCGAGGTTTTTGATTCCCGGGACCCCGAATTTCAAATTTTCAAGTGCGAAGACAACCAGGTCGAACTCATCATAACTGATAATTATTACTCCGACTATGTGGTGGACTTTGATGCCAATAATCAGATGGTGGTGTCCTCCAATGACGATCCAGTGGTGCACACCTATGGATCGACCGGTATTCAGAATATAACCGTTCAGGGCAGTTTCTCTGCAGGTGCCACAAATTGTGCCGCCGTCACTCAGAGTGTAGATATCGTGCCCTTCACTAACAATGGACGCGTCACCGATGTGCAACTTACGCGCAGCTGTCTCTCCAGCTTGAATGCGACGGTCTATTTCACGGTTGACCCCCAACAGTATTACCAGGTACAATTCCGCGCCGGTACAGGGTCGTACCTTACCGTCTTCGAAGGTGAGATCACCACAGACTCACTGTATTTCCCAGAATTTACATTTTCCACCGATCGACGGATATGCTTTCGGGTCAACGCGCTCTCGGCATGCTCCTTTGAAGTCGCCCAAGGACAAGACTTTTGCGTGACGAATCCAAATTCGATCGCACCTGAGATATCCAATGCCTACGCCACCTTCAGCAATGGCGACGTGCTACTGTCGTTTGACGAAGTCGCCATTGGAGGTTTTTTTGGCGACAAGCGCGCACTTGGCTTTGACTTCGAACGCCTCGATACACTATACCCTGGATATATCGATCGCAATGTTTCAAATTTCCGCGAATACGAATATCGCATCGGATTTGCCGATGTATGCGGAAATGTGATCCCACCTGTCAGCTTGCTCACTTCCTTCGTTTCTGGGGAGGAAACGAGGGCCAATCATTATTCCTTCACGTGGAAGCCGCCAACTACGCAGCTTACTGGCAACACACTCAATAGCCTCATTGTCGTAGGCGAAAACGGCCAGGAGCAGGTTTTCAACAACCCCGACAACCCTACAGAGATCTTTCTAGAGGAACCATTCGGGAGAACGCAGTACGTCTATCTAAGAACGATTTACGATACAGGCGTGGTCATTGAGTCCAATCGAGTGCCGCTTACTTACGAGTATTATGCCTACATCCCTGACGGCTTCACTCCCAACGGCGACTTCCTCAATGATGAACTTCGGATCATCGGCCTGTCCAACGATGCCATAGATTGGAAGATCTACAATCGCTGGGGAGAAGTCATTTTTCAGTCATCATCGGCAGAGATTGGCTGGGACGGCACCTACCGAGGGAATCGTGCTCCGGAAGGAGTATACTTCTATGACCTGACTTTTCTCAATTCTCTCAACGAAACAATTCGCCAGCGGGGTAGCTTTGTGTTAATAAGAAACTAGTCGCCTTATGTTTGATATGATGAAAATGATGGGCAAGCTGAAGGATGTCCAGGAAAAGATGAAGGAAGCTCAGGCGAGCCTCGCAGAAGTGCAAATCGAAGCCGAGGCTGGTGCGGGAATGGTAAAGGCCACAATAAACGGTAACCGGGAAATTCTCTCGCTGGAAATCGACGAGTCCCTGCACAACGAAAAGGACACTGATCTGATGAAAGACCTGATCATCGCGGCTATCAACAAGGGCATGAAGGAAGTAGACGCAGCAAGCAAAGAGCACATCAAAAAAGCTACCGAAGGCCTTCTCCCGAACATTCCGGGATTTGACTTCAACAACATGGTGTGATGAGAAAATACGCCGCGGTCATCCTCAACTATAATGGCTCCGACTTCTTGCGGCAATTTCTTCCCTCCGTCATAGCGCATTGTGGCAAAGAAAACGTCGTTGTGGCCGACAATGCCTCCACTGATGATTCCCTGAAAGTAATGGCCGAGGACTTCGAGGGTATCGAAGTGATCGAACTGGAAAAGAATTATGGCTATGCGGGCGGATACAACGAGGCACTGCTCAACGTCGAGGCCGAGTACTATGCACTGATCAATTCTGATATAGAGGTCACAGCCGGATGGATCACCCCTCTCCTCGATTATCTGGAGGAGCACAAAGAATATGCCGCGGTACAGCCTAAGATCAAATCCCACACACAACGAGATGCCTTTGAATACGCCGGGGCGGCAGGGGCATTTATCGACCCCCTGGGTTATCCCTATTGTCGCGGTAGGATCTTTGATACCATCGAAAAGGACACCGGGCAATACGACAATACGGTCGAGACCTTTTGGGCTAGCGGGGCGGCGATGCTTATTCGATCCAGGTTGTTCCACGAAGCGGGAGGATTTGACCCCGATTTCTTTGCACACATGGAGGAGATCGATCTTTGCTGGCGCCTCGGAGCAATGGGGCACAAGTTCGCTTGCGTACCTGAAAGTATCGTTTTTCACGTAGGAGGCGGGACGCTGTCAGCGACCAATCCCAGAAAAACCTACCTCAACTTTCGAAATAACCTGACATTGATCACCAAAAAACATGCCTTGGAACGAACTGTGGTGGAAGTTGCCGGTGCGTCTGACGCTTGATTTCGTTGCGGCATTTGTGTTTTGGCGTGATAGCTCCTCGGCTCATGGGCGCGCAGTATTGTCTGCCATATTCGATTACTTCCTATCGATAGGAAAAAACGCTGCGAAAAAGAAAAGACAGAACGATGCTTGCCCTGGGAGGCGAAAGTCAATCACCCGTTGTTTATCAGTATTTCGTCGCTGATAGGAAAACCTACAGCCAGCTGTCGTGAAAAGAGAAACCCGTTAGTAGTACCAAAGGGAGTTGTGACGGCGCCTGAGCATCTTGCGAAAGTCCATGACAAACGCTAGAGCCAGATAAATGAGGATCGGAGACCCAAATGTGAGAAACGAGGCGTAAATGAAGGATAGCCCGAATATTAGAGGTCGGAATATCGAACTTCTCCCCCAGCCTGGTACATACGCCGAAAGCATGTCGTTCAAGAAAGTTCTGCACCTTATTCAAAATTCTCTATAGCCTTTTTGCAAAGATAATTCTTCGCTTTGTATTTCTTTCTAACGCACATAGTGTAATGTTTATTTTTAAGTATTATTGCAAAAAATTAAAACCCGCGCAATCGGCGCATTTGGATAGCATAAAACGGAAACCATGATCAAAATGAAACTTTTCAACCTTGCCTTTGGGATTGTTCTGAGCGCAGTGATTCTATCAGGATGTTCTCTGGCTAAAATGGTAAAGCTTGCAGATCAGCAAGATTTGCAGGTGGATCCCAATCCTCTTGAAGCTCACGGTGGACAAGTACCTTTCTCTATGTCGGCGGTATTGCCACCAAAAATGTTGCCTTCCGGGAAAATCTGGACTATCACGACTTTTTATCAGTACGGTGACAAAGAGATGGAAGTAGGCAGTGTTGAGTTTAAGGCGGAAGACTTCCCCAACAGCAGCACATCCACTTCCAGGAAAAGCGAAAATTTTGAGTTCCCTTACAGCGATGAATTGAATCCGGGTACACTGATGATTCAAGGTCGAGCGACAGATCCTCGAAACGGAAACTTCAAGGAAACTGCGAAAATGCAGGTTGCTACTGGTATCATCACCACTTCTCTTGCTGTGAAGGATTCTTACCTGGCCGCTTATGCTGACCACGGATACAATGACAAGGAAGAGTTGATCCCTACTAACGTAAACTTCTTCTTCCCTCAGGGTGTGTCTCGTTTGGTTACAAGCCTGTCCACAGATGGTACTTCTAACCGTCAGAAGAGAGACAATCTTTCAGCTTTCATCGCTGAGAAGAACGTAACTCGCACTGTGACGATCACTGGTACTCACTCTCCTGAAGGTCCTGAGAGAGTCAACAGCAACCTGTCTCAAGATCGTGCTGAGACGATCGAAAAGTACTATAGAAGCCAGATGCGACGATATGACTACCAGGGTGTAGCTGACTCTATCGAGTTCATCCTGAAGCCTGTCGTCGAGAGCTGGTCTGAGTTCCGTACAGCTCTTCGAGAGTATGACGGTATCGAAAGCGGCGAGAAGAACGAATACATCCGGATCATCGACGGTTCTGGTTCATTCGAAGACAAGGAGAAGCAGTTGCAGAAGATCGCGAGCTACAAAAAGGTATTCAACGATATCTACCCTACTCTGCGTACAGCGAAGACTGAGATCCTCACTGTAAAGGAGAAGAAGTCAAATGCAGAGATTGCTGTACTTGCTCGCGGTATTGCCAAAGGTGATATCACAGCTGACACGCTCGAAAGCAATGAGTTGCTCTTCGCTGGCACACTGACTCCTTCCATGGAAGAAAAGATTGATATCTACGCAGCCTCTACGAAGAAAGACGGAAGCTGGCAAGCACACAATAACCTCGCTGCAGCACACCTCGACATGGCTCGAAGTGGCATGGGCAACAAAGATCAGCTTGTACAGGACGCTCTTACTCAGTTGGAGATTGCAGCTAATAAGAATGATGCAGCCGAAGTACACGCTAACATGGCTTCTGCTTACATGATGCAGGGAGAGTATGCGAAAGCTTACGAAAGTGTGAATGCTGCGCTTGGCAAAGGTCCTAACAACCAATTGACTGCTGCTATCAACGCATTGAAAGGTGCTATCGAAATTCGCATGGCTCAGTACGATGCTGCTAAGTCTTCACTCGCTAGCGCTGCAACTTCTGATATCGTAAACTTCGACAGAGGTTTGGCTCACTTGCTTTCTAAGGATTACACTGCCGCAGATACCTTCTTCGGTGATGCCGCAGATTCTGACGCCATAGGTGCTGATGCTAACTACTACCGCGCGGTAGCTGCTGCTCGTAGAAACAGCCCTGCGGATGTAACTACCTACCTGGCTGCAGCTGTGAAGGCTGAGCCTTCTTTGAAAGAAAAAGCGCTTGCTGACCTTGAGTTCACTAACTACGCCAATGCGGTGAACGAGGCAGTCAAGTAATGCATATTCAAAATTAATTTTTCGAAGAAGCCCTCCTAGTGAGGGCTTTTTTGTTGGAGGTCGCTCTATCAACAAATTGACTCGACAGAGCAGCGACAATATTATTTGTGCGGCCCCGCGTATTTACTTGGTCTATACTAATTTAGCGGCTCAATAATCAGAAGACGACACCAATGCGAACTATTCAATTCAGAGAGGCTCTTCGAGAAGCGATGAGTGAGGAAATGCGAAAGGATGAAAACATCTTTTTGATGGGTGAAGAGGTAGCCGAATACAACGGGGCCTACAAAGTAAGCCAGGGCATGCTGGATGAATTTGGCGCGAAGCGTGTGATTGACACGCCGATCACTGAGTTGGGTTTTACCGGGATTGGCATCGGTGCTGCGATGAACGGTCTGCGACCTATCATTGAGTTCATGACCTTCAATTTCTCATTGGTGGCGATAGATCAGATCATCAATGGTGCGGCAAAGATGATGTCCATGTCTGGTGGACAGTATAGCGTGCCCATTGTGTTCCGCGGACCTACAGGCAACGCCGGTCAATTGAGCTCGCAGCACTCCCAGAATTTTGAAAACTGGTATGCCAATACCCCAGGATTGAAGGTGGTCGTTCCTTCCAATCCCTATGATGCCAAGGGCCTGCTGAAGTCCTCGATCCGTGACGAAGACCCCGTCATCTTCATGGAATCTGAACTCATGTATGGTGACAAAGGTGAAGTTCCGGAAGAAGAATATACACTGCCACTGGGCAAGGCACACATAGTTAGAACTGGTGACGATGTGACCTTGATCTCCTTTGGCAAAATGATGAAGGTTGTCTACGAAGCAGCAGATGAACTGGCCAAGGATGGCATCCATGCCGAAGTGATCGACATGCGCAGCGTAAGGCCTATCGATTATGCCACGGTGATCGAATCTGTCAAAAAGACCAACCGACTGGTGATCGTTGAGGAAGCCTGGCCCCTATCGTCAATTTCTACAGACATTAGCCATCAGGTACAGCGCCAGGCCTTTGATTACCTGGATGCCCCTATCCACCGTGTGAATAGCAAGGACTTACCACTGCCTTACGCACCGACATTGATTGAGGAGATCCTCCCCAATGTCAAGCGAACAATTGAGGCCGTAAAAGCAGTCTGCTACGTCAGCTAAGAACTTAGGATACGCCTAAGACTGGCGGTGCTACTCAGTCGGGAACGAAGACCTACCTGAGCATATTGCCAAGCGCCTTGGCACCGCCCATCTTATTCATGGTCTTCATCATCTTCCTCATCTGAGCAAACTGCTTGAGGAGCTGATTGACTTCCTGCACGGACGTGCCACTTCCGTTGGCGATTCGCTGTCGTCGGCTACCATTGATAAGGTCGGGATTCTCACGCTCCTGGGGCGTCATGGACTTGATGATGGCTTCGATGGGCTTCATAGAGTCATCATCAATGTCGATATCTTTCATGGCCTTGCCCACTCCGGGGATCATTCCCATGAGGTCCTTGAGATTCCCCATCTTCTTGATCTGCTCCAGCTGCTTTAGGAAATCATCGAAGCCAAACTGGTTCTTTCGGATCTTCTTATTGAGCCTCTCAGCCTCTTCCTGATCAAAGTTCTGCTGAGCCTTCTCGACCAGTGTGAGTACATCCCCCATCCCCAGGATCCGATTGGCCATACGATCTGGATGAAACAAATCGATGGCGTCCATTTTCTCACCGGTACTGACAAACTTGATGGGCTTCTCTACCTGCTTTCGTATCGATAGGGCAGCTCCACCGCGGGTATCACCATCCAGTTTAGTCAACACGACGCCATCAAAGTTGAGGCGCTCGTTAAATGTCTTTGCAGTATTGACCGCATCCTGACCCGTCATCGAGTCGACCACAAAAAGGGTCTCTGCGGGATTTACCGCTTTCTTGACGGCCTCGATTTCCTGCATCATCTCCTCATCGACCGCCAATCGACCCGCTGTATCAATGATGACCGTTCTCTTGCCATTGTCTCGTGCGTATTTGATCGCACTCTTCGCAATCTTTACGGCGTCCTTGTTTTCAGGCTCTGCGTACACTTCGACACCCACTTGCTCTCCAAGCACCTTCAGCTGGTCGATCGCCGCCGGACGATAGATATCGCAGGCAGCGAGTAGCACAGTTCGCCCTTGCTTTTTCAGACGATTAGCCAATTTGCCGCTGAAGGTTGTCTTACCAGAACCTTGCAGACCTGAAATGAGGATGACATTGGGGTTACCCTCGAGGCTGATGGGCACATTCTCATCTCCCATGAGCATCGTGAGCTCCTCCGATACAATCTTTGTCAGGAGTTGCCCAGGCGAAACCGCAATCAATACATCGCGCCCCAGTGCCTTTTCTTTAATGGAATCGGTCACATCCTTCGCCACCTTGAAGTTCACATCAGCATCGACCAGCGCTCGACGAATTTCTTTTACCGTCGTTGCAATATTGATCTCTGTGATCCTACCCTGCCCTTTCAGGTTCTTAAACGCCCTGTCTAACTTTGCACTAAGACTATCGAACATGCTTCATAGATTAAGACGGCAAAAATAAAAAAGTAATGGATCGTCCTTGTAACCTTTTGTGGCAAAAAGAGTATCATCCATATAACAGTACCTTGTAATACCAAATAATACTCAAGATGAAACAATTACCCATAGCGATTTGCCTTGCTCTCCTCCTGGCAACATTCACCGCAGAAGCCCAAAAACTACGCGAAAAGGATTTGGTGGGTACCAGCTGGAAGATGCGCATTGACATCGAGCGAGCTCTGGAAGAGGCAGAAGAAGAGCTTGAAGAAGAAGACAACGTCCTGGGCGAAATGATCCTCAGAGGTGTTTCAGGCATTGTCGAAGGTATTATCGAAAACATCGACGTCTACTTTGACTTCTACGAAAACAACGAAGTGCGCGTCTATGTCGACGCATTTGGTTCAGAAGATGAAGACTACGTATTCTGGGAAATCAACCGTCGCGGAGAGCTGGTGATAGACGAAAGTGACCATTTCGATTCAGATGGTCCCAGCTATTGGATCTATGATGGTGGCGTACTCGTGTTGGACGAAAGCTACGACGGCGATGACGACGCAGACGTATACCTCGAACAGGTGAGATAAATTCCCCATTTTCGGGTATTGCTATTTTCCTAAGAAATAGTTTACATTTGAAGATTGATAGCTAATATCAGGTGTTATTAGCTATTTTTCATTTTTAACCGCCCGAGACAAAATGAAGTTAAAAAGGAACTGGAGCAAAACAGTGCTTCTTTTCACTGTGTATGTTTTGTTCATGTCATTTTTTATAACAGAAGAACACAGCATTTTTAAGAAGTTGCTCATTCAGAATTTCCACTCCCTAAGCATCTACACGCCTTTTTAAGGCTTGTTCAAGATGCTTGGCAAATCTGCCGGCGAGTAGTTGACGGACTTCAACGTCTTATGATCGCTACTCCGGTACACTAGAAAAAGACCGTCTACCTCCTCATAGAAGCATGGCGTATCTCGTTCTTTAGAGTAGTAAGCTACAGTCTGTTCGGCTTCCTCTCTGGTTTTGCACGCCTTACTCATATTGGAGCGTTGCACTTCATTGAACAACTCAACAAACTTCTCTCCAAGACCAAACTCCAACACGGCGCCGGAGAGCACATACTGAATATCACAGAGCGCGTCGGCTACCTCCACCATGTCTCCATCCCTGATCGCATCTTCCAATTCCTTCAGTTCTTCCTGGAGAAGCTCCACACGCAATGCACAGCGCTTCGCTGAGGGTATTTGAGGTTTGTCCAGTACAGGGTGCTGAAAAGTTCGGTGAAATGCCGCCACCTGGTTTAGTGCGTCTATTTTATCCATTCAATCGTTGAGTTTCGCTTTTGTTCGTTCGTTTCGAATAGCCTTGAGCAGGAAATACACAAAGCCGCCGATGACCACAAACAAGATGACTAACATGCTAATCAATGTACCAATTTCCATGGCAGGTTATTTTAAAGAGCTGTCAACAAAGGTCCTATAAAGCCATCGGTTGAGGATCAGTCCGATAATTATGACCGCAACCCATTGGGTGATGACCGAAGCATTGCTAAATACATCAAGGACATTCCAATTGCCGTTCGCATCAAACCACGGGTAATCACTGTATCCCTGTGAGAGCCACCAGTAAATGAGAAATGCGGCCACAAATAAATTGACCTTCGTCGTCCACGAGAAGTAGTTGACGTTGACCTTGAAATCTGAGTCCCCATCGATAAAGTCCTCTTTGAATTTGGCGGGGCCGTATTTCAACACAGCAAATAGGATGAACAACCCGGAAAGTATCAACCCGACGCCCCAGACCCAATCCTGGTTGTTGAAGAAGTCAAGGCTATAAGCGGATGGAAATCCTATCACAATGAATGCTGCCGCCACTATGGGCGCCAAATGCTTTTTCTTCACTCCCATATTGGAGAGGTTGCTAATGAACAGCTCTATCATGGGAAGTAAAGAACTGAAAGCCGCAAAGAACAGGGCCAGAAAGAAAAATACCGACAGGTATGCTCCACCACCGAACGTGCTGAACAATCGGGGTATGATCGTGAATGTCAGCGCCTGATTCCCGGCTTGCAGGTACGACAAGGCCTCCTCTCCAGATGCCGACAGCGCAAATACGGCCGGCAATATCGCCATGCCCGCCAGGAGCGATGCCGTGTTGTTGCCAAAAGCACCAATGAACGTATTGAGCGTCACATCTTCCTTCTCACGACTGAAGGACGACAGCGTCATCATCAGTCCCCAGCCCGCTCCCGTAGACCAGGCCGACTGCGAGAGGGCTTCGATCCAAATCTTCGCATCCCCAAACAACTCCCACTTGATGGTGAACATATAGGACAAACCCTCTACGCCCTTCGGCATCGAGAGGGCAATAATGGCGATCACAATGATCAGGAAAAATAGCGTCGGAATAAGAATCCGATTGGCCGCCTCAAGTCCGCGTTTGATCCCCCTCTTCAACAAGAGGACACCTGCCAGAACCACGAGAATGTACAGGCCGATTGTGATAGGACTTGCATTGGCTACGCCATCCCACTGGGAATCCATAAGGCCCGGGTTCTCTTGCAGTCGGGTAGCCAACGATTTTTCGGAGAAAATATTTAAAACCGAAATCCGCAAATATTGCAGTGACCACGCGGTGACCACGGAGTAGTAAAATGCGATGCCGAGGGTACAAATGGTGATGAAAAAACCCATCCAACTGTACCGCTCCCCTGCGAGGCTGGAGAAAGAGCCGATAACTCCGCGCCGGTACTTTTTGCCTATGGCAAACTCCGACAGCAGCAGGGGTATCGACCAAATGAAAAGGAACAAGATCCAAAGGACAATGAATGTGCCTCCGTACTGGCCAGCCAGTCGAGGAAAACGCCAAAGGTTCCCAGCTCCAATCGCCATTCCCAGGGCTGCCAAGACAATTCCCCAGCGATTGCTAAACGATTCTACTTTTGGCATTCTTCCATTGGATTTCTGCCAAATATATAGAAAATCAGGTCATGGCTGCCCGACCTCGGCTATTCGTCTTTTAGCGTCCGCGCAGGGTTGATCAGCGCGGATGTAACGGTCCGATGACTGATGGTTGCCAGGGCAATTCCCAGTGATACAAGGAATGCCCAGAGGAAGAACATCGGGCTGATCGTGATGTTATACTGAAAGTCCTGAAGCCACTGCCCCATCAGATAGAACGCTCCGGGTGCTGCCAGCACAAATGCAATCAGTAATAGCAGTACGACCTCCTTACTGAAGATACCGAGGATGTTGGCAATGCTTGCACCTAGCACCTTACGTATGCCTATCTCTTTCATTCTATTGATGGCGATGAAAGATATCAACCCATAGAGTCCGAGGCAACCGATCACGATCGCAATGATGGAAAACAACTTCATCAGTGACGCTGTGCTGCGCTCTGTATCATACCTATTGCGTAGCTGCTCATCATAAAACTCCCAGTTGATCACGTACTCTGGAAACACCTTATCCCAGGAATTTTCAAAGTGCTCGATGGCCGCCTGGAAGTCGCTACCCTCGTTGATCTGTATCCCGACCTGGTAAAACAGGCGTGTATCCCTGATCATAAATACATAGTCCATACCATCCTGCAATGGTTTGGCATGGAAGTTCTCAAGGACCCCAATGATCTGCTTGTCTCCACCCCATCCGCTGCTGACCTTCTCTCCGACT
Organism: Cyclobacteriaceae bacterium; assembly: GCA_965227935.1. Lineage (GTDB taxonomy): Bacteria > Bacteroidota > Bacteroidia > Cytophagales > Cyclobacteriaceae > JAWPMT01. The sequence continues at coordinate 43,007 of CBDDGS010000037.1, read as the reverse complement.
ACACTTGCATAGTCGTCCTTGAAGCCCATGAGGTCTGCCACCTTGCGATTGACCAACACATTGTGCGTGCTGTCATCCCTGCGAAGCTCTCGGCCGGCCAACAACTCCAAGCCGTACAACTCAATGTAATTCTCGTCCACACACTTGAAATTGCCATGATAGCTCTCTTCCGAATTCAATGGCTCATAGTTGAAGTTGGTGTAGGAATCACTATTGGCGGTCGGTCCCCCCAAGGCAAAGGCAACATTGCCAACACTCGGAGAGGTCATTAACTCTTCTCGCAATCGCTCCAATTTGACTTCGTCTGGTTCCGGGATATAGCTACTGATGATAGCGTCCCTGTTGAAACCTAGTTCTTTATTGAGAAAGAAATTCATCTGCGCGGTGATCACCAACGTACCGATGATCATGAATTGAGATATGGCAAACTGAAAGATTACCAGTCCCTTCCTCAAGGACAATCCACCGGAGTGGTTTTTGGCGGTGATCTTGTTTTTCAGCGCCATCACGGTATTCATTTTTGAAAGTAAAACCGACGGGTAGAACCCAGCCAAGGCCGTCACACCCACCAGCATACTGATCATGAATATCCACGTCGCCAGATCGTTCAAAGGGAACAAGGACAACCGCGTATTGATGATCTGCTCTAGATAGAGAAACAGAATCTCCCCGATCGCCAGTGACAACACGCAAGCAACGAAAGTGATCACAAAGATCTCAAGATAGAATTGCGACACAATTTGACGCTTTCTCCCGCCGACGGCCTTACGAATACCTATTTCCTTTGATCTGTTGGCCGCCTGAGCGGTCGCGAGATTGACGAAATTGATACATGCTGTGAGAATCAGGAACATGGCAATGACTCCTAGTGCGTAAAGTGTTTCCATTGGAGTCGTTCCGACATAGTTGGGGTACCTCTTGCTATAGTGGAGGTCTGACATCGGCTGTACGTGATACCGCTCACGGTCCGAAGAGTTTTCCCCGTGATGCTTATCCACAAAGGGGATGAACTTCGCCTCCATATCATCGACATTGAAGTTCGCCGGCGCGAGGAAGTAGGTATTGGTATTCGAGCTTGTGCTACCCCACCGGGTACCATCCTCAAAATACGGATTGGCTTCCGCCTGGCTGTAGTATTCCAGGAACACGTCAAAGGGAAAATTGCTCGTCTCGGGATAATCCTCAATGATGCCTTCTATCTCGCACTTCGTATTGTTATCGAAGGCTATTACTCTTCCAACCGCCTCATCCAATTCATCTCGATCCAGATTGAAAAACTTTTTCGCCGCTGATACAGTGATGACCGCACGATTGGGATTTGTGAGGGCCTCCTCCCTGTTGCCAATCAGCCATTCTGAGTCAAATATTTTGAAGAAGGCATTTTCTGTAAAGACAATACCGGGCCCATCTGTAAGAAATTTCTTATCGATAGCACCATCCTTGAGCGTTGTGATCTGTCCGCCGGCCTGAAAAGTCCTTGTTACCTCCAACACTTCTGGAAAGTCTGCCTTGATCGCGGGTCCCAGTGGGTGTGGTGTACCCTGCCCATGGTCAACACGGTCCGGACGAATGTCCTCCTTGACGACCCGATAGATTTGCTCATAGTTGGAGTGGTGCTTATCATAGCTCAACTCGTAGCGAATGACTTTGAAAATGACAACGGAGCAGCCAATACCCAGCGCCAAACCCAGTATGTTCAGCGAAGCGTAGACCTTGTTTCGAAGCAAGTTGCGGTAAGCAGTCAGCAAATAATTTCTTAGCATATCCCTAAAGTTATTGTCCGATAGTATACCAATCCTATGCCATAGGACTCAAGCATCTAATAATCAGCCTGTTGCATTCCTTTCAAATTCTTAGCCACCCGTACTGCTATGATTTTGTACATGGTGCTGTTTGGTTTTGATACAGATTAAAGGATTTTTGAAGACGCATGAAGGAGAACGCCAACATTTTGATCATCGATGACGACGAAGCGGTGCTGACTACGGCCCGCATGTTTCTGAAGCAAAAGTTCTCTTACGTGCATGGCCTGTCCTCACCCAACAATCTCGATAGCGTCCTCAACGAAGTAGATTTCGATTTGGTCCTTCTCGATATGAACTTCACTAAAGGAGAAGATGACGGTCTCGAAGGACTAGCCCTCCTCGATAGGATACTGCAACTGAGCCCTTCTACCGAGGTGATCCCCATCACAGCCTATGGTGAAGTGGAACTGGTCGTGGAAGCCATGAGGCGCGGGGCTCGGGACTTCATAACCAAGCCGTGGACCAACGATAAGCTGCTATCAGCGGTACAAACCGCCATGAAGATGGTCGAATCACAAAAGACCACAAAGAGTCCGGAAACCGATGACGGCGAGAGTCAGGGAGCTCAGGAACAGATTATTGGTGACTCCCGTGCATTCAAGCAAGTCCTACAAACCATCAGCAAAGTGGCAGCTACTGATGCCTCGGTGCTGCTTTTGGGTGAGAATGGTACCGGCAAGGAAGTGGCCGCCAAAGCCATCCATCAGCAATCAGAACGCAAAGAAGGGCCTTTTGTCAAAATCGATTTAGGTGCTCTGAGTCCTAACCTCTTCGAATCAGAGCTCTTCGGTCATAAGAAGGGCGCCTTTACCGATGCCCGGGAAGACAAGGCCGGCAAGTTTGAAATGGCACAAGGAGGCACGCTCTTCCTCGACGAAATAGGCAATCTGGAACTTCCCCTTCAGACGAAACTATTATCGGCGCTTCAAAACAGGGAAATAACGAGGGTGGGCTCCAATACGGCGGTCCCCATCGATGTGAGACTGATCTCCGCAACCAACAGCGATCTTCGCGAGCGCGTGGGTGATGGCACTTTCCGGCAAGACCTGCTATACCGAATCAACACCATCGAGATCAGCATGCCACCCTTGCGGGAGCGAACGGAAGACATCCCGCTGCTGGTTCAGCATTATTTTCAGGAACATAAGAAGCAATATAAGAAGCGACATCTCAAACTAGAGAAGGAATGCATGGAGGCCTTACAGCGCTATCCTTGGCCAGGCAACATTCGCGAACTGGCCCATGCGACCGAGCGGGCAGTGATCATGGCCGAAGGGACATTGGTCACGATGGCAGATTTTCACCTCCTGGAAACCGGCGCTACCGAGGAATCACTCGACTTGAGGGACCATGAAAAACGATTGATCCTCAAGGCCCTGGAGCGAAACAAAGGCAATATCACCCATGCAGCAAAAGACCTCGGCATAGACCGGCTGGCGCTGTACCGACGACTGGAAAAGTATGGTCTTTAATCGGTTCTTTTTCCAGATCCTGGCACGATGCATCCTACTGGTCATCTCCATCGCGGTGATGAGCTCGATCTTCGGACGTCCCGAGCTTTTCTTCACCCAGATCATTCTCGGTAGCGTGATCCTCTTCCAAATCATCGAATTGACTCGCTTCACCAACAAGACCAACGAGGAGCTCACTCGCTTTCTGGCGGGCGTGAAGGATGGTGACTTCCAGCTGCACTATCCAAAAAACGAAAAGACTCCTTTCCAAAGACTTCAAAAGTCCTTCGGCGATCTTGTGGATACGCTGCAGTCTCTGCAGGCAGGGCGTGAAGCCCAAAACCAGTTTCTCAATGAGCTCATCAACCAAATTCGCTTCGGTATCATCGTCTTTGATGACCAGGGGAACATTGAGATCATGAACCAGACAGCCTGTGACCTCACTGGGCTCCCCAAGATCACGAAGTGGCGCAACCTCCAAAACCGCAACACGCAATTCCTGGAGACACTCCTCTCGCTTTCAGCGACGCAGAATCAATTGGTCGAAACACAAATCGACGACACCAACCGCTACTTCACGATCAGTATTAATATCATCAAGGTATTTGAAAGGGAAATGCGCCTGGTGTCCTTCCAGGACATCAGGGGAGAAATCAGGCAGAAAGAGATCGACGCATGGCATCGCCTTATCCGCATATTGACCCATGAAACCATGAACTCTGTCACCCCCATCGTATCGCTGGCTGAAACAGTGAAGATGCTGCTCGAAGATGAGTCGGGAAACATCAAGCAACCCGACGAACTCTCGGCGGAGAACATGTCTGATATACACCTTTCGCTGGATACGATCATGGGCCGTGGGGAAGGGATCCTGAGATTCGTCCAGCAATACCGCAAGCTGACGCGTATCCCCAAACCGGAGATGCAGGAAACAGATCTGTCGTCACTGGTGGAAAAGACGGTACGACTCATGGAGACGGAACTGGCAAAGCAAGGCGTCAAATGGTCAACACAGTTGGTGCAAACAACTGCATATATCGACCCGGCGTTGATTGAGCAGGTCATCGTCAACCTCATCAAAAATGCCGCCGAAGCCATGAATGGTACGGAAGCACCTCACCTGTCCCTCCGTCTGCATTCCACGAAGCATCACGTGTCGTTGGCCATTGAGGACAATGGACCTGGCATCCCGGAAAACAGGAAAGAAAAGATCTTCGTGCCCTTCTACACCACTAAGCCCGAGGGCTCAGGGATCGGATTGAGTCTTTGTCGCCAGATCATGAATCTTCACGGTGGCCATTTGGAGGTGCAAAGCATCCCGAACGAGTCGACCACGTTTACCTTAGTATTCCCACAATAATCACCTATGGAAGAAGCGCCAATCAAAGAGCTACTCAAGAGAATACCGCAGGTCGGTAGCGTAGAATGGATCAGCATCCGTCCCCTGCGTCGGGAGCCACCTCAATCTGTGGAGAAAGTAGACGTGAACGCGGAAGAAGGTCTTGTCGGAGATCACTTTCGCGGCCAGCATAGCAAGAAGCGTCAGGTGACCCTGATCCAGTCAGAGCACTTACAGGCTGTAGCAGGCATGCTGCACAAGGAAGCCATTGACCCCAGTCTTACTCGTCGGAATATCGTTGTGAGTGGCATCAACCTCCTCGCACTCAAAGGACAGCACTTTCAAATTGGAGAAGTGGAGCTACTCGGCACTGGCCTGTGTCATCCCTGCTCTCGGATGGAGGAAAATCTCGGTCCCGGAGGCTACAACGCCATGCGCGGACATGGAGGGATCACCGCACAGGTGGTCAAGAGCGGAACGATTCAGGTTGGGGATGAAGTCAGGTTGATTGAAGATTGAGGATTTAAGATTGAAGATTTCAAATGGGACTACATAAGATCGCCCATCCGAAATCATAAATCATAAATCCCCAATTCCAAAATCTCTCTATTCTCCTCTCTTCGAAACTTTCTTGACTGTTACATACAGGTAGACAACGACAACTACCAGCAGTAGCAGCCCACCAAAGCTACCCAATATAGGCGTGTCACTTAGGGCCATACTCAAGCCAGCAGAAGCAAAGATCGCCACGAGGATACCCATCAGCGCTTCACCAGTGATCAGCCCGGAGGCAATGAGCAGCCCTGCGTTGGAGGCTTTTTCGACGAACTCTTGTGTTTGTAGTTTCTTATAGCCCCGCTCGAGCATCCACGCCAAAACGCCTCCCACGAAAATGGAAGAGTCCAATTCGAAAGGCAGGTATAGTCCCACCGCTACGGCCAACACCGGCATACGGAAGGAAGAGCCCTTGACCTTCAAGTATTGATCAATGATAATGATGGTTGCGCCTATCGCTCCGCCGACACCAATTATGGTCCACGGCAATTCACCGCCGAATATCCCTGTTGCCACGCTCATCATCAGCGTTGCTTGTGGTGCTGTCAACGGATTGGGGTGCTCCACCGTTGGTGCGCCGATGCCCTTTGAGGCAAGCAGTAAATTAAGGACGGGAGCGATAAGCAACGCGCCGGCTACTACGCCAATGAGCTGCATGATCTGCTGATTCTTCGGTGTCGCGCCCAGGATATGACCTGCCTTCAAGTCCTGCATATTGTCTCCGGCAATGGCCGCGGCGCAGGCGATGACTGCCCCCACGAGTATCGCGCCTGCTGCGCCTCGGGCAGGATCGCTTGTTCCAATGAGTAACAATAGCAACAAGGCCGTCGACAGGATGGTCGCGATGGTCACTCCCGAGATCGGGTTATTCGAACTGCCCACCAGACCGGCCATGTACCCGGCCACGGCACTAAAAAGAAAGCCCGCCACAAGCATGATCAGCAGTAGGAACAATGTGATCGGTACACCCTGAATGATATTGTAATAGATGAAGAAAACGGGCACGAGAACGACTCCTACCCCCATGATGATCCAGGACATAGGCCCGTCCAACTCTGTGCGCAAAGTGTCTTGTACTTGCTGACCGCGAGACTTAAATGCCGCAACACCCGCGTTGAAAGCATGTCCCAACGCCGAGCGCAAGCTCAAGAGCGCCCAGACACCTCCCACAACCATGGCACCCACGCCGAGAAACCTCAGTTTGGCACTCCACACGGCGCCACCAAGCGCTTCGTCGCTGATCTCCGCCATAGACCCAAACTTCCCAAGTTGGATCAGTTCCTGAGCAACCGCCTCAAAGCCGTTCATGTTGATATAGATTGGCATCGCTACCCACCAGGTGATCACACCGCCCATAAATACGAGGGTAGCAACATTGAGCCCGACGATGTAGCCAACGGCCACAAGTGCGGGTGACAGATTGAGACTGAAATACAGATAATACTTTTGCTGAAGAAGGGCAGCTTTTTCGAACAGACCGCTGAACAGATTCACTGCCTCGTTGCCTATCTTGAATATCGCGCCGATCAATCCACCATACACCAGGTACTTGATGGATTTACCTCCTTCTTGTCCAGTCTTGAGGACCTCCGCAGTCGCGACGCCCTCCGGAAACATGAGCTTCTCCTTGACGATAAGCGCCTTGCGAAGAGGGATCGTGAAAAGCACACCCACGATACCCCCACTCATGGCGATAAGTGTGGTCTCGATGTAGTTGAATTCCTGCCAATAGCCCATCAATACCAGCGCCGGTATTGTAAAGATGACGCCAGCGGCCAGAGACTCTCCTGCCGACGCCGCCGTCTGCACCATGTTATTCTCCAGCACATTGGAATCTCTAAAGGCTCGCAGAATCGCCATGGAAATCACCGCCGCGGGGATAGAGGCAGAAACTGTGAGTCCGGAAAAGAGTCCGAAATAAGCGTTGGCGGCTCCGAGTACTACAGAGAGAAGGGCTCCCAGAACGATCGCACGGATCGAGAGCTCAACAAGTTTTTCTTGCGGGCTAATGTAAGGTTGGTCCATCAGGTCAGGTTTTATTCAAAAAATGGAGACTGACAAAAATGTCCATTCTCCATCTCTTAAAAAAATCAATATTACCTGAATGCTCCGACCTCTAGCCTCGATCAGTTTGTGATGTCCAGGTCTCCGCTACTGGTCTCACCCCGCACCCAGAAGCCGTCACCATTCTTGATGTACATCTCATCCTCTGCTCGTCGTGAGCCCACGCGCAAGTCACCGCTGGACGACTCCAGGTCAAAGTTCAAGTCCCGAAGGTCATTGGTCAGCTCAATAGAGATGTCGCCAGAGGAAGCTCTCAATTCGATGTCACCAGTGATCTCAAGGCCATATCCATCAATGTCCCCAGAGGTTGTCTTCAGCCGGAGCGCCCCACGACCTCTCCGCAAATCAATCTCACCAGAAGTGGCATGCGCCCAGAGGTCCCCTTGAAAATTCACGATCTCAATGTCTCCGGAAGTGGACCCTACCTCAGAATCACCTTGCAGGCCTGAGACCTCTATGTCCCCACTGGTGGTCCCTGCTTCCAGTTCTCCGACGATATCATCGATCTCAATATCACCCGAGGTGCAGGAAACCTCCAAGGGCCCCGCCATATCAGACAGCTCGATATCACCACTCGTGGAGGTGACTTTCATCGAGCGGCCGCTGACACCCCTCATATAGATATCACCTGAAGTATTCTTGATGCGCAGCTCGGTGCCAGCAGGCACAGTCAGTTCCAGCTTCGAATATGTGATCCGGTTGTTCCAGCCTCTGTTGCTTCGGCTGTCTACCCAGATCTCCACGCGGTCACCGTCCAGTCTGGACTTGATTTCGTAATCTCCCCGATCACCCCTACCCTCGATCTTACCTTTGAAGTACACCTTGTCACCCTGCTCTACAAAGATGTCGCAAAACACTCCCTCGAGCGTCACCATCTTCACATCCTTGGCTTCAAACTCGTGCGAAGCCAGCTCATCTTGAGCCAGTAGTGACGTCCCGGTGAAAACAATAAGTAGTGTGAGAAGATTGGAAATGGGTTTCATATCGATACAATGCTTTTATTCATTTGACAACGAATTTCATCAAGGGTTGCTTGGCAACCAAAAAATCGCATTTGTTTCGCAGCGAACATTCTCAGGAGATAGCCTCCAGTAAGACGCCCAGGCTGTCCATTTGATCGCATATTTGCCCCTCAAAAATTTCGATCCGACTTACATGAATACCAACGCATTTCTCTTTGGCATCGTCCTCTTCACCATTGTAGCGTGCGCTACACCCGGTGACACTTCCCAGCAAGCGCAGCAAGCCCCGGCCTCCACCGAAACGACGCGGGAATTTCCTCCCACTTTGGCAAAAGCCTTCGAAGCACACGGAGGTATCGATGCATGGGACCAGATGCAGGCCCTGGAGTACGACATTGTGAAGGAAGAGGGCAACGAGCATCAACTGATCGACCTCAAAAGCAGAAAGGTGCTACTGACGACAGCCGACTGGACCATCGGTTTTAACGGCGAGGAGGTATGGGTGACACCCGACAGCGCTGCCCTTGGCCGGAGAAATGCCAGGTTTTATCACAACCTTGTTTTCTACTTCTTCGCCCTACCCTACGTCGCCGGCGACCCGGGGGTAAACTATGAGGATCTGGGTCCTGCCGAGGTTCGCGGACAGAGCTTGGACCGCATTCTGCTTACGTACAATGCAGGTGTGGGAGATGCCCCCGAGGACAAGTACATCCTCTACTTCGACAACCAGGGCATCCTGAAATTGATCAACTACTCCGTTACCTATTACGATGCCAGCAGAGCCGATCGCTTCAATGCCATCATGTTCGACGACTGGACCGAAGTCAACGGGCTACTCCTGCCCAAGACGCACATCGGCTATCGCTGGGAGGGCGATTCCCTCGGTGCCGAGCGCTACGTCAGGCGTTTTGACAACCTCAAAATATCTCCAGAAGCCCCCGATGCCTCGCTTTTCGCAATGCCCGAAGGCGCTTACATTAGTCCGCGATAGTTCAGGCTAGTGATTAGGAGTGATCCTGTCGTGGTTCGTGGCATAGGGTAGTCCGGCTCTTGGCTTTAGCACCGCCCCGCTACCCTTCCCTCGCTGTTGGTGAAAACACCAAACAGCGGCTGAGCGGGCTATCGCTGCGATCCGGTCTATTTTGCCGGGGAGGTGGTTCTTGAGAGATTCCATGTCGGACACTGCAGTGATCTGATTAGCGGCAATAGATAATCTCCTAGGTTACCAGTCGAGCGCTTAGTGCGCAACAATGACAATACTATTAGCCAAAAGGCGATACAAGATTGTGTACTGGCTCTTACTCTCTCTGGGAATCATGCTTAGACAGGCACAATCTACTCCCCTCCTGGGAGGGGTGGGGGTGGGTCCTTTACGGATACAATCCACTCCTGAATTGTATCAAGCACATATTCCATATCTTTCTTGACGTCCAAATCATCAAAGCGCAGGAATCGCACGCCTAAAGACTCTAATCGTGCTTGTCGAACTAGATCGTTTTTCGCCACATCTGCATGTTCATGACTTGCACCATCGATCTCGATAGCCAGTTGGAGGTCCTTACAGTAAAAGTCGACAATGTACTCATCGATCGGCCGTTGACGATCGAAGTCATACCCCATCATCTGTTTCCCCTTGAGTTCCTGCCACAGAAGCACCTCCGACAAAGTCATGTCTTTACGTAATTGTCTCGCAAGCTCCTTCAGCTTAGGATTATATGGAATAATTTTTCGGCGCGACATATTGTGAAGATACTGGGATTTTCACCCACCCCTGCCCCTCCCAGGAGGGGATTTTGACACCTAAGATTTGCCAAGTTGTATGAAATACTCACAGTACTCGTTGGCGGCAACACCGGACACTTCTGAACACAAAACATGTCCACCATCGAACGGTATGGATATTCCAAAAAGGTGCTAAAACCCTCATTGCCGCGATTCAAAGACTTATTGGGGGGATGGCATAGCGTTTGCCATCTTTGTCATTCGTAACCATTTCGCTCACCTATGCTACGAAGTTTTCTACTGATCACCCTGAGGAACATCCTCAAGAACAAAGGCGCTTCGTACCTCAACATCTCCGCGCTTACCCTAAGTACCGCCACCTGTCTTTTCATTTTCCACTACATCTACTTCGAATCCAACTACGACAGCAGCCCGGCATTGAGCGATGTCTACCGAGTGGAGACGGTCGTCTCTACGCCACAGGGAGCTTCGTACCGTGATGCTTTTACCACGATCGCGGCTGGACCCACGCTGCAGCAAGACCTCCCCCAGATCGAGGCATACACACGACTCGTTCCCTATTCTGAAGGAGGCTCTGGCAACTTCAAGGTCCTCAACGAAGGTGGGCAGGAACAAAGGGTCTACATCGAGAAAGTGTACTACTCCGAAGAGCAGATTTTTGAAGTATTTGAATTGCCGCTCGTAGCCGGAGACCCTCAGACTGCCCTCTCAACCGCCAACTCGATCTTGCTCTCCGCATCCACCGTCCAAGACATCTTCGGACAAGATTGGAAGAAGGATGCTGTGATCGGCACCAAATTCACGACAACAGCCTCCATGCTTGCCAGCCAGGAATACACCATCACGGGCATTTTTGCTGATCGCCCGGGAAACACACACCTACCCTTTGATGCCTTGGTGACTGGTGCATTCCAGGAAGCGCCAATTGCCGGAGCAGACGGCCAACTACCAAGAAACACCTACACCTACCTCCGCGCTCCGGTTTCCGCAACTGCGCTTAGCCAGCATACTCAGGGACTGGCGGACTCTGGTCATGAAATGGCACTTGCCTTGCGGCCGATAGCAGATATCCACCTGGCCGAGAAGATCTCCAATGAACCGGAGGCCGGTGCCAATCAGCAGTTGCTCATATTCCTTGCCTCCATTGGGTTCATCATCTTGCTGCTCGCTACTACCAACTATACCAACAACGCCATCTTTAGCTCCATGGATCGGGCACGAGAGATCGGCATGCGCAAGGTACTGGGCATTAGATCGCGTCAGCTCATTGCCACATTCATCGGCGAGGCATTCTTCATCAATCTCATCGCAGCGGCCCTTGCGATGGTGCTCTTCCTTTTTGGTATCAACCTTACGAAGATCTATACAAGCATTGAGATACCAGAGATGACGTCCTCGACGTGGTCCGTCTACCTCGTGTTTCAAGGCTTGGTAGTCGTGGTGTGCACTTTATTTTCGGGCATCTACCCAGCACTCTATTTCAACGGATTGTCCGCTATCCCTCTGCTCAAGGGGACGATTCAGCTGGTACATACAAAGGTGGTAGGAGGTGCCGGTAGAGCCATCAAGACCCTTCTGATCTTTCAAATCGCGGTCTCCATTCTATTCGTGTCGGGCATCTACATCGTCCGAGCGCAGCTCCAGTACATGGAGAAACAAGGGAAGCGACCTTTCGATCTGCGGGTGAGAGGCATTTTCCCAGGTGCCGCAGGCGCTAACTCGACGTTCACAAACCAGGCCTTTTCCGCCATCGACCAAATCAAGTCTCAAGCAGTCGTGGAAGAGGTGGAGCTAAGCAATCAGTACCAGGGCCAGATCAAGGTGAGCGCCCTTCTCCCCATCTCCCCGATCGGTGCACCACCTGCGACAGCCATCGATGCCAGGCTACTGGCAGTGGATCCCGATTATTGGATGGATAGTTCCCTCGTAGCGGGGTACAATTTCAGCTCGCATTTCGGCCGCAATGCCGACCATGTGCTCCTGAATACCCAAGCAGTCGAGGCGCTTGGTTTTGACCATCCGGATAGCGTCGCAGGCGAACTATTGGTCGTTGGGCGAGAGGAACTCAAGGTGATTGGGGTCGTGAATGACCCATCCGATGAAACCTTCCCAAAAGTCTACGCCACCGGATTCCGCTATAGGACCTATGCGGAATTGATGCTGCACTACCAGGCTCGTAATGGGCAGACCGTGGATCAATTTCTGGACGCGGTGGAAGTGAGCATGTCTTCGGCCCTGCCCTTCTTCTCCCTTCTGAGCAGAGATTACAAAAACGAGCGGGTCGCCGAACAGAACATCCTTAAGCTCTTTCTGTTTTTCTCGCTGTTGGCGATTACCATTGCCAGCATGGGCTTGCTAGGCCTTTCCACCTTCATCACGCAGAAACGTGCCAAGGAGATCGGCCTAAGGAAAGTGTTGGGAGCTACGACACTGAACACGATGATGGTCCTGCTATACGACTTTTTGAAGCTCGTGGGCACAGCTGCTATCGTGGCGTTGCCACTAGTATTACTGGGAAGTCGCAAGTGGTTGGAAAACTATCGCTACCGGATCACCATTGAACCACAGATGCTGGCCCTGCCGCTTCTTATCATCACGACACTGGCGTTACTGGTGATTGCCCGGCGCTGTTGGAAAGCGGCCGTAACGAGCCCTATTCAGGCCTTGCAGGTCTGATGGCTCATCAGTCATCAAGTACGTTCCTACTATTACCCCGGGTGCCGGCACGCTCAGGATAGCATAACAAATAGCAAAAAGATCGAAATGATCAGTACGACATGGCGGTAGATCGACCTCATCTGTTGTGTTTTTGGCGGTGAATAGGTGTGATCTTCTATAGACCTATTAACGTTGAAAGTACGGAAGTATCTGAACCGATGCTGTATTTCCTCACGAATGGCCCAATATTCTTTGTCAACGACAAGTTAGCCGGCCTGAGTCGCGCTATTCGCCAAGTCAGTGTGAGGAGTCCCTTTCGGCTCTCTCTTCCGCTTCTTCCACATACCAAACATCAATGTGATGAGTCCAAACAAGAGCTCGTCCACCAAAGGAATGAAGTCTGGTATAAAGAGGTCCAATACGAACAATACGAGAAACAAAAAGAAGAGCTGAGGAAACTTCAACCGTGACGCGAACGCCGTAAATGCCTGAGGTAGTAAATGCATAGCTGCCTAAATAACGAGCTCCACGCTATTCTCGTGCCTTTTTTAGAAAGATGAATTCCCCACCCTCGTCCCCTGCTTGCCAGATAGGTCCATACTGCGGCACCTGGGCATTGGGGCTATTGTTGATCACGGCTATCTTAAACTTGCGAAATAGCTCATCGGTCGATAGCAATGGTTGATCGTTGTCAAGGAGGTTCTTGAGTAGGTATTGCATGAATACACTCTTGTCCGGTACTGTCTTGAGTGTTCCGCTCGTCAAAGCCTTGCGACTCGGCATCTTGTAGAGCTCGAGCATGGCACGGGAATTCTCGAAAGCAGAGCGTTCTCGTAGGATGCCTCCACTGAAGCACGCATCGGCGATCAGCAGGGTGTGTTTCGTCTTGATCCCTCGGACATAATCCCTTACCGTGCTGTTCGAAATCCAATTGGACTTTGTATTCATGGACGCATTGCTTGGCAGCCAGTACCCCTGATTGAGTTCCTCCTCCCACACGCCATGGCCGGCATAGAAAATCAGCAAGTTGTCCTTTTCCGTCACTTTCTTACGCAGGCGGTCCAGCGATTCTATCAGTTCGTTTCTGGTGGGATTTCTTAAGATGGTGATGTCTTCGGACTCGAACGCATAATGAGCTTCGAGCACTTGCGCCAGGTCTTCGGCATCACCTACCGGGTACTGCAGCCGTGGGACGGACGAATGCTTGTAATCTTCAACACCGATCAGCAAGGCGTGATACGTGTTTTCAAGCTCCAACATGAGAGAACTCGCGATGTAATCCTCGTCCAATACGGCCAGTGGGTCCGTGGAAGCCGTGGTCTCCATACGCGGACGGGGTTTTGGCGTACGTTTGTACAATTTGATGTCGCCTCCTACAAGGGGCGGGCACGAGCTCAGGCGCATGTCCCCCTTCCATTTTCCAATCAAGGAATTTTGATCCTCCCCGGGAGTGAAAGTCAGTACGCTATTGGACAGGCAGGCATTGCCTTGCTTGTAGACAAATTCGGTGGCAAAGATCTCGACTTCGTTCCCTTCTATGACCCCAGTGAATGCTACGACTGCGGAGTCTTTTTGGTCCATGGAGACCGTCGTAGAAATGCCTTCCAACTGGCTACCGGATTGTTCGAAGGAAAACGTCACATGAAATTGGGAATTCATGAAGGTGGAATTCCCGTCCCAATCACCACCAATGTCAATAAGGTCCTGCGATTGCGATTGCAGGGATAAACAAAGCGCCAGCGGCGCAAGGAGTTTTCTCATAGGCTAAAGCTAGCGATAACGCAGCTAACGCCTTGTCTTACAAAGTACACCGGTTACTCAAATCCGATGATGGCCAACAAGCCATTGTAGGAAATAATCAGCGAGAAAACCAGCGCCAAACCCATGAGTGCATTCAATACCCATCCATTGCGGTATTCTCCCAGTGACTTCTTATTGGCCAGCACCATAAATCCCACGATAACCAATGGCAGCACAAAGACATTGAAAACCTGCGTCAGTAGTTGTCCCTTGATGGGATTAGCTCCAAATATTGGGATGGTCAGGGCCACCAGACTGGCGACGCCCGTTATCCACTTGAACTGCCTTGATTTCGTATCCAGATTGCCTGCCTTGTAGTCGGAGATCATAATGGGTACAATCAACAGGCACGGAAATATCGATGATAGTCCGGCACTGAGTGTGCCAAAGAAAAAGATGGACACGGCAAACTTGCCCGCGAGTGGCTCCAGCACCTGCGACATGTCTACCACCTGGTTGATTGTGGTGCCCGTACCAAATAAACTCCCGCTGGCAACGGCCATTATTGAGCCACTGATAATAAAAACCAATGCCGCTGCCACCCAGGCATCCTGCTTTTGCTGTTGGAGTTGCGCCCGGCCCCAGCCCTTCCCTTGAATGAAAAGTGGACGTGACAAGAATGTGGCAGAAGCCATTGTTGTCCCCACAAAAGCAGCAACCAATAAGCTTCCACCGGCAACATTCGGGATAGAGGGCACCATGCCCCTCGCTATCTCCACCGGTAAGGGGAAGACAAAGAAGAGCGTAATAAAAAAGGACAGACCCATGCAGGAGACCAACACGACCAGCACCTTCTCGAAGAGAGAGTAGGTGCCTTGCAACAAAAGGCTGTACATGACACCAATCAAAATCACTGCGATGATTAACACTATCGCGTACTGATGATCTGCGGCTCCCGGAAAATAGATGTGCAGTATCTCGAAGATGATATTTGAGGTGATACCAAGAATGCCAATCAGTGAGTTCCACTGACCGAACCCTACGCCGATGATGATAAAGATGGCTATCCACTTCCCAATGGGCAGGTGTTTCTTGAATGACAATAACGCGGTCTCCCCAGTGACCAGGTAATATTGACCGGACACGAAAATCAAAGCCCCCGAAAAAAGACAGCTTAAGAACAATACCCATAACAATTGCATCCCAAACGAGCTGCCCGCCACGATCATGGAAGTGACACTTCCTGTTCCTATGGTGTACCCAATGGCGAATATTCCCGGTCCGAAGGCGAGCAATGCTTTGAAGATGCGGTTCATGGTATTAGGTTCAATTTGATGGTCTGCTATCTGATGATATTGCCGGCGGTATCCCCGTCCATGACATTGGCGACGTTATCCGCTGACACCATGTTGGCGTCCCCCTCCACCGTATGCTTCAGTGCACAAGCGGCCGTAGCGAACTTGAGTGCATCCAGGTCCTCACTGTATTTGAGGAGACCATAAATCACTCCCGCGGCATACGCGTCACCAGTACCGACGCGATCTATGATGTGTGTCACATCCAATTGGGGCGTTTCGAGGATTTCAGCACCGTTCCACATCATGCCGTGGATGCGATTGTGAGAGGCACTAACCGCCTCACGATGCTTGTCAAAGACTTTTTTCACCCGGGGGGTGATGGCTTGTAGTTGAGAAGCAGCGGCTCCAAAATCGTCGACATATTCTTCGCCAAGGCCAAAAATCTGAGTGATGCCACGAGCACTACCGATGATGACATCGCAGCCCTGTGCCAACTGAGGAATCACCTCCTTTTCCTTCTTACCGTATTGCCACAAATTCTTCCTCGAATGAATGTCCGAGGAAACGGTGATGCCCATATCATTGGCCACCTTGATGGCTTCCTGACAGCTCTTCGCCGCACCATCGGAGATAGCAGGAGTGATCCCCGTCCAATGGAACCAGCTGGCACCCTCTAGTATGGCCTGCCAGTCAAACATGCCCGGTTCCACCTCAGCGAAAGAAGATCCCTCGCGCTCATAGACCACCTCGCTCGGCCGATGCACCGCACCTTTCTCCAGAAAGTACTTGCCCATGAATTGACCACCGTACTGAATTGCAGAGGTATCGATCCAATGGTGGCGAAGAAACTGGGATGCAGCCCTCCCGATAAGATTATCCGGGAAGCGCGTGACATGAATGGCCTCCAGTCCCATGTAGGCCAACGAGATGGCCACGTTGGCCTCACCACCTCCATACACCAGCTCCAACTGCGTGGCTTGCGAGAACTTCGCATGACCCGGAGGGGACAGCCTCATCATCACCTCACCAAACGTCACTACTTTCATGCTCATGCCCAATTAAGTGTTTTGTGAAAATCATACTGCGACGGATCCTCCAACCACTCGCTAGCTGCGGGGTAATCCTTTTCTTCCAGGTAGTGCAGGTTTTGCAAGGAGAGCTTCGCAATCTGAGAGCTCATGTCGACCAGTCGCGGAGGTATCTTCCCTTGCTCGTCCTCGAACTCTGACAGGTACATGGGGGAAATATCTCCGTTAGAGTTAGCGGTGACGATGCAACCGGAAACCCCCTCATCGAAGAGCTTCTTTACGCCAATCCCAAGCAGCGTGCACAGCGTCAAATCAAACCCAATGGGTCGGCAGCATCGCAATTCATAGCCGATCTCGACCGGTCGGCTTTTGATACTGATATCCATGGACTTCAGCTTCTCCTGGAGTAACACATTGAAGATGTTGGATTTGCTCACATTACCCAGCTCCGGGTGGCCATGGTCATCGTAAGTGAAGAGTATGCCACAGCTCTTGAGCTCTTCCTCGGAGATGACGTGGAAAAGGCCCTCGCTGACGACAGCTACTCCATATTCCACGCCCAAGATCTTTCGCTTGATCATCGACGAAATGATCAGGTTGATCACCTTGTCGAGGGTTGGCTCGGTGTCAGTGAACATCTCCGGGATGATCATCATTGGAAAATGACATCCCGTGGAGATCCCAAACGCCAAATGCCCGGCAGACCGCCCCATCGTCGACATTACAAACCAATTGCGGCTGGTGCGTGCATCCTCGTACACCGTGTTCCCAATCTTCACACCTTCGTCCTTCGCGGAATGGAAGCCAAACGTGGGATTCCGGTCTGGCAGCGGGAGGTCGTTGTCGATGGTCTTAGGCACATGGATGTTCTGGACATCCACATCATTGTTTCGCAAGAATTTCGATAGTCTATTCGCCGTACTTGCTGTATCGTCCCCACCTATGGTGACAAGCAGTTTCACATTGTTGTCGCGAAAGAAGTCGGCCTTAAACTCGTGGTCCTTGGGCTTGTGACGGCTCATCACCAACGTCGAGCCTCCCCTACTGAAAATCCTATCCGCGTGATCAAAGTCAAACTCCTTGACCTCCGGATCCGCTGACATCAGACCCTTGTAGCCCTCGTGAACGCCAAGGACCCGATATCCATCTTTCAAAAAAACTTTGGCCACGGTGCTGATTACCGTATTGATGCCAGGAGCAGGCCCCCCGCCTGCGATGATGACAACAGACTTATTCATTAGTTATCTCCAGTTAATAAGTGAATGTGGGAAAGGACAATAGCCATCCATTCCCTACTATTTGACCATCACTTTTGGGGGTTGAAAATGCCCCGCTACCGCCACGACTTGCGCGGCCTGTAGCGAAGCCCTTTTGCTTAGGTTGATGCTATGAGAAGGCTAGTCCGCCGTTGATATCAACATTGTTGCCAGTGACGAATGACGCTTCGCAACCAGAAAGATAAGCCACGAGATCAGCCACCTCTGCGGCTTGCCCCTCTCTTCTGAGTGGGGTGCTCCCTGCTACCTTGACTCGCACTTCATCCTGGGTAAAGTCATCGTGAAACTTTGTGGCAATCATCCCCGGACAAACTGCATTGATTCTGATACCCTGAGGGCCTAGTTCTTTTGCCCAGTTTCGTGTCAATGTCATGACCGCGCCTTTGGATGCTGCGTAGATAGCAGAACCCGGGCCACCGCCATCTCGCCCTGCCTGTGATGCTATGTTGATGATCGAGCCACCTTCGCCCATCAATGACTTGAAGGCCTGTGTCACGAAGACCGTGCCCTTCAAATTGACATTCATGACCAGATCGTAGAATGCCTCATCCAACTCTTCAATCTTTTTTCTGGCGAAAAGCCCCCCCGCATTGTTGACCAGAATATCCACGCGATCACCAAATGCCGCTTTGGTCTTGGCCACCATGGCCTCGATGTCTTCTTTTTTGGTCACATCTCCGCGTATCGCGATGGCTTCACCCCCGACCGCCTTAATGGCCTCAAGGGTGTCCTGGCTATCTTTTTCGCTGTTGAAGTAGTTGACGGCGACCTTCGCGCCTTCTTTCGCCAGCTTCACGCATATGGCTCTTCCTATGTCACGGGCGCCACCCGTTACTACGGCTACTTTACCTTGCAATTTCATCGACACAAGATTTTAGTTAGATCCTATATTCCCAATGCCTGGCCTCCACCAATTTGAATGGTCTCGGCAGTCAAGAAAGATGCCTCCTTGCCAGCCAAAAACGCCACAACGGAAGCGACTTCTTCTGGTTCTCCCAGTCTCCCCAATAGAATGTTGTTCTTCCACGATGCGAATACCTCCGGCTTCGTCGCTTTGATCTGGGCATGAAACGGCGTATCGATGGTGCCTGGGGATACAGCGTTGACCCTGATGCCGTACTCAGCCAAGTCTTTGGCCAACGCCCGGGTAATGGCATGGACTCCGGCTTTTGACGTACCGTAAATTCCGGCCCCAGGTCCTCCGGCATTCCATCCCGCATTGGACGTATAGTTGATTATCGTAGGATGCTCTCCTTTCTTCAAGTAAGGGATAGCTGCCCTCGAAGTGAAGAACACCGAATCCAGATTGAGGGCCATTACTGCCCGGTAAAAATCTGTCGTCATGTCCTCGAACCGTGATCTTCCGCCTAATCCGCCGGCATTGTTGACGAGCACATCAATTCGTCCATACTTCTCACCGACCGACTTGATAGCTGAAGTCACTTCCTCTTCGTTAGTGACATCGAAGCCACGGTACTCAGCGTCGATACCTTGCTGGGTGAGCTCTTCGACTCTCAACGTTCCCATTTCGTTTTCGATGCCATTTAAGACCACGGTGTAGCCTTCCTGGCCCAACCTTTTCGCTACCGCGAAACCAATGCCACCTGTTGCACCGGTAACTATCGCGACTTTATTTTCTGATTTTCCCATTTTTTTATTCTTGTTAGTTATGAAGTCATCATTTTGATCGGACTGGTTCAATTCTCCCACACAGCACCCAGACCGCGGCAAGGGCGATTAAGGCAAGCGCAGCACCTATCACGAATGCTGGTGTGTAGTTCCCGCCCATGGTCAGCCACGGAACGAGATAAGTGAGTCCAGCCGCTGTAAGTTTTGCAGCCATACCGGCAAATCCGGAAAGCGTACCTACTGATTTTCCACTGAAGAAATCGCTCGGCAGGGTCTGAACATTGCCGATAGTCGTCTGAAATCCGAAGAGAATCACGGCCATGATCAATACCGCTGTTATCGGTGCCCCGGGGTTGGCCATAGCCATCAAAGCGGGTAGCATGATCAGACAACCCAGTGTAATTACTGTCTTTCTTGTCTTATTGACGTCCCAGCCTGCCTTCATCCTGTTTTGGGCAAAAAGACCTCCAAACCAGGCCCCGAGCATCGCACCTACGTACGGCACCCATCCATAGATCCCAATCCCTTTGACGTCCATGCCATAGACTTCCGACAGATAAATCGGAATCCAAAAAACGAAAAGCCACCAAATGGGATCGATAGCCGCCGAAGCGATGATCACTCCCCAGCTCTGCTTGTGTGTCAATACTTTTTCATCGACCTCTACGGAAGCCTCCTCTTCGACAGGCGCCTCGTTCTTCTGCCCATCTAAAATGTACTTTCGTTCCTCATCGGTGATCCATGGATGATTCTTAGGCGGAGTCTTCACCAAATACATCCATGGGAGCAGCCACAGAAAGCCTGTCACCCCTATGAGCACAAATATCATCTGCCAGCTGAAGTAGATTGTCAGGAAGGCAATGAGGGGTATGGAAATGATCCCTCCGATGGCAGCTCCTGAATTGAACAGCCCTTGGGCAAAGGCCCGCTCTTTGGTTGGAAACCATTCCGCATTTCCTTTTGCTGCCCCCGGCCAGTTTCCTGCTTCCGCGATGCCCAAAATAGATCTGAAAATAGCAAACCCTGCGAACGACCGGGCCAAGGCGTGCAGCGCCGTCGCGGCGGACCAGACGCCGATAGAAAGGGCAAATCCAAGACGTGTTCCAATCCAATCAAATATGCGCCCGAAAATGGCCTGCCCAAAGGCGTAGGCAAAAACGAATATGACGGATATGAGCGAGTAAATCTCTTTGCGCTCATCCAGCGTTTTGTCAGGATAGAGCTGCTCGGAGATCTCCGGCCAAAGCACGTTGATCGATTGCCTGTCGATGTAGTTGATAATGGTGGCCAATGCAATCAAGCCAATCACCCACCATCTTAATCCCTTAATCTTCATTGTTAGGTTGAGTTGCTAGGTTTTAATCCTTATCCCCGAAATAGGACACTCCGCCACCACTCAGGAAGTCCTCCCTCACCGGGCTGAATGTGTCGATCAGCATTCCTGCCTCCAGGCAGCGCGCGCTGTGCAGCAGGTTCGGTTCGATGTAGACGCCGTCTCCGGCTTTCACTACCTGTTTTACCCCATCAATCTCAAATTCGAATGCCCCTTCAACGCAGTAGGTTGTCTGGGTATGAAAGTGACTGTGAGGGGAACCCAAGGCACCCTTCTCAAACTTCACCAGGACCATCATGATCTGATTGTCATAGCCGAGCATCTTACGGGACACGCCTCCGCCGAGTTCTTCCCATTCCATGCCTTCAGTCAAAATGTATTTTTCGCTGTTTCTGCTCATATCTTATTGATCTAATTTTTTGAAATCGTAAACTCCGTCCCACGTCAGTTGGCCAGTTGATAAGTCAAGCTGGTGCCTACCCGATTCGCTGGCATCTTGCAAGGAGAAAGCAAAGAGGTAGTGCTCTCCACTTTGGAGTGCGAAGGCTACCGCGACATACTCCTCAGATTCATGGAGGATTTCGAGGTTGGCCACTGATGTGAATGAGTTGATGGGAATCTCATCCGGGTAGCTGTAGAAGCCATGGGTTTCATACAGACTGGCGAACAGTGTGTTCCCTCCTGTTCGGCGGTGAATCATCCCCGGATCCCTCCTCAAGTTGAAATTGGGATCATTGGCTCCTATGCGCGTCAGCAACAGCTCGTCTCCAGCCCTCGTGGCGCTATTCAATGAATAGAAATTCCTACCATTGAACCAGGTGAACCGGAAGGTCTCGCCCTGCAGGTTGGCTAGCGCTTCCTGCCATAGGTGTTGGTAGCCGTCATTGGTGCCCATTGCGGACAAGTCATTGTTTGTCTCAAATTCCTGATTCGAAGACATCATCTCTCCGAGGTAGTAGAGGGGCAGGTCGTATCGCGTTCCTTCTGGAGCCTGCACCGCAAACAGATCTATGATCAATGGATTTTCCACTCCATTAACCTCCAGTACCGCCATGGTCCGATGCATCACCACATTACTATAGGCATTGGTCTCTTTGGCGCTCATGATTTGTACATCGTCGCCAGCCAGGAAATAATAGGGTGTGGCAGAAGTTTTGTCCGCCTCCTTCACATCACCATCAAAGTGAGAGTCTTTGTCAACGACCAGGGTATTGTGTGCCACAGTCTGCTTGGCCCAGCTTGTGTTCTCCTTCAGGTAGCCGCCACCGTCTTTGTGCTCGATGTTGACCCACCTCGCCGAGCCATAGTCTTGTATGACCTCTTTTTCTTCATCGTAGAGCAAAAAGCCCAAGCGATCGAAATGACCGTGCCCCATGCCATGTTTCGCGTACTTCATCATCAGGGTCAGACCATCTTTTCTTAAGATGCCAATAGCACCTTCGCCGCCGTTGGCGCCGTCCGTGAGTTCGAGGCTCGTAAACTGATAAGGCTCGGCATGGCCATCGGCGATCCCCCGTGCGGCAGACAATCCGGCATCATTCAGGGGTACCCGGCCTTGCTGTTCTACGATAGAAAGCAGCTGAGGGTCTTGCGCACCGTAGTGATAAGCCATGCTCACGGCATTGACCAACTCCCGAGACATGAGGGACATGCCTTTTTGGGCGTCGTTGATGGGAAAGAACTCCCCGGCTGAGTTCGTTTGATTGATCAGAGCATACACGGCTTTGATCAGCAGACCTTCCCGGTAGTTGAGTATGTCAAGCTCTGGTTTCACATTGGCCAGGCCCTGTGCGAATATGAGGAACGGATACATCGCATACCGCTGGTAGTAAGGCCCCTCGGTATAGTAGCCATCTGGTGAAAAGGCGTGATCCAATTGCGCTAAGAATCCGGCCTCCTTCTGTCCTTCCAGTTGGATGGCCCCACCGTCATTGTCCTTGACGATATCGCCCGGCACCTTGACGTCCAGACCGTAGAGCGCCCACTTCACCAGTTCCTCATCTCCCATGACCAACCCGATCATTCCCACGGCGGCATTGCCCCACGTACTGTGATTGTGGATACGGTTGAAGAACTGAGGATTCTCTACCGAAATGTATTCTGCGTAGGGTCGGAAGAGCTCGCTATTGAGTTTCTCCCGCGTACCCTGATCCAGCCAATCATAGATGCAGTCGTAGGCCTGACTGGTGTACACTAGCCAGTTGGCGTCATTCAAACATTGCCAGAAAAACTTGCCTCTGGCGTAGGAGCGCGTTGCGGGATGCTTGCCGAGTGTTGGATACATCTCGGCATACTGCAGTAGCATGTCTCTGATGTAGGTTGCATACTTCTCCTCTTCAGTAATTTGAAAGAGGACACCCGCTTTCTGCATGGTAAAGAAGTTGGCCTTGTGCCTTTCGTGCGTGTAGCCGCCGGCCAGATCCTTGGGGGTAGGCACGTCGATTCCCTTATCCAGTTCGGCATCAACCTGCTCCTTTGCCATGGCGATGGATTTGTCAAACAAAGCCACCTGCCCCTTCACACTTCTCATGGATGTTATCCCATCAAGGGTCAGGATCAAATTGGGATGATCCTGAGCCCCGGATGAGACCATATGAAGAAGAATCAATATCGTCAGTGCAATTCTCACTTGCTTCGGCTGGTTATGTTGCTGGCAGTATACCCATCATGATTGGTGGCAAGTCCCGACGAGTTGATAAAAGACACATTCTCGATCCGAGTGATGGGCTCACCATTGGTCATGAACAGGTCTATCCCCTCACTGTCCTCGATGACCACATCGGAAACATTGAGCTTTTGGACGCCGTGAAACTTGAGCACGGATTTCACCTTGTTCCTCTGACCCTTCCCGGAGTTCTTGATGGTGACATCGGAGATGGTCATGATGGGGCCAAACGTACTCTCGTCGGTGCCTCCCCTGTACACATTGGCCACCTCATGCTTCACGTCCGTGAATGTGGAATTGATGATCTTGACATTCTCGACATTGTAGATTCCCAAGTCCTCGACTTCCATGTCCAAAGTCATTACCGCACCCGTTACATTGGTCATGTTCGAATTGATGATGTTGATGGAGTCGGCAAACGTGTGCTTGTAGGACTTGAGAAAGTCGAACGAGTGGTTCTTGTCCAAGTCAACGACCTCACAGTCCTCGATATGTACAGCGTAATTCTTATTCATGGAATACTTGCTCGTGCTGATGACATTGTTGCCTGCCTGGTCAGGTGACTCCGCCCCGTGAAACAGGACGTTCTTCGCCAGGAAAGCACCGCCGTTTTCGATCTTGAAGAAGCTCTGTTTCTCAGAAAGGATCTTCGCTTTCTCACCCTGTGGAGTGACGATGGAGATCGGGTGATATACGAAAGCGTACTTCGTCATCAGGTACTCACCTCCATTTTCCAATTGCAGAATATCCCCTGAAGCACTCTCGGCCAGGGCGTCAAGTATTGTGTTCACTCCTGCTGGCACTTTGATGGTCTTACCGGTATTGAAGGTGCGCGAGGCACCATCCTTCGGATAGTAGCTGGCCCCTACCTCGTCTTTGGTAATTGGAAGCTTCACCTCCCCAAACTCGATGCGGTCAATCAGCGCCTGGTCTGGGACCAGCAGTCCGTTCGCATTTCTGGAGAGGTCTAGCGCGACTTTTTCAAACCCCTCTTCGAATGGCGCTTCGGCCTCGTCATTCATCACATTTCCCTGAAACTCGATACCAGAGACATCGTCGTAGATGGTGAAGGGCGTGGGATTGGTATTCCCGAGGATCAGGTTGTTTTTGAACGTCGACCCAATGGGCACCGCCGACCGCTCCTCATCACTTCCCGCACACAATTGGATGTAATCACTGTTGATCACGATGTTATTGTCCATGTATGAGTCGATCACCTGATTGTAGCGGTTGATGGGCGAATTGGGCACTCCATTCATGATAACAAGCGCACCCCTAAACCGATGTCCGGTCAAGCCCGCCATGTAGTTCTTTCTCACCGTTTGGTATTCGTTGATGATCCGAATACCTCCTGTGTTGGGCTTTCGATTGCCCAGGAAGTAGTTGTTCTCGACCAAAGTATGGTGGCCGTGTCGCATTGTCAGCGTCCCCTGGCACTCAAAGAATACATTGTCGCGAAACTCATCTCCACAAGACTTATTGGAGATGATCTCATGCTCGCCGTTGACACGATCGAAATAGTTGCGACGAACGATCGTGTTGGAATACATCCTTGAGTAGTGGCTTGTGCCCACCCGCAAGGTCTCCCCTCCGTTGGACCCGAGGATCTCTCGAGGCCCGAAGTAGTTGTTTTCGATGATGTGGTTGTTTTCCCTGCTTTCTTCCGTATCCATTTTGACAGCCAGGGTCACGCCGCGGTTTCCCTTACCGATCATCGTGTTGTAGTCGAAGACATTGTTCTTGCCGTAAATGGCAACCCAAGTGTCTCCATCGAAGCGCTCAGGGTTTGAATAGTCCATGATGACGCAGTTCGTCACACGACTATTGTTGGCCAGTTGATCCTTGGACGTACGGAAAGAGATGACCTCACTGGTAGGTGTATAGCCATTCTTGAAAACGAGGCCTGATACCTCGATATAATCACCAGAGAAGGCGAGGTTGGATTGGCCTGAGATGATCACCTCCCCGGGAGTCTGCGCTTGAAGTTTGACCGGGTTGCCCTCCTCACCTGTCGCGATCAGTCGAAGTTCGACATCTTGCCAGGTACCATTCGCCATAGTAATGACTGCCCCTGGTTGCGCCGTCGCGACAGCGGCATTGAACTCTTCGATGTTGCGAACAAAATTGCCAGTGCCCTCCTGCTGACAGGAGGTACACCAGAAATTCAGCACAGCTAGTACAAGTACTAACTTTAACCCCTGCATGAAGCGTCTTTGATTTTTTTCCACGTGGTTAATGATGTAGTTCCGGCTCATAATATCTTATCGATTCAAAAGGCTCCCTGGCCCATTGTTGGGTTGATAGACGCGTGGGTTTGAGACTTCAGAAAAAGCTCCGCTTATCCAGTTCATCGGTATTTTGGCACTTCGAAAAATTGTCTCGTTGGGAGGCGATAGTTCATATGGACCTACCTCCGACAAGTATGGGTCAGCAGCACTTTGCTGTGCCCACTAAAAAAATCCAGATTGGTAAGGCAGGGATCCTGCCCGAGCCTATCGCCCGGGCAGTTACCCACCACCTCACGGTTTATATTGCTATGAAGAGAACTCAGCTCTAGTAGCCATCGTTTTGCGTGATGACGCCGAAGCTCGCAAGCACCTCTGATATAGGGATCGGAAAGATGTGATATCGGCTATCCACTGTCTCCCCCATCTCTGCATCGACGGTGCCAGTTCGTACCAAATCGAACCATCGTTGCCCTTCAAAGGCCAGCTCGAGTCTTCTTTCGTCCTGAATAGCCTGGCGTACCAAGGCTTGTGTATTCAGCACTGTGTGATCCAATGGATCCAGTCCGGCCCTTGTGCGGATAGGATCGAGCAAGTCAAGCACGTCCTCAGCCGAGGAGCCTGTCTCGTTCAACGTCTCGGCATATAGCATGATGACATCCGCCAACCTGATCTCAATCCAATCATGATCAGGGCCCCCGGTTTGAGGGAACTTCGGAGAAGCCATCACTGCTGTATCGATCGTCACATCTCTTCGAAGATCTCCAGGGCTGGCATCAAAAGCGTCAACGAGGTCCTGATCTAGAGGATTGAGGGATTTGGTATCCAATCCGCCAGACCATGACCAGAACTCTGAGAAGCCATACTCATCGACAATAGAGCTTGAAATTTGCGTTGCAAAGATGATCTCTGAATTCAGGTCATTCGCTTCACCAAAAATGTCGGCAAAGTTCTCCTGCAAGGCGATGCCGGCACCCGCTGCGCCATTGACGACAGCTGCGAGATGCGATTGGGCACTACCAAAGTCGCCTCGGTGCACATGTACTTTCCCTAATAATGCCTGAGCCGCCAGTTGAGAAGCTCGACCGTCGACGATTTCCGTATCCAGCCCGGCAATCGCGTCCTGCAAGTCAGGAATGATCACGTTTGTGTAAACCTCTGCCGCTGACTGTCGCTCCAAAATGGATGGATCAGAAACACTCGGCGTGGAAGATAGATTGACTGGCACGTCTCCAAACACTAGTACGAGTTTGAAATATGACAACCCTCTCAAGAACTTGGCCTCAGCCACCTCCGTCGCGACTGCCGAGTTTTCGATGACGTTGTTAGCACTCAATATGGACTTGTATAGTCCCGAATACAAAGGACTGAAAAACTGATCTTCCATTGCGGTCAAACCAGGTCCAAAAACGTCAAACTCAGTATAAGGAGGTTCGAACATAAAGGCGTTGTCAGCCCGGAAGTCTCCCATTACCGCCATTGGTGTGGCGGAGGCATGCTGATAGTAGTAGGCAGCATTGAGTACTCCTTCAAAATCTGTCAATGAGCCCGAACTCTCAATGTTCGGTGGGAACTGATCCAAATCTTCGGCACACGCCGTGATCAGCAGCAATGCTCCTAAAAATATATATACAGTCTTCATTTTATTGTCTTTAGAAATTAACATTCAAACCAACAGTGAAGCTTCGGGTAATAGGGCTGGCACCCACTTGAACCCCGTAAGTTGTTGGCCCCAGGTATCCGGAATTGGTGGTCTCCACGCCTTCCGGGTTGAATGACGTGTAGTCGTCTGCCCACAAGTACAACAGGTTGGTGGCAGCCAGATACACACGCGCATTGCTGATGCCTACTTTGTTGACCCACAGTGGGTTGAGGGTGTAGCCAATCGTCATATTTCTCAAGGCTACATAAGAGGCATCCTGGACCATAGCATCGGTTTGGTCCCTTGCGCGAACATAGTGTTCACCATTGTGATCAGCGATACCGTCGTCGTTGGCATCAAAGCTGTCTCGCAGTCTTCCACCCCACTGTGACTCATAGTACAGTGGATCGATATTGAAGACGTCACCTCCCTGGGCTCCCTGGAAGACGAATGACATATCGAAGTCTTTGTAGCTCAATGAACTGGAAAGTCCCCAGTAGAAATCCGGAACGTTGCTACCAATTTTGACAAGGTCTCCGCCTTCAGCGACGGTTCTTGTTCGGTCAATAACACCGTCACCATTCTGGTCGACTACATAGTACTCACCACTGCTGATACCATTGTTTCTAGTGGGATCCTCCACATGAACCATCTCCACTTGTCCTATGGTCTCCAATCCCCACATTTCGCCGATCTCGCCACCTACGTAGTTTCTGAAAACAGGACCTCGACCACTTTGTCCATAGATGGTGGGAGCTAATTCATCAAGACCACCCAAGTCCGTGATCTCCGTATTGACAGTCGACAAGTTCGCGTTGATGGTCCATGTCACTGGCCCCTTCTCCAAAACATCGACAAACAACTCAAATTCCAATCCCGAACTCTTCACGTCGCCGGAATTGAGTCTTACTGAAGTAGTACCCAATACCTCTGATACACTCTGATCAATCAAGATCTCTTCGATGTTCGACGTGTAGAAGTCAACACCCAATGTGAAACGATTGCCAAGGAAACCTAGGTTGACACCGTAGTTGGTTTCTGTATTGGTCTGCCAGGTCAGGTCAGGATTGGCCACATCTGAGGGGATCAGGAATGCATTTCCAAGCACTGACGCCTGTGGATTCAAGAGACTCAGTGAGCTATAGGCTCCTAGGTTAGAAGTAGTTCCAAGGGACCCAGTACTAAACCGCAGCTTCAGATTGCTTAGGAAATTTGAGTTGTAGAAAGCTTCGTTGTGCACATTCCATCCCAATGAAAGGGCGGGGAACGTCTCCCACCGATTGTTCTCCCCAAACCGTGAATCGCCATCTCTTCTTAGTGATACAGACGCCAGGTAGCGATCATCGAAAGCATAGTTGATTCGACCGAAGACGCTTCTCCGAGCAATGGTCTCATTTCGCTCTGACACGCTGATGTCCGCAGGATCAAGCAGGGCGTAATTTAAAGGCTGTCCATAGGGCACGTTGGTGCCGTCCAAGGCCAGGCCAGTGATGTAGAAGTTCTGAAATTCGACACCTGCCACTGCAGAGATATCATGGCTACCAAACTCCTGCGAGTAATTCAAGGTCGTCTCACTCAAAACCGAAGTCCTTTTTGTATCCGTCTGGTCCAGATTCGTTTGTGTGCTTCTCGCACGGGAATCGAATTCCAAAGTTCTGGAGTAGAAGTTTCTGGTATCGTTGAAGTCACCCCCAAGGACCGTCTTGATATTGAGGCCGTCGATGATCTCGAATTGGAGGTATGAGCTGATATTGGCAAAGTAGGTCTTTTCCCATCGGTCTGTATTGTCCAGCTTCGTAGCGGGACCGGCATCACCTGAGCCGCCAATACCATTGCCAGACCTTCCATAATGCCAGTCTTGGGCCGTCATACCGGGCTCCAGCGTGTAGATACTGCTATTCCACGGAGCATCAGCACCACCTCTGAAACCATTATCGAATGGAGCCAGCCCCAAAGCTTGCGCCTGCTGGTCCAGTTGCTGGACAAAGGCAATGGATGCTTCCGTATGATAAATCGGGTGAACACTATAGGCTCGTAGGATGTCTCTCATGTCCCATCCTACGATATCTCTTTCAGAGGCAAAGCCTGTGATATTCAATCCAGTCTTGAACCGGTCTCCCAATTTGGCATCGAGGTTCAATCTTGCATTGAATCGCTCAAACCCTTGATCTCTAACGATTCCTTCAGTATTGAGGTAGCCCATGGAGGCGAAGTAATTGACGTCCTGTGTGCCGCCACTGACGCTGAAGTCGTGGTTCATACTGCTACCGTTGTCAAAGAGCCAGTCTTCCACCGCGACTACATCAGGTGAATTCTTGAAAGCGTTGACCCTGTAATCCAACAGCTCCGGATCCATCTCAGAAACATCGAATGAGCCATTGGCTATATTGGTTTCGATCGTTTCGGCCCACTCCCCTGCAGTCGGATTGATATTATCCTTACGATACTTGTGCGAGGTACTGGCAAACATGTTATAGCTGAAGGAAGCCTTGCCGGATCTTCCTTTTTTAGTAGTGACAAGAATCACACCATTGGCTCCCCGCGACCCGTAGATTGCCGCTGAGGCTGCATCCTTCAGTACCTCCAAACTCTCGATATCGTTTGGATTGACTGTGGCCAAACTTCCAGATATGGGATACCCATCCACTACAATCAGAGGATCAGAATTGCCCGTAATTGAGGAGGCAGCTCGGATTTGGATTTTTGGATCCGCGCCAGGCTCTCCATTTTGATTCTGGATGTACACTCCCGGCAGCTTTCCTGCCAAAGCATCGTCCACACGATTTACCTGGAGGGCGGCGATTTCCTCACCTCCCACCTGCGCGATCGCGCCGGTATTGTGTGACTTCTTCCGAGTACCGTATCCTACGACAACAACCTCTTCCAACTCCTGAAGGTCGACCGACATCGTTACGTCGATTTGCGAACGTCCTCCCACCTGGACTTCCTGAGTGACAAAACCAATAAAGGAAAATACCAGAGTGGCATCTCCTCCAGCGCTAAGCGCATACTCGCCTTGTTCGTTAGTAATCGTCCCGTTGCTGGTACCCTTCTCCAGTACCGTCAATCCGGGAATTGGTGAGTTGGTGTCATCCACCACCGTACCCGAAACCCGCTGGGCCTGCGCACTTGCAGGTATAACCAGCATCAAAGCAAATGCCATAAAGAACATGCAGGCATTCACTGAATGTTTCAAAAAATAAAACTTCATCATACTTTTTTTAAGATCGTGAAGGGACCGATGGAGTCGGGCAGGTCGATGATGGGTCTCTTCGCTTTATAAGAAAATAGCGCTAAATTAGCGTTACAAGTAGGAACACACGCGTGACAGACTTTTTCGCGAGGGCCTGAACGAGTGTCCGTTTCCTGCCATACGGGCCTGCTCTGAGCTGGCCTGTTCTTTTGTCAATCAATCGTATTGTTGGGCATAAGCATAGATTGGTTTAAGTAGTTATTAGGTATTGTTAGTATTTATCGGAGGTGAAAGTCAACAGATCACTCAGGTGTTCCCTCATGGCCTCTTCCGCACTCTCCGCGTCTTTTCTATTGATGTGTTCTAAGATCTGGTGGTGTTCGTCCAATGCGCGCTTCGGGCGAGGGCCTTCGCAGACGTTGTTGGCTTTGAAGTAGGTCAAAATATCCGGGGTGACAATCAGCATCAAAGACTTGAGGACAGAATTCTTACTGGCCTCTGCAATCTGCAAGTGAAAAAGTAAATCTTCTTCTACCGCGGACTTACCTGCTTTCACTGCCTCTTCATAGGCACTCAGTGTTTCGGCAATCTTTACGATGTCCTCATCCGTTCTCCTAAGCGCAGCAAACCTGGCAGAGTTGGTCTCGAGTAACACTCGTGTTTCAACTAATGAATGAAAATCGTTGCCTTGTAGTCCAAGGACGTCGGTGATCAAGCCTTCTAGTGCGGTAATACCGATGCCGGCTACGACTGTACCACTCTGAGGTAATGTCTTTAAGATCCCATAGAACTCCAGCTTACGAATGGCATCGCGAACATAAGTCCGTCCTACTCCAAATTTCTCGCTCAACATTCTTTCAGAGGGCAGCTTGTCACCAGGTTTGAGCTGGCCTGAGCTGATTAGCTCCCGGATCTGCGTGATAATCTTATCTCCGGGCTTCTCGATGACTATCTCTTTGAATGTATTTAGTAGTTCTTGTGCCATTGTCTTCTAGTTAACCAGAAACTGGTTGACCAATTTAGTGTGAATAATTACAAAACCAAAAAATTTGCAAGAAAAGAGCCCTTTCAAATTAAAATTCTTTAAATGGAAATCGATTTCGTGACTAGAATCACTAAAACCACCTATCCTTTGCCTTTACTTAAGAAAGACTGAACTGGTCTTTAAAGCTTTACTCGGCGTCAGAACGACTTCTCTTTTAACCGAGTAATGGTCACCGGCCCGATCAAACCCGATTCCATTGGCTCCCATGCTGAAGCATCGAAAAGGCCGGCGGTGCGGTTGGCAGCCAGCCGCGCTGGGAAGTTGATGTTGTAAAACTTCTTCCAAAAGACGCCTTTCTTGTCCATATCAGCAATGCGGTTGGCCATCAGGTTAGTCACCTGGATCTCGAGTGTATTGGTCGGCGTAAGATCGGCGGCAACAAGAGTTAGGGAGTATTCCGGTCCGATGAGTGTTCCGACCTCCTTACCATTGACAAAGACACGGGCGCTCTCCTTTACTGTTCCCAGGTCGAGCTTCCACACCTCTCCGGCAGGACGATCAAAAGTTGTCCTATAGGAAGCTGTACCGGAAAATTCGGAAATACCTTCATTTTCCAAAGAGGTCCACGGCAAAAGGTCTCTGTCAGTCACAGGCTCTGGCAATGTGGGCCCTCCCCTCAGGAAAGCAACCTCCCACGGACGACTTAGTACAGTAGGCTCGCCTCGCTCCTCGAAGTAGGGAAATGAAGTCCCTGGAAGGGTGTTGCTGTGAGTGGCCACGATCAAAGACTCACCCGGAAACAGCTGAAGGTACACCTCAATTCCCACCTCGTTGGTACGTGTCTGCGCCACGCCATTGATCCCTGTTTCAGGATCAAAGATGATTGCGCCTTCTGCAGGGGCCGACATCGGGACGTAGCCGTCAATGGGCGTGTCACTCTGGTTGACAACAAAATAGTAGCTCCCCTCCCCGGTATCCCTTTTGATCCACTGGAGACCAAGGTCGACCATCGGCTCCCGTCTGACACCAGATTGAGAAGCCAACGCTACGGCAATGTCGTTGGTCGTAGTTACACCCTCTGCTTTTTGTAATTCCCCTACCAACTGATCAAATCTCGCCTGTCGGTTCTCCAGGTCTGTCATGCCCGGAGGACCTTGCGGAAACCCTTCTGCGAAGATGACAGTTGTCCCGGCTTGGGCGAACTCCAAAATCTTCTGCAGCGTCGAGATGGGCATGTATTCACAGCCGGGCACAAATAGCACCTGATAATCGCAGCCAGCGGTTGTAATGGAAGATGAACCAGTTGCTGTGAGCAACTGAGCATCGGAAATGAAATCAAATGAGTACCCATTTTCACGGAGCCATGTGGCCACTACATCAGCGGATGACTCTTCGAAGGCACCCCTTCCCAGGTCGAAGTGAACGAGCCTCTCATGACCTGGAGTAGCGTACAGATCATGAATGGGGAAGTACACGAGCACCTCATTAGCAGGCTTACCCGCCTGCAGAAACGACTGCACTCTGGCAATGTATTGATTGAGTTGACCGAAGTCTTGCCACCAGGTATTGCGATCGTTGGCGTGGATGGCCGCGTAAAAGAGGTAACCGGGCCAGGGCTCATCGTCGGGACTATAAGCCGTCCCATGATAAAACACGTGGTTGATACCGCTCAGTAGATACCGCTCCACATTTACCCTGATATCAGCCAGGGACGAGAGGAAATGCTCATCCAGCCACGTAGCAGCCTCGGAGGAGGACAGCCGCTTGCCAGAAACGTGGGCCGCCGAGGAGGCAAACTGACTGGCGATCGGATCGGTGCCTTCCGTCTCGGGAATATCACTGGCCGCATACAGATCCAGCAGGTTGCCGGGGGATCCGTGCGCCTGACTTCGAATGAGTGCTCCTTGAGCTTCAGCCCACTGATCCCAATTGTTTGTGAACTTCTCCAGCAGTAACTCGCCAATGGTCTCACGGTAGTCGGAAAGGACCCTCCGGGACATCTCATCGTCACTCCCACTCAATAGCTCGCGAAGGTAGTGGCGCAGGTCGTAACCTCTTCTTCGCTCAAATTCATCGAATAGCTCCGGCGTCCAGTCTGCTTCCCCACGCGCGTCATCCACCTCATAGGAATCATTGAAAAAGGCGCGGAGGTAGCTGATGTCCGCATCTGCAAAGGCACTGTCAAAACGCGCCAGATAGGTATTGATCGCCCCCTCTGAGAAGTGGTCCAATGTATTGCCCTCACCTCCTGGTGCTGCCCGCTCTACCATCTTGCCATGCCATCCCTGGAAAAGCGCGACAAGTTCCCAAGATCCTTCCGGGGCGACCCAATCCAATATCCCCTCCTCAGCCACTCGCTCGGTCAAATCCACCACCTGACCCGCATCGCTATAGGCCATCAATGTCACCAGTGGCAACTCTTTTTCAAATCTTACCTGGTCAAGCGCCAAAGCCTGGAGATTCGTGTTGCTGGAAATTGGCTCGTTGATGTCACTGATATTCAACCTCGGTCGCTGCTCGAGAAACTCTGGCTCCTTCATAGATCCAGTGATCTCCTCCCCCGGTACCCGGTAAATGCCATAGAGTTGGTACACCATATTGGTCACGGATCGAACCAGTGGCTCCTGGGTGTATTGGACGGGTTCGCTTAGCTTCTCTCCTCCCTGTAGTTCGAAACTCTTGGAGACCATATTCTTAGGAGCGTGATCTGCCCCGATCCAGGGCCCGCCAAAGGGCCAACCTGTTCCTGTTGCCATGTCCACGCCCAGACCCAATCGCTCGGCCTCCTTCAGCGTGTGCATGAACATCTCCATCCACTCCGGCGAGAGGTAGTCGATGAATTGCTCCTCCTTCCCGATGATGCCAAAGATCGGCGTGAGCTCTACACCGCCAATACCTATGCCCTTCAGTTGCTCCAGTTCGGACGTGATCCCTTCCTTGGTCACCGCACTGCCATGCCACCACCATCGGGTCCAGGGTTTGGTCTCATTCGTGATTTCCGGCCAGGCGAGTGGATCTGATTCCAGAGGTTTTTCGCAGGAGTAAAAGCATCCAACCACAACCAGCATAAGAGTTGCAGCGAGCAATCGGGTTTTGAATATCATGAGGGCATGGGCTTTAGGCTAGCCTCAATATATTCAGTGTTTTAGCAACCACACAATACGATCGTAGGAAACCACATAGTGAATGAGTACCACAATGCCGAATACCAAGCCCGACTTCAGATGACCATTCTCCCGCAAACACCAGGTGGCAAAAGCGAAAAAAGCCAACTCCAGGACTAGCCGCAGGAGACCTGGCGTCACCACAGGTGCGGCGCCAGAGCGGCTGGGATCGTCAGGTACGGCAAAAATTGCCCATGCTGCGGCGAACAACAATGGGAGCCCGATCGCCGCGACAAACCTCATCCACCCTTCCGTTTGATTCCAGCCGTAAGTCCCAAATGAGATTAGGGCCAAAACTTCCAAAATGAATCGAACGGCCAGGTTCAAAGGATGTGATCCCATAGAATGAGCTTTTCACGAAAAATCGCAGGAACCAAAGATACCTTTCGATCCGACAATTTGGTATCCTCCTCCGGTAACATCGAGGCAGTCTTTCTCAGCCTGTCGTGCTACATCCCATTCCGGCTAAGGGCATTGTAATAAAATGCCCATGATGAACACTAATCTAAGGGTGCCCAAAAAAGGCACCTTCAGTAACAAGTAATTTCATGATCTATGAATAAACCACAGGGGCCATTCGATGCTGTGCTTACTAATAGCAACGACCAGGAGATCCTATTCCTCAGAAAGAATGAAGTGCTCAACAGTCAACGTCAGGTGCTGGCTTACTTCCAAGGCGATGAAATGCGAAACTCCATCCATCAAACCATTGCCTCGGTCTCAGGTAACAAGGTCATCAACCTACAAAATCAGGTACTGGGCACGGTCGAGGATGGGAATTTGGTCAACTCCATGGGACAAAACATCATGCGGGTTGCAGGATCCTCTGACCTGAACAGATTGAAAGTAGCTGCTTATTTCTTCTTCTTATGAGACCAGTTGGGCGATGTCTAGCCTGAGAAGGCACTTGACCTAATTGCTATTCTCCTCCTGCCATCTGATCATGATATCAACGATCTCATCAAAGTGCTCATCGGGAGTCTTCTCGTCCAATTTTGTGAAGGCACTAAATGTAAATCCATAGTGCTCAGTGGTAGGCGTCTCCGCCCTCACGAATGGCCCTGAGAGGCCAACCATCCAACCCTCCTTCGACCAAGACTCGTGGTCACTCCTAAACTTCCACAGGTAAAAGTCTGCTGGTCCCACATCATCAAATTCGATGGTGAACATTTGCATAAACTCTATTGCTGCCGGTATTCTTGCCAGTTCTGTGGGATACAGTAGCCAATTGATCATATCCGACTTGGAGAGTTCTTCTTGGCTGATGAAATCGGCCGGGTAGAGTTCAAGTTTGTCCAATTGCTTCAACCCGTTGAATAGAAATTGGCGCGACTCATCGTCAGATGCAATGGCTTTCAGAGACTGTGCAGAGACCTCATGCTGCCGCCGGACCAGTGATAGAGAAGCGAACATCCTCAGCCTCTGATCTTCGAAATGAGCGTTGCTCGATCGGAGTTCTTCGATGCTGCTGCTTTGATCATCATATCCCAAAAGGTCCAGCATCAGTCCACTTAGGGTTCTTTTGACCAGATAGTCATTGTCATCCCAGATCCAGTCATGATAGTCCTTGCCCTGCTTGAGATCAGCCCGGATTTCCTGGTGTGCCTTTACGACGGCGTCACTAGCGGACTTGTTGAGGACTATGAGCTCCGTAATGGACAATTCAAGGGCAAGATTTAGCATCTCGAAATCCGTGGGATCATCCGTCAATCGGTCGTTGACCAATCTCGTGAGTTCAGAAGTGTAGAGAATGAGTTCGTTGGACTCGGCGGAATTCAACTCCAGAAGACGACTCGAAGCCTCCCCCGAGTCAGTGCCCTTATAAATGCTCCTTATTAGCGTCGGTATGTCCTCTTTTGGCTGCGACTGAGCCATCGAAACATGAACAAACAGGGCTAGGAAAAATATTACAAAATTTCTAGTCATTTTGGATAGTTGTTTCGTGCTCACAATCGTGAGAATTAACAAAGATAACGTTATTTTCAATGATTCCACAGAACGGCAAAGTGGTACCTACTGCTCTCTGAGCCTGTTGTTCCTCACAACATCAGCGATCGGAGTGTCATCGATAAAGACGTCTTTCAACACAGCCTGACCATCTTTCACACTGACGAGCGCATAGCTTGTCACCAGCGTGTCCTGCCCTGCCTGCCAGTACACTTGCTCCGCCTCATAGGCTTTTGACTCCTCCATGTAGAACCGATCAAAAGGAAGGTCGATCCACAATCGGGTCGTATCCTCGTAGTCAATGTTGCTCACTGTGGCGGCGATATAAGGTGCATTGATTTGAGGGACATCTTTTGAGCCATTCTGCACAGTCGCAAAGCCAAGGCTGTCTGTCTGCAATGTCACATAAATCTTTTCACCCCACTCCCAGTCATTTGTACTGGATACTGTCACAAGTTGCTCTGGGTAAAAGAGGGAAATGTATTTGCCACGGAATGGGTCCGTGGGATCAATTGGCTGGGTTCGAAATCTGAATTCCTCACCGGTGCGCAACACAGCTTCCCTGTCCCATATCATCTTGCCTGGCACAAAAAGCTGGGCAACTGCCACCAACGCAAACAGCACTAACAGAAGTCGAGGACTAATCTTCATTGGCTTTTATCTTTTTCAACAACCAATAGTTGGCGAGGAAGAACCCTACGCCCACAGTGACAAACAGGAGTCCACGGAAGACAAAACTTAGGTCGGTGTCAAAAAATCGACTAATTACCAAAGCGACAATGATCATTAAGCCGAAATTCAAAATACCCAGGTGTTGCCTTTTCACCCCCTCAGATATCCTCTCGATGGCTACTATCAATACCAGAAGGTTGATCAATACAACGGCAATCTTGAAAAAGTTGCCGATAATGAAGATGACGATATAGATAAGAAAAACGTAAGTTAAAGGTTCAATCTCGCGAAAAACGCGGCCGCGATTTCGAAAGTGCAGGAGCGCTCCGGCTATCAGTGAGATCACTGCCGCCGCAGCAAACTCAGGCGTCAAAAACCAGGAACTGTTGAAAGGCTCTTCTCTGAGCGATGGCCAGAAGTCATCAAAACTCATGATCAGCAGCAACACCAAAGTTCCCAGAGATCCCATGACCTTGTAGCCATTGATCAGCACCCGGTGCGTTGTGAGCTTTTCTTCCTGACCCAACTGATAAAGCAACCCAAACAGGGCGAAATAGGCCACGAACATCAATTCATCGCGCCCTTTCGCGACTGTGCCCAGGACAATAATAAGTGAGAGGGGAACGATCCAGTGATGAAAGATCGTGAAGTTGCTGCCGGGGCGGGTTTTGGCCAGCAGGTAATAATGGGGCAAACCACAAGCCAGCAGTAGCCAATAGAGGTACGGTTCGGATGAAGGAGAGGACCAATAGCCGGTCTCGCAGGCATAACAAGTAATCCCTACCAGATACAGCAAGGAAGCCATCGAGGAGTTCATGACGTAGATCAACGGAAGGGTCAGTACGCTCCAGATAAGATAAAATGAACCCAGATCGCCAGGGATGTTGTAAATCTGGCTGATAAGCGAGATACTCGCCCCTACTGCGAAAATGAGGAATACCGTCGCTCCCTCGCGCCAGGCCAGGTTATCCTGACGTCTCATAAGTGTGTAGGCACAAAGCGCCTGACCGATCACCAGGGGCAGGAAGGCCACAATGGTCTTGGTCGCCCGGGAGAGCTCATCCCAATTGTGAGCGAGTATCAAAATGATCCCCAACCCTACGAGCAGGGCGCCAAGGACGCCAAAAATGACAAAAAGCCTATTCCTCTGCCCACTTTCTTTTTTGCGATAATGGGCTTCAATCCCCTCGGCAATATCCTGGGTGATGACACCAGCCTCAAGCAGTTCATTAAGGTCTTTCAGTAGTCTCATCGCTTCCTTAATATAATGCAATTGCCCATCACCGCGTGCAACATGCGGAAATACCGAACACCCTGAACATGAGCATCCGCCTGAATGGAAACGACCTTAGCGCCTGGGATTTAGCGCAGCAGCCTCCAGAATGCTGTTGGGAATATCGTACTCCAGACACAGTTCCGACAGCTTTTCATTGAAGGCTCGCTGATAGTATCGTGGCATTTCCGTGCTGTCGGCAAAGAAACGCTCATATTTCT
Source organism: Cyclobacteriaceae bacterium (assembly GCA_965227935.1). GTDB lineage: Bacteria > Bacteroidota > Bacteroidia > Cytophagales > Cyclobacteriaceae > JAWPMT01. The sequence continues at coordinate 4,138 of CBDDGS010000037.1, read as the reverse complement.
CCAGCAGATGAGGGTAGTGCCTGGCAATGGCCTTCAGCATTAGCGGCTTGCTATGTGCCTTGTCCGATCCAAACAGGGTGATCGTTGCTGGCAGCACATAGTCTATCTTTTCTTTGTTAAAAGTGGCAAACGCCAGGTGAAGCTGGTCAGATGTATCCGATATGTGCGGAATGAGCGGCATGAAACTTACTCCTGTCAGGAATTGCTCCTCAACAGTCTGCCGAAGAGCGAGCAATCGCTTGCTGGGGGGTGTCGCGCCAGGCTCAAAGATTTTGGCAACATCATCTTCGAGCGTCGAGAACGAAAAGCTAATGATCACTCCCCTATTCAAATAGCTCAAGTCCCGTGGAATGACTGCCGCCTCGTCGATTTGCTTTAGCAGGTCGAAGTCACGGGTGATCAGATCCGACTTCGTGATTACATGGACAGGGAACCTGTGCTTCAAAATGACCTGGAGCGCCTTTCGCGTCAGCTCGTACTTGCTCTCGATCTGTAAATAAGGGTCCGTAGCTGAAGAAACGACGATGATCCCATACTGCCCGCGGCGTGCCCGACTGGCCAACTGCTTATCCAACAGTTCAATGGCATTCGTCTTTGCAGCAAGACTTGACTCCAGGTTGACGCCGTACTTGCTCCCACGGATATAGCAATACAGACAATTGAAAGAGCAACTGCTGTATGGATTGAAAGTATAATCGTCCAAAAACCAGCTGTCCCTCTTCTTCGTCTTGTTGAGGACCGATTTGACTTCGATTTCGCGGGGCATGATGATGTCCTTGACACAAAACTAACCCCAGATCGCTATCGCTTCCGTTTTACCCTCGTCTTACTCGTTATAGTCCAGTCTTTTCCCCCGTCTGCAGATTGCTCCACCAGGACGAGATAGCTATTTGCTGTCAATTCGGAAAACCTCAACTGATGCAGCTTGTCCATGGGTCGCGAACCGCCAACCTTTCTCTGCACGACATCGCCCTGATCGACGATCCACTGATAATCGGCGGTAGACCCGGTGCTGAAAACGTATTGCTCCTCCCAGAAGCCAGATCCCGCATCGACAGTACCCTGGGTGGCATACGAAAAGGAGGAGTCGGGACTCATAAATCGCTGCACCAAAGCACATCCGCCGGCGGCCAATCTTACTTGAAGTGTCCCGATGAAGGTCTCCTCGCCCTGCTCATCGAGTTCGAATTCCTCCCACGTACCGATGAACGGCCGTATTAGCTCGTAAGACGGGCCAGTGCAGGGCGCCTTCGTGGGCTCCTTGCTTCCTTTCACAGTGCCATGCCATTGGTCCCTATACCATTTGTCGGGATCATCATCTCCCCTGTAGTCTGCTCTGAATTGCTCCAAACCCTCTTCGAAGATGAGCACAATGTCTCCAGTTCCATCCGGATCAGTCCATCGGCCTGTCGCTGTCAGGCCGTCAAGACGCGCCCAAATGGAACCGATGATTGTCTTTGGAGCGATTTCATAAGAACCTGTGATCTGTTCACCCTGAAACCACAGATCAAAACGACCAAATTCGGTGTCGAATACTTTGTGTTCTACCTTGGACTGAGCCAGGCATGGGTCATTGAGCAAGAAAATGAGGATCGTGAGGGTCAGGTATTTCATCTTGAGTCGACAAGTTTGGGGTCAATGTTCCTACGAATTCCGTCGTCGGACGATGATTGGCTCCTGTCCAATACCCGTTTGTAATGGATGCACGACATCGTAGCGAGCAATAACTTGTTGCCATCAATCTTGCTGGATAGGTTGAATAAGGATCACCAAATCCCTAAATTCCCTTAGGACTCAGACACGGACCCAATGATGGAATTACACCCAAAATACAAGCCCCTGCTACTGGAAGCGCTGGAGGACATGATGTACAAGCTCTCTCTACAATTGGAAGATTTCAAAGGAGGACCACTGGACAAGGAAAGGAAAGAACTCACGGAGAAACAGTCACAAATCGAAGAGCTACAGCACATCGTCTCTCTCGCGGCGGACTGAGTGCCCTCCTCATCATGCTAGCGGTGTGTAATAGATGATCTCCAGGAACCTGTTAGGGCTTGCCCCGCCTTTCGACGAGGCCTTCAATTCCTTGAATATGCCGCCACACCTCACGGTGACACCAGAGAGGTTACGAGCGCTTTTTTTGTGACCGATAAAAAACCTTCTGCTGAATTCGCCACCCTCCAGTTCGTAGATGTCATACTGTTCAATGATCGGTACCATTGTGAAGGTGGTGACTTCGCCTGTTGTCATGGGTATCATGATGAACCCCGTGAATTCATTCTTCGAATCCACCAATCGAGGCACGCCGGTGACGATCGCCGAGGCGCCATCCTCAAACCTATTCAGGTCGTCATCCGATCGCAGATAGTTGGGTCTGTGGCTATTGTATTTCCCCTTCAAGTCAGTGGACAGGTGGGCGAGCACCCTCCTTCTTTCATCCTCCTCAAACTCTGCGAGTGACATTTCAAGGTACACCATGATATTTTGAACACCTGAGAATACACCTGCCGCCTTCCTCAACTCAGCGGTGGTGATGGTTCCATCTCTCGCCTTCGACGCCCAGTTGTAGAACCTGCCACCATTGTCCAGAGCTGCAATGGCATTTCTCTTCGTTTTGTAAGGGGTCACCTTTTTCATTGTCGGGCCTTTGCAGGGTGTGTCCTATCTAAGCAAGATAGCCGATTAAACCCAACTCGTCCTTAGACTTCCGACAGCTGATAGAGTTGTCGAAGCTGCTGAGACACCACCTTTTCCGGCGTCATGCGGATGATCCATGGTAAGACTCTCCTGCCAAGCGCCGAGTGGGCGGCTTTTCCAAAACGCCAGGAAGTATTCACGATGTAATCCACCTTCTTTCTCCTTAATCTCTCAAATGCTCTAAATGCAGCTTCGGGATTGGCTTCTTTCTGGAAGAGTTGTGAGATGAAGTAAGCGTCTTCAATTCCCTGGCAAGCACCCTGGCCCATGTTGGGTGTCGTAGCATGAGCGGCATCTCCCAGAAGACCGCAAGTGCCCTTGTGCCAATTAGGCAGCCGCTGCAAATCCGAAAGTACATCAGTATGGAAGCTGGAGGTGTTGCTAATGATTGACAGAATTTGGGGATGAAATCCTTTAAAGAGCTCAGCCAGGTCATCAGTTGTTTTGACGCCATCACCCACGGGCAGCTTTGCAACGGCAAACCAATACACCTCCGAATCTGAAATATTGGACAGTCCAAACCTCAGCCCCTTGCCCCAGCGCTTCGAAGCCTCGATTCTTGTAAGGAGCATCTAAATTCAGCGAAGCTATGCCCCGCCAACATATCTGCCCCGTAGCCCTGAGTCGCGCCTCCGGAAATAGTTGGTTCCGAACCTCCGACGAATTCCATCACAACCAAGCAAGACATCCGCTTCTGTGTCTCCATCTTGGAACATCACCCTGATCTTTTCGCCTTGTTCGCAACCGACAAACGCCGTACCCAACAGCACATTTTGGGTTTTACTAGCATGGTCCATCAAAACGTCCTGGAGACGGCCCCTGTGAATGGCCAGCGTTCGGTTTCCCTGGGTATCAGACATCACCATCTGCCCAGTCTCCTTAAAAGGCTTCAGTTGAGAATTGGTGATATCGGCACGTTGCAGGACGGCGCCATTTGCTAGCAAGTCCTCTTTCAGCCCCAGTTCACCCATAACACGCATTGCGTTAGGCTGAGCCATATGCCTGCTCCCACGGTCTGGTATCTCTGGTGACCTTTCAAAAACAGTGGCTGCTATACCCTGCCGTGAAAGGGCAATGCTTGTCGTGAGACCTGTGATCCCACCTCCTACAATGGCGATTTCCATAAGCTCCCAAAGGTTATTCAAGTCTACAATTATCAGGTCACGTTTGCGAGCTGCGCTCCAACAAAAATCTGCAACTTGCGAGAAAGTCGCTTCCATTGGTGATCGGGTTCACAAATCTTTGATCTTGGGGAATTGAATCAGTGCAAAAGGATGTTCTGACTGAGATGGGACCACGGAGGACTGACAACATGAGACACTGGGTGTCATATGGCTATTAACATCATCTTGGTAGCTGCCAATCGTACACGCGCATGCCTCGTGCGGAATATGGCTGAAGAGCCATCCCTGACTTCCCCGATTTCCCACACCGTATTGGA
>CBDDGS010000036.1:0-69383 GCA_965227935.1 Cyclobacteriaceae bacterium | reverse complement strand
AGTTCCTTGGCTTCGCCTTCCAGCTTCTGCACGCCCGCCTCGACCATGCCGTCGACGCCGCGGGTGAGCACGTTGAGGTGCAGATCGGTGATGCGGTCCTCGAAATCCTCGATCGTCGAACCGAATTCGCTGAGCAGGTTGTCGGAGCGCGACTTGATTGCGTCTTGCTCCTGCTGGATGCTCTCGGCCAAGGTGGTTACTTGGCTCTCCGCCTCGGTTTGTACCTCCTGCAGCTTTTGCTGCAAGGCGTTGTTGGCATCGTGCGCGGTGTCGAATTTCTCGGCTGTCTGCTGCTGGCTGGTGGCAAACTGCTGTTCCACTTGCTGCTGCGCTGTTTGCAGTTCGTCAACGGCTGCGGTGACGCGTGTGTTGGCGGCGTCGACAGCGGTATCGAATTGGTCGGTGCGGGCGGTGAGTTGTTGCAGCTCTGTCGACACTTGTGCCAGCTCGATCTCGGCTTGCTCGGCCAAATGGTCAACGGCCTGTCGCGTTTCATCGGCCTCGGCAATCAGGTCAGCCCGTGCCTGTTGGCCTTCCTCGAGATACGCCCGCAGTTGCGTCTCCGCCTCTTGGATCTTCGCGCGGATTTGGGATTGCGCTGTATCGAATTCGGGAGTCTGCGCTTCGACTGCGCTACTAAACTGGGTGAGCTGGTCGACAAGCGCCGCGATCCGCTCGGGCACTTCGGTGGCGACTTGACCAATGATCTTGAGTTTGTCGTCGTTGTCCATGATCGATGCCGTGATGTGGGAGGGGTCAGATGATTGGGTTAAAGAATGCTGTTAATTACGCCAGTCACCTTCTTGGCGATGGCAAGTTCGGGAATGATCGGCGAGAGCATTCCGGTCGTCGTGGCTCCAAGCTGGGTGGTCGCGACGCTGGCAATGATTTCGGCAGCAAAGGCCTCAACGACTTCTTTGGCCAGGTTTTCGAGGCTTTCCTCAACCGCCTTGCCGCATTCGTCTTCCGCACACTGCTTCAGTTCGCCAAACGTCTTGCGTGTCTGTGCTTTGAAATCCTCGGCAAGCGTCTCGGCGTCGGTGTCGAAGGCGGAGAAAAAGTCGTTCATCCCGCCGTCCTTCTCCGTCAGCAGATTCACGACGTTGGAGACCGTCTCGACGGTGCTGTCGTTGAATCCGTCGAACTTCTGCTTAACCTCCGGCGAATGGCGTTCGGAAACTGCCGACTTCAACTGTCGAGCGACTGCTGCGACTTGGATTCGTCCTGCTGCCAACGCGTTGCGAAGTCGTCGACTCGCTCGTCAATCTGGCCAAAAGCGGCTTCGGACTGCTGGCCGAGCGCCGCAACCTGAGTGTGCATCGAATCGGTTGTCTGCGACATGGAGTTCAGGCTCGTCTCCGCCGTTGCAGCCGTCGATTGGAATTGGCCGCTCACGCCTTCAACATCGGACTCGATCCTCTGGCACGTACCCGTAAGATGTTGCAAGCCGCCGTTGGATTGCTCGCCCAACGCATCGAGGCCGCTGACAAGCTCTCCAACACCCGATTCCACTTCGGTTTGGACACCGGCGACCTCACCACTGAGTTCTGCCGCGTCTTGCGAGACTTTACTGATCGACAACTCCAGGTTTCGTAGCTGCTTTGATAACCCGCGAATTCGCTCCGTAGCGTCTCGTGAAGCTGCGACACACGCTCCGCGCCGGCATCGACGAGCGGCAAGATTTCACTGAGTTTGCGTTGCACTTCTTCGACGTCGTTGCCAAAAGCATGGATGGTCATGACTGAATTCCTTTACCGTTTCAAGTAAATCTGAAGGTGCCTATAGCAGGTCGTCCGCCAGGTCGAGCACCGGTTTGATCTTTCGCACGATAGCCAAGATCTCATCGATGTCGTCCATGATCTTGCCGACAGAGTCGCCCAGGTCGATCCCCAGACTCTCGGTGACGTTTTTGACGATATCGATTGCCGAGGTGACTTCACCAAGTTGTTCGGAAAGTGTTTGCAGGCCGCTCTGTGAGAGCTGCTGATTGAGCTTTCCTTGCGAACTAGCTGACGTTGCTCTGGCAGCTTCGAGCGTCTGCGTCAGTTTCTGCTTGGTCGCTTGCGTGCCGTCCTCGATCGCCTGGACGACCCGCTCGGTCTGCTGTTGCACGTCAGATTGCAACGAATCGACTTCCTGCGTCGCGGCGGTCTTCTTGGTTTCAATTTCGCCAAGCGCCGTTGTGACCTTGGTTTGGAATTCGTCCGTCCGCTGGCCGGTCTTCTCCGTCGAACTCTCGACGAGTTGCTTGAAATCGGCCGATCCTGCAGTGAGTCGCTGCAACTGTGCCTCGGCCGAGCTGACGTTCGCTTCGAGCTGCGTCTGCGCGGTCGCCAGCAGGGTCTGCGACGCGGCGGTCACGGCGGCGACTTGCGCGGTCGCCGCATTGGCCTGCTGCTGAACGTGGGAAATCTGTGCGTTGCTTTCGTCCAGCTTCGCGGTCGCGTGCTGTTCTGATTGCTCGAACGCCGATTCGAGCGATGCAAGTGTCGACTGCAACGACTGCAGCTCCGCGAGTGCCGACGAACTCGTCGCCTCGAACTGCGACTCGATCCGACCGCCTAGCTCGGCAATCGAGGTGACATTCTCAAATGCCGATTCGCTAACAGTCAGCAGTTCCTGCACTTTTCCGAGGTTTTCCTCCAACAGGGATTCAATCGTGACGGGCATGGGTTATCGCTCCGGAAAGTCGGTTCAATCTCGTCGCTCTCTGCCCGAAGCATCGAAATCGCTTTGGACATGCGTTGGAATTGCTGGCGATCCGAGATTCCGGACAGACAATGCTTCAAATTGTTGAATTTCTTCGTTCGCTCATTTCTTGGCTTTTCTCTGTCCGTTTTCGGCGTGGCCCGGCAATTCCCACGTAACGCCCTGCAGCAGTAGCAGGCGAACACGATGCACCTGTCCAAGGGAAAGCGGAACATCATGGCCTTTATCCAATGCGAATGCGGCGAGCGAATTGACTTGAATCAACCGGTTGCTCAGGTGACCTGCGAGGGCTGCGGCCGTAGATACACGGTGCCCAAGCTGGAAACGCCCATTTCGGCTCACGCGAAGAACCAGCCAATGCCTCAGGGCAACCCGACGCCGCTTAGTTCAACGATGGTCGAGGACTTGCCGGTGATGACGCGGGTGGAGAATCAGTTTGGCGATTCGATTGTGGAGATGGCTCAGCAGGCAGCGCCGATGGCTGGAATGGCCGCTCTGTCTGCGTTCGCCGAAGGCGGACAATCCAATACGCCACATTTCTTCTCGACTCCCACAGGTTCTGGAACACCCGCTTCTCAGGCTCAAATGAATACGCCTGCCAATGGAAGCGCCCAGACAGAGCTCGGTCCGGGATTGCGATTGCTGGATCGCTACGAGATCCAACGGAAAATCGGCCAAGGCGGAATGAGCACCGTCTACGAAGCCTATGACGAAGTGCGTGGCGAGGAGGTCGCTCTCAAGGTGTTACTGCCGAATCTTGCTGCGCAACCAGTCTTGCAGGAACGATTTCTGCAGGAAGGTCGGCTCTCGAGCAATTTCTCCCACGCCAATATCGCCCGCGTTTATGACCTGCACCAAACGGAGTCGTCAATCTTTCTCAGCATGGAGTTACTCCACGGCACAACGCTGCGCCACGACATGAACCGCAGAAAGGACCAACGCCAGGACTACCGCCCAGCGGAAGTGCTGGCCATGCTGGACGATATCTGCGATGCCCTGGTGGTCGTTCACGCCGACGGCGTGGTCCACCGTGACCTCAAGCCCGAAAATCTCTGGCTCGGTCTGGACGGAACAACCAAGGTCATGGACTTCGGTATTGCGCGTGACTCAACGGGCACTTCTTACACCAATGGTGGTCGCGGCTCCGGCACACCGTACTACATTGCCCCCGAGCAATTGGCGGCCAGTCCGACGATGGATCATCGTGCGGATCAGTACTCGGTCGCGATCATTATGTACGAACTCCTCACCGGCGAGCTGCCGCAGGAGCGATCACTCCGCCGCACGAGAAAAACTCGGCCGTTCCCAGAAAGCTGTCTGAGGCGATCTTTCGGGCGCTCGATTCCGATCCGACCAAACGATTCAACTCGATTGATGAGTTCCGTGAGGCCGCGAAATTCCGCTTCGAACCGACACTACTCAGCAAGATTCTCAAGCCGATAATTGCAGTAGCTCTGGTAGCGTTCGCTGCTTTCGCGTTCGTGCGTTGGGGCGCCCCGCTCTTGGAGAAGAAGGAGTCGCCGGTGTGGGAGGAACTTGCGGCGCAGCAGGTTGTTGAAGGCCAAGAAATTCGGTTCACGGCTCGAAGCTCGCTGTGCACGATTGCTGCTGGCGATTTGAACTTCAAGCTTCTGGCCGATGCTCCCCGTGGAGCAACACTCGACGCCAACACGGGCGAATTTGTCTGGACGCCGACAGAAGCACAAGGCCCCCAGGAATACGCGTTCACAATCATGGCCGTTGCCACCGAGGAAGGTCGCGCCCCAGTCGTGCATGAACGGGAGGTGACGGTCCGTGTCGAGGAGAGCGTCGACAAACCGATGTTTGCTATGCCAGAACCCATCGAAGGTACGGAACATGAGAAGCTGACGTATCAAATCGACGCCAATGATCCCAACTTGCCGGCGATCGGACTGCGTTACGACTTGCCGAAACCACTGCCGGGCATGACGATTGACCGCGATCGGGTGAAATTGGCTGGACTCCCAGCGAACAGCAAGGCGGTGACACCTATCGAGTGCCCGTTCGCGTCTACCTGGACGGCGACGAACACGAGGACCAATTCATCGAACGCACACTCACCGTTCGCGTGGAGGAGTCCATCGATTCGCCCGTGATTTTCGCGCAACAGTCGTGGCAGGGTGAAGTTGGTCAGCCGAGCAATTTGCGCGTTGCAGTTCGCGATCCGAACGTGCCGGCCATCGACGACTACTTCGCGCTCAAGAACGCCGATCGCCTCGGCATGACGATCGATCCACAATCGGGCCAGGTCTATTGGACCCCCACCGACGAACAGGCAGGCATCGAACAGGAGATTACTGTCCAGGTACTGCTGGAGCAAGCGGGGAAGACCACTGTCCTCAGCGAAAAAACCATCGTGGTCGCTGTCCCAGACCCTGAATCCGATGAGGTGGACACTCAAGTCGGCGCGGAGTCGAATGATGTGTCCTCACCTATTGTTGACTCACCGTATGCTGGCGATACGGGAATCGGCGTCGGGAGTCCCAGCAGTGGCGGAATCGGCGGTGGTGGAGGCGGCACCTGCAACAAATCGTCGCGGCCCACGCTTCCCGGCACAGGTCAAAGTGGAGCGGCCGTGTTCGGCAGCCAATTCCCAACTTCGGTCGGTTCAAATCAGCCAAATCGAGGCGGTGGACAGCGTCAAAATGGCAACAGCAGCGCTGGCGGCAACAACCTTCGGCAGGTGATCGACCTGGTCCAGCAGCTCAAGCAACAGAAAAACAAGAAGCAGCCAGGCAGTACCAATGGATTGAACAGCCCCAGTCTGCAGAAGGACCGGCCGCTGAATCTTCCCTCGAAAAAGCCGGTGACCTGGCAGAATCGGCCACCAAACAACGGGATCCGACTTCAAGACGTTTACAGGAATAACGGAACGACCGGCAAGAAACAGCCAGCAAAGGTCCGCTACACGAAGGATCTTCCCGTGGCTAGAAGTCAGGTCAACTCGCCCCCGCCGCAGAACAGAGCCAGTAAGTCATGGCACACGCAACTGCGTTTGCAGCCGTCAACCAAGCGACCACAATCCAGTATCAACCGCGGCCGACAGCAGTATCAGTTGATGAATTCCTTGCCTTCCAACCGGCAATCGACCACTCGTTCGTATCCTCAGGACAATCGCTCCAAGAGAAACCGCAACAACAACAAGTCGAAACAATCATCCCAGTGGGATCAACTCAAGAAAGCGTCAGCATACTTGAACCAGCGTTAGTGCTGCTCGTGCTTTTTTGCAAGCACGTCCGGCTAGGCGTTTTCCAAAATGAAGCCGAACAACGCATCAACTGTGCAGTGTTCTTCAATCGGGTGTCGAAGGTGTTGGTTCCGAATTACCCGATAGTGATTGCAGCGGCCAACTCGCTCTCGCTCGACGAAGCCAGCTTCCTCCAGCTCTTGGACGATGCGTTGCACGGCTCGCTCTGTAATGCCTACGCGACTGGCAATGTCGCGGAGCACCATCTGTGAGTCTTGGTACAGGCAAATGAGAACGTGGGCGTGGTTCGTGAAAAATGTCCATCGCGCCGCGTTCGTATCGACTTTGCCCGCCGACACCCCATTACTGGCAATCGTCTTCCTTTGCTTCGCAGTTGGAGTCGGCTTGTCACCGCTAGCCTTCGAGCGTGGCGACGAAGACTTCGAATTCCTGGAGCTGGTTCCGTTGGTGGAGCTATTTCTCGTTGGCATTGCAAGTCCGCCGATCTTTGATGCCGCGAATCCGGCTGAGTACCTAGAAGTCTCCAGCACTTATTCCGAATTATACGACAATTCTTTCGTGAAACAAATCGCACGAAAAATATTTCTGTAAAAATCCGCTAATTTCGCGAATTCCAATTGACGAATTATATTTCGTGTATTAAATTTCGCATTATCTGGCCGATGGCGGCTAGAAATGCGACTGCAAAGGCTATTGCAGCGGCCCTCGCTACCAAGGACCTCGGCCCCACACCCTGAAGCAACTGCTTGAATAACGGAGAGACGGATGTTTGCAGAGATCACGACCTTGCTGTTTCCGGCACTGCTGCTGACCTTGGTCGCCTTGCCTCGAGATTTCGCCAACGCGCGAGCCGCGACTCTGAGGGTGGCCGTCTCGCTCGCGCTTGTGCTGCAGTTGGTTGTAGCGAGTGTGAGCCTCACCTCGTTGCTCGCACAGGCGCAATCAAATGTTTTGGCGGCCGAATCCTCGGCTGCCGCAAGACTCATCGATAGTCTCGCTCATTATGACGGAGTCTCCGGACTGATGTTCTTGCTGGTGAGCTTTCTCGGTGTTGTCGTGTGTCGGTTTTCGATCAGATACCTCGATGGCGACCTCGAACAAGGAAACTACTTTCGCTGGCTTGGGTTCACGTTGGGCGCAGTTTCTCTGCTTGTTCTGGCTGGTAATCTCGTGCTCATTTTTGCGGCGTGGGTGATGACAAGCTTCGGCCTGCATCACCTGTTGCTACACTACAAGCATCGGCCTTGGGCTCGCCGCGCGGCGTGGACGAAATTCGCAATCAGTCGAGTAGGCGACGTGTTTCTGCTGGTGGCTCTCGTGCTCGTTTATCGAGAATTTGGCTCGTATCACCTCGCGGACATCCTGGCCGCCGCCGCGGCCGTAACGGAGCCGAGCTGGCAACTTTCTTTGGTCGGCTGGTCGTTGATGATCGGCGCCGTGATCAAGTCGGCTCAGTTCCCGGTCCACTTTTGGTTGCCCGAAACGATGGAAGCACCAACACCGGTCTCCGCCCTGATGCACGCGGGTATCGTCAACGCGGGAGGCTACTTGTTGGTTCGCCTAAGTCCGCTCGTTGTTCACGCACCGTCCGCCATGGCTTGCCTTGCAATAATCGGTGGATTCACAGCCGTGTTCGCGGGGCTCGTGATGATGACGCAGTCGAACATCAAGCGTGCACTCGGCTTTTCCACGATTGCCCAGATGGGGTTCATGATGCTGCAATGCGGGCTCGGTGCGTTCTCCGCCGCCATGCTGCATATCATCGCCCACTCGCTGTACAAGGCCCACGCGTTCTTGCGTAGCGGAGACGCGTGGCGTGTCGAGCATATCCCCGCAGAACCCCAGTCAGCCCTCGATGAGCCCGCATCGCACATTCGACTTCCTGGATTTCGCCAAGTGGAGCTTGCACTGACGGCGCTGTTCGTTGGTGGTGTCTTCACGTTTGCCGCAGGATTGCTCGATATTGATCTGACGCTCAAAGCGGGCGGCATTGTATTGGCTTCGATCATCTGCCTCGCGATCGGCAGTTGGCTGACGCAAGCCTATCAGGCATCGTGGCGTACTGTTGGCAACGCCGCGCTCGTTGCCCTGCTGCTGATTGCAGCGTACGTGGTTTCCTACTCGGCAGTACATGCCGTTACAGGTGCGCACGTACCCACCGAATTGAGTACCGTCCTGCTCGGCGTGATTGGTTTCGCAATTGTCGTGCTCTTCACAGGGCTTGCAATTCTACAAACACTGTTGCCCGAAGCCGCCCGTCGACGATGGCTGCAAGTCCTCTACGTGCACGCCTACAACGGGTTCTATGTCGATACGATGGTGCGGCGGTCCTTGGGTCTTTCGTTGACCCGCACACCTTCGGCGTCGTGATCGACTGACGAACGGAGCCCATTTCCGAAAATTCCAACTGCATACCTCGAGCAGAAAGAAGAAATACCATGTCCATCGCAACTGGACCGACCGGCGCAAACGACTTGACGAATTCTCTTGTCGATCAAGCAAAGAGTGAATCAACGCTGCAGCAAGCGCTTAACCAGGTACGCGCTACCGTCGCACCCGTTTGGCCGCTGCAAGACTATGTCGCGGTGAATCCTTACCAAGGCTTGGCAGATTTCCGGTTTCTCGATGCCCGCGCGCAGCTCCGAGCCGTTTCCGACTGCGAAATGCTCATGCCACTGAGCTACTATCGCGAGCGATTTGCAGAATCCGAATTCGAATCGGGCGATATCCAGGCAGCGATCGACGAGTTGATGGAAGAAGGCATCGCCGGCGCACACGTACTTCGGAAACGGCAACTCACGAATTGGTTGCATGGTGGTCCGGAGTCGGGGCCAGATCCGATTCTTTCCCGAAGCTGTTGGTCGTTTTCCAGGGAATTCGACATAAACTCGGCCAGCCGCTGGACCGATGTCGTCGCTGAAGAATTGTCCAAAGTCTGCTCATCCCACTACGATCTGGGGCAAGCATTGTGGACGAGCCCGTGGAAATCGGATTCTCTCTTTGCGGCCTGGCGGGAACGCAACCAAATCGATCGACGCATGGAACTAAAGGGCCTGACTGGGTTCCGACAGTTCGTAGCATCGCTGCCCGAAGATGCTCACGAGGCACTGGCACTTCTGCTGCAACGGGTCGCAGTGCCGGAATCGCACTGGCGTTCGTATCTGCTGACCATCGCGTACGAAACACCGGGTTGGTCGGCTTTCACACGTTATCAATCCGAACAGTCGGCCAAACAAGGTGCGCCTTGCGACGATTTCGTGGGGCTGCTGGCAATGCGATTGGCCTACGATTGCGCCGTTGCGGAGACTTACCAGGTTAAAGTCGACTGGCTCGACCGCCTGCATTCGCCAGAGCCGTTGCCCCCGGCCAGAGACGAAGTCGCATTGGACCCCAACGGTGGGTTGGTTCGCTACGCACTATTGCGGGCGAACGAAATTGGCTATCGACGCCGCTTCCTGTCTGGCATGTCGTCAACTGTAGCCGACACACAGGCAGACGACGCTACCAAGACGAACACGCGCAAACTCGCGCAACTCGTGTTCTGCATCGACGTACGATCCGAGCGAATTCGCCGCAATCTCGAGGCGACCAGTGACGACGTCGAAACCTTCGGCTTCGCCGGATTCTTCGGCTTGCCGATGGAGTACGTTCGCCTTGGCGAACCGCAGGGGAGCAACCAGTTGCCCGTGCTGGTCGACCCAGTGATGAAAGTCTATGAGTCCGTTCGTCAGCCGAACTCGACGATCGGAAATGAAGATTCGGATCGAGTTTCAAAGAAGCGTTCGACTCGTCGATTCCGTAAGCTATGGCAAGGCTTCCAAAAGTCGGCGGTAAGCTGCTTCACGTTCGTGGAATCGGCGGGGCTGATCTACGCCCCCAAACTGGTCCGCAACCTATTAGGCTACGCTGCCAACGTCGACCATCGATTTGACGCGATCGATCCAGTGATGCGACCGCACACTGGACCGACGCTTGAGGGACTGACGGAACAAGGCTTCCCCGTCGAACGGCAGGCAGACTTTGCGGAAGGGATTTTGCGAAACTTGGGGCTGACGAAAAACTTCGCTCGTCTCGTTGCTTTCTGCGGCCACGCCAGCCAGGTGGAAAACAATCCGATGCAATCAGGATTGGACTGCGGAGCTTGCGCTGGTCACTCAGGTGAGAGCAACGCAAGGTTCGCCGCAATGCTGCTCAACAACCGTGAGATCCGCATGCTATTGCACGAACGAGGTCTGCCAATCCCCGACGAGGTTCACTTCTTGGGCGGGTTGCACAATACGACCACCGATGAGATCGAGTTCTTTGACCTCGACCTGGTCCCGGAGACCCATCTCGGCGATCTGGCCGCGATGAGCTACGTCACAAAAAAGGCGGGCTACCGAACCCGTCAAGAACGCAGCGGAACTCTTGGCAGCGAAAATGGCGAGCAACTCCACGGACGTTCGCTCGACTGGTCGGAAGTGCGACCCGAGTGGGGCCTCACCGGAAATGCCGCATTTGTGATTGGGCCGCGACAGTTGACAGCTTCCGCCAATCTGTCCGGTCGGTCGTTCATGCACAGCTACGACGAATCGAAGGACCCGGAGGGCAAGGTCCTAGAACAAATCATGACCGCGCCGATGATCGTCACCAATTGGATCAACATGCAGTACTACGCCTCGACAGTCGATCAGAAGCACTTCGGCTGCGGCGATAAGACGATCCATAACGTCGTTGGCAAATTCGGCATCCTGGAAGGCAATGGCGGCGACTTGCGAGCAGGCCTCGCCATGCAATCGCTCCACGATGGCAGCAAGTACCACCACGATCCCGTGCGTCTGCTTGTGGTCATAGCCGCAAAGCGTTCCACCATCGATCGAGTGATCGCCGCGCATGAAAATGTGCGGGACTTGGTGGCCAACGGCTGGGTGCAACTGGTTGCGATCGACGACGGTGAATTCTACCGTTGCTCGCCCTCACTGTTTTGGAAGCGAGTCTCGTCGCCATCCGAGTCGTCGGCAACCGTCAGCTAGCCTTCCGTGCATCTCAAGAAAACTGCCCTAAGGCTCTCGCCTACAGTGAAAGATTCCGGACGACTAACAGCATGACACTAAAAGTAGCTACTTCCATAGACAGCCATCTCGATCGCCTCGAGTCTGAAAGCATCCATATTCTGCGGGAGGTCGCCGCAGAGTATGAACGGCCGACGTTGCTATACTCGATCGGCAAAGACTCGTCCGTCATATTGCATTTGGCGCGGAAGGCGTTTTTCCCAGGAAAGCCGCCGTTTAAGTTGCTCCACGTCGATTCGACGTGGGAGTTTCACGAAATGACCGAGTTCCGCGATCGCTATGTACGCGATGAACTCGAACTCGATTTGCATGTCGAAATTAGCGAAACAGGCGTGTCCCAAGGCATCAACCCTTTTGACCACGGCCCGATGTACACAGAAATTATGCGGACGAATCCGCTCAAGAAGGCCCTCACTGAGCTGAAGTTCGATGCGGCCATTGGAGGCGGGCGACGCGACGAAGAACGTTCGCGTGCCAAGGAGCGGATCTTCTCGTTCCGGGATACGCAGCACCGGTGGGACCCAAGAAATCAGCGACCTGAATTGTGGAACATCTACAACACATGGCGGCGCTCCGGCGAATGTATGCGAGTGTTTCCACTTTCGAATTGGACGGAACTGGATGTGTGGTCCTACATCCAACGTGAGCAGGTGCCCATCGTCCCGCTCTATTTCGCGAAGGAGCGGCCCGTAGTGGAGCGCGACGGTGACCTGATCGTCGTCGACGACGACCGCATGCGACTGAATCCTGGCGAAGAACCCGTCATGAAGAAAGTGCGTTTCCGCACTTTGGGTTGCTATCCAGTGACGGGGGCGGTCGAATCCGAAGCGGATACCCTCGACGCGATTGTAGCCGAGATGGCGACGACGCGCTATTCCGAGCGACAAGGCCGCTCGATCGATCGCGACGAAGCGGCTGCGATGGAAAAGAAGAAACGCGAAGGCTACTTCTAACGAGACGCACGTGCTCATCATCGAGCAACTGAACAGTTTCCAGCACAACAGTTTTTCGAGCAATTATCCATGTCCACCGCAGCAGTCGGTCCCCTGTCCTCGTCTGACAACAGAGAAACGGGATCACATACCGAAAAAGACTCACTCCGCTTCATCACTTGCGGCAGCGTGGACGACGGCAAGAGCACGCTGATCGGGCGATTGTTGCTCGACGCCGGTGCGATCTACGAAGACCAGATTAAATCACTGCAGGCCGACTCGGACCGGCACGGCACCACTGGCGACGCGATTGACACCGCGCTTCTGCTCGACGGACTCGAAGACGAGCGGCAACAAGGTATCACCATCGATGTCGCTTATCGCTACTTTGCAACCAACCGCCGCAAGTTCATCATCGCCGACACGCCCGGCCACGAGCAGTTTACGCGAAACATGGCAACCGGCGCGTCGACGGCAGATCTGGCGGTAATTCTCGTCGACGCGACCAAAGGCGTTCTAACCCAAACCAAACGTCATGCATTTATCGTCTCGTTGCTAGGCATCAAGCACGTTGTGCTTGCCGTCAACAAAATGGACTTGGTCGATTTTCGGCAGGAGGTGTATGACACAATTTGCGATGAGTTTCGACAGTTTGCGCGGCGACTCGACATCTCCGAGATTCGCTTTGTACCGCTTTCAGCACTCAACGGCGACAACGTTGTCGAGCCCAGTAGCAACACCATTTGGCACGCCGATGGATCCTTACTGCATATCTTGGAATCGATCTACGTTGGCGCTGACAAGAACCTCACCGACTTTCGCTTTCCTGTGCAATGGGTGAATCGCCCAGACGCGACTTTTCGCGGTTTCAGTGGGACCGTTTCTTCGGGCACGGTGCGTCCCGGAGACGATGTCGTCGTCTTGCCGTCAAAGCAAAGGTCACGTGTGGATCGCATCGTGACGATGTCAGGCGACCTTGAATCCGCTGCGGCGGATCGGTCCGTCACGATCACACTGGACGACGACATCGACATCACGCGCGGCGACATGCTCGCCCGTCCCGGCAACTTGCCTCGTGTTGCCCGCGATGCCGAAGTCATGCTGGTCTGGATGTCGGAACAGTCGTTGATGCCGGAACGCCAATACTGGGTGAAAACTTGTTGCGGTCGCACGACGGGCGAGATCGACCCGGTTCGCTATCGGGTGGACGTCAACACGTTGAGCCGACAGCCAGCCACGTCGCTCAGCCTAAATGAAGTGGGTCGATGCCACCTGAAACTGCACGATCCGATCTGCTTCGATTCCTACAATCGCAATCGGCAAACTGGTTCGTTCATTCTCGTCGACCGCATTTCGCACGAGACCGTCGCCGCGGGCATGCTCCTCGACCAGCGACTTGACGAGGACGAAGAGGGCTTGGAAGGCCACAACGAAATTGCAGGCCTCAAGCTTAAAACCGTCGAGAGTGCCGTTTCCGCAGTGGAGAAGCGAAATCGCTTCCAGCTGTCGCCCGTAACGGTGCTCGTGACCGGATTCAGCGGTGCCGGTAAATCCACTTTGGCCGCCGCGGTCGAGCGCGAACTCTTCGATCGTGGCCACGTCGGCATGGTTCTCGATGGCGAGAACCTGCGTCTCGGCTTATCCCGCGACCTTGGTTTTTCAATTGAGGAGAGCAGCGAAAACCTGCGTCGTGCCGCTGAGGTAGCCAAACTCGTTAACTCGGCGGGCCAGTTTTGCGTCGCTGCATTTGTGGCGCCTCAGCAGGTGATGCGAAACAAGTTCTGCGAAATCGTAGGACAGGAACGCGTCGTTCATATTCATCTCTCGACGCCCATCGACGTCTGCCGCGAACGTGACGGCACCGGACGCTATGCTGCCGCAGATCGGGGAGATATTCCAATGTTTCCCGGCGTGAGCGCTCCGTACGAAGCCCCAGAAGACTGCGACATCGCCGCGGCCTGCAACGATCCAGCAGACACTGAGAACTTAGTCGATCGAGTTATCGAGGTCATCGTGCAGAGATTCAGCTAACTGCCTCCGGGCACGTGCTCAATGCCAGCAATCACGAGGCGTTAAGCGATGACTCGAGGTGGCTTCTTAATCTTGTCGTCTTCCACCTGTTCCACGGGCAGGAACTGTCCCGTTGCTGGAGTAAACGCCGTGACGTCGCCTGTCTCGAACGTGTAGACCCAGGCGTGTAGGCCCAATTCGCCGCGACCCACAGCCGCTGCGACCGAAGGATGCGTCCGCAGGTTCTCAAGCTGCACGAGCACATTTTCTTCGACGGCCAAGTTAAGCCGCTTGGCCTCGTCGGTTACATCCGAATAGTTTTCGTTCAAGATCCGTGAGGTGGCTTCAGCGTATTCCAAATACGACTGTACCGCCGGCATCGATTGTGTTTTCTCAGGGTGCAACAGACCGGCCATTGCCCCGCAGTGAGAGTGGCCACAAATGATGACGTGCCTGACCTTCAGTGCGCACACAGCGTATTCGATCGTCGCAGCTTCGCCACCTCGCACTGAGCCGTAAGGTGGCACAATGTTGCCAGCGGTCCGTTGCGTAAAAATCTCGCCAGGCTCCGTTTGTGTGAGCACGTTCGGGTCGATTCGGGAGTCCGAACAAGTAATAAAGAGCGCCCGCGGACTTTGCCCTTCGACGAGCGCCTCGAAGAATTCCTGATGCTGGCTGAAGTACTCTTTCTTGTACTTTCGTATTCCCCCGACAAGTTTATCCATCGCAACACCTCTGAACTCGAAATCGAAAAGTGTATTCTCTCCGGCTGACAACACGCCGACGTGCGAAGTCAGCCAAAGCCGACGCCAACCATCAGTTTAGCACTTCGGCGGAATGTTCATCCACACTGTTCTCTAAGTCGAGAATGAGCCGTAACTTGGATTCCGACGACCTTCGCGATCTACTCTCAAAAAGTGCAGCCCGTCGATCGTGTCACCGAGACGGCAGTGTTTCGCAATTTCAGGTCTTCGTACTCTAGCAGATCCGCAAAATTACCCATAGATCGCCTCTGAGTCCGGTAACATTCGATCGAATTCAATACGCGAGACCAAGCTGACCACCGTGCGATCAGCGTGATCCAGACTTTGCATGTTCGCGAATGGCGACCACTGCCGGATGTTTGAGCTTCTTTTCCACCGAGACAGCATAGAACTGTTCTTTGATGCCGGCTGCCAGCCCCACCACGCTCAGTCCGTAGATCGCCGTAACATCTTCTTGGATGCTCGTCGGAATCGCAAACAACCCCACGCCATGACGACCGGCAATTTTCAGCATCGCGCTGTCGGCGAATTCGCCAAGCACCATCGGCGTTAAATCCAGATCGTTGAACCATTGATCCATCGCGCGGCGCAACACACTATTTACAGTTGGCAGCAAGAATGGGGCTCCATCCAGCGACGCTGGGAACCCCTTGCGGTACTTCTTCGCCAGTTCCTTACTGCCGACGATCACAACCTCCGACTCGCTCAATCGATGCGAGTATGCTTGTACCTTGTACAGGGGATCGAGGGCGGTGTCCGTCAGGATAAGATCGAGTTTGTGGATTGCCAGATCTGCCACCAGTTGAGACATATCGCCTTCATGACAGACCAGCTTGATGGGCTGCTCGAACTCGAGCGCCGGCCGAAGGAGGTTGAACGCGACTAGTTTTGGCATGACGTCGCGGACTCCGACGCGCAACTCCAGCGGTCGTCCGACCGGCTGGCCTTTGACCATCTCCATCAATTCGCGACCGGTCGAAAAGATCTCCGTGGCGTAGAGTGAAACCTGCTCGCCCATGTCCGTTAACGCGAGACCGCGGCCTTGCTTCTTGAGAAGCTTGACGCCAAGTGCCTGCTCCAACTGTCTAACCTGCACGCTGACGCTGGCCGGCGTGACGTGTAGCACTTCACTTGCTCGCTGCACGCTACCCTCGCGGCCAACTAACCAGAAGTACAACAAATGATGGTAATTGAGCC
Source organism: Cyclobacteriaceae bacterium (assembly GCA_965227935.1). Lineage (GTDB taxonomy): Bacteria > Bacteroidota > Bacteroidia > Cytophagales > Cyclobacteriaceae > JAWPMT01. The sequence continues at coordinate 53,491 of CBDDGS010000036.1, read as the reverse complement.
AATCCAACGGCCGCCCCATAGTTAGCTATTTCTAAATCGTTTTTTCAGTTAATTTAATCATATCTAATGGAGCTGATTCCGTATAGTTAAGTAGTGCTGGTCATTGAACGGTGAACGACTAAGAATATGGAGGCTGCCGTGCAGTTGGATATTCGATTCAGTGGCGTCAAACGAACCCACGCATGGGACTCTCGTTTTGAAGACGTGCTGCTCTGCTCGCTGGAGAAGTTTCGGCACAGGGTAAAACAGATTTGCCTGTACATCGAAGATGTGAACGGCCCTAAACGCGGCGTGGACAAGCAATGCCGCTGCGTGCTGCATCTGCGAAGAATGCCGCCGGTTGTGATTCAAGACCAAGACGAGAGTTTGGTCTCGCTGATCTACCGTATCGCGAATCGGGCTTCGTACTCGCTTAGCCAAAAGACCGATCGAAGGAACTCGCGACGCGTCGCGAGGAATCGAAATATCGAGCAGTCTAGTTTGGAGGTAGAGGTCGACGAAACCGTCACTGAGGCAGTAGCGTGGGTCGGCCGCTAATACTTGCGGCAACTACGCTACGTTGTCAGTGGGTCGTGCGAAAGTTGACGGTTTTCAATTCGACGGGTAAATCTAAAGTGCTTCTCGAGCGCACTCGCCCCTAATCGTAAGGCGCAATTCATGGATGTATCCAAAGACAATGGACGTCTCACATCGCAAGCGGCTCCTGACCTCGTCAACGAACATGCCATCTCTGGGCGTTTCTCCTCACTAAATGTCGTAGCGTTGGGAGCTTCGGCCGGAGGCTTGGAAGCACTCGAGAAGTTCTTTGACAACGTGCCGTCAGATAGCGGTCTCGCTTTCGTCGTCGTTCAGCATCTCTCGCCGGACTTTAAGAGCCTGATGAATGAGTTATTGGCTCGCCATACTAAGCTGAACATTCACCGCGTCGAAGATGGGATGGTGATCGAGCCAAACGCGATCTACCTCATTCCACCGAAAAAGGAAATGATTGTCGCCGATGGAAAGTTGCTGCTCACCGACAAAGACCCGTCGCAAGGTCTGAGCTTACCCATCGACACGTTCATGCGGTCATTGGCTCAAGACTACGCCGACCGCGCAATTGGCGTTATTCTTTCAGGCACTGGCAGTGATGGCTCTCGTGGCATCAAAGCGATTCACGAAGCAGGCGGCTTGGTTATCGTGCAGGATGAGCTATCAGCGAATTTCGATGGAATGCCGAGGGCTGCCGTGGAAACGGGAATCGTTGATGCGGTGCTTCCGCCGCATCAAATGACCGAAGCCATCCTCCATCATGTTCGTCAGGACGCAGTGCCGCCTAGCGAGGAAGACGGTCGTCTCATCACAGATGCGGGAATTAGCGAACTCGTCAGCGCGCTTCGCGACGCCTACGGCATTGATTTTTCGTACTACAAACCGAGTACCGTCACGCGCCGCGTCGATCGACGACTGCAGCTCAGCGGTTGTATGGGGCTGCACGACTACGTGCAAAGCGTACTTCCTTGGCCGATAAGGATGAGCTGAACGCGCTCTACCGCGACCTGCTGATTGGCGTCACGAAGTTCTTTCGAGACGCGGATGCCTTTCGGTGTCTCGAAGTGGAAATCATTCCACAACTACTCAGCCGTGTTGCCGCTGATGACGAATTGCGTGTTTGGGTGGCCGGATGTGCTACCGGCGAAGAAGCCTATTCGGTGGCTATCTTGCTGCATGAGGCTCTAACGGCGCGGTCCCGACCCGCGAACGTGAAGATATTCGCCACAGATGTGCACCGCGCTTCTTTGGAATTCGCCAGCGCTGGGATATACAGCGAAGCTGAACTCTCAGAAGTGTCGTCGGAACGTCTTCAGAAGTACTTTCTGAAACATGGCGCTGGCTACCAGGTCATCCAAGAACTTCGCAAAATGATCGTGTTCGCACCACACAATGTAGTGAAGGATGCGCCGTTTACGAAGCTCGATCTGATTTGCTGCCGCAATCTGCTAATCTACCTACAGCCGGATGCTCAGAACAAGGCGCTCTCACTTTTCCATTTCGGATTGCGAGCAGGTGGTTTCTTATTCCTAGGTCCAAGTGAAAGTACGGCAGACGTCGATGACGAGTTTGAGGCCGTTGATCGGCACTGGAAGATGTTTCGCAAACGGCGTGATGTGCGGTTGCCAGCAAATTTACGTCTGCCACTTTCACCGGGCATGGAGCGGCTCCGCGCAGTTTCAGCCAATACACAAACGTCTTCGCGCACGATTTCGGAGATCCACCTACTCAAGGCGTACGATGCCCTACTAGAAGACTATGTTCCTGCTAGCCTTCTAGTCGACGAGCATCGAAAACTAGTCCACTCTTTCACCGGTGCGGGCAAGTTCCTCGCGATACCTGATGGAAGGCCACCGGACGACATCTTGGATTATGTTGATCCAGAGCTGAAACTAGCTCTGGCTGGCGCTCTGCAACGAGCCACTAAGGAAAAGCTGCCCGTCGTTTATGGCAACGTGAACTTTCGCAATGTCGCAGATGGACAGCAACTGAAATTGTCAGTCAAACCGATAACGATCCAAAGTACGGGTGAAGTCTACTACCTTATTTCGTTCGAAACTCGAAGAAAGCAGCCAGCTCCACCGACCACGTCACGCGAAATTGATCTCAATGGGGCGTCTCTGGACCGAATTAACGAACTTGAGGAGGAGCTTCGCTATACCAAAGAGAATTTGCAGGCCACTGTCGAAGAGATGGAGACCACCAACGAGGAGCTTCAAGCAACGAATGAGGAATTGGTGGCATCTAACGAAGAACTGCAGAGCACCAATGAGGAATTGCATTCGGTCAACGAAGAGCTGTTCACTGTCAATGCCGAGCATCAACGGAAGATCACCGAGCTGACCGAACTCACGGACGACATGGATAATCTGCTGCGCAGCACGGAGATTGGCACCATCTTCCTGGACCACGATCTAAACATTCGCAAGTCGACGCCTCAGATCTCGCAGTTATTCCAGATTATCCCACAAGACGTCGGTCGTCCGCTCGACGCGTTTTCGCACAACATCGAACACGAAACGCTCCTCGACGACATTCGACAAGTGATGTTGTCCGAGAAGCCATACGAACACAACGTCCGCGCCCGCCACGGCGCATGGTATCTGTTGAGAATTCTTCCCTATCGCTCGGGCGAGAAGGTCGACGGCGCCGTCCTAACTTTGATCGACATCGATCAGCTCAAACACTCTGAAGAGGAACTTCGACGCATGTCGAAGGTCTTTATGGACGGGGCAGATCCGATCATCCTAGAAGATTTGCACGGCAACATCGTCGAACTCAATACGGAAACGCAAAGCGCCTACGGTTGGAGTCGTGAGGAACTGCTCGGCAAGCCAATCTCGGTGCTAGTTCCGAAGGAGTACGCCGAGCAGTCGGCCGAATTGCGTCGCCGCTGCCGCGAGGAAGAGTGCATCCGCAACGTCGAGACCTGGCGAATAACCAAGTGTGGTGAGTCGCGACCGATTCTGCTGACACTTTCCCTTTTGTCCGGCGAAGAAGGCGAGCCGCTCGGAATCGCCACGATAGCCAAAGACATCACCGCGCGTAAGGAGGCGGAAGAGGAATCTCGTCGTGAAGTACAACGCCGAGACGAGTTTCTTGCCATGCTGTCCCACGAGCTTCGCAACCCCTTGGGCGCTGTGGCGAATGCGGCCAGAATTCTGGATCACAAAGGCCTCTCACGCACCATCGTAGAAGAATCTGCCGATGTCATCCTGCGTCAATCCAAGCAGATGGCGCGGCTGTTGGATGACTTGCTTGACGTCCTCGCGAATCACGCAAGGAAAGATCGACATTCGCACGGAAGTCGTCGACCTGGCAAGCCTAACGAATGACGCAGTGCAAGCCGTCGATTCCGAGATGCTGCAGCGTAATCACACACTGGAGGTGGCAACCGACGGCAATCCAATTTGGGTCGAAGGAGATCCTTCTCGGTTGCGGCAGATCCAAGAGAACCTACTCATCAATGCCGCCAAGTACACGCCCAATGGCGGAAAGATCCATCTGTCCGTCGAGAAGCAACGCGGCGAAGCCATCATACAGGTAAGTGACAACGGGGTAGGAATCGAAGTCGACTTGCTCAATTCCATCTTCGACCTATTCGTGCAAGGCGAGAAACCGCTGGACCGCTCCGACGGAGGCATGGGCGTTGGGACTTAGCTTGGTGCGGATGTTAGTCGATCTTCACGGTGGGAACGTGGTAGCAGCCAGTGATGGAATCGATCAGGGTAGCAAGTTTACAGTATCGATACCACTTTCGTCGAAGCAGCCACTCACGAACGAACAAACGCTGGATCTCACAGGCGACAAGAGTGCCCGCGTGTTAGTCATCGAAGATAACGATGACAGTCGAAGCATGCTCAAGCAACTGTTGGAGTTGGAAGGATACCAAGTGACCGTAGCCGTCGATGGCGAATCTGGCTATAACGCGATCCAAGGCGACGCGGCGGATGTCGCACTCGTCGATATCGGACTTCCGAAAATGGACGGCTACCAGCTTGCCCACAAAGTACGCACAGAACTCGCACGTCAGCCGATACGCTTGGTCGCTCTTACTGGCTACGGTCGCGCTGAAGATCACCAAAAGGTAATCGATGCTGGCTTCGACGAGCACTTGGTGAAACCCGTGGCGCCTGAGGACTTAGCACGCGCGCTGCAAAAACCACGCTAGCCGCCAATCACGTCAAGTCTCGCTCGTTCCAGACCAAGTACCACGCGGCAATTCGCCCCGAACTCTGTGTTTCCGGGCGAAGTCGGATTGCAAAACCGCTGCCTATTACGAAATCGGCACGAATCAACTAGGCTGAGACGCACTCATCCGACAGTTCTTCGTGAATGGCAGACACTAACTTTTGGGGATCGAGAGGTTTCGAGAACCACCGATTGACACCACGATTACCCAGCGGAATGTTGAGCTTCTTCCGCTGCTCGCCGCTTACGCCGAAGACTTTGAGGTCGCGGTACTCAGGGTTGTTCCGAATCGCTGAGACCGTCTTCTTGCCGTCGAACTTGGGCATCTTCATGTCGAGCAGCACCACGTCGGGCCGCGCTTCGCTGGTGAGCTTAACCATCGCTTGCAGACCATCCATCGCCGTGTCGACATGGAAACCACTCATCTCTAGGTAACCGGACAGTAGTTCTCGTTCGTTCGCGTCATCTTCGACAACCAGCGCACGACGGCCCTCAGTCGAATCGCCAGGTTCTCGCGAGATTGCCCGGCCACCGACTTCATTCTCAATGGCTTTGAGTTCGTTGAAGATGGAAAAAAATGTCGGATTCGGCGTTGTCCGTTTTTCCTGCTTCAAGCTTGCGATGTAGCAGGTGAAGGCCCAGCGAGGCGGTGTTCAGTCGATTTCGAATCGCATGGCCGAACTCGTCCTCAATCGTACTCATCGGAAGTACTTCATCACCAGACTTCTCGATCCGCTTGGCAACCTCGTGGCGATGGACCGGTATTTCTCGGGGAGCTTCTATGCCCAGTCGTACCTTATTGCCTTCGATGCGGAAAATATCAACCGTGATCCCCAGAGTGGGGAACACAACTTTGTCGTTAACGCCTCGAGAAAGAACAAGCATCTTGGGTCTCCTTTCCAATCGCGCCGAGTTCCTGTCGTAGGCTCGCTTGTACGGCGCAATATTCAGCAATGAAGTACGATTCACCGCACAAAGTGGCGAGACAAGCTCTCGTCCACGAGGCTCTGCCCGTGCGGCTAGAAATGTCAGCGATCGCCTTCCATGCCGGATGTCGAGATACGACCCGTGAAATTCCTTTTCACTAGCGCTTTCGTCCCTACGTTTTAATCTGAAATCCACAACGGCGGCAATGTCGCTTTTCGAGACATTGCGATGCTAGCAATTGCTGCTTAAATTTGCCCGATGACTTGCCCGACTTCCGCACAGGACCGCGGTTTTCCCGATCGCGGTACATTCCATTAAAGTAGGATGGAGATCGGAATGACCGGGGCACACAAATTTTACATGGGCAAGTCAGGTCAGGGCGTCTGGTAAGTGAGGTAGCCTTCGCATCTAATGTTGATAACTGCCTACTGCCACCAATTTGACAGCACGCATGCCGCCCCCGGATGGAAGAACATCGTCTCGTGGGATTAGCTGAGATGGAATTCCAAATTTCAGTTTCCAAAAGCGGAGAAACCCACCGACGCTGGTTTGTCGGTTTGTCCCATTAACGACAAAAAGGAGTTTGCTGAGTTTCCTGCTCTTCGATACTTACAGAGCAGTAGTCCTAGGCCACCGCGGCAATCACAAATCGACATCACAGCTCCTGCATTAGGGATCCTCTAAAACAACGCGGTTTCAGCTGCTCCCTGTTGTGTGCCATTGTCCTTGCCTTGCGGAATCTTCCACCAATTTTCAGCATCTCCGTTGCCCCAAGTCATGTCTGCAGCCGCATTCTTCTCCAGCTGGTCTCGCAGTTCACTAGCAGTTTGAGGACGGTCTTCGGGTGATTTTTCGAGACATTGCATAATCAACCCATCCAGGCCGAAAGGTATCGGTTGCCGCAGATTTTCTGAAACCGTGGGTGGCTCTTTGGTTGGAAGCGAAATCGAATCGTGTAGTTGGGCGAGTTATCAACTCGCTGGATGCTGGCCATCTTAGATTCTCCTGCCGCACGCACTATTGCGATTGAGCAAGTGAATACTATTGCTACCGTTCCCGAGAGACCATCGACGCAACTGTTATGTAAATGCTCACTTGTTCCAATTCTGTTCCAAGTGGCATTCCGGAAAAGAAAAAGGACTCACGCCGAATCGTCGTAAGTCCTTTGATAGTAAGTAGCCGAGGCGGGGACTCGAACCCGCACGGGGGTTACCCCCCACTGGATTTTAAGTCCAGATAACTTGCACGGCACTTACACCGAACTTGCACACGAGTTGGGTTGTAAAACACTTGATGGAAAGGTTTTCAACAACATCAGCATTGTACTTGCGATGTATTTACGCACAAGTTGCTAGTACAACGTTGTTCCAGGTTTGTTCCAGGTATTCTGGTGCTTCACAGACTGTGTGTCTTCTGTGGTCCACATGGATTGGAAGATCCCAGCCTATCCATCAATCAGCGTGATCCGCATTTATCCACATTACTCATGCTGAGCCAAACTACGTTCGGCGTGTCGGGCCAGGCAGGATTGGATATTGCGACAAGTTTCCCGAATGAAGAAATAGACCGAGGCAGACTGCGTGGTTTTGTGAACTATGTGGGAAAAGCAAATCTGTCATCAAGAGTTAGCAGTGTTATCGGGATACTCCTGCTCAGGCGCAGTTCTCACTACTGAATTCCTGAAGTAGCCAAGTTGGTCCTCAAGCTCTTCAGCCCTTCGTTGCCATTCCTTTTCTTGCATGGCGCTAAAGTCGCAGAGAACGAGGTCGGTAGCTGAACCGACACCTGGGTTGTATTGACAGAATCCGATACCCAAAACGATATCGTTTGCATCGCTAACCTTTTTGCGTCCAACGAAGCAGCGTCCAGTCAACTCTGCTATTCGCAACTCTCTCTCTTCATCCTTTCGAAAATAGATCAATGTGTATAGGCTTTGAGATGGTGAGAGCATTAGTCGAGACCTAGTATTTCCATTAGTTGCATCGTGCAGAAAAGCAGTTAAGGCTTTGGAAAGAACTCGCCGACAGAAGCGATCTTCGCGAGCCATGCCTCGGACAGCACGTTCACGGTCTGAGAAAGTCAGCCCATGGTCAGAATTTCTGTGGCCACTCTCTCCTCCAAGTCTTTCAATTAGGTCGTCCCATATGTAGCTTTCACCGTCTGCTTTCTTACCCGCAATGAACCAATCTTCTTGTTGGACTGCCTGCCAGATTCCTTCATCAAGCATGAGTGTATCGGGTTGATCAGGAAATGACCTTTCATGACCAATGAATAGTCCTAATAAATCAGCTTCTGATCCATTTATTAGGATCGAGCTTCCTGAGGCTAGAAATTCCTCCTTCGCCTGCAAGTAGCTTACAAAGTCGGTAATTGTGTCAAGTTCGTCTAGAACCTGCAGCAGATCTCGTTCCGTAAATACGTGAGCAAATCCATCTTCTTGCAAACCCGAGAAGATTGGCAACTTTCCGTCGCTGCCACAGGCAACTGCAACACGGTGAATACGACGCTCAGCTGCTAGAGGTAACTCCACGCCCTGGGAACCATCAGCGCAGATTACATGAGTTGCACTATTAAGCCACCTTACTGCCCCGCCGATTTGCTTGATAGATTCGTCAACAGCCTTACGTTGCCAGCGAGTGGCATGAGTCGGATTATTGCTGTCGCCAAGCTGTATGTCTTTAACACTGAATACCACTATATCGGGCTCACAGACCACCAATACGTCACAGAGCTCTTTGCCTTTCTTTCCAATTGGGTTGTTATAACACCAAAGAGACAGAAATGACTGAGTGCATAGCCGGTATGTGAGCTCTTCTGAGCGTGTAAGCGGTCCGGTCATTAGGTAGTACTCTCTAATCTAACAGGGCATTCGCCAAAATCTCGGGAAGATCCTCGTAAGTGCCAACTTGCACATTCCCACTACCTTCACTCCATGCCTGCTGAACTGGAACTGGAAATCGAAAAATCACCCAAGAACTAACCGATAGTTCATTCGGCAACTTAAGAAATGCAGAAAGAGCCGGTAGGTCAGCCAAGATCGCGTTAGTTCTATTAATATGCTTGAGCATATCATCTGGTTTGCCTTCGCGCAGTCTGCCTCGGTAGTCTTTGATTTGTTCTGCAAGTTCACCGACTGATTTGGCAAAATACAAGTGCTTACACTCAACAAGTAGTACTTTACTCTGCTCCTCATGCCACGCGAGCACATCAATGTCACCAAGACCCGCATTCTCGCGGCCTGTCAGAATGCGCCGGACAGGTACTTCAGTGTTGCACTGCCAGCCAAGTTTGGTCACTTGCTTGCTGACTTTCTCAGCAAACTCTTGGCCTCGCCTTCGTGCTATGTTGCCGACCCAAGAACGCATCTTTGAGGTTTTCAATTGAGCATGCTGAAAGCTCCCCTCGTAATAGCCGCTCAAAGTGTAAAACATGGCATCTCTCAGTAAACCAGGAGTAATTAATATACGAGGATCTACTTCACTAGCTGACAGCTGAACCAAAGGCCGTCGCAGAAGTGAGAGTTGTCGTCGCAATCTCCATGGCCAACGATCTTTATCTGTAGTATCTGGTGGCAATTCTTGCCAAGTTGAGCGAGGTCTACTTAGAAAGATGTTGATTACATCTTCCAAACTTGGGACATCGTCAGATAAACTCTCGCGAAGTTCTGAGAGAGTCATAACAAATATGGCTGATTTTCGATCAATACCGATGTCCCTCTATGGCATCCGTGAACTTGCGAACATCATCAATCGAGATACCTTTCTCAGCTGTCCATGCTGCAGAAAAGCGGTCATCAAAGTTGCCATCTGCGGATGAAACATTCGGTTGAGAAAAAAATTTCGAATACCCGTCAATGCTGTCTTGCAATATCGTTTCACCAGAAACACGCCCGAATGGTTCTACAACTTCTTCCTGGAATGTTACATCTACATGTATGTCGCCTAAGGGTCTGATTGTGAGACTACGCTCCATTGCTTCGAAATGTATTGCATCAGACCAGTTTCCATAGTGAATAATTAGCATCAAGATGCTCATGAGCCTTGCCAAATCGCTTTCTCCCGGTTCCAATCCACCCTGTTCGGGAGACTCGCAGATCGCAATTTCTACTAGGATTCGAGATGCCATCAAGCTGCCATTATTCCTAAAATCTTGCTCCAATATGGTTTGCATGGCTTCATCTTGGTCATCACGTAAACCAAGAGCAGCTCTGGCAGTAGTTCGCCAACGCCTCTGCACGACCATCGCAGCCTCATGTGTTCTTAAAGCCAGCATTATTAGGGGAACTCGTTGATATGCACGCAGCTCAGCGATAAGGTCTTCCTCAAGGCCACGAACTACTGAGTTTAGGAAATCGGTGCATTCTTGCTTTCCGGCGATATGTGGTCCTTCAGCTCGATCGCGGAATCGCCATCCCAGCCCAGTCCTATGTATAGCCTCTTCAAGTAAATCGATTTCAACTGGAGACTTAGGAATGTCGTCACGGACCCAGTCGCGAAACTTCTGGGCATAAAGAAGGTGGTAGTCTCGTCCATCAGAGTTTCGAACTACCTCCAACTGTAGAGATTGCTTCGTGTCTAGCTGGCACTCCCCTTGAGTTAGCTCTAATGCAGCTTCGATTATTGCAGATACAAGAGCAGCTTCAGAAACGTTCTCTTCAACGGCAAATCCACGCTCAAACACCTCTCCCAAGTCGACTCTGATTTCACGTGCGTCGACATCGATTGAATAGGTAATATCTCCTGCTATCTCTGCCTTTGTTGCAGGTGCAACTCGCCCATAGCCTGCCTTCCTGACCGAATTGAATGAAACATGAATAGACAGAGGCAAGCACGAAAGCGAAGGGAATCGTCGATCAAAAGCTGAAGCAATCTTGGGCAGCCACGTACGCATCATTTTGAATCGTGGATAGTTTTTTGTGGGCGACACTTTGCACCACCAGTCGCACATTCTTCCGCGGTAGAGCAATCTGAAGCCATGCTCAGCAGACAACTCCTCAGTCGCATACAACGGATAGGCTTTGTCCTCTGCGAATATCCCATCGCCAATACGTCGAACTAGCAGTTTTTTGCCGTCTGGAAGCTTTGCGAAATGCCTGTCTGTTTTTTGTAGAACTTCCTTCCTGACAGAGAGTGCTAAACTGGTGCCCAAGTAAATGCAGCCTGTTCCGGTCGCAAATTCTGATGGTACCGCCTTGTGATCCACCAAATGGCCTCCATTGAGCCTCGAGCTAGCAAGTAAATCAATGAATCCTCCTAAATACATTAAGTGCGCTCCCTGATTCTGCAAAGCTATTTCAGCGCGATTCAAGCGCATAGCTGTTGAAGGGGAAATATCTCCCAACAGGGAAATCGTCTCTACATCAGGCGCTCCCAATATGACAGTACTCCATCGTTCGTCCTCAATCGCTTCACAACCAAGCATGGCAGGACGACCAATTCCACAATAGATCACAAAGGAAACCCCTTCCTGGAATCCACCATGTTCAACCGCGCATTCCCGATATGTTGATGTGCTGCTTGCGATCAGTTCTTCGATATCTTCTTGTGTACCTGCACACCCACTAAAACCTTCCAACTCAAATCCAATTAATGCATCTAAGATCACAAATACGTGTGCATGACGTCCCGGTTCAAACTCAACAGCATATTCGGCACATGCAAAATCGCCTTCTAACTTGAATGTCAATGGAGCACGATTAGCCAAATTGAAAGGCGTTGTTTGATTGAATAGGCGATAGTACTCATTCGCAAGCGGCTCAATTATTGCCTTTCGCAACCCTGCTTGAATCGCACTGCCAAATACAAGTCGCCGGATAGCAACGCTTACTGCAGCTGGTAATGCCAACAAATACTGGCCATCGATTCGGATGAGTGGATAGTCTAAGAGCGGCGAATGCTGGAGGCTGGCCGAAGCTAAGTGATGAGTAAGGGAAAGATCAAAGATGAAGGGCTCAAGAGCTTCTTCAGAAATTTGCAATGCGGAGATATCCTCCGATGAGAACACGCACCTTTCTCTTATCTCATCTAACTGCTGCACATTCGCATCTACGACCGAGGTCGTGTGCGTCTTCTGCGCCGAATTCCCATCGTCCAAGACTCGCTCGGGCACATATTGCATCTGATAGTCGCAACAGCGCTAACGCGGAATCGGCAAGTTGTTTCCACGCTCCTTGTGCGGGCATTGATTCGATGACATTCAATGTACGCTGTAAATAGAACGCAGCTGACTCCCATGATCCTTCGATGATGCGAAAATTCTCTCCAGAAAACGTCACCAAGGAGCTAAAAGTGTCCTCGGCAGGATCTTCAGCTAACCCACATGGCCCATCTCCTAAAGTCACAAACGCCTTATTGATAACGTCAAGATCAGCAATGCGGTCGCCTTCACTATAGCAAGTGGCAAGATAAGCCATCGCCTCTAATCGACAAACGTTGCATTGCAGTTGGGGTAATGTCATGAGGCCAGCAACTGTGGCTACAAACGAACGAGGTTCAAGTAGCTTGAATTGACTGACGAGCGAATCGTGTAAAGTGACAATGTCGACAATCTTTATCTCATAGCCGCCGATCTTCATTGGATCAGGTCCGTCATCTTCATCGTGTATATCCATAAATCCACCTTCCGCTATCTACAGTCTTTACCTACCCGATGTACTAGTGATGATAGAGGCTTGCTTTTTGGTAAATAGACCCTTATTCCTGCATGCGGGTTCGGTAATACAGAACTATCCTGGCATAGGTAATCCACATGGTACACAGTCGTGCTATTGCTGGCCTCAGAAGCAACGGCGATACCTGCGTACCAACGCTAGAGCCAATATCAGGAGCAGGCACAGTTCCCGGTGAATCTCGACATTGATAACAGTCGCATTCTCAGCACAGCGTGTCCCTATTCCAAATCTGACAGAGAGTAAATCAAGGATGTAGGGAGCGGCTTTGCAATTTCTACGGTCTCAGCCGTAAACTCCGAACACATCTTAGACAGAGCTTTCTCCCACCTCCGTCTGTTTCACCGACGTGGCGCAAAGTCGATACTATGTGGCCGTCAGTCTCCCTCCTTCCAAACCTGTACTAAAATGGCATGGAAATGGCATCTTGGCCGTAAAGCCAATGGGCATATAGGTCTGTGGCAAGATTTGAATAGCACTACTACGGTGTTAACCAAAGGTAGACTCCACCCATATCTTGTTATCCCGATCGTATCAACGCTTCTTTGCGTCCGGCATTTCATTCCTTGCCTTTGGCACACCCTTTGCGATACTTAATGATGAACGGCGCGCCCTGTGCCATTTTGGTAGGATGACCGCCCAAATCATTACACTGGAGGTTTGAGATGGCGAGATGCACAGCACCGGTTAGGGGCCATCGTTCGGCAGCTGCGGCAGCGAATTGCCCAGCGTGTCGCGGTCGCTCCCGCGGATACAGTTCGTATCCGTCTTACACTCCTTCTTACACGCCGTCATCTTCATCGTCAGGTGGCTCCGGCAGCACCTCTGGCGGTAGCAGCGGTGGAGGCCGCTCGCGTAGCAGCAGTAGACCGCGTTGGTCCCGTTCAAGTTCTACAGTGGTATATACGCCCGAACAGCTGCGCGCGTTAACGCCGATCCGCGAAAGCGTCGAAAAACGAGCATCCCTGCCTGACCTTCGAGACGTCTTTCTCTGTCATGCATGGGACGACCGGCAAGGCGCCGCAAAAGACCTCCACGATGTACTCACTTCGCGCGGTGTTTCGGTCTGGTTCAGCGAAAAGGATATTCTTCTAGGTGCGCCGTTCATCCGTGAGATTGACAGAGGTCTCGCCAAATCCCGCGTTGGAATCGTGCTCGTGACCCCTGCATTTTTGCGGCGGGTCGAAGGGGCAGGCATCGCGGACAAAGAGCTTTCTGTGCTCCTTGCGCGTGACCTGCTAGTGCCCATTATGCATGGAACTACATATGACGCCCTACGAGAAGTCAGCCCGTTGCTCGGATCGCGCAATGGACTGGATACCGCAGAGGATACAATGCTGGATGTTGCAACCAAGATTGCCGAACTGGTTGCCCCGGAGCCTTGCACGGAACCGGAGCCACAACTGCCGGGCTAACAAAGGTGCACTGTAGTTACCGGCCGTGTCGAATTTGAAATTAACGTTTCTGGCGGCAAACCGATGATTTAGAAAGTTATCCCTCTTCGGTCTGCAGTCCGACGAACTTTTTGTCGAATTACTAACGCGCACAGGACGTAAACGCCGAGCGTGAATTGCCAATCTGAGTTTGCGGCTACGGAGTGCGTCTTTTCTACGTCAGTTCACCTCACCATTGGCCGCGACTATTGGTTACAGGGCGCTCTGGCCTCATATCGACACCACCCGTTGGAGCCATAACTTAAAACTCAGCGGATCCAAAAGCGGTGGTGATCACCGATGCGAGTTTGCAATCGGCCTGAACTGCCTTGGAGTAATGCGATCGCTCGGAGTTTCGATTGGGTTTATCATATGCGCCTAACAGCTTTCCAATTCTCTGAAGGTGTAGATCATCTCTAAGAGCTTTTGCTGTGTGTCACTCCGCTGGCAATCCGATTGCAAAGACCAGTAAGCAGACCCCTGCCAGTATCACAAACGCCACTAAGTGGAGTTGGCGTCGTGGCAGATCTTTCATTTGCCAAGCAAGGATCACGGCAGTGACACACTGCAACATGTAGTAGAGTGCGAATGCGCGCGAAGCATAGGCGATGATCTCATTGACATTTGTTTCCCACGTCAACGCCACCGTGACCAGGATCACCAGGAGGTAGGCGTATCGCACCGGAATCTTATGTTGGGTGATGTCCTCGATGAGACCTCCTACACCCTCATTATCGGCCACTGCAGCGCTGAATTGACTACCGACGGCTGCGATTGATATAAAGAAGCGGAAGGACATTAGCTACGGGCTTTGTCATGCTGACGATGGCGGTGGCATCTGCTCCAAGACCCTTATGAAAGAGCGTGGTGGCAAGGGCAATGAACAGCAAATAAATCACCGACGAAATGATCTGGGCTGTACGCATCGTAGCAACTCGCTGCTCAGCGGTGTGTGCATCACCGAGATAGCGAGAGGTTTCGAAACCTTGAACGACAATGAGCAGGCCAAGCAAGATTCGTAGGTCGTGAAATCAACCTTCGACGAAATACTCGGCAACGTCCAAGCATCTTTGAACCATAGGTCCACATTGTACAGGGCCAACCCTATGAGCAGTCCTCCAACCATTCCCAGATTCAGGGCAACGCAGTACTTTTCCAGGTTTTCTAGCATCCTTAGGCCGCGCCACATGCCAATACCACCAATGACTACCAACAACATTGTGGTGACGCTGTTCGCGAGAGCTTGCCCTTCAAGGTTGACTGCATTCAGTACAAACGCAGCCAGGAGTTGCAGGTAATAGCTCACGGAAATAAAATATGCTCCTGCTAGCACCACGCGCGACAGCAGGGCGATCGTCTGAGTTTGGTCCCGGCCCCGCGTTTTCGACTGGCTCGAAGTACCGAATGTTAAAGCGAATAACACTGCCAACCGCATAGGCGAGAACCAATAGCATCGCCATGTAGACGACCGCCAGGGTTCCGACGACGCCGGCAAGCAATGGTGCGCAGACGAGAAAGCCGCTGCCCATGATCGACGCCAAGGGCGTCACGGTGGCTTTCCAATTTGAGGATGCTGCAAGCTGCTTCGAGAATGCGAGGTACGCTGTAAGCAATAGGGCTACAGAAATAATCAATACGTTTAGCATGCGTCCCTAAAAGTTATCCCAAATTTTCTGCTTGTTCTTCCTCAAGCCAGCTCTCCGCTTCATTTAGCTTCGCGTGGTCAAAATACTTGACCTTAGCAGCAGTGAACGGCTTACAGAAAACGGCCATCCCTGTTCCCACTTTGATTCTCCTACAAGAGCCAGCCGTTCGATGTCCTTCCAATGTTGGAAATCGAACTTTAAATCCTCCCATAACGCTCCAGTTGTCCAACCGTGGAAATCGTGCATTTCGAAAAGAACACGAATCTTGCCATGCGATGATATCAGCTGTTCAAAGAGAGGCACAAAGGTCTGATACATCTCCGTGGTTAATTTGCCAGTGGCTTTGAGGTGAAGCTGCTTGCCGGCAGATATGATTTCCAACGCTTTAACCACGATCTTTCTCCCATTGATAAAACCAATAAATCACGCAATTGTCAGAATTGCCGAAGTCCTTCTGGAGACAGTTATATCCGACAGTTGCGGATGTGAGATAGTATTAAGCTATACAAGCGTTGAAAATGGGTTCCCTAACTTATCAGAATCGATGACTTTTCGGCATACGACATGGCAAAAGGTGGTCTCAAATTTTCCAGTAGGTCACTGTGACAAAAACTTCATAACTATGGCAGCAGTTCTGAGTAATTGTCAGCTGTTGTGTTCTGTGCGTTCGGCTTAGGCGGCGATTTCTTCCTGTAGGGTTGGGTCTTTGCAAGACCGTCCTTCGTGGACGAGTGTGAGTTTCTCGTAGCAGTTAAGGCGTCGCTATCTCTTGGAGGCCGACAGTGCCAGCTTGAAGTTCATCGCTAGGCTGGCCCGTCGAGTACCGCTGCCCTTGGTCCGACGATGACGCAATCGAATCGTAGCGAATGGCATTTCTATGGGATTGGTTGTTCGCGGGCGCCTCCAATGCTCGGCTGCGAAGTCGTCCAGAGAGTCAAACTCGCGTCGGAATGTTTTTCCGACGCTGGAAAGTGAACCCTGAGCATCCCATGTCGATGATGATAAAACCAGTATGTTCTCCCAATTAGGGGGTACCTTGTGCCGTCAATCTGAGGTCATGCTCTCTTGCAATGCCGATTTGACCAAAGAGCCCGCTAAGACGATATTGCCGGATGCAAACAATCAACAGATGGCGGCAGTCGTCACCCCCAGGGAGCCTTTCTTCGCTTGGTCCGAGTCGGTACCAGGCGAAGAAGCGAATATGTGCGGCACGGACGATTTCGCAACATTTTCTTATTGCGAGAACGTAGCGACATCAACAACTCCTTGCAGACTGTCTACCGAGAAATCTTTGACCATATGCTGCTCTCATCTGTAAATGACCCTGAAGTTGGCCAGAAAAAAAGATTGCGAACATTCAAAAAGTGGTTTGACGTGCATCTTGTTGAGATAGTTTTTTGATACCGAACTCCACGATCTAGTGCACGACCCGTAAGACTAGTACGGTGGAGAATTCCTGGGTAGTTGGACTCCGTAGTTTTGAATTTTGATTGGCAATTCTTGCCTCAATAGCGATAAGATTCGACTTTGCCCAGCTCTGGTCATTTGTGGTAAAATGAATATATGGCTTTTGCACTGACCGATGAATTGAACCAATACGTTCAAGAGAAGCTAGCTTCCGGGGAATATTCCTCTGAGGAAGAAGTTCTCTGGGCAGCCATCCGCGCTCTGCAAGCTCGTGATGAAGAGGTCGCTGCCATTGAGGAGGGATTGCCGATATGCGAGCGGGTCGCACGGAACCTTTGAGCAAGCAGACGCTGAGTTCCGTCGCAAACACAATATCTCTCAGGATGCATGATCTACCAACTCGATATCGCAGAGGTTGCGAAACGAGACCGGGATGATGCCTACGAATTCTACAAAGAGAATTACTCCAAGCAGTTTGCGGATAAGTGGTATCTAGGAATCGCTGCTGCGATTCGGTCCTTAAAAGAAAATCCCGAGCGCAAAGGCTTGGTTCACGAGAATGCGTCGCTGAGCGTCGAGTGTAGGCAATACATCTACCATACTCCAAGCAATATCGTCACCGAATTGTCTTTACGATTGCAGAGGAGACTGTCTACGTGCTTAGAATTCGCCATTCCTCCCAGAAGGATCTACAACAATCCGATCTGCCGCAACGAAATGGCTAGTTGCAACTACTCGCAAGCCCGTTTGGCGTAAACTTCAATCTGAGAGCTTATCTTCTCTAGCTCCTCAGCTGGTAAATTCAATACAGAATGTGCAGCGTTGATCACTTCGCGATACTCATCACGCTCTCTTCTGCGCTAAGAGTGAGTCCACCTTCGAGGATCAGGGTCGCAAGTTTATGACGCTCACTGACTGACCATTTTTCATTGGCTGGCATAGTCTGTCCAATTCTCTGGCGATGACTACAAGGCTGTTTATGTGCATCGTAATATCATCGCTTCGATTGTCAATCGGACGCTTGATGACCAACATCGACTCGTTTTAGAAATACTGTTCCAGCGCTTTCTGAGCAGCTACTTTTCCAAATTCCTCTAGCTGTGTCACCATCGAATGTAAGCTCTATCACTACTCGCTCATCATTCGCGAGCGGTGCATTGAATGTGCAATTAAAGTGAGCTCGATACTTACCTCTGATTCCTTCTATGTTTCTCCAACTTCCTGCTAAGCCATAAGATGAGCTAACGGAATATCGGTACTTGCCTGCCAAGCGACCACTTTTTTTCTCTACTAGAGCTAAATCTATATCGAGAATGTGTGAGTTTCTGTATCTGCTTTTTTTCTTTGTAAATGACACCTTCCCAGAGAACACTATCTCTCGGAATATCGTTCGCTCGATGCTGATGCTGGTCACTGTGAACTGACGGCGTCTTCTCAAAGAAAGTCACATGTACAAACCCGTACATCATCGCTAATAACACGGTGATACAGTGTGCGTTTACGGAGTCTATTGTTGGTGGATTATTAGGTCTGCCGAAGTTTATTAATATCAATTTTGCAAAGAGTAGGAATCTCTCACTAGCACTGAGTTCGTTGAACTGATTCGGTTTTCTTTTTGGGTTCATCGGCATGCTTTCTACCAGCCGTTTGAAACAGCAGATCTCTAGTATCGATATTTTGCTGGTAGAAGTCCGTGATTCTGATATCGGGCTAATTCAGCTGCTGGAATTTTCCAATTCCTGGCATTACCATGCCCGTGTCGCATTTCTCTGCCATTGATCCGCTGGTGATGCACCAATTGCGCACCGTTTCGATACTGCGGTCGACTAGTTTGGCAAACTGTTTGACCGAATAGTATTGAAGGGTGTTTGGCTTGGTTAGAGAGCCGTTTTCTTCCAGAGCAGAGAACATCTCTATCATTCTTGGCATGAGCTGGACGAAGCGGCCTATCTGCATACAGCTTGGGCAGCTGCAATGCTCTTGCTGCCCATTGCTGTTTCTCACGAATAGGTGATTGGTACTGATATCTCTTCCTCGGACACGATCAACCATCGCCTTAACCTTTCATCTATGACAACCTCGCTTGCAAAACCTTCCTGGCCAAGTTTTCCTAGTATCGTTCTTTGAGTCCGGTAGTAGCTGGGACCTTATTTTTGAAACTTGCGTTTACTCTCGCGATATTCTTGCTGGCTCTCTAGCTCGTAGTCATCGAGCTTTTGGAGCATCTTGGCAAGCCTGAGTGCTTGACCATCTTGAAGCCAGATCGTTTGGTCATGGTAACTTCCGTCCTTATCACGGTAACCAACGACTATCTTCGATTTATGGGTGAGAAAAGTATTCCCCTCATCACCGATTTTTCCTCATCCCAGCTCGCTACCTCTAGGTAGTTATTTTTTCCTGTAAACACCTTGCCAGGATTGTAATCGGGACGCCTGGTGCTCTTTCCTTCTTGGCAGCATCACTGGCTTGAGATTCATTCGTTGCTGTAGACATGACATAAAACCTCCGTCTTTGAGTAAAGGGAACCTAAAAACCGAACTTGTAATTCTGCTACTACCGGACAAATGTTTTACTTCTGCTCTAGCGCTTTCTAGGAGGGTAAGTCGAATTGCTCCAAGCTGAGCTTGTCGCTTTAAGGATTTAGTTGTGCTTATCCACAGTAATGCTCTTGGCAATAAACACGACCTGCGATGAATGAAATAGGGATTTCTACGTACTGCCAAGGCTCAAAAACGGAAGTTCGGGGCCCGGCAAGCTGCGGTGGTTCGGTGCTCTTAACTTTGCTTCTGAACGCTTGCAAATCCCAAACTCCTTTTTTGAGAATCGGAAGTAGCTATCGCTGCTACTCTGTTTCTTTTTCGCTCATTGCCGCGAAGGCTAGCCTTTCTCTATCCCAAGGGGAGGGGGGAAAGTTCTTCGTGGTGCTCTTGCTCAGAGGGAATTGCTTCTATTTGAAAGTGACTAAATCGAGCCCCCGGTTGTTGCCAACCGGGGGTTCTTACTGCAAACATCTAACTCTTTACCAGACGCAGCGCAGTTGGCCGCGTCGTGGTAATATCCTCTTCTGTCAGGTCGGGCATCACGTGGAATAAAATGTCCCTCGCGACTGCCTGTATGACGGAATCCTCTAGTTGCGTCACCGCTAGAAAATCGATTATCGATTGTTCCAGCAATTCTGCATAAGCGCTCAGCACAAGCACTCGAATCGAAGCGGGTAATTTCTCATAGGCATCGCCGATGGCACTCAGTCCTTCCGCAATCCTTGAGGTAATCACGGCTCCTCTTCTTGCTTGTTCGATACGCATCTCGTAGTCGCTACGTGTTGCTGCTTGGTTATCATCCATGCCAATTTCTCCTTTATGGTTATTTACTACTCCTTTCACGATTTGTATTTAAGGGAAGGAACCCTCGACCCGAAGTCGAGAGTTCCTGGTTAGGTTGGTCAAAACACCTTCATCAAGTAGGCAATGGTCACACCAGCGTAGAGCCGGTAACGAGTCGTACTCGTGACCTTGTCTTCCGTGAAGAAAGTAATAAGAGCGCCCCAGATGAGCTCGATAGAAGCCCAAAAAAAGACGGTCTTACACGCATGGTTAAGCATAATCAGTAGCTCAACCATTACCCTGCCACCGCAGCCTTGAACGTATTGGCAATCGATTCTGCTGCCTCATGGTCAACACCGCAGGCTTTAAACAACTTGACCATGGAAATCCATAGGTCTTGCTGCTTAAACTGCAAGGTTTTAGGATCTGGATTATCTTCCAGCTCCTTGATGGCACTTATCAAAGCGTAGTTACAGGAAACTACGTTTCTCAAAATGCCTTTAATTACCTCACTTTCTTTCTGTTGTTGTTTATTGTTATTGGTCATTTACATTCACCATATTGTTAGGTTGCTTTCATATAATTCCTCCAACTACAAGGACTCGAAAAAAACACGCTGATAAACAGCACCGAAAAACCCGCATCTATTGACGCGAAGGGAGTACCCATCCAATGTTTTGCTTGTGCAAAGAGGGGGGGTACAAAAAAAATCAAAGGGAATTTTTTGCTCCTGGAGTTTTATGGAACTGGTTTAGTGCTCGAAGTGAGCACCGCTTGGAATGTGCCCAATAGTATTGGGGTCAGTTCTTTAAATGACAGTTGAATATCGAGAGTGACTAATTTGATTTGTCTTGGTTGATTACGTTTCCTGCAATGAGGACACTGCAGAACCAGATTGGAACTTCTACCATCAGGATCTACAAACGGTTCTTTACACATTTGACAAAAGTAGAAGCCGAGCTTATTTAATTGCCGCGGTGAAATGCGAAGAGTGGCGGGCAATAATGTCTGCCCGTGTGCCTAGGAATTTTGTTTGGTCTGGCACCTTGAAGGTTTTACTGGCGTAGGAGCCATCTTGCCTTCGACCAAGACCCTCCTTTAACTCAGCTGCCCATCTAGCTAAGGACACCGCCATTTCTTTTGCATGCTTGAGAATATTTGCATTTGGATGGAGCACGAACACGTCGCAGGGAGGGGCTTCATATCGAAAACTCTGTTCTGCCGTCACATAGGTTCCATGGTAGATGGCGGCGATGCCTGCAAAATCATAGGACGAAGTAGAGCTTGGAAGTTTGAACGAGCGTCGAGCATATGGAGTTAAACCTCGTCGACGACAAGCTCTTAGGAAAAGTCGATTCTCAAATTCCTTGTCAATAAAGATATATCCTGGCCTCACTTTTCTGCCTCCTGAGATCTGCTTGAAGGGAAAATATTGCCTTTCATCAACGAGAGATATTTGGACCTCCTCTGGCTCTATGATGCCCATGCCGGGCGAGAAGTCATCTTCATCAAATAGCAAGTCCTCATACTGTGACAGGGTTTGATTGTTCATCGTTTACCCTTTCTTTTAGAACCTGTACAAGAAATTCCTTCACAAAAGCCAAGCGAATCCTTGCTCTTTTAGAAATGCACGTAAATCATTGGAAGTCACACAGAGACCAGAATGCTTGCCGGACCTCACATA
The DNA here is from genome assembly GCA_965227935.1 of Cyclobacteriaceae bacterium. Lineage (GTDB taxonomy): Bacteria > Bacteroidota > Bacteroidia > Cytophagales > Cyclobacteriaceae > JAWPMT01. The sequence continues at coordinate 31,682 of CBDDGS010000036.1, read as the reverse complement.
AACACCAATCACATCACCTGTGGGAGTTACCACTGGCGCACCAGACATACCTTTCGGGGCCGGAGTTGTGAGTTCCCAAAATGGCCTTCTGGAAAATCCCTCAATCCAAATTTCTAACTGACCTTTGAGACGAGACTCCAATCGTAGAAATTGACCGTGTGGATAGCCAGAAATTCTTACTAAGAGCGGCGTCTTGAAAGCACCTATAGGAACAACATTTAGTGTTTCCGAGATTTGAGTGGCAGATGTGGTTCTGAGTAGCGCTAAATCTCTCTTGGCATCGATCGCGATGACTTCGACTGATTTAGAATCTTGCCGAGCATTGGTGAGTGATACGTAATCAGGGTTTGGCGAAACGACATGTGCAACAGTCAATAAATACTGTGAACCCTTGTCGTATCCAATGCTCCAGGCAGTGCCGACCGAACTGCTGCCAGATGAATGAGAAGTTAGCTTGTAGATTGCGTCCTCGTACTTCCAATCACGAAACGTTTTTGATTGATGGTTGAGCGAAAGAATTGGGACTTTATTGCTTTTGAATTCCTTGAACTCAGCGTGACGCCCGAGAAGCAAGCCAAGCACGAATGTTTGAACAAGTACAACCACACCTAAGACAATGAGTTGTAATAGCTTGTTCTGGCCCAGTAAGGAGCTACACTTTGAACTACTGAGCAAGTGCAACTCTTCCTCTTGGGCTAAATATTTATCTATATCTACTGCTCGAGGCATGATGGGCTAATTCCGCTGCACGTAAGGATCATTCTCAAGAAAAGCTCTGACTCGACCGCCACTGCCGAACAGTGCCTCTGAGAGAGGTGATAGGGCAATCGGTATAGTCGAGTCGACCGCTCCAACATCGATGCTTGAGGGGCTGTCTACATCACCAATATCCTCAGAGTCATCGAAGTCAGGCATTGGTGGAGCTGTTCTGTCATCCCAGCTATTAATCATCATTCCGGGCAAGATGAGTTCTGTGGGGAAAGGGCTCCGTTGGCGACGCTCAAATGTCTCCTTACCGACATGAAACTCGTGGTCACAGATAATTGGCTTTCCCACATCTTCAAATCCGTGCGATTCTGTCCAAGCTTGAAACAAGAATCGATTTGGAATCGCTGACATTCTTAACAATCGATTACGGTCAAATTTAGGCCGTTCGATGCGAGATTCAGACCAGCTCTCGGTGTGTTGAGAGCCGACGGTGTCTTGGGAGCCATTCTCTCCAGTCGTGACACTATGTGACTCTGCATTGCTCTCACTTTGATTTCTCGTCACATGCCAGTAGGTTGGCGATGTCTCTAAGAAAAAGGACATGTCCTTAGCTGGCGAGAAGTGGATTATGTGCCCAACGCCTGCGATTAAGAGGTCTGCAACGTCCCCTGAGACTTTTCGTAACTGCTCGATATTCTGCGTTGAGAAGATCATCGCCAGATTCGCAGAACGTGCTTTATCGAGCACTCGAAGAAGTGTTGGCGAGAGGATTGGGGCGCACTCATCGAAAATGAGCACTACCATGTTACGCTCAGAAACTGGTATGGGAGAGGTTACACAAGTTGTATAAACCTCTTTGGTAAGTATCTTGCAAAATTCATGAATAACATCCGGGATTGAGTCATCGGGAACGTTTACGTAAATATGTTTTGCTTTTCCAGGCTGAAGTGCTTCTTCAATATCGATTTGCCTGACTCCAACCCTGGGGTTTTGTAAAGGGACATTGGCATGTTTCCTCACTTTATACTTGAGCTTTCTCGGAGCGAATTTTTCGTTGATATCAATGGACTCCAAATTCTCCCACCAATCAGCAAAGCTTCTTGGCGAATTGTGTGAAGAAAAATCATCGAGTATTCGGTCGTAATCCAAATTGGACCAGAAATCTTCCTTGTTTTTATCTGAGGCCTTCAAACCCAAGCCTTCCATCAGACTCTCAGCTGCTTCACTTGGTGATAGCTCGCGAATTTTTCTCAAAGGGTTGTAAGCGTGTGTCGCGAACTTATCGCGCATATTGATGAGCTGGAAATCGATTCCAAACTTTTCGCACTGCTCCCGCTCTTGATTAAACAGGTATTCTTCTTGCTTCCCACTAATGGTGATGACAGTAGGGCCACGACCTGTATATGCAGCGAGCTCTACGAGCTGGTCTAAGATGTCTGCAATCATTGCAGATTTCCCAGAGCCAGAAGAGCCAAAGATTGCCATGTGCATTGGGAGACGAGCGAGCGGTAAGGGTTGAATATCGCCCGATAGATAGAGCACTTCCCTGCAGCCATTTCTAGATGGCCTTTTTGACTCCCTGACAGATTCGTCTGAGTTAGGCCAGTGGTCTTGAGTCTTGTCTGTATTACTCATCATTGCTCTCCCGATTTAGTTCAGCTTGAATATCAACACCTCTTGCAGCAGCCCGATTCGCTTGTGTCTGCTCTTCAGTAGTTGTTGGTCGATACTCAGGCTCTTCGTACTGCTCTGACTTTTCAGGTCTCTTTTTTCTTAGCGTTTTCTTAATCACAGACCGTTGGTATCTGCCCCCTGCGATAGCAAATAGAGCTGCACAAAATGCAACTCCAGTAATGGGTACAGGCAAAAAGATGGCTACAAACACATGATGTGGATGGATGCCAAGAGTCTTGTTCGCATACTTATCAACGAGAAACAACAGGCTACTGCAGCAGACTGTGATCATCACAAAGAGTGTGGCAAAGACAAGTATTCCTGCTGCCGGTTCGACCCTAAGCCACTTGAAGAACGAACTTACGAAATACCTAGGAGTTGCACCTAGATTGGTTGATGCTTCTGCCTTCTCACTCAGCATCTCAGCACGAGCACTAACGGCAAACGCAATGCACCCTAATAGTGCTAATAGGGATAGAAAGCTAAACTCTCCGCGCCCCCAATAGATTGCTTGCTCGACGAGACACCCGAGAATCGTCCCCAGTACAATCCACACCGCTACAAGCCAGCATTCGTGTGAGTTCTGAGGGTCTTTATCAGCGTAGGCAAAAGTTAATCCTGTCGCAGAGATAAGTAGCGCAGATAGATTGACTCCGGCTGTGAAGAAAGCATCGCTAAACCGCTCGAACTGAACACTCGGCTGCCCGTAGGTGAGATAAGCTGCTAGAGCAGTTCCGCACATAGCAGCTGCTGCAATAAGGAATAGAAACAAAGCAACAGAAGTTCCCAGCAAAGCTACATTCTTTGTGCTTTTGTATTCTTTGTAGGACATGACGTTCTCTACCTCACACCAAAATGATTCGCGTAGGTGCTCTCGTACTCGACTTCCACCAGAACGTTACGGAATGTCTTTGCATCAGATTCGATGTAAGACTTCAAAGCTTGCTTGATGGCTTTCGCTCTTCTTCGAGAGAAAGTGATCACCGAGATTGCAAAACGCCTATCTTCAATTAAACCTCGAAAGGCTTCTTGCTCTACACGTGCTGTGACATTTGTTTTTGCAGCCTCAATGATTCGTTTGGCATCCTGCCCGCAATCGACAAGCAGTAGGCGAAGTTGTTTGGGCTCCCCCTGGTCATCAGTGGAAAAATAGTAGCGATTCCGCTCTTCTCGAGTACCTACGCGTAGCTCTGGAAACTGTGAGTCGATTTCGCTAGGTGTTAGAACTCGTAATCTGTCTTCTCCCATCCAGGCGCGTAATAGAACTGCTACTTGCTGTTGAAATTTATCTGCGGCAGGCCATGCAGACTTGTAGGTCAGCCCTAGTTGGTCACAACCTTTCTTTGAGAGCCTATAGACGCGAATTCGATTTCTTAGCGATGGCCCAGATTCAAGCAGGTCGGCTCTGGTCCCGTATCGCTTAAAGAGTGCTTTTGTCTTAGCGATGAATTCTTTTAGCTCTGGGTTATCTTTGATGTCATTTTTATAAGCATCTTTTGCGTTGTCCCAGAGCTCAGGAAAGACACATCTTCCTGTTGCCGCCTGGGTAGTAAGTCCATGTGCTTGAATTTGATGAGCTATTCTAGGTTCGAGTGTCACCATGCCTTGAATGCCCTCCCGCAAGTTCCGTCGCCACGGAATTGCTGCCAGAAATTTACGAACTTTTTGACTCGCTCACCGCTATAGCCGGTTCCAAGTGATTCCATGACACATGCCTTGCCACGACTAGTGCAGATTGCGTCAGGTACCTTCGCACCTTTTTCACGATATTGCAGGTCTCCCCGGTAAATGTGCTCAGCGGCCCAAGAGCGTTGTTCTTCTGGAGAAGAAATCAAGAATGCTTCAGCTAGTATTAGGTCGTGAGTAATATCAACTTGACGCGGGCGAATACTTGCGCGACGTCCAATGTAGTAACGAATCGCTGTTGGAGTTGCGGTGATAATTTTTGCTCTAATCAGTCCAGGATATCGACGTGTACGGGCCAGATATGAAATGGCTTCGGGGTTGATAAATTGCCTCACTCCTGGTTCCCAGGAGAGAAGAGGGGCAGTAATCATTGGTGGTGGATTGATGATTCGTTCTTCGATGTTGGCAAAACAGATGTCCTCTAGTGCTTCGATATCCTTCCGGGTACTACCCTTAGAATTACGAAAAACCGAATACTGGTGTCGCTCAGCCCAATCTGTCGTAACTATCGGCGTGCTTAAAGCTAACGTTTGTCCTAGATAAGCACTCGATTGACTCAGTGAGGAAAGAGTTCGTCGCATGACTACTGTCCCCCGCTCTTAGTTTGACCCACAAGAGGATTGGCGTCGGCAGCAGGTGCTGCCTTCTCAGCCAATACTATTTCCTCTTTGAGGGCACTTAATGTATTTGAGTAGAGCTGACCAATCTTCTCATCCCCAACATAGTCCGCTGCAGAAAGAACAGATTGATTTGCGAGCAATTGCATAAACGTTGCAATTTCCTCGTAAAGCCAGTCTTTTGCTTTGTCATACTCTCTTCTATGACTTCTCTGCTTGTGGTCGTAAGGTTGCGGAATTTGCTTTAAGAATTCTTTCTTGATCAGAGAAAGTCCCCATTCCTTAAGCCGATCAAACGAAGCAGTGCAGCGTTTCTTGATTTTTTCTTCGCTAGTCATACAAATATCCGGTCGAGGTGCAGTGACGATTCCTAATTATGAAAAGAACAAAAAAACTAGTTTCTGCTTGGCTCTAGAATTCGTTGGCACTGAGGACAAACGTGCACATCTTCTTGGCTGAAGGCACCTGAATAGAGAGAGAGTCTGTCCCTTACGTTTCTTCTGAGTAAATCTGCCGAACCATGTGTGGCAACGCGAGTGATGGCATTCCAAACGTCGTAATGTGTCCCGCCTCCATGCGGCAGTATCCCGTCCTGGTCTTTGTCTAGTGCTTCTAGAAGTTCTTTTTGGACTTTTCCACTAACACGGTTCTTTGTTGCGACTTCAGTAATGAGCTGTCTTGCATTCGCTTTCTTATCATTAAACGCTTTCACCGCTTCTAGCTTGGTATCGAGTTCGCGAATACCCTGTCCAACAGCCTGCCTAAACCTCCCAAGAACATGTTGCTCACCAAAATTCTTGTTTTTAATTCGTCTGATTCGAACGGATTGACCGTCCTGGCAGATCGGAACAGCAGAGCCATTCTCGCACCAAAGCCGATAAAGCCAGTTCTCGACGTGTGTAGGGAAGAGGCAACTAGCTGAGAAACGAACGGATAGACCACCATGTAAGATGTCTCCTTGTCGTACCTCCTTATGACAGAAAGGAAAAATGAGCTTGAGATGCCAACCTTCTGCTGTGATTCTCCCATCGATCTGTACCTGAGCGTCATCAAAAGGCAGTTGATTCTTTTCCAAGGTAGTTTCTAAGGCATCGACAATCTGGGAGTTCTTCAGTTGAACAAGTTCAGGATCAGAGAATCCGATGACAGAGCCATCGCGTATGGCGACTTTTACTTTTGGGGCTTTACCTTGTTGATTTTTTTGCCTGATGGCTTCGTATTGAAGTAGGTCTCGCCAAAGAAGCTGTTTCGTTTCTATGGAAAGTCGCTTATCCAGAACACTTGGATAGTGATACAAGCTTCTTAGATGGGCGCTTGCATCTTCTGAAAGCAGAAGATTTTTTCCTGATAGGTCAATAGAATGTTTTTCTTGGGGAGCAATTTCCGTCATCGGAACAGTGATTTGCTCTACATCCACATCCAAGTTACGGATCATTCCTAAGGTTTGTACTAGATTCATTTCGGAACTCGAAACTAACTTTTAAAAGTTACTTGCTGTCCGTCTCGTCAAAATGGCTTACAACGCAGGAGGACCTAGGGAACATCCCGACATCGCTCTTGAAAATTAGCCTTAGTTGACGATTCGTGGATCAGCAGCGTTTTGAGACGAGATGGCTGAAATGCCCGTCTCGAAGGGATTAGTCCGTTCTAGAAAGCAAAGGATCGTCCTAAGCTGTACTGTGTTTTGCCGAGCTAGCCATAGGAGGTTGCTCTCTCGACACCCTTTTTATATCCACACTCTCAAATAGTGTCAAATTTAGGTCGGTATAATATACACTACGGCGTATCTCTAATTGACTTGATGCCCTAAGTCCGTATTCTGTAACCACGATCTCTGCTTCTGGGCTATCTGAGGTCCGCGACAAGGTTCTAGAAGAAGGTCTCGAATGAACCTTTTGCTCCTGAGAAGAGCAGCCTCTAGAAGATGCTATTTCTGTGTGTAGCTACTTCTGCTGCTTGACTCTTGTGGGTGGCAATAATTAGAAAATGCCACCGGTATCAGAGGGTAGGAGCTCTGGTATCTGCCAATTGCATGTGGAGACACCGCTTCTTTTGGTGACTCTCTTGTTAGAAAATACCACCCCGATGGGAATGGCTTGCTAATAAGAGTGCAGAAGATTCTGATGACTCGATTATCCGAAGTCATCGAAAAACTGCGTCATGTAGCTTCCCATGTGGTTGCTCTTTTGACGCTGGTTTATGCTCCCCTCGGCAAGAAATGCGTGAGAAGTCTCATGTGTCACTTTGTCGTTTTCTGTAGTTGGCTTCTTTGCAGTCACCTCACAGAATGGGCTTCGATGGTTCCAAGTCGCGGATCTCAAGCCCAACCGTCTATTCATTCATTTGTTGCATCAGAGATTTTGACTCTTCAAAGTGCTTAAACAGCTTTGCTTTCGCACTATCTACGTTAATTTTCCTCTTATTTAGCGCATCCGCAATTGCCTGATGATGCTCAATAATCTTGTCCCATTCTTCCGGTTTTCTCAAATATCCCCCTACATAGATACGTCCCCAATACATAATTAATTCGATAGACCGAGCCCCAATTCTCAGCTGGGAGATATCCAAAAGCTTTGTATGAAAGAGGGCATCAAGCGAGTGAAAGGTTGAAAGATCGTGATAGGTTGGGTTCTTATTCCTCTTCACATCTGCATAGTGTTTTCTCATTTTTTCAATCGCAGGAAACAGTGAAGTTTCTACCAATTGTTGATGAGTGACATCCTCTGCGAGGTTTTCTATGGCAAGCCCTTCGATCAACTCTCGTAGCTTATATCCGTGTTGAATATCTCTAAAAGTTGGCCGAACCAAAAAACTTCCCAATTTCCGTTTGGACTGACAGATTCCAAACGCCCGCATTTCTGCGAGGCCTTCGCGAATTGCATTTCGGCTGAGCGTAACCCCCTGTTGCTCTTTGATTCCGGCAAGAACTTCACCCTCCGTGAATACCTCTCCAACCCGTAATGGATGCAGAAGCCAATCACGAACTCGCACACCAGGGCTCATAACTTCATCAGGCATTGTGATAAATTCTCCCAAATAACAAGTCGCTTTTACAGAGTATTATTAAGTATACTCTCAAGTGACTCTCACGCGTATCTCGGCAGAAGTGACTTTTGAGCCTTTTATGTCAAAACACTAGCTTAATAGCGGTCAGAACTGTCCACTAAATAGCCTGAAACTGACTCCAAGCAGTCAATTATAAGTTCCATTCGACTACTGCTTGCGACGCCGAGGTTGTCTTTACTCGCTCGAAAAATGCGAGACTGAATGACAGCCTTTGGCTGGCATGAGGACTGCCTTTTTGAGCTGAGTGAAGGCACCGAGGCTCGGAGCAAGCATCTCCAAAAATGGCTGGAGGATGGTCTGCAATTCATGTGACAGCACTTGTTGCTGGCGCAACAAATTGCCTTAGGCCATCCTCCTGATGCACCAAAAAAATGGAAATGGCGTGGCAACCCGGGGTTGCCACGATGCTTTCCGGTGGTTGCAAAGGGTGGGTGAGAAATTTGTTTCTGCACCAAAAAACGCTTTTTTGGTCGGAAAAAAATTTACTCACTGACGATTAGATAACGAGCTTGGCGGAGTGGTGTGGAGTGGGGGTGAGTTAATCGGTTCGCATTTCAAAGATGCGGAATCGTCAAAGAAACTATCTCGGCCCTTGTGGCCGAGACCACATAGACTGCAAAAATTTCTTCCAAGAGAACCAATGGGAAGACCCAGAATTCTCGCCCCGGTTTGTTACAAGCGACATGCCAACTCCGTAGCGTCGGGGGACGCGGAGAGTTGGCATAAGCTTGTCCAGATAGTGAGGCACTCTTGTGTGCCGAACGTGGGAGGAGGAGGGGAAGCTGCGCCGTGAGAGCGTGCGGCACACGCGGGTCACAAGCAGCGGGTGGGGCGTCTGTTTTTGATTATTTGGGCATAGAATCGATATGCTGATTCATTTCAAATGTAAAACTATCCTCGCCAGCTGGTGCTCTTGTTTTGGGAAATCTTTCAAACGTGCCCACAACTTTTCTTGGTTGAACCGAGTTAGCAGTAAAGACCGTGAGCATTTCGTATGTTTGTCCACGCCCCAACTTAAAGGGTAACTCTGCTGAAAAACGACAGTCTCTGTAATCGCACTTTCCTACCTCTAGCTCTTCATACCCACTACGACCATCATCCCTGATGTACATGATTTCGCCTCCAAATTTACCGTTCTCCTCAACCTTTCCAACGAAAAGCCAGAGTCGAAATTTGGCACCAGGCCCACGCATGTCGATTGTCCACGTAGTAGCAGGAAGCATTGGAGTTCGATAAGGGAGAGAGTTATTCTTACCAAATCTGGACCAGGAACGATGGTGTTCTCGATTCCATTTTCCAGTTAAAACCATCAGTGCCGTGTGCATATCTTCCAAGTTTTTTGCCTCGATACTTCTCCTTAGCCTGTCATATTCAATACGTTGTTTTGTTGTTTCAGCCCGAAGCTTTTCATAGTTTTTCTCTGACAATTTTGGTTTAAGCTCTTTCTGTGCTCGGATCAGCCTGTCTACATCAGAGAGATATTCTCCGATCGGTGCAAATTCTGGCCTCTTTCTAAGGCGGTATTGAATAAGCTTCAGTTCTGGAGTCTCTGAGAGATACACCATGCCGATTAGGGGGTCTTCAACCGCTACATGGTCCAAGAAATTTTGCACCTGCTCCAAGAACTCCTTTCTCTTCTTCTTCCAGAGATTCTTATTGACCAAGAATCGTTTTAGAGCTTCGGGAGTTGGCTCTTCGTATGCCTCAATAAAATCGTAGAGAAGAATTGCTTCAATAGCTGTATTTCGAAGCTCCCAAGCGCCCATCCTTGGATTGACTATTTGATGTCTACTCTCACTTAGAGCTGCACGTTTTCTGGCATCAGGATTTAAGTAGGTATCGTATTTGTCCTTATCTTCCCAGTCTCTGATGAAGACATAGAAAACTATCCACACGAACACGAGAAACCAGAGAAAGCGAATTCCCCAAACCTTAATGAGAGGATATGCGACTGATCGACCTGCTCCGATTCCATAGCCGACAGTATTAGCCAGATGCTCATTTTCAATGAGTCTATCGATAAACTCTTTATCAGACGCTAGATCTGCCCACATTTCTGGGGAGAGGTGAAGCATAGAGTTGATCATCGCTCGCGTTGGCCTGTCATCGCAAAATGCCAACCGCTTTGCTTCACCGATCATCCAAGCTCTTCGTTCACTGCGCGAAAATTCCTCCCAGCCTTCTGGATAGATCACTCGTAGATCCTCCGATAAATAGGCTCACCGTTTTTGGTTCGGTAATGCTCATACTCAAGAAACCATTCAAAACGCTCGATGTTTTTCCTGATTGCTCTCGCTGTCTCTGAATAGCCGAGAGTTCGAGTCTCCTCGGCATGCGTCTCAAGTAGCGGTTTTAACTCAGAGTAGAGTAGCCGGTTTGACCTTAGATAGAGCTGTTCATACGCCTCAAGCTGTAGAATTAAGGCTTGCTCCAAATTCCTCACCCGTTCTTGACCTTGTTCACCGGCTACACTTGTTCCGGCAAGGATCTCAAACCAGGCTATTTCATAGCTCTTGTTGCTTGGAAGATATCTATACCGATAGACAAGCTGTCCTAAGTCATTTCGTGAGAGTAGGTAGGCTCGATACGCTCTTAGCTCGTTGATGTCCTCCAAGTCTGCCTTCAAATCACTTGCCGTGAAGGAATACTCAGAAAGTAGTTCTTCATTACGTCCTTCAACGGCTAGTAAGAACCATCGTATCGGGCCTCCTCCGTAAAAATGAAAGAATACCCCTGTACCAGCAATCGATATCAGAACCGATAAAATGGGCTTCTCTCGAACAAATCGAGGCACTGGGTCGAATCGGTGTATATAATCTCTAAAATCCATAACCAAGCTTGGCCCAAAATTATGGGCCTGAAGAGATAGATTTAATTGGGCAATTAGAATTTACCATGCGGTGGTATCGCACTTGGAGTATAGAGCATGACTTCTTGGTAGCATCTATTTGCGCCCAGCATCTTGAATAGAAAGAAAAGGATCATCGAGTCCTGCCTGCAAACACAACGCAAACCAAGTGCAAACACATCCCCTCGGCCTGCTAGTTATTAGGAGGAGTTTTAGTGGCCAATAGAGAACAAGACAGATCTATCATGACTAAAGGTCGACCCATCTTTTGGTTACTGCTTGGTATAGTTCTCTATCACTACGGGACATTCATGTATGGACTGATAGTCTCGTCTGCTCCTCCGCCTAACGAAGAGATGTATTCTTTACCAGCGTCAGAGCTTCCTCCAGGAAACTTCCCTATCCAAGGCGACGCTTTAGAGGAAAACGACATCGAAGAGCTAATTAGGATTCGAAAGACTCAAGAAGATGCAAAGATTCAGGTAAGTGAAAAGGCTGTCGGGAGACTTGTCGACGAAATAAACATTCTTCGAAAGACTATCAGAAACATAGAAGAGAGTGATATTGGACCGCAAATTGCAAGGGATATCGATTCTGTTCGAGCTTATCAAGCAATAGTTGATGAGATAAGTAAGCTTGATTTCGATATCCGTGTTAATTCAATCCAGTCATCGACTGATTCACTTCGCGAATCACTAGCAAATAATCCAGACAACGAAAGATTGCGAATTGACACCTTAGACGCACTAGAGAAAGTTGCCGAAGAGACAAATGCGTTCTATTCAGAGATTCATCAAATCCGTACAAGACTAGAGGGCTTGATAAAGCTGGCTAAGTCTAGTGTGGAGACGACTCCGAAGCCTAAAGTGTCATTAGACGAAGCCATTGAAGAAATGATCAAACTAGATGCAAAGAAGCATCAACTCAAAGTCAAGGAACTTACTCAAGGCGCTCTAGAACGCCGAGCTGCATCAGAAGCTCAAGCGCTTAGCGATAAAATAGATCGTGAAACGCTGCTAAACGAATGGAAAAGAGATACAAAGGCCAAGGCTTTGCTTCGAGTGTTTACTGAGAAAGTTATTCATAGACGAGACAATACGGAACAGTTTGAAAAAGTCGCAGCTTCTCTTGGCTATTTACAGACGCTGGGATGCTTTGAAAACTCCAACAATGGCATAGTAATGATACCCTGGTACGGTAGAAAAGTTGGGCTCGATTCAAATCCCTACGCAGACTACCGTCCGATTGGACCTAGTCACAAGGCAACCGAATATTTCTCCGATGCTCAAATTGAGTATGTTAAGGAAGTACAGAGTGCCCTCATCAAGTACGGCCATTTACTCGTGGAAGAGGGGTTACTAAGGGAGTAGCTAGACTGAGCCCGAACTAAGGCTACTTCGATGTCTTTTTGCAAAAGCGGCGAACAATAATTGCCTCTACGTAATTCTACTTATGCGCGTTTGACCATACGCGCTTTCTGTTGATATCAGAGAAGTTGCTCTTTTCTGGTCCCAATTTGAATATCTTAAAATCTCGGCACGCTGTTGAGTGCGACTATGTCCAGTCAGCAGCCGGTGCCGTAAAAGTTTATGGTTCGGCGTAATCCTTCCTCTTTAGCAAGGAGATACGCATGTGTGCTCAAGAATTGAGACTAGGTTGCTTATACTGTGACAGAGACGATGCTGACTTTATCGAGGAGCTGCCAGGGGATTGGCACTATATCCAGCTGGCTGAACCTCAGAAGAACTTAAGTCAAGCTAGTCGCGTGATTGATGGTTCCGTCTTCGATTGGCAAACACATCTTGGTATCTGCCCAGAATGCTGGGTAGAGCAAGGCTACGAAGAACGGATTACTGGCTCAATTTCTTTGCAAAATGACGAGTTCCGAATTGCCTATTGCTCAGGGAGGCCATCGAAAGAGTATTTGGGAAAGCTCGTCATGACAGCAGGTGTTGCAGCATTAGGTGAGGGCACATATAGGCAAGTAGTTCAGCTAGTAGGTAACTTTACCAACTTCACCGCAGAGAATGATCCATATCGGGAGCATGACTTTGGAGCTTTTGAATTCGCGGGAGAGAGATTCTTCTGGAAAATTGACTACTACGACGTTAATTACGAGTTTGGGATAGAGCATCCAGTGCAACCAGCAGAAACTCGTCGAGTGCTGACAATCATGTTGAGTGATGAATACTAGGTGATGGTTTTATTCGCACCGGCGATATTTTTACTAGTACGTAAAAATACGTACTGTGTTTCTAGCTTGCTAAAAGAGCAAAGGCTAAGGATAAATCGAATTCATGCCGTTTAATATATTAGGTCTAATAGAAGATTCCGGAGTCTACTCAGTGCACCGAACCAGCAATACAACATTGGATTCATCTGAATGCGGAGCATCGATGATTGAATATGCACTACTTGCAGCTTTGATTGCTGTTGTCGCCTTGGGTGGAGTAACTCGTATTGGCAGCCTAGCAGAAAGATCATTTGGTGAAGTCGCAGAGGTAATGCAGGCGGCAACCGGCTTCGTCCCAACGCGCCCAGTAATTAACTAGGTTCACCGAAGAGATTTCCGACGCCATATAAGACAAGACATAGCGAAGAGCGATAGAGCGAATGTCGATGGCTCAGGAATAGCCGTGTTTTCAGTTATCCAGTCTCCAAAGAGACCAAGTCGAAGCGCGAATGTAGAGCTGAAGTAGTTTGGAGTATTCGAGTGTCCTGCTATAAGGCTCACCAAGCCTCCGTCGTCGTTGAAACCAGGACTTCCTGAATTACCTGGAGTTGCCACACCAAACAAGCGCCCACTCGATGGCAGAAATCGATGCCTAGCATAGATGCTTGATACGCTCAGCGCAGCGAATCCAAAGGCGTCAACATTCCCATCAAATGCTTTTCGCTCACCATCAATTGGAAGCAATCCAAGATTGGGTGTGGCAGGTGTTCCGAATCCCACAAACCGCACAGCATCATTGATGGATAAGGAGTTTATTTCAAGTGTTGGAGAGGCAAGTGGCTGGTTAACCTCAAACCATGCCAAATCTGCTTGCCCATCAAAGCTACTGCTTACCCCATCCCAAGTAGGATGAATACCATAGTCGACTATAGTTCTGATCTCTCCCGGATCGTTGTCGATGTTCGAGCCGTTTCCTACAACATGGTCAGTAAATGTCTCTCCAAACAGATGGAAGTTGTGTGCGTTGGTGAGTCCGAAACGTTGATTCAGCATTACGGCTGAAGCAAACAGATCTCCGCCGCTCTCATCCTTTGCATGCAGCCAGAGCACGCTCCCTTGGTAAATGTCGTCTAGTGTTCGTGCCTCATTCATGAGCACACTAGTCGAGTGCATTGACGCAGCTTGGCTTTCGTCGAGGGCAACTCCGCTCGCAAGAAGCTGGATAAGCAAACTCAATGTAGCGTAGCGAATCATTGGTGCGGCCTTTCCCATGCCGAGGTCGATTGACCAGGACATAGCCAGGCGGGAGAACTGACAGAGTGTCAGTCTCTAGAGCACACAATGCTCTGAGCAAAATCATCTGGGCACTCCCGCAAAAAAAGAGGGGACGCCAAGCCGAGAATGCTCGCTAGGCGGTCGCCAGACCGTTGCACAAAACACCCCCGAACTCGGACGCCCCCAAGCGGGAGCGCGAGTTTGAGGTGCAAATTTTCGTGCAAAAAAACTGTAGAGCTTGCTCTACAGCCTGGCGATTCCTAGCGAAATCAGCACCGACTCAACGCTTGAATTGTTAGCCTCCAGTATACTGTGCCCCTACGGCATAAATCCACAGCTTTGCCGTCTTTGGGCAACATTCTAGATAGGCTATTCTTTCAGTTTCGATGGACTTTCCGCCGACAACACATTGAATTTAATCTTTTGATTGGATTGCCTTGGAAAATGCATCCTGAAGCACTTCAGCGAGGACCGGCTTGAGCAAGAATTGTTCGATGCCTGAACCAAGTTCTTGACCAATTCGAATATCTGTGCCGATGGCTATACACGGAGTAGATGAGTTCAGAGAATCAGGGCGGAGTATTTGATGTCTGATTAGTTCCTGTGCTGAATCTAAGGGATAACATTCACAGGTAATGCTTACGAGTGCGAACCTACTTGTTTCAAGCATTTTTCGTCCGTGTTCGTAAGAGCTGCATGAGACTACCTCCTCAAACAGATCTTTCGCAAACTTAACGAACGCTACTCTAGTTGGTCTATGTTCTTCGATAATCAGCAAAGGACCAGAATAGTTGGGCATGGCGACATCTCGCCAGGTTTTCTAAATCTTGTCAACTGAATACGCTCTCCTTGTGAGCGACACAGTAACTAGAACACTTCAGAAAGAATTACTCAAAGACAAGGCCTCCAATAGAGAGCTGTCTCGGCAAATGGGAATCGCACGTTCTACTATTAGGCGATTAAAGAACGAAGGTGCAGCCCATTCATCAACGATCAATGTGATTGCTGAACACTACGGCTTCGTATTGAAGAAAACGCGCGGTTGAGACATTCTGGTGTATTTTGCCCGATAAGCAGTCTTATCGGCAGTTCCTGAGAAAGCTACTCGGGAACTTCATTTAACTTAAACTTTGTTTGGTTGAAAAAGGAATTCGCGCGATTACCCGGACATCTTCAAAGGCGACTCCAAAGAGACTGAAATCTACTGTTGATCGTTGAGCGGCATGGCGAAGTGTTATCAGGTTTGCGATTAATTCAGGTGCCCGGATTGAACAGCATGAGTCACGCCGTCAAATTGACAACAAGTTTTACCAATAATTGTACTCAAAGTGTCTTTTTACCATGACTTTGGTGAGAATTTTCCAATCCCCTATTCCAGCGTCGAAGCGCAACAGCAGGGGAAACATGGCCGATTATTGGCGACTGTTGATCGACACACAGTTACAACGCGAGCCGGGACCAAACTTTAGAGCAACAGAGGAGAGGCTACTGCTAAACCTTGCCAACCTGAACTGCAGCACCCATGTTTGCTATCCCTGGCCCATAGTACTCCTTGCCCAACGGTAGAATCATGGGTTCTTCGTAGGGCCTTGCTGGGACCATGGCGGCAATCACCTCAAGTCGTTCCGCAACATCCTGTGGCAACGCCCCCTTACTGACCGCTGCAACGCTGGCTTCGAGCTGCTGAGTCGTTTTGCAGCCTATTGGAATCGTCGCGATCGCGGGGTCTGTCGCTGCGAAACGCAAGCATAGCTCAACCGCTGAGATCCCTGACTGATCTAGCAACTCGTAGTAGGCAAGGAGCTGCTGTTGCCTAGCCTTGGCTAGCCAAATCGGACGCGAACGAACCTCGTCGTCGGCTCGTCGCACAAGAAAACCCTGCCCAAGTGCCGACCCCAGCACAATGCCGATGTCACGCTCCACAGCGGCCGGAATGAGTGAGTGCTTCGCCTCGCGATACAACGCATTGTAATTGAATGCAGTTAACAGTACGTCGAAGCGGTCACTCTCAACTAGCGTCGTCATCTCGGTAACCGTTGTGCCAGCCAAGCCGGCATATCGAACCTTTCCAGCGGATTTAAGTTGCTCAACCACTTCTAGAACAGACCCGGAAAGCGGATCGTAGCCGGACCACCAAGAGTACTGTTGCGGCCGGTCGGGCTCGTGGATCATGAGTACGTCGATACATT
Organism: Cyclobacteriaceae bacterium; assembly: GCA_965227935.1. Lineage (GTDB taxonomy): Bacteria > Bacteroidota > Bacteroidia > Cytophagales > Cyclobacteriaceae > JAWPMT01. The sequence goes on along the minus strand of CBDDGS010000036.1, from coordinate 15,446 downwards.
CGCGGCCAAGCAGACGCAGGCTCTCGTCAACGGACTCTCGCAGCGAGGGCTTACTCTGTGGATCAAACGGCAAAGGGCGACCGCCTAGCTTGGTCGTGATGACAAGAGGCTGACGAATGTCGCGAATTGCACTGCCCACGGTCGCCTCGCTGTCCGCGTATGCCGGAGCCGTATCGATCGCATTGATTCCTAGTTCGATCGCGCGCTGCATGATGCGCTGCGTTTCCGACTTGCCACCTGCGAGCGATGAGGTGTAGAGCCCACCGACAGAAAGAACGCTGACCTCTAGTTCTGTGCGTCCAAGTCGTCGTCTCTGCATAACTAACTCTTTGATTCAATACTTATCAGGCAATGATCTCTTCAATGATATGCCCCTTCACATCCGTGAGCCTCATGTCGCGCCCGCCGAATCGGAAGGTAGACTTAGTGTGATCGACTCCTAGCAAGTGCAGGATGGTCGCGTGGAGGTCGTGAACTTCTGTACGATTCTCGATCGCCTTGTAGCCCCACTCATCAGTCGCTCCATATATCAGACCGGGTTTGACGCCGCCCCCAGCGAGCCATACGGTAAAACCAAAAGGATTGTGGTCACGGCCATCCTTGCCCTGCGCGAAAGGAGTTCGGCCAAACTCACCTGCCCAAACAACAAGAGTCTCGTCCAATAAGCCACGCTGACGAAGATCTCTGATCAGTGCGGCAATCGGCTGATCGACGGCCAGCGCGTTCCGTTCGTGTCCACCCTTGAGGTCACTATGTTGATCCCAACGATCACTCTCCTTTTTTGGACACGTTAGCTCGATGAAACGCACGCCGCGTTCTACCATTCGTCGCGCGATTAGGCACTGCGCCGCATAGGTTCTTGTGGCCTCAGACTTGGCGTCCAAGCCGTAGAGCTCTCGCACATAAGTTGGCTCATCGTGGAGTGTCATGACATCAGGAACTGCCATTTGCATAGAATAGGCAAGTTCGTAGTTTCGGATTGCCGACTCCAGGCTATCGTGTCGCCCATGGTGTCGGATGGCGTACTCATCGAGTTGTTTGACTAACTCCAGCTTGCCGAGCTGCCGTTCTGGCGTCGGTTCTAGGGGTCGAACATTGGCGATTCCGCTGCCAGTCGGTTTGAAAACTGACCCCTGATAGCTAGCCGGCAGAAAACCGCTTCCGAAGCAATCCAGGCCCCCCGGGGGAATCAGCCCACCGTTGATTACTATGAATCCGGGCAGGTTCTGGCATTCGCTTCCCAGCCCGTAGTTTACCCACGCCCCCATGCTTGGCCGGCCCTGCAGCCCGCTGCCACTGTGCAGGAAGTAATTCGCGAATGTGTGTTCCGGAAACTCCGATACCATTGAACGAATAACAACCAGTTCATCTACGCAGCCGGCGACGTGCGGAAACAGTTCACTAACCGGAATACCGGAATCGCCATGTTGCTGAAACTTCCAAGGACTCGCCAACACGGTACCGTTGTCATTGAACTGAGTCGGTTTGACATCGAACAGCGCGGCAGGATCTTTGCCGTTGTACCTATCTAACATCGGCTTGGGGTCAAATGTATCGACTTGTGACGGCCCGCCATCCATGTACAAGAAGATGACGTTCTTGGCCCGGGGCGCATGATGGTGACCATGGCCTGACGAACCCATTGCAACCTCATTGGAACCGCTCGCAAAAGCAGGGTCACGCAGCAACGCCGCCAGGGCCACCGCACCAAAGCCACTCGCGCAGCGCTGTAGCATCTCACGGCGCGTTGTGGGACGACATCGATAGTTATGGCAGGGGTATGTGAAAGGAGGGCTCATCGTAGAAAAATGAACTCCTTCGTGTTAACCAGAGCGTGTGCTAAATCTACCCATAAGTCGGGATTGCTCTGAGGTACTTTGCGACGGGTCGATTCTGAGATCAGAAACTTAAGCGCGAAATCGAGCTCAGCTTGCGATGGTGCCCTGGCATACGCTGCTTCATATAACCAATGGATCCGGGCTTCAATGGATCTGTCGCTGTTCTGGGACAGGTTTGCCCAGGATTTCACTTGCCCGACTACAAACGGATCATTCATTAGCATTAGGGCCTGGGCGGGAACGTTGGAGACGTTGCGTGTTCCCATAGTACTGAACGGCACCGGCGTGTCGAAGGCGAGCATGAAGGGCGACAGAAAATTTCGTCGTACCGCTAGATAAATCGATCGGCGACCGTTGCCGTCGAGCGGTCCGCTTTCCTCAGGCCGCCCACGTCCATCCATGAACGAAGTCAAGTGCACAGGCACCGGCTCGCCAAACTGACGTGAGTCCAGTTGTCCTGACAGCACGAGCAATGCATCTCGGATCACCTCGCCTTCCAGCCGCTTCGGGGGGCGATGATGCCATAGCAAGTTTTTGGGGTCCCTCTTGACTGCCGAAGTCTCATGTTCTCCAGACATCTGATAGGTACGTGAGAGCATAACATATCGAATCAGCTGTTTGAGGTTTTGTCCGTTGGCCAAAAAGCGTGCCGATAGGTAGTCTAACAGATCTGGATGAGTCGGCCTCTGGCCAAGCACTCCAAAGTCATCGGTGGTAGGGACAATACCACGGCCCATAAGATGGTGCCAAACTCGATTGACTATCACCCGCGAAGTTAGGGGGTTTGTGGGACTGTTGATTGCTTGAGCGAGTTCGAGACGACCGCTGCCCTGCTCAATGTGCATGGGCTGGCCGCCGGACAATGCAGTCAAAAAGTGTCGCGGTTCGACAGCGCTTGGATTCGAAGAGTTTCCGCGGATCAGTATCTGCCCATCTTCGCCTGTGCCGTCCAACATAGCCATCGCCAATCTCGAGCGGACCTTTATTCGACGTTGCAGGCTTGCTCGCTCTTTGGTCCAAGAGTCGACTAACTCTACGAGTCGTCGTCGAAACTGCGAGTCTGCGTGGAGCTTGCGCTTTACCTCCCCATCCAGCCTTGTGATGGCAGCTGCCAACTTAGCTTCATGCTTCTCGATTCGATCTCGAATTTCAGGGGTTGTGCCCCGTGTCACGAGAGCGACCTCAAGCTGCGAACCTTTGGCAGGTGTGAATTCCAGGTGCAGTCGGTGGCCAACGTAGCGCTGGAGATTCAACTGCACCCATTGCTGATCCGGCTTGATCGTCTGGATTGTTTCCCCATGCAATGGCCCAGCGACCATGCGATGCGAATCCACACAAGCGGCCACGTGACCTTTGCCGCGAACTCGACAAGCCACCATACCAGCGGTCAATCCGAAAGTCGGTGTTCGCAAGGTACGACCACTGCGTGGCAGTTTCGCCAACACACTCTGGTTAGCTTGCCCTTTTTCTGAAATCGATTCCAATTCGATCCAGAAAGGATCGCTAACTGCAGCTGTGCGCTCAGCAAACCGTAACTCCCACTGATCACCGTCCCAAAAGATGTAAGGTGTTCCAAAACGCCGAGCCTCCTCGCCGAATAAGTATCCGTCCTGCAAATACTCATCGGCCTCCATCGATGAGAAATCAACTGGAACATATTCTCGTAACGGTCTCGCCAATGGCTGGCTTGAAGGGAGCTGAATCCTCTGCTCTGAGAGTAATTGGGTAATGGCAAGCTGGAAACGGCTATCAAGCTCCGCCAGCGCTTTAGCCACCGGGCGATTAGCCTCGATCGACTCGAAGCGTACTTGTCGATAGTCGCTGCTTTCCAAGAAACCGGTCAGAGAGTAATAGTCGGCAGTGGAAATCGCATCGAATTTATGGTCGTGACAACGTGCGCAAGCAACGGTTACACCCAGAAAAGCCTTCGACATCACGTCGATCATATTGTCGAAACGGTCCGACTCGTCCTTTCGAATATCCACTGGCGAGTGGACCCACTCGCCAAGAAACCAAAACCCCGTGCCAAGAATCGACTCATTAAAACCCAATTCGGGATGAAGTCGCGGTTGATCGATCAGATCGCCGGCGATGTGTTCTCGGATGAGCTGATCGTAGGAAACATCTCCGTTGAACGCTCGGATCACGTAGTCGCGGTACTGAAAAGCATTGGGCGCGTCGTTGTCGAACTCATGTCCACGCGACTCAGCGTAGCGCATCAGATCAAGCCAATGCCGCCCCCATCGTTCTCCAAAGTGCGGCGAATCTAGCAACTTGTCGATCAGATGTTCAAAAGCTTGAGGCTCTGATCGTCAATGAACTGCGCGATCTGTTCATGGTTAGGTGGCAAACCAATCAGGTCGAAGTAAACCCGACGCAGGAGAGTCCTTCGATCCACGTCGCCAGCAGGGCTGAGGTCCTCGTCCTCTAGGGAGTGAAGTATAAAATGGTCGATCTCGTTGCTCGGCCACTGGGAATGTTTGACGCGCGGCACTTGCGGCTTGCGGACTGGCTCCCACACCCAATGCTCCGACACCCGTTTCTGAGGTCAAACTCTTGGGGCGTCGCTCCGGCGGAAGGCTCATCTTCGTCTGGCCACGGCGCTCCCATCGCGACCCATTGTGCGAGCGAGTCAATGTCCTCATCGGACAGTTTTCTCTCTGGCGGCATCTCGTACGATTCGTATCGCACCGCCTCTATCAACAGACTCGCATTCGCATCGCCCGGCACCAACGCTGCCCCTGAGTCGCCGCCCTGCAGCAGTGCGGTTCGACTATCGACACGCAATCCTGCCTGCAGCTTCTCGGCACCAACACTGTGGCATGAGTAACAATGCTCAGCCAGTAGCGGACGTACTTTCTTTTCAAAGTACTCCAGCTGAGCGGCAGATGAGTTAAAGTCTTTGGCGACCGAGGTGCGACTATCAATCGCGACCAGCGCGAACAGTAGCAAGATACAGACTCGACGATTTGGCATAGTCGTCGTCGACCGCCGACAAGCTGTCGAATGGGAGATTCTCATTCTATGCTAGTAGCGGTTCTTAGCCCAGATTGGCGTGAAAGCAGTCATTACGAGTATAGTCCAATCCAAGCTACATTGCCAGAATTCGATGTGCGGTTGATTGTGTCGCTTCATCTCGCAAATGCTTCATTGTAGGGTCAGTCCCGGTGGTCACTAGACTCTATGATAGTGGCTGTACGGCAAGACAACCCTTGTTTGACTCGCCGAAGTATAAAGCTCCTGAATCTGCTCTTTCCTTTGCTCAAAGCAGGTTAGAGCACGCTGACAAGAAGATTGAGGCCGGGAATGCCCCAGAAGCATATGAGGATCTCCTGCAAGCTTGGCAAGCACTCCAACCACACCTCCATAACAAGAGGAATGCACGAGGCTACCGTTCATTCCGATTGCTGCTGCTTCAGCGGGCGAAGAATCATGGCGTGCCCACCGCCGAAGGCCATCTTGGCTGAAATTACGTCGCCCCTTATCACTGTGCTGGTTGATACGGCGTAGGCTTCGGGATTCGCTACCCCATGTGTGCCTTCGGCATCTTCGTAAAGCGTTGCTTCGTATTGAGTTCCAGGAATAAGAAAATTAAGTGGTATCGAAAGGGTTCGCACGGTTTGATTGTTGACTGAGCCGACAAACCACATGTCGCCGCTGCGTCGTGCAACCGTGATATACTGACCGATCTTGGAGTTGGGAATTTGCGTATCATCCCATGTCGAGGGCATCAGCCTTAAGAACTCGAACAGGTCGCCCTTCTTTAGATATTCCTCGGGCGCGTCGGGCAAAGTGACGATCCCGCTGAAGATCACGACATTGCGAGCAATCTCGCTGATCACCGTGGTGATGTAACTGTTCTTCTCGCGAGGCCCTCTTATGCGTTCGCCGGAATTAATGCTGGTGATGCCAAAGTTCCCATTGGACATGTCCAGCGGGCCGGACAAGGTGCTCACCATCGCCATCCGCAAAAAGGTTTCAGGAGTGAATACGCTACGAGAATCTTGCTGGGCGTGACAAAACTCACGGGTGATTAGGTTCGGCATCGTTCGCTCGACACCAGTCATGGGGACAGGGCCATCGTGGAAATTGATCAGCAGCTTGTGTTCTGCAGCAGCATCGATCGATCGCCGTGTGAAATCAGCCTTGTTGCCCATGAAACCGTATTTGATCGCAGTGGCGCCTAACTTGGCGTAGTGACTGAAGAGAGTCTCGTCGCCGAAGTTGCCCTTCTTCCGATCGTAATAAAGCATGATCAGAACGCCTTTTTGCTTGGCGTAGTCCATCACCTCGGCGACATCGACCCTGGGTGAGACAACCATTTCGCCGTCATCGGCAGCCAGGAACCAGTGGTCGTCAACCGTGAGATACTCGATACCCTGTTCCGCGCAGAAGTCAATCAGGCGGAGGTAGCTACGAGTATCGATTCCGTAGACAAAGCTGCCGTTGTCGTAACCATGGATGCGCCAATCCCACAGACTTTTCCCTGGCATGATCCATCCGGTGTTCTCAAGCTTGCACGGCGCCGCCAGGTTTAACGGCACATTGTTCACGACCAAGTCGCCTGCAGAGTCGCCAATTAGGATCACTCGCCAAGGAGTGACATGCCCTTCGCCAAGTGACTGGGACGTACTAGTCGCCATAAGGGACTCGCCGCCGGTGGTTGGCTGCAATTGCATCAACTCGAATCCATCTGCGGAATAGAGGTCTGCTTCAAGGAAGGCGACATGCCGCCCGTCTTCTCGAAGGGAAACAAGAGGCACGGTCGGTCGGTCAAGCTCTTTTAGTTGGCTCGGTTTGGTTGGCGCATCGCCCGGCATAGCACAACGATGGCCGCGCTCCCCCGCGTAATGAGCGATGCTATCGGCCAACTTGTACTCGCTGGCAAACGTCATCATCTGGCCGGCGGAATCTTCGGTCGCCACAAACCGAAGTCCGAATCCCGTGTCGAACATACGACAAAGTAGCGTCATACGCTTGCCGTCCGCCGTCAGTGAGAGGTTTAGCTCGCGATAGTGATCGCGGACCGTATTGAACTGGCCGTAGGTGGGCGACCATACCTTGTCGTGCTCGCGGATCGATGCATTGACGAAGGCCATCTTGGCACCATCAAAAACCCCCAATCTCGAACGCTCGACAATCGCACGACCACAATCTGACAAGGAGTAGAACAGCTTGCCATCTTGCACTTCAAATGACGCCTTGAGCCCTTCTCTCGGTGCAGCCACCTCGACAGGCACCGCCAGAACCGGCGTGGTAATAGGCAAGCCCGTGAGTACAAACCAACAAACTAGGACCGGTTTCAAAACTCCTATTTTTCTCGTTAGAGATGCCAACAGCAGGAACGAAAGTCTAGAAAACAAGGACCTTGCTAATGCCTTTCGTTCCTGCTGTTGGCTACAAATGGGTTTTGAAACTGGCTCTATTCTCTTCAAGTTTCTCATACCAAGTCGCGTCTTTAGGGCGACGCCTCCACGACAATGCATTCGGGTTATCAACACACGTACGGATCGATTGTTCCTATCCAGGTCTGCTTTGAACTTTTGCAAGCAGCAATTGAGTCTTTGAGCGAATTCAGGATTCGCTTTGATGATGGGCGACATATTCGAGCTGGGGCTGGTCAATTTCAGTGAGTTGCCTGACCGCATCTTCAGCATCGCTGAAGATGCGTCTGGAGAGCTTTATCTTGTCGGTGGCAGTGAATCGGGAGGGCCTGTCGTGATTGTCGATTTTCTTCGTTTACCCGGCGATCTCGACAGGAACGGTGTTACTGATTTACTAGATTGGAATATCTTCAAATCAAGTCAAGGGTTTGATTTCGCAACGGTTGATACATCGCAAAGCTATCTATAGGGCGATCTGGATGGAGATTTAAACCATGACTTGGAAGATTTTCGCATCTTTCAACTAGCATATGAAGCTGCAAATGGTAGAGAGGCTATTCAGCAACTACATACGACAGTGCCAGAAGCAATTTCGCTTGTGCTTCTCGCCTTGGGCGTCGTTTACAGCACTACTCAGAGATATTTTGCATTTATCATTTATATCGAAGCTATGAATTGATGGTACCAACAATTGGCTGCAACGCGTTTAGCACGACAATACCAGGCTATTTTCGTCATCTTATTCGTTTGGAGTAGTTTGCTATCGCTCGGCAACTCTTTGGGATTGCGCAGGGATAGAGGCTGGGTTAGTTGTTCGGAACGCATTCGGTTAGCGACAGACTCGTCGCGAGTGGTGCGTCTGCCGAGAGTGACCTGCTGGCCTTCCCCCCTCGAACTAGCCTCCATTGATGACACCATGAGTATAGTTGGCATCGTCGTGCTGTCATTGCATTGAAGTGTTTCGCCGCGAGACTTGCGGACTTTCCTCACCCCATTACCCTGAAATAATAGCGTCATCGACTAGATCGATAGCAAGTGCCTGCAGTACCATTGTTTGGGCTTGCTAAGAGCCCTCATGGCCTCCTAGTAGAGACCGTGAGTATGGCGCGCCTACCATACATAGCCCAAGGTAGAAATTGACACGATGGTGTGATCTGACTATTAGGTGTTCTGGTCGTGGCTGTTTCTAGGTCGATTCGCGAAGAAACATTCTGTGAGTCTTGGCGTTGGATGGCAATCACGCAGTGCGGTAGGGTCGGCGCTGGCCTAAGGGGGGGATGCGCAGTTGTAAGCAGAATGCTAGAACTCGAATAGGCAGACTCTACCGACAGATTTAGAGTGAGTGGAAATCAGAACTGCCGTGACCAGAAAACTTAATGACGAATTCTAGAACTTGAGTTATTATGTGAAAATGCGATGAGGGATGCGGAGTGGCTGCATGGCTGCGAGAGTGTGTTTTGAACCCGTGCACTACACTAGGCTTGTCGAAAAAACTCATAGCGATCATTTGGCCTTTTTAGTTTGTTTCCTACCTCTTGCCGGATTGAGTTTGCGTGAGTTGTGCGATTCACTTGATATCCTATAGCTACTGCGCATTTTCTGTGCAGCTGTAGCTGATGACCAAACTGAAAGTGGTGTGGGCTTCGAAAGCCCATGTGTCTTGCGATGAGAGATGAGATGGATAGTGTTCGAGCTTGGTAGATTGGAAGATGCTGGGGAGCACGCCGGTTTTCTTAGTTTGATGTATCTTACACGAGGGAATATAGTCTCATGAAATTGTTGAGTCAGGTTTCTGTAGCGGTAGCAGTCGTCATGGTGGTAATGGCAACCGGGGATTTTGTAAGAATCGCCGGTGCCGTCATTGCTAACCAATCCGGAAAATTTCAACGATGGCAACTTTGCGAACAATGGTGCACTTGGGGCCGCCGGGGTACACCTTCTCAGGCAGCGGAGGGTTGGATGGCGGTCAGCTTGCAGGCGATCCGGATAGTTTCATCGATGGAATCAACGATGGCGGAATATTCGTTGGCGGTTGTGATCAATAACACGGTTACTTTTCCCTTCGCGGGCACGATCGAGGACGGGGGGGGGGGGGGGGGGGCGCTCCTTTACCAATTTGGCGCCAATCTGTTCGCTTCTGGTGGGTCGGCTACACTAGGAGACGTTGAATTGCTGGCAAATGGGACAACTGTGGTCGCCAGCCAAGCTGGCTTTGGTGCTATCGATCAGAACGACCTTACCAGTGGAGGCGCAGCTCCGGCCACTCTCTACTTCAGGGGCGATGCGGCTACTGCCGGACAAACGCTTTCTTTCCGCGTCCGGCAACAAGACACTGACGACCTTGGCATCGACAACTGGGAATTGACCCAACGTCGACCTCAGTACACCGATCGCCAACCAGTTTGACACGTTGTCCGTAGGAGCGGTACCGTTCGGGTACACCTGGTCGAAGCCCGGTGAAGGTGGATTCACGGTCACTAACGGCGTCGATAGGATCTCAACGGCAAACTCCTTTTTTCCCGGGCGATGCGGCAGGTGATGGCGGGATTTTTGTCAATGGACAATCCCCAGGAGCTGGAGCTTCTAGCTACGTCGAATACCGGTTCGATGGTGTACTTGAAGATGGCATGCAGTATGACTTCAGTACATTTCTCTATCAGGCGAGTGGCAGTTTTGCCAACTCAGATATACAACTCGGCGTCATTGACCCAGCCGGCGATGTGGACGATCCGAGTAATTTCACGGTCGTCGAGAACACTTTCAGGAACGGTATCAACAATGGCAGCGACCTGAAGAGAGTCAACCTCCGTTACAACAGCTACGTCTGCCACGGACGGGCAGCTCTTGGGATTCCGCGTTACTTCCCAGCGCAACAATAATCCTGGCACCGATGCTGGGATTGACAGCTGGCTCTTAGAGGTCGTAGACCCTGACGTGCCGATCGCCGATCAGTTTGAGACTTTCAGTCTGGGCTCCCTCCCGGTTGGCTATGTTCTTTCCCCCCCTGCTACGTTGATCACGAGCGACATCCCTGGCAGTACGAATGAGGGCATTCAACCTGATTATGATGACAGGGATCCAGCGACGCCGGCCATGGGCGCGTTTCCGGGTGACGGCGTAGCGGATGGATCGCTAGCGATTGACGAAGTGGATGATCCTCTCACGGAGGGACCTAACACCGTCACGCACACGTTCTTGGGCTTCATTGAGGACAATATGCAATACGATTTCACGGCGTACCTTTCATGTAGTAGTAGCGGCTGTGAAAATGGGCTTGGAGACATCTTCGCGAATTCGAACCGTCGAACTGATCACGGATCTGAGCGGTCCTAACGAGACGATCGTCGATACGATTTTCTTGTCAGAGATCTTGGCTACCGATGACCCAAGTACTCCAGATAGCAACCAGGTGGCTGAACTCACGTTCGTAGGCGACCTCAGCACAGCCGGGGCAGTCGCTGAGTTTTCGAGCAAGTTCCGAACTTGGCACTAGCATTGAAGGGGCGGAGACGGCTATTGATGCATGGTCGTTGAGCGTATCTTCTGCTGGCATCCCTGGAGATTTTGATGGAGACGGCGACGTCGACGGAGCCGACTTTCTCGAATGGCAGCGTAATGATGGCACCCCCCGCTGGCTTATCCGATTGGCAGACGAATTATGGACCGGGAGCTTCAGCTGCCGTATCCACTGTGCCTGAGCCAAGTTCCTTGTTGCTCTTGCTGCTTGGCTCCTCGTTGCTTACGCGTGTCCGTCGTCGTTCCTGTCGAAGCATCATTGACATCTAGTTCGTGATTCGAGGGGCGGTAACCAGTTTCGTTCCTCATATTTTGGTATAAGGGCAGCGCCTATGGTTGTGCATCAGCGTGTGATACAACACGCTGATGCCAACCGTGGGCTTACTTCTTTCCTGGCTGCAAAATACTGGGAAGTATTTCTTAAGAGGCGAGTCGTTGGTGGTACGGCATTCACTCTTGTTGATGGTTATGAAACGAAGGATCCAGCGGATGGCATTTTTGGGCGAAAGGCTGGAGTCACTATTCTGGGCAGGTCAGACAGAAAAGTGAACAATAGGAACCACTTCGTCACACGTAATATCACGGGCGGTTCTGAATCGATGAACTATCGTCTCTCTTTTTCAATCCGATTAGGAGTCTCGTGCATGGTGATGCTCTCGTTTGTATCGCTTGCATCGCGGACTCTCTCAGCCGAGGAAGGTGGTAGCAGCAACTTCGGTCAAAGAGGAAGATACGGATCCTTGGGCAGCTGCAAGAGAAGAGCGGATTAGATGGTGGGCGGAAGCGCGCTTTGGAATGTTCATTCATTGGGGGCTTTACGCGATTCCCGCTGGCGAGTGGCAAGGTCGACAGGTAGAAGGCATCGGCGAGTGGATCATGCATCGCGCTCCGATACTCCAGCACGAGTATCGTCCACTGAAGGATCAGTTCAATCCTACGAGGTTCGATGCAAACGCCTGGGTGCGGCTGATGAAAGAGGCGGGTTGTCGCTACTTCGTGATTACTACGAAGCACCATGATGGTTTTGCACTCTATCGCAGCCAAGTGAGCGATTACGACGTGGCCGAGACGCCATTCGGACGAGGCAACGATCGTGACATCATGCGTGAGCTTGCCGATGCTGCCCGAAAGCACGGCATCAGAATCGGTTGGTATCATTCCATTATGGACTGGAATCACCCCGATTACCTCCCGCGTCGTGAGTGGGACAAGCGTCCAACGGATGATGCGGACTTTGATCGCTATCGAGAGTATCTGCACGCCCAGGTAGGTGAAATCTTGTCAAATTATGGGCCAATCGACGTGATCTGGTTTGACGGAGAATGGCAACATACCTGGACGCACGAATATGGCATTGCGCTACACGAGCATTGCATGAGTTTTAATCCAAAGCTGCTCGTGAACAACCGTGTTGACGATGGACGCCAGGGACATCAGGGGATGTCTGACAAGCGCAGTCGTCGAGGTGATTTCGGCACTCCTGAACAGAATATTCCTGCAGAAGGTTTCGGCCCCGGCGTCTACTGGGAGTCTTGCATGACCATGAACGACACTTGGGGATATAAGTCCTACGACGATAACTGGAAGAGCACGACTACACTCATTCGCAATTTGATTAATACTGCTAGCAAAGGAGGCAATTACCTGCTTAACGTTGGTCCGACAGCCCTGGGCGAGATTCCTGAGCCTAGCGTGTTACGGCTGAAAAAGATGGGTGAGTGGCTTGAGGTCAATGGCGAGTCGATCTACGGGACCAAAGCAAGTGCATTTGAGAGTGTTCCTTGGGGACGCATTACAGTTAAGCCGCTCCCGAGTGGAAACTCTGCGCTGTACCTCCATGTATTCGACGTTCCGGAGTCCGGACGGACTCCTCGTGCCGGGATTGACCTGTCGAGTGATCGAGTCAACCGCTTTGGGTGTCGGACCAGACAGAAGTGTCCAAAGCGACCTCAGGCTCCGAGGGCGCGGTTGTCACGCTTGCCAACGGCGGCTGGAACGAGCACGCCAGTGTCATCAAGCTCGTTGTATCGGAAATGCCAACCATCAAGGAGAAGCCGTTACCAACTGAAGAGTAAACCACTACTGAGTCGATTGCGAGTATCCCGTAACCGCTGCAGTGCACAAGTCCGTATTGTCATTTGCAACTTGACGACTCGTCGTTGTGTCGAATCGAAGAGTATCATTTTAGGAAAGCAAATTGTAATGATCCCACTGAATTGCCGCTTGCTCCGCCAATCAGTCCCACAGTGCTACTCACGGCACGGCAATCCTATCCAATCGTTTTGGCACCTTGCAACACACACAGACTTCCGACAACGCCTTGCATTCATCATTGTGTCCCGCGACCTCGCGGCGCTCCGTCACTCACCGCTATTCATTATGGGTTTTGTTGTAGCGCAGATGTTGGAGTCCTCCGCCGCATCCGCCGAGATTTGGACGCTTGATGCCCAAAATGACTGGCAACAAAACGCCGAATCCGTTGAAGGAGTCGAACTCAGTGGCGGTGCTATCTCGCCGCACCGAGAAACAGCTACTTACAGAAGCAAGCTCAAATCGTACAGTTCAAAGATCCAACCAGTCTCCTTAACTCTTTCGCAGGACCCATCGTGGCTGAACTGGTCTCCCGTAGACAACATTGGCCCATCCAACCTAGGAGATGCGCCGGTGTTGCTCGTGATTAGTCCTGGGGATTATTGGATGTTCGGGCTTTATCGCGACAAGTCTGCTCCGCAACCTGAAAATCCGTCGCAAGCAAACACCGCCGAACCTCGCACGGTAGAGATGCCGGGTTGGAATACGCCCACTCAAAACAACACGATTTCCCAATGAGTATGATGCTCCTGGAGCCTCCAAGAAGAGCCTCGGAGGCTACCATGCGTGGCAGAGTCGAGATATGAAGACTTGGGTACACCACGGTCCCGTCACAGAGCGTTTTTCCCGTTGGGTAACCACTGCTGAGCACGTGAATGGCAAGACCTTTTTGTTTTATGATTACCCAAACGATCAAGATCCTCACCTCTACATCGACAGTGATCTCACCGACGGTAATCCGGGGGAGAATGTCGGGCTTGCATTTAACGACCCGTCCGACGGCTCCGATTGTGGCGTCATACGCTCTCCTGATGGTCGCTTCCACCTTTTCTATGAGGATTGGAGTCCGATCAAGGCGAGTGCTCGCTCTTGGGACTCGCCTCTCGCCGGCCATGCAATAAGCGATGCGACAGGATATCCTTTCAAAGCTCTGGCGTATGCAATTGACCACAGAACCAACTCTACAGGTGTGATGAAGGAATACAATCAATCCTCACTGGACTCAACACCCAGATTGGGATTCCAACGTTGTCCGCTATGAAGTCCATGAACCAGAGCAGGAAGCTTTTGGCGATTGGGCTTCGATTTGTGTCGGCGGCAATTACTACTGTTTGGGGATTATGATCCCACCGAGGGACACCGAGGCAGGTCGGCTGGTTTGTCACGTCTGACTTAAACAAGAAGTTTCAATGGTGCGGTTCGGTCGGCAAGGACATCCTGACCCCGACATTGGATTCGCAGAAGGGAAGTTTTATTTGGTGACGCAGCAGGAGACTGACTACATCAGCCCAGGCCCTTGGTTGAGGAGGTAGCTGCTAGAGTAGGGATCGATTTAGATGGTAACGGTGAGCTCGACCGCTGGACAAAATGGTATGACGTGCAAGAGTTTTATAGCCTCAAGCCAGGTTTCTCGAAGCAGATCGACGTCTCTCCTGCTCGGATTGACTTGTCGGAACTATCTAAAGGTCGCGGATTCCAATTTGAGCTTCGCATGACGGATACAACTAAGAACCATTCGAAGCCGATGATCGATCGTGTGATCTTGGAATTTGAGTGAGCGTATCGCTATCCGCTGTGGAAACCGTCTGATTACGACAAGATCATTTTTAGGCATCTTCTAATGACGCAGTTCGTGCTACTTGGACTTGCATTACTTCATATGCAGGGCGCTTAGGTGCCGCCGAGCGCCCTAACATCGTCTACATCATCTGCGACGACCTGGCTACGGCGACATCCGTGAATGTGGCATGAAGCGTGATTCAAGTCGATCAGGAGCAAATACGTGACCAGGTGAAATGGGTGGTCTACAGTAGTGCCGCGGAGACTCTGAACGACTCATGCTTGCGCCATATTGCCGGTCCGTCTCTACCTAGACTTGCAAGTGAATCCGGCATGTAGTTTTTCCGAATATGTCAAGTCAGTTACGCATTTTTGTAGGTGGAAGCGACGAGGAGGAGGAGGCAGGCAACTCAATCCATGTTGTTTGCGCAAGCGTTACAGGAGGTCGTGTGCCTGTCCAACTCCATATTACGATAGCACAGTAACACGATTGGCGACGTATCGCTGTGCGCCCGTTCAATGTCGATGCAAAACTCGACTGACTGGAGTGTCACATTCAAAAAATTCAGAATGTGAGTAGCTAGAAATACCATGAAACTCTGATCAAGTCCGCTAGGGTCGATGTCGAAATGGCTAAGGATACTTGTCTGATGTTGCACTTGGGCAAGGCGATTCGTTATCCTGGCCAACGGCAGTTTACTGCTTTTTGATTTGGATTGCGTCTTTCTATGCTTGGGGACATGGCGAACTCAAGCTTTGGTACCAACAACCCGCTACTCGATGGATCGAGGCGCTGCCCATTGGCAATGGAAGGCTGGGTGCCATGGTCTATGGTGGT
>CBDDGS010000035.1:0-18745 GCA_965227935.1 Cyclobacteriaceae bacterium | reverse complement strand
CTGGGGCGCGTTCCAGGCGGTAAAAGTGAAGCCCTCTTTGGCTTCAGGAAATGGCCGAAAACCTGAAGACAAGAACGCATCACCCAGTAGTATTTTCGCGCTTCTAGAGATATGTTGTTCTCAAACCTGTAGACCTGGGTAGGTGATGAAATCTTGCAAAGAATGGGCTAGGAGGAGGAGCGCGATACCGGTAAGGTTGAACGCCGTACTTTAGGTCTCCTCCGGGAGCAATGGATGTCCACACGGCTGCCTCGGCGGAACGTCTTCGGAAGGCGAGAGGGTCGTTGAAGTTCCGTTGCCAGCATGTCCATATTTCCGTTTTTTATTGGACATAAAGGTAAGACGCTACGCTACACTCGTACGCCGTGAAGCACTCTGCTAGGCTCCTCCTTTTCTTCATCTTCCTCAGTTTTCTTATCTCTTTCTCTCGTGTACCTCCCCGCGCTGGCCTTAAAGCGATGCGCTTCTCCTGCCAGGAACTCGTGCTCCTGCAAAGACAGCTGAATACGCTCCACCGTCGGTGCTGCCGACGTAGATCCGCGGCGGACTTAGGCGGCAGAGGCTTTACGAAGAGGATGCGTCTCGTAGCAACTTCTATCCTGCTTCAGTCCGATAGCACGGACTGTGCTGATGCTTACTTAGTGAGGTTCCTGCGACGTAAGCTACCGTGCCAGCAGAGGCTTGTGGAAGACTGGTTGCTTGAGACAGCGGATGATTTGATGCTGAGCGTTTCAGTGACACCAACATGTGATCGACACTGGCGTATTCGTCATGATGCTACTGTCTGGATTGCAGAGTGGCGAACAGCTCGATGGGTGGAGGAGGAGACAGCATCCGGTTATCCGAAATCTTGTGCTGAGGTAGTTTACAAGTTTCAGGAATACTTGCCGGAAGCTCTGCGACAGCATGAGGTGTTCGACTCCATGCGGCCTCTGTCTTATGGCAGTGCGAGACTCAATGACAGGTTTCGACAATGGTGTCTGCGTTTCAAGAGACGACAGAAGATTCGGCGAGGAGATTTCAAGGACGTGGATCCTATGACTTTGGAAGAAACTCAGGAACGGGCTCCTTGTCTCTGAGGTTGTGAACCTAGTGCACGAAGGAGCAGAAAATGGGCGAAGAGGGAAACGTGCCAGAAGTGTTCAAAAAGAAACAAAACAAACTGCGTTTTTTGAAGCTCCTTCAGGCTTCGCTCTTGAAGCGGGAAATGGCTTCAAAACAAGAGAAGTTGACTAGTCCCCTTTTGGCCTGAAGCTTTTTTTGGCTTCAGAATTGAACTCCTATTTGCCTTCACGTTTCGTAGAAATGAAGCCGAGTTGAAAGTCTTTTCGGCACCACTTCTCATGCAAACTAGGAAGCGCACCGTCTTCTCAGGTTCGTATTTTCTGGCATTGGGTGGACTACCTCAAGTTGGCTGCGGAGGCCAAGGGCAAGTGTCCTTGTTTTATCAACCTGGATGAGACCCCCATTCCGCAGGCTGCGACCAAGGCTCACGGCTACTTTCGGCAAGCTGATTATAGTGAAGCGCGACCAAGAAGACGGCTTTCGGGTAAACTACGACGTGGAATAGCAACGCATGTTGCTGTTATTGCTGATGACACGGCTGTCCAGGCAGCACTGCCGCAGACCTTTCTAGTGAATGCGAGACTATTGAAACCTACGGTAGTAGCTCATCCGCTGGCAGCTCCAAGAGTAGAGTTCCAGATAGGTTTGTCGGCTTGGAATAGTAAGGAGAAGATGGTTGCTATTCTTGACCGTATCAATGCAGCCATGGCAGCTTTCCCGCAGAAGCAAGCAATTCTTCTCTTAGATTGTGCTCCGTGTCATACGCAGTGGGAGGTGATATCGAAAGCGAATGCTTTGAACCTATGGCTGCTCTTCGTACCTGCCAGACTGACTTCCTTGCTTCAACCACTCAATGTCTGCGCTTTTGGTGCTTACAAGCATCGTTTACGACGTGCCTTCCTGTGTCGTGAAGCAGAGGGAACCTTGTCGCGGAAGGCATGGGTGGATGAGCTGGCAAAGTTGGTGAAACACTTCTGGAGAGCAGTTCGATGGCGGTCTGCATTCGAACGTGTCGGTGTGCAGGAGATCGGACGAGCCCCGCATCTTACGAAGGAGCTGCAAAAGCTGCAACTGGCCAGGAACATAGCGGAAGCTCCACCCACAAAGGAAGCCTTGCAGAGAATCTTGCCCAAAGGGCATCGTTCTGTTTGGACAAGCGTCTTCCTTCTGCCTGCTAAGCTGGCTGGTGTTGAGCTACCAGAGCTGCTGTAGAGGCCGAGTCCCGTGAGGATGAGGTCCGTACGCATGTCGTCAGCAAGCCACATCCGAAGACAAAAGAATGCAGGCAGAAGTAATCGGGTCCAGAAATAAAAAGGGTAGACAGTACAGTACATGTGGGTGACGTGATTGTGTCTTCGGCTTTTCGGTCCGAAATGGAAGCTTGTTCTGGCTTCACTTCTGCAACCCCAGACGCCTTGCCATGGCAGATGTTCCTGCTGGGCAGGCGGAGGCAAAAGCGCAGCCGGTGGCAGAAGCAGCTCGCAGACCCAGACATCAGAAAAAGGTGAAGTTGTGTGACCTAGCAAGACTCAAGTCACGAAAGGAGGAAGTCAAGAAGAAATTGAAGGAGATGACAAAGGAATTGAAAATCCAAGTGCAGAAGAGGAGGCGGCTCCTGAGAAAGGCAGGCAACCTGGACGAGGAGGATTTGGCTTGGTTGCAGGAACAGGCAAAAGAGAAGAAGAAGAACGAACAAGAAGCCGCTCAAAAGAACTCTGCCTGAAGCGCTTCACCGAAATGACAGCGTAGAGTAGACCGTAGAGTTGGCTGCCCTAAAAGAAACCTTGAATGTTTTTTTTTTTTTTTTTTTTTTCTTTTCGCGGCTTCGCTCTACTGTCTACTCTACTGTGGCAAGTCCCCTGGCCTTTGTGCCATGCATCCTTGAAACAAGGAGGACTTCATGTGCTGGAGAGGCTGAGTCCCGTGAGGATGAGGTCGGAGGACTGTTATCCTTGCGTCTCAGTATTCTGACGGCAGAAAGGATGCAAACGCAGCAGCGTGGCTCACAGCAAAGTAGTCCCCCTGCAGTCGGTAATGACATCTCGCTACCGTGATGTGACATGCTGGAATTTCGGTGAAGAAGGCTTTTGGTGTTGCAGGCTGCTATCTAAGTTAGGATGGTCTTCCTGACTAGGTGTGATGATGGCTACATCGTGAAGCTACCGGTGATACAGATGGACCCACGGCTCCAAGCTGTGACCAAGTCACTGGCAACGACCACTTTGGAAGCTTTCCAGAAGATGTTGCAGACGACAACCTCCGAGAAGGCCGGACACATCTAGCAATAAACACAGTAGAGTAGACAGTAGAGCGAAGCCGCGAAAAAAAAAAAAAAAAAACATTCAAGGTTTCTTTTAGGGCAGCCAACTCTACGGTCTACTCTACGCTCTAGTGCTGCCCAGGCTTTGAAGGACATGGAGAAGGACAACATGCAGGCCATCGGTGCTATCAAGATCAAAGGCAGGTTTTGGCTGGCACAGTTATCCAGCGACAAGGACAAGCACGTGCTTCAAAAGCACGATGGCAAATGGTTTGCCGCACCTTCTGGTCTGTATTTGAGACCCTTGCAAGGCGGAAGCACGCAGTTTGATGCCCTAGCGGATGTTAACTCTGTTGAGCCTCCCGGAACAGTGACATGCAGGGAAACAATTGCTAAGCTCGAATGGCTTTTGGGTGATATGTTTGATGCTGGCATATTCGAAAGCTCCTGTGAAGCTCCTTCCTTCTCTGCATCTAGCAACGACAAGTAAGTCTGAGCCCCGTGAGGGTGAGGACGGACAGGGTGTTTGCGCTTCACCTCAGTGGGAGAAAAGGGCAGTAGTCTTATTTGGAAAAGAAAGACAAGAACGAAACGAAAATCTGTTGCCCCTTTAGGCCAGAGAGCTAGCCACCGTGGAGGCTGATCGCGGTAAGCGAGAGGTCCGTGTCTCTTCATTGACCCATGGTGGCGCCTTGGCCGGTGGCTGGCCCTACGAGGTCAGAAACTCCGAGGACATGTGCATGTTTGTGGAGATGATGACAGGCTGTGGTAGGAGCCAACAGGTTGACCTCTCCAGCGACCTTCGTCACGTGGCTTGTCAGGGTGATGACTTCTCGGACTGCTTTCTCGTGCTGGTCAAGGGGGCTGACTGCCCTAACGCTGTGAAGGTGACCGAGTTCGTGGAACCACTTCTGCAGCATTG
This sequence comes from Cyclobacteriaceae bacterium, assembly GCA_965227935.1. Taxonomy (GTDB): domain Bacteria; phylum Bacteroidota; class Bacteroidia; order Cytophagales; family Cyclobacteriaceae; genus JAWPMT01. Next base: position 14,498 of record CBDDGS010000035.1, on the reverse strand, counting down.
GCAGGTTATCTGCGGTTCTTCTGTTAGAAACAGAGCGTTCGTGGTCGGCAATAACAACTATCACAGCGCGCAGCTGAGCAAAGATAGCTGCGGGTGCTACAAAAACTTTGGTGGACAACAACACAAGAGTATTCCATGGGATACGGGTGTCCCGGCAATGTCATCTGACATTGGGAAGGGCTTTCAGGAGCTCTTGCAAGGAATGATGGAAAGTAATTTGAGGAAGATGGGCTTTCCGGACCAAGACGAGCTGCCGTGGTGGAGACATGGATCGTGGCACGCTGTCTTGAATCGATACCACATCGAACAGGGCCACTGCATAGACTTCCACGTAGACACGGATGAAACCTACGACACAAGGAAGGATCCAATTGCGAGCTTCAGCGCCGGCGTAAGTTGGCCTCTCATCTTGAAAAGCAAGACTTTGCCAGCTCGCAGTTACAATGTTCCTGTCTACATGGTCTATCAGCACCCGGGGGACATCTTGTTCATGGGAGGTGCCTTTCAACAGAAACTCCTGCACCATGTCCCCTCGCTACAGGAGTGGATCAACATCACACCTGATGGTCAATTACATCACTTGAGGGTAAACCTCAAGAAGGAATGGTCCTATGTCTTACAGGGCGCCTACGAGAACTCACAGCCTCGCATGAGAGACGAGAGGCAGGTTTGGCTGCAGAGGAGAGCGCAGACTCCGCAGGGCCAGCCTATGACAGGGATTCGACGCAACGTGACCTTGCGATGGCACCGGACACACAAGAAGGAGAAGTGCCCATACAAGATACGTGAAAAAATGGAGCAGCCAGTGTGGTTGACAAATCAGACGAGTCTCGTGAAGGAAAGGACTCAGTTCTTTGAGTCGAAGATGGCCAACATGGATGCTGTGCAGGAGGTCTTCCAGCCAGTGATGGTTCTGCGAGAAGAGTGGGAGGGTCAGCATTCCAAGAGTAGAGATCCTCTTGAAGACCTTGCTGCGAAGAAGAGAGCTGACAATCAGCAGGCAAGAGCGTCCCATGAGATAGAAAACGTACCTGGTACGCCAAGAAGTCCGATGCAGGGAGATGCGGAGTCAGCCCATCCATCGCAGCATGCAGAGGCTGAGTCCCGTGAGGATGAGGTCCGTGCTTCCTCGCAGCATGCAGAGGCTGAGTCCAGTGAGAATGAGGTCCGTGCGCAGAAGAAACAACGGGTCACGGAGGAGGTTCGTAACAAGCTGTTGGAATCAGACAAGATGATGCTGGAAAAGGTCACTGACAAAATCAACACCATGGTCTCAGCCCTGATGAAGGGTTTCGACTTTGCGTCCATGAAGCTAGACTATGCAACCAGTGTCCTTGCTCCGTACGATGAAACGCACTTGCAGATCCTGGTGGACGCCACAAATAACAGGCTGCAGAATCTCTATGCAGTTAGACAGTGCTTAATGGGCATGTTTGAATGGGTCGACGAACCTATGCAACGTGCCGTCACAAAGTATTGTGAGAGGTACGAAGGCTTCCTGGAGCATCGGCTGCGATTACTGAAGACTTGTTTCGTCGGAATGGGGCCCTGGCCAATCGAAAGCAGGAGTGGCATGCATGCAGAGAAAGTACCTGCCAGCTACAAGTTCGCAGAGAAGTGGACGATCCTGACTCGTGAAGTCATTCAGTGGCTTGAAAAAGCAGATTTCCTCCAGTGGCTTTATGACGGAGTACAGTACAATATCCTGCTTGCGCCTCCGGCTGGCGCCCACATACACTGCGAGTGGGAGTATGATGCACAGTGGCACGAGAAGAAGGGGAAGCACTACGATCGCAACAAGCGTGACCATCACCTCCGGGGTGGCGAACGCTTTGTCTTCCACGCCATCGTCTTTGGTGAGTACGTGAAACACAGATGCAGCACGAAAGTACAAGGCATCCAGGACTACCTCAAGGAAGCTGCAAAGAAAGGAACGGACACCCACGGAGTTGACTTCCTCAAAGAAGTCAAGCATTGGATGTCGGAAGCCTGCCTGCAGGAGATACATCTCAGCGAGAGCGAGGACGTCACCCTGGAGATTTTCGCCCAAAGGGAAGACTACCACATGAAGCACATGGAGAGGAGGCAGAGGAGACGCGGTTGACAGACACGGAAGCACCACGAGAAAAGGAGACCGTCGAGGGGAGTTGCATAAACATTCTGATCGCGAAGCGTGCCGTTTTCTGCCCGCAGCCACTTCAGCACTCTTTTTTTCCCCCCTTTTCATCTAGTACTAGGTTCGCTATGGCAATCGCGGCGGTCGAGCAGCTGTTGTCTTATCGTGACGGGGAGCTGGCCCTGGACGCGCTACCTGCAGAAGCGAGGGCGAGGATTGACGAAGTCCATGCTGGAGCAAGCTTCGAGATAGGGTCAAGAACAGCCTTCCAGAAGGGGTACCAGTTCAGGTACCGGGCGACTGACATCAGAGGAGTCTTCACATCGGACGAGCTGCCAAACGAAGCACGGAGTGGGGAGACAATGCACCTTTTTTGGGATGATACAGCCAGGCAGTGGGTGGCAAGCTGCGGGCCACCTCTGGGGCCACCGCGGCAGCTATGCTTCCGGACGCAACACCCTAACATCTTCGATGGCAACTGGATCAGCTGGGACTGCAACCGTCTTGCCAAACCAAGCAATGACGACAGCACGGCTGTGGATTGGGCTGGAGGCACTGTCTGCTGCCGGATACGGTAAGGAGAACTGCCTGCGAAAGGATGAGTCCTGTGAGGATGAGTCCGGTGGCATCCGGTGAGTCACTGCACAGAGTGGCTCCTGTACTGTCGGCCAAAGGATGAGTCCTGTGAGGATGAGTTCGGTGGGGCCAGACAGGAAAACCAAACTTAACTGCAAGGACAAAAGTGGAGCGAAGAAAGAAAGGAATTTCAAAGAAAGACAATGCTAGCAGATCGTGAGCTCTATAACCTGCAAACTTTGCAGCCTCAGCAGAGACAGCGAAGAACACAGAGACACAAACAAAAGCTTGTCATAAGGAGCATGTCGTGCCATGGAAGAAAACGGATCTGCAGCTTTGAAGTCTGGAGCTCAAATGCAGCTTCGTAGACTCAGTGATACTAGGCAGAGATACCGCAGATGGCAGTGGGGACCCTTTTAATTACTGTTCGTAATATATACTTTATCTGGAAGTGTTATACCGAGGATAAGCGTACAAAAGCGAGCACTGCAGTGATGCTACCTCTGGGAGTTGCACGAGGACAGCAGCCAGTAGCAAGACCTCAGCTTCCATCGTCTTCGATGAACCATGAAGGGCAAGCAGCCTTTCCACCGGCGCGGACCCAAGTTATACATGAAGATTTCTCGCTTTCGAGGCGCCACCAAATCCGTATCTTGTTGCCAGACCCACGAGCATAGAGGAACCGCCGAGTGAGGCCACGTCGGGGTTCAGATGCATATCGAAAAAAAAAGAGGCTCGAAGACCGGAGGAACCGCCGCGGAGCCAGGCCACGTCGGGGTTCGGATGCATATCGAAAAGAGACGAGGCTCGAAGACCAGCGACATTGCAGATCGAGTACCAAACCATGCTTGATATTGCGTTGCAGCTGGCGGCCCTCTTGCGCGGCAGAGACGTTGCCGTAGCTGGCTCAGACGTCGTTCCCCGTTGCACGCTTCGAGTGACGCTAGGCAATCATGCGAAGTATGGAAAGCAACCTGAAGACGCTGGATGCGGGTGCGAAGGACACGCTGCATCTGCTCGTCAAGGCCAGGCGCAGAGAATAGGTCCTGTTGTATGTACATAATGCAGGAGGATTTGCAGCTGCATCTCAACATTCTGCCGCCCTTCCCAAAAGGCTACGATTCTGAAATACTTACGTTCACCTTTCATCACACTGGCATTACTGGCTACCTCGTCTCCAAAGACGTCACGCCGACAGGTAAACCTGGCGAGTTCCTGCATCTCTTCTGGGAGGGAGCATACTGGGTTGTTTGCGAAGGGCCGAGGGAGTCTGCGCGACAGCCATTGTACAGGACGAGGAGCGAGAACATTTTCCTGGACGTCGTCTCTTGGGACGTGAACGAGTATGCGAGTGCCCACACCGTGGAATTCGAAACTCAAAGGTGGCAACCCGAAGGACTGATGACATTCGGATCTCTAGGGCGAAGTGACGAAGGTGAGGCCCGTGAGGTTGAGCCGAGAAGGTCGCTGCTTCCGTGAAGCGGGTTGGAAAAGGTCAGATCGCATAGAACTTCCTTCCTTTTTTGTTTTTTTTTTTGTTCCCTCTAATAAACCAAAAAGGATCCCTTCTGATTCTTTCCGCCAGTTGAAAGGCGTCTTTGGCTCCAACCGCTTCGTTGCACCACAAAGCCATGTCCTTCGGTAGCTTGATGACAAGGGAGAAGATAGACAACCTCCTACAGGGAAAGAGCACGGAGGAGAGAAACACGGAAGACACATACTTTTAGTCTCTGTCTGGTTTTCTTGCAGGACCTCAAGAACCATATGCGCGAGAAGTTAAAGAGCCTGCAAGACGAGTCCGCTTGGCTTGGACTTCGTCAGATGGACACCAAAGAGCTCGCAGTTTGAGGGATGTGACCTACTTAAACCACGTTGACACGGAAGCGTGTGCAGGGAACAACATCGATGCTAGCGGCACCTTCGTCTCCACCGGCATACAGGGTCACTATACAAGCTTCGAGACCGTATACGGATCCACACAGTACGGCAAGGTTCGTCATCTCTACTGGGATGGAACATACTGGGTGATATGCGACGGCACGGTGGACAGGAGAAACATGGACCAACCTCTCTGGCGAACCAAGGAGCAAAACATCTTCGGGACGGACAGCAGATATGTCATATGGCAGGCAAACACTCTTGCAGGCCCTAGAAGAAGCCTCCAAGTCGGTGTGAAGAAGAGGCGACTGGGAACAGCTTGGGATGAAGACGCCAAATTCAAGGAACAAGAGTGGGCTCTTACACGATTGTCGAGATCTTGGGTGAGGGAACGTGGTCGTGGTTTCCTTTCTTCGATGCAGGAGGAATGATCAGAGACGACAGCCTAGCTGGAGATACACTTGGAGAAAAGAGACACTTAATTACGAGTGCATTGCAGTAATTAGACTTTGTGCCCCAAAAAAGAACAGGCTCAAAGCCGACACGTGTTGTCCACGGTGAAAAGAAAGGAGGGAGGGTTTGAAGTCAACAACGAACTGCAGCTCCTTTCCGCATGTCATACCTCCTGTGGCTACTCGTGGTATGGTCTGCATTGCTTCTCGGAATGCCGCGCCTGCTGCAGAGAGTGTTCCATGGAGGAGGACGTCTTACTGCTAAGCAGCGGTCCGTAGGGACGCAGACCGTTGACACGCAGACGCAGACGGAGACCGTGTGCGACTCTCAGAAGAGGATGCTGAACATAGGGGCCATTTATGTCACCGCGCACGGGCGTTGTTTTCACAGCGATTCTTGTAAGCATCTGCAGAAGAGTCGCAAGAAATACGAGCCATGTAAAGACTGTGTGCTGCGTTTACACTAGGCCCGAAGAGAGGAGGGCACATCAAAGAGGCAGAAGAAGAGACAGCCGTTACTTCTAGAAGAGCTCGCCAGTGTATGCCTTTTGAAGACGCAGAATAGGGAGAGTCCCGTGAGGATGATCTCAGCTTCTGAGGATGCCCAATCGCATACCAATAATAGCGAGCTCTGACGGCAAGAAAGAGCAGAAAAGGTGTGACAAACCTCTGCAGCTCCTTTCAGCATCACTTTCCTCATACCCTATGCCCACAGGTCAGTTTACCACGACATCCTCTCAACTCCAGGCCCGAAGCTTGAACCCTGTGAGGGTGAGAGCGGTAGCGGATGCCGCGTAGGATCCATGTCGCACGTGAGCCAGACTCAGACGAGGACGAAGCGCTCGCAGTTGCCAGAACAGAACAACGTGGCCAGGTGGCCATGTTCACATGGCCGACTCCTAGAGAATATTTCCTCGAGCTAGCAGACAGACATGCGGAAAAGGCCTTCATTCCTACGGATATCCACAGGGAGATGCTTTTGGACATCTTCATGGATGTGATGACCTGCATGAATCATTCGGAGAAGTTGACAGGCATCCTGATCGCAAAAGAGCCACACAAACGGTGGAAGCCCAATGGCACAGAGCGAGAGATGCATTATCATATCGCTTTCAAGATGAAAGAGGACTTCGCACACCGAGGGATTGAACATCAACTGAGGGAGAGGGGCGTCAGGGGCTTCATAAGCAAGAGCATGAAGGGATGGTTGCAGTATGCCGAGTACCTACTCTGCGAGACGCCAAAGAAGCCTGCACATTGCCGCGATCCTAATCCTCTTTTGTGGCCGAACCCCAGTGGGCAAGCGTTAGAACAGCTGCGATGCCTCATCAAGGAGGGCCAGAAGCGCACAGCGGAGCTCAATGCGGAGGTGAGGGGAGTTGCTCTGAGGGCGAACAACAAGAAGAGGAGATGCCTGGAGTGGTCCGAGGTCATCAGCATCGTCGTGGAGAACAACATACAGGAGGAAGCCGATTGGTGGTTGTGTGCGAAGAAGTTCCAGACAGACAATGGCGAGAACCTCATGTTCAACTACTATGATCGGGTGCGGGGAAGGCCTCAGGGTATGCAAAGGGCCATTGACGACGCCTGGAAGATTCACAAGGCTAGCAACGGAGAGACTTTCTACACAGGCCACATTTTGCAGACAAAGTGCAAGTACCCCATAGAGACTTTCATCGTGACGGATGAAATGCAAGAATGGGTGTCGAAGCTGCACAAGACAAAAAGTCTCGTCTTGCATGGTCCAGGGGGCATTGGGAAGACACAGCTGGCACAAGCATTGCTGCTTCAGGTCTGCCCAAAGTTCTTCTTGTGTGATTCTTTTGAGCAGACGAATAAGTGCAACTGGACAGGACGCGAGGGGATTCTTTTCGATGATGTCACCCTGGCTGCCTTTGGGATCGACGAGGCGAAGGCACTCCTGGACGTCGAGCAAAGCAGGGCAGTCAAGTGCAGGTACGAGGATGGAATGCTTCCGGCCGGAGCGCCTCGTATCTACTCTACCAACCACCAACGAATCAGCTTCTACCCCAGAGACTACACGACCGCGGAACACAAATACCCTATTGACAGACGAGTGCTATGGATCGAGGTGACACGCTGTATCAAACCAAACATGGACAATGCAGCCGACGATGCCGATGATGCCTTACCACCTCCACCTCCATCCGAGGAGGACAACATTAGGGACGCTTTGCTACAGATGGACCGACAAGCGGAGGAAGACATGATGCTAGACATGTTGCGTCGAGAAGAGGACAATAGAGAGGCTATGGCAGAGATGGATCGACTCGATGAGGAAGACCGCAGAAAAGAGAGCTTGCGCAGGGAGAGCAAGGCGAAAGGCAGCATCGATGAGGCTGAGTCCCGTGAGGATGAGGTCCGGAGATCTGTCATTCAAAAAGGCAGCATCAATGAGGCTGAGTCCCGTGAGGATGAGGTCCGGAGATCTGTCAGTCAACAGGCGCACCTGGCACTACTCCCCACGATCACAACAAGGCCACAACGTCGAAAGTGCCTTCCCATCGAGGACGGCAAGCTTGCCCTCCAGGATGACCTTCAAGGAAGAAAGCAATTGGCACTCATAGACGGAAGAAAGCAGATGGCTCTTGAGGACAGAAAAAGACACATGGCCATCGAGGACGGCAAGCTTGCCCTCCAGGATGACCTTCAAGGAAGAAAGCAATTGGCACTCATAGACGGAAGAAAGCAGATGGCTCTTGAGGACAGAAAAAGACACATGGCCATTGAGGACAAGAGAAAGCAGCTTGCTATCGAAGACAGGAGACAACTGCTGGCAATCGAAGATAGAAAGACACAGTTGGCAATCAAAGATCGCAGAAAGCAGTTAGCGATCAAGGACAAGAAGACTTCAAAGAAGGATAGCAAGAAAGACCAGAGGGCATCAGGAGTCAGTGCAAACGTGGCCTTGCGATATGTGCTAGCAGGGATGCGTGAACTATCTCGACTTGCCCGAGAGGATCCTGAAGAGAGCAGCAAGAATCACATGGTCCACATCCTCCCGAGAAAGAGAAGGCTGAGAGGGAAGCAGGCGAGACCGCTTGCATACATGCTTTAGATGTTTTTCAGTAAGTAGACCGCTCATAGGATCCTAAACCCTAAACCCTAAACTATAAACCCTTATACGAAGAGTATCTAGACACCCTAACCATAGACTGAAAAAGTAGACCGCTCATAGGATCCAAAACCCTAAACCCCTAGCAACCCTAAACCCTAAACTATAAACCCTTATACGAAGAGTATCTAGACACCCTAACCGTAGACTGAAAACGCACCCTCAAGGATCGTAAACCATAAACCGTCTAGCAATGCTAAACCCTAGTTCAGGCCGGACCTAAACCCTAATACGAAGAACACCTAGACACCATGACCATAGATTGAAAACGCGCCCTCAAGGTAGAGTAGAAACGCGCCCTCAATGATCAGGAGTAGGGTGAGGGATCGGAGCGTGTCTATGCCGTATCATAGTGGCTGCGTCATGGCGCCGTCCGCTAATTCGTGCAAGCTGTGTCTCGAAGCCGATCTGGTCAGAACATCTTTGCTGCCAACGCAGCATCATTGAGGGCGCGTTTCCAGTCTACTCTCTTGGGCTTTGGGTCAGTAATTCGAGCTTTCAGTCACTGAGGGCGCGATTCCAGTCTACTGTCTGTAAAAGGTGTGACGGGTGTGTATTGTAGATGTGGCGCTTCGCGCCGTGTACCCACGAAGCCGTTTCAGTGCTGTCGAGGTTCGTAGCCGAAGGATGCCACGATATGGCGCCGCTTTTGCTCCCTGGCCTTGGACTGTGGACGGATACTCTGGAATGACTGTGTCTGAACGGAAGCGCATTGACAAAATAAAAAAGGCTCTGCGCTTCATCTTCTCTGAATGCTCTGAGCATATTGTCGAGCAAGCCATACGTGAGGAGCTTCGTGAGGATGAGATCCGTGACCTGGCTGCGATGCTACTGACTAGCTTGACATTGGAGGAAGGACCTCTGTTGCCAGTGTCTGATGTTCACGAAGACACTCTCTTGGACGACTCCTCCCCCTCATACGAGCCGTCGAGAGCGCGCTACGTGACCAGGAAGGACCCACCAGAAAGACCTTTTGTGTGTCCACGTTACAGTAGGCCTCGGTTCAAGGCTCCACCCGTGGAGAGACCGGAAGGTTGCTCCGCTCCTCCTTCAGAAGCTGCCCCAGCGAAAGCGTCTGCAACTACTTTAGTGGACCAGGCATCTCCTGCTACTGCCATGGTTGAGGTGGGACTGGAGGCTACGTTGCCGGATGTTTCTCCAACTCCTGAGGAAGCTAGCAACAGTAGTTGACATGTTGCGTTGCCTGAGTATGTTTCCGGTAAGGAAGAGTACCGTAATGGCCAAGAAGCAGGAAAATGGACGTGGGTGGAAGTTCGACTGCCGCTGTTTGCCGCAGCTCTTTGTCTACCTCGGGTTTCTGTAAAACCATGTCGGATTCCAAGAGACTCCGTATGCTGCGGTTGATGCAATCCAAGTGGCTTCAACGTGGCAGGGAATGCCCAGCTGTCTTAAGAGAACTCCTCGAATCCGCGGACAGATCGTGTGAGACCTTAACGAAGAAGCAGTTTGAGAGTGTGATGTACAAGTTGCGGTGTGACTTGCGTCCTCCCGATGAAACTGTTGAAGACTCGCTTCAGAAGGCAAGCTACGTGAGTTCAGAGCGAGAGGTGGAACGCAAGGGCGTGGTGCAAGTGGAGACGAGTGTGTCTGCCTACGTCCTGGTGCTTCCTGAGCAGAATTTCTCTGGCGAGCTTGCAACTGCCTGGCTGTGCTTCTGGCTCTAGTAAGGGGGAGCTCTGTGAGGGTGACCTCGGTGTCCTCTGAGGGAGAAGAGGACTTCTTGTGTACGCAGGCAAAGAGCTCCGTCGCTGGGGAAAGGTGTTCTTAGAGAGCTAGTTTTACCACCTAGCCCTCTCTTGCTCAAGAGTGCAGGTAGATGGCTTGGCGCAGCCCTCCTATGCCGCGCAATCCTATAGAGGATCTTCATTGGCGCGTTGGTTTACTGGAAGAGAACGTGCTGCCTCTTGGATTCGACGAGGCAGTATTTATCTTTGACAAGATACGGCATTCCGTCCTCAGACGTGGTGCGGAGCTCGGTTACCCCCTCATGTGGTACAGGGGTGCATTTGAGTGCAGGCCCTGGCGGATGAGATCTTCGAGGAGGTATCATATGGTTTCTTGCGAGGGTGAGTGGGTTGGCCTCTACATGTGTCAACGAGAAGGTTCCTGGCATGTGAAAGCCTTTGGCCGCAAAGACGTTCTGCGTGCTCCCATTCTCAACCCGCCGGTGAGAGAGCTTCTTGATGGTGAGGGTTTTTTTAAGGTGCAGAGGTTCGAAAAACAGGCCAGTGCTGCGCTTGGTTGGGAGCTGCTCTCCGAAGTAGGACTCTTGTCTGGACTCAGCTTTGCGGACCTTCTGTGGGTCTTCCCCGTCGTCTTGAGGGACAGTCGTTGGCTTCCACGCCTTGAAACTCATCGGGAAGAGTTTATGCAGACGCTGCCAGAGTCTTTGCAAAGGTTGAAGTATATTTTGGGTGACTTGAGGAGTTCCTTCTACAGCCGTCTGCTTGACAAAGTACTTTGCGAAGGGACTGAGGTCACTAGTGGCGTTTTTTATCCAAGTGCTGCTTTCTTCCTGCATACGCCAGACCCCTCTGAGGATGAGGACGGGTCTTTATCGTCAGATGGCTGCGAATCTGAGCCGGTTCGACGCACATGTGATCCAAGGCGGCCTCCCCGTCGAAACCTTAGCTTTGATGAGCACCAAGCAGAGATCAGGAGGATCAGCGACCACGTCGTAGAGCTGGAGCAGCACGACGCCGAGTTGGTTCCGACATTGCAGCACTTTCTACAGCTCTTGCGGATGCGGAGTCAGTACGGATGAGTACGATGTATGAGGGACCTTATGCAACGTTTTGCTTCTAAGCTTTGAGCATGAGTCCGGTAAGGATGAGTGCCGTCTGCTTAGAAGACTTCTAAGCTTTGAGCATGAGTCCGGTAAGGATGAGTGCCGTTTGCAAAGAAGAGCCTGTTTCTAGCGTGAAAGGTGCTCCCGTTGCTTCCTTGCGTCTCGCCAGCATGCTCTGGCTCTTGACAGCGTCTTGCTAATAGCGGGCCGGTGTAGCCATGGTGGATTTGAGGCATGTCTCCTCGCAGGACTTGTCTAACCTGCAAGATGTCTTGGCGGCTTTGAAGAAGAGGATTGAATTGCTGAGCAAAGCACAGGAGCAGGAGACAGGTTGCTTCGCGAACCTCCTGTTGCGCGTTCTCCTGGCTTTGGCAAGGAGCGAGGTTCATGAGGCATTTGCGTATTATGCAGAGATGCTGCAAGGGTTGACAGGAAGTGGTCCCTCGGAAGGATTGGACTTCGATGACTTACATGGCAGCGAAGCAGAGCCTCCGGGGGATAAGGCGCAGGAGGAGCTCCGAGCGCAGGAGGCTAAGATCGTGCAGGGTGTCCTGCAGTTCTTGATTCCCGAAGCGGCTTTCCGTTCATGATGCCATGTGTGAGACACGTGCTGAGTATGACTTCGGTAAGGAGGAGTACCACTGAGACACGTGCTGTGGATGACTCCGGTAAGGAGTACCACTGCGACCCCGTTTGACAGCTGACTGAGGTTCAGTGTGCGAAAGGTGCCTCGGTTAGCGGGGTTCTTCAGCAGCTTTGTTTTGGCTTAGCTTCTCTGTCACCGGCAGTTGAGGAGGTCGTAGAGCCATGGGTGATTTATGCCCTGCATATTCGCAGCAGCTGAGGGGATGTTATAACGTATTGCAAGCATTGGTCACAAAGCTGCAAGTGGTGAGCCAAGAAATCGAAGACTGGTCAGATGCGTTTGGTGACCTCTTGGTGCGCATGGATCAGGATGGAGTGTTGCATGACCAGGTTCACGAGACTGAGGAGAGCCCACCTTTGGTTCGCATGGATGCACCTGGAGTCTTGCATGACGATAGTCACGAGAAGGTGGACAGCGGTGTCGCTGAGCAGCAGCAGTCCACCGATCGGACGAAGGTGAAGAAGATCATTCTGAAGAAGCCTTGAGTTCTGAGGAGCTTCTGGCCTAGAGGCTTCGAGAGTACGCAAGCAGCTGAAGAAGAAGTGAGGGGGTCTTTTGCGTCAAATTCCGACAGAGAGAAGCTTGAGCCTCGTGAAGGTGAGAGCGGTTCGGAGACAAAAATAGAGAGCAGCTTGAGCCTTGTGCAGGTGAGAGCGGTAAAACCTAGGATGCCTGCGGTATAAATGCGCGATCTGTCGGAGCCTATGCGTTGCTGCCATGAGGTGTGGTACACTTATCGCCCTTTTAGTGCTTTGTCTTCAACGCGAGAAAGGGTCGGTCTGCCGCTTCCTGCAGCCATGAGTCGTCCGGTAGCATCACCCTGTCGCGGTTGCAGCGAGTCCTTTCGACGTGCCGCTCGTTTGCATGTGCAGCACAGACTGATGCAGACCGTGCTGGACGGAGTCTTGCAGAAGTTAGGGTCAATGAGCAAGGATATCCAGCAGCTGCGTACCTGTTGTGCAGGCGTAGCTGAGGAGCTGTCGAAGCTGGCAGACGCAAAGGGTGTTGAGACAGACACCCTCGCATCTGACTTGATACGCGTGGCTGGCGGCTGGCGGGAGCGTGCAGATATGCATAACAGAAGTGCGAAGTCTGCCTACGCTGTCGCTGGGGATCGGAGCTCGAGAGTCCGCAAGCAGCTGAAGAAGAAGTGAGGGTGTCTTTTTGAGTCAAAATCCGACAGAGAGAAGCTTGAGCCTCGTGAAGGTGAGAGCGGTTCGGAGACCAAAGTAGAGAGCAGCTTGAGCCTTGTGCAGGTGAGAGCGGTAACACCTAGGATGCCTGCGGCATAAATGCGCGATCTGTCGGAGCCTATCCTTTGCAGCCATGAGGTGTTCTCTCCGCCCTGAGACGAATGTCCACGCGCGGCCGCCGTTGCCGCGGAGTGTCGTGTTGGAGAATTGGCATATGGACATCATCTTTTTGGAGGACATCATCTCGGAAGACGGAAACATCATAAGGTTACAAGAACTCCTCCAGTCGCCAGTAGCATGCTCTCTCACTGTGCTCCACGAGTGGATGCGAGCAGCAGAACCGATACCGGAAGATTTGCTGAGAAAGTTGCTGGCCCATCTACTTGTCGTTCCCTTCCACTGTTTCACCCTGGTCTTTGACTTCGCCGGTCGCTTTGTGACAGTTGAGTTCAAGCCAGATCAACTGACTCGTTCAACATTGCTGATGAGGCACAATTACCCTCACATGCGTTGCTTCCGCTGTGATGTCTATCTGGATCCAGACCACAAGCATAATGTTCGGCCTGGTGACTTTGGGACTGAGTCATATTGCGAGAATGAAGGATGGCCTACGGAAGTGGGTTGTCCAGACGACTTCTTTCTCTGTTGTCTTTGTTATCACCCGGCTGCATACACTCGCATGTTGTGGCACGAGAACATCTTTCTGGAAGACGACCCCGAGGAGGCATACAAGAATAGGATAAAGTCAGGTTGGCAACCGGTGGCCTCCGTGGAGAGTATCGCATGTCGTTGGCCCGATTATCACAATCACTGTGTGGGTAAGCATCCCATGCTACGCAGCTCAGAAGGCCTACGGTTAGCAGACGATTATTGTGTGATGTTGAAGAACTGGTGTTGTTGGCATCACCTCGAGATACCTGTCTGGAAGAGAGCAGATGTGCGTGCTTGGAAGCGCGTTTCACCAGATGTTTGCGCAGGGTGAGTCCCGTGAGGATGAGCCCGGTTGGCTAAGGCCAGCGCCAAAGGGAAGGGAGAGATGTAATAGAAGACGAAAAGACTGAAGGCTCATAGAAGGTCAGCTCTCCGTTCTCGAGTCTCACCAGATGTTTGCGCAGGGTGAGTCCCGTGAGGATGAGCCTGGTTGGCTAAGCCCAGCGCCACAGGGAAGGGAGAGATACAAAGAGGAGAAGACTTAAGGCTCATAGAAGGTAAGCTTTTCCTTCTCGAGCCTCTGTGTCAGCCATGGGTATGCAAAGACCGTGCCCTTGTGTCCTACACTTGCATCACATCCAAGAGGACCTTACGACACAGTTCGGCTTCTTAACGGAGTTACGGTGGACTGTCCACGAACGTTTCAACCGTCTTTTGCGACTGGAGCAGATCTGTCGGAGGTTAGACGAAGGGCTTCGTCGCGTGGAGGAGAGGCTTCAGTGCTTGTCTGATAGGCTGCAACTGTCTGACGAGAAGGAGAAGCAGCGTGAAGCTGCTCAGAAACGTCGTGATGCGAAGTGGAAGTCCCAGCTGAAATCGACGCAGCCGGAAAAGAGAGTGAAGACGAAGGGGAAGAGGAAGAAGGTGAAGCTACAGTGACATGTTGTATTTATGTCTGCGCTTCTTCAGGGAGATTCTGTCAAGGATGTGTTTTAGTACTTCTTCTCGGCAAAAAGAGTTCCCGTACTGGGGCGCGTTCCA
>CBDDGS010000034.1:0-1595 GCA_965227935.1 Cyclobacteriaceae bacterium | reverse complement strand
TCAGCATCGCAACAGCCTTCGCAGGCTGAGCCAGCACAGAATAACCCTGCCGAAGAGTCGTGGAGTTGGAATTATCAAGATGATGATTACTATGGCTGGTACGGATACGGATACTATGATGAACCCACCTATGATGGTTACTACAACTATCAGGATGATTGGTGGAGTTACGGCTATTTTGTCGAAGAGATCATAGATGAAGCACATGTGACTGGGAGGACAGACACAGACGGAAACCGGCATGACATGTCCAACATGGAAGTTTGTCAAGCATGCCGATATTCCGGCGCATGTGCAAACGGAGCCCCAGTCTCCGTATCGACCGTAGATCGCAGTCAGTGCCACATGGCTCATTCCGATATTCCGGAGAGCTCATTGCATTCAGGTCAAGATTCTGTTACCGACATTCCGGTGAATCATGCCTACTTGAACTATGAACACGGTGTGCAGCAATCGCTGCTATGTGAGTACATAGACATGCACCAAAGTCCGACATTTGTCATTCTAGACTCTGGCTGTACTCGTGCCATGGGTTCTAGATTTGCCATTGATCGTCTTGTCCGTGCCTGCAAGAGCCATCCACAAAGCAAGAACATTTGGTTCAGCACAGAACCAGCCCACAGTCGTTTCAGCTTTGCCAATGGTGAACAGGCCAGTGTTCGTGAAAGACTGATCATACATCTTAAGAACCCACAATCATCTACTGGTTGGGTTACTACTGGTGTGGATATTCTTGACAAAGGAAAGGTACCAATCTTGTTCTCTGTTGAGCAGATGCGAAATTTGCGAATGAACATTGAACATACTCCCGTAGGTGAGTTCATGACCTGTCCTTTGTTCGGAATGAAGCGTACGCCACTGTCAGTCAGTACATCAAACCATCCAGTGTTGGATATCATGATGCTTGCCAGCTCGAGGATCAAGCCACAGTACACTTTTCATTCCGAGAGTCTTTACTGTCCAGCTTGTGCAGGAAAGCATCGTCCACACACATACAAAGATGATTGCAAGAGAGCCTCGACTATGCCGATATCACGGCCAGTCGATCAGCCAGAAGAGTCAGCAAAGTCGGATCAAAAAGCAAAGCCATTACCAAACAAAAGGTTGAACAAGAAGGTCACAATCAATGCAGATGTGCCGATATCACGGCGTTCTGAACCACCACAAGCCATGGATCAAACGTCCGGTCCAAGTTCTGGACATCGTGAAGTACCAGCAGAAGGACCACGTCCAGAACCTCAGCCAGCTGTTGTCAGTGAAGAACAAAAGGTTGATATAAAGGTTGAGGAAAAGAAGGAACCCGGACCATCCATGACATTGCCATTAGCACTTCAGCGTATCCATCAAAAATTGGATTCTCCTACAGAGTTACTTAAACTGCATCTCAAGCACTACCATATGTCAACTGAGCAGTTTAAACGTAGGACTACCGCACTGAAGTTGCCAAAGTCAATCTATGACAAGTATGATCTCATTACAAAACAATGTGAGACTTGTCAGAAGAGCAAGATTGCACCTGCAAGATCCAAGGTCTCAGGAATTCGCAGTGAAGTCTTTGGTGAAATGACTTTTATCGATCATGGTGAAGTCACACT
>CBDDGS010000033.1:0-16657 GCA_965227935.1 Cyclobacteriaceae bacterium | reverse complement strand
CCGAGCGTGAGTACGAAAAGTGAAGTTAGCTGCACAGACGCCAATCGTTTGCGATGGATGTGCAACTTCCCCCAACTCAATGCTACGCAGACTGCCGAAATCAGTCATTGAGGATGCTCGTCTTTGCATTATGAATTTTATTCACTCGGCTCTTTGGATTGTGCCCTGTTGTGTTTTCGATTTACACTAGGAATATCGAGGTTCATGTGGTCGCCGGCTGAGAAGTTTCGGCTCAACTTCGATTTTTCAGCGTGCTTCTCGCCGATGCTGTGCGACCTGTAGTTGTATTATTTTTGGAGTGTTTCGATGCGTAGCTCCTTGAAGGTTGCGCTACTGATTGAATCTTCTCGCGCCTATGGCCGAGGGCTGCTGCGTGGAGCGGCCGCATACGCCCGATCCCATGGTCCTTGGTCGATTTACCAGCACGAGCGTGCACTGGGAGACGCAATCCCGGCGTGGTTTGAAGATTGGAAAGGAGACGGAATAATTGCTCGTGTCGAGTCTCGGATGCTGGCTGAGAAAATTCGAAAACTAGGAATACCCACCGTTGAGCTCCGTGGGGTGTATGAGATTCCCAATGTACCTACTATCGAAACGAACGACTTAGCTGTTTCTCGCATGGGATGCGATCATTTATTGGAGCTAGGTTTTCGAAGAATTGCATACTGCGGATTTGCAAATGCGAACTACTCCGAGAGGCGCAAGCAATTTGTCGTTGATTATCTAGCGGAATCCGGCATCATTCCAGAGATATTAGATACTCCCAAAATTGAGGCAACCGATACGACTAGCATTGAAGCAGAAGGTTTGTTGCACGAACGTGAGTTGGGCGAGTGGTTAATCACTTTGGACAAACCCGTCGGATTGATTGCTTGCAACGACGTTCGAGCACGACAGGTTTTGACTGCCTGTCGAGACTATGAAATATTAGTGCCCGACGAGATTGCAGTAATCGGAATCGATAATGATGAATTGGTATGTGAACTTGCGGATCCTCCACTTAGCAGCGTTCAGAATGATACATTTCAAATTGGATATCAGGCTGCTGAACAGTTGGAACTCATGATGAGAGGTATTCCAGCACCGCGAAAGAGGATACTGGTCAATCCAATAGGCGTCATTGCGAGGCGATCGACAGACGTATTGGCAGTCGACGATAAGGAGGTGGCAAAGGCGATGAGACTAATCCGTGACCAAACCCGGAGCGGAATATCAGTAAACGATATCGCAAATGAACTTGAGATTTCGCGCAGCACGTTAGATAGACGGTTCGCCAAGGCGATTGGGAGATCACCCAAGTCCGAAATCAACCGGGTCTTAATAAATAGCGTGAAGCAGCTTCTGATTGATACAGACTATAAACTGCCGCAAATCGCAAACATGGCTGGATTCGAATACACGGAATATATGTGTACTCTGTTTAAGGAGAAGACTGGAGTTACTCCAGGTGAGTATCGGCGTATGCACCAAGTGCGCCGTATGGATGAGACGGCATAGGAGTGCTTGCCGTCTCAGCTCGACCACAAACTATGGATTGTGAGTAGAGTGATGTTGCGACCAGTTGAGATCGCGTTACCGCAGTCTCAATCTTGTGCCAGGAAGTTCCTGTGTGAGTGCGCTCAGAAGCTCTATTGCAACGTGGATCGATAAACCTCACAAGTGGCTCAGAAACCCCAATCCGCCTAGCTACAATGAGATGAAATCTACTCTTGGCGGCGAACTGCCTAGTTTTTCCAATGTTATGTCGAGGCAAAAATAACCATGTCTGATTATGCTACCCCACAGATCAATATCCCTGGAAAGTTGACGGATCGCCATGTCTATCTGCTTGCTAATGGCGACCTACGCTTGTCCGCCAACCAGAACTGCTGGCAAGCTCAGCATACGATGGAAGAAGACATTCGCATCGCTTTGGAGGCTGCCGGTTGGACCATGGTAAGAGCTCATCAGTACAAGGAGAACGATGGGCATGGGTTTATTGCGTCACAACGAGAAGGAATGGAGGTCTTTGCGGCTCTAGATCCAGAAGCTCCACTCATTGTTGCCGAGGCGGTGTGGCAGTATTCCCATCATATACTGCACGGTCTCATGACACATCGTGGGCCAATTCTCACCTTGGCAAACTGGTCTGGGACTTGGCCAGGCCTAGTGGGAATGCTCAATCTCAATGGTTCGCTCACCAAAGCTGGAGCGAGTTACTCAACGTTGTGGGCCGACGACTTCGCCGATGTTGATTTCCGCGAGAAACTCGAAGCCTGGCTAGCATCCGGACGTTTAGATCACAAGACCGAGCATGTTACGCCGTTGTCAAAAGCAAGTGTACCCTCATCAGAGCTGGAGCTAGGCCAAACTCTAGGTGAGCAACTCAAACGTGAGAAGGCCATCATGGGGGTGTTCGACGAAGGTTGCATGGGCATGTTTAACGCCATCATTCCTGACCATTTGCTGAACTCCACAGGCGTTTTCAAAGAACGGCTGAGCCAATCAGCACTCTATTACGAAGCCACGCAGGTCAATGATCAAGAGGCACAAGCGGTACGAGATTGGATGCAGCAGCGTGGTGCAAAGTTTGATACGGGGCCAACCCATGAAGAAGACTTGACCGACGAGCAGCTACTTCAACAGTGCAAGATGTACATTGCAGCTGTTCGAATCGCCGACGACTACGGCTGCGGCACCATCGGTATTCAGTATCAACAAGGTCTCAAGGATCTGATGCCAGCGAGCGACCTAGTGGAAGGAACCTTGAACAACACGCAGCGCCCTCCCGTTACCAGCCGTGACGACTCAAGGGTACTGTACGAAAACGAACCAGTCCCTCACTTTAATGAGGTCGATGAATGTGCTGGCTTGGATGGCTTAATGACTTATCGAGTTCATCGGGCAATGAATCAGCCAGTCGAAAACACACTGCATGATCTGCGTTGGGGTGATGTCGATCGCTCGAGAACGGTCAATGATTTTGTTTGGGTGTTCGAGATTAGCGGAAGCGTCCCACCGGAGCACCTCATAGGCGGCTGGGCTGGAGTCACTAGCGAGCGGCAGCCAGCGATGTACTTTCCCAACGGTGGCGGAACGATCAAAGGGATTTCGAAACCTGGTGAGATCGTCTGGTCTCGCATTTTCGTTGAGGACAACAAGCTCAAAATGGACTTGGGACGCGCTGAAGTCGTGGAATTGCCCAAGGAGGAAACGGATCGACGTTGGCGAGAGACCACTTCGCAGTGGCCCATCATGCATGCTGTGACTTACGGCATTTCGCGAGATCAAATGATGGCACGTCATAAGAGCAACCACATTCAGGTTGCGTATGCTAACTCAGCCGAAGAGGCCGATAAAGCAATGTTTGCCAAGGCGGCTATGGCTAACGCACTAGGTATGGAAGTATCCTTGTGCGGTACCACCAAGAATGGAACACCGTGGAATGCGATAGCATCAAGCGAAAAAGTAGCCATCTCAACCGCAAATGGAATGTAATTGTGGTCGCCCTATGAACGAGAAAAAGCAACCAAACCACATCCTCATGGACCTAATTGAACTGTCGCATTGGTTGGGTGCTCCTGAGCAGGATTGCGCGATTCTTGGTGAAGGTAATGCTTCAGCGCGCGTTGGAGATTCAAGCTTTTTTGTGAAAGCGAGTGGAACGGAGCTGGGCACATTGGAACGTGAAGGTGTCATTGAAGTGGATTTTCGTCGCGCTAGGGAAATGTCAAAAGATCAGGAGTTGAGTGACTCGCAGGTGCATGAAATGCTGATCGCATCCAAAGTGGATAGCTCCAATCCTCGATTGCCGTCCGTAGAAACTGCACTGCACGCTGTCTGTCTATCTCAACCGGAGATCAGGTTTGTTGGCCATACACATCCGACTGCCATTAATGCGATTACATGCTCCAAGAATTTTAGTGAATTACTTAAGCATTACCTATTCCCAGATCAGATTGTGGTTTGCGGTCCAGAGCCGCTGCTGATTCCTTACATCGATCCCGGAGTAATGCTGGCAAAAGTTGTTCTGAAGGAACTGGATCAGTATGTGACGCGACGAGGTATTCCGCCTAAGGCCATCTACTTACAGAATCATGGATTTATTGCGCTAGGCAAGACAGCGAAACAAGTTCGGGCCATCACTGCCATGGCAGTTAAAGCTGCGCGGATTCTACTTGGAAGTCTCGCCTGTGGTGGTCCCAACTCGATGAAAGCCGGAGACGTAGAGCGAATCCACAATCGACTGGACGAACATTACCGTCAAAAGATCATCGAGAATGACTGAGCTGCGTCATTTTGTTCTTCTTTTGCTACTCTAGCCACCATAGTTACGTCGCATCATGAACAACAAGAGTACATCTGCACAAGTTGTTCCACGCGACAGCATCATTGCATTCGCTTTGTTATGCACTCTGTTTGCACTCTGGGGTGTAGCGAACAACATGACTGATGTGCTCTTGGCTACCTTCAAAAAGGTCATGAGCATGAGTGATTATCAAACATCGTGGATTCAAATCGCTTTCTACGGCGCGTATTTTTGCCTAGCTTTACCTGCGGCGTTGTTTATTCGTCGTTTTTCCTACAAAGCTGGAGTACTGTTAGGTCTGGCGACCTACGCTATCGGTGCCGGGCTCTGCTACCCGGCCAGCGTGACAACTACGTATTGGCACTTTCTGGTCGCTTTTTACGTACTAGCCGGCGGATGCGCTATTCTTGAAACTGCAGCCAACCCGTACATCCTTATCATGGGCTCTGGTGAAACTGCTACACAACGTTTGAACCTCGCACAGTCCTTCAATCCACTAGGGTCCATTACAGGTGTGCTGCTTGGGAAGTGGATGATACTTTCACAGTTGAACGAAGCAGACGCGACTGCCCGCGCGGCTATGAGCGCAGACCAGCTTGCTCAGATACAAGAGCAAGAGTTGAATACTGTCGCAATCGCTTACGTTACGGTTGCTGTCGTTGGTCTAATAATCTGGATAATGATTGCCCTTAATCGGTTTCCCCACGGCTCGGAAACCAATATCCAAGATTCGCTGGCAAGCTCCATTGGCCGACTCATGCGGCATCGCCATTGGGTATTGGGGGTAGTCGCACAGTTCTTTTATGTAGGAGCTCAAATCGGCGTTTGGTCGTACACGATTCGCTATATAATGGAACATACAGACCTGAATGAAGACGAATCTGCCACTTATTACTTAGCGTCAATCATTGTTTTCTCGCTTAGTCGATTTGTGTGCACTGGCTTAATGAAAGTGATTACACCTCCGGTTCTGTTATGGATCCTTTCTCTGGTGGCTGCTCTGCTGGCCTTGGTTGTCATGCTGACCGGTGACAGTATCGGCATCTACGCGTTGGTTGGGATATCTGCCTGCATGTCCTTGATGTTCCCAACTATTTATGGTCTTGCTCTGCAAGGACTAGGTGATGACACGAAGTTGGGTGCGTCGGGCCTGATTATGGCGATCCTAGGAGGAGCGGTATTGACCGCAGTTCAAGGACGAGTATCGGACGCGTACGGCATTGATGCAGCATTCGCCGTTCCCCTGCTCTGCTTCTTGTTTATCGCCTACTATGGCTTACTCGGTTACAAGAGTAACGACATCTGATGAAATTGAAGATTGAGATTTCGTAAGGTTTTGACGCCTAAGATTCTATTCTCCTTTTTTATCAGGGAGCTATTCATGAGACACTCTTCCTTTTCAGGGCGTGAGTTTGCAGTCATCTCACTCGGGGCGTCTATTGCTACGAATAACGTCCTAGCACAGGAGACGCTTAATGTCACAGCTAACTCTGATAAGCAGGACGGCCAAACTGCCTCTCGAACTCCGACTGCCCCTGCTCTTTCACCACCCCGCCAAGGACACAAGCAACTAGCGTCGTGAAAACGAATAGGCTTCGTATGCCAAAACGACACCAACGACGGTGAGATGGCGTAGCCTCAGCGGCAGATGGTTGCACATCGGAGGTCATTGGAAAGTTTGTTCAGAAAACCTCAGAGAATTACTCCATTCCTGATTTCAGCAGGTAAAAACCTTGGTTTACGTAAATGCTAACTGAATAGACCGCAGTTGGCTATTATCTTAGGCGTGACCAATCTTAGCGTACGCAGTTTTCGGGATATACCTTCGAGCTGGCGGTGGCCATCGACCCACGCCTCGAATCAGGGAACTAGTGTCTGCTAGAATTTCTGTGTGTCTATCCGCTTTTCCGTTTTACAAGTTCAGCGACACTATGTCCCTCAAAGCATGCTAAACCAACTTTATCGGACCAACACTGCGTGGCTGTCAGACGACCAGCTTTTACTGCTTGATGCTCTCTTTGATACCGGCACTTCGCTTTCTATGCTGCATCGCGATGGTTCTTTGAAACAGTTTAATTTTGGCTATACCCACTCACTCGATGATGCAGCACTAGAGGGCAACATTATCCAGCTTTGTGAACAAAGAGTACTCGAATCACAATGCGATCAGAACAGCACATGGTACAAGATGACGGGTACTGGCGGGGAGTTATGGTCGCAAGAGCGATGTCCCGTCTGGGAAAAGTACTGCACGGAGAGGTACAAGACTACTTTGTGTGGTCGGACCCAATTGTCTGTGGTGGTAGCCTCGCCGGAAGTGCGTGACCATTTCCTGTCACAATGGCCAGAAACTTCGGCACGTCGGAAGAAAGCAGTCATCGCGGACCGCCCGCCGTTAATCGAGTGGCGTTCATTTGAACAAGTGTACGTTGGTGTCGCTACGTATGATCAGCATTGTCCGCATTCATCTACCGACCACTGGACTATGCTGGAGCGCGAGAGGAGCTGGTGGCGGTCTGTTTCAGAACTACAAAAATTCGTAAATAGAACAGCGTGAACGACAATCGCGAACTGCTGGAGGTGGTCATCGAGCAACGGCTTGAAAATGCCGTTCCAAATGCGTTCGGTCGATAAATCCTGTGCAGGTCTGACATTGAGAAGCTTCTCTTTCCAGAAACAAAATCTTATTGCCGGCTTTTCACCGCCAAGGCAAGAAGGTACGAAGAACGGGACGATCATGAGTTTCGACGAACGATCTTGATTGAGGATTCTCCTGCCTGGCGCGCTTCGCATTCTGGGTAATTTAACCGGGCCTTGTATTTCGCAGCGCTAACGCTGAAAAATCGGCAGCAACTGATTGGGGGCACAAAGCGACAGCACCACTAGTGAAGTGGTATAGACACTGCCGTACCTGCCGTCGCCATGATGTGTGTTTTCCCGGGCCCAGGAGCCGTTGGCGCTCTGGTGATTCAGCAGAGTCCGAAAAACCGGAGGATAGAACTTGTTCCAGTACTCGTCTTCCAGCTGATAGGCTGCCTGAGTGCATTGAAAAACGGAATAGTGATAACGGTCGAGTTTGCTGGCGGGTCGGTTGTAGTTGGCGAACGAAAAGCTGAGCATCGTCTCTCCGGCTACCCGCGCCTCCTCGGTGCGATGGAGACCAGCGTGGGCGAACGCGAGTATTCCCGCACCAGTCATTGCTCGGCTTGTGTAATTTTCGCCCGGAGTATAGGAAAACCTAGCCTCTTCTTTGGAATAATGGCGGCGCACACATTCGACGGCTTCGTCGATCGTGTTCTTCGGGACATCGAAACCGCTATTCTTTGCTGAGCGCAGAAACATCAGCTGCCAGCCCATTAACGACAGGTCAGCATCGGCCCCGCCAAGGCGGTCCAGGTACCGCCAACCGCCGCGATCGACCTCACGCTTTGGGCGTTTCTGTTGCTCAAACGTAAACTTGAGTGCTAGGTCGATTGCTTGCTGCATTTCTTGGGCTAGAGAGGAGTCGGTGGTCGCGAAGGCCTCGGAGAGCATCAACGAGCTGATGGCATGGTTGTAAGCGGCGGGCCGGCCAATGCTGTGTTCAATCTGACTGGGTACAATCTTGCCGCTTGGGCCGACGTTCGCCACGAGCCCATTGGTTTTTTGGGTGCTCAGCACATACCGAATCGCCGCTGACATGGGCTTGCCATATTCGCCGCGATCAGGCAAATGACCTTGAGCGAGCAAAGCCAAAACACCAAAGCTCGTCACGGCCGGCTGTCCTTGGGGAACCGTCGGGAACGACCCGTCGCGCTGCTGCGTGCTGGCAATCCATCGTGAGGCGCGGTCGATCGAGCGATCGACTCGCTCCCATTCTTGTTCGCTCAACTCCTGCGAATGCCCAAAAGTTGGATTGACAAGCGCCGTCGACGCCAGCATTAGCAAGACCCGGTATTTCCATCGCATAATGATTTACTCATCGGTGGTTTGACAATTGTGAGAAAGTCGTATGGGGGAGTTTGCGTCTCAAAGTGTGATCGAATCCGGTGTGGTAGTCGTCCGTCGGCCTGGGATCACTCGGTCGAAGATCTAGCAAGCTGGATTCTCTCCCGAAATACAAATAGCCATCGCGATAGTCCCGCTTCGAATCCGTCGTCCAGAGCCGATAGTAACCAAAATCAACGCCCAGCCAGTCTTGCGCAGCTTAGCTATCGGCGGCATTGTGAGCGTGTTGGTGGGCCCCGTCTTGGCTGAGTCGTGTGGAGCATCGCGCTGCCCGTCACACAGAAGCGTCTGCACGAGGACTGTCCGAACTTCGCGCTCGTTTCGGCGGGCCTGCTCGGCAACAAGCTTCTTAAACTGAGCGTTTTCCTTTTCCAGGTTTTTCAATTGGTTGGCGATCTCCGGAGCCTTGCCTCCATGCTTTCGATGCCGACGGTAGTACGTCGGCTAGGTGATGCTGAGAGGCGTTCACATGTCGGCGACTTTCTGCCATTTCCTGGCTGGCACGGATTGAATCGGTGCACTTGAAAGGCATGACGTTTCCTCTGGCTTGGATCGAAACTTCAATTTGCCTTGGCGAAAGACTTGACGCTAAATTGCACAAGTGACTGCCATGGGGATTTCAAGTCGTGATTGAAAAAAGTTGTTGGTACGTACGTTTTACTCTCCACGCTGGCGGTGTTTTTTTGAGTGGCTGAGGAATCGGGTCGCGAACCGATCCTGTGAGGATCCTCTCTGACACATGGTGATCACGATTCGCCAAACAGGTAATCCATCAGAGGGTCGGCCCCAAACTGCCTTATCAGGCGGTGGTGATCCGTCAGAGCGCCATACACTTGTTAGGCAGGAATGCCATCGTGAAACGAGGCGGTGTGGATCCTCACGCAAGTTCAGGACCGATCCCTGTTTTGGTTTTCTTCTGTTGTTTTGATATTCAAACGCGCCAGTACGGCTGGCAGGATTTCTCCCACTGCCACCGCATCGCGCTTCTTGGGGGTGTTGGCTTCGAGCACTCTGGTAACGACTTCGGCTTCGCGGCCACACATATTGTACGGCAATTGCCCAACCGCGGTCTCCAGATCGATTAAAACGCGGTCGGGAGGCGTTTGATGCTCGTAGTGAAATTTCCGCAGTTTTTCGAGAATCGAATCGGGTTCTCGAAAGCAGGGATGCTTCATCGGCTGGTCGCCTGCTACGCAGGCCAGTGCCAAGCGACTGAACCGCTTGGCGATTTTCACGCGGCTGGCTCGTTTGTCCACGCCGCGGGCCTGATCCATATCGGCCTGCGCGCGGTAGTAATTCGAGTGACAGGCCAGGTTGTCAGCGATGCGCATCAGCGCGCAGCGCAGGCGACGATTGGCTTGACGAATGATTGGCCCGTCTTGGTCGATCTGATCACTTTGATGGCGTGATGGATACAGCCCGGCGCGACCGGTGATCGCATTGGCGTTGGCATAGTGTTTTATCGGTCCCATCTCACCAGCCAGGTCGGCGGCTGAGACAACATTGATGCCAGGGATCGCCAACAGGCGCACGTAGGGAACCTTCACGACATAGCTGGCCAGTTCTTGTTCTAAGGCGGCTATTTGCCTTTGAAAATGCTGATAGAGCTCCTCCAGTTCGGTCCAAATGGCATGGTGCAGCGGTCCATCTTGGATCGGATCATTCTCTGCCTGGGCTGCCCAGGTGAGGACTTTGTCGATCGTGCGCCATTGGAAACGAACTTTGCCCTTGGCCAGGTGTTGGCCTAGCTTGTTGCGTCCCAGCTTGATCACTTTGGCAGGTGACTCGCAGCGGCGCGCTAGCGCTAACGCCGACTTGTTGAGCAGCAAGTGATCGAACAAGCCAGCGAAGCCAGGCATCGACAGATGCAGGTGTTCGCGAATCTGGTTCACCAGCGAGGAGGCTTTCTCGACAAGCTTACGCCGGTGCCGCGCACGGAGCTGCAGCTCTCGATAAGGAGATTCCAATTCGTATTCGCATAGCCCAAAGCCAGCGACGGCAGCTCGATGTTGTGCATGCAAGTCGGTTTCATCGGTCTTGTTGCCCGGGTTGGCGGGCATGCGATACTGCTTGGTCGCAAACGGATGGAC
The DNA here is from genome assembly GCA_965227935.1 of Cyclobacteriaceae bacterium. Taxonomy (GTDB): domain Bacteria; phylum Bacteroidota; class Bacteroidia; order Cytophagales; family Cyclobacteriaceae; genus JAWPMT01. The sequence goes on along the minus strand of CBDDGS010000033.1, from coordinate 6,292 downwards.
CACACGCGTCTCGAAGCCAGCCTTGGCGAAAGCATGCTTGGGAGGCAGGTAGTAATTCCCCGTTCGTTCGATCACGACAATCGTATCGGTGATGCCGTGCTCTTGCTGGGCCTGGCGAATCTGCTCCACTGCTGCTTGAAAGAAAGGTCCCTGGTGTTCCAGGGTTTGCGGCTCGATGAGCACATTTCCAAAGTAATCGGCCATCATCCATTCGCTGCGGTGCTTGGCCGGATCGACACACACGATGGCAAAGTGCTCACCGCCGACTTTTTGAACCCGAGGACTGATGACGCCATTGGGTTTTTGCAACGACTGGTACTGACAAGGTTTCGATTTTCGACTGTTACGACGACTGGTTCGCGAGTAATGGAGCATCGGAATTCTCCTGCTGAGGGAAGATGGAAATCCATCCCCACAACATCTCAGATTGCCGATCTCCCCCAGAACAAGATTTTTGGGAGATTAAACCGTCATACCCGTGAAACACCTGACGCACTTTCGAGCTGGCGGTGGTCATCTACCAACGGTTCGAATGCAAGCGTTGATTGGAGCAAGCATGTAGATTTATAGCGAAGTGCTAGTACGCCTTTTCCCTTTCTGTATAAGATTGGGATGGGCTACCTAGAAATCCAACGCCAAACACCAACTAGTTAGGTGCAACATGGTGAGTATGAAGTTGCGACGTGTTGTTGATTCAAGGGCGACACCGAGACTCCCGGATAGGGGAGCAGAAACTAATATGACAAGGAGTTTGCGCAACAAATATTCCATATCTAAACAGAAGTTTAAGATCTGGCTAGGCGCATGCCGACCATTAACGACCATGCACTGGCTTACGGAATGCTCTTAACCAGACTACATTCGAGCAATACAGTCCAATTGTATTCACGTTCAGCAGGTATCTGGTAGGGTGTGTTCACGGGGAGTCCCCAAGAATTGTCACCTCCCACGCCCATTTGTAGATAGTCGACATTTACGGTGAGGTAGTCACGATTCGGCAAGTCGTAGTCGTGCTCTGTAGAATCTAGATCGACCTGGGAGTAGGGCCACGCGCTGACGGACAAGGGCTTCGAGCGAGTCCCTGAGAACTTCAGTCCCTGCCCATTGTCATTGGTGAGCGACAGCCAGCGTACACCACAGCGATTTCCGTTCTCCTGTGGGCGCACATAGTTTGTCACCCAATCCTTAACAGTAGACGTGTATCGAGCGAACGAAGCTGACGTGTAGCGATCCTGATAGTTTTCGTGCGGGCCACGCCCGTACCAAGCAACCTTTGCGAACTCGTTAGGAATGGCGAACTGGACACCTAAGCGTGGGAGGTTGGGAAGTAAACCCCCAGCTTTTCCTACCAAGGTCTTAGGTTTAAAAGTGTACGTACTGAGAACGTTCCCATCCTGTTGAATGGTTTGGCGGACACTCAAGCCGCAGTTGATCGCATCAATTTGCAGCGAGGCGTCGACTATGACATAACCCTCCTTATCGATCTTGTGCGCAAGACTCTCCACTCTGAGTTGGCTCCCTGCTGATTTCCACGCATGCAACTTCTTCTCAACCGACCATCCCTTGTCGTTGTCTGTCAACGCACGCCAGAAATTCCACTGCATTGGCGCCACAAAGAACTGGCGACCATCGACCGCGTAAGAATCGAGTAGCCCAGTTGTGGGTGAAACTCGGACATTGAATCGGTCGCCGCGGACGACGATCGCTTCGTCGCATCGCTCGACAGTGATCCGGCTGCCTTGATCGTCCCGCGGAGGCACTCGCAGTTCTGTCTCCTGAGGCCAAGCAAACTGCTCCCAGGCCACAACGTGACCGGCAGGTATTGCCGTGCTGGGCTCCACTTGAACCAGTTCAAATGTGACAAACACCTCCGACCCATCGAGCGTCGCTTCTGCGGCTAAAACGGTTGCCTGGGTAACATCGATTAGCCCTGTATCGCCCGCAGGAAGAGCAATGCGGGGTAATTCCCCCTTCGCCAGCAATTCACCAGCTTTGTGGATCCTGTAATGAAAGGCAAAAGTTTCAATATCTGTTTCAATACAACGATTAATAAGCGTGAGAACTCTCTGTTCAGCATTCAGAGACGTAAAACTGACTGGTTGATAGACCTTGCGCATCTCGTGATAGTGTGGGTGAACCGTTCGGTCTGCGGCGATGATCCCATTCACACAGAAATTCCCGTCGTTGGGGAAGTCACCAAAATCGCCACCATAAACAAATCCCTTAGATGGATCATTACGGTCCCGGTAAAGTGCTTGGTCAACCCAGTCCCAAATAAACCCCCCAGCGAGGATTCTGTGTTTATGCACTAGATTCCAGTAATCTTGGAGATTTCCCAGGCTATTTCCCATTGCGTGGGCGTATTCATTCATGATGAACGGCCGGCCAGAAGGGTATTTTCCGTGTTGCGCCATCGTCGACACGGCTCCCCGCTCGCCCTTTCGAAGTGCCTTTCCCTGGACGTGGTGCTCTAGCCAACTGATGGGAGGGTACGTCTGGCTGTCAACGTCGGCAGCGAGATTCATGTCGGCGTAGTGAATGAGACGTTTCTCTGGGTCGGCCGCTCGAGCAGCTCCACGCATTGCTAGGAACGCATTGCCGTACCCCGCCTCGTTGCCTAAGGACCACATCACAACACTTGGGTGTTGACGATCACGTACAACCATCCTTTGCATGCGATCAACCACGGCAGCTGACCAGACAGGATCATCTCCAGGCAACACACGCTTGTGATAGCTGAGTCCGTGTGATTCAACATTGGCCTCGTCGAGCACGAGGAGCCCAAGTTGGTCGCAGAGCGCGTACCAGCGTGGGTCGCATGGGTAGTGAGCATTGCGCACGAAATTGACGTTGCCCTTCTTCATCAGTTCAGCATCGCGGCGCATTAGCGTTTCATCGAGTACATAACCAGTCTTCGGGAAGAACTCATGACGGTTTACACCACGGATCTTGATCAGTTTACCGTTAAGCCTGAGTTCTGGTCCGACAACTTCGAGACGGCGAAAGCCGATCGGGAGCTTGTAAACCGCCACTGCACGATCACCCTCCTTGACGTAGACAAAGGCGGTGTAGATCACGGGGTTTTCAGGCGACCAGGTCTGGACCTTATCGATCTCGATAAAATCGTCAGATCCTCCGGAACTACGAATTGTGCGACCTTCTGGATCGACAAGCTCAACGTGAAATTCAGGGTTGGAATTAGAAAGAGGAATGGTATGCAGACGGATGGTGCCTTTCCCGGTAGTAGTATCGTACGTGGGCTGTGCGTAAACATCCCACAATCCATCTGCGGGCACTGCTGCAAGGAAGACATCTCGGTATATTCCGCTCAGCCTCCAAAAATCCTGGTCCTCCAAGTAAGAGGCATCGCTGAACTTGTATACCTCTACAGCTAATCGGTTGATGCCTGGGCGGATCACTTTGGTAATATCGAACTCGGCGGGCAGACGCGAGCCTTGAGAATAACCGATCTTCTGACCATTAACCCAAACAAACATCGCTGAGCGAACACCTCCGAAGTGGAGAATGATGCGCATACCTCTCCAATCAGCTGGAACCTCGAATTCTCGCAGGTAGGAGCCCACCGGATTTCGTTCAGTAAAGCTTGTGTACCTTTGGTCTGGTTCGCCCATCACTTCAGGGGGATTCACTTTGAAAGGGTAAGTGATGTTCACATAAAGCGGAGTTCCATATCCCTCGCGTTCCCAGGTCGAGGGTACAGGGAACTCTGCCCACGCAGACAAGTCGAAGCCATCTTCGTAGAACTCCTCAGGGCGCTGTTCGGGTCGGGGACACCAATGAAATCTCCAAACCCCATTCAGGGATCGAACCCATGGGCCCTCTCCATATCCACTTCGATTGGCCGAAGAACGATCTGGGTGAGGCCAATGGTTTCCTCGAGCGGGCAGCTTCTCACTTCCGATGATCGAAGGATCTTCAATATCTATCGGTACCTCTATTGCAGCGGTAACTCCCCCGCTGGCGACCCACACATAAATGAGCATTGCACCTAATTTGGAGAGATTTGTAAGAGTTACCGCGACTTGGAATAAGAGTCGAATGGCTGGATGTCGCCGCATTAATTAGCCCTCGAGACTGAGCAGTTCAACGCATTCGATCGCCCATTTTTTGCACGAAGAATACAAACCTCACTTATCGAATACTTCCGTATCCGCGTTCTGAATACTCTCAGCAGCATAGTTCGCCTCTTGAGTCGGTCGTAGCATAGTATAAGTTCTGTCCTGTTTGAATCGTTCGTTGATTTCTCACTAGGGTAGTGAGTCACAGATCGAACAAAGAGAAGCATCTAGGAACACCCAGCAAAAAGTGTGAAATTAACATGCTGTGCCGGGTCACTGATGCCAGTTCCAGTGACGTTGTAGTGCAAATCTGAGCTAGCTGCTGATATTCGTGCATAGTACCAGAAGTAGAATCTTAGCGGACACCCGGCGGTCAGTAGAGTACTCTATCACCATTGACGTGTAGGGCAAGTAGTTGCGATTCGTTGGATGCGATGTAGCTCAAACTTGTATTAGAATCGGTGATACTAATCTTGACGATGTCGTAAACGGCGATGGTTTTGGCTTACCCTCCGAGCAAGATGTCTACCCATTCATTGTTGGCTGTAGAAACATCTTGCCACGTGAAGTGGTCTCGATCGTAGGCTGAAGGATTACTTGGACAATAGTAATCAAGTCAATTTAGCCGATTGGAAAGTCCTTCTCGATGATTATCCGAGATTGCAAAGAAACCAGTTGAGTATTTGTCTGGGAACTCAGGTTACGGAGCCATGGGGCTGGTGCTTTAAGCCAGTTCATTCTTGTGTCGCTTCTTTCGCAGGACATTGGTAATCTTGCTCTGCAAGCACGGTCTCTCACTCATAGCTACTGCGAAGAATCAGAGGAAAAAATCTGCCAAATTTGGTGATCTAGCCACTGACTGTTGTTCCGGCAAAGTAGCACACGGTGAGGACGCGGTTCGAATAGGTTCGAAAGCAACTGAAAACGCTGCCTCGAGTACATGAACATCGTAGCCAAGCTCTTGCAGCATTACGGATCGCTGGCGTCGCCGGGAAGAAAAATCAAACGGCGATTAAGGTTTTTGGGCATTCTGATGTTATTGATTGGACGAAATCACAATGTTTGTCTTATAGCTCATTCTTCAGAAAATCATCGACATGTCTGGATTTCTGTGAGTGATGTCCGTAGCTACTGAGGCTGAATGACAGAAGAGCATACATACCGATAAGACGAACGCCATTAAACAGCGGATAGATTGTGAAGCTTCTCATCGGGCTATGTACTGCTTGGTACGGGCTCAATCTTGCCCCTGTTTCTGCCGAGCAGAAAAATCGCCAAGTGGAGAGTGTCACGCTGCAACCCTCCTCCGAGACAGGTGTTCTGACTGAAGCGCAATTAGAGAGCATTGACATTAGCATTGAGAATGCACTGCTGTGGCTGGCCGATCAACAACAAGGCGACGGCTCATTTCCAACATTGCCTCAGGGGCAACCCGGTGTCACAAGCTTGTGCCTTATGGCTTTCGCCTCCAGTGGTCATGCACCCGGAGTCGGGCCCTACGGTGACAAGCTTCGTCAAGCTCATCGATTCGTTGTGAACTGTCAAAAGGCGAATGGCTTATTAGCCAACATCGCTCCGCGTGGCAAACAGATCTCGCGGGATATCTCTCATGAGATCGGCAGTGCTGCGGTGTACAACCATGCCATTTCAGCATTAATGCTGTGTGAACTGTTCTCTATGGACGAAGGTGACTTGCAAGAGACTCAGCTCGTTATTGAGAACGCACTGCAAGCAACCACCGTTATGCAAAGGTGGCCGAAGAGATTTGATGCTGATCGTGGTGGTTGGCGTTATCTCAATCAACTTCCGCCCAACGCCACGAGTTTTGGCGACTATCGAGATGCCGACCTGTCGGTCGTTGGTTGGCAATTGATGTTTATGCGGTCAGCCAAAAACGCCGGTTTCGAGGTGCCAGAGAAATCGATTCAGGATGCGGTCGCTTACGTCCAACGGTGTTACCACACGGAGGCATAAGACATTTACTATGCTCGCTAGCAAAATGGATCGACTCAGCCGAGGCATGGCCGGAGCAGGAATTCTGGCCATGGCGCATGCAGGCAAACACAATTCTCCCGAAGCTCGCAATTCCGGCGACTGGCTACTGAAAGAAGGCTTCTCCAGGTACAATGAGAGTCGTGAATACGGTAATCTTCACGGTTGGCGGAATGACCGCTACCACTACGGTGTCTTTTTGGCCAGCCGAGGGATGTATC
>CBDDGS010000032.1:0-70710 GCA_965227935.1 Cyclobacteriaceae bacterium | reverse complement strand
TTCATTACCTTCGGCGGCATCGCCGGATTCTGGAGAAATTAGCTCCTGGATCTTTTTTCGGGCTATCATTTGTTGCTGTTTAAACTCAGGCGATGACCATTCTTCAGCCATCTGTGAAACTGAATCCTGATATTTTTTAGTTTCAGAAATCAGGTTATTTTTAAGCTCCGCAGCTTCATTCTGATATTGGTCTGCCGCAATAGCTACCAGCGGCAACGCTGAAAAGAGGAACAAAAGCCATTTAGTAAGTGACACAGCAATCCACCTTCTTAAATTGAATCCACATGAAGTTGTCTCTCACAGTTGGGGATGCCCCTTTTGTCCATATCAAGGCATCTTCCCCGATAGGCTGACAGCCATTTTGAGTGACCGGCTTTGCCATCTGTAGACGGTATCTATTCTTTTTCCAAATGGGTGTTGGAGTGAGAGCGCATCCATCCGGGGTTGTATCCATTAGCAACCCCATTCTTGCCATTGAGTAAATGCCTCTTGCTGCAAGACCTGCATTTGCTTCAACGTAATCCGTGGATGTAATCGAGCCAGCAATGGGGTAGGCGTTGCCCCAGGAGCCCATGCACCAGAAAAGCTCGTTGCGTGGACGCCCAAGATTTGAAGCAATGGCATCAGCACTACAAGCCAAAGCAGAAACAGGGTTCGCAAACAATATTGCTTCTGGATTAATAAGAAGTGCCAGCACTTCATTATTCCAGGAGGGGTTAAGTTCGGAGAGCATGGCAACATCAAAGCCTTTGTCATCTAGGCAGGGAATGTCCCAAAACATATCAAGTATCTTCCACGCCGGGAAAATATAGTAATGCATTTGGGCAAAAGCTTTTGCGTTGCCCCCCGGTTGGTAGATCAGACCCCCTCGAAGAGTGCCGGGCTTCGGCTGCGCAATTTTAGCGCCAAGAGGCATCATACAATATGGGTTTGCTACCGTATCGATTATCCGGGAGGGCTCCCAAAACTCAATTTTGACTCCAAGCCTTGGGAGTGTTCCGCCTGTGCATACACAAATGGGACTTGTCGTCTGTCCCGTTGGATCTGTTTCACCATAACTGGCTACTTCAGCGCCGCCAATACGCATCGGGAAAATGCAGCGCCACGAAATTTCCGTTACTGGGTTGATAAAGCCACTGCTGCAGTTGCCTGAGCCAGAGTCGGGAATGCCGATGTCTGCGCTCCAGCTAAAAATAGGAAGAATTAACAATAGGGAGAGAACAGTAATCTTCATTTTTCTTCCCCTATTGGCTGCTCAAGGATTTGAAGTTTATTTCCTACCTGGCTTAAAAAAGACGGGACCGCATTGATCTGTAGCCGGCTTGCAGTGTGAGGAGATAGTACATAAACCTGGCGGCCAAGCGTTTCCATTGCTTCAAAGACATCCCCGGTCCCTAAAAGGAAGTCCGTTGGACGCAAGAACGATGAAATTCCTTCCGCTTGGCTAGAATGAAAAGCAATGACTCTTTGTGGAAGTTGAATGTGGTCAAGTGGGTTGAATTTATACCCAGCAGGGTAAAGTATCCCTCCCTCAGGATGAGGAATTGACCTTGATAACGTGTACCAGGGCGTGACTGTACGGCTCCTTTTTTCATGAGCAAAAGGAATCGATGCGGTTTTGCTCGCTGACCATGATTCCCGTTCAGAGGATAATGCATCCTCCCAGTTTACGGACGCAGCGCGATCTTCAATTTCAGAAAGAGCATCCCTTTCCGAAATTGGGTAGGTGGCACCAATAGTGGGGCCACCGAAAGAAAGGGCTGTGTATATTGATAACGTCAGGCTAAGGCCCAACCTGGTCCATGTATTCATCAACACTATCCTGAATTTCACCCTGCATTTGGGATTTCACATTAGCTGAGATATCTTCGTAATACTCACTCATGTCTATTTTAGAGAAATCCAGAGCCTGGAATTCTTCAGGTGTAAACCCGCGACACTCTGGATTCGTAGGTGACCCCCACCCATTAAAAGATGCAAGTTGCGAGCGACCTTGTTCATGAACGATGCGAGCCATTTTTGAATTAAAACAGCAATAACTTCTTTCTTCCTGTACGCATCCTGCCCAGTCCCAATCTTCAGAACAGAAATCGCCAATGAGATGACAATATCCACTGGCCGCCATCATTGCAGTTTCCATTGATTCTTGGTCACACCCTTTCATCAGATAATCCATGATGAAATACATAGCAATGGAAATCGCCAATGTTGTTGGATCAAAAGCTGCTACCATTTGAGACTTGGCAGCTTCTGTACCAGCTTGGGCTGCCTGAGCGGTATTACCGGTTAGTTCAAGGGCGCTTTTGTAGTTATAGATTGCCACGCTAGCGACGTCATAAACCTTTTTTATGTTCCCGGCGGCAGAGAAAGTAGAACTCATGGAGCCTACGCTGTCGCTAAAGACCTCACCTTGATTCTTGCAGCAATTTTTAAAGGCCGTTTTAACACCACTTTCCCGGCATTGTTGTCCGCGGCCAGAAAAGATATATATCTGGGCTATGCAGTGCCCTTGTGAGTTTCGCTCACCATCATCAATTAGCATTCCGTCAGGAACTTCAGTTGTTTCTGTCGGTGGCGATGCATCCATATTTACGCATTGCGCAGCCGGGTTGAGTGGGCAGGTATATCCCGTCGACTGTGTATAAACACAAGACGAGGTTTCTTCTTCCCTGTCTACTGAGCCCGATCCATCAGAATCAAAGGCGCATCGCCAGTCTTCCGCATGAAGATTGGCTGAAAAAACTATTCCAATGATTGCAATTGCCCGCTTGAACATATGGCGTCCTTTCCTGCTTGTCTCATGGCCTGCATTAACACTGTGGCTTCCGTGAAGTCGTTGATGCATTGACATTGTTGAATAATTTCCTCGCCATCATCTGCAGGGCAAGCGTTGTCCGTTGTGCAGGTGTAATAGAAGAAATCATATGTCATGGGGTTGTTTACTTTGTCACCAGTAATGCCGGTAACAGTGACTTCATCCTGGTATGCTTCTTTCCGCGTTTTGCAAACGTTTTGGCACTGTGATACTGGACGTGGATCTTTAATGTTCAGTTCACCAGTGCTGGTTGTGTATTGACCTTCCTCTAGGCGCTGATCTGCAAATTCTTTTGAAGTGGAGTTTTCCTCAATATAATCAGCACGCTCTAACGCTTCGGTAAAATCAAATCTGTCTGCCTTATTGCAGACATATGTTCGGTCTTTCTGCCACCAAGGACGATTTACTTCAAAAGAGCAGGTGCTGCCTGAAATTGTTCTGGTGGAGGGTAAGGGGGCGACGCCTGTCGGAGAGAAGTTTTTGACAACATCTACGCCGTCAACTGTCTCAGACAATAGCTGGCAGGTTTGGTCATTTTCAAAAACAGCACAGCTATTGGATATTGTCTCAGGGGCAAGCTTGCAGGATGTATTTACCTTTACCCGGGCTAGTGCATAGCCCTCCCCACGACCTGTAACTTCCACACGAATTTTAAATTTTACCTGCCCTTCTTTCTGAATTAATGAAGTGAAATCGGCACGTGGGTTTTGGCTCCAGCTTCTGTTTAGTTCACACTTTCCTGGAGGGCGGCCGGTACCAGTCCAGTTATTATAGGGGCCGGACCAGATATACTGATTATCTGCAGTGACCTGGATCCAGTCGTCAAATTTAGCTAACACAAGCTCAGCTTTTTGGATCCTATCAGGGTCTTTAACGTAGAATGCAACTTCTCGTTCAAACATCCTGCATGATCCAGCCCAGTAGTTATTGCCAACCTTGCCGAGTGTCAGCTCAAGACAATCCGGACCACAGGGCTTAACTCCGCCGGTCCCTGACTGATAACCAATGATGTCCGTCAATGTGGCTTCATCGACCTCCAGGTTTCTTTTCACTTGACACGATTGAGTTATTGTTCCTTGGGGATCATTCAGCTCTGAAGTTTTAATTGCCTGGAACATTTCATCGCTAGCCGACTGCAGATATGCTTTTTGCTTGATTTTGTTCGGTTGGCTGCCCAAGGAAATCATGTCAGCAGCTGATTTCTCAGCAACAATTGCAGGAGACTCACCGCCACAACCGCCGGAATCCTGGCCAAATAGGGTGATTGAGGTATCAGATACTTCTGTGTCTGAAATAGTAAAAAAAGCATTTCGAGCAGCAAGGGCCCCAGACATGCCGCCGCTAATATCTCTCAATACATTAGGAAGATTGCTCCAGGAAAGGTTGTTGCCACAGGAATTATTGACACAGTAACAGCCTCCCAAATCACTTAGAGCAACGGGGTTAATGGCGATGGACATGTCTTGGTTCGTGGTCCATTCAAAACTCTGACAGTCATTCCAGGTGCCGGGCTCGCATTGAATGAAGCCATTGGCGCAAATTCCTGACATGTGGCCGAACCCATTTGTAACAGTGTCGATAGAGCCGTCCATGGAAGTATCTTGTTGGACTTCCAAGATGCTAACGTCACCGCTTGGCAGAGGTTGAATTGTTGTCTTCAAGAATGATGACGAGCCAGGGCATGATAATTGGGCGTCAAATGATTTCTTTCCGTCAAAGCTCGATAGTTTTTGCTCAGTAGAAAGCGGCGCAGACATATTTTTACTTATGCCTTTTTGGTCGCCAACGCTGCCGTTGACCTGGTTGCCAAGATCAACGGCAGACTGGGTGGCATCTGCAAAAGCTAAAGACGTTATCGTCAGTGAAAAAATAAAGGCTAAGTATTTCATACCGGGATACCTGAAAGCTTACTCAGTGCATCGAGTGGGTTGTAACCCTGTTTGATAAGATCCTCAAATGCTGCGGCTTCTGCGCCATCTGACGTAGCTACCCAATATTGCCACTTGTCAACACAAAGGCGGCCAACCCCCTGTCCGAGTGGGGAATCAAGGAAAAACTCAGAATAGGAAGGTTTGTTATTTGTGACGGACTCTAAAAGTTCAAGAGCTAGGCCAGAATAGTTGACGACCTTTTCATCAACCGCTGCTTGATAACGGCCCTTACCTTCCAGTAACAGTTTAAAAACTGCATTACTGAGAATCACAGGCCCAACCTCGCCAAAATTCTGTAGGTCAAGCAATGCCTGAAGAACAACGCCCACAGCACCTCTGTACTTACGGGCTCGCCGGTAGCCTTCATCAATAACAGCCCCAATCCGGGACAAGTCTTTTTTTCCTTGTTTTTTAAGGAGGCTCGCAACCTCCTCAAATAGAATGAACCGAGGATCTTTCCTGTCGGAGAGATACATATCGCTGGTGATGAGATTCATACACTGCATAATTGCAACCGAAAATAGCTCCGGCCTGGCTTTGAGCTTTTCAAGCTCAACAACCACAAAATCATCTGATGCGATATTGAACTGGTTCTTACCGACAAAGAATTGCCCATAGCGCCCGCAGAAATCTTTTAAAAGAAAGGCAAGACGTTGGGCGGCAACTTTAATCTCAGGAAGGACATCTTTGTCTTCTGCAAAGTGAGGGTAATCTTTGAGGTAATTGTAAACGGCTTTGGTGCCGTCTTCTTGATGGCCCTTAAAATAGGCCCAGTAACAGGCGTCTTTCAACAATTGCCACTCAATTTCACTGACGGAATCGCCAGACATTGAATAAGCCATTTCCCCGTGAACCTGAATAGCCATATCCAGGCCTCGGTCACGGTCCTCTTCATCGGGTGCATCGAAATCCAATGAATTAATGCAAGGACACTCCTTGCCGAAGTCGAGGAATCGGCCATTGTGGCTCTGCACCAGTTTTTTATAGCTATACCCTGTGTCCAGAAGCCGTAGTTTGGCGCCGGCAGCATAATAGTCCCCCAAAATAGTATTGAGGATGAATGATTTCCCGGCGCCGGTTTGAGCTGATACAAGAAAATTATGTGCGTTGGCCCTGGGATCGAAAAAATCAACCCCTTGAATCTGTCCTTTCCGCCCGATCATGATAGATACAGGGTTGTTGCTGCCGCGAAAGTCCCCTTGAATTGGCAAAAATCTAGCAATTGCATCTACTGGCCAGATAAAGTGCCTGTTTATAACATCTATGTTGTTGTCGATATTATAAAAGCCCAGCGGTAATGCAGAAAGGAAAAGCGATGTGCTCAGAAAGGTTTCGCGTTGTGCCTGGATGGCCGCATTGTTTTCCCAAAGACGAATAACGCGAGCTTGGTTTGATGCTACCAGGTCTTCTGATTCTTTTTCGTCATCACGATCACCAAAGAGCCATAAAACAGGGATGACATTATAAAATCTCTCATTGCCAGAGACCTTATCAAGCACCCAATCATTTTCCTTTACCCTACGTGAAAGGCTTTTAGCAACTGCGCCGGCTATTCGCTGTGATCCAGTAACACTTGCGTTCGTGCTAAGGGTGCTTTTCTTGTCCTCAATGATTATGTTAATCGTGTAGAGATATGGACAAGTTATTTGTGTAGTGTCCTCAATCGGACCGCCATATCCGCCGAACATCTTATTGGCTTTCAGCTGATCGATAGTGGCAATATTTTGTCCATCCTCGCCGCTGTCGCCAATTCCCTTAAAAGTCAAACAGGCTGCCTTGTGCGGGCCGATATTGCTTGGAATTTCCCGAAAATCAACCGGCTGGTCAGCGTCAATTATCTGCTTGCTTAGGCTTAATGAACGGTCATATTTTGGCTTCGCATCAGAATGAAATCCGTTGAAAAGGCGCCGCGTAAAAATCATCAAATCGCTGGCGTCCCAGCGAACAGGGCCAAGATTTGCGGTTAGCAACGTTTCCTCGATAGTAACAATTGCATTCTTATCGAGTTTTTCCGTCGATTTAATGGTAAAGAAAAGACGATGGTTCCTGACAGGAACCCCTTTTATCTTTTCCATTCCCTTTGTGCCTTTCCTGATATGCTCCGCATTGCGCTTTGCGGTCATTTGGGATACATCGTTATCCCGGGTCTTCCTCCGAAGATAATCATCCAGGATATGACTGACGTTTGGATCGGCAAAACTGATGACCTGAATAACAGTTCCATCCGGAAAGTCATAGCGAAGAAGGCTTTCCAGCGCTTTGATCTGATCGTTGGAAGCAAAGGCTGTCGGCACACATTCCCAGATATATCCGTCAGCATTATCAGTGCAGATGAAGGCCTTTTCGTCACCATCAAAAATTTGCCAAGGCAAATAATCACTAAACCTAGAGCGGCGATTAAGCCGCTCCAGGTCTGACTTTTTAACACGTGGGAAACCGGACATATCCATTATTTAGAGTACCCCTTACCGTCAACCAGGCCTTTGAAGATGCTCGGATCTCTATACAGGTACTCGCCCAATACCCACTTGGGCTCGTCATAAACGCTGTAGACATATCGCGGCATGAAGATCGATTCGCCCTGGTTGCCGGGCGAATATGGCAGTATCAGGGTTCTGATCGTCGTTGCTGGTTTAAGCATTGGTGTGTGGCCTTGGTCCACTAATCCGGACAGCTCACGGTAGGTCCTTTCCTTGTATTCATCGTATGCGTTTTCCGCTGTTTGCGCTTCAGGCTTAGCTGACGATTCTTCTTCACCCTTCGCTTTGTCTTTCTTGCTTTTCTTTTGTTCAGAGTGAGGTTTCATAGCCGGTCCTTGTGAGACACCAGTAACGGACTCTTCATAGGCTTTTGAAGAACTAATACATTTCCCGTAATTATCTTTAAGGCGGCAAGAATATTGGTTCTCATAGGGCAATATTGAGCAGCCACTGAGGATTCCCGCTAACGTAAAAAAGGCGAAAAAAACCCTAATAAGCGACTTATAGTTTTTCATTGCCTGTCTCCCTGATTTCTAGCTCTACAGCTTCCTGAATAAAAAGTGTGACCTTTTTTGCGGCGCCTACTTCGATAACTGGAACGGTTTGGCGTACCAGCTCCATGAGATACTTTGATACCTCTCTTGCGCCACCTGCTATCCCTTTTCCAAGCCCAGCCTTTGCAGCCTGATCAGTGTCGAGGACTTGGGTTGTGCCAAGTGGGCTGATAGAGCTCGTTGTCGCACTTTCTGCAGCGACTTCACCAAATCCTTCGATTGCACTGGCAAAAGCAGCCCTTGCGAGGTTTGTCCCCGCTCGACTCACGACAATCCCAGCAAGATCACGCTTGCCGTCTTCATCAGCTGCGAAGCCTTTAACGGTTTCGCTTATAACTGAATGCCCATTTATGCCTAGGCATTCCAATGACTGAAGGCGCACCTGGATTCTCTCTTTCGCAAGGTTCCCGAATGCATCCGCGACGACGAAACAACCGCTTAGGTTAGCCTTTAGCTCATTAGGTAAAACTGCAGGCGCATTCACGCGAAACACAATGGTTTCGGGGTTGCTTGAACCGGCGGATGAAGCCATTGCATCAATCCCTACCAATAAATCTGCCTTCATGAATGAAGGGGGAAGGAATATCGTATTCTTTTTTTTTGTGTCCTTATCTGAAACCTTCTGTGGCGCTATTCCTTCCACCATGCTTATGCCACCGACAAGTTGTGGCTGCATTTGTTGTTGGTTCTGTGGATTTTGTTGGTTATAAAAATTGGACGGTGGCGGCGGTGCGGTGGTGGTGGCATTGCCAAATTGTGCCCATGGGTCATCACCCTCATAACCTGAATTTTCTTCCTGTTCAGTATCAATGTCAGTGGGTGCTTCTGTTGGTGCCTCCGGTTTGTCCTTCAGCGATGCGAGAAGATCTTGCATCGCGTCCAGCTGCTCTTGCTGGAGTTTTAACTTTTCCTCTTGCTCAGCTACTTTTTCATCGGCGGCTGCACGGATGTCATCTTCAAGAAGGTCGTTCTCAAGAGCCACGGATTCTTTTTTGTCGGGGACAACCTGGTCCTGCTTTGACTTATCAGAGGAGTAATAAATGATGATGAGCAAAATGAAAATGCCCAATACCACACCAGCGAATTTCGCTTTTGTTTTGTCCTCTGGAGAGAGGTCTTCCCATTTGTCCTTAATGTTCATAGCTGACCCCTTTCTGAACAATGTAAGCCCGGCTCACCTCTGAAGGGCGTACTTCAAGTGGATGAATCGTGATACCTACGATGTTTGATCCAAACTTTGTTGATAAAAACATTCTTTCATCTAGTTTGGCGCGATTCTTGGACCTTACTGCATACTCAGTCAGTGTAAGTCCAACTCCTTCAAGCTGAATAGTGCGTATTTCCTGAATTTCTGCACCAGGAACCATGGAAGATAGCCAACCCTTTTCTTTGGGGCCGTTGATTCTTACTGAATCAGGAAGCTCTCCTTTCATAGCGCGAACAGTCAGATCAACCACTTGTTCTTCAAGTGACATTGCGCCATACATTTCAATATTTCCGGCCATGGTTTTGTGCTTATCTGTCCCTAATACAATCCGCTGCGCTGGGATGTTTTGAGGGACAGAAATCAAGGTGTAAACCTCGCCATCACAAACAATATAAAATTCACTGCGGACAGTGACATACTGTTGAGCAAAGCCATCATCTTTGATCAGAAATTTAATGAATGCATTGCTTCCATTCACTTTAACAGTCGATGGTTTTTCCTGTGAGAAAACAACGTCATTGATATCGCCAGACTTACAGACGATATGGTTTACGTCTCGGTTAGAGAGCTGCACTTCCTCAATGGAACCTGGCATTATTTCTGCAAAACCCATAGGGGGAATGAGGAATGCCAAAACCAAACCCAATGCTTTACGCATCATCAAATCTCTCCTTGATATCGATTATCCAAAACTGGCCATTTTCGATCCGGTAGTCGATGGTGTAAACGACCTTTACCGTTTCCTCGATGTGGCGCGAAACAACCTTGTTTCTTCTGGCTTCAATGGTCATCGAAGAATTATTTGTGACTTCCAGGTTTTGGTTTTGGGGAATTTCAATGTAGAAGCTCACCAGCTTGTACCTGGCAAGCTTTTTTGCTCGTTCAAGCCACTCTTCGCGTCTATCGCGGACAACGCTGGGATGTACCATACCCAGAAGGAGTGACATTTGAGAGCTGGCATTTGCGGCACCAACATCGCCCCATGTACGAGCAATGAACTCAGTCATCATGCGCAGGTATTGAGTTGAGGCCTGGTTGTCAATTACCCACATATCAGTAGTGGAAACACCGGGAGGCATGATCACGGTTCTTTGTTTATGCGACATTTGATAATTGTTATAAGCATTGAAAACCGTAGCGATGGTAATCACCGCTACCAGAACCCGAAGAATCCTATTGTCATCGACAATATTGGTTCCTTGGAACAAGAATCTTTTGGTTATGGAGCGCTCCAAATCCTTGTCGCTTTCCTCGTTCCCTTTTTTCTTTGGGCCTAGTAATTTCATTCGTAGAACACCTGTGCTGACGGGTCAGGATAATTCACCAATTTCTTAAAGCCGATACGATAGAATATGTGTGAAAAGTATCCCCTGGGCTTTTTCCGCTTATACATGATGGTTAAAGGTCCGCCACCGATAAAAACCAGCCAAAACCAGCCACCAAGAACCATGGCGACAAGATATAAGACCCCTAGCAGCATCACTTCCTCGGTATCGAAAATGAGGATCGGTGGGGAAAGATGGGAATACTTGGGTACTTTTGCAGTCATGAGAAAAAAACCGCCGTGCTTGCACACGGCGGTTCCGCAGTTACTTTGCAGTAACCATCTGTGCAATAGTGGCTGGGTCTGCCCCAGCTTCCACCATCGTCACCATGGCGCCGAAGCTCTGAGTGATCGCGTCGATCTTGAAAACCACTGTGCCAATAATGATAAGCACAAGGCCCATGATCCAGTTGCCACGAACAGAGAAAAGGCCCCAGAGCACACACACAGCCGAAATCACGAAACCCACCGGACCTTTCAGAAGGTCATTGATGAAGAAATCGTAAGCCTCGTACATGAACTGACCGGTGGTCGGTGCAGTAAATGCGTGTGCAGTGCTGGCTGCCACTACAGCAGCAAGGGCCAGGACGGACAACAGAATTGTCCAACGCTTTTCGTAAATACCTTCCATGAAGGCGTTACTTCCGTGTGATACGGCTTCCATAGCTCACTCCTCTGATTTGTCTGAGCTGTTGAGGTAGTCAAGGATTGCGCCTGGTCGGAAACCTACCTCCATGCTTCCGTCCAGGATTACAGTTGGAGTCGCAGAGACTCCAAGTGCCAGGGCCATGTCTTGATGTTTCTGAAGACGATCAAAAACACCCGGACAGGATTTGAATTCGGTAACTTTATTTTGGTAAACCCGGGCAAATTCAACTTCGGGTTCGTCAGAACAGAGAATGTGGGCAGCTTTCTTTTTGGCTGACGGATGGGCCCGGGTATCAAAAATGATGCGACGACGTACTTTGGTGTCGTCTGGTAGGCCATCGATAAACTGGGCCATTCTGCGGCAATATGGGCAATCGGGATCGGTAATCTCGATGATCTCTTTGCCATCTTCCGGGCCAATGACCAATGTGTTCGACATATCGAATCCGCCAAGGGTGGTCATGGCTTGTTTTTGCATGGCCTTGGCGGTTAGGGACTCCCCCTCGGAATTGAATATCTCCCCAAATACGAGAAGCTTTGACTCAGGGTGGAAATAAATAATCTGCGTACCAAGGTTTACTTCATACAAACCTTCGATAGGAGATGCGCCCACGTTAACAACTTCCAGGTTGGAAAAAGTTGCCTTGAGTTGATCTTGGGCTTGTTCAACATCAGTGATAGAGCTGGCCACTCCAAGAGTAGAGGCTGCGAGTGTTAATGCATACGTTAACACCAGCATCATTACTTTATTGAGAGCTCGCATAGCTGTCCTTGCCTTTCTATTGAATGTTTAGTTTGAGATATAGGCCGCGAGGTTTTTCTGGGGCCAAATCAGCACCACGATGATCCACAGTCGGATTCAGTCGAGAAGAATAAAGCGGATGAATAGAGTAGGGGGCACGTTCCGTTGAGCGATACCACCGTAAATCATGCAGGCGCTTTGGATAGATCCAGAAGGATCCGTTGGAGGAGGATACTACTAATTCTTCCCCCCTATTGTTCTGACTATCATTGCCAGATGCATAGGAGAGGACAGAAAGACTTATGATAATGAGGGAAGCCAGCCCCATCCATGGTAACTTCATCGTTAACACCCCGATTTTGAAATAGGGCGCTCCTTGCGCCCAAGCCGGATTAGATCATGGGCTAAATGGTAGGGTCAAGAACTAGGGGGGCTTTTTTAGCTGGCCTTGTTTTCGTACCAGGTCCAGATAGCTGTGTATAGTAGGCGGTTGGTCGGGCAATCCAAATCTTGGGCAAAGGCCTCTGCCTTCTTTAGGGTAGATTCCTTGATCCAGAATCCACAATGAGGCGCACTGCGGGGGCTTACTCTTAGTGTGGGCGTCTGCCCTTTTTGTGAGGCTAGGAAAGTTGAAACAGCCTGGTCGTAGACTTCAAAGACATAAAGGCTATTATCTTCGGCAAAGCGATTCATGAAGGAGCTGACCTCTTCTTCAAGGCGAACATTGCGGAGAACTTTACCGAATCTGGCCTGCCGGCTTTTGTCATCAACCATGCTACGACAGACCCTGGTTGTTACTGAAACTGGAAATGATCATGTGTTTCACCGAACTGTAAAGCTGCAATAACAAGGACGTTATTATGATATTGAATAACCCCAATAAGCAGGGGAAAAAGCGCGAATCCGAAGCTTCAAGATACCTTCAAGGTGCGGGGGGTATCATTTTGTGTATAGTCCTGACCCTGTTATTTATTGGGCGGAAAGATGGCGCCGATGGGGACGAAAAAAGGCGCATCGGGTTTGGCCAGGATTCAACAATAGTCACTGGAATATCCTCAGATTCTGCTTTTATGGTCTCATTGCCAGGGTCAGAAAGCAGTGAAGCCATAACGATCACCGGCTATCGATTCCCGAAGAGAGACGGTTCTGAATGCCATTCAGAGTCAAAAGCGGCTCAAGAACTGGCAAAGTATATAGATCAACACTTTGCACAGACTCAGCGCCCTGTAACCTTACACAAACCTGACTTTAAAGAAAATGGGCGAATCAAAGAATCATACGACATTTTTTTCAGTGGGGAGTCCCTGGGAAGGCTCCTGACAAAAAACCGCTTGGCCTGGCCGGTGGAAGGAAGGGCGGCCAACCCTTGGTGCAAGAAAAAGGCCTAATTAGTTGATGAGGCCTTATTAACACCTTAGTATTGCATTCACAAGGAGGTTGAAATGCGAAATGGAATTTATGCGGTAGCTATTTGTCTGCTGTTTCTCGTAAATAACGCAATAGCATACCGAGATAAGACATATGGGAATGTGGAAAACGTAGAAGTCACCAGCATCTACGATGGGGATACATTCAGAGTAAATATAAATGGCTGGCCTCCCATCATTGGGGAGCGAATCCCAATCCGCTTAATAAATGCAGATACTCCAGAATTAAAAGGGGCTTGCCGTGACGAAATCCTTTTGGCCAGGAAAGCCAAAAAAGTAACAGTCGCAATCCTTCGGTCTGCAAAATCAATATCACTCCATAATATAAAGCGCGATAAATACTTTAGAATCGATGCCAACGTTATCGTTGATGGAAGGGACCTGGGTAGCTATCTCATTGCTCAAGGCTATGCACGCCCATATGCCGGCGGCAAACGTAAGGGGTGGTGCTAATAATGGTGGCTACTGATTTTGACCTTATGATCGATGGCAAAAGGGTGGGGCGGCGCGACCCTTCTCTGCCTGACCTTTTAAAGGATGCATATAATAAACGGTTGAGGCCGCTATGCATGTGCCGGGAAGGCGGCATCGAAATGTATATTGCGCAAATCAATCATCGCTTCTATTTAAAAAGA
Organism: Cyclobacteriaceae bacterium; assembly: GCA_965227935.1. Taxonomy (GTDB): domain Bacteria; phylum Bacteroidota; class Bacteroidia; order Cytophagales; family Cyclobacteriaceae; genus JAWPMT01. The sequence goes on along the minus strand of CBDDGS010000032.1, from coordinate 56,947 downwards.
ATGCCTTCAAGCGCTGGAGAGCACCATTCGTGGTGTAATTCCTATGAGCCGCCGGCGCAGCTATCTGGTTTAGGCGAGGTAATGGGCGAAGCCATAACCGAAGACCAGATAACAGGTGATGCTAATTTGAAATTAGCTTTTTCTTTGTCACAAAAGAAAGGTGGCAGGGCTCCTGCACCAACAGGTGAATCTCAATCTGACACTGTTTCAGCAGACCCTAAAAGGCTCACATTGCTTTCTCTTTTCCACTATTTTTGGGAGAGAGGAAAGCTAAATCAGTGGCGACCGACTGACACCGGACGAAAGAATTGGGCCGCTGTACGGCAAAGGCTTTTGTTGGCATCCGCATCGATGACGACAAAAAACAATCCGTTGGCGCAGTATTTATACATCCCGGAAACCTTTTTCCTCGACCGGAAAGAAGAAATTGAGAATCGCCGTCTTGCAAGGCTTATGACCTTTGCATCAGAAAAGAATGGCGCACGGCCTTTAATGCTTTTGATGGGGGAGGTCAAGTCATTTGACCCATCCCGATATGGGTTCAAGGCTGTGATAAAGCATATGCCCGAAAAGCACATTATGCTGGACAAAAAACTGTATGAGCGACTTCAAAAACGTTTCATGTCTGCCATGGAAATGTGGGATGAGCTGGAAAACTCCCACCTTCTTGTTATTGGGACGGTCAATGTATCTGTGAGTGGTCGGCTGGAGTTCCTGGAGCTTTCATTGATCCTCGTTAATGAGGAATGGTTGCCCATCGAAAATGGGTTCGACCATTTGTTGGTTACGTCGCTCATGAATTCTGGCAGACACTTCACTAAGGGTTTGCGTTACAACATGGGCTCAGATCGGCCTTTAGCCTTTGCAGTATTGACAGACACTTCGCCTAAGAATACGGCATTGTACGTAGTTCCGCCTGGTGCTACTGAAGACTACAGAGAGGCATTGGACGAGTTGGTAGAAGATCCAAGCCTTAATAGCTGGGTTTGGGACATGGAGGCGCAAGAAGAACAGCCCTCTATGCCTGATCCGGTGAAGCTGCTGGAGGAGAAAAATGGGAAAGATCATATCTAAGGAACCATGGTGGGCAACCCCTCCCAGGCCTGGACAACAGGATAGTGATTTGAAGTGGGGTTGGCTGATTGTTGAGGAGGGCGGCGTTGTAAGGTTTGACGATAGCAATCGCCCTTCAAATGAAGAGATTGCAAACAGAAAAGCTTGCAGGGTTTTGGAAGAATGATGAAAGAGAATTTTGCATGAAAAAATACCGCTCCTGGATTATAGCCATATTTTTAGTGACGGTGATGCCATTTATCAACCACTGGTTTGGCAGTCTAATTCTAAACGGTCCAGAAATTTCCGTGGAATCATGGGTAGATATTTGGGTCAGAGGGTTCGTGGTTCTAATTTTCGAGCTTATAGTCATTGCACTTCCGGGACTAATACCGGTGGTTGGTGATTTTTATCTGGCGTGGCTGGGAAGGCTATTGGGCTTCCCTGACGAGGAAGTCGAGAAGGCGTTCCGAAACGGTAAAAAGTGACCGTCAGAATCCGAATTGTGAAGGCTTTCAAAGTTGATGGTGTATCAGGTCGAACTGATCCTTTCGGGGCTGGCTAAAAGTTGTTCAGACCATTATCTAGGGACAGACGAAGGGTTAAATGATGAAAACTATGAAGTCAGGGATGAAAGGTGGTTCAGAGGTTATATTTCTTTTGATTATACCGCTTTTAATATTGATCTGGTTTGGGGTTGATGAAAGCCAAAAAAAAGATAGATATTTGGATTGGCTATCTAAAGAAAGAATGAGTGATCCAGATGCCGCCGAAATCCTGGCGGATTTCAGAAAAAAACCAAGGCCGAAAAAATTCCCGAATGAGATTCTAGAGGGGAAAATAACTGTAGGAGACGTGAAGTTAGATACGACGCTACAGTTTATGGATGATGGCACTGTGGAAATTCAAGCCGAAAGAATTGGTGGCGTAGAGCCGGCTTTGTTTGGGAAAGCTTCCTTTGAAGGACAGGTGATGTCGCTGGAGGAAGGGAAAGGATATCTAGGGCTAATTCCGAAGGATGGCATTGCTATCAGCTTTACAGACGATTCTCGTGCCACTATCCACCAGCATGATGGTGAAAAGGTATTCATGAGTTCAGCAGCCAAAGTTTCAGAGTGGGAAAAAAATAAGGGTAGAAGTGATAATTTTCTGAGTCTTTGGATGAAAATAGGAGGAGGCCTTGTGATTGCCGCATTTGTGATAACAACTATTTTCAGGCATGGGCTTTTCCAAAGCAGATAAATGTAATCCCGTGTAGCTAATAATTCAATTATGCGGAATCAGCACACAGGCATAAATCTAAGTAGCTAATTAGGATGGCGAATGACTAACCGCAGAGACCGGGTAAATAAAGAAATTAAAGAAAGGGATGAAGGCAAAGATTTCCGGGTGCCTGAGTGGGCCGCGTTCCTTGTTGTCCTGGCGACAGTTAACAAAATGCCGAACACAATACCTGTGTTCGTTGGGTTTCCATTAATAATGGGTTTTGTGAAAGGCTGGTCATTTGCTCTAGACGTAGCAATATTGGAAATTTGTGGTTTAACTCTTACCACTTTCATGGCTATTGGGATTCTCATTAGGGATGGCTCTTTCAGGAATTATTTGGCCATGGGTTTTACAGAAAATCCCATAGGAAAGTATTTAAAGTCAAAGTTTGGTGAGGAAGTTTAACTATGGAGTCACTGCACGGTTTTTTCTCAGAATATTACATCGGTCTTGGTGGTATTGGGATTCTATGCATTATTGTTGTAATCGCGATTGGGAGTCTTGCCGGGAAAAAGGACGTTTTAAAATTAGCGGCCAGTCAATATTTCTGGCTGCTAATAATTGTTCTAACGACGCCTCTTATCTTGATGATGTTGGACAGTAAATCATGATCAATTTTCAATTGAGCTTTGGCGGCGCTGAGCAGCGACACCGAAGACCTTAATTCCCTCGGCGCTGAGCGAGGCATATTAAGAAAAGGCGTATCAGCAATCATGGCAGAACTCCGTGCCGCCGGGTTTTGCCGGTTGGACCCGTCTCTCAAACGTGATGACGATGATATGCCCTGGATCTGGACAGAGAAATGTCAGCCGTTACAGGCCGAGTTATTGGAGAAACCATAAAAATGGTGGACTTAGAAGACCTTTGCCAAAATCAGGATTATGGCAGGGCAAAGAAACTGCTAGCTGGCCTTCGTTCAGCACAAACACTGGAAGACATGTATTCATGCTTTAGGGAGTTGCAAGGCTTCATCAGAGGGCTTGAAGCTGCCAACGCCCTTACTCCCAGTGAGTCTAGAAATCTCTGTGATCAGGTAGAAATGATCTGCGACGAGAAGGTGGTTTCTGTATGAACAGTATCAAGAACGAATTGGCGAATGCGCCTGAGAGTGTCGGTGAAGCAATCCGCGCAAACACGAACAAGCATGTGACCCTTATCATGGATGAAGCTCACCAGGCGGTGCCATCCAGCAAGGAACAGGTTGAGCATATGAAAGAGCTTCGCAGCAAGTACAGCGATAAGCCAAAACACACATGATTGGAATCCGTCAAACGTAGAGAACTGTAGGTGTTCACGTAATGCAAAAATATCATGACTCAGAGACTCCCATGTCACTCAAAGAGCAGAATCGCGCCGCCTGGGGCGTCCTGCTCACAGAGCTCCGCCGTTTTCTGGTGATTGTTCTGCTTCTCGGGATGGTCGGGTACCTTACGTTTCTTTGTAGCCGTTGGATCTATGCGAATAACTACTTTGACCTGGTGATGACCATCGTTGTTGTAGTTGTATCGGTTTTTGCGTTTGGGGTTGCACTCTGGGGCCGCAAGGAAAGCATTCGGCACAGAATGTTCGGCTCTCCGGATAGTTGGCTTCCAAACTCCGGTCAACCACCCAAGGATGCTGAGAGGGTCAGCGTTGAGCACGAGGACGGCACGAAACAGTGGAATGTTTCGGTAGCTGAGATTTCTTGGGAGTTGAACCAAGAAAATCCAGTTAAGACGTACTACCCGAAAAAATTATAAAGTCTCGAATCACTAGGGCATTGGAATACGGGAGAGACAGCAAATGGTTTCAAGAACAATTGAGCAGCTTCAGGGAAAGAAGCCGAGTGAAATGTAGCTCGTTGGGGTTCGTTATTTTACTGGCCTCAATCTGGATTATTAATATGCCTCCTTTCCAACTATTTCTCACCTGCGCGGTAGGCGCGTACTTGCTATGGATTGCAGTTCGATCCGTAACTTCGATGGTGGAAGGAACACGGGTGACAAAGCGGATGAAGGAAGCAATTTCTACGCTGCGCGACCTTTTGCGGCGATATGCTCACATATGCATATTGTATGTTATGGTAAATAAACCCGGATGTTATGTATACCCACCAAACGTGCAGCTGATTTCTCGATATGGAGTGTTGAGTGAAAGAAATTAAGAAATTTATTAAATCGGGGCGGCTGTTAATCATTGAAGTAAGTGACCCCAGTTATGCAGAGTATGCAGTAGGCTTGGTTAAGGAATCTGCCGGCCCAAACGACTATTTGGAGCCCTTCGCAGATAGAGTAAAAATCCGGGATTTTATATTGCGCCGCAATAAGACTTTTAGGAATGGTGGTTTCGTTGTGATTGCAGCGAGGTCAGGCGACGATATTTCTCCGTATGTGCTGGGTCTGAGTGATAACCAGGTTTCCACTTTCTTTCTTGATATCAATTTATCTGTGAAGCGACCTGGGTTGGAGCCTAAGAATGACTAAAGGTGATCTTGGCCCTGTCGAGCCTGGACTTCCTCGGCTAAATTACATTGAATTGATTTTTGTCGAATCCACTGTAATGATTTTATATACGTTAGGGTCGTTTATTTCCTTCCTTGTTGCTACTGATCTTTTTTCCAATCCCGAGAAATTTGAAATTGCCACAGGTGCTTTGATTGATAGCAATCCTGTTGGCCTTTTTTTTTCAACCTTTATATCTCTTGTTTTGGTTGTTGGCCTTTTAGGCCTTTTGGAGAGTTCTGCTCCTGATTTTCTTAGGAGAATTCGGTTATATTTGATTTGGGAAGTACCTAGAATTTTTTCCATGGTCGCTTGTGTTATGACCGCCTACGCCTTTTCAACGGCAGCATTCTTTTTCCGTTTTCCTGATGCTTTGCCGGCCACCTTTGATTACGACTATCTCTTTTTTATCTGGAAGGGAACTGAAATATTCTTTTTATATCTAACCTTGTCTTGCTTTCTCGCATGTTTATGCAAAGGGAATCGCATTTAAGGGCAAGATTTTCTCTATGTTTTAACTTTATCAAGGAGTGAGTATGGAACTTCGCCGATCCACTGAGATTGAAAAACAGTTTGCTGTTGAACTTGAACGGCTTGAGCGTGATAAACAGAAGGCGCTTGAAGCCGCGAAGCGGAATGACGATATCGCTGCAGGACTTGCTGATTTGGCCAAGGAATATGACGCCTCAATTGAAGAAATCTGCGCTATCGCCAAGCCAGATCTTCCTTCTCTGCTATCCCTCATGGGCCTTAGCAAAGCTGAAATTTCTGCACTTGCAAAACCGGGATCAGGTGCCCCGGCAACTAAAAAACCTGTTAAGCACTTTTTGCACCCAATAAGCAGGAAAGTGATTTCAACAGCATATCCAGCGCAGCACCCTGAGTTGAAAGAAATTAAGGCAAAGATCAATTCTGCTGATGACTCAGTTCTAAAACGATATTCTGCTATTGCCTGTAGCCCTTCTGGTTCGCCAATTGATAAATCAGCTTTCGAAGCAGTCTCCAAGGTGGCTTCTCAGGTTGCCTAAGTTGTAGGGCTTCTGTCCTCCGGACAGAACCGGGCTCTATTTTGTGGGCTCGCGGCGCGTTCAGCTGCGCTGCCCACACCCCTCACCTCACAAAACCGAGCCACCGCAAGCGGCGTCTCGTCCCATTCGGGTAACGATCCCTGCCCCGGTGCCACGTCGAGCTGGTACGCCAGGCACCAGCGTGTTACCACCGCAGGCCTGGTTGCCCGGGCCCGGGCCTGACGGCCGCGGCCTCGATCAGAGCCAGGCCCCCTACTCTTCTCCCCTATCGTTCCTGCCTTTTTCCAATATCTTGTGCCGGATCCAGCTGGATCCAGCACAAGATATGGTGTTCCCGCTCTCCCAGGGCGACCGGCGCCGGCGTCGCCGGCACCGGTGCGATCGGTTCCACCTGGTCCTGCAGGTGCCCCTGCAGGAACTCCTGCAGCAAATGACGGCCGTGTCTTCCCGGGCCGGCCGGCAGGTGCCCTGCCGGCGCACTGTTACCCACCACTGGGGTTGCCCACCGCCGCTACGCAGGCTCCGCGACCGTGGACAACCCCACCCTCCGCTACGGGCTCAATGCTCCGCAGGCCCTTCACTCCGGGCAAGGTCGTGGATAACAGTGCCAGGTGTTCGCTGGCCGTGCTGGTGGCCACCGATGGCCTGAAAGATCAAAGGCACTGCAGCCGGACTCTTCGAGACCGACTGCAGCCAGGCAAAGGCATCGAGACTGCTGCGCAGACTCTCCAAAACACTGCCGCCAGCTACGCTGGCCAAAGGCCCTGAATAACCGGACAGGCCTGAAAACCGGTTGGTCAGGCACGAGGCCGGGGTTGGCTGTGGCTTCGCGTTCGGTGTTCCGCGCCCGAGCAGTCGTGCCACATCTGCCGGTGGTTGGGTGGCCGTGCCCTGATAGACAGCCGTGGTCGAGGCTTACGGGGAAAAACGCCCTCGCATTGATCACCGTTATAGCGCCCCTATTTAGATTAAAACACTATGGTTATCAGATAGTTATGCCGAAAATATCTAGAGCAAAAGTGGAAAAAATGCTTGCCTTTAGCCTTAGTTTGGCCTTACAATGTAATGGCTGGTGAGGGATGAGCCCCGCCAGAGTCAACAACGATTCGAGGAGTGAATCATGTCAAACACTGAGATTGTTTTTTTCCCTTACGGCAAGCTGCAGCGTTCCCCATTCAATGTCCGGGTTGTCAACCCGAAGGATGAAGCGGATCAGCAGTTGCTGGCGTCAATCCGTGAAATCGGTTTGCTTCAAAATCTGGTTGTTCACCCAGAAGACAACACTGATGTGATGTTTGTTTGTGGCGGTGGTCGCCGTCTTAGCTGCCTGGATATCCTGTTTAAGGATGGCGATATTGACGAAGAATTCCCTGTCCCCTGCAAGGTTCAGAAAAAAGAAGAGGCCGTGATCGCGTCCCTGTCTGAGAACATGAAGGAAGGGATGCATCCGGCAGATGAATTCATGGCTTACCAAGCCATGAGCGAACAGGGTTTATCCCGTGAGGAAATCGCTAAAAAAACGGGTAACTCTCTGCACCGGGTAAAACGCCTTCTTAAATTGGGCTCTGTGGCTCCGCAACTGATCGAGGAATATCGCGCCGGTAATATCGGTTATGACTCTTTGGTTGCTTTGACTCTAACTGATAGCCATGAAGAGCAGGTTAACTGTTTTACTGAACTCTACCCCCATCGACTGAGTGACTATCACATTCGTGGGATGCTGTTGGGTAATGCCATTAAATCATCTGATGGCTTGGTGAAATTTATCGGGCTGGATGCATACGAAAAAGCCGGTGGCCAAGTCGCCCAAGACCTGTTTAACGATGTTGACCATCTTGAAGACCGTGAACTGGTGGAAAAGCTGGCCATTGAGAAGTTGGAGGGCCTGAAAGATGACCTTCTGAAAGAAGGTTGGAAATGGGGCGAGGTATACCTTTCCAATCCTTTTGATTTCAATAGCCCCCAGCTTAAGCCCTCTGATAAGGATGTGCCGGAATCGCTGATTAAGCAGTTGGAAACGCTTGAGGGTGAAATGGATGCACTCTATGAAGAAGATGAATTCGACTCTGAAAAAGAGGATGAAATTGCCAGCAAAATCAACGCAACAGAAGAAGAAATTGAGTCACTGAAGTCATTCAGTGACGAGCAGAAGGCTTGCTCCGGGTTCTACCTGTTTGTTGATCGTGAAGGCAATGCAGTGGCCGACAAAGGGTACGTGAAAAAAGCCGATATGGCCGAGGCTTTCCCCTCTGAGGCTGGCAACAATGGCGGCGGTACTGCCGGGGCTCAAAATGAGGAACAACCTGTCGAGTCCCAGGCACTGCGCAGCGATTTGGACAACTACGAGCACCAAGCCTTGCAGGCTGAATTGATGAACCATGAAACCCTTTGCCATGACCTGCTGCAATTTAGTTTGGCAGAGGAAGTGCTGCGGCCCATGGAGTGGCAGCGCGGTCTGGATATCCGTGCGACTCAAGCCGATCTGTCCGCTACGGGTGATATTCACACTACCGAAGCGGCCAAGGCCATCGAATCCAAGAAAGAAAAGTTGGACCTGACGTGGGCGAAAAGCAGTTCACAGGCGAAACGGTTTGAGGCGTTCCAAGCCTTGACCCGTCCTGCCAAGCGCAAAATCGTTGCTTATTGCACTGCCCTGCTAACCACTCAGGTGCAGGGTGTTTTGATGAAAACCGTTCGTAAGCAGTGCGATTTCCGACTGGGTGAGTACTGGCAGCCAACGGCAGAAAATTACTTCTCCCGGATCAAGAAGGGCAACATTCTGGAAATCGCCAAAAGCCGTCTAGGGGCTGAATGGGTTGAGGCCAACGGCAACCAGAAGAAAGGCGATCTGGCAAAGGCTGTGGCCAATGAGCCGGACATGAAGGGTTGGTACCCGGATCACTTTAAATAACTTTCAAGGGGCTTCGGCCCCTTTTTTGTGTCTCCAATGTAGACACGGTGCCGGGGTTGCTGTAGTATATCCATTGTAGACACTTTTATAGGAGTAAATGATGTCTGTAGTCAGATCAATTTCTCGTTGGGGTAATGGGAAGGCGCTGCGTATTCCCGGCCCCATCCTGGAACAACTCGGCATTGGTGAGTCCAGCAAGGTATCGCTTTCTGTTGAGCTTGGGAAACTGGTCATCACCCCGGTAAGGGATGTTCCCGACAGTTTGGAAGAGCTGCTGAAAGGTTCAACTCGCGATCAGTTCCGGGTTGACGGTGACGAAGCATGGCTGAACGATCAGCCAGTTGGTAAAGAGGTGTTTTAATGGCGAAAAGAAAGAGTTATGTCCCGGAACGTGGGGACATTATTTTCACTGATTTTGATCCCACCAAAGGGCACGAGCAGGCCGGTGAACGGCCTGCCCTTGTTTTAAGTCCGAAGGTTTTTCAGGAACAGACCGGGCTGGTCGTAGTCGCTCCGATTACGAATACCATCAAAGGGCATGGGCTTGAGGTTAAAGTGGATTCAGCGAACACCACCGGTGTTGTTTTGATCCACCAGTTAAAGAGCATTGACTACGAGGCGCGGGGGGTTGTTTTGAAGGATAAAGCAACTGACGGAATGATCAGCGAGGCGCTTAAAAAAGCGGGGTTATTATTCAAAGGCGGGTAAAAAATGCTTGCCTTTAACCTTAGTTTGGCCTTACAATGTAATGGCTGGTGAGGGATGAGCCCCGCCAGAGTCAACAACGATTCGAGGAGTGAATCATGTCAGATGCAAACCACGTAGAAGAACAGACTTTTACTGCAAAGGAAGTTCCTGTTGATAACCGCATTGACGTTCAGGTGAAGCACCACGGTCGCCACATTGCGTATCTCGAAACTCTGATTTTCAACTCTCTTCGCAAGATGTGCCCCGCCTATACTGGTGGCTTTTGGGTTTTTTATGAAACCAGCAACGGAACCTTTTTCATGGCGCCAGACATGGAAGAGAAATTGACCCTTTCTGTGGAAGGCAACTTCTTTTCTGGTGAAATGAGCTCACAAGCTGCTGGTATTGTCGCTTGTCTGGTGGCCTACAATCGTCTTTGCTGGGAAACCCAGACGGATCAGGATATCAACCGTTTTCATTCCCTCCGTGACTTTGCCCTGGAACACGAGGAAGCGGCTTTGATAATGGCTGCTATTGACTAACTATGATGGGGCCTTGCGGCCCCTCATTTTATTGATTCGAGGAGTGAATCATGGATATGCTTGTTTTTGGCTGTGCAATGACTTTGCGGCTTGCCTCTCAGGATGGGAAGCGTTACACGCTCCCCATGTTCAAGGGCAACCAATTCTCGCAGTTTTTGGCAATGCTTAAAGACTACCCATAGGCGAATTCAGCGCGGCCCACAGGCCGCGCCTTTTGAGAGAGAATACAATGGACTACTTTGAACAGCCCGAGCTGTTGCCTTCCAAGATTTCCCTCATTATTGGCGACTTCATGGCGCGAGAAGACGCTGAGTCGTATTCATGGTGTGCGGGCTTCCTTGCCACTCTTCAAACATCTGGATGGACCTTTGAGTATGGTTTGGATGGTGTACCATACGAATTGCGCCCTATTGAGGTAAAACAGCATGAATGATTTTAACAAAACCCGCCAAATATCTTTTCTCTTGTGTACTTGCTCCGTTCTGCTTGTGGTCTCTTTGGTATTATTATTTTTGTCGGGTAAGTCGAGTCCCAATGTTTTTCTTCTTGGTGCAGCCGCAGCTGCTTGCCTTGGATTTTTCAACTTCCGTTGGATAAGAATCACAGAAAGGAAAGGGAAAACTCCTTTTGTCATGGATGAAGCACATCAGGCAGTGCCATCAAGCCCGGAACAGATTGAACAAATGAAAAGACTTCGCCGTAATTACGGTAACAAACCTTCTGGTAATTGATGGGGGTTTCTGGCCTTCAGGCCAGAACCGCGTGCTATTCGCTACGCGAACCGAACCAGAAAGCTTTCCACTTTTGCTCCACTAGGGGGACCGTGTGAACAAGTTCACAGGGTCCCCCAAGTGCTCGCTAAAAGGCAAAGCTCCCTGGATCGGCCCTTCGGGTAACGCCCGCTACCCCGGTGCCACGTCGAGCTGATACGCCAGGCCCCAGCGTGATACCACCGCAGGCCTGGTTGCCCGGGCCTGACGGCCGCGGCCTCGATCAGTGCCAGGCCCCCCTACTCTTCTCCCCTATCGTTCCTGCCTTTTTCCAATATCTTGTGCCGGATCCAGCTGGATCCAACACAAGATATGGTGTTCCCGCTCTCCCAGGGCGACCGGTGCCGGCGTCGCCGGCACCGGTGCGATCGGTTCCACCTGGTCCTGCAGGTGCCCCTGCAGGAACTCCTGCAGCAAATGACGGCCGTGTCTTCCCGGGCCGGCCGGCAGGTGCCCTGCCGGCGCACTGTTACCCACCACTGGGGTTGCCCACCGCCGCTACGGAGGCTCCGCGACCGTGGACAACCCCACCCTCCGCTACGGGCTCAATGCTCCGCAGGCCCTTCACTCCGGGCAAGGTCGTGGATAACAGTGCTACAAATCGCCTGCTTCGCAGGGACCGCTACGCTTTAAGGTTGTGCTTCTGGCGTCTCTTCGAGACCGCCAGAAGATGGTTTTTAAACGAGACTGCTGCGCAGACTCTCCAAAACACTACCGCCAGCTGCGCTGGCCAAAGGCCCTGGATAACCGGACAGGCCTGAAAACCGGTTGGTCAGGCACGTGGCCGGGCTGGCTGGGGCTTCACGTTCGGTGTTCCGCGCCCGGGCAGTCTTAGGGTGGCGCGAGGTGGTTTAAATCGTTTTCTGAATTGACCATACCTTATTAACACCTTACTATTAGGTTGTAGAAATTAGATGATTCGAGGAGTGAATCATGGCACCAGTAGACCCAGCACCCTTCCTGTTCTATGTTTCCGAAGAAATCAGGAAATCGCCGTTCAAGGCAATTGCATTGAGAGCGGTTTATTCAGGGAACAGCGTTGAGACTGCCATCGAGCGAATCATAGAGCATGGCCACAAGCAGGACTCCATGGCCGGCCTGGTTCATTGCTTTTATACCAACCGCAATAGCTCTCTTTCTGGTCATATGGCTGGCAACGCCAAAATGCTGGTTGAGGGTCTGCGGCAGCGATTCAAGACCAAGCCCACTAACTCGGAAAGCGGTAGATAGTGAAAATGGATATCAAAGAGGTTTTGAAATACTGGACCGCCGAGAGATTTAAAGCGTTGCAACGCAAGGTTACTTCGGCAGCCAATACCATTGAAAAAGATATGCTAAACCGGCAGTCGAAACAGCTTTTTTCTGAAAAGGAACAAGAGACATTGCATGAGGCTTTGATGATCATGCGAGGATTGAAGAGAAAAGTGGAGCTGGCGAAAGAGCAAAAAGAGCGGGAGGAGCGGGCCTTCCGTCAACATGTGGATAGGTGCGCAAAACTGCGGGATCAGCTTTTAAAAAAACACACCCCCGAACCTACGGATGTAGAGGGTTACTGGCGCGTCTTTTCATGGCGCTTGGCGTTATCAGTTGTGGATGAGAGTCGGTTCCCCTCTCTGAGAAGGCTTCCTCAACTTGTACTTGTCGGGGATATGCTAGATCGATTAGAGGCTGTAAGAGATAGAAAGGACGGTTGGAATTGGACCCCTAACATTACCTGGTTGTGCAATACATGGTTGAATAGCGATGTAATAAAAGAGCTGGGTGATAGGCTATGGGAATATGATGAAATACCGGATGAAGGGTTGATCAGTGATTTTTCTGATTATGTGAATACCGACATAAAGAGAATGATAGAAAGCCCTATGCGGCCGGATGTGCAGAAGGCTGTCAAATTGTTTTCTGAGATAGTCGCAATTGGCAGTGCTGCTAATGTTTCCCGGCTTTCCGAGAGAAAAAGCTGAAGTGGGTTGTAACAAGCAGGGTTTATGATTTGGTTTTTTCTGAACATAGGGGTGTCACTAATTTTGATCAAAAATGGGCTTTTTAGAAAAGCCTTAACAATCACGGAGGAAAAATGAATTCAATCATATCAGGGACGATCCGGCATGGCGGGAAAGCTGTTGCCAATATTAAGTACCAGTGTGATTTGCCGGATGGATTTGGGGCGGCGCCTGGAAAGGTCCGTATTTCACTTCCCTTTCTCAAAGGTAAAGATCGACAGACATACATCCGACCTGATTCTTACAGTGTGGATGAAGGCGTAATGCGCTTTGTTGACTGTGAACCTGTTGAAGTTGAATCGGTATGTGAGATTGCCGATTACGGCAAGATTCTTTCGGAACTTAGAGTTTCCGGGTGGGATATCAGTCATGTGGCTAACCTTGTTCATGTTGGTGATGGGGTTTGCAAGTTTGAAAATTCACGCAGGAAGAGTATTAAGTGGGCGCGCATTATTGAGCCTGATATGTATTCCATTACTTGTGCTTCTTTTCTCCTTTTCGTATGGACGTTTATCTCCAGGGCGTTTTTATCTGATGAGCCGGTCAGTCTTTTGAATGCTGTGAGGGATGGTGGAATTGTGTCGATAGTCTTTTTCTTCGCAATGTCTGCTTTCCATTTTTTGTACTGGCATTTTAGAGGGAAGCGTGAGCCTAATTAATGTGCTGGTGGCGAGGTCACAAATTAAACCTGTTGGCCTGGATGAAATACCAGCTCAACATGCGACGACTGATGGAAGATCTATCTGGCGGATAGATATGCCCGGGAGACGGTTTGTCTATATGTCTTCAGTGGATAAAGAGTCTGTGGCCGTTGTGAACGCCAGTAGGTTTTATTACTACTGGCTGCGTCAATCTGTGCGGCAAGATCGTGGAAGCCCTGGTGCTTGTGTGACAAAGGCCAAAATGAAGTGTGATTACAAATATCATTATGCCGAAGAAGGGTTTAGCCACGGCCTGGCAAACCCGGTACCAGTTGCCAATATCGGTTGCTTTCTGAGTAATGGTGAACCCTACATCGGTTTTACAGATGGAATAACGAGAACATTTTGGTTGATTAGTAACGGGTGCAAAGCCTTTCCCATTGACGCAGGGGATGTTGAGTCCGCACAGCTCTTAAATGAGTTTTGTGGGGTATAAAAACAGTTGCCAAAACCTTAGTTTGGCCTTACAATGTAATGGCTGGTGAGGGATGAGCCCCGCCAGAGTCAACAACGATTCGAGGAGTGAATCATGGACCTGTTCGACCTTCCCCCGTCTGAAAATCAAGACCTGGTTTCCCAAGCCAATATCTATGCCGGCCAGCTCGATACCTTGCAGGTTCGGCTTCAATATTGCCATGCCAATGTGGATCCACGGTTGAAACGACTGCTGGATAAGGCGAGCAACAGGTTTCATGAGGCAGTTGAAACTGGCAGAGGGCTTGCCTCCCTGGATATCCAGGCAGCAGACAAACTCGTTGCCGTGGCCAATAAGGTTTGTGATCAGGTTGCGGCCGATGAAAGCATCGATCAGGCGGCGCTGTTCCGTCAGGGCAACCTTACCCGGCAATTTCGTTGCGTGTGGTCAATCCCAGGTATTTCTGAACTTTCACAAACTGAATCACCTGCAGGACCGATCAGTAAGGAAGAGCAGGATGTATTGGCATTGGAATGGGTATTCGACAATAACCCGGCCGTTATTGCTGTTGTTTTGCGAGTGGCCAATCAAGCCCGGGTTGCTCTCTTGAGAGCAGGTTATAGCGATTCTTCTCAGCTGGCCGGTAAACATTCAGCCTTGACTGAAATCGGGGCGGCCATGATTCGCTATGCCCGGGATGTGTGCCCTAACCGCGAGAAAGATCCCTCTGAGTCTCGGCAGATTCGAGAGCTGCGGATTACCTGGTTTGAATCCCTTATTCGAGACGATAGTACCGTTGATGACTTTGTGGGCCACAAGGGGCGTTGCCATGCGTGATCAGCAGCCCGAACTGACTGTGCTGAGCTTTGGAGCTGGGCAGGATTCAACCCTTTTGTTGGAAAAGTACATCCAGGAGCCCGGATTCAGGGAACGCTATGCACCCAATAACTTCCTTGTGCTGATGTCTGACACCGGCGATGAACACCTGGAAACCTACCAACACGTTGCAAGGACTCAAGAGCGTTGTGCCAGGCTGGGCATTGCATTTCACTTCATTACTGCTGACCAAGGGTTCCATAGCAAGAGCTGGCCCACATTGAGGGGGTTTTATCGGCGTACAGAGACCTGTGGCGGGGTCAGTTTCAGGAAGAGCTGCACTGACAATCTGAAGATCAAACCCATCTATAACTACCTGGAGCACTACCTTTCTGAGCATTACGGGGTCACTGCTTTTCGGAAGAAAGGTTTTCATGAATTTAAGCATCGCTATGGACGAATCAGGATGCTTGTAGGAATCGCGGCCGGCGAAGAAGGACGGATCGCGGACCACTCAAAAAACCCCAATCGCTGGTTCCGGGAGTGCATCGAAATTCAATATCCGCTGGTGGATATGAAGATGGACCGGGCGGACTGCCAAGCATATATCAGGGATAAGGGCCAGCCTGTGCCACCACCAAGCAACTGCATTCTGTGTCCCTGGATGTCCAAGGCTGAGCTGGAATTTATGAGACGATTCATGCCGGGTGATTTAAGTGAGTGGATCGGGCTGGAAGCCGCGAAATTAAAGCGTTTCAGCCATTTGTCGCGCATCCCTGTTTATGACGACTCCGGGGCTGTGAAACGACATGAAAACAGGAACAATGGTGTCTTTGGCAAGAAATCTTTGCCGGTAATTATCAGAGAGGTACAACGTCAATTTGAGCACTGGACAGATGAAGACTTGAGAGAATACAAATTCTCTCATGGCCATTGTGGGTCCAAGTATTGAAGAAGGACCTGATAATTCGACACGTCGAACTGAGAAAGTAAGTCAGAAATAAGGGAGAGAAATTCTTTCCCTTGCCCTGGGAAAATCTAATCTTCTTTTTCCTCCCCCATTGTTGCTGTTTTTTCTGTCCTTGGGTGCGCCTATGTCTGCCGATGTTGCATCTTTGGCGGTCTTATGGCTAGATAACGTCAGATTTGGAGATATCTAAGTGGACAAGAACCTGGCTAAAGAGCTGCTACAACGCGGGGCATTGCATAAAGCAATTGCAGAACCTGCACCCATGTCTACAGGCTGGAACCTGGTGCTTGTAGAGCATGGGGGTGGCAGATCCACACTCACTACCGTCAAGGATAAAAGCTCCCCCAAGGAGTTTCGGCGGGTAGCTGCTGTGCTGGCTGAAGCCAGAAGTATTGGTTTTCCGAGCGCGGAGGTGAATTTACCGCAGGAAAGAGACTTGGTGTAGCCAGAAAAGTAAAAGCCCCTGTTGGCGCAGGGGCTTTGAGAAGGTGGCGGACGGATAACTACTTTGGACCCATTGGCAGGGGCTCCACCACAACTTTTTTAAGTGTAGTCATCCGCCCGCCTGCGTGCAACTTCAGGTGGGAGTTTTTTTCCAATGGAAGCAATATTTCATTGGTCCGCCACCTGCCCGGCAGGTTGGCAGGATGGAAACTAGCGGATACACACCCAGAATTAACACCGGGGGCAATTTTTGCGGGCACGATCCCAGCAATCCTGCCTTTGTGTTTTCTCTACCCGAGCATTCCGGCCCGGGCAGCATTCCTAGGGTTCTTACGCTCTTGTCTGAACGTATGGGCAGGTATTACAGCCGCCCTGCCCTCACAATCCCTTCATTGAACCTTGCCAATGGAAGCCGCCGGCAGATGCGGAGTGAGCGCCGGGACGCTTGCCTTCTGCTATTAGGGGCAATCGTGCGCTATCTGGACGTTGCGAGTTTGCGAGTTGGGGTCCCGACAAAAGATGGCTTCATGTCGTTAACCCTGGATTACCTGGCAGCTAAATGCGGGTTGTCTCAACGTCGAGCAGAAAGAGCTCTGCGTGATCTGAAAGCCGCAAATCTACTCACAGTCTCCCAGCCCCGCCAGTTGATGGCCGATGGATCATGGAAAGGGCTTGCGGCAGTCAAGGCGGTATCGCGGCACCTCTTTGCCGTTTTCGGGCTGAAAGTGGCTCTCAAGTGCTCCCGGGATCAGGCAACCAAGAACCTGAAACGCAAGGCTGAAACCTGGAACAAGGATGGCGGCACCCGGAATTTAACCCAAATGGCGCGACTGCAGCTGTTTTTAGGCGATATGCCTGCTCAGCGGCGCCAGCAAGCCCGCCGGCCAACAGAGAGCCAGGAAATGGCCGACTTTGAGCGACGACGACGATACAACCTACTGTTAGCTCAATTCATCCAGGACAACCCAGACTGGGATGAAGAGCAAGTCAGGGAAGCCGCCGCTAAAGCCCTGTAGCACCGCTATGCCTTTTTCTTGCCCCACAGCCCCTCTTTCCTTGTTCCTGCGCTGAATCTCCCCCTTAAAGGCCATCAATCGCCTGTTTTCTGTCCCTGGCGGCCGCCGCTGCGACCAGCAAGGGCACACACAAAGGCATTAAGTGTCGGTACCTAAAGACATTAAGTGTCGGTCATTAACCAGTTAGTATTTCTATATCTGTTACTGGCAGCTAAAGCTGCCTGTGGATAAATGAGATGATGTCGGCCATAAGGCCTCCATCATTCAAAAATGAAAAAATAACAATAGGGGAAAAAATTGACCTTTCCCTTATTAACACCTTAGTATTCCCCCAAGGAGATCAGATGGCCTTTGTAAAGCGGGTTACAGTCCCGTCAACTGTAGTGATCGGAGACACAAGGGTTGCCCTCCTCGATGTCGACAATGTGGGTGTGAAGGTGAAATTCTCACCTGATCATTTCCAGCAAACAGGCTATAAGACGTTCAATAGCCGTGTTTCGCTCCCTGGAATAGGGGAAATTGGGTTTGACACAGGCAAGGGAACAACCAGCGTAGTCCTGATACTTGAGGTACCAAGAAGTATTCCGATTAAATTCGAGGAGTGAATATGTCCGGAAAAGTTTCAACCCGTAAGATGCGGAGCATCTTGAGCAGCAGTGAATTTGACCGAAAGGTGAAAAAGCTCAAGCTCGATACTGCCCATTCAGAGACAAACCTTGCCCGTGCAAAGAAAGTCATGGTTGACGGTTTGTCTGTTGCCGAAGTCGCCAGACAAGAAGATATCACCCTGCAAACCCTGAATCCGCAGATCATTCAGATCTACAAATCCATGTTTGCTGAGACAGTACAAGTTGTTCTGCAGGTACCCAAGGATGACCTGGATGATGTGCTGGCTAAGGTGGATCGTTACGTGGTGACTTTCGATGGCATTCCTCAATCCTGAAAAAGCCAAAACCCTGATAAACCTTGCTGAGTATGCTGCAGGGTTAGGCTATGTGCGTGACAAAGAGAAATCTACTCGGTCTGCCTGGTCTATGAAGCACCCTCTTTCCGGTACCAGGATTGTTGTAAGCAGACGCGAGAACGGTCATTGGATCTGGTTTGATCCAAATGACCGAAGCCGTTCTGGAACCATCATTGATTTTGTCATGGCAGAAAAAGGGATTTCATTCAGGGATGCTTGCCGCGAACTAGCGGCGGGTGATTACCAGCTTCGAGCGATCCAGGATGCTCCGGCGCCAAAGGCAAAGTCCGCGATTGATGTTTCTGTAATCCAAAAAAGACTAGATCAGTTTGGTCATGTCGTAGAAAGCGCGTACCTGGAATCACGTGGAATTGATTCTGAGACTTACCGGTCCCCGATATTCGAAGGGCGTATTCTGCAGGGTTTCAAGTCTGTTGTTTTGTTCCCTCATTACCGTAAAGGTGGAGAGCCTTGCGGATATGAAATTAAAGGGCCGAACGGGTTTACAAGCTTCCCCGGTGACGGGGAAAAAGGTCTTTGGGTGTCAAGAATCCCTAAAGGGTCTAACACTCTTGTAATAACTGAATCCGGGATTGAAGCGCTCTCCTATTACAAGGTGAATCGGCCTTCAAATACCATTCTTGTTAGCTGCGGTGGTAATTGGAACGTTAACACTTCGGAGCTGCTGGTAGAGCTTGCATCGTTAAATGGGATCACCAAGGTTATTGGTGCTTTCAATCATGATGCTGGAGGAAAAAAATTGCTCTCCAGGCTGAAAGAAAATTTATCTTCTGTCAAAATCCCTGTCAGTCCACATTTCCCCCCCATGGATGGGGGAGACTGGAATGACTACGTAAAGCAATTCGACATGTCGAATTAAGGAGAAAGGCGTGAATCAACCCGAGAACAAAGGCATCACCATTTCTTTTATCAACGATAAGGGTGGTGTCACTAAAAGCACTTCTTCTATCTGCCTGGCCGTGTACCTGATGAGCAAGGGAAAACGTGTAGCCATCGTTGATGCTGATGCACGGCATACCTGTCTTGATTGGGCGGCAATGGCAGATCAGCATGGCCATGATGTGCCCCTGGTAGTGGCTCATGACCAGACCAATGTAGGGTCAGCCATGAAAATGCTGGCCAACGATTACGATTACGTTATTTGTGATGGCATGTCGAGTTTCATCAATGCTGGCCGGCGCGATGCAATTGCTTCAATTATCAAGGCCTCAGATCACGTGCTTATTCCGACCCAGCCGAACGCCTTTGACGTATGGGCAATTGAAGCTGTTGCTGGCATGATTAAAGAGCGGCAGGAAATTACTGACGGCTTCCCTAAAGCCTATATCTATGGCGCAAGCGTTAGGGATCGAACCAATGAATGGCGGGATTTTCTGCAGGAAGTAGAGAACGCACCTTTCCCCATCCTGGAAAGCTACCTTCCCCAGAGCGTCGATTTTCCGCGCTCTACCGGCGAGGGTATGACCCCGCTTGTTCTGGGTGAATCAAGCCGGGCCCGTCAATCTGTCGAGGCTTGGGGGGAGGAAATCATGGAGCAGATTCACAATGGATAAAAAAGTTTGGGGTAATCGGCCGCAAGGTGGAAGCAACGCGGCAGAGCAGTTGAGAGGCGCGACGGCTGATAACCCGGAGTTCCAAACAGCTGAAAGCCGTTACATCCGTGTCCGGACAGATATGTGTGAGCCGGATCCTACTCAGCCTCGAAAATACTTCAATGAAGAGACTATAGCGCGCCGGCGCGCCCAACTGGAGGATCAGGGCCAGCTTGAACCCATCGAGGTTTGCCCTCCGCAGGAACCTGGGGGCAAATATCGGATCGTTGATGGTGAGTCCCGTTGGCGGGCTGCTATGTCTTCTGACAAGGAGTCGCTGAAGTATCTGGATGCCAAACTGTTTGAGGGCGACCCTAACGACACCGTAACGATCCTGACTCACCAGCTGATACACAACAATGACGGTTCTGAGCCTTTGACGGCGATGGAACGCGGGCTTGCTTATCGTAAGTTGGCCCTTGAGCTTGAAGAACAGGGCTCTATGACTCCTTCCCGGGATGCTGCTGCCCTTCTGAAAATCAGTGAAAGTATGTTTTCAGAAATTGCCAGCCTGGCTGATGCCCCTGAAAAGGTGCAGTCCTTTGTTCTGGAAAAAGGGCTTACAGATATCAAGGTCGTTCACTCTCTGAACCGGGTTGCCCGGCGTGGTTCTGATGAGCTTTACGCTAAACTGGTTTCGGAGCTGGAAGATGGCATCCGGGATAAGGCACCCTTGCGGAAAATCGCGCAAGAAGCTGCAAAACAGCTGCGCAATAACAAACCCGCAACGCCGAAGAAGGCTAAAGGCAAGGCAAAAGCCAAGCCCAGCCGAAAACTCACCGCAGAAAGCGTCAAACTGCTTATGCGTGACGATGGGACAGGCCTTCTAACCCTAGAAACCCCCCGCGAAAGCATTTCCTTTAATGTCACTCAGGAACAGATCGATAGAATGAGTGACAAAGACGAACCCCAGCCATAGGGGTTTCTGGCCTTCAGGCCAGAACCGCGTGCTATTCGCTACGCGAACCGAACCAGAAAGCTTTCCACTTTTGCTCCACTAGGGGGACCGTGTGAACAAGTTCACAGGGTCCCCCAAGTGCTCGCTAAAAGGCAAAGCTCCCTGGATCGGCCCTTCGGGTAACGCCCGCTACCCCGGTGCCACGTCGAGCTGGTACGCCAGGCACCAGCGTGTTACCACCGCAGGCCTGGTTGCCCGGGCCCGGGCCTGACGGCCGCGGCCTCGATCAGAGCCAGGCCCCCTACTCTTCTCCCCTATCGTTCCTGCCTTTTTCCAATATCTTGTGCCGGATCCAGCTGGATCCAGCACAAGATGAGGGTCGGCCGTCATTCTGGAAAAATTCGCCAAAATGATGTTAACTTCTTGATATAGAATGTTTTTTTACGTTTCTTCTGGTTCTAGTATCTTGATACCAAAATCCAACGGTGGAACCTCTCTTTCCAGATCCAGATTGTAGTCACCAAAGCGATTAATATTGGAATTGCGGTATGGCGAGAGCCCATTCAACAGCTCTTTGTTGATTACCACACCCTCTTTCGACAAGTCCTTTAGGACGTGGGTCATTTTCTCGACGTTGTAGAGTATCACCATGTTGGCCACAAGCTGGTTGTATTTGACGATTTTCCTCTGCTCATGGCGGACATTTTCGGCGATGATGCCCTCGCCTCCGAAGAAGAGCCATTTGATAAATCCGTTAAATTCCTCACTTTTGTTCGTGGCTGATTGAATGGTTTTTCGAAGCTCAATTTCATCGATATAACGCAGTAAAAAGAGAGTTCTAATCGCCTTTCCCAACTCCTTAAACGCTAAATACAACTTGTTTTTACGACTGTACGTTCCTAGCCGTCGCAGAATAGTTGAGGCAGTAATCTTGCCCTTTTTAATTGAGATAACTACACGCAGCATATCGCGAAGGTGGCGCTCAATTAATTTGAAATCGATACTCCCGGCAAACAAGGATTCAATATTTTTGTATCGATAGCGATTATCCGGCCTGAAAAGCAACAAATCCTGAATATTGCGGATTCGCGGCATGAGGTTGATACCCAGTAAGTGCGATAACCCAAACACCGGATAACTTTGCGCTTGCGTATCGCCATGTAACGTGTCTGGCTGGATGTCGGACTTGTTGTTCATCAGACCGTCGAGAATGTACACCGCTTCGTAGACACCGCATGGAATAAAATGACTGAACAAAGCAATGTAGGTATCGGAAACATGGTAGTAGCCAATGCCACCATAACCGCCATAACGAATATGGTACTCCGTTAACAGGTTCTGTTCGTACAGATCCCACATGGTTCCATCAGCCGACGCGTGCTTGCCGCTGCCCCAGTATTTAGGCAAATCAAATTTATTGTAAGCGTTAACGACCTGGGTGACCGCTTTGTCCAAACGATCTTCAGAAGCATGCCGAAGGTTGAGCCAGGCGATCTGTTTACGGCTCATATTTTTCACAGACTTGGCCGTTTGAACAGGACCGAGATTGCAGCCATAGCAAAATAATGTGGTAATGAAGCGCTTTTCCGGTTCATCAATACGTATTTCATTCCCTGACAGCGGCCCAAATAATTTGTGCAGACCAAGCCACTTTTCGGTGTCGGTCAGGATGTCAATGATGCTTACTTCAGGAAGGTTTTCGGTAATCAGAGCATCGAGTTTTTGGAGTTCGGCTAGCGGTTGTTCACTTCTTATCGGACTGATCGACAGCTTCCCCTCTTTGATTGAGGCATGAAGATTCGATGGAAATCTTTCGTCTACCCGTTTTGATCGGTCTGACAGTTCCTGCTTTAAGTTAGTAACAAACAAATGCGCATCATTCAGTGGCATTTCTACTTGTTCACTGTACTCGTCTAATTCTTCATCCAGCGTTTCATCATCGACCAGCTGCTCGCGATAGTCATCAAATTCGGCGCTAAACGGAATAAACAAATCGCCCGATGAGAGTTCGTGCTTGATGTGTAACAACAACCAGAGTTCAAGGTATTTCCTATGGAAACGTTTTTCAGTTTCTCCGGCGTCATTCTTCGTGTTCGACAAGATCAACTTGCGCCATTTTTCGGTGAACCAACTGGTATCAAATGGCTCCGGCAAATGCTGATTAAGCGTCTCTTCGCTGATGAATTCGGATCGAGTACTGCGCAAGCTCTTTAGCAGGATAAGCAGTGACGTACTGCTGGTATCGCTGGAGGTTGATTGCAAGTCCAGTATATCCAGACAATTGAACAGCAAGGCACGCTTTTGCCGGTAATTGCTCAACATGAAGGGGTAGTAATTGTTTCCGGCGTAGGCGATGTGCTGGTTGCAGCGATCAATTAATGCGCTGGCGTCATCGCCCAAGACACTACCAATCGATTGCAGTTTGGTTAATTGTTCAGAGTCTTGATCGTAGGCGATAAGAACGTCGCGAAATTTTGCAATCAATGCATCGATTTGCTTTTGATGTTCCAGAATGTATTTGTTCAATGCGGCTTGGGCACCCGCTTCCATGCTTCGCAGCATCTTGATATACAAGTTTGCCACATCGTCCAAGGCTTTACTGTGTTGTTGGCGAATCAGTATGACGGCGAGTGCGTAGCGCTTATTGATTTTGAGTCGTGCCATTTCCGGGGCGGTTAACGCGCGAGCCTCCAGCGCAAACTGCCGGTATTTCACCACAGGAACATCGACTTCCGGGAGAGTTTCACCTAATGTTTGGAGCCAATGAACATGCTGAAGATAGCTCCGCACTTCTTTGTTACCCGGCTTTTTGGGTTCACGTTTAAGAATATTCCAGGCACTGTAAGCGCCATCGGAAGGATTCAGTAATTCATCAATTTTTTGTTTCGCTTCCGGCGAGAGATTCAGGCCGATCTCACGGAAACAGGCTTCATTGACTTTAGTTCTTGCCGCACGAGCGATTCGTTTGAGGACTGTAAAACCGGGTAGCTCGTAATGGTGATGCGCCAATTCCTCGAGCATCACGTTGATGATGTCCGCGAGCATCTCCTTTGTCTCTGACGCATTTTCAGCAATTTGAGCGAGCCAGGGTTGGTCGCTTAAGCCGAATGCGTTTATGCCGAGATATTCCCTCAATTGTTGTTGTTGACGAGATCGAGACCCAGATCGGTCATAGTCTTTAAGCTGTTTAAGCGTAATCGGCCGTTTGATACCTATGGCGTCAAGCACGTGTTTCATGATGGATGGCGGCGCTGAGGCCAGGGGTACAAAGTACCCGAGTCGCTGAAGTAATTTCAGGTTCAGAATGAAACCGAAGCGCAGGATCGGCTTTTTTTCGGAGGCAATCAATTTTAATTCTTCTGGCGTAGGGGTGTAATACTCCTTGAGTTCATTTTCGGTAACGGTGCTGCGCAGCCTGGGATACGCAGTTTCGTGCAGACTGCTCATATCTTAAACTTCCTTTAAAAACGGGGTTGGTTAATCCCAGTGTTTATCGGTGCGAGGATCGCGAATACTGACCTCCAGCATGGATTGATTCTCTGACGCGATCTGGTGCATTTGGTGAAGCAGTTCGTCCAGAATTTCATCCAGTGAATCGCCATCACTGTGCGTGACTGTAATTTCGTACTTCCTTCCTTCTAAGTCGACTTTTTTCATTGACCACGGTAACAAGCAATGTCGCTCGATCAATTTTCTTGCTCGTTCAGTGCGTTTGGAAAGCTTGCTGTAAGGCTCAAGGACAAGAAGGACTTCCAATAACGATTGTATGGGGTGTTGTTCATCTCCTTCGATTTGCGCAGTTCCTTTAGCCATTCCAGTTTCACTACGATACTGAGCAAACGGATCTGGGGCGTCAATGTATCGCATCGCGGACTGAGCATCTTTCCAGCCCACGTATTCCATGAGGGATTTCGTGTCCCAGCCTTGCGCATTGGCCCAGGTGGCAAAACCTCTTCGCAGCGAGTGGCTGCTAAACAGATTGGCCTCGTCGATGTCAGCTCGTATGCAGCACCGTTTAATGATGCCAATGATGCTGGCAGGATGCAGTGCGTCTTCGGACACTTGTGCCCAACGATTAATTGAACGAAAGACCGGTCCGCTTTTTAGTTGCGCCGCACTTATCCAATCTAAATAAGCTTCGACAGGACAAAGTTGTTTCAATGCAGGTGCCTTGTATCGCCGACCCAACCGGGAATGATCGCCTTTACTGCGGGGGACAAATATTTCCATCCCTTTCCCTGCCTCGGCTTGAATATGCTCCACACAGAGACGAGCTAATTCATCACTGCGAAAGGCTCGCCAGAAACCGATCAGCAATAGGGCTTTATCCCGGATCGATTGCAGCGCTTCCTTTGGCGAGCCATTTTTAATAAAACGATCAAACGAATTTACCAGCAGCGTTAGCTGGTCGAGCTGAATCGGTTTGGCTTGCTTTTGGACGACAGGGTGCAATTCGGCAATGCCTTTTAAAACTTTCTTCACATGTGGGGCCTTGGTGGGATCAGGGAAGCCCTGTTCAAGATGCCAGGCTGCCAAGCCGGCCAATCGTTGACGCAGCGTATTCACTGACAAAGTGTTTGCATAATCCACCAAATAGCGAGCCACGCTATCTGCGGTCGCAGGAAGAAAACCACCCCATTGACTCTCGAAATGTTCAACAGCCGCACGGTAACTCAAACGGGTATTGTCACGTGTCGCGGCCTGTAAGTATCTATCGATATCGGACAACGGTTTCCCCCTAATTTAATAGTTTCAACGGCTCAGGTTTTTTGCGGTTTTCACCATCATTTGAATTTAGGAACTCAATGGTCTGCTGCAATTTACCTCAATCGTAATATGGGCCAACTCTTCGAGATCCTTCAGCGACTCTTTCACGTTATCAGGCGTGACTGCGGAGTTAGTGGTCAAGGATAAGATGCACGCGTAGTGCTTTTTGCCGACTCTCCATAAATGAAAATCTGTCACCTCAGTTTTTGGGATCTTTGAGCACACGCGTTCCTTTACACGATTGGCGATGGGCTTATCCATTTCCGCGTCGAGTAGTACATTGGCTGTGTTTTTAATTAATCCAACAGCCCAAATGGTTACAAGGATAGCTCCCACAATACCCATCACAGGATCGAGCCAATTCGCACCCCAAAGCTTACCGCCAAATAGCGCAACGATGGCTAGGAACGAAGTTAAGGCGTCTGTGATCACGTGCAAATAAGCCGCGCGCAGGTTTAGGTCGTGATGGTTATGATCGTGATGATGATCCTCATCTTCGTGATGATGGTGATGGCCGTCTTTTAATAGCCATGCGCATACAAGGTTGACCAGTAGACCCAGAACGGCCACAAGAATAGCCTGGTCGTATTGAATTGGGGTTGGAGCCAAGAGTCTTGCCACCGACTGAAACAGCATCAGCCCAGCAATACCCACCAGAAAAATAGCGCTGGTGTACCCGCCGAGCACTTCAATTTTCCAGGTACCAAAAGCAAAACGAGGGTGTTGCGCAAACCGCCGTGCTGCCGCGTAGGCCGCAACAGATAGCCCCAGAGCCAAGGCATGTGAACTCATGTGCCAACCATCAGCCAGCAAAGCCATGGAGTTAAACATCCATCCACTGGTGATTTCGGCCACCATCATGACAATTGTCAGTAAAACCGCCCAGCGAGTATTGCGCTCGGCAAGCGGGTTACCTTCGTCAAAAACATGATCGTGGATACGGTGGTTGGCTTCGACGTGCATGCTATCTTGTTCCCCAGTTTTGTGTGGTATATACTATACCCCAGTATACAATAAGCCCGGAACTACTCAATGCCCCATACCGTCAAACAGCGTGAAAAACTTCTCACTCGTGTACGTCGCATAAAAGGTCAAGCCGAAGGGCTGGAAAAACTGCTCATCCAGAATGGAGAGTGCAGTAAAGTGCTGCAACAGATTGCTGCTGTGCGAGGCGCCGTCAACGGTCTGATGGGCGAAGTATTGGAAGGTCACATTCGCGAGCATTTGGGTGCGCACGATATCAGCCCTGAAGAACGCGATGCCGATGTTGAACAAGTCGTGAGCGTGTTACGCTCTTATCTGAAATAGAAAATAACCTGACTAAATCATGTCAAAAACGAATCACCGCACAAGCTTTACCGCGCGCCTCATGCTCATGTTGGCCGTTCTGCAATTTGTGTTCGTCGCTTTCGAAGCTGCGGGTGTGATTCACGGTGCCGAAGAGGATAAAAGCCATCACGAAATTGTTGTGAGCGATGATGCAGACCCTGCAATTGCATCCGACTCAAATGTCGCGTCAGATATCAATGAAGATATGTGCGACCACTGTTGCCACTGTCACGGGCATGGGACTCATTTTTCACTGCATCCGAGCCAGGACGTGGTGTTTATGGCACCGACCACAGTGCTTTTATTTCCACAAGAAAACCATTTTCAGTCCACCTACCTCCACACCATTCATCGCCCTCCGATCGCTTAATCCTGTCAGATTTTTGTTTCACCTTTTTCTTGGTTTAACTAACACAGGATTTTTACCATGTTGCTCCTTTTTACGAAGCTATGGCGCCGCCATCGGCTTCAGTATTGTTTATCTGTTTTATTGACGGTCTTATCGCTGGGCGCCGCATCCGACGTGGTGGCCGAGCAAATGTCGTTAACGCTAACGGAAGCCACGCAACGTGCGCTGGCGAATAGCCCTGAGCTCGAAGTATTTCAAAAGCGTTATCAGATTATTGAAGGCATGCGTCAAACCGCAAAATTGCGACCTGCTTTTGAGCTGGGCATAGACGTCGAGAATGTCGCTGGCAGCGGAGACTTCTCCGGAGTAGATAGTGCGGAGTTGACGCTATCTCTGTCCTCCGTCATTGAGCTAGGCGATAAACGCGATTCCCGCGTGGCGGTCGCTGACTCGCGTTACGCATTGACGCAAGCCGAACGAGAGGCTAAGTCGCTGGATTTACTCGGGCGAGTCACGCAAGGCTTTATTGCTTCCTTGGCGCTCCAGGAGAAACTGGAAGTGGCAAAACAAGCGACACAACTGGCCGAGCAAAGCTATCAGCTCGTTAAAAACAGAGTCCAGCGCGGTGCGGCACCTGAAGCCGAGCGGCTGCGAGCCGAAGCCTTGCTCAAACAAGCAAAAATGCAACAAGACGCTTTGATGGCCGAGCTGGCAAGCCGCAAGTTTGCGCTGGCCTCGCTATGGAAAGCGGACCACGCCGATTTTGATCGAATCATCGGCAACCTTTTCAAATTTGACGAGCTGTCCAGTTTTGATGCGCTGTATGCGAGAGTGGCAGCCTCACCTGCTATCCAAGTTTTCGCCAGCGAGGAGCGTGTGCGCGAAGCGGAAGTAACTCTGGCACGCAGTCAATCATCCAGCAATCTGCGCTGGAGTTTGGGTGTACGCCGTTATGAGGGTACGGGTGATTCGGCGCTAACCGCGGGGCTATCCATGCCCTTGTTCGCCGGACGTCGCAATCGTGGCGAAGTACAGTCAGCGCTCGCCGAACGGGAGATGGTTCGGTATCAACGTGAAGCGACACTGCTCGCCATTCGTGCCCGCCTGTTTGAAGCCTGGCAAACCTACCAACAAAGCGCCGCCGCCGCACGTCAAATGCGAGCGGATGTTCTCCCGGCGCTGGATAAAGCCCTTGAACAAACTCGACAGGCTTATGAGCGTGGACGCTACAGCTACGTGGACTGGGTGACGGCGCAGCGCGATCTGCTCGACGCACATATGGCCGCGATTGATGCGGCCAGTACGGCGTTATTGAACCAGGCATTGATTGAACAATTGACCGCGCAACCTTTGGCCGTTGGATCACTCACCTCTGAGTCTTCCATTTCTAAAAACGCAGCCCAGCCATCCCAGCGTCAACCGAATTCAGGACAATAAGATGAACAGACTAAAAACAACATTTTTAAAACGATGGATTGGGGTTTTACTGATTCCTTTGATGGGAATGGCCCTGAACACCTACAGCGCCGGTGGCGATGAGCATGGACACGGCGATCATGAAGAAGAGACACACGCAGAACAAAAAGGCCCCAACGGTGGCAAGCTGTTGCACGACGGTGATGTTGAACTGGAACTGGCGATTTTTGAGCGGGGTGTTCCGCCCGAATATCGCGCCTGGATTACCCATGACGGCAAGCCGGTTAACAGCGCGGAGCTGACGGTGACCCTGAGTCGATTGGGCGGTCAGCAGGATGTGTTCACCTTTAGCAAGCACGACGAGTATTGGCTTGGCGATGGCGTCGTCGCCGAACCGCATTCCTTTGATGTCGCGGTGAATCTGCGTTTGGAAGGGAAAAATCATCAATGGCAATGGGAGTCCCACGAAGGTCGCGTCGAGATTGCGGCTGACATGGCGACAAAAGTGGGCATTGGTTCCGAGGTGGCTGGCCCCGGCAGTATCGAGCGCCACTTGCAAGTTTATGGCCGCCTGGCTACACCACCCGATCAGAAAGCGCATCTTCGCGCTCGCTTTCCCGGCGTGGTGACGGCTGTTCGAGCGAATGTGGGAGATAGGGTCAATAAAGGCGATGTACTGGCCGTGATTGAATCCAATGAAAGTTTACAAAGCTATGAACTGCGTGCCCCCATGGCCGGTGTCATTCAAGAGCGCTTGGCCAATGCCGGCGAAACGGCCACTGACTCCCCACTGTTTACACTCATCAACCATCAAACACTCTGGGCGGAATTTAAGGTATTTCCCGGTCAGCGCAGTCAAGTTCAGCCTGGGCTGAGTGTGCATATAGAGCACAACAATCACACGCATGAAAGCCAGATCACACACATCTCTTCCTTGTCGGGAGGCGCGCCCTTTGTGCTCGCCCGAGCTGCCTTAAGCAACGAGAACAACGACATGGCACCGGGTGATTTGGTGAATGGTCTTATTGATGTGGAAAAAATTGAGGTTCCATTGGTAGTCGACAATCGTGCGTTACAAGACTTTCGCGATTGGAAGGTGGTGTTTATCAAAGTTGGTGACTCCTATGAGATTCGTCCTCTAGGGCTAGGACGAAGTGATGGGCGTTTTACGGAAGTGCTGGATGGCCTAAATCCTGGTGACCACTATGTGGTCGAAAACAGTTATTTAATCAAAGCCGATATTGAAAAATCCGGCGCCTCACACGACCACTAAGGAGCGACCATCATGATTAATGCAATCGTGCGACTCTCCATCGAGAGGCGCTATCTGGTTATGACCCTGATGCTGGCTTTGATTGGCATCGGGATCTGGAGTTATCAACACCTGCCCATCGACGCGGTGCCGGACATCACCAACGTACAGGTACAGATCAATACAGAAGCGCCAGGTTATTCGCCCCTGGAGGCAGAACAGCGGATTACCTTCCCTGTGGAGACCGCACTCTATGGCTTGCCTGCACTGGACTACACCCGTTCCTTATCACGCTACGGGTTGTCACAAGTGACCGTGGTATTCAAGGAAGGCACGGACATTTACCACGCCCGCAATCTGATTGATGAACGACTATCAACGATCAAGGGTGCGTTACCACCGGGGCTTGAACCGGAGATGGGTCCGATCGCTACGGGTCTGGGTGAAATATTTGTCTATACCGTTGAAGCGCTACCCGGAGCGACACAGGAAAACGGAGAACCGCTTGATGCCATGGCACTGCGCGAGATCCAGGACTGGATCATCAAGCCCCAGCTGGCTCAAGTGCCCGGGGTGGTGGAAATTAACACCATCGGCGGTTATGACAAACAGTATCACGTACGCCCTGATCCTCAGCGTTTGTTGGAAATGGGTGTGACGATGGATGAAGTGGCCAATGCACTGCGTCGCAACAATAGCAATCGCGGTGCGGGCTACATTGAGCGTAACGGGCAGCAACTACTGGTGCGCTCTCCCGGTCAACTGGCTACCGTCATAGAAATTGAAAATGTGGTGGTGGGTCTGCTTGGCAACGTGCCCATCACAGTGAAAGATGTTGCGGAGGTCGCCATCGGCAAAGAGCTGCGAACGGGAGCGGCTACTCGCGACGGCCGTGAAACCGTGATGGGTACCGCCATGATGTTGGTGGGAGAAAATCCACGCATAGTGGCGCAAGAGGTAGCACAAAAGCTTAAAGACATTCGAGCATCGCTACCTAACGGTATTAGGGTTGAGTCGGTTTACGACCGAACCACGCTGGTGGATAAAACCATCGCGACGGTGCAAAAAAACCTGGTGGAAGGTGCTCTTCTGGTGATTGTGGTGCTGTTTCTGCTGCTTGGTAATATCCGCGCTGCACTCATCACTGCTGCCGTGATTCCGCTGTCCATGCTGGCGACCTTAACGGGTATGGTGCGCACTGGGGTGTCCGCGAACTTGATGAGTTTGGGAGCACTGGATTTTGGCTTGATTGTCGATGGTGCGGTCATCATTGTCGAAAACTGCATCCGAAGGTTGTCGGAATCCCAGCATCAAAACGGCAAACAGCTGGACTTGCGCGAACGTTTGCATCTGGTCTACCTGGCAACCGGCGAGGTGATTCGGCCCAGTCTCTTCGGTGTGGCAATCATTACGGTTGTGTATATCCCGATATTCACGCTCACCGGTGTGGAAGGCAAGATGTTCCACCCCATGGCGGCCACGGTGGTGATGGCTTTGCTGTCGGCAATGGTGTTATCACTTACCTTTGTACCGGCCGCTGTGGCGTTGTTCATGGGTGGCAAGATCAGTGAAAAGGAAAGCCGTATAATTGTCGCCAGCAAATCACTCTACCGCCCCGTGTTGGAGGCGGCTTTCCGATTCCGTTGGCTGGTGGTGTCCGGTGCATCGGTATTGGTTTTGCTATGTGCATGGCTACTGACAACACTGGGGTCGGAATTCATTCCGCAACTGGACGAAGGCGATATCGCCCTCCATGCACTTCGTATTCCTGGTACCGGCCTCGAGCAGTCTGTTGAAATGCAGGAGATTCTTGAACAGCGTTTAAAAGAATTTCCTGAAGTCGACAAGGTGTACGCCAAAATCGGTACACCGGAGGTGGCGACCGACCCCATGCCACCGAGCGTCGCGGATAATTTTGTCATCCTGAAGCCTCGCAATGAATGGCCTGATGTGAATCGTTCAAAGGCTAATTTGGTGGCAGCGATGGAAGCTGCTGTTACCCAGTTGCCCGGCAACAACTATGAATTTACGCAACCCATCCAGATGCGTTTTAACGAACTTATCTCCGGGGTGCGTACGGACTTGGGCATCAAAGTTTTTGGCGATGACCTGGATCAACTTGTCGCCACGGCCAACGAGGTTTTGGAGGTCGTCGAGGGCATTGAAGGTGCGGCAGATGCCCGTGTTGAACAGGTCACCGGTTTACCCATGCTCTCCATTATCCCGAGGCGGATGACTCTGGCCCGCTACGGCTTGAGCCTGGATGACCTTCAAGATTTAGTGGCGGCCGGTATCGGTGGTGAAGATGCGGGTTTGATTTATGAGGGTGACCGGCGTTTTAAATTGGTGGTACGACTCCCCGAGACCTTGCGCACCGATATCGATAGCTTGGCCTTCTTGCCAATTCCCTTACCGAATGGCGACTTTGTGCCACTGGGTGAAGTTGCGGACATGGAGCTGAAACCGGCACCCGCGCAAATCAGCCGTGAAAACGGTAAGCGCCGCGTTGTGGTCACCGCCAATGTCCGCGAGCGAGATTTGGGCAGTTTTGTCGATGCGGTCAAGCTGAAAATCAGTGAGCAGGTCGATTTACCTAGTGGCTATTGGCTGGACTACGGGGGAACGTTTGAGCAAATGGAATCAGCCAGCCAACGCTTGGCGATTGTGGTACCGGTGACCCTTTTGATCATCATTGGTTTACTCGTTATGGCTTTCGGCTCGTTAAAGGATTCGCTGATTATCTTTACTGGCGTTCCGCTGGCATTGACTGGTGGCGTGTTGGCGCTTTGGTTCAGGGAGATGCCGTTGTCAATTTCGGCCGGCGTGGGCTTTATTGCCCTGTCCGGTGTGGCGGTACTAAACGGCCTGGTAATGGTGGCCTTCATTCGGGACCTCTGGCATGAATCCGGTGACTTGGCTACGTCGGTCGTTGAGGGCGCGCTGATTCGGTTGCGTCCGGTGCTGATGACCGCGCTTGTCGCAAGTCTTGGGTTTGTGCCAATGGCATTAAACACGGGTACGGGTGCGGAAGTTCAGCGACCACTCGCGACGGTTGTTATCGGAGGCATAATTTCTTCAACAATTTTGACCTTGTTAGTGTTGCCCATACTGTATCAGTGGGTGCATCGTCGGGAGAATAAAATCGGGAAATAATTGACAAGCCTCGGCGAAAGCCGGGGCTGAGTCTTGCTCTTGATTTCCTTAGCACAAAACTGGAGGAGCAATGCATTCCCATTCACATGACGACAACGGTAGTGCGCGAATCGGCTGGGCTTTTTTTCTCAACGTCGGATTCACAATAATCGAATTTATTGGTGGTGCGCTTACCAACAGTACTGCGATTATGGCCGATGCCGTTCACGACCTCGGAGACAGCCTTTCAATTGGTCTGGCCTGGGTGCTGGCGAAGCTGGGGAAAAAGCCCGCTTCGAGCTCATTTTCTTACGGCTACAAACGTTTATCGTTGTTGGGCTCACTCATCAACGGGATTGTCCTGATAGCTGGCTCAAGCTGGGTGTTGTTTCAATCCATTCCTCGACTCTTTAATCCGGAAATGCCGATGACAGAAGGTATGTTGGCACTTTCCATTTTTGGCATCGCCGTTAATGGATTCGCCGCATTTAAACTTAGCAAAGGAAAAACACTGAATGAAAAAGTACTCAACTGGCATTTGTTAGAAGACGTCCTCGGATGGGTTGCCGTATTTATCGTGTCTGTCGTGTTGACGTTTGTGGAGTGGCCAATACTCGATCCTATTTTAGCGATCTGCTTTACCTTGTTTATTTTGGTAAATGTCGTTCGAAACGTGGGCTCTACATTAAAGCTGTTTTTACAAGGCGTGCCTGATCAGAATATTGCAGAAAAAATCGAACAGAAACTTAAAAATATCCCCGAGTTTAAGCGGTTTCACCATTTGCACTTGTGGTCGCTGGATGGCGAAAGTCATGTATTAACGGTTCATATCGAACTAGAAGCAGATTTATCAATGGAGGATCAGCGGGATTTAAAGCACCGCTTGTCCGCAGTACTGGCTGAGTTTGAATTTAGCCACACTACCGTTGAATTTGAACTGGACAATGAGCCTTGTAGAGATGAGTAACCTCTGTGGACTCCAGCCATAAAGCCTTGTCAACGCATCCCTTTTGATGCGTTGACAAGTGAGCCTCTAGAAACCGAGCCTCGAGCCGACCCCGAGCAGCGTGGCGATACCGAGAAACGCGAAAACCGCAGCGGCAATCGAATGCACCAGCTTCATCGGGATCTTATCAGCAAGTTTGTTGCCAACGAACACGGCAGGGACGTCCGCAATCAACATGCCGAGCGTTGTGCCAATGACTACCATCAGCGGAGCGGCATAGTGCGCCGCCATCGCTACCGTGGCAATCTGAGTCTTGTCACCCATTTCTGCAAGAAAGAAGGTGACCAGGGTTGCGCCGAAGACACCAAATTTTGTGGCGACCTGAGTCTCTTCTTCTTCAATCTTGTCGGGTATCATCGTCCAAATAGCCATTCCAACAAAGGAGAGGCCCAAAATCCAGCGCAGAATCTCCGGGCTGACGACTGTGGTTATCCAAGCGCCAAGGGCGCCTGCAAGGCCGTGATTGACAATAGTTGCAGCCAAAATACCGAAGATGATCGGTACCGGTTTCTTGAAGCGGGCAGCGAGGATGAAAGCTAAGAGCTGGGTCTTGTCGCCTATTTCAGCAAGGGCAACGACCCCAGTAGAGACAAAAAGAGATTCCATAAATATTCCCAGGCCGGCTTTCAGACGATTGACCACAACACATCCCCGGCCATTAACGGAGGCGTTGTGGTCAAAGGTCTTGCCAAGCATGGGAACCGCTTACGCCATGACCGGTTGGTCAAGTATGTTGACGCAAGCCTCTTCGAGATGAAGAGAGGCTACTCCCCAATGACTCCGCTATTTTAACAGCTCAATGGAACAATCGAAAGTAGATTTAAGAAAATTGGATTTACCCGAGGCTCTTTTACTTTTAGTTTATATGCTCTCACTTATCCTCGGAGTATTCAGATTCGCTGGATTTACAGGCAAAGCATGTCAATAGACTGATAACGTACTAAAAACTGCCCAAAATCCGGCAAACTTGACTATAACATTCAATAACTCTTGATTATTTAATGTTATATATAAGCTATTCAGCCGCAACATATTGGTATAAAATAGTACGTATATACATGGTATGTAATACAGTACGAAATATATCAAGAGGTGGAACATGGCAAGAGGCGGCGTCAACAAAGCACTGGTATCCAAAGCGCGTGAAACCCTGGTCAGTCGAGGCGAAAACCCGTCCATTGACGCCATTCGCGTGGAGCTTGGCAATACTGGCTCCAAGTCCACCATCCATCGATACCTACGAGAGATAGAGGAAGAGGCTTCGGCCCGGCTGGATGACGAAGCATTGCTCAGCCAGCCGATTAAGGAGCTCATTGGTCGTTTGGCCTCAGCACTGAAACAGGAAGCACAAGCCGCAATTGATGAAAGTCAGTCCAAACATCAGCACCAAGTGGAGTCGCTTACAGGCCGAATTCAAGAACTCGAGCACTCGCTTGCCACTATCAATAAAACATTCTCAGATAAAGAGCACGAATTACAAAGCGCACTCGTCGACCTTAAGGAGAGTAAAGTCTCCGAGGCAGCACTAAAGGCAAAAGAAGCCAAAGCCGCTCAAACCGAAGAAAAACTTCGGGAGTTGTTAGCTGAAAAACAAACCCAGATCGAGTCACTGGAAGAAAAGCATCGTCATAGTCGGGAAGCAATGGAGCACTATCGCCAGTCGGTAAAAGAACAGCGTGACCAGGATCAACGAAAGCATGAGCAACACAGCCAGCAGCTTCAATCAGAAATTCGTGCCCTAAATCAAACTCTTTCAGTTAAGCAATCCGATATCACACAGCTCAACAAGGACAACGGGCGACTCGCGGCCGAGCTTGGCTCCATACAGAAAACAGCTGCAAAGCTGGAAGCCGAGCATCGCAAACTTACAGCGAGTCTGGATTCAAAAACAGAAGAAGCTAACACGCTTAACACCAAACTTTCAGAACTGAAAGTCCAGGCGGATGAGCTCAATCAACTCAAGAAACTGAATGAAGAGCTGCAAGCCTGGAAGGCCGAGGCGTCGGTATCGATTGGCAAGCTGGAAGCAGAAATTTCAATCAAGACTGACATGATGAATCATTTGCTCAAGGAGAAAAAGGCTGCGCCAGAGGCACGGTAAGAAAAAAGTGCGGCAAAACATGGATGAGCTGCTGCTCTCAGGCTGTAAACGAGTATTTATATTAAAAACAAAGAGTTAACTTAACTTTGGCGAATTTTTCCAGAATGCCGGCCGACCCTCAAGATATGGTGTTCCCGCTCTCCCAGGGCGACCGGCGCCGGCGTCGCCGGCACCGGTGCGATCGGTTCCACCTGGTCCTGCAGGTGCCCCTGCAGGAACTCCTGCAGCCGGACTCTTCGAGACCGACTGCAGCCAGGCAAAGGCATCGAGACTGCTGCGCAGACTCTCCAAAACACTGCCGCCAGCTACGCTGGCCAAAGGCCCTGAATAACCGGACAGGCCTGAAAACCGGTTGGTCAGGCACGAGGCCGGGGTTGGCTGTGGCTTCGCGTTCGGTGTTCCGCGCCCGAGCAGTCGTGCCACATCTGCCGGTGGTTGGGTGGCCGTGCCCTGATAGACAGCCGTGGTCGAGGCTTACGGGGAAAAACGCCCTCGCATTGATCACCGTTATAGCGCCCCTATTTAGATTAAAACACTATGGTTATCAGATAGTTATGCCGAAAATATCTAGAGCAAAAGTGGAAAAAATGCTTGCCTTTAGCCTTAGTTTGGCCTTACAATGTAATGGCTGGTGAGGGATGAGCCCCGCCAGAGTCAACAACGATTCGAGGAGTGAATCATGGCCGCCATCGCGACGATCTGGAATTTCCAAACCTCAGCCTTTTCTTTCGAGTGCATCGCCCTCCCCTGTTCTTCACTGTGCTTGGATTTTGATGATTCTGGGGAAGTTGGTGACATGATTGATGATTTCTCCCTTGTGGCTTTTGATGCTCAGGTAAAAGTTACCCATAAAGCCTCTGGTTCTGTGATCGGTTCCGCGTTCTTCGGTGATGTCATCTTGAATGACTGTAGTGATTTTCTGGAACACCCAGGGTTTCGGTTGTTGGTTCGGGAGAGCGTTGCCAATGCGAGAAAAACGCTTGATTCGCTGGTTATGGCCAGAATTTCTAAACTGGCTGCTTGAGGCTTAGCGTATGACTGGTTATCAATTGATGACGCAAGAACAAAAGAGCGCTTGGGATAGCCTAGCTGAGAAGGCTACCCATAGCGCCAGCATGGTATTCACTGCATTGGATTGCGTTCATCTGAAAGAGTATGAGGCATTAGCCGTGCGTCTTGAGCAAGAAAATAGGATTCAGTGTCTTATGGATAAATATGGGGTTATTGCCTTTACTCTTTGCGGCACTCGCCGGCCGGTGGAGATCTTGCGAAGTGCTGCAGGGTTCTACATCGGCACGACTACAGATGAGGGCCTGCCTCTTTCGCGTGAATCTGTTGAGTATTGGGATCACGAAGACCGGGCGTTGACTGCACTGGAGGACGGGACCTGGACCCAGCGGGAGGGCGCATAGCATGGGTTATGCAGATGACGGGCTTTGTCACAACAGTGAACCTGGCACGTTTAACTATGAGTGTGAAAAGCCTGCCGAATGGATAGGTGAAACTGAGTCAGGCCACCGCAGTGGTTTTTGTGACAGATGCCGGCATCACGGGCATGAGGCGAGAGGTGTAATCTATTGGGAAAAATTGGGGGTAGGTAAAGAGAAAGGTTATATTAATTAGGGGGTTATGCCGAAAATATCTAGGGCAAAAGTGGAAAAAATGCTTGCCTTTAGCCTTAGTTTGGCCTTACAATGTAATGGCTGGTGAGGGATGAGCCCCGCCAGAGTCAACAACGATTCGAGGAGTGAATCATGTCTGAAGTAATGTTCGTTCTGGACCAAAGCAAGCCCTTCGACGGATGCACAGAGAGCACTGCCTATACTGATGAGAATGGTGTGGTTCGCGTGAACTTCAGCGGCCACCTGTACAACAATGGCGGGCCTGACCTTGATCTGGCCGAATATAACGAGAAGAAAGGCGGTGGTGATTATGTCCTGATCACTGAAGAACAGCTGGACTCTCTGCAGAACAACTATGAACAGGGGCGCACCACCCTTCCCTCTCGGATCGATGAAGATAAATTTTTTGAGTCTCTGAATGTGTTGCCTCCTTGCCGTTGGGAGCACATCGCAGGCTTTGAAGTGTTTCACGTTTCGGAGCGTATTACCGGGAACCTGGTCAGCTGGTATGCAAAACGCCGTGACCTGTGCGTGACCTGGGATGCATCTTGTTTCCTGTCTCGCAAAGAACTGGCGGACATCCTCAGCAACATTTCTGAAGAAAACCTGTAAGCGGCTGCGGCCGCTTTTTTGATTCGAGGAGTGAATCATGTGCTTTTCATACCAAGAAAAGATTTTCCTTTTCAGTGCTCTTGCTTGCGGTAAATGGCTTAAAGAGCAGGCCGCTGATCTGTCAAAGCCCTTTTATGCCTTCTATAAGGCTTCTGATTGTTCCGTAACGATCGGTACTGAGCCGCTTAATGACGAATGGCAGTATGTTTGGGAAACGGCGCTGGATCCTCGAAAGGCGCCCGACCGACTGAGCCGTGAAATTGGCGAGGAAGTCATTGCCCGTTTGGTGGCTGGCAATGCGTAGTAAGAAACGAGCTATGTATGTCCCGGAGGGACACTCACTGATTGCCCAGGACCTGGTGCGTGGTGTGGAGTTGTTCTGTTCACCTGATGGCCTTGAGCTAATCGGGTTTGCCGGATTGCTCGATGTGCCGGAACTGGAAAAACGGTTTGCTTCGCATTACGAAGCAAACCGAGCACGCACAGGCTGGCTTGAATATATCGCCTCCCTCTCTCCTGAATGCTTGCTTGGCTCTTCTTCGCGCCATTCGTTACGAAATGGGGATGTGCTGAAAATGGTCCAAGGTTGGGATTCTCAGTTAATCGAGTACTACCAAGTTACTGATGCGGTAGCTGATGATCATGTGACCATTGCCAGGCTTAGAGCTGAGACAGCGAAGGGGGAGGGGGGGGCAATTATGCACGTATCCCCATGCTATGGTGAATTCACATTCCCCCCTGTTGCGGTAAGCGTTTCTTCAGTTGACCAGGTATGCATCCCGGGCAAGGGCGAAGCATATAAAAAAATCCCATTGCGGGTTTTTTGTGGCGTGAAAGTCTTTTCTCCGGATATCATCGCAGCCTAATTCGACATGTCGAATTAGGCTTCTCTCTTTGATCCGCAATGTTGCCCGCTTCGCGGGCTCTCTCTTTGCGCGCTCCCTTACCTTTCTGTGTGGCTGCCTTTCTCTTTTACATCCTTCCCAGAATTTGAAGCAGCTTTCATTTTGCTTCAAAATGGCTGTGCCACGTGGCACACAATGGAGGGTAATTTGAGCACTGTGACTGTCCATATGATCAGCCCACACCCGTGCCTGTCAAAGCGTTCCAGGTCTAAAACTCCTTCTAAAACAAAGATTTCCCTTATCTCTAGCCATGGTGTGGGCGTTATTCCGCCTGTTACCGTCAGAACAATAGGGGAAAGATGGGAATTGCTGGACGGTTATGAATGGTGGGTGGCTGCTGGTGCCGCTGGTTTGGATCAAATCCCCGCTAATGTGGTTGATCTTTCTGACGATGAGTGCCTTTCCTGGTTCGCTGATGATGACCTTTGGTCGGATCCGATCAGCCAAGCTGAATCGCTTGTAGATCTGATGGAGCGAGAGAAGCTTTCTGTCACGAAGGCTTCATTGCAGATAGGAATGAATCGCTCAACTGCTGCCCATTTGCTGCGTCTCTTGTCGTTGGATCCTTCTGTCCAGGAGCTCGTGCGGGTTGGAAAGCTGCCTGTCGGTAAAGCCAAAGCTTTAGCTCGGCTTCCTAAGCAGATACAGCGGCATGTTGTGCAACGGGTTTGCAATCCTTCCTGGAGTGTTCGGGCCGTGGAGTCTCTAGCCCAGCGCCTTTTATCTGGTCAGAACTTGGACCCGGGATGGCAAAAACAAATCGAGAGGGTTGAGCGGATCGTCAGCGAGAAGACGGGAATTCCTGTTTCCGTGGATTGGCTGCCTGGCGAAAAAGGGAGCCTCACCTTTCATTTTGAGAATACCGAAATTCTTGAGGGTCTTTTAAATCACTTAAACATCAAAGACTTATAGCATGGGGGTTTCTGGCCTTTAGGCCAGAACCGCGTGCTATTCGCTGCGCGAACCGAACCAGAAAGCTTTCCACTTTTGCTCCACTAGGGGGACCGTGTGAACAAGTTCACAGGGTCCCCCAAGTGCTCGCTAAAAGGCAAAGCTCCCTGGATCGGCCCTTCGGGTAACGCCCGCTACCCCGGTGCCACGTCGAGCTGTTAAGCCAGGCACCAACGTGGATCCACCCGCTGACCTGGTGGTCCTCGATCACACAAGGCTACTTCTTTCCCTATCGATGGCCTGAAAGATCAAAGGCACTGCAGCCGGACTCTTCGAGACCGACTGCAGCCAGGCAAAAGCGTCGAGACTGCTGCGCAGACTCTCCAAAACACTACCGCCAGCTGCGCTGGCCAAAGGCCCTGAATAACCGGACAGGCCTGAAAACCGGTTGGTCAGGCACGAGGCCGGGGTTGGCTGTGGCTTCGCGTTCGGTGTTCCGCGCCCGAGCAGTCGTGCCACATCTGCCGGTGGTTGGGTGGCCGTGCCCTGATAGACAGCCGTGGTCGAGGCTTACGGGGAAAAACGCCCTCGCATTGATCACCGTTATAGCGCCCCTATTTAGATCAAAACACTATGGTTATCAGATAGTTATGCCGAAAATATCTAGGGCAAAAGTGGAAAAAATGCTTGCCTTTAGCCTTAGTTTGGCCTTACAATGTAATGGCTGGTGAGGGATGAGCCCCGCCAGAGTCAACAACGATTCGAGGAGTGAATCATGGCTGAAGCAACTAACATCAAATTTTTTACCGCCAATGTTGAAATCCCTTCAGAGAATGGCGGCCGGCCCCATCTGCAGCAGATCGCTAAAGGGTTTCTTCCACAACGACAAACAGGGCGTTTCTATCCTGATCCCGCCGGGCGTTACCGTTACCGGTAAGCTGGTGTTGTTGCCGATCACCGAGAACAACGAAGACCCCCAGGGCGCCCCGCGTGTCGGATACGAAACCTACCGCGCTTGTATTTGCCGCTATCGTTTCCGAAAAAACCCATTATCACCGTGTAGGCATTGCTTTCCCTCACAGCAAGGGCGAAGGGATTAACGTTCTAATCCCGGAAGGTATCACCGTAAGCGGTACCGTTTTCTTGTTCCCTGAGTACAAAAACAAGAGCAAGTAACCTGTACAGGGCGGCCCCGGTCGCCCTTTTGCCTGGAGAGAATCATGCCTACAGCACGCACCGCAAAGAAACCGAACCCAGCAACAGAAGCCGCACGTAAAAAACTGGTTGCCATGAGCAAGCAAGCAAAGGAGGTGCGGGCGATGATGGTAGCTAATGCCCCAACGGTAGAGGCAGCCATAAAAGCGGAGGACATGAGCATAAACGATGTTTTGCTGATGATGTACCGGGAAGACGTGGGGGCGGGTGAATTTAAAACCTTCAAAGATTGGAAGGCAGAAGGGTACAAGGTCAAAGCTAAAGAAAAGGCTTTCCGGGTCTGGGGGCAGCCTTTGAAAGCGAAGAAGGCGGAGGAAGAGGGGCAGGAATCAGAAGGCACAGAGGGGGCCGATAAGGAAGCCAAGAAATACAAACTTTGGCCAATGTGCTGTTTGTTTCACGTTAGCCAGGTTGAACCCATGGGCCGGATGGGGAGCCCAAGCGGGAACGAGAGGACGAAGAAACAGGGCAAGCAGTAGACGTGCAAGAGCAAGAGGTAAAGGCGCACGACCGAAGGAAAAGAAATCCAGAGTGTGCTTTTACAAGGGTTGACTATGATCAGGCCCAGGAGTCTAAAGCGGAGAGGTATTCTGAAAGGGCAGCGAAGGCGGAAGCGCGAGCAGATGGCTATTACAAGCGGAGCCAAGACCTTGTTGAGATGATCCCGCTAGGCCAGCCGATTCTAGTCGGCGCACCACTCCAAAAAGCGACACCGCGCCACAGTCGAGAAAAGCCACCAGGCAATGCACAAATCTATTGATGAAAGCCGGAAGGCTGACCGATTGAAGATGAAAGCGCACACTGTCGGAAGTGGTGGAATAGCCACTGATGATCCTGCAGCATTGAAGAAGCTCAAGGAAAAGCTTCAGGAGCGGGAGAAGACACAAGAAATGATGAAAGCGCGAACGCGGCAAGCAAAAAAAAAGATGTAGAAGCATTTAAGGGTCTGGGGTTTGACCTCCGCCGACCTGGAAGGGCTGTTGAAGTCTGGGGACTGGGGGGGAAGGTTGTTTGCTTCTTACCAACTGCAAAAAACAATGCAGAGATACGTAGAATCAAGCAGCGAATTGAGGAATTGGAATCGCTATATAGTATGGATGCGCCGGAGTTTGATTGTGACGAGTTCGAGGTGTACACAGATGAGGGGCGTATCGTTGTGAACTTCAAAGACGGCAAGCCAGGGGTTGAGGCCCGCCGTTTGGTAGGCCGATGCCATGGGTACAACTTCAGCCGGAGTCGTGGGAGCGTTTGGGTTCGTAAAGCAACACTCAACGCTACGCGAGGCGTAAAGAAACTAATCGACGATTTACAACAACTAGAGAGCATTTACTAGGCTCCGCTCACTCCTCTGATTAAGCCCCTTTTTTAAGGGGCTTTTTTTTGTCCTCTGCAATCCCACGCAGAGGTTAATTCGACATGTCGAACTCAAGGACTCTGTAGCCTGCCGCCC
The DNA here is from genome assembly GCA_965227935.1 of Cyclobacteriaceae bacterium. Lineage (GTDB taxonomy): Bacteria > Bacteroidota > Bacteroidia > Cytophagales > Cyclobacteriaceae > JAWPMT01. The sequence goes on along the minus strand of CBDDGS010000032.1, from coordinate 14,326 downwards.
GCTTTCTCTCAATTCGACATGTCGAATTCGGCAAAGGGGGTAGGGCACGGCTATTTATGTCGCGTTCAATTCGACATGTCGAATTGAGAGAAACCCCGGTCTGGAATGTATGGCGTGTCCCATGGTGCCAAGCCAATTCGACAAGTCGAATTAACATGGCACCATGGTACAGACAAAGACAAGCCTCCCTGTTAAAGACCTGGACCATGAGAACCAAAGGCAGAGACGAGGGCAGGGCTGGTTGCCTGCCCTGCGGGTCGGTGAAGTTGTCACACCCGACGCTGTTAACACAGCTAGGCTAGAGCCCTTAAAAAACAAGGGCTCTAGCTGTTAACAGCTATTTCATAGCTGTTAACAGTGATCCCATAAAGGCCTTTATTATTGGAATAGAGCGTTAACACCTGTATAAGGTCAGAAGAAGAAGGAGGATATATGGGACAAATAGGCGCCAGGTGCTCAGATGCCCTGGAAAGGAAGATCCTGGAGTACCAGCGGCAGCGTGGCTTGTCGAAATCAGCGGCCATTGTGGAGCTGATAGAGAAGGGGCTCTCGCCGCCCATGGAGAGCCAGGTGATTCAGGATAGGATGTTCAGGGCTGTCCTGAATGTTCTTGCAATCACCAGTTACGAGGTCAATTTGAAAGGGCCTGAGCACGCAGAGAGAGCGCAGCAGGCGTATGCTGAACTGAGGGACCGTTACATACCAAAAGGGGAAAAGGATGAACCCGCTTCGTGATTCACGCCTTGGGGATTTTACCCGAGGCGGCCAAACAACCTTCCATTTTATTCGCATGATTGCCCAGGTTATCTGGGAGTTTTTTGGTTGGTGGACAGCCTGCTTTGTGATCATTGCAGGCTGTATTTTTTGGTACCTTACAACCATAGATGAGCTCAACGTTTTCCAGGATTACGTGCTCTGTGAATTGAACCTGCTTGCCTATAACGAACCTTCAAAGCCATGGCCATTTGTTGCCCCGGACGGGATTAAACGAATGGTCACCGTTGGGTGGATGACTACCCATCCTGCCATCCTGCAGATCCGCGACGCCGTTCTCTATGACCTTGGTATTGCCGTGGGAATCAGCCTCGCTTTCTGCTTAATTTTCACCGTCATAATCCTCCGGTGGCTGTTAAAAATTGGTCGTAGTCAGGCTGACGACAGGTTCATCCGGGGCGGCATGTTGGTGGAGTCGGACGAACTGACCGAACAGGTCAAAGAGTTTGCCAAGCGTGAAACCAACAAGAAAATGTCACCCATAACCATCGGGAAAATTCCTATCCCTGACCGGATGGAGCTAACCAGTTTTTTGATATCTGGCGGGGTTGGTTCAGGGAAGTCACAAACCATTTTGGAAATGCTGGATGGGATGAGGAAGGCTGGAAAAAGGGCGGTGATCTGTGATGGCGTTGGTGATTATGTGGAGCGTTTTTATCGCCCAGGAAAGGATGTGATTATCAACCCTTTTGACGCCAGATCGGTCAAGTGGGATATGTGGCTTGACTGTCAGTATGACTATGACTATGCCTCAATAGCAGAAGGCTTCATTGAGGAGGAGGCCGGGAAAAAAGGTGACTTTTTCAGCAAGGCCGCAAGACTGGTTTTGGCATCTGTTATGCAAAAGATGGGGGAGGAAGGGGACCATCGGCCTACCGCTTTGGCCGACAAATTGATGTCGGTCACTACCAGTGAAATTATTGAAATTGTAAAGGGGACCGACGCGGCGAGTGTGATCAACGAGGAAGGCGGAAGAATGACTGCTTCAGTCAGGGGGGTTGCTGCAGCATCGGCCAGGTCTCTGCGTTATATGCAGGATGAAGGTGAGCCTTTTTCCCTTTCTGAGTTCATAAATAGCGATGATGACCGTTGGGTATTCATTACGAGTACGAACCGCCAAATGGCCGTCATGCGGCCGTTAATCAGCACAATTGTTCACGTTATCAGCACTAATATTCTGTCACTGAGGCCTGATAGGAACCGAAGAATCGGTCTGTTCCTGGATGAACTGCCGGCACTGCAGAGACTGCCGGCATTGATGGATTTTCTCAGCCAGGCAAGGAAATATGGCGGGTTCGCTGCTCTTGGGTATCAGTCCTATTCGCAGCTCGTTTCAGTCTATGGTCAACACGATGCAGATACGTTGATGGACCTTTGCGCGACCTTTATTACCTACAGGATGCCAGGTGAAAAAGGGGCGGAGTTTGCCAGTAAAAACCTGCTGGAAAGTGAAAACTACGAAACGAAAGAAGGCACGTCTTACGGCGTGTCACAAATACGTGATGGGGTAAGTATTAACAGTGACCGGCAGAGCCGTCGTTTAGTGAGCAAAACGGAAATCATGAATCTGCCAGATAGGGAAGGATTTATCCGCTTAGGTAGGGGCTTGCCGGTTGCGAAAATAAAGGTTGAGGTTTGTCGGCTTCCAGTGGTTGCTGAACCGTTTGAATTAAAGCCTATTGAGGAGCTGAAAAAGTCCAGCTTGAGGGATGATCCAGTGCCGGTAGATAGTGAGGATAAACCCCAAGATCAATCGGACAGCTCGCGCTTTGTGCCAGACCTTTTCATGGAAGACCAGGAAAGGGAGTGGGGGGCAAATGAAGGGGTAAAAGGCGATGAAAAGCCTCGTCCTCGCCCTAGTGGAATTGATATCGAATTATAGGAAATACCATGCTGAGTATTCAGGGATTGAAAAGCTCTAACCAGGCGGCCTCTTACTATCAACAGGCCGATTATTACGCAAAAGATGACGAAGGTACGCTGAAATCAGAGTGGAGGGGGAAAGGAGCTGTAGATCTAGGTTTGCAGGGGCCTGTAGACCTGAAGCAATTCAAGGAATTGCTCGATGGGCAGGTCAATGGAGAACAGGTAGGCCGTGCCGGCGCAAATGGTAAAGAGCATCGGCCTGGTTGGGACTTAACCCTCTCAGCACCAAAGTCAGTGAGCATTGTTGCCCTGGCCGGTGGCGATAAACGTCTGATCGATGCCCACCATGAGGCGGTAAAGGAAGCGATGGCCATGGTGGAAGAAGAGTACTCGGCAACCAGAAACTACACCGGAGGTAATGCCAGGATTGAAAAGACCGCCAATCTGACGGTTGCCTCGTTCACACATACAACCAGCCGGGCGCTGGATCCTCAGCTTCACACCCACAACGTAGTGATGAACCTGACCAAACGAGAGGATGGTAAGTGGCGTTCGCTTGAGTCCAAGCCGATCTATGAGCACAAAATGGAAATCGGCCAATATTACCGTAGCGCCCTAGCTGAAAAAGTCTCTTCTCTTGGGTACCAGGTCGAAGTTGATCATGGGAAAGGGACGTTTGAAATTGCCGGCGTTCCCAAGGAGGTCATGGAGGCATTTTCGCAGCGCCGTGCAAGCATAGTGACCGCTGCAGGGGACCAGGGTGTCACAGATGCGAAGAGCATGGAAAAAGTGGCTGTCAGCACCCGTGATGCCAAGAGAAGCGGGAATGAGAAGGATATCGTTCGCTCCTGGGAGCAGAAAATCGAAGAGGCCGGATATGACATCAACAAGGTCATTGACGATGCCAAATCCAACCAGGAAACCCAGCAGCTGGGCCCCGGGAAGGCCCCGGCACCAGAACCCGCGCCCAAACCCATTCCAGAGGCGCCGCAACAGCAGAATGACAACCCAAAGGTGTCACCGGCTAAACCGAGGGAGGCAGTGGATACATCGACGAGGGAGGCGGCTATAGGGGATGTTCGGCTTGCTTACAAGATCCTTTCGGATCGTGAAGCGGTTTTCAAGGAATCTGATGTAAGCAGGAAGGTCATGCAGCTTGGACTGGGGAAGTATTCGCCTAAAGAGATCAAGCCGGCAATCCAGGAACTGCTTAAAGAGGGGGAGATTGCAGAAAGTCGCCACAAATCCAAATTTGACCGCCTTCTGACAACGCCCGAAGCCCAGAGAAAGGAAACCTACATTCTGAGACTTGAGGAGCAAGGAAGAGGCGAAATGCGCCGCATGGCGGGCATGAAGCTGGTTTCAGAGGTTGTCGCCGACAAGGGGCTTAACCGTGGCCAGGCAGAAGCCGTTATGTTGATGTCTCGAACTGAGAACCAGGTGGTGGGCGTGCAGGGCGCAGCCGGTACCGGTAAAACCTACATGCTGAAAGCTCAGAAAGAGATTGCTGACAAGAAGGGAATCACTATCCGAGGGCTTTCGCCTACAGGTGCTGCAGCGGAAGTTCTGCAGAAAGAGACGAACATTAAAAGCCAAACACTGGCTTCCTTCCTTTACCAGGCAGAAGAAAAGAATAGGAAAGGCGAATTAGACCGCGCGGATAAAGAGATGTGGGTAGTGGACGAGGCCAGTTTGATGAACGCCTCTGATGCTGCAGACCTGTTGACAGCAGCCAGGCGGACAGGCGCCCGGGTTGTCATGCTTGGGGATACTCAGCAGCTTGGATCTGTTGAATGGGGCAAGCCTTTTGGCTTGCTGCAGGATAACGACATGAAAACAGCTACCATGTCCGAAATCCAAAGGCAGAAGAATGCGGACCTCAAGCAGGCTGTTGAAGCGGCAATCGGTATGAAGCCGGCAGAGGCTGTGGAAAAGCTCGGTCAGAATGTGATCGAGGAGAGGAGCAACGATAAACGTACAGACCAAATGAAAGCCGACTACATGGCCTTGGATAAAGAAAGCAGGGAAAACACGTTGGTGGTTATTCCAGACGTGGCAGGAAAATCTGCTTTCAATAAAGCAGTGAGGGAGGCGTTGCAGAAAGAAGGGGAGCTGGGTGAAGACCAGGCAACTGCGAAAGTCTTATTGCCAGCTGGGGAAACAAGGACAGAAAAGGCAGATGCCAGGACCTACACTGCAGGAACCATTGTGGCATTTGCTCGAAACTACAAATCCTTGTCTGTCAGCAATGGTGATAAATATCGCGTTGTGGGGGTCGATAAGGAAACCGGGAAGCTCTCATTGAAAGCAATGGAGGGAGAAACAGCAAAGGAGAGCCCGGACAATGTTCTTTGGGATCCATCCAAGGTTGCGGGCAAATCAAAGCATGGTGTGGCCCTGTTCAAGGAACACGAAATCAAGGTGGCAAAAGGGGATAAGCTTGTTTGGCGTCAGACCAATAAAGAGTTGGATTTAAAGAACGGGGATCGAGGAACAGTCAAGGAGATTAAAGGCTCGCTCATTACCATGAAAATGGAAGACGGCCGTGAGAAGCAATTCGATGCGAGCAAGGAAAGAACATTTGATCATAACTATGCATCAACAATGTTTGCAGCTCAGGGCCAGACTCACGATCGAGTAATGGTAATGGCCGAAAGCTGGCGTAGAAATCTGATCAACCAGAAGTCATTTTACGTTGGGATCAGCCGCGCCAGACATGAGGCGAAGGTTTACACCGATAGCAAAAAGGATCTGGTGAAGGGGATTAAAGAGAGAACCGGCAACAAGACCAGCAGTGTTGAGCACCTGGGTAAGTCGAAGCATTACGATGACTTAGATAAGGAGGGTGCAATCAAGCCCTCTGCAGTGGCCATTGCCGCACAGAAGGCTGGAAAGGCAGCCGGGAAAGCGATTTCAGAGGCTAAACATCAGATTTCCAAGCATCTGGAAATTGACCTTTAGTTCGTGGAAGTATAAAGCCTCATGATAAAAATCCCTTTCGCCTTTTCCCAAACACACGGTCGAGTTGTAGAAGTCAGTGCAGTGCCTTCCGGTAAGGCTTGCCGCTGTACCTGTCCTTCTTGCGGACAAGCAGTGATGGCCAAAAAAGGTCCGGTGAATCAGTGGCATTTTTCTCACGACGCATCACCGGATAATGGCCCTGCGGAAGAGTGTGAGATTTCATTCCTGGTGAGCTGTCGGCAATTTATTGCCGACGCTGCCCGGGCCGGCGAATTGCCGGACATAACCACACCTCCGGTAATTTACTTTGGGAAAGAATACCGGGGCAGTACGGTACTGACGGATATCCGCTGGAGTGATGGTATCAGCAATTTCGATTTATCCGGATCTATCGGTGATTTCCAGTTGCACATATACCTATCTTACCCAGGCAGGGAATCTCCGGTGTTACCAGAAAACAGGGACAAATCCGGTTTTCTGGAAATCAATCTGGAGCCAATTCAGAAGGCAATCGACCACGAAATGCGAGACGGCCGGAATATTATCGGCCAGGCCCGCGACCTGTTCACAAAAGCTGGAGAGAAGATGTTATTTGGTGTAACTCCTTACTTTACGTCCCGGTGGATTGCTCACCCGCTCGATAATCACCCAGACATACTTGCAGAAAAGGCGCGCCGCACCGAGAAACAGGGAGATTGGCAGACAATGCCGGCCGGTGGGATCAAAGATCGACGCCACGAATTGTTTGATACCAGGTACTACGAATGTGTTGAGCCGCCGGCACTTATAGACCCTGTGGACCCTAAGGAGCAGATGTTGTTTTCAGGGCGAGAGACCCGGTATCCGAGGGGATACCAGGGACTCACGGAAACAGAGAAGGAGCTGGCCGATAAGAATCCAGAGCAGTTTATTCACATGGTAAGAGGGTTTCAGAAGGCCGGATTTAGCGAAGATGAGGCCTGTGTGAAGGCGGGCATTCATCTGTTGGTGAAGGTGCGTACTGGGGGTAAGGGCGATTGAGTTCTATGGCTTTAAAATTGGTAGAAATGTTTTTAGGTTAGCGGGTTTCTGAATTTTCAAATTGAACAGAACCAAATCCATATGTAGTCGATGCAGCAAGGTGGGGAGGGAGGGGATTCTTCCTTGCTGGGGTTTGGTTTTTGTTATTTTCAATTTTAACAAGTTGCCGCTTGATTAGCCCAACATAGTTTTCTCTCAGATTTTGACGCTCAGGTTTGAATCCTGCGTTGTACGCACCGACAGAGTTCCAAGATTTACCATGCGTGTGGAAGTTTGTTGCAAGTATCCAGGCGCCAACATGAAGGTTAAGACATGGGTTGTTCAGGAGAGAATTCTGGGTAATGCCGTACTTGTAGAGTTGAGGCATCCACCAGCTATTGATTTGCATTAGTCCAATGTCATAGGTGCCATCTGAGTTTTTCTTGCTGACCGCCTTGGGATTCATCGAGCTTTCATGAGCGGCAATGGCGCGCAGGAGTTTTTCTGGCACATTGTAATTCTGAGCAGCTTGGTTGAAACAAAATGCCCAAGATGAGCTGGAAGTAGTCAGGAGGAAAAATAGGAAAATGAAGGGCAGGGGGCGCACAGACACCCCCTATTTTTGATTTTTTGACATGGCAAGGGCGGTAGGGCTCACACCGCGAGCCCCTCCACCGACTGTGTGCCAGCCGTTACTGCGGGACTGAGCGATCACGTCCTGAGTATGAAGGTCAGGGTTGCCGTTATTCGGCAAATGCCTGGAAAGGAAGTCGATCACGGCCACAAAACCCCTGATGGGGCTTGTGACAAGTGATACCACCAATACCAGGCCGGCTTTGAGAACTTTCCTTGTCTTCGGTTTCATTCCTGTCTCCTTACTCTTTTGTGAATGTGTCCTCTTTAATTCCTGTGGAGTTACCAAACCAGCTGGTTTCGCTGTTAATGGATTCCGAAGCTACATTATACCCCTTGCTGTCAAAATATTCCTGAACGGCATCATTTACTGATTCGCCATCGGCTTCGCCTTTGACAGTGGAGAATGTGCCTTTTTGCATACTGTCTGCAAATTCAGCTACCAATTCAGATGTTCTCAGGTTTTCAGCGTAGGGATTATCATACCCTTCGGAGCGTGCCTGTTCGCGCATTGCGGAAATCGCGTTCACAAAAGATGCTGTCATGATATTTGCCTCCGCGCTCCGAGTTGTGATGGCTGATTCGTTGTAGCCAGCGAACAACCCGGTCATTCCTTGGCCGCCACCAGCAGCGCCATCCCTGTTGCTATCTTGCAGATCATTGCTACCTCCCCCTTTGCCGCCAGGTCCAGCACTGATGCCGGCGGATGTATTCAGCGCACGATTGTTTTGAACACTTAACCCTGTATTGAGAATAGAGCCCATGGCATTAGACAGGTTTTCAGCAACAATGTAGTCCCCTCCATCTTCTTCAAGAACGCGCTGAACAGTTGAGGGTTCCTGCAGAGCCTCGAAGACATTGCCAGAGCCGGTGCCGACATCGGCACCAGTAGAACGGCGATACTGATCGTTTTCAGTCACGCTAGAATCGATATTGACGCTGGAGTCCCTGGTAAGGGAGTCATTACGTGACGCAGCATCGCCAGCCATTGCCTGTGATGTGACGGACCCTTTTCCATGGACTGGATCAAGAGCAAAGGTGATCGTCCCGCCAGATTCAGACAAGGTGTTGTGCTGCTGAGTATCAATAATTCCTCGATCATGGAAATCGCCTGCCTGTTCTGGTGTTACAGGAACAGTGATACTACTTAGATTTTGAGATCTTTCGGAATTAACAGGCGTCATGCCCATAGCGTTTGCCGCTTGCAGCCCCGCCAAAGCTCGACCGTATTCCTGGGAGACTTTGCCTTCAGCAAGCTGTTCCTGCATACGATCCAGACCCCCATTCTGGGAAGCGGTCTGCAGGGTTTCCCGCATATCCGCAATCGCTTGCTTTTGCCCCACAAAGGTAGTGGCCGCACTAGCTGCCAAACCTTCTTCCCCTATTGCTTTGTCGGTACCTGCGGCCTGCGCTGCCCGAGACAGACCTTCAGCCCGGGCGCCTTCGGCTGTGCTACTGCCAAGCTCTTTCATCCCATCATCGAAGGCTAGGGGCTCATTAACGCTTCGCTCACCGTTAATATCAATTAGGCGGCTAATAGTATGTTCGTCTCCACCGGCGGCCTGGAATGTCGCATAGGTGGAATTATCCATTTTCGCAAGGTTTTCCCAAGCCTGTTCCTTGGTCATCCCGGGGTTTTGCTCAACCATAGTGTCGGCCATATCTGCCCACGTCTTATTTCCTCCAGTGGAACGCTCGGCTTCAATCTGTTTGTTCATTTCAGCCATTCTGAACGTGTCGCCATTCATCATGGTTTCGGCGGCTTTGTCAGTACCGCTTGCGTCACCGATACGACTAGCGGTTTCTGTTGCTGAGGTCTGGGCGGCGAGGCCCGGGGCAGACTGACCTGTTTGTTCAGCGATCTTTTGAGTTTCATTGAGGTTTCCGGCACGAGTAGCACCAGAAATTTCGCCAAGGCTTGCGCCCGCATCTGCTGCCCCCATTCCAGTCTGGTTTTTCAGCTCACTGGTGCCGGCAATACTTTCCGCTCTACCGGCAAGGTTGGCATCACGCATACCTGCGAGTCCAAATTGGCCTTCGGCCTGGGCACCTGCCTGAGCCTGTGCCAAGGAGTCAACATAATTGCTATTTGATACGGGGTCGTACTGTTTTTCAGACTCTTGCTTACCTTTGTTTTCAGTGGCGTCATTGTATGATTGCGCAATTTGAGATAGGCCATAAGCGCTTAAGCCAAAGAGCGCTGCAGAGAGAAAGGTTGCGATCATAATTGCGTTGCCTCTGGATTGAGTGAGGATCGACAACGCCTTCATAGAGTCAGTTGGTGTTAGCCAAAAATTGATAAGACCCATCCCATATTGCTGTGCCTCAGTGAATACGCGGGCGTATTGGTCTAGTGCAGCAGTGTAGAGATAACTATCAATAACGCCCCAGAAAACCGTAAACATCAGTAGCCCCATAGTGATCAACAAAGTTTTGTTGAAGAGAGGAGTTACGATAAAAGCGAGGACAATGGGAATAATGCCAAAAGTGATTCCAATGACAGACCCTCGTAGCGTAGGCATCCAGCTCTGGGCGGAAATTGCCGCACCAATACTTTCTGAGGCAACCTGTCTGTTTACCAACTGTTCAATCGAAATCTCAGGGTTGTTGGTGTTGATTGCTTGGTAAATACCGTTGGCAATGATTCTATTCTGTAGATACCGGTCAAGATTTACCCCATTAATGCCTGTTGATGTCTCTGCTGCCCGAGCTAATTCATCGCGGCATGATTGAAATTCAGCTGCTACAGAAGGGTCATATTCGGATGTACGGCAAAGGTTTGATAAAACGCCATTAAGGGTTCCTGTGCTGGTAAGCCATGGTTTCAGCTGGTTGTCCCAAGTGTCTTTGCAAGTCCGGGAAACACCAGATTTTGCAGAGGCACTGTAGGCTGTTGTATAGGCACCTTGTAGTGCCATGGCTTCCATAGCATCCATGGGTTCTATGAGCCCACCGCGAAGATCGGATGATGAGTAGGTTGACCCTGGTACGCTGCCAGCTACGTCACCACATGAAGTGAAATACTCAACCAGCGTACGCATGTTGTAATGATCATTGGGGCCATTCCCTGCCTGCTTGGCCGCTTCAATGAGCATCTTCAACCCCAGGTCCTGGCGTTCTGGGGTCCCGGGATTAGCTGGGTTTTGAGCAACGGTTTCAGTAATGCTTCTTTCGATTGAATTGGTGATTCCGGCCCCCAGTGCGATGAGTGCCGGAACATCCCCCACCGCTTCATAGCGATTGACCGTGGGGTCATAAACATGAATTGTGTCAGTGGGGACAATAGCGGCAGTAAAGACAAGGCCGCCAATGAATGGAAGCACAATTTTTCCCGGGCCATTCTGTTTCATGGCCAAGCCAATAAGAGCTACAGTGAAACCGATAATCAACATGACGCCTACCACAGCGCCGTATCGATTATCAGAATAGATCAAAGCCAGCCTTTCAAAAGAATCAGAAACTTGGTCAAAGGCACCGTAGGTGTAATAGTCCCAGTCAGCGTAAGCCTCGACAGGCAGTAAAAATAAGAGACACAAAAGATAGAGAAGCTTCCTTGCTTTCATGGTTACTTGCCTAGCTGGTTGGGTTTGCTGTTCTGGGTTCTTGCTGCATCTTCCTCGTGGTAGTTTGCAGCCATTAGACCCGCGCTATAAGAAGCAATCTGATTCCGATAGTGTTCATTAAGCGCATAGATCTGTTCGCGAAGTCGTTTATGCAAGTTCTCAAACTTAGATATCGCTCCACTATAAATGCGCGGATCACACTGGCCGGTGGCACCAGAGGCGCCAATTGGGGATGAGGCCTTGCGTACTTCATTCATCGCCACGCTGATATTTCTGTAAAGATCATTGAGAATATGGGCGGAATAGGTTGTGCCAACGACATCTTGAAGAACAGATATTTGTGCGGCTTCATTATTTTTAATAACGGCTTTCCGTAGAATTGCGTAGACAGGAATATGGCCTGATGTGTTAATGAAGTTTGCAACTTCTGTAGGTTGCGGCTGGTTGTTTTTCATATTGTCAACCAGGTCCGTCATGCGCTCAGTCACGATATCCCTAACTGATTTCCCTGAACTTTTTGCGCAGGCTTGGGCAACCGTTTGGTCATAAACGTTGCCTTCAAGCATGTCTTTGACTGTCATTCCTTCATTTTCTGAGCAGGGCGGAATCTCATAGGCAGTTGGGATAAGGTCTGTATTCCCAGCTTTGATGAATACATCACCCAGGAATCCACGAATAGTGTCTTCGTAATCGGTGAGCCCAACGCGGTCCGCCACGTGGTGAATAAGGCTGCCATCTTGGAAGATGGCTTTAAAATCGGCAGGGCATTGAGCTGTCAAGGATTTTAGGTCTTGAGTGGGTTTCCCATCATTTGCACGAACATTTTCTTGTGCTTCTGTCCAGCTTCTGTCTACGGCCTGGCCGAGAGATACACCGCTGGTCATTTCCCCCCACATAGGTTTCAGGATGTTTGGGTCGCCTTCAGAAACAGTAGCTACAAGTTTTTTGCTCATAGCGCACTCGTTCATTTGGAGCCCATTCAACCAGTTGGCTGCAGCTTCAAGCTTGGTGATTGTTTCGCTACATTCCTTGCACATTGTTTTCAGTGCCATATCAAAGGCAACGGCAGGTGCGGCCTGCATGATATTCTGGAATTTTTGGACAAGGTAGTCCTCGTCAAGAAAGCTGACGCCCCCAAGAAACATGTCGATACCACCACAACCTGCTTCAATTTTAGGGGTGGTGATAGTTATTGGATTATCAGTAGCCACATGAACACGACCGCTGAAACCAGGTGCGTTATAGAAACCCCGCTTTTGGCCTTCAAATGAACTGCTGGGTGTCGCAACGCTGTTATCGAACCAGTCTTCAGCCCAATTTGCAGCAAAGCTGATGCCAGGCAAAATAGCAGTGATAAATAGCAGAATAATCCTTTTCATGTTGCCTCCTATGCGCCCGGATCGAAGAAGCCATCCTGGGTGGCTTCATTGGTGTAAAACTGTTGTGGGTCAACCTCGCCCTGTAACAATCGGATAGACCGGTATGTGTTTTGCTCGATCATGCTTAAAGATTCGGCGCCGACTGCTATGTTTTGCCACCGTGAGGAGCCCCGTTCTATAAGGATTATCATGGGCGTTACTGTGACGTTAAACCGATGTGCAATATCTGGGCGTTCATCAATATCAATCTCTTGAACAATCCAGCCGTGTTTGTCCTGAAAGAACTGAAGGGTAGGGCGCTGTGCAGCGCACACCCCACAGCTTTCCCTCACAAAGAAACCCAAAGCGAAGCGGGATCTATTCTCTGCAAGCTTTGTGCTAACAAAGCTGTCGAGTTGCTGTTTGCGTGCGTTTTTGCCGGGAGTGGTAACTGCATACTGAGAACGGGCATTCAGCTCAGGGTTTTGCAGCATCGCAAGAGAGGTCAAGGATGTGAAAGCTGCGGCCTTACGTCTCACTGCATCCTGTACCTTGTAATAATCAACAACGTCATCAACGTTCCGGGTATAGACGGCGTACTTCCTTGAGTCTTCAAGAAGCTTGTGAAGCGCGTCAGGGTGCATGTCCATCATCGCTTCATGGCTTGGAATAGATGGTTTCGGATATTCTTTGTTCTCGGTTTCCGCTTCTTCTTTGGGCTCTGGCGGATCCTCATACCAAAAATAACCATTCTTGCTGTCAGGATTATTTTGAGAGCCAGTAGCAATAACCGCGACCATAGATAAGATCAGGATCAATGAAATTTTCATTATTCCTTCTCCAGGGTAATGTGTACTTCATCCTCTTCAACGGTCATGTAGCTAGAGGTCATGCCGTCTATTCCTTCGCCGATGAAATACAACGGCCCCAGGGCGACATTGCCTCTAACCTTCTTGTTGTGAACGGTTTTGAATGAATATGAGGCCGATTTATACCCTTCCTTCCTGATGCTAAGAGTAGGGACGTCACGAGGGTTTACAGTCTGATGAAGCGGCGTCTCGCCTACAAAATCACCGTTTAGATAGACTTGAGCGCCAGATGGATCAGAGGAAATTGTGACTTCCTTTTTTCCGGCTCCAGAAAGAGTGGCGCAACCGGAAATTAAAATAACAAGCATCGCGACCGCAATAGATTTAAACATGGTTCCCTCCTAAAAGACTTTGCTGACTCTTTCAGCATGGCGAATATCAATTAAACCCCAATAACGACTATCATAGCTGGCTGGGTGATCTCCCATCGCAAAAGCCATGTGGTCTGGGATGACTCCATTATAAGAAAAAACAGGTAAAGGATAGCCAGCCGGCGTTGTTTCCATCTGGGTTCCCAAAAGCTCACCATTGCAATAAACCTGAAGATTTTCGATTCTCAGAATATCGCCTGGTCCACAAACGATCCTTTTTGTGACGTTCATCAAAGTGTCAGGATCGTCAATGCGTGGCATCGCAAATCTGGCATAGCTACCTACTTTGGCAGTCTCGCCGGTCTTGAATACCATCCGTGCGTCTATAGATTCAGAGGTTACAAAATCCAAGCGTTTAATGCCTTTGTCAACGACATACAAAGGCATTAAAAGTATCGCAATAAATAAAGCCTTTTCCCAATTTGGGAGTGCTTTAAATTTTGTCTTCCATGACACGTCAGACATTACCCCTCCAATACGTTCATAAACTTTGAGAGAGAGCTGTTGTTTATATCTCTCGACTGTTCTTTTAAATGACCATAAATGTTGGCATCACCGAACGTAATCCTTCGGGCAGAAGGGGATTCGCCTTTTCGCTCACAGTAGGTGCCCACGGACATATCCTCAATAAAGGCAACGGCAGGAACCCTCTCAATTCCGTTTTCACGGAAAAGCATTGGGTCAATCAAAACATCGGTTGACAACATTTTGCACCTTTCGGTGCAGGTAGGATCAACTTTTAAAATATCCGAAATGAACTCAAGTGTTGGCACAATTTCTTGAAGGCCATTAATGCCGCCACGCATAACCATAATACCTTCAATCTTTGAAAGATCCGCAGCCATTGCGCGAAGAGTATCCATTGGGATGCTGCTACTTATAAAAACAACAACTCTATCCTGAGAGGAGACACTTTCATTACCTTCGGCGGC
>CBDDGS010000031.1:0-20526 GCA_965227935.1 Cyclobacteriaceae bacterium | reverse complement strand
CGTCTATCTGAGCATCAAGGCTTTGGTCGTTTGTAGAGACCCGTGCATAACCAATGATCATGCCAGTACTGTACAAAAACCTGTCCATAATGTCAAAGTAATGAACAGGAATTTTGGACAGTCTAAGGCATTGTTCTCCTGTTGTGCGTGTAGACTGTCCGAAAAGGACCGTTTTTGGCACAACCCAATCGCCGTCCACAAAAAACTAGTATCATAAGAAATCTTGCACCATACTGTAGGATGTTGACTGTAGTTGTTTAGCTAATTCAAAAGATTGTGGGTCGAGCTGATGCTATCAAGACGAGATTTTTTACGCACTACGGCTAGCGCAGGGATTACGTCGATCCCGCTGCTTTCGATATCAGCAATGCCTGCCAAGGCATGGGTAATGACGGCAATATCTGTGGCTGGCGCAGTTGGAAGTTTGTTCTCGAAAGGTGGTGGAGGTGGACTTGACCCGGCAACGCAAGCATATTTGGATCGAATAACCCAAAACCAAAAAGGAAATAAGTAATCAACTCAGCAATATCTCCAATCAATTGGTGGACCTAGCCGAGTTAACAATTTTGACACCACCTCAGACAGTTCTATTGGATAGAGAAGTTGCGGCTGCTGGAATATACTCAGCAGCCGTGCGGCTGGAATTTGGCTTCGTATCGGATGTATTGTTCAACGATAACCCAGAGTTTGGACCAGTTGATCGAGACCGTTATACCCAGCACTTAGAGGACATTAGGCGATCGGCAAGTGAGCACGAGAAACTGGCGCAAACTGAAGGTCAGTCCTTAGACGTAATTTCATCAATCGAACTTCTGCGCCTATCTATGAAGTCGATGATCATTGCAGCTCGATCAGCCGGTTTCACTACTGCAGGCGATAAGCGGCAGTTGCGGGACTATTCTGCGTCTGTGAGTGCTGCGGCTTCCATCATTCTTGAAGGAAATTCCACTCCAAAGCTCGGAAAGTTTCTTGACGAATACTCTGATGTCCAGAAACAAGTTGATGAGTTGGCAAAGGAGCTCGAAGCCCACTCACCAAGTAGGGGCAAGCGTTACGAGATATCGGCTCCCCATCAGTTTTTCAGACTTTTGGAACCAAAGACTTCGGGAGGTCATACGTATGTGGACTTTACTCAATGGGAAGAAGAAGTCTGTGAAGGCTTTGATGAGGATCGACGTGGGACTAGTGGCTACTGCGCAAGACTGGCGGACGATAGAATATGGGATTGCTGTGTTGAAAAGGTACCCGGAGAAACAGAGACTAGAACGTCCGAGCGCCGTTCGTCGGCTTCCCTGAGTAAACAACAAATGCCCGGAGATTTTTCTAAAGCGAACAACTTCACGATCCAGATCACACCTAAAGACTCTAGCGTTGCTTTTGTTGACCTGCTTGGACGCTACAATCAAGCAAAGGCTCTTGAGTATGTATATGACGCTTCAAATCGCGGGCTTGAGCAAATCGTGGCGTCTACAGAAGAAACAATTAGAGCAATAGATCAGCTCTAAGGCTAAAGGTGCAAAATGGCTCAATTTCGGAAGCTCACGGCAGCAGTAGCGATCAACATCCTAGTACTATTTCATTTTGGGACAGTCATTGGTCATGCGCAAGGAGTGGGTAATGTGCTCACACAGATTCTCGATTTGGACAGCTTGGCGGATGTACTTGATGGCAGCGGGGATTTGCCCGATGGGACGCTTGATACACTTGATCGACAAATTGAGGCACTGCGCGCCGAAACCTTCTATCCGGTAGATTACAAGCTTGACGACTACGCAGTGTCGATTGGTTCAAATTTGGGTGTCGGCGACCGAGTACATGGCGAGCTCAGCGCGAAAATCTCTCTAATCAAACTTCGAACAGAAGAACTTTCCCAGCTGAGTGCGCGTAACGAGGAACTTGCAGAGATTGAGTTTATGTATGACCGCGCTGATCTTGCTTTAAGTGATGGAGCCAATGTATTAGAAGATTATCTGGAAAATGGAGGTCTGGCTGCTGATCAAGTATCTGGGTATCCGGTGTTCAATAACCTTCAGGTAATACGTGACAAACTGGAGCCTAGATTCTCTGATCGTTTGTCCGAGGTAAAACGCGCTAGGAAGGAGATCAAACGCCGGATTG
The DNA here is from genome assembly GCA_965227935.1 of Cyclobacteriaceae bacterium. GTDB lineage: Bacteria > Bacteroidota > Bacteroidia > Cytophagales > Cyclobacteriaceae > JAWPMT01. The sequence continues at coordinate 18,408 of CBDDGS010000031.1, read as the reverse complement.
ATACGCTTCAAGAGCATTTGAACGATGCAAATGGAGTAGTTGAATACTACGAAGATGTCTTAAGTAGGATCGAGAGAGCTGCAGCGTTGCCGGAAGCTGGGGCTAGTTCCGAGGCAGTTGCAGCATTGGAGCAAATAAAGAAGCGCCGTGAGGAAGTTGTGGCTGCTGCCGGAGCAATAGAACGTGCAAATGCAGAAACCCGTCAGCGGGTAAAGGCAATACTGGAAGAGCAACAGAAGGCTCGGAGAAGAAACAAGTTGATTGGGGACGTATTGTCTGTTGTGCAAATCGGCCTGGGTGCTTACGGTCTTGCAACAGAAAATACAGTTTCATCCCCTACTCCAAGCACCACTACAGTGAACGTTGATATACGTAGCACAACAATCATAATATCGCCGGTAGACCCTGGGAATGGCCTACCTATCCGCGGTTCTGATCGATGATTGCTACACACCATATTCTAAATCGCGCCCTAAGCGTTTATAGGCTTTGGGGAGAATACTAACGCCTCGAATTTGGGTATTACCACAAAACGCACTATAGGTAATGGTAGCCGACCTAAATTAGCGTTCCTCTTCTCAGCTTGGCTTCGTCGATGCTAGGTTCTGCCCAAGGTTTGTGGCCGGGACACAAACACCGATTTTCTCCCGTAGGTTCTGTCGGAAGGTTCGTGTCCGGTGTGCGGACAAAACTGACTTTCGATACGTCCTCCGAATCTGGTATCAGCTACGTTGCAATCCACATGATTTGTGAATTTGAAAGTCAACTTTAGTGGGTCGCCAAACGGCAAGAGGGGACTGGAACGATGAATGCAAAGCGGCTTCAAAAATTGATTTTCGGTGGAAGTCTTTCTGCGCTCGAAGATAGAGACCTGCGTTCTACTCACGAGGCGATGAAACGTGTGTCTGATCTCGCAGGAGCGATGATACGAATTGCGATTCTATCTCTCTTAGCTGGCTTCATCTTCCGTGAATTGCAAATATTCACAGAAGGCTGGACCGATTTGGCGTTCGTGCCACTTTTCATCATAGTCTTAGCGACTCTGTGTGCCCTAACGTTTCGCTTCTTTATCTATCTAATGGCGGTATGCTTAAGCATTTTCTATTCTAAGTCGTTCTACGAACTTTTGGAGATCGTTTTTGTATCACCCGAAATTGACACAGAAAACCGCGTGACTTTCCCGGACAACTTTCCGGGTTTTTGGGGAAAAGTTAAGTTGTTTGTCGGAATATGTTCTTTTAGTATTCTGCTAGTTGCAGTTGTGATTTCGATTGGGGGCATTGTTTTCGGTCTGGATAGTTTCGTCCAATAAAGAAGACGCAACTTAGGGGCCTGTCATGGGCGTGGAGTACTGGCGGATCGCGAATTGGGGTTGGTCGCAAAATTCCCGCAAGCGCTGCGTTACCCAGCTACACTTTTGGTAGTATTGGGCTCCTTTCAGATCTTCTCCGCACCGCAGGATGTGCCAAAATACAACCGCTTCTGTCACCGGCGAAAACGACCGTTTTTGACGCAGCGTCAATGAGTAATCATACATTTCGATTGCGGGAATCCCCTACTTCAAACTAGTCACGCTTCCAATACCTTACACAAATAAAGGAGCCAGATTGATCCGAAATCAAAGCCCAAACAAACTATCTATCTTGGAGAAAAGTGGCTTAAAGTCTTCAAAGATCTCAGGGTCAGCAGCTACAAGCAATCTGTCAAGAGAGGCTTTTGCTCCGCTTTTTACTTTTTTGTAGCTGATAGAGCCAGTAATTTGTTCCTCATCAACAAGGTCATTTTCTGTGAGAAATCGATCAGGTAACAGGTTCTCCACCTCAACATAACTTCCGAACTTCCCATTCTCCACAGACGAAATAAATTCAAGGTGCCGTTCGGGAATAGGTAGAAGCAATGCGATGAAGCAGTCGTGTTGATTCCGCCTCTTGAACAAACCCGTGGTAGGATCACCTTCAATTCTTTCATCCCAGTTATTCTTCCTCTTCAAATGGTAAAAACGCTCGGTTCCCTCTCGGTCGAAATCAAAGAGCCCTATAACCTTCTTGTCATCATATCCATCAGTATTGTTCATGCCCAAGAAACCCGCAACCGAGCCAGCGCCTTCTCCCCTCCTGATCTCGAACGGCGAATGATCAGAAAAAAGATCAGCAAAATTTTTGGAACCAATTTCTATGCCCTTTATCTTCAAATAGGCAATCTTGTAGATTGCATCATATTTATCTTCGACAAAGAGAATCGGCTTTTGAACGATCAAAATTTGCTCAAAATTCTCTGCTTGAAATCTTTCAGTCGCTCTCATGTGTTTGTACGCGGCCTCAAACTCAGAGAACCGCTCGGCTTCAATTTCGCAGCCGTCAGGAAGCTCAATTAGCTGGTAACCTTCTGGTGTAAAGACTTTATCCATTCCGATCACAAAGAGCGGTGAATGTGTTGTTGCAATAAATTGCACTTTAGGAAACAATTTGATTAAGTCTGGTAGAAGGTCATGCTGAAGATCGGTGTGCAAATGGAGATCAATCTCGTCAACAACAACCGTTCCCGTAATATCACCTAGCTCACGAAGCTGTGCGTCGCCAAGATCAAAATCCTTAATAATTGTTAGAAATAAATCCAGCAGAACGGTTTGTCCTGATGAAAGTTGGAACAGGTTCCTCGCAACTTCTTCTTCCCCAATACGAATTCCTATATGCCGTCTATTTCGGCTGCCGACGTGCCAAGTCAATGTCCCTTGCCGTTGAAATAGAGTTTGTAGGAATGAGGCAATTGGATCTAAGATGCTTGTTGCCGGACCATACCGGGTCTCAACGATGCGTGGAAAAATTGGAAGCCCTGTTTCGTCGAGGGCAAACTCAATATCACTCTTCCTCTCTATTGCGTAGCTGTCGTATATCAAGTCGAGAAGCCAATTTTGTAGATCGCGCATCGGCGCGTAGCTAATAATAGGTCGATTTGAGTGGTTTAAAAAATAATTGAGCGATGGATAATTGACCTTGTTTCGTAAATTTAGATCATTAAGCCAAGCTGGTTCTTCGAACCTGTTTGGGGGAAAGAATAGATGCGTCGACGAGTTCATCTCATCTCTAAGGCTGGTAATACCCGCGTTGAAATTTGATGAATAGTGCGAGGTGGCAGTTGGCTCGACGTTATCCCATTTTCCATACTTCGGAAGAGCGCCCTCATACTCCTTCTTGGCGACCGTGAGTTGCAGTTCGCTAACAGTGAAGTTGCCTGAAAATTCTATCTCTGCCGTGGAATACTTGGCTCCTGTTCGGACATAGGACGCGCTCCTTAGCTTATAAACTTTGCCGCTCTCGACGTCCGAATCTTCAAACACGGTGCCCTGCGCTTCAAGTAGAGCACTCACTAAATGCGCTGTCGCTACACTTTTTCCAGATCCGTTTTGCCCCACAAGAACGATCGGTTTCGGTGATCCATCATCATTGAAGCGGCATTCAATACGCGCATGCTCTATCGGACCGGTGTTCCTTAGTTCAATTCTTGTTACGTACATTCGATTTCCTTATTCTAACATCTTTTTCGTTATACCTTGGAGAGGTCAGCTTGCATTCTTTTGGGGTAATAGGCATATTCAAATCCCATACCCTGATTTGAATTGACCTCTCCCTAGGTCTGTTACCAAAGAGAATTTCCGGAGATAGGGACTCTCATGGTGCCATGCCGACAACACTTCGGTGACGCCAAAGCGAATACTGGAAACAAGATCAAAGAGAATCCACCTAAAATTCGGCAGGGCTGAAGGGCGGTTGGTAGATCAACGGAGAACCCCAAAGCGACAAGGATTTTACGCTGAAGAATAATTTTCTCCGCGCCATAGCTACTGATCTACAACTTGCCTTCGACCATTTTTACTTTCATAAGGCGCACATTCGCTTGCCTCAGGTTTAGTCTGTGAAGAGGTTTGCTCCAGTTTCATCTCAAAATACTCACTAGGGAACATGTTGAACCTTTCGACTATGGCTAGGTCCCCTTGTGCTTTTTTGAGATTTCGCCTGGCGACCTCGATACTCGATCTTCGTTCCGCTATGAACGAGTAGTCAATAGAGTCGGGAAAGCCAACCTCGATAAATACCTTATTGCAGACCGGACTAAGGATCGCGGACTGTTTATCCTCCTTGAACCAAAGCTCGCATCGATTCATCATTTCCAGAAATACTTCTGATCTCGCGGCCTCTAACTGATCTTCAACTTCATTCTGCGCAGAAAATATCTCTCCTTCATACCTCTGAATATCGTCCTTGAGAATGCATTTTCTTTCTATGAGTGCGAGCCGTCTCTTTTCTTTCTTTAACTTGGCAGCCTCCAGTTGCTCCTTTGCTTCTCTGCTGTTTTGGAACATGCTGTGCTGATAGTTGTACTCCCACGCCTCTCCGGTAGCCTGACCAAGGCAGGTTCGGGCGTCCATTATCAGTTTTGTCGCAAAAATAGTTCTCCATGACTTCATGGTTTCCGCAATTTCGACCACTCTGTCTTGGTCACCACTTTCAATTGCGGCTAAGCATTCTTCAGCAAGTTGCTTTTTTTCTTGCGAGGCTGCTGGATGGCCTGCAAAAATAAATGAGAGAACCATCGCTAGTTTCAAACAGTCTCGGAGCTGCATTTAGATAGTCTCCAACAATAAATTCTCTATGGCCTGTGATGCATCGGATATTGGGAGCCTCAAATCAGATGTGCGCCTGTGTGAAATAAGTAGTGCATATCCGCACGGAAGGGTCAAGTTTCGGGACATGGTAGCCGTTGATGTCGCAGCTTGTATGCTTGGATTCGGCATCGTTTCGGCTGCATTGTCTTAGCCGTCTCGTCCTTAGTACTGCTGTTTTGAAGGGATGACCCCTCTAACTCCACCTCTGGGAACCTCAACATCCCCTGTCCTTCTGGGTATCAAGTGTACGTGCACATGAAGGACCGTCTGACCCGCATCTTCGCCAGCATTCACACCAACATTGAATCCGGTTACAGAGCTATCCTGCTGCTGGATCAATGCCTTGTGCTTGACCAAGAGGTTGTGGATTGCATTCAGTTCTGGTTGATAAAGGCCAAAGTAGTCCGAAACATGCCTTTTAGGGATAATCAGGGTGTGTAGTTCCGTTACAGGAAATGCATCTCTCACAGCGATGCAAAGCTCATTTTCATCAATGATACGGCCTGCATCCAGTGTACAGAATATGCAGGATTCATCTCGGTCATGGTAGCTTTCTAAGAAACTTCGAAAATCTGTATCGTCGCTGTCCCTTTTGTTCGTGTTGCACCGCATACAAAGAGCTTGAAAATTGCTCAGTTCGTCACTTCCCCCTCGCGCCTTAGGTACGATGTGATCGACATGTAGAGCCATCTGATCTTCGTGCGCTCCACATAGCTCACAACGGAGCTTTGCCCTCTTGAGAACCTGATAACGGATGGAACCCGGAACATACTCACGTCCAGCGTCTCTGCGGCCCCATATGGCGGCTCCACGGCTTTCTATGAACTCCGATAGCCTCCGATCACAAAGGGCGCTTAAGGAGGCTCTCTGCTGCTCTGTCAGGGATGCTACGGTAAGTCGGTAGCCATTGATGGAGTTGCCCTTCCTCACCGGTTCAACCACCCCGTTAGAGGTGAGCACTCGGCCAACCATGTTCTTGGTCCGAATAGTGTAGTACTCAATCTGCGACTGGTCATATGACAGAAGGGCAAAAGCGATGTCCTCCACCGATGCTTCCCCCCACCCTTCTAGGAGAGCCTTTAGCATTACAGGTTGGTAGATATGCGACATGCGCATTCGGTTTTGGAGGTAATCCTCAAGCTCTTCATAGGTCATTGGTTGATCACCTCCGCACTCACAGCCGACTCTACAAGAACCCAGAGTTTGGGAAAGCTTGAGGGCGATTAGGTCTTGTTGCGTTGCGGCATGTCGTTATCCGGCTTGGGCGAGCGAGACTTTCAGCAAAAAAAGAGGCGCACAAGGTGTTGGCACTTCAAAGTTAACCCATTGAAATCTATAGAACCGATTGAAGTGGGTGTTGGCAGAATAACTCATTGAAATTGAATAAAAATGGCGGTCCTTCAGGGATCGCTAATTCATAGCTAGCATGCTTCAGTCTTGACTAGAGTCCGGACTTTTGTTGCGTGCTTCAAAAGCGTGCCAGACGTGGCTACGCCCCTTCTGCCGGGCATCCGCGAGCCATAGCTTCTTGCGCACTCCCGGCTTCTCCAAATGGCTGTATCGTCCTTCAGAATACTTGGGCCAGTCGATCGCCAAGCCCTGTTCAACCATGAGTGCCGAAAGATCGCGCCCATCCGGCAAGAAACACTTCGCAACAGTGCGCCCATAATCATCCTCTGCGGTGACCTCAGCTCGGATTCTCTGGCCTTTGCAAAGGCGCACCATCGCCCATTTGGCCTTTTTGCCGTAAGGGTGGTCAAGCTCCGGGGCGTCGATGCCGAAAAGCCGTACTTGGGTCTTCTGAATGGTTATTGTGTCGCCATCCGTGACATAGGCGGGCCCTTCCAGAATGCGGGGTTCCGCCACGCGTTCGGCTGTCTTCTCGTCAAAGACAGGGCGCGATGCCTCGTGGTTATTGGCTTCATCCCGGGACACGGTGATCGGAGTGCCGTCTTCGGCGGGGCACTCTGCCGAAGTCTCGCGAGAGAGGGCATCATAGCCCTCGGGGGGAACTCTTCGGCTTGTAGTCTCCGACTTGGCTGCAGGGGCTCGCGGGCGTGGCGGCCTTCGAGGTCTGACGTCATCTTCGACAGGTGCTTTCGGAGGCGGTGCATTGTGACGATAGGCTGACTGGAAGAGAACCCGATAAATGAACTTAAACAAGCTGCCTACTCCTACAAACACGCCATCTTTAGCAGCATTTCGCTGCATCGTCATCGCATTTGCACCGGTTCACCACGATTGGGAGGTCTCGCCTGTGGTCATGGATGCCCGCTAAGGCCGCGCGTAGGCCGAAGAAGTTCCTGCCTCTCTGATTTTCGTTCAAGACTGCTCTGCTTCATGGAGCCAGTTGCTAGTCTGGTCGTTGCAGAACGCCTCAATGGAAAGACAGCTAGCTCCGGTGCGCTCTCTGAAGCCATGATGTGGAAAAAATGGACACTACTGAGGACACTTTTCACCCGGAAGGGGGGTATATTAAGTAGCTGATTTACAATAATTAATCCCAGCCCCGAATAGTCCGGTACTCGCCTCCGAGACACCTCAATTCGGTCATCCGCAACCATAGGCCGGTGCTCGTTTCGGCAACTCGAGGTGAAGCGTAGAGTTGTCCCCTCGATTATTGATCTATCGGCCGCAAGCAAGCCGGACCTTAAGCGACTGAATCTGGCTTTCTCAGAAGTTTTTGCTCTGGCACGCGAACCTAGCCACCGATAGAGGTCGCAACAGCAGAATGGCTATCTAAGCCAGGCGCCAAGAAAGCCAGGGGCGCCCGATGAGAAGATAGGCAACGGGCAGGCCACCGGCCAACTTTCGCCCAATGGTCGCATTTTTTTCGTTTCCCTCCCCTATCCGTTCAGCTATGCGTTCACCCGTGAACGCAATCTGCAACAGCGCGCTTCCCTGCCGACGGCCCTCCGCGACCGCCGGTGCGGTAGCCGTGGTACCAGGTGCCTAAATCCCCCTCCGAGGACGTCCGTTTTCGCGTCCTGCGCATGCTGGAGGAGCAGCCCGACCTGTCACAACGTCAGATGGCGGAGGAACTCGGCGTCAGCCTCGGGGCTGTGAACTACTGCCTGAAAGCCCTGGTGGAGAAGGGCCAGATCAAAATCCGCAACTTCCGCGCCGCGAACAACAAGCTGCGATACGCCTACGTCCTGACCCCAGGCGGCCTGGCCGAGAAGACCCGACTGACCAGTCGTTTCCTGAAGCGGAAAATGGCCGAGTACGAGGCGCTCAAGGCGGAGATCGAGGCGATTCAGGAGAGCATGGGGAGGGAGCGGGACGGGTGACGGCTGGAGTACAGAACGATAGCCACCTCCTTTAGCCCAAATTCGGAACAGGGCAAAGAATTAACCCGAGCTCTAATCTACCTTATCAGCCTGCTGCGATAAGCTGCGTTATCGGGCGGTGGATGAAGCAAGAACGAGAAAATTCGCCACACCTGCCCGCTTCCCTCAGAAAACGATCTGTCAATTAAGATGCGGTCCGCTCCCACTATCGAGCAGAGCATACCTACAACACCTACAGCATCAACCAGGATGCAAATTACTGAAGAAACCTTACCAGCGACACTGAAAACACAGTGACCACCCAAGTAAGCCAAATCTCCAAAGAACGTAATACCCTCCAAACAACAAGCCAGCACGCAAAGTTAGCAGAGAATCTAGGAAACAGCATGTGCGAAACTGACATCAAGTCAATTCTCATCGAGAAGCTAGTCAAGAGGACGGCAAGAGTTGGCGTAATAGGGTTGGGGTATGTTGGATTGCCACTCGCCATAGCAGCCGTCGAAAACGGATTTGAAACCATAGGGTTCGATACGGACACCAAAAAGTGTCAGAAGTTAGCGAATGGCGAGACATACCTAAAACACATTCCCAAGAACCAAATTACCGAACTCATGAACTCAAACCGCTTCGAAGCAACAACGGAATTCCGTCGCCTAGAAGAGGCGGACATTATCGTCATCTGTGTACCTACGCCACTTACCAAACACCGAGACCCTGATCTTTCTTATTTGACCGCGACGGCAAACGAAATATCGAAATTCATTCGCAAAGGGCAGATGATAGTCCTCGAGTCAACGACCTACCCTGGCACTACCATTGATTTCCTTCAACCAAAGTTAGAGACTTCAGGGCTAAGAGCTAACGAAGACTTCTTCGTAGCGTTCTCTCCCGAAAGAGAAGACCCTGGCAACAAAGAGTATACGACAACCAAAATCCCCAAGATCGTCGGAGCAGACACCGAAAGCGCAAGGCAAATATCAGAAGAATTCTACTCAAAGATCGTCGAAGAAGTCGTCGTAGTTTCAAACTCAAAGACAGCGGAAACTGTGAAGCTCACCGAAAACATATTCCGAGCAGTCAATATTGCGCTTGTGAATGAGCTTAAAGAGTTGTGCGAACCTATGGGCGTGGACATTTGGGAAGTCATCGAAGCCGCAAAAAGTAAACCATTTGGGTACATGGCATTCTACCCCGGCCCCGGCCTTGGAGGCCACTGTATTCCAATAGATCCATTCTACCTGACCTGGAAAGCGAGAGAGTATGAGCTTTCAACGCGATTTATAGAACTTGCAGGCGAAATTAACTCATCGATGCCCTATCGAGTGGTGGACAAGCTCGCAAAAGCGATCGACCAGCGCTTCGGAAAAGGTCTAACCGGAACAAAAATCTTGGTCGTCGGAACAGCCTATAAGAAGAATGTGGACGACATGAGAGAAAGCCCCGCCTTGAAGATTATCGATCTATTGCAAAAAAGAGGCGCAATAACTGACTACTTTGATCCGCTAGTCGAGGTCATACCTAATACAAGAGAGTTTCCTCACCTTAATGGAAGAAGAAGCGAAGAATGGCGGGACGAAATCTCGTCCGACTACCAGGCAACACTAATTGTAACCGATCATGACAATCTAAACTACGAATCTTTACTGCGGCATTCCCCATTGCTAGTCGATACACGAAACGCATGCCGAAGAGCCGGGCTAGAGAGCGATCATTTGGTCCAAGCATAGTGAAGCTGGAGGAATGAAACCAAGCTTCTTCAGACGCCACGGAGAAGCAACCTCAAGCTATGTACCGTAGATTACATTTTTTGAACTTTTCAAATATTGAGTAAAATGCGGACAAGAATTGGCGCGTTCCGGGCACCCTTTGGAAAGGAAAGGCCAGGATCATCGTTCTGGACCACAGCAGAACACCTAAGCGTACCAACGCTACAGTTGGTTGGAGCGATACCCCTCGTGCACGGACTTGGGATAGCCGGTTTTGGGGTTTGGATCTATCTTATTGGCGTAGCTACGCTCATAGGTGGCCTTACACCTGGCTTCGCGATGGCAGCCACACAGCAACTATCGGGTGAGGAAAATAGTGCGAAGAAAACTGCTTCTGTCGCAGCAATAGTTGGATTGTCCCTTGCATCATCGATTGCCGTTGTTTCAATTAGCGCAATTGCAGTGTATTCGATAATCCTAAATTCTCCGCCGAAGGCTCTCGAAACGATAAGAAATGACGCGGGGAGTTACGCGTTAGCTATTGGCCTTACAGCGATTGCAATTCAAGCAGACATAGTTGCCGCGGCGGTCCTGCGGGCATTGCTATTGTTCCGAACTGCCACGTCCGTCGAGATAGTTGGTAGAACAACAACACTGATTATTGTCGCGACATGCGCTTTACTCGGAACAGATCTCCTAGCAATCTTGACAGTCAACGCGACCTGTATCGCAAGCAAGGCAGCTATAAAGCTACTCCTTAGCCGGGAAATACGTAGAACGAGTTTGAGCAGGATAGGGGACGCGGCCCGCCCAGCGATACGATTCGCTCTGCTTCAGTGGCCTCACAGCTTCAATTCTGTAGCCTATATGTTCTCCGATCGGATCGTATTGGGACTATTTCTTATGCCGGAGACCGTTGCCGTTGCTGCGCTAGCGAGCCAAGTCGCGGCCCAGATACATGCCATTCCTCGAGCATATTTAGCTCCACTGGGTCCGGCATTGATTGGCCTCCACAAGTCTAACAACGGAATAGAATTCGAAGCTACTACACGAATGGCTCGAAGAACACGACGGTTGTTAGCAGTAGCCATGGGAGCTGCAGTAATTACTTTTGGTCCTGGCGTCATCTTTATGGCACTTAAGGGGCAAGCAAACATAGTACAAGTCATACAAATCCTAGTTGCCTACGCAGTTGGCTACAGCGTAATGTCAATGAGTACCATTCCATACCTAAGACTAGTTGGGCGGACGAAAGTTGGTACGGCTTCAGCACTTAGTTTTATCTCGGCAACATTGAATGCAGCCGCATCGCTTATCCTTGGATCTTTTTTTGGAGCTGTAGGGGTAGCACTAGCGAAATCTTTCTATGGTATACCCTTCTTGCTTTACGATAGACATAACCGAATCTCTTGAAGAAAAAAATGCGCATCCATCGAGGCTTCACTTTTTACATTGTATTTTTGCTGCCAATTTTGATAGGGGTCACCAGAAAAACCCTTCCAGGCCAACCAGTCGCAATAGAAGCCGTGCCTGCGATTTCTTTGCTCATGATGATCTGCATCGGTCTTGTGAAGTTCAAATTAACCCGGCCGAGCAGGATCGAGGCGCTGATACTGGCTTGGATAGCGTTGAATATACTATACTCTATTCCCGCAGCGCTAATCGACCTTGCACTAGGCTTTCAGGCGTTGACGCTAGCAGCTGCGGTGCCCATGGTTGGCATAGCGACTATGCGATGCACAACACCTCGGGATAACCAATACGCCCTGCATGCTATGAAGCTGTTCTCTATCTGCATGGCATTACAGCTCCCCATTGGGCTCTACATGCTTGCATTTGGAAATAGCGCGCTGCCGGAAATCTTCAGAGCGAACGCAGCAGAGATCGCTATTGGTAAGGAATTTCGAATTGGACAACCAATGTTGGCAGGCTATTTCTCAACTGCACCGGTTAACTCGATTGCCACTCTTTGCGCTTTCGGAGTAGCGCTTTCCATTTCCGTAAAGCAGAGGAGCACGAAGCGCCAAATATTCTGGTTTGCTGTCACTTTCGGCCTTCTAATCGTCGCTTGGTTGACAGCGCGGCGAGGGGTCTTCTTCGCATGTGTTGCGATTCTAATAACGGTCCTAGTCCTTGGAGCTTTTTTTTCTCAGGGCAAGGGAGTAAGAAACATTCTGGTCACACTCGCTGCCATCACAGTAGCTTCGTTGTTTTACGTAGATTCACTTGGGCTCCTGCTAGGTGATCGATTGATACTTCTGACCGAAGGAGGGCTAGATCTTTCGTCAAGATTCCATGAAGTTTTCTTGCGCTTCCTCCTATATTGGGTCGAAGAGGCAGCATTTGGGAATTTCACTGGATATGCATCTGGGGTTGGTAAAGCCTTTGATGTCAGGGACCTCGAAACTCAGCCGGCAGAGGTAGGAGCGGCGATGATTGTTGCAGAACATGGACTTGTTGGGTTGGCGCTCATTCTTTGGATATTTGCTGCATCACTCACGATGATGATCCGGATAATCCGGAAAAATAGCCAGTTCTGGCTACTTCCTATTGTTCTTACATATGCAATGCTATTCCTACTTTTCTTCTTTAAGGAGAACTCGGCACTGTTTCCAGGGTTTATCGGCTCTCTATTTTTCTGGGCGGTTCCTGGTACCGTACGTCTCCTATCTGCAGTAGAGCGAGAGTATGGAAATGTGTAAGAAAAATACGCAACACATCGATGAACGTGAAGCCTATCTGGTCTATGGGGAAATTTATTAAAGAATGCGATTCATCGTTATTGCCCCTGATTTCACGAACCAAGAGATCTCAAGCGGTGGATATCTTTCTCCCGCAGCAGCGGCTTGGTCTCAGGACTTCCTAAACATCCTTGGCGAATTAGGTCACGTGAAATCAAGTTTTTGGTACAAGCAGATTTCCGGATGGCCGAGAGGCGCACTCAAAATAGAAGGTGAGCTACTTCCACCGCTGGAGCGGCAAAGAAGCCTTGTTGGATTTCCCAATTTTCCGCACGTAAAGGTGAGAGCAATTAGTGCAGCACTTCGAAAGAAGGCACTCGCGTGTGCTCAACCAACTGACAACTTAATAATTTACGGACAGCGGACCCTCCATCCATCAGATCTGAAGAAGCTTAGACTTAAGGTAGGGCGTGTACTTCTTATCGTTCCGGATGCACGGCCTGGTCTATCCGGCCTTCGTGAGATTGAGAAGGTTGCAGTACATGCAGATGGTCTAATATGCCTTCCGCACTCTCTTTCTAGCTCCCTACCCAAATTTCCTAACCTTAGTTTTCAAGGACATGTAGGATCACTTCAAGAAAGTAACTTCCCCAAAGGTTCAAAAAAGAAGCTAGTGTTTGTTGGCGGCGTGGACAAAACAAGCGGGGTCGGCTTTCTACGGGAAGCCCTCGAATTGGTAGATACATCAGCTGTAGAAGTGGATGTTATTGGAAGAGTTGGCGATCCGACCGAAGCTGAGAGACTTACATCATTAGGGGTTCGGGTCAGAGGATTTGTTAGTCATGAGGAAATGCAGAGTGCCTGCCTTAGTGCTTTTGCATTCTTGAATCCTCGAGACCCAAGGGACGATGATTCAGCGGCAAATTTTCCTTCGAAGCTGCTCAATTACTTCCAGTATGGAAGACCGATCGTTTCTACAAACACAGTCGGTCTTCCCCCAGATCTAGCGAAGGCGATTGGATGCGAGACTGTCGTCTCACCTGAAGATTTCGCAGGCGCTATCGAACAACTCATCCAGATGACGGACAGTGAAGTTGAAGGGCTAGCAGCTCATATCCAGAAACTTGTGCGTGAAAAATTCAGCAAGGCCGCGGCAATCCAGAAAATATCTGGGTTCCTAGAGGAGATAGGTTCGTGACAATTCGAAGCAGATTAAAGAATGTTTTTCGCCAGAGCGGATATAGTATTGAACGAATATTGCCGAGCACAGATTCATGGGCCCGCAGAATAGCATTGATAAATTCGCTTGATATCGAGATGGTCATTGACATCGGCGCACACGTAGGGGGATATGGCAAACAGCTCCGCCAAGCGGGCTTTTTGCGAGACCTAGTTTCATTTGAGCCACAGAAAGAATCCTTTGAAGAGCTGGTGAAAGTTTCGAAAAAATATCAGCCTTGGAAGACATACGATGTGGCCCTTAGCGATTTTGATGGAACCACGGATTTGTTCGTTGAGAGAAGAAGCTCTTCAAGCTCTTTGCAGAAGATGTCCAATGACGCAAGACGGATGGCAAGTACCGAATTGATCGCTGAAACGAAGGTAAAAGTTAACCGGCTCGATTCCCTTCATGATGAGATATTCAACGACAGGAAATCAGTTTACCTTAAGTGTGATGCTCAGGGTGCTGAGCAGAAGATCTTTGACGGGGCCGAGCGCATACTTAAGCACGTCGATGCTGTGGAGTTGGAACTTTCGATCGCCGAGATGTATGAGGGTCAATGGAACTTTAGAGAGGCGCTCGATTGGTTTGCGGACCGCGGCTTTGAGTTGTTCTCTATAGAAGCTGGTTTCGCTGACCCTCAAACCGGACGAGTAATGCAGGTGGACGGAATTTTCTGCAGGACATGTAGGCTATCGTCGTGAACGGTCGACGCCTAGTTTGAGTTCGAGGATTGAGGATCGTAGTACAGTGATCTATCTCATCCAGCGTAGAGTGGCTGAATATAGAGTGGGGATATTTGAAGCACTGGCTTCAGCTGTTCCAGACCTTGTTGTGGTTACAGACGCTCCCCCACCGGCGGGTGTATCCTTTCAATGGGTACTATCGAGTGAGTTTCAGGAGCCTCCATCTCTCCTTCGAATGAGGCAAAAACTTAAACCCAACGATATCATCATTTCGGGCCTTAATCTTAGAAGTCTGTCCAGCATACTCCTCTTCTTGAAAATGCGGAAAAGGTATATCCTATGGGGACATGGATTCGGGCGCGGTCGGCATGGTTTTCTGGGTCGCTTGCCAAGATTATTAGCTGCGCGCCTTTCAGCGGCCTCACTATTTTATACACCCGAATCGGTGAAAATTTTCTCAAGGCTCACTTCGCCCGAAAAACTGTTTGTTGCAAACAACACAATATCGCTGCCCACTTACATCGCCCCAAAGAACAAACCTTTGGATTGTTTCTTGTATTTCGGTGACCTGAGGGAGGAGAAAGGTGTCGACCTCTTGATCGATGCATTTTCAATCGTGGCATCCGATAATGAAGGCTTACGACTTGTCATTGTTGGCGACGGGGATTGTCGCCCGCAGCTTGTATCTCAAGCGAGATCCAAGACTTGTGCGAACAGAATTCAATTTTTTCCGCGCACGACTAAGCCAGAAGACCTAAAAGAACATCTCGACACAGCCTTTGCGACTGTTTCTCCACTGCATGTTGGACTTTCGGTCGTTCAATCTTTTTGGGCGGGTGTCCCAATCATTACTCAGAAGAATTCATACCACGCACCGGAGTTTTCTTTTTGTGAGGATGGGAAGAATTGTATTCTTTTCTCTGGGGGTGTTCCCGGGCTCACGACAGCAATGTCTCATGTTCTCGATACCGAGCGTAGGAATCACCTATCTTTGAACTGTAGAGAATTCTATAGAGAAAGTTTGTCTCCCCAAGCTATGGTCGAGGGGTTTGTTCAATCGATAGAGTTTGTTCAGCGAACCAACAGGGCCAACTCTGACGACCAGAGTTCGCGTTGAAGTTCATGAAGATCGTTCAGGTGATTGGCGCTATCGAAACTGAAGCCGCAGGCCCGTCCTATTCTGTACCACGGTTAGCCGGGACCTTGTGTGCCGCCGGTCATGAATGTTCGCTAATGACTGTTGGTACCCCTGCTAGCTCCGTCAACTTAGGCGCTCCACAAGTAACGTTCAAGCCAACAAAGGGGTTTCCGGCCGCGCTGTCAAAGTTGCGAGCGTCATCTGACTTGCGCAGAGCTTTGTTAGACGAAGGCCGCACCAGCGATGTGTTTCATACTCATGGCCTTTGGACCATGCCAAACCTTTATCCGCTTAATGTTGGTAGGAAGACGCACACAGTAACAGTTGTTTCGCCCAGAGGAATGCTAAGTCCGGACGCGTTGGAGTATTCTCGCTTGACGAAACGCCTTTTCGGTATCCTTTTTCAGAACAAGGCACTGGGCGGTGCTTCGATGATTCACGTAACTAGCGAGAAAGAGCACGAGGACGCCCGCGCCTTCGGCCTGTCACAACCTATCGCAGTTATCCCAAATGGTATTGATTTACCAGACATCCGCAATTTCGGCAAAAAGAGATTGTGCGGGCCTCAGTCAATTTTGTTTCTGGGTCGTCTACATCCCATTAAGCGGTTAGAGAATCTGATCTCTGCCTGGGCTGAAATTGAAGCGATTTCGGACAAATGGACTTTAGAAATCCGTGGCCCAGGTTCGCGTCAGTATCGCACGTCTCTTGAGCACTATGCGAAAACGTTGGGCGTTCAACGGTGTGTTTTCGGAGACGCGGTCTACGGTCATGACAAATTTGCAGCATTTCGTGCTGCGTCAGTCACTGTTTTGCCCTCTGCTTCTGAAAATTTCGGCATGACCGTTGCCGAAAGTCTCTCTAGCGGCACGCCGGTCATTACTACAAAGGGCACGCCTTGGAGCGGATTGCGAGACCGTGACTGTGGTTGGTGGGTCGACCACGGCAAGGAGGGGCTAACAACAGCCCTTAGGGAAGCGATGAGCTATTCTCCGAGTCAACTGGAGGAGATGGGGATGCGAGGCAGGAACTGGATGAATGATAGCTTCTCGTGGGAGGCCGTGTGCTCAGATATGCTAGATGCATATTCCTGGCTACAAGGATCGAGTGAGAAGCCTGATTTCATTCAACTCTAGATTGCTGCGCCAAGTTCTTCTCCTATGGGGCAGAATCCATCCCAGGAAAGGACTTAGCGAAACGCTTAGGGCTTTTGCCCGAGTGCTACAAATGGAACCCAAAATTAGGCAAGATTGGTTTTTTGTAATAGCTGGTTGGGATGATGGAGGCTATGTGGCAGGACTACGAAGACTTACTCAAGAGCTAGGATTGAGCGACTCCGTGCTCTTCGCAAGGCCGGTATTCGGTGCTGACAAAAACAATCGTTTTGGGGAAGCTTCTGCATTAATCCTAGCCTCGCATTCCGAAGGATTACCTATGGCTGTTCTTCAGGCTCGGGCGCATAGGTACCCCGTGTTAATGACAGATGCATGTAACCTACCAGAGGGATTTGCGAAGACTGCAGCAGTCCGGATACCGACAGATCCGGCAGCTATGGGGCCCATCCTCAAGTCATCTCTTGAAGACCCAAATCTCTGCCGTTTGGGCTTGGCCGGACGTAAGCTCGTTGAAGAGCAGTTCTCTTGGGAACGAATTGGGCAAAGCTTCGCATCGTTGTATCTTTGGCTGTGTGGGCGGGGTTCGCAACCGAGCTTCGTTGATGCCATATGAACGGAAGCGCTGATCTATCCGCTAGTTGGAAAGCAAGTAGACCAAGCATCTCCGCATTGTTGGGAGGCACAGGTTGAGCCGCATCCCGAAGCTGCCACCTGTCACCAAGCGGGATCGGCTGAGGCGCCTTATATGGGAGGCCGTCCGCCTGCTCCTCTATCGACCCACACCAATCGCGCTACATTGCTGGCGCGCTCAAATCCTGCGGATTTTTGGCGCCAAGATCGACGGTCGGGTTTACCCCTATCCTAACGCCACAGTATGGGCGCCATGGAACCTGCACATGTCCGCTGAGAGCTGCCTTGGTCCTGGCGCGATTTGCTACAATGTCGCTCCAGTAAGACTGGGCCAAGGGGTCACCGTCAGCCAACGCAGCCACCTCTGCACGGCTAGCCACGATTTCGACGACCCGGGTTTCCCACTGACCGGGGCCCCAATCGAGTTGGAGGACGGTGTATGGATCGCAGCCGAGGCCTTTGTGGGCCCGGGCGTCACAGTCGGGGCGGATGCTGTCATTCTGGCCCGTTGCGTAGTCGTCCACGATGTTCCGACCGGTACTGTAGTGGGCGGAAACCCTGCTCGTCACTTGCGCAACCGCGCGTTAGCCAAAGGACCAGAACCCATATGACCTGGCATACCAACCCAACCGTAATTCGTTTGCGAAATGTGGCCCGTAAGCTGGGGCTGACCCGTCACGTTGTCGGACTGCGCAGTGCTCGAACCTATGAGCAAGCCTTTGACGATGCGATCTTCTCTGCAATACGGAAAGGCGACGTGGTATGGGATGTCGGCGCCAATGTCGGCTATTATACGAAACGTTTCGTTCACGCGGTGGGGCCGAATGGCCACGTGGTGGCGTTTGAACCCTTTCCTGCAACCGTCGAGCGGCTGCGCGCGCACATGCAAGGCGCCCCCAACTACAGTCTGCTGGAGATGGCACTTGGGGCAGAGAATGGAGAGGTTTCAATGCAAGCCGGAAACGACGATCTTGGCGCGACCAGCCGGATTATCGCGAGCCCGGACCAAGGTGTGAGAATCCGCATATCTGCGGGTGACAGCTTGCTCGAGCGCGAGGGGGTCTCAGCACCGACGGTCTTGAAGATTGATACCGAAGGCTACGAATTGGACGTTCTGCGCGGAATGACAGGCCAGCTCAATAGCCCGCGGTTAAGGGCCGTTTTCGTGGAGGTGCACTTCGGTCTTCTTACCGAGCGGAAACAGCCGGAGGCTCCGGTCGAAATCGAACGACTTCTGAATGCGGCCGGATTTTCAACGCGCTGGGTCGATCCATCTC
>CBDDGS010000030.1:0-17570 GCA_965227935.1 Cyclobacteriaceae bacterium | reverse complement strand
AATCAGAAACATTCAATGTGCCCGCTGGACCTAAAGCAAAGTTCGACTCAACGTCGACAAGTCCAGTGCCACTGATGTTCAGCACGCCGTTCTGTGAACCACCTGCAGGATGATCAATCGTCAACGAGGGAGAGGTGGTTTCCACGATGATGCTACCGCCACTAATATTCCATTCCGCATCTGCGTTGTGACTAATCAACAGGCCAGCACCTCCGCCGTCTTGAATCAGCGAACCGCCAGTCTGATTAACCACGGTAGCACCACCTACGCCGAGAATACTCGTTCCAAACAGTCCATCGCCAAAGTACCGCAGCGAAGTTCCCGCCTCGATCGTGACTCCGGGTGTTCCGGCAACAAAAAACTCCGAATCATTGTCACCGCCGTTCATAAACGCTTGATTGAGAACCAGAGGAACGGTGTCGACGACGATCCCCAGTCCATCAGCATCGCTTGGTAAACCGGCGTCCCAGTTGGCGGCATTGTTGATGTCGCCATCGGCAAGTGTATTCCTCCAGCGGGTTACCGCTGATGCTGATGATGTAAAGATGATGCTGACAATCATAGCAAGACTCAGGGTCACTAATGGCGAAGCACCACGAGGTCGCCTGGTTGCAAACATTCCACCTAGCAAAGCAACAAAGCTCAGTCCAAGCGTTGTTGGCTCAGGAACTGCAGACAGCGAGGCAAATGCACCAGCACCATTCGCTGCGTCAAAGGAAATCTTGAATTGCAGGAAATCACCGTGCGAGTGCACGCCATCATTATCAAGATCCGCAGAAACATATGCTTCGGCTTGCGAAAGCCCGTCAAGAGAAGCAGACCCATACGCAGCAACAAAAGCATCCCAGTCAGCAGAATCGGGATTGCCACCACTAAAGTCCAGGTCCCCCTCTAAAAAGGCACTATCACCGTTGCCGGCATATCGTACAAGACCTGTTTCAATCTCTCCACTGGTAGCGTTTTCGTAGACAAACGAAAGTTCATCCTCATCAAAGTATTGAATCCAGGTTGTATCTGTACCGTTATCGAGTTGTATGGCTCCATTGTCAGCCAACGACAGCGATCCAACGGTACCTTCACTGAGATCTGTTTTGCTGCCAGTTGCCGTAAATTCATCCCAGTTGCTATCTGAGTCAGCGACCGAGTTCCAGTTGTCGTAATCCAGTGTGCCGGCGCTTGATGTAATGCTATAAGACGCAATCTCTATAACGCTACCGGTATTGTTCTGAATCTCCATTGCCCCAGAATCGCGGTTGACTAAGAGCTTTAGAAAAAACTCCTCAGCAGATCCGGCCACAAACTCAATATCGGATCCAACTTCCGTAGCCAGTGCATTGATAGTTCCTCCCAGACCGGCAACGTCCGCCAAAGTGGCGTTACGCCAAATCAATTTACCGGAATCAGAAACATTCAATGTACCCGCTGGCCCTAAAACGAAGTCCGACTCAACGTCGACAAGTCCAGTGCCACTGATGTTCAGCACGCCGTTCTGTGAACCACCTGCAGGATGATCAATCGTCAACGAGGGAGAGGTGGTTTCCACGATGATGCTACCGCCACTGATATTCCATTCCGCATCTGCGTTGTGACTAATCAACAGGCCAGCACCTCCGCCGTCTTGAATCAGCGTACCGCCAGTCTGATTAACCACGGTAGCACCACCTGCGCTGAACGCGCTCGTTCCAAACAGTCCATCGCCAAAGTACCGCAGCGAAGTTCCCGCCTCGATCGTGACTCCGGGTGTTCCGGCAACAAAAAACTCCGAGTCATTGTCACCACCGTTCATAAACGCTTGATTGAGAACCAGAGGAACGGTGTCGACGATAATCCCCAGTCCATCGGCATCGCTTGGTAAACCGGCGTCCCAGTTGGCGGCATTGTTGATGTCATCATCGGCAAGGGTATTCGTCCAGCGGGTTGCCGCCGATGCTGATGATGTAAAGATGATGCTGACAATCACAGCTAGACTCAGAGTCACTAATGGCGACGTTGCTAAGTGATTTAAGTATTTCATTGTCGAGTACCTTATCAGACGTAGTAATCAAAGAAGTCCACAGAAACATGAGCGATCAGTGAAAACAAAGAGCAGCACAACCTCAAAGCAGGACCAGCCAAATGCCTCTAATTTGTTAACTTCAAGTCCAGTACGTTTTCCTCTTCAGGTTTGATCGAGACGCTTAAACCCGAAGTTTCGGGAGTGTTGTAACGTTTTGGAATAACAGACGGCGGAATGTCCATGCCTACCTGTTCGCGAACAAAGGAGAATATATAGACATTGCTTTCACCTATCATCACTCCATCCCCGGGCTCATACGTTGAAACGTCTTGGATCTGACCATCAACAATCTTTCCTCGCGCACTACGGCCCATTGATGGCTCAAACTGAATGATCCCGGTCTTTAAAGGAGTCCCCTCGTAGGTGACTGTCCCAACCACCGGTGCTAATGCAGAGCCACCAGAGCCGCAACCAGTTAGGCCTGCAATCGCAATAGGCAGGAGACCCCAGCAACACAAAACGAATAAGTGGCTTTCTTTGCTGCAAACTGCTTCCATATCGAACAGCACCTCTGGAAATGATCTCGGTTGACTAACTTTACCGTACGCCCCCATCGTCTGCTTGGATAAACTCTGCTTCTGAATTACAGATTTCTCCGAAGTCTCTCGATGCGTAAGCTCGGTACACCACGCCTGAGATGTCATCGGAAACAAAATCCACCGACCCATCACATAACGCGAAGTTAGCTCCCCCAGGGTGAACGCTGCGAAAGGTGATACACTGATCTGCCTGCAACCCGTTCGACTCCTGCATTTCTCTATTGAAAGCATTCAAGGGGTGTGCGGTAGTGCTCCAGCTTTGTAGTCCCCACGCATGCCACAGACACGAACTCGGCACAATCTCTCCGTAGAGATAGGTACAGGAAGTACCATCGGTGATTTCGTGAATACTTGCACTCCAATTCCAACGACTAATTACGCCTCGTGTAGAGTTCGCGTCAATAGCATCATTAGCCCAGGGCCGATAGGGTGGGTTAGTCGCCCCCTGCCCTGCGCGGCCTGTCGCGTTTTGATGGTCTCCGGAGTTCGCAGCGTAACTGATCAACCCCACTTCCTTGTCGCCATCCTGAGTCCACTGGCCTCGAGATAGCTCCGTAACTTTTGGAATAACAGCCTCGGAATCCGACGGACAGAGTACGGACGGCAGGTTGTTCTGAATAAGCTCGAGGTTGATGCCCTTGTTTCCTTGAATCGTCATATCCATGCTGTCGTAGATTGTTCCTTGCTCAATGTATGGTAACAGCGAAACGGTCCAGCTTCGTCGTTGCACATGATTGACGTCGTGTTGGTTGCCGCCATTTCTTGCAGAAGGGCTGACGGGAAGAGTCTCGACCGCGTCATGGTAGGTTAGCGAAGCGAGCACGAGCTGTTTGAGGTTATTGGTGCATTGCATTCTTCTCGCTGATTCGCGTGCCGCCTGCACAGCCGGAAGCAACAAGGCGACAAGCACGCCGATAATGGCGATAACAACCAGCAACTCTACGAGCGTAAACCCTCTTCCATGCTTAGGTTCAGCAGCACACATAATCATTTCTCCGTTGAGGGTCTTTCGATAATCCAGTTGTGATTACGAGACAATATGACACCAAACAGAACCATGCCTAAAATCAAACAAGTACTTGGCTCCGGTACAACTAGGTATTCTCCCAGACGGAGAGATGCACCGCTTGGGTGATTGGCTCTCAATATCTGCCAATCAAACAGGTTGGTAATTCCGTCCTGGTTTAGGTCACCTTTTCTAAGCGAGTTTATGTCGCCGAACTCTTGCATAAACAGCCAGCCCGAGACAAAGTCTGCGATATCGTCGTCGTCAACATCGCCATCACCGTCAACATCTCCCGGGGCAAAAGAATTGTCGATAGTCAAGGTCACCGACGTACCACTGTAGGTTGGGGTTAGAAATACACCGCCACCACCAACGACGACTACATCATCAAAAGTTCCTTGCAAGCTTCCGGCCGTAATGATATCAAATGAATCAGATACGTCTGGCGTGTAGCCATTCTCGAATGTTACCTGAAGTGTGCCGTCCAGCAAAATCGACCCGGTCAGGTCGAGTACATCGAATTCGCCAGTCGCTATTCCACCGATAGCCACGTCGAGACCCGACAGAGCCCCTAGTTCGATATCACCCTGGAACGGTGCCGAATCTGTGGCGTCCCCTGGTGAGAACGTTCCACCAACTATCAGCGTGCCCGCGCCAGACAAGACGGCGTTACCCAAGACGGTCATGTCGTTGTCAGTCTCAAATGTGAAGCCACTGTCGATTAGCAACTCCATATCGCCGCCTAGCCGAAGAGAATCGATATGGACGTTCTGATCGGCGGTTACTGTTCCAGCAACAACCCCAAATCGTTCCACACGAACAGCATATCGTTGCGCCCCCCACTGATGGGGCACGAATTGGTCCTCAGGATCAACAGCGAACGGCGCGTCAACCGTTCCGTCATTATCGTAGTCTGCGAGCCATCGTTCTCGCGATGACCAGTTTCCGTCGGGGCCAAACTGGGAATTCCAATCAAACTCATGAACGCCGTCACCACCGATATTGAGGCCACCTGTGCCAAGCGTGGCGTCAGAAACCGAAGCGAGGCGATA
The DNA here is from genome assembly GCA_965227935.1 of Cyclobacteriaceae bacterium. Taxonomy (GTDB): domain Bacteria; phylum Bacteroidota; class Bacteroidia; order Cytophagales; family Cyclobacteriaceae; genus JAWPMT01. The sequence continues at coordinate 12,917 of CBDDGS010000030.1, read as the reverse complement.
AATGTTGCTAAATGTAGGGCCACCAACTGCATTCTTGGCCTCTGCAAAAAGAATGTTTCCAAAGGGGTCGGCAACCACTTCCAACGCTCCGCCAAAGCCACCACCCGTGCCAATTTGTGTCACCGTTCCTGTATCAGTATCGACCGAAACAATATCACCAGGCACCCAACGCCCAACAAAGCCATCTTTGTGATACCTAAGCGGCAACTGGTTCGAAGTTGCGAAATCAATTCCACCGATCGCGGTACTGGCACCAAGTCCAGCCCCCGTCGTAGTTGTAAACGAACTGATGCTGTTAACAGGATCAAAAAAACCGGCAGCTGTAACATCCGGGTCGTTACCCCACGAACCTGGAATGCTTGGGTTTTCTTGAGGAAAACCATAGTCAGCCTTCTCCTGGGCGCCTTCATTCTCAAAAAGCTCATCTTGGGCACCTGTCTGATCTTGATTCATGGTAATCCAAAGATCGTTGTCTCCGTCAACTCCGAGGCCAAATGGGTTGCGCAAGCCGGAGGAGTGGACTCGAAGCTTGATGTCATCGGTACTAGTAAAAGGGATGTCATTGGTGGTAGGAATCCCAGCAGTCGCGAAGGGGCCAGCAAGTCTAGATACGTTATCTGTGGTGTTTCCTGCCAGAAGGCTTAGGTCCTTGATATAGGAAACAGTTCCACTGTAAGCAGATTCTGCCGAGCCGTTCGTCGTGAGGTTGCCGATCCCGGTATATAGACTATTCCCGACTATTTGTATCTGGTTGATACGATGTTGGCCTTCAATGGGCACGTTGTCAGTAAGAACGTGATTGATGTCGCCCACGCCACCCCAAACGCCATCTGCATTGCTGTCAGTGACACGCCGTAGCGTGCCAACGTCGGCGTCAGCACCCGGCGAAAAAATGCTGGTAACGTCGCTTACGTACATAAACGTGTTCGAACCGTCGTTGTGGAAGGCTAGCGAAGTTGAGCCGGTGGAAGCACCATTTATGAAACTTCCATCTCCGTCGTAGACTCGTGTCCGGTTGGAGAGCAGCCCCGTTTCAGAGTAATCGAATCGCCACACCCCACCTAACTCATGTGAAGGATCACCGGTTGTCGCTACGTACAGTTGTCCATTAAGGAATTGCATTTGAGTGACTTGCCCCACTCCCCCTGTGACGGCTGTAACCTCAGTCAGTGACAAATCACCCGATACCGCGGCAGTGAGAGATATCGCTTTCGCGGCATGCGGCGACAGGCTGGCAACTAAAGCACATACACTAAGAGCAAGAAACTGGGTCAGCCCCTTAGGCTTGGGGATACGTTGCACGACTAGATGAGTTTTCATTTTCTTTCTTCTAATCTTCTACCCTGAAAATAGGCCCCTAAAGAGTGCGATTTAACTGATGCTCCAAACCTTCCAATCAATCTAATCCAACATTTCCAATATTACACAATTACGGTCCGGGCTGTGGGCCAACTGCTGCCCATAGCAAAGTGGGCTGACGACGCCACTACTGGCGCCGCCAGCCTCATCCAATTGCAATTGATACAGCTTCGCCGCTAGCGAACGCAACTTTGCTCTTACTGATATCTAAAAGCAATTTGCGCGCTGCTTTGCCTTAGCCGCGAACACGATTAATACCAATAGTGGCAACGGCAAACACTCCAAGCAAAACTAACGTTGTCGGTTCGGGAATCGCCAGAAAATGCACGTCGCTACCAACTTCAGAAGCGATGGCATTGATAGTTCCTCCCAGTCCTGTGACATCGGCAAGTGTACGGTTCCTCCAGATCAGCATGCCGGAATCAGAAACATTCAATGTGCCCGCTGGACCTAAAGCAAAGTTCGACTCAACGTCGACAAGTCCAGTGCCACTGATGTTCAGCACGCCGTTCTGTGAACCACCTGCAGGATGATCAATCGTCAACGAGGGAGAGGTGGTTTCCACGATGATGCTACCGCCACTAATATTCCATTCCGCATCTGCGTTGTGACTAATCAACAGGCCAGCACCTCCGCCGTCTTGAATCAGCGAACCGCCAGTCTGATTAACCACGGTAGCACCACCTACGCCGAGAATACTCGTTCCAAACAGTCCATCGCCAAAGTACCGCAGCGAAGTTCCCGCCTCGATCGTGACTCCGGGTGTTCCGGCAACAAAAAACTCCGAATCATTGTCACCGCCGTTCATAAACGCTTGATTGAGAACCAGAGGAACGGTGTCGACGACGATCCCCAGTCCATCAGCATCGCTTGGTAAACCGGCGTCCCAGTTGGCGGCATTGTTGATGTCGCCATCGGCAAGTGTATTCCTCCAGCGGGTTACCGCTGATGCTGATGATGTAAAGATGATGCTGACAATCATAGCAAGACTCAGGGTCACTAATGGCGAAGCACCACGAGGTCGCCTGGTTGCAAACATTCCACCTAGCAAAGCAACAAAGCTCAGTCCAAGCGTTGTTGGCTCAGGAACTGCAGACAGCGAGGCAAATGCACCAGCACCATTCGCTGCGTCAAAGGAAATCTTGAATTGCAGGAAATCACCGTGCGAGTGCACGCCATCATTATCAAGATCCGCAGAAACATATGCTTCGGCTTGCGAAAGCCCGTCAAGAGAAGCAGACCCATACGCAGCAACAAAAGCATCCCAGTCAGCAGAATCGGGATTGCCACCACTAAAGTCCAGGTCCCCCTCTAAAAAGGCACTATCACCGTTGCCGGCATATCGTACAAGACCTGTTTCAATCTCTCCACTGGTAGCGTTTTCGTAGACAAACGAAAGTTCATCCTCATCAAAGTATTGAATCCAGGTTGTATCTGTACCGTTATCGAGTTGTATGGCTCCATTGTCAGCCAACGACAGCGATCCAACGGTACCTTCACTGAGATCTGTTTTGCTGCCAGTTGCCGTAAATTCATCCCAGTTGCTATCTGAGTCAGCGACCGAGTTCCAGTTGTCGTAATCCAGTGTGCCGGCGCTTGATGTAATGCTATAAGACGCAATCTCTATAACGCTACCGGTATTGTTCTGAATCTCCATTGCCCCAGAATCGCGGTTGACTAAGAGCTTTAGAAAAAACTCCTCAGCAGATCCGGCCACAAACTCAATATCGGATCCAACTTCCGTAGCCAGTGCATTGATAGTTCCTCCCAGACCGGCAACGTCCGCCAAAGTGGCGTTACGCCAAATCAATTTACCGGAATCAGAAACATTCAATGTACCCGCTGGCCCTAAAACGAAGTCCGACTCAACGTCGACAAGTCCAGTGCCACTGATGTTCAGCACGCCGTTCTGTGAACCACCTGCAGGATGATCAATCGTCAACGAGGGAGAGGTGGTTTCCACGATGATGCTACCGCCACTGATATTCCATTCCGCATCTGCGTTGTGACTAATCAACAGGCCAGCACCTCCGCCGTCTTGAATCAGCGTACCGCCAGTCTGATTAACCACGGTAGCACCACCTGCGCTGAACGCGCTCGTTCCAAACAGTCCATCGCCAAAGTACCGCAGCGAAGTTCCCGCCTCGATCGTGACTCCGGGTGTTCCGGCAACAAAAAACTCCGAGTCATTGTCACCACCGTTCATAAACGCTTGATTGAGAACCAGAGGAACGGTGTCGACGATAATCCCCAGTCCATCGGCATCGCTTGGTAAACCGGCGTCCCAGTTGGCGGCATTGTTGATGTCATCATCGGCAAGGGTATTCGTCCAGCGGGTTGCCGCCGATGCTGATGATGTAAAGATGATGCTGACAATCACAGCTAGACTCAGAGTCACTAATGGCGACGTTGCTAAGTGATTTAAGTATTTCATTGTCGAGTACCTTATCAGACGTAGTAATCAAAGAAGTCCACAGAAACATGAGCGATCAGTGAAAACAAAGAGCAGCACAACCTCAAAGCAGGACCAGCCAAATGCCTCTAATTTGTTAACTTCAAGTCCAGTACGTTTTCCTCTTCAGGTTTGATCGAGACGCTTAAACCCGAAGTTTCGGGAGTGTTGTAACGTTTTGGAATAACAGACGGCGGAATGTCCATGCCTACCTGTTCGCGAACAAAGGAGAATATATAGACATTGCTTTCACCTATCATCACTCCATCCCCGGGCTCATACGTTGAAACGTCTTGGATCTGACCATCAACAATCTTTCCTCGCGCACTACGGCCCATTGATGGCTCAAACTGAATGATCCCGGTCTTTAAAGGAGTCCCCTCGTAGGTGACTGTCCCAACCACCGGTGCTAATGCAGAGCCACCAGAGCCGCAACCAGTTAGGCCTGCAATCGCAATAGGCAGGAGACCCCAGCAACACAAAACGAATAAGTGGCTTTCTTTGCTGCAAACTGCTTCCATATCGAACAGCACCTCTGGAAATGATCTCGGTTGACTAACTTTACCGTACGCCCCCATCGTCTGCTTGGATAAACTCTGCTTCTGAATTACAGATTTCTCCGAAGTCTCTCGATGCGTAAGCTCGGTACACCACGCCTGAGATGTCATCGGAAACAAAATCCACCGACCCATCACATAACGCGAAGTTAGCTCCCCCAGGGTGAACGCTGCGAAAGGTGATACACTGATCTGCCTGCAACCCGTTCGACTCCTGCATTTCTCTATTGAAAGCATTCAAGGGGTGTGCGGTAGTGCTCCAGCTTTGTAGTCCCCACGCATGCCACAGACACGAACTCGGCACAATCTCTCCGTAGAGATAGGTACAGGAAGTACCATCGGTGATTTCGTGAATACTTGCACTCCAATTCCAACGACTAATTACGCCTCGTGTAGAGTTCGCGTCAATAGCATCATTAGCCCAGGGCCGATAGGGTGGGTTAGTCGCCCCCTGCCCTGCGCGGCCTGTCGCGTTTTGATGGTCTCCGGAGTTCGCAGCGTAACTGATCAACCCCACTTCCTTGTCGCCATCCTGAGTCCACTGGCCTCGAGATAGCTCCGTAACTTTTGGAATAACAGCCTCGGAATCCGACGGACAGAGTACGGACGGCAGGTTGTTCTGAATAAGCTCGAGGTTGATGCCCTTGTTTCCTTGAATCGTCATATCCATGCTGTCGTAGATTGTTCCTTGCTCAATGTATGGTAACAGCGAAACGGTCCAGCTTCGTCGTTGCACATGATTGACGTCGTGTTGGTTGCCGCCATTTCTTGCAGAAGGGCTGACGGGAAGAGTCTCGACCGCGTCATGGTAGGTTAGCGAAGCGAGCACGAGCTGTTTGAGGTTATTGGTGCATTGCATTCTTCTCGCTGATTCGCGTGCCGCCTGCACAGCCGGAAGCAACAAGGCGACAAGCACGCCGATAATGGCGATAACAACCAGCAACTCTACGAGCGTAAACCCTCTTCCATGCTTAGGTTCAGCAGCACACATAATCATTTCTCCGTTGAGGGTCTTTCGATAATCCAGTTGTGATTACGAGACAATATGACACCAAACAGAACCATGCCTAAAATCAAACAAGTACTTGGCTCCGGTACAACTAGGTATTCTCCCAGACGGAGAGATGCACCGCTTGGGTGATTGGCTCTCAATATCTGCCAATCAAACAGGTTGGTAATTCCGTCCTGGTTTAGGTCACCTTTTCTAAGCGAGTTTATGTCGCCGAACTCTTGCATAAACAGCCAGCCCGAGACAAAGTCTGCGATATCGTCGTCGTCAACATCGCCATCACCGTCAACATCTCCCGGGGCAAAAGAATTGTCGATAGTCAAGGTCACCGACGTACCACTGTAGGTTGGGGTTAGAAATACACCGCCACCACCAACGACGACTACATCATCAAAAGTTCCTTGCAAGCTTCCGGCCGTAATGATATCAAATGAATCAGATACGTCTGGCGTGTAGCCATTCTCGAATGTTACCTGAAGTGTGCCGTCCAGCAAAATCGACCCGGTCAGGTCGAGTACATCGAATTCGCCAGTCGCTATTCCACCGATAGCCACGTCGAGACCCGACAGAGCCCCTAGTTCGATATCACCCTGGAACGGTGCCGAATCTGTGGCGTCCCCTGGTGAGAACGTTCCACCAACTATCAGCGTGCCCGCGCCAGACAAGACGGCGTTACCCAAGACGGTCATGTCGTTGTCAGTCTCAAATGTGAAGCCACTGTCGATTAGCAACTCCATATCGCCGCCTAGCCGAAGAGAATCGATATGGACGTTCTGATCGGCGGTTACTGTTCCAGCAACAACCCCAAATCGTTCCACACGAACAGCATATCGTTGCGCCCCCCACTGATGGGGCACGAATTGGTCCTCAGGATCAACAGCGAACGGCGCGTCAACCGTTCCGTCATTATCGTAGTCTGCGAGCCATCGTTCTCGCGATGACCAGTTTCCGTCGGGGCCAAACTGGGAATTCCAATCAAACTCATGAACGCCGTCACCACCGATATTGAGGCCACCTGTGCCAAGCGTGGCGTCAGAAACCGAAGCGAGGCGATAAATGTTGCTAAATGTAGGGCCACCAACTGCATTCTTGGCCTCTGCAAAAAGAATGTTTCCAAAGGGGTCGGCAACCACTTCCAACGCTCCGCCAAAGCCACCACCCGTGCCAATTTGTGTCACCGTTCCTGTATCAGTATCGACCGAAACAATATCACCAGGCACCCAACGCCCAACAAAGCCATCTTTGTGATACCTAAGCGGCAACTGGTTCGAAGTTGCGAAATCAATTCCACCGATCGCGGTACTGGCACCAAGTCCAGCCCCCGTCGTAGTTGTAAACGAACTGATGCTGTTAACAGGATCAAAAAAACCGGCAGCTGTAACATCCGGGTCGTTACCCCACGAACCTGGAATGCTTGGGTTTTCTTGAGGAAAACCATAGTCAGCCTTCTCCTGGGCGCCTTCATTCTCAAAAAGCTCATCTTGGGCACCTGTCTGATCTTGATTCATGGTAATCCAAAGATCGTTGTCTCCGTCAACTCCGAGGCCAAATGGGTTGCGCAAGCCGGAGGAGTGGACTCGAAGCTTGATGTCATCGGTACTAGTAAAAGGGATGTCATTGGTGGTAGGAATCCCAGCAGTCGCGAAGGGGCCAGCAAGTCTAGATACGTTATCTGTGGTGTTTCCTGCCAGAAGGCTTAGGTCCTTGATATAGGAAACAGTTCCACTGTAAGCAGATTCTGCCGAGCCGTTCGTCGTGAGGTTGCCGATCCCGGTATATAGACTATTCCCGACTATTTGTATCTGGTTGATACGATGTTGGCCTTCAATGGGCACGTTGTCAGTAAGAACGTGATTGATGTCGCCCACGCCACCCCAAACGCCATCTGCATTGCTGTCAGTGACACGCCGTAGCGTGCCAACGTCGGCGTCAGCACCCGGCGAAAAAATGCTGGTAACGTCGCTTACGTACATAAACGTGTTCGAACCGTCGTTGTGGAAGGCTAGCGAAGTTGAGCCGGTGGAAGCACCATTTATGAAACTTCCATCTCCGTCGTAGACTCGTGTCCGGTTGGAGAGCAGCCCCGTTTCAGAGTAATCGAATCGCCACACCCCACCTAACTCATGTGAAGGATCACCGGTTGTCGCTACGTACAGTTGTCCATTAAGGAATTGCATTTGAGTGACTTGCCCCACTCCCCCTGTGACGGCTGTAACCTCAGTCAGTGACAAATCACCCGATACCGCGGCAGTGAGAGATATCGCTTTCGCGGCATGCGGCGACAGGCTGGCAACTAAAGCACATACACTAAGAGCAAGAAACTGGGTCAGCCCCTTAGGCTTGGGGATACGTTGCACGACTAGATGAGTTTTCATTTTCTTTCTTCTAATCTTCTACCCTGAAAATAGGCCCCTAAAGAGTGCGATTTAACTGATGCTCCAAACCTTCCAATCAATCTAATCCAACATTTCCAATATTACACAATTACGGTCCGGGCTGTGGGCCAACTGCTGCCCATAGCAAAGTGGGCTGACGACGCCACTACTGGCGCCGCCAGCCTCATCCAATTGCAATTGATACAGCTTCGCCGCTAGCGAACGCAACTTTGCTCTTACTGATATCTAAAAGCAATTTGCGCGCTGCTTTGCCTTAGCCGCGAACACGATTAATACCAATAGTGGCAACGGCAAACACTCCAAGCAAAACTAACGTTGTCGGTTCGGGAATCGCCAGAAAATGCACGTCGCTACCAACTTCAGAAGCGATGGCATTGATAGTTCCTCCCAGTCCTGTGACATCGGCAAGTGTACGGTTCCTCCAGATCAGCATGCCGGAATCAGAAACATTCAATGTGCCCGCTGGACCTAAAGCAAAGTTCGACTCAACGTCGACAAGTCCAGTGCCACTGATGTTCAGCACGCCGTTCTGTGAACCACCTGCAGGATGATCAATCGTCAACGAGGGAGAGGTGGTTTCCACGATGATGCTACCGCCACTAATATTCCATTCCGCATCTGCGTTGTGACTAATCAACAGGCCAGCACCTCCGCCGTCTTGAATCAGCGAACCGCCAGTCTGATTAACCACGGTAGCACCACCTACGCCGAGAATACTCGTTCCAAACAGTCCATCGCCAAAGTACCGCAGCGAAGTTCCCGCCTCGATCGTGACTCCGGGTGTTCCGGCAACAAAAAACTCCGAATCATTGTCACCGCCGTTCATAAACGCTTGATTGAGAACCAGAGGAACGGTGTCGACGACGATCCCCAGTCCATCAGCATCGCTTGGTAAACCGGCGTCCCAGTTGGCGGCATTGTTGATGTCGCCATCGGCAAGTGTATTCCTCCAGCGGGTTACCGCTGATGCTGATGATGTAAAGATGATGCTGACAATCATAGCAAGACTCAGGGTCACTAATGGCGAAGCACCACGAGGTCGCCTGGTTGCAAACATTCCACCTAGCAAAGCAACAAAGCTCAGTCCAAGCGTTGTTGGCTCAGGAACTGCAGACAGCGAGGCAAATGCACCAGCACCATTCGCTGCGTCAAAGGAAATCTTGAATTGCAGGAAATCACCGTGCGAGTGCACGCCATCATTATCAAGATCCGCAGAAACATATGCTTCGGCTTGCGAAAGCCCGTCAAGAGAAGCAGACCCATACGCAGCAACAAAAGCATCCCAGTCAGCAGAATCGGGATTGCCACCACTAAAGTCCAGGTCCCCCTCTAAAAAGGCACTATCACCGTTGCCGGCATATCGTACAAGACCTGTTTCAATCTCTCCACTGGTAGCGTTTTCGTAGACAAACGAAAGTTCATCCTCATCAAAGTATTGAATCCAGGTTGTATCTGTACCGTTATCGAGTTGTATGGCTCCATTGTCAGCCAACGACAGCGATCCAACGGTACCTTCACTGAGATCTGTTTTGCTGCCAGTTGCCGTAAATTCATCCCAGTTGCTATCTGAGTCAGCGACCGAGTTCCAGTTGTCGTAATCCAGTGTGCCGGCGCTTGATGTAATGCTATAAGACGCAATCTCTATAACGCTACCGGTATTGTTCTGAATCTCCATTGCCCCAGAATCGCGGTTGACTAAGAGCTTTAGAAAAAACTCCTCAGCAGATCCGGCCACAAACTCAATATCGGATCCAACTTCCGTAGCCAGTGCATTGATAGTTCCTCCCAGACCGGCAACGTCCGCCAAAGTGGCGTTACGCCAAATCAATTTACCGGAATCAGAAACATTCAATGTACCCGCTGGCCCTAAAACGAAGTCCGACTCAACGTCGACAAGTCCAGTGCCACTGATGTTCAGCACGCCGTTCTGTGAACCACCTGCAGGATGATCAATCGTCAACGAGGGAGAGGTGGTTTCCACGATGATGCTACCGCCACTGATATTCCATTCCGCATCTGCGTTGTGACTAATCAACAGGCCAGCACCTCCGCCGTCTTGAATCAGCGTACCGCCAGTCTGATTAACCACGGTAGCACCACCTGCGCTGAACGCGCTCGTTCCAAACAGTCCATCGCCAAAGTACCGCAGCGAAGTTCCCGCCTCGATCGTGACTCCGGGTGTTCCGGCAACAAAAAACTCCGAGTCATTGTCACCACCGTTCATAAACGCTTGATTGAGAACCAGAGGAACGGTGTCGACGATAATCCCCAGTCCATCGGCATCGCTTGGTAAACCGGCGTCCCAGTTGGCGGCATTGTTGATGTCATCATCGGCAAGGGTATTCGTCCAGCGGGTTGCCGCCGATGCTGATGATGTAAAGATGATGCTGACAATCACAGCTAGACTCAGAGTCACTAATGGCGACGTTGCTAAGTGATTTAAGTATTTCATTGTCGAGTACCTTATCAGACGTAGTAATCAAAGAAGTCCACAGAAACATGAGCGATCAGTGAAAACAAAGAGCAGCACAACCTCAAAGCAGGACCAGCCAAATGCCTCTAATTTGTTAACTTCAAGTCCAGTACGTTTTCCTCTTCAGGTTTGATCGAGACGCTTAAACCCGAAGTTTCGGGAGTGTTGTAACGTTTTGGAATAACAGACGGCGGAATGTCCATGCCTACCTGTTCGCGAACAAAGGAGAATATATAGACATTGCTTTCACCTATCATCACTCCATCCCCGGGCTCATACGTTGAAACGTCTTGGATCTGACCATCAACAATCTTTCCTCGCGCACTACGGCCCATTGATGGCTCAAACTGAATGATCCCGGTCTTTAAAGGAGTCCCCTCGTAGGTGACTGTCCCAACCACCGGTGCTAATGCAGAGCCACCAGAGCCGCAACCAGTTAGGCCTGCAATCGCAATAGGCAGGAGACCCCAGCAACACAAAACGAATAAGTGGCTTTCTTTGCTGCAAACTGCTTCCATATCGAACAGCACCTCTGGAAATGATCTCGGTTGACTAACTTTACCGTACGCCCCCATCGTCTGCTTGGATAAACTCTGCTTCTGAATTACAGATTTCTCCGAAGTCTCTCGATGCGTAAGCTCGGTACACCACGCCTGAGATGTCATCGGAAACAAAATCCACCGACCCATCACATAACGCGAAGTTAGCTCCCCCAGGGTGAACGCTGCGAAAGGTGATACACTGATCTGCCTGCAACCCGTTCGACTCCTGCATTTCTCTATTGAAAGCATTCAAGGGGTGTGCGGTAGTGCTCCAGCTTTGTAGTCCCCACGCATGCCACAGACACGAACTCGGCACAATCTCTCCGTAGAGATAGGTACAGGAAGTACCATCGGTGATTTCGTGAATACTTGCACTCCAATTCCAACGACTAATTACGCCTCGTGTAGAGTTCGCGTCAATAGCATCATTAGCCCAGGGCCGATAGGGTGGGTTAGTCGCCCCCTGCCCTGCGCGGCCTGTCGCGTTTTGATGGTCTCCGGAGTTCGCAGCGTAACTGATCAACCCCACTTCCTTGTCGCCATCCTGAGTCCACTGGCCTCGAGATAGCTCCGTAACTTTTGGAATAACAGCCTCGGAATCCGACGGACAGAGTACGGACGGCAGGTTGTTCTGAATAAGCTCGAGGTTGATGCCCTTGTTTCCTTGAATCGTCATATCCATGCTGTCGTAGATTGTTCCTTGCTCAATGTATGGTAACAGCGAAACGGTCCAGCTTCGTCGTTGCACATGATTGACGTCGTGTTGGTTGCCGCCATTTCTTGCAGAAGGGCTGACGGGAAGAGTCTCGACCGCGTCATGGTAGGTTAGCGAAGCGAGCACGAGCTGTTTGAGGTTATTGGTGCATTGCATTCTTCTCGCTGATTCGCGTGCCGCCTGCACAGCCGGAAGCAACAAGGCGACAAGCACGCCGATAATGGCGATAACAACCAGCAACTCTACGAGCGTAAACCCTCTTCCATGCTTAGGTTCAGCAGCACACATAATCATTTCTCCGTTGAGGGTCTTTCGATAATCCAGTTGTGATTACGAGACAATATGACACCAAACAGAACCATGCCTAAAATCAAACAAGTACTTGGCTCCGGTACAACTAGGTATTCTCCCAGACGGAGAGATGCACCGCTTGGGTGATTGGCTCTCAATATCTGCCAATCAAACAGGTTGGTAATTCCGTCCTGGTTTAGGTCACCTTTTCTAAGCGAGTTTATGTCGCCGAACTCTTGCATAAACAGCCAGCCCGAGACAAAGTCTGCGATATCGTCGTCGTCAACATCGCCATCACCGTCAACATCTCCCGGGGCAAAAGAATTGTCGATAGTCAAGGTCACCGACGTACCACTGTAGGTTGGGGTTAGAAATACACCGCCACCACCAACGACGACTACATCATCAAAAGTTCCTTGCAAGCTTCCGGCCGTAATGATATCAAATGAATCAGATACGTCTGGCGTGTAGCCATTCTCGAATGTTACCTGAAGTGTGCCGTCCAGCAAAATCGACCCGGTCAGGTCGAGTACATCGAATTCGCCAGTCGCTATTCCACCGATAGCCACGTCGAGACCCGACAGAGCCCCTAGTTCGATATCACCCTGGAACGGTGCCGAATCTGTGGCGTCCCCTGGTGAGAACGTTCCACCAACTATCAGCGTGCCCGCGCCAGACAAGACGGCGTTACCCAAGACGGTCATGTCGTTGTCAGTCTCAAATGTGAAGCCACTGTCGATTAGCAACTCCATATCGCCGCCTAGCCGAAGAGAATCGATATGGACGTTCTGATCGGCGGTTACTGTTCCAGCAACAACCCCAAATCGTTCCACACGAACAGCATATCGTTGCGCCCCCCACTGATGGGGCACGAATTGGTCCTCAGGATCAACAGCGAACGGCGCGTCAACCGTTCCGTCATTATCGTAGTCTGCGAGCCATCGTTCTCGCGATGACCAGTTTCCGTCGGGGCCAAACTGGGAATTCCAATCAAACTCATGAACGCCGTCACCACCGATATTGAGGCCACCTGTGCCAAGCGTGGCGTCAGAAACCGAAGCGAGGCGATAAATGTTGCTAAATGTAGGGCCACCAACTGCATTCTTGGCCTCTGCAAAAAGAA
>CBDDGS010000029.1:0-2933 GCA_965227935.1 Cyclobacteriaceae bacterium | reverse complement strand
CCTTTTGTGCCTGCAAAGGACATTATGAAGAGAACGATCTTTGAACGAATGGAAGGTGGCGGCGTTCAAAAGAAAAAATTGGATGTCTTGCATGAATGATTTTGTGACGTCTGCTGTCGGTCCCGAATTTTAATGAAGATTGCTGATGCGTAGTCAAACTTTGTGTTTACAATTTTTCCTGCGCCCACCAGCGGCTGCGGCCGGGCATGCAATAACTTGACTTGACATGACTTGATGGCCTGGCAAGTCATGCCATTTACACATGCCATCGCGGCAGAAACCGCGCGAGCCCCACGTGCGCGGAAAGAAGTTCACAAAACTTGCCATGAGGGTGGCAGGCACGGTAGATAATTTTCACGGGCCCGGGCGACTCGACCCCAAGGTGTGGCGAAAGAGTTTCAACGTTTTGTTGTGGATGGTTTGGTATTGTCCCTTCATGCCCATGTGTCGCCCGACGCGAAGCCGAATGAATGAAAATCAGATTTTGAAACGTCTCGGTCCTTGCCCGGAAGCGGCTCAGCCCCGAGAACCGCATGGATTCCGATCCCACTGGCATATTGTCGAACACTTGGTCACAACAAATGTGGTGGTTCATTTCTTTTTTTCGGTTTGCACCTGTGCGGGCGTACTTCTCTCAGCCGCGTATGGGCATGAGGCTGGGCGCTGTGGCCTCGGTGGAACTGAGGACGTCGGTGAGGGGGACGTCTGCCAATTTGCGTCCTCGAACCTGCTCCATCCCACAACTCTACGTAACCTGCGTCGCCTCAGAGCATCCAACCTGTGCGTGTCTGCTTCTTCTTTTTCCGCCCGTCCGAGTCTCAGGTGAGACTACGATCCTACAAAGGACAAAAGGTCCGCAACCACAAGAATCACGCATTGCTGCAGAAGTCACTGTACAGGCCTGCATGGCAAAGTCATTTTTGACTTTGCTTTGCTGCTGTGATCCATGGTTCGGAAACATGAGTTTCGGAAAAGCGGTTCAAATCATCATCCCAACGTTTCGATGGGCGACCCGCTTCCCTAAAAGGAAACCATGGCAAGTTCACATCCAAATTCGACAAAGCGCATATGCCCAAGAATTTGGAGAGTTGGCAATTTGGTGTGCCAATTTGTATTGCCTCCTACGATAAGAACTTGACCACATGGGAATGTTGTACAAATGTAGTGCATGGTCGACCCTGCTTTTCATGCGTTCCATTGTGACTTGCCAATTTTCACCATCCACCCGTCGCCATCCAACCAGAGCCCGCAACATCCGACGCTGTACAACGTTCATTTTCTGCAGTTGGGCCTTTGTAAGCGCCAGAGTGTCCAAACCATACAAGAGTAGGGGAAACCGCAGCATGGAACAACTTCATCCGTGACCTCAGAAACACATGGCTATCCTTCAGGACATGCGAATGTTTACTGAATTTACCCCACGCCCAACCCATGGAAAGGACTTGCTGGCAACAAACGTGCAGCACCCCAAGGAACACCGGACAAGGAAGCCCAGGCTAGAAGCAAAGTTCCGACCACCGACATTGCGCCAAAGGTTCTTGTGCCCGAATGTGTTGACACAGTGTCCAAGGTAGAGATGAGTGCAGGCACTATTGCGGCATTGCGTGGTATGATGCGCGATGAGATCAGAAGTGGCATGTTGGAAATGGAGGAGCGTTTCAACAAGCATTTGGCATCATCAATTGGTGAACTGAGAGAGGAACTCAATGAAGAAAAGACTGCCCGCAAAACTTTGGAGCAGCGGCTAGTTGCGTTGGAGGAGCGAAAGTGCAAACCATGGTTTACCCCCAAGGTGCCGGAGGATCCTGTGGACAAGTCTGTCGTTGTGTTGGGCGGCTTTCTTGACAAAGCTGTTGAAGAAGTGGAATCGCTGGTTGGGGAGATGATGGTTGGCATTGCTGGCTACCAAGACGTGGATGTCATTGAAGTTTCTCCTCCCATTGCCTTGGCCAAATTCGATTCTCCCTTGCGAGCACTGAAATTCTTACGGTCGCAGAGAAAGAATGACACCATCCAAACCAACAAGTTGTGGGCTTCGGAAAACCGATCCAAGGCAGAGAGGATCCAGTGCAAGCTGACCAGCAAAATCAAAAAATATTTGATTGAACTGGGAAATTTTGATGCCAAGGACGTTTTCGCCAGTTACAAGAGTTTCAAGGTGAGTGCCCGCAAGAACGGGAAACTTGTATCCGTGGCATCGGTCACTACGGATGGTGAAGTTCGTTGGGATGATGAAGCAGTGCCAGGACAGGAAGTGATGGAAGCAATGGACAGCTTCGCGGCCGAGCTGCTGGAGTAGGGACGCGGGGCAGTGAGGAAGATTGGCAGCGGATGGTTTCCGGTTGGTGTAGGTCAGCCCTTGCCCAGTGAGACGAATGATGTTGCTTCTTCCGATGGCCTTGAAACTGTTAGATTGCATGTGGTGACAAAGAATTTGCAAAGCATTCGCGACACAGATCGTTTTCAGGATTTCTTTGCTGAACTTGATGACGTCTCTTTTGACCTTCTTTGCGTGACAGAAACTTGGCGTGAGGAAGTTGAGGATACTTTCAAACAACTCATGGACACACAGTGTTTCTGAGTGGTGGTGCACGTTGTTGTGGTGTTGGGATTGTGTTATCGAAGTCGTTGGGGCAACGAGTGGATGGTATCCAATTTCATGCCTACTCATCCCGCATTTGTTCGTTGTCCTTCAAATTTGTCGACAAGAAATTCCGAATATTTTCGTGTTATTTTCCGACAGCTTGGGAACGGGACGAAGCAGTGGAGGAAATGTATGCACTTTTGACTTTGCTGCTTGACAATTGTGAGCGTGAAGGTTGCATTCCTGTCCTTGGGGGTGACTTCAATGCAAGCATCGGACCACAACATGCTGGCGATGATGTTGGCCACATAGGTATTGGGGGGCCCGGGCATCGGAATGATCGTGGCCG
>CBDDGS010000028.1:0-1444 GCA_965227935.1 Cyclobacteriaceae bacterium | reverse complement strand
GCTCAGAGGGATCCAATGGATTGATGGCTCTTCCTGCGGTGATGGATATGATTGCAGATTCACAGGATGAACCTGGGAGCGGAGGTTCCGCGCTATTCAGCGACATATCTACTCCCACAAGATCATGGAAGCAGATCGATGTCCGTCAGGAGTCGAAGAAAAGAGAATCCCCACCGAGAAGATCATCATCTTCGCCTGCGACACCAAGGACGTCGCAGAAGGGCGTAAGATCGACATCGAAGGGTGGGAGGTCAAAATCACCCACCAGTGCAGATTTTCGCGCCGTGATCAAAGAGAAGAATAAGATGGAGGTGGAGATCGGGGAATATCAGAAGACACTTGATGAAATGTCGGCAGCAATGGCTAATCTTAGCCAAGAAGACTATGGAAGCACCATCCGGATCCAGGAGCTGGAAAGACGATGCGAGATTGCCAGCAAGCAGTCGGGACATCTAGTGAGTCACCACCAACACCACATGGCTGAGGCATGGCGCAAGTTTGAGGAAGAAGCCCAACAGATGCGCAAGGTGGAAATGAACGCATTTCAATACGGGGAGAAGAAAGACATGGAGTCGAATATCGTAATGCAACAGATGAGACAGGCTGAAGGAACTATCATGGAGCAGAAGCGGGAAATTGCATTGATGAAGTCCTACATGGCAAGCGAGAAGTCGGCCGCGCAGGAATCAGCTATACGTGCGACTCAGATACACCGTGAAGCTTCACAACAGATATCAGTTTATCAGCAACAAATCAGAGGCATAGAATCTTCTACATCTATCGAGAAGTTCAACGAGGAAGAGATGGTCCAAAGTCTGAAATCTCAGTTGGAGCATGCACTCGTCAAGCGCCCCGAGACGTACTCTTTGGAGGACTCCAGGGAACAGTTGATGACGAGGCTGAATGACGTTACAGTATTTGCGGAACAGGAATCGAAGAGAGCAGATTGCTTGCTTCGTGAAAAGGAAGAGATCGTCAAACAGTATGAGTACGACGTATCGGTGAAAGACCAGATGATTGCTGTCGAGGGTGGTCATCGTCAGGATGTGATATTGGAGTTAGCCCAGGTCAGAGAGGAGAAGCAGGAGGAACGGTGCACGATGGACGAGAAGTCGAAGGAGGCTGAGTACTGGAGACTGACAGCCAAAGGGATGTACGATGAGTACCTCGAGGAGATGCATGAGCTTCAGGGACAACTGAAAGAAAGAGAGGCGACGCTCAAGCAAGAAGAGAGTTTTGTACGCCAACTTGATGCAGACAACGAGGAACTACGTGCGCACAAGAAGCTGGAAACACAGGAAGCCTCCAGCGGCAAAGATGGGCATCGTGAACGAGCAGTAGTGAAACGCGCTGAGGGAGGAACCCAGGCTAATTCGAATAGGATAGACAAGAAGGTGGCTGGGTCAGTCCCGTCATCGTCTTCAAATCAAATCCCTAATTCGTC
>CBDDGS010000027.1:0-5580 GCA_965227935.1 Cyclobacteriaceae bacterium | reverse complement strand
GACGCAGGTGATTCGGCACCTTCTGTACAACTCTTGTCGGCACTGCATGAATTTCATATGGCAGGCGTAGGAGATTGAAGCAAATTTGATCCACCCCGATAAGTACAAAGGCGTTGACACGTTGCGTATAATCGCCCGGGTGGAGCCTAAATCAAAGGGGAGAAAGAAAAAAAAGAAATTCATTCGTTTAAATTTATTTCAAAACATATATTTTCCAAAAAAAAATTGTTCCTCCCAAAAATATAAAATCTAGAAATTATAAATATATTTTAGCAAAAATAAATAAAAATTTTTAATGTATAATATAATAATTCAAAGAACCAAAAGATATAAATAAATCATTTCCTTAAATCCCATTCCCAAATTTCGATAAATACAAAATTTCCCTTTAATAAAATATTAGAATGTGCCCACTACTTCCAGCAGCGTTCTTGTATAACCGGCCCGAAGCAAAAAAAAAAAAAAAAAAAATGAAAATAATAAAATTTATAAATCGTCCCCCGAATTTAAATCCATCAAAAATTTCCATAAATCCAATAAACCTATAAAAAGCTCGTAAATCCATCAAATCTTATCAAGTGGAAAAATCATATTCAAAAGATAAAGAATGCCTAGTACAAAGCCACCAAAAAAAAGGCCCAGCCCAGAACCATCGTTATAAAAAAATCTCTCGTTTCCAAACAAAGAATTCGATATTTATAAAAAAAAACTCGTAAATTCCAGAATAGATTTTAAGACTCTATGCTAAAGTCCTATGGAAATGCAACACCCACCCAAGAGAATTTATGATAAACCCAGGTTTTAATCTCTCACTAAAATATCCCGTAGAACCTAAATATTAAAGACTCGACATCCCGGACCCCTAAAGGCCTTTTGGTAAACAGCCAAAGGCGGTCGTTGGTCTTCCCTGCCTTTGCTGTACCCAGGCACCTTACCCCTTGGACTACATTTCTCCGGTTGAATGCGCCATGTTGCGACGCCATGAATTGTTTCGGTGCGCTTGCAGGTTTTGTCGGCTTGGCGTCCTGTAGTGGCACCTACGTTGCTTCATTGAGTCTCGTTACTGCGCTATAGTCTGCCAAGCAACGCTGCAGGAAGTTGGCGTACGGTCAAAGACTGGCTCGGTCGACGTCTCTTCGTGGGCCGCCAGAGAGATCTCTTTGCCTGGCTCTAGGCGCATGGCGCAATCAAGCGTATACGGATTTGAGGCTTGTCAAAGGGTATCAGAACTCAATGCAAATGGCTGGCCAACTGCAAGGGACCAGTGCGGGGACTGTTAAAGGGAGGCTAGGTCCGCCCTAGCAGAGTTGGGGTTGGGGCCCAACCCCCACCCACAACTACGCAAACGGACCGGGGAAGGGGGGCGCAACTCAGCAACCCCGGAACTAGTTGACAACTAGTTGGAACCAGTTGCGGAACTAGTTGGGAACTAGTTGGAACAAGTTGTGGAATTAATTGGGAACTAGTTCGGAACTAGTTGGGAACTAGTTGGGAACTAGTTGGGCGTGAGATGGTGTGGCTCAAATTGCCCCCGGTTGAGGATGGTGCGGTCGTTGATGTTGCTCCTCATGATGCTGCCGGTTCTCTTGTTGCTGAAGATGAACTTGGTGGTCCTTAGGACGTTGCGGGTGATGTTGCTGACGATGTCCCATCAGCCTCATCAGCATCGTCAACAACATCACCCGCAACGTCTTAAAGACCACTAAGTTCATCTTCAGCAACAAGAGAACCGGCAGCATCACGAGGAGCAACATTAACGACCGCACCAACCCCAACCTCTCCATCGCAAGCGTGTATCGCCGAAAGGTTCAAAAACTAGTTTTAAACCAGTTGGCCGGTTCGAGTCTAACTTTTGGCCCAAAACCGCCTCTCATATAAGCAGGTAGTACCTTTGCCCACAACGCGAAAACAAGCAGATGGCTTGCGGACTGATGCGCAGCAGACTCCATTTCCAACCAGTGAGAACCAATCCAAGAAAGGTTGGAAACTGGGTAGAACTGTTTTTGGAAACAATTCGAAAAAAAAAACTAATTCAAAAAGTTTGATTGTTCCCATCTGCTGCAACTGTAGCGAACTAGTTCGAAAAGTTGCAACCAGTTGTCTCAACCAGTTCCAATCTGAACTATTCAGCTATTTGGCAGATATTTCGTTGTAGTGTAACGAGTTACAACCCCACACGCACAATTGCAAGAGTTGCAACCAGACCTCAAATCGATTCTGGCTCCCGGACCTCACGAAAACCTTAGCGGTCACTGGTCACCAGGTGAAAAGAGACCCAAACCACCGATTTGACGCAAAGTGAAACGTCGCTCCTACATTCTGGAGCTGGCCGACCTAGCTTACCACTGTGCAACACGCCGACAATGTGGGCTCAAGTCGGTACTCTTTTGCTTCCAGGCGATTGCTTGAATCTTCGCATTTCTTGCCGACCTGCTGGCCTGCCCTGGACATTTCTGGTTCTGAGAGCCACCGAAGAACCAGCACCTGCACGCAGGCGAGATGGGGGCTCTGAGGTCCCCAATCCTGGCTGTTATTTTTTTTGTCGCAGGCGCCTCAATGGACCTTATCGGCCACCGGTCACCACGTGAGGAAGCATAACCTACTGTACACCAACGAATTAGAGCACAGTGAGACATTGCAAGTCACACTCAGAACACGAAGTCCACGAGGTAGGTTCCAGCTGAAGCAGCCGAAGAGCGACAAGCCGAAGATCGAAGTAATCCTCAGACGGAGCAAAAGAGCATTGAATTCGACCACGAGCTGGGGACGCCTAGGGGCGAAAGTCAAGTCAGCCAGCCCCAGCGGACCATTCTAGCAAGATTTCGCAGATGCTAGCAATCATGGTCAGCGGGAACCAAAGGCAGCCACGCTTCGACAGCAGCCCACAAGAGTGCAGCAGCTAGCTAGTTGAACACACCACACAAGGCAGGTCAGTGTTGCAGTCACCTGGAAGCAACTGCTGCGAGAGAGTTTTGTTGCACCTCCGCAGCGGACCAACCTCAGCGAGAGGAATCTTGACGGCGCTCCGAAGCAGGACTACTTCCCCACATGGGCAGACAAGCGGTGTCTCAAGTCTTCCTGGCTAGTAACACCTACCTACAACACGGACGGCAGCAAGAAAGACCATTCCATGCCACAGAGACACTTGGTGAGACCTCGTTGGAGGACTTACTAGAACTCTTCTTAGGTGTGCTACACACCACACAGAGAGGCTACGTCACTCCAAAATGGCTACGTTTGAGCACGCCGGGAATGTGGCCTTTGCGAACTGGTTGCAGAACGCCATCGGAAGGGAGTTAGTACGCCTCTATACAGGGTCCACGAGCCCATCGGCCGAGGCATGCGGAGATCTCGTCGAGGCGGCATTAGGAGTGTTCGAGGTGCTTTCAGCATTCGTTCCATCCTACCATTGAACAACGTGAGAATGGGGATCGAGGAAGCCATTCTTTGTTCGCTGGCTGCGGACCACGTCCGATCAGGCTTCGAGAACACCAAGAGGAGGACTTCGGGAACCATTCGGCAGGAAGACTTGGATCAAGCAGCCAGGACCCTCGAGATCCTTGAGAGACCGGTGATGAACCCTTGCATCAGGGGAGCTTCCGAGTACATCTACGATGAGATCAACCCGGTTCGTGCACACATGCATGTCGAGAGTGACAGCGAGTTCACCGAGGTTGATGTGGATCGGACTTTGGAGGCGATGAGGAGAGCAGTGGTGATGGCGGAGGCGTTAAGCGAGGAGAGGGGCTAGATGCAGCGCGGAAGGAATCCGTGGAATCCTTCGAAGAGGTGTTGATGAAGCTGAGCTTAGCCATTCCATGCCACCGCTGTGGATCATCTGACCATTCCGTTCTCGATTGCACGGTGGGAGTGAGTGTCAGGGAGATGGTGAACAACCTCAAACGCGTCATCGGGGAGAAGAACTACGTCGATGACGACAGCCAGGGCGCGAGGGGTTCAGACGGAGAAGCACCACCCAAGAGACGTCGCAGGAGCGAGGGAAGAGCTCCAGCCGATCCGGGAATGGAGTATCAAGGGGAAGCTATGTCCGATGAGACAGCCATGATGGAGAGGTATGTCATGGAGACTAACACCATTCGGTTGTCTGAGATTGAAGTGGACGTTCGAAGACCCGAGATGCTCACGGACGGCAGTGGCAGGGAGTGCGCAGCACTTTTGTGACAGGAAATTCGCGTACAAGTGGTTGCTTCAGAAATTGGTGGAGGACGACTATGAGATATCGCCAGGTGCCTATCAGCGGAACTCGACCGAGCTGAAGGAGGAGATCGACGCATTCGCGAAGGCCAACGACCCAAGATTCAACCGGTTCGAGGGTCCGCTCGTCCCGAGGTCTGGTCTCACGAATGGTCTCTGGAGCTATTCAGACCTACCACCGGAAGGCTGTTGGCATTTGCATTGATGACCAACCTAGCAGCGGAAGCAGGATGTGACCTTCCACCCAGACTCATAAGTGGTCACACGAGAAGCCCCAGCAGTGCCACTGACGGAGATCATAGGAGTGGAAAGTGTGAGCCAGAACCTGTCAAAGTTCCTTAGGCACACTGCAGGAAGTCCGACAGCCGATTCTACAGGGAGCGTCGTGACAATGGTATGTGGGTGTCGTTGCTGGATGTTCTCTCCAAGGACTGGCTGTAGGAAGATGGGAACCGGTATGCCTGTGAGCGCAATTCTGAGCAATCAAGCACATCGAGAGGATTCGTGTTCACACCCTTTGTTGTTGCGTTTTGCAGACAATGAAGATACAGTCGAAGTCGAGATTCCACATCATGGCAGTGAAGTTTCGCCTTTACCAGGGAGGTGATCCGGAAGTCTTGAGGTTTGTGGAGTACCTTCGATCAACTGGAGTGATAAGGCACGTCGATCAGAAGGACTTGTTCTCCTATGATGGGATGATAGCCATTCCGATCTCCCAGACGCTTTCAGAGAGGATCCTTTTAGCATTCTACATGACGACGATGAAGTCACTGAAAGGGATCGCTGAAAGCGGCATCATTCTTGGGGAGGGAGAAGGAGGAACAGGAGTTGCACATTCTTCAGTGCGTTCCCTCCGTTCGGAGAGCTCGAAGGCCAATCCACCGTCAAATGGGACTTCAGCAGAGTCATCAACCTCGGCAGTGACGTCATAAATGGATTATTGATGTTGGTGATGCGATCCAACGTGCTTCGTGGAGCATATGATGGTAGGGTTGACTTAGATGGACATTTCGTGACAAACCAGACCATCTCTTTCTCGGCCATCGATACAGCATGGCATGAACTATGGAATGAGAAGCGGAGATCGATGGAGTGCAGGAAGATCTTGATCAGCAAGAAAGATCGAAGGTGTTCTGGAAGAGTCGTCACTGGGATCATGAAGGGACGGGTATGACTTCCCCGTGACCCTCGATGGGGAGATCTGGCCACCAGAACCTACGTGAAGTTCGAAGACAGCGGGTAGTTGGTCGTCGCGTAGATTCTTTGGTCCAGCACTTCCCAGAGTTCAAGCGGAAATCGAAGTTCAAAGGCCTTTGAAGTATGGAAGGCTCTTCATGGCTCCATCTCAGTGCATCTGCCATTGGA
>CBDDGS010000026.1:0-26400 GCA_965227935.1 Cyclobacteriaceae bacterium | reverse complement strand
GCTCAGTGGCTGAATCTATGCAGATCCATCAGATCCATTCAGATCCATCCAGATCCATCAAGATCCATCCAGATCCATCTAGATCCATCCAGATCTATTCAGATCCATCCAGATCCATCCAGATCCCAGATCCATCCAAATCATCCAGATCCATCCAGATCCAATCGAGATCCATCCAGATCCATCCAGATCCATCCATCCAGCCAGATCCATCCAAATCGATCCCACTCAGATCCATTCAGATCCAAGCAGATCCGTGCAGACCGCCAAACAGTGCAGATCCATGCAGACTTATGCAGATTCCGAGATCCATGCAGATCCATGCAAGTCTATGCAGATTTGTGCAGATCTATGCAGATCCATCAGATCCATCAGATTCATTTGGATCTTTCAGGAGATATTCGTAGACTGACAGAGCGACGCATCTACGCTTGTATGATCGTATGGCACGTGATCTCAACCTGCAGAGCTGCAACTTTGTGTTCTGCCACCAACACAGCTGACCTGGCATCGTGTAACACGCTTGCAGTCACAGAACCTGCAGCACCGCAGCAGCTTCAGCGACGACGAGCATCACTTCACAGGAGATTGCGTCACGACAACCGTTTTTAGACACAGTCACGGTGATAGAACGTTGGTAACAGCAAGTCAAAAATATCAGAGCTGCGAGGGTCCGCTACAACTGTACCTGCAGTTGCACCTGACAAAAAAACATTGTGTGAAGCTGGAACTACGACGCTGGATTTGTTAAAGCGGCTTAGAGAAGGTGAATATGAGTGGACGATAAAAAGGTGTTCAGTGTGCACGAAACGGAAATTTGTTTCTAAGTTTGTTTTTTTGTCTCTTGTTGCGGTTGCTCAATTGATGGCACGTGGCGAAGATCGAATTCTTCAGAGCACTGCTGATAGCAGTGCATTGGAACTTGCGTCTTTTGACTCGAGCACGACCGGCTCAACTGAAGTGAAAAGATCAAGGAACTGAAAAGAGCTGCTCACTTGCAGAGATGTTGTGCACTCGCTCTGGAAAAAGCCTGCAGGAATCGGCTGCAGTTGTCAGTGGCTGAAAATGTTTGCATCCGCGGACAGATCTGAATGGATCTGCAAAATTAGCATCGCTCTGGATGGATCTGAATGAATTTGGGTACATCGAAGAGATCCAAACAGATCTTTGAAAAAAACAACATGGATCTGGATAGATTCGGATGGATCTGGATTGGATGGATCGGAATGGATCGGGATGGATCGAGATGAATCGGGTTGAATGGCTCGGAATGGATGGATCTGGATGAGTCGGAACAGACAGAATGGATTAGATTGGATGGATCTGGATGGATCGGAATGGACAGAATGGATCAAAATCACTGGATGGATCTGAGTGGATCTGAATGGATCTGAATGGATCTGAGTGGATCTGATCGGAATGGACAGAATGGATCAAAATCACTGGATGGATCTGAGTGGATCTGAATGGATCTGAATGGATCTGAGTGGATCTGATCGGAATGGATTTGGATGGATCTTAGTAAGTCAGGCTGGATCAACAGGATGCATCAGAATAACTGGATTGATCTGGGTGGATGTGGATGGATGTGGATGATGGATCGGAATGGATCTTCTGGATGGATCTGGATGGATCTGGATGGATCTGGATGGATCTGGATGGATCTGGATGGATCTGGATGGATCTGGATGGATCTGGATGGATCTGGATGGATCTGGATGGATCTGGATGGATCTGGATGGATCTGGATGGATCTGGATGGATCTGGATGGATCTGGATGGATCTGGATGGATCTGGATGGATCTGGATGGATCTGGATGGATCTGGATGGATCTGGATGGATCTGGATGGATCTGGATGGATCTGGATGGATCTGGATGGATCTGGATGGATCTGGATGGATCTGGATGGATCTGGATGGATCTGGATGGATCTGGATGGATCTGGATGGATCTGGATGGATCTGGATGGATCTGGATGGATCTGGATGGATCTGGATGGATCTGGATGGATCTGGATGGATCTGGATGGATCTGGATGGATCTGGATGGATCTGGATGGATCTGGATGGATCTGGATGGATCTGGATGGATCTGGATGGATCTGGATGGATCTGGATGGATCTGGATGGATCTGGATGGATCTGGATGGATCTGGATGGATCTGGATGGATCTGGATGGATCTGGATGGATCTGGATGGATCTGGATGGATCTGGATGGATCTGGATGGATCTGGATGGATCTGGATGGATCTGGATGGATCTGGATGGATCTGGATGGATCTGGATGGATCTGGATGGATCTGGATGGATCTGGATGGATCTGGATGGATCTGGATGGATCTGGATGGATCTGGATGGATCTGGATGGATCTGGATGGATCTGGATGGATCTGGATGGATCTGGATGGATCTGGATGGATCTGGATGGATCTGGATGGATCTGGATGGATCTGGATGGATCTGGATGGATCTGGATGGATCTGGATGGATCTGGATGGATCTGGATGGATCTGGATGGATCTGGATGGATCTGGATGGATCTGGATGGATCTGGATGGATCTGGATGGATCTGGATGGATCTGGATGGATCTGGATGGATCTGGATGGATCTGGATGGATCTGGATGGATCTGGATGGATGGATGGATGGATGGATGGATGGATGGATGGATGGATGGATGGATGGATGGATGGATGGATGGATGGATGGATGGATGGATGGATGCATGGATGGATAGCTGAGATGGCTCGACATGGATATGGGATCTGGATGGGTCTGGACGGATCTTGTTGTGGTTTGGATGGATCTGGGTAGATCTGGACGGATCTGGTTGAGATCTGAATGGATCTCGATGGACCTGGATGGATCTGGATGGATGGATGGACGGATGGGTGGATGGTTTTGGGATGGCTTTGGATCACTGGCTGGGCCTGGATGGCTTTCTCTCAATGGATCTGGATGGATATGAATATTACTGGATGGATCTGGATGATCCATCCATCCAACCACCGCAAATGGAGGTGAGAGAGGTGAGCAGAGGAACTTCAAAGCGTGCAGGTTGGAATTGAGGTGACAAACAGAGACAAACGTAGGTGAAGGAGCATTGGAAAATTGAACCAAAGACAGAGGGCAGACACAGCGCAGTCCGACTGGAGGTGAACAGGACAGGTGAACAGCACAAAACAGAGGAACAAAGAGGTGAGCAGAAACAAAGATCGGTCCACAAAGGTTGGTGTCACACGAACCAGTTTATGTTTGTGGTGGGGCTGTTTCGGCCGGGTTCGACCATGACAATGATGACGGGGCGCCGCTTTGGGCCTCCAGGGGCGTCTTGCCAGTGGAAGACTTTGTTGTCTTGTGGTACTGCTAGCTTGGAACGGACGGCAGCCGTTTATGGTAACACTCATTCGTTCAGCGGCTGAGCACCTCAGGACACCTGCACCACAGGGATGAGCAAGACTCCAAGGCGTCCAGGCAGCTCTAAAAATGGACTGAAATGAAAGCTTCGATCATGCCTCGAACAGAACAAAGGAATCTGGTGAACTGCGGGTTTGCATGAGCGGTGGCAAGTTGCAGCCAAGTGGCAGCAATCAGCTCGCTGCTCGCGTTTTGGGTCGGGGCAGATTTGCCTGTGCAAGCCTCGTCTTTTCTTTAAGTAATGTTCTTATCATGACTGCAGCTTCGGAGTTTCTAGCGAATACTGAATACATGTTTTCATTGCAGCGGTGAGGCCTTGCCACCAATCGTTTCACTTTGTTTCAATGATTCCTGTATGAATGGCGGCAAGGTGAAGGCAGAATCGTCAGTGGCACTGCTGGGTGGGTTGTGGGATTGCGGCAGATGCCAGCTCCAGAATCCATTCGTTCATTGGCTGCTAGAATCGAAAATGGACCTGTTTTGACTCTTGACATAAGAAAAAGAGGAACAGCCTGTGTTGAGTATGTATTTTCCTCTTGCCATCTCTTACTTGTCTAGAATAAATAAGAATGACGTCATGCTCAAAATAAGAGTCTCCCTCAGGCTCCGTCACATGAAAGCAGGGCCATTTTCTGAATTCCAGGCTCACCACCCAACGCTAGGTGATGGGTTACACTTTTTAGGCATGTGAGGAATTTGATCTGGGGTGTGGCAGCATTGAACTGAAGGCAGAATGAAGCCGAATGCTTTTGCAAGGTCGGATGGCTCAGTGTGTGTATTTTCCTGGCAAGACCACGGACCACGACATGATCAGTTGAGCTCCCCAGGGTAGATCCGCCCGCAATTCTTCGCAATTGTTTCGTAGTTGGATCAACGCTGCCGTCCTTGCTGTGAATATGCAGGTGCTCCGCATGTTTGGATTGACTTTTGTTTGCTGCCTGAAGCCCGCGTATGCGCTAGAACCATTCGCTATGCTTGCGACCCAACCGGTTCGTGCTTTCATGTGAAACTGATCTATCAGCGGTGCAAAATGTTGTAGGTTTGGCAAGCCGGAGTGTCCTGAGCCCAGATCATTTGTATCTCATGATCTCATGTCATATCACTGTGATCGTTGCACGTCTCTTTCTTTGACTTAGCATGACTTAGCTGCCTTTCGCGTTGCCAACATTTTTAAAGGTATATAGTACATAGAATCAGCGATCCTTCACTCACTGCGCTACTCAGGCCAATGGAGATACAAATTGGGTTTGATGGCCTTCTGCTCGTTTTGCCCCCGAAGCAAAGCTCTTTGCAGTATTTCGTGTGTGACAGTTCCATCTACAAGCGCAACGACTGCCGCAACTGAATTGAAGAAGGACAGTGTCGAACACTGCATGTGCCGTTCCGCCGCCACTTGCCAGGCCAGCAAGGTTTCAGAGCTGCTGTCAGAGCAGTGCGCAGATTATAGATTTCATCCGTTAGCGTCGGGTAAGCATGCACTGACCTGACTTGGGACAGGGAAGAGAAGCTGGCTTTTGCCACCAGAAATCTACGGGCAGAGCCGCCTTGAGTCATCACCTGTTTCTGCTTGCAGATCAAGCCCATGTGCTATGAAGCGACCTGGCTGTGCTTGCCGAAGCATTCAGCGTTTGCGTGTTGCTTCTATGTTTGATGTCTTGGCAAAAGGTCATACCTTGTGCATTTTGAGTTTTGACTACACACTTGCATTGAGAATATTGACGCATGTTGTCGCCTGCCGGCATCATTTTCATTTGCCCACTGGCTTCTTCGTTGACGGTGCTGCCGACCGGAATCGTTGGGGACCAGGTAGACATGATACATGGTTCTTTTTCTGACATCAGCAAATGATGAATTGGTTTGGAAAAGGTTCCGATACAGGTGTGTCTTGCTCAACACTGCTTCGTATGCATTCTTCTGGCAAATATGTTGTGTCAGTACCCAGTTATCGACATTCATGTCCCTGAGGCACCTCAAGTTGTCGCTCAGATCCAAAAGCGCGCTTTTTATTGCCTCAGGCGCGCGGCGACACTGCAATTAGCAGCAGTACTGACAACGAAAGAGTGGAGAAAGAGAGTAAGCTGGTGCTGCAAGCTCAAGGCAAGCTCAAGGTCAGGACCTTTTTCGAAGATCTTCCAAGTGGCGTGCTTGGTTGAGTTTGTGAAGGCGTTCTCAAAGCTGGCTTTGGATGCAACGCGCACCGAGCGCAAGCGTATCCAATCACTGATGGATACTGTGGGCCGCCTACACAAGAGTGCTCAGTTCTTGTCAACTAAAGTGATGCCTGGTCGAAGCGCCATTTACACGCTTTCCGTGGATTTTGACCTTGTGGTGTTTGTGCAGTTGACGGCTTCAAGATCCGGAACAGTCTGTATTTATCGGTAGGCTCTTCAGAAAAATGCTGCCACGCATGTTGATCCGGAATTATTTTGCTTGTCAGCAATTGATGAGATCTCCAGCGCAAGGCAGGACTTTTCCGCAATGTTGATGCGCACAGACTGAAACGTTTTGCGCATGCTGCTCAGCATCCGTCAACGTAATCGAAAAAGAAGGATGAAATCCTTGGTTGCAGCAGCTTGCCCATGATGACCAAAGTTTGGCAGATGTTCCCTCAATGAAGTCCCGTGCGATGTACGAAGGGTTAGAGGCGCAAGCAACGCACCTGGACTACGATTGACAGAAGGCGCATTTGCTTTCTGGTGGCAAGGACAAACTTGCAAGGCTAAGATCGCAAGTGTCTTCTATGTGACTCCTAAATGGAGATGTTCAGGTTGTACATCTGAGAGTGTTTTGTGGTGAGGCTGACGCTACTGAAGCGCTGATTCTGTTATATAATGTGCTTTGGTTGAAAAATAGTAGCCCCTGCGCCAAGTCCGCAGAAAGAAGGTTTGGCATTGGCACGCGGTCCATCGACGCGCTTGAATAGACGTGGTACTTGTTCATCTTTGAAAAAAACAACATGGATCTGGATAGATTCGGATGGATCTGGATTGGATGGATCGGAATGGATCGGGATGGATCGAGATGAATCGGGCTGAATGGCTCGGAATGGATGGATCTGGATGGATCTGGGTGAGTCGGAATAGACAGGATGGATTAGAACAACTGGGTGGATTTGGATGGATCTGGATGGATCGGAATGGACAGAATGGATCAAAATCACTGGGTGGATCTGAGTGGATCTGAATGGATCTGAATGGATCTGAGTGGATCTGATCGGAATGGATTTGGATGGATCTTAGTAAGTCTGGCTGGATCTAGCTGGGTCAGGATGGATCAGGATGCATCAGAATAACTGGATTGATCTGGGTGGATCTGGATGGATGTGGATGGATCGGAATGGATCTGGATGGATCTGGATGGATCTGGGTGGATCTGGATGGATCTGGGTGGATCTGGATGGATCTGGATGGATCTGGATGGATCTGGATGGATCTGGATGGATCTGGATGGATCTGGATGGATCTGGATGGATCTGGATGGATCTGGATGGATCTGGATGGATCTGGATGGATCTGGATGGATCTGGATGGATCTGGATGGATCTGGATGGATCTGGATGGATCTGGATGGATCTGGATGGATCTGGATGGATCTGGATGGATCTGGATGGATCTGGATGGATCTGGATGGATCTGGATGGATCTGGATGGATCTGGATGGATCTGGATGGATCTGATGGATCTGGATGGATCTGGATGGATCTGGATGGATCTGGATGGATCTGGATGGATCTGGATGGATCTGGATGGATCTGGATGGATCTGGATGGATCTGGATGGATCTGGATGGATCTGGATGGATCTGGATGGATCTGGATGGGTCTGGATGGGTCTGGATGGGTCTGGATGGGTCTGGATGGGTCTGGATGGGTCTGGATGGGTCTGGATGGGTCTGGATGGGTCTGGATGGGTCTGGATGGGTCTGGATGGATCTGGATGGATCTGGATGGATCTGGATGGATCTGGATGGATCTGGATGGATCTGGATGGATCTGGATGGATCTGGATGGATCTGGATGGATCTGGATGGATCTGGATGGATCTGGATGGATCTGGATGGATCTGGATGGATCTGGATGGATCTGGATGGATCTGGATGGATCTGGATGGATCTGGATGGATCTGGATGGATCTGGATGGATCTGGATGGATCTGGATGGATCTGGATGGATCTGGATGGATCTGGATGGATCTGGATGGATCTGGATGGATCTGGATGGATCTGGATGGATCTGGATGGATCTGGATGGATCTGGATGGATCTGGATGGATCTGGATGGATCTGGATGGATCTGGATGGATCTGGATGGATCTGGATGGATCTGGATGGATCTGGATGGATCTGGATGGATCTGGATGGATCTGGATGGATCTGGATGGATCTGGATGGATCTGGATGGATCTGGATGGATCTGGATGGATCTGGATGGATCTGGATGGATCTGGATGGATCTGTCTGGATGGATCTGGATGGATCTGGATGGATTTGGATGGATCTGGATGGATCTGGATGGATCTGGATGGATCTGGATGGATCTGGATGGATCTGGATGGATCTGGATGGATCTGGATGGATCTGGATGGATCTGGATGGATCTGCATGGATCTGGATGGATGGATGGATGGATGGATGGATGGATGGATGGATGGATGGATAGCTGAGATGGCTGGACATGGATATGGGATCTGGATGGGTCTGGACGGATCTTGTTGTGGTTTGGATGGATCTGGGTAGATCTGGACGGATCTGGTTGAGATCTGAATGGATCTCGATGGACCTGGATGGATCTGGATGGATGGATGGATGGACGGATGGGTGGATGGATGGTTGTGGATGGTTTTGGGATGGCTTTGGATCACTGGCTGGGCCTGGATGGCTTTCTCTCAATGGATCTGGATGGATATGAATATTACTGGATGGATCTGGATGATCCATCCATCCAACCACCGCAAATGGAGGTGAGAGAGGTGAGCAGAGGAACTTCAAAGCGTGCAGGTTGGAATTGAGGTGACAAACAGAGACAAACGTAGGTGAAGGAGCATTGGAAAATTGAACCAAAGACAGAGGGCAGACACAGCGCAGTCCGACTTGAGGTGAACAGGACAGGTGAACAGCACAAAACAGAGGAACAAAGAGGTGAGCAGAAACAAAGATCGGTCCACAAAGGTTGGTGTCACACGAACCAGTTTATGTTTGTGGTGGGGCTGTTTCGGCCGGGTTCGACCATGACAATGATGACGGGGCGCCGCTTTGGGCCTCCAGGGGCGTCTTGCCAGTGGAAGACTTTGTTGTCTTGTGGTACTGCTAGCTTGGAACAGACGGCAGCCGTTTATGGTAACACTCATTCGTTCAGCGGCTGAGCACCTCAGGACACCTGCACCACAGGGATGAGCAAGACTCCAAGGCGTCCAGGCAGCTCTAAAAATGGACTGAAATGAAAGCTTCGATCATGCCTCGAACAGAACAAAGGAATCTGGTGAACTGCGGGTTTGCATGAGCGGTGGCAAGTTGCAGCCAAGTGGCAGCAATCAGCTCGCTGCTCGCGTTTTGGGTCGGGGCAGATTTGCCTGTGCAAGCCTCGTCTTTTCTTTAAGTAATGTTCTTATCATGACTGCAGCTTCGGAGTTTCTAGCAAATACTGAATACATGTTTTCATTGCAGCGGTGAGGCCTTGCCACCAATCGTTTCACTTTGTTTCAATGATTCCTGTATGAATGGCGGCAAGGTGAAGGCAGAATCGTCAGTGGCACTGCTGGGTGGGTTGTGGGATTGCGGCAGATGCCAGCTCCAGAATCCATTCGTTCATTGGCTGCTAGAATCGAAAATGGACCTGTTTTGACTCTTGACATAAGAAAAAGAGGAACAGCCTGTGTTGAGTATGTATTTTCCTCTTGCCATCTCTTACTTGTCTAGAATAAATAAGAATGACGTCATGCTCAAAATAAGAGTCTCCCTCAGGCTCCGTCACATGAAAGCAGGGCCATTTTCTGAATTCCAGGCTCACCACCCAACGCTAGGTGATGGGTTACACTTTTTAGGCATGTGAGGAATTTGATCTGGGGTGTGGCAGCATTGAACTGAAGGCAGAATGAAGCCGAATGCTTTTGCAAGGTCGGATGGCTCAGTGTGTGTATTTTCCTGGCAAGACCACGGACCACGACATGATCAGTTGAGCTCCCCAGGGTAGATCCGCCCGCAATTCTTCGCAATTGTTTCGTAGTTGGATCAACGCTGCCGTCCTTGCTGTGAATATGCAGGTGCTCCGCATGTTTGGATTGACTTTTGTTTGCTGCCTGAAGCCCGCGTATGCGCTAGAACCATTCGCTATGCTTGCGACCCAACCGGTTCGTGCTTTCATGTGAAACTGATCTATCAGCAGTGCAAAATGTTGTAGGTTTGGCAAGCCGGAGTGTCCTGAGCCCAGATCATTTGTATCTCATGATCTCATGTCATATCACTGTGATCGTTGCACGTCTCTTTCTTTGACTTAGCATGACTTAGCTGCCTTTCGCGTTGCCAACATTTTTTAAGGTATATAGTACATAGAATCAGCGATCCTTCACTCACTGCGCTACTCAGGCCAATGGAGATACAAATTGGGTTTGATGGCCTTCTGCTCGTTTTGCCCCCGAAGCAAAGCTCTTTGCAGTATTTCGTGTGTGACAGTTCCATCTACAAGCGCAACGACTGCCGCAACTGAATTGAAGAAGGACAGTGTCGAACACTGCATGTGCCGTTCCGCCGCCACTTGCCAGGCCAGCAAGGTTTCAGAGCTGCTGTCAGAGCAGTGCGCAGATTATAGATTTCATCCGTTAGCGTCGGGTAAGCATGCACTGACCTGACTTGGGACAGGGAAGAGAAGCTGGCTTTTGCCACCAGAAATCTACGGGCAGAGCCGCCTTGAGTCATCACCTGTTTCTGCTTGCAGATCAAGCCCATGTGCTATGAAGCGACCTGGCTGTGCTTGCCGAAGCATTCAAGACGCGTTTGCGTGTTGCTTCTATGTTTGATGTCTTGGCAAAAGGTCATACCTTGTGCATTTTGAGTTTTGACTACACACTTGCATTGAGAATATTGACGCATGTTGTCGCCTGCCGGCATCATTTTCATTTGCCCACTGGCTTCTTCGTTGACGGTGCTGCCGACCGGAATCGTTGGGGACCAGGTAGACATGATACATGGTTCTTTTTCTGACATCAGCAAATGATGAATTGGTTTGGAAAAGGTTCCGATACAGGTGTGTCTTGCTCAACACTGCTTCGTATGCATTCTTCTGGCAAATATGTTGTGTCAGTACCCAGTTATCGACATTCATGTCCCTGAGGCACCTCAAGTTGTCGCTCAGATCCAAAAGCGCGCTTTTTATTGCCTCAGGCGCGCGGCGACACTGCAATTAGCAGCAGTACTGACAACGAAAGAGTGGAGAAAGAGAGTAAGCTGGTGCTGCAAGCTCAAGGCAAGCTCAAGGTCAGGACCTTTTTCGAAGATCTTCCAAGTGGCGTGCTTGGTTGAGTTTGTGAAGGCGTTCTCAAAGCTGGCTTTGGATGCAACGCGCACCGAGCGCAAGCGTATCCAATCACTGATGGATACTGTGGGCCGCCTACACAAGAGTGCTCAGTTCTTGTCAACTAAAGTGATGCCTGGTCGAAGCGCCATTTACACGCTTTCCGTGGATTTTGACCTTGTGGTGTTTGTGCAGTTGACGGCTTCAAGATCCGGAACAGTCTGTATTTATCGGTAGGCTCTTCAGAAAAATGCTGCCACGCATGTTGATCCGGAATTATTTTGCTTGTCAGCAATTGATGAGATCTCCAGCGCAAGGCAGGGCTTTTCCGCAATGTTGATGCGCACAGACTGAAACGTTTTGCGCATGCTGCTCAGCATCCGTCAACGTAATCGAAAAAGAAGGATGAAATCCTTGGTTGCAGCAGCTTGCCCATGATGACCAAAGTTTGGCAGATGTTCCCTCAATGAAGTCCCGTGCGATGTACGAAGGGTTAGAGGCGCAAGCAACGCACCTGGACTACGATTGACAGAAGGCGCATTTGCTTTCTGGTGGCAAGGACAAACTTGCAAGGCTAAGATCGCAAGTGTCTTCTATGTGACTCCTAAATGGAGATGTTCAGGTTGTACATCTGAGAGTGTTTTGTGGTGAGGCTGACGCTACTGAAGCGCTGATTCTGTTATATAATGTGCTTTGGTTGAAAAATAGTAGCCCCTGCGCCAAGTCCGCAGAAAGAAGGTTTGGCATTGGCACGCGGTCCATCGACGCGCTTGAATAGACGTGGTACTTGTTCAGTAGGCAAGCCTTTGCGAGCGCTTGTGCTTTGCAGGGACACATCATAAATCTCACTGGGAATAAAAACTACAGAATAGCGGCCTTGGTGTCCCTAAAACCACCCGATTCTGAAGTGCCAAAAAGGGAGTTTGCGTTTTGACGTTACCGGTTGGGGGTCTCAGGTTTGTAGTGGCGCCCTTTTGCGTTGGGGGCCCGGAGATTTATTTATCATTATTTATATTTTTTCTTTTTGTGGTGACGGATCCTTTTGTTGACGTGGGTGGCCCCACTACTTGAGTGTGCAGCTCTGTTTCGGCCTTCTGCGCTGTAGCTTTTCTGCTGCTACGGTTATGGGTTTCGTCTCATGGCGTCTTTCTTTCGTTCTGTTCTGGGGCGCTGCGTGCTTGAAAGGCATGGATTGAGATCAGCTAGTGAGTCGATGAAATGCAGCGTGCAGGGCACATACTTTCAGGTGAAGAGTATCCAATCTTTAATGTTCATGTGGTAGAGCCTGCCACCAATACTGGCGAGAAAGGAGCCACGAGGCCGCGATGCGTGAATTTGTATCATTCAAGACTTCAGTTGCTCGGGTAGGCGAATGTTGCGGCGGTCGCTGCAAGACCTGGAGGAGGCGAAATACTGTAACTCGAATCTCTGCAGAGAAGCGAAGTAAATGGGGCAAAGTTAGATCGCGCAAGGCATTTCAAGATGCGGAAGATGGAGGTACGGAATTCAAAGGCCCTTGGCGCAGTGATATCGTTATCATTCTTTATCCTCGTGTGAGTTCTGAATATCGCTGCCGAATATATCAGTGCCGGAAACAAATTAGCAAATCTGCTGGAAGAAGGGATCAAGAAGGCTAACGGCCCAGCGAAGTAATCGCTTGCAACTGAGTGGTGCGGGCTCGCCTCCTCGTGTCCCGCTGGACTCCAAGGCGTCCTGTGCGTAGTTGGTTCAGTTTTCGTCATTCTGCCAGCACTAGCAAACATAAACAATTTGTATATCTGGATCAGGGTTCCTAGCATGTTGGTGGCTTTTGTAGCTTTTGTCCACGAATTTTGTCTACAGTAGCAGTCACGAGCAGAGAAGATTGCAGCTCGTGGTATGGCGCTGGTGCCGTGGATTGCCATTTTCTTCGCTGTTTGTTTTCGGTTGTGCACTTGCCTCAATGTCGTGCAAATGGCTCCTGGGCTTGACGATCTGGAGGAGCGCCTCCCTCAGTCGTCCAGCCACGTGTTGCAGCGTTGTTTACAGTAGTCACTCGGTAGTCAGAGTCATAGCGGCAGGCGCTCCGGCGTTTGTAAACGAGTTTCAAGGGGTCCTTCGTGCTCTGCTTGTGTACGGCGCAGTCAAAACTGCTGCTGATACTATACGGCAGCAATATGTGTCCAATTATAAGCAATTACATGCAATTACATATTATGTACAAGCCATGGCAATGGCAAATGTGTTTTCCTATCTGGTCGTATTTTGAAGCATTGACCGGCTTTTGACTGTTGCATGCGTTGTTGAAGGAACATCCATCGCTTCATTATCTTCATTGAATATGGTCTCTTGCGAGGAGCTGGCAAACAACGCTGAATCAGCTGGAGAACTGTACAAGTGCTTTGTTTGGATCACATTGAGACCACCTTTAGGCCCCGGTGATTGTAGGCGACGGGCCAACGAGCTTCCATCCTGGAACGATGCACAACGATACTGAACATTTGGATTTAGGGGCAGGCTTTTTGCTTGAATGTGCTATTCAGGCAGAGGCCCACTTGAAGCAGGGGACCGCCGAGCAGATATCAGAGCTGGATCGACACTACCGCCTGACCATATTGATTTCGGCAGTTGCCATTCCGGTGTTCAGCATGAAGAGCTGGCTCATGAAGCTTCACTGAACGAAGAGGTGCTCAACCTGGTTTCTATACTTGCCGGGTATTCGGCTTTTATTTTGATTTTGGCTTTTTGTTTGCGAGGTTGATTTGGCGCAGTGTGGCCACTGCAAAAGAGAGTAAGCCAATTCTGTGCATGTTTATGCATTGCCTTTCTTGCAACTGTTTTAGCTATGCCAATTTGAAGTGCCCAAAGGCAGGCCTGCACGGGACATTGAGTGGATTGGGATGCTGACCAGGGTTGGAAATTGAATGCTCTACTGCAACGATGCCAAGCGGTGAGATATGACGGACCTTGCCCAGCGAGGGCCTTCGTACTGGATTTTGATGCTGAAGAGAAGAAAAGGTTTGAGAAAGACTGTGACGTACGCGTTGAGTAATGAATTAAGCTGCTCGCAGGGATACTTGTACCTGGTTGTTGAGGTTTGCTATTGTGCATTGGAACAACCAGCAGTTGAATCACGTTTAAGCACTGCCGCAGCAGCCCCTAGCAGTGAAGGGATGAAAAAGCATGTGGTGACCAATGGGCCTGTAGTGTGATTTGAGATTCTTAGAAGCAACCAAGCATGCTCGTGCACCCAAATGATACAGTATTTGATCATTGCCCTACCCTAGACCACTGTCAACCATCAATACACCCGAACTTTGGCTGTCGGCATTGAGAGCTTTCTCAACACCCCCCTCTCGCCTGTTTTCATGTGCTTGCTTGATGAAGTTGAGGTGGACGTGTTGGTCAGCACAAACTTGGAACGCCTTACGCACGACAGAGGTGCCCCGCTGGGAGTATCTGGCAACAGCTTCTTGCTTCAGTTAAACATTGCTCATAGTCCTAATAGTGCTCAAAACTAAGCTTGTCTTGATGCCTCCTCTTTGGAATACGTTGCTGCTCCTGGTAACGACGACCGCTGCAGCGGTTCCGCTGCTGGGATTGGATTTGCCCCGAGAAGTGGCAATCAGAGCTGAAATGCTGGATGATCACTTGAATTCCATATGTCTTGAGGCAGTCATGGACGTGAATAAAGTGATTTGCATATTGAATGGAGATCTTAGAGCAGGGCTACCTGATTGGCCTTGGCAGGCACCTTTTCCAATTGTAAATATCATTCCAGAGACTTCTCAAGCGCGTCGCTTCCGAAATGCCAACACTTTGCCCCAACCGAGCATGCTGTATGCGGACTTGTCAAGTGAACTGGCACAAGCAAAAGAGCTGAATGCCAAGCTGGATGCCTCAGTGAGATGAATGCTGTATGGGTGTACGTTGTGGTGATGATTTGCAGCAGCCATGGTTGCTCCCAAGCGATGTTCATGTATCTTCACAATCCACCACGCAATATCACTCTACCAGTGGTAGGTCCTGGACTAGAGCCGTCTAGGTGTTATCTGTTCTGAATTATACATACTCTCATGTTGGGTTTACCTTCTCAAGTGCTTCTGAAGCTTGCAGCCTCGAGCATGAATCCTGCTCCGTGAAAGGCCTTGCCAGCTCTTAGTATTCCTCGGTGTCCTTGAATCTTCCGGCTCCAAGGGCTGGCTTGGTTCTGGGAGTTGCTCCGAGCATTGGAGGACGTTTTCCCCTCCGTTTTCATTCTTAACATGTTCACATTTTCCTGTTTGTGTTTTGTATATATGTTCAATGTCTAACGTAGCGGGGAGGTAAAGAACAGAGCTCAAGTGTCGACATCCGCCTTGTTGATGACAGCCCCAGTCACGCGCCTGCTTTCCTTTCTGATGGTGCTGCTACTCCCGCAAGCTGTTGCGGGTGCCGCGGACTATGCTCATGTTCGCGAAGAAGTGACAAAGGCATACTCGCAGCAGGCAGAAGAGATGGCCCATGCAGTGGGCAATTTGCAAAGCGTGAGCGCTGAAACGTCCGCTGCAATTCATCAAATTGAAGCGAATTGCGCGTGATAGCATGACCAAGAGGTTCATTGCCCTGGCAACTTGGGGCAATTGCATATTTGCATTGTGCTATGATTGTGGAAAGGAGCCTCTTTTCTTTGTGTGTGTGTTTTTCTTTTAAGCGCATTCGTGTGGTGCCTGTTGTTTCACCCTGGCAATAAACGCTACAGAATGGCGCAACTTGAGGTCACAACACTCCTCCGATTCTGTAGTGCGAAAATCTGGCGTTGACGTTTTGACGTTGCCAGCTGGGGGTCTCAGGTTTGTAGTGGCGCCTTCTTACCTTTGGGGGCCCCGATCTCTTTCTTGCTTCTCAATTTTCGGCGACCGATCGTTTTGTTGAGGATGGTGTTTTGACTAGGGTTAGCGTGGAACTTGGTTCTCCAAGTTTGTAGTGGTGCAGCAGAAGGCACTTGGGGGACCCGATTTGTAGCGCTTTAGCCTGCTTGTATGTCAGGGGTCATGAGTTCGTAGAGCGCTTTTTGGTTGCTGGCACGCCGGATCACGATAATGTACTACTGTAATCTACTGTATAATTTGTATAATATTGTATAATTTCATATGAGCCACGGTCAGAATACATGTAATTGAATCTTGTAAGGAGGGGTCCCAAGTGTCTGTGACATCGTAGGAAAGCATGGAAAACGATATGGCCCCCACAAAAACGATAATCCGAGAAAGATGATCAAAGAAGCCTCGTGGCTTTCGGACGCAGGAAATAATGATAATCAATCGAAACAATAATCAAGCGATAACCACAAATTGACAATCAGTGCTCTGGAAAGGGAACTGTCAAAATGCACATGTTTCAAGCACATCGTGGCTTCATGTTTTGCTCCTTTCCTCTGACATGCCCCAGTCGACAAAACTAGCAGCAAACAAGATCGGCAGACTTCATCTGACAATCTTATGATAATTGATGATAAT
The DNA here is from genome assembly GCA_965227935.1 of Cyclobacteriaceae bacterium. Taxonomy (GTDB): domain Bacteria; phylum Bacteroidota; class Bacteroidia; order Cytophagales; family Cyclobacteriaceae; genus JAWPMT01. The sequence goes on along the minus strand of CBDDGS010000026.1, from coordinate 9,997 downwards.
TGCAAAATTCTCATCCACACTGTAAAACGATATGGCCCCCCCCCCAAAAAAAAAAGCAAAAAACAACGAGAATATACGAGAATCAAAACGAGAATCTCTTGTTTTGTCCGGCTGTGCAATGTGTTTTGACGGGGAATCGTATCACTTCACCACAGAATCATAGGCAGCCAGCAACCTGTTTATTTTATATTATTTTATTATATTTTCAGGGGGATGCATATTGCATATGGGGTAAAGTCTACACCCAGAAGGAGATCGAATCTGCCCCAGATAACACAACCAGATCTGCATAGCGCAGCCCAGTGGACGGTTCAGCAGTGTTGGCAATGGCTCCAATCATGCGCCTGCTTTCCTTTCTGATGGTGCTGCTACTCCCGCAAGCTGTTGCGGGTGCCACGGACTATGCTCATGTTCGCGAAGAAGTGACAAAGGCATACTCGCAACAGGCAGAAGAGATGGCCCATGCAGTGGGCAATTTGCAAAGCGTGAGCGCTGAAACGTCCGCTGCAATTCATCAAATTGAAGCGAATTGCCCGTGATAGCATGACCAAGAGGTTCATTGCCCTGGCAACTTGGGGCAATTGCGTATTTGCATTGTGCTATGATTGTGGAAAGGAGCCTCTTTTCTTTGTCTTTAAAGATCTTTTAAGAGCGTTTGTGTGATGCCTGTTGTATCACCCTGGGAATAAACGCTATAGAATCGCACCCCTTGAAGCACAAAGCCCCTCCGGCGTTGGCGTTTTGACGTTGCGTGTTGGGGGTCTCCGCTTTGTAGTGGCGCCTTCTTACTTTTGGGGGCCCCGATCATTTATTTTTTGCTTTGCAATTTTTTGGCGACCGATCGTTTTGTTGAGGATGGTGTTTTCATAATGTGTTTTCACTAGGGTTAGCTTGGAACTTGGTTCTCCAAGTTTGTAGTGGTGCAGCAAAAGGCACTTGGGAGACCTGATTTTGTAGCGCTTTAGCCTAATTGGATGTTAGAGGTCATGATTTCGTAGAGCGCTTTTGGGTTGCTGGCACACCGGGTCACGATACTGTAGTATAGTTTCAATATATATATATAAATATATATATAACTTCACAACAGAATCATGGGTAGCCAGGCAACCCGTTTGTTTTCAGGGGGATGTATATAGCATATGGCATATGGGGTAAAGTCTACACCAAGAAGGAGATCGAATCTTTCCCATAGCCAGATCTCCATAGCGCAGTCCAGTGGACGGTTCAGCAGTGTTGGCAATGGCTCCAATCATGCGCCTGCTTTCCTTTCTGATGGTGCTGCTACTCCCGCAAGCTGCTGCGGGTGCCGCGGACTATGCTCATGTTCGCGAAGAAGTGACAAAGGCATACTCGCAACAGGCAGAAGAGATGGCCCATGCAGTGGGCAATTTGCAAAGCGTGAGCGCTGAAACGTCCGCTGCAATTCATCAAATTGAAGCGAATTGCCCGTGATAGCATGACCAAGAGGTTCATTGCCCTGGCAACTTGGGGCAATTGCGTATTTGCATTGTGCTATGATTGTGGAAAGGAGCCTCTTTTCTTTGTCTTTAAAGATCTTTTAAGAGCGTTTGTGTGATGCCTGTTGTATCACCCTGGGAATAAACGCTATAGAATCGCACCCCTTGAAGCACAAAGCCCCTCCGGCGTTGGCGTTTTGACGTTACGTGTTGGGGGTCTCCGCTTTGTAGTGGCGCCTTCTTACTTTTGGGGGCCCCGATCATTTTTTTTTGCTTTGTAATTTTTGGCGACCGATCGTTTTGTTGAGGATGGTGTTTTCATAATGTGTTTTCACTAGGGTTAGCTTGGAACTTGGTTCTCCACGTTTGTAGTGGTGCAGCAAAAGGCACTTGGGAGACCTGATTTTGTAGCGCTTTAGCCTAATTGGATGTTAGGGGTCATGATTTCGTAGAGCGCTTTTGGGTTGCTGGCACACCGGGTCACGATACTGTAGTATAATTTCATATATATATAACTTCACAACAGAATCATGGGTAGCCAGGCAACCCGTTTATTTTCAGGGGAATGTATATAGCATATGGCATATGGGGTAAAGTCTACACCAAGAAGCAGATCGGATCTTTCCCATAACCAGATCTCCATAGCGCAGTCCAGTGGACGGTTCAGCAGTGTTGGCAATGGCTCCAATTATGCGCCTGCTTTCCTTTCTGATGGTGCTGCTACTCCCGCAAGCTGCTGCGGGTGCCGCGGACTATGCTCATGTTCGCGAAGAAGTGACAAAGGCATACTCGCAACAGGCAGAAGAGATGGCCCATGCAGTGGGGAATTTGCAAAGCGTGAGCGCTGAAACGTCCGCTGCAATTCATCAAATTGAAGCGAATTGCCCGTGATAGCATGACCAAGAGGTTCATTGCCCTGGCAACTTGGGGCAGTTGCGTATTTGCATTGTGCTATGATTGTGGAAAGGAGCCTCTTTTCTTTGTCTTTAAAGATCTTTTAAGAGCGTTTGTGTGATGCCTGTTGTTTCACCCTGGGAATAGACGCTACAGAATCGCGCCCCTTGAAGTCACAAAACCCCTCCGATCCTGTAGTGCGAAAATCTGGCGTTGTCGTTTTGACGTTACCAGTTGGGGGTCTGAGGTTTGTAGTGGCGCCCTCGTACCTTTTGGGGCCCCGATCTTTTTCTTGCTTTGCAATTTTTGGGCGACCGATCGTTTTGTTGAGGATGGTGTTTTGTGTTTTCACTAGGGTTAGCTTTGAACTTGGTTCTCCAAGTTTGTAGTGGTGCAGCAAAAGGCACTTGGGGGACCTGAGTTTGTAGCGCTCTAGCCTGCTTGGATGTTTAGGGGTCATGATTTCGTAGAGCGCTTTTGGGTTGCTGGCACACCGGGTCACGATACTGTAGCAGTAGTATAATTGCATATATATAACTTCACAACAGAATCATAGGTAGGCAGGCAACCCGTTTATTTTCAGGGGGATGTATATATAGCATATGGGGTAAAGTCTACACCAAGAAGCAGATCGAATCTTTCCCAGAACCAGATCTCCATAGCGCAGCCCAGTGGACGGTTCATGCGCCTGCTTTCCTTTCTGATGGTGCTGCTACTCCCGCAAGCTGTTGCGAGTGCCGCGGACTATGCTCATGTTCGCGAAGAAGTGACAAAGGCATACTCGCAACAGGCAGAAGAGATGGCCCATGCAGTGGGCAATTTGCAAAGCGTGAGCGCTGAAACGTCCGCTGCAATTCATCAAATTGAAGCGAATTGCCCGTGATAGCATGACCAAGAGGTTCATTGCCCTGGCAACTTGTGGCAATTGCGTATTTGCATTGTACTATGATTGTGGAAAGGATCATTTTTCGTTGTCTTTTAAGAGCATTTGTGTGATGCCTAATGATGCCTGTTGTTTCAGCCGTCTCAGGGTTGTTTGGATATGGGATGATATGGGGTAAAGTCTACACCAAGAAGCAGATCCAAGCTGGCCCAAATAACATAACCAGATCTCCATAGATTAGCGCAGCCCAGTGGACGGTTCAGTAGTGTTGGCAACGGCTCCAATCACGCGCCTACTTTCCTTTCTGATGGTGCTGCTACTCCGGCAAGCTGTTGCGGGTGCCGCGGACTATGCTCATGTTCGGGAAGAAGTGACAAAGGCATACTCGCAGCAGGCAGAAGAGATGGCCCGTGCAGTGGGCAATTTACAGAGTGTGAGTGCTTCTCGATGCTTTTCGAGCGTCATGCTGTATTTTCACGAAAGATGGGCACCACAGGCTGTTGATGGGGTGTCCATCTTTCCCATCGAAAGTATAGAGGCTTGTTTCCCGTCGGCGACTCGTGATCAGCTCGGCTTTGAACAGACGCCGAAAGAGCGCAGCATTGCAACGGCAGATGCGTTTCATCATGGCTGTGTTGCTCGGCTAGCGGAGGTCGGCAAGCTGGCATCGTGCATTTGCATGGGTGGGAGGTCCATGCCATGTCGGGGATCTCATGAGGACAAAGCTCTTCCACTCGACTCGAGGCTGCCGAAATCGAAGTCTGACTTAGTTTGCTGACTGGGCACTGTGCCAGCTTAGTCGATGTTTTTGCGCATTTCCTTTGTCGCATTGAGCTGGAGCTCGGTCTGCTGTGTACGGCTCGGGCTTGCCGGCACAAACAACTCGGTCTGCGCAATCCCTTGGGCAAAGAGACTGCCGTTCTGCATTTGGAAGGTGCTTTTGAATGATGACGCGTTGAATATACTGGAGCAGCATTTTGGCAAGGAGAGGGCGCAATTGAATCGTGTTTTGTGGCACTGTGACTTGCTTCTCAACAGACTGACCCTCTCTCATCTATGGTGATGAAGCACTTCAATGCGAGCTTGCTTCTCCAGCGGCCGCGGGAGCAAGCATATGCAGCATATCAGCTTGCGCCAAACGCACCTCACTGTGGTAAGTGAGAGAACGCAATGCTTTAAAATTGCCCCTGTGTGGCAACCCATTTTGCAGATATGCGGATTCAAGCTGTGGCGCAGAATGAGGCTCGTTGACATCGCTGGGCAAATGTCTGACGACTGTGTTTTAGGTGTCTGGCCTCGCTGCTTTTCCTGGCGGGGCAACTACAGCTGTTGGATCCGATCTGTCTAAGAGGCAAGATCCAGGGTACACAGTCCGCATGTCTGCCGTCTACAAACCTCTGACCATTGTTGAATTGAGAGGTTGGCGGCCATGGGCGCACAAGCATCCGGTCCAGGCTTGCTAGTGTAAATGGCCGTAAGGCCTTTCTGCATTCTATTTTTCCTGTTCGAACGTGCAGGAGCAGCCAATGCCATATTACCTGTCGTGGCAGCCTCAAATCCCACGTCATGTAGAATAGAACCTACGTGTTGCAGATCCTGTGTTTGTCTCAACCTAGTGCTTCGCCTCGCAAGGTCTTGGCAAAGCAGGCAACGTTCAATTTGGCTTCGGGGTGACAGAAGATCTATCCATTGTGGTTGAGAGAGGCGTTGGCTATGGGTCTTGGAATGGTGCAGGTTCTGGACATGGCTCCTGTCAAAAGTTTAGGACTGGGTCGGATGCTGCTAGGTGATTATAGCAACTTGGCATGAAAGTTGAAGCTTAGCTGTAGGTGGCTGGCTACTTTTCTGCTGAGATGAGATTGGCAAATTGAGGCGGCAGTGGCGCACTATGTTCCGCCCATGGTCCGCCTGTTGATGTGATTTGATGTGTAAATTTGAAAAAAAAACAAGCAATAACACCATCAGCTGCTTGTGCAGATCCCCCCACCGTACCGTGGCTGCAAGCTATTTTTTCCATCCTTCAGTATCTTCTATCTTCAGTCTTTCCTTTGATCAAGTTTGCTGCTTGCTCTAGGATTTGGATTCTTCAGCCATTGTTTTGTATGCCTATGGTCACAGGTGCGGCTACTGTCCATTTTGTGAGCCAGGGTGTTGTTTCAACTGCATCCAAAGCTGGTTGTCAGGGCACAACTGCTTTGGTAAGATCTTGTTGATGTCGTGATCAGCTAGACTCAGCTAGACATTGCTGGACAGTTTTGTTGTTTTCTTGGCAGGTGCGGTCCTGCATCCAATCCCAATGGTTGACTTCATGTTTTGTCTTTGAGCTGCCCATCTTGGCACTGAATCAGACGTGTAACGCACTGCGCTTTTTGTTCAGAATGGCGGATGTGACCGACAGTATGTGCGGGCTCAGATCAATGCATTTCCTTCAGAGGCGTGTTTGGAATGTTTGGTGGAGCAGGCTTGACGGTGTGATCAGTGGCTTTCCAAACACCTATGCAAGCAAAGTTGGAAAAACCTCTGACGCGTCATACAAGGCGTGCCTCGCAGATCTTCTGACCACACGTTCAGAGCACTCCTTGAGCTTCAGGCCTGCTTTTCCAGCTTCATGTCGATGCACTGCTCATCACTTTTGTCACCCGGCTGCAAGAATCAGAGGTGTGTTGAGGGCCTGTGTTGTGCCTTTGCTCCAGCCCTCGATGCACTACACCCTTCAGCCGGGTCAGGGTGCATTTGTGTGCTGCTTTGCTAGGTTAGAGCACATTTGTGGCAGGCCGAATATATGCCTGTTGGGGGAAGAGTCCCCATGTGCTTCCCTTTGCGCCTCGTCTTCAAATCCCTGGAGTTTTCTCATGTACATCTGGATTTTTCCACATGGGTGGGTGCTGTGCTCTCGCACTAGGGGTGAAGTGGGGGACCAGAGCACGGATGTCATGGTATTCTTGGGCAAGGAAGCGTGGAGAACCATAGAGGCCAACACCATATGCTTAAACACATTTGTCCATTTCTTACAGTGTCTTACAGTATCTAAAAGGCAAGGCTTCGAACAGAACAGCTTGCGGACAGCGTCTCTCAACCTTGCCACTGTACATATAGATGTACACAAAAGGAATCAAAAGAACTAATCTAGATAATATCTGTCGACTATACCATCCGGGCAGGGTGCATGCTTGAGCTCTGGGCTCCGGACAGACCCCACACATAGAGCAGGAAGGCAATCCCCCTCTCTCTAAAGAACATTACATAACATTACATTTTGTATCTTTTTGATTTTTTTTTGTATCTTATCATATCATATCTTTCTGTCACTGTGATAAGTTTTGGTTTTTCTTATTTTCACACAGCGAACGCTGCTGCAGTGAAGTGCCTCTTGCACTCCGGTCCTAAAGTCAATTTGGATTGGTTTTGCCGTCTGCAAGGTGCATCCTCCCCTTGGTCCTTTGCCCAGGCAGTTGGCTTTCGCTGGAGCAGAGTCTATTTTGTGATCCTGGAAGGTTTCTGGCTTGATGATGTGATTGGAGTGTGCTCGATGGTCGGGATCCCCAATCAAGTTCAGCACTGTCTGTTTGTGGCTCATAGAGAACGATCACAGAACATCATGGACACGTGGTCGTGAATCGATTGCGCATGCATGCTACAGGTCAGCGTGCCTCCACTGTGCACAGTGGCTGGGGCCTTGGTTAAGACGCGTGCGAAATGGGGGGATGATGTCTCTGCTTCGGAGGCATTCTTCTGGAACGTGTGGAGGCTGGGTGGCATTTCGCGATAATTGAACAGCAGTTGCAGGGCTCCTCCACAATATGAGGTGACGCTCAATTACCGGAAGTTGGGGCAAGCTTGCTGTTTGTTCTTGGCAGAACTTTGATGATGCCAACCCTTTTCCGCGTGCTTCCATTGCCAACGAAGATCATATCGTCCCGGACAGTAAAGTTTTCTTCTTGAGGCGCATGCCCCCCGCGAGACTTCGAGTCCTTGGACGCGCCAGAGGAGACTCCATGAACCAGTGTCCACTCTCCAGGTGCTGCGAGAAACACGTTTGGTGGAAGGACCCCACTCTCTTTGACACCCCGCAACTGCCGAGTGCATCGTTAGAATCAGAAATTGCCAGCATTGGGGGCAAACAGCTCGCTGGTCAACCGTATGTGCCACCCGTAGCTGCGGGCTTGACCTCAGAACATGCGCAAGCTACAGATGCCACGGGGGAGTTGGCAGGAGTGGACGTCGATTCACATGTGTGATCTTTGCACGCGTCTTGCAAGCTGCCAAGTACAGCTTTGTAACCTTTCTTGGGTGCAACACAATCGGAATGTCGCCTGGGCCTCGAAGTTGGTTCAGGCTTGGCTGAGGCAAGCTTGAACCCTGTGTGAGACGTCGTCAAGTGGCTGAATCATGCTGAATCTATCATCACAACTTGATATAACTTGTATCATGTGTATCATCAAGTATCTATTCAATTCAAACTAAGCCACAATTGTGACGCTTTCTCAGCCTCCAATGGGAGTCGTGCAGAAGCTAGCAATGTGTTGCGCGAAGCAACTCCCAAGGAGTCACATTGTCCTGTGCAGAGAAAGATCAACATGATTCTACATGACATGTCATTTGTTTATGTATTAAATTGTATCAATATTTGTTTGTTTGTTTCTCATCTGATCCAATAGCCACGACCGTTCATCCGACCACTATGCAGCTTGTGAGCGCAGTTCCACGAGCTTGTGCAGGGGTCAATTTCATTGGCCGCAATGATTGCCGTGGCTTTTGCTCTGTTGATTACGGCACCAGTTGTTGCCCTCAAAGCTGACGGGCTCTCACAAGAGCAGCTGAAACCATTGACTGCTTTCCGACAGCAACATCGACGGGCGGTGCGAGCCCTGCTTGGGCTCTCTGCCTCGACATCAGAAGCGATATGTCAGGTGGATGGCCGATTGTGCGCTGCTGCATTTGTTCAGGAAAGCGGGAGTCGTTGGTTGGTAGTAGCAGCAGCCATTGCTGGCAGATTCTTTACGTCGAGTCATAGCCATAGAAAATTATAGGACATTACAGGCCCCAGCCAAGCCTCCTCACGAAAGAAGGGAGGAAAACTTATAATATAGAAGCATTGCGTTTGTTTGGCGCAGCAGCACACCCTAGGTATCCCTACGTATAAACACGAGGAAGTTTCCCTCGTGTACAGTGCTTGAAAGCGACGCTTTGAGCGCAACATGATGATGCGGTGTGCGGTCGTTGTGGCGCAGGATGGACACGTGTACACCGGCTGCACAGATGCTGGAAGATGGTTGATTCTGCGATTTTGGGGCTGACGGCAGTCTATTTGAGGCACCCAACCCACAAGGAGCAAGCGGGCGTGAATGGTGCTACGTGGAACCTCAGGTTGGGATAGGCTCTGTGGATGATGCGATTGGTGTTTCTTTGCTGTTGGCCAAGTTGGTGATGAGTGGCGTCGAAGCTTGGGCCTATTGTGGTGCGTAAACCTGTGGGTTCCGTTTTGCCAGAGCTTGTTGACAATCGCGCCTTCACCAGCGCCAGGATGGCATGATCCCACAGCTGTTTGCTTGGATGCTTTTTCGTCGTGTGGCAGTCGCTGACTATGATGGCGTTCGTGCTACCGCTGCAGCCTCTGCGAAGCGCCAAGTTCAAGAAGTTCGTGGATACGTTGCGAAGTTCAGTCAAGCTCAGAGAGCAGCAGAATCAACTCTGGACATGTGAGTGGGCTGTATTCGGGACGGAACCTTTGCAGAGATTTGCTGGCTGAATAGGTATCGGAAGAAATGCGGCTGATTTGATCGTATTTTCTAGATTCTAGAATTCTAGACGACTCTTTGTTCCTGCCTATCAATGCCCCAAGTGGCGTCGACTGACTTACAGCGTCCTACAGCACAACATGTCATGTTGAAATCTGGTTGTCTGGTATTAGCTTGATTCCCTCTGTGTGAATAATTTGTCTCAGGCGACTGGTGTGTAATCCAGGGCGATGCCCAATTTTCCTTGCACGTGTCTAGAACAGCAAGTCTTGGCGACTTCCGCAAATGTCCAGCTGCAGAGACCTGTGGACAATATGGGTGTCAGAACGCATGCAGTCCGCACGAAGTCAGCTTTGGAAGGGCCTAAGGTTTAGATGTGCGTGATCTTGGGCCGTTTGAGGTTCTAATCCTTGAGGCGGAACTTCCATAGATTCCAAACTGCTTGAGAAGATGCAAGTCCCAGCTTTGCTGCTTCTGATCGCTGCTCCCACGGTTGCACTGGCATCCGACGAGCTGTCGCGGGAGCAGCTAAAACCATTGACCGCTTTTCGACAGCAACATCGACGAGCGGTGCGAGCCGTTCTTGGGATCCTTGCCTCGACATCAGAAATTCAGAAGTGATATGCCAGGTGGATGGCCGATTGTGCGCTCCTGCATTTGTTCAGGAAAGGGGGCTTGACGGTACTGAGTTGTTGGTTGGTATTAGATGGTATTAGCATATATCACCATATATCATATGTATGTATTACAGTAGTTGCTATTGGTGTCGGACGTGCCAGATTCATGTATTAGACATGGCAGGCCTGCTCTCATGTCATGGGATATTATTATCATGGGACCCAACCAAGCCTCGTCACGAAGGAAGGGAGGAAAACATAGGAATTGAATGCACTAGAATCTAGAAGCAACGCGTTTGTTTGGCGCAGCCCACACCCTACGTATCCCTATATACGATTATATATACGTATAAACACGAGGAAGTTTACATCTTGTACAGTGCTTGAAAGCGATGCTTTGATCACAAC
>CBDDGS010000025.1:0-1364 GCA_965227935.1 Cyclobacteriaceae bacterium | reverse complement strand
TGCTGCACTGTTCAGGTTGATATCTTTCATACAACACTCCAAGGAGGATAAGATGATTGGATGGGTGGGGGATGACATGTCGTCCTTGCATTTGGCGTTGTACGCGGATGCTGATTTCGCGGGATGCGTCGAATCGCTGAGATCCACCTCAGGTGCTCATCTTAATCTTCAAGGTCCTCACACTCGCTTTCCCCTAGCTGGCCTTAGCAAACGACAGGGATGTGTGAGTCATAGTACCCCTGAAGCTGAGATCGTATCTGCTGATACGGCGGTTCGGACCATAGGTCTGCCAGCTTTGGATTTATGGGATATCTTGTCTTCTACTAAGGGCAATCTTTGTCTGTATGAGGACAATCAGGCTATGATATCGGTGGTTAGGAGCGGCCGGAACCCCACCATGAGATACTTGGAGAGGACCCATGGGGTCTCTGTGGCTTGGTTGCATGAGATATTCCAGGCTGATCATATTGCACTGGTCTATGAAATCACTGGCAAAATGGCAGCCGACATCTACACTAAGGGGTATGATGATGCAAGAAAGTGGAAGTCTGTCACTTCGCTTATCAACATTGTGACACCTGAGTTCCTACGGTCACCTCAGGCGTTGGAGCTCTCTAGATCTACCAATGACCTGTCGTGCAAGCGCCTTCCTTCTGTTTCAGAGGATGGTATACCGTACTTTACTCATACCCAAACTCCCATTCTTCCCCCTGAGCTTTATGTCGCGGGAGGTTCTGGGAAGCCTGGGTGGCATGATCATGAGAAAGGACGCTTCCTCGTGATTAAGGAACCCAAAATGATGAGAACGGCCGAGCCCGGTCTCCTCAGGTCGTCTTGGTTTCTCAAGGGAGGCCATTGGACCAAGGTTGAAGATCATGTTGATCCCTCTGATAAGAGTACCCGTCGACTTATCCCCGAATACATCGAGCGTGGTGTGTTTCAGTTTCATACTAGACACGTTGCCTTACCTGCCGGGTCCCGGCAGACCGTTTCCTCTGTGCCATTTTCGGATGGATTACTCTCTCTTAAGAGGGCCGTTTGTCGCGGATATGGCTCCTCTGCGGTCGGTCGCTTTGATCTGCCCCCGTCTGTTGTGGACCAACTTGACGCTTTACAGCATGTCGCGGTGGGGGGGGTCGGGCCGGGATGCGATTTGGTGGATATAGGGGCCTTTCTTTGGGATCATGTTCTGTTCAAGTGCACTCTCGATGACCCTGTTGAGGCCATCGATGCTTACAACTCACCTTGGAGTCATATGAAGCCTGAATCACAGCTTGATTTCTATGGTGATGTTCAATTAGACTTCCTCAATCACCAACATGTTCGACTCACTACCTGCATCATTCCTGGCAAATGCATCGATG
>CBDDGS010000024.1:0-5510 GCA_965227935.1 Cyclobacteriaceae bacterium | reverse complement strand
ATTCTAACCACCTCAGCCGCGTCGTGCCTCGTCCTTCATTTCCTTACGAGACCCAACCGCGCCCCACGCTGCCGCTGGAGAGTGAATGACTGGAGGATATCGGCCAGGAAATCGATCATTTGGTTCCCGTTCTATCCAGCGGCAGCCCTCATCCCTCTCTCGATCCGTGCGACCTTCCCTCGATCCCTCGGTCCCTTCGGGTCGCACGGGTGAACGAGGTGGTTTTCTTGGATTAATCCTCCGTGGCAGCTACATCCGGTTCCTTCTTCTGGCTCGCCGTTGGCTCACTCCCTATGGACGGGATTATGAAATTAAATCTCTTCCAAAAATAATCCACAATCAAGTCACTTAATCCCGTCCATAGGATAGAAGGTTGTAAGCTGATGAAATATTCTGGCAGAAAATCCTGGATCTGGACCTTCAGTCATCGGTTCACCCTTGGCATTCCAAAAGTCATCAGTTGACCGGGTCTATCTCCCTCACCGGCGTGGCCAAGGAACGAGAGGAAGGTCCCAACCGGCCATTGTGATTCAAGATTTTAACAAAGCCACGCCGGTAAGGATATTATCTGAGAAAATCATTCGTAAGCAGTTTGAACCAGCCGGCTCGAGTCAACCTCCTGTCGATAGGAACCGGATGGCCGTAACCTTCATGTCTTTTATTGGAGATTTCCTCCCGGGGTCGTCCCTCCCCCTCATTCATACGGTTGGGTTGGGGTGTGAGCGAAGCGATCCCCGGGCTCACGAGTCTCTTACGCCCGGGACCCAACCGTACACAACCGATCCGTTTCACCGACAGAATGAGGATACCACCAGCCGGGAATCTCATAAATAATCCAAATAATAGGGATTTTATCAGTAATTTATCTGTGTCCTTCCCCGGCTGATCCCCACGGATGGATGCTAATAATAATGATAATAAATTTTAAGTTTTGGATTTTCCTTTTAATAATCTCCTCTAGCATCCATCCGAGGGTTGGGTCATCAGTTGACAAGGAAATTCTTAGAGGAAAGACTCACCACGGTCAACTTGTCACATCCAAATGCTAAAATCCTAATGAAATCTCTTGTATCCCTTCCCACCGTCCCGGGCCATCATTCTCTCCTTTCAGTCGATTGGCCCGGGAAGGGTAACAAAGGAAGGTTCAAAGGCACATTAAAACTTATGATTTTCCAAAATTATTCATTTCTAATCCTTTCCAGGTGTTTCACTCGTAAGCTGTTACCAAATGATTCATCGGCAAGCTGGAGTAAATTGACAACTTATTTGACTTTAAGGTTGTTATCTGAGTTAATCTACTTTCTGGTTTCATAATTAAGGTTCTAGAAATCCTGGAAGTCCAAGTAAACTGTCAACTTTCTACCGCTTGGATCGATTGGGACTGCAGCTGATAACATGAGTAAACCGGACAAGCGCTTGAAGTCCTAGCCCATTAATCTACTGGTGAACCGTCCCGACTAGGATGCTGTCAACCCGGATAACCTGTGGATCTCATTCTCCGGTACACCACTCTTAGTCACGGATCCTGGGCCTGATGATAAAATCTTTGATGAACCACTTACAAGCTCTGGGATTTCTATTGATAACTGCTTCCAAGTCTATGGTGAATGAGATAAAATGCTTGTAAGTGGATCAGGAATCAAGATTTTTACTGGAATTCCTGTTATTTGATAATAGATTTCAAGGACCAGATCAACTTGACTCAAAGAATTATGAATTTATTATCTTCTATTATGTCAAGTGATGATCGGGGGCCCGTTATTTCCTTCAGTTGTTTACCTTCCTGTCTCGTACGATGGCCCCCGATCAGGGAACGACAGGCCGGTTGTAGGTTGATTCGAGAGACAGTTCACCAGGCTCGGGCCCACCTCGGTCTCACTTCGTTCACCTCGGTTACGGGAACATGAATCCGTTCTGTAGGCCCGAGCCATATCATTAGGATTTTAACTTCTGGCTTTCTTGGCGGCAAGTGTTAACCGGTCTGACAGCTACACCCGGGACTATCATCGGTTAACCCTGTCCGGCTCTCGGTTCAGTGACTTCATGTACGTGACTGGGGGATCGTGGCGAGACCCCGCCGTCCTACGGACGCGGATGAATGAAAGGAACCGATCCACCTGGCTCACTTCGTTCACCGGAAGGAACTGACGGTGGCGGGGCGGTTCCAACAGAGAATGAGATGATGAAGTCGGGATGAGATGCCATGTGAATGAACCGCCCCGGAGGGCTCGAGTCTCTCGCCCAAATCCTTCTATCACCTTCTCCGCCAAGGATTCCTGCCGCCTCGCCGTTCGTTCCTCACTCTGTCCTCGGCTTACAGGCTCTTCTCGTAACGAACGACCCGCGGGTAGAAGGTTGGGCCCAAGAAACCAAGAGGCTGTGGATCGATCTCAAGGAGCTGTGACCGTCTCTGCCCAACCTTCTCGCGCCTTCTTCTTCCCTGTCCCACGATCGGGGCTCGCTTCGCTCGGTTTCTTAATGGCCCCGATCGTATCATCCGCGACAGAATGGCCGGGATTCTTGGTTCGTTTGGGTTACTTCCCGGCCGATAGGTTCATTCATTCTGTCGCTACTTTCCTCATTCGCTCCGCTCATTCAGACTGATAATGATGGACCGAGGGAGTTGGCGACCGAGAGACTGGAGCGGAGAAACCATTAGGAAGAAGATAATTTATTTATTGTTATTTATTTCTGGAATTCCTCTTTCTTGACAGATAATATCAACATTCTATTTGTATCTCTTGTTAGCCTCGCCATGGGATTCATCTTTATAATTCTGTAATCTTGGAATCCGTAGCCAACGGCGAGGCAGGGAAGAGGTTAAGAGGCTGTAGATTTAATATTTGATTTGGGTTTTATTAATTAGCATTTTGGCCCAGCACTCGAGATCAAGGAATTTGGGAAATCTTTAATAGCAAATAATCCCTGATAATATAATAAATCTCTAAGCTTTTTGGGTTCTTCTAATAATTCTTCATTTTAATCTCTTATTTTTATCTTATACATTTTCATATTTTTATTATCTTAATCTTCTTTTTGGTATTATTAATCCTATTATTTGAATCTCTTGCCAATATAATTCTCTATTTCTTGATTTGGTCTTTCAATAATAAGCCTTTCTATGAGATTCAAATAACTGAGATTCCAAATATAAGATTTCATTAAGAGATTTCATCATTAAAATCATCCATTTCCTTCCGTAGGTTGGGGTTGAGGCATTCCTGTTTCCTTTGTGGGCTCTTGGTTCCTCACACTCAACCCCAACCACCTACAAAGAAGAAAAGAGAAGTAAATTGTAAACCCTAATAATATAGCAGAAAATCCGAGACTAAGATGGATGCAGTTGACTTGGCGTATCAAATATCAGGATTTTAATTGAGTTCCTGGACCTGGGTTACATCTCGGTATAAGAATCCGGCTCTAATGGTGTCTCATGGATCGGTGAGCAAAGCGAGCCGGGAGGGAACGGGTGGATTGGTGACCCAGCTCTCAGGATTTTAACTTCTATGATTTTATCTTATTTATTTCTAGGTTCACCAATCCATTAAGGTTGTTATCTGAGTTAATCTACTTTCTGGTTTCATAATTAAGGTTCTAGAAATCCTGGAAGTCCAAGTAAACTGTCAACTTTCTACCGCTTGGATCGATTGGGACTGCAGCTGATAACATGAGTAAACCGGACAAGCGCTTGAAGTCCTAGCCCATTAATCTACTGGTGAACCGTCCCGTGTCAACCTCCGCTCGCCAGCTCGCTCACTCACATTAACACCCTACCCCCGACCCTCGACCGCCGGAGGCTGGGTCGGGGTGTGAGGAAGGAGCGAGTGAACCTGCCGTTGATGGTTGATCTGGGTTAATCAATCCTAGGCCGAATGAACCAACTCCAAGCCGCTGTGGCCAGGCCGGGGATGGATGGGCGTTATCTGACCCAAGATCCTGGATTACAGATGCCGGAGGAACCAACCGATGACAGATAACGCCCAACCATCGATCGTACCAGCCGGCCTGTCGTTCCATGTCCCGGGCGGTCCACAAGTGATACGAATGGTGAAAGAGCCCGCCCGGTCTGGAGGTGAACAAGATCATGAAGTCGGGTGTATGTGGGCCGAGCCACGCCGCTCCCTTCGGTCACTCAACTCCAGACATTAATTCTCTTGGCACTTGGCTCGGCCGCCGGTTCCCGGCTCATACACCCGGTCTACTTGGCTTACGGTCGTGACTATGAGAATTTCATCTTTCTTGGACCTTCTGTACGAGTCACGACCGGTAATAGAGAACGGATCCAAGAGCCGACATGGAAGCGGTTAACCTTTCCTTTTCCTTTCATCCGGCGTCCACACCGATCACTCGCTCAGCTCGCTCTCTCGCCGGATGAAGGGTGGGGTTGAGTAATCCTGTCGACATGGAAGCGGTTAACCTTTCCTTTTCCTTTCGGCCTGGGCTTCGAGGGTAGGGATTCCAGTTCCTTGAGTAAGCGAAGCGATCGGATTATTAGCCCAGGCCGTCCTTTCCTGCCGTTGATGGTTGATCTGGGTTAATCAATCCTAGGCCGTTCAGTCGCCTCGTGGGCTAACCGCTTCCTGACCCAACCGCTCGGACCATCGATCCACACCCCGGGTTCACCTCGCCCACTCGGTTCACTCCCGTGGTGTTACGAATGATCCGCGCGAAGGGACAGAGCGCGGGGTGGGTCGGCAGGAACTTTCCTCATGAGATCCGACCCACCGGGCCATCGTTCCTCAGGCCCTTGAGCGAGTGGAGCGAGAGCGACATGAGCGGGGTGTGAACCGATGGGCCTAGGATCCCGTCCACCTCGCTTACTCGCTCGGATCGATTGGTCTCTTCCCGGGGTCTCTTCTCAGGAGTGATCGGCGCGGTTAGTCCCTTCCAGTCGTTCCCTTCGTACCGCGCCAAGAGACCCCGGAAGGAAATGATCCGTTCTGACGCGGAGGCACGACGCGGCTGAGGTGGTTAGAATCCTAGGCTTGGAGGAACCGTCCTGTGGGTCGAGCTGGCCTTGAGAAATAGACCGGGTGAACCTCAGGCTCTGGGATCTCCTCACAATCTCCTCGCATCGTCCGTGCCCACCGTTCTATCCTTCCTTCCCTGATCCGCGGATGCGGGGTGGGCACGACCGAGACGAGTGAATGACCGCGGGAATGAATGAGGCGAGAGGTAGATTAAGTCATGAGATTGATGGTGTACGAAAGGAAAAGGAAAGGTTAACCGCTTCCATGTGGGTCGAGTAGGCGGGTTGACACCTCAGGCTCGTAAGGAACGGGATGACTCGACCCACCTCCAAGCCTAGGATTCTAACCACCTGGTCTCGCATCCGCTCGGGTCGCTCATCCTTCGCTCCGTCTATCCCCCACCCACCATTCATGATACGAGTGAGCGAGGAACGGAGCGATCGAGAGTGGGGGATAGAGCGAAGGGAGCGACCTGGCGGCTCGGCTTGGAGGGATATCATTCAGACCGTTCATCCTGGTTCTTGGATTGAAGGCCGAGCC
>CBDDGS010000023.1:0-6603 GCA_965227935.1 Cyclobacteriaceae bacterium | reverse complement strand
ACTCCAAGAAGTCAATCTCATTGGTGTTAGGCTGGTAGAAATGCGTATAGAAGCAACTACCAAGGTACAACAATCCCCTTGAGTCAGCCCCTGCAAACATTCGAACTTCCCCCAGCATCACGGTCTTGCTGATACCATCCGATATCCGCCGCAACTCAACCCCCCTGTTGTTCGTGGAAAAGGCTTTCTCGAAGGGCCGCGCACTTCCTCGGGCCTCCACATTTTGATATTGTCTTCTTGCTGCCTTTGCCACCACCGCGTCGTTCCAACATTTGCCAAGTAGTTTCCATGGGCAAAGTACTGTGAGGCACCTTCATGAATCCCCCGCCCCTCATCTGAAGGGCAAAGGTGTATTGGAAGCTGGGTTTTCGCCCATTCATCGTTATCACTACGATTATGGACGCTAACGAAAGGCCGCCACGATTCACGGCTGAAGTCGATCGTGTCGTAGGCATTGCCCTGCTCGAGATAGGGCATGGAATAGGATGCCCAAGTGTGCCAGATATCACCTCCGGGGCTTGAAGTAATACCCGAGGGAAGAAAACCCATCGCACCTTTCGTGATTGATGCAACCCAAGGAGAGTTGCCGAATGTTGTTGATACACGACGATCGGCGCGCTGCTTCTCGAGCCGCTTGTACGGCTGGCAGCAGCAAAGCTACTAGCACACCGATGATGGCGATAACAACAAGCAGCTCCACCAAAGTAAAAGCCTTATGTTTGGCAAAGTTCCCCAGCCGGGGACTCGGGCTTCGCTTCATTTCCGCGACCCTTTGCATTAGCTGCGCGTTTTCATGTGCGACATTGGTCGGAAGAAACTCGTTCCTTTCCGATTTGGAACAAAACCTAGATCAGAATAGAAATTGCCAAAATGCAACCAAACGTTACAGGCGCGAGAATAAAGCAGCTTACATACTCTCTGGCGTGTCACAAACTACTAGTCGCCAAATTATAAGGGCCTAGCGAATCTCCGTTAGGCAGTTTAAGTATGATACCGCCACTCGTACGATACGTCATTGAAGAAATCAGGCTTTGCATTATGAATTGGCGTCACACCTTCGGGCCTATTGTCCCAAACTGAGTTATCAGGATATCCTGCGACCAAAGAGCATTGTACGTACCCCGCTGCTTTGCCAGGTTTGTTACTATAGAATGTGTGCATTCCATAGTATCGTATCAAAGCTACGCAACTCACGACCGAGCTCTCTGGAGTAACCTTATGCTTAGTTCATTCAATGTCCGACTTGTTGATTGAGTCGTTACGGGCTTACGGGCACGTCAATGGCAGCACTTGTCGAACTCTGAATGGGCTCGACTACTGCCACTCGGACATAAAACTTACGTCTGGTTTGAAGGGACCTAAGCCACCGAGGCGGCTGTCCTTGATGTCGTGGTAAATCACCGGGCAATGCATGGCACTCACGCGGAGTTTGGCAATTGAATTTCGAGAATAGAGTTTGTCTGCAGCTGCTGTTGCCCTTCTAACGTCACCTCAACTCGTGTTCCAATCTGAGAACAAAAAGCGTCGACGACTTGATTGTCAAGCGTCACCTTACAAACGGGTCACACTCCATTCCCGTGGAACGGTCGCAACAAACTTCTTCAGCTCTAGTGTGCCCCAACGTAGCCGAAGAATTGACGCCTGCGAGCTGTCGCTGCGTACTTGACGGTACGTTCCCCAGCCTGCGGCGGACGTGAACGGTGCCCCGAAAGTCGTTGGGTGAGATTCTCGGCGCAAAGCCAATCCGTGCTTGTGGGCCATGATACTCAAACCCGCATGCCGCCAGAAACACTCCATAGCTTGCCATCGACCGAGCATAGTGATCGGAGCACTCGATTTCGTTGTAGGGATTTCGCTTTGCTGCAGCATAACGGTCATGGATTGCGCGTGTAATTGCCAGGCCTTTCTCAACCAAGGTACTACCGGCATCTCCCTCGTAAATCATGTGGGCTGCAACCTGATACTCAAATCCGTTCATGCATTCGTTGAAGTATCCGCCAGGTCCTGTCCATACTTCTGGGTTCTTCTCTGGGCGTAGGCGTTCGCCCGGTATTGCCTGCTCAGCCCCCCCTCTCGGCCATGTGCACATTAGCAACCCTGCTTCACCGTGCATTGCATACCAGCGGAACGCCTGCTCAATTTCGCGATGTTTGATGGCATAACGGCCTGCATCCGGAGCAAAATTGTATCGCCAGAGACTGGTAAGCGCCGAAGCAGTTTCCTTCCTTGGGAATGATACGCGGCAGCCCTACCTGATGGGCCCACGCTTGACCGAGGACTTTGATCAATGTGACAGCCGTTGCCACTGCGAATTGCTTTGGGGAACTGCGGGTCTGGTCTGTGAATAAAGTACTCGCCGTTAAACAAGGTCTTTTGGACGATGTTTTCTTTAACCGCGTGACCGTATCTTGTTGGCATTCATCCGAGAACGCCACGTCAATTCATCTCACGCGCCATTTCTGCGCCAGCAGCAACGGCAGCCAGATAGAGGCTACTGACCCAGGACATGGGGCCGTACCAGGCTGCGTCCAAAGTGTGCGGCTGGGCACCCTCAAGGAGACCTTGTCGTTTTGGATCCTTCGCCATCAGAAACTG
This sequence comes from Cyclobacteriaceae bacterium, assembly GCA_965227935.1. Classification (GTDB taxonomy): domain Bacteria; phylum Bacteroidota; class Bacteroidia; order Cytophagales; family Cyclobacteriaceae; genus JAWPMT01. The sequence continues at coordinate 4,008 of CBDDGS010000023.1, read as the reverse complement.
AATTGACTTCTTTATTCGAGGCCATAGATTCACGAAGAAGGGTGTCGTCCAGGGACATCAGATGTTCACGATATACTCGCAAGAATTGTTCCCGCCTGTCCGTCTGTCGCTTCCGAGTTATGATTCTCAGCTCGAGAGCCGATTAGTCCAGAATCGTTATTGAAGGCAATGCCGTAGTCGGTAATCTTTCGAAAGGGATCGTTCCAAATCGGGAAATATCCTGGCAAGTCCCTGGGCGTAGTGCCAAACGTGCGTGCACGTGCCGGGACAACAATCAACTCCCTCCCAGCCATAGAGTCGCCCTGAATCAAACCAGTGCAGCAATCTGCGTGGCAGCACAGTCGATGGTCAGGAAGGTGCGATCAAGTAACCAATGCGGGAGCGTGCTGTCGTACCATACCTGATTCCAAAGTCTTGTATCTTCCTAATAACCGTTTCTCGGTTCTTTGACAGGTAGTCAGCTACCTCACCTGCTGACTTGAACCAATTTGAGTAATGTCTACGCAGCTTGCTAAATCCCTCCAAACGTGACAGAAACCCAGGGGCTCGATCAACTTCGTTGTAATCTGGAAAGAACCAAGTAATGGCAAAATCAAGCGTCTTAGATTCTCCGGGTCCTAATTCGAAAGCACCCCCGATTGCTCCAACTAATTGCTCGTTGAGAGGCAACGTCTTCTCTTCGAATGAGGAGAACGTTGAATCGGACGGATTGAGGTCAATATGTTGGAGGTGGTCGAACAGCTCTTCACCTGTGGCATTGATTGGAAGGAAGCTGCAACCCAATGTCGAACTACTTTGTTCGTGGTTCAACACAGACAGTGCCATAGAACCGAAGCCGTGACGCATGTCGATTCCATCGGAGTTAGACGTCTTATCCGTGAAAACTATATGGTCAACGCAGATGTTCCCCCAACTTCCAGAAACCTCGTCAACAATTTGCAGTCGCGCTTGCTTCCCCTGGTATTCGCGTACATCAAACGCTTCTTGACGCATCTGGTGGTCAGATTGTCCGGTTTTCGACGCCACAACTTTTTCATCAACGAGTAGTTTGATGCAAGTCTTGCCGTTGTGATTGCCACCCGAGATTAGAAACGTGATAAAATTGCGGTCGATTGTAAATTGATCGCTAGTGAGCACACCGACAAGCCGATCACCCTTTCGTGATTGCTCACGACTCTTGTGTTGGCCACCACCTCTGGGATCACGTACGTCATGCGAATTTACTACATAATCTCCTTGGAAATCCTTAAGTTGAATATAGGTCGGCAAGTCTGCAGCTTTGTAAGGGCCCTGCGAGAATGCAGCTCCCTCGGCCGTCCATCCCTTGTTACTTCCAGACTCAAAATCAGCGAAGAGGATGTCTTCTCTTGGGGCTGTTGCTTCTTGAGCGGAATCATCATCAATTGATTCCACAGTTTGCAAGAGTGAAACTCGTTCATCGGTCAACGAAATACGATTTCTTCGTCGTCCCAGAGTTTGGTCTTTCACATAAGGACATGTAGCATTCTGAAGCCATCCAGCTAATTCGACCTCCATCGATTCTTCGCTGGTGTTTGTCACGCGGAAACTCATTACAGTCGCGGGCAGTCCTGAGTCTTTCGAGTTTAAAGGAATAAACGGTGAAAAAGCTTCCAAATGAACCGTTACCGGTAGGCTATTGTCCTGGTAGTTGACTCTTCCGACGGGATACTCGCCACGAAAAGTGACATCAGGAAAACCAACGTGGTCAAGCGTCCTTGTAAACCCATTGCTCCCTGCCGCTATCCGGATAGCGAATCCCTGATTAACGTTCGCACCATTCCATCGCGTATATTGCTCGCCGAAAGGTACAGGATTGGCATAGTGGCCACCCAACGTGAACGCATCGATGCGTTGGCCATGATCTGGCTCTCTGCGATAGTTGCACTTAAAAATATCCCACAACCATAGCCTTCCGTCTCCTCCAAGATACAACTGCCCGCAGCCAACACCTCCAACAGGCATTCCAATATACTTCAGCTCTTGCTCCCATCCCTTGTATATTTCAGGATCAGACCTGGTTACTAACGAATCTAGCCATGCCTTGTCTAGGTTCTTATCCGCAGGTATGAGATTCTCGAACTGCTCACGTGATTCGACTTCTACCACCCCCGCATTGCCCAAGTGGGCCAATCCAAAGGTGCCCGCGCATGCCCCTGCGATTTGAAGTAGATCGCGCCGGTTGATCGATGCGCCACACTCGCATTCCATTGCCAGTATCAGAACAGGATGAATCCATGGTTGTCTCCCAGGTAACTCCGTAGAGCGATGCTAGGCGTCCTCCAATCCGCTGCCTGCTGTGCTGATCGGGATCAAAGATAAATCAAGTCTATGTGCATTCAGAAAGAGAAAGGCGACGATCTGCAAAAAACAAATCGCCGCCACTGCCCCTTTACGTGGGCGTTCGCAGCAGTATACCGCCTAACGAGGACTTCTACATACACACACGAGTCCAGCAATGACGGTGGTGACCATTGTCAAACTCGTCGGCTCGGGTACTGCGACCCCTGCAAGCGCCTCACTTAAGCTCAGCGCCGCTCCGTTGATATGGTCTGCGCGAAGCATTTGCCAATCAAATAGGTCGACGATACCATCGTAATTCAAATCCCCATTCTGACGAGAATTCCAATCGCCGACAGTCCTGGCCATCAACTATCTGTTCAGATAGCCAATTTGTTGCAAAAACAGTAACGTCGCTATCATTTACTACGCCGTCAAGATTCACGTCGCCAGGCATAACTACAGCGCCACCTAGGCTAGCTTCTATACTGGCAATCTCCTGTGAAATCCAGTTATTGTCGACACTTAAATCTAGCGCACCGTAGTTTTCTCCGTCGCGGTTTAGACCACTTCCGCCCGCAGAATCATCTTGCCCCAAATCAGCACTGTTATCACCCCATATCATTGAGCGAATGTCGTCCAGTACACCGGAATAAAAGTTGTCGTCACCTGATTGATTTGCACCAATTGAAAATGCTGTAGACTCCGGGTCATACGCGGTGCCACTGGCAGCCACAACTATGCCATCGACTAAAAGAGAGCCTCCAAAGGCAGACGTCCCATCCCTTAGGTCTGCGGTCCCGCTAATGAGCATGACATGAGTCCAGCCATCCCCGCCTGTATCGACCGCAACGTTGCTATCAATGGATGTGTCGTCAAACAGCATGCTCCAGGTATTATTGGCAGAAATAAATATGCCATGCTCTTGCGTATCGATTACCAAGTCTTGACGAGCTCCATCGGTGGTAGGCTTGGCCCACAACTCTATTGCACGACCGAAGACACCTTCGTAATTTCGGTTATGTCCTTCAAACGGAGTGGTCGGGGGCCCAGGGTAGAACTCAGCAGAAGTATTGTCCCAGGATTGCGTAGGTGCGTTCAAACTACGGCTAGTCAATAAATAGTCTGAAGTACCGTCAAACTGCCCTCCCAATTCCGAGGCGGACGCACCAGGACGGTCGCTTACGCTAACATAGGTTGGAGTGCCGTTGACTTGGAGATCGACAAATGCACCGCTAGGTCCTTCACTGTCAAAAGTATCGCCTCCTGAAGAACTACCCATTATATTGGTGACGCTAGCGTTCTCGCCGCTATCATCTCCCAGAGTGTAGTTTCGATCTGTTGTAGCTGCAGTGGTCAAGGACGAAAGCACCAGTAATAGTAACATGCTGGACAGGGCTTTTTCTTTGACTGGCATCAGGATCATCGATTGGTATTTCATGGGAAAGACTCCGTGATATATTCTCAAATCGGACAGCTGTTACATTCCAGTGTTCCCAATCACATCAATTTCGACGTGGTTTTTGCAGCGTAGCCAAAAAACCAATGGCAAGTAGCGAAAGGCTCGTTGGTTCCGGTACACCGATCAAGTCGGTAGTCGATGCGGCAAGGGCACCTGCCCCGTATTGGCTCTGCCAATTGGCTAAATCGTTCTCATCGAACGTAGTCGGAAATCCTCGTTGCCAAGTTAGGAAATCGTTACCGTCAACG
>CBDDGS010000022.1:0-330435 GCA_965227935.1 Cyclobacteriaceae bacterium | reverse complement strand
CTATGGGTATGACTTTGAAAGCGCCGTCACAGACTGGATAGAGACATACCTCAGCAAGGGGCACGCGTTCCAAAACGGTGGTGAGGGAGTAGAGCCTGATGGCGAGCATTTGAAAGTAAACCACTACATGATTGGACCTCAACTGGATGTCAGCGGGTGTGGCATGCATTATCAGCTTATTACACAGATTTCAAGCAGGTGGGACCACAACGCGGCCCGGGCGTGGACTGACCAGCTTGAACGCTGCTTCAAGCAGCATTACCTTGGCGTGGAGCCCTCGTCCCTTGGAGGGTATCTCTCGAAGACCACGCAGGTGAAGCCCACAAACAGCATGCAACACGCAGGCTACGCCTGCCACGCGCACGAGGCCCCCTGGTCAGTGCGGCGCAAGGGGAAGTTTGAGAGCAGCTCCCCACGGGAGTTCTTTCAGATGTTCCTCAAGTGGCAAGAAACGGTCCACAAGAAATTGCACGTCGCAAGCGTGGAAGTGGACTACGAAAATATGCGCTCGGGCGCCGGGGATCTCATCGTCCCTGATGACGTTGAGCTCTGTGCCAGGGACATCGAAGACCTCATCAACACAGCTGACTTGCACTTGAACGATGGTGGTGTGGAGGAGACGTACGCCGCCATTGGGCGCTGCCTCTACAACAAGAAGAAGCGCGGCGGCTTGAGCTGGCCTCGCTTCCCAAAAACGAAAAAGGACATCATCGTGCAGATTGTGGCGAGCAGGAGAACGAATTGTCAACCCGCTCAGATCTTGTGCGCGTGTGTGTCTGTAGTCTATAATGTTCTTGCCAGGAGCCAGCTGAAGTCAACCAGCAGCGACTTGGGAATCTACCCCCTGAGTTCCTTCAACAATGTGCCAGAGGAGATTCAGAGGCTACAAGTATGTATGCGTTATATTTTGAACGTTGTAGACTTGTAGATCCACGTGTTGTAAACTGAACCACTTTGCGTGCGTGACAGGTATGTGGACGAGGTGGTCCACGGCCCTCGGCTCGACCGCTACAAGGCGCTGTTGGTGCTGGACGAAGCTGGTGGGAAAGGCAAGACGCAGTTCTTTCTGGCTGCCGCTCCTTGCGTGTATTTTCGCTTGTCTGTCAACTGGCGGTCCTGGAACACGCAGAGAAGCGCGACGCCTGAGCCGCGTGTGTTGATCATGGACGATGTGGACTGGTTCGGCCCGGAATCAAACGTGAGGACGGCAAACAGGAAAAAGGCCATCCTGAACGGAACCGCCTGCTTCTCCGTGTGCACGACCGGCGGTGCGTACGCCTACAACATTAAGCACGGCCTCCCCGTCGTCGTCCTCACAAACGACGTGGGCGTCTATCACGCGTTCCTGCGCGACGCGTACTTTCAACACCACATGGAGTTTGTACGCTTGGAGGCTCGCTGCAACAGCTTGTAGGGGCGTTTGATTGTAGTAGTCAAGGCAAAGCTCAGGGCGGCTCACCGCTTTCTTGTTGCTATATATAGGAGCCCCTCTGGAAGGAGGTTGACAGCGTAGCTGGCTCAGCCTAAGCAGGGCGGCGCTGGCTTTTTGAACTTACTTGCTTTGGAGATTGGGTCGTTGGTGCGTGGCAGGCAGGTGAGGAGGCGCTATGCTTGAAGCCAACTTGACGCTTTGTGGCCTTTTGTCTTGCGTCAGGTGGTCGACCTTGTGGCGGGCTGCCAAATTAAAGAAAATTAACGCAAGCAGCAAATGATTCCTTTGAAGTGAGCTCAGAGCTCGCAGTGAGCGTCCGACGCGGCAGAACGCATAAAAGCTTGGCTTAGGTCATTCGCTACGGCTTTTGATAATTACCCACATGAAGCGTTGACTAGCTGGCGCCGGCGCGATGACAGCCTTGGTCGAGCTTTTTTGCCCATTCTTTGGCGGGAGCTGTCTTTGTAGGCAGCAAACAGGTAGTGCGGCCTTCCGGCGCGCAGGTTTGGCTCACGGCTTGGCGGCGGCAGGACACAGCGCCCTGGGGCGGTGCAAGGTCGCGTTTCGTCCGGCTGGCCGCTTCTTCTTGTTTGGCATGTGCTTGGCAGGCAGTAAATGGCACAGAAAAGGCAAGGGTGATCTACAGGGTCTGAAGAAAGCGCTCGGTGGCGAGGCTTGAATCTCAGAGAGTCCATCAGAGCTATAGATGACGGTCGGGCTTCGGTGAGTTTAAAAAACCCTAAACCATAAACGCTTTCCTGGTTTGATTTGGGTGTTTTGGTTTGCGGGGAAGAGCCGCTAAGCAGGCTTTTAATGGCGGCGATGATCCGCTGGTTTCTTCTGGGTTCTTTTGGGCTTTTGCGGGAAGGAGCCAGAAGACCGGCTTTGAACGACAGCGACGACCCGCTGGTTTGTTCTGGGTTCTTTCGGGTGGTTTCCGTGGGGATGAGCCAGACGACGGGCTTTGAACGGCGGCGAAGACCCACTTGGCCCTAAACCCTCAACCCTAAACTGGGTCTACATACCCCGAAACCCTAAGACCCTAAGCCCCAAAACCCTAACCCCTAAACCCCACTAATCCCAAAACCCTAACCCCAAAACCCTACACCCAAAACCCTAATCCAAAAACCCTAACCCCAAAACCCTACACCCAAAACCCTAGTACTCCCAAAACCCTAACCTTAAAACCCTTCTTTTGTCGCAGGTATACCGGTGGTAGCTGGGAGGTACGACCAGACGACCGGTACTACCCGAATTTGCTGGTCGTACCGGTCGTCTGGTCGTACCTTGGGGGGGGTCGGTCAGTTCCCAGAAATAGTGGTCGTACCGGTCGTCTGGTCGTACCCCCCCACTTTCTACGCGCCTGGGCGCGGGTCCCTGACTGCAATGTCTACAATGCTGCGCGGGAGCGTACCGGTCGTACCTCCCCACTGTTTTCCACTTAACCCTGGTCGTACCCCCCAATTTCGGGTCGTACCCCCTGGCCCTGTCCCAGTCGTCCTTCCACTGCTTTTCTATTTTTCCCCTCTTCCAGTACTGCTTTCCTTTAGCGGCCCCTTTTCCCTTTCCCTTTTCCTTTTCCCTTTTCCTTGTCCCTTTTCCTTTTACCAATTACCGTTTCCTTTTCCTTTCACTTTTCCTTTTGATTCGCCCTTTGCTTTCCTCAATTCCCTTTCGCTTTCCTCTTACGGCTCGATATTTAAAGGCCTGGCCACTACACTATCGCCGCTTTTGGCTTTGGTGCAGATCTGGGGCTTTGGGGAGGTCCAAAACGGGTCAATCTTAAAGGCCCGGCTAGTACAGAATCGCCCTTTTTGGGGTTTGGTCCGGGTCCGGGGCTGGGAGGTCCAAAACGGCTCAGTTTTAAAGGCCCGGCTAGTACAGAATCGTCCTTTTAGGCTTTGGTCCAGGTCTGGGGCTCTGGGAAGGTCCAAACCATGTCCTTTTCAACGTTTGCAGAAACATAAAATGCTATGTATTGTATGGATGAGAGCGCAGCATACATTTGGGTCTACATGCTGCGCTCTCATAGGTATCCATGGCTATATATAGGGTTTTCCTTCCTTTTGGGTAGGCAGCCAACATGGCAGGCAACCGAGTGGCGTAGAAAGCGACGAGGTGCAAATTTCAGCCTTTGTAGCTTTTGCAAGCAAGCATTGGCGCTTTCTCTGTGGCAGGACAAGCTGGCTATGGGCGAGGACGTGGTACGAGTTCACGAACTTGGCTTTTGTCCCTTCTTTGGCAGGAGCTGTCTTTGCAGGCAGCAAACAGGTAGTGTGGCCTTTCGGCGCCCAGGCTTGGCTCGCGGCTTGTGTGGTGGCAGGACACAGCGCCCTGGGGCGGTGCAGGGTCGGCGTTTTGCCCGGTTGGCCGTTTCTTCTTGTTTGGCAGGTGCTTGGCAGAAGTGCCCGTGCGTCCTCGTTGGCAGCTCTTGGTTATGAGTGTGAGTCTAGGCCGTTTTCCTTCTTTGGCAGTTTGCGTTCTCCATGTTATGTCGTCCGAAAAGAAACACCCCAAAAGTGAAAATCTTTGTCGACCCGGACCCTTTCATTACTAGATTTAATCGATGGCCGGCGTTTCCATCGCGTACTTTCCGGTGCTCTCAAAACGCGCCGTCGTCGACGGTCCCGGATGGTCCCGAATTGGACTTCCACAGGTTGGTGGTTGCAAACCTCTGGTGTGAGTTGTCTCCGCGCGCTTGTCAGCGCCTCTGTGTGGTAGGTTCTGTGGTCGCTGCGCTTGTCAGCGCCTCTGTGTGGTAGGTTCTGTGGTCGCTGCGCTCTTCTGTGTTCTGCGGCGCTCTGTGTCTGTGCGGTGGTCGGTGCCTCGGGCAGCGTCTGTGCTGCCGGCGCCTCTGTCTCCTAGGCTGGGCGGTGTCCGTGCTGTTGTCCAGCGCATCTGTCCTAGGTTGGGCGTTTGTTCGTGCTGTTGTCAGCTCCTCCGCGCCTTCGGTTGTCCGGGATTCGTCCGCAGTAAGTCGCCGTCCAGGTTTAGAGGCTTAAGCAGATCTCAAAAGTAGCGGTCACAAACTGCTGCTCTTCTGTAGGCTCGTCCGTAGCTCGTCCGTAGCTCGTCCGTAGCTCGTCCGTATAGCTCGTCCGGATCTCGTCCGTAGCTCGTCCGTAGCTCGTCCGTAGCTCGTCCGTAGCTCGTCCGTAGCTCGTCCGTAGCTCGTCCGGAGCTCGTCCGTAGCTCGTCCGTAGCTCGTCCGTAGCTCGTCCGTAGCTCGTCCGGAGCTCGTCCGTAGCTCGTCCGGAGCAAGTCACCATCCAGGTTCAGAGGTTTAAGCAGATCTCAAAAGTAGCGGTCACAAACTGCTGCTCTTCTGTAGTCTCGTCCGGAGCTCGTCCGTAGCTCGTCCGTAGCTCGTCCGTAGCTCGTCCGTAGCTCGTCCGGATCTCGTCCGTAGCTCGTCCGTAGCTCGTCCGTAGCTCGTCCGGAGCTCGTCCGGAGCTCGTCCGTAGCTCGTCCGTAGCTCGTCCGGAGCTCGTCCGGAGCTCGTCCGTAGCTCGTCCGTAGCTCGTCCGTAGCTCGTCCGTAGCTCGTCCGTAGCTCGTCCGGATCTCGTCCGTAGCTCGTCCGTAGCTCGTCCGTAGCTCGTCCGGAGCTCGTCCGGATCTCGTCCGTAGCTCGTCCGTAGCTCGTCCGTAGCTCGTCCGTAGCTCGTCCGTAGCTCGTCCGGAGCAAGTCACCATCCAGGTTCAGAGGTTTAAGCAGATCTCAAAAGTAGCGGTCACAAACTACTGCTCTTCTGTAGTCTCGTCCGGAGCTCGTCCGGAGCTCGTCCGTAGCTCGTCCGGAGCTCGTCCGTAGCTCGTCCGTAGCTCGTCCGTAGCTCGTCCGTAGCTCGTCCGTAGCTCGTCCGGATCTCGTCCGTAGCTCGTCCGTAGCTCGTCCGTAGCTCGTCCGTAGCTCGTCCGTAGCTCGTCCGGAGCAAGTCACCATCCATGTTTAGAGGTTTAAGCAGATCTCAAAAGTAGCGGTCACAAACTGCTGCTCTTCTGTAGTCTCGTCCGGAGCTCGTCCGGAGCTCGTCCGGAGCTCGTCCGTAGCTCGTCCGTAGCTCGTCCGGATCTCGTCCGTAGCTCGTCCGTAGCTCGTCCGTAGCTCGTCCGTAGCTCGTCCGTAGCTCGTCCGGAGCAAGTCACCATCCAGGTCTAGAGGTTTAAGCAGATCTCAAAAGTAGCGGTCACAAACTGCTGCTCTTCTGTAGTCTCGTCCGGAGCTCGTCCGTAGCTCGTCCGTAGCTCGTCCGTAGCTCGTCCGGATCTCGTCCGTAGCTCGTCCGTAGCTCGTCCGGATCTCGTCCGTAGCTCGTCCGTAGCTCGTCCGGAGCTCGTCCGTAGCTCGTCCGGAGCAAGTCACCATCCAGGTTTAGAGGTTAAAGCAGATCTCAAAAGTAGCGGTCACAAACTGCTGCTCTTCTGTAGTCTCGTCCGGGGCTCGTCCGTAGCTCGTCCGTAGCTCGTCCGTAGCTCGTCCGTAGCTCGTCCGGAGCAAGTCACCATCCAGGTTTAAAGGTTTAAGCAGATCTCAAAAGTAGCGGTCACAAACTGCCTCTTGTGTAGCCTCGTCCGGAGCTCGTCCGAGATCCTCCTAGCCCCACACACAGCAACCTTCCCCAGGCCTGGCCGGTGGAAGGGTGTGTGGGGAACTAAAACCCAGGACGTTTGTTGTGGCAGGTATTTGGACACCAAAGTAGTGCAGCTAGTTAGGGTTGGGTACTGACACTGCGCGACGCGCTTGAGCTGAGCGAGTCAGACGACTTTGAGCAGTCTTTTCTTGCTTGCAGTGTGTTTTTTTGTTGAACATGTTGCCGCCGCAAGGGTTGGACAGGAAGCGGGCCCGCGTCTTCGAAGACGCCAGTTTGGTCCCGTCGGAGGCAGGTGGTGTCGCGGAGCGCTGCAAGCACCGCGGGTGCTCCAACGAGCTGTGGGCTTGCTGCACAGAGTGCTTGCAACAGCTTTGTCATGTGCATTTCGGTGCCAGCCGCTGTCATGAACATGGCGGAGCGGGGATCTGTGAGTGTCAAGAGTGCAAGAGCAGTACTTGGAGCAACACCTCGAGCTCTTTCCAAGGTCCGGAGCTACCATGCGCTCGTGAGGCAAGCGCGCCGGACAGCTTTTTGGTGGGCCACAGTCAGTTTGAAGAAGACGCTGACCACCCGGGTTTGGTGGTGGAAGAGCCAGTTGCAACGGGCACGCCGCACAAGGATCAGGGTGGGGGCGAAGGTAATGGCCAAGGCAACAAGCAAAACAAGAAGGCAACCCGGATCAGACATCACACGCTGCGTCTAGGCCTCACTGCCGAATGCTACCACGCCATGCAACGCCGCGCCCCCTTCGCCTTGACGGCGGACAAGTTGGCCGAGTGGATGGAGTCAGCAAAGATGGTGCGTCGCTTTCCTTGTGGGAATGGCTTCAAGCCCGCGAAGCCGGGTAAGCGGTTGGCTGCCAGCAACGAGCCCCCCACCGCCTTGGAGTTGATTTACCGCACCCCAGAGCAGGAAGTGAGTCTGGCGGCCAAGGATTTTCTCTATGGGTATGACTTTGAAAGCGCCGTCACAGACTGGATAGAGACATACCTCAGCAAGGGGCACGCGTTCCAAAACGGTGGTGAGGGAGTAGAGCCTGATGGCGAGCATTTGAAAGTAAACCACTACATGATTGGACCTCAACTGGATGTCAGCGGGTGTGGCATGCATTATCAGCTTATTACACAGATTTCAAGCAGGTGGGACCACAACGCGGCCCGGGCGTGGACTGACCAGCTTGAACGCTGCTTCAAGCAGCATTACCTTGGCGTGGAGCCCTCGTCCCTTGGAGGGTATCTCTCGAAGACCACGCAGGTGAAGCCCACAAACAGCATGCAACACGCAGGCTACGCCTGCCACGCGCACGAGGCCCCCTGGTCAGTGCGGCGCAAGGGGAAGTTTGAGAGCAGCTCCCCACGGGAGTTCTTTCAGATGTTCCTCAAGTGGCAAGAAACGGTCCACAAGAAATTGCACGTCGCAAGCGTGGAAGTGGACTACGAAAATATGCGCTCGGGCGCCGGGGATCTCATCGTCCCTGATGACGTTGAGCTCTGTGCCAGGGACATCGAAGACCTCATCAACACAGCTGACTTGCACTTGAACGATGGTGGTGTGGAGGAGACGTACGCCGCCATTGGGCGCTGCCTCTACAACAAGAAGAAGCGCGGCGGCTTGAGCTGGCCTCGCTTCCCAAAAACGAAAAAGGACATCATCGTGCAGATTGTGGCGAGCAGGAGAACGAATTGTCAACCCGCTCAGATCTTGTGCGCGTGTGTGTCTGTAGTCTATAATGTTCTTGCCAGGAGCCAGCTGAAGTCAACCAGCAGCGACTTGGGAATCTACCCCCTGAGTTCCTTCAACAATGTGCCAGAGGAGATTCAGAGGCTACAAGTATGTATGCGTTATATTTTGAACGTTGTAGACTTGTAGATCCACGTGTTGTAAACTGAACCACTTTGCGTGCGTGACAGGTATGTGGACGAGGTGGTCCACGGCCCTCGGCTCGACCGCTACAAGGCGCTGTTGGTGCTGGACGAAGCTGGTGGGAAAGGCAAGACGCAGTTCTTTCTGGCTGCCGCTCCTTGCGTGTATTTTCGCTTGTCTGTCAACTGGCGGTCCTGGAACACGCAGAGAAGCGCGACGCCTGAGCCGCGTGTGTTGATCATGGACGATGTGGACTGGTTCGGCCCGGAATCAAACGTGAGGACGGCAAACAGGAAAAAGGCCATCCTGAACGGAACCGCCTGCTTCTCCGTGTGCACGACCGGCGGTGCGTACGCCTACAACATTAAGCACGGCCTCCCCGTCGTCGTCCTCACAAACGACGTGGGCGTCTATCACGCGTTCCTGCGCGACGCGTACTTTCAACACCACATGGAGTTTGTACGCTTGGAGGCTCGCTGCAACAGCTTGTAGGGGCGTTTGATTGTAGTAGTCAAGGCAAAGCTCAGGGCGGCTCACCGCTTTCTTGTTGCTATATATAGGAGCCCCTCTGGAAGGAGGTTGACAGCGTAGCTGGCTCAGCCTAAGCAGGGCGGCGCTGGCTTTTTGAACTTACTTGCTTTGGAGATTGGGTCGTTGGTGCGTGGCAGGCAGGTGAGGAGGCGCTATGCTTGAAGCCAACTTGACGCTTTGTGGCCTTTTGTCTTGCGTCAGGTGGTCGACCTTGTGGCGGGCTGCCAAATTAAAGAAAATTAACGCAAGCAGCAAATGATTCCTTTGAAGTGAGCTCAGAGCTCGCAGTGAGCGTCCGACGCGGCAGAACGCATAAAAGCTTGGCTTAGGTCATTCGCTACGGCTTTTGATAATTACCCACATGAAGCGTTGACTAGCTGGCGCCGGCGCGATGACAGCCTTGGTCGAGCTTTTTTGCCCATTCTTTGGCGGGAGCTGTCTTTGTAGGCAGCAAACAGGTAGTGCGGCCTTCCGGCGCGCAGGTTTGGCTCACGGCTTGGCGGCGGCAGGACACAGCGCCCTGGGGCGGTGCAAGGTCGCGTTTCGTCCGGCTGGCCGCTTCTTCTTGTTTGGCATGTGCTTGGCAGGCAGTAAATGGCACAGAAAAGGCAAGGGTGATCTACAGGGTCTGAAGAAAGCGCTCGGTGGCGAGGCTTGAATCTCAGAGAGTCCATCAGAGCTATAGATGACGGTCGGGCTTCGGTGAGTTTAAAAAACCCTAAACCATAAACGCTTTCCTGGTTTGATTTGGGTGTTTTGGTTTGCGGGGAAGAGCCGCTAAGCAGGCTTTTAATGGCGGCGATGATCCGCTGGTTTCTTCTGGGTTCTTTTGGGCTTTTGCGGGAAGGAGCCAGAAGACCGGCTTTGAACGACAGCGACGACCCGCTGGTTTGTTCTGGGTTCTTTCGGGTGGTTTCCGTGGGGATGAGCCAGACGACGGGCTTTGAACGGCGGCGAAGACCCACTTGGCCCTAAACCCTCAACCCTAAACTGGGTCTACATACCCCGAAACCCTAAGACCCTAAGCCCCAAAACCCTAACCCCTAAACCCCACTAATCCCAAAACCCTAACCCCAAAACCCTACACCCAAAACCCTAATCCAAAAACCCTAACCCCAAAACCCTACACCCAAAACCCTAGTACTCCCAAAACCCTAACCTTAAAACCCTTCTTTTGTCGCAGGTATACCGGTGGTAGCTGGGAGGTACGACCAGACGACCGGTACTACCCGAATTTGCTGGTCGTACCGGTCGTCTGGTCGTACCTTGGGGGGGGTCGGTCAGTTCCCAGAAATAGTGGTCGTACCGGTCGTCTGGTCGTACCCCCCCACTTTCTACGCGCCTGGGCGCGGGTCCCTGACTGCAATGTCTACAATGCTGCGCGGGAGCGTACCGGTCGTACCTCCCCACTGTTTTCCACTTAACCCTGGTCGTACCCCCCAATTTCGGGTCGTACCCCCTGGCCCTGTCCCAGTCGTCCTTCCACTGCTTTTCTATTTTTCCCCTCTTCCAGTACTGCTTTCCTTTAGCGGCCCCTTTTCCCTTTCCCTTTTCCTTTTCCCTTTTCCTTGTCCCTTTTCCTTTTACCAATTACCGTTTCCTTTTCCTTTCACTTTTCCTTTTGATTCGCCCTTTGCTTTCCTCAATTCCCTTTCGCTTTCCTCTTACGGCTCGATATTTAAAGGCCTGGCCACTACACTATCGCCGCTTTTGGCTTTGGTGCAGATCTGGGGCTTTGGGGAGGTCCAAAACGGGTCAATCTTAAAGGCCCGGCTAGTACAGAATCGCCCTTTTTGGGGTTTGGTCCGGGTCCGGGGCTGGGAGGTCCAAAACGGCTCAGTTTTAAAGGCCCGGCTAGTACAGAATCGTCCTTTTAGGCTTTGGTCCAGGTCTGGGGCTCTGGGAAGGTCCAAACCATGTCCTTTTCAACGTTTGCAGAAACATAAAATGCTATGTATTGTATGGATGAGAGCGCAGCATACATTTGGGTCTACATGCTGCGCTCTCATAGGTATCCATGGCTATATATAGGGTTTTCCTTCCTTTTGGGTAGGCAGCCAACATGGCAGGCAACCGAGTGGCGTAGAAAGCGACGAGGTGCAAATTTCAGCCTTTGTAGCTTTTGCAAGCAAGCATTGGCGCTTTCTCTGTGGCAGGACAAGCTGGCTATGGGCGAGGACGTGGTACGAGTTCACGAACTTGGCTTTTGTCCCTTCTTTGGCAGGAGCTGTCTTTGCAGGCAGCAAACAGGTAGTGTGGCCTTTCGGCGCCCAGGCTTGGCTCGCGGCTTGTGTGGTGGCAGGACACAGCGCCCTGGGGCGGTGCAGGGTCGGCGTTTTGCCCGGTTGGCCGTTTCTTCTTGTTTGGCAGGTGCTTGGCAGAAGTGCCCGTGCGTCCTCGTTGGCAGCTCTTGGTTATGAGTGTGAGTCTAGGCCGTTTTCCTTCTTTGGCAGTTTGCGTTCTCCATGTTATGTCGTCCGAAAAGAAACACCCCAAAAGTGAAAATCTTTGTCGACCCGGACCCTTTCATTACTAGATTTAATCGATGGCCGGCGTTTCCATCGCGTACTTTCCGGTGCTCTCAAAACGCGCCGTCGTCGACGGTCCCGGATGGTCCCGAATTGGACTTCCACAGGTTGGTGGTTGCAAACCTCTGGTGTGAGTTGTCTCCGCGCGCTTGTCAGCGCCTCTGTGTGGTAGGTTCTGTGGTCGCTGCGCTTGTCAGCGCCTCTGTGTGGTAGGTTCTGTGGTCGCTGCGCTCTTCTGTGTTCTGCGGCGCTCTGTGTCTGTGCGGTGGTCGGTGCCTCGGGCAGCGTCTGTGCTGCCGGCGCCTCTGTCTCCTAGGCTGGGCGGTGTCCGTGCTGTTGTCCAGCGCATCTGTCCTAGGTTGGGCGTTTGTTCGTGCTGTTGTCAGCTCCTCCGCGCCTTCGGTTGTCCGGGATTCGTCCGCAGTAAGTCGCCGTCCAGGTTTAGAGGCTTAAGCAGATCTCAAAAGTAGCGGTCACAAACTGCTGCTCTTCTGTAGGCTCGTCCGTAGCTCGTCCGTAGCTCGTCCGTAGCTCGTCCGTATAGCTCGTCCGGATCTCGTCCGTAGCTCGTCCGTAGCTCGTCCGTAGCTCGTCCGTAGCTCGTCCGTAGCTCGTCCGTAGCTCGTCCGGAGCTCGTCCGTAGCTCGTCCGTAGCTCGTCCGTAGCTCGTCCGTAGCTCGTCCGGAGCTCGTCCGTAGCTCGTCCGGAGCAAGTCACCATCCAGGTTCAGAGGTTTAAGCAGATCTCAAAAGTAGCGGTCACAAACTGCTGCTCTTCTGTAGTCTCGTCCGGAGCTCGTCCGTAGCTCGTCCGTAGCTCGTCCGTAGCTCGTCCGTAGCTCGTCCGGATCTCGTCCGTAGCTCGTCCGTAGCTCGTCCGTAGCTCGTCCGGAGCTCGTCCGGAGCTCGTCCGTAGCTCGTCCGTAGCTCGTCCGGAGCTCGTCCGGAGCTCGTCCGTAGCTCGTCCGTAGCTCGTCCGTAGCTCGTCCGTAGCTCGTCCGTAGCTCGTCCGGATCTCGTCCGTAGCTCGTCCGTAGCTCGTCCGTAGCTCGTCCGGAGCTCGTCCGGATCTCGTCCGTAGCTCGTCCGTAGCTCGTCCGTAGCTCGTCCGTAGCTCGTCCGTAGCTCGTCCGGAGCAAGTCACCATCCAGGTTCAGAGGTTTAAGCAGATCTCAAAAGTAGCGGTCACAAACTACTGCTCTTCTGTAGTCTCGTCCGGAGCTCGTCCGGAGCTCGTCCGTAGCTCGTCCGGAGCTCGTCCGTAGCTCGTCCGTAGCTCGTCCGTAGCTCGTCCGTAGCTCGTCCGTAGCTCGTCCGGATCTCGTCCGTAGCTCGTCCGTAGCTCGTCCGTAGCTCGTCCGTAGCTCGTCCGTAGCTCGTCCGGAGCAAGTCACCATCCATGTTTAGAGGTTTAAGCAGATCTCAAAAGTAGCGGTCACAAACTGCTGCTCTTCTGTAGTCTCGTCCGGAGCTCGTCCGGAGCTCGTCCGGAGCTCGTCCGTAGCTCGTCCGTAGCTCGTCCGGATCTCGTCCGTAGCTCGTCCGTAGCTCGTCCGTAGCTCGTCCGTAGCTCGTCCGTAGCTCGTCCGGAGCAAGTCACCATCCAGGTCTAGAGGTTTAAGCAGATCTCAAAAGTAGCGGTCACAAACTGCTGCTCTTCTGTAGTCTCGTCCGGAGCTCGTCCGTAGCTCGTCCGTAGCTCGTCCGTAGCTCGTCCGGATCTCGTCCGTAGCTCGTCCGTAGCTCGTCCGGATCTCGTCCGTAGCTCGTCCGTAGCTCGTCCGGAGCTCGTCCGTAGCTCGTCCGGAGCAAGTCACCATCCAGGTTTAGAGGTTAAAGCAGATCTCAAAAGTAGCGGTCACAAACTGCTGCTCTTCTGTAGTCTCGTCCGGGGCTCGTCCGTAGCTCGTCCGTAGCTCGTCCGTAGCTCGTCCGTAGCTCGTCCGGAGCAAGTCACCATCCAGGTTTAAAGGTTTAAGCAGATCTCAAAAGTAGCGGTCACAAACTGCCTCTTGTGTAGCCTCGTCCGGAGCTCGTCCGAGATCCTCCTAGCCCCACACACAGCAACCTTCCCCAGGCCTGGCCGGTGGAAGGGTGTGTGGGGAACTAAAACCCAGGACGTTTGTTGTGGCAGGTATTTGGACACCAAAGTAGTGCAGCTAGTTAGGGTTGGGTACTGACACTGCGCGACGCGCTTGAGCTGAGCGAGTCAGACGACTTTGAGCAGTCTTTTCTTGCTTGCAGTGTGTTTTTTTGTTGAACATGTTGCCGCCGCAAGGGTTGGACAGGAAGCGGGCCCGCGTCTTCGAAGACGCCAGTTTGGTCCCGTCGGAGGCAGGTGGTGTCGCGGAGCGCTGCAAGCACCGCGGGTGCTCCAACGAGCTGTGGGCTTGCTGCACAGAGTGCTTGCAACAGCTTTGTCATGTGCATTTCGGTGCCAGCCGCTGTCATGAACATGGCGGAGCGGGGATCTGTGAGTGTCAAGAGTGCAAGAGCAGTACTTGGAGCAACACCTCGAGCTCTTTCCAAGGTCCGGAGCTACCATGCGCTCGTGAGGCAAGCGCGCCGGACAGCTTTTTGGTGGGCCACAGTCAGTTTGAAGAAGACGCTGACCACCCGGGTTTGGTGGTGGAAGAGCCAGTTGCAACGGGCACGCCGCACAAGGATCAGGGTGGGGGCGAAGGTAATGGCCAAGGCAACAAGCAAAACAAGAAGGCAACCCGGATCAGACATCACACGCTGCGTCTAGGCCTCACTGCCGAATGCTACCACGCCATGCAACGCCGCGCCCCCTTCGCCTTGACGGCGGACAAGTTGGCCGAGTGGATGGAGTCAGCAAAGATGGTGCGTCGCTTTCCTTGTGGGAATGGCTTCAAGCCCGCGAAGCCGGGTAAGCGGTTGGCTGCCAGCAACGAGCCCCCCACCGCCTTGGAGTTGATTTACCGCACCCCAGAGCAGGAAGTGAGTCTGGCGGCCAAGGATTTTCTCTATGGGTATGACTTTGAAAGCGCCGTCACAGACTGGATAGAGACATACCTCAGCAAGGGGCACGCGTTCCAAAACGGTGGTGAGGGAGTAGAGCCTGATGGCGAGCATTTGAAAGTAAACCACTACATGATTGGACCTCAACTGGATGTCAGCGGGTGTGGCATGCATTATCAGCTTATTACACAGATTTCAAGCAGGTGGGACCACAACGCGGCCCGGGCGTGGACTGACCAGCTTGAACGCTGCTTCAAGCAGCATTACCTTGGCGTGGAGCCCTCGTCCCTTGGAGGGTATCTCTCGAAGACCACGCAGGTGAAGCCCACAAACAGCATGCAACACGCAGGCTACGCCTGCCACGCGCACGAGGCCCCCTGGTCAGTGCGGCGCAAGGGGAAGTTTGAGAGCAGCTCCCCACGGGAGTTCTTTCAGATGTTCCTCAAGTGGCAAGAAACGGTCCACAAGAAATTGCACGTCGCAAGCGTGGAAGTGGACTACGAAAATATGCGCTCGGGCGCCGGGGATCTCATCGTCCCTGATGACGTTGAGCTCTGTGCCAGGGACATCGAAGACCTCATCAACACAGCTGACTTGCACTTGAACGATGGTGGTGTGGAGGAGACGTACGCCGCCATTGGGCGCTGCCTCTACAACAAGAAGAAGCGCGGCGGCTTGAGCTGGCCTCGCTTCCCAAAAACGAAAAAGGACATCATCGTGCAGATTGTGGCGAGCAGGAGAACGAATTGTCAACCCGCTCAGATCTTGTGCGCGTGTGTGTCTGTAGTCTATAATGTTCTTGCCAGGAGCCAGCTGAAGTCAACCAGCAGCGACTTGGGAATCTACCCCCTGAGTTCCTTCAACAATGTGCCAGAGGAGATTCAGAGGCTACAAGTATGTATGCGTTATATTTTGAACGTTGTAGACTTGTAGATCCACGTGTTGTAAACTGAACCACTTTGCGTGCGTGACAGGTATGTGGACGAGGTGGTCCACGGCCCTCGGCTCGACCGCTACAAGGCGCTGTTGGTGCTGGACGAAGCTGGTGGGAAAGGCAAGACGCAGTTCTTTCTGGCTGCCGCTCCTTGCGTGTATTTTCGCTTGTCTGTCAACTGGCGGTCCTGGAACACGCAGAGAAGCGCGACGCCTGAGCCGCGTGTGTTGATCATGGACGATGTGGACTGGTTCGGCCCGGAATCAAACGTGAGGACGGCAAACAGGAAAAAGGCCATCCTGAACGGAACCGCCTGCTTCTCCGTGTGCACGACCGGCGGTGCGTACGCCTACAACATTAAGCACGGCCTCCCCGTCGTCGTCCTCACAAACGACGTGGGCGTCTATCACGCGTTCCTGCGCGACGCGTACTTTCAACACCACATGGAGTTTGTACGCTTGGAGGCTCGCTGCAACAGCTTGTAGGGGCGTTTGATTGTAGTAGTCAAGGCAAAGCTCAGGGCGGCTCACCGCTTTCTTGTTGCTATATATAGGAGCCCCTCTGGAAGGAGGTTGACAGCGTAGCTGGCTCAGCCTAAGCAGGGCGGCGCTGGCTTTTTGAACTTACTTGCTTTGGAGATTGGGTCGTTGGTGCGTGGCAGGCAGGTGAGGAGGCGCTATGCTTGAAGCCAACTTGACGCTTTGTGGCCTTTTGTCTTGCGTCAGGTGGTCGACCTTGTGGCGGGCTGCCAAATTAAAGAAAATTAACGCAAGCAGCAAATGATTCCTTTGAAGTGAGCTCAGAGCTCGCAGTGAGCGTCCGACGCGGCAGAACGCATAAAAGCTTGGCTTAGGTCATTCGCTACGGCTTTTGATAATTACCCACATGAAGCGTTGACTAGCTGGCGCCGGCGCGATGACAGCCTTGGTCGAGCTTTTTTGCCCATTCTTTGGCGGGAGCTGTCTTTGTAGGCAGCAAACAGGTAGTGCGGCCTTCCGGCGCGCAGGTTTGGCTCACGGCTTGGCGGCGGCAGGACACAGCGCCCTGGGGCGGTGCAAGGTCGCGTTTCGTCCGGCTGGCCGCTTCTTCTTGTTTGGCATGTGCTTGGCAGGCAGTAAATGGCACAGAAAAGGCAAGGGTGATCTACAGGGTCTGAAGAAAGCGCTCGGTGGCGAGGCTTGAATCTCAGAGAGTCCATCAGAGCTATAGATGACGGTCGGGCTTCGGTGAGTTTAAACTAAACCCTAAACCCTAAACCCTAAACCCTAAACCCTAAACCCTAAACCCTAAACCCTAAACCCTAAACCCTAAACCCTAAACCCTAAACCCTAAACCCTAAACCCTAAACCCTAAACCCTAAACCCTAAACCCTAAACCCTAAACCCTAAACCCTAAACCCTAAACCCTAAACCCTAAACCCTAAACCCTAAACCCTAAACCCTAAACTCCGGGCACAGCCGGCCCGTTGAGACGGGCCGCTGGTTCCCCTTAGTGCCACCTTGGCACGGGGCAGCAGCCTGAAGGGCGGCGCACATACACGGGAAACAGAACAGGCAGCGCCCAAAAATCGCACCACTGCGGTAACCTGTTCTCAGTAGGGGATGTGTACCATCCCTGCGCCGCTTGCGCATTACCTTTAGAAGGTAAATACCCTAAACCCTTCCCCTGAAATCCTGGCGGTGGTCGCAAAGTTAGTCGACGGCGCGCCCCCGCCTTCAAAAATGATTTTGAATCAGCTGAAATCTGGCCCTTTCTGTAAAGGGCCGCTTAATGCAAAACAACCAAATTTTGCCAAATCTGGCCCCGGGCCCTTCGATGCTCTCTGTAAAGGACCGCTTGATACAAAAACGACCAAGTTTGGCCAAATCTGGGCCCGGGTCTTCGAAGCTCTCTGTAAAGGATTGCTTAATACAAAAATCGGCCAATTTGGCGGCCCGGGCACTTCGAGGCTCTCTGTAAAGGATTGCTTAGTTCAAAAATTGACGAATTTGGCTAAATCTGGGCCCGGGCTCCTCGGCGCTCTCTGTAAAGGACCGCTTAATAGAGAAATAGCAAAAATTTGCCAAATCTGGGCCCGGCCCCTTCGAGGCTCTTTGTAAAGGACCGCTTAATACAGAAATAGCCAAAATTGGCTGAATCTGGGCCCGGGCCCTTCGAGGCTCTTTGCAAAGGGCCGCTTAATACAGAAATAGCCAAAATTGGCCAAATCTGAGCCCGGTTCTTTGTAAAGGACCGCTTAAGAGAGAAATAGACAAAATTGGCCAAATCTGGGCCCGGCCCCTTCGAGGCTCTTTATAAAGGGCCGCTTAATACAGAAATAGCCAAAATTTGCCAAATCTGGGTCCGGGCCCTTCGAGGCTCTTTGTAAAAAACCGCTTAATACAGGAATAGCCCCAAAATTGGCAAAATCTGGGCCCGGGACCTTCGAGGCTCTCTGTAAAGGGCGGCTCAATGCGGAAATGGCTAAAATTGGCAAAATCTGGGCCCGGGCCCTTCAAGGCTCTTTGTAAAGGGCCGCTTAATATGGAAATAGCAAAAATTGGCAAAATCTGGGCCCAGGGCCTTCGAGGCTGTCTGTAAGAGCCTTTTCTTTTCTATTCTCTTTTCTCCCTTTCCTCTCCTCTTGGCCAAATCTGGGCCCTGGCCCTTCGAGACCATCTGTAAAGGGGCGCTTAATGCAGAAATAGCAAAAATAGGCCAAATCTGGGCCCAGGCCCTTCGAGGCTCTTTGTAAAGGACCGCTTAATACAGAAATGGCCAGAATTCGTCAAATCTCGGCCCGGGCCCTTCGAGGCTCTTTGTAAAGGACCGCTTAAGAGAAAAATAGCCAAAATAGGCCAAATCTGGGCCCGGGCCCTTCGGGGCTCTCTGTAAAGGACATCTTAATGCAGACGTAGCCAAAATTTGCCAAATCTGGGCCCGGGCCCTTCGAGGCTCTTTGTAAAGGACCGCTTAATACAGAAATGGCCAAAATTGGCCAAATCTGGGCCCGGGCACTTCGAGGCTCTCTGTAAAGGACATCCCTTTCCTTTCCAGTTCCTTTCCTTTCCTTTTCTTTTCTTTCCTTTTCTTTGTAGCTTTCGGCCCGGGCGAGGCCCTTCGAGGCTCTTTGTAAAGGACCGCTTAATAGAGAAATAGCAAAAATTTGCCAAATCTGGGCCCGGCCCCTTCGAGGCTAACTTTGTAAGTGTCCCTAAGCCTTGGACCGCTTAATACAGAGGATTAAAGAAAATTGGCTGAAGTCCTGGGTTACCCGGGCCCTTCGAGGCTCTTTGCAAAGGGCCGCTTAATACAGAAATAGCCAAAATTGGCCAAATCTGAGCCCGGGTCGATTGTAAAGGACCTGTCCTTTCCTTTCCTTAGGGTTTCCTTTAGGGATAGTCAGGCTTTCCATTCCTTTCCTTTCCTTTCCTTTCCTTTCCTTTCCTTTAAAGTTTCCTTTTAGTTTCCTTGATCCTTTGAGAGCTTATCCTTTCAAAGTCCTTTCCTTTCCTTTAACCTTCCTTTATCCCCAATTCCTTTCCTTAGTCCCTTCCTTTCCTAGGGTCCTTTCAATTTCCTTTTAGGGCCCTATAGACCCTTTGCTTTCCTTTCCTTTCCTTTCCTTTCCTTTCCTTTCCTTTCCTTTCCTTTCCTTTCTTTCCCTTTCTTTAGCCAAAGTCAGGGTTTCCTGGGAAGGGTTCTAGGTTAATGCAAAAATAACAAAGCTTGGCCAAATCCGGGCCATGGGCCCTTCGAGGCCCTCTGTAAAGGACCGCTTAATATGAAAATAGCAAAATGTTGCCGCCAAATCTGGGCCTGGGCTTTTTGGTGCTCCCTGGAA
This sequence comes from Cyclobacteriaceae bacterium, assembly GCA_965227935.1. Lineage (GTDB taxonomy): Bacteria > Bacteroidota > Bacteroidia > Cytophagales > Cyclobacteriaceae > JAWPMT01. Next base: position 311,749 of record CBDDGS010000022.1, on the reverse strand, counting down.
AGGACCGCTTAATACAAAAATAACCAAATTTGGCCAAAATCTGGGCCCCGAGCCCTTCGAGGGTTTTTGTTTAGGGGCTCTAATACAGAAATCGCAATGATTGATGCAAAATCTCGGCCCGGCCGCTGGGAGGCTCTCTGCAAACGGATCCGCTTAATACGAAATTGGCCAAATTTGGCCAGTGGATCTAAGCCCTGGCCCTTCGAGGCTTTTTGTAATAGAGCGCTAATTAGTCAGAAAGCTGGGCAAGATTTGGCAAAATCTGGGTCAGGGGCCCTTCGCGGCTTTCTGCAATGGGAGAAAACTCTTAATACAAAAACCGCCAAATTTGGCCAAATCTTGGCCCGGTTATGACAACTTTCGAAGCCCTCAGGTAAGCCCTGGGCCGATAAATACAAGAATAGCCAAATTTGGCACAATCTGGGCCCCGGGCCCTTCGAGTTTCCTTTGGGATGACGTAGCTTTCCTTTCCTTTCCTAAGGTCCTTTCCTTTCCTTTCCTTTCCTTTCCTTATTCAGGAATCCTTGAATTTCCTTTCCTTTCCTTTCCTTTCCTTTCATGGCTTTCTTTCCCTTTCTTTTCCTTTCCTGAAGGGCGCTTGCAATGCAAAAATAACCCCGAAGCTTGGCCAAATCTGGGCCTGGGCCCTTCGAGTGCCCTCCTGTAAAGGACCGCTTAATATGAAATTAGCAAAATTTGGCCAAATCTGGGCCTGGGCTTTTTGGTGCTCTCTGTAAAGGACCGCTTAATACAAAAATAACAAAATTTGGCCAAATCTGGGCCCCGGGCCCTTCGAGGGTTTTTGTAATAGACCGCTTAATACAGAAATCGCAAAATTTAACAAAATCTCGGCCCGGACACGCCCTAAACCCTAAACCCTAAACCCTAAACCCTAAAGTCAGGCTGAGGGCTCGTGAACCCCACGGGGAGCCCGAAGCCGTCCGAGCGATTCAGCGAGCGACCTCAGGCCATCCGCGCGGCCCAGGTAAAGCTGGGACGCTGCCATCCCCATTGGGGGCCGCCTCCTGGTCGACACCTCATGCGTGGCAGTCAAATATAAAGACCCTAAACCCAAGACTTTTTGCTGGCGCCGCCCACCATCCCTGGGCGTGGCTGCTGTGGGCTGGGCTCGCAGCTACTCCCTGGGAAGCCAATCCGCATGCGCGGCTACTCCCTGGAAAGGGCAACGGCCGGGCGGGCGTTCAAGGCGAAGAACTTGGCTGGCTCGCCAGACCTCCACAGACCAAGGCCTCTCGCAACACTTTGCGGCGCAATCTGGGCGCCCCAACGCTTCCTGGCAAAGACCTAAAAGCGCGGGCCGATGCCCTGCCTCAGGCCCGCGGCTACTGGCGCCAGCCGCCGCTCTACTGGGCATCTTGCCGGGCTGATGCGAGCGAAGCAGGCCCGCCTCGACGTCGGCCTTCTGCTCCTCTGCCTGCGAGCAAGCGTTAGTCGATGGAGCGCCGAGCCTGAGGAGGGCCTTGCGCCCGCGGTTGGACGCGCCCCCGCGTGGAACAGCGCTGCTCGAGCCAAAAAAAGCCGTTTCTATCAGGCGGCCGCTGCTATTTTCGTCGCCTTCGCTTGTCCGTCGGCGCGCGGGGCCGGGCTGTATCTTTCCGCGGCCTCCGCCTCAAGTGAAACGGCCGCCGTCCTGGCTCTACATGGCTGGCCGGAAATGCCTGCGCGTCACGATCCCGCCCAGCAGGTAGTCCGCGTCGTAAGACACCCGGCTCATGGCGACGTAGCCAGCGGCCCGGGCGTCTCGAATGTCCAGCCAGATGGTGATGTGAGGCAGCTCGGCCCCCTGCAGCTTGTGCACCGTGCTCGCGTAGCCAGGCCTCATCGGGTAGGCAGTGACGGAGCCGCAGTCCTCCACGTAGTCCGTCAGGGGGTAGACGGCCAGATGGCGCCCCGTCGCCGTGACCACGTGGACGCAGCTCGACCCCTCGTCGTAATCTACCACCGTGGCTTCCGTGCCGTTGATGAAGTCGGCCTCCTTGTCCACGTTGCGCGTGAGGTGGACCCGCAAGCCCTTGTACAACTGCATCTGCAGGGGAGCCGGCGGCCGCCCCGTCACAAGGGCGTTCTTCTTCTCCTGCCGGCGCGCTCAGTTCGACCTCCTAACTATGCGTCTCGCGACTGTTTGGCGGTCAAAAGCAGGCCTTGTCGTAGTTGTCCGCGTTGGACTCCCAGTCGACGGGCAGAACTGCGAGCCGTCGCTTCCTGCGGGTCGAGAAGAGCACGAAGACGGCGAGGTCGTTCACCAGCGCTGCGCCTCGGCGGGTGCAGGTCGCCACGGTGGTGTTCGGGTGGCTGCGGTAGAGCTGCTGCAGGTCCCACGCCGTCGGCTCGTGGTGTCCAGACCACGCTTTGTGGCCCCGACAGATCTCCTTTAGCTGCCGACGGCTTGGCTGCGCCGTTCGTAGCAGGAGCAGCTTCTTCTTCAAGACCTCGTCCTTGCAGCGCCAGAGCTGTTGCAGATCGAACTGGTGCACCATGTTCCAGCGCGCGCTGTCCGTGGGCTTTGTCTCCGCCATGCCCGGCAACTGCCAGAAGTCGCCCGCCAAGACCAAGGCCGGGACTTTGTCCGCCGCCTCCCACATCTGGATGATGCGCTCGAAGTCCTCCCGCGACAGCTGCGAAATCTCGTCCACGGTCACCATGTCATACTGGGTGAGGCAGTCCATGACTTCCACAGCGTCGCGATAGAGGAAGAAGGCGCCCGAGCAAGTGTCCACATCCGCCGCCGGGTGCTTGGAGCGAACCCGCGAGGCTTGCTGCGCTGTCGGCAGGGCGCAGAGCACGCGGCCGCCTTCTCGCAAGCACTTGCGGGCGCACTTGTCCACCACAGTTGTTTTGCCAGTGCCGGGCGGCCCCGTCACGAAGAGCGGCTTGGCGTTGGTGTGGGCGTCCTCCACAGCGGCTTCCCGCTCCGCTTCGTTGGCCGCAAGCCGGCCCTGCTTAGCTCGCTCCAGCTGCTTGTTGATGGCCCTTTCGACGTGCTTCTGTCCTTGGTTGAGCTCCATGCCGCGGAACATCGGGTCGTCGTCCTCTGTGAGGCCGAGATCTACCTGCGCCGCTTGGATGCCCGCGTCGTCGGCCTTGTCGAGCTCGCCCGCGACGAAGCGCTCCACCAGAGCTCGCTGGGCTCGAACCATCGCCAAGAAGGTTTCGATTTTGTCGTTGCCCGTGGCTTCCAGCTCCAGCTCTGCGCGGACGGCGTCTTCGTCCGCCCAGTAGTCGGGGCACTGGAAAACGGCGTTCGCGAAGTACTGGTACTGCACGGGGACCTGCGCCGCTCAGCGAAACAACGGCGCGGCCTCGCCTTGTCGACGATGTTCGCGTCCAATAGATCCTCCAGCGACCTGAAAGGCTTCCGCAGGGCCAGCCACTGCCCAAACCAGCGGTCGTTGTAGATGGACAGCGCATCGCAGGCGACGAGCTTCTGGCCCTTCGTGGGGCAAGCGTTGGCGAACTCCTCCAAGGCCGTTCTGCCGCCCGTCGCGCCGTGCAAGCGCTTCACCCACTGCGCAACGGCGCCGTCTTTATTGCTCTTCCGCAGGAACTCCAGCAGCGGCATATCCTCGCGGCGCCAGTCGCAGGCCTCGTAGTTCTGCACCGCCTCCGGCTTCGTCTCCATGCCAGGCCAGGGCGCCTGCAGCATCACCATGGTGCCTCCGTAGCGGCAAGGCGGGAAGAGCTGCGCGAACAGGTAGAGCCACATCTCCGGCTCCGCGGGCTGGTAGTCGAAGAGCACGCGCCGGGCCACCGAGAAGGCGGACGCCTCGTCGTTGAGCCACTCCCGCGCAAAGCTGTCCGAGAACTTCGGCGCGTAGGTCGCCACGTACTTCAGCAGGAGGCCGCGGTCGTTGCCGTGCAGGACGTCTTGGTGGCACTTCGTGACCTCCAACGTCTCCGGGAAGTACGCGCGGTGGCCTTGCTCCTGGCGCCGGCCGACGTTTAGCAAGTTAAAAAAGCCTCTGGCGGTCCTTGTCTTCCTTTGTGTGACGCAGCCTGACAAGGCCGGCGTCTGCGTCCCACCGCGAGGGCCCGTCTTCCACGGGCCACCCGCTGTCGCTGCGCCCGTGCGGCCTGCCGAGCATGTAGCCGCGCAGGGCCGGCGCGTCCTCCCCCGGCACGGTAGCGGACATCTTCCCCTCCAGCTTGATCTTGTCCACGTTCTGCAGGTAGTCCAAGCTGTGCACGTGGACGCGCCCGCTGCCGTGGTAGTCCTGCGTCGGCTGCTTGCGCTTGCCGTCTTGGAACTCCAGGCGCTGGAAGTAATTCACGACCGTGGGGACGTCCTCCTCTTCCGCGGCCAAGAGGTGCTTCTTCCAGCCGCCGTCCTTTGCGGTCTTGTTGCAGCCCGTGTAGAGGCCGCGGTTCAGCTCCGTGAAGACGTGGGCCGTGTGCAGAGTTTCCAAGCAGGCCGCCTGCATCCGGCCGCGGCCGCATTTCGCCATCTCGTCCAGCACCGCGACGTGGTACGGGAAGCTGTGCTCCCAGGGCGCCATGGTCTTGAACAAGGTCGGGAAGCCGCACTGGCGCTGCATGTCCACCAGAGCCTGATGCTTGGCCTTCCAGTAGAGCGGCGAGAAGGTCTCGCCCTTCAGACCAGGCGCAAGGGCAAGCCGCTGCAGGCGTTCTTGCCGCCGCCGATGCGCGACCACATGGCAAGGTCGTAGACGAACTGGAGCAGCTCGAAGTCCTGGCTGTAGCCGATGATCGGGCCGAGGACCTTGCGCATGAAGCTGCGCTTGACGCTGTGGCGCTCGCCCGGCGTCTCCTCGTCGCTGTCCTCGTTCAGCACCGCGCGGTCCCCCTGGCGCTGCAGCCTGCGGACGTCCGTGGCCCGCTCCACCGTCTCGCACATCTCGCGGCGCCAGTAGAGCGTGGGCCACAGCGCGCACTCAAGCCCCGGCGTCTCGATGAACTGCAGCGGCAGGTTGCGCTCCTTGTCGCCGGCGCCCGGCCGCTTCCGCAGGAACTTCTTGTGCTTCTTGACGAGCTCGCCGTAGGCGCTGTCGGCCTCCTCGCTCATGAGGTATACCCGTAGGCCCGCTGGAGCTTCTCGCGCTTCCGGCGCGAGCGGACCTAGCAAGACGGCCTTTCAAAAACAGCTCGCTCACGCCTTGGCGATCTTGGATTCCACGGGCTGCGCGCACCAGCGCAGGCGCGTCATGGCCGACTTGATGCGGTAGCCGTTGTTGGCCTTCTTGAGCGGCCCCACGTCGATCTCCAGCGGCCGCAGCTTCTGGACCATTTTAGCCGAGAGCTTCCGCAGCGGCCCGGGAATGTCGCCTGGCTGAGGCACCCAGTGGTTGCCGCGGCATTGCTTGCAGGCTTTGGCAGTGATGGCCGCAGGAGCCACGCGCCGCGCGTCCAGAGGCTCCAGCGGGCGCGGCTGCAGCGAGCCGCATTTCTCGCAGATGCCCCAAGCGCCCAGCTTGCACCAGGTCTCCACGAAGGCCGCGCGGTCGCCGAGGCTGGCGGGCGGCAGGCCGGCGTCGTTCTCCGCCAGGTCCTTCGCCTCCGGCCGCGGCAGCTGGTTGTCCAGGAAGAACTTCTTCTCCACGCGGGCGCGGTCCGCCGTCCTCCGCTTCTTGTAGGCCGTGACCTCCTTGCTGCTGAGCTCCTTGAAGGCCCGCTTCCGGCGACTCAACGCTGCGCGCCGCGTCTCGGCCATGGCCTCGCTCTGCTGCGCAGCGGCGGCTGCCCGCGGCCGTCGAGCAGGCGCCCGCTTGGGCTTGAGGGCCTCTTCGTGGAGCCTGTCGCGCAGCTCTTCGGGCACTTTCAAGATGGCCGAGTTGTAGACGTGAGTGTGCTCGGCGTAGTGCGCCCGGAAGCTTTTCAGGGCCTTCGCCACATTGGCGCGGCCTTTTGCAGTGCTGCAGGCGTCCGCCATTCGCGCCTTGCTGCAGAAAAGGCATTGGCCGCCGTCGTGCGCCGCGGCCGGCTGCCCGACGCGCTTCTCAGAGTAGATGCACGGCAGGCCAGGGGTCCAGCCGGGGCAGTGCCTCGTGGCGAGGATCTTCAGCGCCTCGGCGTGGAGCTCCTCGCGCCACTCGTCCGGGACCAGCATCATGGCAGCGTTGTAGACGTGGCCGTGCTCCTCGTAGTGGGCCCGAAAAGCCCGCAGCGCGCTGATCAGCCTCTTGCGCCCGCTCTGCGTCCTGCAAGCCGTCTGCATCTTCGCGGGGTCGCAGAAAGTGCATTTGCTCCCGAGGCCCGGCTGCGCTCTCTGCCCGATGTTGGCCACCGAGAAGACGCAGGGAACGCGCTCGGAGAAGCTGCTGCAAAGCTTCGGCGTGGCTTTCGAATTGATGTTTGCGAATGAGAAGGCTCGAGCTGTGAAGGCTGCGGCGTTCGAGCTTCCCTCGCTGACCTTCTACACCTGGACGCGATCACGCCCGACAGCCTAGCTCCTCTTTTTGGCTAGAATGGCTCTGCAAACCTTTGCTCTTCATTAGAAGGGCTATATACGTAAACGCCTCTGCTCTTCGTTCAAAAGACAAAGCCCGTGCTCTTCATTAGAAGGACTACGTGCTCTTTTGGCTAAAAAGGCTGCCCGTGCTCTTTATTAGAAGGACTACGTACGCGCGCGCTCTTTTTGGCTAGAAGGGCTGCTTGTTCTCTTCATTAGAAGGACTACGTAAGCGCGCGTGCTCTTTTGGCTAGAAAGGCTGCCTGTTCTCTTCATCAGAAGGACTACGTAAGCGCGTGCTCTTTTTGGATAGAAGGGCTGCTTGTTCTCTTCATTAGAAGGACTACGTAAGCGCGTGCTTTCTTTGGCTAGAAAGGCTGCCTGTGCTCTTCATTAGAAGGACTACGTAAGCGCGCGTGCTCTTTTTGGCTAGACAGGCTGCCTGCTCTCTTCGTTAGAAGGACTCCGTAAGCGCGCGCGCTCTTTTTGGCTAGAGAGGCTGCCTGTTCTCTTGATTCATTAGCAGGACTGCGTAAGCGCGCGTGCTCTCTTTGGCTAGAAAGGCTGCTTGTTCTCTTCATTAGAAGGACTACGTAAGCGCCCGTGCTCTTTTTGGCTACTAAAGCTGCCTGTTCTCTTCATTAGAAGGCCTACGTAAGCGCGCGTGCTCTTTTTGGCTAGAAAAGCCGCCTGTTCTCTTCATTAGAAGGACTACGTAGGCGCGCGTGCTCTTTTTGGCTACCAAGGCTGCGTGTTCTCTTGATTAGAAGGGCTACGTGAGCGCGCGTGCTTTTCTTCCTTAGCGCGGCTCCGCAAGCGCCTATGCCCTTCTTTAGAAGGAACGCGTCGGCCCCCGCCAGGTTGGCTGTCCCCCCGGCTGGGCGGCAAAGTGACTTTAGACGCTAAACCCTAAAATGGTCTACGCCGGGTGGTTTGGGGTGGGTCATCCGCTACGCGCCGCGCGAGCGCGAATTGGAGAAGGGCTGGCGTGAAAGCAGATTAATAGCCAGCCCGCTACGAAACCAACGCGCGAGCGCCTGGCCGTAAGCACACCCTAAACCCTAAACCCTAAACCCTAAACCCTAAACCCTAAACCCTAAACCCTCCATGCCAAGGGTCTCTCAAGCTCTGCCATGCGAGTGCACTTCAACCAAGCCTGCACCTTTCTCACATAGGAGCGTGCCGACTTGCCCAACTCCTGCTCTGACCCTTCGCCATCGAACTCAGGCACCAACATCTTCTCGGTGGCACGGCCAGACCGCTGCTCATGGTTGCCAAGCCCATCTACTGCGGAGGACCCCTGTTGACTTCCGGCACTGCCCCACTCACGAGCCGCGCGAGTGTCTCCCCAGTGTCTTCCGTGCCAGTGGCCATTCTCCCCCATGGTCGTCTCCTCAATGCGCACCACGTGTTCCCAACTGCCTGTGGTACTCACAGACTCATCCCATCCCTGGCTGGTACCAGCCGATAGAGTCATGCCACTTCCAGTTGCCTGACCACGAGGTAGGCGCTGGCGCCCATTGTCTCCATGGATCACCTGTCCGGCGCCATGGATCATCTTGCCGCTGCTCCACCTCCTCGGTGACTGTCGCCGCTAGAGATGGATCTGCACTCGGCTCCACCTCCTGGTGTGGCAGCTCCTGGCTCGTTCCCCTCGCCCGCCAGTTCCGTGGGCGATGCCCTCGGGTAGTCATGTCCTAGCCACTGATGGTGAAGATCAAAAAGTGCTAGCGTAGTGTAGGGTGGGCGTAGGTGAACGTGCCGTCGGAGGAGCCGCCGACCTGGTCGTAGAGCCCCGCTACCAATGTTGAAGCCGAACGAATAGAAGGACCAAGCCAAGCGAACATGCACGAGAGCGGACTTTTCTTCCGCAAATGAAATCTTTGGGCCTATTGCCCGCCACCTGAGATTACATCCCTAAAGACAAAAACGATATATTAACATATAGTAATTCCTGCGGACTCTAATGCTATTTTTTGGTACTTCTCAATTATATCTTATGGCTTATTCATTATTTCCTATATTTCTATGATCACCCAAATTATCATTATATAAATTTAATAATCGTTCTTTTGGACTCACCAACAATATTAGATGCTTTCTATATGTTTCCTATCGCTTATATACTTATAATATGATATCCATTCCATTTTTTGGGGTTTATATCGCACTTACGATGGTAGATATGATATGTCATACGACTCCCCTTTTAATTTTCAATATATCCTTTCATATTCTCTTATAATTTATAATCTATTTCCTATGGACATACCAATAATATCATGAATTATATCTCTGTAGTTGACCTATTAATTACATGGTATTCCCTATATTTTCTATTTTTTATGGGATCTACGGTATTGCCTTTGACAAAAATAATATATAATTAAAAAAATATTAATTTTTTTTCTTTTGGTTTATGATTTATTGCTTTGGGTTCTTCCAAAATTCTTCTATAATTTCCTATAATTCCTATATTATATCTTATGTTTTAGATATTATATCCTTTGCTTTCTATATTATTTCTTATAATATCCTCATCAATTTTCAATTCCATTTTTTCATTTCTATTTTATACCTTAAGGCATATGATTTTCCTTCTTCTTTTTAGATTTTATAACCAATACCTTATCCCTAAATATCCCCAAAAAATATCAAATAATATATTACCAAATACAATAATATATAAAAAAAGATTTGTAATCACCCGGAATCGATATATATATATAAGTCTTCATTAAAAATATTTTATAATCTAAAAGAATAATAAAAAACATAATAATTAAATTATCATCTAATCCATATCATTTTATTATTAAATCAATAATTATTTTCATAATATCAAAAATATATCGTAAATAAATAAAAAACATAACTCACCATATATTAAAAGAAAATAAAAATATTTTATCAATTCCCTTTCAAAACAACTATTTATCAATTTAAAGATAATATTTTCCCCAACCAATTCAATCAAAAAATAATCTATAAAATCTTTTGATTTTTCGAAAAATATTTTTCATTTTAAATCATGTTTAAATAAAGATCATATTATTTGCCATAGATTCCTATAATCTCATAGATATTTAAGATTCCCTCCTTATTAAATTATAGAATCTATATATATTTTGACCGTGACTCATAATATTTTTATTTTTCAAAATAAAATCGTAAAAGACCATACAAAATGAATAAGCAAATAAAAGCCGGAGGCCCTACTGCAAATCAAGTTATGTGAACGCACTAAATGAGGAAGAAGCCTGAATTGAATGAATATACACTATATGCGTCTAGAATGAAGGCCAATTGCGGCCCACGACGCAACCAAACGCCATGCGATATGACACGATGTGGCAAAATGCGACACGACACGGCACGACGCGACACCACGTGGCGCGACGCGAGAATATGACGCGACGCGACATGAAATGACATGGCATGATGCGGACGCAACGCCTCGAGTGCAAATCACAGTGGCAGACTCTAGACATGACTTGACACGACGCGATGTGACGCAAGCTAACATGACACGACGGTACATGAGGCGACGCGACGTGACATGAGGTGACGTGAACGAACGAGGTCACCTTGGGCGCAAATAAGCAGGGCAATTTCGTTCTTTCCCCTCAAGTTGCAAGATCCGAGACTTAATAAACGCTCTAGCCCAAACTACCGGGGTTCGGAGGCCGGAGGCTTAGACCGCAAGTCAGGAGATTCGAGACTTTAATGGACACTCTCCTAGCCCAAGCTACCGGCTTTCGGAGACCTAGAGCATTTTGGTTATTGTTAAGATGCGGCGGGAAGCGCTCAATCGATATCTTCAAGTTCTTAAGGCATAATGTGTAAAGATTGAAAATAATGAATCCATTAAATGACGTGTTCCTTTTGAGACCGCAGCGTTGCTGGTTGGAGGCCCTACGGCCCTCAGATTTGCGAAAAGAAGACCTGAGAGATCAGCCCAAAGTATATAGGTAAGATAAGGTTCATGGACCCGCACGTAAAGGAGAGCTGCAGTCGTTGATCGCACGGCGCCTGACTGCATCTTCCCTTCGCGAACCTCAGCCAAAACCAGTTGTCCGCTGCGACATCTCGTCGAGAGCACGACCGAAGAGCCAGAAAGCTAGCGGACTTTTGGAGCGCCAAAATGCCGAGTCTCAGCAAAGGTCTCCGTCGATCCAGCTTGAAATCAAACCGATCGGAAAATCGATCGGAAAATCGGCGATCAGGTGGAATGGGGGCGCTCTACACGCCGACCGGCGCTCCCCACCCCACCTGGTGCCGGCTCAAAAGGGGGCCCAGTTGTGTGAGATCTCGACGAGGTCGTCGGCGGCGCCCTTGCAAGCGTACTGCAGGTCCTTAGCTGCGTGGGCGAGGACGCCGATGATCTCGTCTGAGGGTGTGTGTACCCGTGTCCAGCCATCTCGTCGAGCCCGGTCAAGGTCCCGTCGAGATACGGCGTCTGAGATGTTCGCCTTGGAGACGACTCGCTCGAAGACTGGCCGCCAATCGTGACGAGCCGCCGTGGCCCAGAAGGCCGCGAGGATGCCGTTCACGGCCAGGTCCTTGCCGTAGCCTTTCAGGAGAGCGGCTTGTCCCGCCGTGTTGTCGATGAAGGCGATCCACATGGCCGGGAGTCGTCCGCCGAAGGCCGTGGCCGCTATCACCTGGGCGAGGATCTCGAGGGCGTAAATGAACGCCTTGCGAGTTGTGAAGGCCGTGAGATGCTCCTCGGCGACTGTGCCCATGTCGTAGTAGACGAGCTCGCCGATGCGCAGGACGAACCCCCAGCCGTTGTCCGAGCGGTGAGAGGGCGATGTAGAGGCTGTCTGGGGAACGTGACCCGCTTTGTGGCGGTTGCCGTCGGTGACGAAGAAGGCATCGGCGTATAGGACCGCCGAGTACTCGTTCTGGGTGTTGTACCACAGGAATCGAGGCTTCACCTCGGCGAGAATCCCTTTGAGGGCGAAGAGGGCTGATCTGAGGCCCGGCGAGAGGGAGTCCGAGGCTTTGCGATCCGTCTCTGCTGCCCGGTGGTACACGGGCGAGATGGCTGCTTTGCCGAGGGAGCCGAAGACCGCCTGGGTCAGGAACGAGAGCTTCCCGGCGAGTTTCTGCGCCGTGTGGGGGACCAGCTCGTCCTTCTCGAGGGCCGCCGAGATGGCGTCGAGTTTGGTCAGCCGTCTCTCTGTAGGGGCGAGGCTGACTCCATCCGGGTGAAGTTCCATCCACACTCCCTGGATCACATGGCCGACCGCCGGTGCCTGGGCTTTGGAGGCCTTCGTCACCAGGCCGAGCAGGGCGAAGAGGTCGGCGAACGCCTCGAAGCCGTGTGTGGCTAGCTCGTCGAACTCTACCCCGTTAAAGTCGTCGACGTAGTGTCCGACGAGGAGCCATAGTACGGTCCGCAGGAGCTGCTGGAGGGTGTCGGCAGCCCTGTTGAAGTTCCAGACCGACGCCGCCGCCCCGAAGCACATCGCATGGTGCATCTATAGGGTGATGCCATGCTCGGTGGCGAGGATGGTCGCCGAGTGCTCCGGCGACTTGACGGGCCACTGGCGTGGAGTATGTGGCTCGAACATGGGGTGCCCTGCGGCTCATCCATTCCGCGAGGGCCTCCGTGCCATCGTCCACCATCGACTTGATCTCGGCGAGTACTTCATGTCGGATGCTATAGGTCATGACGCCACTGTCGTCGCAGGGCGATGAGACGAGTCCACCCGTCTTCGAGTTGAGGCCATTCGAAGTGGGGGTGTCTGATCTTCGCCGAGTACTCCCAGTGGTGATCTTCGTCGAGGTCGAAGGGCACGAGGGGTTCTCCCTGTCTGGGTGGGCGTGGGCCCATTGGCAGTCCCGTCGACAGCTGTGTGATCCACTGCAGTGTCGACGTCCGAGGTGGTGCGATGGGTTGGGCCGTCGCTGCCGTCATGACCGTTGAGGTCACCAGGAGTTGGATCAGGCGACCGGCGACGCCCCAGTGCCAACCATTCCCGAGTAGTCGATGGCGAGTCTTGTCGGGGATGCCGTCGACCGCCGTGTAGTTGCGAGGGATCTCATGGAGCTGCTCCTTGATCGCGGCCGTCGGGAGCTGCAGCTTGCCGTCCTTGTCGACGAGCATGGCCTCCTGGCGGTAATGCCATGGGGCGTACTGCCGGTTCCCGGCGAGCCACCTGCGTTGGACCTCCTCCGCCACCTTGCCCTTCGTCGAGCGTGGTGCAGGTCTGCCGTGCTCGTCCGGGGCCGGGGTGGTGGAGCAGGGCATTCGAAGCCGGCCAGAGGCGACCCCGTCGTCGAACTTCAGGCCCTCCAGGTCGAAGCTCGCGGCGTCCCTGCGAGGTTGGTCCAGTCGAAGCCGGCGCCATGTCTTCTCATGGACTGTCCATTTGAATGGCTTCGTCGGCTCGGCTCCTCGACCTTGGTCCAGTCGATGGACGACCACCATAGTCGTGGGCGAGTGATCCAACCGAAGTCCCCGGCGCAGACGAGTACGGGGTCCACCCCGAGCTTGGTCGACACCGTCGCCGCCGCGTCCTTGGTCATCTGGACGTTCTCATAGATGAAGCCGAAGGGTCTGCCGGCGAGGCGGTGCTCGAGCCGTCGATGAAAGTCGACCGTCTTCAGGAACAGGCCTCCCCTCTCTCCGGAGTGTCCGGGGCCGTCGGGCCGCACCCGGGAGAAGTCTTGGCATGGGGGGGCCGCCGTCCAGATCACTATCGCCTCCTTGCGAGGGTCCTTCTCGTCGATGAGCTGGACGAGGTCGTCGAGCTTCTCGGCGAAGAGATCGCCCCTTTGGAGGAGCCATGGCATTCTGGCCTCCGCCACTTTGGTGCAGTCGGGGTCGATCTCCCACGAGACCGCCAACAACGGTCTGCCGAAGTGCTCTGCCACGATCCACGGGGCCGCCCCGATCCCGTCGAAGGCCGAGAGCAGGATGAAGGGCGGTCGGTGCGCCTCCGTCGACTCGACCTTGGCCTTCTTGGGTGCGGGGCCGGGTACCGGCTGTTCGTCCGCGTCATGGGACTCCCAGCCGGCCCCGTGCTGTCCCTAGCGCTTGGCGGCCTTGCGCCAGATGTTCCAGCCCGTCGACTTGCCGTCGTTGGAGGTCCACCAGGTCTTCTTCCCCTCCTTGTCCGCCTCCTTGCCCTGGCCCTTGGAGTCCTCGTGCTTCTTAAGCTGGGCCTTGCGCTTGGGGCGACGGCGACGGCGAGGGGTCTTGGCCGACGACTCGTCCTCTGCGCCGCCCGTGGCCTCAGCGGGGTTCGGCTGGGTGGGGGAGTCCGCCGTCGAGTTCGGCCGCTTGCGACTCTGGTTCGCCGCCGTGGCCATCGCCTCTTGGTAAGCCGCGTGGTCGAGGATGATCGTCTCGGCGGCCTCGGCGAAGGTTGCGCCGACCCTCATGTCCATGGCCATGCGCCATCCGCACATGAGCCAGTAGTCCCGATGAGCATCGATGAGGGTGGGCCTCGATCGGAGCCGGCCCACAAACCAGTCTGTCTATAGGCGATGATGTGCTCCTCCTCGCCGATGCCGACGAGGATCCACGCCCACTTGGAGGCCTCGATGCCGTCGAGGAGGGTTATGAGGGACGGAGGGACCCACTGGGGGTCGTCGGCCGGGACGAACTCCTGTCCCAAGAGGCGTAAGGCCTGATTGCTCGAGGCCGTCGAGGAGTTCTTGCCGAGGACGAGGGGGTTCAACTCGCCCGAAGCGGTGAACGTCCGTCGAGCTAAGATCTCGCCGAGGCCGAGGGGCGTGTACAGTTTGGTGTGCGGGTGTGCTCGTGCCATAGTCGAGCCAACACCGATTCGGCACCCATGAGCTGGCGTTCGGGGAAGCGACGTCGGCGACCGCCGAGCAGTACCTCGTTGTAGCGCTCGATCTGCTGGCGCCACTGTGGGAATGTCTTGGGTGCCCGCTCGTCTCCCCCGTCGACCGCCGACAGACCCGGCTGGGCCGTCGTGGCCGGTGTCCCCGATGATGGAGGCGAGGGTGCCGGCGTAGGGGCCGTCGAAGCCGCCGAGAACGTAGTCCACTGTCGACGTGCTTCGAGCCACATGTGGAGTAGGATCGCCGTGCCCACCGGGCGGTCGTCCGGCGAGAGCTGGTGTTTCACCGAGTTGATCTCAACGCCGTCGACGAGTGGCTGGACGACGAAGCGTTCGAACGAGGCCTGGTCCACCGCCACCAAGGCGAGTGTGGCGACCTTGTTGATGCGCTTGGCCTCGAGATACTGAAGGATCTCCGCGCGCCTCGAGGGCGAGGTCGTCGAACGAGATCATCTGTGAGGCCGTCGTGGGGAAGGCCGCCGACATGGTGGAGTGGCGAGGGCTCGATCCGGGCTGCGAGACCGCGGTGGCCCGACCGCGGTGCCTTTTGCTTGGGCTCTGGAAAATTGGGTCCCCTACGAGGCCGACGACGAGTCCGTGTCCGCCGAGCTGCTTGAGCTCGAGCTGGACGAGAGGACCTGCGTCTTGTCCGAGGCCGGCGTGCGCCCGAAACATCGGCGACACCGGGTGGAGCCCTTGGGGTCCTCCGTCACTCGGAAATATTCCCTACCCCCGTACCGCCAGCCGCATTTGGCTGTCCACATCGCGGAGTCGAGGTCTTCTTCCTCGTCGTCAGGCGCGTGCACCTTCTTGGTGCGCGGGTGGTGAATGCGGTGGGGTGCGGGGCCCGCCGCCTTCTGGGCTGGGCCACCCCGCTCCGCCCTGACTCGGATCGCCGAGCGGGCGTTGGGGATCTCGGATGGTCGAGGCTCCATTTCAGGGGCTTCGTCGACCGAGTCCGGTTTTGGGGCCGGGGCCTGTTCTGGCACCGCGGCCCGGAGCTGTGGCCTGTCGTCCTGCCGTCCGCCGAGGGCGATGGACGCCACCCGGGGGGCCAAGGCCAATGGCGCCCCCTGGGTGTAGCGTTCGACCGCCTTCGACGACCAGCGGCCGAGCAGCTGCACTACTGGGACTGGTACGCCGTTTCCGGCGAGGAACTGGGCTCCTGTCACCCTGAGTGCGTGTCCCCCGTAGATGGGCCGGTGGATGCCGTCGGCGTCGGCGAACTTGGTCGGGAGCCCTGCCACCGACAAGGTCTGGGTCAGGGCGTGGATGGCCTCTGTGCGAGATCGTACTGCCGTCGATCTGGACGGGAACAAGGGTCGATCCGGGTACCCCTCACCTGTCAGTCGGAGCCGTCGAAGGTGTCGATCGGCAGCGTGTACTGGGCACAGGGGGTGGACCGCCGCCGTGCGAAGTGTCTCCGGGTCAGTTCGACCTGGCCGCCCTGCGAGGTCTTGTGGATCGGGATGGTGAGGGTGACCGTCGACTGGGTCGTCACCAGGTCCCGTCCCTTAGCTGCGGCCTGTTCGATCTCTCGCAGCACGAACCAGGTGCCGACGATGATCATGTCGACGAGGCGAGCTGACGTCCAGGGGGACTGATGCCTGATCAAGGCGTGTGAGCTTCGCCAAGGCCGAGAAGTCGAAGGCCTGTTTGAGGCGGGTCCCCGGCATGCCTCGTCGTATCGACCTGACATACGATTTGATCAGCCGTCGGAGGTTGGCATCGAAGGGTTCGGGCCGTCGATGTGTCTGATGCCATATGGCTGCCTCGAAGTACTGTATGGCCGACTTGTACCTGGCGGCCTTCAGTGAGGCTGCGACAGCTCGAATGTTCTCAATGCCGATCGGCCAGGGTTCGACCTGCCATGCCCCGCAGAGTTCCTGGCAAGTGCGAACCCGAGATTCGACAGGGCCCTTCGTCGAGTTGGCGATGATGCCCCCGTCGAGGTCTTCCAGGGCCCGTTTCCTGGAGTTGGGCAGGGCCGCGTCCAGGGCCGCCCGCATGGATGCGCGCTGGGCCGAGTGTCGCTCCGGTAGATCCTGGCGAGTCGACGGGGTCGCCTGGGGTGGTCTCGGCGAGGACGATACGATGGCCTCGATGGCAGTTGGGTCGACTCCGGCCTGGAGGGCCAGGTGCCCGCGGGCCGCCAAATCTGGTATCGAGCGAATGCCGACACCGGCGATGGCTGGCAAGACCTGAGTGTGTCCCGAGGTACGAGCCGCCGTCACCAGTTCGGCAAAGGAGCCGCGGGTGGGCGGGGCCGTCGAGTGGCTTGACATGGGTTTGAGCCCTTGAGCCAGAAGGTTTGAGCCGTCACCTCCGTCGAGTCTCACGCCGTCGTGAGTGCCGTCGAGGCTCACTGCTAACCTCCCTTCGTCGGTCCGTCGAGACCGTCAAGCTCAAGACGCAAGCCCTAGAGTCCATGCCCCCGGAAACTAGACCCCCGAACCCCGAAGCTCCGAGCGGCACACCTTTTCCGGCGTGAGATTAATTCTTCTCGTCGAACTGGGCTGCGAAAAAGGCTCTGTCACCATCGTCAAGACCGACGAATGGTGGCCGTCGAGGTCGTCGAGCCCATCCGACGAATTCACTGGGGGTGCCCGTCGTCTAAACCGGCGAGCGGGCGTGCCTTGCCGTCGTCGACGAATTAATACTTCCCCTCGGCGACATCGTGGCACCGCTGGCAAACGTGCTCAGGGTGCGGATCACGATTGCCGTTGAAAACGGGGCGAAAGCACCGGCGAGTCCGGCATGACGGACATGGGTGCCCGCACCAGCCGACATGCCAGCAAGGGTTCACCTTGACTGGGATGCGGGGTAGCAGGCGACCGTCGATGTCGGCTCGATGCCGGCGAATGACCCAGTACTTGGCTCCCTTTGCCCAGGGCAGAGGGGCCTCGTACTGGCCATGCTGCGCCTGACGACGCTCGTACTCGTCGACGACGGACGAGTCCTCGACGAGGAGAGGACGCAGGTCCAAATCGACCTGGTCCTCGTCGAGGTGGGCCCGGCGATTGCCGCGACCCAACGAGATCTTGAGCCGCAGCTTCAGCTCTTCGTCGTCGAGGTCGAGGGCCGGCTTTGAGCTCGGCACCCCGTGCGGGAACTGCGCCGATCGACGAGGCTCCTCCGCCGGTGCGGGGAGGGCCTGCCGAACCGGCGGGAACACCGACTGCGCCGGCGGGTTGGCGAGGTGAGCCCTGTACGACTCGCCGTCGACGAAGCCCGCCGAAAGTCCCTGGCGCATCTCGGCCTCGTCGATCCAGCCGTGGCGTGTCACCTGCCAGGCGATCGGCGAGAAACAACCGGCCCGGTTGGCCTCCCGCGTTGCACCTCCGACGAAGGCCATTCGGCGATCGTCGAAGGCGCGGGGGCCTCAGGAGTCGCCGTCGTCGAGGAGGTCGGCCGCCGAGGTGGCGGAGCCTTGACAAAGCCCTCGTCGACCGTGGGGCGAATGGAACGCTTCCGCCGAGGTCGGCCCCGGGGCCGGGTCGATCGTCGAAGAGCTGGCCCCCATCTTGTTCTTAGATGGCGGGTGAGCCGCGCTCTTCGGCGAGGGACCGAAGCCCGGCGGGGGGGCTTTGAAGGTCGCCACCGTCGGTGCCGTCGAGGGGCTCGTCGAGGGCGGCGCGGCTTTCACCGGGACGGGCGGCGAGTTGCTGGATGCCAGGCCCGCCCGGATCACCGCGCCGGCGAGGGCCTCGCCGACTCCGTCTTGCAGCTGGGCGACGCAGAGGTCGAGGGTGTCGTCGTCCCTCTCTGCCGCCGCCGTCACAACGTAGACGAAATCGTCGACGATGGCCCCCTGGACGTCCCCCGACGAAGCCTCAGTAGCACGAGGAGACGACATGGCAGTCGAAAGTTCGTGTCTCGACGAGGTCTTGAGCCGACTTAGCGGCGGCCCCGTCGACATGTCACACCGCCCAAGAATTGTGCTAACCAACAATGACTTGTTAATGAAACACCAGCCCTGACCCTTGCACTTAAAGCCTAGTCCAAAGTTCAAGGGGCCACGTGGGCGTCATCCTTCGAGATTGAACGTGCTTCATTTGTGTAGACCTGACGCTTCAAACGAGTGAGAAGCAAGTGGCCGATGGAGTCAACGTTAAAACATGTTAAAACCAACGCGGCAGATGTTGAGACCCAACGCGCCCATGCGGCTCACACCTTGACAACGTACTGCGCGTTGTTGTGGGCCAATGACTTCTCAAGCGACTCCAATGCCTACCAGGTGCAGATCGGAGCACGGAAAGCAAGCATATCAGTGGTGCATGCTCACCCATGCATTGGCTTAAGTCCTAGGCATCAACGACACCAGGCTACAGGGCTTGTGCGGTTTGAGCGGTTAAACAAATATGATGGCTTCAGCCTGAGCAGTGCTGAGTTTGTCCAAAGCATCCAAGACGTCGCCGGGGCTCTTGTCGTTCAGCTGAGGGACAATCTCGTAGGCCACTTTTACTTGTCCTCAATCTTAACTAGGACCCCAAACAAGCTCCACCCAGCCTTCAGGCGCGCGACGCTTCCGCTGCCCTCGAGAACCTAAGGACAGCAGCGACGCAGTTTCCTCCTGCACTTTGCAGGACTGAGCGCTGCCATGGCAAATAGATTCGGCGTGATTCGGCCACGAAAATCCACAGTCCCACGTTCTGTCTGTCTCAGGTGTGAGGCCTTCGCTGCAGTAGGCGCTGTTGATGTAGGCAGCCCCTTCCTCCCCCTCAATGTCTTGCACGTGAACGCCTGTTCCTGGATGCCTTGTATGGCAGGGCTGTCATGGCAAAGGCTTAGTGCCAAACAGTGTGCCAAAGTTAAACAGCGCAAAGTTGCCTTTATATAAATCCTTTTAAAAAATTGGACTACGCTCTCCTGCACGGTGGCGCTTTTGATGATCACAGCATCGGTGGAGACCCCAACCTGGCCAACCGAAAGCATCTAAGGCAACATGCGCCCGTTAGTCGAGCCTGCTGGGCAATGGCTTCTTTGATTGACTTCAAGGCAAGCGCGTCCTTTACGAAGGCTGCGGGGCTGGAGACGTCCTCAGTTCGTGCCCCGACGAGATCCAAAAGCCCAAAGTATCATAGAACGTCGCATGTATGTCAAATCATGTCAAATCTATGTCAAATCTATGAGGGCTAACGGCATATATAAATCATATTATATAAAGCTGCCGCAGTGCTGGCAAAGTGCTAAAGTCTCAACACCCTCCACTGTGACGCTGGCGGCAGCAGAGGCCGCCGCAGCTGCCGAGTCCGCGTTGAGCCCCACCGTGGTCACAGCGATGTCAGGAAAGCCTTCAAGGCTCACTGGCTGAGCCCCTAAAGCTTTCACTCTACAGCGAAACTCGGCGCAAGTAAGTGCTTTCGTCGCAAGCGACGCGTCGTCGTTGTTCTCTCGGTGGTTGTGGTGGTGATGCGGCTTGCTGTGGTAGTACTCGTCGCGGGCTTGCCGTTCGCATCGCACTCGATGATCTTGACATCCTTGCTCAAATCTTAACCCAAGTCCATTATCAAACTGAGGCTCTGGGATGGTGCAGTTCCCCTTTTGCGTAGCATTGCCGTCGCATCTTGCGCCACCGAAGCGTGGCGCTTGGCTTGTCCTCCCAAGACGCGAAATGAAATTGCGAATGTGCTCAGAGCCCCACCTGCGTCTTTGCCTTTGGGGCGGTCCGCAGGGCATGGGCTCGCACGACCCCCAGTCCTGCCGGCATTCGCTCGCTTCAAGGCAGGCGCGCCTTCCAATCATTGAACTGGCAATCGACTGGGCATAGGCCACCTCCGTCGCAATATTCATCTTCCTGCAGAGAACCGGGACCTTTTGTCATCCTAAAGTCTTGCGCAACGGGATCCATGGCGTCCTTCGATCCCCCCGAACATGGGAGGCCGTGAGGTCCCACTGCCTCATCTGCCACAAAGCGAAACCTAGCAGCGCGGGCGTGTGGTGAATGAGGTTGAAGAATGCCAGAAGCAATTTGCAAAACATTCCAAACTGGTTCTAAGTCAGCATGCGCGCCCCGCATATAAATAATATAATACACCATATACCCTGGCGGTCGCCGACTATTTTAAAAGTAGCTGTTGCCCGACGACTATTCTTAAGTGGATAACGTCCTTGAACACCCTTAGTGCGCGGAGGTTGGTGGCCTTCCAGGTCCCCGCCCAACTGAACCTTCATCCCTATATGGGTTCTATCCTCAATTTGAAGGGCGCTTGGACGGACTAAGAAGTCGAAGGAGCTAATTGAAATAATTCAAAGATTTGGAAGGATGAGCACGTGGCTCCCCCTATGCTAACGGCCAAAAAAGGCTTCGATCGAGTAATGGGTGAAAGCGTCAAAGTCAACCAATAGTGTAACGTGAATCAACCGTGAATTTACCGTGAATGGAGCGTGAGTGTGCGTGAACGTTCGTTCTTAGCCGTGAACGGAACGGCCATTCTTATGCATGAACGGATTTCACCCCAAAATCGCCAAACGTCGCACCATTTCCACTGATATCCGCTATGTCTTGACGTAATGTAAGTTTGTTCGGTCCAATACCCTTTCGAGGTGACATTTGTGGCTCAGCAGCGGTGTGCTAGGGCTTGAACGCTCGGATCAATGCCCAAACTGACAACGTCCGCTTCCAAAAGGGTGAGCCTCTGGAAGTTTGAGGTTCTAGCGTGATTCATGATTTTCGCGAACGTCCATTGGGCATCTCTGGGAAATGGGTGTTACGGGAACGGCCGCTTTAAGAACTGTTGTTTGACCTGTAGGGTATATATAAGAATACAATATAATGTTTGCAATATAGTATTAAAAGAAGATAATAACATATTTATAATATATAGCATTGTAATGTATTGTATACTGTAATGTACCCATACCAGATGGATTGTACAACTTGAGGGATAAGATGAAAATACGGAAGGAGGTGCCGGACGCGTTGGGCGTCCAAGCATTGCTGCCAAGGACGCTAGACCGCAACAAGCAATCTTATCACGAGCCGGCCAAAACAAGGGACAAAGGCGGAGCGTTATAACACGTCACCAAGAATGATCAAAACAAGGCAAGCAAATGCAAGCAAACTCTGCCTTGGGGCAAGCACATGTGCCACGCCAGGCCGCAGAGCCACAAGCAACAAACAGGCTATCAGATGCTATCAGCACGTTGCCAATAATGAATGACAAAACCGTGGCAGGCAAACTTGCAAGTTTGCCTGGGATGGATTCGCAGTGTTTCCCCACACCATGCCCGCGTCCAAGCAGAGCGGTGAGCGACAATCAGTAAGGATCATGAGCCAGCCCAGGCAAGTGGACGAGGGGGGTTCCAACTGTGAGGCTGGCTCACAGCGGCGATAGCAAACTTTGCACATAATAAGAACGTGATGCACTGCGTAATCTCCTCCTCCTCGAGGAAGTGGGTATATATAGATAGAGGTTACGGTCGTCACCCTAGGGAATATAACAAAGAAGTCTTTATGGACGGGCAATCTTGGCTGCCACAATGTCCGTTGAGAGCGCAAGTTGAGTCACTATGCCAGTGTGGGGGGACGCTAGCAGTCGCCCAGCCTGGGCAGCATGCTCGCGTGAGTAATTCTGTCATGTTTCACAATGCTCTGTACATACGGTGTGTCTGCCAACTTCAGCAACGCCTGACCTGTTGCGCTATCCAACCGCAACATCCGTCTTTGTATACTGCCCCGCCTGACACGATTGCCGTCTCCGCACGTCGCTGAGCAAGAAGTCCACTCATTCCAGTCCTCAACTCTGGAACCGTTTCCTCGAAACCACTGAGCCCTTGCGGACAATGCTCCTCCCACGTGCAGTTCACAGAGCAGCCGCCCAAGACAGTGCAATTGGAGATCTCTACAGATTCTCCAATACAATCCTGCCCGCGAAGCAAGCATTGAAGCACGCGGTTGTCTCGCCTCTCCGCCGTTGACTGCCGGACTGCTCTCTCTGGAGCGCTGGCGCGTGCCTGCGCTTCCGCAAGGCTGCACACACTCAGTCCAGGGAGTCCAGTCCTGGAGCTTTCAATTTGAATTTGAATCGACTTAAGGAAATTATAGGAAACAAATAAGAAACACAACGCCGCGACGCGACTTGAAGGAGAGGTCACAAGTCACAAGACGTCCTTCCATTCGCAATCAACGGGGCAGGGCTTGTCGCAGGGCGTGTGCTCAATGGCGTCGCCAAGACATTCGTTGCCCCCAAAGGCCGCAGTGATGGCCTCCACTCGATGACGAGTAGAGCTTCCATTCCCGCAGCTCGTGGAGCAATTCCTTGGAACATCGAAAAGCATCGAACTTTCCAAGACTCGTCCACGGTCCCCATTCGCCCCAAGCACAATCGCGCGGACACGGTGCAAAACACTCTTCCTTTTGAAGAGTCGACACCGTTGGGTCGCACGGCATCCCGCCATTCACCTCCGCATCCACGCGCCGGATGCGGCTGTGGTTCCCAATGCCGCAGCTCGCGGAGCACAAAGACCAATCCTGGCCAAGGAGACGCAAGTTCACTCGAGTGCCACAAGAAATAAGCAACAGACTAAGTAACCAAATGACCGGCCTCCCAGTCCAAGAACTCACAATCCTTCATGCAGGCCTCCTGCGCTCTCAGTCTCTCACTTTTCCTTGCCTTTGCCATTCCAACAGGTTTGAGACACATTCTACATGTTTCTACATCCAATGTACTATGGACCTTATATATATAGAGGATTGTAAATGCCACGCGCCACTCGAGTATGTGGAGTTCTCCTCGTTGCATCTTTGCGAATCACGCGCTTCACCAGAGCAATTTGCTCCCTCGCCCAAAGCAATTTGCGTCACATAGCGATACCGACTCCTGAGGAGCATCGAACATGGGTGTCTTATAATTGATTCTAATATATTGTGCAATGAGCCATGAATTTTCTCAGCAAAGGCCAAGAGTCCGATTCCCCCCATCGCATGTCTTGGAGCAGTTTCCCCACGCTTCCCACGGTGACCAGAGGCAATCCTTGCAGGCGCTTACTTCCAATTCCTATTCATTTCGTATCATTTCTAAAGAGTCCTGAGGGCACGCAATCTCCGAGCAGGAGCCAGTTTCATCGGCATCCCCGTCGCATGGACTTCCCCCAGACTGCTCATTCCTGCTCTTTCCTGACCCAAAATATCTCTGCTCTCACTGAGTCTCACTGATTATGACAAATCTGGATGGCATTCCATACCAAATCAAGGCAAACAGAGACACTACAGAATCTAGTTTTGGTGAAGAAAACTGAGACTAGCCTTCCAAAAAGCATTAAAAGAGTGATTTGGAGTTGGACACAAGGCCTCGATGCCGCATTTTGCTGCCACCGCCGCAGGTTACGCTGCAACCGCTCCATGGGGCCCAATCTGCCCACGAACAGTCCTTACACGGGACGGAAGCACGGATACTTCATGATACTTCCACGCAGATTGAGGGCCAAGGAGCCACAGGGCATTGGATCGTATTGCATCCCTCCTTGTAATCCTCGAGGTTTTTGGGGCATGCGGCGCCCTCCCCTTCTTGCTGGACCAGAACCATGCGACTTCTGCTCTGACGCCCCGACCCACAACTGGCGCTGCAAAGCGACCAGACCTTTGAGCCATTGGCATCCATTGACCGCCCTAAGGTCCATAGCCAAGCTGCAGACCAAGGAGAGACTTCGCAGTCGACGCAGGCGTTGGAGCAATTGGCGATGTTGGAGGCCACGCCACAAGTTTCTCCACCGGCCAACGGCTCCACCAGAACGCCTCAGATGCTCACAGCACACACATGTTCGGAGCTGAGTTGCTTCGAGTCCGCGTCTGCGTTCCCTTACAGTATGGAACGCACTCCTTAGTTGCAGCATCCCCAATGCTAGAGGCCACGGCTCTGTCCAATTGCTCCAGTCAGACATCTTGCAGTCTATTGGGCACGTTATCTCAGAGCAAGCTCGGCTCATTGTTCCGTTGCCTCAAAACTAATGGCCAGACCACACTCTCTCCATATGAAGGTTCAAAGCGTCGACATAACATCTCTCTCACACACATAATACACATTATACATTATCTGTTAATATAGTCTAGTCTAGTGCTATAATATCTGTACAGCATACGGTATGACTAGGTATATGTGCTCCACGTGAGAGCTTGGGGCACTTTGACAAACAGGAAAAGGCCCCTCCGTTCTGGCGCCTTCGCACGGTAGGCCGTGCCCCGCTTGGGCAATGAGTTCAGCACGACTGCGTTGCTGAGTTGAGCCGCCGCAGCTCACTGGACAGGTGGACCAGCTGCCCCAACTCCCCCAGCGGCCTGGGCGTGGAGACGAACCTGTACTGTAATATGAAATTGAATAAAATTGATTGAAATATATTGAAATCGCAACTATGAATTATGGAGCGTGACAGCTATCCTCTTCCGACAGGCAATCAATAATATATAAGTTGTTGATACTTAGACGCCATCAGGGTTCTGTTTGCGGACAGGCTGCAGTCCACACACTCATTGGAGCAATTCTGAATCTCTGCGACGCTTCCGCAGGCGGTTCCACCGTTGGCAGGGCCCTGCAAAATCTTTCTGCTCCTGCAAGGGCTGCGATCACTGGCTAGGAAAAGCAACGTGGGGCGGGCAGCGACAAGCTGTGTGTGGACGCTTGGCTCCTGTTCATGCTTCCATCGCAGAAAGGCTTGCACTCCGTCCACTCTGTCCAGTCGCTCTGCTTGCAATCAAGTGGGCATAGCGCCGAATTGCATTCCTCCGACTCCAAGATCTCACCAGTACAGGGCTGGCCATCTCCGATCTCCTGCGAAGCAACAGCTTCAAGAGTCTGGAGAGGTACTTCGAATGCTGAATTATGGAACATTATGGAACAACATCAAGCTCGAGGCCACTCCTTCTTGACGTAAGTGCAGCTGTCCGCTTCTACTTCAAGCTTCAAGCCAACTGTACCTCTGAAGCAGTCAGGGTTCCAGGGATAGTCATGGACGTGCCGTGGTTTTTGAATGTGTTTGTTTTGGATGTGTGGCTGCTGGGGCCCGAACAAATCATCAGCCTGCAGATTGCTGGAACCCCTTTTGTATCGACCCTATAGGCACGCAGACAGACACCGTTGAACATGCAAAGGCTTCGTCTTCCGATCCAGGTGGCTGTCCACTGCAGCCCTTATCATAAAGCCCGCCGCAGTTGTGGTCCGCGCTGCAAAGCGATTCCGCCGCGTCTGGAGCTTCGCTCGTGCCCTGCTGCTGGTGCGCCAAGTCACACCTTGCTTCGCCATCCTACCGCCGCAAAAGCTCTTGCCTCACGCCCAGCTTCTTCTCGTAGCCAAATGCCACGCTTCCTTCACCTGTGTGCCAAATGAAACTCGCAGAGACTCAGAGACCTGTCCTGTTTGCAGTAAGGAGGCGGTGTTTCGCTTGACGAAGATCTCGTTGCGGATGCGCTTCCGGCTTCCACCGGCACAAGTGTGGCTGCATGCACTCCAGTCATTCCAAGCTGACAGTTGGCAGTCCATACCTGGGGGCTTCAAGAGCGAATCTCACCGGGTGGAGCTACTCGCCAGAAGCAAGTCGGCGTTCGTTCAAAGGTGTTTCAGCCCATGCTGAGCACCCTGCAACCTCAAATGTCCTTAAGTTGCGCGAGCTGATGCAGCCACGCCACAAAAGTTTGCACAACTCCGTGTCTCTGACCTCAACATCTGCGAATCATTAGAACTTGATCGCTTGCCGCGTATCCTGATGCGTTAATTCTTTGTTCCCCCTTTCACACCTACGATAGCTACTGTCACCCTGTGGCAAGTGGCAACTTAAGGCTTTTCAAATATCCAACCGCCTCTTCATCCCAACACCCATGCTGGAAACGTAGCCGTCAGTCATCTCTGGAAACACCACTGCAGCCTCGAAGCAAAGTGCCACAGTACGCACCACCAAAGGCTGCAGGCTTTTGAATGGTGCGGCTGCGATTCTGCAAGCCGCGGCCTCAGAGCTCTTGCAGAGCGACCCAAGTGACGGGCGGCAATAGGGCGAACACTCTGTCCAATCGGACCAATCACTCATCTCACAATCTGATGGGCAAGATTGTGCGTTGCAAGCCTGGCCAATATGTCAAAACTTGGGCACAGGAGATTATACCACACCTATGATACGATATTGCACTCTATAGCTATTATGGCTAATAGATGCATGTCTTCATATTCCACTTTGCCCCCAGGACCTGCATCTCGCTGGCGTTTCCTGCACATTCTTGGCCGACGCCCTCTGCCTCCGGACTCCAAGTGAAAGGTTTGAAGTCTAGAATGTAACATAATGTAACCATTGGACAACTCTTTAAAGCCCGCCCCGCAAGCAAAGAAACATCAATGGATGACGAAGCGTGTCTTTTCTTGGGGCACGTCGTCTCTATCTCTCTCTGTCTGTGCCCGCCATCAACTCCTCGCTTCCTTGCTGAGTGCTTCCAGCAAGTGTTATCTCGAGGAAACGTGCCCGGAAAGAAGTCAAAGAGAACCAGCTGTGACCATTGCAGAGAAGGAAAAACATAAAGCTCATATATACTGGTAGCTCAAGAAAAGCAAGAGTAATGAGTAATGCGGCAAACAGGGCCAACCCCGCATTGTCTGCGATTGAGGCTACCGATAGTCTTGCGTATAGATCATATAAATATAAAATATGTATACCGGGCCAAGGAGCTGTTGGAGCTGTTGCGCAAATGCCGCAATAGATCAAAGCCGCTCACGACACGGGAAACAAGAAAGGTTACAACACAAGGAAAATATTCCAAATATCTTTGATGACTGCTAACTTTCCATGGGAGAGGGTCTAGGAGTGCTGATCTCTCCCCCTTCTTGCTCTTCTGATTGCACGGGACGTGGAGGCATAGAAGCTCATTGACGGGCTGCACTAGCAAGAATGGCCAGTCAGGAATGGAAAGGGGAACGTGCATCTGCATAGCCTCGCAAGTTCGGGTGAACTTCGCAAAGGTACTGTTTCTTTTGCTTTCCTGACCCCCCGCTTTGTTGCAAGTAGAGTTCAGAAGGCCTGCCCACGGCGCTGACAATGGCTTGCAATGCTTGCTGTTGCTCTGTGAAGTAACGGGCACTCGAATAAGGAGGAGGTTGTGACTTGCCATTGCTGTCTATCAAATAGGGTATAGCTGTGTTCAAGCTCTTCACGTTTCTGGTGCCAGCTTCTGTTCCGTAAGCGATCCCTGCAATGCCAGTGCTCTTGCTCCCTCTTTAGGGTTGGGACGCTTGGAGCTATGAATCGCTGGGCTTATTTCCTGCTTCTACCATGTGTTCAGTTTGTGCTTCTCAGGGCAGGTTGCAGCATTGCAGCTTGAAAGCTCCGTTCAGGGCTTTTGTCTGAGATCCACTGGCAGCATCTGTCCCTTCAAAGCTTTGCTGCTGAATCATATATGAGTGGACAGAACCATGAATTGCGCAACGATATAAATGCCTCTACGACGTGAAGTCAGCGTGGTGGTCAAGTCCACAACTCCGGAGGCGTGACAAGCGAGCTTTACCAGAGAACAAGATGTCATCAAACCTGTCGGTTTTCGTGCTTGTGCTTGTTCACGGACAAATAACACGAAATAACACGAAATAACCTTGACTTGAAGGTCTTGAAACATATTTTCGATATGCTCTGATCCAATGCCGTGGGAAGAAGCGTCGTGGGCAGGACCCTATGTCAAACCCTAGCTGTGACAACGCCCCGCGCCCAGTGAGCATTCGTAAGAAAGGCCTGAGACCTGCCTAAGCTAGGGGGAATCGCGCTGGCGGACGCGTTGTCGCTGGAAAGCGTGAACGTCAGAGGCAGCAAAGCAAAGCAAAGCAAAGCAAAGCAAACCAGATTCTAGGCTCAAGCACTGCGGCCATCGCAACCAATACATTGGAAAAAGGCACGCTGCGCAGAACAATTGGCAATTGGGATATGGTGAGAAAAGAAGACCCTCGTTGCGAGGTTTGTCCTATTCAGTTCGCCTTTCGCCTGATGTCCAATGTGAACGCTACCCATAAACGGCCACCAGGAGTTCTCACCTGCACTGCTATGTAGCGTGCGCGGCTCTGGAGGCCGCCATCACAGCTGCGAGAGCATCTTTCCCATGATGTCCAGTCTGACCACCTGTGAATTGTTTCCACAAAACCCATTCTTTTAAATATTTTTAAATGTCTTCTTTCTCAAATTCTTTTTCAAACTTATTCGTAATCTCAAGATATTTGAACATATTTGAACCACATCCACGTAACATACAGCAGGCCTGCAGTCCACGCAGATCTTGCTGCAGGGCCTCTGCTGGAGAGTGTCGCCGCACTGCACGCCGCCATTCTTGCCCTCCTCGCGGATCCGGCGGCTGCGGCTCTCCGTCCCATTGCACGACTCGCAACGTCCCCAGTCATTCCAATCTCCATACTTGCAGTCAACGGGGCACAGCTGAGTGTTGCACTCCTCGCGTCAAAGGAAGAGGCCGGATGCAGAATGCGAAGAGGATCACATGACAACCTTGTTTCTTTTTGAAAAAAGCCTATATACCTCGTGCCACAGGGGAAAGAGAATTCCTTTGGAAATCGGGGACCTGCTCAAGTCCATGTTTGGGCCCTTCGGCTGTCCTCCACTTGGCTAGAAGCACCGTGGCATCCTTCGCCCCCACCGACCTCAAGCTTCCTGTGGAAGCATGCTGCTGCCTCAGTGGTGTTCCCTCCATCGCAAAGAAGCGCCGTGCCAGCGCAGTCCTCCTCATAGAGGCCTCACACATTCAAAGCCTCAAAGCGCCAAGAAACGCTTGGCAAGATGCCAGCGCAAGTTGGGTCAGCGCTGCAAACAGCTTTGGCCTCTGCCAAGGGGAGCCTCTGAGAACGCCTTGGCTTACTCAATCTTACTCATGCTTACTCCGTCCAAGGCATTCCAAGGCACGCATTGACACATTTCAAATGTCTTCTCAACTCGTAGCCGAAGTTTTGCCTCCAGCCCTTGGTCTTTCTGTAGCTGCTGTGGCTGGTGGCGCCTCCACAGAAACAAGCAAAGGCCCTGGGAGCAATAGGATGCAATAGGTAATGTATTCGCTAGGGCGCGCACACGCAGACATGTGCCTTCCTTCTGGATTCTCGGTTCTCGCAACCTACCCTTTCCTGGAAGTGGATCGTTGGATACATCAAGCTGCCAGAGTTTCACAGAGCCAACCACTACAAGCTGCTAAACTATGGATAACAGATGAAAACAGCATCCAATAGCATGGCCTTGCGGTCGAATTGTACAGTCGCCCGCAGAGTCCTTGGCACGCAGCTGCATGGTTTCACGTGGCTGGGCTTCGTTGTACTTGTTGCAGGCTACGCCCAGGTTCACCGAAAAGAAGCTGCAGCGCAAATCTGCTGAGCAGTTGTCAGCACAGGCTTCCGCTGAGGCGTCCTGCACTTGTGCCTTGATGGTCTCGTAGGCATTCTGGCATTGCCCAGGCCCCAGCATCGTGAAGCCGGGCAAAAGGGCCGAGGGGGTGCCTCATAGGCGGATCGGAAACAGGCCCTATACTAAAACAAGCAAAAGATGGATTATATAAACTTTAAAAGTATTGGAAACATGATACTGTAAGAAAATATTACTTCAAAAATTCTAATATTCAGAAAGAGTATGAAATAGTCTTACAAGCTGCATGGCCTCGAAGCTGAAAGCTCTGCTCTCGCTCACGTTTCTGCTTACCTCCTGCGGCGCATTGAGATATCAAAGGACCGAATCTCCTCCACAGCTCTTAGAGCAATTCATCTCTGTCCAGTCTGACCATCTGCAATCGACGCCTCACAAAATAAGACTTTGTAGAAGCTTGGCAAGAGGCAATAGTTGCTACAGACGCGGGAGTCCTCCAGATCTGGACAGGCTTGTCCTCCGAGGCTCCACCTCTCCGAATCTTGGATCATTTCGGTGCCTCCAAATTTGCTGCTTGTAATCACGGCGCGGCTCCTTGTCAATTGGAAAATATGATTAATATATATATATATTAATATACTCATATTTCCTCACATTTCTCTTGTGATGCCAGTTACCTTAGTGCTCTCTTCACATTGCATCGGCTCCGAGTCTGCGTGCCAAGGCAGTAGGGGTTGCATCGCGACCATTCGCTCCAAGGAGTGACTGAGCAGTCTGCAGGGCAAGGCTTTCGCCCACAAGCCCCTGCGCTTCGAGAAGTGCAACGCATTCAGCACCATTGACGTATCATACGGATCCCATCTCATCGACTATTCACGCCAAATTCCATACTTTTAGATTATAAATAGATTTAAATAAATATATTATAATATACTGTATGATATCTTTGCTCACGCCAACACTGCTGCCGTGCCACTCTCCTCCTCTGCACTGCCTTCACATTCCTTGCCACCATCAGCCTGCACAATCTGCTTTGATCTTTGACTGAAAAACAAAAGCCAAGCCTCACGAAGCTTCAGCGCTCGAATCCGTTTCTTCATCCCCCCGCCGCAGGTGGCCGAGCAAACCGTCCACCTGTCCCATTCCTTAGAGATTCGCTCCATCTTTCGCTGCTCCGAGAAACCTCCCATGCGCAGTCCATTCTGCAGCTCTGGGTGTTACAAGCTCGTTCTTCCACGGCAGCACCACTGCAGTTCTTGCCACCGCCAACAGCTTTCACCTGAATCTTCGGAGTTGCAGAAGGGACACCCTTCCAAACTGTAATAGTAGCATCTTAAACCTTAAACTGGATAAGTATGCTATAGTATGCTTGCTGGTTGCCTTTGCTAGCCCAGGCTGTTCCATTTCTTCCTCGCCTGAACGCCACGTCTTCGCTTCTGCTTTCCACCACCGCAGCTGGAACTGCAATCCTCCCACTCAGTGAAATTCTCCCACTCGCCTTGAAGCCAAGACCGCATGAAGATATATGAAGATTGATTAAGGACATATATCACAATATCAAATAGATTGTCCATCAAAGTTGTCTGTGTTTCTACTCCAAGCCGCAGTCCACGCACTCGTTGCTGCAGCTCTTCACCTGGGAAGTCTTTCCACAGGCTAGACCGCCGTTCTGTGCGTCTTGGAGCAGCGTGCGATTCCTGTGCATGGGAAGCCAAGCTAAGGCGACTAGGCCTCTTCGTGGTGCCCCGGCAGTACGGCATGCAGCTGTCCCAGGTTGACCAATCCGACAAAGCACAATCCACTGGACATAGCTGGCTGTTGCACTCCTGCTGTTGAACACACATCCGTTTGAACGTACAAAAGCCACTCATTTGTAGCTACTCTTTGCACCAAAGGAGAAAGAATCAACTCGGAACTCCTCAGTCTGCTTCACTGAATCGCCAGTGCAAGCAATTCCTCGGCCAATCTCCTGGCAGACTTCGGCAGTTCCGCGCTGCACTGGGACTGACAAGAGCTTGAGGCATGCAAATAGGAACAAGGCGGGCAGTGCCATCCTTGATCCTTGCTACCGGAATGCAATGCCTCTACCGTTTCCTATGAAGACGCGAACATACATACAGTACACACCTGTATACTTCTATACATACAGCCAAGTTCAAAGAGGAACCCAGAACAGACAAGCAGCACAAATCCCCGCGCCTTCTTCACATAAGAGCAAGAATTTGGCTCCGGCTCCAAAGTGAATCCAGTGCTACCTACATCTTCAACATTGAGAACAAGATTGCTTGTAGAGCTCTTTGCAGACAGAGTGGCAAATGGTGAGCCTCTGCAAGTCACCCCGCGAAACAATTCTTGGCATGTGCATGATGCTACGTGCTTCGCCGTTGACTTTCAAATACGTAGAACTTCTTTGCGTTTCTGTTGGTTTCTTTTCGCCTTGTTTATGCTGGTTTTATTGAGTGCTTCCAGGCACCATCCGTTGCAGCCTTCATCGTAGAGGCCGGCGCAGTTCGCGTCTGCACTGCAGGCAGCTTCCGCGACTTCTGGAGTTTCACCGGCACCGTTCGGCTGCCGTTGATGTGGTAAATCACACCTGCAGTTTACACCGAGTTTATGATCAGCGAAGACGAAGAATAAAGACCCATCAAAGGATCTATAATGACCATTTATAAGCAATATAACCTTCGATGTAGCCTTAGCTCCTGGCCTTAGGGACATCTTCTTCTCATACCCTAGAGCTCTGGCCCTACCGGTCTCCAACAGCCCCACGCTGCGCTGCACAAACACCTCGCTGCGCAGCCTCTGCCGCGATCCTCCCGCGCAGCTCCGGCTGCAGCTCTCCCAAGCACCCCAGTCGCTGAGCTGGCAATCCATGCAGAAATTCGCGCAGCGGCGTGACTCAGACACTTCGCCACACTCTTTGCCACCGAAGGCGGCTGGCCGTTCGACAGCTCGCTTCCGCGACTGGGTCCCCTGGACACTGTCGCTAGCTCTGCTCAAACTCTGACATGTCAAGCTGTATCACAAGTGTGTGCGTGCATCCGAGTACAGAAAGGTTCGAAATGGATCAACAAGGTGGAACCTGCCATTGGATTTTCCCAGTCCTGGCAGAACGGGTCGCAGGTGCCCCAAGCGCTCCAGTCACTCATAGAACAATCGACCGGACATGGAGCAGCGTTGCAGTCCTGCCAACAAGCCCTGCAGTGGCCTAAATGCTTCTAACTTGTGACTTATCTTATATTTTATATAGATATAAACGCCGTGGTCTTATCAGTGTGTGTATAGTTATATAGTATCATATACTGTAGTTATAGAGTGTTTTGCTTAGACATGGCGCATCCCCTTCCGAGACGCGGTCTTTCTTGGCAACCCTCTGACGGAAGAAACTGCCTTGAACTTGGAGCGGCAACCACGTGTATCATCATGTCATTGAATCATGTTCAATATACTTGAGGGGACATAGAACGAAAGGGAGCCAAAGCACGTATCGCAGGAAAGCAGACGAGCCGAAGCTGCAACTCCCCAGCAATAATCGAAAACGTAGGCAAACATGCGAATTAGCCTGCCTTGGCATTGCTACATGTCCAATGTCGTGCCAATCATCAGCATGTTTCCAACAATGCTTGAAAACAAGGTAAGAAAAGTGCAATGTTGCACGGGGGGAGCCATATGATGGACACTTAGGTGCCCGTCAAGTTTCAGGCACTAATCTAAGCGGCGAACCCTCCGAAAAAGGAAACAGCTAAAGCATGCTACGAGTAAAGCTAAAGGAACTCAGGTCGCAAAGATTGAGAGCGCGTCCTTGCTCTCTGTGCTTTTGCCAGTGCAGTTCTCGCCATCCCCCTCAGCCTGGTGCTGAATGATCCGCGACCGGTTTTGCTTGCCACCGCCGCAGCTACGCGAACATTTCCCCCATAAGCTCCAATCGGCCCACTGGCAATCCACACAGGGAGTAGAGCAAGGTTTCCTTAGAGATGCTCCGCATGCACCTCATAATATTGCGTTTCCTTTTCTTGATTTCCTCGTTTCTCTTTGTCCAAGTATCTCTTCCTGAGTCTTGCCACAGGGTACTCCACCGTTAATCTCCTGCTGGGTGATCTTTCGCGACCGACGCTGTGTCCCGGTACACTTTGGATTGCAGGGTGCCCACTGCGCCCAGTCTGTGTACTTGCAATCCACCTTAAAGTCTGACGATGACTGACATAGTCCACTTACAATATGCATATACATATATATATAACATTTAACATCATATAACTAGAATCGGAATCGAGTAGTATCAACATGTATTAACAGAAAAGAACAAACGCATAAGAAGAAGACAAGTAGACGAGACACTGTGCAAAGCTGTGTGTTGCACTGGTCTGTCTGTGAGGCATTTCCAGTGCAGATCTCGCCGCCGCCGATCTCCTTCTTCTCATAGATGCAGGAAGCACTTTCTGCTTCTGAGGTGAGTTCCATGCAGGGTACGAATAAGCCGCTGCAGCCAGAAGAATAGAGGCCAACACACTGAGCATCATTGCTGCACTCGACTTGGGCTTTGGCGAAGCTCTTCTCCACCTGCCTTGCGGGAAAATTCCACCAATTTGAAAATTGGTCAAGCATCAAAGCACCATCAAATGCATTGCAAAGCATTCAATAACTTTTGAAGAACTATTTTGTCGGCCTCGGCTTCACAGTGCATTGAAAGTCCCGCTTTAGTTCATAGCCGTACACCTTCTTCCACTCCTCCTGGTTAACTTCGGACCTTCATGGGTGTACAGTGAAAGTCTAGCAAGGGTCTTTCATGTATATACCGATGGTTAAACACAAAGATCTACAGAGAAAAAGCCAGCAGGTTTAAGGCTTGCTGTGCATGCACTTCTAGCAGCTGACATGGCCCTCCGGAACCCTTTCCTGCCTTCCTAAAGCTCACTTGGTCTCCACCTCCGCAATGTGAGCTAGCAACTTCTTGAAGAATCTGCAACACTAGCAGTACTTCATACTAATACCCCTATTAACCTTCGCTTGTGCTACCTAACCATTGAACATTTACAGCAAGCCCAATCTGCTATCGCAAAAACACCCTCTCATCCGCGCCTTCTTGACAAACTTCATAGACGTAGCACTTGTCTTTCAGAGAGAAGAAACGACAGCGGGAGTCTCCCGAACACACTTCAGCGCAGGAAGCATTCGATGCAGCGGCGTCGCCCTGAGCGGATCTTGAAAAGCAGCCCAAGAGAGACGGGTATAAAGACACCTCAACAATTGCGTACATGTTTTGTCTTTTTTTTCAACTAAAAACGTACAAATATATACGATAAGGCTTATATAGGATATTGTACTGCCTCGAAGTCTTCGTAGTGATCCTTGCAACGCCTTCTCAGCAGCGTGTAGCCGGGCACCTTTGGGGTGCCTGCTCGCGGTGCTCATCTTTCACAGCTTTGCAAACCCTTCCCCTTGAACCCGAGTTACTGGCAACACGATAATCTGCGGGAGCTAATCTGTTTGGTGTGGGAAGAGCACTAAGCGACACGCTGCAAATGACAGCACGTCACATCCATCAATGCACACGAAGATATAAGATGCCCACCGAGGAGGTGTGCCAACCTTTGTAGGCTAAGGCCAAAGTCTAGATTCCAGCTTGCACTGGGGCCGAACTTCCTTCCATAGTGGCTATCTCTCTGGGGGCCAAATGGAACCAAAAGTCAAAAAAGAGAGAGACAGTAGACAGTAACAGTAGTATATACCTAACTATATATATATACATTTTCTTTAAGAAAATAGCAGTAGCAATAATAAAATACACACACATTAAAACTACGTTTAAAGATCTTCAATTACATTCATATCTCGCATCATCTCGCCTTTTTCTTTAAATGTCTGGTTCCGTAGACGGCTCCTCCTTCCACCTGCCGAAAGATGTTTGCCATAATATGTCCAGGCCTCCACATGTCTTCGAACACTTGCTGTAGATGCCCCAATCTGTCCAAGTGCCTTGGCAAGAGTTTCTATGTCAAGCACTCAGATGAACTCGATCAAACTCAACTATATTACACAAAAGCATAAATATATATAAATATATATTACTATCAGTATTACCATTGTCATTATTAGTTCAAAGCCAACGGCCAAGTAACAATCCACGCAAAAGTTCTCACACTTTCGCGTCTGCTCCAACTCTCCGCAGGCTCCACCGTTTGCACTGTCACTAATCTTCGACCTCTTCCTGGCGATGACAAACATGAGTCAAAAAGAACGCAAAGCCCAAAGGAGTTACTGACTTACTGTATATAATGTGATACATTAAAATGTAATATATAACATAGATATACATAGATACAGCATATCACATTATAGAACAAATTCATAACATGTTGAGTCGACCGAAAAGTCAACTCCTCCTTTGCGTCCCTTTGCAAAATGGCTCGCAGGATGTCCAGTTGCTCCATTTTGTGAAGGTGCAATCTCTCGGACATGGCTGGTCTCCACATCTTCCTCGAAAAGGCAAGAACAACTTGTTCTCTTTAATCAAACACAAATGGGAAAATAAAATATACTAAGATAACATTATAAGATAAACTCCTCTTGGCAAGTGGCGCTCTTCGCTATGACCGCCTTTGCAAGTGCCTTGGCCTTGCTTTGGCTCTTTGACCTCACGGCTTCGAGAGGAGGTGCCGCCGCCACAAGTCTCCGAGCAGGAGGCCCAAGTGCTCCACGCCTTGGAGATCACAGAATGGACATATGTAAACAGATTTTTATTAACAAATAAATACGTATTCATATACACACATATAGTTACTTATATATATACGCATATCATATATATATATCATATATATATATATCGATGGGCAATGTGAACACTAAGCCATTCAGCGCGCCACACCTCAACATTTGTCCACAGCAAGTACTCCGCACGCTTGCTGCCAAGCTTCGTTCCATGTGCAGTCACGCGAGCACACCTTCCCACACTGTTTTGCCGGCTATATATATTAGTTATATAATAACTTAGAACTGTATTAAATCGAATTAGCTTAAATTAAATTAAGTTATATTATCTTATATTATATTGTATTATATTGTATTATTGTATTATATTGTATTATATTGTATTGTATTGTATTATATTGCATTCTATTCTATTCTATTATCTTATCTTATATTAGAATTATATCATATTAGAATTATATCATATCATATTATACATTATTGTATTCTGTTATGTGTTATGCTCCCGTGAAAGGTTGTGCATGTTGCAAGAGCAGCTCGCCTGAGTATTGCAGTCCCGGCTCTCAGTGGCATCGCCCAAGCAACTTCCACCCGCGGCTTTACGCCTCACAGCCCGGCCGCGCTTCTGCGTGCCGCCACCACAGCTGGCTGAGCAGCTGCTCCAGTTGGTCCAGTTTGACCACTCGCCTCAGAGCAAACACTCCAACATATAAATTCAACAAAATATCAAGATATGTATGTATATCTCTTCATATATATTAGACATGATATGTATATCATAATATGTAAAGAATTCTATATAAGAGAGTTACTGCTGAGGCAGGAGCAGTCTCGCGGCTCTACCTTCGCACGCTCGTGCAAACTAGCAGGTCTGATGCGGCCATGAGCCTCAGCCCGCAGTTTGTGTGGGGTTTCTTGGCTCGGCACTTCGCTGCGGAGCAGGCGCGGCTCCTCAGTCGCATGCCCATCCTGCACGGAAGCAACAAACTAGAAGGAAATCAAGCGTGGTCGTTTCGAATTCAACCTTTCACTGTAGCCTTTGGGCATTCCTTCGATCTGATCGGTTTGTATATATATATAAGATGATACTGCAGACGTTTCAAGTTGCAATTGATCTCTTTAGTGTTTCAAGATACTCTTGTTCATATGTGAGCTTTTATGAGCCTTCACGCTCCCCCAAACTTTGCGGGCCTCCGAAATGCTAATCCTCCGCATCCAAGTCGGGGTGGCTAGCACCTCAAAGAAAAGAGGAACAGCGACAGTCCTTGAACGACAAAATGAGCTTGCGACTCTAGTCCAGCTGAAAAGTAATCAAGCAAAGCCGGTCCATCTCGGGTGAGTAACAATACGGTTTGCTTTGGAACGAGTAAGCCCAAGTGTGAGAGCTTTATTCTGTACGACAGGGTCCCGCGCATGCCAAAGCGTACCTGGCTGGGTTTATGCTCTGTCTGGCCCACAAACGCACTGAAAAGAAATATCAAGGACGCACGAAGATATGTCCGGTTATAGTTATATGTATGACATATACATGACATGTCGCACCAGCCAGCACAGCGCATTGAAATCTCATTCTGACCTGAGCGGGCGGGCATCATGCCCGCCAGATCTCTCATGTATATATATATGTATTTATTTGTACAGTTACAGTTATTTGCAAAAATATGATGCGCATCTGAGTTATTCAGAAGTGACTGGCGAGCTGATCACTACCACGAAGGCGGGGATTTTCACAAGGCATTGGACTGAGGCTAATGCTCATCCGATATGGACAGAGTTGGGCAGTAGACCTAGGCTTCACCCCGGCAATCGCAGGAAAGCTGTATCCCTGCCAAGCTGCTCGGACCTCAGTTGTTCGTTGTTTCTTTTCTTTTTTTGGTAAGAGGATGCACGTGGACATGCGTTAGAAGTCGACAAAGAGTGGCTCTGAAAGCAATTTATCCGCTTTGCGTTTCCGCTTGTAATTTAGGGTAGATTGTGTAAATACGGGCCCTTACAATGATTTGGCTGAAATTAGCAAGAGCGCTGACTCAGTGATCCACGGGTTGGAGCTTGCAATGACGCTTGCGTCAAGGCGTAGAGCTCGAAATGGCTGCAAGCGGAGCTTTAATCTACAAGTCTCAATGTGCAGCGGTGACACAGTTCGCCTTGCCAGGCTTGCCACATTTGACGCGGCTGCTTGGCAGACTGCGCTTCAGCCACTCGCATACTTTGCGCGAGCTGCAAAACAACGAAAGCTTCTAACGAACTCCTGAGCGCTCAATGATGGCCCGGCACTTCGCTGTATACCGCCACCCCAGGCAAAATGCAAATAGATATCAAAATAAATTGTAAGCTACAAGGGCGCAAATATCTGTCTTGTAATTTTATATAATATATAATATAAGAATAACCTTCCTGGTTTGATGCGACGTAGGAGGCGGTGAGTATGAAACCCAATCCTTTGGTCGATGGTTCGCAAAGCTTGGCCAAAAAGCAGGTGAAAAACGAGAATGAGGCAGCTTCGCATCGCTCTGCGCTCCTTTGACCAGTTTCAAGGGCGTTTGGCGCACTATTTACAAGCAGCCCCAAACACTCGAGCCAACAGTGTTGTCGAGACAGCTTCTTTGGCACCCGGTCTTTAAAGAACTCAGGTGCGCTGCGATGTCTTGGACCGGGTTGTGCCAGCAAGAGCCTCCTCTTTTAAGGAAAATTGTAGCTATATAGGAGTTTTCTTGGGTCCTGTGTGCTGTTGAAGCCTCCAACGTTTGCCCTCCCTAGTTTTGAGACTCAGGTTGTACTGAAGCCGCTCGGCCAAGAGTTCGGCCAGTACTGTAATTCCGCAAGTAGGCTGATCCTGATCAATTTCTTGTAGCAAATAGATTCTCGACCTGCTTTCTTTGTCTTTTTCCTTTTTTGTGCGTTGACCGGGGCTTGGGAGAAGCAAACCAATATCTGCGCTCCAATATCCCTGAAAAGGAAGTCAATACGTATAAGTTACATATACTATCCAGGTTCTGGGCATGGAATTTGCCTGTCATGGTTGTAGATCATGCGAGGCCCGTCTTCGAACTCCACTAGAACGTGTGTGTGCGTGGGGTGCCCCAGGGGCCGGGATCTGCTAACTAGATCTAACTAGTAATACTGGTTATACTGGTTGAGGGTCGGCACACCAAGAGTAGTAGCTTAGCTATCAAAGGCTCCTAGCCACAAGCGCCTAGAGAAAGCTGAAGAAGAGCGCTCAGGGGAGGCAAAAGACCGTAGCTCGGCGGATCTCAATCAGCAAACCCCGCCCTGGTCGATGGCATCGATTTGGGGCACACCTCCAGGTGCGTAAATGTTTGCCCGAAGCTTTCCCAATCCTCAGCTCCAAGCGCACTGCCTGTGCAATGTCCAACTATATATATATATATGTACACTATAATCCCGAAAGCATGGCGAGGGTTCTTCCGCTAAAACACGGGGACTATTACATAAGCTAGATACGTAGTCACATAGTCTAGATACATAGCCTTGATAGATACGCTAGATACATGACACATACATAGTCTAGATACTTGTGTCACGTCACGTCACGTCACGTCATGTTATGTCATCTCACATCGTGTCAACATGACACATACATAATCTAGATTCTAGATACTTGTGTCACGTCACGTCACGTCATGTCATGTCATGTTATGTCATCTCGCATCATGTCATGTAACGTCATGTATGTCACGTCTTGTCAAGATGTTTCTCCCGAGCCTTTCTAATTCTTCTATTAGGGAGGCGGGGTGGCAACGACGAGTTTTTCAAAACCGTGGCCCTGCGCGGGAATCCGGCTCGGAGCGACGCTCTCGCTGTGGCACCGCGTGCACTGCGAGCGTCTGCGTGTGGCGCCGCGCGCTTTTTTGTCGCTTTCGCGTGGCAGGCTGCGGGGATCGGGCGTGTTTGAGGCGTGCCGCGGGCGTGTCGCGGCGCCGTGCCGTGGGGATTGGGTTCGTGGCGTGCACGCATGGCGAACGTGCGTTTCGCGGGATGCGTCTGGATTTTGAATCCTATTCGCGCTGAAATCTGATTCTGAGCTATTTGTGCGCCTGTGCCTCCCTCAAGCATGGGCCTGGCGAAAATTCGATTTTCCGACCATTACGAACAGTGACACCCTGATTCTGCGCTTGCTAGTATGTTTGAAATTCAAATCCCATACACGCCCCTGAAGAGACCACCCTTGTTCCTGAAGGCACCTGCTTCTTTTTCTGCACTAGCGCAGCTCCTTCTTCACTTTGCCGTGCCGTTCTCGCTTCGGAGGTGGCTCGGCATCGAGCGGCCCTGTGGCCTCAAAATGCTTGAAGTTCACATATGCAATGTGAATCGGTTGTCCCCACAGCTCCTTCGATATGGAGCCCGGTGGCAAGAACTCACGATGCCCCTCAGCACCGTCAGCCCCCACCACATGAATGGGGCGCAAAAAAAGCGCTGCTGCAGCTTGTAGCGTGATATCGTCGCCGTAGCTGCCGTCTTTTGCCATTTGCTCGACATAGGATGCGTAGTCCCGAAACCTCTCTTCGATCCATGGGCGGAAGGCATGCTCCATGGTGCGGAGGTAGTCGCAAATCTGCTGGCGCAGCAAGTCATGGGTCATGGGGACACCAGCGGAGTAGGAGAGCGTGACGAACTGGCAATTTCCATCTGCCGGGGTGTCCAATCTTTCCAAACCAAGGCGTTGAAGGAGAGCAGACACTTTGCGACGAGACTCCATGACATCTTGCGTTTCCTGCACATGCTCCTCCAGAGAAGCTTTGCAAGCCATGTCCAACATGGTCTGCTCCCAGCTCTCCTGGGCGCGACAGGACAGTTTCTATGCGGTGAAACAGAACGGAATTTCTAGGACGATGGGCATCGCTATTTCTATACATGACGCCAGCACAGAAAGCAAACCGCCCATGAATACACCAGAGCGTCCGCTGCATCTCCGAGATTTTTAGCCCAGCCTTGCAACAAGAACTTCTGCTGGTCCTCGCCACTCCATTCTAAGAAGTGCTGCTTGCAGTAGTTGCCTCTCTGGCGAAGCCGCTTGCACCGCCCACCTCGGGCCAAGGGAGCCCAGCAGCGACGATCGTCATCATCTGCGGCCACAGCCACACAATGCAAGAAAGGAGGCTCATGCAAAGAAGCTGCCGCGCCCGGCAAGTAATCCTCGACGAAGCCTTGCCTCTTTTCCGGCGCTTCGTCCACCACCAGAACACCACTCTCTAACTCGGGGGGTTCCAACATAGCCTTTGTCCGGGCAGAGCGCTTCGGCTTGGCCTTCACCTTCTTTTTCTTGGGCTGCGAGTTCTGCGGACCAGCAGGCAAAGGTCGAAGATAACCTCGCGGGTCCATGAGCTGGGAGAAGAAGACTGTATGCTCCGTGTATCCACCACCAGTGATGAAATCGCGGTGCGAATCCAGCCACTTCTCATCTTCACTCAAGTACACGGACACATATCTTTGCCGCAGCCTCTCACGTCTGCAGACATCATAAGCGCCTGTCTGAGGGTGCTCCATCGCACGTCGTACTTGGTCCTCTGAAGTCGCCAGCGACAACTGAAGCATGGAACGCATCTCCTGAGCATTCTCCAGAGCAAACTTGAGGGTATTTCAGCAATCGTAAAAATGAGTGTAGATGTGGATGGTTTTAGTTGAGTGAGGATTTTGCATGAGATTTTTTGAGGAAAAATGAGGAAAAATGAGAAGATTTGAGATTTTTTATATGATCGGTTCAGCTGGGCTAAGTGGTCTGGAAGGATGCACCGGTGTTCTGAGAGGAAAGCCTTCCGAGTCTGGAGTGCCTCAATTCTATGATTAACTTCCAAAAGTTCGCCAGCTTACACGCTCTAATTTAAACGGTTTTTGTGGCCGCACACCCACTGAAGCTGATGTGATAGGTAACTTACGTAGGCCACGATGAATTCAAAGCAGCGATATGTTACGTGGAGTCCTTGCTGGGATGGCGTCGAATCGTTTTGAGCCGGAATTAATTTCTTTTACCATGTGCTTTAGAGCCATAGCTGCCGCAACTTTGTTTGTAGTTTCTCCAGAACATTGACATCAACAAGT
Organism: Cyclobacteriaceae bacterium; assembly: GCA_965227935.1. Lineage (GTDB taxonomy): Bacteria > Bacteroidota > Bacteroidia > Cytophagales > Cyclobacteriaceae > JAWPMT01. The sequence continues at coordinate 269,422 of CBDDGS010000022.1, read as the reverse complement.
TTGCTTCATGTTTTGTGGCCGCCGCCCATTGTGTTAGTTACTTGACGGCATAGGTATGATAATGATACGGTCCTTAGTGCGACTTCCCGAACCGGTAAGTTAAACTTGTAGTTGCGGTGGGGGTTGGGGCGGCAACATGTATTGGTTCACGTTGTTGCGCAAAAGAAATAATTTTCAAAACGTGTTTAACCTTGGAGTTTTGGATGCGGTTGAATTCTGAGAGCTTAACTAGCCTCATTCAACCAGCTAACGTTGGCTCAGAAATTTGGTCTAGCCGCGCAAAGGCCACAGTCCTTGAGCTAAGTGTCCAACAAGGGCAATAGATAATAGTAAAGACTGTTTTTGACTGACACCAGGACTTCGGCGGTGAGGCGCGCGCGTTCGTATGGCGCTCACGGGTCGTTGGTTGGGGGGCAATCGAGTGGGCACGAGTGGTTAGCTCATAGACGCGTGGCTTTAAAAGAATCAAGTCCAAGCTTTTCAGGCTACAGACGTTGGGAAAGGCAAATGCGGGAAAAAACGATGCTTAAGACCACTTGAGGCCTATAACCTTGAAAAGCTCACAAACGCGCAGCTGTAAGATCTCAAAACAAATCTCTTCAGGCTGCAAACGCTGGGAAAGGCAGATAGAAAAGATCAAAACAAAGGAAAAGGACGATTGAGACCACTTGAAGCCTACAACCTTGAAAAACTCACAAACGCGCAGCTTTAAGATCTCAAAACCAAACTTTTCAGGCTGCAAACGCTGGCAAAGGCAGATAGAAAAGATCAGAACAAAGGAAAGGACGATTGAGACCACTTGAGGCCTGAAACCTTGAAAAGCTCACAGACAAGTGGCTTTAAAGTTTCAAATCCTAACTTGTCAGCGGCTGCAAACGTTGGGAAAGGCAAATAGGGGAAGTTCAAAAACAAAAAACGACGATTGAGAGCACTTGAGGCCGTAAATTCTTCTGAGCTCTTGTAGAATCAGCGGGCGAGAAACGGAAATCACCCAAAAAGCTCGGAAAAGTCAAGGTGGATTCTTTTGAGTGCGAGTCATTTTAAGGATGGTCGGGTCGGTTTTTTGGAAAACAATTTATCTCAAAAAATCTCAAAAAATCTCAAAAAATCTCAGACCTTTTTTGAGTAGTCCTAGATGTGGTACTTTTTTGCTATTGCACAATTTGTGGCCGAAACTGATTTTCTCAAACTCTTAGTTGCAGTACATTTTTAGTATTGCCACGTTTGATTTTTGGAAAAACGGTTTTCTCAAAAAATCTCAAAAAATCTCAAAAAATCTCAAAAAATCTCAAAAGATCTCAAAAATTCTCAAAACATCTCAAAAAAATCCAAAACACAATGCGCATCTAGGACTGTTCGCCGAGATTGGTAGAACTCAGATATGGCGCTGCCGCGCGTGAACGGGGCCCAGCTGACAAGCGCCTATCAAAGCTCAATGTATGCCCTTATGGGGTGTATAAGGCCATTAGAGGTATGAAAGCCTTACGCTTATAAGGCCTTGGAGGCCTTTCTAAAGTTTTTCAGGTCGGAAAAGGCCTTTAGGCCTTTAGAAGTGTTAGATCTTTGTTCTTTGCTTTTAAAGCCCTTCTTAGGCCCTCAAAGCCTCTCAAAGGCTCTCAAAGTCATTTGAGGCCATTAGAACCTGGCAGGCTTCTCAGAGCTCAGGCCCGTCAACCTGACCTCTGAGGACTTGGGCCCTCCGAACTCCTCAGATGTCAGGTCGATGGAATCATCAAAGCTCAGGTTGATGGGCCTGAGCTCTGAGGACTTGGGAGGGCCAAACCCCGCGAAAGTTCAGGTTCATCAGCCCGAACTCTTGGGCCCTCCGAAGTCCTCAGAGCTCGCGTGCATCAACCTGAGATCTGAGGAGTTGGGAGGGCCCAATGACTAGCTCAGGCCCATTGATGGGCCTGAGCTTTGAGGATTCCATCGACCCGAGCTCCGAGGACTTGGGCCCTCCAAGCTTTGAGCTCCGAGGACTTAGGCCCAAGTCCTCAGAGCTCAGGCACACCAACCAGAGGTTTCGCGAGCTTTGGCGAAATCATCAGGCCTGAGCTCTGAGGACTTGGGAGGGCCAAAGCCCGCGAAGTTCAGGTCCATCAACCCAAGCTTTTGGGCCCTCCGAAGTCCTCAGACCTCGGGTCCATCAACCTGAGATCTGAGGAGTTGGGAGGGCCCAAGTCCTCAGAGCTCAGGCCCACCAACCTGAGCTTTGACAATTGACACCTTGGCCACTCCCAAATCCTCAGAGCTCCGAGGACGTCCTCCGAGCTCAGGCCCATCAACCTGAGGTTTTGTGAGCTTTGACGAACCCATCAACCTGAGCTGTGCGGACTTGGGAGGATCCTAGTCCTTGGAGCTCAGGCCCATCAACTTGAGCTTTGAAGATTCTATCCACCTGACCTCTGAGGACTTGGGCCATAGCAAGTCCTAAGAGCTTAGGTCCATCGACCTCAGTTTTCAAGGTTTCGCCCCCGAAGTCATCAAAGTTCACGTCCATCAACTTGAGCTGCAAGTCGGGAGAACTCAGGTTGATGGACCTGAACTTTGAGGACTTGGGAGGCCCAAGGTTTTTGGGATGAAATCCAAGGATTTCACCGACTCCACCCTTTCTTCTTTTTTTTGAACCAGCGACCTTCTTGACAAAGAAAAGGGCGACACGGAAATGAAATAACTTGGCATGCATGGTTTCTTGTCGGGCGTAATTTGTGATAATAGGTTGAGTCTCACTCTCGGGGTGTGCGGCCACATGTACTCGAGGTTGTCTCTTTTAGCAAATATCATTCTTAAGCGCCAAAAACGTTTAGAATTTAAGGCTGTTCAATCCGAGTGACTGGGGGGTTCTCTTGCCGTCATACTACTTCAACCTTCGACTTAATATGATTTAAGAGCAAACTTGAAAAAAGATGAAAAAAGAGGAGATGAAAAAAAAATAAAACCTCACACGGCTAATACTAGCTCATCTGTGACTAATTTTGCGTGTGCTGAGGTATACTTGGGCATTGTGTACGTTAGCTTCACACGTTCGCCACCAACCTCATGGTCGCAGACAGAAGCCAGGTAGGTGCCGCGCGCACCGTGCTTGCGGAAGTGCTGCAGGAGCTCAGCACGGTCAAGCCTCCTCACCTGACCGGGCCGAAGGACATGGGAAGCAGCATATTCATAGTTTTATTGTATGACTGGTCTTATATTCTTCTAAATCATACGAGTTTAAGTTTAAGTAATGTCTTTCATCTTATGGTAAGTTATTGTATGTCTCATATCTTGTAGTAAGTTATTGTATGTCTCATATACCTGGACCTTCACATGTGACTCCTTTTTCCGCGCGTGACGGATTCCGAAGGGCATCTGATCAAAAACATACGTTTCTCCAAAAAACGCTCGAGCATCCGTGCTGCCACGAAAGATGCAGAGAACATGCCCCAGCCAGACGCCCAAGCTCGCAGCTATCTAAAGAGCCTCTTATACTTATACTTCATGAGGATCCTCACAAATGATCGGGGCACAGTCGTCATCGAATGTGTCCGCCGCGTAATGCGGGCAGACCGGCCAATGTAGTCCTCGTCTTGCCAGCAGCTCCAACCTCGGTTGTATCTAGGACCGAACTTAAGCCCAGCAACTCAAGGGGTTGAGAACGAAGTCAGCGCCGAGATTTACTTGGCGCATCAGCTCATGCCTCGCTATAGGGGGACCACAAGCATGAGTTAGTTGGTAAGGCAGTCGAGGCACACGACATGTTCGTGCATATGCAATTTCGGTTTGCAGCGGAAAAGAACCCATCCACAGTCAGCTGACATCCTGGCTAGGCATCCATACCCTTCCTTAGGTCCAACCAGCACACTACGCGCAAGGTTTGACAAGGAACCGTCAATCCCCAAGCCATAGAGGCGACCACCCTTGCCCTCTGAGCAGGCATGAAGACGCCATGCTTGTAGAGCTCACGAAACCAAGCGTTGCCAGAGTCTGCCGTGTAGCGTAGAACTTCCAAAAAGTCCCTGTTGGCCTTGCTTTCCTGGGCCGGAACCATGGTTTCGACAGTGCCAGAAAGGGTCAGAGGGGGGCATGTCACATCTGGCAAGCACATAGCTCAGCCACTTGTGGACAAGAACGCAGTCATGACCTTTCCCGCATAGGACAGGGTACTGCTGCAGCCTCAGGCGCAACTTTTTATGTTAAAATGATAACCCGAGGAGCGACGTAACCTTCAAGGATTTGTAGTCGAAGTCCTTCAAGACAGCGGGGGTCTCCCGGAAGGCATAGCACCACTCCCGGAAAAGGTCCCAAGCCCTGTCCAACCTTGTCGGTATGGACCCTGCTCCAAAGAAGCCTAAACGAGCGATGGCCACAAGGCAGCTGGCACAAAACTCCTTGCCAACTCCGATCGCCCAAGTGTGGGCCAAGTCCACCTTGATCCTCTCCGGGGCAGAAGCACTGGGCGCTTTCATAAATACTGCCCGCTTAGGCTTCCATGGTGGCGGGGTCGTTGATGGGTCCCAGTTCTTGAGGCAGGTCTTGTTCTCACCAAAGCGCCACCATTCCTAAGATGCGAGGTCACAAGCAAGCGCTATCAACCGAGTGACTTTTTCATTGCAGAGATGGCAAAGCCTTTTTGACCGGAAGCCAGATCTTAGCGACATGAACTTCCGTAAAAGCGGCCAGTCTCCCTTGAGTCCAAGGAATATGAAGTGGAAGGTGGTCTCATCCACCTCCCCAGCAAAAGATCAAGAAACACGCACACTAAGTCGACAAAAACAAAAAACGCAAAAAGAACCATCGGACCTGGCCTCAATGCCCTCATAGAAGCATTGCACCAAATCGTCGACCATAAAGTGCTGCATGTCATCTAGGGTATGGTCATCCAGGGTCATCAAGTTTGAAGGCATGATAGAAGAGAGAAAACGGGTGGTGTAAGAGCTCCCTGTCATGTTCGTGAAGTCAAGGCCCTTCTCGGGAATCAAAACTTGGTAGCTTGTAATGAGCACCGGCGATCTGGCCTTGCCCCGGCCCTCATCGCCGTGAACCGCAAAAGGGGTACACTTCCCCCACTGGTCGGGAGGGAAGTGGTTGTAGAACGGGTGGTCGCGGTCCAACAACTGGTAGCACTCCCAAAAGCTTTCAAAGATCGGCTCATACTTTGAAGCATCTGTCAAAGCGTGCCCTGCCAGGAGAATTTCAGGCTTGTGCCTCAGAAGGCATTCAGCCCAATCCTTCAACGCAAGCATCGGGAACGCCTTCTTGATTTCCACCCGCTTCCGCCTGCTCTCCATCACCCTCAAATGCACCGAAGAGATCTTCACTGGTAGTTGACGCTTCGCTCGCTTGATGTAGGAGTGAAAATTCCGAGACACATTGCGACATCTCTTCGAGCTCGTTCTACCAGATCGAGCAATGTCCAGCAAAGCAGGATCGCGCACTCCTTAGGCATGCACATATCCGGGTATGTAGACGAGAAACCCAGGCGTTGCATCCTGTTGCATGCCGCACGTGCTAAACGTACAACTTGTTTGGCTGAAGCAGCCTCGGATCAAAACATGTCATGTAGCGCTATATCCCAGCCACCCACTCCTCGAAGCCATGCATGAGCTCATCCGCCAAGTCAGAGGTGGTGCTGCTAGATCCGCACGAAGATGACTCCCCTGAGTTAATGGCACATGCTTCGAACTCTGGGGCAAAGACGCTTGTAGCTCTGCTGATCTAAAGATGAAGGCAAGACACCTGCGCGGACTTACGCGGCCTTCGACACATTTTTGCCAACGCACTTCGAAGCTGGCTGCATGACAAAGGCAGACGTGTTCCCCCACGTACATGCCAAAGCTTTCCCAACTGGGCACTGGCTCAGAAATGGGATCCAGCTACATCCCACGCTCACTCTGCAGGCTCGGCAACAGCTTCTACCTCCGGCGTCTCAGTATTCTTCTTCTGAGCCTTCCCCTTGGCCTTTGCCTTTCCTTTCGCCTTAGCTTTTGCCTTCGCTCCGGCCTTTGGTGAGGCCTTTGCTTTGGCCTTTCCCTTCGGCTTGGCCACCTGTCCACGACCAGGCAGCTCAGGGGGTGTCCGCTCAGTAGCACTCCCCAGAGACACTTACGGAGCTTTGAGGTTCCTCGCCAGGTTCATACAATATATAATTTAAAATTCAAAAAAATATATAAAATATCTACGAGAAAAGCAAACACGCAGGCTCCACTTGGATCGCATCAGAAGGTTGTTCAAGCCAACATCCTTCTTCGTGATCTCCGCAGTCTTTGCCTTCACTTTGTCCACATCACACCTTGGCCACAGCTTCACCTTAAGGTATAGCCAAGGCACGTCCCCACCATAGCCTCACCCTGAAGCTTGGCAAGCTCGTCGTAGTGAGTGCGCATTTCATCCAAGAGCTTCTCAATCTGGCCAGCCATCCTGGCTATGGGCAGGGAATGAAAACGATAGTTGAAGTCCGAGCAACTCAGTGGCCTTGGCGAAGCCTTTCTTCGCGATTCTCTCCTGGCATGCGTCTGAGGTATCTTATGCATGCATACCTATATCGAACACTCGATCTTAAGTCTCCTGCTCCCGCGCTGCGTTCTGAATCTTCTTGTCCAAGGTCTCGAGGTAGGTCGGGATGACGGTCAGGATGTTCTTGTTCTCTTGGATGGATGGGAACACGAGCCTAAGTTGTCAGGAAATGGCATGTATACAGCCAAAAAGCTTGAAGCTCGCAGAGCCTTCCTTCAACATCTCCTCCGCTTGCCGAGCTTGCTCAGAAGCATCGATCTCCGGAAGCATGCGGCTGTGTCTCTGGCACCACATTGCTGTCCAACAAAGCGCCATCAGCATCCTCAATCATTTGCGGAGCACGCGAATTCAATCTGAAATCGCAAACCTAAGGGATACAATCCTACCACAGAAGGTCCTCCATTTCGAAGCGCCCGCGCTGTATGGACTGCCAGCCCTGCTCATCTGCGTAGCTGAACTTATCCTCAAGCACGACGCAGATCTCCTCTTCACCATGCATGGCGTTCTTACGCCGCAACTTCCGCTTGGCCCACTCAGTGGCCTTGTCCACCATGGACCTTAGGGCACAAAGTGCTTGCCCATATTAATCCGAACTCATATATTTTTTTTTTAAAAAAAAGAGCTACAGTAAGTCCCTCACTTCGTCCAGCCATGCACGGTCGACAACGCGGCCTTCGTGATCCACTCACCCTCCTTCTTCTTTAGCATGGTCGTTTTCTGCCACTTGGCAACCTCGCATTCCACGGTGGCAAAGTCTCCGTGCTCCTGGATGAGCTTCTGCAGCTTCTGACCTGTTTGACACTGCAATTCACACGCATGCCACCAAGAGACGGCCTTCAGGAGTCTTCCAAAGATTCATGACTTCAGCCGAGGCCTGGATCTTCTTGTCCTTGCCTTTAGGCTGCACGTAGCGCCAAACCCTCAGCAAAGCACATGAGAGATGAAATTGCAACCAAAGATCTGGTGGTAATACTTGTCATAGGTGGTCTTCTGGCGTTTGGCTTTCGGGACGGGCACTGGCGCATCCTTGGGTGAGGGGAGCTCTGGCTCCTTCGGAGTCACTGGTTCGGGGTCAGCCTCCCTCTGTGTGAAGGACAAAGAACGCTTAGGTGCCTCTGTCAAGGGTTGGAAGGGGGACCTGCTTTGGGCATCTTGACTGTCATTCACTTCGATGGTGTCAGACCTGTGTGCAAGGTTGACAGTCTTAGGGCCGGCGATGTAGTGGCCATCTCGTTCTGAGGTGATCACCTCACCTGACATGCCCACAGGCTACAGGTGTCTATACATGCGCCCCCCACCTGGGCGAAGGATGTGCCCAGCATCTGCTAAGGAGTGCAAAGAGCGAGCACCTTCGAAGCCAGCTGCAAGCGACGCAATTCTCTGCTGAGTAGCCTCATGTGAACTCTATCGGATCGACGATATTTAGAAAAGGCGCTTTAATCATCGCATCCAGATCCATCTCACCTGCACCCTGCACACCATGATCTTGACCGGTCATGACGTCCATCCCTTCGGCAATAGAGCTGCAAGACCAACGCTTGAGGGCCATCAAGAGTGAGCTTAAGTAGCTTGATCTGCTATATAGCAACGAAACAGGATCTTTGGAACCCATCTGGAAATTTAACTAGGTGAGCCCGTTTGTAACGTTTTTTGTTTTTGCGGACGTTCGTGGGTTTTTGCGGACGTTTCGTGGCTTTTTGCGGAGGTTTCGTGGGCCGATTTCCGCGCGCCCCATCGCAACGGAACTAGCAACTAGTCTCAGCCTGCAATGCAATCACTCCGAGTCTACATTCATCTCGTCACCTGGATCCTGGGCGCAGGAACGCGGGGATTTGAGAGAGATCAAGACACCGTAGGCGCCAGCAAGTCGGCCAGATCCTCTTTGAACTGAAGGATTGTAACCCAGCTGTCAGGCATCATCAAAGATTTGCACCCGAGGACATAGAAGAACGTCTCAACCAGTCCCGCATCTTGCCATTGGTCACCACGTAAGGGGTACTGGGCAAAGAGTTCCCTGTCAGTCAAGCCAGCTGGGAGCTTATACTTCACACGTAGATCCCGTCGAGCCACCTTACAGGACTCCAAGTAGCCTGCAAGGAGGGCCTTGCCCAGGCCAGGCGGGTATTCCCTAAGCGCAAATCACAGTCGCGCAAAAGAAGCCAAGACTCTGAGACGCCTTCAAGGCATCTGTGCCTTTGAACTTCGCCTCGCCCTTGCGATTTTTATTTTTGCCTCGGATCTTGATGGGCCAGAACGGGTTTCCAAGGTGCAGGTTGTTTTAACGGCTTTCTCGTTGACTGGATGGCTCCGAGCCAATCTCCCCAAATCCAGGGCTGACACCATAGGGTCATTGCTCCACACCAGTGTCCTCTTCGGGAGGCTGCCCCGAGCAAGCCCATCCAAAAGCTCTGGCGGTAGACCTGAACCAGGCACGTGACGTGGAATGAACATGCCAAATTGCTGTGCACACCACATTGCAAAGCCATTCAAAGCGCGTGTGCCGGAACACCAGGCTACTGGCCGGATTCTCCATGACGAAAATCCCCCGCCGGGCCAACACCACCAGGCAGATAGCCACACACCTGCACTGTTGCGCAATCACTAGATGTCTTCAAAGCCTGGCGACCATGGAATTGCCATTCAGCACGAACTGATATGGAAGGCCCTGGTAGTTGAAGTAGCTCCTCCCACTTGTCCCCCTCGCAGGTATCCCTCACGATGAGCAATCCGGAGCCATGACATTCACAGCGTTTGGAGCTTGCTGCAATACAACATGCAAGCATATCCTCAGAATGCACAACGTGTTCATATGTCCTGCAACCGAGGCTCACAAGACCAGCGCAGGTCATGAAGTCCATGCCCGGACCATCGGAGTAGCACTTGTCGAATGCCAGACATCGAAAACCAGCACGATGCCTAGCGAGCACTACCGGCCAAAAACTTAATGCAAAATCCCTGATATATTGCACAGCGCTTTAGGGCTAGAATTGAGAAGCCGGCCACACTTTGGTAGTAGCAGCTTTCCCCGCGAAGATTTCAAAGAAGTTAATGGCCCCGACGTCCTTGAAGCCACACCATGGGATGAGCAATGCCTGAGCATACTGATCGAGAAAAAACAACTCCTGGGGGACGTGCCAATGCCACCAATACTTTTGGCGCCCCGATTTCCATCAAGTTGTATGCTGTAGAAGGCATGGCGTCTTGATATGCTCGAAGTGGAGCTGCGTAATCGGATCGACGCAAAAAGTAGAAATGATATAGACACCGACATCGATATTGCAAATGAATTCAACCATATCTCGGAGCGGGAAGCGCCTTCCCTCAATGCCCGCACGCCCCAGGCAGGACATTTCGATCTTGGCATCGACGATGGTAGTCCAGCCTAGCGCCGCAGATTTGCATGGATTAAGTCGATCTTAAAATGTTTCCCTGCGCTGCCAGCTGCGACGTGCAAGGATTCGTGAACGACAGGCACGCACTAAAGGCTTAAGCCCGATAGCAAGTCTATGACTTGCTGAAACCCCAAAGCATTCAGAAAAGAATGGCTCAGATCACAATGCCACAGCTCAGCATCCAGGGGCGTGAGCGGCTGCAGCGTAGGCCTAAGGTTAAAATTAACTCAATCAATCGAGGCATGCGAACTAGGAACTGCGCGTGCTGCTTCCCTCGATTCCTCCTCTTCTTTCCCGGCTTTCACAGCAAGAGTATACGCATTGCGATATGCACAGCATTGCCTAGATCTCTTCTTCTTGGCCAAGGTTTTAGGACTGGGCTGCGCCACCTCCTCCTTTGCCCCCGGCTCTGGCTCCTCCTTTGCCTCCTCTCTACACTCCACTTTCGCTTCGCCCTGCTTACGCTTCGGCTTTTTGGCTTCCTTGGCCTTTGGCGGCTCGTCAGGCAAGAAGCTGCTTCTTGCCTCGGCCCCCACCTGCGCTTCCTTCGCCTTCTTTGCCTTGGCCTTTGGCTCAGACTCCACTTGGTTTGCCTTTCGTTTTGGCTTTTCCTCCTTTGCTTTTGCGGCCCCTTCCTTTGCCTTTTGCATTTGCTTGGACGTTTTCCTACCCGGCTCGCTTTCTGAGTCGTCCTCACCATCTTCATCCTCGTTGTTGGCCTTCTTATCCTTGCGTGCCTTCTTCTGCTCATGGGGCGCAATGGATTCGTTTTCATCCAAAGCAAATGGCCTCTGAAACTCTGGCTCAACAGGCTCCTCTCCAGTCTTCTCCGGCTTGTCCTTCGGAACGTCAGCCACGTCCTCTGCAGGTGGAAGGGGTGGGTCTTCCCGAGCGCAGGGCTCTTTAGGTGTCTCCTCTCTGACTCCTGTGGTGTTGCTAGTCTTCGGTGGATCTTCTGGGGCCTTAGTGCCTGGATCGGCTGGCTCTACCTGTTCTCTGCTCCCACCGATTGCTCCTCGGCATTGAAAGGTATAGGCCAGTGAGCCTCGAAAGCGAACCTCCTCATGCGGGCGCATGCGCTCCATCTCCTTTGGAAGGTCACCTTTCGGCTCACCCACGGCCTCCTCATGCTTCGGCACTTGAACCTCGGGGCTGTTTTCGATTCCCTCCGCTGTCTCCGCCATGGCTCCAGCACTCTGCTCCTTTGGCTCTTCTCCAGCACTCTGCTCCTTTGGCTCTTCTGCTGTTTCATCGTTATGGCTGACCTGAGTGCCTTCGTTCTCGGCTGTCTCACCTGTAGCCTCAGTGCCGTTGTCAACTGGTGTCTCCGTTGGCACACGTGTAGCTTCAATGCTTTTGCTACGCTCCTTGGGCTCAGCATTTACTACCTTTGGCGGGCCAAAGGGAACTGGCGCATTCAAGAGCCTACTGCGTTGCAGCATACGGTGGCGGGTTTCATCCACCATCTTCTCCCAGCGCGCTTCTCGCTCCAGCTTCTCCTGTCAGGCTGAGCGCCTATTACAGCTAGATCGCACACATTGCCTCCATGTACAGTGCATGGATGGCCCCCCTCTGCAACATGCCTGCGCCCGTTGAAGAGAACGGCCTGCCACAAAGAACGAGCTGCTTGATTGAGGTCGGGGCCTGAAGCAAACTGGCCCATCAAGGACTGCTCTTGAGCTCGCAGGGTCTGCAACATCTCAAGCTGCTGCTGGAGTTGCTGCAGCTGTTGAAGCTGCGCTAGGCGTCTCTCATGTTGGACTTGCTTTTGGACAAGCTCATACCCAGACTTCTCCGGGGCGGGCTTGCACTCAAAATGCATTAAGTTTCCAACATCAGGAGCAACCACTCCACAGGTAGCACACTCTAGAGCACCATTCGGCAGCATTCGAAGCACTGTGTGCCTTTGCCCTGGTGACTGCCCGGCAGAACCTGAAGGACTGGCTGCCGGACTGGTTGCAGGAAGCTTCTGAGCTTCTGCTCCTGCGACCGGGGATCGAAGCGATTTCAATTCCAGTCCTGGTGTTGCCGGCTTTGCTGAAGGCGTAGGCGTAGGCAGTGGGGGCGTAGGATCCCCTCAAACACAAGTTCAAGCAAAATCTGTTTTGTGAGCTTTGGACCGTTCTGCTTGGCCGGCGGGGTGGCTGTCTCCTGAGTCTCCACCTCCTCCTGTCACACTCTCGCATGACACGTTTGAGAAAGGCCTCAGGGTCCACCTCATCTTCTTCCTCCTCTTCGCCCTCCTCCCCGCAAGCGTCCTCCTGACACTCCTCTTCTTCTTCATCCGCTTGGACATTGTCTGCGCCTGGCCAAGTACATGAGGCAAAAACATTTAAAAAAATGCACCTTCTGGAAGTGGAACCCCAGCATCAACGTAGAGCTGACGCATAGCAGCCTCGAGGGACATGAGGACGCTTTGCCGCACGCGCGAACTCCGTGATCAGGTTGCGCAAAGCCCAGGCAATCATCTTGACGTGCTTTGCTGGCCAGGATATTTGCCAAGTCAGCTTAAGCGTCCTGCCTCCAACAGGCGCCCTTGTCCGGGGCCGGCAAGCATGGAAGAACTCATCCACATGAGGCTGGATGTCGTAGACGCTTGGTCGAATGCCTAATTCAAATAGAGCTGCATCAAATTCCGAGTCCAAGACCGACGTGGTTGATCAATGGACCCAGGCCGAAGGCGTTGTTCACGACATCCCGCCTGCCCACCGCCCCGTCCTGCTTTTTCAACACCACCAGATCACCATGCGCAGCGGCCGCTACGAGCGAAGCATCTTCGCTCCAGGCCTCCGCCACAGGAGACCGGAAGACATGCGCTTCATCTGCCATGGCGAAAGGATCTTCTAAGGCAAAGTGGCTGCCACCCCCGCCCAAAACGTAGATCATCATAATTAATCGAAGTAGCCGTCCCTGCCTCTCCGTCACAGGACGGTGAGCCATGGGTCAGCAGATGATATGAGCTCTGAGGTTTTAATGGATCTCTCGAGTTCATGATTGTCTTGATGGCCTGCGCATACCGAAGGAATGAGACACACTCCAAAGCCAAAAGGCTCAAAAAACAAACGTTCATCAAGAATAAGCGCGTTAGCGCCTTCAAGGCAAGAAGCATACGTTGAGAGCAGGTGATGCTTTTTTATGTTACGAAGGAAGCTTCAGGTAGTATTATATTCAAGACAAGACGGCTCTATGCTCAGCCTTCTCTGTCTCACCAGGCACATCACCAAGACGAGCCGAGTGCTTTCTGGAAGCATGCAGCAGATCCGGCCATGGCTCCGACATCGCTTCAGAGACCTCCTTCATCAAGGATCCCACACCCCGCTTTGATAGCCAGGGTCAAGGAGCCCTTTCAACACCCTGTGGGACACCTCTATTGAATTGGGCGCGTAGCCGGAGAGGCCAAGAGGGCCGCATGACAGACCGTAGCGCCAAGACGACGAGATGAGCCCAGCTTCCAGCTTAAGGATGTTTTCCTCCAGGTAGCGAGCCATGGCTGGCTCGTCGAAGTCTGTCGTGGCGGAACTCGCTTTCATCCTCTGCAAGACCGACCGCCAAAAGGTAGAGAACTCGACGTCCGTCGGCAAAGATGCCGAGAATTCAATCCACTGGATGAGAATGCCAAGGAACTCCATGTTCTTCATCCGCGCTTGCCCCGTCTCCTTGTCTCGACGTGCGGCTTCTGCACGCACGTTGCGCTTCACCTCGACAGCTCGAAGAACGTGCAAACAAAACAGACGTAGACAGATTTCTTTTTACGTCGCTTCGAGCGCTTGCCCAGCGGCGTGCTCGAGGCACCGGTGGATGCGCAAGCCCAGGCCCTGCTCCTCAGCGGCGTCAGCCACCGCATAGTAGCAAGAGCAGTCCACGAAGGCATCGGTCATGTCAATCTCCAGCTCTTGCGCGCGGAGCAGGAACAAATTCATGAGCAGCTGCTGGGCTTCAGCATCTTCGGACGATGCCAACATGAACATACGAGGCATAAACCTCATAGTGGGTCCGTGCTTCGACATCACCATGCCAACCGGGCCCACGGCCCTCAAGAGCAAGCCGAGATTGCTGGTAGAAAAGGTGAAATCCAGCAAAAAGGATGTCAAGCCCGCCGTCTGCCAGAGCCGATCAACTTCATCTGAGAGCTCTGTATCCAAGTACAACTTGCCGATGTTAAGCTGGAGTGATTGAGTGATTTTGTTTCTTAAAGTTTCTGGCCTGGCAAGAAAAGCGATGTTAAGTCTCTCGAGGTGAGCGCTGAACCATCAAGTATGTGAAAACTATGCTGTTCCCTTTGGAGTTGGGTGAAACTGTGAGTGACATGGATGATGCCAGAGAACATGAAACCCGAAAAACTTGGGCTCCGGGCTTGGTGCTGGGCTGTAGCTGGAGCGGCTGTGTTTTCTCACGCCCTGGGCCCCGGTCCCTGGAGTTAAAGACCGTGGCTCGCCAGACCGTGGCTCGCAGAAGGTTACCTGCTGCGAGCCACGTGTCTGGCTCGCATCATGGTGGGGGAGGCTTGGTTCTGCATCTGCCAGCGCCTGCTCTTCCGGATGCAGGGCCATGCCCTCCCCCACCATGATCGAGCCAACACTGGCCAAACTGCTTGCACCGAGCCACGGTCTTTAACTCCAGGGACCGGGAGCAGGTTGTCCTGCATCGAAGAACAACATCCATGCCCCACCTCGAACTCTTGACTAGGAAAATGAACACCACGTCCCCCGCCTGGGCCAGCCATCGCCTGGCAGGAGAACATAGAAATAAATTTTCAAAAACTAATAAGCCAAGCAATATAATGCAATATATATATAAACTACCGACGTAAACTTGCTTCTGTCATGGAAACCTCTCAGAACCTCGATCGACACTAACTCAAGTCATGAAACCTGCTTTGACCTTGAAACACGCAATAAGCCAAGCTGAACTACCGAAGTGAATTTGCCTATGCCTCGACGAGAAACTGAGGACAATGACCGACGTAAAGTTTCGCTCTATCATGGGGTATCTCTCTTAGAAGCTATGACAACAGATAGTATACAACCGTATTCCAACCTTAAGGAAACTCCCCCTGCTTAAACACCAAAAAGTGGTAGTAAAGTTTAGGGCCCACACAGCGATGTTAAGCTGCATCTCCGTCATCTCCGCAATCATTTTTAGTAATGGGCGGAGCGGCTTCCGCTGCAAAACCTTGCTGATCAATCTGGCGGCTTCCGCGGGTTCCGCTGCCAAAACCCTAGCGGATTCCGCTCCACAGGTGTGCTTTCCAACGGGTTCCGCTGCCAAAACCCTAGCGGGTTCCGCGCCACAAGCCTGGGAAGCTGACGGGTTCCGCTGGCGGAATCCGCTCCACAGGTGTGCTTAGCCAACGGGTTCCGCTGCCAAACCCTAGCGGAACCCGCTCCACAAGTGCGCTTTCCAACGGGTTCCGCTGCCAAAACCCTAGCGGGATCCGCTTCACCGACCCTGAAGGTTGATGACTTCACAGGTCTTAAGTCTTAAGGGTTATCCTTAAGCAAAATAAGTTTAAGTTAGAAATTACTTATTAAGTATCAATGTTTAGAGGGTTGTATAATTAGGTGCTATTAATAGTTAAGTTATGTTAAGTTATGAGTTCGGTATTTAAATTTATTTTATGCTCTTGACATTTGCTCTGGGCTTTCGAGACGCTACTCTTTTGTCTTGCTTTTTTTGAGCTGGGATTGCTTTGACAGAGCCGTGCGCTCCACTTTGCGAGAAAGACCGCCAAAGGATCTAAGCCAAAAACACTGGTATTTGAGTGTGTTGAGCTGGGATTGCTTTGACAGAGCCGTGCGCTCCACTTTGCGAGAAAGACGGCCAAAGGATCTAAGCCAAAAACACTGGTATTTGTGTGTGTTTTTCATGTTTGGGATTGGCAGTTGTTTTCAACCATAGCGAGCGGGCTCAATCTAAGCCATGAGTGCTCATCCCGGTGCTGTTGTTATCAAGGTGGAGCGGGAGGACAAGCCGGCGACACCAAAGAAGAGAACCAAAGACCAAATCAGGAAGAACGAGATGACCCGGAAGAAGAAGAGGACGAGTGTGCCTCAGACTTGGGTCAACACCCACCAACACCCACAACGAGTTCTACGAGTTTGCCTGCATGAAGTTTGAAGACTTTGAGGCTGAAAGGCTGAGGACACGGGAGAAATTCAACAAGCTGAGGGCAGCTTATGAACAGGAGACCGGACGCTCTTGGGCGCAAGTTGTGTAGGGACAGTAGGAGGTGGACGGATTTCGAGGAAAAGAGGTGCGTTGAAAGCAGATTCTTCATCACCAGGAAGCATTTTAGTGGAGATTCTTCATCACGGCTGCCTCCGATAGCCATTTCAAGCAAGATTCTTCATCACGGGGAGCCAGTTTAGTGGAGATTCTTCATCGCGGGGGCCCCCAATTAACCGACGCCCCCTTCGGTAAATTGCGGAAATCGATTGGTAAATTGGGGGTTCCTGCCACCATTTTTCCTGTTTTCAGCGCGACATTTCCACCAATTCTGCAGCTCTAGCCCTCTTGGCTTCCCTCTTCTTCGCTTTTCTGAAGGCCTCAGCTGGGATTTTCAAACCCCCACTTTCGACTTTTGACCTCCTGGCATTTCGGCTTGGATATTGGTGTGTCTTTGCACACTCTTGTTGAGGAGTGGCTGCAACCTCGCCGCCCCCCTCTGGGTTGGCGGGTACAACCTCATCCACATCCACCGGCCTTGACTGGGGCAAACCTCCTGATGCCGATGACGTAGGCGTTTTTGGAATTCCCCAAACTGATGGAGGTGACCCATACTTCAAAGCAGCCTTGACTTGCTGTTCTTCAGCATGGCAGTAGTGCTTGCGAAAGACCCTTGCATCACTGCGCTGCTGAATTTCCATCACCACATGCTCAGAAGGGGCTGCTTGTGGACACTCCTTGTTGAACAAGAGCAAACTTGCCGAGGTGTGCCTTGTTGCCCCATGCAGGGTCACCCTCTGCCCGCGAAATTTCTTTGTTGGGTTCCATCTGCGGGCGCCAGTCAGCTTGAACATAACCTCCCGCATCCTGTCAAGACCTTTCCAGGCAGTTTGCCTAGACATATTTGGTCTACATCCCTTCTTCTTGCTCCTGGAAGGGAAGATGAAGTCGTTGCTGTGTACGTCAAGGCGGAAATCATCTCTTCGCAGAGTTTTGGTCAGAAACAGATCCGGGTGCGAGCCCCTGTATTGCTCCAACAAGATCCTGCACTCATGTTGCAAACCGTGCTCCACAAGAAATTTGATTCCATCAACACTGTCTTCAGACAAACGCGACACCACTTTCTCTGCTCCTAACTTGCCGGCTCCACGGTACTGTTTGTCATCGTCTCTCTTTTGGTAGAGCACATGAGGCGCATCGTGATCCTCCCCACCGTCAACCCTGATATCTGTTCCTCTCAGCAGGAGTGTTTCACTGATCCGTCTGCTGGTGACAAGGCACATCCAAATTGCTGCTGCATATACAGGCCCTGCCCAGTAGAGGCCAACCGCGAAGAAGAGCTCCAACTGGTCTCTTGGTATAAACAAATGTTGCTGGCCTGTTTTGCCATTCTTCTTGCCTCTATTCCATGGATGTTTCGAGGCACTCCCTCTATCCTTCTCCTTGGGGTTGCCACGACGCGGCATGAAGAGCGCTTGGGCCACAACTACAACCAGGAGTCAAACTCACCAACCCTAGTATATTCAACCTTCAAAGACCCAGTATGTAAACAGGGCAGTTTGCGGTGCTGGCCCCTTGCAGGTTTGTGGCTCCCTGCCCCCTGCAAGTTTGAGGCTAGGCGCCCCTGCCTTATCTAGTTGGAAATCGGTTTGCGGTACTGGCCCCTTGCAGGTTTGTGGCGCCCTGCCCCTTGCAAGTTTGAGGCTAGGCGCCCCCGAAATCAACAACCCAAAATGTTTCGAGCCCCCTGGACTAACATAGTGAAACTCATGGCTTGAGTACAACTTCCACCCTAGCAGCGACCTCTCCTAAACTACGCAAACTACATTCTGAATGATGAACTCCAAGAATGCCACGAGAACTTCAATGGCACTTTTTCATCTGCAAGCTTGTCAGGGGCGTGTTCCGTGTGGACCAGGAGTCGGCATGGGACGTACTACTTGAGGACCTCGAGCAGTGTGTCCCATGCGGACTTCACGGAACATTCTAAGAATTCAGGAGTCGGCGTGGGATACACTACTCGAGGACCTCGAGCAGTGTGTCCCATGCGGACTTCACGGAACATTCTAAGAATTCACGAGTCATGCATTCTCTGCAGAAGCACTTCCCAAGCGTGCCTCATCACAGTGGACCTCCGTCATAATGCAAACAAATATCCCAAGGGTTGGCTAATTGATGGCCTGGAAAGAATGAACCTCCCCCAAAAGATAAGAAAAGGCAATGCCTCTTCTTGTCTGGGGCAGGTTCATTCTTCAGGCCATGTGCCACATGGGCCGCTGGGATCATCAGCCCCTCCAGCTACAGGCAGCATGTCTTCATCTGCAAGCTCCGTGAAGTCGCCCCGGCCATGTTGTGTGGAGAAGCCTGGGAAGCGCTTCTGCAACACACTCACGAGTCGTGGGTATGTTGGAGCAGCACGTCCCAGGCCTCCCCGCACAACAAGCCCGGTGGACCTCCGTCATCCTGCAAACAGATGTCGCAAGAGTCAGCTCATGGCAGCATGTCTTCATCTGCAAGCTTGTCACGGGCATGTTCCGTGAAGTCGCCAAGGCCACGTTGTGTCAAGGGCCCTAACGTGCTTCTTCAACACACTCACGAGTCGTGGGTATGTTGGAGCAACACGTTCCAGGCCCCCCGACACAACAAGCCCAGTGGACCTCCGTCATCCTGCAAACAGATGTCGACAAGGGTTGGCACTCCTTTCAAACCCATGAGCAGGAATCCGGGCGCACTCTGACAACCACCTGAAGGTTTCTGCGTTCAAGGCGACCTAGCCATGGCAAAAAAACGGCGCTAATTTGAGCCTGCCTGACTCCCCGGTTCAAACCAACTCGGACCGCTCTTTTTCCTTCCGGAAGACTGGTCGTGGGGTTGCTGTGCTTCGAGCTGCCCCAAAAACAAACGAATTTGTGCAGAGGTCCCTCCTCACTCCGCGATGTGTATGGCGGAGTGGGTACAACCTAACTCCGGGACGGTACAACCTCACTCCTGGACGGCGGAGTGGGTACAACCTCACCCGGTTGCAATCATGGGCATAGGGGCCCCCGTCCTGGCAATCCGCTGGTACGCCTGCCCCATCCACATGTGCTGGGTTTCAAAGGAGGGCGACCACTCATGCCAGTTGAACCGCAGCGGCTCGTCCTCCGCCCTGAGCTCCTGGGTTGGCATATTGTATGGGGTCGCCCTGTTTCTGCTGTGGATAGCCCAGTCCCGGCAGGGAATCTCGCGGCACCCCACCTCCTCCATCTGCCTCTGCACATCCGCCTTGATATGGTCAAGTGTCTTGACCACGCCCTCCTCGATCTCCAGAGCCACATGCACATCTCCCAAGAATGGGACGGCCGTGATGGTCACCGTCCTGTAGAAGTTGGCGAAGACCCCAAGGATGGTCATCTGGCCCGTCGGGTCCGTCTCTCCGATCACTGCCATTGCGTCGAAAGGCGACCTGCGAACCTCGAGGCTGACGGCTAGACTACGGTCATGTCTGCAACTGCATCTACACCTTTGTCACACCGACAGCGCGTCAGTCTCTACACTTTCCAAAATTGCTGGCTTAAAATGAGAGTGGTACAACCTACTCATGCGCATTGCACCCGGGGTTGCAACCTTCACCAGGACTCAGCCGAGCTTGACTTCCTCTTCTTCTTCTTGCCTCCGTCCTCTGACGATCCTTTCTTTTTCTTTTTGGACTTTTTTTTGTCCGAGCTCTCTTCACTGGACGCTGACTCCTTCCTCTTTCGCTTGTTCCCGGGCTTCGGCTTCGGCACAGCTGGTGGAAGAGGCTTCGGAGTGTCTTCCTCGGAGTCAACCGTCTTTTTCACCTCGATCTTGCAGTCTGCCCTGAACAATGTGTGCGTGTTGTCCTTGAACTTGTCCAGGCAGTAGTGCGTGAGCCTTTCTTCCAAGGCTTCTGCGTGCTTCTCCGTCAAACACAACGCCAGGACCGGAATTCTTGAGTCCAGACAGGCTTTCAACATCTCCCCCTGCCCAGGAGTGCAATCAATTGCACACTTCACCCCATACGACAGGATCTCCTTGTGCAGCTTCATTGGCAACCTCAACCCGCTGAAGACACTCTCGATCGCGTTCTCCCGCTCTTTCTCTGCTGGACGGCCCTCCTCCTGCTCCAGGGTGACGGTTTCCCTGTCAGTCAGGACCATTGCCTTGGGCCCCAAGATCTCGACTTTCTCTTTCCTGCAGGGTTGTCAGGCTACTATCTTAAACTCATGCACCCTGCCTGTGAGTGTCCCACAGGTTTCGCTCGGGGAACAAATCCACAAACGCAATCACATCCCCAGTGTTCCATCCAGGATACTCAGACCTTTTCTTCTCCTGGACCATGTCTGGCACCAAGGCTTTCTGGGTGAAGCACCAAAGACTTGATGTCTGAGTGTATGGGCCCCTGACCCTGGACTTTCTTGCCCTGATGGACTCCTCATTGAAGATGACGTTGATCTCCTGCATGTTGCAATCGATGGCATCACTCTTGGAGGATTCCAGTCTGAAGACTCGCTTCACCTCCCTCTTAGACTCCAGGCGCTGGCCTGTGTGCACCCACACCATGTCCGTTGGACATGGCACAGTGGCCTCTCCCTGGTCGGATTTCGTTTGAGCGCCCCTGCCCAGCATGCAACCTTGGAGGATTGCGGAAAGCTCTGCTTGATCGAAAGCTGCCCTCCTGCGCAGCCCAGCTTGCTGTCTTGGGCCCATGCCTTCCCCGATCAGGTCCATGTCCATCCAAATGAGGCAGGTCCTGAGCCAGTGAAACTTTAAAATCATGTTTATTCAAGGAACTGATGATCTCCCTCCGTCAGCTCCACGTCCTTCAAAGCACTCTGCGCTACCACCCTGTGCACCGCGGTCTGCGACTTCGGAAGGACCGCGAAAGTGACAACCCGGCGAGCACTCGCATTCGCCAAAGCCATCCAATACGCTTCGCTGCCCTCTGTGAAGTCTGCGGGGGCTCTACGCATCGCCTCGAGGCCGCTTTCAACCTCGGTCTCTCCTGATTTCTCCTCTCCCTTCGCCTTGACCTCAGCCTCCACGATCTCGTTATCCCGCATGGCCACGATCTTCTTCCAATCTTCCCCGATCTGGTCGGCGTCCAACGCCTCCTCTGGATTCTTCTTTTGCCTCGCCAGTGGCCTGAGGATGCTGTCATACTTCTTGTCATGGATCAATTTCTGCGGCGAAAGAACACTTCGGTTCAAATGCAAAGCCTTATAAAGTGATTCAACTTCAATTTAAGTTTGAGTCCTCCATGAACTGGAGAGTCTCTTGGGAAGATCTCTGTAGATTCCCCCTGCCACGCAACGTCTCTTCCCCACACCATCTCCCTGCACTGCTCGTGGCTTTCAAGCGCCTTCTTGATTGCCAACCGGTCCTTCTCCAGGATCTTGGCTCGGGGCATCACTGAAACCACCCAGTAGTCCAAGAGGTTCAGCTTGAACTCAAAGAGCATCAACAAGCCACAGGCATGGTTGTCACCGAGGAGGGATTTCTTGGAGATATCCTCGTTCTCGATCTTGCCACGCGTGATCCAACCGTGGATGCACCGAATGACAAAGCCAATGCTGTTGGGGGAAACCTTTGTGCAGATGCTGTGCAACTTCGTCATGTCGTTGAAACAAGATTTTGTTCCGTACTTGTTCTCAATGTCTCTGATGATGGGTACAACCTCATCCCCTTGGAGGCGCTTCCCCACTTGCAAGGCAGAATTGATCAAGTTGGCACTCATGTCTTGTTGTGAGCTTGCTTTCCGCAAGCCGGCTCTCTTCAACCAGTCTGCGAACTCCTCGTTCTTGAGCGTGCGACACATGTCCTTGTCAGCCCTCTCCTTCAACAGGGTGACTTCAGTAGCTGTCTGCAACGCACTCCTGCTCAAGGACTCATACTCCTGAGCGATCTCATTCCTGTTGTTCCAAGCTGCGATCCATAGCTCTTCGTCTGCGGTGGTGCTGAAGCAGCATGGAACTGATCTGAGGACTATGCTCCACCTTTCCTTGTGCTGAGGCAGAGTTCGCGCAGCTCCTGCAAGAATGGCATGGGCATACTCATCTGGCGAAATCATTACGAGTGCGCTGGGCTGCTCGGGCATCTTCTCCACACGTGGGACCTGCACTTCCAGGAGCTTCTTCACGAAAGCTGGGTATCCGTCCTGTCCGCTAAACAGGTAGTCGGCCAACAGCTCGACCCTCTTGCGGCTCAAAGGCACGCCGGGGCAGCTGCTGCGGACAAAATCAAGCCAAAAGATGTTGATCCCGCAGATGTACGAGCCCTGATTGCCAATCGCCTTCCCAGCTTGCTCCTGGCTCCAAGGCTCTTGCACCCCTCCCTTGCCCTCCTCATTCTTCCCTGCAATGGCCAATGCCGGCTGCGAGCAAAAGTTTGGTCCCAAGTGCTTGAGGATGACCCTGATGTCCTCCTGCACTGCATGGTAGTACTCCAAATTGGCATCATCCCCGGTCACCTTGTCATCGATCTTCTTCTGCTTGCCATCAGGGGGGGGGGGTCTTGGGTCGGAAGCAAAGCTTTCAATCCTTGCCTTTTCGGCCTTCCTGGCGGTGGCCTCCTTGGCCTTCTCCATCTTCATCGCAACCTCTTTTTCTTGGCGAAACTTCTTCGCCGCAACCTGCAAATGGTGACTCGCTCACACGCAACAAGGTCCGGTCCTTCTTATCCTCTTCGGTGCCCTCGAAGCTACTCTCAAACTCCTCCACGTACTCCCTCAGCCGCACCTCACATGCAAGTGGAAACAACATGTGGCAGGGCGCCTGCTCTGCATTGGTTAGCTTCCACGCGGACCAATTTGCAGGAACGCCTTCAGGGCGATCCTTCTTTGGGGCCATGGCTCTGAGAGTCCGAAGCTGCAACAGCATGCGACCCAACGGAACTGACAAGTACAAACAGCACTTTTCCCCAATGCGTCATACTCAGCTAAGTCCCTCACTTGCGTGGCTTCCATGGGTCCGTCTCCTTCGCTGACTTGATGGCCCCAATCGACTCCAAGCATGCCAAAATGACCTTGCCCACAACATTGATCGACATCCCATCTCCAAGGGCTTTGCGCACCTCCTGGTCCGATGTTGCGGCCACCAAGCACTTGATGATCTTCTTCGGAACACCCTGCATCCTGCCAGCCTCCACCACGTTGAGCCGTCTCTTCAGCTTGGGAATGTAGTAGCCACACACTGCGGACCCTAGCCTCGAGCGGGTCAGGCAAGGACAAACTCCAAGCTGTGCTGACTGAAATCTCTGGCTGCTGTCAACATCCAGGATGTAACCCTTGTGCCAAACCTCCTCTCCATGTTTGGCCTCATAATGAGGGATGGGTACAACCTCATCGCCGTGGTCATCAGTATCCAAGAACTTCTTCAAGCTGCCCTTCTCAAGCTTCCACGGTTTTGGCCAATGAAAACTCTTCTTGATGGAGTCTTTCTGAATGGCAACAATGTAGACTCGTGGGCGCGACTGCGGCAGACCAAAATCCTTGGAATTGAGGACTTGCAGGAACACTTTATACCCCATCACGGCGAAGATCTCCTTCATCAGATCCATCACCTCCGTGTGCTTCTTGCTCAAAAGCCCTCTGACGTGCTCTAAGATGCACACACGAGGCCGCTTTGCTGCAATGAACTTCAGCCCATGAAGAGTTACCAGCCCTCTTGGATCCAAAGTGCCTTTCTTTTTGCCGAGGGCGCTGAAGCTGGGACATGGATTAGCCCGCAACATAGAGGTCGATTGCTGCCTTCTTCTCAGGGTCATCTGCAAAGTCTCTTTCAGCCATGTCTTCGCAAACATCTCCAAGCTTGGAATGACCAAGTAGGTTGCACACACTATTGTACATCTTCCTCTTGGACCTGTCGTTGTCTGACCATGAGATGCCTTCGACAACCTTCAGAAGCGAGCCACACTGGGAAAGGGCAATGATGTCAGAGCCAATGCCAGTGCAGTCGCTGGCAATCCTGATCTTGTTCCTCCGATTCTTTGGAATTGAGATCTTGAGCTTTGCCAAGCGCTTCACTTCATCAATTTGCTTCGTCACTTCAGCCACCGAAACCTTGAGCGTCTTGGGCTTCTTCATCGCAAGCTTTCGCACCTTCAGACGTCTCGGAGACTTAGCTGGCCCAACACGGCTTGTCACACACTGCCATGATCTTTCTAACCCACACACTGTTTGGGCCAAACCCTGATGGACGCTCACACCGGTCAGTCACTTTTACGGGGCTCCCGACTTACACTTAACGTCGCTCCGGACTTACACTTTACGTCGCTCTCCGAAGGGGTACAAAAATCCAGCCCATGCCTAATTGGCACTTAACGTCGGTGACTTGAATCACTCCGATTTTACGTCGCTCCTAGACTAAAAAAAATGAAAAAATGGGCCGGACCGGACGAGGCCACTTTACGTCGGTGATTTTAGTGGAGAAAACTTAACGTCGCAGCTGCAGCGATGATTCGCCGGGGTCCTTACGCGGAGCCAGACCGGTCTGGAGATGTGTAAAGTGCAGCGATAGGTTGACGGGGGGGTTCAATGACGGCGGTCCGTGTAAGGACCCCGGCAGATTCCGGGGTCCTTACGCGGAGCCAGACCGGTCTGGGGATGTGTAAGGACCCCTGTGAGACGTCGCCGTGATCACGGCGACGTCTCACGAGGTCTCTTACGCATTTAGCCGGGGTCCTTACACATCCCCAGACCGGTCTGGAGATGTGTAAGGACCCCGGAATCTGCCGGGGTCCTTACGCGGACCACCGTTAGAGTTTTTCAACTTAACATCGCTCGTTGTAAAGGAAAATCATTTTTTCACAAATCCCACTCACGTTACTCCCGTAATTTTAGACTGGAAGACATGTGAACTTGATAAGAGTCTTGCAACGCTTCCACGGACTTCAAAGTTTAATTATAATGATATTTAATTATATAATAATAAAAATAAGAAGAACAGCTCTGAGATCCGCTAATTTTGCCTGAATGCCCCTTCAGGATTCCCATCATTGATGCCTCGTACTGTTCCACCTTCCGAAGCGCTTCAGAAGGTTGTACGCATACTCCCCTGCTCATGTGCACCCAGATCTTGAGTTGTCTCTGAAACGCAACTGGAGCTCCTTCAGGAATTCTGAGGATTGCCTCAGAGCACGGCCAGTCTTCTTCAATCCCTTCATTTCTCCGGCCTCACATAGCACAACCTTTGCCTGTGACAAGCTCACATGTTTCCACTTCGAAGTGATGGCTTCGGCATGAAAAGTCAGGCACTGGAATACCTTGGGATTCATCTCCTGGAACCTCTGCGTGGCGTGATACAGTAGGGGATCCTCCGTTGCCCTGCGAAAGCCCACGGAGAAGCCGCTCTGACAAGCCCCATCAAAGATGTCTTCACTAACCAGAACCCCTCCCCTGAGCACTGCGTGCCATGATGCCTTTGTCTGCGGAGCTGTGGGCCTCACTAGAAATACCTCTGCGTCCTCCAAAACACGAGTAACTAGGTTGGACCCGACTGAGATTGCATTCTCTCTGATCTTCTCTCCTCGTTCCCTTCCAGCATGTTCATACCATACATTCTTGCCGCAGAGCAGGTTCTGGAAGAAGCTCACAGGCCTTCCGTTGCTGATGTTCCTCCATAGCTCATCTTGCTTCACTTCTTTGGAAATTCGTTTTGAGTCGTCTTTGCTCTCTTTCTTGACTTGCTTGGCAACTGTCTTCTGAGCCACTTTCTCCCCTTCTAATAAGTGAACATTCCTCTGGTACTCAACCAGCTTCTTCTGTGTCAAGACTCGTTGTCGCTTGCACTCCTTCTCCATCCCCTCCGGTAACTCAGCACTGCCCACATCATCCGGCCCCTGCGAGCGCGCTCTTGCAGGGGTGGCTACTGCTCTCTGCAATTCCATCTTACGTTTTCGGTGCCAGCCAGCCTCACTCTTTAAGGCCTCCTGGTCATGGTCCATGAAGTCGGCCTTGGTGACTCCTTTGTCAAACCTCTGCTTGTGGCTCCTATGGGTCTGCTTCTTTCCCTCGCCGTACAGCTTCCTCGCAGCCTGAACATTCAACTTGTCATCGACGTCTCTGGTGTTGGAGTCTGTAAAACACACAACCGATCTCCGAAAGTTGTCACCCTTCGAGCTCCTCTCCAGGTGCGTCCGCTCCACCTTGGAAAAGTCCTGCTCAACCCCTGATGAGGAGGCAGTCCAGCACAGGTACGCACTGAGAACCTCACAATCAAACTACATAAGACATACTTTATACAACATTATGTAACATTTATATTATAGGGAGAATGGACCAGGCCAAGCAGCTGGATCCAATGCAAGCAGTTTGTGGCGGCTTGACCTGCTGTGGTACGACCTCCAGGCGTGTTGCCACGCCTCTCTGTTGCGCGCTCCTGTTGCCTTGATATGCGCTTCCGCAATGTTGCGCAGCAACTCAAATTCAATCACCAATTGATTGCAGGCGACCTGAAACACTTTAGCCAACCTCTCCAGGCTATCACTAGCCTCCACTTGCTTCCTCCTCCCTGACAAAGACACTACATCCAACAAGTCTGTGGATTCTGATGGGCCGGCCTCCAGGTTGAAGATCTTGAAAGAAGCGACAACATCAAAGCTTGGAAACTCGGCTCGGGCTGCTGCTTGGCACACTTTCACAATTCCACGCATCCTCTGAAGAGCCTGTGACTTGGCATGGTCTAGTCCCCCCACTCCAAGCCGGCGAGCGGTGCCATTGTAACAAAAATGCACCCAGCCTTCAGGACTTCAATTGCATGCTTTGTAAACCCGTGGAGGTGGAAGCACTGGCCCTCCGTGAAGAGTACCTGCTGATGAAACACCCAAGTTTTACATAAAACGCGTGCCTCTAAGCTGTGAAAGAACTGGCCCACTTCCAAGTTGACCAAGGCAATGTCCATGTTCTCCTGGTCGAAGAACCGGGTCAAATCGAGGCAGGCAGCGGACATGTCTGCGCACATGGCCAAAGTCACAATGCTTTCGGAGGTACAACCTTCCATGAAGGACACTGCCCATCCAGAGTCGTCCGACCTCAATGCTGCAATCCTACTCAATGTTTCTGCCACCGCGTCCAGATGTAGGATAAATCGACCCAAGGGCTTGCTCAATGAGCAAAACCGGTGCTTGGCAGCACTCATGGTGCGACCTTTGGGATTCGCGCTCTTCTTGACTGCCTCTGCAAACCAGGAAGAGTAGGTCTCACTGTGCCAAATCTTTTGGCATGCGCTGTTTTTGCCAAGGATAGT
The DNA here is from genome assembly GCA_965227935.1 of Cyclobacteriaceae bacterium. GTDB lineage: Bacteria > Bacteroidota > Bacteroidia > Cytophagales > Cyclobacteriaceae > JAWPMT01. Next base: position 242,130 of record CBDDGS010000022.1, on the reverse strand, counting down.
ATCTTGCATCAGCAGCTTCACAAAGTCATCGGAGTTCCATGGCCTCGACAGCAAACGCTGGCAGGCATGTGCCCGGTCTCTGCCGACAATCTTCGTGTTGGGAAACAGGTTGTCTGAAGCCAGACCTGCACCTTGTCGAGCTCCCCGGCCCATGTCCTGAGCAAGAATCTCCGCACTGGCGCAATCGGTCACCACCATCTCACACTTGTTCTTGAGGTGAATGAGCAAAGCCTGGTCTATCTCCCCTGCAGTTCCTCCAAACCCTCGGGGAGGGCTCAGGCAAGGAGTGGCGAAGTCTTCCAAGGCCTTCTCTGTGGCGTTCAGGATGTCCCTTGCTTTCGAACCTTCACTGAGCTTCTGCACACCAAGGACACCAGACACCACTGACATGTCAGACAAAGTCGCCCGAAAGCGCAGCAGCAGTTGCCCATGCCTCTCGTCCCGCACCAGGACCAGTGACTTTGCGACGCGCAAAGAGGTCCGATACCTCTGGAGAATGGCCTCAGACAGGCACCATCTCATGAGCATCTTCTTGTCTGAGCATCCTCCTCCTCCCCTTGCCGAACAACCCTTTCGCAAGTCCTCCAAGCACTGCTGAAATTCGTCTGGGGGAGGAGCCCACACCACCTTGTCATCTTCCGACTGCCACTGAAGTAGTCCCTTTACGTGCCTCTCCGAGCTCATGTGACGCTTGAAGTTGCAGAAGTGCTTCGGCAGCTCCTCCATCTTTACCTTGAAGGCCCCAAATTGATCGCCGCCCGCCGTCGGATCATCGGACATCAATCTTTGGCACACCACACATCCCAGTCTGAGAACCGATGAGTCACCCACTTTCTTTTGACAGCAGGCCAACCACGTCTTTTGCAATCCTGGGATAAGAAGCCTTCTTCTCCATCTGGGGCCTTTGTCTTGCCAATAGCACTCGTCGCAAGTGGAAGGCCCCAAACTGCATTCCTTCTTGTGCTCTGTCAGCATCTTCGGGGTAATAAAGCGCATCATGGCACAGGTGGTCTACCAGATCCACCAGCTACTAGGTGTTACAGGCCCTCCACCGTGGCTAAAATGAGGTCCAGAGCCAAACTGCTTGAAAACTCCTGTGGCTGGGCAGCTCCTTCTTTTCTGCGTTCAAACCGGCAGTCTCATTGACTTTGGCAGGCCAGGACAAACATCAGGCCACGGCTAGTCTACCAGATCTAACCTAGGCTCTGATACTGCTAGATCTCCACCTCGTGCCAAAGCTCCACTGCTTTCCTCAACGCTTTGGACTTCTGGAAGAACTCTGTGTTGCTGAGCCTGGGAACGTCACGGCTCCTGCATGCGTCGCAGGGGCCATGGATGCCGCCACAAAACTTGAAGCCCGATGGCCGCGACGAAGCTGGAAGCATCTTGAGGCTCGCAGTGGGGCTGCAAAGGTATTCCCCTCTTGCATTGGGCGGCTTCAGCTGCACTGCTAAGTGCAGCAGCTCTGCAAAGGCCACGCAGGCATGTCCCCCACTGCAATCTATGCAGATCACCGCAACCTCCGCACCATGGCCTCGACGGGAGAGGTTCCGAATGCGCTCTTTGATATGCCTGACATGCTGTGCGAAGCTCTCCATCTCGGACATCTCCTCCAGCAGCTGTGGATGCGTCCCAAGGTGGAACTCTTCGTCCTTTGTCAGCTGTCTGCCATAGCCCTGGCGGAGATCCACAATGATCACCAAATCCTTCTTCTCAATGAAGTTCACATTGACCATGATGGTGCTCAGCTGTTCCTTGTGATGGCTCGTGAGTTCCCTGTTAGGCTGCGTCTTGTTTGACTTCTTCTTCTTGCCAACGTGCTCGAAACTAAGTGTGTGCACCTTTTTGAGTGTCGCCAAGAATTGTGGCATCCACATGTCCCGCTTCTCCAGGTCCTCTGCTCCGCACTGCTTGGCAAGCCGGTCTACAAGATCTGGAAAGCCGATGGCCATGACTTGGATGGCACAGCTTGAGATGTAGCGTCCCGTGTTTCCTTTTGTACCGCGCTTCGCGACAGTGGGCTGCACTTGGCCTCTGAGGAGTTGGGGCTCCCCACCCTTGTTCATCACTTGGCCAATTCCCCTGAACGTCCTCATCGCATCGTCCCGGTTGAACGGAAAGTGAGCGTCCCCATAGTTGGCCCACCAACACCCACTCTTGATGTTCTCTTTTGACATCTCCCAGTTTTTGTCATTTTGTTCATGCCACTTGAGTGTTGTGTTGCACTTGCTGACTTTGAATTGTGTCTTGGCACCTTGCCTTTTGGAGAGTGTGTTGGGTATGGACCACCCAGAGGACCCCTCGAACATGATGGCCTGGTGCACTTTGCAGCGTTCAAACAAGTCAATGTCTTGGCAGCCTGTTGGGTGGAACTCCTCGTTGTACCCGCCCAGCATCAGAAAGCTCTCGGCAGTCAACCCAACCCGTCCTGTAACCCCTCGGTCAGATCCTCCTCCAGTCTTGCATCGGAATCCAGTAATCCCTTTAGGCCGCTCTCCCCACTTGGCTTGCAACACGCCCAGGACCTCCTTGGCAAAGTCCCTTGACAGAACATTGTCCGCATCCAGGTTCACCAGCCAGTGAGTGCGGTGGTTCTGCGGGTAGGGCTTGCCGTAGACGCCAGCATCTTCAGGAAGTAGACGGCGACCACCTCCACCCCAGTCATATTCCAGGGCTAACTTGTGGGCCCGGTTCTTGTGCCTGCAGGAATGGAAGTAATCACCCTCCGAAACCCCGATGACCAACCAGCCCTGCCGAATCTCTTCACTGAACCATTCCCTGAGGAGCTTGATCGTCGCCGCATGTCTGCTCCTCTGTGTCGCGGCCTCCTCTGGGTCCTTCACCAAGGATATCACGAACCGCACGGACCCGGTCTTCAAATACGGCAGCTGTGACCACACATTCATGCAGAGTGCCGGCAGCAGCTGCCAATCTCGGCCGAAGCAACATGTGCAGTAGCTGATCCGCGCCGCCGTGAGAGCAACCTCCTTCCCTGAGTGTGAAGAGAAGTCTATCCCCCTGATCTCATCAAGAGCGCTTTGAGACATGCCAAGTGTCTCGTGGGCATAATTCGCCTGCTCCAAGGCAAGCTTCCTCATCGTCGTTGCTCTGGAGCCTCCCGTCTTGATCTGCACTTCCTGCCACTCCACCGCATCTTCGTCATCTGGGGAGGCTAGATCGAGCACTTGGTAGCTTCCGTCTCGAGATGCCGCTGTCTGGGCAGTACTCGATCCTTCTGGGGGAGCAAGTTCTTGTTCTCCTTCATCAGGTAGATGTTGCGATTCTTCACCGGAGCTAGGTAGATATTCTGCAGCTTCCTCTTCTTGAACTTCGAAGATGATGGCCTCCGGGCTTGGGATCGGGCTATAGCTCGATGAGCTGAAGGCAATCTGGGCATCTGCTTTTCTTTTCTTTTCAGGCCATGTACCACATTGACCTTCAGGACGCCCCGAGCTCGCCGTTGCTAAGGTTCCCGACGAAGGTGGCTCCTGATACACACTTGAGGACAAACAACACACACGAGCGCCTGTTCTTCTTCATGTTCCTCGAAGAATTTCTTCTCCGCCACCTCGACCTGCGCCTTCTGCTCTTGAATCACCGACTGTTCCTGGTCCTGCATAGCAACATCGAAAAACAACATCCATCCCCGACCTCCAAGCCTTTCTGCATGCCCACAACGGGCTCCGGGTAGTCTCTCCACACTGCGTGAAAGCCCGCGTAATCGTGCACCCTCTGGAGTAGCGTGTCCCAAGCGTCTGCACACAGGCTGCCTTTAATGATCACCTTGGATTTGCTGATAGGCGGGAGGCCGAATTTCTTCCGTTTGCGGTCCTGTGACATGCTTTTCAAGAAGATCTCGCATCCGAGCTCTTGGATCTCAGTTACGATGCTCCGCCACAGAAACTTGTCCGGCGGAAGGTCCTTTTTGGGGGTGAACGGGAGCATGCCGATCAGGATCTCTTCATCTGGGACCCATTCGCCCCTATGGGGTAAGGCGTTCCCAGTGCCCCAAGCCCCCTTCCTTGCCTTGCCAAGCTCTGGCAAGGACGAAGGAAAGTTCTTCACTTTGCCTTTGCTCCACCAGTTCCAGTCATCACCATCATCCCACCAGGCGTCGCTCCAGTCTTGTTGTCGCTCACCATCCTCCCACCTCCTGTCCTCTCTCCACCCACGACCATCAGCATCATCCCAATAACTGCTGTCCTCCCTCCACCAATGACTGGGAGCATCATCCCAGTTGCTCTTCTCCCTCCACCCATCACGGTCACCCTCATCTGAGCTGTCGTACCTCCACTCCTCTGGTCCCTCACCATCCTCCCACCTCATGTCCTCCCTCCACCCATCATGAGCACCATCATCACACCAGGCGTCGCTCCAGTCTTGTTGTCGCTCACCATCCTCCCACCTCATGTCCTCCCTCCACCCATGATGAGCACCATCATCACACCAGGCGTCGCTCCAGTCTTGTTGTCGCTCACCATCCTCCCACCTCATGTCCTCCCTCCACCCATGATGAGCACCATCATCACACCAGGCGTCGCTCCAGTCTTGTTGTCGCTCAGCATCCTCCCACCTCCTGTCCTCCCTCCACCCACCACCATCAGCATCATCCCGATTGGTGTCCTCCCTCCACCAATGACCGGCAGTATAATCCCACCCATGGCTCGAACCACCCCACCAGTTCCAATCATCCCATGAAGGCACTGAAGGCTCTGGCTTCCAATGCCCCCAGTCTTCGTCATCGCTTGAAGAAGATTCGGGGGACCAAGGTGCGCCATGGCTGGGCGGCCTGCCTCCAGGCATCTGGTGAAACTGCAGTAACTGACTCTGCTGATCACACATGCCTGTCTGCCACTTTGATCACTTTGAGCTCCAAGCAAAATCTAGTCCTCTGCGCACTCTTTTTTTCAAACCCCTGCGGATCTTCGTGCATGAATCTTGCGACTTCTAATGACATCTTTCGTGCATTTGGGTGTCGCCCTGCCCCCCTACACTCATCTCTCCAGCAATTCCATCCCATTCAGCTCGAAAAAAAATTCGAGCTGAAAAGGATGTGATTGGCGGAGAGGTGACAGGAGGAGAGGCGCCTGAGTTCCGATGAGGCCGATGAGAATGGGGCACATCGAAAGAGGTGCAATTGGTGGAGCGATGACCGCCTGAGTTCAGATGAGGCCGATGAGAATGGGGCACATCTGCTAGTCCGGAAGCCATATTTGCACGAGGTAGAGTCCAGTGATAGCAACCCCGCACAAAGTATCATGGAGCCATGACATCGTCGCCTGTCACCTTGAGCCCACCTTGAGCCCCAAGCAAGATCTAGCCCTCTGCGCATTTTACCCCCGCGCGGCTCAGACTCCGGCAATTACGAATTATGCACCGGCTTTGCTATATCCAAGCCGCTTTTGGATCATCCACACTCCGCAAGTGGCTTCGCTCCCAGATCACTGCAAAGGAATCCGCAATGTATCTGAAGAGGAACGCGGCTTTCTCCCAAGATCTCTTTGCTTTGAGCTCAGGATCCTCGGGATTTGGGATGATGTTGCCAACGAACGTGCCCTCCAAGGGTCCATACTTCTGCTTCTGGTACTCGACCCACGCCATCCTTTTCTGCAAGGCACGCTGCGACAACATGGCAAAGGGTGCAACTTGCACAACAACCCCTTGGCGACGACCGAAAGTGAAGTGCCTTAGCAAATGCTGCGAGCAGGGATGCAAGCTTAATGGCAACTTGCATGCTGCAACAAGGGTACAACCTCTTGTGCTTGAGCCAACGCCTGAAAAGTGAAGAAACTCCACTAAAATCCCGCAATTTACCGAAGGGGGCGTCGGTTAATTGGGGGCCCCCGCGATGAAGAATCTCCACTAAACTGGCTCCCCGTGATGAAGAATCTTGCTTGAAATGGCTATCGGAGGCAGCCGTGATGAAGAATCTCCACTAAAATGCCTTTAAACATCTTTAAGCGGCTCTTTTAAACGCCTCTTTTCCTCGCATGTTCGTCGAAATCCGTCCGCAGTATGATAGGGGTACAACCTCCTACCTTTTCTTGGTGGCCTTCCTAGATTTCACGGCTTTCATAGACAACTTCTTTTTGGCCTTCCTTGCCTTTGCTGCTTTGGCCCTTCTCTTCTCTTTCTCCCACTCTAGCTTGTTCACGTAGTCCTGCAAGGCACGGATTTGACCCTTGAGCTCGGTGATATGCTTGAAGAGCGCGGTCATCGTGGACTCGAGTGCCTCCAAACGTTCTTTTGCCCTGTGGCTGGTCATTGCACCAAAGCCTCTCTTGAGCCAGCTGAGTGCCAAGCGAGGTGGTTTGAACACAACTTCAAAAACATGAAAAACACACGCGAATACCAGTGCTTTTGGCTTAGATCCTTTGGCCGTCTTTCTCGCAAAATGGAACGCACGGCTCTGTCAAAGCAATCCCAGCTCAACACACTCAAATACCAGTGTTTTTGGCTTAGATCCTTTGGCGGTCTTTCTCGCAAAGTGGAGCGCACGGCTCTGTCAAAGCAATCCCAGCTCAAAAAAGCAAGACAAAAGAGTAGCGTCTCGAAAGCCCAGAGCAAATGTCAAGAGCATAAAACAAATTTAAATACCGAACTCATAACTTAACATAACTTAACTATTAATAGTACCTAATTGTACAACCCTCTAAACATTGATACTTAATAAGTAATTTCTAACTTAAACTTATTTTGCTTAAGGATAACCCTTAAGACTTAAGACCTGTGAAGTCATCAACCTTCAGGGTCGGTGAAGCGGATCCCGCTCGGGTTTTGGCAGCGGAACCCGTTGGAAAGCACACTTGCTCCGCGGGTTCCGCTAGGGTTTTGGCAGCGGAACCCGTTGGCTAAGCACACCTGTGGAGCGGATTCCGCCAGCGGAACCCGTCAGCTTCCCAGGCTTGTGGCGCGGAACCCGCTAGGGTTTTGGCAGCGGAACCCGTTGGTGAAAGCACACCTGTGGAGCGGAATCCGCTAGGGTTTTGGCAGCGGAACCCGCGGAAGCCGCCAGATTGATCAGCAAGGTTTTGCAGCGGAAGCCGCTCCGCCCATTACTAAAAATGATTGCGGAGATGACGGAGATGCAGCTTAACATCGCTGTGTGGGCCCTAAACTTTACTACCACTTTTTGGTGTTTAAGCAGGGGGAGTTTCCTTAAGGTTGGAATACGGCTGTATACTATCTGTTGTCATAGCTTGTAAGAGAGATATCCCATGATAGAGCGAAACTTAACGTCGGTCATTGTCCTCAGTTTCTCGTCGAGGCATAGGCAAATTCACTTCGGTAGTTCAGCTTGGCTTATTGCGTGTTTCAAGGTCAAAGCAGGTTTCATTTCATGACTTGAGTTAGTGTCGATCGAGGTTCTGAGAGGTTTCCATGACAGAAGCAAGTTTACGTCGGTAGTTTATATATATATATTGCATTATATTGCTTGGCTTATTAGTTTTTTGAAAATTTATTTCTATGTTCTCCTGCCAGGCGATGGCTGGCCCAGGCGGGGGACGTGGTGTTCATTTTCCTAGTCAAGAGTTCGAGGTGGGGCATGGATGTTGTTCTTCGATGCAGGAGGGGCTGCTCCCGGTCCCTGGAGTTAAAAACCGTGGCTCGGTGGAGGCAGTTTGGCCAGTGTTGGCTCATCATGGTGGGGGAGGGCTTGGTTCTGCTCTGCCAGCGCCTGCTCTTCCGGGGGCATGCTTCCTGTCGGCCTCCTCCACCGCTTGCGAGCCAGACCGTGGCTCGCAGCAGGTAACCTGCTGCGAGCCACGGTCTGGAACTCCAGGGACCGGGGCCCAGGGCGTGAAAAAACACAGCCGCTCCAGCTACAGCCCAGCACCAAGCCCGGAGCCCAAGTTTTTCGGGTTTCATGTTCTCTGGCATCATCCATGTCACTCACAGTTTCACCCAACTCCAAAGGGAACAGCATAGTTTTCACATACTTGATGGTTCAGCGCTCACCTCGAGAGACTTAACATCGCTTTTCTTGCCAGGCCAGAAACTTTAAGAAACAAAATCACTCAATCACTCCAGCTTAACATCGGCAAGACAAAGGGATGAGCACACGGTCGGCTGCGCACACCACATGGCGCGCCAGCACAAGCACATCCTTCGGGGGACTGCTCACGAAGTCCTGCAAGATGCATCAATGTTATATGCTTCCATGTGGTCCGTCAGATATCTAAGACAACCCTCCAGCGGTGTTACCTCAGTGAGAAGAAAAAAGAAGGTGATGATGTGGCGCAGGAGGAGGACGTGAACCGCATCGCCCACGCACCCTCCCCCTGACGTACCTCAAGGATGTAGATGATGATGATGATGATGACGACGATCATGATGATGGTGATGGTGATGATGATTAGTTAAGTTAAGGGAGTTTAAGTTAAACCAAGTCAAGTCAAGATAAGTTAAGTTAAGTCAAGTTAAGTTAAGCTAGCTTAGGTTAAGTTATAAGTTAAGCAAGGTTTCAAGCTAAGCTAGGTTAGGTTCGGTTCAGTTAGATTAAGTGTTCTTAAGGATGATGATGATGATATGGTGCAGGAGGAGGACGTGAACCGCCTCGCCCACGCACCCTCCCCCTGACGTACCTCAGGGATGTAGATGATGATGATCATGATGATGATGAGGGTGATGATTTCTTCAGTTCAGTCAAGTCAAGTCAAATTAAGTTAAGTTAAGTCAAGTTAAGTTAAGCCAAGTTAAGTTAAGCTAGCTTAGGTGAAGATATAAGTTAAGTAAGGTTACAAGTTCAGTTAGGTTCGGTTCGGTTCAGTTAGGTTAAGTTTTCTTAAGGATGATGATGATATGGTGCAGGAGGAGGACGTGAACCGCCTCGCCCACGCACCCTCCCCCTGACGTACCTCAGGGATGTAGATGATGATGATGATGATTCGTTAAGTTAAGTCAAGTCATGTTAACTTAAGTTAGGTTAGGTTAAGTTAAGGTAAGTTAAAGTAAGCTAAAGTTAGGTTAAGTTGAATTAATCTAGGTCAGGTTGAAGTTGACTTCTATACGTACGATTCTCTCTAGAGAAGGCATGCAACCAGTCCTCCAACGCACCGACGCACTCCACACTGTAGCCCTTCACCCGACGGCTCGAAGCAGCCGAGTGCCGTTGGTTCTTCAGCTGCACCGTGGACGGCAAGAGCTCTGCAGGGATGTTCTCTCGACGCATGGCTTTCAAGGCTCTAGCGGGCGAGCTCTGCTCACCATACGCTTTTGCATAGTGCCGCTTCAAGACTTCCTTGTTCTTCTCTCCAGAACAAGCCCCTGACTCCTCCACCCGCAACTGCCCGTCAAGGGTCCAAGCGAAGCAGAACATTTGGTTGCAGCTGAGGCATTCCTTGCATCGAGCAATCATGGTCTTCGCCTTGTCCACCGAGGACGCTGTCAGCGTCTTATGCAGCTTTTTGCGGCTCTTCAACCACTCCTGCGCAGCCACTCGAAGCCCTCTACCTGGCTCCACATCTACCACGCACACCACGCGCCATTCCTTCCTACGAGCACGGCTCCTAAAAGGGACCACTTGATCCGACATACTGCGAGTCTCAAACCTGAATTTAAGCTGCCGCACGTCTACACACATAGAAATCAAATGCAAGTCACATGAAACCCTTTCTGGGTCTAAAATTCAAACCACAGACATAATGGAAGTTGGTCAACTGCGAAGCATGACATTCAAATCTAAGGCGCCGCCATAGCTTTCAATGGCTGACATCCGGTTGTAAGACTGTTGTATAATAGAGAAGCCAGAAAAGTCTTAAAACTGAATTTCAGTACAGACTAGCACAGACAGGAATGCAACTACATGATAGCTAAGATTCAGATTCTAGCCTTTCTAGGATTTGAAATCTAGCCTTATTTGCGTTTCGCGTGGCAGGCTGCGGGGATTCCGGCGTGTTTGAGGTGTGCCGCGGGCGTGTCGCGGCGCCGTGTCGTGGGGATTGGCGTCGGGGCGTGTTGCGTGCACGCATGGCGGACGTGCGTTTCGCGTGGCAGGCGTGGGACTCCGGATGCATGTCCGCGCTCGGGATGGCACTGGAGGGTGGATCCGCGTGGCAGGTGTGGGGAAACGTGCATTTGGACGTTGGTGCGCGTGCGTTTCACGTGGCAGGTGTGGGGAAAGGTGGCCACCGGAGGTGTCGCGAACATGGATTCGCGTGGCCGGCGTGGGGAAGCGTGCACGCAGCGTGCGTTTCGTGTGGCAGGCGTGGGGAATGGTGCGACCGGTGGCCTCGCTGGGCATCGTTTTGCGTGGCAGGCGCAGGGAATCGTGTGCGGCAGGTGAAACCGCTAGATTTCGTGGCCCTGTGCGAGAATTCGGCTGTGAGGGCGCGCGTTCGCGTTGCGAAATCGTGGCAGGCGCAGGGAATCCGTGGATTTGTGGATGTAAGCTTGGAGCGGAAGTTGCTTGGAACGCAGCGGCAGGCTGCGTCGGGCGTGTCGCGCGTGCGGCGCTGTGCCGTGGAACGCAGTGGCAGGCTGTGGGGATTGGCGTCGGGCGTGTCGCGTGCGTGGCGTGTGTGGCGCTGTGCCATGGGGATTGCTGGGCAGCGCGTCCTCTCGGTGGCGCCGTGTCTTGGGGATTGCTGACCAGGGCGTGGTCTGGGTGGCGCCGTGTCATTATGATTGGTGAGCAGGGCGTCGTCTGGGTTGCTGCGTGTCATTAGGATTGCTGACCAGGGCGTCGTCTGGGCGGCGCCGTGTCATTGGGATTGCTGACCAGGGCGTCGTCTGGGCAGCGCCGTGTCATTGGTACCGGTAGTACCGGTGGTAGTACGGCTAGTAGCCGTGCTAGTGCGAGGTCCAAAACGGCTCATATTAAAAGGCCCGCCTTGTATAGAATCGTCATTTTGGCACTTTGGTACGGGTCCGGGCTCTGGCGGATCAAAACGGCTCACTTTTAAAGTACGGGCTTGTACAGAATCGTCATTTTTGGACTTTGGTACGGGAGGCTCAAAACGGCTCCTTTATAAAGGCCGCTCTAGTGCAGAATCGTCATTCTTGAGCTTTGGCACTGGTCACTGCGTGTCAGGTCATGTCACGGCACGTAACATCACGTCATGTCGCGTCATGTCGCGTCATGCCATGCCATGCCATGCCATGTCATGTCATGTCATGTCATGTCATGTCGCGTCATCTCATCTCATGTCGTGTTAGGCCATGGCATGTCTTGTCATGTCATGTCATATCATATCATATCATGTCATGTCATGTCATGCCATGTCATGTCATGCCATGTCATGTCATGTCATGTCGCGTCATGTCATGTCATGTCATGTCATGTCATGTCATGTCGTGTCGTGTCGTGTCGTGTCGTGTCGTGTCGCGTCATGGCACGTCTTGTCTTGTCTTGTCTTGTCTTGTCTTGTCTTGTCTTGTCTTGTCATGTCATATCATGTCATGTCATGGCATGGCATGGCAGGTCTTGTGATATCATGTCTTGTCATGTCATGTCGTGTCATGTCATATCATGTCAATCGTGTCATGTCGCGTTATGTCATGTTATGATGTGTCGTGTCATGTCATGTCATGTCACCTCATGTCCTGTCATGTCATGACATATCATGTCAATGTCCTTACTACATAGTCCTACTATATGATCTTCATGAACGATCCAGTATTGCAAACTACAGTAACTATATTGTTCCCGTCTTAACGCACCGATCCCAAACACATACGCACTTGTTATCTTGCATGAATGCTTTCGGGCCACCCGTCGTCTAGTGTTTTTTTCTTCTTTCTTTGCGTTAAGCAATGACATACGTAAATATATGTAAATGAGGCAAAGATCCATCCAGAATAGGCCATCGGCTTTATGATCGATGGCAAGGTCCGCCGCAATTTCTGGGTGAGCACTCCACTCATCACTCTGATCACACCATGGCCCGTTCCATTCAACTTTGCTGCCCCAGGGATTCCTGGAGGAAGCCACCAGAAAGCAACGCGTTTGACCCTTTAAGACTTTAAGAGCAACTCTGGAGGCCTCTGCTATGTCAAGCATGGTCACGACTACTTTTCTAGGTTCATAGGCTATATTGGTGATGGAAAACACATTGGCTGGTTTGCGAATATTCCGAACGCAACCTCCGGGCCGTTTGCGTGTAGTCACATAATCTGCACTTTCAAGCTTCACCGGTCCTGCAGCACACGAGCTTAAAGCCCTGACGCTCCACTGCATGGATCACCGAATATGCATGGCATTCCACCAGACCGTCTTCCCGCCGGTGTTCTCCATTGCTGGACAAATGAATAGAAGCTCCCATGAGGTAGTTTCGACGGTCATAGTCTTCAAGGTTTTCCCACATCTTTTCTGGATCAATTGCCACGCTGGATTTGTGGAAGTGTGGGGAGAAGCCGATCCTTACGGATACGTCACTCGAGCTTCTACTCAAAGCTTGTAGCTCGCACATTTGACTCTGTACGTGCGCTGAGCTAATTGCATCTATATACCCAGCTTTGATCAAACAAATATTATAAAGATCCTTTTGCACCAAGACTCTCCTGCGGTGGTACCACTTTTAGCTGATGCCATTCGACAGGGTCTTTGCACTTGGCTACTTGGTAGCCGCTGATGTAGCAAGACAGCCAGCCTTCGTCTGGCCCTTCTCCCGATAGTTTCTTGAAGTGTATTCGGTATCCAAACTTTTCCTTCACAACTCTCTTCCCCGAAAACACCCCAAAATCATGTATAGACAGTATAGACATGTATAGAGCAAGAATGAACAAGAGATGAAACTCTTCTCAAGACTTGAGCAGATGCTCCACTTCAGCAAATTCGGCACCATGGCCGAGACGGCCCAGCTTGTCGCTCTGGAGGTCGCACTCGGCGCGTACAAGAAGACCCTTAGAGCCAATAACTTGCCACTTTGGCTGATGCCTATCCCTTCTCCACATTATCAGGTCTCGCTGTCCAGTCATTGCCGTCCATGCCAAACAGGACCACCCACCAGTCAGCGCCTGGTATGAACCTGCAAACTTGGCAAAGGCCTTCTCCAACAGCACTGCAAAAAGCTCTTTGTTGCTGGCTCGGGCGAAGAGTGTCACGGCATGAGGCTCATACCACTTGCGAGGTTTGCATGGAATGTAATCGTCGATCTCAATGACTTTCCACTGCTTCTCTGCCCAATCCTTGGAACATCTTAGGACCAACGAACCGTCTGCGAGGCTCGTAAAGGCGGATCTCGTACTTTCCTGCTTCGCTCAGGTTCTTCGTCTCAAAGACGTGTTCTCGAATAAAGTCAGGGAACTCAGCCACCCCTCGGGGACATGCGGCGGAAATCTTTAAATTCTCGGGATATCTCGGGATTAAATACCAAACGGAAGTGCGTATGAGCAGATAGCACGCATCTTGTATCATGTCGTATCATGTAAACGACTCTATATCATCTGTCAAGCCATCCAGGATCCTTCAGGTCTTTAACTTTCGGCCATGGCGCCAGCAATGGCGGCTATAAGCCAACAATCTCCAAGCGCTCCTTGGCAGACATCGGCAGGTTCAATGCTCGAGAAGAGGGAGGCTTTGTCGCTGAGATCTCGAACCCGAACCCATTCGCAGTCCTCACAGGTTTGATGCGGCTTCCAAGCTAAAGGGAATGCACGGAAATGCCACAAATCCTGCAAGCCAGTATTGAAACAAACACACTGACGTTGTCTCACGCCTTCTTTCTGCCAATACTCTTGGCGTTGTGGGGAAAGGACTCGTCCATCCAGCCACCTTGAGAACGGTCTTCTCTACGCGGGGTCACTTTGATTGCTGTGATGTCTCTGCGCCATCCAGTTAGATCTGGAGAAAAGACATCCGTCTTCAGGGAACAAACGGAGCTGTACTTCGAAGCTTTGGAAGAGCAACCTGCCGCTACAACCCAATGTGTCTTTCTTCCATCATAAATGATCCAAGTGTTATCTTCTTCATTCAGGTAGGTTGGCCGGTCTGCAACAGTCTTGTCAGTCTTGACATAGCCACCCGTCAGATTGCTCCACCGGGTCTTCAAATAGATGGCTTCGGCAGCAGCTGCGCGCTTCTCTTCAGGCGTGCGAGGAGGTGCCAACTTGGCTGTCATGCTTGGTTCCTCTACAAAACCATCGCCAGGGCTATAAACATGCCAAGCACCAGTTCCCATGTGAGGAGCCCTCCTGGTAGGAAGTCTCGCGCTGGCCTTCCAGCTGGTTCTCACGAAAATTTGCCAACGACCATGCTTTTGATTGAAGAAGAGATGTTTACTCTTCTCTGCATTGAAGAACACGGGCCGGTGATTGTAAAACTCATCCTGCTGCACATATTCACCATTGAGGTCATCCCGAGTTGACCCATCGATTAAGATAGTCAGGGAGCTGTTTCCCAAGTCTGTTCCAAATGTCTGGCTATCCTCTGCAAAGATCCAGCGCGCAAATTCTTCAATCTGCAGCACACCATCTCCATTTGCATCAACACCTGCCAACACCTTGTTGATGGTCTCATTGTCAAACTCTTCTGCATCGACAGCCTTCAACACGTCCCTCAATTCCTCTCGGCTGATGGTTCCGTCGCCATTCTGATCAAACTTCTTGAAGATCTCAAGCACGTTCTCACTCGCCATGGGCTTGCAAGGCTGGAACAATGCAGGGCAAAGAAGCAAAGTACGTGCTCGTTCTTCATTTCACACACATGTTTCATCATGTTTCAATGTTTCAGCAAAACCTTTCACTCCCTTGGCATCTGCTGGGCGTGTGAAACGTCCCATGCAAACTGAATGCCTCAAACTTGCTGTCATGTGCCGGAAGCTTCCAAGAGACAAGCTCCCGGGTGCGCATCTCAACGCCGCTTTTCTGACGCGCAGATTGGATCCAAGAGCCCATTGGGCTGTCTAGAGTCGACTGAGTCCGCGCGGTGAAACTTGCGCTTTGCTTCTTGAAAGCTTTTGCCATGGCTCCCAAGCAAGCGTCCACCGCTGCTAGAAGGACTTGGGCATACGAACAAGTGACAGTGACACAAACCGCGTTTATTCATATTACGCAATAGGAACTATTTGACAATATTTGACTATTTAGATAGCAAATGGGAGCATGTCAGCAGCCTCTGGTTTAGTCAAAGTGACCTAGGAAAAACTCAACACGACATGGTGGCTTCCACATCCTTCTCCTGCTGGATGTGCTCACTCGGGACTTCAGCATCCTCAAGTCTCTGCTCTTGCTTCTTCATTCTGCTCCTCGACACCCAAAAGAGAAGTATAGATAACTTTTCATATATCTACAAATGAGATTCCCAGAGGAATAGGAAACTAAGTTACAAGGCAAGATGGTAATCTTTAAATTACATGTATATATAATAGGAATCAACATATAATATATACATATATGATCTCTATGAATCCCTTCAGCGTCCTCTCTTCAATGTCTTCCCAGTTGCCAAAACGCTGGCAAATTTGATGCACCTGCCTGAGACGACAGACACTTCGAAATCTTTCTCCACGCCTCTCCAGAATTCCCATGGAAGCATGTGGAGTGAAAGGAAGGGCAAGGATACTGAGCAAAGCCTCAGTCAGGAACTTCCATCTCAAAGAATGGGCAGCCTGGTAGGCACGCGCAACAGCTGGACCACTCGGAACGCTGGAGACGTGCCCGTCTTCAACCTTGGCATCTTGCACAAACTCACCGCGTTTGACCCTCCAAGCAGTCTCCGAAAGGTTTCTCCACCTCTCAAGTCTCCAACACAAATCCGGGCTCCGACATTCTCTCACAGGTTGTTTTGACTTTGTCCCTTGATGAAGCAACGTGTCCGTAGAACTCGATCGGAGGGAATTCGAAGCTGCCGTCATTCACCGACACAATAGAGATATAGGCTTTTCCTGTCAGAAAGCTCATGAGACAAGCAGTTCATTCAAGTGAAGAATGGATTTTGCTTTGCCTCGCCAAGCGTCGAATCGCCAGAAGAGTCTCTGCGAAGAATGCATCCTCCAATACCCCGCTGCTGAGAACAATCACTGCAAAGGAGGCGGTTGCAGCAACATGATGAGGTTGTCGCACAAGGCAAGTGACGGTCTGAAGATTCCTCTGCACCATCTGCTGAAGGACAAAGCCGGCAGACATGGCTTCCGGTCTCTCACCAGCGCAAACCAAGACTTTGGCACTGCTGGGGGGTGGCGCAGCATCAACTGCCATCCCCCCTCGCTCAAAAATCTTTGAAATCACATGAAGCACGGTGTCCTCTTGCGCTTCCAAGCTCCAGGCCCGCTTGAAATCAATGCCGTCCAGCTGTGAGACATCCTTGTAGGCAACCTGTCGCAGTGAAACGGTTTTAGGCGACTATGGCGACTCAGGTCCGTGAGCTTGAGATGCACGCTCGAAATCATGAAGTGTAAGATGCAGTTAGTTATAAAGATAGTTGGTTCAAGCCAACACTTGATCCAGAGCAGGTATCTGCCTGGAAATATCCGCGACCCGTTCTACTGACTCATGCTCCGCGCTCCCTCACCCTCACGTGCTGCATGACAAGGCTCTCGTTCCCACCCTGTAGGACTCGCGTACCCGCTCCCAACTGACTGTTTGACAGCAATGCTACACTGCTATGCACCAACAGCTCGCACCGCATACAACCCTCTCAACATCTTGCACACACACTGTAATTTTCCAAGCTGAGTCGGAACCAGTCATAGCAGGGATGCAAGGGAACGCTGCATCGATGCATTGCCATTTACGTTTGTCAAAACTTTTTATATAGTGTATATATATGTATGTACAGTAAATATATCGTATCTTAAGTACATCCATATGCATTTGGCAAGAAGGAGCCGCCCCTTGCCAAAAGAAAAAGCTTTGCAGTACGTGCCTTGATGGCATCCGTGGAGATCCCATAGGAGACGAGAGTGGACCGCTGCTCCTCTGTCCAAACGGATTCAATGACATCAATATTCTCATTGGTTGGGAAGGAGTAGCCGTCGCAATAAAGAGGAATAATCCGCACATCATTCTTGTGAGCTGTCGTAATCTCACCCGCGCACCACATGCGGTGCAAGAGCTCTGTTGTGAGGACCACGACTAGGCACTTGACGTCTGCACGAACAACGTCAAAGATTCGCCCAAGGTCATCCAGCTCATCCGAGTCCAAAAAGATATTGATCTTCATGTACTTCTTGGCCACTAGCTTGAAGAACCGGCAGAGGGCACCTGCACCGGCCTTGTGATGACAAAGGAAAGCATCATACTTGCTTTGGGGACGAAGCCTGGTAAACACAACTGCCAAAGCCGCCAGCACTGCCACCAAAGGCAGCAATACCATAACACAAGACAGTAGAATCGCCACAAATGATAGCGTTTCTTCTTGGCTGATGTTCAGGAGGGGCGAGGCCAGCAACAGGAGGATCAGCAGGCCCGCTGACAAGGCCAAGTCATTGTAATTTGCAAGGTCCAGCCTCCATGGCCATAAGAGAATCTGCACTATAAGCTTCAAACAGATGACAATGCCCATAATCCCGACTTGCAGCGCTGGCAAGGCGACCAATGCAGCAGGGATAGTTGCAACGATCAAGTTGTGACCAGTGAGAATCAGCCCGTAGTAGTATCGTTCAGGACGGAAGCGAGCAAAAAGGAAGCGATACCTTTCCATCACCTCAATCCCACCCCCTGAACGTAGCCAGATTGGGTATTGTCTGGTGAGGTAAGTAATTGCTGCCAGGATTGTGACTGGATATGCAAGAACTCCCAAGACTGCCAAGATTACTAAGGTTCCGTGCTCCCCTTGCCAACAGATGATGTAAGGCTTCGACACGATGGTGAATAAGCCATTCGGGTTGCTCCTGCACTGTAACGGCCTGACCAAGGTGAGTGTGATGGCCGTCAACAAGGCGACAAGGATAAGCCCATGAACATTGATAAACGCATTGAACGATATTGGTTTTGCAAAGCGTAGTAAGAGCCAGAATAGGAGGGTCACCACCAGAATTATGGGATATGCTATCAGCTCAACGACATATTCCAGGACATACTCTTGAGGCGGTAGTAGGCAAGAGAGGTCCAAGTCCAAACTAAAGATAGCCAGCGACTGCAAAATTGCTTTGGCAGGGTCGATCCATCTGATGTCCAACTGATAGATGGCATCCAACCCTTGCATGCACACAACGACTTGCCCAAAGATGATACTCACCATGAAGATGCTAAGAGCCGCCCTTCGTGCACGTGTCATAAAAATGCCGGCAGCTATCACAAGTGGTAGAATCAGGCAAACGCCTGAGAGCATAACGAAAATTGGCCAATAAGATCTGCCCGTGCACTTGGAACATTCGCCATTGAGTTCCGCTGCGAAATTCTCCCTGCAGCTGCCGCAGGCGCGACCGATACGGCCAGCAGGGCAACTCCCAGCATCTCCACCAGGACATTGCAGCTGATCTCGACATTGGAACACTGAGAAAGTCGATCTATTCAAGAGACTTGCTTCGGCCCAATATCCTGGGAGTTGCTCTGGCAGTTTTTGGCCACCTGCGCAACTCATCCCCATGGGGCATTCCACGCAGCTCAATGTGCTATTCATCCAATACCATCCCTCCCTACAGCGACATTCTGTGACGTCTTCTGCTCCAACCATATCAGTGGTCATTCCATCAGGACATTCCACACACTGTGAGGCCCCGTGCTCCTCCATGAACCTGCCTGGCGCAACACAGCTGATACGGTGCTCATAAGAGATGCTAAAACGAGACTCAGGCTATTCGGGGAGGAAAAGGCTCCCGACTGAAATCAAAGTGCTTCACGAGTTTATATCATGTAACGGCATGGACGGTGTATTGCATTCGTTCCATACCGTTTGATCTCATTTCGGATTCCATCCGCGGCCTCTTTCGCAGCGAAAGCACTCTGATAATCCTTCACCGGAGGAATAGCGGCCCCTTACGCAAGGATCGCATTTCACCGAAGATGCTGATGGCTGGGCTGTGCCCGTGCGGCAGAGTCCTTAGAATGCATCGACGGGAAGTCGAGTCTCTCAAAGAGTTGTAGGCCAACGGTCGTACGCAATATATACATATGAATTATGATATGTAGATATATATATAATATCATATATGACCTGTGCTACCGGTCTACTGTATAATCATGTATCTAGGCTCAACTTGTGACACTCTCCAAGAAGCTGCACTCCGCAGTATGGCCCATAGCGTCCTCCACAGTGGCCGAAAATCGCCCAGCTGTGCACGCCCGGCAGGAGGTCTCAGGGCCCCGACGGAAGGCAAACTCGCCGAGAAGATCCTCATCGACACCATGAGTCGGCAACACATGATATAATATGATAATAATATATATATATAATGTGATATATAATTATTTAATTTATAATATTTATATAATACGGCAACATAACGCGCATAGCACATGAGTCAGACTCCATACGTAATCTTGATATGTAGGTGGTATGAATACTCAGACTGAGCGATCATTTGCTGCCCTGCGCCAGCGAAGAAATGACGGCCATATTCTGGAGAATAAAACACTCCCCCTCATGATCCTCACGGTGTTTTGGATTGATACAACACACACACATACAAGCAAGACTCACTATACTCACTGGTTGCGCGATCGAGCTGGGGCGGCATGCTGTTTACACCACCTGCTAACACCGCAAAGTTTGACTGGCATGAATCGTTGCGCTTCCGAGTCTTCTCATGTGTGGTAGGGAGTGCATGGCACTCAAAGATTTCAAAGTGTACAGCTTCTGATGTTTGACGTCTGTGGGGGGAGGACTTGGGTAAAGAGACTTTGTACTTACATTGGGGCTTTTGGCTTGAGGCGCGAACCTACAGAGTGCAAAACAGCTTCTTACAAAAATATACAAAAATTAAACTATATGTAGACTGCTTCTAAAGCTTTTAACACTTATAGAATGGAACACGATGAAGATCTACTGAGCTACGAGGTGCGGAATCTCGCGAAAGCAAATGAACTACAAGAAAAATGCGATAGACATGCCGAGCTTGGTAGTGCATACGACCTGTTCGGTTCGGCTCGGGTGTGGAGGAGCTCAGTGGTGATAAGGTCAGGGAGACGAGCTCTGCAGGTCTTCATGGGCCCACACCATTCAGCAACATCGTGGCATGAACTACCGTCGCACAAACCCATGTGTGCTGCAAAATGCCGCCCTGACAAAATGAGGATTAAAACAAAGTTGGAAAACACATAATAATATTATCTTGCTATGAGCTTTTCTCCTCGAAATGTACTCGAATCATCGGTGAAATCACCCCTTAAACCCAAGCGAGACACCTCATACATTCCTTGACCTGAGAAGCATTGACTCTTCTTGGGTATCCAAGGCTTCCATTTCTCCTCATTCTGGAGGAGCCAATTGCAAGCTCCCGCCTGTGCAGCACAGCCCCAGCATGGGTCGAGATCAAGGTACATGTCGCTCCATTGAATCATTGCATTGATATCTTCTACGGAGAACCTCGTTCGTTGCAGCATCACCCTAATCTCTGGTGCAAGCTCCGCCAACTCCAAACTCACCACATGTTCTGGATACTCAGGTCGTCGGGCCGATGCCATCATGTTTATCGACCATTGCGTGAAGTTGTAGCTGGGGAAGCGGATGAAGACTGGGGAGAGCTCTTGCAGCTCGACGCTTGGTTCCCAAAACATCCAAAGAACATCGTACGTCAAGATGATCTTCCGGAAACTTGAGGATCCATTGTAGGGAGCTGCACCCAGTGCCACAGGCATCTGCCATAAGGCGGCCTTTTGAAGCAACGCCCGATTCTCAAGTATTCGACATTCAGACACAACAAACAAAACAGTTTATATATTCCTATTTTCTGCCCTGAGTTTTCGAAATCTGGCCTTTTCCATGATCTCGACGGCATGAAAGGCCTGATTGTAATCATTGGCACCAGTGATGCATGGAACGCAACGTCTTGAAGCCCTGCAACTTGGAGCTAGCCACCATCTTCCAAGACATCTCAAGGTCATACTCTCTCCTGTGCCGACTACTCCATCAGTGTCTCCAGTTTGCGACACATATGAAACGAGTCCCTCTGCTGCATCCAGGCGCCACGTCGAACAAGGGATAAGAAGCTGCTCGTCGATCTCTGTGAACTTTTCGAAGAAAACTTGTGGGCTGAAAAACAGTGAGTTGTAGCTTCTGAAATCATCGAGAAAAAGTGGCTCAGCTGCTTGTTGGCCTTTCAGGAGTGTCGCGCGGCTGATTTGAAGCCCCGCCTGACTTGTGAAGCCTGCCGTTCCCAAGCTTTCTAGCATCCCGCCCCGCTTGAACCTTTGGATCGATCTCCAGTGCCCCAAGGTCTGATTGCTGGCAAGGTGCAATCCGATGGAGACGTGATGGCGAGTTGATTGGCCCTGGCAATTCCGATATGATGCATTCTCTGGCTCCTCACAGCCTGCAAGGCCATACAAAGCATCGATAATGCTTCCTGTGTTCTTTGCCTCCACGAAGACATTGTATCCCAGTATCTCTTCTGCCAAGATCCGAAAAACTTCTGTGGGCGTGTCGGTTTGAAATTTGCCGCCGTAGATGTTCCAAACCCCGACTGCGCGAGAAGTCGTGACGTTGCTGGACACGTTCCTCCGCTCTTCCACCGGAATTGCACTTGGTACGCAGCGCGACAAGCAAATCTCAAGTCTCACAACCTCAGCCCAAGAAAGAGCACTGGTCCGGGGCTTGAAACGCAAAGAATCAACTGCGAGCTCTAAGTCTAAGTGAGCGCACATAAGACTGGGCATGGCAAGCTGGGATGACGACAAAGCTTTTGGACAGGGCATGGTATGGCACGATGGGCTGGCTGCCACACCCCAGACCATCACACGTGTCCCATGTCGCATCCTTATAAGCCAGACCATGCCGGTCTCTATGTGGCCAAGGGGCAATCACCAGGAGCAGCTTGGCTGCTGCTAGCATAATAGGTGCCAGAGCGACTAGACTAGAGCTCAGACTTCCATGGCACCTGTCAACCTGTCTTGGCACACGCCAACCTGAGCTGCATGAAGTACAGTAAGCATAGTAATAGTAAGCTGTTTTCTAAAGCATGCCCTCTTTTCAAGCCACAGCGAACCGCAACAAATGCATAGAAATGCTGCTTCTGCATGCACAGGTATGCTGCTTGCACTCTGAACTTTGTGACGCACGATAGTATTGTCACACGCTCCCTTTCGCGTTGCGCTACCTCTGTCCTTTCAGGTTTCGAAGTGCCAGTGAGCGTCTTTGCTTCGAAGATCTGCTTTGCAGAACCCTGGCAAGAAAATGGTGTCAAACATTCCACAGTTCGTCGCTATTCAAACTGCAAGCGCTTCTTACGCTCTCGCGTTCGACTACTTCACTTCTGTCTAGAGCCTTCCCTTCACTGACTTCACTCTCGAAGGCGAACGAAGTGTCACCCTCAGCGGCTCTTGGCTCAGGTGTCATAGGAAAAGTGCAAGTCCAACCAAGCTGCAAGTTGTGATGAAAGGGAATATTTTTTCCTGCAACTGAACTATCTCAGTCTAGGCTTTGCTTCTGTCAGACGTAGAAAAGAACGCTGAATTCTGCAGAGACCGCTAGCACCGCTAGGCTTTTACTTTTCTGTTCTTCATTCAACTTTTGGTTTTGTGAGAAACTGCGAAGTCTGCTCCTGCCTCGGCCCATCCTCCAGAGTTCCAAGTCTTTGGCAGATTTGCGTAACTTGCCTGGCCGAGCTCAGCTAAGGCTAAATTGTCTGAAAGGAGTCAGACAGTTCAAAACAACTGTGGGGGCGCGATCATTGCGCTGGGAAAACCTGCAGAAAAACACGAAAAACACAAAACATGACTGAGCTGGGCATGTACTATAACCCTCGGATTCCAGCCTTTCCAAAAGGCCAGAGGAGCCATGAGGGGTTAGCGGTAGTGCCAGGATGCTTAGTAGCACCTGCGTCTTCCAGACAGCTTACGTCCGCGACGTCTCCTAGCCTGATATGCCTTCGCCAGCAACGCACCAACATTGGGGCTCAGACCAGGCAATGCGTGCCTGCCTGTCTCCACCTCCAATGTTGAATCTCCGTTAGTCCTATATATAATTTATGATCATATGCGCCTTATATATTAAGTATGCTAGAGACGTTCTGTTTGGGTGAGCCCTAAAAGTTGTGACTCTCCTTTCGGTTTCGGGGCAGTCCTCGGTAACAAACTCTGGCTGAGGGAATTGGAACGTGCCATCATTGACCGTGACAAACTCCAGCGACTTCTGTCCTCACTGCTGGTTTACATCACACAACTCAAGACGCTCTCAAACTCTTGAGGGGAATGAAGGTCATTGAATCATGCGTGACACGCCCCAAGCAACTCATGTCGACTTGCAAGGAGGGGCCTGAACCTACCCGACAGCCAAAAAACGCAAACGCGAATAGCCTCCATGCGCGCATCCCTAGATCAGACATGCAGAAATGTTTGATGCGCCACCGCATCTTCACACTGGGCGCATGGGACAGAAGTGGAGGCACGCCTCTGATCAAATCACTTTCACAGCATAAGATGAGTGTTTCACTGCCACGCACGAACACGTCTGTAGCATTCAGGCTAGCACTCATGCTGAACGAACCAGCTCCCTTGGAAACCGGCACGAAAAAAACGACTCCAGAACGAAAGCCAGGAAGGCTGACTTATGAGCTCTGGTCGATCGCTGGTCCAAAGCGTAGGACAACCGAGGCAGACAGTACAAAGATCGAAGACCTTAAGGTTATCACTATTAATATCGACACTATACGGTATGCCCATATGGTCATATATAAATCATGTATATATATGTACATATACATATAGCCATCGGCGATCCGCGCGAATCAAGCGCCCATCTCAGCTCAGCGTCTGGAAGTCAGAAGGCAGCGTGCGAAGTGCGGGTCTTCTAACACACCTTTACTCAGCACGAAGAGAACGAAGGAAGCATTTGCAGCCACAAGATCCTCGGCTGCATGAAGGCTGTAAGTTGAAGTGCGCATGCGTAGCTGTACCATCTGCTGCAAGATCATTCCAGTGGAGGTTGCTTCCGGCGAGAGGCTCGTACACACCAATATTTTTGCTCCTTCAATAGAACCTCGAGGTACCTTGTGTCGACTCAAAGGTGAGCAGAACCGGGATGACTCCGAAATGATTTCAAGGATCTTCTCCTCCTGCTCCTCAAGCGCCCATGAGCGGCACAATGCAACACCCTTCAACTTTTGCACGTGGAGGTACGCTTCCTGCCGAGGCCCTTGCACCGTGTACCATTTCTTCGCTGAGCTACTCAGCCACTCATGTCCTAATCCGTCTCAATCCCTATGAGTCTCACCTCCAATTCGCATACATTTACTGTGCTCTGAGCCCTGAGCACTTTTGTATCCTTCATGCCAACTTCAACCACCCAATTCGCACGGCAACACACGTGAATTATGTCAGGCATGTGGCGTTATGTCGCGTCCTGTCCTGTCATGTCAACTTGTGTCAGGTTGATTCTCTTCTTGCGTCTGTTGACAAGAGTCGTTGACAAAAAGTCCTTGACTCGTGTCATTGACAACAGTCGTTCACAACAATATACCAAAATTGTTGACAAGAGTTGTATACCACAATCATTGACAAGAGCTGCGGACATTCCTTTGTCGTGCATTCAGGTTCGGGTGTTCCTTTTTAGCCGGTGGCTCGTTATTTTCCTCCTCCCTTTTGGTGAGCCATCTGTCTTTAGAAAGATGAATAATATTTCCCCACATCTCTGTGTGGTGTGGGGTTCTTGTTTTAAGTTTTGCATCCGCCTCCGCCTCCTCCTCTGTCGCCCACCTCTCACACTCACACCTCTCAGTCTCACACCTCGCACTCTCCCACCTTGCACTCTCCCACCTCTCACTCTCACACCTCTCACACTCACACCTCGCACTCTCACACCTCGCACTCTCCCACCTCTCACTCTCACACCTCTCACTCTCAGACCTCGCACGGTCACACCTCTCACGCTCACATCTCTCACTCTCACACCTCTTATACTCAGGCACCTGTGGTGGCCGGGCCGAGGGTGTGCACCGCAGCTTTTGCTTCGGGCATCAAACTTGTCAGCGGCTTGGCGGCTATGTCGTTGCGCGACAAGCAAGGAGTTGCTCTGTTCCAGGCACCTTCATCGTAGAGAAGATTTTGTCGGGGACGTTTTGCTGCTGCCGTCGCGGCTGCATCAGCTCTCGCACTAGCGTAGACCGTAGACTGCAGATAGGTCACGTATCGTGGAGAAGCTCCGGCCGTTTTGTCGTTGCGTGTGCCAGGTACCGTCGTCGTGGAGAAGCTCTTTGTCGGGGACTTGCTGCTGGTGTTCCAGGGATCTTCATCCTGGAGATCTTTGTCGGCAACGTCTTGCTGCTAGCGTCGCGCCTGCGTTTTGGAGGCGCGTGGAGGTGCTGTCCTGCATGGACGTGACGTGCCATGCTTTTCTGCGGGCTTTAGGCTTTTGTCTCTGTTCTTCTGGGGTTCATGGAGGTTCCCGTGGCTTACCCGGATGAGGCACGCCTGTGGCGCCGATTGCTCCCACCAGAGGCGGCGACTATATCGTGCGAGGACAGCGTCTCGGGCGCAACCTTCAACCAGGGTCGTGGGGTTACGTGCGTGTGGGGCCGGGGCGCCTTGGCCGCGCTCGTGACTCGGAATGACGATTCGGGTGTTGAGGGCTGCAGGCTGCGACGCATGACCGTGCCCAAGGCCGTGCCGGTGACTCGGAATGACTATCCGCGAGGTGTTGGAGATGACTTCTTGCAACTTAGGGCGTGCAGTGGGGACTCATGTATGAGCTGCAGTGTAGAGGCTCACGGTTGTACTCACGGTTGCGCAAGCACTATTACCATTGCCTGTGCCGCGGTTGTGTAACCTAGCGGCCAGCTTGGAGACTGTCCTGCTGGCCAGGCGTGGAAGGAGTCGTCTGCTCTTATAGCATGCTGCGAGGGGTTGAATAAGGCTTATATACGGTGGTTTGTGAGTGGAAGGAGCGCTGTACAAAGTTTATTTTCCCACGGATTGGATTGAGTAGTTGAAGTTGTTTTGCCATGCCGGTAGAGCGGCGTCGCGCTGGCTTTCGCGCGCGGGTGGGACACCAAGGTCGTGTCTTCGCAGGGCCTCAAAGAGAGTCAGAAGCTGCTGCAAGTTACAGCGGCGGCAGCAATGGATGATGTTGCCCAGGTGGTCGCGGCTCTGAAGGCGGGCCAGCGGAGCGCTAAGGAAGGCGGGGACCCCCTGCGTGCCTTGATGCAAGCCTGGTTGCAGCGGGGCCAAACGGGGCAGCTACCTCGTGGTCAGGCTGTCTTGCGCACCTGGGTCGGTCGTGCAGAAGAGGGCACGGTGCGGTCTCGTGGCTTGCAGGCTGCGAAGAAGCTCTTGGATGCCCACCTGGCCGTGGAGGCGTTGGTCGCGGACGTCTCGGCGGAGTGTCGAGTGGGGCCTGGCTGGCGAGACCGGCCTGCGCAATCTGGGCAATAGCTGCTACTTGAACGCCATCGTCCCTGTCACATGACACAAGTGACAGACAGCGTCTGCTGCAGCTTCTTCATCTTCTTTGACACGACGATCAAGGCAGATGCTGTCTGGTACTGATCTTTCAGCAAGGTCAGCCGAAAGGGGCACGTTGCGAAATGTTTTTGTAGTCTGTGGAGCAGCTGCGGCAGACGCTATCTGTCACATGACACATGTGGTAGCCAGCGTCTGCTGCAGCTTCTTCATCTTCTTTGACACAACGGTCAAGGCAGACGCTTCTGGTACTGATGTTTCAACAAGGTCAGCCACAAGGTCAGCCGAAAGGGGCCGAGGAGAGATGCTGCAACGTCGGTGTTGAAACAGCGTGCTGGTGTCGCTTCGGTTGTTTTCTCGTCGCTTGTGCCAGGTACCTTCATCGTGGAGAAGATCTTCGTCGGGGACGTCTTCTGCTGCTGGCACCGCGACTGCGTGTTCCAGACGCCTTCATCGTGGAGAAGCTCTTCGTCCTGGACGTCTTGCTGCTGGCGCCGCAGTATTAGGAGGATGCCGGGGTTGAACAGCGTGCTGTTGTGGCCTTGGCTATTCTCGTTGCGTGTGCCAGGTACCTTCATCGTGGAGTTTTTCCATTTAGCGACCCACTGCTGCGAAGAAAAGAGATTGGCGACGCGTTGACAGAGTCAATTGCTCCTTGGCTTCTTCTATAATCGCCTGCTTCACGTACCCTGCCATGATGTTGCATCTCTTACGACCCAGCTACTCGTCAGGCGCAGCTGTGACGGTGGTCCACCAGTTCTGTCCTCCAGTTACCAACATCGTGGAGAACGTCTTCCTGCGCGGAGTTGCCACTGCCCGCGGCGGCGCCCTCGACCCGACGTCAAGACCTGCCTACGGCTGCATTTCACGAGCAAAAAAGTTGCGCTGAATTCATTCTCATTCTTCATCACGCGTCTGCGTGGCATTCTCCGCACCTTCTTCTCTCCCGGCTTCTACTCCTGTGTCTGCTACCCACGTCTTACACTTTCAACTTCACATGTGGGGTTATCCGGTCCTATTTTTTCCCAAAAAAGGCGATAGAAGTGAATAGAAATCTTGACAAAGTGCAGAACACTTGCGACTTAAATCTGCCATTCCTTTTCCAGTCAGATTTTGAACGGAGGCATCGGTCGGAAGCCTGCCAGCAGTCACCGCTTTGTGGTTTTCCTGCTGTCGCAGTGCCAGCCCTGGAGGCGCGTGATGAACAGCTACCAGTACGCTATACCGACACGAGGCCGTGCACTTGGCACCTAGCCGTGCTGGATGGTAACGTGATATAACGCGGCAAGGCTGCTATGGCTTGTGGAGTCTTTATCATTCTTTATCTGCTCCTTGCCATCCTTGTGTCGTGCACCCTAAATTGCCAGGCGGCTTCCTTTTGAACACTTAGGTCCAAGGTGCCCAAACCAGCTGGAAGTCACAAAGGCAAATTATATATATAAACAATTAAACATAATTCAACTATATAACCGTATTCGTTCAACTGTTTCAACTGTTCAACCGCGCCTTGACATCATCCATAGAGATCCCATAGGAGACGAGAGTGGACCGCTGCTCCTCTGTCCAAACGGATTCAATGACATCAATACTCTCATTGGTTGGGAAGGAGTAGCCGTCGCAATAAAGAGGAATAATCCGCACATCATTCTTGTGAGCTGTCGTAATCTCACCCGCGCACCACATGCGGTGCAAGAGCTCTGTTGTGAGGACCACGACTAGGCACTTGACGTCTGCACGAACAACGTCAAAGATTCGCCCAAGGTCATCCAGCTCATCCGAGTCCAAAAATATATTGATCTTCATGTACTTCTTGGCCACTAGCTTGAAGAACCGGCAGAGGGCACCTGCACCGGCCTTGTGATGACAAAGGAAAGCATCATACTTGCTTTGGGGACGAAGCCTGGTAAACACAACTGCCAAAGCCGCCAGCACTGCCACCAAAGGCAGCAATACCATAACACAAGACAGTAGAATCGCCACAAATGATAGCGTTTCTTCTTGGCTGATGTTCAGGAGGGGCGAGGCCAGCAACAGGAGGATTAGCAGGCCCGCTGACAAGGCCAAGTCATTGTAATTTGCAAGGTCCAGCCTCCATGGCCATAAGAGAATCTGCACTATAAGCTTCAAACAGATGACAATGCCCATAATCCCGACTTGCAGCGCTGGCAAGGCGACCAATGCAGCAGGGATAGTTGCAACGATCAAGTTGTGACCAGTGAGAATCAGCCCATAGTAGTATCGTTCAGGACGGAAGCGAGCAAAAAGGAAGCGATACCTTTCCATCACCTCAATCCCACCCCCTGAACGTAGCCAGATTGGGTATTGTCTGGTGAGGTAAGTAATTGCTGCCAGGATTGTGACTGGATATGCAAGAACTCCCAAGACTGCCAAGATTACTAAGGTTCCGTGCTCCCCTTGCCAACAGATGATGTAAGGCTTCGACACGATGGTGAATAAGCCATTCGGGTTGCTCCTGCACTGTAACGGCCTGACCAAGGTGAGTGTGATGGCCGTCAACAAGGCAACAAGGAGGAGCCCATGAACGTTTACGAAGGCGTTGAAGCTCACAGGCCGTCTCCATCGCATCAGCAACCACACCAAGAAAGTTGCCACCAATACCGCAGGATATGCTGTCAGCTGAACTGCATATTCTAACACGTACTCTTGCGGCGGTAGAAAGCAGGAAAAGTCCAGGTCCAAACTAAAGATGGCCAGCGATTGCAAAATTGCTTTGGCAGGGTCGACCCATCTGATGTCCAACTGATAGATGGCATCCAACCCTTGCAGGCAGACCACAACTTGCCCAAAGATGATACTCACCATAAAAATGCTAAGAGCCGCCCTTCGTGCTCTTGTCATGAAAATGCCGGCGGCAATCACCGCAGGGACAATCACCAGCACCCCCAAAAACATCAAGGCTAAAGGCCAAATAGATCTGCCTCCGCACTTGGCACAGCTGCCATCCAACTCTGCTGCAAATCCTTCTGGGCAACTGCCACACGCAAGGCCAATCCTATTTGGAGCACACTGCCCGACAGAACCACCAGGACACTGTAGCTGGTCTCTGCACTGGAAGACTGACAAAATATTATTCTCCCAAAAAGCCCAGTAGCCAGGCAATTGACGAATAGTGAGATCTTCACAGATGAGGCCATCGGAGCATGCTACGCATTGCCCGCCAGACTCTACCGTACCACTGCCACAGACGCAATCTGAGGCCTGGCTGGAGCCTTGTAGAGTAGTTTTGCCTTCAGGACAGCTCTTGCACTCCGAAGCGCCAAAGCCATCTTGATAACTCCCTTGGCTCGAAGGCTTCACTTTTCCCTTTTAATGTTTCGGGCCTTGCCAGCACTTTGTGCACGTCGTGGTTCCTTGGTCTGCTGCAAATGTCCCTGGCTGGCAAAGTTGGCAAACTTCTCCGCCAAAGCGTGGCTGGATTGTGCCAGGACCACACGGTCCTGGACCGAAGTCGAGATGTGCATACTCACTTTGTAAGTACCATGCAGGTAGATATTTCATTTAACATGTTTTGTTGCACATATTGAAAGAACTAGAGCTAGCTAAACGTAAATTAACGATCTCTTCACAGCTTGCAACATTTTGCAACTACACCGCAATGCTTTCTGAGGCGAGCGCTGCAAACTGCAGTGTCGCCAAACTCGATTTGTGAAGAAAAGCGGCCTGGATCACACACTCGGCATTCATCCTCAGCACCGTGCTGGAGAAAACGGTCTAAGACACGGGGAAAAGTCTCATGTCTAACTTCATGTCTCTACACTCCTTTCATATCCTTTAATCAACTCTAGGCACTGCATTGCCGGGCAAAAGCACCCACTGCCCAACGACCTGAGCAATCTGAAGATCTTAGTCTTGATCTCCCTCCGACGTTTTCGTTCCCCTTTTGTCCTGAGGCCCCAGCTATTGAATAGAGACCTTGTCCAGGAAAACAGTTGAGCTTTGGTGGAATCCAACGTTGCCATGTCTCCGCATTTGATTGAATCCACCGGCATGCCCCCGCCAAAGCATCTCCAGCAAGCCATTGGTTGGGAGCTTGTGCTTGGAAAACGGGCACGTCTCCCGTGCCGTTCTGACTGATTTCTTTGTCATCGTATTCGGCGTAGGACATCATTGTGTGGATGTCTTCTTCGCTGAATTGCATGTTGCCCATCACCTCACGTGCATCAGGAGCTAGCCAATTGAGCTCTGTGCTGATGACCGTGCGCGGTTCAATGAACTGGTGCTGGGGCACGCTGTCGGTACCAAACGCCAAAGGAAGAGCAACCCTGACAGGATCAAACTCTCTGAAAGTCACATCCGGCTCCCAGTAGAAATAGAGGACATCGTATGTGCTGACAATTTTGTGAAAGTCTGAGCCAATG
Organism: Cyclobacteriaceae bacterium; assembly: GCA_965227935.1. Lineage (GTDB taxonomy): Bacteria > Bacteroidota > Bacteroidia > Cytophagales > Cyclobacteriaceae > JAWPMT01. The sequence continues at coordinate 211,318 of CBDDGS010000022.1, read as the reverse complement.
TAGTAGCCATCAGCCACGGCAAGAGCCACAGGCATGTTCAGCATGGATGCCTCCCAGAGTCAGTCTCCAAAAAACACTCTATATATACAGTAATTCCGTAATCTTCCTGAAGCTTACAGTCACTCGTACCGATTCCGCCGAGCCTAGACACAGAGAACAAGACAAGATGGAACCCACGAACTCGAACGAGGACATCACACGGCAAGTCAGGACACAACACGAGTCAACAAGACTAGACATGACATGGCGTGACATGAGGTGACAAGAGTGGGGGGGACGAAATGGAAGCGGAAAGAAGCAGCACCATACCCAGCTTCAAAGCAGGCAAGCTTACAAGTCTCTGTGTTGCTTCCCTTATATATGGTCCCGGGTCGCAACCCCCACACCCCCCCCCACGCATGGTGTATGGTGTGTATACCCCGCCCCCCCCCCTTGTGGCCCTGTGGTGCTGGGTTGTGGTGTTGCCCGGGTCTGTGGGGTTTTTGCTTCTGTGTCGCTGGTGGGTGTGTTGTGTACCCCCGCCTCCCCCCCTGTGGCCCTGTGGTGGCCCTGCGGTGCTGGCATACATGCATGCATGCATGCATACATGCATGCATACATGCATACATACATACATACGTGCAAACTTACAAACATACACACATACACACACATACATACATACATACATACAGACATACATACATACATACATGCATACATACATACACAACCCCGCCTCCCCCCGTGTGGCCCTGTGGTGGCCCTGCGGTGCTGGCATACATGCATACATACATACATACCACCACTTCCATGCAATGTATTGCCTCTAGCTCAAAACCTAGGTTTCAAGACCATACCATTCGGGGGGGGGGGTGGCGACCCGCGACCCGGGACGATATATATATATATTGATTTTTGTTCATATCACCCCATCCCTTGTGAACTAACAGCTTGCCACCTACAAGTTTCAAGTTTACCTGCTTTGCTTCTGCCATTGACCTAACGGGCTTTAGCATTCTATAGCCCCAAAGCATGCCACATGTCCAATGTCGTGCCCGTGTCCCTGCGGAGCCGTAAGACAGAAGCTGCAAAGATCATGAGCCAGCCCACCCCGGCCTGCAAAGGGGGTTTCGCACGGGGGGGCCATACAAAAAGCGTACAGGGGGCCCCCAGAAAAAGTAAAGATTCATTACATTTCATTACTCAAACAAACAGGCGTTTCCCAACAACGTCACACGAAGTGCACGGAAAAGGAGAAACAGCAAAAGCATGCTAAAGCTGTAGGAACTTAGGAACTGAAGCTCCCCTTCGTGAAAAGACGCAAGACACAACATGACAGGAGACGAGATGACACGACATGATGACCCCACATGAGCTTTTCTTTTGTGTGTTATCGGGCATGGTGAAAATCGCGGTGTGTCTAGGCAAGGGCTACGCGGAGCGGAATTACCTGCAGAAATGGCTACGCGAGCGGTATATTTGAAGCGTGGCTACGCGAGGGGCTACGCAAGGGGTTACCAGACAAGAGTGCGACCTTTTCTGTGACGCCGCCCTGCTTGACTAACTGCTGCACCGACCATGGAATCTTTCCAGTTAAGAGTTAGGATGCAGCCCCGTACGGGGGTCTGTATCTGCCAGGTGCATGCTGCTAGATAGAACTGGGAAACATGGCTACGCAAACGTGGCTACGCGCCTCCTAATCCTACGCAAGCCTCCGCTTGGCTACGCGGTTCGAGAACGTAGGCTACGCACCAACAATGGAGTTCCACTCTCCTTTTGGTCCTGAAAAGGGGGAGGAGAAAAAAAAAAGCCGCTCACATGACGACGTGACGCACAACCGGGTGTGACTTGACCAGGTGAAAGACGACACAGGTAGAGACTGTACTGTACTGTCATGTCATTTGTTTTGATGTCACGTCAGGTCCTGTCATATCATGTCGTATCATGGCATGCCCTTCCAGGATCCATCATGATCCATGACAGGCTATGTCTCGCCGTGCCTTCTCTTTTCGTATCATATCCTGTCCTGTGTCGTCATGCCGTGCACATCGTCCCGCAATCTCGTGTCATGTCATGTCAATACACGATAGTCGCGCCATGTCTTGTCTTGAATCAGGTCCTCTCCTTTTACGCCACTTCTTGTCGGACAGGACGTGACATGACATGACATGACAAGAGATGACGCGACATGGAATTTGTGACACCTGGAACCACTACGCCTACAACCTCATACTAGGACTAGGAACGATACTACTCGCACTAGGAACCACCAGAACCGCTACTATTCGTTCTAGAAACTGCTACGTAAATGCACGCCGGGGGCACGCCGACAAATCATGGGACCCTTGCGCCAGCCACAATTTCGCACCAAGTCTACCGCACGCTTGCAGCCCAATCGCCGCACAGGGCCACGAAATCCAGCAATTCCGCCTGGTGAAGGCAATTCCTCGCGCCTGCCCCACAATTCCACGTCACACCCACCACCACGTCAACATTGCCCAATTCCACCCCCCAAACCCCCACCTAAAACGGGAACCCTTTGCTACGCAGATTCTTTGGGTCCTTCCTTTCTTACTCACCCGGAAATTCGGCGCATTTCTGCTCCAATTTTGGAGCTACAGTAGTCGTGTGTTCGCGTAAACCACACCTCGCCTGCTCGCTGCCACAATTGCCTAAGCCTAAGCCAAGCTCAGGTCTATCGCAGGTCCTCTGTTCTTGACATCCTCACAGTATCAAAGGCATCACATGCAGACCTAGAAACATCATGAAACATCTAGAAACAACATGAAAGAGTCGCGCCTGATGCATCAAAGTGGTAGCACTTTCAACCAATCCCTGCTTGCGATGCGCAAGGAGTGGGATGCAGCTGGGGAAGTTCGTGCAGGATGGGCTAGGCCACCACTCACGCAAGCATCTGGGCTCCGGCAGCACTAAGCGATGGACTCCCTGCTCGTAAACCGTCACAAGCCACTCGTCGCAGGGCACAAGCCCCTCTCTAATGGAGAATAGTGGAGAAAAAAACCTAGGCAATTGGAAGTAGTCTTGCTGAGATGCATTGTAGGTCCTGTAATCATCCAAGAAAACCTGGTCTGCAAGTGCCTTTGCAGCCGTTGAAGCTTTGACGTAGATCCCAAACTGTATCACAAATCCCATGCCTGCCAAATCTTCCAACCGGCCACCAGAGCGGTCTGCCTGCAGCCTGTCGAACTCCTCCTGCTCTGCTAAAGCTAGATTGACGCCAAGAACAGCATGAGTGCGGGTCGCTCTGTCATCACACACCCATTGCTCTTCCTCTGCACGGTGACAACCTGCAACATTGTTCAGGGCCGCAACTGAATCAGCAGCCAGCTTGTCTCCCATGAGTTCGACCTGATAGCCGAGCTTTTCTGAGGCCAAAATATAGAAGATGGCAGTCGGGGCATCTGGCTGACCGCTGGCCGCATTCAAATTCCAGATCCCCAAAGTGAGGTTTTCGTTGGTGAGTCGCAGGGCCTTCCGATCCCCTGCTGGAATTCCATCTGGCAAACAAGTGGCTGTTTCGTTGGCTGTCACCGCATTGCTTGTCACATCCTGCGCCCCCACCTTTGCCTGCCATAGAATCACATGGTGGCAAAATTATTTTTATTCTGAGATTCTATCCTGACACGTTACACGTTCAATACGATGTCTGATGCTGGCAAGGTGCCAAGACCGCCAGCGACAGAAAGCACAAAGACATCATCGGACGCACTTCGAAACTGTTTCGCAAGAGGTTGAAGTCAACGGTTGAAGCATATTGTGAACATATTTTACTGTAGCATGCATGCAGCATGCGTCTTGCCACCTTCTTGTGCATTTCGCACTGCGTGGCATCTCCAAGCCTACATCTTGAGCCGGGCCCATGCGTGGGACGCACAGTTTTGTCTCAAGCAAGTGATGCATCAGCTCGACGGCCATGCTGTAGCGCCGTAGGCACTTGGCAGTAGCAATTGCGTCGCCGTTGGCATTATGCTCATGCCGCTCATTGAGCCTGCCACACTCCACAAATTTGATTATATTAACCTAAATTACAGTCTAATGTAATATATTACATTGTATTGGCAGCCAGCTCCCTAAGGCTCCCAGCTCTTGATCTCACGAATCTCCTCCTGCTGCTGAGTCATCCTCAGAACTTTCGTCCAGCGGCATTTGCAAACAAGGCTCTGCCCCGCCAAACCTTAAATTGAGGCAGCAAAAAGTGTCAAACAGAACTCATTAAATCATTCAGGCTATAGTTATACAGTTATACGGCATTTATTTTTGACTATATATCTTCTATGTGCTTCATATACGCATATACATATATATATATAGAAATCACATATTTCATATTATTTCATCATATTTGCTATTCTTGTGATTCATATGTGCTGTTTCTCGGCGGTTTCAACAAAAATGTGCCGGAGCTACAGCAGCAGCAAATGCAGTCATCCCACTCGTCATTCTCCTTGGCATCTTCACCACGGGAAGCTTCTGAGGCAGTGACTCGTTCAAATTCGTCCTGCACATGCTAAGCAGGTGCTAAAATGTGCTAAGCACATTTAAGCTTAATTCGATTAATTGTGATATATTGTGATTAATTAGAGTTAGATGTAACATGATGTGACCAGTCTGTCGACTGGAGCGTCCTGAATCACGAAGCGATTGCCCAGCACCGCGAAGGGAGTGCAACAGAAAGCCTCGAAGAGCAGGCCCAGCTGCGGTGAATCAAAGGGCAGTTCCAACTGTGGGCAGCAACGCCCACAGCGACCACAGCAGCAGCCCCAATCCGCAAATCGACCGCCACAGCAAATGTAGGGCAGCTCTCCCAAGTCCAAGAGCTCCTGGCGCTGCCGCCACGCCACGTAGCATGGACATGCTGAAGCCAGGCCTCACATGGTGCTTTCATAAATGCATTCGAGAGGCACAACAGGTGCAAGGATCAAAGCAGCAGGCGCTCAGCGGTTTGATGCGCCAAGCCCCTGGGGAGCCTCGGGGTCGGATAAGCCGGTGTCGGCAGCGGCTAGGAGTTGATTGCTTCGTGTCTCAATCCATGGCCAAATGGAAATTCCATCCAAAACACGCACGTTTCAGCAGACATGTCTACTGAGCTCGCGACCAGTGGAACCTTTTGAACCTTGGTGCTGGTCGAGGCGTAAAAGCAAAATCAAATAGGGTCCCCCGCACGGAAGCCAGGGAAAATCTATGAAAATCTTGCTGAGTTAGTCAAGTTATTCAAGTGTGCATCATAGGGCTCAAGCACAGGTAGAGCAGCAAGCAAGGCGAAGAGCCAATTTCTCGATCCTCCGGGGCAGGTCTATAGCGATATAGAGAAACATGAAATTGAAATTTGAAATACATAACCGCTGCACAGCACCAGCAGACCAAAAGCGATAAAGGTAACGGAATGGCATGCTGAGATGATGCGCAAGTTGCAAAGCAATGTTGCTCTCAACTTATTGCATCTTATTGCAAGTCCTTCACTTTCTGCACCTGCGACATCTGTGAAACGGACTGGTGCCACCCCCTTGTGTCAAAACAAACGCTTGATATATTAAGCAGTCGGGGGCAAGCTTCCAGAATGGCCTCTATGAACTGTCCGGTTTGAGCAGCAGAAGGGTTTGCGACAGCCCCACGAAGTCAAGAGAAGTAAAGAGACAAAGACTAAAGAGACTAAAAAGAATTACGAAACACAGTTCTCACTTGACATGACATGTACTTGCACGTCTCATTCAGATGACTTTCTTGCACAAACACGTGGCCGGCTCGAGACAGATGCTGAAAATCAAGCAGGGGTGGTTGGAGAGTGAAGCTTATTGCACAGTCACACTATCGGACAAAGTGGGTCGGCGAGGGACACGCTTCAACTGCAGAGAGGATTCTATCTGAAAGTTCCTCAAACAATAAATACATATTAAAAAAATAAAGATATTAAAGGTATTGAAAGCAACTGGCCACCAAGTTAGTTAGTCGTAAGCTTCTTCATCAGAGCTCAGCGACTGCCTCTCCCAAATTGGCAATCATGACCATGGGCACGTGCCTTTGAACCCGCATCGGACAAACTGCTCAGCAACTGTACATAGCAGCGAGATGGAACCATCCATCAGAGCTTCTGGCCCAAGCAGAAAGAGCAATTTGCGCCTTCAGGCCCAATCTTTAAGGCTAAGGCGGCTCTTGAATTCATGGCTCAGTGTCGCCCACGTCGAAGATATCAAGAATTTCCGAGATTATGTCCTCACCCGAGCTGTGGGGCGGTGGATTGGTCCAATGATCGACATCGTCCCAAGTGCTTGCTTCCACAATTGCGTGTGAAAAAGTGCGAAAGATCATGCAGTAGCAAACCTTGAACGCACCAAAACCCCAAGGCGACTTCAAACGCAACTTATATATATGCGTACATGGACGAACAAACTGAAGCTAGCTAGCAGCTAGCTCGAAGGTCAGGTGTATCTGCATAATATTGAGAACGTCCCGGAGCGTGTGGCTTGGAGATGAGGCTTGCAACAATAGTTGGAGGAGGCAGCTTGCACTGTCCACGAAGAATAAGCTTTTCATCTGAGAGGAGGGAACGAAAGCCAGGATGTGCTCTTGTTGTAAAGCAGCGGGTCCCAATCACCAACGGCAGTTCTAAGTCCAATCGTCAGTATCTTATGTCAAGGGCAGGCAGGCAGGCAGGCAAGAAGGCAAGCAGGCAAGGCAGCAAGGAAGCAAGGACGCAAGCAAGCAAGCAAGCACGCACGCACGCACGGACGGACGCCCGCAGGCAAACAGGCAAGCAGGCTGAGAAATGTCCCAAAAAAGTTCGAACATTTTTGGGTCAGATTGCGCTGCCCTGTTTTGTTCCAAAATGCTGGAACCTTTTTGGGCGCTTTTTTGAGCAAGCTCTCGCTTCCTTAAAATGGCCCAAAAAGTTGGCACATTTTTGATCATTTTTGGGAGAAAACATAGTAAAGAAACATCCAGCTAGAGCTGGCTTTCGTAATAAAGCGACCAATGGCAAGACAAGCAAAAAGCATGCAAGAAGCAAGAGACTGACAAGAAAGGAAAGGAAGGTGTCCTCCGCATTCGTCTTGGCCAAACAAAGCTCCTAGGCAATTCGCCAATGGAGAAACCATTCAGCGCAATGAATCTGAAAGAGCTTTACTTAAGCCATGCCACGGGAGGCATGTGGGTGCCCTCGTAGCAATTTGGCTCGTCCTGAGTCTCTGCTTGTGGGCCCTGGCTGTAGACACAATGCAGCATGCACCTATTGAACAACACTGCGCCCACCATGATTCTTTGATCCGACATAAGCCCACATAGACATAGAAATCAGTGTATTTCTACATATGTGAAGGCTCCATAGGGCTCCTTCAGCTGATTGGAGCGAATGATGCCTAATCTTGCAACACTAACCCAAGGGGCGCCTCAACAGCCTGGCGTGAATGAATTCCTAACGCACGTGAACTGCAGCTGCCTGTCGCAGATTGGGCAGCGTGAGCTGCGGCAAATGTCCAGATGGTGCAGCCGCGGTTGGCCGCTCCACTTCCTCACCCTCTGAGTCACTCAACTTCCACCCGTGCTTCGGTTCATCTTCTGGCTCTTTGGGTTCATCTTCTGGCTCCTCTGGCTCCTTCTCGCTGTGGATCACAAAACGGAATTTGAAATTCTGTGGCTCGGTCTGCGAGGCAACGGTGACTGCCGAAGGCTTTGAAGTCCTCACAGCCAACTGCAGCCGCTTTGAGCATAGCCTTCGCGGGTGCCAACGACGGCGCTGAGGTCCAAGGTCTCCAGGCCTAGCAACTCGCTCTGCCTTCTGCCGTGCCTTCTGCTTACCTTCTTGATGCAAGGCTTGGCTTTGGCCCGTCTGACGTGCAGGCTGACCTTACATTTGAAGTACGATCCGACATTAACTGGGTTTCACACTCGCTTGGCACGACTTTAAAGTGACTCACACTTCACTACCCATGAAATCGGATCACGTGGCACGACCTCATTACGAAATTGATTGGACCATTGCGCTTGAACCCGAGACAAATCGACTCACTTGGCACGACCCATGCATTATATTAGGTCACAAGACACTCTCACTCATGTGACAAGACCCGCAGCACATACTCTTACACAGAGATACACAGAGTATACACACTCGGCTCACGTTGCCGTTCCTGCGGTTGCAGATGTGCCTGGCGATGAGGCTGCGATTCGTCATGATCCATTGGCTGCTGTTTCCATGCTATCGCTCATGGTAGCTGGATGATGGTGAGACACCGGCAACCAGAACATTACCAGGCAGCATGAGCGATAGCATGGAAACAGCAGCCGATGGATCAGGAAGGACATGACAAAGCGCAGCCGCAGGAACGGCAACCCCAGCGGAGTGCGGGGAAGGCGGTGTCGAGCGACCTAGAAACGGCGGCGTCAAGCGATTCGAAAATGGCGGCGTCAAGCGAATACCATATATATTATATATCTTATACTGTATACATATAGAGGGTTACAACATGTTATAACTCATACCTGCATCTTCCGCAGGCCGATTTTATTGCGCACAGGTGGTCCGCGCACAAAAGCAGGCCGAAGCCAGATTTTCCGCCTGAAGCGTTTTTTTTTGTCGCCCGTTTCGCGGCCGTCTTCGCCCGAGGACTTTGCGCATATCTTCTAGAATCTCCGCCCAAAATGTCCTGAAGGAAGCGCAAGAACATGCCCGAAAGTGGTTTTCGCCCGCAGGCTTCATGTGCACATTTTCTCGTTCAGGCTGGAACAGAGTCCCGAAAGAAGAGCTAGGTATATCTCATACATAATTATACAATATTATACAGGCATCTTGATGGAACATGGTGCCCGAAGCACTTGACATTGAGACATTTGGGTCCCACCGCCTTGACCAGCGCTCAGCTGCTCGGAGCTCTGCGCATGTCACTGGGGGAGGCCTCTCCAAGGTGACAAAGCAGCATGCCCCTGCCAGATCCAGTTGAGGACCCCTGCTGGCTCCCCGTGTTTGCCGCAATAAAGTTCGTTTGGTCATAAGTTTATAAGCTAGGTGGCACCATGTAGCCCCCAAAGAAACAGAGCTAAAGTAGTCAGCAGACTGAAAGCTGAAAGGCAAAGAAGCCAAGTCAATCAACCAATCGAAACAGTGCAGACGGTCACATAGATTGAACGTATGGAAACATACCCCCCCAACTTGCCAGACAGAACCCTCACGGGCGCTTGTTCGCGCACGTGTTTACCTGAGGGCCATGGTGGTGCCTCCGTCTCCTAATTGTCCTTCTACGAGCACTTTAAGCTTCCAAGGTTGGAACCGTCGGACCTTGCCTCCAGATTTCAGGATCGAGAGCTAACCTGCCAAGTTGAGAACTGCATGTGAATTCCATCCGATTCCCTGCTCTTTACATCCTTTCACTCGCCTGGAAAGTGATTCGCTCCGCGGTTTTGGAGGCTCTGGTGCCGGTGGCTCTGGTGGTGGTGGTGGCGGAGGCTCCGGAGGCTCTGGCGGAGGCTCTGGTGGTTCTGGTTCCAATGGCCTCAGCGCAAAAAAGTCACAAAACTGTCACCGAAGTGCCGCAGGCTGTCCTCTGACCGCTCCTTCGCGTAAGAAAACCTCATAGCTATTCATGATATTAGACAACATTGCAAACATTCAAAAATCATGCAGTATAGATCAGTATAGTACTGTTTAATATTCATAATATTCACAAATACGGTATACTGTTAAAGAATGTTAAAGTTCAAAATTTCCACACAGTTTGCCGACCATTTCTCAATGGCGCCTGGCACCACGCGGGTCGCGGCCGACCGGTAAATCTGAGCACGCCTCTTCTCTTGGAGTTTTTGAGGTCTTGGCGGAGTCGCGGGCGGGGCAGGGCTTGCCTGCTGAGCGGTGAGCAATTCAAAACCTGGTCTTCTTATTCTGTCTTTTTCTTTCAAAGGGCATTCGATCTTGTGGAAGTCCCCATGTTCCTTGTGTTCCGCTTTCGTGCAGATGGTGTGGCACCAGTTGATGTGCCTCGTGTAAGGCCTCCCATCTTGGCCGCGGCCTCAACAGATCCAAGCACGAGGGGTCTGAGAAGAAAAGACGGGCAATTGATTTGACCAGGCCTTGCTGCAAAGGCACTTCCAGATTAATACATAATGTAATAATACAAACACTACAATACAGTATAATACAAATATTTTAATATATATAAATATATATATAAATATATCATTGTAGCCACTAAGTACGCAATCAGCAGCTGCGGTAATGTAGTGACTTTCCCCGGGTGCCCGGCGCACAGTTGGGCCACCTGTTGACCCCGGCAAGGTGCCAAAATGCTGCGCCTTGTCACAGGCCAAGCGTCTCGAAAGGCCCTGCGCCGTGAGATTCTATGAAGGAAAGAGCGGCCTTGCACGAAGCTGTGCAGGCCTGAGAATCACTTTCATGCAACCTGTAAATATATAACTAAAAAATATATATACTTATAATTTATAATATATATATAGATGCAACCATATAAATATGAACATGTACAGATATATGCTGTATACTGTAAGTCTACGCGAAGCGGTACAGGGTCATCAGGGCGACTGCACGGCGCCTGCGAGGAATTGGAGGCACCTTAGCTGCAACAATCCTTGTCACACATGTCTCCCATTCGGTCCGAAGCGCCATGGCATAACCTCAGATTAGGAATGCCATTTGGCATATTCTTCAACGCGTAGAAGACTAAAGACATCTAAAGACACTCTCTCAGTTTATATGTTTTTTTGCCAAAGTGTAATGCCGAGTAGACTCTTCAATGAAAGCCTGGTTCTTGGCTCGACGCGCTGTTCAATTGGCTGCCTCCGCCTCACAGCAGCAAAACAGCCCTGGGGAGTTAAACAAACCGTTCCATATTTGTATGCCAAACATCTCATAAAATATGAAGAAAAAAGCGTCCAAATGGTTTATACTCATTTGCGTGCATATATATATGATGTAATACAATATATATATAATATAGTATATATGACATCTGCATAATGAGACTCTAGAAGTTCTTCCGCCTAGGCGTGGGGGACCTGCCTCAGCCCAGTGGCCTCCTTCTCACTGGAACAGCGTCGTTTACAAGTTGAACGTGCTTCCTTGCCACGAACCAAAGATCTCCTCCTATCTCTTGCTATGCCTAGCCTTTGTGTTGCAATTGGCTACATACGTGTCGCTTCAGCAGCCCCGTAATCTCATTGCAAGAGAAAATTGGCAAAATTCACATACATCTTGAATGGCATGTCCTGCACTGCAGAGTCCTTCCTTGTCAACACAAACGTCACGCAGCGTGGAATGCTCGGCTTTCAACCACGACCGCCAGACGCTTGTTCGGACCGTTCACTTGTAGCTGTGGGCAAAGCTTTCGACAGCAAGGAGAATATTGTTGGTTTGGGTGGATGCTACGCCCAGTGCCCACTGGCAAAGGCTTCAAGAGCTCCAAGGCTGTGAGTATTGGGCTGCAGGGATTTAGTCACGAATTGATCTCAGAAACAGTAAACATAGTAAACAAGCTTTCAATACAGGCACAAAATCGAAAAGGTAAAGACACTGAATTCCCACGCAAACTCATTCCGATTCTAAGGCAGCAGCCCAAGACCTGCTCGAGATGGCGGTGCATTTCGCAATTGATCCTGCAACAGACTTCCAACTTTCAACTTGTCAAAGCTTTCAGCGGCCTCTTTTAGTACATGTATATATAATATATATATAGTTCGAAAACGACATGAGGAATAAGTGTCTCAATGTATCGAAGTGTGTTTCTCTCTGTCTTTTTCTCGGCCGAGCTTCCTGTAGTGATGCGCATGACATGCCTTAGTGCCCCAAGGGTCCACCGAGTGGACTTCTCTCTAAAGATAATCCTATATAAAACATCTAGAAACGCTTTAACTTAAACTATTAAGTTTTATTAAGTTCTGTTTGTATGTAGTTTGTATATATAGATGGAATAGTATGGTAGAACTATTTCTAACTCGAAAGGGTGAAGCCTCTACAGCTGCCAGCAGGGACACACCTGTTCAGCTGGAAAACCGTGAGAGGCCAATGAGCCAACCGGCCTATGGTGCTCTCTGTGCTTCCTGTTCAAAGACGCTCTTCGCCGAACACTTTCCATCTGTTTGCATCATTTTGCATCTGTCTGCCATCCGGAAGGCCTTTGTCCGGCGCCTTGGAGGCTGGTGGCCTTGCAATGCTTTGCAATGCTTTGCGCGATCATTGGCCCTTACTCGGCAGGGCCACCGCCCCCTCCGCCGTTGCCGCCAGACGGAGCACCCAAGCTACTCCGCAGCTTCTGGAGCCCCATGGAATGAATCATTACAAATCCTGGCCCCGTCAGCACTGCATTGAAAATACCTCGGAACTTCTCATAGCCATCTTCACTGCCAAGTAACCCATACCACCACAGCAACACACCTCAGTAAGAGAAAAAGGATGAAAAAGGACAACAAGCACATGCTACCAAGCAACCAGGCAACCACCAGTCTTGCGGATGTCCAGCTGGACACTGCGCTCAAATGCTAGAACGGTGCCCTGTTCCACGACCAACTCCTCATCTTCTGCAAGCTGTTTCCTGGCGCCGAAGCCTTCTGATGCTCAGTGGCATAGCCTCATCACTGTGCCCCCGGCTTGCAGAAAAATGGTACCAGTGCCGTGCAATGTGTTCATAAAGAGACCTGACCAGCACCAAGCATTGAAGGCGAAGCCGGCCTTGACCACCACAGCAGCAGGTCCCCACCGAGCGCACACGCTTGATGTCCACAGACCAGTCTGAACCCAACGCTGCCATGAAGGCCCCGCGGTTGAAGACCATGCCATCGTACCTTCTGCAGACTTGAAACCAACTGCCAAGAAGTTGGCTCTTAAATTAAGTTGACACGTGTGACCAAGAATGCTCTCTTCGAGGAATGGCCACAGGGTCGAACCTGCTCTTAATCAGCGTCTTGTTCAGCCACGTCAGGGCCACGCGCCCGCAAAGTCGGAACATTCAATGAAATATAATTGAAATTAGGCAAATGAAGACGAATGAACATCGATTATGGTGCCGGCTACTTTCCGAGCTCTCCATGGTCGAGGCGCTTTGCTAGATCTATCGGCACAACTTTAGCTGGGAAGGTGGGTGTAAGCCCGATCTCCTGCACATCATCTGTCTCATTCATGAAGTGGAGCCTGCCAAGACTATCAAGACAAATAAATGTTATAAATCAGTCAAAGAGATTCGAAGACATCCTGCCTGAAAAGCGATTCGCCGGCGCAACAGCAGCGCTTGCAGCCTTGCTCAAAGCCTCCCACCTGCTCTGCTCATGCTACTCACCAATAGCAGTGTTCAACAGTGCACAGACCTCATCTTTCTATGACCTCCTATTTAATATCATTGGCACTTTTAGCTTTACTGCTCGAGAAATCTTGAGAAGTTTTCATTGTAAAGAGACTCCGGGTGCCGCGGCCCAGGCACGTCCACATCCGGCATCAACCCAGGGCTCATGTAGGCCATGGTTCCTTCGGGCTAAGACCTCGTGTGCCTTTGAACACAGTGACTTCGGTGCGAATACTCACACTAATGAAAGGAAGTTTCGTTGGGAAACTGCCGGTGTTACGAAAAAGTGCTCGGTGGGGAACTGTGAGGGCTAGGTAACTGTAAGGGTTGCTGAACTGTAAGAGCAAGGTAACTGTAAGGGTTGGGGCTGCGCTGGGGTCTAAGCCGTAACCAATTTTAGTAGCCGGCGGTCGGTCGTAGGTGAGCCTGTTCTGCGCGCCGTTTCGTCACGCTGCTAGTCCGGGTACTAGCGGTGCTATACGGGTAGTAGCCGCACTAGTACGGGTAGTGGCCGTGCTACTAGGAGTAGTAGCCGCGCTAGTGCGGGTTCGGTTGGCCGGTTTGGCGGTTAACCGGGCAACCGTGAAACCGTGCAACCGTGGTGGGGGGGTGCAACCGTGTCCCGGTTACCCGGTTGCACGTTCCGGTTAGCCGGTCAACGCCATACCAACCGTGGCACGGATAAGCCCCAAACCTGCCAACCGGCCAACCGAACCGGCCAACCGGGACACGGTTAAGCCCCAAACCGGCCAACCGAACCGGCCAACCGTGGCACGGCCAACCGGCCAACCGAACCGGCCAACCGGGCCACGGTCAACCGCCCAACTGACCAACCGAACCGGCCAACAGTGGCACGGTCAACCGCTCTGCCAACCTGCCAACCGAACCGGCCAACCGGGAAACAGTTAAGCCCTATGACACTTCTCTCACGAATCTTGATGCAACCACCTCTGCCGGAAGGCATGTGACACGGCGCTCTCGACTGAGCGACACCAAGCTTCCATGCGGTTCTGAGCATATTGCCAACTCAAACCAGGGTGCTCAGCTGCGGGGCCCAGAAGTTGAGCGACAGAGAACTGGAGCCAGCTTTCACGAAGGAGGTGTTCCAAAGTTCGCTTCCGGACATTATGCGGAAGCGGCAACAGAGTTGCAATTCCTCGAAAAGACCCGCTGCAAAGGAGCAAGACGGACGTCACTTGTCGCAGAATCCTCGCGCTAAATGCAACAGCCTTGGACGTAAAGAAGAAAGGCGCAGAAGCAAGCACCAGAGTTCTTGTTCTCTTTCGACGACAATCGACGCCTTCAATCCACGGCCCAAAACATTGCAGAGAGCACGTCCGACATTCATAGACTTCAACAAGGACACGCTCCACTGCGTGCATGGAAAGATAAGCTGCGCTCAAGTACTGCGCTTTGCACCGCAGCGCTCCATGGCAGTGCTTGCGGTGCGACACGCAAGGAGTCAGCGCCTTGGACGGCAAACATGGAGCAATGAGGTTGGCACCAAGTAAATGCGGCGCAAGTGGGTCAAGTTTGCCGAAAACAAAGCTGCAATCTTGCGGCGACAGAGACATTGCTGGATAGGCCGCAGACAGCAAAGCATGAGCGTAGCTCGCACGACATACGCTCTCAGCAGACTGATAAGCAAGAACGAAAGCCGGCAACATGTCCACGGTTGCTGGGTGCAAGATATCTCTGTCGTTTGGCACACTGCCGCCAGCTAGGACCAACTCAGAGCTACACGAGCACGCTGCGCAAAGTTGAACAACAGCATTGCTGCCCCCTTTTTAGTTTTGCGTTCAAAATCTTGGGCGAAAGGGCAAGAGGCGATGAGGCGGTGCAAAAGGCTTGCAAAGCGGACAGAACATCTGACATGGAAGAATCATCAAACGATGGCGGTTCCTCCGCCTTCACGTCGGCTGGGTATGCTTTCCTAAAAGAATCCGTAACGACGAGTGGCTCAGCATTGTACTTCTCAGCGCTGGCCGCGTGCTTGTGTTTGAACAAGTTCAGCAAATTGCCAAAAGCAACGTTGGCTGGTTGTTCCACGGAGTACCGCCTTTTGCGAACCCGCGCAGCATAAACAGCTACTTGTTTGCGGCAGGTGCCGAGCTGGCAATACTGAAGCAGTTGAAAGGCATTATTGTCATGAGACTTGGCTTCCTCCTTGGGCACGGACTTGAGGCCGGGCTAATACAGAATTGAGCTTTGGTACGGCGGGTTCCAAAACGGCTCCTATTTTTTTTAACAAAAAAGGCCGGGCTAATACAGAATCGCCATTTTTGGGCTTCGGTACGGGTCCGGGCTTTGGGGAGGTCCAAAGCGGCTCACTTTTGAAGGCCGGGCCAGTAGAGTCCGGGCTTTGGGGAGGTCCAAAACGGCTCATTTTTAAAACCCGCTAGTACAGAACCGTCATGTTGGGCCTCTGATACGGGTCCAGAATCGATTTTTGGGGCTTTGGTGCGGGTACCAGGCTTGACAAAATTCAAAGCGGCTCAGACGTCATGTCATGTCATGTCACGTCGTGTCATGTCTGGCGCATGACACGTCACGTCACGGCATGTCAGGTCACGTACCGTCACGTCTTGTCATGTCACGTCTTGTCATGTCATGTCATGTCACGTCGCGTCACGTCATGCCTGTCGCATGGCACGTCACGTCACGGCATGTCAGGTCATGTCACGTCACGTAACATCGTCTTGCGTCATGTCACGTCATGTT
This sequence comes from Cyclobacteriaceae bacterium, assembly GCA_965227935.1. GTDB lineage: Bacteria > Bacteroidota > Bacteroidia > Cytophagales > Cyclobacteriaceae > JAWPMT01. Next base: position 195,320 of record CBDDGS010000022.1, on the reverse strand, counting down.
TGTTGCATGGCACGTGAGGTCATGTCATGTCACGTCACATCCCGTCATGTCGTGTCATGTCTGTCGCGTGACACGTCACGTCACGGCATGTCAGGTCATGTCACGCAACGCAACGTCACGTCTTGTCATGTCATGTCTCGCATGTCACGTCATGTCGCGTCGCGTCATGTCGTGTCGGGTCACGTCATGTCTGTCGCATGGCATTTCAGGTCATGTCACGTCACGCAACATCACGTCTTGTCCTGTGACGTCACCTCACGTCGCGTAACATCACGTCTTGTTATGTCATTTCTTGTGACGTCTTGTCATGTCACGTCATGTCACGTCGCGTCATGTCCAGTCCTGTCGCGGCATGTCGTGTCCGGTCATGTCACGCCATGTCCCTGGCGTCACGTCACGTCGTGTCGTGTGAGTAGCGGCGGTAGGCACGGGCGGCATCCGTACCGCTCCTTGTCAAAAGGCGCCTCGCACGGGTAGTGCGGGTGCTATGCGGGTCGCGGGCTCTTGCGTGTCTCACGCCGCGAAAGCGCGAAAAAGGCGCGCTCACAGTCTTTCTGTTGGTGATAGGTTTTATATGATAGAAACTTCCGCCACCGGCTCGGCCGGGTAATATCTGGTATTCTTATACTTACTTAATCTTACTTATAATATAGAAAATTAAGGTGTGTATAGAGATATATTATATGCACATGTACACAGTTTTGGACATGCTTGACTTCTCGCCATGCAAAACCCCGACCCGGACGCCTGGCTCGCAGGTGACGGACTCACCTGGATGTATAGTGACCTCCAAGACTTGAGAGTATTCCTTAGCGCGGTGAAGCGAGCTCCGTCATAGCCCCTACTTCAAGACCTGCTGGAAGTCTGAAAGCCTTGCCAGGGAGCATCCCCAATGATGTTGTAGACACTATTCGGTGCCGGCACATTGCTCCAAACCTTCAGGCCGCCTTGGACCGCGGCTGCCCCGGGACCAGTTCGGGATGGATGACATGCTTGCGGGCACTGAAAGTTGGCTGTTGGGCCATGTGGCTGTGCAGCTGGATCTCGCGCCCAGCCTCGGCTGCCAAACCAAGAATGCTGCACCATCTTCCGAACCTACGCTTAGCTTTGAGATACCTCACCTCCAAAGATTTCACACAATGAGAAGTCTAGACTTGTGACTCCTACGAAGCCTTTGACAATGGGTGTTTCAACGTGGCATTTGTATTTGGGTTGAACCTCAACGGTCGAGGGCGCTGCCAACGGCTTGGTCATCGATTCCTGTGGCGGGCTCTGCGACCACATAGCTGACATACTCAGCGCTCTTGCCTCCCCTACGTCCGCGGGAAGAAACGGCTGCACCAAGTTTCGAGTTCTGAAGGTCCAGACGCAACGTGTTTGTCCCAGACTCAGGCTAAGACCCACGCAGGACTCACATGGAGCATACGTTCTCTTTTAAATGCTACAGTAACTCTGAGAGAAAGAAGGGGGGGAAACAAAGGAGGTCGAGCCTGCAATGGACTCCAGCAAAATATCCTGTCACGGGCTCCATGATACAAATGCTCCAAGCAAACGCATGGCTCTTTATCTCACAGAGTTGTTTAGCCTCTCCCACACGCAATAGCCCAGAGACAGGAGGCACACTGCATCGTAGGATACATCTAGTATTGTATCATCTAGTATTCCATGCATCCGTAGCGGCTCCACTCACGCCTCTCTTCAGTTCTTGCCCTTCCCGTGGACCCTTTGTCTGAGTCTATGCGCATAGACTATTGGAGCACACGCTGGCCCCAAAGCTTCTGGTGGCAGCTAGGTTACCTGTTGGGTCTTCCTCCCAGATTTTCATGGATTTTTGGCTTGCTGCCCCTGTTTTTTTCTTTACCTTTTTTTGGGTTGATTGATGCGCTCGGGTTCCCGCCAACTTGCTGCTCGGCAAAAGGGAGAAAGAAAGACAGGATCTAAGATTCGACTGGCCTCGTCGTCGCACTCCTGACACCACCTGGCTGGCGATTCAACCCTACATATCATCAACACCGCCTGGCAACATCGAATGCGCCATGGTGCCTCGCATCTGCCAAACAATGCATAGCATGGCCGATAAGATCCATTGAGGCCTGACATCGCACCCAAAGCACTGACAATGCCCTTCTGCAAGTTGTGTTCAAGCCCCTAGCTAGCAATCCCGCCGCGACATGGTTAGCTGCCGACATACCCAGCCGTGCTGTGGTGGAGGTTGTGTAGGATTTATTCGCTTGCTCAGCTTTTGCTTGGAAGCGAGCTCGCAGGTGCCGAAAGCAAGATTTGCAAGACCGTTGGAAACGAGACCACTGCTAGAATCAGCAGTACGTAGAGGCGATCTGGTTGAGAACTCCAGCTGCAGTTAAGACGCATCCGCATATGAGGATCTAAAAGGAGTCCATGTCATGAAAACGGCAAGCCCCTTTTAATCGAGGTCTTTGGTGCTGAGACAAATGCAGCTGGTGCCTTCCTTCAGGCACAGCGCAAACCTAGGCACATGACATGCCACGGCTCTTGGTTTGGGCAGCCTGGCACTGCCACCAGCCTAACGGTCAGCTATTGCAAGATCGTGTGTGCTTTTCCTTGTCTCTCGAGAGTCAAAAAGTGTTCGGAATGTGTTAAAACAATATGACTAGGAGCAATGCAGCAGCAATCTTACTGTGGCATTGAGGGGCTCAAGAGCCATTCTGTGCACATTATGGATCTATGATAGAATCTATGAGTTGAGTTTACCTCGGATGAAAGAACGCTGCGTTAATGAACTGTTGTTGGCTGAGTTTAGTCACCACTTACAAAAGGAGGCTTTGCCAAGCGACTGCGCTTACATGGTTCTCCGGACGTGGCCTGAAGTGCGCCGCATTGCTGCCCAAAGTCTTTAGTGGTCTCCGTTGTCACTCGCAACGCACTTCACCCCACATCTCTCCACCAACTGTGGCAGCAAATTAAATGCTTCTCAATACATTTGGTATGGCGCTCTTTCATCTTTCGGCAGGACCTTCTTCGAAGAGTCCCGAAGACGAAGGGCACACCCAAACCTCCAGCAAATGGCGAAAAGTCTGGCCCGTGTTGCGGTTCCAAGATGGAGCAAGTCCCCATCAGCAGCTAGCACCGGCGCCCGAAGCGTTACTGCATTCCTCTTGGCGGTGCCGAGCAAGCGAGGTGGTGCTGAGTCGCAAAAGGCCGCGTGGCCCAAGCTCCAGATGCTCTACTGCATGCAGCATTGGACAGGATCCAACATGCTTGCAACGTGTAATGATTACACTACATATAATATAACGATGTTAGTTTTAAGCCTCAGTGCGTTCTCCGAAAGAGGGGTAGCTTTGCTGATGGCAACACGAGGTTGGTCCTTCCCATGGATAGAAGGGAGGAAAGGAGAAAAAAATAGTGGATGAGCACTGCCACAAGCTGTGAGGGATCCTGAACAGCTGCTAACAGCTGCTAAATGTTACCGAGACATGACCTCATTCGATCGCTCGGCTGCGAGCCTCCTTTGGCTTTCGATGTGACGGAGGTGTTCCGTCTTGACGCTCTGGAGAGATGCGCCAACTTCGGTCCAAGCGCCCTGAGGCAATCTGCGCAAGATGGAAGGCCCCACCTGAATTCCATCTCACTGAGCTACCTTCAATCTCCTGCAGCTCCATGTAGAAGCCCTCCTGTCGGGTCTTTATAATCTTTAAGTTCGTCCACTCACTCTATATATGTATACAATATGTCTATATACTCCATCTCCTTGTCCTTCTCAATTCGTTCCCTCCATGGATTTCCGGGCCGCGAGACTTCATTTGCCTGCAGCGAGACAGTCCCTACAGCTTTAACACCCGACAAACGTCCTCACGTCTGCCGCGAAGTTCCTTGCAACCAGGTATGACGCCGCATCCAGCATCTCGGCATGCCATATCCATCAAATCATCAAAGAATTTCAAACAATATCCACAAATAAAAGGAAAAATAATGTCTGTGCAACATGCATCGCGACTGTGATGGCTCTGCAGACTGCACCAAGGCACCCAGGAAGCCAGTCGGATCCCCATCTCCGATCCTTTGCGAAACAAAACAAGAAAACGCAGAACTTGACACCTGGTGGCAAATGTCAACGAGCCAACCATCTGCACTAGAGCACGAAAGCGGTGTTAAAACTCTGATGCAGAAGTATATTAAGCTTTTCAACGCGCTCTGCCATTTCCCGTGCTGTCATACATAAGAATGTATCGAAATTACAGTGGTTGACAGTTGTTAAGTCAGATCTCTCATGACATCATTCCGATGTGGTGCCTACAAGTTCGAGTTTTGCTTTCTGTCCCATATAGCGAGGATGTGCTGGGCTGGTCGTGCTGCGGATCATGTCAATGCCTTGTCACGTCAATGGTACCGAGACCAAAAATGGCACTAAGCACAATAAGCATCAAGAAGCTGGATGTTCTGGCTGCAAAGCATTTTGCCTCTTTTGAGCACGACAGTTGGAATAGAGGATCACTCGAGCACTTGTACGCATGCATCACGTAAGGAAGGGGATTGGCGGGGGACAACACGGTAACTGGAATGATGTTGGAGCAGGCTTTGCTCTTGCTGCCATTCAAAATTACACCAGCATCGACCCCAAACAGTAGGTTATACTCTATAGGGAATACCTTGTGTTTGTTCTCCCTAAATGCCACGCGGGATCCAAACAGATGTGCCATGCCTCTGTGGTTTCCTTCTATTTTGAATCCCAACGGAGACGATATGCACGTTGGGTTTCAATGTGAATCTTTTGTTACATCATGACTATGGCCAGATTCACAATCTATGTAATGCTCTTAGGTGTTAAAGTCGTCAATTCCTGTAGAAAGAGCTGTGCTATGCGCAATCCCAGCGCCGGCGCCGCGCCGGCGTCCCGGCGCCGGCGACTTGAGAGGACGCCGGCGTCGGCGCCGGAACGGGATTATATCATGACTATGGCCAGATTCACAATATATGTAGTGCTCTTAGGCGTTAAAGTCGTCAATTCCTGTAGACAGAGCTGTGCTATGCGCTGCAATCCCAGCGCCGGCGCCGTCGCCGGGATTACATCATGACTATGGCCAGATTCACAATCTATGCAATGCTCTTAGGTGTTAGATTCGTCAGTTCTTGTAGACAGAGCTGTGCCATGCGCTGCAATCCCAGCGTCCCGGCGCCGGGATTGCATCATGATTATGGCCAGACTCACAATCTATTTATTGCTCTTAGGTGTTAAAGTCGTCAATTCCTGTAGACAGAGCTGCGCTATGCGCTGCAATCCCGGCGCCGGCGCCGGCGTCCCCTGCAGTCCCGCCGCCGGCGCCGGGATTACATCATAACTATGGCCAGGTTCACAATCTATGTAATGCTTTTAGGAGGAAAAAGTCGTCAATTCCGAAATTCATGTAGACAGAGCTGTGCTATGCGCTGCAGTCCCAGAGGCCGGCGCCGGCGGCCTCTCAACGCCGGCGCCGGGATTACATCATGACTATGGCCAGATTCACAATCTATGTAATGCTCTTAGGCGTTAAAGTTAGCAATTCGTGTAGACAGAGCTGCGCTATGCGCCGCAATCCCGGTGCCGGCGCCGGCGCGTCCCCTGGAGTCCCGCCGCCGGCGGGATTACATCATGGCTATGGCCAGGTTCACAATCTGTAATTCTCTTAGGTGGTTAAGGTCGTCAATTCCTGTAAACACGGACAGTAGGGGGGTCAAATCATGTTGACAGGGTCAATATGGGGGGTCAAGTCATGTTGACACGGGAGTCGCTGGGGTCAGCGGGGGCCAAGTCATGTTGACACGGGAGTCGCTGGGGGTCAATGAGGGTCAAATCATGTTGACACGGGAGTCGCTGGGGGTCAGCGGGGGTCAAACCATGTTGACGCGGGAGTCGCTGGGGTTTGACACGGCAGTCGCTGGGGGTCGGGGGGTGTCAAATCATGTTGACACGGAAGTCACTGGGGGTCAATGCGGGGTCAAATCATGTTGACACGGGAGTCGCTGGGGGTCAATGGGGTGTGAAATCATGTTGACACGGGAGTCGCTGGGGGTCAATGGGGTGTCAAATCATGTTGACACGGGAGTCGCTGGGGGTCAATGGGGGGCCAAGTCATGTTGACACGGGAGTCGCTGGGGGTCAGCGGGGGTCAAGTCATGTTGACACGGGGGTCGCTGGGGGTCAGCGGGGGTCAAACCATGTTGACACGGGAGTCGCTGGGGATCAGCGCAGGTCAAGTCATGTTGACACGGGAGTCGCTGGGGGTCAATGGGGTGTGAAATCATGTTGACACGGAAGTCACTGGGGGTCAATGCGGGGTCAAATCATGTTGACACGGAAGTCGCTGGGGGTCAGGTCCCCGAATCATCTTAACCATCGACCCGTTGTACTATGAATTGAGAACCCCGACAGTTCCTGTTTGGGGGATATTCACACAAAATGGAAAAGTCAGTCTCTCTCTTGGAGAAAAACTTATGATCTGATACATAATCACACCAACAAGAATAAACTTCTCATAGGATTCCACATCACTTTCGCCAAGTGGCGTGCTACTTGAGTAAATGAAGTTTTTCTCGGGTTGTCCTGCGGGAAAGGCTTCGACTGTCCCACAATGTGTTATTTCTCTTCTTGATCCCTTTCGAAGGTGGAATGACCTGCAAGATCTTTCCAATTCCTTGCGACCACTCTCTCTCCGTACAGCACAGTCTCCTCAAGCGGCCTCCACAAGGTTGAAGAAAGTGCCCAAGGGCGAGTAGTGAGCCAAGATTTCTCTGGGACCTTGACGCCCATGCTTCGGCATGCTTCGGCAGTGTGGTGCCAAGATGCTCCATATGACGAATGGTCAAATTCAGTCCGTAGGCTTTCAAGAAGGAAGCCATCCTCATGGGCTGAGACCGTCTGGGCCAACGCTTAGCATTGTTTAACAGTGTTTAACATTGTGTAACATTGTTCAAGCGTCCTTCTTCCCTCGGTAGCGGAAGAATTCCTCAGGTCTCTGAGATGGCAAAGGCAGCCGAAGGCATGGCAAGTGGCAGTGACTAACTCCAGCTTGAAAATCGCCACATTGATACACATCATGTAGACCTTCTGCCAGGGAGTCAGTGGCCCAAAGGCTTGGAGCGGCTTGCTGAGCTGCTTCTGCACCTTGTGAACCAAGTCCATCTCCTCAAAGTGGGCAATGGCCTCGTGCATGGGCTGCTCCAGCTCCATGACCAGCTTGTACTCAAAGACCCGATTGCTTGGGTCTCTCTTCACTTCCATCCGGATGGACTCCTTCTTTTTTACATCTTGTTACTTGTTTTCAAAGATTGAAAAAGCAGCACATGTCGGACCCACCTGCTGCCAGAGCACTTCAAAGCCACTGCTATGAATCATCTCCTGCGGAATGTCACAAGCGTCAGCCCCGGCTCCTTGGCCAAGTCGTACTGGCCCAAGCTTCGCTGCAGTTTTCCTCAGCTTTCAAAAGCCTTCAAGAGTCTTCAAGAGGCTCCAAGTCTTTTTTTTGCCGAGCATCTGTAGGTCTTGGTCTTCTTGAGCTCCATCTCATCAGCAGGGCTCAGCTCCTTGAGCGCTTCTGCCATAATAGCATCTGCGGTATCCTCAGCATGCTCTTCCCATCGATGAAACTTGCTGGTGAGCGCATCCACCCTACACGTTCAAACACCCGGCACCTGCCCACAAACGCCAGCAAGTTGCCAAGTCAAAGTTGCTCAGGCATTTCTCCACGTCCTGCACAATGTCAAGGTGCTAGCCTGCTTGGCTTCCCCTTGTCCTCCATGGTGCGTTCCATGGTTGTCGCTACGTCCAATGCCAGCGGTGAAGGCTCCTAAGGCACTCGGAGACGTTTGTGGCCACCGGAGCGCGTGTGATCTCGTGAAGACCTTCTCCGTGCCGAAGTCCTCTGGGGGTCTCTCCTTGCAATTCTCATGGAACGTGGCGTCCTCATGCTGCTCAACCTGCGGCCAGGTGCCGATCACCGTGTTCAAGGAAAGACTTGAAAGGCATCAACTCCAACGTGTTTACGTATACTTATTCTGCAAACATACCATGTGTAAGGGCGCACATACATAAACAAACAAATTAATATTGCATAATATTGCCCTGTCCGTTTCAAGAAGCATTATACAAAAGTAAGAAACACCCACACACAAATAATATGCGAAGTACAGTGTTGCAACGAGTACCCAGGGCATGCCATCACCACAACAAACATGGTCAGTGCCTCAAGCAGTTCAACCCCCCGGTCCTCACAGCATGCAACCTGACCCATTTTGTGAGGCTTTGAGCATAGCGGAGCTGCGTTAGGCTGCGTTGATTTGGAATTCTCCGCGCTTCCGTCGAGTCTTCACTTTTGGGCCTTCCAACATGTCTCTGTACAGCTTCGCGCCATAGGGCCGACTCTTGAAGTCTGCTCTGTGCGCTTTAAAAGCGTTTGGAAGACTTAAAATATCTTAAATTTGGCCACGTTTTTGCTATATCTTATATATTTTCATGGCGATTCCAAGATGAAGCACTTCCGGCTTCGTTCAGCAAGCACCTCTGGTGACATGCTGGAACCCTATGACGTGGGCCACGCGCCGACACAAATGCTAGAGGCAAGAGCGTCGGTGAGCTGGCGCGTCAAACTCCTAAATCAAGCAAGGCATAAAATGAAACAAACAATTCTACATACATTGTATTAAATAAATAATGTAATATAATATAAGATGATACAATATAATATAATAGAATATAATATCATATCATATCATATAAAAATACATAAGTTATATATAAAATAATAGTAGAGTCCGGGTGGCTGTGGCAGTGCGCTTTTTTGAGCATCTGGCAATGCTTTGTTTGATGTCTGCATGTGAAAGCACTGCTTGCGTAAACCAGAGGAAGGAACATATGGAGCCTGAGATATAAAACTAAAAGATGAAGCTGAAAAATGCTATGGACACCACAAGAAACAGTATAGAACACATAGGAGATACCACCTCAAACATAAGACAATTACACAGAAGCCACAGGAAATACCCAAAGAACAAAAAAGAGAAGGCATACACCATATTCAGTGGCATACAAACTGAAAGAAATAACATAGACACCCTATAATCTGATATATCATATATCAGATAAGCAAAAGGAATAAGTCTGGAAAACATAGGGCATTGCATATAAACAATAGCTAAAACCTCAGACAGATAGCACATGATGTTACTGGTGCGCCCATAGGAGATAGCATACAAACCATAAGGAATGTGAAAGGAAGCGGAGGAAATACCAAGAGGGCCCATATGAAATACCACACGCACCACGGTAACTGCCATATAAGCCGCAAGACAGAGGAAACACCATAGAATGCATAGTGTATTGCTGGTGAGCCAAAAAAACTACCTAGAAAGCATATGGTGGTATTTTGGGTGAGCCCCTGGGAGATACCATAGAAATATAGGAAATAGCAAATGAGCCATAAGACATAAGACAGGAACCACAGGAAATAACACTAGAGCCCGTAGGAAATGGCACGGAAACCGTGCAAAGAAGCATAGGAGATAGCAAATAAACCATAAAACATAAGATAGAAGTATCCGGAAATGCCACAGATACTGCAAGACATAGCATATGAACACCATACGCAGAGATTTCAAGACTACCCAGCGTGGCAGCCTCGGAGCAACATCAAGAAACCAAAAAGCAAAGGGCGCCAAAGATTTCACTACTTCGTGGCGCACTAGCTAGCTTAAAGGACACATCAGATTATTTTTTCCTGAAAGAAAAAGATCCAAATATACCAGACACTTCCGTACTTTTTGGTATATTGGCACAAAAGCGACACCAGAAAACCAAGAAAAAAACAATCTGAGACTCCTAGCCACTTCACCTCCCCCAGAGACGAACCAAAAAACCACTGAGACTCTTGGGTTGGCATGAGTTCATTATGCTCTACTTGGCCACCAGCCAGGCCTCACCGCCAAGCAAGCTACTTGCCTGAACCCTCATGCCCGAAAGCGCAACGCATTGACGCCCTATGGGTGCTGAGTCTGAGCGTGCCTGGTAACTTTTGCAGTGCAGTGGTGTGTCTTGACATTGGTCCACACTTTGCACAATGAAGCCGCGCCACAAGAGGAAAAACCGACATGTAGACACTGGAAACAAGGCAAGAGCACAAAAAGGAAACCAAAGATTTAGGGCTCTTCCAAAGGCTATGGCTGCAACCCCAGAGTGTTAGCACAAAACAAAAAATTACACCAACATCGACCCCAAACAGTAGGTCATGCTCCATAGGACACACCTTGTGTTTGTTCTCGCTAAATGCCATGCGGGATGTTAGCACAAAACCAAAAAGCACAAAAGAACCAAAGGTTTTAGGACTCTTCCAAGAACCAGCGAGTGTTAGAACAAAACCAAAAACCAAAAAAAAAAAAACAAAGGGTTAAGGACTCTAACAAAAGCCATGACTCCAACCCAAGAGTCTCAGACTTTTTTTCGTTTTTTTGGTTCGTCTCTGGGGGAGATGAAGTGGCCGAGAGCCTCAGAATTCTTTGTAGTGGCCAAGAGGCTCATAAATATGTTTTTGGCCCGGGCAGGCGAGGAGGAAGACATTGGTGAATACTTAATGGTGAATGTGTAGGAAAGGTCGGAAAGGCGATGAGTGTTTAGAAATAGGGGGCAAAACCCTGGCAGAACTGCACAGCCAGGGCCCCCGTTCTGTAATAGTAATAACAATAATAATATTAAGTATAAGAATATACATTATATATATATATATTAAATGTGTATTAAATGCACGTAGAGTGATGTAATGAACAGCATTTTGATCTTTTGGCTCCTCTTTGCCTTTGGCGCGTGACATTCTGGAGCTCCTCCTGGGCCTGGATTCCACGAAACCGTGCCCGCGGCCGCCAGGCGCGGGCCACCCACCTGCACCCGCCACAAAACCTCCCACTCTCTACCCCAATGGACGTTTCCATTGGGATTCCACGAATATAATGCACATATATATATCATAAAACATCATGAATGCCCAATATCAATGATATAATATATATATATATATGTGTTCCAGTTCCAAGTTTTGCCAGTCCGGGGGTACCCCCCCCAATGGTATGGTGTCACCATGGAGGGCATGGCGCACCCACTCTGTTCTGATGGCAACAGGTTACATCGCCTTGAACCAGGTTCAAAGCCTGAGTTGGACATGATCATTGGGGGTAAGAGGATTATGATGTTGATGATGATGATGATGATGATGTGTGTGTGTGCGTGTGTTGACATTAAGCCTTGTATGTTTCTGTGTGTTTTACAACCCACTGTACAGAACGCTCCATTCCACAGGGGGGAGGGAAAGATGATGATGATGATCCTGATGTGTGTGTGTTGACGTTAACCCTGGTATGTACCTGTGCGTTTTGCAACCCAGTGTACAGAACGCTCCATTCCACAGGGGGGAGGGGAAGATGATGATGATGATCATCATCATCATCATCATGATGATGCTGATGTTGATGAGGATGATGGTGATGAGGATGATGTTGATGATGTTGATGATGATGATGATGATGATGATGATGTGTGTGTGTGTGTTGACATTGCCTGTGTGCTTTACACGTCCTCATGGTATGTTCCTTGTGTTATAGAGGGTGACCAACCATATGGGGGGGGCCCCCCCATCGCTGAGCGAAACTGGCACATATATAGTGTATATTAAGTTCCGTTGTGTTTTGCTTTTGTTCAGCGTGCCCCGCCCTTGGCACGTGTTTCACCCTTCGCTTCAGCCTGTGCGCACTGGCTCTCCGGGAACCAGCTGGACGTCACACTGCCAACCGGTCGTCCATAGAGCCATCCTGACGCTAATTAGCACTTATATACATATATAACATCTATTTATAATTATTTGTATCTATTTGGACGGATTGCTCGTATGTCTCCTAAGCTTGCAAGCTTTGGACTTTCGACAATTTTCCTGTTACTGTTTGCCTCTGCTCGCAGCGAAGATCTCCATCGGCACCTGGCCCCAAAGACGCGCGACACGTAGCCTGTCCCCAGCCTGCGCGTTGACCACCAGGCCATGTTTTGGTGGCGCCACAGGTGGCGAGAAAGGCTGTGGCAGTCGAGGCTGAGAACCCCGCCCAGTGCCTTCATTTTGGTGAGCATGCTGCCAAGGCTGCCAAGGCACCCAAACGTTCCACGTAGCTCTTCGGAACGAAGCCCACCAGGTCAACATCTCGTGCGGTGTGCCCATAAAGCCAAGAGTTGTCGACCTCTGCTTCTACCTTGGGGCCAGGCTTCAGAAGCGGAATTCGACGACGAAAGCTCGAAAATCTTGAAACACACCCACGCCCGCGCGCAGCTCTAGCTCCGACCTTTTCAATGCAGCCCAGGTCAAGGATTTCTCCACACGGTGGTACTCTAAAGGTTCACGACCGCCCCCTGCAATTTGGAACTATGTTCCATGGCCCTTCGGACACATTGGAATTTACAATGCGTTCCTTTCTCCTCTTCTCGGGATCCAGCCACCTTTGAGGCGTGCACCGTCCTTGGACCCGCATCAAGTTGCCTGACGGCCACACCCTGCCACTAGCTGATCTCAACGACATCGTCACTGGATTGAGGTGTGCTGGCTTCTGCGTGCGAGTTGCCTCCTCTCAATTCTTAGAGGTAGCAGCGCGGCTTCATCGGATTGGCACATAGAGTCACATACAGTATATATGTTTATATATATCATCTGTTAGTCCGGCGGCTGTCTGAAGCGCTACTGGGAGCTGGTGTCCAGTGAGTTGCCGAACCGTTCTGACGTAGAGTTCAGGGTAGGCGCCATGCCATGTGACGCTTGTGTCTTTTCCCCACACCGTGACCGTGACGTCGGTGAATCACACCTGCACTAGGCTTGTGCAACACGAGCCACTGAATTCACGCCGATCGTTCAATGCGTCGGCCAATCTGGTTGGTCGATGAGTTGTTCGCTTTTTTGCCGCCCATGCCACTAGTCCCTGAGCCTACCTTTTCTTCTGGCGTTCATTCGCTCATTCGCTTGTCTTCCCAATTTCAACCAGGTTGATGTTATAAGACCTCTCACAAATGCAGACATTCATCAGCTTCATCCGATCCACGCACTGTCCTGCATCGCGTCGTGTGATCATCTTCTTCGCGTACGCGGCTTCATGTCTCACTCCACTTGCACCTGCCTCGGGGGCTTCGTCTCCCCCTCTCTTATCCGGTACGTTGCATATATCCTGCCGGCTATTCTCACTTGCTGGTTTGCACAGCTTCATGGCATCCCAGCCCCGCGCTTGTGATAGGTTGGCAGTGGGTAGCCTGGGAAGTTGGTTTTCCTGATGATGTTGACTGACCACATTGTGACTCAGTGTCCATCCTAGCTGGCCCCCTCTATCTCATCATAGGCTTTGTGGATATATTATTATCATTTGCGCTTTTGCGTTTCCGTGCAGCTGCGCGAGCATCCCAACGGTGTCGACCACCCCAACGGTGTCGTGCAGCGCTGACCGCGGCTAAAGAATCAACCCATGAAGCTGCGTGACAGGGCCCTTCAGTTGGTATCTGGGTCGCTGGTGCACCGCAGACATTGGTCGCTCATGCACCGAGGTGTGTCGTTGTTGTTGTTGTTGTTGTTGGTGGTGGTGGTGGTGGTGGTGGCGGGCGCGTATCTGCCCGTGCGTTTTGCTTCCGACCCTGTATGAAGCCCTGTGTTTTACGCGTTTTCTGCGTGTTGAACGTGTTGAAGCCCTGCAGTTTGGCGTTTTCTGCGTGTTGAACGTGTTGAGGCTGAACATGTGTTGAACAGACGTGCATGCTGAGGGTGAACATCTATCAACATGAGCGCACGTCTTAACTCGCGTTGGGGTCTGCTGAACATGTGTTGAACAGACGTGCATGCTGAGGGTGAACATCTATCGACATGAGCGCACGTCTTAACTCGCGTTGGGGTCTGCTGAACATGCGTTGAACAGACGTGCATGCTGAGGGTGAACATCTATCAGCGCACGTCTTAACTCGCGATGGGGTCTGCTGAACATGTGTTGAACAGACGTGCATGCTGAGGGTGAACATCTATCAACATGAGCGCACGTCTTAACTCGCGTTGGGGTCTGCTGAACATGCGTTGAACAGACGTGCATGCTGAGGGTGAACATCTATCAACATGAGCGCACGTCTTAACTCGCGTTGGGGTCTGCTGAACATGTGCTGAGCAGACGTGCATGCTGAGGGTGAATATCTATCAACATGAGCGCACGTCTTAACTCGCGTTGGGGTCTGCTGAACATGTGTTGAACAGACGTGCATGCTGAGGGTGAACATCTATCAACATGAGCGCACGTCTTAACTCGCGTTGGGGTCTGCTGAACATGTGTTGAACAGACGTGCATGCTGAGGGTGAACATCTATCAACATGAGCGCACGTCTTAACTCGCGTTGCGGTCTGCTGAACATGTGTTGAACAGACGTGCATGCTGAGGGTGAACATCTATCAACATGAGCGCACGTCTTAGCTCGTGTAGAAACAGGTTTACAGCCTACAAACCGTCAAGCTAACTCCTTTTTGTGCCTGAGCCAAGCTTCGGTTGTGACCTACTCTGTAAACTGCATACACACGCGGGGAAATTCAACACCCCCCTCTGTGCATCCGGGATTTCCTCGGAAGCACTGCCGAATTGTGGCATACGCGTAAGCGTAGCACACTTTGATGACGTCTGTCACCGCGCCACAAAGTCTAGCCGAGACATTGTGAAACGCAATGCATAGCCACGGCATTGAGAGTAGTTCACAGCTTGGATGGTTGCACCCATCTGACTGCTTCATAGTTGGCTCGGAATTACTTCCGGCCCTTCACCTCCAAAGATCCCAGCGGCGCGGCGCATGCCATAGTTCCACACGTATGGCTTGCCTTCCCAGTAGACCACTTCTCGATTCCTGATCCGCTCTTGCCGCTCCTCTGGGGTGAAAGGCTGATTGTAAGTCGCCTTTGCTTTTGCCTTGGCGCTCTGCTCGCTCTTCTGTCTCACATCTCTCTGAGCGGCAGGGTAGCAGTCACGAGCCATGTCCTTCAGCTTCCTGTAAGCGTCCGGCCCCTCGATGTAGTAGGTGCCTTGATGAGTGATCACGTTGAAGCCACGTCCGCTCCTGGCATAGTTCACCATTCGCCCGAACTCCGCTAGACTGTAGACGGAGCCGAGATTCATGACAGCCCAGGGCTCTTCGATGCGCTTTTGGCTTGCCAGCAAAGGCAGCTCATCGAACTTCTTGGAGTTGATGAAAGCCAAGCGCCACCCTTCGTGATCGAGCCTCAGATTTTCGCCAGTGTTGAGGACGATCTGGGCGCGACTGCGTGGCGGTGCCGGCAGGTGGAAGAAGCTTAGCAGGTCAAGGAACAAAAGCCGCTCATCAGTCTTTCCGGCTGCTGTCATATGCCTGCGGAAGTCCGTGTCTTCGTTGAACCGATCCGCGATGCTCGCGTGTCCGAGCTGGTCGCTCCTCTTCCGCTTCTTCTTCGCCTCGCTGACCAAGTCAGCCTCCCGGCTCTGAACTCCACGCCCTTGCCTCATGCCTGCGAACGCGTGGCCGTAGGCCTGCTCTAGTTCGCGCATCACGCTTCCACTGAGATAGCTGATGCCAAGCTTGTTGAGCAGCTCCATTCTCTTCTCCAGCTTCGTGAGAATGTTTTGCCTACGTGATCCCTCCATCTCAGTCCTCATGTTGGCCTCCACCACAGGATCTTCATGGCGAATGACAACGTCATAGTCCTTTCCGCAGGTCTCGCACACAGGGCGCCCACGGGGACCTCCGAGTTGCACTCGGTGCACAGCCACACCTCCAGCTTCCGCACTGGCTCCACCTGACGGTGGGCCGTTTCCACAGGGTTGACAGTCGCCTCGTACTTCGGTGCTGCTTGCGCATACTCATCTGTCGATCCCCGGGCGGGCTGCTGTGGCTCTGCCAAGTTCTTGTGCCACAAGATCCTTCCCTCATCGGTGTCCGTAATGCTGAGCAAATACTCCGGCTTGAGGGACATGGCGGCCAAGATGGACTGTGCCGTCGTTCTGAAACAGATGAAGCCATCAAGGATTGCCTTCTTCAGGTCAATCTCGATCTCAATGGGATTTTGACGGCGCTAGCCGGTCTGGTACCTGTCATCGGCGGTACGGTACTCGGACATGTAGATGTGCGCTTTTGCAAGTTTGCTTCGGCTTCCTCCGCCGACCAGTACTCCGTTCTGCAGGATGGATTTCCAGGCTCCGCGCGTCGTTCGGTGGAAGGTCGTCTCTGGCCATTGTGATGGGTCAGTCTCCACCGGCTTGTCCCTAAGGACAGCTCTGTTGGCGATCGCCTGCTCCTTGCTTGCAAAGACCAACTCTGCGGATCTGTACTTGCCGGCATCATCCAGGATTTGTAGCGCATGGCCTTGTGATGCCCTGACCTGAAAGGGCCAGTAGCTCATGCCGTTGCGGCGGCATTGGTTGTCTCCGCTCACTCCTCTGAACTCGAACCGATTCTTCGAGTCGGACCCTGCGATGGCGATGATGTCGAACATGGACATCGTGCGCAGGTCAGGCATGTCCCTAAGGACAGCTCGTGCGAACTCGTCGATGTCAATCCATCCATCTTCCATTGCACGAGGTAGTTTGCCTTTGTTTCCGTGACCGCGCAGAAGGCCAGTCATTCTGTTAAGCCGCCCCTGGTGATACTTTTGTGGCACGCTGGACCTGTTCGTCGGTGGAACGTTATCCCACCCAGTGAATTCCAGCAGCTTGAAGACGGACTGGCCTATCCTTACGGATAGCGTTCCGACTTCCTCTTCAGGCGTGTCCACGTGCACCAGATATCTGTATTCTTCCACGTGGTTCCTGATGCTCATCGGCGCCCAGTTGTCTCTTCGCGAGACTTTTCCTCGCAGCTCCGGATTGACCACTTCTTCGGTCACAGCTGCCTCGTAGGCGCCGGGGATCCTGGTGTAGTCCTCCCACGGCTGCACCTCTGGCTCCCGTCCTTCGGCTGCGGGCTCATCCTCTGCGATCTCGTCCGTTGCCGCCCGCTCCGTCTCCTCCGCATCATAGTCCGGTGCGAAGTACACGTTCTCGCTTTCCATCTCCGCCGTGTCCTGCTTCTCGGCAGGTTCTGACGAACCGCCCTCTTCCACGATCACGTCGTCGTCGTAGGGCGCGTTGCGATCGGGCTGCTCTGCCCTGAGCTCGTAGACCGTGAATGGCGGGTCCGGAGATTGTTGGGCGATGGGCTTTCGCCTCCTCATGATTGGCTGGACGTACTTGAGGTAGTACTCCACTTCGCCGATTTCCTTGCGGTCCTTGTTCGGGAAGAACTCCTGAGGATTCCGCCGCCCAAACCTGATAAGCCTTCGCAGCTTCGTCTTCCACTCTGCCGTGTACGTAGGTCTGTTGCTGAGGCTGACCAGGTACATCACACAGCAGATCACCACCACGGTTTCGTGTTGGTTCCGGTCCGACTTCTCCATGTGGTACCGATCCAATAGGTCCACACGGTCGCAGTACTTTTCCATGTCCACGAAGCACACACTCGTGTCCTGCTCGACCGTGAAAGGCTCCTTCAGGGATTCGACCCAGCCTTTGAACTCCTTCATATGAAGTCACTGAAGTTGTTGCCGAGTCCGTATCTGCCGCCTTCTGTCGTTCCAAGGATGGCTAAAGCGCTGACGCGCTGCGCCTGGCAGAACTCCAGCAAAGTCATCACGTGCCTTTGAGCTTCATCCATGTGATCGACTGCCCGTCCTAGGGCCTGGCGGTAAGGTGGGTCGGCCTCGTTCTCGATGCCTCTTGGTCCCACCAATTCATTTCCATTCCAATAGACGGCGACACTAATCTGCCCCGTGAATCCTTCATTTCGCAGCTCCCTGACAGCCTTGATTGCCTCGAGTACCAGTGCCCGCAGGTTCTTGCCCCATAGCATCCGGTGGATGAACTTGTACAGACCACCGTCGTCTCGGACTTGGTCTGCGAACACCTCCTCCATGCTGTGCTTGCGATAGTTGTTCTTGCTTCCGTCGATCATTGCAAGCACGGAGTCGCTGATCACGACGTAGGCTTCGCATTGGCGCACCCTGACGGGTGGCTCTAGCGTTGCCAGGTCGTCCATCTCGATGCCGAGTAGGGCATCTTGGAATCCTTTGATTGGCGACTCCACGTCCTGATAGGCCGCAAAGCAACTCTGGGCGTCCCAATCGTTCAGCATGCCTCGAGTGAACTCCTTCGTCTGTTGATTGTTGCCGGCATCGGTCCAGACGAGACTCATGAAGGATGACCTCATGATTGCCTTCCAGTCCTCCTTCCGCTCCTCGATCTCGTGCTCCGTGAGGCCCTCGTCGTCGGCTTGAGGGCTCGGAGTGACCTCCGGCTCATCCTCTCGTGCAGCGGCCATTGCGAGGATGGGCGTCTCAAGATTCTCACAAGCTTCCCTGAAACGTCCGTGAATGAAATCAGTCATCTTATACGTGTACCCTTCGGCATCTTTAAGAGACTTTCCACGACTAGCTGCATGCTGGTGAGATCCGTCGCATGTGAAGCTGCTAATGCTGTCAAGCTCATCCATGTCCGTACTGATAGTCCAGCTCTTGAGCATCGGAGATCCTTCATGATTCACGAGGCCGAACTGACATCCGTGGAAACGGAGCCTATGAAGAGAGTACCATGCTTCCACCTCCATGACCTTTTTCCATTTCATTTCCAGTAGGAACATTTTGACGACAGCTCGAACGCAATGAAGGTCCGTTCATCTCTAAGCCGTTCGACGAGTTCGACAAACGATTTCAACAGCTCTAAGAACAGCTTCTGGTGCTTCTAGATGTTTTTCTCTCCGTCTTTGAGGCTTTTGTTCACATGCCCCCAGGGGCTCCCGCCTGTGCACGGCAGCGAGGCAAAGATGAGCGTTGCTGCCTTCGGATGGGTCCTTCGAAAGCGCATGACCTCGGACTCCACTTCATTGATGGTGCTTTCGCTTCTGAGGTCATGGCGTTCGGTGACCCGAAGCCTGGCGCATCCGTCCGAGGCTTTCCGCGTCTGCCCTAGCTTCGACTCTTCTGAGCAACATACTTCCACTAGAAGCCTGGTGGCATTCTGGCCCCCCTGAATCCAGCCCCCCTGGTTTCTTGGATCACCGTTACCGGTGTCTCTGACTGCCTTGCATTCCTTCATAGGCACGAGCGGATCGACTACTCCGAGCAAAACCTGAGCATGAATCCATTTGGCGGGACTGGTGAAAGGCTTCGTAAGAATGTCGGCCACCTGAAAAGTAGTGTTCACGTTGACTAACTCAAACTGACCGAGCTCGAATTGTTGCTTCATCCATCGGAAGCTGACCGGTTGTGTTCGTGGAGCATGGCGCATCCCCTGCGACTTTCCGGTGGAGATGATGGTGATGGTTGCTTGGTTGTCCTCCATCACCTTGACGCGGTAAAATTCGGGAAAGTGCGCGATAAGCCCCGTGACGTGGGCAACCGTCAATCCCCCGTCGACGTTTCCGTTTCGGATTTCGTCGATCTCGAGGTCAAGCTTCGCCATGTCTGGCTCCGCGTGACCGCGGGCTCTCGTGCCTTCGCTCTGCTTGTAGATCTTTAGCTGTTCAAACAGAGCCAAGATAGGGATACCTTCGGCACGGAGAGCTTGGTTTGCAGCCACGACCTCAGCCTCGGTTGACGAGGTCGATGTCACCGTTTGCTTCCTATACTGAATGCATTCAGCGGGAAATAGGTGTTCGGTCCTACCAGGACCGTCGCGCAGCCAGTGGTGCTCTTGGCGTCGTGCTCGCCCGCGAAGTCCGCGTCCGCGAACAACCATAGCTGGCAGGACTCGAAAGAGTCGCCCACGAAGCCCTGAAGAAACTTGTCCTTAGAACCATGGATGTAGGACACCAAACGATGCAAGGCGATGTCACAGTCCGTAGACCACTTCGTGACTCTTGATGCCAGACTTTGGGTCGCTCTTAAAAGATCGAACCTTGCCATTCTTGCTGCAAAAAGTATCTTCATAAGCACCTTGCTGGCAATGCCTTTCAGCTTGCCCGGTGGCTCTTCGTCTGACGCGGTCGGTCGCGCGATGCCGTTCTCGCAAAATGGCGTGGTTGCCTTGCCAAGTTGCTCGGGCTTCACATGTGCTAGCTCGCAATATGCGTCCACACAAGATGCAAGAAAATCAGCCATGTCATACTGGACGATGTTCACCTTTTTCGTCATGCACTGCCCTTGCTCAACACAATCATCCATTTCTTTGAAACGCTTCTTCTTGGCTGCATTCTTGGCATCCCTCTTATCACGGTGCGGACCTGGGCGCATCTTGCTAGCGAGAGCATAGAGGGTGCAGGCGTCGTTGGGCTCGCCGTACTCAAAAATGGTGCACCCTGTCCAGAAGCAATTTGACCGCAGATCATGGTCTGCCTGATAGCGAAGAGCATCACACTGCTCCTGTGGCATGACATGACCGTCTGCGTTGAGTGCCGTGACACACACAGGCGTGTCGAAGAAGGCATGACGAGGGCCTTGGATGGCCTGGACGAAGGCGTCGCCCTCCTTGATAGGCTCGTAGAGCTTCTTCCGCGGCTGCAAGTGCACGCGGGTCCACGTCTTGCTTTCTGGATCATGATGCCAATAGTCGTTGGTCCGATGTTGGCAGGCGCTCGCTGGGGTCTTCTCAAAGACATGTGCGAAAGGATGAGCGCTCTTTGGCAACTGGGTATCCAGTGCCTCTCTGTGCAAACACCCGAAGTAGCGGTCATACGGCTCAGGGGAGCCGATGTCCACCTTAACCTTTCTTGAGGTTCTCTGTCGGGCCTGCGAGCTTGAAGTCGTCCACGTAAATCACGAGCAACAACTTCAAGTCGTCGTGATAAAAGACGGACTGCCACATCTCTGGGAGAACTTGGCGCCAACCGACACTGCCAAGCTGTGTATTCAGATGCTGCTCCCAGAGACCACCGGAGTCAGGATGCCCATAGAGGGCCAAAACTAAAGGCACGAGTGGGTTCCAAAACTTCTCCACCCAATCCTTCGGCCACCTATTTTCGTGGCAATGACACCCATGTGGGTGTGCCCTTGAAGAGTGCCTGGACGTATGCCTGAACGGCATCGGCTTGCTCTTTCGAGTAGCCCGGCTGAGACCCATATGCGTCGAGCAATTTGATGACCCCATCTCCGCAAAGAGAGCGTGGTCCCAATTTTCATCGTGGACGTTGTTGCCCTGGAAAACTGTGCGTCCTTAAAACTTCCGCCGAGGATCATCTGCTGCGAGCTCGCTCCCCTTTTCGTAGCAAGCTTCAAAGATTCGGCCTAGATGCACAGTCTCGCCTTTGGCCTTTGCCTCTGCCACGATCTCCTGGCACTCGCGGACCCTTTTCGGATCCCATACCCCTCGAGTCTCTAGCTTCATCCATTCCTTGTCGAGGGCTTCCTGAGCTTTTGGTGTCCGAGAGACCTCGTCCTTGCTGACGAGCCTGGCCACCGCTCCGTACAACTCCATTCTGGAACTCCAGCTCGCGGATCTTCTCGCGGATAAGGCTGCGAAGCGATCCTCGATGTTGCTGCTCTGGAGCGGGCCTCGTGCACGGCATCGCTGGCACCACCGGAAGGTGTGCGTCGGCTGTTGGCAGCTCCTCCCATTCACCCGTGGTCTCGACCTTGGGCTGGCTCCGAGTGACCTCGAGCCTATGCTGCCGTCGTTCTCGCCGTTGCTGGCGCTTGCTCGGCGTCTTGCCTTCCGCGGCTGCGGCTGCACTCTTTGCACGTTGTGCGGCCTCTTCCTCCTCGATGAGCTTCTTGCGGTCCTTCGGGCCAATGCTGCGCCAGAAGTCTGAAGAAATTCCCTTTGGTCGCTTGGAGCCCTTGTAGTCTTTCACAATGCGGATTCCGTCCCAGTGATGTCCCTTTGGAATTGGCCTTCCATCAGGAGTCATCTCGTCCGGCGGCTCATCGAGGATGTCATGCTTTGGATGCTCCGGTTCATCTTCGGCATCGGTAGGGTAGTACACGATGTCGTCCTTTGCCAGTTCACCGTAGGTCAGCTCCGCCTCCGGTGGCACGACAAGCTGCTCTTTCGGAATCGCCTTTGGCTCCGCCTCAGCTTGTCTCGCCTTCAAAGGGAAGACGATTCCCCCCTCAAGCTGGATAGACCTGACTCGCTGGATGCTGAGGCTGTTGTTCTCAACGTGGTAGTCCACTGCCTCCAACTTTGCGACAAGATACTCGCCCTTCCATTCGTGCCCGGGCTGAACGTGATATCCCAAGAACACTCCTTCGGATGATGTTGGGCCGGTCTTGCCGGTGCTGTGGTCCGGTCGGTGTGGGTTGTTGTAGAAGAGCACCTTCGCGCCAAAGGGCACGAGCGGACCGGTAAAAGGTTGGTCAAACCTCCGTTCCGAGGGTGTCTCCTCGTGACCGAGGGATCTCAGCACGTTGTGCGCATGAGCGAAGTGCTGCATAGCGAGAGGCCAGTACTGCTGCGGGAAACCCGCTTGGAGCAGGTTTGTCCTGCATCCTTCAAGCATTTGCCTAATCTCTCGCTCCACAAAGGACTTAGTACTGTCAACGTACTCAATGGAAGTCTGGTGTCTGTAGCCCAAATACTCGATTGCCGCCTTCAACTCCGGCGCATTGTCAGAGTAGATGACCTCCACCTGATCGTCCTTCCCACAGAAGTGCTGGAGCGCTTTGATCACCTCATCCGAGCTTTTGCTGGTGGATGGGTACACGCATCTAAACTGCGTGTGCAGGTCTTTCACTACCAGCGCTACAGTCTCGCCCTTGCAGCCCTCTTCCACGTTCCTCTGGATCTTGACGTGGTCGATGATGATGTGGTCGCCGAACCTTTTAGTCGCGATTCTTCCCTGTCCTCCTTTCGCTCTCGCGGGAGGCTTCATCATCATGGCTCGCGTGCAAACGCGGCAGAAAGGGTTCTTTGGGTAGTGTCTGTACTGATGCTCCGGGCTGACTGCTTCGGCCATAAGTTCAATGACCGTTCTCGTCTTGATCTGCTTTACGGCTTCTTCTTCTCCATGCTCCTCTAGACCTTCTTCTTCTTCTTCGTCGGCCTTCTTGTGAGAAGCATGGCTTGCCGTGACCGGCAGCAAATCCTCTTCATGGATAAGACGTGCCGCCATTGTCAGCAGCTGCTCATACTCTGCAGTCTCTCGGCTGATGTGCTCACAGTTCTCATCGATCACGGGAACTCTGCCCTCCATCTTGAGCTTGATGACCGTGTTGTCCGGTCTTAGCAGAACTGGGTCGCCCCCAGGTGGCCACGCAAAACCATAGCCCTCCTCGAGGCACCTCTTGCCCAGAGATAGTACCAGCGGTGTCTCGTCGAGGATGTACGGCGTGAACGTGCCGTCCATTACGTCGAGCTTCACGTCTGCGATTTTTGATGATGTAGTTCTTCCGTTCGCAGTCGTCAGGTTGACCACCTTCTTGCTCGTTCGACTGTTCTTAGCGTTCACCTCGTCGAGATCTCCCTTTGCCACTGCGTCGATAGCGCTCCCGGAGTCGACGATCCATGACACGCTGCCGTGCGTCTTCGGCATGGGCATTGATGTCTGCTCCTTCTCGTCGCTCCTGCTGTTCCACTCTGCCTGGGCGCTAAGCCTCTTCAGCAGTCTTCTGCACATTCTGCAATCCAGCCACTTGCACTCGAACTTGCACTTTGGCTGTACCTGTTTCTGGAACAGCTCGATAATTTCCACAAGCTGTCGTGCCGCGGCTTCAGCGCGGCGGACCGATGACTCGGTGCTCTGTGGGCATTCCTCCGAACTCTCGTACTTCTTCTTGTAGACTCTCTGATCTCGTCCCACTGGCTTCATGTCCTTGTTCACCTCGACGTCCACGAAGCCGACTCGATTGGAGAACTTCAGTTCTTTCTTCTTCTTCTCCGTCGTCGTGCCCTTCAGGCATGACTTCAGCTGCTCCTCACGGATGCTTGCGACCACGATCTCCTCGTCGGCCGTGTCGATCTCTGGCGGACCGAAAATGCATTCCACCTCATTCTCGGTGAGGATGGTCGTCGCAGCTTTCGCCTTCGGCTTCGCTTTGGGGTGTGGTGAGTTGGCTCTCTTGTCCTCCTTCGCAGGCGTCGCCTTCTCACCATGCATGAAGAGACACTTGTCACCTCGAGTGCACGTTCCCTTAGCAAAGAAAGCACACGGTGTTTTCGCCATCTCCTCTCTGGTCATCTTCCGCTTCGGCGTCGTTGACCTTCCTCCCTTTGGAGTACCTGATCTTGGCTTGCCCTTCTTGCCACCCTTGGGGTTTCCACCCTTCTCATGCTTGAAGCCACAGTTCTTTCCCTTCGAGCACTTTCCGGTGGCCTGGAACTCATAGCAGATGCCCTTTGGCTCTTGAGACTTTCCATTTCCCTTCTTGCCTTTGCCTTTCCCGATGGCTGCGGCGTAGGCCGAGCCCTTGCCGTCCTTGCCTTTAGTCCCGCGCTCTGCGATGCGCTCTCGGTTCACCTTCAAGCGCTCGCGATCGAGAAGGTTCCGGCAGGATTCATAAAGGTACTGGTAGGACTTGATGATCATGTCATCACCACTGTCTCCTCGCCTGACCGTGTCGGTTTTCGTTGCGCGGTCATAGAGCTCAATGTCCAGTTTGATCAATGGGCATTCTCTGACTTGTCGCATGAAGATGTCCCTCAGCGACGCCTCCTCGGGAATTGGGTTCATACCTGCGAGAACTCGGTCCCACTGATTCATGAACCGCTTCAGATGGTCTATAGAGTCCCCGACTCGCGCCACCTTGAGGAGATCCTCCAGTTGGAGGTTTCCGGCTTCTTCTGAAGTGCGGAAGTACTCGTCAAACATGAGTAAGACTTGTCTTCCTCGCACTAGTTTGCCCTTCACGGCCTGCTCTTCTTTGTAGTTCAAGATGCGCTGTCCCAAGTCACCTTTGGCTGAGCGCGTAAGCGCTGCCCTCAACTTGGTGTCAAGGGTCCCGAATTCACCCGGGTCTTGCAGCTTTTGCATCTTCTCTGCGGTCTTCGTCTCTTTGTCGTAGACCTCTTTCAGCCACTCCCACGCCTTGTCCGACTTGTCACTGGCGGCGCAGATCTCCTCACGCACCGAGTTCTTCCAGTGCCTGTACGTCTCTGGCGTAGGCTGATCTGGTAATTTGATGGTCTCGGCCTCCTTCACCTTTGGCTTGGAGTCCGGCTCTCTGTTCTCCACAGGCTTGGGGAGCGCTTGGGGAGCGTCTTCAGGAGTTGTTGGGTCTGATCGTTGCCATCATGATGGGATAGCATGGACGGTGAGTGGAAGGATCTCTCGTCATCGTCTCTCGTCACGGGCAGACTGATCTTTGGCGGACCGTTACCGGTCGCCCCTACTTCCTTTGGTCGTAGGTTCTGCCCCTGTGACGTCGTTGCTGCGCCAAATGCCTTGAACATCTGCTCTCTGGCAAAGTCATGTAGCCCGTCGCCGATCTCAGCGCCTTTCGCCTCTGAGGATCTGTGCTGCGGCGGCTCTTCTGCCTGGGCTTGCGGCTGCAAGCTTGCGTGCATTGCGTCGATCTCTGCTTGCAGCTCGTCGATCGTCGCCCTGGCCTGTTGCAGCTCTACTTTGTGCTCCTCCGTCAGCGCCTCAACCTTTTGCTGAGCACCGAGCGAAGCCTCTCCGATGATTCTCTGGATTCGCTCCCTGGAGTCGTTCTCTGTTTTCGCCATCCCCGATTCTACCCTCAGGATTCTAGCATCCTTCTCCAAGACTTGCTCATTTAACTCCCTAATCTTTGCTTCCAAGTCACTGATCCTTCTTCTGGCGCCTTCGAGTTCCATGTTCCCTTGGTGCATTCTAGTCTCATACTCGTGCTTTACGTCAGATACCGCTCTTTCCATAGCATAACGGCACCTTTGGTCATACAGCTCGATCGTCATCCTTAGGATGTCATTGTGTCGCCTTTCGGCTTCCTCGATGACACTCTGGACGTTGTCCTGCTGCATGTTTACCACGTTGTTTTGCAGGAACATGAAATACTGGTGTACGCCATCGCTTTTCATCACTTCGTCAGCACTGATGCCAATTTGCATCGGCACTGCAGTGCTGTCGGCCTGATGGCCGTCATTCAAAGCCAGTTGGGCCATTGCTAGCTCACTGGTGGAGCTTACGGCTGATAACCTGTAGAAACAGGTTTACAGCCTACAAACCGTCAAGATAACTCCTTTTTGCGCCTGAGCCAAGCTTCGGTTGTGACCTACTCTGTAAACTGCATACACACGCGGGGAAATTCAACAGCTCGCGTTGGGGTCTGCTGAACATGTGTTGAACAGACGTGCATGCTGAGGGTGAACATCTACCAACATGAGCGCACGTCTTAACTCATGTTGGGGTCTGCTGAACATGTGTTGAACAGACGTGCATGCTGAGGGTGAACATCTATCAACATGAGCGCACGTCTTAACTCGCTTTGGGGTCTGCGCAGAAAACGCTCAAACTGCAGGGCTTCAACACGTTCAACACGCAGAAAACGCGTAAAACACAGGGCTTCGTACAGGGTCGGAAGCAAAACGCACGGGCAGTTACGCGCCCGTGACCTTGTTGTTGTTGCTGGTACAGACAGAAACAGCAACCCAAGGAATTTAGCTTTTCAGGTTTTGTATTGTGGAGCCCTCAGAACTCTAGGGTTGTTCCTGGTAGAGTTCCCAGGCGTATTCTGCTAGTTGGGTAGGTGGAATCAGTGGAATAAGGCGGAAATGTGCGTTTACTGGCTAGTTGTTGGTTGGGGGGGGGTTAAGTTACAACAACGGGTATCCAGTTTTTGTCTCTAGGAAAGGGTAGAGGAAACAACATTGTCCAGAGGGAGGGGTCAAATTACAACCACGGGTATCCAGTTTTGTCTCTAGGAAAGGATAGAGACAAGAATGAACATAAACGACATAAGCCATAAGCACCCACGGCATCTTGTGGCCGCTGGGAGACGCGTGACTGTTGCTCCACGTCCCTGCGGGTGGTAGCTCAGGGGTGCGTGCGTCGTCACCACGCGCCCCAGCATAGCCATATCACAACCATCATTATGATCACCATCCACAGCACCATCAACACCATCTGTATCAACATCATCAGAACCACCATCACCTCAATACCATCGTCACCATCATCAGCATCAGCATCATCATCATCACCATCACGAAATTCAACATCATGAGCTATAAACGCCCACAGCATACACTGCATTTTGTGGGTTGTGGGGGACGCGTTGGGGTGGTAGCTTAGGGGTGCGTGGGGCTTCACCACGCGCCCCTGCATAGCCACATCACCACCATCATCATCACCACCATTCACAGCACCATCAACACCATCTGTATCAACATCACCATCAGCGGCACCATTCACCATCATCGTCATAAGCAATTTCAGCATCGTGAGCTAAAATCAAAGTACTGCAATGTGACCTCCTTGCACGGCTTTTCGACCCCTGTGCAAAGGTCTATATCTATTCTTGTACGTATCACAAACAGATATACATAACCTTGACATATTCATACCCGTGGAACCCATTGGCACAGACTGTACTCTGGCACAACCTGATTGGAAGCATGCTATTGTTATTGTATTATGAGATGACACATGCTAATAGTAGTGGGGGTTGTTGTTGTTGTTGCTGTTGTTGTTGTTGTTGTTGTTGTTCTTGTTCTTGTTCTTGTTCTTGTTCTTGTTCTTGTTCTTGCTCTTGTTCTTGTTGTTGTTCTTGTTCTTGTTGTTGTTGTTGTTGTTGTTGTTGTTGTTGTTGTTGTTGTTGTTGTTGTTGTTGTTGTTGTTGTTGTTTGTTGTTGTTGGGGGGGTCAAATTACAACAACGGGTATCCCGTTTTTTGTCTCTAGGAATGGGTAGAGACAAAAGGAGTATGTAGTTGGTGACGGGGCTCCTGTTTTTGTTTGTACCGTGTTGTTGTTGCTGTTGCTGTTGCTGTTGCTGTTGCTGTTGCTGTTGTTGTTGTTGTTGTTATTGTTGTTGTTGTTGTTGTTCTTGTTCTTGTTCTTGTTCTTGTTCTTGTTCTTGTTCTTGTTCTTGTTCTTGTTCTTGTTGTTGTTCTTGTTCTTGTTCTTGTTCTTGTTGTTGTTGTTGTTGTTGTTGTTGTTGTTGTTGTTGTTGTTGTTGTTGTTGTTGTTGTTGTTGTTGTTGGGGGGGTCAAATTACAACAACGGGTATCCCGTTTTTTGTCTCTAGGAATGGGTAGAGACAAAAGGAGTATGTAGTTGGTGACGGGGCTCCTGTTTTTGTTTGTACCGTGTTGTTGTTGCTGTTGCTGTTGCTGTTGCTGTTGTTGTTGTTATTGTTGTTGTTGTTGTTGTTGTTGTTGTTGTTCGACACTCCCAGATGTTGCTGGTGCGCGAGTGACGGAATCTGGTGCGGGAGTGACGGAATTTGTGTGACTGACTTTGGTGGTGCGTAACTGGCTGGAGTGCCCCTTCAGTCAGTGCCCCGGCCTTGGAAAAAACCGATGCCCGGCGATCGTTGACATCTGCTTGGATTAGCAACGGTCCTTGCGGCCACCCTCTGTGGCGAACACTGCGTTAGTGCTGTCGGCTTACTTCTCCGCGGGAATTGTCGCTGAGGGCTTTAGCTACAAATTCTCGCTTGCTACTACACATGTCTCCGCTGTTGGTGCCAAATTCCTGACAACCACAGAGGTTCGATGTTCCCATGCGCATCGGGTCACGCTGCAGAACGTGTCCCACTTTGCATCGACCCACTTCTGGACGCTGCCGTCTCAGTCTCCGTGGTGCTTTCCACACACCAGCTGGGACTCTATTGTGTGCCTTTCATGGCTGAGAGGCCCTGTAGCCATAGACCTGGTGTAGACCCCGGAACCGGAATTTAAGACATTGCCTCGACCTGACGCTTTCGAGATGTCTCGCCAGTGCCGCTTCTGATCCTGGTCGCGCATCACGGCCGCCTGTCATGAAGCCGGCTTTTTCCTGGCTTCCATTACCCGCCGCCCATCTCGGTGGTGCGTGGTGCTGTGCATACCCTCGTGCAACGTCAGCTGCCATGACCCGGTTCGGCCGGGCTTTCCCTCCACAGCCACCCCCGACAGACATACGAGCTTGAACACCTGAGCCCAAATGCCTGAAAGATCCTGAGAGTATTCTTCGTCATCCGTCTAAAAATTGCCGTCTAGTCCAGACGCCTGCACCAGGTCGTCTTCCAGCAGGTCCAGAGCTGTGCTCGTCTCCCCATTGAAGGCACTCACAACCCTCACCACATAGCCTGGGCGCGCCACAAAGACTTTGTTGTGAAGCGTGAGCCTGTACTTCAAGCTAGACATAAATGAACTGGAAATGAACTGAAGTGTCCGTAGCTTCCACGCAAACCACTGTCCCGGCTGCGATCCCAATTCCATTCAGGATCTGGATTTGCTTGCCTCAGAAAAGCACCAGCATTGCGCCCCGCGGAAAGCATCGTCCGGCACATCAACGGCAGCACATTGACCCCCATGGCAGCCCAAGTTGCGAGCCTGTCACTGCACTGTCGAAAGCACGGGGGATCTTCGTGCGCCTGCGGCTCTTTGAAGCAGACGGTAAAAACAAAATCCATGCCTCATTCGGAAGTAGAAATAGGTGCCAACCCCAACCTGAGCAAAGAGCAACACCTCAAGGTAATGGGACAAAAGAGCATACGAGCACATCCAGCTTAGCAGCCATCTCACAAGTAAAGCAGGATGTGGGTCTTGGAAAGACTCTCTTCCAAAACAAAGCGCCATGTCACCAGCTTTTTCGATTGCACTTCGAAATTTGCACATCGCACATGTGGTGAAACAAGGGGTCTTGACAACATGGAACGTCGAAAACATTCTTGCTCTTCCGCGCCTAAAACATATTGCTCCGATGAGAGTGAACGTTCAAACGAAATGGTAGCAGCTCAATTTGATTCAGGCGCTAAAGAGCGAGCAAGAAGCAAGGGCACCACTATACCTCTTTCACTACCGTTCCAGTTTCAACATGTGCTTGGTGCGCTAGCCTCTTCCCAGACACCTCAGGGCCTTCGGCCAGAGGATGAAACGCCAACTTGCGCGCAACCGGCTCCAGGTATGCAAACATCCTGAGACAGTAACATGCTTAGTATGATATAAAATATCTTAAAATATCTTAAAATTTCTGAGATGATCTGAAAATCCCGCGCTGGCCGCGAACGTCGCCCCTCAAACCAGTGCTCTTGGAAGAGTCCATGATGTCAAACCACTCTCCTGGCAATCATGCATTTCTTCGGAGCCCTGACAGAGATTCTTTCTCCAGTCCTCGTGCCGCAGGTAACGCCGACCATTCTCGTCCCTGTGTGCAGTCCAGCCTGACAAGTCTCCCCAAGTAGACTGAGTGACTCACTCAGTCACTGAGTGACTGACCTGCTGGGATTTGCTGTGCCCGACGGAGGCGCTTCGCTAAAGCGGTGCACTTGGCGTGCTTCACATCCACTCGGTCCGCAGACTGCGCAGCACGGTCCACACGGTGGCGCACCTTGCGCTGGATTCGCTCCACCTCCCTGTTGAGGTATTCCATTTGCTTGGCTACCAAGAGCATCAAACGATTCGTGGCAGATGTTGTGGTGGAGATGCCAAGGGCCCACTTGGCGGTGCGATCAATGAGCCGCTCTGCACTGGCCGGATCCATCCCTCGCTTCACCAGGAATTCCACATTCACTCGCTGATCTTTCTCTGCCCGGGCCAAGTCCTACACGGGAAGTCATTGGTAATTAACTTAAAGTCAGACTTAAAGTCAGACTTAAAGTCAGACTTAGAGTCAGAGTTAAAGTCAGACGTTTAATTCATTTGAAATTCCTTTTGAGATCTTTCTAGCAGCTGCCCTCATTGTCAAGGCTCCTCTCTGGTGCAGAGGCGCCTGTCGGTCTTCATCTGCATTAGCTTCCTTAAGACGTCGCCAGTGATGACTTTCTCTCCA
Source organism: Cyclobacteriaceae bacterium (assembly GCA_965227935.1). Taxonomy (GTDB): domain Bacteria; phylum Bacteroidota; class Bacteroidia; order Cytophagales; family Cyclobacteriaceae; genus JAWPMT01. Next base: position 164,447 of record CBDDGS010000022.1, on the reverse strand, counting down.
AGTGGCTTCACATGCGCTGGATCCAAGTCCGCTGCCAGCATCTTCAACAAATCATCATCTGGGACGCTCTTCATGGAACCTTCATAAGAGCGCAGGTGCCAAAGGCTCTTCAAGACGGCCAAGAGCTGCCGGGGGAGTCCAATGCCGGGCTCCCCTAAGGATTGACGCACCTCTAAGAAGAGCTGCAGCACCGCCGCTGTGAGCACCTCTATCGAACACTTTAAAGGTCTTCAAAGACGCCTTAGAGAGTATCACTGTGGTTGTGAGGAAGAAGCTCCACCACCAAATCATCGCCAGAACCGGTGCTACGTTCTTCCTTGGATCAGACTCTGATCAGACTCATGATGACTCATCTTTTCAAGGCCAAGCATCATCGCAGCATAGTCAAACTCACCCAAGAGCACTTGAGTCAAGGTGATGATTGAGCCTCCAAAGGTTGACCAGCCCCGGACCTGCTCACCAAAGAGGATGTAGCCACTCAAAGCGAAGTTGCCACAAACGACCAAGAAGACCACCTAGCAAAGGAATTCTGAGATGTCAAGACATGTCAAGAGCTGTCAAGAGCTGTCAAGGATCGAGGTAGTGGAGGAAGAGGTTCGACATGTACATCACTGACTGCAGGATCACCGCAGTGCGTGGCTGCCCAGTGAAGCCACGGTAGAAGCGCAAGCAAAGGCAAACCGCGTACCAGGCGGTGAGAAATCGGAGCCACATACTCACAGCAAGCACGCTGTCTACTGCATCCAGGAGCTCCACGCACTGGCGCCGAGCAAGGCTTCTTCACTTAACCACTTTCACGTGAAAACTGTACTCGAAGAGGAATCTTTCGCTCGTTGCAAGAAATTAACTATAGGCAAATGCATGCACCAATTACAACTGAAAGGAGGGAGCGAAAGTCAGGAAGAACTTTGTTGGGCCGTCCAGGTAGATGCGGCATGCTCTTGTTGCACGAGCTGTTTGGGAGCGCTGGGAGCAGTGGGGAAAACGGAGCCAACAAGCCATGAACCGATCAAGGAAGCAAGCAAGCAATAAACCACCACCTTGGAAAAGCCAAAATAAGCCAACCATAAAGAGAACATATTATATATAGATTAAATGATATATATAGAGAGAGATATCACTAATACCTTAGAGTCTGAAGACTATCGCCGCTGAGTGCCTCTCGGCGGAAGGCCCGGTTCTCCAAGATGCTTTGCACCTTGCGCGATGCCGGCGCCGCCAGGACTGAGAAACTGGGCATTTCGCCCAGCGAGGAGATCATTGACGCAAAGAAGTCCGTGCTCACCACGAATGCGAGGGCCAGAAAGACGATCACCTCAACACACTTATCTAGAAAGACATATTATGTATAGCGAGATTCTCAAATAGTAGTACAATATGCATATATATTTAATAATTTATATAAATATATATAAATACAAATAGTATCGAATAGTTCAGAATTCAGAGGCAAGGTGCTAACGCGAGCATAATAGAGAGCATGTCCAGCCTTGGCACACAAGTCACAGGATCCTTTAGCCAAGCGGCCACGTCCAAACATCCCAGAAATGCAAACGCCAAAGCCCCAGCTTGTATTCTGCGTGACTCTGCTGAACAAACGACGCAATCTGCACCGTGAGAAGAATCCTCGGCGCACGTCTGCTAGGTTCTAGCTATATATTATATGAAATGTTATCATATTTCTATCACATTATGTCATATTGTATTATACTATATCATATTACATTACATTATATGATATCATAGTACAATATAAAATGTATATATATATATTGTATTACAGTGTATTGTAATGTATTATATTGTGTTATGTCATATTTATATGATCTCAAGACTGGTGAAAAGATGTGAAATGGTCTCAGCTGAGCATCACAAAGCAGAGATTGAGGAAAATGTGGGACCAATGATTGATGACTTTGGAGCGAATAGGAATCACGCTCAACTGGTGCCGGATCAAGCCCTCTCGAAACACCTGGAATCGAAGTCTCAGACGAGCGTAGACCGCGGTTTGCAGGTTCACGAAGAAGGCATCGATCTGCATTGTCTGCCTCGAATATGCACTCATATTATATCATATTATATTATATTATATCATATTGCATTACATTATATTATATCATAGTGTCAGGGCACGTTCTGCGGTTGATCCAGGCATAGTTGATCAAGCTGTCGATACGTGCCTGAACCTCTTCGAGGGGTCTGCCTGCATCAACCCAGGCCTCATACTCGATGGGTCGATCTGCACCCAACGCCTCACCATGAATGGCTTTGCCATGCTTTCAATCAACTTGAGCATCCACATGCATCAACTAATACGATGTTGTTGCTTTTGGCTGCACCTTCTTCAGTTGACTGGAACCATCACTGAGCTTCAGCTTGCCTGGAAGGCATCGTCCACTTCAAATGGTCCGAAGCTGCCCCTGCGGAGCTTTAGAGCCACTTTAAAGTCTTCCAAGGAGCAAAAGTGTGCCAGGCTGTGCTGCGGGGTAGCATGCACCTCTTCGCTCTTAAGATGACTTAAGAGATCATATATATATATATTTATATTATATAGGCTGTTCAGACCGCGCCTGGATAGAAGTTAACCATGTTTGGTGTAAGTCCATCGCAGCTGGACACGGTCCCTTGAGTCTGAACCACTCGGGCGAAGCCCACAATCTTTACCTCAGCACAGAGGAAGGCAGTTAAAAGGATGCCTCCTGTGCATTCCTTGCCCCCAGTGTATAGCTAAGCAATGCTAAGCATATATAAAGCGCTTGCCGCTATCCCCGTCAATACAAAATGTGACAATTTGGGCTAGTTGCAGATGTCCCAAATGCCTCAGAAGCCGGATCAATCGCTGGCGCGAAGGCGTTCCTGCACAGGTCTCACGGTCTGACGGCTGCCAGGTTTTAATGATGTGTGTATCTTTATCTTGAAACTTACTTTAATTAAAGATGTTAAAAGAAAAAAAAAAAAAACTCGAGCAGCTAAACAATACAGAATATACAATACTAAAATAATATAAAATAATACTAAAATACTGGTCCTCGTCCACCAAAGGATGTCATCGAAGTCTTCCATGTCATCCAACTGGAATTGCCGCATCCGGTCTGGTCGTTCCGCCACAGCATTGTCAATGGTGGCCTGCTTGAAATTAGCGAGTCTCCGAGTCTCAACCACCTTAATCAGATTCGCCGTCTGGAAGGGCCCCTCAGCCTCTCCGACAGTCATGACCAAAAAGACGTAGGCGAGCCTCAAGCGGCACTTCATAGAAAAGTCAGCCCAGTCACCATATCCCAAATGTCATGGGCAAAGTCCCGCATGCCATTCGCATTCCTGGGTCGCATCAGCAAGCAAGCTGCTTCAGAATGTCTGCCAGGCATCCTTTTCTTACGGCTAGGAACTCCTCGAGCTGGGATAGAGTCACACCGCCATAGTTTGCATCTGGCTCAACCGCCGGTTGGCTGTCCATACCTTGGATTCTGGCAAATGCCTGCGACTTCAGGCGGCTGTAGGGCATGGAAGCTGCCGACATCTGAGAGCCCTCTTGACCTTGGCCAGGCGCAGAGTGGACAACAAATGATCCAAGTCGCCAGAGCGGGGAGTGCCCTCCTCTGACCCATAGAAGTCTTCTGGCACCTGAGCTGTGACTCGTTGGCCCTCCCAAAAAACCTGAGCCTCGTCATACTCTGGTTGCTCTTCCTGCTGCGCTAAAACCCACGGCGCAATCGTGGAGTTGCGCAATGGCGGAGGTTTTCGTGGAGGGGGCGCTGGAATGGAGGCTTGTGCTCTGAAGCCATCTCCAGTCCACAAGGGTGGCACAGCTACGGTGCTCCCAGGCAGAGATGTATCGAAGTTCTCACCAGCGGCTTCGCCCTGTGCCGATGCTGTCGACGCTTCCGGAGTCTGTGGCTCCACGTCCTCCCAAAGCCACTCAATATGAACAAACCATCTAAATGGAAGAGTTACTTATGATGTGGATTCATATGGGTTGATCTCAGGCTGATTTTGCTCATTTTCGGGGTTCAAGCCAAGGCTCAGCCATTGCATTCAGGCGCTACAGGCTGCAGGCTGCGTCTACTTGGTGCACTGCCCTTGCTCTAGCTCTGAATCTCCGCATGCTATTAATGCTATCGCCTTGTCTGAGGGTCAATGAGCCAAGGCTAGCGTAATGCTCAGGGCGCCGGGCCACCAGCAAGGCAATGCAACCTGCAGTGCTCTCTGACCGCTCCGAGACTATCTCCACGTGCGGCTCAGTGGCCCAGCCATGGGAGCCACCAAATCTCAGCCCAAAGGTCGCCCACAGCTGTTGGCACCGCCGATTCCTGCTGAAGCTGCTCGATCGTGGAGCTGGTGGACACCTCCAGGGATTGAATCTTAAGACATAATTTCTACAGACATATATTAAGGTACATACACCTGTTTGAAATTGCTTGAATTCCATTTACTTTAATAAAGCAAGAGAATTCGCATAGAATGGATGCAGATAGCGGTTTTAAGGTGGATTATTCTTTTACTGTAGGGTCCGAGGTGCCAAGTGTGGCTCAAGCTCCAAGAGGCGAATGGTGGATATCTCAAAGGCCTTCCGCGGCTTTGCAATTAGGATTTAAGAAACTTCACGTCACGAGTCATTTCTGACATGTTATTTGGCATTGCATTGAATGACTACAATGACTCAATTACACTTGAAGTCGAGCACAAATCTCAATGCGGTGCCTTGTACCTCTCAGCAGCGGTTCGCGCCAGGGAGAGTTCAAAACCTCTCTTGTCTTTCTCTGCGGCCTCAAATCCACGGTCTCTCTCTTCTGAGCAATGCGTTGTTGAAAAAGCTTTTATACTCATATTCTCAGTAGACTATGTGATATACTTATATACTTATATACAGTGCGAAGCGACGATAGGTTGTAATGGCACGCGGTTTTCTCCTCTGCTACGCAAAGGGGTGTGCTTGAGCCAAACACGCGGGTGTGCGGTGCCCTGGTTCTCTTGGCACCCCCCACGTTTTGTGGAAGGGCCCTTTCGAAAAACGAACACCAACACGAACCAAAAGAAACCAAACAATGGGCACCCACTTTCCCTTCTGTACAAGGCTCCACACCTTTCCTTCGCTTCTGGTTTCTAGATCGATATGATCTTATCGTGCCTCAATTAAAACCTCGTCGCTTTTGAAGCGTGCTCATTTGGATGCGGTGAAATCTCCAGAATCCTAGAAATGTGATCCAGTGTCCGAGAGACATTGTGAAACGAAGAAGGCTTGGTGACACCTCGTTACTGGACCACGAGTGGCTAAATCGGGGCGTCACTCTCAAGACATTCACAAGACTTTCGTGAGACTTTCCTGGTTCACATTCTCCCGCATCACGAGCATCTCAATCAGGGGCTTCATCATAATCATCTCCAATAGCCTCTGTTGCCCCGTCTGTATTCGTAATCCTCCCATCTCCACCCCGAGGAAGAAGAATAAGTCCATCCACGATCGTCTCGATCGTACCTGCTTCCCTTCCCCTTGCTTGCAGCGCCCTTCCCTTTGTTCTGGCTGTCGCTCTTTCCCTTGTTACCCTTGGATGCACCTGAAAGGTCGCGATCCTGGGTTGTACTCGACTCTCTCGAAGGCGCCGGTGGAGTTGGTGGGTTCCTGGAACTGGCTCGCCTCCCTGAACCTGTCCCTCTTCCGTCATCTGTGCTGCTCGCCGGTGGAGGGTTGCCCCCCAAGCTGAGAATGCTGGCACTTGTGGCAAGATGGCTGATGAACCATGGGATACGCCTCCCCTGCTCCTCACCATATAGGCTGAAGTTCCTCAACTTCTCCAAAGTGTCAGGAAGCAACTCATGCCCAGATAGATAAATAGCAGCGTGGTCCCAGGTATGGATCTTGCCGATGTTCCCGATGGCGTTTGCAGCGACTACCCATGTTGCTGGTATCGACAAGATCTTTCATGGATCTTCGCCTTCCTTCAACTTGTCGAACTTGTACCCAACATGTTCGGGGAATGTATACCTCAGAAGTCGTCGGACGAAGGTTGATCGCTTCAGGTCGAAGTTGTCCTGTTGCTCAATCGAGGAGTCTGACGGTTGGCTCCCCCATCTGTGTCGCGCAGCGATTTTCTCAATACCTGAACCCTTCCCATAAGACTCGATCTCCTGTATGGTAATCATCCCTTCGATGCACCTTTTTGCAATGGGAAAGAGGAACTTGGAAAACATGAGGTAATCCAGATACCTGTAACGCTTGTCGAAGTATTCCTCCGTCAATGGTACGGGAGTACCGTCCTCTCTGAGGGGAAAATACTTCTCCACGTCCCTCCATCGCTCTTCCTCCGGGATGTTGCGATGAAAGTATCCCCATGTATCCATTCTCCTTCCCGTCTTAACCATCTTCATGTAGTGCTCCTCGGGAGTCACAGTTCTTGGGAAGTAGAAATGTTCTGCGAACCTGAAGGTCCGCTCGAGGGTGCGCTGAAGATGACCGTCTAGCATTCGGGCGATGTTCCCATCGGTGTCCAAGTTTTCGAGGATCTCGTCTCCGACGATCCAACTGCCAGGCACGGGTGACTCAATCCTCCTGCTGTATGCGATCGATCCTCCAATCGCCGCGTTCATGTTGGGATAGTACGCACCTGTTGCTTGGAAACCACGTTGGGCTGCTTCATCGCCTAGGACACTAGCAACTTCCTGGTAGTTCTTCCTGGTAGTTGATGTTCACCCCTTCCTTCGCAAAACGTTCGATCTCCTCATTGGTGAACAAGAGCTCGTCGATTCGGTCCTTGGGGACTCTGTTAGGTTGGCTCTGACCCTCGGATGGGTCGCTGAAAGCGCTGCCATCCTCGATGTCGTCACCTTCCTCCATCGCTCCGTTGACCATCTCTGTGAGCTTGGAAGCATACTCATCATCATCCTTCTCGGTAGACTCCATGTTGGCGTCTCCCTGCTCATCCAACCCGGGCTCCTTGGCTTCGTCGACCTTGGCCTCTGCCTTCATCTTCTCGATGGCTCGACGTCGTCTAATGTCTTCCCTTTCCTGCCAAGTCGACACGGTGTGGATCTCACGGGATGAGGTGAACTCCGCATAGCATTCGCTGCATATGTTGAGTCTTGCATCTATCCAATGGACGCATTCCGGACACAGTTGTCGCTCGTAGTCCAACGGCAGATGCACCGTGATGTAGCCGTGAAGAGCCTTCCATGCTTCACCTTTGAATTCCGACTTCCGCTTGAACTCCGGGAAGTGCTGAACCGAAGAATCCACGCGACCAACTACCAAGTCGCTATCTTCGAACTTCACGGCTTCATAGGCCCTGGTGGCCAAATCTCCCCATCGAGGGTCACGGGGAAGTCGTACCCGTCCCTCCATGACTCCAGTGACGACCCTACCAGAGCATCTTCTGTCCTCCTTGCTGATCAAGATCTTCCTCCATTCCATCGTTCTCAGTTCTTCATTCCATAGTCCATACCATGCGGTGTCGATGGCCGAGAAGGGGATGGTCTGGTTCGTCACGAAGTGTCCATCTAAGTCAACCCTACCGTCATATGCTCCACGGAGCACGTTGGACCGCATCACCAACATCAATAGTCCATTCATGACATCGCCGCCGAGGGTGATGACCCTGCTGAAGTCCCATTTTACGGTGGATTGGCCCCTAAGCTCTCCGAACGGAGGGAACGCACTAAAGAATGTGCAACTCCTGTTCCTCCTTCTCCCCCCAGGAATGATACCGCTGTCAGCGATCCCTTTCAGTGACTTCATCGTTGTCATATGGAATCCTCTCCGAAAGCGTCTGGGAGATCGGGATGCTGATCTTGCTCATGTCGATGATGGCGCCATCGTTTTCGCTCCGGGTTTCCGACCAAGCTGATGTAGCTCGAATCCTGTCGAAGGCTATCATTCCATCATAGGAGAACAAGTCCTCCTGGTCGACATGCTTTATCACCCCAGTCGATCGAAGGTATTCCACAAACCTCAAGGCTTCCGGATCACCTCCCTGGTATAGGCGAGGCGAAACCTTCACTGCCATGATGCGGAACCTCGACTTCGACTGCACCTTCATCGTTTGCAAAATGCAACAACAAAGGGTATGAACACGGATCCTCTCGATGTGCTTGATCTGATCAGGATCGCGCTCACGGGCATACGGGTTCCCATCCTCCCACAGCCGGTCCTTGGAAAGGACACCCAGCCACGACACCCACATACCATCGTCACGACGACTCCCTGTAGAATCGGCTGTCGGACTTCCTGCAGTGTGTCTAAGGAACTTGGACAGGTTCCGGCTCACGCTCTCCACCCTGCTCCTATGATCTCCATCAGTGGCACTGCTGGGGCTCCTCGTGTGTCCACTCATGAGTCTGGCAGGTGGGAGGTCATATCCTGCTTCCGCTGCTGGGTTAGTCATCAAGGCAAATGCCAACAGCTTTCCGGTGGTGGGCTTGAATAGCTCCAGGTGATATAGACCATTCGTGAGACCAAATCTCGGGACGAGCGGACCCTCGAACCTGTTGAACCTTGGGTCGTTGGTTTTCGCGAATGCGTCAATCTCCTCCTTCAGCTCGACCGAGTTTCGCTGATAGGCACCTGGCGAAATCTCATAGTCGTCCTCCACCAACTTCTGAAGCAACCACTTGTACGCGAATTTCCTGTCATAAAGTGCTGCGTACTCTCTGCCACTGCCGTCCGTGAGCATCTCGGGTCTTCGAACGTCCACTTCAATCTCGGACAACCGGATGGTATTGATCTCCATGACATACCTTTCCATCATGGCTGTCTCATCGGACAGACCTTCCCCTTGATACTCAGTTTCGGGGTCGGCTGAAGCTTTCCCTTCGCTCCTGCGATGCCTCTTAGGTGGTGCTTCGCCATCTGAACCCCTCGCGCCTCGGCTATCGTCCTCGACGTAGTTCTTCTCCCCGATGACGCGCTTGAGGTTGTTCACCATTTCCCTGACGCTCACTCCCACCGTGCAATCGAGAACGGAGTGGTCAGGTGATCCACAGCGATGACACGGGATGGCCAAGCTAAGCTTCATCAATACCTCCTCGAAGGACTCCACGGATTCCTTCCGCGCTGCATCCAGTCCCTCTCCTCGCTTGACATTCTCGCCATCTCCTATGCTCTCCTCATCGCCCCCGAAGTCCGGTGCCTCTTCCTCATCCACATCAACCTCGGCGACCTCGCTGTCGCTCTCGACGCTCACATGCGCACGAACCGGGTTGATCTCATCGTAGATGTTCTCGGAAGCTCCCCTGATGCATGGGTTCATCACCGGCCTCTCTAGGATCTCGAGGGTTCTGGCTGCTTGATCCAAGTCTTCCTGGCGAATGGTTCCTGAGGTTTTCCCTTTGGTGTTCTCGAAGCCTGATCGGACGTGGTCCGCAGCCAATGAGCAAAGGATGGCTTCCTCGATCCCCATTCTTACGTTGTTCAACGGGAGGATAGGCTTGATGCAGGGGATGTGAACGAACGCTGAAAGCACCTCGAACACTCCTAATGCCGCCTCAACGAGATCTCCGCACGCCTCAGCTGATGGGCTCGTGGACCCTGTGTAGAGGCGTACCGACTCCCTTCCGATGGCGTTCTGCAACCAGTTCGCGTATGCCACATTCCCGGCGTCATAGTTCAACCGATACCTCCATGTAGAGACCTCCGCCTCAACGGATGTGTACTCCTGCATGTCCACGTAGTACCGCTTGATGTTCCCCCCCATGATCTCCTTCACAGCGTCCCGGTGGGGAACTCTGATTGCACCGAAATGTGACAACATCTTTCTGATCCCCCTCGTGGATCCAATGGCACTCCAAATGACCCTGAGGACAGGCAGAATGTCCGTCTTCGCCTGAGTCGGCAATGCTTTCACAAAGTCACTCTGACGTGGGTTGGTCAAATTGAAGATGTTCACGATGATCCCAAACGCCGTCTCATACTGCCTCTTTGCGGCTAGGGCTGCCGTTGGCGACCACCCCCCATCTCCAGCAAGTGATGAGACCTTCTCGAATTCATCGATCCCTCGGCACCTGACACAAGTATCGGACATCGGGTTGACCTTCGTAAAAGCGTCATCCCGGTCCAAAAGATCGCGGCACCTGGGGCGCACTGCCTTAGAGTGTTCCCTCTGCTTTGGGTTCAAGAATCCATATGTCTGAGGATCGTGTTTCTGCCACTTGGGGAGCGTGGAAATGCTGGCTCTTCCATATGCTGCGGGGTTGTCCATCGTCTCAAGCCAGTCTATGTCGGCGTCGTCCATATCATCCATGGTGACCTCGACTTCTCCATCACTCCTCTTTAACAACTCGTCAATCTTGGCACCATCGATCTGTTTCTTCGTCATCGCATCATTGAACACCTCACGGAGCGATTGCATGTCTGCTGGATGGTAGTACAGGCAATGTACCATCTTCTCCCTGAGTAGGTACTTCTCCATCACAGCAAAAGGCTGCAACCCTGCACCGCTTCCCTTGAATGCTCCAGAATAGCATTTCTTGTAGAATGGTGACCATTCCGCCGATGCGTAGATCTCCTGCCAGAATTGCTTGTCGGGGGACACGATGCACCCGATGCTCCTGAACCTGCTCTTCAACTGCATCACCCATTCCGGACTAATCTCGTATGGGTTAGTCACCCTGTCTCCCAGATTTAGAAACTCCCAGGTGTCAAGGTTCAGTCTCACCATTGTGGGACATCCCAATTCCTCCGAATGTATCTTCGACAGGATCTCGATGGCTTTGGTTGTTAGGTAAGGATTCAGGCTTCCCATCTCCTGCTTCGTGTAGTTTGAGGATTGGAAGGTAGTTTCAACGGCAAATGAGCCAGAGAGCCAAAGGTGCAACGAACAGGCTCTATCGGAACCTCCGTGCTGTCGTATGGTCTCCCGTGCCTCATTGAGAGCCTCTACCAGCCTGTCTCCCGGACTGTTCTTGTGCATCTCGCCCTGGGGGATCACGATGACGTCGGTATACCTCCATCCGGCAACATTCGTGAGGAAATAGCCTAGATCATACCGTGTTGCACCAGTCCGTGATGACCAACGGTAATCCAGGTCCGTCACGATGATCGTCGCTCCCCCAACCCTTGCGAGAGATGCTGCGTTGTCGAGCACAGTGTTCGGGTCCGTCTCTTTCGAAAGAGCACTGACCTGAATACATTCTGGAACCGACAACTTCTTGAGGACATTTATCATATCCTTCCTATCAAGACGTCCCACTGAAGTGTCATCCTTCCAATAGGCGTCAGGGTCCATGGCGACCAGCAATTCGGCCCCCGAAGGAATGAATTGATAAATGCCGGAGAGGGTAGATGTCGTCCGGATGCCTTCGTAAGCCTTCACCACGAGCTCGTCATTCTTGAAGACATCCTCCAGGGAACGATCCACTGATCTCCTAGATCTACCTCCTTGCCATTGTTGCATGAAATATAGCATGCGCCTCGCATAGATCGCAAATGGCGATACCGTTCTGTCGATCGTCATCGGACCTTCAAGGTGCCACTTCACGGGGTAGCCCTGGTAAGCGTCGTATTCCACCGATATCAGGTCTGGCCCCTTATGCCTCATCTCATGCACTTGCGTCGTAGCATCCGTGGCTGTGCCCATGAACCATCTCTCCCTCGGTTTAGGGTGAGGCCGTTTGGGCATTGGCTTGGGCTCAGGGGCCGATGGCGTTGGCCTTGCCTTTGGCTCTGGGGTATTCCCCGCGCCACTCCATCTCCTGCCACCGGATGATGCACGAAGGTCTGAGTACCACTTCGGGACGTTGTTGATACCCATCTGCTCAAAACCAAGGAGAACGGGAACATCCCCGCGCTCTTGTAGATAGGAACCTCCCTCATAGTGAACTCCTTCTTGTCCTTCTCCTCCGACGCATTCAGTGATTTCTTGTACCGGGTGTAAGAGTCGGTGAGGATACCTCGGAAAGCTTTGAGCCCCTCCCCACTGGGATCGGACTCCCGTGGGCCATACATGGACTGGAAGATGTCCGTCTCGAAGGTGGTGTACTTCTCCGTCTCGATGAAGGCCCGGCAAGCTGCTCTCCGACGTTCCGTAGGTGGGTTGAATGCCTCGGCGATCACTGAATCGAAATACCTTGCGCCATGGATACAAATCCCAAGAACCTCCAGAGCATTCCTGATACCTGAAAGATCAACAGGAAGTTCATAGTCATTGTTCCCAAGCATGTTGAGGAAGTCGAACTGTTCAACGTTGGCCTTCCCCTTCCATGTTCCAGCGCTAGTGCAGTATGAAGTCCCGATCAGAAACTCCCTCAAAGCTGCCGTTCCCTGATTGACGATGTCCTTCACGTTACGCCAATCGATGGATGACTCTCTGCGAGACATGTTGTGATAGGTCCGCATGCAAAAGTGATACTCTGCATTGCGGAGCTTCCCTACCGCTGCGTTGGCAACATTCAAGGATTGCCCACTTCGCAGTCGTGAAATGACCTGCTTGGTGGTCAACTCTTCCGGAGGAACTCCATGATGCTCTGCCGCTGAAAGCGCGCCTTCCCACAGGTCCTTAAGCTTCTCCACAACATTGGCGTCCATGACGTACTTGGTGACGGGCGTCTCAGAGATCCCCTCCGCACGCTTCTTGTCGATGTCCGCCTTAGCATTTGCGAAGAATGCAGCGACTCCCCTATTGCACTTCTGCACGATTGACCTCAGAGGCTCAACCTCTTCCTCTTCGGTCATGAACGGGCTCAACATCTCTAGCATTGCTAGTAAGTCCCACCTTGAAAGAGTGTTACTTTGCGTTTGGGCCCATCTAGCAGCGACCAGAATAGCCGCCGGTAAACCACGATTGCCCCACTCGGCCATCCAGACTAAGTCCATGTATGGATCTGTGCAGACAATCCGTTTCGGTAACCGGTCGACGGCAGATCTTGCTCACCGCGGGGTACACTGCCGCTAACTTCCCTTTCCATGGCAGGAAAATCCGCCTCCGATCACTGTGCCTACGCTCATGGATACCTGAAAGGCCGTCCACTCGCGCTTGACAGTGAGAGTCTTTCGGTTCGCCTCCGCGAAGCGGGGCTCACCAGGCGTTATGAGCTCTTCGGTTCCGTAGGAACCAGTGCGCCTGACATGGCACGAATGAATTTGAGCCGCAGCGAGTGCATGGTGGATTGAAAGGTCATCGGTCTCAAGATCACTCTCTTCATCAAGCCAATGTCCTATCCTAATGCAACAAGCTGCATTCGTGCTCTTCTTACTCCTAACACCAGTGCTTTCACGAAGGTTACCTACCCCACGATCATGCGAGGCGAACGAGTCGACAATCAGCTTCACTATTAACGGGGTGTAAAGCTGTGTGCTCTTCGTCTCCGATCCGGCACATGGTGTGTGGTCGTGCGATCCATCGCACTTCCGACTGAGTCCATTACCTATCCTCGTGTTCCAGGACAACATCTTCCATGGTTTCTTGATTGGCTTCCCATTCTTCCCAGCAACACCGAACATGCATCCGTCGAGTTCATGCACCTGGCATTTCCCATCATCTACGATTGCGATGACCCTTTCGTCTTTCCAGTAGTCACAATGCCTTGGCAGCTCAAAGATGAGCGGAGAACCTCTTTTGATGCAAATGCGGTACGCCTCATGAAACTGATCCCATAGTCTCCAATAAGTCTCTTGTTTGAGTGATAACATGGCATCAATGGCTTTGCTCATGCTTGAGTTGAGGCGTGACCATGGCGATCCTGCTGTACACGGCCCTGCGAACATGCATGCATCTCTCGATGATCTTAGCGCAGCTTTCCATTTGGCGACTCCGTAAGGTGACAGAAGATCGTCATCCGCAGTGATGAGAACAGGAGTGTGTCTGCAATGCTCTTGTCGACTCATGTATCTCTCGAAGCGGTTGTCGTCTTCAGCACACATTAGTACGAAGGCGTCATCTTGTGTCCCTAGCTCATGGAGATCTACCTCTATCTTCATGTCTTCCCTTTCGATGTCCGTATCACCATTCGAGAGACGGAGATGAAAGGAGCTCTTGTCTCCATTCTTCCTATGCAAGGTGACACATACTTGTGCGAACCCTTCTGGAGTTTGGCTCGTCCCCCATTGGATGGGGTTGAGCGGCGGTTGCACTACTTGAGATCCGTGCTTCCCACTCTTGGGGTTGAACACTTTGTACTCATCTTTCACTAGATAAGACACACGGATTGCCGCTTTCGAAGGGATGAATAGATCACTCAGAGGGATCGTCGACAGTCCCTGCGCATCCGAGCAGATCGCAACGCATGCGTTGTGATGTCCGGCTGTCACACTCTGTTTGGCAGATTGCGTCGGCACGTAGAAGATGGTCTTGCCGATCCACCTCTCTCTCTTCTTGTCTAAGTTGTTGCCTCGACGCTTCCATTCATCACGCACCTCTATTCTCTCTCCCTTCTTCCCTAGGCTCTGCATGATCGTCACTCTCTTGTCGAGAAACAAGAATGGATTGATGGGGGTGCTGTCTGCCTCGGACGGTACGAACTTCCTGCTTCTTGGGAACTTGTGGTGCCTGATCACCTTTGTGATCGTAGGTCCTTCCTCGACCGTCCATGTGTCATGGCAAAGAGCATCTTTGTTCTCGCTTTTTGTGACGGCGAAATCCCATATGATCCCGTTGTTCACGATCTTCGTAGAAGCATCGTGTGATGGGAATAACGATCCGACCTGCCCCCCTCCCCCCCCATGCACCAGGCGTGTCAGGGTCTGGAGCACCACACGGGCGCTCGGATCCAGGCTGTGAAGTGGCACAGGGGTGTGAGCGTTGCGCTGATGGAGCAGCGGCCGCAGCGAGAAGAGGAGCTTAGGCTCAGAGGGTGACACGGGGTCACTTTGGTTATGCGGCCAGGACTCCTGAACGGAGGTCATGGCAGATTGCACCGGGTGGAACTGGAAGACAGCTCGTTCGATCCATCGTCCAATGACGTCACCTTCAAGAAGTGGATCGACCCGGGTCTCAACCTTACGCCACACCTTGTTCTCGAGAAACCAAGTGGTTCTCAACCATCGCTCGCCCGGAAGCCCGCTGGGCGGCCGCATGCGATAGCGACTTGGACACTTGCACATGACGTAGGGGTCGGTCCCAGGGAGGACCTGGAGACCCTCACGACTGCTGAGTCCCGGCTGATAGATTTCTGGTGGCACAATGGGCACGTCAGTGTATGGGAAAGTGGGGATCTGAGTCCCTCGTTTCTGGAACATCTGAGTCTTGTCGGCTCCGGCCCTCGTGGTTTGGTGAAGTTCCAAGACCTCACGACTAGAAAGCTCCTCGGGGGGCATGATGTTGATCAACTGGCAAGCATGTCGCCATTGGTGTGCACCCGAGAAGTCCTTCGTGTGGATATCCGCGGCCATTCGAGCGGTGATCTCGTACGCAAGATCGATGTGATCGAGCTGAAACATCTGATGCATCCATACAACCGATATCCCATGAGAACGCTCGAGATGGCGCATTGTCGGGTTCCGACCAGTGCGCATGACACCGATCATCCCCTGGTTGTCATCATGGAAGGTGACTTTGCGACCCTGACCGAGAACGGTATCCCAAACTCGAAGAGATGGGATCCCGAGATTGCGAAGAGCATAGTCTGCCGCGACGATCTCTGCCTCAGGCGTGGAGTGTGAAACACATCCCTGCCGTTTGCTTCCCCCGGAGATGGGAAATCTCGTATGCGGTCCCTGCACATGCAGGTGCGCACCGGAAGTAGAACGTAAAGTCTGTCCACATCCCGCGAAGTCGGCGTCGGCGTAGAGACCTATCTCGAGCTTTGCCGCTCCATCACCGACCCATCCAATCATCTGATGGCCAGCGGTTCCGTTCACGTAGCACATCAGGTGGTGGAGTCGCGCATCATCCCTGTCCGACCATTTCGAGACGTTGCGGGCAAGGGAATTGATGGCTCTCAAGAGGTCAAATCTGGCGATCCGTGCGGCATACAAGAGCTTCATCAAGATGCTTGCTGCATGGGGTGCCAGCTTGCCTCTCGGCATATCTTTCTCTTCTGATTGCTTCTTCCCTTTAGATGCTGGATCGGGGGCGCCACCGGATCCAGGGCCTCCAGGGGAAAGCTTGCGCTTATCTTCCTCCTTCGGGTCGAAGTCACACGAGCACCATGGGCATTGAATGGAATGGCCATCACTAGCCGGAGCCCTCGCGGGATGCTCACGGGTGATTTCCGGCAACATGGGAGTCGCCACACGCCGCAAGGTCTTCTCTCCAATAATGCCTAGGTACTTCTCGACAGTCATCTTCAACAGGTCAGACATGTCGTAACTCACAGTCTTTACCTTGGTTCCGTCGTGAAGTGAGGCTTCACCTTTCTTCGTCATACACCCAAGGTACAGCCCGAGCTCTGTTTCCGGCTCAATGCGGAGCTTGGATCTGAGCATGTCCCATCCCTTCTTGAGGTTCTGGGTTGGCCCGGCCATCTTGAGATCATCGACGTAAATCACCAAGAGCAACTGGAGCTTCTTGTGATAGTACATCGCCGGCCATTCGGGACCCACGGGATCGAACTCGAGTCCCTTCACCTCGGTGTCGCAATGCTTCTCCCACATGGTACCCGAGTCGGGGTGACCATATAACGCTTTGCGCAAACGACACATGGGTCTCCGCAGTCCCAGCTTCTTGATCCGCTTGAGGACATCATCCGGCCATGCATCCTCGGGTAACTCGACCCAACAAGCCATTCCAGTAAGGAGTGCTTGGATGTACGCTTGAATTGCATCAGCCATCTGCACGGAATTACCAGGCAGGCATCCGAAAAAGTCTGCCCAACGTGCTGCTTCAAACGTTGCCGGTGAGTTCCCGAGATCCTGGAAGAGTGCTGCCTCAAAGTTCTGGTTCTTCACTTGGTTTCCAAGCAACACACCTCGTCCCTTGAACTTTCTCCTAGGGTCGTCCTTGGGGAGCTGATGGTTCTTCTCGACACATATCCCGTGTACCCGTGCGAGTTGGACCTCCTCGTTCTTGGCCCGGTACTCGCGTACAATCTCATCATACTCCACGACTCTTGAGAAGTCGAACACATCCTGATCCCACAACCCTTTCCATTCCTTCTTCATGGAAGCGAGGGCCTCCGGGGAGGACAACATCTCGCTCCGACTGACCGGTCTGGAAACCATGGCATTGTAGAACTGCGTAATGATCGCCTTCTGTCTTGGGACGTCGTTGTCCACGATCTCTTGGATTCATCACTGGGCTTGAACTCATAGACACATTCAGAGACGATGTCATTCACGACACTGGCCGCAGCGGTCTGGGTCACGGCAGTCACCTTTCCGTTCTTGAAGTCGATGTTGTTGCCATCGATCCATTCCGCCTTGGGCATTTCGGTCCCCCCATTCTCGATGTCCCCCCACTCGTCCCACGATAAGAGGAACTCTTCATCGCTCGGAACGGCGGTGGACACGGATGACATGGGAGTGTCATCATCACTGTCGTATCTGCTCGGAGGCCCACGATCGAGGAGAGGGATGGATAGTGCAGCGCTCTTCTTCTCTTTGCCGCTCCCGGAGGCTTTTCCATCCTCCCCGGGATCTCCCTTATCCTTCTTCCTCTTCTTCTCCTTCTTCTTCTCCGACTTGTCCTTCTTGGCCTTCTTCTTCTCCGCCTTTCTCTTTTCTCGCTCATCGGCAGCCCTCTCTACCTTGGCTGCTTCCTCATCGAGGTGGCCATACTTGCTTTCCTCCTTCTTCTTGACGGTCTTCTCGATGCCTTCGACGACCTTCTTCTTCACTGCTTCCTTGAAGTGTTCGGACTTGTCGGATAGCTTCTTCATTCTCTCCTTGTCCTTCACGGACGTCCGCTGCCACTCCTCGGGCGTGAAAAGCTCCGATAGCCTTGACGATCCGGACATGATCTTTCTGCCATCGGGGCCGACACGATATCTTCTCCCATCCGAACCAATCTTCACTCTTTCACCGTCGTCGTTCAGATAGATCCGTCCATCTCCGGGCTTCCCGGCAGATGAGTGTTCGATACCAACATCTGGCAGCTTGATGAACTCGACGACGGTCTCTTTCTTCTTCCCGGTTTTGGATCCGCCATCTCCGCCTCCATGATCATCATCACTCCCATTCTCATCGCCCTCATCATCGTCATCGCCGATGAAGAAACTCTCCGGGACGTCACTTTTCCCTTCCCTCCTTCGTACCTCACTCAGCCCCTCGAGAGTCGTGTTAAGCTTCTCATATTTCTCCTTCAAAGGGAACTCGATCCCTCCGACGATCTCGATCTTCTCCGTGACATGGGGCGTGAGGAGCTTCATGATAGGACGGTCTGCATCATAGGCTAAGTTTTGCTCCACAAAACCCTCAAGTGCCCATACAAGGTACTTGTTGGACCATCCGAGGCCGGTGGTAACTTCATAACCAGCGAAGATGCCAGGAATGGCGTCTGGATCCATCTTGTGATCCTGTTCGATGCTTCGCGCTCCGCTTGGCTTGAAGAATACCTTGGCTCCGAAAGGGACAAGTTGCCCCTTGAACTCCTCATCGTGCATCTTCATCCATGCACTGCCGTCCTCCGTCGTGTGCTCACAGTTCAATAGGTGGCACACGCAGTCCAGAGCGTACTTCCAGAAACATGGTGGTGCCCCCGCGTGAAGCAGGCATGTTGACACCGTCATGATGAGGAACTAATTGTTGCGCTCTGCATATGAGTTGTTCTGGGCTCGTCCCGGTAGTGATGAATCATGGCTGATCTTCAATTCTCTGGCTGCCTTGACGAATGCTGGCGCGTCATCAGAGTAGAGCTGCAATACTTTGCGCCTTCCAATGAAGTGCTTCAGGGACCTGATGACCTGATCGGTCTCTCCGGTGCGCGAGCTATAACCGGCGATCATTCCAGTGAACCTATCCCTCACGACCAGCACCTTGTAATCCAACACTGGTACTAGGTCGAGACTTGACTTGTCGAGATCAAGGTAGTCAAAGGAAATCAAGTCTCCAAACTTCTTCAATGGTCGGTTGAAGGCACCTCTTCGAGTCTTTCGATGCTTCATCTTCGCCCTCACGCAAGTCTCGCAATAGGGGTTCTTGTATCTATGCGTGAGGATGTGTACTAACGAGTTGGCCTCGGCTTTGAGGGATCCTGGTCTTGCGAGACGCGGGACCCCATCGACAACGTCGATCTCGAGCTCTCCATTGTCGGATTCCGCACTGACCTTCTCGATGGCCTCCCACTCCTCTTCGGATGCTGGCTCGTACCGTTCAGCGGGTGGGTCGTGGTCGCCGCCGTCGGCGGGCGCCTCGGCAGGTGGAGGAAGTGGAGGCTCCCCATCGGCTTCTGCTTCGCCTGGGGCTGCCCATGAGAATCGTAGGTCGGAAAGACCCTGCGAATCCTCGCCGTGAGGGCCTGCAGCCGCACAAAGGACAGCTATATCAACAAGAGGCAGCTACGGGGTCGGGAGCTTCCGGGAAACATCGGCAGCCGTCGTTTGTATATCCCTACCTCCCACCCATGTGAGTAAAGGCATGCTTCTGGGCAACTGCGGGCGTACGCCTTTGCAAGATGAGCCATGCATCGTGCTGTTCGAGGAAGCTGACATGCTGTCCGATTCGCTCGAGTGGGACGCACATCTGCATGATGCGGCAATATTGCATGCAACATGCATGGCACTGCATGTAGCTCGAGCGAACATCAGAACTACGCGAACGATTTCGCGAGAGCGTTCTGCAATTTCGGGCAGCTTCGATTCGCTCGAGCAGGATATAGGAAAATGCATGCGTGTGTGCATCCATGTTTCCGAGAACGTTCTGCAATTCCCTGGGCATCGGCTATTGATTCTAATCAATAGAACGGACTTGGTTTCTATTGATTT
This sequence comes from Cyclobacteriaceae bacterium, assembly GCA_965227935.1. Classification (GTDB taxonomy): domain Bacteria; phylum Bacteroidota; class Bacteroidia; order Cytophagales; family Cyclobacteriaceae; genus JAWPMT01. The sequence continues at coordinate 144,668 of CBDDGS010000022.1, read as the reverse complement.
TCTATTTTGAGATTTCTATTGATTAAATCAATAGGGGCGTAAGATGTGTAAGGAGTTAAGTTCTATTGATTTGAACTTTTGATTCTTCTATTGATTTTGGCTATTGATTTTTCTATTGATTTTTCTATTGATTTTGGATTGCATGCCTTCTTGGCACTATCAGCCGTTTGAGATCAAGAAAGTCTTCAGGAGCCCTTGTTAAAAGGGCTAGCTCTTGTTGAAAGGGCAAGTCCTTGCTGAAAGGACCAATGGGGACAGGTGGAAAAGGTGGCGCGAGGCACCATGTCAAGCCTCATGTGGACACAGGCCTCCTGCTGCAAGTGTTTTGCAGGGAGCATCAGTTATTGCAGAACATGGGCGCGTATGAGCAAATCTCGAAGACCCAAGCATGCAACCCGCTGGGATTGGTCATGCTCTTGCCCTTGGTGAAAGGGCTGATTGAGCTTGAGCCCACAGCAGAGATCCATGGGAACTCTTTGCGGGGCGCGCTGTACAATACTTTGTTGCAGTACCCGTCCATGAATGAAGGGAAGTATGCAGGGCAGGTGTGGGTCAATCTGAGGATTGAGCGCTTGACCGTGGTGCTGGGCCACATGAGAAGGCTGAAGTGTGCAGAGGATCTGCGGCATTGCGCTTCCAAGCTGACAGGTGGCCAGTTCTCCAAGTTGCAAGAGGTCGTGGAGATGGTGGACCGCAAGCGAGCGCCTGAGGAGACTCCAGCTGTGCCTGTGGAAGAAGTGAAGGAAGAGCGTCGTCGGGATTTGAAGAAAGAGCTGTCTGAGGTGTCTGTGGACAGCTCAGGCTTCCCCACATGTTTGGCGACGCCAGTGAAGGAAGAGGTGAAGGGTGAAAAGGAGAAGGCAGGCCCCTTGTTGAAAGGGGAAGGGGATGAGAAGGAGAAGCGAGAGCCCTTGTTGAAAGGGGGAGCTGAGCGAAAGGAGAAGGGAGAGCCCTTGTTGAAAGGGGGAGCTGAGCAGAAGGAGAAGGGAGAGCCCTTGCTGAAAGGGCGATGTGAGCAGATGGTGAAGGAGGAGCCAGTGGATGGGAAGGAGCTAGCAGAGCCTTCTTTCAAAAGGAGGAGGAAGGGGAGCTTTGCAGAGCCTGCCAGTAGCAGCAGCTTGCAGAGAGACTTGGGGCTGGGTGGTGGGGGAGGTGGTGGGGGATTGAAAAAGAGGCCAGCTGCACGTGTGAAGGCTGCAAGCCAGAAGAAGCCTGCGGCTCCAGTGGAGGCATGTTATCCCAGGAAGAAATGGAGCCGACTGACTGTAACGAAGACTTCAAAGCCGCCATGGAGGGCTTACGTGTGTGGATGCCACGAGGGGGAGAGCAAAGTCAGGCTCATCGTGGAAACGACGGCTGTCAAGCATAGGAAGTATGATGAGATCCTGGATATCATCATTAAGAAATTGGAGGAAGAACACTTGACCAAAGAGGAGGCAAGGGCGCTCAGGCAACAGCTGTATGACAGCCACCCAGCATGAGCCTTTGTTGAAAAGGCGACCCTTGGTGAAAGGGCGAACCTTGCTGAAAGGTTTTTTGGTGCAGCTGCACCTGACAGACAGATGTGTTTGTGGAGGAAAAGTTGTGTGGGAAGCATGTATAGGTTTGGGGTGTAGGTGCCTAGGTTGCAGGTTTGTGGAGGTTGCATGTATGCATGTGTTGCCCGCAGCCTTTTTCAGCTTCAAGTCTGCAAAGGTTCCCTTGGTAAAAGGGTCGGCCCTTGGTCAAAGGGACAGCCCTTGCTGAAAGGGCAGCAAAGCCCTTGTTGAAAGGGCAGGCCCTTGCTCAAAGGGCATGTCCACGCCAACAAAGTGGGGGTGGTGCAACAACAAGTGGCGACGGCCTGGTGGAGGCACAACGTCGTGGGCGCGGCAGGAACGGTTCTGGGAGAAAGGAGAACGAAGGGCAATGGAGAGGGAGGATGTGAACTGCCTGCCGCCTCCTCCTCCCAAGCACCCACGACACAAGGAGGACGTGGCGCGGGGAAGCCAGGAGCCAGCTGGCCAGGTGGACGAGGAGATGGAGGAGGTGGTGGAAGAGGAGATGGAGGAGGTGGTGGTGGAAGAAGAGATGGATGTGGGGCAGAAGGTGGAAGAGAAGAAGGCTGTGGGGGAGAAGGTGGAAGAGAAAGAGCATGTGGGTGAGAAGGTGGAAGAGAAGAAGGATGTGGGGGAGAAGGTGGAAGAGAAAAAAGATGTGGGGGAGAAGGTGGAAGAGCAGAAGGTTGTGGGGGAAAAGGTGGAAGAGAAGGTGGAGAAGAGTGTGGGCGAAGAGAAGAAGGATGTGGAGGACAAGGTGGGGGAAGAGAAAGAGGATCTGGGTGAGATGGTGGTGGAGGGGGTGAAGGGGCTTGTCCTCGGGCCAAGTCCAGCTCAGATGGCGCGGGAGGCAGAGGAGGTGGATTATGGAGGCACCTCCTCTGAGAGCTCTTCTGAGCCTCTGCCTGCTCAGAAGAAAGTGCGCTTGCCACCTTTTGCAGAAAGGGAAGAGGAGAAGGTGCAGGCACTCCTTGCTAAAAGGATCTCACCCTTCGATGCAGAAGAAGCACCCCTTGATAAAAGGGGAAAAGATGCCTCTGAGAAGTCCCTTGATAAGATGGGAAAAGATGCCTTGGAGAAGCCCCTTGCTAAAAGGGGAAAGGTTGTGGTGGAGGAGGAAGCAGCCCTTGATAAAAGGGCATGGGAAAGGAAGGGCCACCTGCGGTGGAGGCCAGTCGCACAGCAGGTCCTCCAAGAGGTGGACCTGGCTGTGGACTGGTACCAAACGATCCGCCTGGCAGGAGGAGTGCCGAAGAGCAACGTGGAGGCGCTCCACCGCCTCAAGGCGGCGGGCTTCCGGGTCCACCTGCTCTCCTTCGCAGGGCCAAGCAGGGAGAGGGAGGTGCGCAAAGAGGTGTCCTCCCTGGACTTCCTCTTTGCCTCCCTGAACTTCGTGCGGGAGAAGTGTGGGAGGGGAGGCAAAGTGGAGCTTTGCCAAAGGAATGGGTGGAGGCTGCTGGTGGATGACAACCATGGGGTCTGCAGTGAGGCGTGGGGGACCCTGGACATCCAGGGCTTCAAGATTGGCAGGTGGCAGTGGGAGTGGTGGCCAACCCTCAGCGAGGTCGCTGAGGAGTTGGTCACCAAGTGGGGGCCCAGCTCCAAGAGGAGCATGCTGGGCCCCCACTGACCCTTGTTAAAAGGGTGGCCACCTGCCAATGCCCCTTGCTAAAAGGGGAGCCTCACTGCAGACCGGCCCTTGCTGAAAGGGCATCCTCTACTGACCCTTGCTGAAAGGGCTTCCTGCAATGACCCTTGCTAAAAGGGGTTGTTCCAAAGACCCTTGCTAAAAGGGCTTCCCCCCCATGACCCTTGCTAAAAGGGACTTCTCCGCTCAACCTTGCTGAAAGGTTTTTTTTTTTTTGTGAGCCCACAGGCAGCTGCCTGCAAAGCTCCACCCTTGATAAAAGGGTTTTTTCCTCGCCAGTGACTTTGGGCCTGACAACAGGGCCTGGGAGAAAAAGATGCGTGTGCGACTGCATGGGTTGAGGCAAAGGTTGGGGTATGTGTGTGTGTTTCCGTAGACTTTGGCTAGTCGACCCAGCCTTCTTGTTTCAAGAATTCCATCTCCATTCATATCAAGAGTTGAGATGCCTCACAAAGACTTTGAAAGGAAATCCATTTCTCTTCAATCGAAATCGTGTCTGATTTGGCAGCCAAAACTCATCAGATCTTAATTTGATTTCAAGCCAAATCTATCACATTTCAATTGAAATCTATTCAGATTTCAATCTGATTTCAAGCCAAATCTATCACATTTCAATTGAAATCTATTCAGATTTCAATCTGACTTCAAGCCAAATCTATCACATTTCAATTGAAATCTACTCAGATTTCAATCTGACTTCAAGCCAAATCTATTGCATTTCAAATCAAATCTGATCAGATTCAAACCCTGGAACATTTTGAAACAAAATCAGATCAGAAGTGTTTCACTTTTTGTCAAAATGGAAAATCTGATCAAATCTGATCAAATCTGATCAAATCTGATCAAAACCATACTTTTGATCAGATTTGATCAGATTTGATCAGATTTGATCAGATTTGATCAGATTTGATCAGATTTTTTATTTTTTAAAAAAAATGAAACATTTGAGATCTGATTTGGTTTCAAAATGTTCCAGGGTTTGAATCTGATCAGATTTGAATTGAAATGCAATAGATTTGGCTTGAAATCAAATACGATTTGGATTCAAAAAAAATGGATTTCATTTCCAACTTACTGTGAGGCAACTGAAATCTCTTCAGATTCCATGTGAAAATCTTTCTTGCATCTGCCGCCATTTTGGTTTAGTGCAAGATCATCAGCTTGCAATGGCACCAAAGGCATCCTTGTTGAAAGGAAAGGCAAAGGCTAAGGCAAAAGGAAAACCCTTGGTGAAAGGGAAATCCTTGCCTAAAGACAAGACACCGACGAAGAGTATGAAGGCCAAGAAGGAGGAAAAAAAAAGTTTGAAGAAAGCTGACCTTGATAAGCTTGGCAAAGAGTTGTCGCTGCACGAGAAGATCGAGATGGCAGCTGCTGAGGCTGAAACCCCAGATGAAGCCGCAGCATTGCTGCGCAAGACGATGACGAAGGAGGAGAAAAGCAAGCTGTGGAGCCGGTACCAAACCCAGCTGAAAAAGAAGACGGCCGAAGAGCAGGAGGCCTTCAAGAACAAAGACAAAGACAGTAAGGGCCAGGAAGCTGCCCTCTACCTGGTGCGCAAGGAGGTGCCTCGGTTCTTGCACATCGAGGAGACAGTGAACAATGAGGAGAAGCTCAATAAGAAGGAGAAGTGGCAGTCCCAGAAGGCCCTGGTGGACCTTTTTGGCGAGCAGGAGTTCTGGGCCCATGTCAACTCAGGCCGCTTTGAGTGGCGGGAAGACCCATGGACCCCTGATGTTTACAACTACAGGGACAAAGGGGACATCACGCGAAAGGTGTCAGTCAAGAGAGCCAGGAATTGGAGCCAGGGTCAAGAGTACGAGCCAGAGGACGAGGAGGCCCAGCAGTTCCAGGGACTCATGGATGAGGACTTGCAGTCAGGGCTGCAAAGGGTGCAGAAGGGCAAGGGCAAGGGGCAGCTCAGCCTCAAGGGCAAGGGCAAGGATGGGAAGGGGAAGGATGGAAAGGGAAAGAAGGGGAAAGGCCTCCTGGCCTTGACAAATGGTGAGGAGGAAGAGGAAGAGGAGGAGCCACAGCCCAAGACTGAGGAGGAGGAGTGGGCTGAGCTTCTCCAGAAGGCGAAGCGCGCACGAGACCAGGTCAATGCTGCCAGGGAGAACTGCGAGGCAGCCATGGAGAAGTGCGACCTTGCTAAAAGGTTGTCGAAGATTGCCCAGAAGGATGCTGAGACGGTGCTGGCTGACTTGGCGCACAGGCTCAAGCAGCTGAAAGACATCTTGGCCAAGGGCAAGAAAGCGATGTCCTTGGAGAATGCCAAGGCCTTGCTGGTGGATGTCATGGCACGGGTGAAGGAGTGCAAGCAGGAGACGAAGGAGCTGTACCATGCTGCCAACAAGGCGAAGAGCGTGGCATCCACCAAGAAGTAGGAAGTCCTTGCTGAAAGGATCGAAGTCCTTGCTGAAAGGGTGTTTTGCAGTCCTTGCTGAAAGGACAGGCACCCTTGCTAAAAGGGTCTTTTGGCTCGCTTTGAGAGCAAATCCTTGTTGAAAGGATTTTACAGACCATGTGCTTGGAAAAGGCGCAGAAAAAGGTGCATCTCTTGTGTTGACATGTCATGTTTTCAGGGTAACTGTTTCTTTGGGGTCTAGGGTTCTCTTGAAGTCAGACTGTTCCTTGCTTTGCTGGCTCAAGGTGCATGCTTATGACTCCTTGCTAAAAGGAGATGGAGCCACCTCCTAAGCGCTTGCGGGGCTGGCAGCTGCAAAGAGCCATGGATGAAGGCCCCAAAGCTGCGGGCATGGAGGCCACTGCCTCTTCTTCCATGGGATCCAGCCCTCTCTGCACACGACTGCTTGAGCTCTGGTCCCTTGGCAAGATTTCTGCCACTCAAGCAGCAGAGCTTTCCAGGCTATCCAGAATGTGTGACAGAGAAGCAGAAGATATGTTGCAGCTAGCGAAGTGCGGTAACTTTGGACTGCAGCCAGGCAACACGCACCGAGACATGTGCACAACCTTTGGAAAGGGCATCCAGCTTGGCGAGCCCCACTTTCTGAAGGTCCCAGTGCTGGATCCCAACTGCAAAAAAGTGGTTCAGGAGGATGCCGCCCTCCTGCTCCCCCACTTACTCTTCAGTCACCTTGGCCACTACTACCCCAATGAGTTTGAGGAGCTTTTTTGCTTCAAGGTAGCGGCAGCCTTTTGGAGAGGTGTTGAGAAGACCCAAGATGAGAGGTTAGCAGAACCACTGACCCTTGATAAAAGGGTTCAGAATCCTCAGAGGACCTGCCCTCTCTATGTGCATGGAGATGGCGCTGAGTATGCCACACGCGACAGCCTCATGATTTGGAGCTGGGGTAGTGTTGTTTCAAAGAAATCTTCCCTACAGTCCCACCTGCTGTTGGCTGCGATCCCGAAGTCTGCAACTGTTCCCACCACATGGGACCCTCTCAACGACTGGATTGCTTGGTCCTTCACAGCCTTGCTGAAAGGCACTCACCCTCTCACAGATCCCTATGGGCAACCTTTGCCTCCTGGATCTTTGTCTGACCTCGCAGGGACTCCTTTGACACCAGGTCGGCACAGAGCAGCCATCTGGTGCATTCAGGGAGACCAAGAGTTTCACAGCAATGTGCTGAAGGTAGGGCACTGGACGCAAAGGTCCCCCTGTCACGAATGTGACGCGCAACGACCTTTTTTCAAAAAAAAGGCTTGCCCTGAGGGGAAGAGTGTCAAGTTGCTAAGAGCTCAGGATCAAGACTATGTGCTGGTCTCACCACAAGAAGCACTCCTTGCTAAAAGGAGCCCTCACCCTCTTTTCACCATTCCTGGTGTCAGCACTGCGCATGTCAGAGGAGATATGCTGCACATTTGTTACTCCAAAGGAGTAGCGAATCATCTGCTGGGCTCTCTCCTTCACTACATCTGCTACTTTGATGGGCCTGGGTCCAGGCAAAGGGTCAACCCAAGCGCTCGGCTGCAGAGACTCTTCTCCAGAGTCAAAGAGCTCTATCAAGAATGGAAGGTGCAGTCGAGATTGACTAACCTTCGCATCTCCATGCTCTGCGACCCGGCCAAGCCACACAAAAATTTTCCATGCCTGGAGGCTAAGGCAGGTGAAACCAAACACCTCATGCCATGCATCTGGCACTTGCTGGGAGAGGTGCTGGACAAGGAGGTGGGGATCCACCAGAAGATGATGCACTGCTTGAGGACCTTGATAGAACTCCAAGACCACTATGATGCAGCGGGCGTCTTTCTAAACCCTGAAGAATACAGCACTGCTTGCAACCTTGCTGAAAGGTTTTTCAGTCTGTACCACGACCTCAAGCAGTGGGCCTTGCTAAAAGGCAGGAAGCTCTTCCATGTCACCTACAAATTCCACAGCTTCATGCACCTCATCCAGAACTCCAAGCACCTCAACTTCCGCATCCACCACAACTACCGGGCTGAGCACTTTGTGGGCCAAATGTCTGAATTGGCTCATTCAGTGAGCTTTGGGGTGAAGGCCTCTAAGTTGTCCACAAAAATAGCCCTGAAGTACAAGATGCTGCTCCACTTGCAGCTCACACGGCCAGGCTTTGGAGCTGTGGACACAGATGATGAAGATGACCCTTGATGAAAGGGTTCACCCTTGCTGAAAGGGTTCACCCTTGGTGAAAGGGTTCACCCTTGATGAAAGGGTTCACCACTTGATCGTTTTCACCCCTGGATGAAAGGATCAGCGCCGCGCCCCTCTCACCTGCAATGCGTGTGAGAAAAGAAGATATCAAAGAATATCATGACTATTCTCTGGTATTCCCTATTGATTTTTCTATTGATTTTCCTATTGATTTTCAACTATGAAAAGAGAGTTGATTCCTATTGAATTCATAGGGTAGAACTCATAGTGTTTTCTATTGATTTAATCAATAGAACTCGATGGGAGTTCTATTGATTAAATCAAATGCTTTTGAAGGAGTAGGAACCTATTGATTAGAATCAATAGCCGATGCCCAGGGTTTGGGGCAGCTTCGATTCGCTCGACCGTAGGATATATATAGGAAAATGCATGCATGTGTGCATCCATGTTTCCGAGAGCGTTCTGCAATTTGGGGCAGCTTCGATTCGCTCGACCGTAGGATATATATAGGAAAATGCATGCATGTGTGCATCCATGTTTCCGAGAGCGTTCTGCAATTTGGGGCAGCTTCGATTCGCTCGACCGTAGGATATATATAGGAAAATGCATGCATGTGTGCATCCATGTTTCCGAGAGCGTTCTGCAATTTGGGGCAGCTTCGATTCGCTCGACCGTAGGATATATATAGGAAAATGCATGCATGTGTGCATCCATGTTTCCGAGAGCGTTCTGCAATTTGGGGCAGCTTCGATTCGCTCGACCGTAGGATATATATAGGAAAATGCATGCATGTGTGCATCCATGTTTCCGAGAGCGTTCTGCAATTTGGGGCAGCTTCGATTCGCTCGACCATAGGATATATATAGGAAAAAGCATGCATGTGTGCATCCATGTCTCCCAGAGCGTTCTGCAATTTGGGGCAGCTTCGATTCGCTCGACCAGGATATAGGAAAATGCATGTTCACATCCATGTTTCCGACAGCGTTCTGCCGTTTGGGACAGCTTCGACGCATATTTCCGAGAGCGTTCTGCAATTTGGGACAGCTTCGGCTTCGGTTCGGTTCGCTCGAATAGAGAATCATAGCACATGCATGTGTGTGCACGCATAGCTATGTAGATCTCATAAACTTCCAAAAGTTCTATGCACATCTGATCAGGTGCGTCTTTCGCATGGGTTCGCATAGGGAAACGCGATGTAGGTTGCTTGTTCGCTCGAACACGGAATACATGCAGGGGGTGATCGTCCGGCTTGAGCTTTTCCAGCTGTACATGACAATGAGTGTTTAAGCTTGAGCCACTTCAGCCCCGAAGCCTGCTACGCGAAGATGTACAAGAACTGTACATATCAAACCGAAATATATACACATATATATATAAGTGTATAGGTATATATAGTATTTCTATAAATATGCACATAAATGTGAGCTAACATAAACATAAGCCAACAAAGCACCTCAAAGACCTTGGTTTGGTCCGATGGCTCGACGCCCCATTTCTCAGGACTGCCCGTACCTTGCGTGCCCTGCATGGACACGTCGATCTTCCCAGCGTTGACTCAAGTTGAGAATCAACCGCTCAAAAACACGCTGAATGCATGTTGTGATGTTGCATTTCACGGCCACCCTCTTGATCATTCCTAGGTATGACTCATCATCAAAAGTTGTGGTGAAACGTGGGTTCACTTTAGTATAGCCGATCCACCGGCTGAGTTCCTCGAGGTAGTGGTGCTTAGGCCTTAGCCGCCACCGCTTCACACCCATAACCATGTAGTGTTGGCGCAAGCCTTGCCAGTGTAAGAGATGCTCTTGCACCAGCTTTTGGAATCGACGCACGTCCCTCTCAGCCACGATGACATCACTCGAGTCCAAGGTTTCTATGGCTCTCGCCAGAGACCAAGCGCACAAAGCTCCTCCTTGCACAATGTGGTCCTGAAAACATCGAACGAAACATAATTTGAAACCATGTTACATGTTGACAAGCGACGTTCGTCATGGTACCGTATTCGGACGCCTTCTTAGCAAAGTAGCCCACCAGGACTTTTACGTGGGATGCCTTCCACGCGCTGCCCAGCAAAGGGAAGGTCGAGGCAGGCTTTATTAGATGCAAGTTCGTTGATGTGAAAACCAGCCTCTTCGTGTGAATCCTGGGCGATTCGCTGTCACCACGATTTTCTCGTTTGATGGCACACTTGAAAGACATTTATAAATGATATATATAATGGTAAGAACATGTAATAACTAAGGCTTTCGAAAGCTAGGCCGGGAACCCTTCCGCTCGCAGAGAAGAATGCATTTCAAGAGAGAAGAGCTTCAACTTCTCATCCACCGTGCGACCTTCTAGTAGATCATGGTCTATCCAGTCAGCTAAAAGAGAACCGATCATATCTTTGGCCGTTCCCAAGAAGACCACGTGGAGCAAATCATGGCAGCACGTGTGTAGAGTCCAGCCTGGCATTTTGTGCCACGGGCTGACGATAGTGGCTGTTCTGCGATACGTCTCATCGTTCAAGAAAGTCATTTGTCGAGGCCCATCCCGAAAATCCTGGTAGTTCATATTCGGGTCAGCATCTTTCCCTGTTGGCTTGCAAGCCATGCAAGTTTCGCATATCCGGTTCTTCAGGTAGTACCGGTCATAGAAAAAGTTGCACTCCACGCGCGCTTTCGCGTCGTAGCGGAAATTGAAGTAGACTCCCCTGCACGGCACGAGCAGTGTCAGCATGGGAAAAAAACAAGCGTGCCTCCAGCCAAGGGCAAGCTGTTGCCCTGCCATTTTTGCGCGCCAGCTCTTTGGATGGAACTCTTCATTCCAGAACCCCCTTGATGGAAAAATCCCGCTTGCAGCTACCTTCGTGGACCAAGCCAGCAAGCTTGCCACATGCTCGTGCACCGCCCTTTTGACCTTAACAGCAGAAGCATCTAAGTCTATGGGCCAAGAATCAGGCCAACTTCGGAAAGCACTGTATGGGATCACGACGCAAGGGAATTTGCTATCCCAGACCTGAGCCACCGCAACAAGTCGAAAAGGAAGAGCCTGGGCACATCGATGCCTGTAGCTAGGAATGATCCGACGCTCCACACAATATATTCGGTGTCATTGTAGAACTCCGCACCATCGCAGTGGAAAGTCAAAGGAATAGACCCTCGAGTGTCATGAGATACTAGAAACTGGAAGTGCCAAAGGCGCTGTTCCGAGGCGCCGCCTGCTGCCCTTGAAAAGCTGGGTGATGTAGCCACGGCTCTTGCTGGAGGCAATGATCCCAAAACCGTTCCACGGACTTCTCGCCCCGTTGGCCCAACATAGACAAAGAGAACTGGCGTCAAGGCAACATGAAACATCTGAAGCGAGCCTGTTCACGGCCAGCGCGGGCCACAGCGTCTAAGATCTCATGCGGGAGAAGCACCGCGATGTCCACTGTTTGGGGCCGCGCCGACTCGGGAACCTTACGCGGGGCCGTATTTGAAACAGAGTTACACAAATGACGCTACCAAGGAACTTCTAGCTTCATTCGCGTGACATACGTGTCCAACTTGTTCCCGTATAGGCCTTTCAGCCATATCTGCAAATCACGTTCTTGGTGTGATGGTTGTTGGCCGCAGGCGCCGAGCGTTGCGAAAGCGCCTACTGCGGGAGCAGGCTCACCATCCAAGGCCGCGCATCGAGCTATCTGAACGACAGTCTCCACGTGAGTTTTCCCGCAGCCAATCATACCTTAGCCGTGCGATGCGAGCATGCATATAGTGTGCCATGGCACGGATGTATTCCTCTGCTTGGTAGCTATGAGGGTAGCTCTCAAACGGTTTCCTTCGAGCTTGCCTGGCGATCTGCGACAGGCTCAAAGCTGATCGAAGCCTCTGCATGAAAGGCTTCTTCTTGCTGTTGGAGGCAGGGGCCCCGCCTGCAAGCAAAGACAACCAGGGCTTGAACATGATTCACACTTTTCCAACATCTTGCCAACGGATCCTAAGCTCGGCAACTCATTGAGTCCTTGAGCAGTGCTTCAAAATGCAAGATGCCATGAGGCCTTTGGCCACGGATATCACTTCGGAGGCGGCGGTTTGGGCACAGTGCCGCTGTTCTCTTTTCCTTCGCCTTTCCCTTTCTTGGATTTGGCCTTCTTCTCCTTCACGCCGTTCAAGAGGGCTTTTCCGGATTTCTGACAGGACGTACGCTGCAGAAGATCAACCCTATGAACATCAAAGAGGCCAAAGGATAATCGGAAACCCTTTCGATGATATGCGCATATACATGTATATAGAAGTTTGTATAATAAGAGTTGTTCTCCGTATACAAATGGATATGAAAACAAAACTGTAGCTCTAGCCCGGCCTTCGCGCTGCCCAACCACGTCAGGCGACCCTTGACCTCCTCCAGATACTTCTTGGCTTTGCCCGGGTCCTCAAAGACCTTGCCTTCGTCAGTCTTTTTCAGGGCGCCCATCTTTTTGTAGAGCTTCTCAAGACACTCAGATGCCTCCATCAGCTGGGTTGTGAGTTCCCCACTGTACTCCACCGTCCCCAGGGCAACAGACATCTTCCGAGCGTCTGATCCGACTGCGAGGCTTTCATCCATTGCTTCCTTCACTTCCCTCAGGCCAGGAGCGGACTGAGTTTGAAACGCAGATGACGCACGAGCCTGACACGAGCCTAAACTTTAAAACTTTAAAGGGATTAGCAAGAAGAAACAACATAAGTGACATCAGCTTATGTTCAAGCGTCTCGACCAACGTCTTAGGCGTCTTCTCCTCTGGGGCCTCCTCCTTCTTGGGAGGTCGGCGCCGCTTTGAGGTCTCCCCACATCCGAGGGCTTCCCAAGCAGCCTTGTCGCCTGAGTCGCCCGTGGCCAGGTCGAGGCTTGGCAACGCCCCAGCGCACAGAGGACCGGTTTCGCTTGTGAGGGATTGTAGCTGCTCATGGTCAGGGTTCGTAACCCCCTTTAAGGACATGGAGTCTGTGCACACCGTGTCATTGGTCTGCTTGCGCCCCTTGCCCGCCATGTAGTAGACCTCCTGCGTGAAGGTAAAAGGAAACGGCAAACACATTCGTACTAGAGGTCTGTGAGGTTTTAATCCGAACCTTGTTTGCGTGCGTACGTTTATGAGGAAGTTTGGCCCGGAACCTCTGTCCTCCTCATCGCCTGGGAAATCTTCATCGTAGTACCACAACCCCCTCTTTCGCAATGAAGCGATGCGGGCGTCTGCCTTCTGCTTTGGGTACTTTTCGTGGATCTCGCGGGCCTTCATTCCCTCACGCCCGTTCCTGGTCCGTCGGACCTCATCCACCTTGCGGGTGACGTGGAGGGCCACCCTCAGTGAAAAGGCAACTGCTCCACGACAATGCCAAGAAGCTCATGCAGGTCCTGCCCCTTCTCCAGCCACAAGTTGAATAAATCCACCTTGTTCTTCTGGACATGTTCCGCAAGCGAGCCTGGCATCTTCTTCTTGTTTTTCAGCTGTCGGCTGAAAACGTCCCACTCTTTCTTGTGGGTGCAACCTGGGTCGATGCAGAACACCGATCTAGACATCTCAGCAAAATGAGCCGGCTTGAAGGAAACGCATATGGCATGCGAGGCGCTGTTCGCAGTTCCTGCAGCAACAGCGCCGCCTTCCTTGACCTTGGTCTCCGCCGCGTTGCTGGCGGCCTGGATCTCCGCGCCCTTCTCCACCGACGCGATATATTTCCCACCCTCCTCACCGCTGCCCACCTCGTCGTCAGAAAGCTCCTCCTCCTCTTCCCCCTCGTCCTCGGACCCAAAGACATCACAGTCCGCATCTGAAGGGGAGTTGCCTGCAGTCAGCGTCGCCTTGAAACCTTTCACGTCAGACTCCTCAGACCCGACATCCTCCTCATCTGAGGAATCCACTTCGTCCCCAGGGCACTCTGCTGATGCCTCGCTGCTGTTGGACTTCATGTCTTCTGCTTTCCTCTTCTTGGCCTCCACTCTCTCCCTTTCCGCACGCTGCTTGTCTTCTTCTTCCTTCTCCTTTCTTGCTTTCTCCTCCTCTCTCTCTGCAACTGCCCGCCTCGCTCTGATCTCCTTCCCTCGCTCAAACTGGTTCAGCTTCGCGAGCTCGGCCTCGTTCTCCATGTTCTTGTCCTTAGCCTTAGGCGGATCTGGCTCTACCTCCTTCTGCTTCTTTTCTTTGCGGCTTTTCTTTTTCTGCTCTTGCTCCTCTTGCTTCGACTTCTTGTCTTCCGTCTGCGACCTCTTCGCTCCTCGCTCATGCGTTTCACGTTTGTGGCTCTTTTCCTTCTTGGCATCTTTCTTATGCCCCTTAGACCTTCCATGCTCCTTGGGGTGCTTGCCTGCTGTGCTCTTCTTCTGCTCAGATCTCCCCCTCTGCTTCCCCTCATGCTTTGTGTTCCTCAAAGAGCTCGGCCGCTTCTTGTCTCCTTCATCCGACGACTTGATAGACTTGGTGCCCTTCCTCTCAGGCGTCTTGTAGGTGAACTTGGCTTTCGCAGTTGAAGCCGTAGAGGAAGTCGAAGGGCTCGTCTTCCCGGTCGTTCTGCGCCGTACTGGTTCCTCCGCTGTGCCCATGTCGAGACCTGCGCTCCAGGCGCCTATGTCCCATGCAGGCTTGAACCAAATGGATCTACAGATCGCAGCATGCTTCGAAAAAGGATTTTTACCCTCATGCGTTGCTGTGCCTGCTGAATTTGGGTCCATGGTTAGGGGAATGCAGATCGCGGCTATTCGCTCCTAATCGCGGCTATCTCGCTACAAATCGCGGCTACCAAATTTCACCCAATGCACGAAAAAAAACGAACCCGCAAACGGATCCCTGAACCACGCCTCGCTTGCAGCGCCGCAGGACGAAGCGGGGCATAAGATGTGGCCTGGAGGCGCGGGATGCGGCCTTATTCAAAGCTAAGCATCAAGCCTAAACATCCACATCGAAGAGTGCGGTTGTCACACAAGGTCTGGTCGCGAATTAGTGGTGGTCGAATTAACTCCACATAGATATTCCACCTGTGTGGGTGCATGACATAAACTCACTGCGTCAGAAAATCCATCACCTTGACAAGGTGTGCTAGCTTTAGCCAGCCACCGAACTTGCAGGAAAATGTTGGACGAGCCGAAGCGAACCTCTCCTCTGCCGGGGTCTTATCCTTCTTTGCCTGCTTGGCTTGCTTCAGGAAAGCCTTCGCTGTGGTCTTGACCTGCTCGTGGTGCCGGGTACGGAGCCTTGCCAGCGCACGTCCGAACCTTGGCGGTAAGCCGTTAAGCTGCCTTTGGCGCCTTACATCATCAAGCCATTTGCATTCTAGCCTATGCGCTATATTTTAAAAATCGGAACTCAAACTCAGAAGGCCAGATGCCCAAATTCAAAGCAGGCAAACTGTCAAGTTTGCCTGGGTTGATTTTTGCACCTTTCCGAGCTAAGAAAGGATCATCACAAAGAAAGAAATCCATCAAAATTCCTCGCTATATTTTAAAATTCGGAACTCAAAATCAGAAGGCCAGATGCCCAAATTCAAAGCAGGCAAACTGTCAAGTTTGCCTGGGTTGATTTTTGCACCTTTCCGAGCTAAGAAAGGATCATCACAAAGAAAGAAATCCATCAAAATTCCTCGCTATATTTTAAAAATCGGAACTCAAAATCAGAAGGCCAGATGCCCAAATTCAAAGCAGGCAAACTGTCAAGTTTGCCTGGGTTGATTTTTGCACCTTTCCGAGCTAAGGAAGGATCATCACAAAGAGAGAAATCCATCAAAATTCCTCTGGTCATATATCTTGCATCCTGGGCACGGACGGGGATAGCTCTGGCTTTTCTTTAAGGCCTTGTTTCCTTTGATACGTTCAACACCCTTCGAATCAACATATTTCTCCACCAGGGAGATTTGCTCTGTAGGTGGAAGCCGCAGAGGCCGAAAGCGATGAAGCCCGCCGATGTAAGGCTGGCCTCACACTAAATGCAGCAGCACTGTTTAGGTTCCTATACGGATGTCTTTGCTGTGGTTGCATTTCGAAAACGTATACAGTATAGAATATAATATACGTTTATGCGACACTTTGTGCGGGATCATACCGGCTGCTAGACTCATCCGTTTCAATGTCAGGAGACCTTGAAGCAGCTTGTAATCTATCTTGTAAAGGGGGATGACTCAAACCTCTGAGCCTCTGGCTGCTGTACAGCCATGTGGCTTTCTGCGTAGCCGCGCCGTAGAGACCCAGGCAAACGTGCTGTCTCCAGAAGCGCACGTGTTTGAACAACTTCTGGATGGCCGGATGGTGTTCCATAAGCGACCCCCGTGGTTGTTCCCATATGATCCAGATGCCTCTGGCCGCTGCTAGCAGCATGAGAACCACGCATCGGCTAACCATCGTGTTGCCCTCTTCAGCGGTACTTGATGAGCCGTCTCCAAGGGGAAGCGCTTTGCTCCTCTTGCTGGTGCCTCTGTTCCTTAGGCGCATGGCGAGCCCAAAGCGGGGAGATACTAGATTTATGGTTTGGACAGGCGCCGCCACTCACAAGTGATCAAAACCAGGAAAAGTCGGAGACTCTATCTTTCAGACATGCTTTGAAATGAGCCTTAAAGCCTCGCAAGCACTTTTCAAACATAACAAGATTGACCCACACCCAGCTGGAACAGACTGGAGCCAGCCATAGGGATCCGCCAACTCGTGTTCGAAGCACTTGGTACGCCGCGTGAACGAACCCGCTGGCCGTCAAGATGTTGTGGTGAATGCTGTCGTAGTTGATGTCATACGCTGCTACGCTCCGCCTTTCCTGTTTAAGCATTTTTAAGCATCACCGTTAGAAACGATCCACCGAAATACTTCAAGTTCAACCGTAGGGATTGGAATTAACGTACAAGACACCTCCATTTCGGCCAGGGATATGGACATATCCCCAGCAAACAGCTCCACAGAATCGATGCTCTTCCACTCCAAGCCCGGCAGGGCGAAGATAAGAAGGGCAAGAAGGGCAATGGCCTGGAGGAGGCGAACTGGGCTATTTAATTTGTGGAGCTCACTTGAAACCTTGAATATCTATACAAGACCCGGTATTTGAAATAGACCGCATGACATTTGATATAACTTATGTCCGTGTTCCTACATTTCGAACTGGAATAGATGGCAGCGATGCTGCCCGACGCCTTGGGTGCACCTAGCTTCTCCAAGCCGGCCAGAACCTCTTGCCGATGTTGCGCCGCAACACCCCGTGGCTGAAAGGCTGGGTCGAAAGCCTTCGGGGTTGATGTGGCAAACGCGACAGCTGCCTTCGTCATGGCACAACCCTAAAGTCCAACTTGATAATTAAATGGCTTCTTCAAAGACTAAAATGTGGGTGGACCGGTTGCCCAATTGCCCCGCCTAGTGTCAGCAGCAGGAGCGAAGAAGAATGGCCCAAAGCCGGCCTGGAGGCTGGCACGGCGAGTTTGACAAGTTGTTGAAGCCTCGTCTCGGAACGATGCCGGCTTGAAAGTAAAGAGGCAGACCTTGGTGTCGTATAGCTGGACAGATTGGTGACTCCACGCCTCGGCCAGGAGAATGGCCGCGACCAATCGAAAGGGTCCTGGCAAAAAGATGAAGAGCGAATCGGGATCTATATATGGAATATAATATAGACAGTTCTATACAGATTTGATGCGCATATAAGATTCTATTTTTATATAGTTATATATAGACTATGAGACCCCTTCATAAATTGTGAGGAAAATCATCAAGCCAACAAATGTTGAACGAGACGTGAAAGCCCAAGGGGGCCCAAAGTGAAAGCCAAAGCACCTAAACTTTGGCCCCTCCTCCAAGTCCACCTTTGGAACTTCTCTGAGCACCTCCAGCACAGGCTGCAAACAGCATGGGCGGAGGAAGCAGTGCTTTCAAGGATTCAACCCTTAGTTTTTGTTTATATATTTGAACTGGGTATGCGTGAGAGCGGGTTCGATTCCCGAACAGCGTGCATTTGTGGCGGAAATGGAGCCAGCCAGCTGGTGTTGGGAGGCTTAAACAAAGCATCGCTTGCAAGATGATCGCATCCCTGAGCATCCCGAGAAAAGGTGTCTGTTCCAACTCACCATACTCAAGCGCTTTCTCGCCGATCTCCACTGGCCTTGAGAAGGCCCAATGCTCCCAACTGGAACGCACGCACGTTTCAGTGCCTCTAGACCCCTATCTTGCCACTTCAAGCCCAAGCCTATAGACTATACATCCGAACACGCCTTACACGTCTTGAAACAATGCTTCACCTACAGGATGGCAAGACTACCCCAGGCAGACCCCTCATTGCACAGACAATGAGATCTACAACAATACTTCGAAAATAAGGCTGGCAAGCACGAGAGCTCCGTAATGGATCATGAACTGAAAGCATCATACAGCTTGCTGCAATGCCCAGACATCTCCAATCAGAGCTGCTCCTAAGCTTGCTGGTACCGGTCAAAATCTCGCACAAACCCTGAGCGCGCTTTGGCGATGCGCCAAGCCTTCTTGGTCGTACCAAGCTTGGCCCACGCAAGGTGGCCTGTTGGCCCACTCCCTGGCTCCACAGCTTTTTTGACAAAAAAAGCTTCTTTAGATAATAGCACTTCCACTGATGCGCCATTCTGGCTCGTAAGCGTGTAGCCGTGGGATCCACGGTTAGCCTTCCCAGGGTCTGGGAAGGCATCCTCCGGAAGGATGCTCAAATCGTACCTCTTGAACCACGGCCCGCTCTGCTCCACCTGAACGTGCTCCTCATCAGACTCCGGAGTCTTTGCGCCCAACTCTGCGTTGGACTCCTCACTCGGCTCTGGACTGCTCATGTGCTCAGCATCCTCCGGATGGTCCTGAGGCTCCTCAGAATCGGAAGCCGAACGTGCGCGAACAGCTGCTGGACGCTTAGGCCGCCGGAAGCTCGCCTTGCCATGAACCTTCTTCACCATGGCCTTGGCCTTCGGGCCCACATTCTTGGTCTTGCCCACGTCCTTGCCGCTCGGGGCCTGGGCAACGAGCACGGTAAATAAGTGGGAACATGTTACCAAAATAGACACTCTGCATCTATAACATCTATATGAATGATCTGAAATGACCCTGATTGTCACGAGGCCTTCACCTTCAATGGAGTCTCAACCTCGGGCTCGGCCCAAAACTTCGGCCTCTCCACATGAGGGGTGGCCATGACCAAAGGCTGCCCTGCTGGGTTCGAGGAAGAAGCCAATCCCGCCCTAGCATTCTCAAGCTCCTTCTCCGCCGCAGTCGCCACTTCAGTCGCAAAGGCATTTGGAGACGCAACGTCGCCCATGTGCTCCGCAATCTTCTCCTGCCTGTCGCCCATGAGCTCCGCAATCTCCTCTTTGCCGATGCGCCGCGGAGATCCGCCTGAATCACTGCTGTAAGGGTCGGTGCTTGCTTCGGACTCGGCCTGTTCCATCTCCACATCTGGCTCATGCTTCGGAGAAGCCGCGAGCTTCTCATCCATGGTGGGGTTGTGGAAGTCCCTCTTCACCTTGTACTTGCCCCAGAAAGCTTTGAGCTTCTTCTCTTCCGCATCAGGTGGCGACGGCGTCTCTGACATCTCATCCTCACTGGTCTCCGGGTTCGAAGGCTGCCAGTCACTGCTGGTCTCAGAGCTGCTGAACTCACTGGGCTCATCCTCCGGAATCTTCACCTTGGAGTCCAAGTCCAGGTCTTCGACTGGCTCCTCGTCGGACTCGGCAGCATATCCATCTTCCTCCTGTGCCGGACGCACGACGCGCATGGCAGAAGGCCCCAGTCCTCATCCCGCACTGCAGGAACACCATTCTCCTCCACAAGTCACGTGCTGTGATCAACTGAAGCCTATAGCCTAAAAGCCCAAACGAAAACAGAAGAATCAAATGTGCCATCTGACCGTTGTAGACGCTCCTCGAGGGTAGACTTCTTGGGAGTCATCAGAAGCATGCCCTTCAACTCGGCCACGTTCGAGTCCCAAGACTCCTTGCCTTGGCGCAGCCAACGCCCTTCACTTAAAACCCTCTTGGTGAAACGCCGCCTCTATGACGCCCAAGAGGCTTTAATTACAAGGTCAACGTTGTTACAAGCCCGAAATCCGAAACTAAGTTAAATGAACGCAAGGCGCTGTTCCTATAAAGATGCCTCAGGCTGCCCTGCAGACGCTTCAGCTTCCGAGCCTCCTCTCCGGCCATCTCAGCCTTCGTCTGATCGGCCCGAGGGACGAGGAGGCAGCCCTCGAGAGTTGCATCGAGATATAGCAGTGCGTCTGCTAAGAAGAATCCTGAAGGGACCTGCGCAGACATGCACGCAGCGGAACAACTGACGCAATGCCGCCTTGTATGGAAATTCCTCGCAGATGCTTCGCATCCACGTATAGTTACTGCTGATCTCCTGGCATTCAAACAATCACAGTCCATGGATATGAATTTGCACAAGCAACGCACCAACCAAAGGCACCGTGCCTTCATACACGGGGTCGCAAGGTCGTCTTTGAGAACGATGATCGTCGCTCCCGGGGCCAAGCGCTTCTGGGTCACCAGCTGAAAGGCAGTGCTTGGCATGTCGTTAAGCCACTTGCTGGACAGGCGAGCCTGGGGTGCATCATGAAGCAAAGAGCCAGCGGCCAAGCTTCCACGTCGCTCTCCTTCCATGCCACTTTGCCAGGCCCTGAACAGAACGCATCACCTTAGAAGCCTTACCCTAACTCTTCGAATACTTCGCCTTCTAAAGGTCAAACCTAAAACCCTCAATCGTTCACCCTTGCATCCTGGGCGCGCACGCTCTTCCAAGCGAGCTTCTTCAAGCGCAGCTCCTGAACTTGCGGAGCCGAGCCCTCCGCTGCCGCCATGGTCACGGACGCCTTCGAAGGCTTCAGGTCTGGGCGCCGAGCCAGCAAAATGCTGCTGCCGCAACAGCACACTTCTAAGAGTCCAACTCACCTTTCGGAAGTAGATTAATATAGATATATGTATATATAGTAAAATATATAAATTTCAATGCGAAAAAATGAAACAAAGCACTTCCACCATGACCATGCCGTTCAACACTGCCTTTGCTCACCTTTGCCTTCTGCTCGTTTCAAACAGCTGGAGCAAATCCATTGACTTACCTTCACTTCTTCTCGGGTCACTTCCTGACTCGGAACAGGCAGCATTGCGCAAATGCCACACCCTCTCTGCATGCGTGGCCTTACAGAATGGGCGGGAAAGGCACCACAGGCGGTGGGGAAACTCACAGGGCGGGCAGGCACGAAGAGAGAAACAGTTGGGAGATGATTTGGTCTTAGCTTGCTGTTCCAACGCGCAAAGCCGGAAATTTACTTCCAAAACCGCCTCACCGAGCTCACCACAACAAATGCCAGCGGGGAAAGTTGACACGAAGGCAGCGTGCTATGGCCCTGCGCCGCAATTCAAGGTGGAGATCGGGGGGGCTGTCCCGGCGCCAGACTTCGCGGCCGCAATAACGGACGTAGGCAATCTTCGGCACGTGCGCATTCTGCTTATACTTGAACGCATATGCCCTGGCGACAAGACATGGGCCACACAACACGTCTATTCAACAAACCACAGCTGAAGCCGTTGTTTGCGGCACAGTCGCACATTGGACAGCTATGGGCCCTGACGGCGGTTAACTTGATGCTGGGCAGAGCCGACCCGCCATCCTTCCCATCATCTCCGGAGATCTTCTTGTCCTCAATGATTCCCTCGTCGATCATCTTCCGGATCTGGTTGATGATGGTACTCTCGCAGCTAGAGAACTTCTCGTGCCGTCCCTTGGGATCGTTCAGCTTGATGTATGGGATGTTATCTCTCACTGTCAGCGGTGTGCACTCTCCGTTGTCGTCCGTCATGTAAGGGTCACGACCAGACAACCAAATGAAGGAGTAACCTTGCTCCATGCACTTCTTTCCGACTGACAGCACGGCTGGTGTCTCCTCCAGCACATATGCCTTACTATCCTGATTCAGCTCCTTAGGCCTGAAGTTCATGACCTCCTGAGTCTGCGTCACCCCGTTGGCCGTCATAAAAGACATGCCACCCTCATCGTCGTGACTGATGACTCCGGACATGGCCTCGATCTTCTGCCGCGATATCAGGTCATGACCGCATCCCGTGTCCAGGATGAACCGAACTGGCTGACCGACATACTCGGGAGCCGGCATACACAACGTCTTTTGTCCGTGCTTCGGTGTCATCTGGTTGCCGTCCCTCTCGATGTATGAGAGGTCCTCCGGGTTGACGATCCCTACCAACCACTCACCGTCGTGAATCCTCACTTCGATGTTGGGAACTGTCATGTCTCCCCGGGCGATCTGTGCAATGACCTTTCCACGACCAATAGCCATTCGGGTCTCAATGTCTCGCCTGGCCCTGCCTCTCTGTGAGAGTACCTTCTTCTCAATGTCGATGGGCCGCTGACCCTTCCCCCGTGGTTGAGTCTGAGACTTAGGAGCGCTGTCACTCAGGACGTGCTGAGACTTGAATTGGATGGTCTCGATGTTGTTGGAGAACCTCACCTTCCTCTTTCTCTTCAGGACCTTCTTGTTAGTGCGATGTCTCGGTGTGGTCTCCGCTTCAGAATCGCTCTCGCCGACTGACCCCGCTGTAATGGCAGGAGTCGCCTTCTTGGGCTTGGTCTTCTCCTTTGCAGCTGGTGCAGCGGGGTCATGGTGAAGAAACTTACACTTGTCCCCGAACTTGCACTTGCCATCTCTCTTCCATGCATGGCATACTCTGTCGGTACTTGGAGATCGACCATTTCCCTTTCCATAACGACTCTGAGATCTGCTCTTCGGTCGGTGCTTCTCTTGATGACTGAACTCGCAATCCTTGCCCTTCTTGCATCCTCCATTCCAGTGGAACCGACAACCGATCTTTGCTTTGTCTGCGGGCGTGAGCGAACGTCTCTTGCCCTCACCCTTCGTCGGTCTCTTGCCCACCGGAGTCGATGACCGTCCTCTTTTGGGCTTCCCTTTCCCCTTTCCACCTTTTCCATGATCCTTAGGATTTGGCGTTGGAAGAACCGCCGCGGCCTCAACCTGGACTTGGATCACGTGAGGCTGCGGGTTGGGGATGTCCTTGGTCTTCGGGATGGAAGGAACGCCCGGGGCCTTCGTCTTCCTACCACCGGTCTTCTCTCCGGTTGACGTCTCGGTCAATGCTGGTGTAGCGTTTCGTGCAAGAACATGCAAGGACTTCTCACGCTCTCTCCTGTTTGCCTCCTCTCGTTCCCTCCTGATGTGCTTGTTGATGATATCCTTCAGCGCCTGGTAACTTCTGGCGGGATCGGAACGGGCAAGGTTGTCGAAAGCGTGAATGTCAAGTTCCATGAGCTTGGACCCTTTCACCTTGTCATGTAACAACTCGAGGAGAGCGTTGTCCGGCAGAGTCGTGCTGACGTCCATGTGCGACAGGATCTCGTTCCATTGTGACATGAACGGTTGGAGCTTGCCGTCGCCGGGGTACTTGAGGTCGAATATGTTCTTCGCAGTGTAGAGGACCTCGGTGTTGTTAGTCCCTCGGAAGAAAGCCACGATTCTCGCCAGGTACTCTCGTCCCTTGGTGAGTTCAACGGATGTGCCAGACCTCGTGCGCTCTAACTCGATCGCGCGCATCTCCGCCTTCACTGGTGCTGCTGCCTCACCGGCATTCACCATCATCTGGCTGAGAGCTTGGGCCAGCTTGAGGTCGATGCTCGTAAAGCGATCTCCCCCGGAACTCCGCAGGATGTGCTCGGGTGTAGTTGGGTCGTAGGCCTCGTTGCACCATCTTGTCCATAGGTCGACATCATCGCCGCTCGCCTGAATGACGGAACGAACGACGTGCATCTTCCAGATCCCAATGTCGCTGATCTTCGGCCAGGATGGAACGATGACCTTCGCTTCCTCCTTCCGGGATGGCATCTTCGATGAGCTTGGCATCGACATTAAGCCGACGTATCCCGGCGGCGGTTGTGGCCCGGTCCAGGACGCATTGCCTTGGGCCGCCTCAGCTGACTCGCACATCGTTCGATAGCTCCGCCTCCTCCTCGCGGTACCACATCTTGTACGCGTTCCGATCGTCCCTGAGTCGATCCACATCCACCATTGCTTGATTGAGCTCGTCCCTCATGTCGTCCATCTCCTGTCTGCGTCGTTGAGCCTCGGCCTCTTCCTCCGCGGTCTGGGGAGAATTCCCCGTGACCACCCATGAGTGGTTGCTCGTCGATCCTGCCCTTGGCGTGGTCGTGCCATGTGTAGGTTGCTGAGCAAGAAGCTTCGCGTTAACCTTCATCAGGCTTTCCCGATCGGCACGCAACAATCCAACCTCATGTCGGAGGGCGACCATGCTCTTCTCCTTGTCTTCACACGCAGTCTGGGCATGTCTGAGCTCAAGCATGAGGGCTTGTTGCTGGTTTCCCGGCACATTCATAAGCTCATGTTGCTTGGCAACTTCCATTTCGAGACTGAGGTTCTTGTTCTTGAGCTCCGCTGCTTCCTCGTTGCTGAGAAGCTCATCTTTCCGCATCTCAATCTCGTACTCAGTCTTCGTGATCTGCACCGCCGACTGGAATTCATGGTTCATAAGCCCAATCTTCATTTCAAGTCTTTCGTTCGTGCTCTGGGCTTCTTGCTGCACGAGCTGGAAAGAGGCTTCATGGCTCTCGTAATGCCTAAGCATGAGGTTTTGCCGGCCGAACTCAATCCTAGCTTCGTTGAATCCCTCTCTCATCTCGGCCATGACGCCGGATGCGTGCATGCGGGCTTCGGTGACCGCTGCGTTGGCTTCCCGATCCCTTAGAACGATCTGTTGGCTCTCGTTCATTGCTACTTGGCGAGCACTGTCGGTGATCTCGGCGAGTCTTTGCTGCAGGGCGATGTTCTCCTCCGATTCATGCACAATTGCCATGATTCGCTGATCGCTCACGTTCTGGAGTTGCTTCACATAACCCGAAAGCTCACCTACTTCACTGACAGACTTCCGATACATCTCTTCTAGCTTAGATGAGACATCTCTTTGCTCGAACATCTCCATTTGGTAGCTCTCACTCTTCTTTATCTCGGCATCGTACTTGATTGCAAGGTAAGCGACTAAGTCGATATCGCTCACTTCTTCAGCTTCAATGCCCTGGAGTGCGGCTGACTCCAATCTCAGAGGTTGGTAAGCCATTACCCTTGTCTCATCCGATACCGCGTAGCGGCTACCGGTGATTTGTGCTCTGAACCTTGTGTTGGGTGTCTCTGGAGAATCCATGACGTCCTCCAAGGGAAGCGACCGCTTTCGCGGCGTCGATGGCTGCGACTCTGGAACTCTAGGCAGACTACTAACAGGAATCATCCCACTACCAGCTTCCAAGGCTCCAGGAGAGGCGGACGATGAGCCGCTGCTCATTGTCGCCTCCGCAGGCACCGCTGCATCCCCAAAGGTCATCGGGCTCTCCGTCTCCGACCTCTGGTCGGAAGATGACATGGTTGTACCTCACTCCCTTAGTCTCACAGTCTCTCAAGCCGCAATACGGCTGATAACCTGCGAAGCGACGATAGGTTGTAATGGCACGCGGTTTTCTCCTCTGCTACGCAAAGGGGTGTGCTTGAGCCAAACACGCGGGTGTGCGGTGCCCTGGTTCTCTTGGCATACAGTATTTACAGTAGACGTTACTTCTATAGCATGCTTGTCATGGCTAGCTAGGAGGTCCCGCCTCCATGGCCGCTGCTGGGCCACAAAGTCCGAAGCCAATGTCAAAGTGGAGCAATCCATCGCCCCCTGCCGCCCCTGCCAGGCCAGGAGCATCTGTGATAATCTGTACCTTCAATGATGTACCTTCAATCTTCATGCAGCGAAAGCCAAGGAGCATTCTCGACACTCGCGGCCTGTCAACCCTCTGGGATAAAATGCAATAACAATAGTACAGTATACAGTATACAATAGCAAAAGCACAAAAGAAATATAAATGGAACGCAAAAGATTCGATAGCAAAAGTAATTTAAAGTGCACTACAGTAAATGTAATAAAGCAAATCTAGAGGTCGCTTCATCGACACCTCCGGAGGCTGCCCGAGAGCTGCTGCAGCCGATCTGTGTATCACCACTGTCAAGGCTTCCGAAACACCGGCTGCCAGGTGCTCTGCGTTCAGTTCCTAAGGCAAAAAGCCTCTACGATCCTTGAAGCATCTTTAGAATTCTTTAGAAGATATTAGAAGGTTCTAAATATCTTTAGTTAATCTTAAATTTTGATTTTAAATGATTCTTTGAGATTCCTAAAGCGTCTTCTCTGGGTTTGGAACGGCAGTCGCGAAGGTCGCCGCATTCAGCAGAACGTCATGAGTAGCCGAGCAGGTTGCTGCACGTGCGATATCACAGCCACCCGTCTTCAAGCTTGCGCCACGGCAGTAGCAGCTATTCCAGCTCCTGTGCAGCTTTTTTTCAGCCCAGACTTGATTTTTAGACAGGGCTCGGAGCGCAGAAGATGCCTGCGCATGTCTCCGATGTGCCTCAGTTTCTCGGCAAGATACATGTCGCCACTTGGGACAAGCATCCGTTGGCAATGCAAGACTCAGTGCAGCTCGTGTTGTCCTTAGATTCGAGAATGCAGCGTCTTATGAACTTAATCTTGTTGTGCCAAGTATCCACGCAGGCAAGCACTTGAAGCAATAAGCATGGCACAAGACGCGGCGTCAGCATTTCTAACACAACCTCGTATCATCTCGTATCTACTCTTTCTCATCCCAAGGGAGGAGTGTAGTGACTCAAGTCGTATCCGAAGCTAGAGATCTTCAGTCCACAAATCTGACATTGTTCCTTCTCTCCGCCTCCACAGCCTTTTTTTCCGAGGCATGGGCCGCCACGGTCTGAGGTCGCTACATGGAACCGCAATCTCGCATATTTACTGCAAGCTTGCAAGCACATGTGAATCACTTGCCTGGCAAGTCGGCTGCACTCCGCGCTTCACTTTTCTGCCCGCAGATTGCAAGGTGTCGCACCCTGGCGTAGAACATGGCGGACTTCTGAGAAGCCACACCTCGTGCTAGACAATTTGTACCTGGACGTCGGCCGCCACATCGCCGTTCATCGCCGCGCATTTGCCACCTGAGAACAACAAGAATTGACATACAGTAATTGACATGCAAATGTTTTCACATGTTTTCAAATGAATGGGTGATCGCTTATAAACTCAGACGTCTTTGCAAGCGAAGTGCTGAACATTGGGAGCCCATTCAAAGTGTAGACCTGCCCAAGCTGAGGCCAGAAGACCAGCACCCCCGAAATTGCAGTAGAGCATCTTGAACCAAAGCTTAGCTTGGGAAACCTTGTGCGAATGCCGGATGCAATGCGGTCTAGAACTACATTCCCTGCGAATCGCGGGTTGTAGATGGGTTGACCTAGCGTCATACCTGATAAGATGCGGTCTCCTGCTAAACTCGCTCACCGAGAATCCAAACTATGACAATTTCCTCTTACAGTAGCTTTTGCATGAACTATCTGGAAAGGTTACAGCGCAGCATCGGCTGCCTTGATGTTGTGGACTGCCTGAGAGAAAAGATTCGCTTCGCATGCTTTCCAAGCCACATATTGGCACTCGGAGTGCGGGTTGTTGAAAGCTTTGCAACCGACCCACCTCATACAGGCCAGTCGGGAACAGAAATGCCAAGATGCCCGGAGTCTCCAGAATGACCTGGCTCTATCAGCTTCTGAAAGCCTTTAACGCCATCAAGCGGCCATTCCAGATATCGGAGATAAAGGTGTATGGGAAGCTTTGGCCTCTGAGCTCCAAGACTTTCGCACTTCCACTCTGCCAGCCTCGGCCCTTGGTTGGACTTACTTTGCTGAGGAAGTCGGTATAATAGGCCTTGCATTGCGACTGCCCAGTCATGGACATGGGTCTTCGTATGACCATCAAATTGCGTTTCAGGTGCTGATGCCACGCAGTTCACCCCGCCAATATCACACATCTCTGTCCTGACAGCGTATAAAGTGTTTCATAAACAGTTCAAAGTCCTCAGCGTGCCGCCAACTGCAAGACTCGTGGTGCGATCCTTGTGGGCAGTTGCCTGTCAGCCCTTTAAGCAAAGGTGCGAGGGTCATAATCATATGCTTCGGGCCCAAATTGCTGGGATCCCCAATCCTGAGCCGCTGCCAAGCTTCAGGAAGAAAGACTTAAAGAGAATGAGAAGTAATTTGGTGCATTGCCCGGGCGCGGCATCTCCTAGTCACCAAGCGTCAGATCCGTGAACGAAACGCAGGGAATGAATGATGAAAACTGTCAACAGAACGCCTTTCCAATCCTTTCCAACTGTTTAAGGCAGTGCTTCGAAGCGTGCAAACGTTCGATGTTCGCATCACTTTGAAGCACTGCCATGCGACGAAGTGGAAACAACTACAGTAGCCACACGACACTCGACCGGCACCCTCTTTCAGCAAGTGACAGTGCCACCAGTGGCGAAATTGGTGTAAAGCGATCCCACTGGACAAGCTTCCTTGGAACGCAAAGCAAGGCTGCAACGTATTGTTTCTTTAAGCCGTGACCCTTGACATTTTCCAGATATACACGTATAACTAATCATAACTAAGCATATATCTCTAGATAAATCCAAAAATCTTCATAAGTTGTCCGAGCTTCAACGAGGTCCACCTCTCCCGACGTTGGTCCGGGCGAGTCCCAGGGCTCAGGAGAGATCCAAAGAGGAGCAGCCCAAACAGAGCCACAACTGCAAGTAAAGAGTCAAGTTCTTTCTTTCCACAGCGCCTCTTCATGTCAAAGTCGAACTCGATCCGTAGGACCTGCCGAAAGTCCTTGCAGATTCGAGGCAGACGCATCGATACCATCCAAGACGCTATGCTGCACCCAGAGAGCAGCCAGGCAAAGCATCCATCTTTACTTGCTGCATTCGCCAGATCAACCTTGGCATTTCCAGGTGGCTATTTCATGCTTTTAAATGCTTTTAATGTCTTTAATTGATCCCTTTGCCGAGCCGCATAAAGCGAAGTGTAGTCTGGCTTGCCAGCCGCGTCTACGCACATGCTGCCAATGTCACCTCGCGCCGGTAGATCACCTGAGCTCAACATGTGAAACATGTGAGTCTCTTCACTGAGCGCCGAGCATGAATAAAACGTACCAGACGCAGGCTGCCAAAGCCAATTGGCATCAGCACTTTTCACCGAAGCACATCCGCCTGTGAACCTGAGGCAAAAGAAAGGCCTTGAAAAAAGAGATGAAAAGAGCGGCGAGTGGCGGCGCGCTCTGCGCGGCTGATGGCAGAAGACAAAAGAGTGAGCGCCTCATGGAGAGCGGCTCGAGAGAAATGCAGCAGACACGCATGGGGCGCAAAGCATTCACAGCCAGTTGAGCTGGGCCTCGTCAAAGCGCTCCATGTCCTTCGCACCACTCTTGGCCTTTGGGCGCAAACAGCCTCTTTGCTGCCACTTCTCCAGCAATCCTCTCCACTAGCGGCTTCCTCCTTGCCATCGAAAGCCTCGTGAAGCAGTACGAGTCTCCTTTTCAGGCGAGTCGCTTGTCCGGAAGGCTCAACTCTCTCCGACTTCAGTGCTCTTAGGACCTTCGGATGTCCCAAGACATGCTGCAGGCGTCGGACCTCCACCATTTCATTCCTTTTTTCATTTAGCTGTGAGAGAATATCTTAAAATATATATAATATTATATATAATATAATATAATATTATATAATATATATAATATAATCTCATATAGTCTTTAAGTCTCTTTAAGCTTTAAGATGGAAGCCTCGGCATCCACGTCGATGAGGCCACCGCTCGCCTCGAGGCGACAACTGAGCTCCATGAGCCGGGTGTGCGCAGCCACAAAGCGCTGAACCCACGAATGGTCCACGCCTCACGTCACTTCAAATCTTAATTATATTAAATATTTTATTCATATATATTCATATTATAATATTCATATTATGATATATATATATATGTTTAATCCACATTTATGATTAGCACTCATTCTGCATGCCTTCACAGGCATCGAGGTGTCCAGCAAGCGCCGCTAGTCGATGCTTCAAGGCAGTCGCCTTTCACCACTCAGATCTTTCTTCAATGTGTCATAAATGTATCTTATATTAGATATAATTATATAATTATATATATATAATTTTTTATATAATGGGTTTATATACATGCTTTCTTTGAGAGCCTCAGCATGTCGCGCTGACCAAGGGGTTGCTGAACGCAAAGCGGATGCTAAGATCGTCGGCTCTCGCATCACCGAGGGAGGTGATTTCAGCAGCCACGCCATGTGCCCAAAGCATCCGTTCTCTTTATTAAAGTCTTGGCTACGAGTCTTTTAAGTCTTCACTTAAGCCTTAGCTTCATGTTCTTGGAGCCCACATGTAAACGCGGCCGAATTCTTCGGCGCTCATCAGACACTTTGCTGAGTCTGGCAAAGCAATGCAAAGCAATGCAATGCAATGCAAAGCAGAACGCTTCAGTTGGAAGCTCCAAGAACGAATTCGGGTCTAAAAGGAGCTGTCGATGTCTCTCGCTGTTCTTACAGCCGTTTGGTGGTCCCTTTCCTCACCTCAAAGAAGCCTCTCTGCTGCAAAAGAGCTTCTGAGCCACAAACGAACCTCTTTGGACTCTTGACCACATCTCTTTGGAGAATCTCCGTCAAGTTCACGCCCTCACGCAGTCATTCTCACACCCGGCACCTGTTCCCGCCTCTAAGGTGTAGGCATCCTTAGCTCTAAATCATTCAAAAATCTGTGGAGCTCTGCTCCGAGGCTCAGGGGTCAAGTCTGCCGCCACCTTCCTGGCCTGCTCAAACATCTCTTGTTGCAAGCCGCGGAGGCCCTTCAGCCTGTCTCGAGATGCATTTCTGATCATTTCTGATAGCTTGGCTTAGCCTACTTGCGCTGGCATTCTCCTTCGCAAGCCAGGCGTCAATGGCTTCCCCTCAGTCGGGATCTAGAGATATCTAGAGCCTATCAGCCCCTCTACTGAGCACCTGTCCGCTGTGATCCGGCGCCTCTTTGTGAGACAGCATCAGCTCCAGGTCTTCAAGTTGCTGCCCAATGGCCTGTCCAGTCTCTCAACGGACCTCTGGAGGCCTCCAGCACCCTCTACTTCTCACGCCTCTGCGTCGGCCACGACGTCTGAAGCCTCAGTGACGTTCTTCTTGGGCTCCAAACCTCAGCTTAGGGCATTTTCAAGCGAGGCCAGGTCCCTGCTTACGCCAAAGAGAACGCTTCCGTACAGCTCCGTGAACTTGGCTCGACAATGACTTGACAAAGATGAGGTCTTATATACACATACATTACCTATAACATAAGATGTATTTCTGTATGTTGTATGACAGTTGTAATTATGCATAATTTAGATGCTATACTACATGCGACATGTGTGTCATGCTATAATAAGAATAACCAGTAACAATTGAATTGAGAGATGTGTCCTACTCGGAGTCTGCAGCTTCCTCTTAGTCTCTAGCTTGCTCTACCTCCGCGCTCCATTCCTCCTCCAGCTGACCACGCCTCGAGCACAGCCAACGGCTATTAAGGCACCCGGCCATGCGCTTGGCAGCTGTGGAGTTGCTGGTGGCCCGACCGTCTTCTCCTCTTCCAAGGATTGTAGAATCTTGGGCATGGCTCGCCACAAGTGCTTGCGCACATCCTCAGATGCACTTCCATGCAATTCTTCAACCCCTCTCTCTACGTTCCCGCGCTGTGCATGCTCCCTCACAGTGTGAAATGGCCTCCCCAATCACCTCACAAACTCGAAACTTGACTTAAAAGCTTCCGCAGAGTCCTCGCCTTCTTTCGTTTCACTGCCTTGTCGATGCGACCTCTGCGGTCAATCTGACCCAATCTTTACTTTAAGCCCTCAAGCCTCTTTCAGACCGAATGTCTTGCATTGTCCGCAGCAGGTCGTTCTGCCGGCACAACACATGTTTTCACATGTTTTCAAATGCTTCACAGCCCCGCTGCGCACACCTTCACGCGAGACAGCGCCCTGAGTGCCACTTGAGTCTAAGACTTCCCGCCGCACTCTGCGTTTCCAAGGCATGGACGTCTGCTGAGGCTCGGCCCTTCGATGTCAAAGACTCTCTTAGGCTCCCTGAGGGCCAGGCTTTGCATCTTTGGCCTCAAAGGCCCAAAATGTAAGATCATTATATACGTTGTAGAGATGGATAGATTCGATATAATATATATATATATATATTATTTATTTATTTATTTATTTATCATTCTTTTATTCTATTAAGTATAGTATACAATATGTATATATGTATATCTTCACTTCTTTCCTCAATTGGCAGGGTCTGAACACAGGTGCAAAGCACAGTGCTCGAGTTTCAGGACTGGAGTCCCAGAACCACGTGCTTGGAGGCCATGAAAAATTCTATCCATGGCGAAAGCTGAAACAATCAAATGAAAATAAATGAAAATAAATAAAAGGGCGCCACGTGCCTGCTCTACATGTCCATCGTGAGCAGGTGAGCTCATGGATCTGTACAGACATATTGAAACACTGTGGCAGAGCGAAGATCAACTGCTTTTTGCAGGAGACTCCGGGAAGTTCTCAATCTTAAAGGGTCGAGAAATGGAGGCACTGCTTGGAAAATGAGCAGCATGGCTACCTCCATGTGGAGAAGCTTTCCTTGGTTCTCACCAGAACCTAATCCATTCTGCTGGTGAGCCTTGTGTTAATGTGCCAATGGTTTTCGTTTCTTTGCATGCTCTTGCCTGCAATTAAGTCAACGCCTCTAGTCAAACAAACCAGAGGCAGACACTGGCCATGCCCGTCACCACAGGTGGGTGTGAGCCGTTGAAGCTAACGAATGGTTCAGCTTGACAAAGCCGGACACTTTTAGCAATCAGCCAAGAAGCACCGTAGTGCTGCTGATAATGTTAAGCTTGGCGCACACACACTTTGGTCTCAGGACCCGAGCTTGACAGAGACCCCCAAGTGCTTGATGACTACTGCGAGAAAGCCACACGGGTTGCGCGGCACGCCGTTGACACGCCCACGAGCGTTCTCCAGCACCTCCTTGAAAGAGACAGAAGCCTCAGCGCTGAGAAAGTACAGCCTGCAACGTGCCCAGCGGCAGATGATGGAGCCGAGTTGTCATGAGGCCAAACGGTGAAGGTGACTGTCTGGTTCACCAGGTCGGCATTCACCTCCAGCCAATCACCCACGTCCAACTCCTGGTGACATGTCTCAATTTGACAACTGTTGGGAGATGTTGGGAGGAGAGTCGCACTCGCTCACTGCGTGGCTCCTTCACCCGTTGGCTGCAGCGCATTACCTCGTCGTGGACACGGATGCAGATGCGCCCTGTGCGGTTGGCAAAGACGGAGATGATCTTCTGAATGTTCCTCGGCAAAGTCACCAGCATCTCACACGCTTGGCTTACGCATCGCACTTCGCAACGTCTTTGCAGCATCCCTCAAGTCTTGAGCAGAGCTGCCGTGTGCATGGCAAGTCAGAAGAGAGAATGAAGCCCACCCCATCCGCACTGCACAACTCCCCTTCAGTGAACTGCAGGGAATACCGGACGGTACCTTAGTTTAGATTCCTACTTGCTGGAGCGGCACCGCTCCCGACACCCCGCCTTGGAAGTGGACCTTGTTCTCAGACACGATGCTCAACCGACCTTGGGGGCAGGATTGCATCTTCGCCTTTGCAAGGTGCCTTTGTTGTACTTCTTGGTGAAGATCCGCGCATCCGGAGACATGACACCCATGCTGGCGTTCTTCCTCAGAACGCACCACTTGAAGTCCCATCCGACGAACACTGACGTGTCTGACAGGCTTCTGATGGAAGCGATGTGCCATGCCCATTGGAGGACCAGCCACTTGTTCCTTCTGTGGTGCACTTCCGTTGGGCCTTGACCTCAGCTGCCGCCATGGCTACAAAATGGCAAGACTTCAAGCACGACACAGTAATTCGACCCGGTGAAGAGCTGCAAAGCAACCGATCATGCAGCCCAAGGGTCGACATCACCATCGGCAGCATGCCCATACCCATAGGCATGCAGGGCACTGCAAAGAACATACCAGCCTGCTGCACAGGCAGCATTGCCATCTGCTGCACCTGCTGGGGCGGTTGTTGTTGCGGGGGCTGCTGCAACTGCAGCTGCTGCATGGGTAGCTGCTGGGGCTGCGGCTGGACTGACAGCAGCTGATTCTGCTGGGGGTGCCTCGGTTCTTGTAGGTTGGACATTCTGACATGTGTGAGACAAGTGCGAAATCAGCTGAGGTGCGACAGTCGGGTCTCCGGCATGGCCTGCACAGGCGTTGGTACAGGCTGCAAATAAGGAGCAGCCCCCTGCACAGCATGAAAACTTGACCAGCGGAGGCCCAAACCAAAGTGCTGACATAAAATGACACAGGCACCTGAGGCGACGAATCTTCATCATCAGTTTGAAGCTCATCCAGTGGTTCAGCCGAAGCAGTGGTGCTCCAGGATGACTTGTCAAAGACTGTCCCTCTGCCCATATCTTGCTTCACGTCCGTCTTCTTCCACAGAAGGTCAACAACAGGGGATGTAGACGTCCCCAAGCCAATGGGGTCCCACTTCAGCTGGTTGTCCATCCTCACTCAGCAAATCTCCAAGGTCTAAGTTGGATGCTGGCTGGCCTGCAAGGCTCGCACGGTTTGACGGGTTCTGGGGCACGATTCCACTTGGGGAAGGCATCCTGGCGCTCATGGAAAGATGTGAAAAGTGGCAGCTGTGGAGGTTGCCAGTGTCACCGTCCTCGTCGTCAGTTGCCAGGTCTCCCCAAACTGGCTGACCGCGGGCAGCAGGTGCCTTCGGTGCTGTCTTGGCCGACACACCTGAAGTGGCATGTAGGGCCACTGTTTCCCATTGTCTTGACCCTCGGCAACCCCGCCTCGCTTCTTGGCAATCAAGGCCATGGACCGTGCGGCCATGCGCGGGGCATTCGCAAAGACCTCTTCGTCACTAGGGCATCCCAGGTCAAGGTCATCGACTTGGCGGAAGAAACTTCGGCGCTCCATCCTGCAGTGCAGCGGCATCTTTGCAATTATTTACATTTGACCCCACGCCTCAAGGCAGAGCGGTCAACGATTGCGAGCTAAGCTTGAGCTGAAACAAAGTCAACCGTACCGACACAAGCAGGCTTCCAAGGCTACGATCACATACTGAAGCGCTGCATGCGCAGATCCCTTTTGCTTAGAAAGTCAGGGTTTGAGCGTGCCTTCAACAGACATTCGAAAGCCGCTAAGCCAAGCGCTGGCCTGTGCACATTTAAATCACTTCCTCCGCAGTCTGCCTTAAGATCTGGCGTGAAAGCACTCAGTCAACCGACGGCATTTCAGGTGCGCAAACCAGATGCATTGGCATCCAGATGCTGTAAAGCTCCGTGATTGAAGGATTTACGTAGCCTCGCAGACAAAAGGCTCAAAGGCCCCCGTTCCAACTGTACGTGACGTCAGGGGCATAACGGGTAAAACCGCGCAGCAACGTGCAACAGAAGGAGCTTCACATCAAGTATGCCTAACCGTTAGGCCTAACCTCTATCATCGCGTAAAATGCTCGTTGCATCTCATTGCTCCATGTCTTTGCACCCATATACCACCTGCAGTTCCCACTCCGCGCTCAAGCTACTTAGGCTTGGTTTGGGCACTCCAAACAGGTCTGCGCGTGCCTAGCTATGAGCATGCTCAAAGGGCATGCTGGAGAACTTGCTGCTGAGCATTCTACACTTGCCCAAAGAATGCAATGTGAATGCTGTCTTCGGGCGGAGATCAAGCTGCTTCAAAAGATGACGATGCTGTCAGACATGGCTGACCCAACTCATGATCATTCACGACGCATCACCTTGATCCGCCAGCAACAACTGGAAAACTGAGCACTTGCTCTCAATCAAATGACCACAGGAAGACGATCCCAAGTTCGCCTTGAGAACCCGAAGGGCGCAGTCGAAAGCTGCAACTGTGGCGAGAAGCGCTGTCGTGAGTCCATGCGGCACGCAGGAATGCTTTAGCATGCTGTCGCTGTGGGTGGCAAGGGTGACTCCAAAATCCGAAGGCAAGTCAGAGATCGGTACAATGCCTTTGGGTCCGCTCCGCTCGCCTTCAGATTCCAACCCGTTGCGTGGTCAAGCTATCTCAGGACCCGAGCTTGACAGAGACCCCCAAGTGCTTGATGACTACTGCGAGAAAGCCACACGGGTTGCGCGGCACGCCGTTGACACGCCCACGAGCGTTCTCCAGCACCTCCTTGAAAGAGACAGAAGCCTCAGCGCGGAGAAAGTACAGCCTGCAACGTGCCCAGCGGCAGATGATGGAGCCGAGTTGTCATGAGGCCAAACGGTGAAGGTGACTGTCTGGTTCACCAGGTCGGCATTCACCTCCAGCCAATCACCCACGTCCAACTCCTGGTGACATGTCTCAATTTGACAACTGTTGGGAGATGTTGGGAGGAGAGTCGCCCTCGCTCACTGCGTGGCTCCTTCACCCGTTGGCTGCAGCGCATTACCTCGTCGTGGACACGGATGCAGATGCGCCCTGTGCGGTTGGCAAAGACGGAGATGATCTTCTGAATGTTCCTCGGCAAAGTCACCAGCATCTCGCACGCTTGGCTTACGCATCGCACTTCGCAACGTCTTTGCAGCATCCCTCAAGTCTTGAGCAGAGCTGCCGTGTGCATGGCAAGTCAGAAGAGAGAATGAAGCCCACCCCATCCGCACTGCACAACTCCCCTTCAGTGAACTGCAGGGAATAACGGACGGTACCTTAGTTTAGATTCCTACTTGCTGGAGCGGCACCGCTCCCGACACCCCGCCTTGGAAGTGGACCTTGTTCTCAGACACGATGCTCAACCGACCTTGGGGGCAGGATTGCATCTTCGCCTTTGCAAGGTGCCTTTGTTGTACTTCTTGGTGAAGATCCGCGCATCCGGAGACATGACACCCATGCTGGCGTTCTTCCTCAGAACGCACCACTTGAAGTCCCATCCGACGAACACTGACGTGTCTGACAGGCTTCTGATGGAAGCGATGTGCCATGCCCATTGGAGGACCAGCCACTTGTTCCTTCTGTGGTGCACTTCCGTTGGGCCTTGACCTCAGCTGCCGCCATGGCTACAAAATGGCAAGACTTCAAGCACGACACAGTAATTCGACCCGGTGAAGAGCTGCAAAGCAACCGATCATGCAGCCCAAGGGTCGACATCACCATCGGCAGCATGCCCATACCCATAGGCATGCAGGGCACTGCAAAGAACATACCAGCCTGCTGCACAGGCAGCATTGCCATCTGCTGCACCTGCTGGGGCGGTTGTTGTTGCGGGGGCTGCTGCAACTGCAGCTGCTGCATGGGTAGCTGCTGGGGCTGCGGCTGGACTGACAGCAGCTGATTCTGCTGGGGGTGCCTCGGTTCTTGTAGGTTGGACATTCTGACATGTGTGAGACAAGTGCGAAATCAGCTGAGGTGCGACAGTCGGGTCTCCGGCATGGCCTGCACAGGCGTTGGTACAGGCTGCAAATAAGGAGCAGCCCCCTGCACAGCATGAAAACTTGACCAGCGGAGGCCCAAACCAAAGTGCTGACATAAAATGACACAGGCACCTGAGGCGACGAATCTTCATCATCAGTTTGAAGCTCATCCAGTGGTTCAGCCGAAGCAGTGGTGCTCCAGGATGACTTGTCAAAGACTGTCCCTCTGCCAATATCTTGCTTCACGTCCGTCTTCTTCCACAGAAGGTCAACAACAGGGGATGTAGACGTCCCCAAGCCAATGGGGTCCCACTTCAGCTGGTTGTCCATCCTCACTCAGCAAATCTCCAAGGTCTAAGTTGGATGCTGGCTGGCCTGCAAGGCTCGCACGGTTTGACGGGTTCTGGGGCACGATTCCACTTGGGGAAGGCATCCTGGCGCTCATGGAAGGATGTGAAAAGTGGCAGCTGTGGAGGTTGCCAGTGTCACCGTCCTCGTCGTCAGTTGCCAGGTCTCCCCAAACTGGCTGACCGCGGGCAGCAGGTGCCTTCGGTGCTGTCTTGGCCGACACACCTGAAGTGGCATGTAGGGCCACTGTTTCCCATTGTCTTGACGCTCGGCAACCCCGCCTCGCTTCTTGGCAATCAAGGCCATGGACCGTGCTGCCATGCGCGGGGCATTCGCAAAGACCTCTTCGTCACTAGGGCATCCCAGGTCAAGGTCATCGACTTGGCGGAAGAAACTTCGGCGCTCCATCCTGCAGTGCAGCAGCATCTTTGCAATTATTATCAATTATTTACATTTGACCCCACGCCTCAAGGCAGAGCGGTCAACGATTGCGAGCTAAGCTTGTGCCTTCCAAGGCTGCTAAACCAAATGGAGCCGCGGCAACGGTGGATGTGAACTGCACGGTTTCTCTTAGCAATGGTCTTGGCCACATCTCTACAAAGTGCGGCCTGAGCTCAAGGGAGCTAGAAATCAAGACGGACTAAACTTTAAACACTCTAAATAGGCGTACCGGCCCTGGCTGGATGGGCGCCTTCCTTTGCAGATGGGTCCGCAGGAAAACGCTGTGCAGCAACAGATCTCCAATGCACCCATTACATGAGTGGCCTACACTTATCAAATGTGCTCAGTCATGTGCAAAGGGAGCCGGACTTGTGTGGCAACATCAAATCTCTGCAAGCACTTGCTTGCACATCCTGGGCACGGCGTAAGGGATTCCCTACAATGCGCTCAACCAAGTTAGGTTTCACCGGAACCTAACAGACCATGAGCGTTTTCCGAGCATGGTCAAAGGGCATGCTGGAGAACTTGCTGCTGAGCATTCTACACTTGCCCAAAGAATGCAATGTGAATGCTGTCTTCGGGCGGAGATCAAGCTGCTTCAAAAGATGACGATGCTGTCAGACATGGCTGAGCCAACTCATGATCATTCACGACGCATCACCTTGATCCGCCAGCAACAACTGGAAAACTGAGCACTTGCTCTCAATCAAATGACCACAGGAAGACGATCCCAAGTTCGCCTTGAGAACCCGAAGGGCGCAGTCGAAAGCTGCAACTGTGGCGAGAAGCGCTGTCGTGAGTCCATGCGGCACGCAGGAATGCTTTAGCATGCTGTCGCTGTGGGTGGCAAGGGTGACTCCAAAATCCGAAGGCAAGTCAGAGATCGGTACAATGCCTTTGGGTCCGCTCCGCTCGCCTTCAGATTCCAACCCGTTGCGTGGTCAAGCTATCTCAGGACCCGAGCTTGACAGAGACCCCCAAGTGCTTGATGACTACTGCGAGAAAGCCACACGGGTTGCGCGGCACGCCGTTGACACGCCCACGAGCGTTCTCCAGCACCTCCTTGAAAGAGACAGAAGCCTCAGCGCGGAGAAAGTACAGCCTGCAACGTGCCCAGCGGCAGATGATGGAGCCGAGTTGTCATGAGGCCAAACGGTGAAGGTGACTGCCTGGTTCACCAGGTCGGCATTCACCTCCAGCCAATCACCCACGTCCAACTCCTGGTGACATGTCTCAATTTGACAACTGTTGGGAGATGTTGGGAGGAGAGTCGCACTCGCTCACTGCGTGGCTCCTTCACCCGTTGGCTGCAGCGCATTACCTCGTCGTGGACACGGATGCAGATGCGCCCTGTGCGGTTGGCAAAGACGGAGATGATCTTCTGAATGTTCCTCGGCAAAGTCACCAGCATCTCACACGCTTGGCTTACGCATCGCACTTCGCAACGTCTTTGCAGCATCCCTCAAGTCTTGAGCAGAGCTGCCGTGTGCATGGCAAGTCAGAAGAGAGAATGAAGCCCACCCCGTCCGCACTGCACAACTCCCCTTCAGTGAACTGCAGGGAATACCGGACGGTACCTTAGTTTAGATTCCTACTTGCTGGAGCGGCACCGCTCCCGACACCCCGCCTTGGAAGTGGACCTTGTTCTCAGACACGATGCTCAACCGACCTTGGGGGCAGGATTGCATCTTCGCCTTTGCAAGGTGCCTTTGTTGTACTTCTTGGTGAAGATCCGCGCATCCGGAGACATGACACCCATGCTGGCGTTCTTCCTCAGAACGCACCACTTGAAGTCCCATCCGACGAACACTGACGTGTCTGACAGGCTTCTGATGGAAGCGATGTGCCATGCCCATTGGAGGACCAGCCACTTGTTCCTTCTGTGGTGCACTTCCGTTGGGCCTTGACCTCAGCTGCCGCCATGGCTACAAAATGGCAAGACTTCAAGCACGACACAGTAATTCGACCCGGTGAAGAGCTGCAAAGCAACCGATCATGCAGCCCAAGGGTCGACATCACCATCGGCAGCATGCCCATACCCATAGGCATGCAGGGCACTGCAAAGAACATACCAGCCTGCTGCACAGGCAGCATTGCCATCTGCTGCACCTGCTGGGGCGGTTGTTGTTGCGGGGGCTGCTGCAACTGCAGCTGCTGCATGGGTAGCTGCTGGGGCTGCGGCTGGACTGACAGCAGCTGATTCTGCTGGGGGTGCCTCGGTTCTTGTAGGTTGGACATTCTGACATGTGTGAGACAAGTGCGAAATCAGCTGAGGTGCGACAGTCGGGTCTCCGGCATGGCCTGCACAGGCGTTGGTACAGGCTGCAAATAAGGAGCAGCCCCCTGCACAGCATGAAAACTTGACCAGCGGAGGCCCAAACCAAAGTGCTGACATAAAATGACACAGGCACCTGAGGCGACGAATCTTCATCATCAGTTTGAAGCTCATCCAGTGGTTCAGCCGAAGCAGTGGTGCTCCAGGATGACTTGTCAAAGACTGTCCCTCTGCCAATATCTTGCTTCACGTCCGTCTTCTTCCACAGAAGGTCAACAACAGGGGATGTAGACGTCCCCAAGCCAATGGGGTCCCACTTCAGCTGGTTGTCCATCCTCACTCAGCAAATCTCCAAGGTCTAAGTTGGATGCTGGCTGGCCTGCAAGGCTCGCACGGTTTGACGGGTTCTGGGGCACGATTCCACTTGGGGAAGGCATCCTGGCGCTCATGGAAAGATGTGAAAAGTGGCAGCTGTGGAGGTTGCCAGTGTCACCGTCCTCGTCGTCAGTTGCCAGGTCTCCCCAAACTGGCTGACCGCGGGCAGCAGGTGCCTTCGGTGCTGTCTTGGCCGACACACCTGAAGTGGCATGTAGGGCCACTGTTTCCCATTGTCTTGACGCTCGGCAACCCCGCCTCGCTTCTTGGCAATCAAGGCCATGGACCGTGCTGCCATGCGCGGGGCATTCGCAAAGACCTCTTCGTCACTAGGGCATCCCAGGTCAAGGTCATCGACTTGGCGGAAGAAACTTCGGCGCTCCATCCTGCAGTGCAGCGGCATCTTTGCAATTCTTTACATTGACCCCACGCCTCAAGGCAGAGCGGTCAACGATTGCGAGCTAAGCTTGAGCTGAAAATAACTTGACAACACCACGGCCTGAATTCAGAACGTCCAATGGCTTGCTCAGAAGGAGCTCTCAAGATGTCTTGCGTCCTAGGCTTAGTTTCACGGGGCCCCCACCACAGTCGATGGCCGCCGTGTGGATACCATTTCCATCCTCACAATGCAATCTGAGCTCCATGGGCTGGGTTCATAAGGACTAGGCCCTACACAACCTGAGTAGCATTTGTTCAGTACCAACACTCCGCCTGCACGTTTGCTGCTATAACCTGTCTTACATTTGATGATGCCTTGGGTGCTGACACATTTTCCTTGTTGGTGGCCTCTGCATTGGCTTCTCGGGTCCTGGGGAAAGAAGTTTCACAATAAAGCTGGAGGTTCAGGCCAATCTCGCAGGATCCCAACTGCCGCGCGGTTCTCCTCTGGAAAACATTGAAAGCATTAAACATCATTAAACAATGAGATGTTGAGGTTGTGCCCGGCCTCGGTCAGTTTTTCGAGTTCATCAATTCTTCGACCTGAGGTGCACTCACTGTTGGATCTGAGCCGCTGACAAACTACGGTGCGGATGTGCCGCTTCCTGAAAGGCAATGAGGCCATGCCAAAAGTCAAAGAGTCAGACCGATTCAGCGCGTGATCACGGTACTTCACCAGCAAAGCGTCGAAGTCCGGATCCTCCGCATCTCCAGATTGGTCACGCAACTCGAACCCACACTTGGAAGTTTCAGCAGGTTCACTATGTTTCACATGGCTCCATAATTAATTGATTTTATTTGGCCCCGGTTTAAGTGGACTCTGAGTGAGTTCCTGTTCCTATCAAGACGCGTACATACACATAGACTTACGCGTCGCTTGCATGCGCACAGCCTTTGCCTCCGTCGTGTGCATGCGAGGCAGGAGCCTTACGCGGCTTACAAGAGCCCAACCAGCACGGGGCCTAATGTTGAAAGGAAGTCTATCCATGTCAAATGGTAGATCAGCTTCGGTAGCATTCAGTGAAAGCCCACTGTGCTCCAAATGAAAGCCCAATCGCGAACTATCGGCCCTGTCCTTCGACTCAATTGGCCGGCCATCCCTGAGCGAGGGACACAGCTTTTGGAAGCCGGCGCCAGCCAATACATCTGCGATGTTTTCTCTTCCCTCTGCCGATTCGGACCCACGAGACACCTAAATGTCCAACTCAGGCATCCTTTTTGAAGCATTTGCCCTCCTGCGATGCAGCGCAGAGCACTCTCAGGTCTTTCTCCGAGCGCTCTTAAGTCGATTCGAAGCTGCACAGCTCTGCACAGCTCACTTGTCTGTCGCTAAGGTGATCTGATAGTGCAAGT
This sequence comes from Cyclobacteriaceae bacterium, assembly GCA_965227935.1. Classification (GTDB taxonomy): domain Bacteria; phylum Bacteroidota; class Bacteroidia; order Cytophagales; family Cyclobacteriaceae; genus JAWPMT01. The sequence goes on along the minus strand of CBDDGS010000022.1, from coordinate 102,358 downwards.
TGCCGCTGCAATGCTCCTTATGGCTCCGAGACTTTCAGGATTGCTGCCCAGTGACACATTTGCACTGCTTCTGTGGGCTATCTCTGCGGAGTGCCTAGTACTGTGCTCAAATCAGCGAAACTCCTCGCCTGCCACATGCTCTGCAAGACAGGCTCCACACGGCGATGGCGAAACCTGAATGAGCTGCTAGGAAAACAAAGAAGTCGTCTCCGGAAACGTTCTTTCATAGTACAGTAATTCCAATGAACATTTCTAAATGTCTGAACATGTTTCAATATGTTTCAATTGTCTACTCGACTTCATCTATTGATATCTATTGTAGGGCCTTCTTTATGTGACTCTGCTGCTTTGCTGAGAAAACGGACCGATGCGAAAGTCGCCAGGCCATGACGTCCTGGGCAGCAAACTCTTTGGTTGAAAGTCTGAGCTTGAAGCTTCAACGGTCATGTTGCGCCGGGATGAGACTCCTGGGAGCGATCTTCGCATGCCTCGGGCAGCTACCATTTTCTCGAAGCTGAGCGGCTGAGGTCCTTGATCCAAGCAAAGTTCTTCTGCTCGGGCACCACAGAACTACATGGCCACGGCATTTCACCTTAGAGAAGTTTTTCATGCAACCAGATATATATATATATATATTACCAAAATATATAGAATGTAGATCGAGGTTGCTGCTTGTACATCATACATTTACATACTATACGTTGCTTTTCTCAAAAGAAACGAAGTGAAACTAAGCCTTCCACAGATGGTCTCATCATCTTTCATCACGTGTGGAAAGATCTGTCCGTGGTCTGTGACTTCAAAGTTGATGCCAAAGACCTCTTCAGAAGAACACACCCTCACTCAGCCTCCAAGCGGCGCTGCTACCGCGGCGCTGCGTCGAATTTCGACGGAACCTAGGCCGTGCTCACCCTTTGACGTAAGACCCTCATAACTCATACTTATCACTTATATATATATATATTGATTACATGTATGTGCTGTGCTTCTACTGTTCTCTATTATCTACAAAATTGTATTGGAGTTATAAGAACTGTTCACAATGAGAAAAGGACTTCGCGGGCTCTGAGACCTCGAAGGGCACGTCCTTTTTCCACCTGCGGAAGCGAGCGGCTGTAAAGATTGCAGAGATTGCAAAGTAAATATGTACTAAGGAAGCCGGAAAGTCTAAAGTCGTATATAGTACTATAAAAGAATGACATATATCTAAGAGCATTGTAACATGTTCACAGGTCCTAGCGCTCCTAGGTACAGTGTATAGTGTATTTGTGGCCGGCCTCTCAAGTGGCTCCAAGCGCCACAGTGGAGGCAATGGCGGCCAAGAGAAAGAAACGCCTTCGAGACGTTGACGTCGCCGCAGCCATTCCTCCAGTGAGACGTCCTCTGGCAGAACTCTCTTCGTGCCTTAGAACGATATCCGATAAATATATTCAAATATGTCATAAATATCTCTAAGATGACTTAAATTATTATATATACAACTTTCAATATGTGTAGCTCATTAAATCCAATGTCTTCGCATCCCAGGCGCATGCAAGGATCTGGGGCTGTGCTTTGATCTCCTCCCACTCAGGGCTGTCCTTGCCCTTCCTCTCCAAGAAGTCAATGATGGCGTCCCGCAACTGCATCTGCGCAGCTCGGCAATCGCTCACTAAGATTGCAAAAGATTATATATTATATATATTACATATATATATTTATTATTATTATTATTGTTTAATTATTATTATTATTATTATTATTATTATTATTATTATTATTATTATATAAAGCGATGTTTAGCCATACATTTGTTCTAGATGAGACACCTCCTCAATTGTGAGCTTGTTGGGCGGCAAGCCTTCGAAGAAAGATTCCTCAACCGAAATCGGATTTCGGGCGCAACCAGGCAAGGCTCTATTCGTTCCATAATATCTCCTCCAAGGCTCTCCAGAAGCGACTCAATGCCTGTCCTTCGTCTTTCCACCACTTTAACCAGCTCTCACGTGATCGCAGACCTGAACATGGCCCGTTCTGCGCCAGCTCTGCGCCAGCTTGTCGCGCCTCGCTTTGGTGTTTGTCGAGGTGGTGGCAGCTGTGTCCACACATTTGGATTGCTCCTGCGGGATGTCTTAAGGCAACTTGACAGTCGATGTCAGTAGATGTATACCCGAGACAGCGCGGTGACCACGACAAGTGTTTCACATTAGATCGCGACAAGGTTGTTTCAAACCGCTGTAAGAAAATGCAACCACGCTGCGACTAAAAGAACAAAGAGACACGACCCAAAACTGGCGCTGCCCGACAAGGTGCGGGGACCCGGAATTTGGAGGTTTTGAGCTCCCTGAATTTGGCCGCGAGCTGCGCGCGACGGTCCAGGGGCCGCCGCTAAGCTTTAGAGCGCAAAGCCTCCAAATTCCGGGTCCCCGCACCTTGTCGGGCACCATTTGGTGGGGAGAAACCCTCTCCTACTAAGGTCTTTCCCCTTATCGGGCTGTTGTATATTTCTTGTTGTGGTGTAATGCTTTCTTGTCGTTAGGTTAAGAAAGGCTGTCGTGGTAACCCTGTCGTATATTGGGTAGATGCGTAGTTCCTCTTTCTTCATGAATGACTGTCACTCATAAGCTCCTCCTAATAACTATCAGTACTATGTTTTACGACTCCTCAACGTCTGCTTCAGCAGCGATCTCGACAAGCGGCGATCCTCGCAACTCAAAGCAAGAAGGGATCAGGTCTGAAATGGTCTGAAGCCAGCCTGGGTGGTCTGGCGGCCTTTGGCGGGAGAGCTCAGAATGCCTGAGGCTCGAACTGCCTTTGGCCTTCGCGTGCGACGCGCGCACACCTCCCAGGCCCGTAAACTAGCGAAGCAAGGCGCCTGCACAGGTCTTGCGTAAATCAGCAATGCTGAACAGGGCGTTGGAAATAGTTAAAGACGTCCGTGGGCTTGCTTGCCTTAAGCAAGCACTCGGAAGTTGCCAAATGAAGCAAGTTATAATTATACTGGAGCACCTTGTGGTACTGGGACCATCAGCAGGGTCGGGAAGAAAGTTCGTAGCAGCCTCCAGGGTTGCACTTACTTTCGCCTGGCGAGAGAGGGCATAGACATCAGGCCAGGTGGAGTATATTAGAAACAACGTACACATACATATATATATATATGAGTGTGTGTGTCTATGTACTCAGTCATGTATTATTGTTAAATGTGAAAATTAAAATAAGTAATTATATAAATAACTAAACCTGGCCTCCAAATCGTCCAGTGTCAGTCCCTGAAGGGGCTCTGGAGTGAATGGAACAATGTCACCGTGACCGTGTTGCATGGTTTCAGGATTGCTTGGGGCAAACCCCCCTGTGCCTCGTAGCCTTCTCCTCGACCAGCAAGTTCGATCATTTCCTGCCCCGAGCGAGGAGAGATCAAAGAAAGATTGAAATAGTAAAAGAAGCACTCACCGACTCACTGACTGTACTTACTTTAATTATACTCACTCTCTCTATCTCTGCCTCGAGCTTCCTGATGCTGTCAACCAAATTACTGACCTCCTCGATGGTGGCAGACAATGTGACTTGCTCAAGGAGACGCCGCACATCCGCAAGGGCTTTGCGGAAACGCTGCCTGACAATCTCTTCAGTGACCATCTCTGCCAACAGCTCCCACCTAAGCATGGCCGCTTCCTGCAATGCCACAAACATATCAAGATTCGTCAAAATTGCTCAAAATTGGTCAAAATGTTTCAAAATTGATCAAGTTTGCAATCCTTGCTCCTCTTTCACAGCACAAGGTTACAAGAAACCCCTGGGCCAAGGACAGTCCTCATCCTGGTGGGTCTCCTCAAAAAGGTCTGCAGGTGTCTGAAGCTATTGAATGTCAAGAGCGACTTGCTGTAAAACCATGCCGTCTATCTGATACACATACAACATATAATATGATATGATACATCCAATCAAGCAGACTATACATCTCAGGGAGGGCCGCCACTACGCAGCGCTCCTGGGTGGAGACATTGGAGACAGCGGACGGACGCCGGGAGTCTTCCTCGCGGCCCTTGGAAATGGCCTTCCTCATCTGAGATGCCCGCCTCTCACGCACTTCAAGCATCTTCAAGCCGACTGCTAAGCCTGATGGATTGGCTCATGGACAGCGCTGCCTGCTTGAATAGCACCTGAAGCCGCAAGAGCTCTTCAGAGCCAGGCTCTGCGCCGGAGACTCAGGCTCCAAGTCTTTGGCGCTGCCTTCACATCTTACTCACTCTGCCCCGCTCTCACCAGCCTAGAAGTGAACGAGCCTCGGGAGCAAAAACACGCTCCAAGATTCGTGCGCCTCACTGTAGACCTTCCGGCCTCAAGGCCCGAAAAGCAACGGAGTTTTCAAGGCCCGCACGGACAGCAGGCGTTGCAACCTTGGCCCAAAGAAGCTATATAGATCCAAAGAAGCGCAAAGAAGCTAGGAAGAATCAACATTCACAAGGACCAAGGGACAAATTCGGAGAGGCTTTGGCTGCCTAAACTTAGGCTCGATGAGTCATCAATCTGGCCTGGCCAGGCGACTACATCCCGATTGACTGCACCTTTTGAGAAAGCTTTGGCTTTGGATGTCTTTTGGCCTGTCACCGTCACCGAGCTTCCTCTTGCATATCTTCCAAGCCTTTGGCCTTGCCCTTCAGGGCGCGAGACATGCATGGCAAAGGCAGATCGAAAGACACAATCTGGATTTCATTTAATTACAATGATGAATATGTGATATATCATGTATCATATCAACTATACACACTGTATGTTGAATTCGATTGAAGTGCCGTCCCTCTTCGAGGGCCTTGGGCCGTCGAAGCTGCCTTGAGATTTTCAAGCCTCGAGCCCAACCCCATTCCTCGCCGGGTTCAGCCTCAGAGCATCGAATCGAAGCTCCTGAGAGTCTTTTTCGTCGCACGGCGGAAATCGTTTCAGTCTTTGGAAACGAGCTCTGCGCTGCCACGATCTCGGCGTTGCTTCCAGCGAAGCAAGAGCTTTGCTGAGCTCTGCTTAAGCCTTGCTGAAGCCTTGCTGTAAGGCTTTGCTTAAGCTTTGCTTTGCTCCTTCTGACAGATCACCCGTCGATTGTCATTCCTCTGGCCTCGGCACCCCTCTAGCTCTCATGGCTCCTCACGCCTTCCTCTGGGGCGTTGAAGTATACGTCGTTGTCCGGGACGCGGAAGATGCAGCCGGGAGGATCTGCCCTTGGTCCGATTGACATTGTTTGAATATCTTGAATATGATTGATTGTTTTCATAATACACTTGAAGTATAATTGAATATGCTATACTTGAGGTGACATAGAACGAAAGGGAGTAGGGAAGACGCGCTAAAGCTCCCTTTTGTGACTAGTGAGTTCGCCAGAAGTCAACCCAGGCAAATGCGTCAATTTTGCCTGGGTTGAATTGGGCAACGTCAGGGAGGCAACTTGCAAGTTTGCCTGGGTTCGTTGCCTAGCACAGCCAGTTAGCATGCACCATGCCGGCGCCCAACCACGAACGCAGGCAAACAACAGGCATCATACACCAGCCCAAGCAAGTGGACGAGGGGGGATTCGAACCCACGGAGCCTGACCCAAACTTCTTCAGGCAGGCCCCCCCCCCAAAGTAAACAATCATTACTAAAAACACACTTTGGCAGCACTTAAGGCCCGACCACCCCGGGAAAAGAAAACAGCTAACGCTGTAATGGAACTCAAGGAGCTAAAGCTCCCTTTCGTGATATATAGATTAATATGACTGAATCTGATTTTATCAAGGCTCTCTTGGTAAAGCTCCTCGGTGTAAGCCAGCCTGGGCGGCTGCTTCGAGCTGTGAGCTATGCACTCGACTCAAACCCACAAAACCTCTAAAATCTAAAAGACTCTACATTAAGAAAGAAAAACGGGGTGACAGCTCGTCACAGTGCTGGAGAGAAGCTTCTTCCCCAACTTATTTGCAGCGTCTTGGCACTGATCTACCTGAGTCGCCACGGATAAGCTAGCACATGCTAGCAGCTGCTAGCCAAGACACTGACTCCAATCGCTTGGTGTTCTCTGGGCAGCTGATGTCCGCGTTCTCTGACACCTCGTAGCTCGCCTGTGACGCTGCTCCCCGAAGCGGCGCGACCCAGTCACGAGAGGATCGGCAGGCGCCGAGGTTGGTTGCCAAGAGTCGACACCTCTGCCACGCATCTTGCCAGGAACACATAGCCATGGGAGGTCACACTTCTTCTTGTCCATCTCCGGGTGGTGCCTGCGATTTCCGTGAAAGAAAAGCTTATACTAACATGTATAATTTAAAGGGTGCATCGGCCTCTTTAATTGTGAATGGTGCCTGTATATGGTTCAGAACCGTTCCGAACCGTTCTGAACCATTGGTAAACTGGTCTTAATATATAGTTCGAAACCGTTCGGAACCGTTCTGAGCTTTGTTTCCCATGAGTTCAGAACTATTTCGGAATGGTTTGGGGATCTACTATGGTGAATATAGTTCGAAACCGTACGGAACCGTTCTGAACTCTCAACCAAATTGACTTTACCAATAGTTCGGAACCGTTCGGAACCGTTCCGAACTATATGTTAAATATAGTTCTAACTCTCCAGTGCTCGTTTGACAGACAACTTCATTAAAGAGGCCGATGCACCCCATAATGTATAATACAATCGAGTTGATGATATACTTCAAGTTCTGTTATATAATACAATACAATGCAATACAATACAATACAATACAATACAATACAATACAATACAATACAATACAATACAATACAATACAATACAATACAATACAATACAATACAATACAATCCAATCAAATCCAATCCAATCCAATCCAATACAATACAAGACAAGACAAGACAATACAATACAATACAATACAATGCAATGCAATGCAATTTAATGTAATGCAATGCAATGCAATGCAATGCAATGCAATGCACTGCAATGCAATGCAATGCAATGCACCACACTACGCTACACTACACTACACTAGACTAGGCTAGACTAGACTAGACTAGACTAGACTAGACTAGACTAGACTAGAATAGAATAGAACAGAACAGAATAGAATAGAATAGAAGAGAAGAGAAGAGAAGACAATAGAATAGAATAGAATAGAATAGAATAGAATAGAATAGAATAGAATAGAATAGAATAGAAGAGAAGAGAAGAGAAGAGAATAAAAGAGAATAGAACAGAATAGAACAGAATGCAATGCAATACAATACAATACAATACAATACAATACAATACAATACAATACAATACAACACAACACAACACAACACAATACAATACAATACAATACAATACAATACAATAGAACAGAATAGAATAGAATAGAATAGAATAGAATACAATACAATACAATACAATACAATACAATACAAGACAATACAATACAATGCAATACAATACAACACAATACAATAGAATGGAATACAATAGAATACAATACAATACAATACAATACAATACAATACAATAGAATAGAATAGAATAGAATAGAATAGAATAGAATACAATACAATAGAATACAATACAATACAATACAATAGAATACAATACAATACAATACAATGCAATACAATGCAATACAAAACAAAACAAAACAAAACAAAACAAAACAAAACAATACAATACAATACAACACAATACAATAGAATGCAATACAATACAATATTGTATCATCTTATATTATACTATATTGTATTTTTCTAGATTATATTTTGTTACCATGTTATATGATTTATATGTATTACATTACGTTATATTACGTCATATTCATATTATATTGAATCATATTATGTCAAATTACTTATTTCATATCATACTAACTTTGTATAAGCTTCACACTAGCCTACCTTTGTAGAAGCTTCTCTGAAAGCTCAAAAGGGATCTTGTTGGTGCACTTCGCCGAGCCCCAAAGCTCCAAGTAGCGACTGTGGTTGTAGCACACTTGGCACACACTTGAGGAATATGGCCCGGACGTCATGTCATACCTCGGGCTAAGACCTAACTGTTAGCAGCTAACTCGTTCAGCCATGTTGCCCACCCTCCTTAAAGAGCTTTGAGTCCTGCGAACATCTGTTCATCATCTTTTCCGCAGCCATGGGCCCGTCCTGCTTTGCTAATTTCAGGTTGTAGGTGGGCTTCCCACCAGGGTAACAAGAGCAGTAGTGCTTAAAGGTTGCATCACGTGCTCCAGTGAGAGGCACGTCTTTGTCTTTGTCCATCCTCGAAAGCATGTAACGATTAAAAGATATCAAAAGGCCAAGCTTCTGAGCCGCATCCTCCCATGGTTCAATCTTCCATCCTCTGGATGCAAAGGCATACCTCTGCGATCTTTGGGCCACTGAATCTCTGATCACATGACACTCCGGGCGTTGTATCATGGAACACTGCGAGATCTGAGCGCTTGCCGAGCGTCTGCATGGCGAAATCGGATGAAAATACTTCTTTGCTCAGCTTCTCGCCTGCGGCAGCGCGCTAGGCTCCAGAGACCACCGCAGATGTCAATGTTGCCCTGCCTAAGTAGTTCCAATCCAGCTTCATCATCGTCTCGTCTGCCAATGCGTCCTGAAGCAGCGGGACCAAGGAGTAGGGCGGGTGGTGTGATAAGAGCTAGATGCAGGGCATTGTCAACTTGAAGAAACGACTCAAGCGCCACTGAATTCTTCCAAGTCTCAATGATTGCTTCTCGCTTGAAATAAGCACCGCCACACAGACCAGAAGACATGCTTCGCCTCAAGCCGTCTCCACATGACATTGACGCTGGGTGTCCCCAACGCTGTCCACTTGAAGTCAGGTACTCGCTCTCGAGCCATCTTTTCCTCAGATATCTCCTCCACAACGCCAGTGAGTCAAGGAGCAACGTATTTCACCAGTCCAAACTGTCGACTTGTCCTGAGTCGCAGCGTGATGCAAGCGGCGCGTCGCCGAAACACACCAGTAGACCTCCCACGTCCGCAGGAGGCGGGCGCTTCACGTAGCTATGCCTTGGCTCCTCCCCACTTGGTGTGAACGTGCTGCCAGGAAGCACGGTGTTGTCCGGCTCCAACATGATGACGTACTCGGTGTCTAGACTCACAGCTGCATCATAGAGACGTCGGAAGAAAGGCCAGGGATGCCAGCGATCGTTCCTGGGAGAAGCTACAGCTACTGAAAGCTCTTTCTGAATCCATGTACTGACAGGTCGAGGAGCGCTGGTGGGCACAATTTGAATGTGCAGCCCTCCTTCAAGCAAGTCAGCCATGAAAAGAAGTGTGACCAATACCTTGGCCCCACCTTCTCGCATAGCTTTGTGAAGTCCAGGCCTCCATCACTCATGATATAGATCCTCATACGGGCAAATTAGAACTCCATGAGCCGGAAGGGCTAATTTGAATCGATTTGACTCCCTTGATTCTTGTTGCCGGCGGGGAAGACGTCTAGAATCTTCGAGAAGAGTACACGTGGCCACTCTCGACGAGTTTCGGCGATTTTGGGAAGAACTTCTTGACTTCTCGCACCTGCCCCCAAGCATCAAGCCATGAATGCTGGGCAGACCTGGTAGATGACCGCAGCAGGATCGCCATACACGTGCAGATAGAAACCATACCTGGAAGAGGAACTCTTTGGGACGGTGCTCACTTCGCACCGAGCTGTCTCGCAACAGCACCTCTGGTGCGTCCCGTGACTTCTTTGAAGTCGCGGCGGAAAAGTCTTTATGCTTTTTTTGTTGGTGAAACCTGTTGATGTTGACTGATGTTGACTGTTGCCAAAATCAGGGAGGATCATCCCATAGTGGGCCAACGCCATTGAGGCGCTGCGATGCTCGAGGTCTGTGTGTCTCAGAGAGCCTGCGAGAGCCCGGTCGGGACCACGAGGTTTGCCGTGAGATCGCTGCCATGGAGACTGTGGACGCGAGTGAAGAGCTCCGCGGCCTTGCAGAGCTTTGAATTCACAAACAAGCCTTATAAAATCTTATAAAGACATATATAAAGACATATATGAAGACTCATTGGCGAGTTATTGGCAAGTAAAGAAAGTGAAGGGAAAAGGAGAAAGAACACATGAGCGTGCTGGTGGTGGTGGGATGTCAGCGGTCGCGTTTCCGTGGCCCTGTGCGCGAAGCGTGTCGCCTGGCGCTCTCTTGTGTTGCACTTAACCGGAAACTCAAAATAGCATAAAATATATAAGATATAAGGATAAAATATGATAAATAAGATTAAATAAGTGAGGAATTTGGAATTTTGACCTTCGACTCTTGCGTGCTGCACCCTGGGCTTTCACCCCGGAGCCGTTTCACAGCGCGCTGCGCTGGCGCCAAAAGATGCGTTTTCAACTCCTGCGTTTGGGCCTGGCCTTGGAATTAACTTAAGGTATAGTGTTGCCATAGGTGATTGCAATACTATGTAGTTACTATGATTCTCATTCTCCATTCGCATTGCTATGACTCTATTTCTTCGACTGTCTCACAGAGCTCCTGAGGTGACTCAAAGCCGTCCAACTGGCGCGGTGGAGTCCCTGGAGGGCCTCCTCGAGCGTTGCTTCAGCTTTGGCCATTGCCTGTCTCAGAGCGCGGTCTGTGGACAGCAGCAAGTTTGTCTCGAAGGAGGCCTCAAAGGCCTGCAGAGAAGCTTCTTAGGGAGACCACACAAATTATATTTATTATATTATATTATCATATATATATATTATCATATATAATATATTATTTGATGATATTTTATACTTATATACTTGTATAAATGAATTGAAAAAAATAAAAACGGTTGGCCTGCAGTGCTGAAGACACTGCTGTCTGCACCTGCATATGGCTCTTACTCGTCTCTTTAGCTGCCTCTTCTGTAGAATGCCCATGGGCCGCCCTGTCCCACGCACCCATAAAGCCTCGAGAGGCTCGCGCATCCTTCAGCATGTTCATGGGACCCTTCTCACCCTTCTCCGCTTCCTTGCGCTCCTCTTCCTTTTGCCGCGGCGTCTCCAGCATGGGTTTTGACTCGGACTTCCTGGGCTGCTCCAGGCCCGTCGCCTCGGGGATCGAGTCCTCCTCCTGCACGGTCTCCAGCACGATGTCAAGTGGCGCAGTCGGCCCCGCAGACTCGCACACCTCCTGAGACCCTTGCAGATCGCAAGGGCGGCTGCTCTCAAGGCCCTGCCGCCTCTCCATGGAGTCACCTGGTGGGTGACTTGATTCCTTGTCCAACTCATCCAAACGCTCACGTAGAGCAGTGAAGTGGTAGTCCGTTCTCCGAATGATCTCCTGCGCGCAGAAATGAAATATATATAAATATATATATACCATCTTCATATGATTCATGTCCTCTTGCAGCTGCAAGCATTGCATCATGTTGTACTTGATAAATCCTCAAGAAGCATGACTCAGTTGACAGCTGAGCCGGGGAACGCGGTGCAGTCTTGGAGTCATGGACCCAGCGACTGAGTGGAGCAATGAACTCCTCCGCTTCGATGGAGCCAGATCCATCGACGTCGATCATCTCAAAGAGTTGCTGCAGGTCCACCTCATCTATGTCCATGACTCGAAGTCTGCTCTGGAACTCCGGGTCTCGACCTCAGAATCTAAGGAGAAACACACACACATATATATATAAGGTAAAGTCTAGAAGCGGGCCCCTTCCATAAGATCGGACAAGGTCAGCTCGCCATTGCCCTTCTTATCCAAGCGATCAAAAATCTTCTTCAGAAATCTCCTCACAGAGCGGAGAGAGTTGACTCAGTCGACTCATTCGACTCAGTCCTGTCTTTCTTGAAGTTATGCTCAAGCTCTTCCGCGGCTTGCATCACATCACTTTCTCGGACTTCAGCGAAGGTATCCACGACCACCGCCACGATCATGTTAAGCACCCCGAAGACCAAGGTCAGCAAGGATCCCGTGAAGATCACTGCAGTCCAGACATTCTCTTGGATCACCGGCACTGCAATCAGACCCCAACTATCGCCCGCGATAACCGTCTTGAAGAGTAACAAATTTGCATCCATGACCTAAAAGACACAAACACACACACTAAAACGCATTGAATATCATCAAATCACTTGAGCTCTTTGTACGTGCGTAAGTTGGTCTGAGGCGGCTGCGGATTGCGTCGCCCGCAAGCACTGCGGGCCACACTCCTCCAAGCAATGGTGGCACTGCTTGTGTGTCTCGAGCCTCGACGATCGGATGATCATTGTCATACATCGTTCTCAAAACTGGGTGGACCAGTTCCTGAGATCACATTGACATGCACATTGAATACCGTTGAGATCGCAAGGACCAAGGGGCCACGATAAGCATGGCCCAGATCGTCATCACCACGAAGCAGAACCTTCGTGAAGCAAACGCCGGGTCTGATCACTCCAAGTGGCAAGAAAGACCACAGCAAGGCCTGGCGGAAGCTCTCGAACCAAGCTCACGAGACCGTTATTCAAACCAGGACCATAAAGTGTGAGCTCGATCTTTGAAAGTGAGCACATGATAATACATATCTTTATACCTAATGCTATATATATGTGCGTGTGATACACAAATTCGGTTAAAGGGCTCTCTCCGTTTCTAATCTTTTGTACACTGTCGGCCTTGAAACACGTAGCCAGCATGGTTACCAGCTTCTGGAGCTCCTTCAAGGACCTGGTCTTCCTCAAGAGCTTCATGAGCCGAATGATTCCTCGGCCAAACAACACAAGCTGCTCGCGAATAGACGCAGTGCGGAAGATACCGTAAGATGTGTTAAGGAGCAACGAGGGCACTCCACACTGGGGATTAATGCAGTAGCATTGTTGAGCGCACCTGCCAAAGAAAAAAGAACAACTTAAGCAACTCCTGTAGAAAGGATCCAGTAAAATGCGTTGTACACCTGACCCCTGCAAGCCCTAGTCTTCCACTCAGAGTCATTACATCACTTCTACTGTTCGCTTTCCGCCATGTATCGAGCTAGTCTGAGGACACGAAGAAGGCCGATGGAAGCCACCAGATCCTCATCTTCATTGCTGTGCATCACGGCCAAGTTCAAGACCAGCTCAATATAGCCGCAAAGAATAATCACCAAATCGACCAAGAACATCCAGTCTTTCAGCAGCCGCCTACCCCGGGCCAATATGAGGATAGGCACTTCGCACGTATACAAGATGAGGCAGAGGTCTGACAAGGTCGTGACCACAGTGGATGGGTGGCCGCCAGGGATGGCGCGACTATCAATGTCGTTGGCTATTAAGTAGGCATCCAGAACGACGACAAGCGCCAGCACGTTGGCCGTGTAGTTGCCTCCAAGAGTCAAGTGACATGTCAATGTTAAGATTGTAGATGTATATAAATAATATATAATGTATACATATAAGTTGCTTGAAGATGTGATAATATGCTGTGAACATGCCCGCCTTCCACCAGCACGGAGGCATATCTCACCATCTGGCCATACCAGCCTTTCCCGTCATCCGCCAGCTGGGCCTTCTGCTGGGTGATGAAATGCCCCACCGTCGGCGACCTTTTCTTCAGCCTCGGAGTCTCTGGCGCAGAGAGACGCCTCGACACCTCGGAGTGGGTGCCGTCACGCGGCTCCCACTTCTCAGGGAAGTTGATGCTCACGGGAAGGACGTCCTCCGAGGACTCCATGACTTGAGCCACGCTGCGGATTAGCAAACTCTAAGAGATCTTTACATATAGAAAAAGATATAGATATGTGTGTGTTCATCACTACTTTGTTTATGATTCATCTAATTATTTGGTTATAAGGTCTATTTATCTATTTCCTTATCTATATCTTTTAGCATCTTATTGTTCAATCACAAGAAACAGCACAAGTCGCAAGAGTTGCAGGAGGTCACGGATCCTTGAGCTCCACGAACTCATCATAAGGAGCCGCCTCGTTCAGCTCATCGCGCTCCGAATCGACCTTCGTCGCCACAGATCTCGGAGGCGCCAGGCTGGGAATGCCATAGAAGTACACCAGAATGAAACCTCTTCTCTTGTTCAGTCTCAATTCTTTATATATTTTATATATATATATATTTATATATATACAGTAATTCAATCTTCTTTCTAATTCTTTGCATGAGGCTCCCACCTATGGCGCCCGGTATGAGAGACAGGGTGAAGAAACTTGGCTGCCACTTCTTCTTGGCCATAAGCCCATCAACCCGGCTGCCCCATGAGCTCTACCTACAGGCCATGCCACACCCTGCGCTAGGCTCAGCACGCCAGGTTGGAATTGAAAGTAATGAAATGAATTGAAATGAACTGAAATGGGAGATGAAATCGGTCAAAACTGAAAATATGATCAAATGCTGCTGCTTTCCACCTTCACATCTTCCTTTTTGGCTTTAGCAGCTGCGAGGGGCGTGGCGAACCAGCTCTGAGGCAGAGGAAGAAGTCTCCGAAGGGCCATCAAATGCTCTAGATAAGACTCTTGGGCGACATCGTCTGTATTTTGCTTATGGTGCCTACCTATGCCGACATAAGCCAGGAAATTGCGCAAACATAAAGCAAATAGGAAAAGGAGTGTGGGATCCAGATCGAGTGCATTTCTGACACGGAAGCTGTGGTATCGATTTCGAGCATCGCCATGCCCGCATTCTGCGAGACATCCCCTGCTTAGCAGCGGCAATGTTCGGAGAAAAAAACTTGTGCATTACACCCGTCCAGCAGCCGCGACATGATTCTGATGCCATTGGCTAGGGCTGCTGGTGGTGGCGTTCATCGGTGCTCTCGTCTCCAGCGGATCAAGCCCTTCAACCCATGAAGAAATACCATCTAGATCTATAAAGACTGATCGCTTGGCTTGGGCAAGCCCATAGGCCCCAAGGGTCAACTGCAGTCACCTAGGGAAAAGACATGAAAACACAGGACTGCGAGCCCATTCGGCCTCTCACTTCAGCCTGGCTCTTACTTGCCTGGCTCGAGCACTGCTGGCTTTGTGTGCACTGGCTGATTGGGAACGATGTTGCCTTGGCCGGCCACATTAGCTCAAGAGCATGTGGCACCACATTCACAGACTTTCAATGCTTTTACCTCAAGCATCCTGTCATTTCAAATGCTTGACCTCTTCACCACACTTTGCTTGCGAAGGAGCAAACCGGGCCATTGCGAGGTGACGCCTCATCATCGTCACTTGCGCTGTCCTCCAGCGCGGAGTCGCTTCCGCTCTGAGCCTGCGAAGAGATAGACATGACTGCGTCAATGCACCTGCTGCTCCTGACGGGCAAGCTGCATACGGTCCACCAGCTCCTCGAACGCATGACATGCATCTCTTCAGATCAGGTCAGTCATATCATTTCTATCTCTATATTCTTATATATTGTCGGAATATTGTCTTTGTTTATTGTCTTTTTAGTTGTCTTTCTCCCAGCCTGCAGTTGTGGAGGTAATTTGCCAGGCCGGTGTCCGCTGCCCTGGCTGTCCTCGGGATCTTCTGGCCGCGCGCTTTGCCAAGTGTCGAAGCTTGACACGCTGAAGCGGCGCAACATGCCGTTGCTCATGCGACGTAGCCCATTGAGGAACCTTTTCCGTGCATCAAAAGGCTCCTAATGTCGCTGTGCCTCGTGAAGTTCGGGCTCAAAGGCTCCGGCTGAATGACGGTCCTGACCGGAAAATCGAGCCGAGCTCCTAAGACTACAGTGTATACAGACAAGCTTTCAAAATCATTGAAAATATTTTTAAAGTCTATCTGCCTATGACCAAGTGCGACCAGGCTGCCCCAAGATCTCTTCGGCTTGGCTCATTGCTGAAGCCGCCCAGGTGTAAACGAATTCCTCCTTGGAGGAAGACTTTCAGACTTCTTTTCTTCAAGAGATGGCCCAGCGGCGTCGATCCAGATGTCCGACAAAAGATTCGGTTCTTCGCTAAAATAGCGCCAGAACTTCTTGGCATAAGTACGCACCTTGACAAAACACTGCCCAGAGGCTCACAATGTGCACTTTTCAATGCCGAAAATTTGAAAAAGTTTTGAAATGATTTGAAAAGAAGAGAAAGAGGCAACTCGTCGCAACTGAGGCCGTCTCTGTGGCTTCGTCCTTTAAGATGTCCTCGGGGGCACGGCCTTCTCGCTTGTAACTCCCTCTCTGTTACACACCGGCAGTCCTGAACCTTCGCGGCGTCGAGACTCACCAACTCCTTTGAGCACGTGGCATCGACATGCACAGGTATATGTGGAGACATCATACTCATAGAATCATAGACTATAGAATTGAGCTGCATGTGTGTATATGCTTCATCATAAGGAGATTTACAGTAAGAGACGTTGCCTTTCAGACAAGTTGCACTTGCGGAAGAGCTGCTGGCAGTACCGACATGCTGCCATTTCAGCCACAGAGAAGCTTCCACCAGCCATGGCTGAGTGGTGCTGATCGATTGGTGCCTCATGTCATAGCGGGGCTATACAGCACCCTCGCCAAGTGACTCATCGTCATCACGGGTGTACACTAAGGTGCCAGAGACCAGGAAGTACATGTGCTTTCCGGCCTCTCCCGTTGTAATCAGCTCCTAAAGCCACATCTTAAGCTCTTTATACAGAATGAGAAGGGCTCCTGAGAGATGACCAAAGATTTCTGTTGGACAGCACTGCCTCACAAGAGCTGGCAGACTTTTCACAGATAGACCGAGGTGCTGAAGATCTTCCGGCTTTCTGAAGGCAAGCAGCTGTGGCAGAAAGTAAAGAACGGATGTTTCCCCAACGCTGGGGCATAGATCTCGCTGGCGAGTTCGAACCTCATGACATCTGCAACGAGGCTGACTGCGGTTTAGCAGCTTCAAACTCAAAGGCAACAGCTGCAAGATGTTGATCTCATCCTCATGCACTCGCCTTCGGGAATGTCGCCTTGGCTCTCACACTTCCGCTCACTGCACTCGCCAAGCGTCAAAGCCTTGTTCAAGCAGTTGTGGATCCTCGCTGTCAAGGAGGGCGTCACTAAGTTCTCCCGCAAGTATCGCCGCAACAGAGATTCTTGTTCATGGCGCCAGCCTGTTTTTTCCATGCAGCTGTTTTGAAGCCAAGGGGCTGTTCAGGTTGCGCAGCTGGTTCATGGCGTTCGTGATCGCAGACACGAACGATGAGAAGATCAACATTCCAGACAAAATAATGCCTCGACCCGCACAAAGCCACACATGTTTGTCTCCCTCGGTCGAGCTGCAGACCGTAAAGAATCTCTCGTACTCGTTCTGTGGAGTCACTTCCATAGATGCCGGAGTGAATTGAGTGATTGACCAATGCAGCGCCGTGGAATAGCGGTACCAGATGTTCTTTCCATCCTTGGGAGTAACGTAATGAAGGCTTGCACCAAGGTGCCACTTTGAATTCAACGATCCACCGGTCCTGTCTGGTGTGGTCCTTAGGTCACACAGCATGCTTGCAACAAAACAAAGGCCTTTCTGCCAAGTGGCGGCATTGCCAATGGCATACCAGACACATGCCACCAAATGGTTCACAGTCACCTTCAAAAGGCGAAGGTCCCGCAATTCTGTTTCCACCTCCCTTGGACTTTCTTTCCTTACCAAGTTGCAATGAACACCAGCATCTTCAGGATGCCAATCAAGATTAAGGAGGCTTCCGACCTGACACGAAATTAAGGAGCAGTCTGACAGGTCACTGGATTTGCTCCACGATGTCATTTATCCTGCCCCTGGCCTGCCATCTCAAGAAATCTCAAGAGATGCAAAGCTCTGCCTTAAGTAGCCTCAGCAATCTTAAGAAGCGCAGCAACCGAAGGGTCTTAGCCATTCGGAAGACGGCCACGCCCGCTTCCGCACCTCGTCCAGTCATTGCAAAGCCTGTCTGAGGAACCTGAGTCTTGCTGGTAGAGCAGGAGCGTCCAGATCTGCAGGCCCCAATCCAGTCCCACAATAACCACATCGAAGATGAACCATGTTCTGAAGTATCGATGTGCGATCTTGGTGATCCGCATCTCAACGGTACCTTCCTGGAGCAAGCTTGAGCAAGCTCAAGCAAGCTCAAGCAAGCTCAAGGGCCTCGAGGATAGCATGGCCCACTAGGAATGAGGCCGGAATGTCCAGCAGCCAATAGATGCTGGTGATCCAAGACATTGTGTCTGCCTCAGCTTTCTGAGCCATCTTTTTCATCTTTCAAAAGCTAGCTTTAAGATGCTTTAAGCTAGCTGCGATGCTGCTGTTCTCTGGGTCGAAAGCTTCGACGGGTAGCCACATAAGGTCATAACAAATGAGAACCAATCCTTGGACAGAGACTCTGAGACGGAAAGGACAGGCGCCAAGGACTTCGTAGACAAGGCGACGAGCACAGTGAGGCTCTAAGACCATCCAAGAGATGCAGCGACCTCGGCCCTGCTGAAAGAAGCGCCTCGGTGCAGTTAAAACTCAATTCTAAACTCTATTCTAAACTCAATTCCAATCTGAATTTCATACAGAATTCAATGGCAATTCTGTCCAGGATGCTCCAATGGTGAGACCGTCTGCAGCATTCCAGACCTCAAAGGGTTCGCCCTCTTCCGCGAGGCGAAATTCACCCGAGCTTTGCTTGTGGGGCGACCTGCGCAGAGAAAACCGCCTTCACTCAGCCTTCACTCAGCGTGCCTGCTTGCCAGACGTCGCAGAGGTCAGGGATCTTCGGACCTCGCCTCAACGCAAGGCCTTTAATACCTTCACCATCCTCCAGAATCTTACATGATCAAAGTGTATGAACAATGACGAGGCTCTAAAAGTGAAACAAGATCGCTTCAAGTGGCTTCTCCGAATTGCAGCTGTTACGTACGCTTCTCCGCAGCTTTGACAGCTCATCGTGCGCGCTGACAGACTGGCCTCAGCTTCGGTGCAAGCCGCGAAACGAACTGAGTGCCCCGCCACCACTGGAGTGCTCTGGCTCTTCCAAAGCAGGAGCTCGCAGGCTTTGAACCACCTGCCATCGTCACAAAACACTTTTCGCGCGAAGGCATGGCGCTCAGTGCGTCTGCATAGCTCAGCTAGCTGCTAGCCACCTACCACGTTTGTGGTAAAGCCTCTCATGCGTAAGAGCAGATCTTCAAGACGAATGAGTCGTTCTTCACCAGCTCCTTCATCAACTCCTGTGGAGATCCTTCTGTGCCATCCACTGCAACGATGCGGTCCATGGCCTTGATAGTTCCCGCTGGCAGTTCGCTCGCAACACCATCTGGCAGGATGCTCTTCACCAGCAGTCCATGTGTCGCCATGCCGTCGTTCACAGTCAGGCCCAGCTTCTTCCCCGCCTTGGTCAAGGGAACATCCTTCATGATGGGACGTTGAACTTCCAACTCCATGGAATCACTGTCCGTCATCAGCTTCACCAACTCTTTCGTCGTCTTGGAGGCGCCATTCACCTTCAAGACACGGTCATAAGGCTTCACCTTCACGCTGCCGTTGACGGACTTCACGACGCAGTAGTCGTCCAAAAGGGTCTCCACGTTGAATCCGAGCTTCTTGTTCTCCTTGGTGACTTGCAAAAGGAAGGTCTCTCCACCTGCAGGCTCCACTGCCTCCTTCTCTTTTTCTCCCTTCACCTGAGCCTCTGCCTGCTTACCATCGTGTTCGTATGTCACCTCCTTCTCCTGTAGCAAGCGTGTATCCTCAGGCTTCTCCAAGCCACGCTCCGGCTTGCTGATGATCGTGATCTCATCCGCGTTTTTGCTATCAGCACAGCAGCAAAACATTCTTAAGGCAAAAAAGCTGTCAGTCTTAAGACTTTGATCCAACAAGCCTTCCAATAGAACTTGCACAAAGTGGCGTTCACTTACAGCAGCCGGCCTCGGTAGTGTCTGTCCCCGGCCGCAAGACCTTGTTCCACAATTCAAAAGGCGCTGCGACCAGGCACTTGGGCTTCTTGTTCCTGTGATGTCATGGCGGCAAAGTAAATCTCGCGGCCTGCCGCTCTGAAAGAGCCCCTAGAAGAAAATCTGAAGCAGTTGGACCTTGTTGGACCTGCCTGAAGTGGGCTGCGCGGTGCTACGATCGGATCTCATTCTCAAGTCGAAGCTATCATGTGCCTGTGAGGGGCTCTCAGTTCTTAAAACAAAGCAGGCCTCAGGCTCCATAGGTTCCATGTGCTCCAGATCCCACCAGCGCTGAAAACCTGAAGGCTGCACTAAGGCTGCACTCACAGCTGTGAACGCCCAAGCAACTTGGTCTCGCTGCTCTCATCTCCTCTCGCTTGTCCTCGAGAGGGCTTGTTGCAGCCCGTTGGCCTTGCACCGGTACTCAATGTCTTCGAAATCAACATTAACATGAAACATACAGTAAGTCATAAGACATCATACAACTATATAAGACGATTATATAAAGTAAACAACAGGTAGAGACAAGTCAGAGTGCCTTGTCGGCTCAACCTGCTATCTTGTCGCTGGAGCACTCTGACGCCCTCCTCGGCTCCACTCTTCCGGACACTCCGGCGGGTCTTTCCCGGGCTCTGTGCCCTGCGGCGCTGTCGAAAAAGAGCTTTCTAAGGGAGCCTTCCACCCCTTCGTAGCTCATCAATTTCTGCCAAGAGAATTCCCTTCTCAGCCAGTGCCTGGCGTTAACAGCTTGCAGCTTGCAGCGGCGTGCCTCATCTTTCATTGACTGTATGACTTGCTGGTGCGCCAGGCCAGCCTGAGACCATCACGAAAGAAGCTTCCAAACAATGTAATATAAAGCACTATAAAGCTCCAGCCTGTGCCAGCAACTGCATCACCTTGTCATCGCTCAAATCCATTGCAGATCCAGACATCTCAACTCCGGCCCTTCCCCATTTCAGGGGGCCTCGGGCCTGAATGGCTCTGCCGAAAGACACAGGAGACTCACCTCTCTCTTAACGCGCTGGCGGAAACCAGTGTCAAAGTCGACACCTGCTCTCATGCGTCGTGGCCACACCACAGCGTCACTTCTGTTGCTTCCGGACTTCTTCGAAGAATGCATGAGCCATGGCCTACAGAAGAGTTCACCTCAAAATCTCTTTGCACCTCTTTGGGAAGTACTCGTGCAGCTGGGTCGTATCGCAACATCTTGTCAATCAAGTCAAGTGCCTCGCCGCAAACAGACCTGTGCTTTATTACCTGCTGAGTGGTTCCCTTCTATGAAGCACTCTCTACAAGAGGTCACGCGCCTCTGGCGAGCAGCGATCAGCATTCTCCTGCGGCCAAGCTCAGCGTGGGAGTTCAATGGAATTGATTCCACTTGTCCTTGTTCTTGAAGGAAGACCACTGCTTTCGAGGAAGCTTCCCCAGGCGTTGCTCGACCTCGAGCTCCAGCTCCAAGTCATAGGCATCGAGGTACTCGTCTAGAAGGTCAGTACCCAAGACCTTCGTCCAAGGAAGTTACGTACGGGCCCTTTCTGACCGTTCTACCAAAGAGTGCTAAAGACATCTAAAAACATCTAAGAGATCTAAAGACTGATTCTATGATGCGGATGGTGACCCGCGCGATCTTGTAGAGCTGGTCCACGTTATCCGCTCCGGCGAAGAATGGCTCCTTCCGAAAGGTCAGCCCCGCCAACATGCAGCCTCACATCGATGCCGCGTCTGCAAATTAGAGGGCCTAAACTCCAGATGTCCAAAGAATAATCATAGAGCGTATCCTTGGCAGTGCAATGGGAACACTCACGTACTGAATTCGAGAGGCATCCACAAGCAATTCTGGGCCCTTGTAATGCCGTGATGCCACCCTTGCGCCCCAGACTGAGAGTCAACTTTCGCTACCCTCGCCAGATTATATACTATGATAATTATATGTTGATGTTAGCAGGCCTCACGTTGTATTCAGTCATGGGATGGTAGAACTCAGCCAGGCCCCAATCCTCATGTTCCAGCTGCTCTACCCTCTGCTAAAGCCAAGCGGCGATCACACGGACCTCTCGCTTCTCATGGTCGATCATGACATTGTGCGGCTTGACCTGCGGAATTTTGCTGCGTCCTTCGAGGCCCAGGGACGTCACGATGCATCAGACCCTGAGAGTGGCTGTAGTCCAGGGCCTGCAAGGCTTAGAGGTTTAGCCGCACGGCAACCCAAGACCGCCTGCAGGACGTGGTAGAGATAGTACTTCACGTCAAAAGGGGTGAGTTTCGGATAGAGCGTCCTTCGTTTTAAGGAACACAGAATCAACTCAAGCAGAACGGTGTGAAACACTGCAGCCCTTCAGCCTTCTCTAGCCTTGTTCTGAACAGCGCACACCCTCCCATCCCCCTCATAGCGTCTTCCAATCCGTGTTGTTGATCCATTCGAAGACCAGACAAGGTGTCTTCGTGAGAGGATCCCTCACCACATCCAGCAGCTTCACGATATTCGGGCCCTCACTCACCTCAGACCAGGATTTGGCTGTTTAAAAGCTGAGGCGCATTCTGAAGGATCTTGATTTCACGCTTGATCTTCTTCTTCTTCACCGGCTTCAAGATCTTGATTACACACTTCTTGTTTGTTGGCGCGTGGAATCCAGTAAAGACTTCACCTGGGCCGAAGTAAAAGTCGTCCTTGAATATCTTGAATGCTGTTTGAATGCTGAGGGCCATGCTGTATTTGCCTCTCCCAATCTTTTGGGTCACTTCGTAATCGTCCAGCACACCCCATTTCACAATCATCCTCTCATAGTCCCAATAGTCTTTCGGCTTCTGCGACAGGGCATCCTTGTAGAATCTTGGTAGCCTTTCCCTCTTTGAGGCATGCGCAGTCATATCATTGCTGGCTTGGGCCAAGTGGCTGGGCACTCAGAAGCTCACAGAATCTGAGTCGCCACACCGTCGGCCTACCAGAACCCAAAGAAGGCGTGGGTAAGTCAGACGGCATAATACATGTATATATATACGCATATATATATATACAGTATGTATGTAATACAAACATGTACATATAAAATAGGCGTGTATATCCTATGTGTGTGTGCGTCTCTTCATGCCTTTTCCGCTCCAAAAAGTTGGATCCGGCAATTCAGCCAGCTTCGACTGAGGCTACCAATGTCGTTTCCGCCAAGGCCTCGCTCAGCGTCCATTCTGCGTGCCACTCACAGTCGTGCTCGCCGCAAACCCCGCGCGACGTGCTACCCCAAAGCTCTTCAGCCCTAAGGCGCGGCAGCTCCCCTCTTTGGAGATGCAGAAAGCTGAAGCAGAAAGCTAAAGATCTCTGAGAAGACTTCTTACAAGATCTAATTAGACTTCTAATCAGATCTAATGAGATCTCTTGAGATAAGTCTTAAGTCTTCTTAAGCGCTCTTGTCTCAATCCGAAGAGCTGCTGCTACTGCTACTGTCACTGCCCATGACGTCACTGCTCTCGCTGTCTTCCGTTGCCTTTGCCCCTTTGGCCTTCGCCTTGGCGCGGCCTTTGGCCTTTGCCTTCGCCTTGGGCTCTGCCTGTCAAGCAGAAGCAACGTGTCTGCTTAAAACATCTTAAAACGCTGCCTTGGTCTTGGACTTCGTCTTGTTCTGCAAAGCCTTGTATCTCTCGAACCTTGGCATAAAAGTATATAACTATATCTATACACTTATGGTATACCTCAATGGTATACTCAATTATTCTAGAACTGCTTTCCAGGAAGCTTTTTGAAGCCATCGGACTTCTTGTACTCTGCAAGCTCCTCATCGTGTTTCTCCTTCGCCTCAGCAGCTTGCTCCTCATAGGGCTTCCTGTCCTCTTCTGAAAGGTCGCCCCACATGGCCGTCAGCTCTGTCGCCACCTCCCGGATGGCTTTCCCAGCGGCCAGAAGGGGTGGCTTCTTCTCCTGCACGAAGAACTGGTAAGAACTCGGCGCTGGCTTCGGTGGCTTTGGGCCATCCTTTCAAAGGCTTTGAAAGGCTTTGAAAGGCTTTCAAGTCTAAGGCACACATGTTAAAAGTCTTAAGCGCCTCTCCCAGATACTTCTTCTTTGCAGCTTCAATGCCTCTGTCTTCAACTCTGTTCAACTCTCACAGCTCGAGTGACGGGTCTTCTTCTCAGCCGCCTTCTTCAGCCGGAAATATCTCTTGCCTTCCGCAGTCTTCGTGAAGTGTTCCATCTCCTCATTGTACCTTAGTTGGTGAATAGTCCACTGTGTCACTCACTCAAAGCAGGTTGCTCTTTCCTCTTCTCTTCCGCTTGATCATTGTATTTCTGTTGCTCCTTGCAGCACAGAAGGTTCAGTTCCACTGCCTCCTGCCTCAGCGTCGAGCTCTTTCCAAGCCTTTGCCTGGGCTGCCAAGCCGCCAAGACCTCGCAATTGCAATGAAAGCATTTATATATATATATGATAATTAAAAGACAATAATAGATACATGCCCAGCCTGGGGTAGCTTTGGCAAATAGAATCATTGCACTTGGAGGTCTCTTTGGCATACTGTCCGGTATCTCCGGGCCCTTGTCTTTCTTCACTTTGGATTTGGCTTTCCCTGTCAGTGCAAGTCCCAAAAGCATCTCTGTCACGCCTGACGACCTTGGCTTGGTCGCAGCCATATATTTCTTGAAGTCGGAGGACTTCTGAAACTCCTACATGCAAGATGAGATCTCTCCGAACTGCTCTCCTCAAGCTTCTCAGCGTACTCATCTTTCATCACCTTGGCCCTGTCTTCATAGACTTTCTTCTCCTCTTCTGACAGCCCTCTGAAGATCTCGGCCAGCTTGCCATTGATCCGAACGCCCTCCATCGACTGTGAAGAGAGATGAAAAGAGGTGTGCCTTTAGCTCCGGGAATTGCGGCGCATATTCGGCTCGCTTGTCTTGGCAGAAGAGAAACGTTGGATTCGGAGGCCTGGTGAGTGGCTAAAGTCTCACATCAAGTTCTCCTCTTCGGCTGATCCTTTAAGAACTTCTGCCGAGCATTGGCGACCCTGCGCCTGAGCAAGGCAAACAGTCGAGAACTGGTCATATAAGTGGTTAGCTAGTTAAAGTATATATATATGTCCATATAGATTGTTCCGAAGGTCATCCAAGGCACTTCCTTGCAAATGCGCTGGATTCTTTGACGTACTTCTTGCCTTCGTCTGTGCTCCTCCACTCCTTCATCTTCTCCTCGAAGTCCTTTTGAGCCTCGAGGGCTTCTTGTCTCAGCTTCTCCTTCTCCTCCGAAGGCAGCGCCTGAAACTCTTTGAAGAGCTCGGTGGCCTTCTTCCCGTCAGCCTGTGCTTTGTAGAGCTTGAAGGCATCCGGTGGCTTGCTTGGCATGCTGCTGGGCTTCGGAGGTCCTCTAACGTCTTAGAAGTCTTCTTAGAAGTCTTCTTAGAAGTCTTCTTTAAGACGTGCAAAGACCTTGCCTGCGTTTGAAGCCTTCGCTTTTGGCTTTGGCTTTTGAATTCTCTTCATGGCTGACCTGTACTTCTTGTATTCCTCGGTCTGCTGAAACTCTCCTAGCTTCGCCTCCGCACATCCGATTTCACCATCAAAGAGCATCAAAAAGCCGTGGCCTTGTAGTCCTCCCAGAGCTTCATCCCCTTGTCCTCATAGACCTTCCTCCCTTCGTCCTCCAAGGCTTTCCAGCTGTTCGTAATCTCAGCCTTCAGGTCTGCACCCTTCAGGTCTGGCCTTTCCTTCTTCAGCTCTTTAACTTTGTCCCTTGCGTAAAGCTGCAAATGGCCCAAGGGCTTCTTGGGCATACCCACTAGGAACTTGTCCTTCGCAATGGCAGTCGCACGGCTTTTTTGGGTGGCCAGGACCTGCAACAGACTTCATATAAATACATATATATATACATATATCTTTTAAAAGAGTCTTTTAAACTGTATTTTCCCTCTTCGGCCTTTCTGACGTACTGCTTCCCCTCCTCACTGTCCCGGAAGGCCTCGGAACGGCTTTCACTTCTAGCAATGAATCCAAGTGGCACTGAGCGCCTCTTGATAATCTTTCGCCTGTTCTGCCTCCTTTGCGGCGTATTCGCTCCTCACCTCTTCGCTCAAGCTATCCCACATCTCTTGGATCTTGGCAGGCTCCGCGACCTCATTCCTTCACCGGAGAGATTTGAAGTGGAGCTCTCTTTTGAACTTCTTTTAAAAAGTATATATATATACATACATATAATGAGTATTATTTATATTCGCTGTTGTGATTTTACATATATATATATGCTTTTGACAAATGTTAAAGCATTTGAAACATTTGAGGCGAAAGGCCGCTTCTCGAGGAAGAAGATCCTTCGAGCCTTTAGAGGCTTCGCTGGCATGCTCTCGGGGCGCTCTGGCAACGGCTGAAGCTTCATGCCATTCTTCAGCTTCTTGATCCTTAGAAGATCTTAGAATGAGTCTTTCCAACAGTGTATCAATTTATGAAGCTTAACCCAATTTGAAGCGTATTCCTTGCAAAGCTGATGATTATGGCGAGGCGCACTTTCTTCTTGCTGTGGAGTAAAGACTTCACCGGCACCTTGAGCATCTTTGCTTCCTCGATGTACTCCTTCCACTTCGGCAGCTCCATGTAGGCCTTCACCTCATCTGTCCATAGATTCACCTTCTCTTTCCGCTTCTCCTCATAAATCTTCTGAGAGTCCTTGTCCAATTTGCTCCACTCCATCTTAAAAGAAGAGACCTCCTCTTGACTCTCTTTGCGGCTCTTCTTCTTTCCAGCTCCCGACTCTTCAGCGCGCCTCTTCTCCCCCAAGTACAACGAGAAGGCTGTCTTGGGAGGCTCTCGAGGCGCGTCTTTCAGGAACTTCAGAGTCATCACCTAAACACAGACTCCAAACAAATGCATATCCTTTGCATATCATAAATTTATTATCATATTATATGTCAGAGGTACTTCAGAGATCTGAAAATACCATTCGCATTAAGCCGCATGTGAAACATATGAGCCGTTGGAAGCACAAAAAAAGGGTGCCGGTTTCCTTTGCGGCTTGTTTCTTTTAGTTTGGGTCTTGTTTTCCAATTTGTTTGTGGGTGCTGTTCCATGTCTGGAGCTGCGTGCCTTGCTTGTGTCTGTGTGAGGTTCATGATCATGCGGATGGTGCTCTTGATGCTGCTGACAGTGCTGATTTTGATGTTGCTGATGATCAAGCTGCTGGTGTTGATGACGCTGTGGATGATGTTGTTGATGATGATAAGGAGGCTGACGGTGACATCAGCATCATTACAATCAACCGCAACGTCAGCAACAGCGACATCAACACCAGCAGCTTGATCACCAGCAACATCAAAATCAGCATCATCAGCAGCATCAAGAGCACCATCGGCATGATCGACAACCGTTACCAGAATTTGGCGTAACA
Source organism: Cyclobacteriaceae bacterium (assembly GCA_965227935.1). Lineage (GTDB taxonomy): Bacteria > Bacteroidota > Bacteroidia > Cytophagales > Cyclobacteriaceae > JAWPMT01. Next base: position 75,302 of record CBDDGS010000022.1, on the reverse strand, counting down.
GTCTCAAGGGGCCCGGAGCACAGCTCGAAAGCAGCTAAGAACACAGGAGGCGCAGGAAGCCAAAAAGCCACTGAAGCCAAAAGCCACAGAAGCCAGAAAAGCTAATGAGCCACAGACACCACCAGAAGGCTAGAGAAGCCAAGCAGTAGACAGGAGAAGAAGGAAGAAAAAAAGGAAGACCCAAACAAAAAAAAAGAGCTGAACCTCAATCCACCCTCCAAAAAAATATGGTCTGCCGCGGCCTTCATGGCTTCTGTCATCATTTCCTTCTTGATCTTGCCGCTGGTTTTCTGAAAGTTCTGCCACGCACGAGCTACTCTTTGATTACTCTTTGGACCCCTATCTCCTTGTAGGTCTCACCTTCTTTGTAGCTCTTCAACTCCTCATCGTACTTCTCCTTCAGCTCCGCCTCTTTCTGCTTGTACTCAAGCTTCTTGGCGTCATCCATCTCTTGGAACTTGTTCTTCACAAAGTTCATGCCTTTACCTCGAAAACGTGCCTTAATAGAAAATGCCTCACCTGCCTTCACCTTTGCCTGATGGGACTTCCGTCTTAATGTCATCTCTGAAGAGAGCATAGACCTGAAGCTCTCAGATGACGTGAGGAAAGCCAAGCAGCATTCTTTGGCTTCTTGGGCATGTCTTGCAGGTTCACTTGCCGATTCTCCTTAAACCAAGTCGCCCACCTATGGACTGTCAGGCCTTGGACTTCACAAGTAGGCGCTTTTGCAGGAACTTGAGGTAGATCTGCATGACACATGGACGCACATCCATGGAAAGCATGTGGTCCGTGCCATGTCTTGCCTGCTTCCTCTTAAAGTCTTCCACTTGCCTCAAGCCGTGCCGATGGCTCCCTCTAAGCCCGGTGCTGGTTGTAGGCAGCCTTAAGCTCTGCAGCCTCTCAGAAAACTCATCTCTTTTTGCTTAAAGCCTCTCCTCTTTCATGAAAGGCTCCCTGTCCTCCGCGGAGGTGTTCCTCCATTTCTCGGCCATAACCTTACCTCAGAGGCAAAAGACGATAGACTCACCGCCCCCAAGCGGCTGAGCTCAGAAGCTTTGGTCCCTTTGCCCTTCTGCTCCTACAGATCAAAGGCTTCTCAAACAGTTCTCTTGGATCTATATATGTGTAATGCTTCTCTTTCTTCTTTACTGCTTCTTAAAGCGGCTTTAGCATGCTTGTAGGCTGTCCGTCCTCCATGACCTGCTTCAAGACACTTCTCTTCCACAGAGCGAAGCCACCAGGAGGCTTTGCAGGGGCATCCTGATCACAAGCCGCAAGCCTCTGCCGTGCACAACGCACTGTCCAAGCCACTTTGGGCGCCTCATGCCTTGAAATAACTCTGTGCCTTCTCATAGAGCTGGGTGCCTTTCTTCACTACAGCGAAGCCTTCCACTTTGAGCTCCGCTCTGGCTCGTTTTACAGCCTCCGTCCATTTGGAGAAGCCTTGATTGGACATGACACGCTTCTTCGCAGCTTCCGAGGCCCGTTTCGACACGATCCTCCCTTTGCTATTCTTTGTGAGGTCGTCCTTGGTCAATTTGATGACGCCTTGGGTGTCTCCACCACGGAACGCCACGGCACGAGCCATTTTCTTGGAAGGTCGAGGCCTCGAGCGGACCACTGCCAATCTCCACAGGTCGTTCTTGGAACGCTCACAGATCCAACCAGCTGAGGTCCGAAGGTACGCGCGTTGCTCCGACTTTGCCCAGAACACGCCATTAGCCCAAAAGGTCTCGCCTTTTTGCAACGTGCTCTGGCCATTCTGAGATAAGCTCATAAACCCAGGCTTCTTAAGTATGGGCGTCCGGCCGCAGAGGATGCGAAACTGCCGCACCGGACGTCTTTTCGCCTTCTGAGCCACTTCAAGCTCAACTTCCTCATCCTCGACCTCACCGTCCTCCTCTTCCTCACCCTCACCACCGTCGGCCTCATCCTTGCCATCGTCCTCTTGGCCAAGCGCGGGTGGCCCCACCACATCCGCCTCAGAGCTTTCCACAAGTGGCAGAGCTTGGATGGCTGCAGACTTCAGAGGCCAGGAACTGAACTTCAAAGGCTCCAATGCTTGCGACGATGTCAGCGCTGTTATTGTCAAGTCCTCACAGGAGCGAGTGCTCACCCAACCTGTTTCAGCCTTCAATCGCAAGTACACACGACCCTCGCGTCGTGACAGGAAGCGAGCGACCACGTCTTTTTGTCCCGCGGCGAGGTACTCAAGCGGCTTCTCCAGCATGTCCGGTCTTTGAAAGACGGGTAAAGGAGCTTCAAAGCTGATGCTTGCTGCAAATGGCTCGGCCTGTTCACACTCTGAGATGGCCTTACTGGTCAGTAGTGAAGCGGATGCCTGTCCTGGGGTCCAGCGCGAGGAACCAGCTGGACACCACCTTGCACTCACACGAGGCTCTTCTTTCTCACTGGGCCCATCCTCAGGCTGCACAGGCTTATTCCGAGCACTGTGACGTTCAAGGGCCTCCAACAAGATGTTGCTATCCACTTGGATGCCTTTCACATGAAGGCCTTCGCCACAGGCAATACGCCTCTCTACCTCTGCCACCATGGTCGACCCTTGCTTTGACAACAGCGCGGAGATCAACTGCACCAACCGCTCAGGGGAGAGCGTGGCCATGGCTGAGGCCCAGACTTCCCTCTGAGACAAAAAGACCACAGGTCAATCTACGTATATGTCATATATATATATATATCGCTCTCTCACATGGTTTGGATGCTTTCTGAGCAGCCTTTTGAGCAGACACAGTGCTGTAAAGGCCCCTAACAGTCCCGGTGAGTGCTCCGGTGGAGGGCATTCAGCTGATGCTTGCCATCCATCTTAGCCTTCTTCAGCTGGAAGTCCTGAAATGATGTGACGACGTCTCATTTCCTCTTCTGCCTTGAAGTCTTGGGTCGTCTTATATTCTGCAAAGGCAACCTGGAACCTGGGTGCGGGGCAATGCTTGAAGATCCTTTGGGCTAGCAACTTCTCCTTCTGGGCTTGTGCCATCTCTTGATATTCCGCCTTCTTGGTCTCTGATAGCCTCAACAGATTCACATGCTTGCAGCTGCTTGCTCAGATTCGTGCGCACTCCATTCCTCAGCGATCTTCTTTCCAATGTCGCCCATCCCGCCACCCTCTGCCATGACTTCCTCCTTCACCCTAGCTCGCACTTCGTCGCCGAAAATGCCCCAGCCAGATTTTGGCCTCACTGCGAGCGCGCCACCACGTGCGTCGCTCGGGCCTCTTGGGTGCCTTCTTCGCCTCAGCTTTCAAGAACTTCTTCTTTTCCCTCTTGTCCTTGTACTCCTCCGACAGCAACACCACCCAAACCCGCTACACGCTCCTGCTTCTCCAAGCAAAACTCCTTGTAAGAGTCTGTCTTCTTGTACTCCTCCCACTTTGGCTTCCAAATTTCCATTTCGGCGTCGTACCTTAGGACTTTCAACCAGCCAGATGTCTGAGCCGTGTGCTTCTCTTGCATTTGGTCCTTCTGCTCTTGCGGCACCTGCTCCCAAACCTCCCTGCACGCAGCCATCATCTTTCCCAGGTCCTTCATCAATTCAGGCCTCGCAAAAGCGACTAAAGACTGCTAAAGACTAAAAGGCCTCTCAACTCTGAAGCGTTCCCTCGCAGGTCCGGTGACCTGCGCCATAGGCGTCGGAGGCCGCTTTGGTGCGTTGAGGTCCTCAACACCCAACGCACGGACCTTCACGTCACAGGCCTTCGGTCGGCCTCTCCTCTTCTTCTCTGGTGCAGTGTCCGCAGCTCCATTGTGAGATTCACTCCTTTTAAAGCTCCTTTTAAAGCTTCTTTTAAAGCTCCTTTTCTAAAGCCTCTTCTAATGCCTTTTAAAGTTAGCCAAATCAACAGCTGCGACGTCCTTGCGGCTTCCTCGAACGCCGGGAGTGTCTCTGACTCATCCGCCATGTTTGGCGCTTCGCTGGAAGCACGACCAGCGCGGTGAGCTTCTGAGCCAAACATGCAGCATGCTGCGCTACAAGCCAAGATCTCCACGGCCTCCAACTGGAGCACAGAAAGCATCTTAAAGGCCAGATTGCTGCGAGCCAAAAATCGCGTGATCTGACGCAGACTGCCACGCAATTGAGGCAGCCTGAAGCATCGGGAAGTCTTTCCCCTTATGTAATCCAATATGGTGATATATGATGATATATACATGTACAAACCGCCTATTTGCTCTGGCCACTCTCTGCCCTCTAAAATCTCCATATCTCAACACATGCGAACGCCCTCTAGGCCAGGCACGTCAAGCACTTGCGGCCGAACTTCACAAAGCCCTCAACGTCCCGGGCAGCTTTCGCCTGAAACGTACCAGCAGCATGAAACATTACGAGCTTTTGCACCGACCCTAAATCCACAACCCTTTCTAGAGCTCTCAAGGCACTAATCCACAACCCTTTCTAGAGCTCTCAAGGCACTTCGACTGCACACGTCACGCTTTCTTATACGGAGGCGTTCTGATCAGCCGCATTTTGCAGCTAGCCGGTGAGACGGGCGTCGCTCAAGGAGTCGCCAACAAGGTTGTGAGGTCAGGACATGCTCCAAAGTCATTCTTTAGCAATAGAACGATCATAAAGGATCTTTGCCTCCCAACCCCTTCACGTACACCACACATTTGAGAGGAAATGCCTGGTAGGCAAAGCCTCACAACTGCAAGAAAGAGTCCCATTCTGGGACCGTTCAGGCGGCTTGAACGCAAAGTGCGGCCATGTCGACAGGAACAAGGGAGCACAGGAGATCCTTTAGGATCTTGAGGCACTCTTTGAGGCGCTCTTAGCTCAGTTTCCTTCAGAGAAGGTCATGTTGAAACAGGTTTTTTGTATATAATATATATACATATATATATATATGTGTGTGTGTATTCTTGAAACATCTTGAAACACATCAGTGACATCAGGCTAAACTCCAGAAGACATCTCTCATCAGAAGCTGCCTGTGCCCGCTTCACGGTCGTCCAAGCTTCCTTGGCCTCTAGCCAGCATGGACAACGCCTTGGACTTGCAGGAAATTCCTGAAGGGATAGTGCTTTGCCGTGATCTTGAACCATCGCACGCGCTCCTGGCCAGAGTTTTAACTTCCTCTCTGTCGCTGTCCTTGGTGCGACATGAGAATGAGGTGCGCAGGGAGTTCCACAGCAACTCCCAGGCACAGCCGTTCGAGGAGCCTAAGCAATTCAGACTAAGATAGACTAAGTCAAGAAATGGGAAGCAATATGAAGCAACGCTAAGCAGCTGTAAAGGTCGATGCAGGAGTCGCCGTTGAACTCGCTTGGGAACTCTTCCTTGGATCACGACGTGCTAGTCTTTTGAAGTGAGTCTTGGCAAGCCGAGCTGCCGCAAAGCAGACACCGCTAACGTGGATGTTGTGAATTGGCATAAACCAGGTCATCGATTCGCCTCGCAAGGCTCTTCTCATCAACCGTTCACCCTGAAACTAAGCAAGGCCTCACCTGGCTGTAGCTCCAAAGGGAGAACGTTTCGCGCCACCTCTTCCTGCAAACGGAGCTCCTTCCCCAGTGTCTGCTATCCCCTACAGCAGAATGCTTCAGGTCTCAGCCGTAAAGGTCGCTCGGACGATACTGTTGAATTCTTATGACTTCTTGCTACCGATGCATACACACATCGTTTCACTTGTGGTTTTGGTGTTCTGTCTTCCATTGCGGACGTGCTGCCTGCGCTTTGTGCGGTCCATGAGAATGAGGCGGTGGCTTCCTGAGAGCGTCTTCAAACAGAAGACTGAGGCGAGGTGCCATGCCAAATTGCTGGGAATCAGGTTGATCCAGACCCCCACGAAGGGCATGTTTCTCCGATGTTCTTGACACCTGGCGGACAGCCCCCCAACGCAGCATCTCGCTGGGGACCCGGCTGCACACCCCATTTCGACTCTAGAAGCTTAAACATATCTGGCGTCCACTCCCCTGCAGCAGCCTCACATACACATTCACTTCTCAGCTTGCAACTACAGTAGTAACTACAGTTTACAAAGAACGAAGAGGTGGAGGCCTGGGATGTGGCCCACATGGAGTCGGCCACAATGCCCAAACCAACTTGGTCGGCATGGTATCCTCGGAGAAGCAATCTGAAGGCAACAAGATGCAGTCGGAGTCTGCTGTCGCAGTCTGTCGAGCTTCGAATCTCTTCAAAACGCTCCTGGTTGAAGCCGCCAAAGCTGACGTGAGCCTGCATGATCTCCGCAAAGTTCTGATGCGGATTCTGCTCCTGCCAAGAGATCACCATCTTTGCCAGCTCGTAGTCTCCAATGTCATTGCTGGCTAAGGAGAGCAGCTCTTCCAGGATGCGGGAATTCAACGTCCAGGCTTCGCGCAGGCTCTTCTCCGGGTCGGTTAAGAGAGCGCGCAAACATGCGCTCCTCAACTGCACACCGTGATCAGGAAAGCGATGTGCCACCTCCAGCATGGCCTTAGACAAGAGACAAGAGCCATTTCTCACGAGCTGCATACACCTCCCGGGCCGGCATGCCAGTCCGCAAGTAGCTCTCACACGTCTTGCCAGGCTCCTTGCCAGCAAAGTTTGCTTCAAAGCAATTGAAAGCAATTGAAAGCCTTGCCTTCACGTCATACATCTCGGCCATCAAGGCTGTTTCGATGGCCACAGTGGTGTTGGGGGGCATGCGCCCGGAGTACAGGAACCTTTCAAGAGAGAGAAAGCGCAGTGAGGTGTGCGCCTCAAGAAGCCGTCAACCGCTGCCACTGAGAAATTGTGCACCTCCCACCTGAGCTTGAAACTTGCCAAAGCTCTTCATTCTATTTCATTTCTATTTCATTCTGATCTTAAGATATCTTAAGGAAAGCTGATTGCATAAGAACTCTTGAAGACCTTGAAAGACGTTGAAAGGCTCTAGACACGCCAGCCTCTTGCCCAGAGCGACTTGTTGGCTCAGTGCCGTGGACCACGCCTTGGAAGCTCCGCTCACGGCGTTCTCTTGATTGAGACGTTGCCTTTTGAGCTATTCGGAACTTGTCTTACAGTTTAGTCATCTTCATGGCTCGTTCTGAGCCAAGCCACAGCCAGAAAGGCAGAATAGACCCGGTATTCGGCTTTTGCAGTGCCATTGTTCATCACCACCTCACACCCAGCTCTCACTCACAACCCCGTCAAGGTGCCACAAGAAGGTCGCCATCCTTGTTGAAGCACCTCCTTGGTTTGCCTACTTGCTTTATTCGACTCGCTGCAAGCGTCTCCAGAGCACCGGCAACTATGGGGGAATAGTCCATCAACCTTCAAATGAAACAGGCGAAGGCCTTGCGTGGCCCTTGAGCCAAAAAGCCATCGGACGTGTCTTTCCTCGAAGCTTTCCGCTGGAAACGATGCCTGGGTCGCGACTTCTCTGTTGAGCTTCTCCAACTCTTCTTGCCTGCCAAAGCACGGCAAAGCACTGCAAAGCACTGCAAAGCACTGCATCCAAGTCATTTCTGCGCCACAAGCTCCTTCGGATGCCTATGTGATGCAGCAGCGAGAGCCCTTGGCCACACGTCTTTTGGTGTATTCTCTCAGCGTGTTTCCCTCCCAAAGCTCGTCCATGACCTGAAGCTCCTCGCACTCTTCCAAGTCCCGCTTGAAGGCCTGCAGACGCCCATTCTGTCTGGATAAATCATGTGTTCACCTCGAGGGTCCAGGCGTTGAGAACGTTATGATCCCAGAAGCGAACCTGGCAAGCTCTTATACCTTAATCTTAGTACCAGCACTTTTGAGATCCTCAAGTCATGAACGGCCTCCACGTATGGTATCGCCTTCGCCATTACCTGGAAAAGACCTGAAAAGAAGTCCTGAGAGGCACGAGATGATGAAGACCGGCTCTGGCCGCTAGGGCTGCTGGGAATCCTCGGATGCCGCAGCCGATGGCGGGACAGCAGAAAGACTTCACCTGGAGCTCCACCGCCTTGGCCACAAGGCCTCCGCAGAGTCTCTCAGAGTCTCTTGGAGTCTCTCGCACAGCTCTTTACGCTCTCTCAAGTCCGCTCTTGAAAATGCACAGAAGATGTGGCAAATGTACCGCGCTAGATTCTAGCTCACTCTGAACACAAGTCTGTAAAGCCCTTTGCCCTTTGCCACATCACTCAAATTGCCAGTACCCTCGAGTTGTGGAGGCTCTGGCAGCAATGGTAGAACAAATGCCACCTCAAAAAGGGCTAATCCAAGCCCACCTCCTCCTTGTAGCGCGACAATTCAATCTGATGCTTGAGTGTCTTGCTGGTCGTTCCTTTCACCTCTCGCCCCACCAGCGCTCGCCGCTCAACGAGGAGCGCGTTACGCTCCGTCTCCAAGGCGGCCAACCGCTGGTCCAGCTCGGAGAGCTTCCGCTGCGTCTCCACGTTGCCCATCGGCGTGTCGGGCCTTGCGCGCTGCCGTGCAATCAACGATCAACTACAGTAATAAACATGACAAATGCATAAGTAAAAGGATTTAGACTGGTAAACAGTTTGTAAACAAATGTAAACAAATGTAAACAGTATAGATGCAATAAGTCGGCATATCATATATATGTACAAGTAGACTGCTTGGTGCTCCCGCCTCAGGGAGTCTTGCCTCTTGCGCAGGCGAGGCTTGTCTTCGGCCGCCTTGGCGTCCTGCTCGCGCTTCTGTTCGATCTCCCGGAACATGCGCTTCACAAAGGCAGGGTAGTCCGTGAGAGACAGAAAATCGTCCAGGACCTTCAGCTGCACATTCCTTGTAGGATTGCTATGATTTAGATGTAATTATATATAATGTTGTGGTATTATTATATGTATCTATGCATTTATATAATTTATCATGATTTATCTATCTAATTGTCCGAAAAGGCATGCCAAGATGCAGCTGATTGCATGGCCTCCTCGACAAACTCCTCCTGGAAGGTCTTCGCTTGGACCAGTCCCCAGAGGAACAAGGCATTCTGCATCGTCAGCTCGGCCTCTGCCTCAAAACGCTTGTAGATATCAAACCTCAGCACAGCTTTAAGAGGGTTTAAGCGTTTCTGCGGCCTTTCAGTCTGGGCACCCGGCCACTCGGCCTTCTGCTCATTCTTGGCTACATCGGCGCTTTCAAGGTCAGAGAAACGATGGCAGTTGGCCTCGGTCTACGCTGCCGTGCACGGCGCCAAGCTGCAGCAAAGAACTGCTCTGCAAAGGAGTTGCACTCCTTAGACTCCAAGAGAAACTCGAAGAGAAACTCGAAGAGAAGTGTCGTCGCCCTTGCTTCGAGCTGCTGAAGCTACCAATCCAATCACTTCTCGCTGAGTGGCCATGGCTTTTCGCTTTCTGCACTCAATTTGAGCCACTGAAGATGGAAGCCGCGGCCAGGCCTTCGAAGCTGCGCTTCAGCCACCACTCAGCCTCCGCAGGGTCCGCGGCATAGTCCGCAGACCGCTCTGCAGGCATCGGCCGTGGATCCTTTGAGTCTGGATGCCCCGGCACGACGGTGTGCAGCACATACTGGGCCTCCGTGTATCTTGATGTGACTGATAAGCTCTCATATATATATAAATTAAGATAGTAGTAGTAGTAGTCGTCGTCGTCGTCGTCGTCGTCGTCGTCGTCGTCGTCGTCGTCGTCGTCGTCGTCGTCGTCGTCGTCGTCGTCGTCGTAGTAGTAGTAGTAGTAGTAGTAGTAGTAGTAGTAGTAGTAGTAGTAGGAGTAGGAGTAGGAGTAGGAGTAGGAGTAGGAGTAGGAGTAGTAGTAACACAGAAGCAGTGAAAGGGTTTGACTCTTTGACTCTTTGCTGTGCCTGGAGGTTTGGCGCATCGGTGACAAGCACCTCCCCAAACTCCAGCTTCGCCACCTGCAAGCTTTGACATCTCCTCACCGCTGCACCTGGGCACGGCATGCGGCCACCAGCTCAGGGCCAGCCTTTCAGGATTTATCTCTCTGCCTTATGTTGTGGAATTTTAGAATAAATATATGAATACCTCAGTCTATGACAACTAAACCATATGCATACAAATATATGGAGATATAGACGTACTTGTCTCACCTTCGCATGAAGGGCCGCATCCGCTGACTTGCGGCCTGTGAAGCCCCACCAGTTTCTTCGAAGCGTTCCCTCCAAATGGCGGCTGGTGCTGGTGGCCAGAGCCTCCCCGGGCCACTCTGCGAGGTCAGCGTCCGCAAGGCAGAGGAAGCCACCGGGCCTCAAAGAAGGCGACTTTAAAAGACTTTAAAGAGCCTTCGGAAGTAGCGCAACGGCACCATAGCACGCTGCTAAGCTCCAAATGTTAAGCCGTTAAGCTTCTTGGGGACCTCTTCTTTGGAACATGTCAAATGACTTGAGCCCATGAGCCACCGACGGCGCAGCCCAGCCAAAGCTCCCAGCCTCTTCTCGATCTCCTGCTGCAAATTCACCAGTTCATCCTGCTCAGCCTGTCGCAAAGTGATCGCATACCTTCCTTCTGACACCTGTTCCATCTTCATGCGGCTCAATCTTTCGTCGTAGAAGTCCTTCCTTGCTTGCACCAAGGCCTCGGTAAGAGAAAAGGGATGCAGCCCCCGATGGCTCCCACCAGTTCTTTCTCCTGATAAGAGTGACTGCTCTCATGAGGTGTGCACAGGATGATGTTGATTTTACGGTGATTCCCCGATTTGAAGTCCTTCAACCTCTCGGCAGTAGCTTCTTTGACCTCGTCTCGATGCTTTGGTGGTGCTGGAATTCCCTCTGAGCCCGGGCTACTTGAGCCTCGCTATGCCGCATCTTCCTCGAGCAAAGAGCTTTTTCTTGCGAAGCCTATTGCATTTTGAGAGCAGGGCATGAGCCAAAGCCTCTTCTCGATGGCCTTCATGCCACCATCCGATCCTGGCACCACCCTGTCCAAAAGTAAAGATCAGAGGTCGTTGTCAGCCTGCCATTGGCTTCAGCTTTTGGTCAACAAATTCCTTCACCTGGGAGTTCGGACAAGCTTCACCTTGATGATCTTAAATCGACCTTCTCTTGCAAAATTACTCTATATCCTATATACATTAGACTTGCTTCAGTCAAGTCCATCACATCTGCGTCTTTTCAATTCCATCAGCCTCATGCCGCGTCTGGGTGGTATCCTGCGGCAAGGAACAGCTGTCGTAGCCACATGTGAAGCGTGTGTCCTTGGCGAGCTTAGAGACCTCGCAGGCACATGCATACACCTACTTGTAAAGGAAACATGGCCTTAGGGCTGCCTTAGGGCTGCCTTAAGGCCCGCACCAGGTTCTCAGATCTCTGGCACAAGATCCGACCGTGCTCCACCTCGCTCTCGCATCTGCGAAAGAACTGGTCGAAGTCAACCCCCTGGTGTTTGAAGTCCTCAAACCTGAGCCATCTGAGCCATTGCACCAATCTGTTGGCTCTGAGACCCGTTCCAGTCATCCAGCTCTGCGAGCTGCTCCTGCCGTTCCTTTGTCTGAAGCTTCTCCAACCTCAGTTCTGCTCATGATATACATACAATATAATATATATGCTCTCGTGTTCCGTGTCAACCTCCCCCCCCTATGGTATGGTCCCCCCAGACCCTGGGCCCCGGCACAACGTCCCTGCATTAGGCTATTCGAGGCTGCTTACCTTCCATATTTATCTTTATTCCCGCACTTAGTCAAATTCCTTGCAAATACCATGCAATTCGACACCACTTGCAAAAGACTACGACTCCATGAACCAGCATTCACTGCAGCATTCACACCAATACACACGCACCACAGGTCCACCGGGGGGGGCGGGGGACAAGCCATGACTCTAAGTCTTCACTCCTTTTAAGCGCCCGGCCAATCATCAATCTTCCCCCTCCGGTGCAACACACCCTCCAAGCCATCCAGGAGCCGTAGACGATTGAAATCCTGGATCGGTGCCGTGGCTTCTGGCCACGTGGGGCGCTGTGGGTCGTCCGCAGGCAGTCGGTCTGGCTCAAACTCCCGGACCTGCTTCTGCTGCAGCTCTGCCAGCTCATCAGGACTGTAGATACTGGCGCAGAGCTGTGGCATATGCATACATGCTATGGTGTGACTATATTACACCAACATCGACCCCAAACAGTAGGTTATACTCCAAAGGACATACCCTGTATTTGTTCGCGCGAAATGCCACGCGGGATCCAAACAGATGTGCGATGCCTCTGTGGTTTTATTCTATTTTAAATCCCAACGGAGACGACACGCACGTTGGGTTTCAATTTGAATCTTTGGTTTAAAGAAAACCAAACGGAGGTATCAGGACCGTTCGGTTTCAATGAGCGCCGGGACTCCAAAGGGGACGCCGGCGGCGCTGCAATCCCGGCGCCGGTGTCGGCGCCGGCGTCCCCTGGAGTCCCGGCGCCGTGGCCGGCGGGATTACATCATGACTATGGCCAGATCACAACCTATGTAATGCTCTTAGGTGTTAAAGTCGTCAATTCCTGTAGACAGAGCTGCGCTAGGCACGGCAATCCCGGCGCCGGCGCTGGCGCTGGCGTCCCCTGGAGTCCCGCCCCCGGCGCCGGGATTACATCATGACTATGGCCAGATTCACAATCTATGTAATGCTTTTAGGTGTTAAAGTCGTCAATTCCCGTATGCAGATCCGTGCTATGCGCTGCAGTCCCAATGCCGGCGCCGGCGCGCCGGGCCGGCCCCGATTACATCATGACTATGGCCAGATTCACAATCTATGTAATGCTCTTAGGCGTTAAAGTCGTCAATTCCTGTAGACAGAGCTGCGCTATGCGCTGCAATCCCGGCGCCGGCGCCGGCGCCTGCGTCTCCTGGAATCCCGCCGCCGGCGCCAGGATTACATCATGGCTCTGGCCAGATTCACAATCTGCAATTCTCTTAGGCGTTAAAGTCGTCAATTCCCGTAACCACGGACAGTAGGGGGTGAAAAAATGTTGGCATGGGAGTCGCTGGGGGTCAGCGGGGCTCAAATCATGTTGACACGGGAGTCGCTGGGGTTCAATGGGGGGGTCAAATCATGTTGACACGGGAGTCGCTGGGTGTCAATGGGGGTCAAATCATGTTTTCAATGTCAATAGGGGGTCAAATCATGTTGACACGGGAGTCGCTGAGGGTCAATGGGGGTAAAATCATGTTGACACGGGAGTCGGGTCAGCGGGGGTCAAGTCATGTTCACACTTCATGTTCACACAGGGGGATCGAATCATGTTTGTTGACAAAACAGTCGCTCGGGGTCAGCCGGAACCAAATCATGTTGACACGGGAGTTGCTGGGGGTCAATGGGTGTCAAATCATGTTGACACGGGGGTCGCTGGAGGTCAATGGGGTGTCAAATCATGTTGACACGGGAGTCGCTGGGGGCCAGCGGGGGTCAAGTCACGTTGACACGGGAGTCGCTGGGGGTCAGCGGGGGCCAATCATGTTGACACGGCAGTCGCTGCGGGTCGGCTGGGGTCAAATCATGTTGACACGGGAGTCGCTGGGGGTCAATGGGGGGTCAAATAATGTTGACACGGGAGTCGCTGGGGGTCAATGGGGTGTCAAATCATGCTGACACGGGGAGCGCTGAGGGTCAGCGGGGGTCAAATCATGTTGATATGGGAATCGCTGGGCGTCAGCGGGGGTCAAATCATGTTGACATGGAATTCGCTGGGGGTCAGCGGAGTCAGCGGGTGTCAGATCATGTTGGCACGGGAGTCGCTGGGGGTCAGCGGGGGTCCAATCATGTTGACACGGGAGTCGCGGGGGGTCAGCGGGGGTCAAATCATGTTGACACGGGAGTCGCTGGGGGTCAGCGGGGGTCAAATCATGTTGACACGGGAGTCGCTGGGGGTCAGCGGGGGTCAAACCATGTTGACACGGGAGTCGCTGGGGGTCAGCGGGGGTCAAATCATGTTGACACGGGAGTCGCTGGGGGTCAGCGGGGGTCAAATCATGTTGACACGGGAGTTGCTGGGGTCAGCGGGGGTCAAATCATGTTGACACAGGAGTCGCTGTGGGTCAGCGGGGGTCAAATCTTGTTGACACGGGAGTCGCTGGGGGTCACAGGGGTCAAACCGTGTTGACACGGGAGTCGCTGGGGGTCAGCCGGGGTCAAATCATGTTGGCACGGGCAGCGCTGAGGGTCAATGGGGGGTCGAAATCATGTTGACACGGGAATCGCTGGGTGTCAGCGGGGGTCCAATCATGTTGACACGGGAGTCGCTGGGGTTCAGCGGGGGTGAAGCCATGTTGACACGGGAGTCGCTGGGGGTCAGCGGGGGCCAAATCATGTTGACACATGAGTCGCTGGGGGTCAGCGGGGGTCAAATCATGTTGACACCGGAGTCGCTGGGGGTCAGCGGGGGTCAAATCATGTTGACACGGGAGTCGCTGGGGGTCAGCGGGGGAGCAGGTTTCACTTACACCCCCGCAAATGCGTTCACTTACACCTCAACCCAAAACGCGTCACCTGCACCACACAAAAGCCGTTCACTTACACCTCTGCAACCAGCCTTGCCCTGGTATTTACAACACTTCGGGCGCGTCACTTGCACCCCACATGCATGATATGCACGCGACACACACGTCTACGAGGCTGACGTTGCTGTTCCTGCCGTGGTCGTTGTCCTTGGGGATGAGGCTGGTGTGCGGCCTCTCTCTCTGTTCTTGGACGCTCTGTCCACGCGTTTGCGCATGCCGCCAGCTCCTGCTGTGCTTGCTTCGGTGCGCCCTGCCGTGCACCCCCTCGCGCACCGAAGCAAGCACAGCAGGAGCTGGCGGCATGCGCAAACGCGTGGACACAGCGTCCAAGAACAGAGAGAGGCCGCACACCAGCCTCATCCCCAAGGACAACGACCACGGCAGGAACAGCAACACCAGCCGAGTGCGGGAGGCATACATAAATACATACATACATACATACATACATACATACATACATACATACATACATACATACATACATACATACATACATACATACATACATACATACATACATACATACATACATGCATGCATGCATGCATGCATGCTGCGGGCGCAAGGCAACAGGTCTGAGGGCGCAAGCGAACAGGTCCGCAGGGGCGCAAGCGAAGCACAAAACAGAGGCGCAAGCGAACCCCTCACCGTCAGCGGGTGTCAAATCATGTTTGACACGGGAGTCGCTGGGGGTCAGCGGGGGACAAATCATGTTGACACGGGAGTCGCTGGGGGTCAGCATGGGTCAAATCATGTTGACACGGGAGTCGCTGGGGGTCAGGTCCCCGAATCATCTGTACCATCGACCCGTTGTACTATGAATTGAGAACCCCAACAGTTCCTGTTTGGGGAATTATATTTATATCTTTGTATGTATATATGTATTGTAATCTTATTTGTCTAGAATACGTTCTTAAAGTTCAAAGATTTTTCAGGCCTAGAGACTTCGCCCAGGAGCTTCTCGCATCCCTCCCGAGCGATCTTCGTGAGCTGCACTGGGCTCAACCTGCCAAATCTCTCGCAAGAGCTGCCTCTTGGCACCTGGAACTGCCTCGTGCTCTTGAAGAGCGTGTCTTTTGCACGGATCCTCAGCCATGAAGCCACTCGCATCGAAGAACGTCCTGAGGCCCTGCTCGGAGACGCCATCAGCTACATCGCCAGAGCTTAACAGCGGGGCATTGCCTGCAGTCTTCTGGGCTTTGAAATGCTTTGAAATAGACTCAGATGCTTCTTGCAGCGGAAGGCGTGAAAAGCCACAAGATTTTCCACGTTGCTCACAGAGTGCGGGCCACTTGATGGGTCCCGCTTGGAGGCTTAGATCCGGGCGAGACTCTCCAAGCCTGACCTTTTCCAAGCAAACCACTTCAGACTATAGACGTTTCTTTTATGTTTATTTCATTTGCTGTATAACTGTATAACTTTAGAGAAGGTCTCCCACATCAATGTCGTCCAGCTCTTGGAACGGTGCTGTCACCAACCATGTCTGGAGCTTGAGGGGTCTGCTGGGACCCCATGAACCGGCCTCTGCAGTGTCCAAAGTGCAAGATCCGGCAAAAATGTGCAAGGCGGATCCAATAACACATGGCTGACTTACTTTTGAGCAAAAAGGTCTATGTGACAGCCCATGTGCGCAGCATTCCGCACATGCCACGGAGACTTCTTGTGGCCGTGATCTGCGCAGGGCGAAGGCTGACCAGCTGTCACCAGCTTTAGCGTCTTTCATTGGGATGCTGGAAGCCCCCTACAATCCAGAGAGTATCTGAATTAGCTGCTCTAAAGTTCATGTGCGCCAATCTCTGTGGGAAGTCCCCTTTCCTCCCTTGAAATATATCGATGCTGCTTCCCTCGAGGATAAGCGCACCTTCAGTCCAGACTCGCTAAGCACATGCAAGTTGCAAGCTTCAACTCTTGAAATTGCCACCGAGGAGTTGCTGCAAAAAGCATCTTGTATCAATGATCAATCTTTAAAGGCATCCCTTTCTTCTAACCTGCTTGCACATACCCTCGGCTTCGCGTTCCGCGTGGCTTGAGTTGGCAGCTGTGCACTCTGTGCACCCAGCGCTGCATGTTGCTCTTTGTGCTGCTTCAGCCGCCTTTTGCTGTAACTCTTTACACGCTTCATGCACATTCGGGGTCGGCTTTGCAACGCCCTCAAGTACCCATTCCCCCCATTCCACCGCCACCTCAGCCGAGCTGTGTGACACAAGGTTCCTTAAGCAAGCTTGGACTCCCCACTTTGAACCTCGAAGTTCTCTGTAGTCGTATCTGAGTCGCTCTGCGGTGCTGCGCTCCGCTCTTGCGAGGCTTCTGTGTCCTCGCTGTCCATGGCACTGCCCATGCTCATCACGAAGTCCTCAGCA
Organism: Cyclobacteriaceae bacterium; assembly: GCA_965227935.1. Lineage (GTDB taxonomy): Bacteria > Bacteroidota > Bacteroidia > Cytophagales > Cyclobacteriaceae > JAWPMT01. The sequence continues at coordinate 58,591 of CBDDGS010000022.1, read as the reverse complement.
TTTCGTAGAAAATGTCGTACAGTTTCACAAAGCCCAGCCGCATCTGCTTCCGACTTTCTCAAAGCCCAGCCGGTGTCGGGCGACAGCTTGGGCTGCGACCTCTGAACCATCTCGCCAAACTCATCTTCTTCCATCAAAATGAGATCCTTCCGGGTGACAATGCCACCTAAGCGCAGAGACACTACTACTATTATCTATTAATTATCAAATGTAAAATAATGTACAGTATATACACCATCATACATCTAATAAGCCTCCAGGCCTAGACGTCTATCCCATATACAAGACGTCATTGCCGAGGCACAGAGGTCTCCGCAGTTGTCGACGACCGGCAGATGGCGCAGGCCCAGGCGTCGGAAAAGCAGGTAGGCGCTGGCCATCGAAGCCTGCAGCGCAAGAGCGTCGCTTGTTGCATCTCTCAAGCCTGTGGCAAGATGCTGTAGCCATTGCAGCTTACATACCTTATTTGAAGCTCTTAAAGGATTGATATATGATATATATATAGTCGCACAGGCACGGCCGCAAGTCCATGTACTTGTGCATGTCCTCCGGGTTCAACTTCTTGGCTAGACGACTGATATCTGGATAGGAGTGCACATCTGGCCAAGCAATTGCCTCCCATTTCAAGCTTAAGCTTGGAGATCAATGTGCCTCAAAGGGAACCAAGGATGCGATCGGAGCGTCCAAATCCTCTTGGAACATCCCGTAGTAGTGGCCTTAGATTCGTCTTCACAAGTGTCTTCCAGCCGCCTCTCGACAGGAGCAAGTGGAGGAAGCCACGCTCAATCATCCCCTGCAAGCTTCTTTTTCCTTCTTCAATCTTCTCGCCTCAATCTTCTTAGTGCCGTTCTCCACCACTGGGAAGCCGTGGTGGGGACATGATGCCAAGATGTCAACGAGCCGCTGGACCTTCTCCACGGCTTGCAAACTCACCACCTGGCTAGACATGATGTCCTTGACGCCGTAGCGCACCATGACATCTGCCGGGGACTCTTCCAGCAGTGGGATCTGCTTCAGCTCGATGATATGAAGGTCGTAGATGCCCCGGGTGAAGTAGTTCCCTACCCACGTGGCAATGACGACAACCATGAAGATCGGGAGGCCGAAGATGCCTGTTCCCGTGGCCTCTGTAAGGATCATGGCCAAGGAGATCGTAATCCGGCCCACACCAGCCAGCATGGCACAGGCTCCCACCAACGCATAGATGCCGGGATGTGCTGGACCAGCATCTGAGGCCACGTGCTGCAAGAGCTCGCCCACAAAGCGGCCAATCACAGCGCCACTGAGCAGCGAAGGCACGAAGAGACCCGCCGGGACACCCAGGCCAAACCTAGAGGAAAAAGCAATTTAATATATATAAGTAAAGAAGGCCAAGAAGCGTCCAGCAGGTGGTCACTAAATTGAAGAGGGCAAAGAAGGCAAGGAGGCCAAACTCTCGGAAGGTGCCAGCGTCTTCATGGAAGAGGTCTTCTGACACATTTAGCTGGCTTTAGCTTGCTCTAGCTTGCTTTCAAGCTTGCTTTCAAGCTTGCTTTCAAGCTTGCTTTCAAGCTCTTTCAGCGCCAAGCTGCTGATGGAATGTTGGCCTCCTTCCATCCACAGCTGCTGAGTTTCAGAGAGGTGATGGAAAACCACGGGCTGCCAGCCTCAACAGGCGAAAGGAGCTGTCAACAAGGCGGGCCTTCACCTTTGATGGCCAAGACCAGCGGTGGTATCCAGAACTTCATGGATGCAATGATGAAAGTCACGCAAATCACCTCACAGAAGCGCTTCATGCCAGTTGGGCCGATGCGACGCTTCCGCCACCTTGAAATCACAGAAAAAAGCTGCGTTTTATGTGATCTTCGCCTCGTGAGCTGGCCATTGAAATGGTTGAAGACGGCGCCCAACAGGCCGCACAAGACACCGATGAGAGCAAAGATGAACATCTCCACAAAATTGTAGGAGACCTCTGTGAACCTGCCGAAGCTCACCGGGACTCCAGTGCCCAGCAAGGTCCAGGGATGATCCGTCATGATGGGCCCCAAGGTGAGGCGGGTGACCAGTGTAGCCACTGAGCTGGACACGAAGAGTTGCGTCAGGATCCTGAGCATAGCATCCACACATTTATTCATTCGGGGCAAAAAGATGTAATTTAAACAAACATGTCTAAAAGAAATACCATGTACATAGTTATATATATTTTATATATATATAATAGAGCTCATATCTCCCTTGAGACATGCGCGTAATCGACGGGCCTGGGCGACATGTGCGACGCGCCCTCCTCCACCGCGAAGAGCACGGCTCCAATTGGTGCGCCGAAGGCGGCGCTGACCCCGGCGGCTGCGCCCGCTGCAACGAAGTCCCGGTACTCCGCCTCGTTGCAACTCAAAAGCACAAATAGAAACACGGACATAAAATTCGATGCAACATTAAATTACATACAAATTATACACTATGTAGAAATGCTTATTACTATATACGTAGCCTATTTGGAAAGTACACGAATCATATATTCGTTCATTTATTCATTCGCGTACTATGATGTCATAAGGTGTTCCTTATCATCTCTCTGCGAGCAGCATCAAGGCTCAGAGGTCGCAGACGCCGCTCCAAGTTCAAGAACCTTTGGCAAGGCTTCACTAGCAGCTAGTCACTAGAATCACTAGAAGGGTTTGAGGCCGCGGAACGTCACCATGGCCCCCACGATGGCACCGCTGTGGATCATGGGCCCTTCTTTGCCACATGGGAGGCCTGCGACCACCTGAAGCAACGATCCGGGGCCTAAAGATAGGCCCCGGCGGAAAAGACGATGCCAACAGCTTTGGCAAAGAGCGTTTTCGAGGACACGAGCTTTGGCAAATGAATGCCATTCCTTAGTCAGATGTGTCAAATATAGTATGTAGTCATATTATAAGTAGTTCAATTATCATTATTTTTGTTGTCACTTTTTTTGTTTTTTACGCTTTTTCACTGATATATAAAATTATATATATGATATATATCTTCAAGTGAAGAAAAATGCAACGAAGAGGAGAAAGCGCAGGCTCCCTTTTCTCCTTTGTTGGTTGCCGATCTGGCAACATGCCCTTGTGGGTGGCCCCCGTGTCCAGGGCCCCCCACCTTGGTCTGTCTTGACCATTCACCAAACAGTTTGAGACCCCCAAGTCTGTGCACCCGCATTTGACCCTGCGCAGGAGTGCGGGGCCGCCGGCACCCGCCCCCTGGCTGGGCCTGTCGGTCGGGGGTCCATGTGGTTAAACATTCAGGGCATGTTGGCCAGCTTCACCCTCCGCTCCGCAGAGGGCATGGGTGAAGACCAGATGATCGCTACTCAGCGCTGGGACAAGGCGGAGACCCTCCATGAGTCCCCGTTCGTCCAGTCGGAGCGCTGTGGAAAACCCCGAGAAAGTCGGGTGAGTGAGCTCGTCCGCCCATTGGTTGTAGTCCCTCTTCACGTGGTGGGGTGCCAAGCCCACCTGGTGTATATATGTGTGGAGGAGGATTTCCATTGCGATGACCGCAGTAATTGGCTTCTTCGCCGCCTCCTTCAGTAGGCTGTAGACGTTCCCTTGGTTGTCGCTAACCAGTGGTAGGATGACCCTGCTGTCTTCCGTCTCCTTATGTCTTGTCAGGCTCCGGATGAGGAGGAGGGTGCCGAAGAGCTCCAGGGCTGCGATGCGCTTCATTGAGCTGCCGCCTTTGAATGCCCATGGTGCCCAGCTTTCTTCCACCCTGACGTGAAACCAGCGGACCTCTGACTTAGCCGGTGTCTCTTGGTCCGAGATCCATCCCCCGATGTAGGCCTCCCCATCCTCCGAGGCGCTGGCGTCACTTGCGCCCCACCATCTGCTTACCGGCGTGAAGGGGCTGAATTGAGTGTATCTCTTTCCCCAGAGCAACAGCAGGAGGGCAGCGAGGACCCGTACCAGCTTGGGGGGCCTTCCTGCCGTCTTGCAGGCCTGTTTCCATGCCCAGAAGGGTTGTAGGAATACCCGGGTCATTGGGCACGAGGAAGTGGCCCATTGTAACCGGCCCAGCGCCTTCTCGATTGCTTTGCTGGAGAAGACCTCTCCCTGCACCAACCTGTGGAGGAGGTCTTGAATGATCAGGTGCTTGTCTCTCGCCATGGTGATCACCGGGCCTTTGGGATCCACCTGGAATCCCAGCCAAATGTTGCTCAGCGATAGGACCGTCTTCTTCCAGCTGAGGGGTGTTCCCATGGCCAGGAGCAGCAGTAAGATAGCTGTGGCCTGGAGCGGTGCCTCTTCCCGCCTGAGGAGCCATAGGAAGTCGTCCACAAAGACGAATCCCCAATCCAGCCATGGGAAAGCGTAGTATAGTATGCGGAGTAGTAGTGCTGCCATGCGGCCCCAGTAAAGTTGGGCGCTGGCCATCCCATAGGTCCCGACCTTGTTGATCCACCATTCCCCGTCGATCTCCGCCACCTGGTACTTCCAGTCCTCCGGGAGCACCTTTATCCTTCTGTGTGCCTTCGTGACGTCTGCCTTCAGGAGGGTCCATTCCGCTCCTGGTCGTGGCCAGTGCCAGCTGCCTGCAGTCCATCTGGTGCCCTTCCCAGGCCCCGGTTGGACGTCTTCGGGGGTTGAGCTGGCATGGTGGAGCCAATGGAGGGCTTGGACTCCGTCTAGGACCGTTGGGGCCGTGGTCTTCTCCCTGGTGTGTGCCTGGATGTGGGCGTTCGCTCCCCCTTTGGACCCGTCGTAGATGGTCCTGACCTTGTCCCCCTCGTCAATTGCTGCCATTGGCCCCGGGCAGAGTTCCTCTGGTGCGCATCCGCAGGTGGAGGCTGCCTCCCCTTTGGAGTAGGGTCCTAGTACCATGTCCAGCTTGGCCTCCTCCCTGAAGGTCTCCTTGATGTTCTCTGCGAACTCCTCCGCCGAGGGGTAGTTCGGGTGCCCATGCCTGTAAGTTCGTCCTTGGTTGGCCATACCCCCGGCGATCTCCAGGTTGGTTCTGATACGCCGAGGGGAACTCCTTCCGCAGCATCCAGTGGGAACTGCCAGTCTGGGTCCCCTGCCATCTTGGCCAGGTGGCCTATGAGGTGCAGGTGAAAGGGTTGCCCCGGGGCAACCGCGGAGTTCTCCAGTGGGGTCATTATAGTCGCCCTGATCTCCTCTAGTGTGGTCTCACTGAAGGGGTGCTGCTTGGCCCCTTCTCCCAGGGATCTCTGGAGCACCTGGGTCAGCGGATGTGCCTTCCTGAGGATGAAGTCCCCCACCCACTCCAGTGGGTTGCTGTGTCTGGCATGCGGGGCGACTCGGCCCAGTGACGGCTTTCCTCCCCCGTCTCTGAGGATTCGGCATCTAAAGGCCGTTTGGAGGAGCATCGTCTCCTGGTCCAGGGTCTGCCTGAGTACTCCCGGCACGATCTGGTTTCTGTCTTCCGGAGGGCCTACCCCGTAGGCTGTGGCCTGTCCCAGGTGGGCTAGAATTGCCCCTGTCTTCAATAGGGATTGCGTGCCCCGCGGGCCCACAGCCCTGGCTTTGGATCTGGCCTCGGGGATGCTTTTCTCCGGGCTCTTGTCTGCCGGCCTCTTCCTCGCCTGTGCTCGGGGGGTAACCGGGGCTTCCGTCCCTGTCCGTACACTCCCCTGCTCCGTGTCCGGGCAGACTTCCAATATCGCCTCTGCCAGCTCCCTCTGCATCTGTTCTGGGTACCTGCTCAGCTCTGCGCTGTCCATGCCCTCGGGCTTGGCGTGCTCCCTATGGGTGCAGCGTCTCTCCTCCCAGTGGCCCAGGGGTAGGTTTGTTGCTACCGTTGTACTCTTTCGTACCACTTGGCCAAGTGTGCACTGGTCGAAGGAGAGGGTCCGGCCGCCCAGGTGTCTTAGCCATCCTTGCATGGCCCGCGTCTTCCAGATCGTGGAGCACCTGTGGGCCACTGGCGAGGTACTCCCAACTGCCGGATCTTGTGGATGCTCCAGGAAGTAGAACAGCGGGTCGGGCTGCGGGGCCGTCGGCGCCCGCGCCTGTCCCTCCGTGGCTGCCTCCTTGGCGAGCGAGGTGAGGTACATCTGCCGGAGGAGTAGGATACTGTCGTCGTCCGTATCTGCCTGGATCTCCTCCGTGTTGCCCTCCAGGCCCCATGCTTCTGACTCCGACCTTCCTCGTACCGGTGGTGGCCTGCCCGGTTTGGGGAACCATCTGAGAATGCTCCAAGTTCTGCAGTTCGGGCCCCCAACGATGGCCCGGAGGTTCCCTGCTGCCGCCAAGGTGCAGAGGGTGTTGTACGGCTCGTCCCGGAGGAGGTTCTGGTTCTTGTCTCCTCCTCTCGGACCTTGTCGAACGCCATGACTCTGGGTGATAGCGAGGGTCTCATGAGGTGAAGTGTGTTGTCCAGCGAGCCCGGGTCATCCTTCCCCGCGTAGAGCAGCACTATGATCTCCTTCTGTGGTGGGGCGTCCTCGGTGGCCCTCCACTGGAGTCTGCGGACGAGTCTGTCCGGGATGTGTGCCATCCACTGGAATGATGGGGATGCTGCGGCTTCTGCTGTCCCTTTGCCTAGGGAGTCTGGGGGCCCTCCCGGCCCCGTCTGTCCGTTGACCCCTTCCGGGGTGGTGCCGTTCCGGCCTCCCTTTCCAGGTGTGTTCTGGGCTCCTGCACCATCCCGGTGTGTCTTTGGTGCCAGGTGGGTCCGCTGGCCGGAGCCTTTGGGCTGGTCCCCCTTCCGGGAAGCCGCCTCTCTGGGTGCTGCTACCCCTCCCCTGGGGTCTGTGCCTTCCGGCCCTGGGGCCTCTCTGCTTGGGCGGCCCATAGGTTTCTGGCCCCCCATGTGGGGTTGGGCCTGTGCCATCCCCCCTTTTCCTTCGCCATAGGTCCCTTCACCTGCGGGGCTGCCAGCGCCCGCGGTTGGGAACCGTCAGGCTTGGGGGCGGTTTGGGCACTCCTCCGGGGAGTGCGCCGTCGGTGCGGCATTGCAGATCCAGGTGCCCGCCTGGACTGGGCAGTTGTGTGATCGCCCACATTGGCCTGGGCAGCTCTTCTTGAGGTGGTAGTCTCGGCAGTAGGGCTTCCCCCGGAAGTCCTTGGTTGCCCAGTGTTGCGGCCATGTGCCTCCTTTGCCTTCCTTCCCTTTGGTGGGTGTCTTCCCCTTCGGCTTCCCTTTTGTGGGGCGGTCCCCTTTCTTCCCTTTCTGGCCCTGCTTGGTCCAGGACTTGATGACCGGCTTCTCGTAGCCGTGTCCCTTGCCGCCTTTCAGGGCCCACGCCCTCTGGCAGACCTCCCTGTTCCAGAACAGGAGGTTGTTCTTCTGCTTCTCCATGGCCTCCTTGAGGGGCGTCCCCGAGAACACCATGTTGTGGATCTCCTTCCAGGCGTTCCGCTCTGCAAAGAGGAGTGTTCGGTCACCCGGCCGGGGGTGGGCTGCAGCAATCTCTGGTCCCCAGAACCACTGGTACCAGTCATCCAGGTCCCCCTTCGTGATCTGGAGCTTTGAGTGCTGAGGGAAGGCCGACAGGCACATGAGGAGGGTGGTGCAGAAGACCCGGATCATCCTTTCTAGTTGCCTGCGGTCCTCTGGCAGTTTCCTGATTTCTTCTTCCTCTTCTGCGGTCCATCCGTCGATGACCGTCTTGCGGTTTGTCTTCATGGGCTTCTCTCCCAGTTCCGGGAGGGCCGAGATGATGTACTTCGGGTCGAACCATCCAATCTGGCCTTTACTTACGTGCACAAACTGTGCCTTCAGGAATGCGTCGCTCCCCTGCTCATAGAGGTGGGGTTCCGGTCCCCCGAACACTTGGGCGTATGAGCCCATGAGCTGGTGTCTATCGCAGAGGGCGCTGAGTTTGCCTTCCATGGCCTTGCCGCTAGTGACCCTCAGGGGGCCCAACTGGCTCGGCGTGTTCAGTAGAGCTCTCGCCTCGTCCACTGCTTGTGCAATCCTCACCTTCACCAGCGCCTTAGCCTTGTCCGTCCATGGTGGGTCAATCTGGCCGAGGCCCAGGTCTCGGAGGCCGTGTTCCCTAGCTTGGGCCGTGGTGTCCCATCGGTAGGCTAGGTCATTTACCGAGTACATCTCGTCGGTCGCCATTGCAGCCTGCATGGACCAGGGCCATCGATGGGTGATGTAGAGCGCCTGTGCTCTTGGGTCCAGCTTCCCCACCGCATCTTTGTACCTGTCTGGGATCGCCTCCGGTGGCTTGGCTGTCTCGGCGTCAGCCATTGGTGTGGGTGGGCGGGTTTCAAAAATAGGCAGCAGAGATGCTTGCTGCCCAGACCTTGAGCCAAAATGGCCATGCATTTTGGCTCACATTCAAGATATATTACTTGCCAACCGCAAGCTAACGGCAAGAGACACATATCTTCAAGTGAAGAAAAATGCAACGAAGAGGAGAAAGCGCAGGCTCCCTTTTCTCCTTTGTTGGTTGCCGATCTGGCAACATGCCCTTGTGGGTGGCCCCCGTGTCCAGGGCCCCCCACCTTGGTCTGTCTTGACCATTCACCAAACAGTTTGAGACCCCCAAGTCTGTGCACCCGCATTTGACCCGAGGCCGCAGGACGGGTGCACAGTGTCTCCCCAAAACCGAAGGATGCGCCCGGTGCGGGCCTATCCGGGACCCAGCTGCAGGGCTGCCAGCTCCTGCGCCACTCCCGATTAGTCCCCCGGGTATCCCAACTTGTTGAAGGGGATCGCTTCGTTCTCGGACTCCGTGTCCGCCGAGATGTTGCTGTCTGAGTCGGACTGTGTGTCCGTCGCTTGGCCGTCGTCTACCACTGGCTTGTGGATGGCCTTCCATTCCCTGGGGAAGGTCTCCTTGGAGAAGCATCGGTAGCAGAGAATGTAGTTGGCCTTGTCTCTCCTGTAGTGCTCATAGCTGAGCTCATGGACCTGTGCCGGGCGGGGGTTCCAGCCGCACCCCACCGCCTTGCCCTCCGTGTTCATGAGGTGTACTCTGCCCATGAATCCCTTGGCGCATGGTCGGGCGCTGACCATGACACGCAGCTCATCCTCTCCCGGCAGGTCGGCCATGTCGATGGGGCTGATCTCCACCTCTTCGTGTTCCTGGGAGTGGACCTCCACTGCCCAGTCCTCGATGGGGTCCTCCTTTGAAGGGCTCTCCTTCGCTGTGGGCTTCGGGTCTTGCCAGTACTCATGGTTCAAGTCTTCCGGGACCTCCCGTCGTTGGCCATAAGCCAAGCTGCGCGCCCCATCCATGACGGCGTCCCAGATCCTGACCACTACGTCCCGTTTCTGCCTCGTGTAGACGTCGGCCGTGGACTCCGTGAGCCAGTTCCCCAGGTACTGCCTTTGGTCTCGGGAGATCCCCAGCTGGAAGGCCGCGTCCGGGATCATCACCCTGAAGGAGTGCCAGGAGAGAGGTTCGATGAGCTCCGGCTTCACCCCTTTGCGGTGGAGTGCCTCCTTCAACCATCGGAGTGCCCTATCTGCGTTACTGGGGCGTGGGATGAAGCCCGTGCCTTCCTTGTTGATGGCTGGCACGAGGTAGTCCATGTTCTCGAAGCCTGGGGTCTTGGTGAGCTTCTCCACCAGCGACATGAATCCATAGTACCACATCCGCCCTGTGAAGCTCATCTTCGGGCAGATCAGGGGCGTCGGATGCCTCTTCCCCTGCACTTGCGAGAGAGTTTTCGTCTGCCATGCTCTTAGCTCGATGGTCTTCCCGTCCCCATCCATCTCCTTGGGGTAGAGGTGCTGGAGGTCGTTCCACCTAGCTGAGGCCCCCACCTGGAATCGGGCTGCCCCCAGGATGAAGTCGTCCAGAGGCAGCCTGGGGTCTCGCGGATCATCGTCCGGGTCATTCTTGCCTCCCGGGGTCCCCTGGTACTGGCCCTCCAGTGCCCAAATGACCCTCCTATCAGGAACCACTGCCTTGCGCTGGGGCTTCGTCACTGTCTTCACCAGGTCCTCTTCTACCGCCCCTTTCTTCCTGCGCAGTGCCGGAATGCTGTTGACGTCCAGGATTCCGAAGTGCTTGTCGAACCATTGTAGGGTGGCCCAGTGGCTCGCTACCTGGTAGGGGGTGGCCTCCATCTCGCGGAAGCGGTTGAGCAGGTTCCGCACGTCGTTTTCGCCCCACGGCATCGCTCTGAAGCCCATCCGCTTCATCTTCTCGTACCGCAGACAGTGAACCCGGAGAGAGCGGAACCTTGACTGGCCTAGCAGGTCCATGGCCTCTGCCTTGACATCTCCTGTAAGGTGCTTCATGGCTTGGAGGTGGGCTGCATGGGGGAGGACGTGGCTTAGAATCCTCTCTCCCCATCGGATTCGGAGGTTCTTCTCAATCTCCCTCTGTGTCTCGGGGATTGCAGACTTGATCTTGCCCGGTTTCCAATGCCGCCAGTGGGCAATTGCCTTCTCTGTCAGGGGCGGTTCCTTGAGACGGGCCTCCCACTTCTTTCTGTCCTCCTCCGCGAAGTAGCGGTCTGCGTCGTTGTAGGTAGCGGTCCTTCTTTGCTTTCCTGCCCTGAGGACTAGTTCCCATAACGACATCGCTAGCCAGATGGTGTTTTGTGGGTGTTTCTCTTCCGGCGTCCTGGCTAGGGCTCCCTCATGGACTTCCCAGAACCAGGGGCTAGGGACCAAGTGGTCGTTCCCCGTGACCTCGTCCAGTAGATACAGGTTTCGGAAGATCTGCCAGGGTGTCCTTAGGTCTAGAGCGCGGCGGGGGGCCGCGTTCCTCTCCTCCTTCTTGAGGCTCATGATTGCCAGGAACTCGCCGTCTATCTGTGACGGGCTTATGTCTCTGGACTCTAGTTCATCACGGAGGTATTTCGGTACCTCCGGCCACGAAGTGGTGTAGGGTCCTTGGTGGAAGAACTGTCGGACCACCACGTCCGGGGCAGACCTCTCCGATTGGTCTTGCCTTGGCCGTTTCATGTTGGGCCTCGAAAAGGGGCTGCGGCATGGCATGTTCCTAATCATGAACCGAGCCCCCAGAAACCAAACCACGCGGTCCTAGGCAAAGTCCTAACAATCCCTAGGTCAAACCGCATGTCAATTCCGAAAGGAACTCAGAGTCTGCGCAGCGGGCTGCAGTGTTTCCTCGGCAGAGTCTTGTCTGCAAAGTCTCCATCCAGGGGATTGCGTTCCGGATGGGCAGCCTTCTGGCGGCTGCGAGCAATTCCTGTCCAAAACAGGAGAGCTTCCGCCCCAGCCGGTGCCAGGTCGGTTTGGATCGGGGCTGACAGCACCCGCTCCTCCCCTTCCTTGCTGGCCGTGACAGTCTCCTCTACTTGACAGCCTTTTGCGCTGCCCCATGAATCCTGGCAAGCCCTGGCTTCTCAGGGTTCGACAAAATGATATTCCACAACAGCTCCCCCACGTGCCCCATGCCATTCGTGTGGCTGAAGCGGAGCCTTGCCCCACCACTGGCCTCCATTCTCTCATCTCGGGGGGGAGCATGTGGTTCGCATCTCATGTAATACTCGACACGCTCTTTGATCCACTTGTTCTCCAAGGCCTGTGGGGGCTCGTCCAGGATGAGCTGGAGCCGGACCCGTTGGTCTGCCTTCCTGCCCGAGAGCTGCAAGAAGCGGGTCCCTCCTCCTTTGGCCTTCCAGAAGCCCTTGCAGTAGGAGCACATGTATCCTCCCCTGGTGACACCAACATGCCTTCCTACCACCTCCCAGCAGCTCACACTCGGGAGGACCAGGCCACATTCTGCATGGGCCCAGAAGACCTGGGCTTCCGGCTGGTAGCCGTTCTCCCTCTTCCACTTCTTTGACGCCTTGGCTGTCACGTTGGATGGGGAGATCGGTGGCATGGTGAGCCTTTCTCCCCGCTCCTGGCCCTTGAGGATGGGCGCCCCGGCATCCGCCAGCTCTCGTGGTCCTGCTCCGGGTGGGGGTAGCCCCTCTGCTCGGATTTCCCGGTCATTGTAGCCCAGTGTCACCATGAGGGCCGATGCCAGCCACACGTCTTTTACCTCAGCAGCCCACTCATGTGACGTATTACACCTCCAGTACCTCCTGACTTCCACGGTCCCTCCTCCTTGGAGCTTCTCCATACGTTCGTGGATTGGGGTGTCCCGGAAGAGCTCCGCCGGCAGGGTGATCCTTTCGTCGCATGAAGCCCTGAATTGCAGCGCGTCCTTGCTGTCGCTTGTTGGATTCAGAGGCAGTTCCATGACTGCTGCCGGTGTCCCCGAGTGGATCACCGACATGGCCATCCATCGGCCCATCTCCGACACAATGAGCTTCCATTCGCGCGCCGTCTCTGGGTGTGGGATGCCGACACTCTTCATGAAGTCCACACACTTCTTCTGAGCCTGGTGCCAGTTCTTTTGTCTGAGGGCCGTGTTACTGTCGGGGGCATTCTTCCCGCGGTAGGCCTTGTTGATGGCAATGGGGAGGTCGCACCAGTAATTGTAGAGCGTCCTGAGGGTGTGGTTGTTTCCGTGGATCCCGATGAGTGTGGGCAGGTCCCACGTCATGCATTCCCTTCTCCAGCTGAAGGTGTCGTTGCCCCTGGCCCAGAAGGCATCCACCATGTCCTCGAAGGTCGGACGGTCTCCCTTCTCCTGGGCCTCCCGCACTTCGTCGTCGTCATAGAACACCCCCGTGACACTGTCCACGCTCCGGAGACTTCCATACGGGTGGGTGCGGGCCTCTAGGGAGATCAAGAGATTGCGGTCGAGCTGCTTGCCCTCTGCCCAGGTTGGCCACACGATGTCCCCCTCTGCGTGTCGGACCTTGGTCCATTTGCCCCCCGTGAGCCTCGCCTGTCCGTGGTTCAGCTGGATGAGCGTCCGCAGGATCTGGGTCTTGTCCTCCTCGGTGAGGTTGACTTCCTGGGTCAGGGCTGCGGGGCTGCCAGCTCCCGCGCCCGTCCCCGGAGTGCCCTGAGGGCGCTCGCTCGGAAGTGGCATCTCCGTGAAGAGCTTCGCCGCGCCTGCCGGTTGCCCGTACCTCAGGGCTGCTTTCATCTGGTTGTATTTGTCCACGATGTCCTCCCTCCAGTCGTGGTTCTTGAGTGGTGACTCCTCCTTGGGGTTGAAGTAGCCTCGCTCAACCATGAGCTGGATGTTCTGCGGCCACACCTCCATGGGCTCGCTGTAAACTCTGTGCTTGCTCATGCGGGCCGCACCTTCTTCCTGGAGTCGCTTGTTGGCTTCCCTGGCCTTGTCTTCCGTGTCTTGGTTCGCCATGATGGCGTCCACCAGGCTGGTGGGCTTCCCCTCCATGAGCTTGGCGAGGAGGTGCTGCTTTGTTTTCTCAAGGTCGGCCGTCCGGAATGCTTGGGCTACCGGGTTGGTGATGTCCTCTTCATTGACCTCCAGCATGCCCTCCTGGAAGTCCGCGAGGAATTGCTGCTGTGCGTGGATTGACTGAGTCGCCACCTTGACCGCTTCCATCTCTCTTCTGGATTTTGCAGCCTGTAGGTCCCTCTTCTGTTGCGTGCCCCCTGCATGCATGATCTTCGTCTGTATCCTGTCCGCCCTTTCGTACTCCGGGTGCCATAGCTGGAAGGACTGTGTGGGGTCGATGTCATCCGTGGTCTTCGCCCTGGCTTTCACGATATGGTCCTTTTCTTCTCGGTCCGGGCGGTTGTCCAGGATCTCCTGGCGGATGTGTATCCTGTGGTTGAGGCTCACCTGGTCTGCCATGGTGAGCTCCGCCAGGTCGTCGTCCGTCTCGATCGTGGGGCACGGCGGGGGTGCAGCCAATGTGCAGCCATCAACCTGGCCTTGCTTGTCTCCCATGTGCTGGTCTTTGGCGTCTGCGTTCTCCCATGTGATGTTGCCTTCGTGGAGCGTCATCCTCCATTGTTTTCCCCCGATTGTCACGATCTTGCTGTCCTCTTCTCGCTGGTCGTACTCTCGGGTAGTCATGGGTTGCAGGCTGCCGCATACCCAGCACTTGCGCGAGTTGTCCTTCCAGGCCGAGCCGCAGTCTGCACAGACCATTGGGGGTCTGTCCTCCTTGGTCTTGAGCTCATGGAGAGGTTTCGCTCCTAGCCCGGCTCTGTCCCCTGTCCTCCGGTGGGGCTGCTTCATGATGTTCATCATCGTCTCTTTGCTTTTCTGGACCTTGTATGCCTCCAGGATTCGTTGCACCACAATGGTGTCCAGTGCCCCCGCGCTGAACTGGAGGAAGAGGTTGCCGAACTCTTTCTCCGTCATGCCCATGGTGAGGCGCTTGCCCGTCTCGTTCAGGTGCGGGAAGCTCTCAGGTAGGGACGTGACAATGTACGTGTCTGTCGCCCCAATTCGCTGCAGCTTCACCTGTTTGGGCTGTTGGAACGAACTCGAAGCGGGTGTGAACCTCTTGGCTGGGGCGATGGTCGTCTGGTTGGGGGTGTAGCCTCCTCTGCCAAGTCCGGCTCCTCCCCTGTGGCCCTGGGGGCTTCTGCTCCTCGGGTCGCCCTCCTTGTCAGCTGCAGGGCTGCCAGCTCCTGCGCCGCCGTGGTAACGGGCTTCCTTTGTCGCAATGTCTGCCTGGCGTACCTTGGTCCACCCTGGGTCTGTGTCCTCACTGATCTCGGTGTACTTGTCCACATCTTGCCACGAGCCGTCTTCCGAGATGCTCATCCGCTTCAGTGCCGCTGTGAGCTCTGGGTCCTCAAACGTTCCAGCCTCCTGGAAGTCCGTGGCTAAGATGGCGTTGGCGTGGGCCTCTGGTTCCATGCCGTCTATGAGGGTCTTGGTGACCATCATATCTTCGTCACCGTCTTCGTGTGCCCGGCCATCAGTGGCGAGGCATTGCTGGACCTGGGTCTCCTTGTCCTCTGCATCTCTGTATCTGGCTTCGAAGAATGCCGAGGTGGTGCTCAAGAGCGCTCCTCCTTTCCCCTTGGTTTGTGTGGTGACCTCGGTCTCCCTGTCGATATCCATGGGCGCTGACATGGCTTTCAAAAATAGGCAGCAGAGATGCTTGCTGCCCAGACCTTGAGCCAAAATGGCCATGCATTTTGGCTCACATTCAAGATATATTACTTGCCAACCGCAAGCTAACGGCAAGAGACACATATAACATCACCTTTGAATCAAGCTGCAGAAAGCACTTGATCTCAGGGATGCCACTGCCAGCTGCCAGGACCTCCACGAAGCAAACAAGGAATCCGGCGATTGAGGCTGAGCCTCAGAACACGGCAATCGTGTCGATGCTTAAAGCATCTTGAAGCCTGAGATTTTGCATGTCTTCTGAGCCCAAGCGGCAAATGCAAAAGCCCATGTCGAAGAGATACTGCACTCCAATGGAGCCCGTGGTTTCGCCGACCCAATCTACCAGGTCGACCTTTTCCTGCCATGCAAATCCGAAGCCTTATATACCCCAAATGCTATGCCCTAAGAGCCACGCACAAGCTGCAGGCCAGCGCCTTCAGCAGGTAGTGGAGGGCGAGCTCAACGCAAACGGCAACCTGAGACCAACTTCTTGCCAGTGGCAAGTCATTTGAGGTGCACTACCTACCCGCCGGAGATATCAAGCCATCCGCTGTGGCTCTGTGTTCTTTTGAAGACGTGGGGGGGGCCAATCTCAGTCAGGGTTTATGCTTCAAAGAAATCCCTGATGAGATCACGAACGCAATGCTACAGAGCTACAAGCATTGCTGGCAAGGGCTGAAGGAATCTGAAAAGTCGAAATCGGAACCACAACACCAAAACTACACGAGATCCCTCGAAGAGCATACATGAAAGGCTCGGCAAAGAGACTTCACGTGATGCGATCCCAGGCACCAAGCCAGCTCCAAGCCCAATCGCGACCAGCAGCAGCCATCGCATTGCCCCAAATGACATCCAGATGCTCTGTGTGAAACTCTGGCTGAAGAGGCCGATGCGATCAAAGTAGTCCTGGCCATCGCGCGGCCGAAATTGGAGACCTTTTGCGTCCAAGAGTCGATATGCTGGGCAGACTCGTTGACACCATACCTTGGGTCCCCAGGATGGCATCGTGTCATAGAAAGGAATAATGTCCAAGTGGCCCAATGGATTCTATGCCTGGAGGTGATTGCAAAAAGCGACTGTAGACGCGCGGCTGTATGGCTATGCCTGCCAGCGCTCTACATTCCAAGCTATCAAGACTTATCCCAGCACTTCCCCAGATGCAGACAAGCAACGGGAGAGATAGCGCTTTGTTCCAGGCACCACCATGGCCAGGGGAACAGGGAGCGCCACGCCACACGACAGTCTGGCAACCGGCTACTCATTTAGCACGTTGTCAGCTTGAACCCGCCATTGTTTCAGCTTGAGATGTTCCCGAAACCTCGAGCTACACGGCAAGCGGAAAAAAGCAGTCAGCGCCCCTCCTTCGCAGTTGTGGATTAAACGAAGTGGAGTAGTGCATGAACGAGTGTGAGGTTGAGGATGATGCGGACGGTGATGTTGACCCTGATAATGCAAGAGCGATCTATGTGGATGATGTTGGGGATGCTGGCGTGGATGATGCATTGGAGAATGCTGTTGGTGATGGCGATGAGGCTGATGGTGACATCAGAATCATTGGAAACAACTCAAGAGCAGGAAGGATAAGGGGACACAGTTTTTTGCGCTTCGCGGGGGGGATTCACTCCGCACCACTAGTGGCCCCAACCAATCGCCCATCATTCGAGTGTATGTATTGTGATGGCCGAAACGAAGAAATCAGCAGCCGGACGGGGACCGGCGTGCCACAATCAACGATAAAAATGCTATGTCGGATCAAGAACCGAACGACTGTCCTCAAGCTAGATATCCTGGTCGTTTGGTTTTCCGGTCCTCCCGCATCCCGGGTCCCAACAGAGTCCTTTCAAAGAACACTTCCTTGGCTGTGCTGAGATCCTTGGCCCCATCCGGCTGAAGCACCCGAATGTGGCCTGGCCGGCGGGGATCCGCTAGCACCTTTCCGGAAAAAGTGCTCCGAGAGGCCCTCTTGGCTGGGCTGTTGGACGAAGGCCTACGTGACAGACACTTCTCTTCGTGAATCGCTTCAAGGAGCCTCAAGGCGCTTTCGCCCCACTTCGTGTGCTGCACATGGTTCAGCCCGTCCTTCTGCTTTCGCCGCGCCGCGCTTTTCGCCTCAAGGCTCTGAAACTGGGCGACGTTCCATCCTTTTCTCATTTGGGCTGGATGGGGCTGCCAGATATCTCTTGGTACATCGATCTTGCCCTTTAGTTGCCGCGTCCTTGATTCGGCACCACTCCACCCGCGGAACATGTAGCCAGACATCGTATTGAAAAAATAATGTTACATGATTATCTATATGTATGTGTTTACTAACGGGAGGAGGAGGAGGAGGAGGAAAAAAGAAGAAAAACATGCGCTTGTCCTTGGTTCCTTTGGCCTCCGGCACTGCACTCCGCAGGCCAGGGGAAATCTTCTACTGCTTGCAGCATACTTCTGCGATATCCGAATTTTCCTATTCCGGGCACCAAATCGGAAAAATAACCTTGCTTGGCTCAAGGTCGGAATGCCTTGCAAACACTGCAGCCCTTCGAGGCTTTTGCTGCTCACCCGCCGACCAAGCTCCACCCAAAGCGCATCTATTCGGGGGGATCAGGTGTGCTGCAGCTACTCCCATCTTCGTGCGCACGAACCGCCTAGACGGCTCCGCCCTGCGCTTCTTCGCAACCGGCGAGATCCTCACACGGAAACGCTGAAACGCTTCAGTGAAATGCTGGAGGCAGCCCTCTCCAAAGGCGTGGCTCTTCGAGCGAAGAGAGGACCTCGTCCATGCTTGGCCGTGCCGCAGGGCCTTGCGCCGATTTGGAAATCGATGCTGTGGGTTCGCTGTCGGCTTCCTGCGCTCCAGTCAACGCCGAGTGCGCGAGTTGGCCTTGGAGATGCTGTGGCCACACGACCCATGGGTCCGTCTCATCGAACCTATCATCAGATGAAGACTGAGGATCGCGCCATGTCAACGACCTGCTGCCACGTCACCCAGGCGGCCAGCTTGTAAGGCACTGGCGCACTATTTCCGGCGTCTGTGCTGGTTTACCCGCTTCCCTGGGCATCTAGACATACAGAATGACAGAATGTTGATACATTCGACGCATCGCGCTCTAGAGCTGCGAAGCATGCCATCCCAAGGGGTAACGGCCGTTGACACAGACGCATTTATAAGTCTGCTCGAGGGGGCCTGCCCAAAGTCACACATTTACGCAAAGAAGAAACTGTAGAGCAATGCGTTGTACATCGTGGCGGACTTCGGCCTCACGCCCCGCCCCAGTGAAGCTCAGCACACGCACTCCGAATTATGCGGGCATGAACTTGCGCATGGCATTCAACTGAGTGCGTTATATGGCCTGGACCCCATCGACGAACACATCCCCCCGTGGGCGACCCTGTTTCCCGTGGTCAAGGAGCGCAAGGGCATGGCCGCCCGTGTCATGCACGTCTCGAGGCACAGCTTCCTTTTAGCATCGAGTTGTTTCTTTTCCCGGTGCGGCGGGTACACAATTTTTTCCGTTTTTTGATCTGACATTGCACACGGGGCACCCCCGGCAGACGCGCCATTTACACAAGGCAAGAGCGGCCCACGCCACCAATGGCAACACCGGCTGGCATGCCCCTGAGTAAACAAATGGGGCTCGAGTGCTTTCTGCATAGTTGGCCGGTGTTGATATAGGAACATGCCAGCGGTTGCTGAGCCTCGAGGGGCATGGGGGTCGACGTGCTCCACGGCCGCGTGCCGCCGCCTCGCCAAGCGTGGGCTTGCACAAGCTGTCCAGTAGGGCCCCTACGCGCCTGGGACGCTCTGTTCGCTTGCGACTTCGTTAGTTTTGATTTTTGATTTTTGATCGTCTTGGAACTTTAACGAGTCGCGAACTCTGAGGGCGCTATTTCAGGGTGACACGGCAGCTTTGGACGACTGCAAGCGAAGCGTGCGGCGCGAAGGGCGGCCAGAACATTTCGGAAACGGCCCCCTGAAGACCAGCCGCGGGGTGAACGCCTTCGAGTTGTGTGCGTGTGTGTGTGTGTGTGTTTTTTTTTGCTTTTTGCTTTTTGCGCTGTCGCGGGGATTCGATGTATGTAGCGCTGATGTTGTGGCCGCAGGAAGGTGTTTTTTTCTCCTGTTTCGGTCCCTCAGGCGCTTGCGGTGAGGAAGGTTTCGCCAGCCCCATCCACAAGGAGGGGTGCCGTGATTTTGGCGCCGCACGAGCTCACAAAGGTTCTTAAGGACTTGAGTGAGGTGGACGAAAGGGAGTTATGGGGACAGCAATACAGTCCTAGAGATATATATATATATTCACGCCACACACTATCGAGAAGATATACGAAAGATATATGCATGCCAGCATCCTTCTCCAACATCTCGCAACCGCACCCTTGGACACACGCCAGTTGCACGAGCTCGTCCGTGACATCTGTCAACCCCCAGGCACCTTTGTAAGTTCAGCATCCTCTACAACACGTCGCAACCCCTGTCACCTTTTCAAGACTCGCCAGCATCTACGCCCAACATCTCGCAACCGCGCTCTTGGATACACGCCAACATCGTCATCCAAGGCCTCATAGCCTCACCCTTAGACATGCCCCACAGGGGGGGGGGCCCCCCCACATCGATTAAAACCATTACTAAACCCCAAAACGTCACACAAATTCACTCGACCACCAAACAAAAGGAAAAATGAAAAGAAAACTCAACAGCTAAAGCTGGAGGAACTCAGGGAGCTCTGAGCTCCCTTTCGTGATAATTCTGAAGCATCGCGGTTCGCCTAATCAAGAAGCCTCAAGGCGAATTTTGTGCCTGAACTCGTGTGGTGACAGACCACGTCTTTCCCCCAACACAACTTACAACTTGTGGCCCTCCAAGTTGGGAGTGGAGTTCCCATCGCTTGGCCGCGGGCCAGCAGATGTCCGTCAGCGCCCCTCACAATTCCCAATACGCATATACGCATTCACAAAATCTGCCGGCATGAAAGCGAGGGGATGAACGTCTCGAGGTCTTCGGCTCCATGGCGCTTTGGCACCAATGATCCGTGGACACGAAGTCCTGTTCTTCACCCAGGGCCTGCCCGCGAGCTTCTTTACAGTAGAGGGGGGCCCGCGCCTCCAGGTCAGGGGCTGGCACGTCACCAACGCCGTCGTAAAGAACTACCTGGCCCTGCTCGTCCTGCTGGAGCTGCTGCGTGTTTCGGGCGCGCAGCACGTCCGCCCTGTCAAAGAGGTAGGTGCCGTGGCCCTCCAGGATGCGTCTCCCGCGTGGGCGTTGAAGACTTCGAGATTAAGGATTTACGAACCTGGGGCGATCCACACAGGGGTGGTTACAGAGGGAACCGGCGGTAGCTCTGTGGTGTGGTGGACCACGGACACGTTGGATGTTCACAGTATTTTGCCGTTGCGCAACAAAATTCCAGCCAGCTGCCTGGCAGGGCCATGCCCGCGAGCACAGCTTTGCAAACTTAGGTGGCTTCGCTCCCGGGGCCGCCTTCCTATTTGCGTTCATCACGCAGCCTGATTTTTTGTCGTGCATTTTTTTTCCTACCCCTCCCTCTTTTAGTTGCGACATGGGCCTTCCCACACGCTCAGGGATTCTGCGCACGAACGTCGATCACGTTGCCGAGATAGCCGCTAGCCCGGGCACCACCATTTTCGATGTGCCACGAGCCTCTTTGCACCATACCGGGCCACGCGCGCGAGGCCACCGGCCAGCGACTGGCGACGGCAATGGAAATGGTTCACATCATTTGGCCATGGTGTTTGCAGGCACGCGCGGTGCTGCCAAATTAGCGCCAGGGCATACCAACGCAGAGCCGTGCGGAATGCACGAGGCCGCCAACCCCATGCAAGTTGTGACGGCGGTAATTGTTAAAGATGATCTTGCGGGGCGAGAAGTCGCCGCTTTCAGCTTGCGCAAGGCTGGCAGCGCATCATGGCATGGAACATCATGGGAACTGCGCACCAGGGCTCGAAGAATTCTTCCAAAACTTCTTCCAAAACTTCTTCCCCGAACAGGAAGTAGACCAAGAAGACGGGCCAGCCGGGTCAGGAACCGAACAGTCGTACACGTACCATCATCATGATTCAATATGATCATCACGCACATGAGGGGGGGTGGGCCTGTTTAAATATCGTTGGTTGCTGTTAACTTCGACGGATGTTTGTGGCAGGCCGCCGGCTGGGCGATTCGCGCGCCGCGTGCGGGAAAGCGAACCGTTTGATTTGAAGCACGCTCAAGTACAGGAAAACGCATGCCACGTACGCCCACCCAAGATCGAACCTGTGGGGGAACCAGGTACAGAAGACCGGCGACAGGATGCCGCTTCGGTTCTGTTGCTTCTGGACAGCACTGTGGGGGTCTTCATGTCGTCCGGCCACATCAACACTACGCGGGGCACGTCGCACGGTTCTTTCCCAAAGTCTTGAAAGGAAATGAAAGGAAATAGGTTGAGGAAAAAAATGCTTGCGTCGATGGTCGGCCTGCGCCCACAATCAAAGTCTTGCTGGCGCACTGGGCCCGGCATCAACCAGACCTGGATCGTCACGAAGAGGGGGTTGACGTCGGTCCGCGGTACGTCGCCCAATGAATGTTGCCCAGTGAAATCTTGGCCTCGCAGGCTATCCGTCAAACGGCACCCCACGAAGACTCGCTTGCGCAGAAAAGGCCCCAAAAAACTTTCCACGTTGAACAAGCATACAATCCAGACCACTTATCATGAGAAGGAGGCCCAAACATATGCAGGCTACATCATGGAAAGCACCAACACTCAACAAAGCGCACCAAGGAGCTCCCGTAAACCAAGGCTCAGCGCAGTGTGCCACGCTGAGTTGCCTCTTGGCGGCTTGGCGTGTTCCATCAAGGTGCACAATGCAATGCGCTGTTGGCGAAGTGTTCACGCGTTGCCACCCAGGAGGTCCCGAGTGCGCTTTCAACTTTGGCCTTTCGGCAAGGCTTTCAGACGCACACGTGAGCCAGAGTCCTCCAGACAGCCACCCCTCGGTGGCCTCGTGACCTTCCCCCCGCCCTCCGTTACCCTGGGCTCTTCATTTTGTTTTGCCGCTCAGGATTCTTTTTCGATCGGAAGGCTTTTGTTTTTTTGAAGATGGAAGGCTTTTAGGTTTTGCTCTGCGCTGAGTCTTGGAGAGGGGCTCCTTGGTGCGTACTCAATGAGTTTCGGTGGCCATTCCATCGCGCATATTGGCAACTCGGGCGTTTCGGGTCTGCAGCGAACATGATGCCATTTAGACCTTTGTTGTGCGAGAGGGTCTAGATCTTCCATGCGCGACTCAGTCTAGGTTGGGGGCTACTTAGCGCGCTTCGTTGATCTCTCATTTCTTTGGGCCTTGTGTAAACCTCCGGCGAGCAGGAGGTAAAAGAAATGAGGGTGCATCATGGTGCATCCGCATGTTAAAGTTTGCTGCGTGTTGGTTCGACGATGTCTGACTTGGGTCCGAGAACGTAGCCGAGGTCCCTTCCTGTGGGTGCTGACTTGGTCATTAAATACCTCGATTTCTTCCTTGGCGCGGCGTTTCTTCTGAGAGTCCCTGGTCATTGTGAGCACATTACAGCTGGGAGAGCGGCGCCGGGGACCCCGAGTTAGTTCATGGCCAGCCCCACACGCACCAACCTCCTCTGGGTCCTGGCCGGTGTGTGGGGAACTAAAATCCAGGAAGCCGCTGTTTTGCTTTGCTGTTTTAGTTAATGTCGCTGTAGAATTCTTTCGATCGCGGGTTCTGCCTTTGAAGAAGGATGGCTTTTAGGTTTTCTCTGCGCTTTTGAGTCTTCTTTTTTTTTTGTCACGGGCGCCTCATGGGCCTTAGCGGCCACCGGTCACGTAGTGAGAAAGACAACTACCACAAACCGAATTGATGCAAGGTGAGACGTGGCAAGCCACACTCAGAACACGAAGCCCATGAGGTAACCATCAGCCAAAGCAGCCGAAGTGCAACAGGACGAGATCCAAGTAATCCTCGTAATCGTAAAAGAGCATTGAATTGCGCCATGAGCTGAGCAACAGCTAGGAGTGAGAGTCAAGTCGGCCAGCCCCAGCGGACCATTCTAGCGAGACACCACAGAAAGTTACTCGTAGAGTCATCGGCGGACGGAACGAAGGGCTGCCACTCTTCGGCAGCGGCCCCCTAGAGTGTGGCGGCTAGTTGAGCCCACCACACACGGCAGAGCCAGCAGCAAACAAGCAGCTGACCCTTGCCGGCCGGCAATGCACAGCGACCCATAAGCGTCACCATACGGAACCCGAAGCCAAGAAGAGCAAGCGGCAGGCAAGGCCAGCGAGAGACCCACAGTCCCGCACGGTCAACCGCGAGCAAAGTCCTGGCAGAGCGCCACCTCTACCTATCAGTGAACGGTAGGTTGGCGACAGGAGCCCTGGCAGTTGGCCCGGCCACCGCAGGGGAATTCACCAAGTTCCAGCAACTCGGCGATGAGCGACCAGCATGGCACCGATCGTGAGCAGTGGCATCACCACAGTGTGGGTAGAGCGGGAGCCTCCCCCTTCATTGGTCACTGAAGGAGAGCCACCGTGGGACAACCCGCGCAGCCACACCTGCACTGGTCATCCTTTGAAAGAAGCTGCAATCAAGCCGCAACGCTAAGTGTCCTTCAATTACCTGGTAGTGGAGGGCTAGGCCCTTGTGGAGTGTAAGTGAAATGGGGAGGAGAAGTTGAAGGTAGTTGCACGTGTCCAAAAGCCACACATCAGTCGCCCGAACGTGCAGCGAGGATCGGAAGGGCATTGAGCAGCCAACTGAGAGCACGTAGTTGGTTTATCACAAGATGTAAGAGACAGCACACTTCCATGGCACTCCGAAACACAGGCACAGTAGCCCGTAGGGCTAGGTAAAAGGGCTGCGGTTGGGCCAATGCCTCTTCGGGTGCTGGGGTCCCGTTCCCTGGCTATTTATGGTGGGGCAGAGCCCTCTTGATCATCAAGCATCCTTGGGTCCCTACCCTGGCTGTTTGACATTTTATGGCAGGCCCCAGCCCCGCAGGCCAGGGCAGCAGGGTAGCGGCAGAGCACACTGCGCGGGCTTTGATGCAACAAAGGCAGCGCCCAGGCGACGTAGAGCCCACCCTCAGATGCCCAAAAGCCAGACAGGCCAGGGAGTAGAGGGCCACGGCCCTAGCACCAGCAACGCGCTGTAGAAGGGGAGCCCTACCTCTTTTAGAGCAGCGACGAAAGCCTCGGGACGACCCAAAAATGCTCATGTCATTGAGTCACAGGAGGGGACGTGATGCAAGGGTTTTAAATCCAACGTCTCAGAAATTTATGCTGTCTCAAAACAGCCTGTTTTGAGACAGAAGCAGCCCGATTTGAGACATACACCTTCAATATTGAGTTATGAGTCATCGTTGTGAGTGTCATGTCATGATGCAATATGTCATTACATTGAATTGTTTAGTCATCTCATGCATGTCATGTCATGTCATGTATTAACATGACTCATGACCTGACATCACACATGACATGTTACATCATGAACTGCAGTAGTATGTCTGGCTCGACATGCATAAAATGAAAGTGTAGTACAGTAAAGGTCCCCAAAGCTATTTACCAAAGCTAATTTATTCATTAATGTAAGTGTACTCCGCAGATTCCAGTAATTGGAGTCTAGACTTAGAGACGTTAAGTTTGACTCAAGTTTTAAGCTATATAACTTATTTATTGAATCACTCCGATCCGATTCATCAATTATAATTTTCCATCAGGCTCACTAACTGGCCGGCCCAGTGAGCCGCTTTCATTCAACTAAAGCTGGCCCAGCGAGCCGCCTCAACACACTCTCAGAGCCCAGCCAATTTTGTCAGGCTGAGCGGCTGCATATGGTGAAACGGCTGCCTGGGGTGAAACACGCAAGGCGAGGTGAAACAGTCAAATTCAATGCAAGTCAAATGACTGACGCACCCGGGCCAGTGGCCCCACTTCCGGCTGGGGCCCGGGTCAGGCCTGAGCCGCTTCCGCAAGTGAGACCACCAGCCACCCTTTCAGCTGCCAGCCTTTGTAAAGCCATGCCATACTTACATTCAGACTTTCTAGTATATGAAGGACATGGCATTTCGCAAGGACCTGCTGAAAGACCGGCGCATGGTCCGGAGGTGCTCAGTCCTTCTTGGTCCCTCTGAGCGGTCAAGGGTCACGGCACGAACCACCTGCGACCATACTAAAGTGATTCGCCCCTTGCATTGCTGGTCGAGACCTTCTCACCCAAACATCATCAACAGCAATTATACTGTATGGCCTTCTCATCCGTAGGTCTCCCCAAAGACTTGATTGACGCTTCTCCTAGTCCTCCATTCTGCGGCCACTCCCCGGTTGGCTTTCGAACACGCATCAACCATGATTCATGACATGAAGTTGACATGACATGATGTCGTGACCAGCGCAAAGGTTTCCCGACTCTCAGCTCTTCTCAAGGGCCTCGTCGTCCACCACCTTCTGACCTCAGACCACAACAATGTAACAACAAAGGCACAAATACGCACTTTCTCACGTCAGGGCCGCTGTTTCAGCGTCGGCAGCCGCAGTTCTTCACTTCGTGAATCCACCCAATGGCCTTCTCGTCCGTCTCCCCAAAGACATTGACGCTTCTCCTCCTAAAGAACGGCCCATTCTGCGGCCACTCGCCTGTTAGCTTTCGAACACGCATAAACCATGTAGCTGGGTCTCGTCCAGCTGGCCCTGGGTCCAACTTGAGTTGCCCGCAAACTCTGTTGCAACCAGGGCATGTGATATCAATCCACTGATTGACGTAGCCACGGTAGCCGCCACTTCCATGACGAGGAGCAGCCGGAGCTGCCTTTGCCTCTGGCCGTCCTTCATGCTGCGCATCAAAAGCACCACCAGGGGCAAGCTCTGCAAGCATCACCTCATCATCAGGCAGACCCACTGCCTCTACTGCAGCCTCTGCAACTGGCGGCTGCCTCTGCTTCTGGAGCCCTCTCTGCATCTGCTGCTTCTCGATCCATGGCAAGGACCACCTCTGGAGCCACCGGCTCAGCCTCGTCCGCTGGCACTGCTGCTGCTGCCTCAGGTTGACCTTCAAGAGCAGGGACAGGTTGCAAGAGCTCAGCAGGTAGATTGTCACCAGCGGCCATGTTAGCCGCCACAGGCTCATTTCCAGCGGCAATGTCAGCCGCCACAGGCTCACAAGGCTCAGGCTCAACCCGTCTTTTCTTCCGGGCCAACCACTTAGCGGCTTTCTTGGCAGCGCCTTTGGCCTTTGGCTTGGCCTTGGCCTTGGCCTTGGCCTTGGCCTTTGGCTTGCCTGGCTTCTTTCCATTGGCCTCACGCCACCGCTGCTCCACCACACTCCAGCCAATCTTCTTGCGAGTTTCAACTTCGTCTGCCACTTCTTTGAAGTCACGTTGGTCTGGCAGAGCCATTTCAGATAGTAGATGCTCATCCAGCGCATCACCGATCACCTTCTGCTTTGGCGGCTTCTGCAAAGCCTCCTTCACCGTCGCAATCCAAGCATCATCATTGTCGCCGATCTTGTCCAGCAACGCATGCAGGAGGCCATCTCGTTTCATGGTCTTCGGGTTGAAGTCTTCAAGAGGCAGCTTCAGCGCCTCGTTAAGCAAGCTCATGTCTGCAATGGTCATGCCCTTCAGACATTGCACATCTTCAAAGTAGCACTTCAAAAGCGGCACCCTCTCCAACGGCAGAAAATAGATGCGCCCATCTTCCAGAAGAACCTTGTGAGTGAGAACATGCCATTCCGCAGGCTGTAGCACAAAGATCCACCGAGCCTCCCCTGCGGGGTCAAGGTAGTAGCACTTGCAACCATCGGAAGCTTCAAACTCACACAGTGGCCAGAACAATGCCCCCCACTCTGCAGAACCCAAGCTGAAGCCCAGATAGAGTAGCTCATCATTCTCATTCACCTGCATCATGATCCGAAGCTCCATGGCAAACTTCGAGAACTTGCCATGCTGAAGTCGCACGCCCTGAGAGCCAAGACCACATCGACAGTAGTGAGTCACCCACTGGAATGCAGCCACAGACTTGTGGATGGTCGCTTCAGAGATTGTTGCCCAATTCTTTCTGGCCATCATTCCTGACCATGTCTTCGGCAGCTTGTGTAAACGAGCCTGGTAGCGACGCTTCCTCTTTCGGTCTCGAGTGTGAGGAAACGACCTCAGGAAAACCGGGCGCGTCACCTTGAATCGGTGTGGAATCTCCCTCGACTCCAATGCACGGCTGTGGGTGGTCAGCTCCTGAATATTGTGGCTTGTCATGCGTTTGTTCTGGCCCTTGGCATTGTTCCGGAGGTGGCCATGAACATCTTCGATCAGCTTGTTGTCACTGAAGGTCCGAAGCAGACCATTTAGCAAATGAGCACCTCCCGGAGACTGCCATGAATAGCAGTGTTCTTCGCATGCAAGGTACAGCAATCTCACTGGTGGTGTGATCACCAACTTCAGGTCCTCAAGCACTGGACACCCACCACCATCATTCGCAGCCGCTTGCTCAATCTGCGTGAGGTATGTGTGGTCTTGCTTCATCTTCTGCATGACAGCCTGGAAGTTGGCATCTACTTTTAATCTGAGACAGGTTGAAACCACATGACATGGCTTCATGAGCCGTGTTTCACTTTATTAATATGACGTCACATTCATTACTTTCATTTAATGTCATATTATAATTATCAATGCGGCCTCCTTCAGCTGCTGCTCTTCACCCAGTAGGCCAGCATAGCAGTCTGGCGGGGCCGAATGCTTTGCCAAGGTCCACGTCCTCTTGGCCAGAATCTGGCACGCAAGCTCAGCGACATTGTCCGCCGTGTCTGCAAAGTCCGTAGCTGCAAGCAGATGAGTGAACTCATAGCTTCTGGAGGTCAACACTGCCGCCGTCTCCTGCAACTGAACATTGGACCTCCACTGCTGTGACAAAGACACAAGGTTCCGCACATTGTCATGAGGCGTCTTCACATTCTTGACAGTGTCCACATAAGCCGTCCATAGGGGCCTTGAGGTCAAGCTGATAATGTGAACCATCTGATAGAGACGATTCGACATGAGGTGGTAGCACAGCTTCAGGCCCCCTCCTAGCTTCTCTTTCAGCTTGCCAAACTGCTGCTTGAAGGTCATGTTGTCATCATCGTTGTCATCCTTGGACCCCGTTGCAGCCGCCTCTTTTGCAAGTGCTTCCACTTGGCGCTTCTGATAGGCTTCATCAGGATTGAGCTCCGGCTGGTTGGAGAAACTGTAGGCCAAGACAGTTTTCACCGCTGTCCACTCACGCATCTGTTCATGCGCTGCCTCGTTCCAAGAGAACCACCGGCTAAGCTTCGGGAGCGTAGACTTGTTCTGAAAGGTGGGCAACTCCGGAAGGGCATTCCACACATCCACGAGACCACTGGATCGCGGGAGTTGTAGCTCATCTCGAATCTGCTCCCAATTTTGCATGAAGGGCTCGCAGGTGAAAGCCGTTTCACGTGCCATCATGCTTTCCAGCAAGCGCTGCTTCTCAACTTGGCAAGCGCCACTCCCAAATGGCCGGTAGCCAACAGACCACAAATACTGAGAATGCATTTGGCTCTGCAGAAAGCTTCCTGTCCCCCCCTTTGCATGCAATAAGCTCAGCTTCAGGTCTCTGATCAGGCGGTGGAAAGGGTCCCACCGTATTTGCAGCTGCTTCTCCAGCTTGTGCAGCGCATACCTTACAAATGAAAAGTATTGTATGACAAGTGTGTTTTATTTTAATGAATCCCAGATTTAACTATTAAACAGGCACGTGTACGTCGCACGAAAGACACCAACATTGTAGCTGAGCGACGCCATGCCACCACAGCATGTCGGACCCTGGTCCAGCTGCAGACACAGCAGCTTTGTGTCCAAGTACCAAAGCCGGTTGTCTGGTAACAGCATCACCTCCTCAGCAGTGTCTGGATCTGTGTAGAAAGCTCTGCGTCTCCCTCCTTCCATGCGTGTCGACCGAAGGCAGCCAGAAGGGCACTGAGCAAGGACCACCCCTTCTGGCACGTCAAAGGCACTCACATTCTCAATACGACCAGCCGTAAGCAAGTTGAGCTGCTGCGAGATCGCTTGCACCTGCCGATAAGAGGCCACACGCTGGAGACGAGCCTCCTGTAATTTAAGTCAAACTCTTTTACAGCATCATGACGACATGCCATTCATTAGTAGTCTAGTCAAGACTGCACTAACTTAACACTTAAACACTTAAAGTGAAAGCGTCCTTCGCAAGGTCCTCTACCAAAGAGGAAAGCTCAGCTTCAGAAGGATTGATGGTGTCCAGCGGCATGATGATTTGCACGTTGCACATGCAGGCCGTGTCGTTCTCATGGGAGTACACTGCCGACACAAGGGTCTCCTTACCCGCGTGGCACGAGCCATCTGCGACCATGCTGAAGTGATTCGCACCTTGCATCGAATGACAGGCGCGCTGGTCGTATATCGTCTGAGACCTTCTGACCCAAGCATCCACAGCATTTGCTTTGCAGCCACCACTGGTAGAGAGCCGCTCATTCTGCAGGACACCCAACGAATGTCTCATCGAAAGGGTCTTGTCTCTGGCGTCTGACAGCAGCTCAAAGATGGCGTCTGCGCTCATGTTCACCCTCGGCTTCCTGCTGACCACCATCTGCCCACCAACAGCATGGCCAGGTTCATTGCTAGCATGGTCCACATCCCGCCTTGCTGGCGGGGCCACGGTGACATCGTGATTTGTCATGTACCATCCCAACACATACAAGTCCAAGCTGCTTGCTAGGAAACTGACAAGCGCCTTCTGAATTGAATAGAGGCACTTTCCCGCAACACTCTCTCTCGACCAGGGTTGAACGCGTTCTGCCCTTCGACGCTTGTCAACCGTAAAGAGAAACATCGCCAAGTCTTGCATTGTCACCGGCCGTTGCTCACCATCTGTCAAAGGCTCTGCAAGTAGACCACCGCGATGCATGGCATTCCACTCCCGCTGCCAGGCATAAAAGCCTGAGCGGTGCCGAGCACTCAACGTTTCCTCAAGGCCTCGGACAGATCCACCAGGTGTGACATGCAGTGGCAGCATGTTTTCAGGCGCCAAGCTGAACAGGCCGCTTTGAACAAACAGCGCTCGCTGAAGGAGGCCAGGAATCCACTTCTCAGCACAAGCTCGAATGCTGTCAGTCCGGGACTCCTTCTGAATAAAGGCAAGGAAGGCCAACACAGCCGATGTTGTAGCCAGATTCTCTTTCACCGCTGCAATCGGCAACCCAACCGTCTTTGTGTGACAGAAGAAGTCATCGCTGCATAACTCAATGCTCTTCACGCCTTGCTTGAAGAACTGGATCCACTTAAAGAGCTTTCTCTTCTCACCAGATGCATGGAATCTCTCGTACAGAAAGTCTAGCGACCACCATAGCTTTGTCTCCACTTCTCGCTGCACATACGCCACTGAGGCTGGCAGCACTGCATCCTGCACCAATGTGATCGGCTCACATGTAGCATGGCGCAACATCAGGATGGCACTGTACTGTTAGTGTCAGACTACCTTCTACACTGTACAAGGCCTTGTGATGCTCCATACTTAACTAGAGATGCATCCCTTTGACCTGCTGTTGTTTGCTTTACCCTACCACCACCACATCTCCTCTCAGAGCCACACACTTCACTGACGATCAAGTCACTCACAGAGTCCCTGGCACGTCAAAGCCGTTCCAGGTGTCCAGCAGTAGCACGTCCCCAACCTGTCCAGGCTTGCAGTCATTCCGCTCCTGCAGAGCCGCCCCGCAGTGGCTGGCCCACCAGCAGGCTTTCCCTAATTACTGTGCCAGCCTTTTCAAGGCTGCATCAAATCCACCGCTCCGAATTAAAGGCCTTCAGGCTAGGCACCTCCATACCTTGCCCATGCTGCAAACACCGCTTGGCCAAACTGCACGGAATACACCTGGCTTTCCAGCAGCAGCTGCTTGTCGCCTGTGAAGCCACCGTCCTTGTCCCGCTTTGCAAGCTGCTCTGCTCCAGCTCCTTCTGCCCACCGTGGCCGCGGTCGCTCCATTGCCCTCATGAATCTGCCTGACGCCCATAGCTGAAGCGGTTTCAAGGTCACTCCCCCAAAGCAGTAGTGGTACGTAGTGGTCTTCACTGCACCCACGAACCGTAACACAGCCTCACAGCATGGTGTCTCTGGGTAGACACTAGACGCCGGTTGTTCCATTGCCTCATAGCACCCAAGCAGATGGCTCAGCAGCATAATCATGGCCGTGATGTCGCCCAGCACATTCCCTTCTTGCACGAAGTACTTGGAGGTGTCACCCAGGTGGAGGTTCTCTGGATAGCGCAGGCTTTGACTCCGGCTCAGTGTGACATATGACGAACATGGCATTCCACACCAGATCAAGGCCCCTGGTTGCACCGCAGCCAAGGCCGACAACCATAGCGCCAGCCCCCCCTCTTCCAGCACATCGTGCACAGGTGAAATGTCCTTGTCGAACGAGACCCCGACATAGCCCGCTTGAATGCCCGCTCGCGACAGGTTCCCCTTGCCGCAGAAGTACTCAATGTAGGCCAGCTCTGTTCTCCCCTCTGCCCGCTGGTGCATCGTCCGCGCCCATAGCGCCTTCAGCATGGCTGTTGCGCTCCACCCTGTCATCCATGGGTAGGCCACTGCCAGGTAGTGAGGCCATGTGTCTGCACACCTGCCACCACACTCTGCATCTATCTGCCAGAACGCCTCGAGTTTCCGTTGCACCGCCTCCATCTGCTGCTGCCCTTGCACCCCCTGCAGCCGGACCTCCCCATCTTGCACGGGGAAGTTCTCCACATGTGCAAAGGTGGCCGCCGTGACATGCTGACTGGTCCGCTGAAACGTTGCCTCCCATTGCAGCCGCCGCTGCATCGCTCTTTGCACCTGCGCATTGAAGCTCTCCATGGCCGCAGGACCCCTGTGGCTCTTACTTGTCTTGCACCCTATCTTTGATTCACTGTAGTCTCATTTTGTCTCATTTTGTCTCATTTTGTCTCATTCAGGCCATTTTGAGCCCTTTGAGCAGATTTGAGCAGATTTGAGCAGTTTTGAGCAGTTTTGAGCAGTTTTGAGCAGATTTGAGCAGATTTGAGCAGATTTGAGCAGCTTTGAGACGCTCTGAGCTCCGCACCTTTACCCCCTTCTCCTCCGCCACTGAAGCCACTAGCGAGGCCACCTCACACACATGCATTCCTGCACCCCTTAAGCTGTGTGCCTCTTGCGCTCCATTTGTCCACCATCATGTCCCCCGCTTCAGCCTGCCACCATTGATTCACAGCTGTGCAAGTGCAGTCGACGAGACACTACTACCTTATTTGCTTGCTCGCCCCTTTTCTTACTCATGACATTCCCTACAGCTGGCTCTTGGACTGCCACTCTGCGCCTACCTGCTTCTTTATGCAGCGCCTGAGAACACTACACCACACTATTTTGTTTCTTCATTCTTCACCGCATCATGCCTTATTCTCTGCTCAAGCACCAGTGTGGCAGCCACACAGCTCAGCCCTCCTCCTTTTAGAGACTCACGCGGCTGCCCTTCCACACCCATCCACTGTCCACATTTACGCCTGACGACCTATCATGTGTTGTTTACATCATACGTCCACGCTGTGAGCGGCTGACCATGGATGGTAGCGGCTGGATAGTGCCGCCATCGAGTCACCCTCACGGAGGTTCGTCCCCTACTGGCATCATGCCATTTTAGCTTTTTGATGCTTCATCGCAGCAGGCGCTGTCCACAGGCATGGATCTAAGCTCCCGCTCACTACTCTTCAAAATTCAGCCGCTCTCAGATCCTGGCTCTAGCCCTTCACATCGTCCCCGATGAAGTCACAAGGCCACCACCGGCGGGGCCTCCTGGGGCTCCGCCGGCTGCTCCTGCTCCACGTTGCCCTCGATCTCCTCCGTAGTCACCTCGTCCATGTTGTTCATGGCGGCAAAGTTTGCCGCTGCCGCTCGACGCCGCACATCACATCTCATCGGGCACCATCCGCGCTCATGCTGCCCAATCTCCCACGTGTCCTCCAAGCACATTCGGTGGAAGGCATGCCCACACGCCAGCATCTGGACCTCATCGCCCGCCTCCTGCACCAGGTTCTGCTGGCAGATCACGCACATGGCGGGCGGCTCCGCGCCGCCACTGCCACCGTCAGCAGGCACCGCATCCTGCAAGGGCGGCGCCGCCTGCACCACCGGTCCACCTGCAGGAAGCACCGCTGCAGCCGGCTGCGCCTGGATCGGGACCATGGCCGGGTTGGGGACAGCTGCCTTAGGCTGCTGCTGGGCCAGCACCATGGCAGGAGCAGGAGCCGGCGCCGGCACCGGAGTCAGGGCACCAGCTTTTGCCATGCCCACCGTGATGTGGACCCGTGCAGGCTGCTGCTGAGGCTCTGCCTTTGCCGCCGCAGCCATCATAGCCGGTAGGGTCCGACCTACAGTCGCCGCTCCTGCCTGGGCTCCTTTTGCTCGCGCAGCAGAGTCCTGCTCCGTCATCCACTCCTCGCGAAAGCCCTGCACCTCCCCAACGCTTGCCACATACTGGTCTGTGAGGACAGCTTCACCCAAGAGCGCCTGTCGGGCCTGCCTGACCTGCTCACTGGACTCCAACAGGGCGAGGTACCTTTTGCGAAGCCTTGCGTAGAGCTCCCCGTACGTCGTCACGCGAAGGCGTGCTATGGATATTGAAGGCTTTCTGAGAGGCCCATCTCCGAATCCCAAGTAATGTCATCATGTCACACAAACCAACGGTTAACGATACAAAGACACACATCAAGTGATGCTATGGGATTGGGATGCCTAGTACCTTGAAGAGACAATGATGCTGAACCACTGCAAGGCACTGTCTGGTGAGCAACCAAAGCACCTGCACCAGCCCAATCGTACTCAGGTCACTGGTCACAGTGGGGTCTAGGGCCTCGTCCATGGCCTCCACTGCTTCGCTCAGCTTCCTCTTCGGGAGCGAACGAAGCATGGCCGCTGACCGTGTGATGACTTGCCCGCCTTGTCCCTCCGTCAAGAACAAAGCCGCTCTCGACTTGGCCAAGCCCGAAATGGCCTGCTGCTGCGTGTCAGCGACCTCCACTCCTGCAGCCGAAGCCATTCCCCCCGGTGCCGTCGGTGGAGCTGCCATTGCTGCAGCAGGCCTGGCTGCTGCCGGTGCTGGAGGCTCCTCACTGCCGTCAGACTCCAAGTCCATTGCCACCTGCTGCTGTTGTTGGGGCATGGCACCACCCATCATTGGGTTCATCATCATGCCTTGCATCCCCATTGGCCCCATCATGCCCTGCATCGGGTTCATGGCCCACGGCAGCATGGATTGCATCATGAGCTGCTTGCTCAAAATGAGCTGCGGCGAGACTCCTTTTATTTTGTCATTATATGAGCGGCCCCTGGAGCCGCCCAAAATCATCGATAATATCTACCCTGATTGCCACAACTATCATATCTGCATGCAAGCCTGGCCTCCGTGCCCCGACCAATGAAACCAAGCGCTGTACTCCAAGCCTTAGGCGTCATTTCTCCAGTCAGATGAGCCCCTGGCCCGACAGCAGTGCAGCACGCCAACCTAGGTCAACGGAAGCTCGACTCTAATTATTTTGTCAATTGACAGTTGCCATTGCGACGTCAAAGCGGGATTTCAGAATCACGCCTGACCATTATTGAGTCAGTGCCAAGGCACTGAAATAAGGCCACTGCAAAGCCTTGCTCCGCCAGGCCAATTCCGCCTCCCGTTTTGGGAGCAGGATAACAACAAAATTAACGCAACATCCTCCACTCAGAGTCAGCGGGAATCTTGTTCCACCCACTTGAAATGGAGCTCTCTGCCTCTGAAGCAGCGTAGGACGACATGTAGCCAGCCACCTGACTCCAGCCATGTTGCTTTGACGAGGACGAAGATTTGTCTCCAGCCTCCGACTCATCCTCCTCCATAACGAGGAAAGGCACCGGCGTGTAGTCATCATCCGACTCCTGATCGCAAATTGCTTGAAGGACAGGGGTCTCCTTCTCAGGCGTCTCCTCCACATTCTCGTTGTCATCACCACCGGCCAGGGCCAAGGACTCCTTCTCCTCAATGGCCAGGGCCGAGATCTTCTCCTCAATGGCCAGGCCGAGGTCTCCTTCTCCTTCTCCTCGGCCGAGGTCTCCAAAGGCTGCTTGTCCTCCAAGTCATCCTCACGGCTCTCCTCGACCTGGTTGGGCAGCCTCAAGACCTCCTTGATCCTTCCCTCCAATACCTTCTTGATGTCCTTCATCTGAGAGAACTTGAAGCTGAAGCGGTACTCTATCATCCTCTCGCCCCCCTCATCGAAGCCGATCGCACCATGAAACCGGAACAGCAGCACCTTGTGCACCGTCACGTCATTTAAGCCAGTGCAACTGAAATCGAAGAGCTGCAGCCTGTTACCAAGGCGGCCATTGCGATGCCATCCACCGTGAAGACAGCTCCATGCTTCGGCTCCTCGCCCATTTCCTCATCAGAGCACTGTAACATGAGTCGAGCTATTTAAGACGATTCAACCCCTGCCCACATCACCGCTATTATGTATTGAAAGGACTTCAATTTAAAGGCTGGGCAAGGCGCGCGTCCGTCTGTAAAACACGATACCGTGAGGATTGTCGAGGAGGAAAAGCCCCTCCCGCCGGCAGCCATGCCTGTAGTAGAAAGCGTGGGCGATCGTACTCGTGGCTCCACCACTGAAGGGGCCCTGACAACTGACTTGGAGGCTGAAAGCTTCTACGACAGATTCATGATTTTATATGATAATCACCTGTGACTGATTTAAATCAAACACAATTCACATGTGTTGAAACTCACTGAGTCGATGACTGAGTCTCCAGTGACATGAAGACGATGCCATGGGCAGTGAAGGCCCTGCAAGTCGGCCGTGGCCTATCGCAAAGGAAGGACAAAACCAACCTGTCTGAGTCCGACCTGAAGACGCAGCATGGGCCAAGTAGGCTTTGCCGAAGTACCTGTCACGTTGCTTTCATCCCACAACGCCAACGTCAGGCCTCGATGGTAGCAAGGCCAGTGAAACACCTGCGATAGCACAATGAGGAAATCAATGAATCAAAAGATAATCGGAAACTTAATCATGTTAACACGTTCTTTTCAGCCTCTCCATAAAATCGTCAAAGACTGGCCCGTCCTTAAGGCTCCGCTAAGATGCCATCAAGCTCTCTCAGGTACAAGCCTTGGAAGACGATGTTGATCTCGCCCCTGATGACCTGGAAGACCGGGATCTGCCGCACGTGGGACGTCGTGACCACATAGCGCTTCCCTGCATAGACGATGATCGTGAAGGGCGACACACTCTCATGGCCTGTCGCCGCCATGAGGTTGTAAAGGTCGCAGCGCTCCCGCAGCCGGCCCTCGCGCCTGTGCTCAGGCTTCAACACCACGGCAGCGAAGGCAGCCAGCAGAATCTCCCTCGCCAGCCTGAGACTCAAACACATGCTTGATCAATCCAGTGTCAAGTCAAGCATGCCTATTTTCAATTATTTAATCTGATTTAGGTAAGCCAATGGCCAAGGAGCCACAAGCACGGGTGCCCGCACAGGTCCGGCGTCATGACCACGAAGCCCTCATCGCGCGGGTGCTCCGGGACGCGCGGCAGGTTGGCCGAAAAGCCAGCCAAACGCCGCAGTAGCCTGAGCTGACTCGACTCGTAAACAAAGTCGAGACACTCCTGGCAATCGGTTGCACCTGCCATGATCTGCATCATCAACTGGGACAGCTCATGGTCGCAGCTCTTAGGGATGGCCTCCTTCTCCATCAGCAATGTCAGCATCGTAATGATGAGGCACGTAGGGATGTCAATGAGGCCATTGGGACGCTTCTTGCACACCATGTCCACCATGTCAGGCATGCCGCAATAAGGGTCCATTGGGTCCATGGCCTGACTGAAGTCCAGCTAAGACTTTTTGAGCTGCTCACTGCAAATGAATGTTTGTCAACTTTAATTAATTATGTCAAGTCTGTCGGTCCCACGCCTTGAATACCAGAAGGCAAAGGCAGTGCCAGTGCCCACCGTGATGTGGACCCCCGTAGGCTCTGCCACCCCAGTGGTGCGCCCCATCTGCTCCTCCAAGACCTGAAGCCAAAAGACTAAACTCGACAACAAACTCAATTGGTGAAAAGGTCCAGCTTCCAAATATTTAAAACAAATAATAAGTGACTGACAGTGAGATTAGGCCCTGACTCATCCCATCCGGCATGGCAGCCCAGGTAAAGGCGCTCAAAGCAGAAGCCTCAAATAAAAGCGCATCAACCAGTTCAGAGGTCAGGGCCCAATCAAATCAGAAGCCTCAGCCTCAGTTCAATGGAAGCGCATCAATTAGTTAATTAGTTCAGAGGTCAGGGCTCTTCATTCGTTCCATGCCACCTGAAACCTCAGAGGCATGCACAGATCTAATACTTTAGCAAGTCAAATGATGCCAATAATGCTGATCAGGCCCAGGCAAGTCCATCGCCATGCCAACACCTCGGGCATGCAGTGGACCGGAGTGCATGTCACATCAAGACATGTCATCACAAACCCATTTGACCAACAAACCATGTTGTCACGTGAGATGGCCAAGGAGCCACTTCAAGGCACTGTCTCCTGAGCAGCCAAAACACCAACGCGCCAGACTCAGGTCACTGCAGTGCTCCACTCGTCCAAGGCCTCCACCGCTTCGCTGAGCTTCTGCTTGCCACCGACCTCGTAATGACTTCGCCACCTTGTCCAGCAACAAACAAGTCGCTCTCCACCTTGGCCAAGCCCAAAAGCCTGCTGCACATGTCCAGCCACCTCCATTGCTGAAGGCGTTGCCGTCGGTGTGCCAAGGAGCCAGCCCCTCAACATGAGCCGCGACTCAAGCCAAATTTCAAGCCTCTTCTCTTCAACCGCAAAGGCGCTCCACATCCGATGCTCAGCAAAGTCCCAAGCATCGTAGAAGCTTGTCATCCGCAGACCATCATGGATGAACCTGTGCTTGAAGCTCAAAGCCCAGACAGACGACACCTTCTTGAAACCAGGCCTCATTCCCATGCCCAGTCAGCCCAATCATCTGAAGCCTCAAGACAGTACCACTGCCACAGTAGGCCGTTGAGGCCCCCCCACCAGTTCAGGATGATCAGAATGACCTGCATGCATGCAAGCATTGATCTAGTAAGCTTCAACCTGGCCTGCAATGGTCATGAAAGTCAAGCCTGGGAAGCCCAGGCCCCCAGCCAGCCACCATGAACCTCGGTCAATCGAATGACATGACATTTTAAGAAGAATAAGAAGACACACTATTTCCTCAAGCTTCACACGTCGAGCTTTGCCACGCTTGCTACGGTATTTATTTCTATAATATCTCTCACAGGCCCTCTTAGACCATGACCATGACGATCTCCGAGCTTCGTCATCAGCCTGATAGCCGCTGCCAGTGCCATCATGGCCATCATCTGTCCCACGCCATTCCCATTGCCAGTTGACATAGTCCCATCGCCAGTTGTCATGATCGGGCTCAACGCTATTAGAAGTTGCCCCCACTGAACTCCAAGCCTGATTTGTGGCAGCCAAAGTGTTGGGAGACTCACCATGCGCCGCATCAAGGGGCTTCTTCTCAGCCGCAAGTCGCTCCACATCCATTTGATGCTCAGCAAAGTCCCAAGCATCATAAAAATTCAGAAGACCTTCCACCTGTGATGCAGGGGCCTTCTCATTGAGGCACTGTGCTGCAGTGGCCTGCTCAAGGTGCTCCTTCTCAGCGAGATCCCAAGCGTCGTAGAAGCTCATCATGGCCTCCTCTGACTCTTGCTCAGGCTTTGCCATGGCGCTGGTCATAGTAGTTCTAGCCTATATAAATTTAAATTCAAGATAATTATTCATTTAATTTAAGGCACAGCTGTCAAGTCTACGTGACATGGACCTCCATCTGAGCCTGAACGATCAGTGACAGTCTGAGGTCTGTCTGAGGGCCCCGGCACGAAAGGATTCGGCAGACACCTGTGGATCTTAAAGCTTAAAAGGGCTGCGGCGTGTTATCCCATGACATGACATGCCACTCATGAATGAGTCGGCCCAAGGAGCCGCCAAACCTAGAACCATGTTTCAGCGAGCTGGCCCAAGGAGCCGCCTCCAAACCTAGAACCATGTCATGTTTAACAGCGAGCTGGCCCAAGGAGCCGCCTCAAATTAAAGACATGTCACGCTTCAGCTGGCCCAAGGAGCCGCCTCAGATTTCCTGCGCGCCCTGCCCCCCCCCCCGCTCCCTCCCAATCCAACAAGACCACGTCTTGTCAGATTGCAGCGCCGCGCACAATCGATGGCTGTTGTAGTTCTTGGGGCCGCTCATGTGCTGTTGCTTCATGTAAGGTATAATGATAATGATCCCCTGGACCATCAAATCAAACCCTAGTTACAAGAGGACCTTCAATGTCAAAGACTCTACTTAAACTCACATGATCAAGCCCTCATGACATGCTTCCTAAGGACTGAATCGTCAAAAGCCCGCATCCCCAAAGCTAAACTCAAGGAAACATGCCACACTGAACGTCAGGCCTGACATGACCTTTTAACAAGTTTTTTTTCAGGCCACCCCATGCGCATGCCACATGTCAAAAGTAACATTTTGAAAGAATCCTAAGCAACAGTGATCATTGCATCAGAATTTTTGTCAAGGTCCCGTCAGCACACGTCACAGCTCACTAACTATTTTGCTACCATCCCCGTCTGCGCACGTCATCACTGACATTAATATTTTTGACAGCCCCCCGAGTCACTAATCCTTTAATCTAACATCACTTTGTCTCAAAAATTCAGTGAGAAAACCATCGGATCTAAACCTCCTTGATCTCACCCTCGCCCCAGGGTTAGGGATCATGCTGAAGGTAGACCTCGAAAGCTCAGGCATCACGACCGCAGGCGAGCCTGGGGACTACCCTACCTCATCCACGCCGGCACCAAGCTTCTCGCGACCGACGGGGACTCAGGCAGAATCCCAAGATCATGTTGCAGGAAGTCATCGAAGGCCCGGGCGTCGCGCCCACTTTCCCAATCCACGCGCAAGCCGTCAGAGACGACACACCAATTGGAAGGATGATCGCGGGCCAGCCAGGTCCGCAGAGCAACATGAGCGCGATGGAGGGCAGCCACGAGGCCAACTAACTCGCCAGCCACGCTGTTGAGATGGAGCTGGACGGTCCGCGCACAGTAGGCACGTGTGTGTGCCAGGGCCCCCCTTGCCACGGTGCGGATAGAGGCCGGGGACCCGCAGAAGACCCGAAAGGGGCCAAGATAGCAACAGTGCAGCGGTGGAAGCCGCAGCCCATCGTCCATGAGGGCACTCCATGACGCTGCGCCCGCACAGAGGGCAGGCTGTGAAGGCCACACCCTAACGTCGCGCAGGGCAAGGAGGTACTGGCAAGCTAATCGCAACATTGTGGGCTCACGGGCAGCCGGGAAGTGCCCCAGGCTCACCCAAGCGTCCATTAGACAAGAGAGCATACGCCCCTCACTGTAGTCCTGACTCAAGAGCGACATGTGCGGGGCCCAGTACAAGAGCGCAGAGTCTGCCGGGCAGGGCAGCTGCTCAAAATGAAAGCGCAGCAGTGTGTGCCAGTCAGCCGGAAGTAGCTGCTGCGAAAGAGTTTTGTTGCACCTCCGCAGCGGTCCCACCTCAGCACGAGGGATCCATACAGCACCTCGAAGGAGGGCAACCTCACCCTCATGGGCAGGCAAGCAGTGTCCCCAGGCTCCCTCACAAGTGACCGCAACCCACGACGCATGTAGGCCCATTCCATACCACAGAGACACGTGGTGAGGCCTCGTTGGAGAGCTCACCACTAGACAGGAGGCTGCAAGACTCTCTCTGAGTGTGCCACACACCAGTCAGAAAAACCCAGCCGCCCCACTTGGCCCGTTTGAGCAGAACGTAGCAGCGTCAGCCAGCTTAGTTATCCCAAGAAATTGACCCCTAGCAAAGGCGGAACAACAAGCCCTGTTGCGCATGTGCGACGCCCAAACTTGGCATGCGTGCCCGCATCCCCCAGCTCTTCAGGGCTCGCATGATCTAAATCGAGCCACCCATGCAAGGTATCATAACATTCACGGAGAGGGGGCACAGGCCGGAGCATGGTGGCAAGCCAGAGCGGTAACTGAAGGTGGCAGGGCCGAAGGAAAAAACCTTGCGTTAGCCTGACAGTGCACCCGGCCGCCGTGTAGGACTCATCATCCAGAGAAGCATCCGGGGCAAACAGCGCAGCGTAGTAATCACGGGGCCGCGCATACCGACCACGAA
The DNA here is from genome assembly GCA_965227935.1 of Cyclobacteriaceae bacterium. GTDB lineage: Bacteria > Bacteroidota > Bacteroidia > Cytophagales > Cyclobacteriaceae > JAWPMT01. The sequence continues at coordinate 17,515 of CBDDGS010000022.1, read as the reverse complement.
TACTGGTTACTTGCAACGCTTCGTGCATCCTCCTACGCAAGTGCGGGGCAGGGTCAAGGGAACAGACCGTGGCAGCAGGGACAGTGAGCGCCAGTAGCCAAGGATGACCTCAAGGCCCATGAACATGTCCCGCAATGCAACTGGCGTTGTGGGCGCCCTCCGATACCGTCGGATGCCATATGTACACGTCAAGTGACGAAGCAGCACCATGGGTGTACAAAGGAAGTTATGTCGAAGAAGGTCCACCCAATCAACCCGTGGAAGAGCTCGGCAGAGGGGGACCGCGAGGGCACGGAGGCATCCAATTCCGAGAGCGAGAGCCACCATGCTGCGAACAAAAGGGCACTGAGTAAGGGGAGCTGGGGGACTGGGGCAGGCACAGGGAGGAGCAAGGCAGCAAGAGTGGCATTCACGCTGCCAATCGGCGCCGGAGCGGGCCGGGCTGCCACAGGGCACGCGAAGGGGGAGAGTACGAGTTCGGCCGGAAGGAGGAGGGCCACCTCCCGATCCATGGCATGAGGCGACGATGGTGTATACCTTATAAGGGCCAAATGCTGCAGAACACAGGATAACCCCAGAAAGGGCCTGTTACATCAGGCGTTGAACATGTGCTGGGAAAAGCTCGAGGGAGCTGGCAGTACCTGCCCACATGCAAGAGCAGGCTGGTGGGCCCCTCAGCATTTGGTATGAAACCAAGCAGCAAGACACCCAAGGAGCGGGAGCAACTCTGGCCGCAACTGGACCGGCAGGCCGAGCCAGTGAGGAAGCTGGAGGGGCATGTCAGCAAAGGCATCCTGCAGCTGCCGCCGTGTATGAAGGCCCACTGAGCTCGGAGCCACTGACACCCGGTCCTGCACATGATCATAGTAGTCCTCAGGGCTTCGATAGAGGCGCAAAAGAGGAGGCAGGCGGTACATGCGGGCGATGTCAACATCCCAGGCGTATGTGTCAAGCAAGGCAACAACAGGCAGAGCAGGATTCAAAGGGCCAATGAGTTGTCGAACCACCTGTGTACAATAAGCAGCAATGCAGGCAGCCTCCCGGCACTGCGGAAACAGACGCAGGTCCCGGCCCACAGTCCACATGCGCCAAGCAAGCGAGCTTTGTTGTGCCGACCGAAAGCGCGTTACCGGACACCCAATGGTAGCATCCAGTTGGCAAGCTACGAGGCGAAGAGCAGCCGGCCAAAGGACGGGAGGGAGTTGCCAGCAGCAGGCAGAAGCAACCTGCCGGAGCAGCAGGGCTTCAGGCAAATAGAGCCACTGAGCAAAAACCATGAACCACCCCGCAACCTGCCGGGCCAGGGAGATGCCCCAGCAGCTGGAGAATGAAATAACAGCACATGTCGAGCACAGGTGGAGCCTCGTTGGTGGGGCCGCCTGCGAAGCAAAAGCGCAACCGGGGGCTCGAGGGCACCCTTGAGCCAAAGCGGCAGCCTCAAGGAAGCGAGATCGTACTAAGCGCCATTAAGAGGCCTTTCCTGAGGAGCACACCAAAGTATGCTATTCACGGCCTAGCCCGCCCTAACACTTAATCCAGCTCACGATCACATGGTGTGTCGAGCCCACTCAGAGTTGGTCGGGCCGGTGAGCGGGCTAGTTGCAAGCCCAGCCCAGGTTTTTCGGCGTGTTCCTTTCTGTTTCAATTCTCACATCAAATTCGTGTAGATAGGTTGGTCAAAGTACTCAGAGTTGGTCAGGTCGGTGAGTATGCGGCAGGGCAAGCCACGCCCGAAGCGAATGTTCTGCCCGCGAGAAGGGAGCCGCTGTACGAACCAGGGCATAAACCCATCCTGACAGCACTAGCCTGCGCCCTGCCGCAAAGCGTGAGAGGAGCTCATGATGGGGCAGCATGCCAGCAGACGTGACTGCTCCAGGCTTGTACCGCGCGATAGTAGATCCATGGCTCACTATAGAGGCACACAATGGGCGGCTGTTGCAACGCATGATGGACACTCCCCAAGGCAGCTTGCACCTCGGATGTTTGAACCTGCCATCGAAAGTGAGCAACGCAATAGCGGAACAGTACCAGGAGCAGAGAGGCCTCTTGGCAGCATGGGAAGTAGGCAAGCTCACGCAGGGCAGTGATCAGCAGGCCCGCCAAATGCGTAATAGACTGCGGGCGTAGGCAACCAGGGAGAGTGCAGCGCCGCAGGAGGGCAATGCCCTCTGCCCAGGAAGGGCAAAAAGCAGCCGCAATGGCGTGCACCAGACCATGGCTGGGACCCAAGCCGCGCTACACCTGCATAGCGAGCAGAGGGTAACGACACATATGCTGGAGCGCAGCAAGCATGAGGAACACTGGATCACCACCAGGGCCTGCAGCACCACAGGGCCACGCCAGGGCAAGCGCGCGATTCATGGCGCGCTGGAGAAGGATCTCCCCTCCTTGAACCAAGCTCACGAAAGAAATCTGCGCTTTTGAGTCTTCGTAGGGGCTTCTTAACAAGCCATCAACGAGATTAACACCCACCCACCCGCCCACTCCACACACTCCACAACCGACGTAGGTTTACAGGCTATGAACGTTGTTAACACCTCACCCACACACTCCACACCCGCTGTAGGTGCATCAACGTTCTCAACACCACATCCACCCACCCTACACACCACATACCGGATGTAGGCTAACAGGTCATCAACATCCCACCCACCCACCCCTCACGCCTCGATACCACTCAAAAGTGAGAACAGTGTGGTTGCCCAACAGACGCCGTCACCAAAAATTTGAAGGCCAATCAGACTCAATAAAGAAGAGGGCACGAAGGATACCACACTGCATCACGAGGATGCCATCAACACTCACCGAACCGCACAAAGAGCAGCGCACCGCGAAGACTCAGCCGCGCAGAAAAGATCTTTCAAGCGACTATTGTCCAACGGGCAGCGCCAAGAACTTCCAACCGGCGCTTCCACCATGGCAATGACAGGGCGATCAAAGAGAGGACAGGGCCCCGTGAAGGGAGCTACGTCCCGAAACTGACCGACAGCCACAAAGAGGACTAATTTTCGGGGTTATGCAGCACAATAGAAGCCTCTTGGCAGCTGTAAGCCGGCCCCACGGCTCCTAGCAAGCCAAATGGAAGCATGACAAACGGAAATGGAAACGACTAAGAAGCAAGGCTGACGCGCACCCAGACAGAACATGGTGGGTTGAATCGCTCCCACTTTTGGCACTAGAATGGAGCCGCAAAAGCAGCTTCGCCGCAAGGGACCTCATGAGTAGTTGCGAGCCTGCGCTGCCACTTTCTAGCGCTGGAACTGAACGAAACTCGACACAGCTGGAGCACTGTTGAAGCTCGGAAAGCAACTACTCACGAGGCCCCTTGCGGCGAAACTGCTTTTGCGGCTCACTTCTAGTGCTAAAAATGGGTGCGTTTTTCACCCACATGTTCTGTCTGGATGCACTCCACCTGGACATAAGTCACATCGTTGCTTCTTGCTAGGAGTCTAGGAGGGAGGAACATGCCACCTCACAACAAAACAAGCAATGTGAACGGCACTTCACACGACACATTGGTAGAAGGAGCAGAAGGTCTTTCCAAGCAGACAACCTGCGCAGATCTTGGAATGCTGAAGGCCGCGTTGGCGCTCAGGAATAGAATTAGGCGGCAAAACAAAGGTGACCAGCTTAGAATGTAGAGCTAGAATGTCGAGCATGGCAGAGGTGGACTTCAAGGCTTTGCGGGAAGCAGCCACGGCCCGAATGATCCAGAGAACGCGGACCAGTTTTATTTTGGCTCCGGCGCCTTGATCGGCTTAACGCCGTCGGTCACCTAGAAGAAAGTCTACCAAAGAGAGCTGTACAGGTAACTAAGAGGCAATGTGAAACAGGTGAAACGATCCGCTCAGAGGAGGAGCTGCAGGAAGTAGTAGCAACCACCGGTGTAGCCAGCCATCGAAAGCGAAGTGTAATAGACAAAGCGCTGAATGGGGGCGCCAGTGAGTGGCAGATCCCAGAGCGTGCTGTGTAGCCTGCCTGGTGGCATGAGCGAATAGGCAACTAAAGCCCACAGCACAGAGAACGCGGACCAGACCCTGCGAACTCCAGCACAACAGAAGCCTCTTAGCAGCTGTGAGCTGGTCCTTGAGATTTTGGGTTTTGTCGCATTGCAGCTCCTAGCAAGCCACATGGAAGTGTGACAAACGGAAATAACAACGACTAACAAGTACTACTGGGTGACACGATCTTGTCTGCTCCTCCAAGCCCCTTTTGCGGCCCCAACATGGCTTCACTTATAGCGGCTTCCCAGAGACACATCTCCTCTCCCAGCAGGCATGGCCAAGATCCGCCGTGGACGATCTGCCATACGTTTTCATGTCCCAAGAAGACTGTGATTGTTTGGCTGCTCGGGGCACGTGTTAGAACCTGCTGGGGCAGCCCGCAACCAAGGCGCTTCCTGCGGCACCTTTTACACACGCTGCAGGGACTCTTTCTGGCCCCTCCCTTCTTGGGACAGAATCATCCTGCCTGGAATCATCTTTCTGCATTGCCGCGGCATCCATTGGAGATGCAAACACGGGGTCTGTTCACCGGCGACCTCGGTTGAGATCCCTCAGAGAACCGCAAGTATCTCGGCCAACATGGCCTTGGCCTCGATCTCCAGATCCACCGGTGCAACTTTGTCTACAGTGTACTGCACACGAGATTGCCCCTCGTACTCTTCCGTCCTGCATCTCAAGGTCAACTGCCAGCGGCGATGAATCCGATCCAGACACTTTCGATACGTTTTTTCCGCGTCGGCAGAGCCCTCAGCACGGCTGACGTCCAAGCTGGCCATTTCTGCTGCCGGTAGCCCCACAAGTTCGCAGGCCTCCGCGTTGAAGGCTCTGCATTCAATGCTGCCGTACGCGTCTGCAAGATGTAGAGGCAGAACATACCTTGCCTCGGGTTCCTGGCATTCATGACCCGCCTTGCAGGCGCCATTCTCCACCTTTTTGTTACACGTTCGAACCGAGCCTCCGTCCAAGATCTCAAAGGTGCAGGCATCATAATAGGGAACACGAGCCATGTTGGCATGCACCACTGTGGCCACTAGATGATGCACATTGGTCCGACGTTGTTGAACAACACCACCTTCGGCCCCCTCCAGCAGCGTGCCATCCTGCAGCATTGCTTCGGCCAGGTTACGTTTCTGTCCACGACCTTGAACTGTTGTCAGGTGTTCGAATGGCAAGTCACTGCCGCCATTCTGATACCAGTGGCGAAGCTTCGCCGCACGGGTGTCTTGTGGATTCATCTGCACACAGCTCTTCTCCTGGACCTCCAAGCATCGTCCATTGTAGTGGCTAACCCTCACCGCTCGCAAGAAGATGGAATCACCGAGCTTCACAGGCACGGTCGCTTTGTCGCCCCAAAGCGATACGACAATAGACGCTGCGGAAATGTCCACGAGAGTAATGTTGCGCTTTGCACGCGCACCGCGACGTGTTTGGATTGTCTCTGTCTCCTGCGTGTGGATCACCAAGCCCATGACGTCACAGCTTGCTCCAGCGGAAAGGCGCTGGATGGCAGAAATCTGGATGAAATCATAGGGCATTCCCGGAATGGAGCCATCGTCAAAGAGGGTGTTCACAATGGTTCCCACTTCAAACGTCACCTCGTAGGGGTACTCGCAGTACTGCGGATTGGCTCTTTTGACGTGCAGTGGGTGTATGTCGTAGCACTGCCCAACCACTATTTGTGGATAGAATCTGTCCACACTGGCGTTGAAGACAGTGGCCCGTGTTGCTGCTCCCTCCACATCCATCAAGTCCATAGAAAAAAGTTTCCCATCTCCGCGGGCATTGCGGAAGGTTCGTATACCACTTTTGCTGGTCACCCGCACACATAGACGACAGCGTTGCAGATATGGGGTGAAATCTTTGATGGACAGCACCGGCAAGCGGAACATGCCTAGTACTTCTACTCTCTCGAGCCAATCCGCGCTGGGCCTTGGCCTAGACACACGAGGTGCCAAAGGATGTTTGCGTCCCGATGCACTGTCTGCAGGGCCTAGTTCTACGCAGCTTCTTTGGCATTATCCTGGGTGGAAGCAGCCTTGCCGGACTCAGAAAGAAACTGATCTTGGAACGACGTCTGCTTCACCCATGTCGTCGTACCACTCACGTGGCGTCGACATGAACCAGGCTGCACTGGGAAACATGACCTGCGTGTACACCTCGAGTCTCGGGTCGAAGAGGCTGGCCAGGAGGTACTCCCAGAAGGATAGCCTACAACGAAGCAGTACGGAGTCATATCTCCTCAGTGATTTCGGCAACGTTTCCCAGAATCGCTGCCCATGTGCATGCATCCTGGCCAACCAGGTGGTGCTGGCGCACGCGCTCGGCAGCACAATCGGTATGCGCTCGGCATCCAGATAAGCCAACAAACCGATGTCCGCCAGAACGTGCCATCCAAGGAAAGCCCCAAGCTCCCGGCGGCACCTGCAAATCCGAAAGCAAGGGGTCATGGGCAGCAGCGAGTGGAGGATCGGTTGCAAGACACGGCGCCTGAGGACGTCTGCGGCACCAACAGCTCTGATTTCCCACCCGCTATCCCGCAAACTGAGACGAAGCCCGAGCCAGTCAGCCTCAACCACAACTACGTAATGTCTCACCTTGGCATCGGTTTCAGGCACGGGCGTTGAGAAGTGTGCCCGTGCCCACTCGAGGGGTGGCGCAAAGTGAATTTCGGCGGGCAGAATACGTTGCAGCAAGCAGTACATGTGTTGACATTCATCGCAGCCCAGGGGTTTTGGACACTCATCTAGCAAGTCTAATCGCCAGCGCACAACATCGATGCTGTTCCACGGCGAGGGCGCGGCGTGCAACATTTTCTCTGCGGTACGGAACTCGCCTTGAGCCGTCAGACTCTCCCCCGCACGTGCTTTTTGGTGCCACCAAGCAAAAGCATCAAGAAACATCACCGTTCATCTCTCCCTCGCTGGCTTGGTCCACGCTGCCAGCTACAGCCGAGGCAGCATCTGCACCCACCAGGGTGTGGGATGCGGAGGAGCTCGAGGCGCCTGCTCTGCTGCACGGCGGCGATTTGCAGGAAGCACTACTACGTGTCGCCTTGCCGGCATAGCGACGAGGCACTGCTGGCGGAGATTTGTACACCACCCGTCGTCCCTTGGACCTATCGAAAGAATGATCGTCCAGCAGGGCAGCTCTGTGTGCGTCGCCATCCACCAAATCTGCTCCAGTGTCCAAGGTCATGCCCACGAGCAGTAAGTTTACAAGGCCTCGGATTTCCCAGCCATGCAACTCTTCCCGTACGGCTTGTTCCACTACGTATGCGGATCCCTCATCGAAGACAGTGCGGAGTCCCTGCCTGACTTTGTCCACTCGCTCTCGCTCCATATACGTCATGCCAGTGTACCCATCTGGTGTCCATGGCCACGGGGCAAAGAGTGCACCGTAACGAGGCATCGATATCACCCTCGCAGGGATCACACTGGAGGGACCGCCTGCATAGGTTCGAGCCGACACGGCTCCGCAGCTTGTATTCCGTTCGCAGCGCCCGCCTTTTGCACACCCATTCCCGGCGGCCGTGAGGATCTCTTCAAAAGATTCCCACCACGCAAACTGAAACAAAACCTGCCGACCTGCGCAGCAATGCCCGAGTACTTCAATCAGTGCAGCTTTCGCGCCCGGCCTCTGCTGCGGGTGATGTATAAGTACCGTCATCTTCGGGGGAATCTGGTTGTGGCTGTGACAGCCCCTGCGACCTGGCCCCCCTCTGGTGGCCTTCTGGGGCACCAGCGGGCAATCGTATCCAAGCCTCCACATCTTCCCACTCCCAGACACGCACACGGTGCCGATGCCAGAGGTCCCAGTTGATGAGCCTCACCGAATACTGATCTGCGAGCCGCAATCCCTTCCCACTGCGCAGCATCCCGTGATAAGCCAGACAGTGACTGTGAAATTCTGGCCAGAGGCTTGCCAGGTCATCCAGAGTAGATATCGGTACCAGCAACCTCAGCGACCTTTCCAACTCTCTGCTCTTCACTGGATCTTCCTGCAAGCTGGGATGCCCGCTCCACCTTGTCCGACAATACGCCGCGGTGTGATAACAGAGGCAGCACAGCGACACATACCCCGGGATACCAATCCAATGCGGCAGCCCCTGCATTTCATAGAAGTACTCCGTGCCGAAGTCCCCCGGTTGAATAAAATGCCGGTGGTTAGCATCTAACCAAGCGTCGCAGGTGTCGCACCGTAGGCTCCGGCTCTCGATTTTCTCGATGCAGGTGCTCGGCGTGAGCGCATCTGGCTCGAAAACCACTGTGGCAGACCGACTGTCGGCGTCGAAGAATAGGCTGAAACAGTGCGAGGGAACCAGAAGCAAATGCGCAACCACTCTTCTTAACAGATCCTTCGGAATAGGTTCTGCAGCCATCATCCATTCGTGCAGCACCGTGTAGGCACATGGAAGCGGAGACTCTCGCAACTGCTCCAGCCGCAATGGCCAGCAATCCACAGAGTGCACCTCCACGGTCTCCAGAAAAAAGACTCTGTCCTTCCACCGCGGAATGGCAGCCTCTAGGAGCACCTGGCGAGGCAGAGGGGGGCGCAGATCGACATCTGTCTCCTGACAAAAGGTGAAGGCGCTCATGGCTAGTGCTGCAGTGTCACCCTCACCGGGATCAACCTCCTGACAATAAGGGGACCTGGGAGCAAGAGTGGCTGCCGGAAGCGGTTTTGCATGCACCCGCTGCTTTTCCTGCACGACAAGAAGAACTTCCGGCCTCCGCCCACCACAGGCACTCCTACCTCGCCCTTGGCCACTTTGGCCTCAGCCCCTTTCTTTCAGATGTTGTTTGATCACCCGGGCACCCTTAGACGCAGCTGCGCCTTCCCTCCCAACATGCTGCTCGCACTGCCCCTTGCCGCGCTGAGACTCCTCCTGCTGGAGCACCATCCCCAGGTGGGCCGCGTGAATTGCCTGCAGATCGTGCGTAACACCTGCTTCATCCAGACGGGTCATGAGAAAGACCAGGCTGTCTTTCACGTCTGCCAACTCCGCACTAATACCTTCCAACCTCTCACACAATGTTTCCACGACACCAACAGAGGCTCTCAAGGTGGCTGAATCTCCAGGACTGAGCGCACTGATGGCTCTCTGCACGTTTCCACGCTCTTGTTGGCTTAGCTGCTGCGCGCTCATGGCTCGCTCTAGCGGAATCGCCCTTTGCGGGATCAACCTCCGACCAAATGCTCTTTCATGGACCGACGGTGTCTCGGCTGACCTACCGTATCCTTTTGCTCCTCTTTTCGCCCGCCATTCAACCTGACTTCCACCCCGCATAGTGTGGGGCCAAGAATAGCCCAAAACGCTTGCCGCTAAGGATACTTTGCCCCAACGGACTTTCCTCGGACACGGAACAGCGCTGGTCCAGCTCGTCCGTACGACTGGACGTGAGGAAGGCTGGGTTTTCTTGTGAGGTCCCGTGGATTGTCAGCGGCACGATACACCTTCCATCCTCAATGCTGGGAGTGCATAGTGTTATTTGGATTTTACGCCTCCGCACCGTACCCTTCCCCGGGAACAAGACACACACGTCCACCTCCAATGCGTCGCAGCCCAGAGGCGCAAGTCCCAGATGTCTCATGTCCAGTATCCTTTTGCACCAACCCTTCCACCACGACCCGCTCCACATCCGTCCAGGGGCCCAGGGCGCGAACCGCGTCCCACGCGTCCAAAACAGCTCCAGCTCCAGCGAAATGGACGCGAGAAACATGCGGTTGCCATAGCAGCTCACTCCGCGACAGCAGTCCAGCACGCTGAGAAGGTCAGCCCGGCAGCGGAACACCACCGGCACCAGTAATTGCAGCTGCACAGCAGGAAGGCCCCGCAGGTCTCCAAAACGCAGCAGGCGCCACAGGTAGCAAGCGTCCTCCCTGAAGCACCAAAGGCCTTTCGGTCGAAAACCCGGAGGGTACCCACTGCCAGTCTGCTGTTCCCGCACAAACCTGGATGCCTTCCACCGTGTGCCCCAAGGCGGCTCCGAGATCCACCTACAGTGTTCAATCATCGACTGAAACAGACCATTTGTAGCCCCGAGGTAGATCACGCTCTCGTCTTCCAATAGCAAGACAACCCGTAGAACAAGCCAGGAATACCACACTCCGTTTCTGTCCATGGCCTCCGGGCATCAACCTCCCGGTATCAGCCTCTCTTGCACAGCACGCCTTAAGCACACACAGCTTCGCGCCCACAGTCGCCCCTCTTTTCCTCTCGGCCCGCTGCCACGCTCCTCGCATCGCCCTTCCGGGGGTCAGCCTCTCCGCTTCTGCCAAATTGCAACGTCGCCGTGCAACGACCGTGCACACACTCAAATCGATTCCAAGCTCAGCAGCATCGGGAGGGAATGAAACTTTTGCTCGTCGAAGATATTGGCCCACACACCCCGCCGCAGGTACCGATTGTGCTTGGAACAATACTGCAAATCAGCCGGGCACAATGCACGCACCTCCACCATATCGCGCCCCCTGTCCAGACCGGCGCCCAACGGCATCACGTGAACACGCAATGCCATCGTTGGCTCCTCCTCCCGTGGAGTCTCGTCAGAGAGGACAATCCGGAACTGAAACACAGCAACACTCATCGAAACGGTGACCCATGCACTGGCCAGGTCGTACCCGTCGCAGTCCTGCTGATATACCCTCTCCTTGCTGGGGGGCACTCTGTGAACCACGAAATCCGCACCGTGAAAAATCACGGCGTTGAGCACCTGCCTATCTCGGAAATAGAGACGAGAAGCAAGATTGAGGAAACGGACCAACTCGCACCTGCAGCGGAAGAGCCACTCCGTGTTCATCTTCAGGCGGATACGGGGCAGACGTACTAGATCCGCGTGTGTGAGGCATTTCCAGACGCCCCGCTGCTCCTCGTGTACCCACCATTCCCCCGGCGCCCTCACACAGGGACCAGAGGCTCGTGCCGCTGCGGCAAGAACCTCGGAAGCCCGCCTCCCCACACACTTCAAGTGCACCAACGTGGCATCTTCCAAGAAGGCAATCAACACTGGCGCCGACCATGGCTCGACCTTGACCATCTCCGGTGTCAACCTCACAGGTATCAGCCTTCACGCGCACTGCGAGCTCCAACGGCAACTGCGAGGCTCCCATTGGGCCCTTTTCCCGTGCCCACGCTGCTGCTGGGCCGTCCCTGGCATCACCCTCAGGGGAGCAGCCTTCCAGACCACACGGCGGGCTCTCCCTGTCAATCCGGGTCACCCAGCTCTGCAACAAAGAAGAGTGGCAGCAGAGGGCGCTCATCCGTCTGAAGAAACCGTTGCCAGACTTCCCGCCTCAAGTACGGGTTGTGCTTCGAGCAGTAGTCCATGTCCAAATGGCATCGCGCCCGAAAGACAACCCAGTCCCACCGCTCTTCCCATGCCGTGTTCACATCCACACCGTCTAGGCGCAGGGAAACCGTGGGCTGCTCCTTGTCGGGCGTCTCATCCACTAGCCACACATAAACGGCAAAGTTAGCATGCTTCATTCGAACCAGGCATGCACAAGCAGCCAGAATGCGCCCCCCTGGAGCTTTCGGAGGAAGTGAACCTTCTGCCCGCTCACCCGAGGGACACGGATCATTGAGTTTCACGGCCTGGAAGGTAATTCCCTGCCGGCACACATCGAAGTCCACCTCCATTCGGGACGCAGCCTGCAGAAAGGCCAGCAGCTCCGCCCTGCAACCGAAGGTCCATTCCGTGCCCATGCTGATCTGCACATCCGGCAAGCGTTGCAGGTCCGCCTGTCTCAAGCATTTCCACACACCTTGCTGCTCTTGACCAACATTCCAATGCCCGCGGCGCCTGACACATGGGCCGGAAGCGATGGCCGCATCCGCGAGCGGCTCGCAGAGGCCAAGCTGGGCCCCACGCAAGTGCAGCAGGGACGCGTCGTCCAAGCCCTCGACGAGGCGCACTGCGCAGTATGGCAACAACCTGTACATCCCGACCAATCTGCATCAGGCTGCCTTGATCCAGAAGGCAATCACCCACCTGGCCTCCACACGCACCGTCTTTCTCCACGCATCTCTTCCTTGGTTTCCCGGGACTTTCCCCGCCGTTTCCTCTAGCGTGGCATCACCCTGATGGGAATCAGCCTTGCAGACCACAGGGCAAACTCTCCCCATCAATCCAGGTCATCCAGCTCCGCGGCAAAGAGCAGTGGCAGCAGGGCCTTTAGTCTGCACGCATTCCTTCTTTGGCGCCGCGGGACTTTCCCCACCGCGTCCTGTACAGTCTTCTCCGCTGCTTCCCGGATTCATGCTCGAGGCAATCCTCCTCCCCTGCAGCCTCCCGCTCTGCCCTCTCCGGCTCCTCCTCGCTCCACACCGTCGGACCAGCATCAGATCCAAGCTCTTCTTCCCTCCATCGCAGGAGTGCCAGGACCTCTTCGTACCTTTTCAAGACCTCTTTCTCCCTTCGGTCCAGAAAGTCCGACGGCGGCTCCGCCAACACCACGCCGTTCGTTACCGCCAGCAGCCCGAGCAGCATGTGTTCCCAGAACTGCACCGACACTCGCAGTGGCCGCTCCCAGTCGTGGCATACAGACAGGGTCCCCGCCGTCCGCAGCTGCTCCGCGATCTGCCTATCTCCTATGCAGTTCAAAAGCCGCAGCCGTAACATGCGGACGTCCTCCGTCGCTCCATCCGCGGGGACGCTCCGCGACAGCCCATCCTCCAACTCCGCCGACAGCAACCGCGCCCTGTGCATAGCCAGCTCCTGCCAGAAGTCATCATCATCCCCTGACATGGCACTATCCCCAACGCGCTAACCCCTTGAGACAACTCCATAGAGTAGACCAAAAACGCGCCCTCAATGTCTTTCTCGATCCGGTTTGGCAGGCGGCTGACACTGCACCACTTCGCTGCTGCGGAATCATCCTTGAGGGCGCGTTTTCATTCTATGCACTATGGTGTCATGGCAGCTCAGCAGTGGTGGTGGAGCCTCCGCCGTCGACAGAGGAGGTCTTAAAAAGGGGAAAAAAAACGTGTCGACGGAGGAGGTCTTAAAAGGACAAAAACATTGGAAGGCGTCTCGAGTCCATTTCGAATGGCCTCAGGGCAGGTGAGAAGCGGTCACCAAGGGGGCGGCTGCGTGTCTCTGGTGCGTGGCTTGAAGAGGCGCTCCAGCAGGTATGGTAGGGGTGGGCCTTGCTTCTTCGCAATCCTGCGTCTGACTGGATGGCCGTGGAGCCCCGTGCGGTGCAGGGTGGCAAGGCTCTGCATGACAAGGTGGAGGGTGTTTGCGTCCTGGCTGCCTTGATGTATGTTCAGGTCATGGTGGTGCAACCGTGGGGACCGTGTTGGCACCGCGGCTCTCGAGGTCTTGGGAGGACGGTCGGGATGACCCAGGCGCTGCGTCTGTATGGGCAGTTGTGCTCGGAGGAGAGATGTTGCTGTTGGCTGCGCAGTTCTTGCTGGTGCAGCCTTGGCGGCATCCTCAGAGGAATAGGCCTCGTGCTGCTTTGTTCGAGTCCTCTTGGGCCCTGGGGACACGTGCTCGGGAGGGAAGGCCTCACTCACGTCTGCTGCTTGCACCGAAGCCCTGGGGATCTGGGCCTCATGGTCTTTCCCGTCTCGGATGCAGCGGGTCACACGAAGCCAGAGCATTCGCCTGTTAATAGGGTGCTGGTGCTCGGCCAGGTTGTAGTCTCGAGGAAAGAAGAGGGCTCTGGTGTGGTTCGTGGAGAAGATGCGTGGGGTGCCCTCGGGCAGTAGGCCGTTCTCGTACCGGCACCTGACGACGCGGCTCCAGTCCATGTCGAAGAGGGCCTTGCACTCGTCAATGCCCTTGTGCCTCATGCAGACGTCATCAAAGAGCACCCCTTCGATTCCTGTCCAGTGGCACTGGTTCACTTGTTCGTAGTCGTCGATGAAGAAGACCCTTTGGCGCACCCGCAGCAGGAGTGCCATTGCGAGCTGTGTTTTCCCGATTCCGCCGGGGCCCTCCAGCACCAAAGCCTTTGACTTGTGGTCCTCTCGCACCCACTCCTTCATCTCGTCTGAAAGTATGAAGCTTTCCAAGGCATACTTGGCGGTCGTGTGGAGGCAGATGTTGCTGGGGACCGGGTGTCCGTTGATGGCCCTATTATGCCTCCATGCGTCACTGATAGCTTTCTGCAGACCGCCCTGCTTGCCTCGGAGTCTGTCGACATAGTTGATCATGAGAGTATCCCCTTGGTCCGTTTGTTGCCGCTTTGCCACCTGCCACCACGTGGCTTCATCCCGGATCTCGTTCTCCACCACCAGGCTGATCACTTCGCTCCATTCTAAGGTCCTTCGTCTTTTCGGTGCTTTCTTCTTCCAGCCTGTAACCGCTTCCGTCAAGGTGGGCATGCGCTGTCTGGCCGTATTGCAGAGGCCCCTCAGGTGTTCAACAGCTTCTGGGCCGCCCCTAGGCCACAGGAGTGGGGATGCGTCTCTGCAATGTGCCGGCTTGCGTGGTGTTTCACAGAGCAGGTATTCAGCGTAAGCGAGCCAGCCCTTCAGACTCTTGCTGATGAACCCGTGGATGCCTTCCAGCCTGAAGAGAACCTCAATGTGCCTATGCGCGAAGTCCTCGGACAGCTTGAAGGCGATGTGATAATGGACCTCCCTTCCCGATCCATCTGGCCTGAATCGCTGATGGGGTTCAAGTGCGATCAAGACATTGGTGACCTTGGGCCAGTGCCCTGCACCTTGCATCACCTTCCTGAACCGGCTGAACAGGACGTCTCTTGTCATGTCTGAGGGGATCAAGATCTTGCTCTTCTTACGCTGTGCGTAGTCTCTGTAATACTCGCGCGGTGTTGGCCAGGTAAACATGGCGACCTGCCCTCTCTGCGAGCTCTTTGCAACAGCGAGGGCCTCGTCTTCATCGGACTCCTCATCCTCCGCAACGTGAACCCTTGCCGCCATGTGATGCTGTCGCCCTTGATTGGGGTCGAGCTGGCACGTCGGACAGTGGCCTCGAGCTGAAAGGGCTGGTGATGCGCGGCACTCCGGGGCTGTCAGTGTTCCCTTTTCTAGTCTCTGCGCTTCAGACAGTCCTTACAAGGCTCGTATCTTTTGCTGAATCTCTGGACGTGCGGACACGTCTTCGTGTGAAAAGAACGGCCGTGTGGTGTCACGAAGATAGCATCCTGCGGGAAGTAGGTGCCATTCGTAAGCGCTCCTCCTGCAGTCTGGGTTTCTTGAGATCTGGTTGCCTTTGAAGGCATGCAGGAGCGAGCTTCGGGCTTGCTTTGCAAGCAGCGGAGGATACCCAGAAGGAGAGCGGTCCAAGCAAGCAGAAGGGCAAGTAGATACGACATCAATGCACACTCTGAGCCCGCTGCGAAAGATTGAAGATGCGGCCAGCCGTGGCCCCTGTACATACCACCCTCGCCCTTTTTCTGGCCTGGTCAGACGAGTTCCCTGATGCGATCGTCCTCGCGGGAGTCACCTGTTAAATTTGAGGCGCCAGGGAACCACTGGTACAAATGCCCGGGGCCCACTTCTGCGATGAGAAATCGACGGCCCTGCGGCTCGCCATTTCGTTCAGCTGCCAGGATGCGCGCTGTAAAAATATGTTCTCGTGGTGAGTCCTGAAGAGAGCCTGCCGAATAGCTTGTCTGGGACCTTGACACAGAACCCAATATGTTCCTGTCCAAAAGAGATGCAGATACTCCCCAGAAGCTGCTGTAGACGTCCTGCACTCTGAGATAAGGTACCCAAGAACTGCAGCTGGTTTGAAAGTCCATCGGGTGCCAAAATAGCTCAGATGGCCGGAAGTGACCGTCAGGGTAAGATGTAAGTCGTCCTGTGACAGTGTGGCTGAGTTCCATGCCGCCGGAAAATGCTAATGTGCACCTGCCTCCTTGATCCGTCTGAGGGCGTGGATGGCTGCGCTGTTGTTGAGCGTCTCCAGGTTGTCGTTCATTCCGCGCATCATCGCCTCGTGGCGGGAATCATGCGGAAAGCAGCTCTTCTGAGGAGGGCACGGCAATATCCCTACCCTGTAACAAACTCACAAGCTGGACCGTAATGTCCAGCATCGTTTGGTATTGAATGTGCAGGGTTGGAATCTTGCAGGCCTCGGGCAGCGTACAAGGGGTTTACGCATGCGGGCCTCCCAGGAGACAGAGCCGTTCCCAACCTGCGGAATTGGTGGAAAAGTCTGCATGCACTGCCGCACCTCCGTGTGTGCAGGGCTGCCTCTTGGTGACAAGGACGACCCACGTGGTCGCGAATATGGGTTTAGACCTGTGTCCTCGCGGACAAGAGGGAAGCGCTCGGCTCAGTGCACCTGCGAAACTGTCCCGCTCCGTGTCAGCACCGAAGATGGCGCCAGTGTGAGTGCCGCTGGTATCTCTGCCAAGGGACCATCGAGAGCAGGGTCCGGTGCAGTGATCTGAAAATAAGTCTGACATCGATGGGAGGTTTCAACTGAGCATCGGACAGGGCAGTATTTCCTTGGTGGAGGCGGTGGAAATGGCGGCGGTGTGGGACGCATCCATCGATTTTCGGGCTCCGTCGGCGGAACTCTCCTTGGATGTTTGTCCTCATGCGCATGGACGCCCTGGTCGCTGAACTCCGTGGCAATAGCTGCGGATCCCCGCCAATGGCCCGAGGAATCCTCGAGGGCTGAGGGCGAACAGGTCCTGAGGTCGGCACAGGCACCTCGAGGGGCCGCTTGTTACAGTTTTCCGACATTGGCTGCGCCGCCGGGATAGAGCTAGCAGGATGCTGCGGGACGGAGCGTGCTGGCCCCAGCGCTTTTTGCAACTGCTGCGGTTGGTTGGCAAATGCGCGCTCAGCTGTACAGGCCGTGGAAAGGCCCTGCGCTCTGATTGCATGAGAAAGTGGCGGATGCGGGATGCTCGCAGCACCCCGCTCGCAATTGCGAGCACCGTCATCCTGTGAGGAATCTGGTTCTTGCTCAGAAAGCGCCCAAGGCGTGTAGTGGCTCATCTCTCGTCTGGCACCTGATGGTTCCCCCGGTGGTCCAGTCCTGCTGGTTGAAGGTGTCGTTCCGCTTTGACGCCAAACCGTTGCACTCCCACTGAATCCAGCTGCCGTCCCACAAGTTCTGGTGGTCTGTTCGGAAACAGACCTGTCTCGGTGGCCCGTCGGGCGGCCCGCACACCGCCCACCAATAAGGTTGCTGCCAGTACACATACATGCACTCGCCGGCCCGTGCCTCGTTGGGCAACTCTCGGGAGACAAAGACACCCATCGTCCTGGTTCTCGTGTAGAGGAAACTGTAGCCCCGCTGATAAGCGTTGCGGGTGCCGATGCGGAAGTCCAGCCCGTTGCTGATGGACTCGAGCTTTGCCAGGATCTCGGGGCCCAGGAGCGCCAAGTCTAGGTGATCGTTGGTCGGCAGGATGCTCAGGGCTGCGGAGACCAGCACCAGGTCTCTGCATTCCGTTGGCTCCAGATCCATGGCAGCCAGATGGCGAGTGGCAAAGGTCCAGCACTCGGGGAAGATCAACCTTGAAGGTATCAGCCTCGGAGCCAGGCCTCGAGGCTTGAAACGGCTACGGAGCAGGAG
>CBDDGS010000021.1:0-5107 GCA_965227935.1 Cyclobacteriaceae bacterium | reverse complement strand
TGTCATGCAATCGAAATTGATCATTGCATAAAAACAATTGAACTGATTTATTGCCTACGATGATTTTGGGATAACTATTTCGGTCTATTTGCCGTACGCGGGAAAAGCGGGATAACTCGGGCCGGTTGATCGTTGCGACGCCATATATTGAGTCAATTTGAGTTTGGGTTCTGCGTGGCGAAACCGTGTCAGAGCTTCGGGTGAATTAATCGACATGCGACACTCGCTTCTGGTGCATATGCTTCACTTTGTAGGACCGCGGAGCGTATTTCCCTGCCGCAGTGGCCGTGCTCAAGCCAATCCTGCACCGGCCATTTGCTCACATTCCGCAAATCGTCGAGGGCACTACAAAGTCCTCGTGAATGACAACACGAATCCCATTCTCATTATTGCTGGGTGTCAGGGTGCCACACTAATTGATGCATCCGTTAAGGTTCACCGAATCGTGATTGGTGAGGTTCCCGACTCCGGGGCGTCAGGAAAGAGACGGCAGTAACTAACATTTTCGTTAACTACACCCCTTCCACTTCGAATCTTTCAGGATTACTGATGGAAGCGTCGAAATTGTGTCCGAGGAATTTCAAAGTGGGCCTCAAGACGGTACCATAGGTCTGCTGGATTGAAGAAGTTTTCCGGCGTCATAAGGAGTAGCGCCGGGACAAAGGTCCGCCGTCGTCCAATACCTAGAGAATGAAGACTGAGTAAAAAGACATGGAGACTCAATTAGCATTGAAGCTGCTCACTCCCATATTCTCGGGTCATGAGACTTTTTCGCTTCGGTACGGCTGGCTGAAGAAGGCTGTTGATGGAATTGCAGCGGATCCAGAGCTATTTCGACGCCCAGACGCGATGGTAACTCTTGGTGTCGGAAAGAACATGGTGCGATCGATCAGATACTGGGCAATGGTCATCGGTGTGCTTGAAGAAGATTCAGAGATCCCGAACAATCGGGGCCGTTGTCTTCGAGTATCAGAACTTGGACAGTTAGTCTTTGGCAAAGGCGGACTTGATCCGTACTTAGAACGTACAGACACCGTCTGGTTGCTTCACTATCTTCTTGCCTCTAACCCTAAAGGTCCTACGACCTGGCATTGGGCCTTTAATCAGCTTTCAGATGTAGAATTCACAGTAGACGGTCTCCTCGACGATCTTACACAACTTGTGGAAGCAAACGGATGGAACAAGATTGCCCGCACGACACTGGAACGAGATGTTAATTGTTTCATTCGGACCTATATCCCAGCAAAGCGATCTCGTACTGTTGCCGTCGAAGACACACTTGATTGCCCCCTCACCGAACTTGGATTGATTGATTCGATCGACTCTAATGGAGCATTTACTTTCGTACGCGGGCATCACCCTTCACTTTCCACCAATGTATTTGCGTTTGCCATTCTCCAGTTTTGGAAGCAAGTAGCTCCACGAAGCCAGAGCCTAGGTTTCAACGAGATTGCGTACGAGGTAGGAAGTCCTGGAAAAGTCTTCAAGCTCACTGAATCTGCAGTTGTTGATCACATGCGAGAGATTGCCAAGATGACCCGCCTGGCAATCCGGTTTGATTCTACAGCCGGTCTAGTCCAGCTTTATAGGAGCAAGGAGACTTTGCCAATTGATGCGTTGCGCTCACCGCGAGGACGAAAACAGCAATGACCAGGAATGCCCAAACTGATTCGAAGATGTCTAAAAGTCGATTCATTCGAGCTGCAAATGTGGAACTCGACGTTGCCCAGAAAGATGCGCTCGATGGTTATGTTCTTACACCAACTGGACGATTCGCGCTTCGGCAGATGTCTGGAGCAGTCGCTGGTGATTCCCCAAACCGGGCTTGGACATTAACTGGCCCATATGGGACAGGTAAGAGTGCTTTTGCTGTCTTTGCGGCCAACCTCTTAAATTGTCGTGGCGGAAGCAACACAAACACCGCTCGTCGTATATTGAAAGAGATGGACCCAGAGCTAGCCAGTAAGCTTGGCACGAAGATCCAATCGCGACGTGGATTGATCCCAATCACTGTAACTGGAACACGCGAACCGATTGAAGGCGCTGTTCTTCGTGGTCTTCAGAAAACGGTTGAAAGTCATTTGAATGGGACTGGAAGATCACTCAACGCAGAGCTCAAGCGTGCCCAGAAACGAATGTCAGATGGTAAATCGGTTGGCTCACGTCGAGTTACAGAGCTAGTAGCCGATGGTGTTGAGAGGCTATGCAAGAAATCTCAAGGTGCAAACGGCGTATTCCTAGTCTTAGATGAACTTGGAAAGTTCTTGGAGTATGCAAACCACCATTCCGCACGTTCCGATCTGTTTACCTTGCAAGAACTTGCTGAGCATTTTGCACGATCGGATCGCCAATGTCTCTTGATGGGTATCTTACATCAAGATTTTGGCGCATATGCCACTCGATTGTCATCCGAGGAACGAGCCGAGTGGGACAAGATTCGAGGACGCTTTGAAGATATCGCCTTTGCTGAGCCAGCTGAAGAAATGCTTCGTCTTGTGTCGAAGGCGATGTCCACTATGAAACCACCCTCGATAAAGCCAGCAGTCAGCCGTATCCGACAACTTGGCGAACAGGCATGGAAGCTGGGTCTGGCTCCAGGCACAATGTCAAAACGCGAATTCGTATCGATACTCGAAGACTGTGCTCCGTTGCATCCTGTTGTGGCGGTTTCCATCGGCACGATATTTCGAAGACTTGCACAAAACGAGCGGTCAGCGTTTTCTTTCTTGTGTTCAAGCGAACCATTTGGCTTGGCTGAGTTTGCCAATGGAAAGTCAACACCGACTAGATTGTATGGGCTTGATCGCCTTTACGATTACCTAAGCCACTCTATTCGCGATGCACTGTATTCTTCAGCACAAGCTAGAATGTGGGCTGAAGCTGAGACTATTCTGCACTCACTAGCTGACGCATCTGTGTCTGATGTGTTTCTCGTAAAGTGTATTGGCCTTATCAACGCAATTGGGCGAGACGACAGGATTAGATCTTCTCGTGAGATACTCAGACTCGCCTCACGTGGATGCTTGGGAAAAGCAGTTGGGAAGACTGAGTTCGACCACATAATAAGTAGTAAGGTCGTCGTTGATCGGAGTTTTAATCAAACGCTTGGTCTATGGGAAGGAAGTGATGTTGATATCGATGCCGAGGTGCGGGCGGCACGGGAGCGCATCGATCGTGACGCATCTACAGCCCGGCTTGCTGAGAAGTATTTTGCTTGTCGACCGGTCGTTGCACGCAGGCATTCTTTTGAAACAGGCACCTTTCGATATTTTTCGGTCCATTTCGTGGAACCCAGAGACATCGAAGACCCTCGTGACAATGGTTCCCTGACAATTGAGGTCGTACTTCCAGAATCCGCTGCCGACGACCGCAAAGTCAAAAGAGTACTTCGGAGCACAGCAGGCACGAAAGCCCGTGGCCATTTTGTTTGTTTTCCTGCTGACAGGCAGGAATTCTCCAAGGGCATTCGCGAACTTGCTGCTCTTGAATGGATTCGAGAGAACGTCAAATCGCTTGAGGGTGATCGGCCGGCACGTAGAGAACTGGCACTTCGTATCGAAGGTGTCAAAAAACAACTAACTTCCATGCTTGCTCAGTTTCTTGCTCCTGATGACAACCCTCGTGTCTCAACCTGGTTTCGTACTGGCAAGGCACTCAAGTTCAGCAGAGTCTCACGCCTTCAAGATCAACTTTCCGATGCGTGCGATGAGGTTTTCGACAAGTCACCGCGAATCCTTAATGAACTCATCAATCGCCGGCAGCTATCATCAGCCGCAGCGAAAGCGAGGCGAAATCTCATTGAAAGGATGTTCTCTCACCGAAGCGAGCCAGACTTGGGTTTGCAGAAGGCTCCACCGGAAAAAAGCATGTATCTTTCCGTGCTCGCCAAAGCAGGACTGCATACAGAAAGCAATGGGACATGGGATTTCGAGGCCCCTTCGAAACGGAGCCGAATAAGAATCCAACCAACGTGGAACGCGATAACTAGCTTTTTTAAGAAGACAGAATCTGGTCCTCGGCCAGTTTCGGAGTTGTTTGATATTTTGGCAGCTCCACCATTTGGCATTTTGGAAGGGCCATTGCCTATACTGTTTTGTGCCGCACTCCTTGTATATGACAATGAGGTTGCACTTTACAAAGACGGCACTTTCATTCCAGCACCAGGCGTGCCAGATTTTGAGTTGTTGGTAAAAAACCCAAATCGCTACACAGTTCAGCGATGGCATGTGACTGGCGTGAGAGCAGCCGTTTTTCAGCGACTTGCGAAGCTGCTTGATCAAGCAATCGGAAGGCGGCAACCGGGAAAGAAGCAGATTCTAGAACTAGTGAAGCCTTTACTGCGTTTTTACCAGGGATTGAATAAGTTCACGTTGCATACTCAGGATCTTTCTGACGAAGCTATAGCGATTCGTCAAGCGCTTGCCAACGCCACAGAACCGGACACTCTGCTGTTCTCAACGCTGCCACAGGCTGTTGGCTTCAAGACATTTAGTCGAACCAAGAAAGTATCCGACAAGCAAGCCGAAGAGTACGTTAATCGACTACGATCAGGACTGAGCGAATTACAGACGGCCTACGATCGGCTTTTGCAAGCGATACTGTCGAGCTTGCGCACCGCGTTTAGTGTTTCAGGAGACCTTGGTGATGTGCGAGTAGCTTTGGTGAAGCGAGCCCAAGGCCTGTCGGACTGCTCTGGTGATCAGACACTGAAGAGCTTTGTCACACGTCTTTTGCAGACCGAGCTAGAAGATCAAGATTGGCTCGAAACACTCTCTTCGCTTCTCATTCTAGCGCAACCAGCCAATTGGAAGGATGGAGATCTAAAGCGATTCCAGAATGAGCTCCGATCCATCGCTCGCGTCCTTCAGCACGTCGAGGCAATTGCTTTCTCGGAATCGTCTGGTCGACAACGAAAATCTGGAACTTCTCTTCGCATTGGTATCACACTTCCCAATGCGACTGAGGCTGAGCGTGTTGTACACCTAAACCCAAAACAGATCCTCGCGGTCGATAGGATAGAAGCTGTACTCGAATCTGAATTGAAGAAACACGCAGGCAAAAAGAACAATGATATTGCACTTGCTGCGTTGGCAAGAGCCGCTCAACG
>CBDDGS010000020.1:0-10305 GCA_965227935.1 Cyclobacteriaceae bacterium | reverse complement strand
TCCTTTTGACTGTTCCCACCTGAACATCTCACCTTTTGAGCCATGCAGCAGCTGTTGAACAAGCAGTTTCCTTCTTTAATAATAATATATTATAATAATAGTAATAATAATAATAATAATATATTATAATATAATTATAATAATAGTAATAATAAGAGTTCCAAAGACTGTGAATGAAGTTTTTCTCAGCCAAAGCTTTGCATAACAAGCGTTGCCTTGTCATGCACAGCCAGACATTGGACGGCGCAGGACAGCGATGCCTTCAAGGAGATCGGTGCCGCCTTCAAAGTGAAGGGGGACTTGAAGAATGCTTTGAGCTCAGCTTTAAGAGAAGAATTTAAAGCCTCTTTTAGATCTCTCTCTTAGGTTGATGACCTCAAAGAAGCGGAGTGCTCAGAGACCTCACTAAAGGAGTTTGTCTTTGTTTTATCTCACTGCTCATTGCTGAAGAGGCAATCAAGAATAAGAAGCCCAATAGAGTGTCCTGTGATGCTGATGAGATTACCATCTACAGCAAGCAGGAGAGCTGCTCTCTTCCCTTTTCTTTGCTTCACAGGATGCAGAATGGGTGGAAGAGAAGATGATGTCGGCCAGCCTTCGCGAAACAGACGAGCCGCGCTCTCGGTAGAAGCAGAACTGTTCTTTTTTATTTGGACTAAATGATAGTTATTATTATTATCATATTTATATAAATATATAATTATACCTCTTTCTTTGTCTTCTTTTGAGGACAGATTGCTATGGCTTCACATTGCCAGCGTGCTGTTCTCAGCGCGTCTTGCGTTCCACTTGTCTTGCCCTTCGGTGGCTGAGGTGACATCAACTGAGAGCGGTGTTTCACCTAATTCCAGCTTTGGAGGGAAGGTAAAGTGGATGTCGCTGTGGCATGACCGTGCATCACTCGCACGATATGAGAGACAGGTTGTGCACACAGCGGGTGCAGGAACAGTGAAGAAAACGAGCTGTTCAGGAGACGTTCCAAGAGAAGTGAGAAAAGGACTTGTGACCACGTTGCGCTGCCACGTGCCCAAAGTGAAGAGCGTTGGCAACTTGACGAAGGTTCGCAACTCGTGTCCTGTTGAGAATCTCAAAGTCTTCCATGTTAGATCGTTCACGACCGCCACAGAGGCCGGCCCAAGTTCGTAAAGACAGAAACTTCTGCTGACTTCAAACTAACTTCTGCTATCTTCTGCTGACTGTTTTCGAAGAATCTATGTCATCATCGCGCTTTCCATGAAAACTCTGAAGTGAAAAGATCGGAGTGTCTTCTGCTTCTTTCAGCTTCTTGCGTTATCCAGCGCTAGGAACAGCAGGGAAAGAAGGCGAGTGCTCTTCCGAAAGACTTCATTTCAGATTTCAAGAACGTTTTAGAAGCTGACGCTGGTGAAAGCATTCGAAAGCATTCGCTTTTCTGCTTTTGGAAGACTTCACGAATTGTTTTCAGGAGAAAGGAGTGGACACCTACGGCAAACAGGACACGTTGAAGCTTGCGGCCAAGACGGTGAAAGCGTGCAGTCCAGATCCCGAACACTACTCCAACTTCATCAAGGATGGCAGGTCTGTCTACGTGGAGGCATGGAATGAGGAGGAGTTGAAGGAAGCCTATCCTTACCTTCATGCTGATGTTCTGCTGGATGTGATGGTGAAGAGGTTCCGACAAGTGGGTGGCAACCTTCGCGCCTTATTGAGGGATCAGGACTACTACGATAAACAGCTTCAGGCCCAGAGAACGCAGGCAGCTGACTTCAAGCAGGTGCACAACGCCCTTCTTGGAGACCTTGAGAGCACCAGGCTCTTCTCTTACAAGAGTGAGAACGGGACCGACTCTCGCATCGTTCTGTCCTCTCCTGGTGCTGAACAAGTACTGATAGAGACGCAGTATGCGAAACTCATGGAGTTTTGCTGTTCAAGGGACGACAAGGCCAATTATTGGTTTGAGGAGTTAGCCGGAGTCTTTCTCAGATCCTCCGCTTGGTCAAAGGAGACTTTGTGGCCCTACAGCATCACCCACATCGCCACCACGAACAACCCTAACACTCGACTGGACTCATCCTTCGCCACTCCTTTCGGCTTCGCCCTTGAAGAGATTGCTACAGAGGACCTCTTCGAGCAGCAATGGAAGGAAGCCGTGCAGAAGAAGAGTCTTGGCAAGAGGCTTCTCCATTGCCCGAAGGGCTACCCGGGCATCGACTACTTGCTGGACTTCAACCACGGCATCCAGGTGACGAACGCGATGAAGCACTCCATCGCGCCTAGGTTTGTGGAGAAGCTGAAATATGTCTTTGCAGGAGTTCCAGGGCAAGACTTCACCCTCACCTTTCTAATTACAGGAGATGCAAAGTTCTTCAAACCAGAGAAGAAGGCGGAGCTCGAAAACCTCATGGACCTCATGCAGATGACGGAGTTTGACAAGATCCATGTACAGGCGATCCAGGTTCCGAAATCGCTTCAGAAGGAGGTGGACGATGATCCAGTTGCGTAAAAATCTAAAATTGCTTGGAACGATTTCAATTATTATTGAATAATAAAGCCTTAGCCCATTTTATATTATTATTGAGATCGAATCGACGATAATTAAAGTGCGGAGAAATGATTTTGATTTATGGAATTACACCCGGGAGCGCACCCGTCAAGGATCCAAACCTGCGCGTGGGAACCTGGTCCAACACCCTTCTTCCTCATCTTCGATGCCCGCCTTACTTGAGAGACCTGACCGCTCTGGCTGCCGAGATCTGCCAAGGCTTTCCCTTCTTCTAAATCTCAGAATCTTCTTTTTTTAATCAAATTCCTTATAAATAAAAAGTGGCAAAGAAACTTGTCAGAGGAGCCGATTCGTATCGATGTTGAGCTGGATCGCCTCTTTTGGCTCAGATCTAAGAGCTCTGATGGCGTGTGCTCGGCGCAGGGGTGTCTTCCGAGTATGGGGGCTGCTCGTGCTTCTACCAATTCTGGGAGGCGAAGAGCTGCAAAGAAGTCGGTTTCATAAGACATGTTTGTTTTAGAAAGTCTTTTGAGAATTCTCTTTCAGAATCTTCTTTTTTGCTTCAGGTGTTCCTTTCATTTTGCTCCAAGGCCTGTCACAAAGTGTCTCTTTCGCTTGCGTCTCAGGATAGAACGCGGATGTGAGCTTCGTCCATGGCTACGCCCCGCAGGCGAAAGCGAAACGTGTCCTGGACGCCAAACCGCAGGCAGAAGATTAAGTTCTTGTTGTGATCTTTCAGAGAGGCATTGCTGCGCAGGCCACACCACAGGCCGTGGAAAGTCATAAACATAGAGGCGACGCACATCTGGGTGAGGGTGAAGGACTGCCCAAGTCCCGTGAAGATCAAGAACGCGGAGAAGTTGGATGTCTCTGATCTCTTGCAGAAGGTCAAGGAGAGATCTCTTCTTTAAACTGAAATTCAAATTCTTCAACTTAAAGGAATTTTACTTCCTTTTAACTTTTTCACTTCTATTTTGAAATGAAGGAGGACCAAAACAACACGCTGGGGAAGTATGACAGTAGTCAACTCCAACTCTTCGAAAGCGCGACGGCCAAGAAGGACGGAGATCCTCTCAAATCGAATTCAATTCACTTTCTTTCGTGAGGATGGCGAAGAAGCATTTGAGTCTGATCTCGACGTATCAAGTATCACTGGAGGCAACGGCCAAGGGAGCTCTCTTCGTGGACTTCCCGGAGGTGCAAGACGAATGATGTGAGGCGCCAGACATTGTGGCGAACGTGATGGAGGAGGACCTTTTCGCAACGAACTTTTTGGCAAACGCGAAAGCGTTTTCCGCAGGATCCAGACGCCACGGAATTCATCCAGCAACTCGCCAATGCCACCCCAGTAGTTCTCAAAGCAGGCCAAGAAAAAAGGAAGTCAAACATGACATTTCTCATGCTTAGAGAGACGAAGTCTCTCTTCTTTCGTCTCTGTTCGCAACCGAAGCACGTCCCGTCATCCCCCCATGTCCTTGGGTACAAACCCAGTTGGCCAATTCTTGGTGAGGCTCTTCTGCATTTGCCAAGCAGCTTTTCGGCTCTTCTCTGAGTTGCTGTTTCTTTGACTCTTCGTGTTTCGCTCGGGCCTCACTTGCAACCCGTTTGATTGTCGCCTCGTAGCCTCAGGCAAGGCATGGCGCGACGCAATCGAGGTAAGGGAATGAATATTTCTTTTAAGAAGACTTTCTTTCATCACATTTGTCATGAGACACTCACTCTGATCACCAGGTGCCAAGCGGCTGTTGCTTGCCTTTTTGGCCGTGTTCCAAGGCACCTTTGGCGCTTCTTGATCCTTGTCGCACCAGGACTGCAATGCACACTGGTGGTCCTCTTCTCAGTTTCCGTAAAAGGCTCTTCAAAGCGCTTCGCTTGCAGGGCTCCTGGCCTTGTGGGAGGGCGAACCTCCCGCAGGTTGGAAGTGTAAAGGAAAGTCTTCTGAAATTCTCTTGAAAGATTGAAGAAATTCGGTTTGTCTGTTTTGTCAAACGGTCCCAGTTGCCAGGTCTACTCGGCCGTGAGCGCCAAGGCGATGGCCTCTTCGAAATTTGCTTTCAACTTTCTCTTCGAAATGAACTCCGAAATGAAACCTGCTTTATCAAATCTCAATAGAAAGAATTTCCTTGTTTCACTCTGGTTTCTGCGCTGAAGGCTTCGGAGGATTTAAATTGTGTGATGACCCAGGTGTTGGAGCGGAAGGCCGCACCAACCGGAAAGGCCGGAGGAAGTTCTTCAAAGTCTTTTCGAATTTCAGGCGAATTCTGTTAGAAATTGTTTGTTTCTTTTCGGAGAACTTCAACTCAACATGTCTTTCCAAGATGAAGGCGTGTTTGTCTCTCGAAGCAACTTCACGTCGATCAATTGCGCAGATCGAAGTTGAATCGCAACAGCAAGTCATCAAAGGGTCAGAAGTTTAGATCTTTTGATTTCTTTTGCACTTTAAGTGCCTCGTGAGGAGTTTCAAACTCTTTCGGCTTTCCGTGTTTTTCCAGACGCCTATCCAAGCAAAGACATTTTCGAAGATGTCAAGACGAGACATTCCTTCTTTCGAATACTTTGTCAAACAAAATGTCTTCAAAGACTTTTTTTTTCAGAAACTTCTGTTCTTTCTGTGTTCGAAGACTTTGTCTGAAGGCCTCAGGCCTCAGAGGAAGTTGTTCTGCTTTTGGATCCGAGAAAACATGTCCACGAATTGGACAGGAGAAAGGATCGGAGTCACAGGCCGGACGTCTTTGACTTGACTTCACTTCGTCTAGGAGAAACAACTTCGCCTGGCGCTGGAGCAATTGGAGAATGCGCAGAAGCTGGCGACAATGTACACGAACAGAAAGTTGAAGGCGGAGGCAGACGGTGATGAGGAGAAGGTGCAGGAGGCGGAGGAGAAGATGAGGGAGGCGGAGCAGGAGGTGGAGAAGGCGGAGAAGGAGGTGTGGAAGACGGTTTGGCTTAGACAAATGGTTTATAGAATTTGATGTCTTTTGATTTGACTCTTTTCAAAAGAAATGGTTTGATGGCACTTCCCGGGAGGTGGAGGAAGTGAAGCTCTGTCTGCTGAAGGCGCTTCGTCGCTCCGAGCTCGTCTTGCAGGAGATGACGAGTTTCATCCCAAATGAATCGGCCCTGCTGAAGTTGGATGGCTCGCAGACTCGTGAGCTCCTTGAACGAGAGGAGGCTATTGAGCTCATGGAGATGTACATCGCGGCTGTGTTGAAGAAGGACAAGGGCCCTGCCTGTTGGAGCCTGAACGGGAAAGGCTGGAAGGTCTGCGCCACTGTCGCCGCATCCGGGATGGGCAAGAGTGCCCTCTTGGAGACGGTGGCGTTAAGGCAATTGCAAGTCAAGGGACGACGAGTCCTGTATGTGACCTATAGCACCGAGACCTTTCAAGTGCCAGGTGTGCTTCTGCAACGGGGGACACCGCATGGAGTTGCCTGTTCTCTGCTATGGGCAGCTGGTGCAAAAGAAGAAGATTTGCAACAACTTGAAGATGTGTCTCCAAAGAATGCGGTGGCTTTCATCAGAAAGGCATATAAGATGAATGAGGAGGATGCTTTGGTGGTCTTCGTGGACGAGCTGGTCCAGTTGGAAGTTGAAGCTGCCAAAAGGATGCTGAAGGAATACATGTCTCTCCAAGGGCAGTGTCTTTCGAAGATCGCCATCGTCTTCTCCTCGTTTTCCACAACCCAATTGTGTAGCTGGAGCTTCGTCTCGGGTCGGGAACTGTACCCAGTGCCACTGGGAGTGTTAGATCCCCAGAAGGTCGCTGAAGCGCTTGCAGAAGAAGCCAAGGGTGTGAAGGGCAAGGAATGGCTGAGAGACATACAGAAGAAGTCATGGATGTGGCAAGTGGTCCAGGGTGTGGCTGTTCACCCTAGAACGGCCTTCACTTATCTGCCTGCATCTTCGCTCAATGAAGAGCTTCAGCTTCACCTGCAGATCTCTAATCTCATCGCACAGAACACGAACCTCGAGGACCATGCAAGGAAATTGTGGACCCACGTGCCGCAGCTGCTCGCGAAGCCTTCGGAATTCAGGGAAGGGCTCGAGGGTTTGCTGGAGTGTGGAATCATTCGGAAAGACGAGGATTCGTATCGCATCGAAGCCTTCATGATTCGCTTTCTGGCTTTCATGCCAAACACATGGTCTGGCAAAAGCTTTTTGTGCAATGCCCTCCTGGCAGATCTGCAAGTGTCTAAGCGAAATCGAGTGTTCGGCGAAGATGTGGCGCAGAACTTCGAAGTGCTTCTGCGGCAAGGCTTTGGACAAGATCTGGTGACACTGGGCGAGCTCTTTCGGGGAGCGGTCTGTCAAAGGCTCCCTAAGAAAGGGTTCAAACTCAGTCCAGCAAAGCAGCCCAACCATTGGATTGCAAAGGTTGGCTCATTCAAAGAAGTGAACACAGTGCGAAAGCTTCTGGAAGCCGGATCCTTAGTGGTGTCCGGAAATGTAGGGGAGGCTGGAATTGAGCACATCTCTCCCCTGTTCAATGAGGAGAACAAGCTGGTAGCCGTGTTGGCTTACCAAGTGAAGTCGGGTACAACTCCTGACCCGAAATCGGTCCGTGAGCTCATCGAGGCGGCCCGGAAAGCAGGGGAGAAGGCCGTGCCAAAGTGCCAAATCATCCCAGTCATCATGA
The DNA here is from genome assembly GCA_965227935.1 of Cyclobacteriaceae bacterium. GTDB lineage: Bacteria > Bacteroidota > Bacteroidia > Cytophagales > Cyclobacteriaceae > JAWPMT01. The sequence continues at coordinate 3,187 of CBDDGS010000020.1, read as the reverse complement.
CAAATTATGAAGCTGATACAGTGGATAGAAAAGCCGTACAATTGCTCGGCGCCGGATTTCACAAGTGGTTGCGGCCCTTGATGCCCTTGCGGATGAAAGAGTAAAAGGCCGGCGGCGTCACATTTTCTTGGACTTCGTCAGAATCAGATTCGCTTTTCGTTGAACGAGTTGTTGTGAAAGAAGATTTTCTGAAGCGCTTTTTGGCTCTGGAAGTTCTGTCGACATGCACAAGCCGCTCGGACACCTCAGCTGCGACCGGAATGGATTGATCTTGTAGACAGGTGAGTCAGGTGTAAATCCTCAACGAAGAGTTCCAAAGCCATCCAAAGTTGTTCTTCTTTTAAAGATGTTTAATAGAAATGGATTGTCGCCACTGTCAGGCTGAGTATGCTGCGGCACCTTCGAAATGGAGGTGGAATGAATTTTGGTCGAAACTTAACAAAGAAGAAATCCCTTTCGCATTAAAGTATCATATGATAGAATCATATGAAAGAAGAAAGAACTGCCAGGTCTTTTGGTGCGCTTCCAAGGCTGCTCCCAAACGCAGTTTGACTCGTCTTGAGGCGTTCACGCTCCAACGTGTCGCCTTGGCTTTGGCCTTTCTGTGAGCCACCCCCAGGCCGATTGAGAAGACTCAAAGAAGCTAACATTTTTTTTGAAGCAGGTTTCATTTTCATTAACATTTGATTGAGTTTTAATGTTTCATTCAATATCCATTTGAAAAAAACATTGAGTTTTTGTCGAACTCCTTTCCGAGAAAGGACCTCCCCGCTGCGTCTAGCCACGACCTGAAAGGACTTCTTCTCTGAGTTTCGCACAGGTTTGCGCAGCTTCGCGCAGCTGAAAGAGCTTCTGAATTTGCTCATAGAGCTTAGGCGCATGTTTTCTCGTCGCAGGAGCGCCCAAAGTGAAGAGCGTTGGCAACTTGACGAAGGTTCGCAACTCGTGTCCTGTTGAGAATCTCAAAGTCTTCCAGGTTAGATCGTTCACGACCGCCACAGAGGCCGGCCCAAGTTAGTAAAGACAGAAACTTCTGCTGACTTCAAACTAACTTCTGCTATCTTCTGCTGACTGATTTCGAAGAATCTATTGCATCAGGATCGCGCTTTCGATGAAAACTCTGAAGTGAAAAGATCGGAGTGTCTTCTGCCTCTTTCAGCTTCTTGCGTTATCCAGCGGTAGGGACAGTAGGGAAAGAAGGCGAGTGCTCTTCCGAAAGACTTCATCTGAAAAAGAATTCTTCATCAAAACGTTTTAGAAGCTGACACTCGTGAAAGCATTCGAAAGCCGGCCCAAGTTTGCAACAGAAACTTCTGTTCTTTCTGTGTTCGAAGACTTTGTCTGAAGGCCTCAGAGGAAGTTCTGCTTTTGGATCCGAGAAAACATGTCCACGAATTGGACAGGAGAAAGGATGGGAGTCTCAGGCCGGACGTCTTTGACTCGACTTCACTTCGTCCAGGAGAAACAACTTCGCCTGGCGCTGGAGCAATTGGAGAATGCGCAGAAGCTGGCGACAATGTACACGAACAGAATGTTGAAGGCGGAGGCAGACGGTGATGAGGAGAAGGTGAGGGAGGCGGAGGAGAAGGTGAGGGAGGCGAAGCAGGAGGTGAGGGAGGCGAAGAAGGAGGTGCGGAAGACGGTTTGGCTTAGACAAATGGTTTATAGAATTTGATGTCTTTTGATTTGACTCTGGCACACAAGCTCCTTCCAACCGGGAGGTGGAGGAGAAGGAGGCGAAGGCGAAGCAGGCGAAGCAGGCGAAGCATCGTTCGCTTGCCGTTCAAATGGTTGAAACAATGAAATTCAAATCTTCAGCCGCAAGACGAATGATGTGAGTTCAACTTCAAATTCAATTTTAGTTTTCAGCTTTGCCAATGAGGCTCGACGCTTTCGATAGATGAGTTTCTTTGATTCGCTTCAATCACGTTTCCTTTGCGGAACCCTTTGGTTTGTGCAGCACTTTTGGCAAACCAAATGAACTTTAAAATGAACTTCAGTATACTTTTGCTTTTCGAAATGAATCGCAGGAGCCGAGCCTTCGCTCCATCACTTTGGATGACTTTCCTGAAGCCCTATCCCCAAACGTCCCAGAGGTAGTCCTACTGCCTGGGCAGCAGCTCGTTGGACTCGAGGCTCCGATCAACGCTTGCCTGGAACTCATCAACAAGCACATCGATGAGAGAGATCTTGATCTTCGGCGCGTGCCGCCGACATGCGCTGCCCGATGTGCCAGAGGAGGAAAGACCACATTCTTGAAGGAGCTGGGCAAGGCTCTAGAGACTTCGACTTCTCGGAACTTCGTGCCGCTCTATGTCACCTTCAATGGCGAGTCGAAGGTGAAGCGGCGTGAGGGTGAAGGAGCCGACGGCTGGCTGTATCGCACCATTGCCCACGCCCTGCTCCCGGAGGACAACCCCTTGAAAGACGGCTTGGCCGAGGAGTTCGGGGGACTAACATGCGAGAAGGGAGTGCTTCAGACGTATGTCAAGAACGAGAAGGACATGGTCCTGCTGATTGATGAGCTCAACCAGCTGATCGTGAACAGCGAGAATGAGGCAGAGAGGGAGGCAGAGAAGCGATGTGCTGTGTTCCTTAAGGAGAACTTCCTGCAAAGAGCAGGCGGATATTTTGTGTTCACTTCCCATATTCAGTCCATCCGAAATGACCTCATCCAATACATGGAAGGATTCCGCGCATCCGACCGACAAGTGAAGCTTGCAAGCTTGCCCGTAGTGGACAAGCTGGAAGACCTGAAGAAGATGGACCAGACGAAGTTCGCAGGGCTCACTTACATGGAGGCCACCTACTTCTCTCGAGTGCCAGCCCTGCTCTGGACCTCACGCTGCGGAGATCACAGCCTACGCAACACATTCCAGAGGGTGAGCTCTGGTTGTGAAGTGATCAACTTTCTGGAGCCCTTTCTTGCTGAAGTCTTGACGGGAACTCCGAGTGAGAAGATGAAGTTGTTTCACTCCCTAACAGATGGGAGCCGGGAAGAGGACGGACGGATTCTGTGGATCCTGGGCTACATCTCAGAGTTCCTCTTTCACTGCGACTATCCATACCGCACGCTGGCATATTGGCTTGAGTCCATGAAAAAAGCCGAGACGAACGATGGGAAGGCCTGGGAGAAGATTGTGGCCGTGGCCTTCGCTTTGAGGTACATTCGTGCGCAGATGGGGTA
>CBDDGS010000019.1:0-2825338 GCA_965227935.1 Cyclobacteriaceae bacterium | reverse complement strand
GATTCACAGCGGTCATTTGAGAAGGTGCTACGACACCTGTCGTCAGTGCTGGGTTTCGAGCCGAAATGTTTGCTGTCGGATGAGCATCCAGCGTACTTCGGTTACGCCTGGTGTGAGGAGCAGCAGAGTGGACATCCGATGCAGTGGAACCGCTTTCAACACCATCAGGCGCATTTGGCGTCGGTATTGGCAGAAAACGATAAACTCATCACCAAAGATCCTGTCCTTGGCTTCGTGTGGGATGGTACCGGGCTTTCCCCTGATCGGCAAATTTGGGGTAGCGAAACCTTTCTATGGGATGGCGCGCAGATGCACCATCGTGACAACATCGGATTAGTTCCGCTTGTAAGTGGAGACCAAATGGCCCGCCAGCCGAGGCTAGCCCTTCTGGCTTTCACCGATGACGAACAGGCCCAGGAAAAGTATATAAGGCCATGCTTCGCTACTGAGGAATGGAGATCGCACCTACAGGTGAAGGCAAAGTCCACGATCTTGACATCAAGCATGGGGCGGTTGTTTGACGCGGTGTCTTGCCTGTTGACTGGCACACAGCGCAATACCTTTGAGGGGCAGGCAGCGATGTATCTGGAAGCCCTGGCTTTGAAAGGGAAGGAGTGGAACCAGGAAGGAATGCGATGGAGATTGACGGGAGATACTGCTTTCTATCGACAAGCTTTGGACAACGTGTTTAGCGCACTTGAACAGAAAATCGAGCCTTCGGTGGTGGCGTATTTGTTCCATGACATGCTTGTCCAATGGGTGGCTCAGCAAGCGCGAACGGCGGGAGTGAGGCACCTCGCATTCAGTGGAGGAGTTTTCCAAAATGCTTTGCTTGTCGATCTGCTGATAGATCATCTTTCTGACAAGTATGACCTGCTTTTTCACAAGGAGCTTGCCCCCAATGATGAAAATATTGCTCACGGACAATTGATGCTGGAATGGATTCAACGTACGCACATAGTAAGTCCGGTAGTAGAGAATCAGGCACTCAAAAATGAAGTTTGTTGACGAATACCGAAGTCCCCAGGAAGCGAGGAAATGCCTGGAAGAGCTGCATAAGGTCGTTACCCAGCCATGGACCATTATGGAGATCTGTGGGGGGCAAACGCATGGGTTGGTCAAGAACGGGTTGCTGGAATTGCTCCCGAAGGAGATCAACATGGTACATGGCCCAGGTTGCCCCGTGTGTGTCACCCCACTGCACTTGATTGACCAGGCCATTGAGCTGGCCATGCGTCCCAATGTGATCCTCTGCTCGTTTGGTGATATGCTGCGTGTGCCGGGGTCGGAAAAGAGTCTGCTGCAGGCCAAGGCTGAGGGTGCCGAGGTGAAGGTCTTGTACTCACCTTTGGAGGCGCTGAACGTTGCTAAGAACAACCCAGGTAAAGAAGTGGTGTTCTTCGCTGTGGGTTTCGAAACGACCGCACCGGCCAATGCGCTCTCGGTGTACCAGGCAAAGGTCACTGGGATCACCAACTATTCTATCCTCGTTTCGCATGTATTGGTACCGCCGGCAATGGAAGCCATTCTCAGCGATCCTGAGACGAGAATCCAGGGTTTTCTGGCTGCGGGGCACGTCAATACGATCATGGGATTCGCAGCGTACTACCCAATTGTCGAGAAGTACAAGGTGCCCGTTGTGGCGACGGGGTTCGAGCCGCTGGATCTGGTACAGGGCATCTTGATGTGCGTTAGGCAATTGGAAAATGGAGAGAGTCGCCTCGAGAATCAGTACGGTCGGGTAGTACAGGAGGAAGGCAATGTCAAAGCCAGGGAGATCATCGAAGAGGTGTTTGAAGTATCTGACCGAAGCTGGCGCGGGATTGGGACGATACCCGTCAGTGGGTACGAGTTGAAAGAGGATTATCGGGAATTCGATGTGCGATTCAAATTGGGCAACGAGCCCGTCGCTACCAAAGAGAATCCGATATGTATTGCAGGAGAGATTCTGAAGGGAACGAAAAAGCCTGTGGACTGCCCAGCTTTTGGAAAGCAATGCAATCCGGAACATCCACAGGGTGCGCCGATGGTTTCGTCCGAAGGGGCCTGCGCTGCCTACTATCACTACGCCACGCTGGATATAGCTGAATAATTATATGGAAAGAGCGAAACTGATCGACCTGCAGTGTCCCATGCCTCAGCTGGACTTTGATGTGATCACATTGGGCCACGGAGGGGGAGGTTTGCTGACCAATCGTCTTTTGGACAAGATGATTTTCGATCTATTCCACAATCCACTGCTGGACACTCGGCATGATGGCGCCGTCTTTGAGGCGTCGGGGAAATTGGCATTCTCGACGGACAGTTTTGTGGTCTCTCCGGTGGTCTTCCCAGGGGGCAACATCGGTGAGTTGGCGGTAAATGGTACAGTCAATGATCTGGCCATGTGCGGCGCCAATCCCAAATACCTATCACTGGGGCTCATATTGGAAGAGGGGCTGGAAGTCGGGAAGCTATGGGAGATTCTTGTGCACGCCAAAGCGGCGGCGGATCGCGCGGGAGTGGTTATTGTCACTGGTGACACCAAAGTCGTGGAGAGAGGCAAGGGAGATGAGATCTTCATCAATACCACGGGGGGGGGGGGGGGCGTAGGCGAAATGCACTCGAAGGCCGATATCTCCGCTAGTCGGGTAGTCGCTGGCGACCAGATCCTGGTGAGCGGCCCTATTGCTTCCCACGGCATGGCCATCATGTGCTGTCGCGAAGGCCTGACATTTGAGTCGACCATTCAGAGTGACACCCAGGCCCTCAATCACTTGACAGCCAAATTGCTAGATCGATTTGGGTCCAATATTCACCTGATGCGTGACCCCACCAGAGGGGGTGTGGCTTCGGCACTGAATGAAATAGCCCGCGACATACAATTGGGTATCTCTCTGGATCATGAGCACTTACCCGTGCTCGACAGTGTCGCCAGTGCCTGTGAGGTGCTGGGGCTCGACCCCCTCTATGTGGCGAATGAGGGAATATTTGTTGCGTTTGTGGCTAGCGAGGTAGCTCAGGAGGTACTTGATTGCATTGGCCAAGCGCCCGAGGGCAACGGTGCTGCGATCATCGGCGCTGCCGTAGAGGATTACCCAAAAAAGGTCGTACTTCATAGTGCGATTGGTGGAAAACGTGTCGTCAACATGCTGGTAGGCGAGCAGCTGCCGAGGATTTGTTGAGACCGGAAAGGTACCCTCAGGCAGCCTTGGGCAGGACTTCATTACTAATAGGTTTCAGGTGATTCGTGACTATTGGGAAAGAGTTGGTCTGTTGGGGATAATGAAGAGCATTTGTTACGAGTCACTAATCACCCCCCACGAACCAAGGGGCCTGTTAGTCTTTTCTGCCGGACTTCATTAACTTTCTCTATCCAATAACTCAAACCAATGCGCAAGAGAGATTTTTTGAAGCGGGCGTCCCTCATGGGATTGGGTATGCCATTTTCGCTTTCCTCCATTCAACATCTGTTTCAGGCCGTTGACGGTATTTCCCCAAAGCAATTGGCCACCGATGAAGATTTCTGGGCCCGGATTAGGGCCGGCTATCGCTTGAAGCCCGACTATATCAACCTGGAGAACGGCTACTACTGCATGATCCCCGAGCAAACGCTAGAGGCGTACCTCGAGCTTATCCGTGAGGTGAACTATCACGCCTCGTGGTACATGCGTACCGAGCAGTGGGACAACAAAAACAAGATGGCGGCTAAGTTGGCGGAGTTGGCCGGCTGTGGAGCTGGTGAACTGGCGATCACGCGTAATACGACGGAGTCTCTTGACCTGGTCATCGCTGGGATGCCCTGGGAGGAGGGCGACGAGGCGGTGATGGCAGAACAGGACTACGGTGCGATGCTCAACCAGTTTCAGCTGATGGAGAAGCGGTACGGCATCAAGCGCAAAATGGTGATGGTGCCCAACCATCCAAAGGATGACCAGGAAATCGTGGACTTGTACGCTTCGGCGATCACGGACAAAACGAAACTGCTGATGGTCTGTCACATGGTCAACATCACCGGGCAGGTATTGCCTATTCGTAAGATATGCGACATGGCCCATGAGAAGGGCGTGCAGGTGATGGTTGACGGAGCACATGCCTTTGGGCACATCGACTTTAAGATCTCTGACCTTAATTGTGACTACTACGGTACGAGCTTGCACAAATGGCTCAGCGTGCCACTGGGGGCTGGCTTCCTTTATGTCGAACCCAGCAAGGTCGATTATGTATGGCCGCTCTTTGCCGAAGGAGAAGGTGCCGATGGAACCATGCGACGACTCAACCATATCGGAACGCATCCGGTCGCCACGGATCTTGCCATCGAGAGCGCGATCGACTTCCAGAATGCGATGGGTATCGAACGCAAACAGGAGCGATTGCGGTACTTGCAGAACTACTGGACAAGTAAGGTGCGGGATCGGCCTAAGGTCATCGTGAATACACCGGCAGATATGAATAGGCACGGCGGCATTGGCAATGTCGGGATCGAGGGGATCGAACCTTCGGACCTGGCGAAGATGATGTTGGACAAGTACAAGATCTGGACGGTGGCCATCAACCGGCCGGGCGTTCGCGGACTGCGCATCACGCCAAACGTGTACACGACTACAGACGAACTGGATGTACTGGTGAAGGCGATAGATGAACTTTCGTCGTGAAATTGAAAATGGAGAGTTGAGAATTGAAAATTAGAGAGTGATCACACTCACACTCTAGTTCTCACACTCACACTCCATACTCAGGCCTCTCTCGGGCCGGGATAGCAGTGGCATCCGGCATGGTCGCCCGAAGGGCATTGGGGCTGCCAGCGGGGCCGAGATAGAACGTATAGCCCGATAGCCCGCCTAAAAGTTTTTTGGAATGGGTCGATCTATCCGACCCTCAGAATTCACAATTCCCTAAGTATTCATCCACTTCCAAAAGCGCTGGAGGGCGTTCATCTTTTCCTGCGGAGCCGATGATTTGCGGGTGGGAGTTGTCTCAGTTTCTTTCCTCGGCTTTTTCGCCTTGGACTGAGGCGGGGACTTGACGGCGACATTCTTCATGTAGTGTTGCCGCTTCTTTTCTTTTAGTTGTCGCAATTCCTTTTGCCGCTGGCGTTCTGCCTGGCGTTCTTCGCGTTGTCGCTTGGCGGCCACAGGATTTTGTTCCTGGCGCTTGCTTTTGCGTTTCCGCTTGCGTTCGGCGCGTTCACTGTCCTCCTCGTCTGACTTAGCTGGCTTGGGCTTGGGCTCGGGCAGATCGATCTTGCCTTTTACTGTCAATCCTGGTAGGTAGACTTTGGGGGCTTTGATGAGTACCTCTTCATCAGGTGTGGTGTCTTCTTCGGTGACATCACTCTCGCTTCCCACGTCCTCTGACTCTTCATCGGACGCCTCGCCGCTGGCTTCTTGCTCCTGTGCCTGCTTTTCGGCCAGTTCGAGGAGTTCAGAAACCTCCATGACCTTGATCTTCTTAGCGTGGACGGGATCCACATCCGTCGATGTCGTGATGTCCTCGCTTTCTTCCGCTGTCTCCGGATCGACCTCCACCTCTTCCACATTCACTACATGTGCCTCTTCTTCCTCCTCCTCTGTGGACGTCTCGATGACATCCTCGGTCTGGAAATGGGCCACGTCAAGGTGCTCTTCTGCCTCTGGCGAATCAGTCTCTTCAAGGCTTACCGGCTCTTCGGTTGATGCTGGTTCCAGTACCTCCACATCCTCGGGTGCTGTGGGTTCCTCCTCTGCGTCAGGGGCCTCGTTTTCTTCCACGGATGTCTCTTCAGCCACAGGTGCTTCGGCTTCTAGTGACTCCTCTTGAGGAGATACTTCAATTTCTTCCGTGGTCGGTGCCTCCGATTCCGTTTCGTCGACGGCAGGTTCTTCAACCTCTACGGCGACGGGGTCTGCCTCTTTTTCGGCCGTTTCCTCTTCGGCCTCTTCCGCTTCGACGACTTCATCATTTTCTGCACTCTCTTCAACTACAGGCTCTTCAGGCTCCACTGGCTCTTCCGGTAAAGGACCGAATTCTTCCAATACTTGTTCTATTTGCCCGTCCTCTAGCTTGCTGTTGCCATGGATCGCGTTATCTCCGAAAAAATCTATTATTACTGAAGGCTGAACGCCCAGTTTGCGGGCGAGGAGGCTAAGTCTCATTCCTGTATAGTGCTGCTTACCTGAAGTTTACAATTATCACAAAGATAATGGGCCGAGTAGTTCTTTAGTTCCCTACTTGGGCGACCTGAAGGTAATGCATTAAGCCAACTCGCGCAAGTCCACAGGTACGACTCTTGAGATGCCTTGCTCGACCATTGTCACGCCATAGATGACGTCGGTACTGGCCATCGTTCGCTTGTTGTGTGTGACAATAATGAATTGCGAGTCATTTGAGAACTTCCGAATGATGTTGTTGAACTTGTCAATGTTTGCGTCATCCAGTGGTGCGTCCACCTCATCGAAGATACAAAACGGTGCGGGCTTGATCAGGTAGATAGCAAATAGCAGGGAAGTTGCCGTCAAGGTCTTTTCACCCCCCGACAGCTGGTTGATCGTCAATGGCCGTTTTCCTTTAGGCTTGGCCGTGATCTCAATGCTGCTCTCCAGCGGATCATCGGGATTGGCCAGTCGCAGGTCGCAGTCGTCCTCATCTGTGAAGAGCGTACGGAAGACCTTGATGAAGTTGTCTTTGATGTGTTCGAAGGCATTGAGGAAGGTCTCCTTGGCCACCATATCAATCTCGCCAATCGTGCTCAAGAGCGATTCCTTGGCCAGGAGCAAGTCCTCCTTCTGACCTGTGATGAAGTCATAGCGTTCTTTAATTTCTTCGTACGCCTCCATGGCCATAGGGTTGATGGGCCCCATGTTGTCCAAGCGCTGTTTCAGACGCTCTGTGGTGGTTTTTAGCTCAGACTCGCTCTTCTCTTCGTAGTGGGGCGCCATGTCCCCTTTCAGGTCGTCGATGTTGATGCCAAATTCGACGGACAGACGGTCCCGCGCCGAATTGAGTTGCATGTTGGTTTCGTTGAGCTTGGTCTGCCACTGTAGCAGGATCTGGTCTACCGTCTCACGCTGTCGCTGGATGTCTCGCCCGACCTTTTCCTGCTGATCGATCTCTCCACGGATATTGTAGTACTCCTTTTCTGCTTCGTTGACCCCTTGCTCGATAGTTTCTTTTTCATCATACATCTGGGCCAGGTCATCGTCGTTGATGGCCGTCTTCCGCTCTAGCTCCTGGAGATCCTGCTCCGTGAGTTTGAGCTCTTGCAGGTTTTTCTGTATCCGATCAAGGCTATTCTGGAAAGCCTCGTTTTTGAAGCTTATTTCCTGGTCGATGGAGCTGACCTTGCTTTCCTGCTGGTGAAAAAGAACGTTTTCGGAGTTGTAGGCTGCCGACTTTTGGGAGCGAAGTTCGCTCATGGACTTCAGCGCCTCGCGGCGATCCTCAATTTCCTCCTGCAAGTCGCTGAGTCCCTCGGACATCTCTTTGTACCGTGGACGGAGCTCTGATAAGGAGGCATCGAGGCTGCCAATCTGTTCTTCGAGGTCCTCACGCTTGGTGGTGTTGGAGGAGAGCAGCGTTGCAAATTGCTCCTTCCTGGTTCGCAACGAAACGTATTCCTCGTTGAGCAGGGCCATTTCCTCCCGCAGCGTCTCTAATTCCTCGCTTCGGGCGTTGGCCTGCATTTTGGCAATGTCCGCTTCGCAGGACTTGATCTTTGTGTGCGTGGTCTCCTGTTTGGCCGTCAGCCCTTTTATTTCGACTTCCAGCTTCTCGAGGTTCTTGGCACGGCCTATCCTTTTTCCTTCAAAGAGTCCCACAGATCCACCACTGACAGAATACCTTCTTTTGGTGATCTTGCCCGATTTCGCGATAAGAGCTACCTCCAGGTCGCCGGATACTTCAGGTTGAGTGCCATCGTAGATATAGGCATTGTGAAGCAAATAAGCGATCAGGTGGTGGTACTTGTCGTCGTATTCGATGATCTCTGAGGCCGCGGTCGCGCCGGCGATGATCTCCGTGGTCTGTGGACGGTACGCGTCAAGCTGATCGAGTATGAAGAAATTGGCCTTTCCCTGACTACTATCACTCAGGAGGGCGACCGCTCTCCTTGCCTCATCGTAGTTCTCCACGATATAGTGGTTCATGAAAGGCTCCAGATAGTTCTCGATGCAGATCCTGTAGTCTTCAGGACAGGCGATGATGTCAGAGAGGAGCGGGGTCTTCTTAAATTCTTCGCTTTTCCGTAGGAACTTGATCGCCTGCGGGAAGCCTTCCAGGTTTTCGACTAGCGACTTTGTGAGCCCATATTCATTTTGACGGGCGTCGAGCTGTCGATTTACCTCCGCCTGCTGCTGCTTGAGGATATCCAGGTGCTGTTTTTGGGTAGCAATTTGCTCGGCGAGTTTGGATTCCTCACTCTTTAACTGATCGAATGCCTGCTGCTTCTCGTTGCGTGTGCCCTCGATCGCTGCAAGTTTTGTCTCGAACTCCACCAGATTGGCGGAAGTATTCGATGAGTCCTCACTGGTTTTCTCAAGTTCTTGCCGGGCAGTACTGAGCTGTATCTCTTTGATCTCTATCTCCTTGCCTTCGTGGTATACTTGCTCCCGATGGCTATTGTACTTCTGCTGCAATTCCTGCAGACGCTGTTCCTCTTCATTTGTTGCTGACCTTTGCCTTTCGAAGTCGTCTTTCAGTCGCTCCAACTTCACCTTGATCTCGGCAAGGATGCGAGTTGCAGTTTCTTTCTCTTTCTCGAGGCTGTCGATAGAGAAGGAGGCCCGCTCGTTGCTTTGCTTATCCTGCGATACTTGCTCCTTAAGGTTGGTCATTTTGTCCTCCAGGAAGCGCTGACGCTCGCTACGTATCTTTTTGTCACTTTCGTACTGGCGGATTTTGTGTACGTGCTCATTGAGGCTCTTTTGCCTGGACCCAAGCAACTTCTCCTTGGAGATCAAATCTGCCTTCAATTGCTGAACGCGGGCATCGATTTCCGTCAGCTGCGTAGTGAGAGACTGCTTCTTATCGTCTTCACTTTCTATTTGTTTGGTGATGTTGACATGTATCTCATTCAGAGATTGGATGGTCTTGTGTGCAAGGGCAATGCTCGCAAGCTTGTACTCCTCTTTGATCTCAAAGTACCGCTTGGCCTGCTTGGCCTGACGCTCGAGTGACTTCAGGTTTTTCTCTATCTCAAAAAGGAGGTCCTCAACTCTATCGAGGTCATCATCCGTGTCATTCAGCTTTTTGAGGGTTTCCTTCTTACGGATCTTGAACTTGGAAATCCCTGCGGCTTCCTCAAAAAGGGCCCTTCTTGAGTTGTCTTTGTCATTGAGTAGATCGTCCACCATCTTGAGTTCGATGATGGCGTAGCTATTGCTGGCAATCCCGGTGTCCAGGAATAGGTTGGTGATGTCCTTTAGTCGACACGGTACACCGTTGAGGAGATATTCGCTTTCTCCAGAGCGGAAGTACCGGCGTGTGATCGTGACCTGGGAGTACTCGGTCGGTATGAGGTTCTTGGTGTTGTTGAAGGTCAATGACACTTCTGCCAGCTGGGTGGGCTTGCGATGTTTGGTGCCGTTGAAGATGATGTTTTCCATCTTCTCTGATCGCAACACGCGGCTCTTTTGCTCCCCCAGGACCCACCGGATTGAGTCGACGACATTGGACTTGCCGCAGCCATTGGGCCCTACGATGCCGGTGATCCCCTCATCAAAATTGATGGTGATTTTATCGGCAAAGCTCTTAAATCCTTTTATTTCAAGGCGTGTTAACTGCATAGTGTCTTTCCATTGGTCGCTCGCTCCAGTCGCGACGTATGTTTGGTCTTAAAGGCCTGTCACTTCTCAGTGGGAACCGCTAGCTCGGGTGTACAGGAAATGATGTGGTGTGGGACCGACTCCAGTTACTCAGATACGTTATGAGGAACATTAACAAAAAAACGTCACCCTTCCTTCCAATCTCGCCACGGTAGCTTTAAGAGCCATCAAAAATAATTAGGTAGGACGAGTTTTAAGATATCGACCTGAACATTTAAATTACCGTCAAAGATTTCCACCATGGACGACATCCAAGTCTGGATATACATTCTTTTCGGAATTATTTATTTCATCACCCGGGCGCTTCGCAAGAAACCCGAGGAGCAGGGCCCACAACCCGACTCGGAGCCAGGAGAGGGTATGCCTCGCCGTCAGCCAAAATCTTTCGAAGATTTACTTCGTGAGTTCACAGAGGCCGGTCAACAGCGAGAGGTGGAGGTCGAAGAGGAGCCGCAGCCTGTGCCGGTGCGCCAGCCTCAAAGGGCTCAGGAGTCACGCCCCACAAGGCGCGAGGAGCAGCAACGACTGGAGGAAGAAGGGCGAACAAGGCATTTTGCTGATGATGAGAGCCGCCGTGTCTATGAAGAGTCCATCCGCCAGGCAGAGGGCAGTGATATCAGCTATGAACGTGACGAACACTTCAAGATTGCGAGCAAAGTAGAACGTGGAGCTTCAAAAAGAAGCGAAGTGGCCTCCGAGATCAAAGAGATGTTGTCCAACCCTTCGAGCGCCCGGAAGGCCATTATCCTCTCTGAAATCCTCAACCGGCGCTACTAGCGGTCACTGCATGTGTATGAATCGGAGAGATGCTTTGCGCTCTTCCGAGCTCGTTGAGCAATCCCCTCACATATCCATGTGTGATATGCGCCTTTTCGCGATAGGCCTCGTTTTTCATGAGAGCGTCGTGTAGATCAGGTAGGTGATAAAAGGGCACTCCCGCATACAGGTGGTGTTCGAGATGGTATCCCACATGATGGGGAGCAATCAGTATTTTTTCGATCCAATGAGGCTTTACGGTCCGGCTGTGACTCAGGTCGTCCTCGTACTCCAGATCCCCGAAGTGCTCAGCGACGCTACGGATGTATTGCATCATGAAAAACGTGCTTAGGTAGGGAACCACCCAATAGAAAAGGTAGAGCTTCCACCCTCCAGTCAACGTTAGTAGAACGACGAGCAGGACTGTGAAAATCAAGCGTTCCGATTTCTCCTGAGGTTTGCCCTTTTTAGCAGGCGCTTGAAATCTTTTCAAGAACCAAATGGCATCCTTGGCCCCCTGTACAAGGAACAAATAGGACAGTACCGTCAAAACGAACTCTCTCTTGGTTTTTGGAAAAGTGAACTCTCTCTTCGTGAGCTTCGCTACCCAGTCTGGGTCATCTTCGGTATTCAGGTGGCGGTGATGGTTTAAGTGGTTTTGGCGATATACGGCAATGGTCGTGAAAAGAGGAAACATCGTTAGCCAGTTGGTCACCGCATCGTTCCACTTGCGGCTAGGCAGAAAGCGATAGTGGGCGGCGTCGTGCATCAGTATGGCCAGGGCGTGCATTCTGGCACCGATAAGTAGCACTGCCAGAAAGTAGGTGATTGGGTTAAAAAAAGCCTCGCAAAGCAGTATCGTGCCAATGATGATCAGCCAATTGTATATCAAAGCCCACCAGTGGCGTGAAGAGTGGGTCGTGTATAGTTTTTTAAGTACCTGGGGATCCAGACGTGTAGCGGAATCAACGGCTGAGGAAGAAGGCATGGCGTGTTAGGGTTAGGTTCTTTTGTTTTTAATACGCTGCAAAATCACCCTTTGTGTCACGCTAAACACCCGTTTCGCCCGATTCTTTGTGAACAGATCAAAGGACGGTGTGGATGTGCATTATTTCTTTTTGAAAGGACACAAAAAAAGGAGCGTCAAAAACGCTCCTTCAAAATATTCTTGCGAACTCCACAAGCTATCGCTTGTCTACGCTTATGTAATCGCGATCATTGGCTCCTGTGTAGACCTGTCTCGGTCTTCCGATAGGCTCCTTGTTCTCGCGCATTTCTTTCCACTGTGCAATCCAACCGGGTAGGCGACCGAGCGCAAACATCACTGTGAACATCTCCGTTGGGATGCCAAGTGCCCGGTAAATAATGCCACTGTAGAAGTCGACGTTTGGATAGAGTTTTCTATCCACGAAATACTGATCTCGCAGCGCCTCTTCTTCGAGCCCCTTCGCGATGTCAAGTACAGGATCGTTTACTCCCAGTGCCGTCAATACCTCGTCAGCAGCCTTCTTGATGATCTTCGCCCTTGGATCGAAATTCTTGTATACACGGTGACCGAATCCCATCAGGCGGAAAGGGTCGTCTTTGTCCTTGGCTTTGGCCATCCACTTTTTCGTGTCGCCGCCATCGGCTTTGATGCCTTCGAGCATTTCGATCACTGCCTGGTTGGCACCACCGTGCAGCGGCCCCCAGAGGGCATTGATGCCTGCTGACAAGGAAGCATAAAGACTGGCCTGGGATGAACCAACAATGCGGACCGTCGATGCAGAGCAGTTTTGCTCATGGTCGGCATGGAGGATAAGCAGCTTGTCCAGTGCCTTTGCCACGACAGGATCCACGTTGTACTCTTCGGTAGGCATTCCAAACATCATCTTGAGGAAGTTGCCGCAGTAGTCGAGTGTGTTGTCGGGGTACATCACCGGATGACCCATTTGATTCTTGTACGCCCACGCCGCAAACGTCGGCATCTTGGCCATGATCCGAATGATGGACAAGTTGATCTCTTCGCTCGAGCGGGTGGGGTCAGTGCTCTTCGGATAGAAGGCTGTGAGTGCCGTTACAATCGAGGACAAAACGCCCATCGGGTGTGCCGTGGACGGGAAGCCATCCAAGAGTTTTTTGAAATCCTCATGAACCAGGGTATGGCTTGTGACCTGCTGCTGAAATTCTCTTAGCTCAGTCGCTGACGGCAGCTCGCCGTAGATGAGCAGGTAAGAGACTTCCAGAAACGTCGATTGGTCGGCTAGTTGTTCGATGGGATATCCCCTGTAGCGGAGTATCCCTTTTTCACCATCCAGAAAGGTGATGGCGGACTTGGTCGAGCCTGTGTTCTTGAATCCCGGATCTATTGTAATAACACCCGATTGGCCTCTAAACTTACTAATATCTATCGCTTGCTCCTGCTCTGTGCCTTCAATTACCGGTAGCTCATAAACCTTGTCACCGATTTTAATTTCAGCAGTATTTGACATCTAAATGTGGGATTATAAGTTTTACTAAGTTTCTAATATAAATGAATAACTATTGATCTCCTTTTTGTTCTAATTGCCCCCTAATATTAGCGGCAATCCCTGGTCCCCACTACCTATAACAATCACTTTGGAGTTGGGGGAATTTGACAAGTCCCTTGTCGCCTCTATCCCCCGCATCTTCAACAAATTGTTCGTCAAACTGTTATTGATGATCTCATTGGCCCGGGCTTCACCTTCAGCCATGATCCGCTTTCTTTCTGCTTCACTCCGTTCCTTCTCTAATCTAAACTGATAAGCAAGGGCTTCTTGTTCCTGCTTTAGTTTATTTTCGATTGCTTCCTTGATCTGGTCGGGAAGTTGTATCGCTCTGATAAGAAGTGCCCGCATTACGATATTGTTACCCGGAGCTCCGAGGGTGCTTTCAGTTTCATTTTGAATGGAGGACTCTACCTCCGGTCTTTTGGTCGAATAGATCTCCTCTGCCGTGTAGCGACCCATCACTTGTCTAACTGTGGACCGCACTTCAGGAATGACCAGTCGTCTCACATAGTCTCTTTGAAAAGTCTCATGGATCTCACCAATACTGTCAAACATCGGGTGGAATCTGACCGTCACATCTACGGATATATTCAGACCATTCTTGTCGAGGACATCCATGCTCTCCTCCATTTGATTTTCAGAGACGTCATAGACATAAATGTCGTTCCACGGGGCTTTTACATGAAATCCTGGACGAACAATGTTCTCCTTATCCAGCCCGCCGGAAAACTTCTTGAATATCACCGCACGCTCAGTTGCCTGCACCGTATAAAAAATGCTGTTGGATAGCGAGAAAATAACGATGACGGAAACGGCAAGAATGATGATGATAGGTAAATACTTTCGATTGTCCATTGGTTTGATCTCTCATTGTTGATGGGTAAAGATAACAAGGTGGTATTTCCCAATTGTTTAAGAAAGTACATTTTACTTATTATAATTGCCGCCACCCCCGATTGCGGTATTTACCCCGAATGTCGCAAACCTCAAACTGATATAAGACTATGAATTCTACCCTTTCTATACTTCAATCGCGTCTTGGAAAGCCCTATGAGGATCTGGAATTTCTACTGGTGGCGTTGAAGGAGATTCTCACAGAAAACGATGAGGAGGATATGGCACTAAAGGTGCCTCTGATCAATGAGGAGCACCCCGCGGAGCATATGAGCGATAAGGAGATCCAGCTGTATTCATTGGTATTTCAATTGGTGAATATGGTGGAAATCAACGGTGCAGTACAGCATCGAAGGCGAACGGAAGACCACGCCATGTCTGATGTGAGTGGACTCTGGGCTGATAATCTCTCCAAGCTGATCTCCCGGGGGTATACGACAGAGGACCTGAAGGAGCAATTCAGGAAAATACACATTGAGCCAGTGCTGACGGCTCACCCTACGGAGGCCAAGCGTGCCACCGTTTTGGAACACTACCGCGAGCTCTACTTACTCTTGGTGCAGCGTGAGAACCAGATGTATACAGAGAATGAGATCGTCAATATCAGGCACAACATCAAACTCACCCTTTACAGGATCTGGAAAACGGGGGAGATATACATCGAGAAGCCTAGGGTAGAAGACGAACTCAACAACGTCCTCCACTACCTGGTCAATGTCTTCCCTGAGGTGATCCCAATGCTGGACCGCCGATTGATACAGGCATGGCAGTATGTAGGGAAGGACAAAAAAGACCTGCTTGTCGACCATGCATTTCCCGATGTCACCTTTGGTGATTGGGTAGGGGGAGACAGAGATGGTCACCCGCTTGTTACGCATGAGGTGACGGCCCACACTTTGGAGCAACTGAGGTTGCACGCGTTCGTGGTGTTGAGAAGACGCCTCAACGAGTTGGTGAAGAGGCTAAGCTTCAGCCATCATGTGTCCAAAGCAAGTCACGAAATGCAGGAGCGCATGAGGCAAATGGTCAATGAGCTCAAGGACCGGGGACATCCGGCCATGGAAAGGAACAAGGGAGAGGTGTTCCGACAGTTTGTCAACCTTGTGATCACCAAGCTTCCCGTCGATACCAAGCGCGGTCACGCCACTGCTCTCGCGGATCTTGCCGGTAGCTACATTCATTCGTCTGAGCTTCGCAAGGACCTGGAACTGCTACAAAAGGAGTTGATCGACTATGGCGCCAAGTCCATTGCTTATGACGATGTCTTCGTGGCCATCCGACTGTTGGAGACCTTTGGCTTCCATTTGGCCAAAGTAGACGTGCGCCAAAATAGTGCCTTCCACGATAAGGCGGTTTCGCAGCTACTGGAAGCGACCCATCTCGATGATACTGATTTCGCCTCATGGTCTGAGGAAAAGCGCCTGGAGATGCTGAATAGGGAACTTGAAAGCAACCGGCCCTTCCTGCCCTACAACGTGGCCCTCGACGACGAAGCCGGCAAGGTGATCGCCGCCTACAAGGAGATTGAGAATCATGTGGGCAAGTATGGTACCGATGGTATTGGTTCCTTTATTGTCAGCATGACCCGATCGGTCTCCGATCTACTCGTCGTTTATTTGCTCGCGAGAGAGGCGGGTCTGACGAAGCGCACCGAGGATGGCCTTGTTTGTGTCGTACCTGTTGTGCCGCTGCTGGAGACCATCGAAGACCTCGAGAACGGCCCGGAAATACTTGAGCAATTTCTAGCGCATCCGTTCACACAGAGAAGCCTAAAATACATCGCTCGCCAAAACGGGCGACCGGTCCTGCAGCAGGTCATGGTTGGTTACAGCGACAGTAACAAAGATGGTGGCATCATGGCCAGTCAGTGGCACCTCTACAAGGCCCAATACAAGCTGAGCAACATCGGCCGGGAGCACGGAATTGACATTCAGTTCTTTCACGGTAAGGGAGGTTCTATTAGTCGTGGGGCCGGCCCGACGCACTATTTCATCAGAGCACTGGCCCATTCAGCCTTGAGTGGATCTATTCGTATTACCGAGCAAGGAGAAACGATCAGTCAGAAGTATGCCAACAAGGTAAATGCCGTCTACAACCTGGAATTGCTGGTCGCGACCACCTACTTCAAGGTCAGTGCGGATTCCCGCGAAACACCGCGCTTCCACCCCCTGGCCGACATACTGGAATTTATGGCTCAGGAAAGCAAAAAGAGGTACGAGGAGCTAATGAGAACGGAAGGCTTCATTCCCTACTTCCGTCAGGCAACACCCATTGATGCGATCGAAAATAGCAAGATCGGTTCCAGGCCTGCGAAGCGGACAGGCGCCAATAGTCTCGAGGACTTGCGGGCGATTCCATGGGTCTTTTCCTGGAGTCAGGCGCGGTGCCACATGACCAGCTGGTATGGTATCGGTTCCACGCTTCATCTCCTGAAAGAAACACGCCCTGAAGACTACGAGACTTTCAAGAAAGCGACGAGACAAGATCCTTTCATCCGTTACGTCCTCACCAATGTGGATACCAGTCTTGCGGCTACCGACGAGGAGATCATCGGGCACTACGCTTCTTTAGTTGAAGATCCTGAGCTGCGCGACAAATTCCTGAAGATGTTTCTGGATGAACTGCGGCTAACGAAAGATCACCTCAATAATCTCCTCGAGATGCCTATCGAAGAAAGGAGGGAGAACCACCACTATTCTAATGAGCTCAGGGCGTCATTGATGGACAAGCTCCATAGGAATCAGGTAAGGTTTCTAAGTGAGTGGCGCAAGAAGAAGAATGGCGAAAATGGTGGCGATATCGAGGAGGTGCAGACTTCACTCATGCTCACGATCAATGCGTTAGCAGGCGCCATGCGAAACACAGGATAAAAATGGTGATATTTTAGCTTCGAAAAAGACCAATAACACGCTGAAAGCTTGGAATTCATGAGTAGATGACGGAACTTTTCTCGTTCTTTCGTAATACTCTAGGCATTGAAATGGACCAACCACCATAGGCTCACCTTATTTTGTGCCGCTATTATCTTGACTGGCAATGTAGTCGCCCAGACCTCCGAATTTGCCATCAGAGATGGTGCAGACAAGACCTATGACATTCGTGAGCACATTCAGCTGGTAGCTGATAGTGCAGGGACCATGGACTTCACTGATGCAGTTTTCAGTGATGACTATGTTTCCCTGGGTACCTATGACGGTGATTTCGATGATGACCTCAGCTATTGGGGGAAGATCAACATCATCAATTTTGATAGCACCCAGTTGACCTGGTTGATGTACTTCAACCGCAACGACTACGTGGAGGTCTACGACTTCGTACAGCGGCAGGACAACATCTTGACACAAAGGACGGGGTATTTGGTGCCGGGCCCTGAAAAGGCCACTGCCGAGGGCTCGTACTATGCGCCCATTACCTTGCCATATGGGGTGGAGAAGACCATCCACTTCAGGATCCATCAGAAGATCCATCACCACGATTTTTCAATTTTCCGCCTCGTCAATCCGTTCTACATGTTCCGAGAGCATACGGATAAGATGACCTTCAACATGATCTTCCAGGGCTTCCTGTGGGTCATGATTCTCTACAATATTCTGATATTCATTCACTTCCGGGACAATGCAGGGTTCTACTACAGTCTCTACATGCTGTCCATTGCGATCTTCTATCTCTTTTCTGAGGGGTACATCCGTGAAGTGCTGATGCGCGAGGACCCACTAAACTCCGCTTACTTTTTATGTGTTCTGCTGCTCGCGCCATTTTTCTACTACCTGTTCATGCGCGAATTTTTGCAGACGCCCATCACGGTTCCCCTATGGAATAGGATCCTTTTCGCGGATGCCGTATTGAGCTTGGTCCTTTTCGTAGTCTGCACGGCTATTTTCTTCATCGCCTACGATTTTCTGCTGATCATGAAGATCATCAGGGTCTCGATCATTGTCTCTACAAGCCTCGGGTTAATGTCTTTGGTGGGGATATTGAGGTCCAAACATGAGATGGTGAACTACTTTGTTTGGGGCTCCATGTTGCTGGTGTGTGGGGGGATGGTGGATTCGTTTATCTGGGATTCTGGTGAGACCTACGGGAATTTTGCCCGGATAGGCTTCATCGCAGAGCTTCTGCTGTTTTCGCTGGGACTTGGAAAGAGGATGAAGCTTGTGGAGGTCGCCAAGCAGGAAACACAGCAAAAGCTGATTGACGAGCTGAAGCGTAATGAGATTTTGGTGGCTAGTCAAAAGAGCCAGCTGGAAAAAGAAGTACAGGAGCGTACGCAGGAACTTGAAAATCGCAACAAGCAACTGGAGACAGCGAAGAAGCAGGCAGAGAAAGCCGCGCAGGTCAAAACCGAGTTCTTGTCCGTGATGAGTCACGAGATCCGTACGCCGATGAATGCTATCATCGGTATGACGCATCTACTGCTGGATGACAATCCCCGCGCCAATCAATTGGAGAACCTGAAGAGTCTGAAGTTCTCTGCCAACAGTCTCATCCAGCTGATCAATGATATTCTTGACCTCAATAAGATCGAGTCGGGTAAGATCGAAGTGGAGCAGGTGGAGTTTGACCTGCATGACTTGCTCAAGCGCATCAAGTACCTTTTCAAACCACGTGCGGTCTCCAAGGGGATCCGTTTTTCCATTTATCTCGATCAGGAGATTGACAGGTATTTGATCGGTGATCCCGGTAGGCTTTCACAAATCCTCAACAACCTCATTGGTAATGCGGTGAAATTCACCGAGGAAGGAAAAGTAGAGCTTAAGGTAGGCCTCAAGTACGTAGATGGTGACGAGGTGGAGGTGCTCTTTGAGATAGAAGATACGGGAGTAGGCATCCCAGAAGACAAGCAACAGGCCATCTTCGAAAACTTCACCCAGGCGGCTTCAAGCACCACACGAAAGTACGGTGGTAGCGGCTTGGGGCTAGCTATCAGTAAGAAGCTATTGGAAATCCAGAACAGCCACATCGAGCTTGAAAGCGAGGAAGGGAAGGGATCAGTCTTTTCATTCAAGCTCAAGTTTGGGAGAGTACTGGATCAGGATACGAAGCGCAGCGAACCCGGCGAGATTACGGAATTCCAGCCACTGGAAGGTTTGCGAGTGTTGGTTGTAGATGACAACATCCTTAACCGGATCGTTCTCGAGCAGTTTCTGTCCAAATGGCACGTGGATTTTGACAGCGTGGAGAGCGGTATCGAGGCGCTAGAGGCTGTCGAAAAGGAGAGCTACCACCTGGTTTTGTTAGATATTCAGATGCCCGTAATGGATGGGTATGAAGTCACGCGACTGATCCGTGATATGGAGGGTGGGAACCGCACTGTTCCGATCATCGCTTTGTCAGCGGATGTCTTCTCTAATGTCTATGAGAGCATCATCGCGGCCGGCATGGATGACTTCGTGTCCAAGCCCTTCAAACCTGATGAGCTCTACGCCATTCTGAGAAGCTACTATCCACTTGTCGTAGCAACGTAAACGCCCATAGGCGAGCAACATAATCTTCAATTTTCGTCTAACAGATTGCCCGAAAGAGGAGTTAATCCATGGTAATCCAGTGATCATTGGCGCTGACTAACAACTGCCATCACCGATGAAGGTCGATCGGTTGCTGTTTTGGTGCCTTAAGTCGCTGGAGGCTAGAAAATAGTAATGACACATCACTAGTAATTCTCGCTGTACCTGTATATTCCCTGTTCAGACCCTTCCATGAATGAAGATCTTTACCACTATTCTAATTTTATTTGGATGTTCGTCTATGGCGAATGACCTAAACATGCCTCAACAGCAACCTCTTAGATTTTTGGCCCTTGGAGACTCCTACACGATAGGAGAAAGTGTCGAGGAGCGTGAGAGATGGCCGGTCCAGCTAGCGGACAGGCTCAGGAGAGAGGGAGTTGATGTGGCTGAGCCTCAGATTGTCGCTACCACGGGCTGGACGACGGATGAGCTCGCACAAGGAATTAAAGAGAGTGGAGTGGAGGGTGATTTTGACATCGTCTCATTATTGATCGGTGTCAACAATCAGTATCGCGGCTATGATTTCGCTCAATACGAGAGGGAATTCGCAGAGCTTTTGCAGCAGGCAATTGACTTTGCCGGTGGCGACACCGGGCGTGTCTTTGTGGTATCCATCCCTGACTACGGCGTCACGCCGTTTGGACAGAGCGGCAACCCAGAGAAAATCGCCGAGGAGATTGATCGGTACAATCAATTTGCACAAGACCTGGCAGCGTCCAGGGGCGTCGAGTTTTTTGGAATCACCGAGATCTCCCGTGAGGCATTGACTGATCCGGAACTGATCGCTGAAGACCGGCTGCATCCTTCGGGAAAGATGTACACCCGCTGGGTGGATAAGATATTTCCATGGTTGCATGGAATTTTAAATGGAAAAAGGTGAAGGCAGACTGACGAATTGGGCGGTTCTTGCGTTGTGATGTAATACTGTCTAACTTAGGCTGTTCATTCGCCGATATGGCATTTATGCGTGTGTTATGCGTTTTTTTGGTGACGATTCTCTTGTCGTCAGCCTGCAGGGACAAGGTCGTTTGCCCTGCTTTTCAGAGTACGTACATTCTGGACGACTCTACACGCATGGCCTATTATTCTTACGCATGGCAACTCGACGATATCACACGTCAACAATACATAGCCTCCCTCAACGCAGTCGATACGAGCGCAGCAGCAGGAGCCATGGGTGATTCACCCAGCGGTGATTGGTCCAAATACTTCACGCATGTAGAGGAATATGTGCCGCCTCCAGCGAAGGTCCGCAAGAACAAATACGGCATCGTCAAGTATGAGCCGTATTGGCTGAAGACTTTACGCATGAAAACGGCACCCAAAGAGAACGTCCTTGCTCCCGAAGTTGAGATTGCCGCACCGATTGACGAAGGCGAATTCTTTGCCAGTGATTTTGGAGATGATTCCCTTGGCGTCGCGGCTGGTCTCGATCCGCTATCCATAGGCATGGATTCTTTGGCGGTGGGCCTCGACTCTGCAGCAGTTGGGATTGATTCACTGGGAGCAGTACCTGGTGCTGTGGCCGCAGTGCCTCAAGAGCCTCCACCACCGAAGTACCGTTACAGATACGATCCTGAAGATAATTTCAACGTCGAACAAGATTACTACAACAAGTATTACGGGTCTTTGCTATTGGCACCACCTCCCAGAAAGAAGCCGCAACAGGTTGATTCACTGGGCAATGCTGTCTTACCGGATTCCCTCGCTGCCGAGCAAGGGTTTTTCGGTTCTCTGAAGAACCTCTTTAAGAAGAAAAGTAAGGAGGTCCTCGATGAGGTCACCGAAGAGGCTCTTCTTGAAGACGATCCTCCCGTCGATCCGGATCCTGAGGAGTCAGGAGAAGAAGAGGGCCAGGAAGGAGGCGCGGGCGGATAAGCCCCCTCCCCGGACCACTGCCGGATTTCAATCTGCTTTCCATCGGGCTCTGATGTTGCCCCACCAGTTAGCCAATCCGATCCCTATTACGTTTGCCAGCATATCACGCAGGTCAAAGGTCCGTGCTGAGAATCCTAGCTGTGACAATTCTTCTGTAACACCGAAAACCAGCACCACCAACGACCCCCATTGAAGAAGGCCGTAGGCGATCTGCACCTTTCGATATTGAAGAGCTGAATTCAACGTTGCCGCCAGCAAGCCAAATAGTGAGAGATGAGCCACCTTGTCACCCATTGGTGCCCGCTCTACAATCTTGAGAATGGGCTCCAATCGATGAGTGTCGGCAAGGACAATCAGCATCGAAACGAAAATAAATACAACGACCACCGGGACATACCGCCCCCGGGACTCGAGCCAGGGCATTAATTGCTTTCTGATCATACTGTACTGGTTGTTCTTTTCAGGTTGTACCAATCCACTTTTCTTGTGAAATACATTGTGCAGCTAAGAAGGACCGTAAGGCCGACACTACCCATTAGCAACGCATAATCAGCCACCTGCAGGGTTACGAAGAGGAACCCATACACTCCCGTCAGCCCTGCCATTAGGGAGAGCGTAAACTGGGGCTTACGGAAGATGCCCTGTGAATACAGCGTTACCATCGCGACCACTGTCAGCGCAGACAGGAGATAGGCAGGATTGAAGGGTATGTGCTCCGACAGCGAGATCAGCAGGATATAAAACAGGCAAATGGCGAAACCTACCAGGGCGTATTGAAAAGGGTGGATCTTTCTACCGGCCAGCATTTCCACAAGGAAGAAGATCAGGAAAGTCAGTGCGATCACCATCATGCCGTACTTCGCTGATCGCATAGCTTTTTGGTAATCGTCCAGTGGCAGCAGCAGTCTCACGCCAAAGGCACTTTCGTCCAGGTATTGGGGGCCATCTGTCCATGTTTGAGGGAAGTTCCGATTGAGCTCCAGGACTTTCCAATTTGCCTCGAATCCATTGTCCGAGACGGTCCGATCATCGGGGAGGAAAGCTCCATCAAAGCTGGGGTCGGCCCAGGAGGAGGAGAGGGCGACAGTCGTCACACCACCAAGTGGTACAAACTGCAAATCCTGGCTTCCCTGTATGTTGAGAACGGTCCGAAATTCCAGAGGCGCCTCGGTGTCTTCGGTAAGAACGTCCTTAAGGTCGAAGGTGACCCCCGAATCGACGGTCCCAGCAATTTGGCCTCCGGGCTTCGCGTCATAATTCTGCCCATTGACGTTCATAACCAATTGCTCCTTGATACCGCGGAGATCCGAAATGCCGAACGTCATAAATGCTTTGTTCCAGTGGACCTCCTTCAGATGCTCCCTGTCAAAATCGATGTCCAGGTCGAAATTGCCGGTGACCATGATTTGGCTTTCGTAGACGACGACTTCGTAGATGCCTCGTCGGAGTGTTCTCGGAGTGACATCGCCTTGAAGGTGCAAGTCGCTTGGTAGAATACGAACTTCCTTGTACCAGGAGACGATTTCGTCCTCCTCCAATTTCTCGTAGTAGAGCGGCACGCTCAGAATCGGACCTGTAATGACTTGCTGGTTGGCCCAGGAAGCACTTGTTTCCTCGATTACCGATGCGCTGAGCATTTCTCTCTCGTAAATGATAGATTGGATCATCCCAGACGGGATGAGCAGCAACAACATCAGGAATGTGATCGTGGCCAGCTTGAGCATTACTGAATGCTTTATCCAGCGGCTCCATGCTTCGATTAGACTTCTCTGTTCGTTCATGATAGTTTGATTAAAAGTACTTTGTATTGCAAAGTGAATGATTAAATTTTTTTAGCCGAGTAACTGTTCGATCGCTTTAATATGTTTGACGAAGGCGTCTTTTCCAGCGGCAGTAGCCAGGTATTTGGTATTGGGTTTTCGTTCGATGAATTCTTTTTTCACGGTGATATAATTTGATTTTTCAAGTGACTTCAGGTGACTCGCCAGATTCCCGTCGGTCACATCCAGCAAGTCCTTGAGCGAGTTAAAATCCATGTAGTCATTGACCACGAGGGCCGACATGATGCCAAGCCTTATTTTGTTCTCAAAGGCTTTGTTCAGATCTTTGAGGATATCCTTCACGAGCCATACTTTAAGTGCATCGCGATGCCGTAGACGATGTGTAAGAGTCCGAAGCCGATGCCCCAGAAGATAAGGCTGTATCCCTCCAGGAGACAGGCGGTAAGTCCTAGTAGTATCTCAATGATGCCAAGGCTCCGTACTTCCGACAAAGTGTACTTACTAGCGTTGACGAGGGCAAGGCCGTAGAAGATCAGGGTGAGGGGAGCGACAAGTCCGATGAGGCCTTTTCCGAGGAGTATCAGGCACAATGCGCCGCCAGCGACGAGCGGGATGAAGAGGTTGATGAGGAGTCGCTTGCTCTGAGCGTCCCAAAGTTTTTCATTGCTCTTGCGGGCCTTTCTTTGTGTGAGCACAATCCCTGCGGTAATTGCCAGCGATACGACTGCGAAAGCAATGATGACCAGTTGCCAAAACACGTCGCTGTTGAGTCTCGCCGTGCGATAGCTGAGATAGTTCTGGTCCCAATACACGGTCTCATATGCCAGATACAATCCGACCAGGGCGAGCACGCCGGCCACAATTCCCGATAGGCCGCTTAAAGAAATGAACCTGGAGGATCTTGACATGATGCTTCGGATCTCTTGCAGGTCTTCTATGTATTTTTCTTTGGT
Organism: Cyclobacteriaceae bacterium; assembly: GCA_965227935.1. Classification (GTDB taxonomy): domain Bacteria; phylum Bacteroidota; class Bacteroidia; order Cytophagales; family Cyclobacteriaceae; genus JAWPMT01. The sequence continues at coordinate 2,801,280 of CBDDGS010000019.1, read as the reverse complement.
CATAGAAAGTACTTTGAATTGCAAAGTAAATACTCAAGAGATCAAAACCAAAGGGCAGATTGCTTGAAGCTTTATAAAAAGTGTTAAACGGGGGATTCCTCGTCCTGCAGGCTGACAGTCACATTCGTCGTCAATTCTGCATTGGCCTGCCCTCTAAAGGTCCCTTGAACGGGCAGCGTGTTGACTGGGTGGTAGCTTGCGGCCAGGGGAATGTAGTATTCTGTGGTCAATAGGCCTGAGGACGGATCTAAACCTACCCAACCGGCACCTCGCAGCCACGCTTCGACCCATCCATGCAGTTCATGACCTTCCAATTCGGGATTGAACGCATAGCCGCTTACGAAACGTGCGGGGATACCTTTGGACCTGAGCATTTGTATCAGCATCCATGAGAGGTCTCTGCAAGAGCCCACTTTCGACGCAAAGCAGTCATCAGGTGCTAGTAAGTGGGATTCGTATCGCAGGGTGTGCTCCCATTTTTCGCCGATCTCACGACCTATCATCGTCACAAACGTCAGCTGATCATCCGTCATGTTTTCCCATTCGCCCAGCCAGTTATGGATGACGGAGTTCAGCGATTCTGACACCCTTATATATGGACCGACCGCTTCCTCATGTGGTGTTTTGGGTTCCGTTTCGATCAGGAAGTCAAAAGGATTGTAGGGCTCGACAGCCACAGTGATTCGGGAAGTAATATCCAGACTATCGATGGTGTCGTTGAACCACATTTGAAAGAAGAAGTTGTTCTCCACATCCATCCGGCGGCTGAGTCCGGTGGGTTCGGGCGTTACGACCAATTCAAATTCCTGGATAGAGAAGTAGGGTCGACCAGAAGGGAAAAGATATAGGTGGGATGGCTCAGGAAAGATCGGTTCCGTGTACTTGTATTGGGTGTGATGCTCGACAGTCAGGGTCATATGATCATCTGTGGATCTTCCTTCTGGAAAGCTTTGTTTAGAGCCGAGGCGGGGAGTTTGTCGATTCCCTCGCGAAGTCGTGAATTCCAGAATTCACCGATATGGTCAAGCTCTTTTTCCTCGAATCGTTGAGAGATCATTTGAAAGCCATCGTTTTTCAGGATCACAGTGTCAATGGGATAGGCGACGTCATTGGCAGATATCCTCGTGGCCTCAAATGAGAGAAAGCCACTCTTTAGGGCGAATTCCAGCGAGGAATCGTAGGTCAAAGACCGCTTGAGGATCGGGTTGCCAAATCCCGTATTGCCGATGATGACATAGGGGGTGGCCGTACCTATTTGGATCCAATTGCCCTGTGGATAGAGCAGGTAAAGCTTCGTCGTGTTATCTTCCTCTAACTGTCCGCCGATGATCGCGAAGAGGTTGAAGTCGAGGCCCGACTCCGAGAGGTATTGCTTGTCCTCTCCGGCGACCTGTTTGACGGTTTCGCCAAGTTTATTCACCACATGGTAGAGCCGCTTGAACTCAGTGTCCTCATGTTGTATGACCTCCTCGAAGTAGGTGATCACTTTGTCCCGCACGGACCTCAGGCCTGAAGTCATGATAAAATAGGAGTGGTGCTCACGTTCGACGGAGTAGATCTTCTTGGCAATGGTGGTGTCATTGCCAGAGGTAATGCGCGTATCGGCAATCGCAACGATTCCATTTTTCGTGAGAATGCCTAAGCAATAAGTCATGCTTGCTGTGATTGAGTCTGTACGAAATTAGGCCTTACCTGGAAGTATTGCTCGTAGATGGCGTCGGAAATTTTATTGAGGTGCAACTGTAGCTGGTCCAGGTACTCATGGAGACCTTCCTCAAACAGATCATTCACATCAGCAAATTCCAGGTCCGAGCGGAGTGCACCAATTTGTTTTTCCGGTGCATTGGAATAGCCCCTGGGCGAACCCGAGATCTCGTGCAAACAAATCTCTGCTTCAAGCAGCGAAAATAGGATGGACCGCGGGAAGTAGCGATTGAGCGCCAGGTACTCTACGATGGAGGATGGATCGATTTTTCCATACCGTTTGCGGTAGGCGTTGAAGGCACTCACCGACTTCAGCAAGGCCCCCCAATGCAGAAAATCAAGCGGGCTCCCAACCTGGTCTACAGAAGGTAGCAGATAATGATATTTCACGTCAAGAATTCGTGAGGTCTTGTCCGCGCGCTCCAGGTATTGGCCGAGCTTTGTAAAGAACCAACCCTCTAGACGAGGGATGGTGCTGTAGGCCATCCCCGAGAAGATCTGTAGTCGATCGCTGATGTCCTTGAAACAACCCTTGACGTTGTCCTTTGTCCAGATCTTTTTCTTTTGCATACCCTGCATGTAGTGATGCAAGTCGTTGAGCGTCTCCCATGAGGCCCTGGGAATGTTTTCTCTCACGATTCGGGCATTTTCTCGTGCGGCCTTTACCGTCGACAGGATGGAGTTCAGGTTGCGCTCGTCGAAAGCCAGGAAGCAAATGGCATTGGACCTGCGAAAATCTCCCTCGTACAGGCTGAGGTACAAATCCCTGTCCCCAGTCGCGGCAATCAATGGGTCCCATTGCTCTTTCATTCCAGGGGGTAGGTCGATGGTCAAGTTGAAGTTGACGTCCATGAACCGGGCGTAGTTTTCCGCCCTCTCCAAATACCTTCCCAACCAAAAAAGTGAACTCGCTACTCTACTAAGCATGAAATATCGATTTCTATAGTTTTCTCAATCAAACAACACCCAGGTATCCTTGCTGCCGCCTCCCTGAGAGGAATTGACGACAAGGGATCCTTCTACCAATGCGACTCTCGTCAAAGCACCGGGAAGGACCTGGACAGATTCTGTATAAAGCGCGTAGGGGCGAAGATCCACATGCCTCGGGGCTATCCCCTTCTCGGTCAGTGTGGGTACCGTCGACAGCGATAGGGTAGGCTGTGCGATGTAATTCCTGGGTTTTGCCTTGATCAGTTCTCGGAACTTGTCGTGATCCGCTTTGGTAGCCTTGGGTCCGATGAGCATGCCATAACCCCCAGCGGCATTGGTCTGCTTCACGACGAGCTCCTCAATGTGCTCCAAAACATACTTACGATCCTCCTCTTCGTCGCAGAGGTAGGTGGGGACATTGTCAATTATGGGTTCTTGGTCCAGGTAGTACTTGATGATCCGTGGCACATAGGCATACACGGCTTTGTCATCAGCGACGCCTGTTCCGGGAGCATTGGCCAGGGCCACATTTCCGGCTTTGTAGGCTTCGAAGAGACCGGGGATTCCAAGCAAGGAGTCGGGGTTGAAAACCAGTGGATCGAGGAAAGTATCGTCGATCCGCCGATAGATGACATCGACGGGCTGCAGTCCTCTCGTTGATTGCATGTAGACCCTCTTGTCCTCGACGATAAGGTCCTGGCCTGTGATCAATTCGATCCCCATTTCCTGTGCCAGGTACGAATGTTCGAAATAGGCGGAGTTGTAGATGCCAGGAGTGAGCAACGCCACCGTTGGTGAGTCCTTGTCGCTCAGATATTGGAGCATATTGAGTAATCGGCCCGGATAGTCCGACACTGGCTGTACACCCAGCGTGGAGAATAGGTTGTTGTGGGCCTGCTTGATTATCTCCCGGTTTTCAAGCAGATAGGATACCCCTGATGGATTGCGTAGGTTGTCTTCGAGCACCATGTACTTACCATTGCCATCTCGTACAATATCACTGCCTGTGATGTGGCACCAGATCCCTTTTGGTGGCTTCAGGCCAATGCATGGCTCCAGAAAATCAGGGCACGAGTCGATGATCTCACGCGGCACGACTTTGTCTTTTAGGATCTTCTGCTCGTTGTACAGATCGTCTAGAAACAAGTTGATGGCAACAATGCGCTGCTGGATGCCTTCGTCGATGACTTTCCAGTCTTTGCCGCTGAGGAGGCGTGGAATAATGTCCAGTGGCAGGATCTTTTCAATGCCTTTTTGGTCGTGGTACACATTGAACGTCATGCCCATCGACATCTGGGCCTTGTCAGCAGTGTGCTGCAGTTCTAGCAGTTTTTCCAGATCCAGTTCGTTTAGATTGTCTTGCAGGGCCTGAAATGATTGCCGACAATGTCCCTCATTGTCATACATCTCATCGAATCCCTGATGGCTTTTATATCCTGAGAAGAGCAAGTGTGTAGCTTTTAAGTGGTTTGAATATTGGTCTCCGCCGCGAATTACTTACAAAATAGTCGATCTAAACTTGTTCAAGACGAATAAAGCGCGAAGAGTTTGATGTCGCAGCAGAAAAGGTGGGTCACAGATTGCGTAGCTCAGTGACTTCGAGGAGGAAGAAGGGCCTCTTGAGTTGTCAGAATCTATTTTTGGAAAGCGGGGATTTTTCATTATTGGTTTCTACGCTTCCGATGAGTTTCCTGCTGTGACACACACCTTTGAGAGGTAGAAACGATCATAATCACGCCCAGAATCTTGCTAGTGCAGGGGGCAAAACTTAGCTTTGAAGTACGTGATGAGCATATTTTTTGCCTATTTTGCTTATGACAGCTTTAAAGACCCTAACCATTAGAGAACTATGGCAGATATAAATGTATTGGTAACTGTGGATACTGAGACGTTGACACAGCTCAATGTGAACAATACCGTTGTCCTTTCAGATGACAATGATGACTCCGATGATGTACCAGGAGATAGCAGCACTTTTGACATCGTCAAAGCCGGTGGGGGAGTCTCCGTTCAATGGACTCCTGTAGCGAAGAATGGCACCGACACCGTAACAATCAGGGCTATAAACAAAGTCAGTGGGGATGATTGCTTTGCCGCGGAACCGGCGAATGCGCCTGGCACTGAAATGTGGCTTGCTTCTCTGGTTGATAATGACAGCAATTCAACATTGGAGTTGAAGTACGATATCGTTTTTTCGGTGAGCAACAAGGAGGGAGACTTCACACTTGATCCCAAAATCAAGGTACCACCGAAGGACGATCCAAATACCTAAGCTTATTTGATTTCCGGAATTTGAGAAGCATTTGGCTCGTACTCTTTTTGGCATCAGGCCTAGTTGCCGCTGCTCAGGATCAAAGAGTAGCCGACAGCTTGATAGCATTGTGGCATGAAGGCGACTTCCCTGAAGACCAGCGTTTGCGGATACTTCAGCAGATCGCCTTCAATGCGACTGATCAATCACTTTCTCTTCAGTATGCTGAGTCGCTGATAGAACTATCAAGGCAAGAGCAGAACTTGAAGTATTTGTTCGATGGTTTCTACCTATTGGGCCAAGCGCACGCCATGATGGGAGAATGGGAGCAGGCCCTCGGGGCGTACAACGACGCCGTTGAGCTGGCAGATCAACGAAACAATCAAGATGAGTTGGGTCAAGTCTATGGCCTGATGGCTTCGGTATACTCTGAGAACGGTAAAGCTGACCTTTCCGTGGAGTACTACAAGCGGGCAATATCTATCCTCACGCTCCAACAAAGTACTGCCTCAGATACCATCTCTTTGGCCGCCACTTATATGAACTTGGGTCATGCATATTACCAAATGGATGTTTTGGACTCAGCTTTGTATTATCAAGAGATGGCTGGTACTCTTTTCGCCGAAGCCGAATACGAGCTTGGCAGCTTATACTGCCTTGGTAATATTGGTCTGATTTACGCCAAGAAAGGTCAGAGTGACCAGGCAGAAAGCAACATGCGAGAGGCGATCTCTCAGCTAGAGGTATATGAAGACTATCTTGGTATAGCTGACTTTGAAAACCAACTAGCGGATATCTACAGGCAAAGAGGGGATTATGCCCTGGCTATGGCGAATGCCGAGCAGAGTTACCAGCGTTCCAAAGAGAAAGATCTCAAATTACTTACTCGTGACGCATGCTACCGCCTCTACGAGATCCATATGGACATGAGGCGTTTTGCGAGAGCGGTTGATTACTTAAATGAATACTACGCGTATCGCGATAGCATCACCAATGCCGAGAACATTCAGCGGATTGCCGATATGCGCACGGCTTTTGAAGTGGGACAAAAGCAGGCAGAAGTAGACCTCCTGGAGGTTGAGACCCGCAATCAGCAGATCGCTGGCATTGCCATGGCATCCGTGCTGTTCCTGGTGATGATCCTCGCGTTTGTGCTCCACCGCAACAACAATCACAAAAAGAAAGTCAACCTCATCTTAGAGAACCAAAAGAAACAGCTGGAGGATCTCAACCATACGAAGGACAGGTTCTTTTCCATCATATCCCATGACCTTCGTGGCCCGGTAAATGCCTTCCACGGCGTCTCCCGTATGATCAAGTTCTTTGTGAAGAACAAGCAAATGGATCAACTCGACATGTTGGCGGAGGAGATCGACAAGTCTGTTGATAGATTATCGTCGTTGCTAGATAATCTCCTCAACTGGGCGGTGCAGCAGCAGGGGCACGTTCCATATATTCCGGAGAAGCTCGATATACATGAAGTTGCCGATGACCTGGTGCACATCTTCACGACGATGGCCAATTCCAAGGACATTCACCTGACCTCTGAGGTGCCGAAGGGTATTGTCTTGTGGGGAGATCGCAATACTGTCAATACGATCATTCGCAACCTCATCAATAACAGCCTGAAATTCACACCCGAAAACGGTTCCGTTACGATCAGTGCCGAGGTAGTCGGTGACAATGGCGTCATCAAAGTTTCAGATACAGGGGTGGGGATACCAAGTGACAAGTTGGAGGCGTTGTTTCGCCTACAGGCAAAGAAGAGCACCTGGGGAACAAAGGGCGAAAAAGGTTTGGGACTCGGACTCCAACTGGTGAACGAGTTTGTCGAAATGAACAACGGCAAGATAGAAGTAGAAAGTGAGGTGGACTCAGGTACCACCTTCAAGGTGTGGCTACCACTTTTCACTGAACAACTGACGCCAGAAGTAGCCACGGTATAAGTACGGCCTGAACCTTTCCGACAATTACTCGAAGTTGGCAGCTTTCACGATCTTATAGAAGGCTTGTTGTACGAGCGTCCTTTCGTCGGTGATGACATTGGCATCGCCTTGCATCCCTTTCACTAGTCGTCCATCCAACTGCCGTAAATCCACAAGGTCGATGACAATGGGATAAAGACTACTACCCTCCGGAGCCTGGCCGATTTCAGCGATCTTCCCATACACGGCGCCATATTCGTAGTAGGGGAAGCTAGACAGTTTCAGAACCGCTTCCTGTCCGATTTCCAATTTACCAATGTGTTCAGGAGGTGCATTGCTGTATGCGAAGAGGCTTCCTTTTTCTCGAAGCAGGCGAATGGCGATTGCACTCGAGGGCAGTTCCGATTCAGATTCGTTGACAAATAGCACCACGCCATCCCCCGGAGCAAGTAGAATGACATTGCCGTTGCTCAATAGGTACTCGCCATACCGATTGACGATTTCGCGGTGGAGGTTCAGCATCTCAGTGGTGATGTCTGCACTGTCCTTGGCGCGCTGGAGGTTTTGTGTTTCGATCTCATTGGTCAGGTCATTGATCTCCCTTGTAAGGCGAGTCTCTCTCACCCGCAGGTTGTTGAAAGTGGTCTCGTAAAGGGCCATTTGGGAGTTGCGATCGCTTTTCTGATCGGCTACAGACCGCTCGGTGTCCTCAAGGTCGAGATCTGAGACCGCCTCGTTTTTATGCAAGATCTTCATTCGCTCTAGTCTGCGATCATCCAGATCATCTTGCTTGATCATTTCCTTCGCGGCGCTGTCTTTGATGGCTGAGTACTTCTCGAGGGTGCTGCGAACTTGACTGAGTTCGCGCATGGAAGCCCAGATCTGCTGTTGATTAGCCTGTAGGTTGGTGAGGTGGAGCGCCTGCTCTTCATTTTGGAATATCTCATATGACTCTCGCGCAGTTTCCAGACGATTGGCCAGCGAGCTGATAGTGGGGGAGGAGATCATGATCATTTTGTCTCCTGTCTTGATGGTATCTCCACTGTTGATCCACTTCTGGCGGATGCTGATGGGTTCCGGGTACTGAAAGATATTCTCAGTTCCACCTCCACGGATCTCAAAATCCAGATTTACTTGCCTGGGGATCTGTACGGTGGACGCCGCCACAAGCATGAGGACCACCAGGCCCAGACCTAATCGGACCAGGTTGTTCGTTACCTTTTTGCTGATAGGCAGCAGCGGCACATCATCTTCAAGGAACATATCCTCCAATTGATGAGGCTCGAGCTCATCCCAAAATCCCTTTTCCGTCACTGTATTATCCGATGCCATATTCGTCAGAAGTTCACATACGAATCCATGAATGTCTTATAGACGCCTTCCGTCTTTCGTAGCTCCTCGTGTTTCCCAGTCTGAACAATAGAGCCCTTGTCAAGTACCACGATCTTATCTGCTTCCTTGAGGGTATGTAGACGGTGAGCGATCGAAATGATGGTGCGATCACCAAATCTTTCGTGCAGCCTTCCCATGATCTCCTTTTCATTCTCAACATCCAGGGCGCTGCTGGCCTCATCGAGGATGATGATGTCCGGGTCCGAAAGGAACAGTCGTGCAAAGGCTACCTTGAGCCGTTCACCACCTGACAGGTTCATGCCTGTCTCACCGATCATCATGTTGAAGCCGGTGTACTGTGACTTGACGAAATCCGCGAGGCCAGCCATCTCCGCAGCAGCAAATATTTCCTCGTCCGTGGCTCGTGGATTTCCATAAAGGATATTCTGCTTGAGGGAAGCGTCGAACAAATAGATGTGCTGGGGTATAAAGGAGAAGATCTTCTGATAAGACTGATTGGAGACGTTGCGGAGTTCGGTCTCGTTGAGTAGGATCCGGCCCTCATACGTATCGTAAAAGTTGGCCAGGAGCTTCACGAGGGTGGACTTCCCGGAGCCATTGCGGCCCACAATGCCCACAAATTCGCCCGGCTCGATCGTCAGATCTACGTCTCGTAACACATAGTTGTCGTCTCTTTCCAGGTACTTGAAGGAGACCTTCTGCATTTCAAGTTTGACGGGTCCTGTGACCCGTTTCTTGGCGGGATCGGATTTCTCGATCCGGTCTTCTATGAAGATGTCATTGATGCGATCGAATGTGACGGAGAGCTCCGTGAAGAAAAACCACATCGACTTCATGTTCTGCGCGGTATTGATCACAATGCTGAAGATCGTGATGTAGGCCACGTAGATACCGATCGTGAAAGTGCCGTTGAATGTCAGGTAAGCGCCTACCCAGTAAACACCGGCTTGAATGGCATATATAAAAGCTCCGAGTAGCGTACTAAGCTGGATGTACAGTTTCTCGGCTTTGATGACTTTGTTGAGGCCCCGAGTGTACATGTTCTTCCAACGCCAGAACTGCAGGCGCTCGATGCCCAGCAGTCTTACGGTCTGGATGCCCAACATGGCATCCAAAAACTTGCCCAGCGTTTTGCTCCTCGCGTGAAACACGACATTCTCCAGGGCGCGTAGCTTCGGCGCTACGAGTGCCACAATACCCAGGTACAAAGCCACAAAAAGTAGCACAAAGGCACTCAGGGTCACGTCCAGGTAGAAAAGGACAAACACGTACAGCGGCAGAAAGACGAAGTCGATCAAACCTGCCAGAATCCCTGGGTTCAGGGCATTCCTTATTTTCATGTTTTCGCCGAAGCGATTGATGAAGTCTTCGCGCTTGTGTCGGTCGAAGTACTCTTGATTGAGGTGTATCAGGTGGTCAAAGAACTTTCCGAAAAAGGTGCGTTCGAACTGCACCTTCACATCGACCATAAAGACGTTTCGCCCAAAACTCAGCAGCACCTGACTTATGAACACAAAAATCAGCGCGATGAGGATCGCAAAGAGTAGTTTCCTGTTTTCATTGACCAGCACCTCATCCAGGATCAGCCGCGTGAAGAACGGTAGGATGAGGCCCAGACCTATCAATATCATTGTTATGATCCCTACCTTGATCAGGCCGGGTCTGGCAGATTCCAATGAACTGAGATAAAACGCCTTCCAGAGACTCTGGCGCTGCTCTCGTTGTTTCTCAGCCAGTTCGGTCAGCTCGTTGTGCTTGAACAGTTCCGGCCCGGGCTCTAGGACGAGCAAGACGCCGTTCCACTTGGCCATGAATTCCTCCTTGGTGAGCGCGTATTTGCCCGTGGCAGGGTCGGAGATCCAAACTTTGTCCTTGGTGACTTTATACACCACCACGAAGTGATTGCCTTCATAATGAGCAATGGCAGGAAGCGTGACATCCTGCAGGTGCTCAAAGCCCATTTGGAACCCGTCTGTATCAAACCCAAACCTTTCAGCGAACTCGCTGATCGTATACAGGTCAATCCCATCACCAGAGACCTGTGCCTGGGAGCTCAAGAAATTGCGGACATCGAAATAGCCGTAGTATTTCAGAATGATGGCGAGACACGTGGTCCCGCACTCCATGACAGTTCCTTGCCTGATATGTGGGAAAACGAGCTTCTTTTTCACGGGACTGATGTAGCGTGCAGGTGCGGCGCCTGCATGGCGTGAGAGGTTAGTGGGCAACGACGGCCCGATAGGCAGCTAGAATCGGAGTAGACCAAAGACTTCAAACTATTTGTTCCATGCGGTTGGCAGTGAAAATACTATAAAATCCCTCAATATGGTTATTTTCTTAGGTGAGAGGGCCGTATGAGACGATAATCAGGAAAAATGCCGCCTTTTCGAGATCGCTGAATGGAGAAAATGGGCTGCATAATACCCGTTTTCAGGCTCAAAATGAGTGAAAAGAAACTAACGAAACGTTATGCGGGATAGTATATCTATTTATTCCTGTTGACTGTTCATAATTCCCCGTTGAGGATGAGATATACCTCATTTCTGCTTCATATTGAACACTTTTGAGCTATACCAACACAACAGCTTTAGACAACCATGTGCAGATTAGAAGATCAATCGACCCAGCTGGGACTGGATAGTGCCGAAGTAGAAATGATTCAGAATATGGCGAGCAAGATTTTGAAGCACGTCCATTCAAATCTGGAACGAAAGGCAGGAGATCAGGAAAAATTGATGGCGAAGCAGGCTTACCTGTCTGACTTGCTGCAATGCTGCGACCATCACGCGACGGCCTCCTAAAACTCGGTACCCTACAGCTAGCTTAAAGAACTTAAACCCGGATAATGACGAAAAATTTCTCTTATAGGAAATTTTTGTCAGGGTAACCCAGACAAAGCAAAGCTTTCGTCTGCCCTTCGGGCAAATTATGCATTGATGCATAATTTGAGTTAAATATATTTAGGTCAAACCAGGTGAAGCCCTCCTGTTACAGGTGGGCTTTTTTTATTGATCAATCCGTCGTTTTCGATGGGCCGCGGACAAAGCCGCTCTGAAAGTGCAGCATTTAATAGTGATGTTATCCACGGATTTTTTTCTTTTTGATTAACTTATCAACTTTGCAACCTAAGAATCATTTTCATAACCTGAACCAATATGGAAAATCATCTAAACGACCGTCTTATCACAGAACTGCAGAATGACTTCAATGGCGAAGACCTCCCTGAAGTCGCGGCTTGCGCCAAAAAAGTGGTGAGTCACCTAAAGCGGAGCATCAATAACAACCAAAGCCCCACACACGTCCAAACATTGTCGGAGCGTCAGATGTTTGTTCAACAGATCATAGCCTATTGCGCGATTTCCGGTAATTGATTTAGCCATTTTTAGGGAAATCTGCGTACATTAATTGTAATGTTTGTACGGAAGATCTCGCTTTTACTCCTTTCTGTGCTTTTCGCCCTCTCCTCTTGGGGGCAGGAAATGCCTGACGGCCAGATCTTAAAGAGTATCTATTTTGGAGGTGGCAGCTATTATGTAGAGGAGATGCAGCTGGAGGAGTTGTATATGTTCATTGACTCCATCCAAGATATTCATCAATATCACATTACGATCCATAGTCATACTGACAACATTGGTGGTGCTGCCTACAACGCATGGTTGTCTCAACAGCGCAGCAGTGCCGTGATCGAAAAGCTACTAGACAAGTCGATTCCCGAAGAACTGATCCAAAAGAAAGACTTCGGTCAGTTCAATCCGATTTATGACAACAGAACCTGGGAAGGTCGCCTTCGCAATAGAAGGGTGGATATCATATTTTGGCCGATGGTCATGTAGCAAAAAAAAGGCTGCCTCTTCAGAAGCAACCTCTACTAATTGTTCTTCAAATTCTCTTACTCGAAAGACGTCACTCCAGGTACTGGAATGGGATAGTTGCCATTACCATCTGGCTGAGTGGGAGGCGTGCTGGCCCAATCCACATCATCCTCTACGAGCACCTGATTTGAGTTCAGTGCCTGATCCCAGGTGATTACCTGGCCGGAGTAAGTGGCCATTCGACCCATGATCGCTGAGAGTGTGGCATGAGCGCCATTTTCAGCATCACTGATCACCTCACCGTTTCTGATACTGGCAAACATGCGATCATGCTCCACCTGGTAGGGGTTTGGATCATCGCCAAATTTTGGGTACTCAAAAATCGTATTGCCATCAAGATCCTTGATCAATCCAGCGCCAATCTCTATGGAACCGTTGGCTCCTTGGAACGCCTCATCTACACGGCGCATGCACCCTGGAATGTGTCGGCATTGGCTCGCGATGACGGCGCCATTGCCATAGGTAAACTCTACGAAGTGATGGTCAAATATCTCTCCATGATCCTTTCCATTACGCACCTGACGGCCGCCCATTCCCTGTGCTGAGACTGGAGTAGCCCCCAGGAACCAGTTGGCGACATCGATATTGTGAATGTGCTGTTCGAGAATATGGTCCCCACACAGCCAGTTGAAGTAGTACCAGTTGCGCATCTGATACTCCATCTCAGTTTGTCCTGCTTTTCTTTCACGTACCCAGACACCAGCACTGTTCCAATACACCTGACCGGATCTGAGTGGGCCGATGATACCGTCCTGCACCTTTGCCAGCATGTCCAGATATCTCTTTTGATAGTGACGCTGCAGACCCACCACTACATTGAGTTTCTTTTCCTTGGCCACTTTGGCAGTAGCCAGGATACGACGTACACCTACGGCATCTGTTGCCACTGGCTTCTCCATGAATACATGCTTGTCGTTGTTGATGGCATACTCGAAGTGCAGAGGGCGGAAGCCCGGAGGTGTCGTAAGAATGACGACGTCGGCCTGATCGATGGCTTTCTTGTAACCATCAAAGCCAACAAACCTGTTCTTCTCTTTAACATCAATTTCCTTTTCGCCATCAAAGTGCTCCTGGATCGATGCCAGGCTGTTCTCAAGCCTGTCCTGGAAGGCGTCGGCCATTGCTACCAGTTCTACATCGGGATCTGCCGTCAAGGCCTGGACAACTGCTCCCGATCCACGACCACCGCATCCTACGACAGCCAATTTCAACTTCTTAGCTTCAGCTACATGGCCCATGGCTCTCACGCTTAGTGGTGCAGCCATCATGCCACCAGTGGCCAACGCCGCGGTTTTGACAAACTCCCTGCGGGTTGCTCCTGCTATTGAATCTTTGTTTTTATTGCTCATGGGTTACTCGATTATGAATTCTGATAATATTTCTAAAAGGTCTACTCGTCCCAGTATTTGGCCCACTCTTCTTCCGGTGGGGTCTCCAGCGGCCGCACGATCCTAAAGCCCGCGAAAGGGGCATCCGTATTCCACCATTTGCTCTTGGGTACCTGCGGATCGCTCATCTTCCACTTCCTCTTGCTAAATTCTCTGTTGGCACATCGAAGCTCATCCAAAGGATCTTTCCAGGAGCCGCCCCGAGCTACTCTTGGCATGGTTTTCTTCGGTTCGATGAAAGGATTTTCCGTCACTTCACCCCTGCCAGCATATAGGCTATCGACGTAGAAGTCCATGGTCCATTCCATCACATTGCCATGCATATCATACAATCCCCAGGGGTTGGGTTCCTTGCTGCCCACAAGGCCGTAGGCGCTATTACTGTTGTCTACATACCATGCGTGAGCATCTACGGCAGACGTGTCGCCGAAGCTGTAGGCGGTTTCAGTTCCGGCCCGACAGGCGTATTCCCATTCCGCCTCAGTAGGGAGTCGATAAAAATAGCCTGTCATGGCTGAGAGCCATTTGCAGAAGGTAGCCGCGGAGTGCTGCGACATCGCAACAGCTGGAAAACCATCCAGGCCCATACCAAAGCTCACATCCACGTACGGGATCGTAGCGCCCGAAACCCCATCGACTTCCATCGCAACTTCCGGATAGCCCTCCCATGCTGGTTGCAGACTATCTATTTGGCGAAGGACGTAGAGTCGAAAAATGTCCCACGACACTTCTTGTGACATCATCCAAAATGACGATACCTCGACTTGGTGCTGAGGTCCCTCATCCTCGTCCCGGCCAGGCTCATCTTCGGGGCTACCCATCGTGAATTGACCTCCCTGGATGGCCACCATGTCAAATGCGACATCTCCTCCTGGAATGGACTGGGTATAGTTTTCGAATACGAATTCAAGGGCCTGTTCGGCTTCGGCCTCTGGAATGGTGTCGGCTTCTTGCGCGATGGAAGCGAAGCACAGCAGTTGAACAAGGACAAATAGGCTGTAGTGTTTTCTCATTATATGGCTCTAAGGGTTTGAATTTCGTCTGACAATATAGTCAATTCATGGGTGCCGGTTGCTGACTTATGGCACATCATGGTAGCGTAGTTTCTGAGGTAAAAGAGGAGGCTGGAAGTCCCTCACTATTGAAAAGCGTGGCCTCCGAAGTATCAGTCCATGCGTACCGTACACGAGTAGGAGACGATACACGCGGACTCGACACACTTACCTGATTGCCGGAGATCGTGGCGGAGGCAGGCGCAAATTCACCATCCGCATCGGCAATTTCGAATCCGGTCAGTCCGCCGTCAGCAGCCCGTAGACCCTCTGCCACATGGTCAAAGGAGACGATCATTGCTCCGACCTGTGGCTCCGCACTGACGAAAAGGGGGCCGGATGGAACCACATCTTTCCCATAGTCTTGGGCAAGGGCCCAAAGTGCGAGTCTGCTGCCCACGTCCTGTTTGTTGGTCGGATGGATGTCGACAGGATTGCCAATGTCCATGGTGACGGCCATCCCCGTTTTGTTAAGGCTTAATGTACGACGTTGAGCGTCTCGCAAAGCAGGGGAGAGGTCAGTTAGCGTGCTATAACCATAGGGAGCGATTTGTACAAAATAGAAAGAGAAGTCAGCATCCCATCGCTCGCGCCAGTCGGTGATCATGGCCGGGAAGAGTCTTTCGTACTGTGCAGCGCGCCCGACGTTGGACTCACCCTGGTACCAGATGGCGCCCTTGATGGTATAAGGGATCAGCGGACTAATCATTCCGTTATAAAGAGCCGTCGGCAAATTAGCGTGAACACGCACTACTGCGGGACGGGCGCTAAGGTCCTCATCGACGTTGTAGACGTACAGCTTGCCACTGATGACCTCAGCCGTAAATCTTTGCTTCCAGGTACCCTCCAGTGAGTTGGTAGTTCCGTTGGCATCAGTCATGGTCATAGCACCATTGAACTCCCCGGGGCCACCAGTATCCATACCCAGTATTGCGATGACGTTTGTTCCCGCTTGAAAGACGCCTTCTGCTACTTCGTACACTCTTGGCTCCTGGTATTTGCCGGGTTCCATGGTCGATCCCACCAGCTGACCATTGACGTAGACCATGTCTCGGTCATCTATCGCGCCGAGTGATAAGGTCACAGCTCCAGGTGCTGTCCCCAGTTCAATGGTCTTGCGCAGCCAAAACAATCCGTCGACCGCCTCTGAGTTGAATTCGTCGAAGCGGCCCGGGAGGGAGATTTCGTCCCACGAGCTATCGTCAAGGTCGACGGTAGCAGCGGTCGAGGCTCCCCAGTTGACTGCCTCCCAGTCTGCAGCAGAAGCTGGATTAGGCTGACCCTCAAATTTCTCAAGCCAACTCGTCATTAGTTGGATCGCGGCTGGATCGTTGATCGTTTTCAGTTGGTCGTCGAAGTCCCCCAGGGTGGCTAGCTTCTCAGAACTTGTCCAGGCTTCCGCGACGGTTCCTCCCCAACTGGAGTGGATAATTCCAATGGGAACTCCTAAGTCTTTTTGCAGTTTTCTGGCGAAGAAGTAAGCCACAGCACTGAAACTACTGGACGTCTCGGGCGATGCGGCCAGCCATTCACCCGAAAAGGCGGTCTCGGGAGAAATGGATGCGGTGCGAGGGACAGTGATCATCCGGATATTTGGGTAGTCTGAATTGGCAATTTCCTCCTCGGCATTCATCGCCAGCGACAGTGGCCATTCCATATTGGATTGTCCAGACGCCAGCCATACTTCCCCGGCCATCACGTTGCTGATCTGTATGGTGCTGTCGGCGGTGGCGATCGTAAGCTCATGTGGTCCACCGGCTTCAGGTGTGAGCAGTTGCAGCTGCCATTGACCATTGACATCCGGACTTCCAGTAGCTCGCTCGCCCCAGCTGGTCTCAACTGTGACTGTACCTCCAGGAGTGAAGGTTCCCCAGATTGTCAGTTCGGTATCGCGCTGCACAACCATTCCATCGGAGAACAAAGAGTTGAGAGTGAGAGGCTCCTTTTGGGACGGGGCACAAGCCGCAAGCACAAAAAGGAAGAGCAATGATTGAGGCCAGGTATTTTTCATGGGTGTTATAGGTACACTAAAAAAATCTCAGCCCAATCTACTGCTTTTCTGCTCATTGGCCATCATAGACTTTAGGGCACTTGTCATTTTGATATGGTGGAGCAATAACGGGTTAGGATTGGTGGGTGCTGGAACTGGAGGACCATGATGACGCAGGCACCCAAGACCAGCGAATAGTTGTTTCTTTACGATTGGTAATTCTTGCTTGATTGAAGACTCATATGAAAACTACGTTATTGAATCTCATGGTATGGTCGCTGGCAGTCTTGGTGAGCGGTTGTGCCCAAACGGCCGACAATAATCCGACTGAGCGTCCCAATATCCTTTTTGCCATCATGGATGACGCCACCTACCTCCATATGAGTGCCTATGGCTGCGAATGGGTGGACACACCCAACTTCGATCGCGTGGCTAGTGAGGGACTGCTGTTCAACCGCGCCTACACCCCCAACGCGAAGTGTTCTCCTTCGAGGTCCATCATTTTGACTGGTAGACATTCGTGGCAGTTGGAAGAAGCGGCGAATCATTGGCCTTACTTTCCGGCAAAATTCAAGGTGTTCACAGAGGTGCTTGACGAACAAGGCTACCATGTTGGAAGCACTGGCAAAGGCTGGGGGCCAGGTGTGGCCGTACGTGAAGATGGATCTCGACGCAACCTCATGATCAACACTTTCAACAGCATCAAAACAAGTACGCCCACGCCTCAAATCAGTGCTGTCGATTACTCCAGCAACTTTGAGGAGTTTCTGGATGCAAGGGGCGAGCGGCCCTTCTTCTTCTGGTACGGAGGGTATGAACCCCATCGACGATATGAGTATGGCTCTGGAGTAAGTAAGGGAGGGAAATCCATAGACCAGATCCCGGATGAGGAGGTCTTTGCGTTTTGGCCAACTTCCGACTCCGTGAAGAACGACCTGCTCGACTACGCCTATGAGATCGAATACTTCGATCAGCAGCTGGGGAAAATGCTGGATATGTTGGAAGAGCAAGGAGAGCTGGACAACACGCTGGTTGTCGTGACCGCCGACAATGGCATGCCCTTCCCCAGAGTGAAGGGGCAGGTCTATGAATATTCGAATCATCTGCCATTGGCGATGAGGTGGCCTGAGGGCATTAGCGAAGCCGGAAAGAAAATTGATCATCTGGTCAGTTTTCTGGACTTTGCCCCCACATTCCTCGAATTGGCGGGCATCTCATCGAACCAGTCAGGTATGGCGGCGACTTCGGGACTCAGCCTAACAGGCCTTTTCACAGAAGCACCAGCTCCATCTGCTATGCAGGATAGGTCACTGCTCCTCGGGAAAGAGCGACATGATATCGGTAGGCCAGGTGATGCAGGCTACCCCGTCAGGGCGATCATCCGCGGTGACATGCTGTACCTGCACAACTTCGAAAATGACCGGTGGCCCGCCGGCAATCCTGAGACAGGGTATCTCAATACGGATGGCAGTCCGACAAAAACGGTCATCCTAAATGGCCTCGGGTCGGCAGACCAACATCAGTACTGGCAATGGTCCTTCGGGAAGAAAGGAGCGGAGGAATTGTACAACATCGCTGAAGATCCGGATTGCGTCACCAACCTTGCGAATGACGCCGGACATACCGAATTGATGCAGACGATGAAGACCGAATTGTTTGACCGCCTCAATGAGCAGGGTGACCCCCGAATGGCCGGGCAAGGTCAGATCTTTGACGAGTATGCCTATTCAGATAAAGGGGGTGTTGGTTTTTACGAGCGCTATTTCTCAGGTGAGGAAGTAGGCTATGGATGGGTCAATGAAAGCGACTTCCAGTCAAAGGAAGTGGTGGAATCGGCTGTCGAGAAGTTTGGTGCCGCTATTGAGCAATGAGCTTGGTAAAGCTGACTTCAGTTACTTATTCCCGTTAGAGCTCTTGACTTTTCTCTCCTCCACCGCGATCGTCTCAAGGATAGCATCGACGGGTTCCACTAACGATAGCCCTGAGTTGTCCTCAAAAATTATGCGCGTACGTCCTGTTTGCTTACTCAGGGCCACATCGCGGTAGGGGATATAGCTCTTCACCACCCCAATAAGGGCAGCGCTTTTGTTGGCCTTCGTGCCGTCGATGCTGATCATTTCTGGTTTCAGGATCACAGGCCCCCCGCTATTGCCAGGGAAAACAAAGGCATCAATCACATAGTCTGAGCTTCTTCCCTCGTACAGGTCCCGAATGCGACTGATGGCTCCGCTTCGCAAGAGGACATACTGTCGATCGGTGGCCATGAGCCCCATGGGGAAGCCCAGGATGAAGATCGAATCACCTTCCGTCGTTCCCAGATCTTTCAGCTTCTGTTTTGTGAAGATGTTGCCATCGGACTGGAAGAAACTGAACTTCATGCCCTCCTGCTGCAGTCTCTTCGCATTGATGGGCACTACCGCCACATCGACAGCTTCGGACGGGTGACCTGTCCATAGGTTTCGGCCTTCTTTCGACCGAAGTAGTAGCGGATAGTCCGTTGCAGGCTGCTCGTTCTGTGGATTGAAGCGAAGCAACAGAGACGCCTGATTGATGAGGACGTGCTTGTTCGTCACGAGGTACACTTTGTACTCCTTTTCCTTGGCACTGCGCTGTTGTTTGAATTGGCCGAACAGGAAGCCCGTACCAATCCATTGTTTGTTGCCGTCTTTGTTTTGCGTACCGATAGCCACTACGCAATCGAGAAAGAAAGGGGGGATCAATGCCATCGTCGGCAAAATAGGCTTTTAACGCACACACTCCAAACTGTCGGTTCGCACCGTGTGCTATATGGCTTCCGTTCTGTTCTTAGCGTCGCGCCGTATATGATCGATTAATTGAGAGCCTCTGGATCGAGAAAGTCCCATCTTGGATTTTGACTTTCGATTAACGAGACTTTCTTCTCTCGGCGGCACCCTTTGATTTCCTTTTCTCTGTCTATGGCGTCAATGGCTCGGTCGTACCTCTCAAAGTAGATCAGTTTGTAACAGTAGTAACGACCAGCAAACGTCTTTTTGTTTCCTTTCTCTTCGGCATGCTGTCTCATTCTTGTGGGAAGGTCATTGGTCATTCCAACATAGAGCACTGTCCTCTTCGGGTTTGTAGTGATATATGTGAAGTAGTTTCCCAAATTGTGATGAGATCGTTTCTTTCGGTTGGCAGAATGTAGTGGGAAATTGCGGCAATCAGGCCAATCGACTTCAGATTTTCTTTAGCTATTCAAATAGATGCCTCCTTCGTCGGCATGACTGCTATTTGCGGTTTGTCTTTTTCAGTTACGGTCATCCCGGGCTCGAGGCGCACGGCTAGTGGGACCTATATGGTTAGGCAGGGCTGTGCTTCAGATGTCTTACATTGTTCGATAGATGCCTCCTTCGTCGGCATGACTGCTTGGTGGAGGTGCTTCTTTTTCAGTTACGGTCATCCCGAGGCACGAGGGATCTATTTAACAAAGGAGTCTGAGCCGCTAAATATTACACAGATTGTGTCAGAACTTGCCTACCTCGCTAGCATGGTTGCTTTGGGTGTTTTCTTTTCTTTCGGCCATCCCGGGCACGAGGCGCACGGCTAGTGGGATCTATATGGTTAAGCAGGGCAATGGACTTTAGATGCCTTACACTGTTTGATAGATGCCTCCTTCGTCGGCATGACTGCTTAGTGAAGGTGCTTCTTTTTCAGTTACGGTCATCCCGAGGCACGAGGGATCTATTCAACAAAGGAGTCTGAGCCGCTAAATATTCCACAGATTGTGTCAGAACTTGCCTACCTCGCTAGCATGGTTGCTTTGGGTGTTTTCTTTTCTTTCGGTCATCCCGGGCACGAGGCGCACGGCTAGTGGGATCTATGGTTAGCGGGGCTGTACTTCAGATGTCTTACATTGTTCGATAGATGCCTCCTTCGTCGGCATGACTGCTTGGTGGAGGTGCTTCTTTTTCAGTTACGGTCATCCCGAGGCACGAGGGATCTATTCAACAAAGGAGTCTGAGCCGCTAAATATTACAGAGATTGTGTCAGAACTTGCCTACCTCGCTAGCATGGTTGCTTTGGGTGTTTTCTTCTTTCGGCCATCCCGGGCACGAGGCGCACGGCTAGTGGGATCTATATGGTTAAGCAGGGCAATGGACTTTAGATGCCTTACACTGTTTGAAAGATGCCTCCTTCGTCGGCATGACGCCTCTATTTTGAACGCCCCTCCAACTCCTCCACAACCACTCCAACCAGCTCCCTAGCCCTGATCGAGGCAAATAGCCAGCGTGGCCACGGCGATGGGTAGAGGGGCTGAGATATAGCCGAGAGCAGGCACCCGGATCAGCCAGGAACCACCGAAATATGCTGCTTCAAAAGAAAAAAAGATAAAAACTGCAATCACGAATAATATATTTCCGTATATATTTACTGCAATCACGAATAATATGAAAAAGACGAAGCTTGGGGAATTCGAAGAATTGGTGCTCCTTACCGTCCTGGTCCTGGAGCAGGAGGCCTATGGAGTAGAGATCAAGCGCGAGTTGGAAGACCGCCTCAAGGAGCGACTCAGTGTCGGTTCGGTGCAGTCGGCGCTGAAGCGGATGGAAGAGAAGGGCTTCCTGGTATCGGAGTGGGGAGAGGCGACGCAAAAACGTGGCGGCAAAAGAAAACGGATCTATCAGGCTACGGCGCACGCGAAGAAAGTGCTCGAAGAGATGAAAGACGTGAGAGCCTCACTGTGGGCGTCCATCCCCAGTCTCAACAGGGCCTGAGCCTATGCGCCGAAACCAACACGCTGGTCCTCCGAAATGGCCCCTGAAACTACTGCGGCTCATCATCAGAGATAGCTACCTGGAGGAGATCGAGGGGGACATGGAAGAAGTCTTCCAGGATGACCTCGAGCTGTTTTCCCGTTGGCGCGCCAGATGGCGCTATGCATGGGGGACCTTGCGACTATTCAAACCTGCAATCATCAAACGCTTCAGTGGCGACTATCGACTAAATAACTACGGCATGTTTAAAAATCATCTGACCATTGCGCTACGGACTTTCTGGCGGGAGCGTGCATTCACCCTCATCAACTTGCTGGGACTCACACTGGGCATTTGCTGTACGCTGCTCATCACCCTGTGGATCCAGGATGAATACGCCGTAGACAGATTCCATGAAAAGGGAGACCGGATCCTTCAAGTGATGCGCAATGAGCACAACCAGGAGGGCGAAATCACGACGCTGGGCTGGTCCGCCTACCCAGTTGGGGACGCACTGGTCGAGGAGTATCCAGAGATCATCAAAAGGGCCAGGTATACCGGACAAGATATTGACCTCAAAATCCGGGACAAAGTGGTCGCTGTCACGCTGTCGGCTGCAGATCCCGAGATCTTTGAGATTTTCAGCTTCCCACTGGTTGCCGGCGATCCTTCCAGCAGCTTATCGGAGACTAATAGTGTGGTGATATCCGAGCGCCTGGCGAACACACACTTCCCTGATGAGGAAGCGGTGGGTCAGACGGTGACATTGATGCAGGGCACCTATGAGTTAAGCTTCGTCGTAGGCGGGGTGATGAAGGACATACCCTCCAACTCCACTGTGAGATTTGATGCGGTTATACCGATCGAGTTTCTCCTGCAATTCAACAGTACCTATGAGAGCTGGGGCAACTCATGGATGCAGACCTATGTGCTGGCAGAGGAAGGCTCCGCGCTAGAAAATATCAATGAGAAAGTCGAGTTTCTGGCCAAGGAGAAAGCCGATATCGAGTGGTTCACGATTTTTCTCAGCCCATTTCAGGACCAGTACCTCTACTCTAAGTACGAAAATGGGAAGTCCGTCGGCGGCCGGGTTGATTACATCCTGTTGATGGGGGTGATAGCTGCCTTCACCTTGCTTATCGCCTGCTTCAACTTCGTCAACCTCACCACAGCGAGGTCTTCCAAACGGACGAAAGAAATTGGCATTCGCAAAGTGATGGGAGCCAATAGGTCAACATTGCTTGCTCAGTTCACCATGGAGTCGACACTGCTCACACTGGCGTCGGTAGTCGTGGCCCTGTTCCTGGCGCAGGCACTTATGCCCTCTTTCGGCATGCTGGCCTCAAAGAACCTGGCCATTGATTTCTCCGACACTTCCCTCTATTTGACCCTGGGAGCGATCACGCTGTCGACGGTGCTGCTCTCCGGCGTTTATCCCGCGATCTTTTTGTCTTCGTTTCACGCCATCAATGCACTGAAGGGGGAGATAAAGAAAAAGAGCGGTTCCATCACGCTGGGAAAGGCTTTGGTGGTCATCCAGTTTGGACTTTCCATGATGCTCATCGCTGGCACGTTGATTGTCTTTCAGCAATTGACCTTCATTCAAAACAAGGATCTCGGCATTGATAAAGAGAACGTCGTTATCGTGCCCTACAATAGTCAGACCTACAAGCATCGCCAGGCGATCATGACAGAACTTGGCCGTCAACCCGCCCTCGCGGAGGTAAGCAGCTCCAGTGGGAACTTTATGTGGGGACTAGGCAGTACCTCGGACCCCACCTGGGAGGGCAAGCCCGCGGATGCCGGCCAGTTGTGGTTCACGATCATGACCATCGACTATGGATTGATCGAAATGATGGACATAGACGTACTCCAGGGACGGAGCTTTTCTACCGACTTCTCTACGGACACGCTCAACTATCTGATCAATGAGGCCGCAGCACGGCAGATGGCGCTCGACGATCCCGTTGGTGCCAGTCTGAAGTTCTGGGGAGAGGAGGGGACCATCGTCGGTGTCGTCAAAAACTTCCATTTCAATTCGCTGCACAGTCCGATTTATCCCATGATCCTTCGCTGTCGACCGAAGGGCACCGATCTCATTTATGTGAAGACCCAACCCGGCCAAACGGAAGAGGCCTTGCGTCAGATGGAGAAAGTACATGAAGAGTTCAGTACGCTAGCTATGTCTTATCACTTCCTCGACGACGTCATCGAAGAAGGGTACCAGCAGGAGCAACGTACGCAAGCCATAGCCGGAGCCTTCGCGGGCTTGTCGATCTTCATCTCTTGCCTGGGATTACTGGGACTCGCGTCATTCAGCGCACAGCAGCGGGTGCGTGAAATAGCCATACGCAAGGTCCTGGGTGCCAGGCTTCAGGCTCTCATGGGTCTCTTGTTCAAACAGTACTTCGCGCTGATATTGATCGGACTATTGGTTGGCGTTCCTATTGTACACTATTGGAGCAGCACGTGGCTCAGTGAGTTTACCTACCGGATCGAGGTGTCATGGTGGATCTACCTGGTGCCGATCTCGCTGATCTTAGTGATCGCCTTTCTGACCATCAGCCGAATTTCCATCCAAACAGCCAATAGCAATCCCGTGGACTCACTCAGAAACGAGTAACAAAGTTATTTGCCCCGGAGGTTTTGAAGGCGCGACGCATGTCGGGCCTTTTTTTGTAGGCGCACGACCCAGCGCCTCAGCCCCACTCACATCCGATGGATATCGGGCTCCCGCTGAGCATGCCTGAGCCTTCGTGCCCGCTGGCAGCCGCACGAGTCTTAACTCGTCTCAGACCTATGCTCTTAGGCCTTTTTCCCGATTCATGCAATAGGATTTCGGAACGAGCAGCTAAATAGCAATAGAATCAAGCACTTAGGTGAGGATGCATAATTAACCATTATGGTGACGAGCCAACAAAGTGTTAAGTGTTTGATTATGAAGATATTTAGTTGCGTAGTCGGATGGCTATTGCATGATTCGGGTTTATTTCCACTTGATGTTGCAGCCCACACTGGGGCGCTGATCTTCAGGGATGGGTCGGCCGCTTACGAGCTGATCGAGTGCCCTGCGCATGTCTGTTCCGGTTACGGGGATGTCACTCCCAGGTCGCGAGCCGTCCAGTTGTCCCCTGTAAACAAGGTTGAGGTCACCGTCGAATATATAGAAGTCCGGCGTGCAAGCCGCCTCGTAGGCCTTGGCGACTTCCTGTGACTCGTCGTACAAATAGGGGAAAGGATAGCCGAGCGCTTTGCCGTATTCGGCCATTTTTTCGGGGCTATCCTCAGGATAATTGTTGACGTCGTTGCTGCTGATGGCGACAAATGAGACACCCTGGCTTTGGTAATCGTTGGCCAGTTTTACCAGTTCGTCATTGACATGCTTGACATAGGGGCAGTGATTGCAAATAAACATCACCACCGTACCTTTCTCTGCCTTGATATCCTGAAGCGACACGTCCCCATCGCCCATTGTATCAGGTAGTGTGAAATCAGGGGCTTGGGTGCCGAGTGCAAGCATGGTGGAGGGAGTGAGCGCCATTGTATTTCTTCGTTTGAGTTTACCGGATTGTAACGCCGACAAAGAAAAGGTAATTCCTTATATTGAAAAAAACATTGACCATGTACGACTACATCATTGTGGGTGCCGGTTCTGCTGGGTGTGTCCTTGCCAATCGCCTGTCAGCGGACCCTGGCAATCAGGTGCTGCTGCTCGAGGCCGGTCGCCCCGACAAGGACCCGCTCATACAGATCCCGGGTGCATACGGTAAGCTCTTCAAGAAACCTTACGATTGGGGTTATTGGTCTCAGCCCCAGATGGCACTGAATGGTCGCAAGCTCTATCTTCCCCGTGGCAAGACCCTTGGTGGCTGTAGTTCGACCAATGCCATGGCCTACGTGAGGGGCAATAGTGCGGACTACGATCACTGGGCTTCATTGGGCTGCGATGGATGGGGGTATGACGATGTGCTCCCGTACTTCACGAAAGGGGAGTGCAATCAGCAACCCAACTTGGTTGATCAGGGCTATCACAATACATCAGGAGAGTTGTATGTTACCCGCAACAAGAGCTTTGAGACGCCGTTTGCCCAGGCCTTCATCGATGCAGCTCCGGTGATGGACCTTCCAAAAGCCACCGACTATAACGGAGCCAGCCAAAGGGGCGTCGGACGACTCCAGTTTACCATCAAGAATGGCAAGCGCCACAGTTCGGCAAGTGCTTTCCTGAAGCCCATCCTTTCAAGAAAAAACCTTACTGTGACGACCGGGGCGCTCACAGATATAGTGAGGATAGAAAATGGCCGTGCCGTGGGGGTGGAGGTCGTCAAGTCCAGAGGAAGCCGCGAATACATCGAAGCCCGTAAGGAGGTGATCCTTTCAGCCGGCGCTTTCAACTCACCTCAGATCCTGTTGCGGTCAGGTGTAGGCCCAAAGTATTCACTGGAGCGCCATCAGATTGACCAAAAGGTCGACCTCGAAGGAGTTGGCCGCAATTTGCAGGACCACTTATTCTTCCCAGTTTCAGCCACGTCCTTACAGCAAGAGGGGCTCAACCATGTCATTCCTTTTCGAGCCCAGGTACGAGAGCTGATCAAATATTCGCAGGGAAAAGGGGCACTCACGATTGGACCACTTGAGGCCGTGGCTTTCTTCAATCTTGAGGACCGGGGCAGCGAGCGCTGCAACTTCCAGTTTCATTTTGCACCGCTACAGATTGGTAAAGGCTACGATTACGATGCCTATGACCTCAGTACGTTCCCACGTAAGGATGGCTTCACCATCCTGCCTTCGCTGCTGCACCCCAAAAGCACGGGCTTTGTAGACCTGGCTTCCAAGGACCCTACCGCCGACCCGATTGTCCAACCCAATTTTCTGAGTGACAAGGACGACCTGAAGCAGCTAGTCGCGGGTGGCAAGCTAGCCATGGAGGTACTGCAAAGCAAGGCGTTCGATCCTTACAGAAAGGAGATCGTCACACCCATGCAATTCGAAACAGATGAAGACTGGGAGAACCATATCCTCCAGTCAGTGGAGACGATCTATCATCCGGTAGGCACCTGCAAGATGGGCGTGGACGAATTTTCTGTTGTGGATCCCAAGCTATGCGTGAGAGGTGTGGAGTCACTGAGAGTGGTCGACGCATCGATTATGCCTACGATCGTCTCCGGCAATACCAATGCGCCTTGTTATATGATAGCTGAGAAGGCTGCCGATTTGATTCTAGGGTAGTGGCCGCTTACCTTACCAGTTGGTGGGCCGCCTCGTCCAAAAACCAATAAAGACCCTCACGACCCGTAATGTGACTCGCCGGATAAGAGGCGGCATCGGCACCACCTCCGAGGATGGCTCCAATTTTTTCTGCCTTTTTGTCTCCGGTAACCAAAAAGGCAATGGTGCCGGAGTTGTTGATCACTGGTCCGGTCATCGTCACGCGTTGTTGTCCGGAGGTAGGATGCATGGCCACAGCACATACCGAGGAAGCGGTCAATAGTTCGATCTGATGGGGAAAGATCGACGCTGTATGTCCGTCATCGCCCATACCCAGGAGATTAAGATCGATTGATGGCAGGCCGTCCACGAGCGTGCAGTATTTCTTCATCTCCTCTCCATATCGACGCGCCTCCGATTCGGGGTCGTCTTCACCTTTCACCCTGTGAATATTCTCTTCAGGAATATCGAGGTGCTGCAGCAGGTGCTCCCATGTCATTTTGTAGTTGCTGTCATCGTGGTCTGGTGGCACGCACCGCTCGTCTCCCCAGAAGAGATGGATCTTCTCCCAGTCCAGTGCCTCCGGCTCCCTGGCGAGCAAGTCAAATAGTAGCTTCGGCGTCGACCCACCCGAAAGCGCGATCGTCACTCGGTCCCTGCCAGCGACAAATGCCTTTAGAAAATCAGTAAAGGCTTGCGCGACAGCATTCCCGTCTTTGTAGATCCTTATCTCAGGCTTCATAGCTCACAGTATTCTCCATCATCTGTCAGGTTCTTGCAAGGGTAGCGCCAGATCATATTCTCACCATCGATCAGATCATCCACATGCGCGGGGCCCCAGGTACCGGCCGGATACCCATACACGGGGATTTCAGGGTCATTTTTCCAGGCTTCCAGTATGGGATCGACAAATGCCCAGGCCGCTTCGGCGCTATCACCGCGGGCATACAATGTGGCGTCACCCTGCATCGCATCCATGATCAAGCGCTCATAGGCCTCAGGTACGTAAGCGTCCGTGAGGCTGCTATAGAGAAAATCAAGGTTGACATTCTTCACCTGATACCCCGCACCGGGGATCTTCAGTCCGATCTTCATTAGGATCCCTTCATCGGGCTGGATTCGCAGCACCAGCATGTTCTGCGAATTGGGTGCCTCTGATTTCTCGAAGAGGTGCAGGTGATTGGGCTTGAAGTGGATCACGACCTCGGAGACACGTGTTGGCAATCTCTTACCGCTGCGGATATAGAAAGGCACACCGGCCCATCGCCAGTTGTCGACGAAAAACTTCATGGCCACAAAGGTCTCGGTCTTCGAGTTGGGATCGACCCCTTCCTCCTCCCGATAGCCGGGGACTTCTTCGCCTTTGATCTTTGACTTCATGTATTGTCCCCGGACCACGTTGTTGCGGATGTCCTCTGCAGTCATCGGTCTCAGTGACTGAAAGAGTTTAAGCTTTTCGTTGCGAATACCGTCGGCGTCGACACGGACAGGCGGCTCCATGGCGACCAGAGATACCAGTTGCAAAAGATGGTTCTGCACCATGTCCCGCAGTGCTCCCGAACCATCATAGTATCCGCCGCGCTTTTCCACGCCCACACTTTCGGCGGAGGTGATCTCGATGCGATGGATATAGTTGCGGTTCCACAGGGGCTCAAAAATGCTGTTTGAGAAGCGTGTGACGAAGAGGTTTTGAACGGTCTCCTTACCCAGGTAATGATCAATCCGATAGATCTGCCGCTCTTCGAAGCACTCCCGTAATTCTTTGTTGAGTTGCTGAGCAGTGGCGAGGCTGTACCCGAAAGGCTTTTCGATGATCAGCCGCCGCCAGCCATCGTCTTCCTTGTTGTAGCCAACCCCCGCAAGACCCTTTGAGATGGGGCCGTAAAGACTAGGGGGTGTAGACAGGTAGAACATGCAATTGCCACCAATGCCTCGCTGAGTGCCGATGTCTGTGAGGCGATCCTTTAGTTCCTGAAATGCCTCGCTCTTTGACGTGTCGACAGAGATGTATTCCATCATGTGGGCGAATTCCTGCAGGCGCTCATCGCTGATGCCATCTTTCTTTAGATGCGGATTGTTGTGCACTACCTTGGCCTGAAACTCCTCGTTGGAATAATTGGATCTTCCGGTCCCCAAAACGACAAAACTATCCGGAAGTAAGTTGCCTTTGAAGAGGTTGAAAACGGCGGGGATGAGTTTGCGTGCGGTCAGATCGCCAGAGGCACCGAAGATGGTAAGTATCTGGTTCTCAATTTTTTTCATCAGGTTTACAGGTTTGGCGCGAGGCGAATATTTATGCGCAATAGACAAAGGATTTCGAAAGTCGCCGAAAGATGTCCGTGCAGCGTGAATATAAGAGAGAATTTGTTTGTTTTGTTCCCGTGTCAGAAATTATTGACCGAACCATCAATCACGAAAAAACGCTTAAACCCTCAGTGATATGACTTATGACTTTGGCCTGGTTGGACTGGGTGTAATGGGAAGAAATTTCATTCTCAATGTCGCCGATAATGATTTTGCCGCTTTCGGACTGGATACCGATCCAGAGAAGGTGGAGGCCCTCAGGAAAGAAGGGGCCGGCAAGAAAGTGGACGGCACGACAGACAAAGAAGCATTTGTCAAAAGTTTGAGCACACCACGGAAGATCATGATGCTGGTGCCTGCTGGGGGGCCGGTGGACAGCGTGATCAGCGATTTGCTGCCCTTCCTCGATGAGGGGGATTTACTGATCGATGGTGGCAATTCATTCTATACCGACACAGACCGCCGATTTGAGCAGTTGAAGGAGAAAGGCATCCACTTCATGGGTTGCGGTGTCTCGGGCGGTGCCAAAGGTGCCCGATTTGGGCCCAGCATGATGCCTGGAGGATCTGAGGAGTCCTACGAGGTTGTGAAGCCGGTTTTCGAAGCTGCTGCTGCCAAAGTAGGGGAGGACCCTTGTGTCGCTTACCTCGGGAAGGGTTCCGCCGGCAACTATGTGAAGATGGTTCACAATGGCATCGAATACGGGATGATGCAGCTCATATCGGAGGCTTATGCTGTACTCAAGCATGGTATGGGCAAGAGCAACGCCGAGTTGCATGAGCTCTTTGCCGAGTGGAACAGTGGTCGCCTGCAATCATTTCTCATGGAAATAACAGCCGAAATATTCACGAAATCCGATGACCTCGGAGAGGGTGAGTTGGTAGATAAGATTTTGGACAAAGCCAAGCAGAAGGGTACTGGGAAGTGGACTTCACAGAATGCGATGGATTTGGGTGCTGCCGTGCCGACCATTGATGCTGCGGTGAGTATGAGACAGATTTCGTCGCTCAAAGAGGACCGCGTTGCCGCGGAGGAAATGTACGGAGAAAAGCGGGAGGGTTCCTATGCCATTACTTCATCGGAGATCGAGGCAGCACTGTACCTGTCATTTATCATAGCGTATGCCCAGGGAATGACGCAATTGGCGTATGCCTCCAGGGAGTATGGCTATGGGCTTGACCTTGAGACGGTGTCTAAGATCTGGAGAGGAGGTTGCATCATCCGCTCTGCCATATTGGAAGATATGCGCAATGCATACAAAGCGGATCCGGACCTGGTGCACTTACTGCTCGATGAGGATTTTGCCTCCGGAGTAAAGGGAGGGTTGGAGCACCTCAAGAATACCGTGATCTTCGCCACAGGACAGAATATACCTGTGATGGCCTTGTCAGCAAGCCTTAATTACCTGCAGGCCTTTACTACCGGCCGCTTGCCGCTCAATCTGATCCAGGCGCAACGAGACCATTTCGGGTCACACACCTACGAGCGGTTGGACAAAGAGGGGATTTTCCACACGGACTGGTAGACCGTCAGAAATTATAACGCGTGCCTTGCTGAAATGGCCGCACCAATGATGCCAGCGTGATTGCGAAGGGCTGCTGGCTGTATTTCGGTCTCCAGATCCAGGTAGTCTTTGAATAGGTCAAACTTCTTGGAGACACCTCCACCGAAGATGATCAGATCAGGCCAGAACAGCGCCTCCATGCGCTTCAGGTATTTTTTGACACGCTTGCCAAAGGTCTCCCAATCCAGTTTTTCACGTTCGCGGATCATGTTGGATGTGTACTTCTCTGCAATCGTGCCCTTCATTCGCAGATGGCCCAGCTCTGTATTTGGGAGCAGGATGCCCTCCGTAAAGAACGCCGTACCAATACCGGTACCAAAAGCGGCCATGATAATCGAGCCGTTGTTCCCCTTGCCGGCGCCAAAGTTGACCTCGGCATAACCCGCAGCGTCGACGTCGTTGATGACATGCGCCTCACAGCTTGTGCGCTTATGGATCATTTTCGCAGCATTGACGCCGATCCACTTCTTGTCAATATTGGAGGCAGTTTTGACGATCTCATGCTTTACCGCTGCAGGGAAGCCACACCCTAGTGGCCCATGCCAGTTGAAGACTTTCACGATCTCGGCGACGGTCTCTATTACCGCCTCTGGCGTGGCAGGTTGAGGTGTTGGAATTCGGTGACGCTCAGTGATAAGCTCACCGGTAGTGGTGTTGACGATGGCGCCTTTGATGCCAGTACCACCGATGTCCAGTCCCATGATTTCCATGAGTCGAAAATAGTGGATTCCCTCCACTTATATTTTCCCAATGTTAAGTTTTCCGTTGTGAGACTGGAAGTTAAGGGCTGGGCCGTCGGACATCCCTGTGAACTGGGTGAGTAGTCATCGAATGAGCCCGTAGTTCATCAACGGGATGAAGTCGGCAAAGGGTAGAGACCTATGTAAATCATTCCTTTTAGTCCTTGCGACGCGGGATCACATCTGCCAGCACGCCGAGGGCAATGGCATAAACGTTACCTGTTACTCCTCAGATTCCGAAGGGCTCATATAGTCTTCCTCGAGGTCCATAGGTACCTCAAATGGGTAATTGAACATGTGATGGGCTTTGATCAGTTGGGCCACTTTCTGTGGCACATCTTTTTCCCATCCATCCTCATTTCGGCCGATCCGTTCGGCCACCTCGTCGGCGTTGACATGCAGATGCTCGGGTTTGGCGTCGGTGAGGTCCTTGATCTTATCATTTTCGACCAGGTATTGGTAGAGATGCTGAAGATGCTCCGGGGGTTGAAAGTCTTTGGTGGTCAGATAGGCACCGTCTTCGCCTAAGCTCGGATATACGTATAGGCGCACATTTCCAGAGAATAGACGGCTAAAAGACTCGAGGATACCACCTTCCAAATTCTCATAGTAAGACTCGTCAAAGATCCGGATCAGGTTGTTCTGACCGATGATGATACCCAACCTGCTCTTGCTTGTGAATTTCGACAGATAGGAAGCAATGCGATAGTGCTCCTGGTAGTTGGATATCATCACATTTTGCCCCAGTGAGCAGAGGCAATCCACCCTGTCGAGGAAGTCCGCCTCATCGATGTCTCCCTCCGTAGAAAGGTCATTGAGCGTGAGCTCCGTAAGTGTCATCATCGTTTCCCGATCCACACCCTCTTCCTTGCGGAAACCACGCATACCGCTGATCATCATATCGACGTGTACAGTCGTGACAGGACGAAACCTACCTCGAAGCACGACGACGTTCTTGCGATACAATGCCTGGGAAGCTTGTAATACATTGCCTTTTGGATCAAACATCGCCGCTTGCGTGAGGCCGTTCTTCACAAGCTTCAATGTCATCACGCGCTGGTCCACATGGTGAAAGTCTGGTCCTTCGATCTTAAACATGTCGATCTCGAACCTGTCGCGGCTGATGTTGTCCGCCAGGGCATTCATGATTTCCTCGGCATCCGTCGAATGATAGCAGGCGTGGATCATATTCACACCTACCATGCCGAGTACCTGCTGCTGCCACAGTGTATCGTTGTCTTTCAGATTGAGATGAATGACGCAGTCGTTGTAGGCCGCATTGGGGTGCAACTGAAAGCGGAGGCCCACCCAGCCGTGTCCATCGTTGGTTTTTCTGAAGTTGAGCGTTTCGACGGTGTTCGCAAAAGCGAAGAAATTGGACTTCTTGGCCCGTGCCGTCAAGCGTCTTGTGAGGAGCCCATACTCCTTGTCGAGCATCTTCTCCAACTTCTCCTCACACACATAGCGCTTGGTTTTGCCATAGATAGCATCGGAGAAAGTCATGTCATAGGCGGACATCGTCTTGGCGATAGAGCCGCTGGCACCCCCTGCCTTGAAGAAGTGGCCGGCTACTTCCTGGCCTCCACCGATTTCGGCAATAGTACCATAGATACGAGGGTCCAGATTAAGTTGGAGGGCTTTTTCCTTCGTCGTGAGTTTTTTGAAATCTTCCGACATGCTTGGCGCTTTTGTGATAAAATTCTTCAACTAAAATAGGGCAATTTCTGCCCAATGTCAGCGAGGAGTTGCATTTACCCCAATTAATCGACAAGGTCTCAGACAGAATGGTTCGCGATAAAAAGAAAAAGCCACATTTGGCACGACAAGCGCCTACGCCCTGTCGATATTGTCACCGACGGCCCTCTCAACAAATACTTTGTTGGTGACCACAACTACAACTGCGTAAACACGAATAAGGGCACAAGTCTCTTTCCTAATCAACAAATCAAGGATATCTCGACGCCAACAACCATGCTAAAAAAAAGCCCGCATCTGGGCAGACGCGGGCTTAATTCAAGTAACACCTATGAAATTATGAATTCCTTCTACTTATACAATTGGTAGGGAAATTTGTTTTTGTCAATCATCACGTCAGCGATGTCTCTTCGAAGATCGCGGGTATTGATAGGGTTGGCTTTTGTGAATCGTTTCATTCCCATAAGCAACACCTTCAATTCGTCACCGGTGGCAAAGCTTGCGACTGCCTCGTCTCCGGCCATTTTGATCTTCTGAATCGCGTAGTGCAGGTAGATCCTGGCCATGTTGATGTACAGTTCGTTAGCAGCTTCACCCGTTTTTGAGATCATCTTTTCCGTTCTCAAAACCACGGACTCAGCGACGTACAGCTCAATCACCATATCGGCGATGTTCATCAGGATTTCCTGCTCGTCATTGAGCTTTGGCCCAAATGTCTCGGCGGCCTTGCCGGCGGCCATTAGAATCGCCTTTTTCAGGGATTTGACGATGGCCTTTTCTTCTGCCATCGGTGCGCTTAGATCGGGCGCCTCGAAGGATGGTACAGAGGTCAGCTCTTTGCCCACTGCCATCGCAGGGCCGAGAAGGTCGAGCTCGCCTTTCATGGCCCGCTTGAGGATCATTCCTACCAGCAACATGCGATTGATCTCGTTGGTGCCTTCGTAGATCCGAGCGATACGCGCATCGCGATAAGCCCGGGCCATGGGAGCCTCCTCAGAGAAGCCCATACCTCCGTATACCTGCACACCTTGATCCACAATCCAGTCGAGCGACTCGGAACCGTGGACCTTGATGATGGCACACTCGATGGCAAACTGCTCGACACCCTTGAGCTTGGCCTGCTCAGGATCCATACCCCCTGCAATGAGGGAATCTATCTTGTCCTCGATATTCTGTCCAGCTCGATAAGATGCCGACTCTACCGCGTAGGTCTTCACGGCCATTTCTGCAAGCTTGTGCTTGATAGCGCCAAATGAAGAAATAGATACGCCAAACTGCTTCCGCTCATTGGCATAGTTGGTTGATAGGTCTGCAAGCTCCTTGCAAGCACCAATCACACCACAGCCTAGTTTAATTCGGCCGATGTTCAGGATGTTTACAGCGATCTTGAACCCATTTTGTCGTTCTGAGAGCATATTCTCGGCGGGTACCTGACAATCATTGAAGAAGACCTGCCGCGTGGATGATCCCTTGATACCCAGTTTGCGCTCTTCGTCATTCATGGTGATGCCACCGAATGACTTTTCAATGATAAAGGCGGTAAGATTTTTGTCGTCTTCGATCTTGGCGAATACGATGAACAGATCTGCAAATCCGGCGTTGGAGATCCACATTTTCTGGCCATTGATGACATAATGCTTGCCATCAGGGGTAGGCATGGCCTTGGTCTTTCCACTATTAGCATCTGATCCTGCATCGGGTTCTGTCAGGCAATAACAGGCCTTCCACTCTCCTGATGCTAGTTTCGGCAAGTACTTTGCTTTTTGCTCTTCAGTCCCATAATAGAGGATGGGCAGCGTGCCTATTCCAGTATGGGCCCCGTAAGCCGTAGAGAAGCTGCCTGCGGACGCGACCGAGTCCGCGATCAACATACCTGTGTTGAAGCTCATACCCAGCCCGCCGTATTGCTCGGGAATATTGACACCCAGCAGTCCCAGCTCTCCCGCCTTGTCCATAAGATGCGGCATGAAGTGCGGATCGTCGCCGCCATCCATGCGTTCTACATTGGGCTTGATTTCTTTCTCGATAAAATCGAGTGTGGCCGCAGCCATCATTTTTTGTTCTTCGCTAAACTCTTCTGGGATGAAGACATCCTCGGCTTCTGTTTCCTTGATTAGGAACTCGCCTCCCTTTAGTGCCTCTTTTGGTGCTACTGCTTCCATGCTCTTGTTGATTTTCTAAACCTGGATTAATGTACGAAAATATTCACGTTAAAATGCTCTGCATGCATACTATCTCAAATCTAAATAATTTCATTTTATTATGCATGCATACTAAATTAAAAAGTTGGACATTTTTTTTGTTCAGACAATTGGTCGGTATTTATCGACAGTCGAGTCACATTTTGATGGGGTAGAGATACGGAGGATACATATTTGGCTGGATTGCCTAATCGTCCTAATTTGAGATGTATTCTTCGTATATCATGAGTTTGAGCACCAAGCAGCTTATCCGAAAGAAGTTTTTCGAGTCCGTCGTTATTTTCCTTTTCGGGGCGGGTCTGCAAGTAATCGTTTTCTGTCAGGCATGTTGGTCTGACTGGCGGGTTGCACTTATTATTGGTACCTACTCGGGTTTCCTATGGGTACTTCTGGCTCAGGGTAGTGAGTACCTGGTGCAGTTGCTGAATCGATGGGTGGATTGGCTGAAGTTTCCGATTCGAAGGCTCATAGTCAGCCTACTAGCCGTTTGCGCCCTGGTGCTCATGGTCACATCGGTTATGAACGCGGTCTATTCATATGTTGTGTCGCAACTGACGTCATTCAACTATTCGTTTGCTGATTTCAATGGCGTGCTGGTTATCACTCTGGGCGTGAATGCCATCATGCATGGTCGGTCTTTCTTACTCAACTGGAAGAAGGCGGCTATAGATATCGAGCGCATGAAGACCGAACAATTATCGTCGCAGTTTGAGAGTCTGAAGAACCAGGTGAACCCACACTTCCTCTTCAACTCACTCAACGCGCTGAGTTCACTGGTCTATGATGACCAGCGTAAGGCGGTGGAGTTCATTCGTAAGCTATCCGAGGTGTATCGCTATGTGCTCGACCAAAAGGACGAAGAGGTGGTGAGTGTCAGTGATGAGATGGCATTTGTGGCGTCGTACATCTTCCTTCATCAAATCCGGTTTGGCGACAATTTGCAAGTCGTCTATCACGGTGAGATGTCCAAAGGTCACGTACCTCCACTGGCGGTGCAGATGCTGATCGAAAATGCGATCAAGCACAATGTGGTCTCTGAAAGCAAACCGCTGACCATCGACGTCACTTATCGCCCGTATGAGATCGAGGTAAGCAACCAAATCCAACGCAAGGCCTCGAGTAGCTCTACCGGAGTAGGCCTCCGCAATCTGAAGGCGCGATATAAATACCTGTCTGCCCTTCCAGTGGAAATAAAGGATGATGAGGGTGTTTTTTCGGTCACCCTACCGTTGCTAGATTTGAAGTAAGTAGGAATCAAGTGCAAACCTGACGAAGTCGAACAACTATGAGATACATAATTATCGAAGATGAGCAGATAGCCGCCAACCGCTTGCGTAAGCTGATCACGGAGCTTCGCCCCAATTACGAGTTCGTGACGTCGCTGGATTCAGTAGAGGGTGCCTCGATATCGCTTCCTGTATTGAAATTTGATTTGCTGTTTATGGACATCCAGCTCGCAGACGGGGTTTCATTTGAGATCTTCGATCATATTCCCATGAAGAAACCCGTCATCTTCACCACAGCGTACGATCAATATGCCATCAAGGCTTTCAAGACCAATGGCATTGACTATTTGCTGAAACCATTGGACCCTACGGAGTTGGAGCAGGCGATCACCAAATTTGAGAGCTACGTCGTTGAGCGAAAGCAGGACAACTATGCACAGGATATTCAGCAACTCCTTAGTCAGTTCCAACCGGAAAAGAAATTCAAGGAGCGATTTGTCGTCAAGGTGGGCGATCACTTACGGATGATCACCGTCAATGACATCGACGTCTTCTACAGTCAGGACAAGACCACGTTCGTGCAGACCCGGGAAGGGCGAACATTTATTGTTGACTTCCCGCTCGACCGGCTTGTCGGAATGATTGACCCGAATCGATTCTTCCGTATCTCTCGCAAGTACATTGTATGCCTCGATGCCATAGAAGACATGCTAGCTTTTTCCAATTCCCGCCTCCGCATCAAAGTAAAGAACTTCGATGATGATCAGGTGATCGTGGCCCGTGAGCGGGTCGGGGAGTTCAAGGATTGGTTGGATCGGTGAGTTTGAGAGTTTAGGGTTTAATGTTCAAGGTTAGAGTTTGAGGAGTATATCTGGACCTGGCATTGTCGACGGGCCAGGGATCGCAGCGGATAGCCCACCTTCGCTGTGTCGGTGTCTTCACCGGCACATGAGCTGGGTTGCGGGGGTGGAGCTACGAGCGAAGAGCCCGGTGCGGCGCCATGAGTAGCATCGCGCCGCAGGACCCCACTTGTTACTCTTGCTTCAATGCATTCACTGGATTGTCAATCGCTGTGTGCCAGGTCTTGAGACTGATGGTCAGCAGTGATATCGCGACGATCACAAATATGGGGACCAGTAAAATGACGGGGCCAATACTAATGCGATAGTCGTAATTGCTCAGCCAGTCGTTGCCCAGGTAGTAGATCACTGGAATGGCAATAACGGCTCCCATGAGCGTAAGCTTCAGGAAGTCCCAGACGATGATACGTACTACCTTGTTGACAGTGGCTCCCAGGACTTTGCGAATGGCTATTTCCTTGAGTCTTTTTTCCAGTGTGAAGGCCGCCAAAGCAAACAGGCCGATGCAAGCGATAAGTATCGCCAATCCTGAGAAGGTTGTGAATAGCTGCCCGAACCGTCGCTCGCTTTGATAGAGACGGTTGAAGGATTCGTCGAGGAACATTCCATCGAAAGGGTAGCCATCTGAAAACTTGTTCCACTCCTCTTCGACGATGGCCAGCTGTTCGCGATAGTTGCCCGTCATCTTTATGAGTAGGTAGGGTCCTCCAAAATCGCCGCTCCTGATGCCATCGGGATTGTATCGGAAGATTAGCTCCCGTGGATTGCGTTTCGCTGTGCGCATGACAAAGTCCTGGACTACGCCAATTACCCGGTAGTTTTCTCCCCGACCTCGGTCAACCAGCTCACCAATAGGATTGTCCCATCCGGCCTTACGGACGAAGGTTTCATTGACCACAACGTGTCCGGTATCCGTAGCGATACCCTGGAAGAACGTGCCTTCAGTGATAATTAGTCCCAGGACTTCGGCGGCGTCTTTATCGGCAAATATGTGGTCTGGACCCAGCTGGACCCGATTCTCTCCCTTCGTGCCATAACCCCAGTCGGGCACCGAACCGGAAGGATAGGTACTCAGAGCGCTGACTTGCGAGATACCGGTCTGTTGCTCCAGAATATTTTGGAACGTCTCGAATTGGTCACCAAGCCTCCCAGTGTTGCGCAAAACAAACACTTCGCTGGTATTGACGCCCAACTTACGGGCGGACATGTGCTGGACCTGGCTATAGACGATAAAAGTAGCCGTGATGAGAAAGGCGGAAATGGCAAATTGCAGGATCACCAGTCCCGTACGCAGTTTGCTACTGCCTCCTTTGACATTGAGTCCTCGCAGTGCCACGATAGGCTGAAATGAGGATAGGAATAGGGCGGGGTAACTTCCCGCAAGTAGGCCTATCACGATAATGATCGCCCCGACCCATAGCAGATTGGAGAGCGACAGAATGGCTGTCCACTCATAGGCCGTACCTGTGAGAGAGTTGAAGAAAGGCAAGGCCACGATGGCCAAAACCAGTCCCAACAGTACCGAGATGAGTGTGATGAAAATAGACTCTAGCAGGAATTGTTGAATCAGTGTATTTCTCAGCGATCCGAGGACCTTTCTCATGCCCACTTCTTTGGCTCGAACTGTCGATCGAGCAGTTGCCATGTTGACATAGTTGATACAGGCGATGAATAGGATGAAAAAGGCAATGATGCCGAAGAGAATGACATTCTCATAACTACCCCCGGCGCCCAGCGAGAAGCGCGGATAGTGCAGATGGATATCAAAAAGAGGGATAAGCTTGAAGGACCGAAAGTTGCCATCGTCCAGGTACTCTTCCCATGATTCATACTCGCTCATAAAAGACAGCATCTCTGGGGCGATATAGCGCCTTACGAAGTCTGGAAACTTGTTTTCCAGGTTGAGGGTGCTCGCTTCGGGGTGGAGTTTGACGTAGGAATAGAAGTTGTTGCCCGTCCAGTAACCCTGTGTGGCCCAGAAGGCAAACGGGATGTTCATAATGAACTTATAGGGCATGGTGGTGGTCGCAGGTGGATCGGACACGACCGCCGTCACCTGGTATGGGTCCCCATTGTAGACGAGGGTCTGGCCCATGGCATTTTGGTCGGGGAAGAATTTCTCTGCCATTGACTCCGTCAACACCAGGGTTGAAGGGGCATTTAGTGCATTTTTCGGTTCCCCATGTAGAAAGGTGGTCGGGAAAACCTCGAAGAAAGTGGAGTCTGCTATGATACCTCCGTCTTGGGTGATATATTCATCTCCATTGCGCAAGACTGCGTCAAATGTTCCCGCTACGCGTGTCCCCGTCGCAATTTCAGGATAGTCTTGCAGGAAAAACTTGACCAGCTGGGCCGGAGTATTGGAACCGTATCTGTCCTTGTCGAATACATTGATCACACGGTAGACGTGTTCACCTTCCGGTACGAACTTGTCGTATTTGAGCTGTGCACTGAGGTGCACGATGATCAAGAGGCAAGCGGCAGTACCCACAGACAATCCCAATAGGTTGAAGGTGGTATAGGCCATCTGCTTGCGCATGTTGCGGATAGTGACTTTGAAGTAGTTTTTGAGCATACCAATAGAACTTTTTGGCCGAATGTCTTCGACGTTTTTGATGTATCGCAGCCGGAAGAACCGGATCGTATTCCAATAGAATGACATCTTCGCTTTCCCGCGAGAATGCCTTAGTTGCCGCTCGTAGATCTCGAATAGGTCCCCCTCAATGATCTCCAGGTAGTAGGGTTTGCAGAACCATTTGAGGAGCCTCAGTGCCAGAGCCGGTGGTTGCGGTCGATTGTTCATTCGTTCACATCGAAGACTATCGCCGGAATCTGGTCGTACAGTTGATTGCGCACCCTTCGGTTAATTTCAATGGCCTGTACACCCAGGTTCGTGACTCGGAAGTAGCGCTTGCGCCGCCCTCCACGTTCGGTAGTGGCACCCCCTGTGTAGCTACGTAAGAAGCCCTTTTTGTCCAATCTGTCAAGCGCCGTATGCACGGCGCTGATGTTGACCTTGCGGCCTGTTTGCTTTTCAATCTCGTCCATGACGTTCACACCATATGCTTCACCCTGGAGGATGGCAACGATAAGGAGGACGAGCTCTTCAAATTCACCGATCTGTACGCGCTGCATTTGATTTACAATTGTGAATTAAATACGAAGGTAAGACAAGAAGGTTTGATTTACAATAGTGAAAGTAATTGAAGGAAATGAAAGAGGGCCCCTTCCGTGTCTCGTATGAAACGACTTAAAGGGACCCTCTACCGGTTTGATTTTGGTCTATTCCTTACTCGATTTTCTCATAATCCTTGAAAGGGTTGAGATCGACACCTTCCATCCTTGCCCGATAGTCAGGCCAGGTCTCTTCGTAGTAGCGGTTGACCGCGTCCAGCCACTCTTGTAGTTCTGACTCAAATTTTTCGATCAGGGCGAGTTCGGTCTGTCCGGGTCTATGCAGCGCATTGCTCGTGTAGCGGCTGGCTGCACCCAGGTAGTTGCCTACGGTGAACACTTCGCCTTTGGTGATCCCTTGTCGTTCGTCCTCTTTACCAAAGTAAGCGTCAAGCATGGTATTGAGCGTATCCTTGGTGGTTTTGCTCAACTCGATCTGTTCCTCGAATGCCTCCTTGTCCTTGTCTTTCATCCTCTTGGAGAAGTCCTCGGCGATCTTGATGCTTTCTTTCAAGCGATTGACGGCGGTCAACGCCTTTTCTCTACCCGATTCAATGCGCTTCGCAGCATCGTATCGCGCTTGTAGATCTCCAGCGGATACATTGAGGCGGGGGTCAAACTGCACTTCGAGCTCGGTCGAGTCTTTTTGATCACCAAAGGTCATACGGACTTTGTATTTGCCAGGAGTAACGCTCGGCCCGCTGCCACCTCTGAAGGGCCTGCTGGAAGTCCTGCGAGAGGGTCTTTGGACACCCTGCTCTCGCATATTCCAGGACATTCGCTGCAGACCTGACTCCTTCGGCGCTTTGGTTTTGATCGTGCGGATAACTTCGTCGCCTTTGAAGATTTCGATCGTCAGCGAATCAAATTTCACCTTTTCTTCTCCTTCGCCATCCGAGCTTTCTTCGACTGCAGGTTCTGCAGCTTTCTTCTTTTTCCTGCCTTTTGATGCAGTAGGTTCGCTTTCCTTCTTCTCTTCCTTTTCCGGCAAGGTCACCACGTAAGAGATCATCGCGCCTGACTGTCGGTTTTCCCCGTTATAAGTGGCATCGGCGCCAAAGCGTGTACCTGTGGCCTGCTGATTGGCTGCGAGGTAAGCCACTGGAGGATCGAAAGTATGCAATGTTTTCGTGAGGATGCCCGTACCTCCAGTTGCAATCTCCCGCAATGGACGAATATCATCCAGCACATACATGGCGCGTCCGAAAGTGGCGACCACAAGATCGTTTTCGCGAGGGTGTATAATCAGGTCCATGGCATTGGTAGTAGGGAAGCCGTGAGTCCATTTTGTCCAGCTCGCAGCATCGTCCACGCTGACATAGAGTCCATCATCAGTACCCAGGAACTTCAGTCGTGGCTCGATCGGATCCTCAACGATGGCCAATGTATAACTTGCTACATCTCCCCCGTCCACAATTCGCTCCCACGACTGACCAAAGTCTTTGGTACGCCAAGCCATGGGCTCATAGTTGAACCGTCGGTAATCATTGGCCACGAGCAGAGCCTCACCCGCGTTGGACGCATCCGCTTTTATTTGGGTGATCCATACGCCGTTTGGTAGGGTAGAGGAGACGTCCTGCCAGTTGCCACCGCCATCCTGTGAGATGTGCACACGGCCATCGTCTGTACCTACCCACAGCAGGTCTTTTTGGACCGGAGATGGCTCGATGACCAGGATCGTGCAGTAGTTTTCGGCGCCAGTCGCGTCCATGGTGAGCCCTCCGCTGTCGCCTTGCTTTTGCTTCTCTGGAT
Source organism: Cyclobacteriaceae bacterium (assembly GCA_965227935.1). Taxonomy (GTDB): domain Bacteria; phylum Bacteroidota; class Bacteroidia; order Cytophagales; family Cyclobacteriaceae; genus JAWPMT01. The sequence continues at coordinate 2,759,376 of CBDDGS010000019.1, read as the reverse complement.
CGTTGGTGGTGAGGTCCGGAGATATGATCTGCCAGTTTTGACCGCCATCTGTGCTTTTATGGACAAACTGACTGCCGAAGTAGATGGTCCGTGAGTCAAAAGGGTCCCTCGACATGCCTGCGTTCCAGTTGAAGCGGAGCTCCGTGTCAAGATCTGGCGCTGTCGGCCTTACAGACTCAAAATAGCCTGTTTCACGATCATAGATCCCTGCTGAACCCTGTTGCGCTGTGGAGATACCAAAACGGCTGTTGTCAGGGTCAGGGAGCACGTCAAACCCATCTCCGAAAGAAATTTCCTGCCAGTAGTTGTTGCGGATTCCTTGTGATTTCCAGACATAGGCGGGGCCTGCCCAGGAGCCATTGTCTTGCATACCACCGTAGACATTGTAAGGATACTCGTTGTCCACAGCGACGTGATAAAACTGCCCGACTGGGATATTCTCCACAAATCTCCAGGTCTTACCCCGGTCGCGGGTGATGTTGACGCCACCGTCATTGCCATCGATCATGAAATCCGGGTTCGTGGGATGGATCCACCATGAATGGTGGTCGGGGTGAACGCCTCGCGTAGTCCCGTAGGCGGGCATCAGCTGAGAAAACGATTTACCACCATCTTCACTGACATTCACGTACGTGAAGATGCTGAATACCCTGTTTTCATTACTCGGGTCGACTGCGATATCGCTGTAATAGAATGGGCGATTGCCAATATCAGACTTGTCATTGATTTTGGTCCATTTGAAACCGCCATCGTCGGATCGATAAAGCGCATTTTTCTTCGACTCTACCAGCGCATAGATTCTATTGGGCATCGACGGAGCAATAGCCAATCCGATCCGGCCGAGATCACCTTTTGGCAGACCATCTTCGTCCGATAGCTTTTTCCAATTTTTGCCGCCATCATGTGTCATGAAGAGGCCAGACCCAGGCCCCCCCGACTTGAAAAACCAGGGGTCTCGCTTGTGCTCCCACATAGCCGCCAGCAGTTTGTTGGGGTTCGTTGGGTCCATTACGAGATCTCCTACTCCTGAACGTATGTTTGTGTGGAGGATCCGCTCCCAGGTGACGCCGCCATCCGTCGTTTTGTAGACGCCACGCTCCTCATGCTCTCCCCAAGGAGAGCCAATGGCTCCGACGTATACAATGTCTGGATTGGTCGGATCGATGATGACACGATGAATGTGCCGGGTATTTTCCAGGCCCATTTTGGACCATGTTTTGCCGGCGTCCAGGGATTTATAGATCCCGTCTCCTCCATTGAGTGAGTTTCGGGGATTGCCTTCGCCGGTACCAACCCAGATCACCGAGGGATTGGATTGCTGGATAGCAATAGCACCTATGGAGGCGGTGGTTTCTTCATCAAAGATGGGTTCCCAAGCTACACCTCCGCTTACCGACTTCCATACCCCGCCAGACGCGGCTCCGATGTAAATGACATCCGGATCGCTATGGACAGCATCAATAGCCGTTACCCGTCCTGACATACCAGCCGGGCCGATACTTCGGGCCTTCATGTTTTTGAGGAGGTCCAAATCCAGGTTCTGTGCACTGGATATGAGGGGGATGAGTAGAAAAACTAGTAGTGAATAACCATGTCGCATGATCGTAAGTTTTAGATAGCCGGCAACTTAATCAAATTGAGAGCATTGAAGTGGAAAGGTTTGATGAGCGGCGTAATCTGCTTGATGCCGTCGGAGGTTTGGTTTCAAGACCGTTATATGTTGTTTTCTGGCTTCTTGCGCATATTAAATGCCAATAATCGAATATATTGCACCATTCGAAGAAAAAACTGCACTTACAGGGCATTTTGATATAATTTACGAGCTGCTTTGGAGTGCATTAGTCAACCATGACTTCAGAGTGAAGACAACCAGTTACGCATTGAATTAGTGAAAGACAAATTAGTGAATAGACAAATACTCCATATCGGACGAAAGGTCTTACGATCAACCAACGACTCTTCAGCAAGACTTTCACGGGGTGTTCTCATCCTCCTGATTATCGGTATGAGCTTTTCCGCTCAGGCCCAGGTAACATGGGACGGTGGCGGGGGTGATCTCAATTGGGATACGAACAACAACTGGAATCCTAATGGAGTACCTGGTGGTACCGATGACATTACCATAGACTGTAGCTGCACCGTAACCTATGACGTCAATGGAGATCTGGAGATAGATGGGTCACTAACCATAGCAGCTGGGACTACCCTGGATATGGGTGGAGAGAAGCTCGTTGTCGGCAAAAACGACAACACCGCAACGTTGACGAACAATGGCACTATAACAAATAGCGCCGAAATCAAATCAAAGGGTACTGGAGTATACGGCGATGGTCCGACCTTGAACAACTACGGTACTATGTCTCTGATAACCAAGCTATCTGCTGGTAATAATAACGGTGGTGGATACGTCAACAACTATGCAACGGGTGTCATTAGCGGTACTGATGCACATGTGGACGGCCAGATTTGCAATTATGGATCCATCACTTTCACAGATGAATTCCTACTGCATGGAGGTATTCTATGCGGCGACGGAGATCTGGATGCTGGCTGGATAGAAATCAAGCCGAACCCTACTGCTGGTGCGGCTGGCGCAGGGAATGGCGGAGAGATTCAGGGTGGAAGTCTAGGCGATGGAAGCGGATGTAGTGATGGCGCTGACAATTCAAACTTGGAGTACTTTGTTGATGGCAATGGGCCATACACCTTTCAAGAAATGCTCGATCTCTATGGCGCGAGTTCATCTGATTTGGAGCTTGATCCCGCCGGTGTTTCTTCCTGCGGCGAGCCCGCATATATTACTCTGCCAGTAGAACTGGCGTTTTTCAATGGCTATGCCTCGCGAGGTGAGGTGGTCCTCGAGTGGGCGACGCATACAGAGAAAGAGAATGACCATTACGACATCGAATGGTCGCAGGATGGTGAAAATTTTGAGGTGATTGGACGCGTAGCTGGTGCCGGAAATAGCAGTGATTATTTGCTGTATTCTTTCCATGATACCAGACCACGTGCGACGTTGTCCTATTACCGCCTGGCACAAGTAGACTTCGATGGTACGACCAATTATTCTGGTATTGTCTCCGTAGAATTGTGGGGCTCGTCCTTCTCTACCTATCCCAATCCTACGGTCGACCGTGTTACCGTAAGGGTTCCGGGTGGCCAGTCTTGGCAAATGACCATCTATGATATGGAGGGTCGATCTATGAGGTCCATGATATTTGACGGTGCAGCCGCCGAAGTGAACATGCAGGATCTTCCCAGGGGGCAATATGTGCTGAAAGTGACCAATGGTCTTATCTCAGAGCAGGCTGTCATTCTAAAGACCGAGTAGTCCAGGTTCAAAAATCCCTCCGGAGCCTTCCTGGGCACTGAGTCCTGATCTCAATCATCGGCAGCTCAATTCTTTTTGCCATATTTACGATCTATGGCATTTCTTCCCATTCTCTTTGGCATCGCACTACTTATTTTTCTTGTCACGAAGGTTAAGCTCGACGCTTTTATTTCCTTCGTAGTCGTTTGCCTCGTAGTCGGTCTTACCAGTGGGCTGTCCCTGCCCAATACGTTTGAAGCCATTCAAAAAGGCATTGGCAATACACTAGGTTCTCTCGTAATGGTACTGGGATTCGGAGCGATGTTGGGAAAGCTCGTGGCGGAGAGCGGGGCGGCCAATGAGATTACCAACAGATTGGTCTCTTGGTTCGGCCAGAGAAATATTCAGTTAGCCCTGATTGTTACGGGTTTCATTGTGGGGATCCCGATGTTCTATACCGTCGGTTTTGTCATTCTGGTCCCATTGGTGATCGCGATTGCGTCCAATACCGGCTTGCCATTGCTTTATGTGGGACTGCCTATGTTGGCTTCTCTCTCTGTCACCCACGGTTTCTTACCTCCGCACCCTGCACCTACGGCGATTGCCGAAATGTATAATGCCGACTTGGGATGGACCCTGATTTATGGTATTGCTGCCGGCATTCCAGCGATTTTAGCAGCAAAATTCCTTCTGAGAAAAACAATGCAGCGACTGCGACCGACTCCTCTGCAGGATTACGTGGTTGAGCGGGATGAAAGATACGCCACGCCTTCATTAGGTATCTGCCTGGCAGTTGCCCTACTACCTGTGCTTCTGATAGGAGGATCCTCTGTTCTCGCCGGTTTGGCGGGGCCATCCGCACTGACGGTGGCCTTGGGCAATCCCTCATTGGCAATGTTGCTTTCCGTTTTAGCGGGGATCTACTTTTTGGGAACACGTACGGGCCGTAACATGCGACAGGTGATGAGGATACTTGCTTCTGCCATCGCCGGCGTCGCTGGAGTGTTGCTCATTATTGCCGGTGCGGGAGCCTTTAAGGAGATCATGATAGCGACTGAGGCAAGCGAGAGAATAGGTGAGGTAATGTCGGGACTCGGTATCTCGCCACTTTTGATGGCATGGCTGATTGCTGCGATGATTCGTATCAGCGTGGGTTCCGCCACGGTCTCCGCCCTCACTGCTGGCAGCATCATGGTGCCGATCCTGGCTACGTCGGATGTGTCTCCGGAATTGCTGGTTCTGGCGACGGGTGCGGGCAGCATTAGTTTTTCACATATCAATGACGGGGGCTTTTGGCTTTTTAAAGAATACTTCAACGTCAGTGTTCGCGACACTTTACTCTCGTGGTCCGTCATGGAGACCACCGTGTCTGTCGTGGGGTTACTCGGCGTTTTTATACTGGATCTAATGATTTAAAAGCACTATGAATCTCGATGAAAAACTAACTGAACTCAATCTCACATTGCCACCAGCTCCTCCACCGCTGGGAGTTTATAAACCACTCCTGGTTGTTGACAATATGCTGTATGTATCGGGACAAGGCCCGATGCAATCGGATGGCTCGCTCATCATCGGTCGGGTGGGAGATGATTTCTCTCTTGAGCAGGGTTACAACGCTGCGAGGCAGGTGGGGCTGACCATGCTGTCAACAATCAAGACACACTTCGGGGAAATGCACCGTATCAAGCGCATAGTGAAGACCCTGGGAATGGTCAACAGCACACCTGATTTTGGAGATCACCCAAAAGTAATCAATGGATTCAGCGACCTGATGAGAGATATATGGGGCCCTGAAAATGGGATCGGAGCACGAAGTGCCGTAGGCATGATACTTCCTGGAGGTATCCCTGTAGAAATTGAGGCCATCTTCCAACTTACCTGATCGTGGCGGATTGGTTTCAGGTTTCCAATGTCGAGCGGGCTATCACTCCAACACTCCTCTTCTATCCAGACCGGATCCGGACGAATATTGATCGGATGATCGCAGTAAGTGGAGACGCCAGTCGGTTGCGACCCCACGTAAAAACCTATAAGTGCCGAGAGATCATTGACATGCAGTTGGAGAAGGGCATCGAACGGTTTAAGTGCGCGACTCTCGCTGAGGCTGACCTTTTGGGCGCAAGCTTAGCACCGGATGTGCTCGTGTCGTATCCCCTGGTTGGACCGGCACAGAAGGCCTTCATCGATCTGACTAAGAAATACCCTAAAACCCAATGGTCTGTTCTGGTGGACAATGCGGTCGCTTTGCATTCGTGGAATGGGCTCCAAACACCAATCGACATTTTTATCGATTTGGATGTCGGTATGCACCGGACAGGTATCGCCCCGGCGAATGCCCGTGAACTTTTGGATGCCGTTTCGCGCAGTGCCCACACATTCCGTGGTTGGCATGTGTATGACGGACATATTCATTCGAAGAATGCTGACCAGAGGGTCAAAGAAGTGGCCGGCGGTTACGAGGCCGTTGAGCGGCTGATTGCGGAGACTGGGACTGCCGGGAGTGAAGTAATTTGCGGCGGTAGCGTGACGTTTCCCGTACATGCGGCCCACGCTGACCGGTATTTGTCCCCGGGGACAACGCTGCTATGGGATCATGGCTACAGCAGTTCTTTTCCCGACTTACCCTTTGACATTGCGGCTACTCTTATGACACGGGTCGTCAGTAAGCCCGGTGCCAACCGACTCACGCTGGATGCAGGACACAAGGCCGTCGCTTCGGAGATGATCGCGCCATCCATATTTTTTCCGCAAGCGCCCGGTGCCCAAATCGTAGTACACAGTGAAGAGCACCTCGTCCTCGAGATGGCTGGTGCGGATTTGTGGCAAGTGGGAGACGTAATGTATGGTGTGCCCTATCATATCTGTCCCACGGTGGCCTTGCACCGAGAGGCTGGGGTTATTGAGAACGGCGCCCTATCAGGATTTTGGAATATCACAGCACGAGATCGAACCTATAGTTTATGAGTGAACAACAGCAACCGCTGATCTTCGACGCCCATTTGGACCTGTCGATGAATGCCATGGAGTGGAACCGCGACCTTAGATGGTCAGTCGATGAAATCAGGCAGTCCGAGGAGGGCATGACAGATAAGCCTGACAGGGGTAACGGCACTGTTACCTTCCAAAGTCTGCGGGATGGCAATGTGGGGGTCGTCGTAGGCACACAGATTGCGCGCTATGCGAAAGACAGTAATCGGATGCCCGGGGCAAGTTGGAACTCGCAAGAGCAAGCCTGGGCCCAGACGCAGGGACAGATGGAGTGGTACCAGCAGATGGAGGAAAAGGGCGAGATACGGCAGCTTGTTGATGCCGCATCATTGGATGACCACCTGGCGTCGTGGCAGAACGATCCTCAAAATACACCTATCGGTCTTATTCGTAGTCTGGAAGGGGCAGACTCACTGGTCTCCATGAAGCATTTGGAAAAAGCGTATGCCAGTGGTCTTCGAGCGATCGGCCCTGCCCACTATGGCCCAGGAGTGTATGCGCAGGGTACGGACGCCACAGGAGGCATCGGGGCAAAGGGAAGAGAGCTACTGCAGGAAATGGATCGTCTCAATATTGTACTGGACGCGACACATCTGTGCGACGATAGTTTTTGGGAGGCACTAGAGCACTTCAAAGGGCCTGTCTGCGCAAGTCACAACAACTGCCGGGCCCTCGTACCTCACCATCGTCAGTTTTCAGATGAGCAGCTTCGGGTCCTCATCGAACGGGGAGCGGTGATCGGTGCAGCACTCGATGCCTGGATGCTGACCCCCAATTGGGTAAGAGGCCAATCGACACCCAAAGGTGAAGGGGTCTCTCTGAGTACGGTTGTAGATCATATTGACCATGTGTGCCAACTTGCCGGCAACTCACTGCATGCAGGCATCGGCTCCGATCTCGATGGCGCCTTTGGTACCGAGCAGAGCCCCCATGATTTGGATACTATTGCGGACTTGCAGTCGATCGCGGGGTTGTTGCGCGAGCGAGGATATGCAGATGAGGACATTGAGAATATCTGTGCCCGTAACTGGATTCGATTCTATCGGGAGGCGTGGAGTTGACGCTTGTTAGCTCCGCAGTTTTTTCGCTATCTTAGTGTACATGGCGAGATGTCTCCCGACATCGGCACCCAAACCAAAATGACTAACTGGACCAAAATACTTCTCATCTTCTTGCTGATGGCTACTGGTCTGCCCGTTTGGGCACAGATCGAGACTAACGTGCAGACAGACATCGCGGAAATAGACCAGGCAAAGCAGGAGTTGGAGCAACTGAAGAGCCTTGGAGATAGCTCCCGCCTCTATCAGGCTTCGGATTCACTGTTTCAAGTCATTGGTGATACGCTGGTAAGCCTCACTCCGGATTCCCTACTCAATTTGGCAAAGGAGCAGGCTATTCGGACAGCGGAAGACAGTTTACGCGCCAGGTACGGCGATTATGAAGATGACATCCTGCAACTTCGCAACGAAATAAGCGATTACAGCAAGCAGCTTAATGAGACCGATCCTGACTCCCTCGTCCTCAAAGTCGCCAGGGACAGCCTGGAAGGGCGATTGGCCCAGCATCATGAGGTGCGACAAATGCGGCAGATCTTCGATAAGTACAAGCATGTTTTCAAAAGGGAGGATCAGGAGCGCCAACAGCAAATCAAGAAGCTGAAGAAGGAGCGCCGAACCTACAGGAAGGCAGAGCGTAGGGCCACCAGGGAAGATTCACTCCTGGCCATACGGATCCATCTCAATGAAATACAGGTAGCGATGACGGCCCTGGATCATGAGCAGGACAGTTCGGATGCGCTGGTACAACTTCTGAAGAAGGAGTTCCTGGACAGTGCGGAGGTGGCCAGTCTGGCCCAGGAGTTTGCGCCGAAAGAGTTCGCCGGTGCTCAACAGGAGTTGGCCGCCATGAGCGCAAGTGCTTCAGACCCTCAGACACTGCTCATGGGAAGCCAATCTGGTCTGCCATCCGTTCCCACTTCACCCGACGGAGCTATTCCCCAGAAGCCTCCACCACTCCCCAAGTACAATACACTGGCCAAGGACCTGATGGACCCTAAAGCCTTTACCGAGGGGAAGTACAAAGACAAGCAGCACTTGCTCGATGAAGGTCACAAGACGCTGAGTGAGCTAAAAAAGAAGTACACAAAACTCCCCGACTCAGAGAACCTCAAGACCGCCGTGAAGAAGAATAGCCTCAAAGAGGAGCCGCTTCACAAACGCTTTTTCATCACGGGAACGAACAACCTTCAGATCACGCGATCGCATGTCGCCGTGGAGTTCAATGGTCAGTTGGGCTATCAGTTCAACAAAGTTTGGCGCGCCGGCTTCGGCGGCTCTCTCAACACCGAATGGCATGCCAAGAAGCCCTACGTGCGGTGGAAGGAGGGCTATCCATTTTCCTGGAATCTTTTTGGGCAGTACACATTCTTCAAGAGCTACGTCGCACACCTCGAGTTCGAACCCGTCAAGACGCCGGCAGGCGGTGAGACCCCGTCCGAAATGCGCCACAAACTGCTCGTCGGCGTCGGCAAGATCTTCGCTATCCCCAAGCTCAAAAACGTCGATGGCGTAGTCTTACTGCTCTATGACACTACCTCTGGCGAAAACTTCGGCAATCGCTTCAAGGTAAGGTTTGGAGTGAACGTAGGACTTTGATGAGAGTCGAAGAGTTAAGCGATTCAAGTATCTAGGTTCCCACAGGCCATCGCTACAAGCCCTCCACACGAACCCCCTCGTGCTGGATCGAGCCGACAGCCCCGCCGGCTTCTGCACCTGCCAAGCCTAGTCTCGATCTTCAGCTTAAGGCCTGTTAGTTGAGCGTGGAGTGTTTAATGTGGAAAGTTAGAGCGTCTGCTACCCGCGCTACACTTTACACATTCCACTTTCCACCACACCTATACTGCCTTGATCAGGAAGTAATTCTTCTTGCCCTTTTGAGCCAGTAAATATTTGTCTTGCAACAAGCTAAACTCAACAGCTTGTCCAGGATCGCTCAGCTTTTGCTTGTTGATGCTGACGCCTCCTCCCTTGATCATCCGGCGTGCTTCGCCCTTCGAGGGGAACACAATGCCGTTCGTATCTTCACTGAGTAGATCAGTTACGTTGGCTGATGCCAGTAACTTTTGTCGCGGTACTTCGGTTTGAGGTACACCTTCCAGGACCTGCAGCAGGGTCTTCTCGTCCAGCGTTGCCAGGTCATCGGTGGTGGACTTACCAAAGAGAATTTGCGAAGCCTTCATTGCCGTTTCCAGCGCTTCCTGGCTATGTACACGGGCTGTGATCTCCTCAGCCAGCGTGCGCTGCAGTAGGCGCTGATGTGGTGCTTCCTGGTGCTCAGCAATCAGTGCCTCGATCTCTTCCGGCCCACGAAGGCTAAATATCTTGATGTAGTTGACTACATCGTCATCGGAGGCATTGAGCCAATATTGGTAGAACTTGTAGGGCGAGGTCTTCTCCGCATCCAGCCATACATTGCCACCCTCTGTTTTACCGAACTTGGTGCCATCCGCTTTTGTGATCAGGGGAGTAGTGATGGCAAACGCCGTCCCTTGTCCTTTTCGTCGGATGAGCTCCGTGCCCGTGACGATATTGCCCCACTGGTCAGAGCCTCCCAGTTGGAGTTTCACTTCCTTGTTTTTCCACAGCCAGTAGAAGTCATACCCCTGTACCAATTGATAGCTGAATTCTGTGAACGACAGGCCAGTTTCCAATCGCGTTTTCACAGAGTCTTTTGACATCATGTAGTTGACCGTGATGTGCTTGCCTACATCCCTAATGAAATCGAGGAAATGCAGCTCTTTGAACCAGTCGTAGTTGTTGACGATTTCAGCAGCATTGTCGCCTTCAAAGTCCAGGAATTTCTCCAACTGCTTGCGTACGCATGACAGGTTGTACTGCAGAGTTTCCTCGTCTAGTAGATTGCGCTCCTGGGATTTGCCAGAGGGGTCGCCGACCATGCCCGTCGCTCCCCCTACAAGTGCATACGGCTTGTGGCCGCAGCGCTGAAAGTGCACGAGCGTCATGATCTGAACGAGATTGCCTATGTGCAGGGAGTCTGCCGTAGGGTCAAAACCAATGTACCCGCCTGTCATTTCAGCATTGAGTACTTCCTCTACTCCCGGCATTTTATCGTGGATCATGCCTCTCCAGGTGAGCTCTGCTACAAAGTCCTTCATATCTCCTTTAGAATGAAGGCGCAAAATTATTTGCTTTGGTCAAACCGTAGGTAAGGAACCTTGTCAAATTCCTTTTCAGTCACACTATTTACGACGTCATGAAAAGCCAACATCTCCAAAGAATTGGAGTGATACTCCATGGGCACTCCAAAAAACTGGATGAAACTCCAAATTTTTGGAGATACGTGATCCTCAACTTAGGCCGTGAGGGAGGACTTTACCGAAAAAACGAACGTGTCGGGGTCCTGACGTTCAAGTGGTATGCCAAAATAATTACTAATATTTACTTCTATGAATGAATTATAGATTGGTTAAATATTATTGTGTAAAATAATATTTTGATTTAGATGCGCATTTTCAATCTATCAAATCTGAATAAAGCCCCTTCCCATGGGGAAGCACCCAGTCGCAGTCGGAGTTTGTTCTTGGGTGGAGAAGTTGGCCCGAATGTGGCGTATTAGTTCGCAGACTGTTTGAAGAAGTAATCTTACTACTACGTTTTTATTATGGAGAAGGAAATTGGAATCAGCCCCGTGAATAGCGATGTTCGGACTTTTGACTGGTCCGACTACAAGAGTGTTAGGGTAAAAAAGAATAGTATCGTACAGACGAGTCCTCAGCTGCCGATCATGTTTTTAGTGGAGGGCAGCGTTCTGGCTACCTACAGCTCTGAGTCATACGACCAAGCCTACAATTCAGTGCTGCGAGGCCCAGCGATTCTTAGCTTTGATCTGGAGGGAGATTCCAAGCCGGTGAAGATCAGTAGTGTCATGGAATCTTGTGAGGTCGTGCAAATCAATTCACAGGAGTTGGCCGATATCGTTGCGAATGACAGGGATCGGTTTCAGTACCTTATGGATATGATGCTCAGACAATACCGACGATTGGATGAGCGAATGGACGAGTTGCTCACGAAAAAAGACGCCGAGTTGAGACTTCTGCGCTTCCTGGAAAACGAAAGTCAGCGATATGGCGTGACAATGGGCAACACCACTTTTCTCCGTTTGCCTCTGAGCCATCGACAGATCGCCGATGTCATTTTTGCTTGCCGCCAGAGTGTAAGCTCCACGTTGTCACACCTACGGAGGCTGGATCTGATTGCTTACGACAGAAAGTCTATGACGATCTCCAGGGATAGATTTGATGCCTACTTGAAGATGAAAACCAAAGAGCACGAAGAGATTTCTGATCCTTCAGCCATCACTATCAAGGCTCCGGCTACCATGTCTCAAATGCCCGTGTTGGGTTCCGAGTTGAAGCCGGCATCTGTCAACAAGGTGGCAGTTGCTTGATTACCATCCGGAGTACGTGCGTAGGTAGGGAGAATTCGCTACATTTCATCCTGTAAATCAACCCAAGCCCAACTACTTCATGAGCAACAAAAAGTTGGTGTGGACGAAAGTCCTCAACACCCCTGACCAACTGATGGAGGAGCGTGTGATGACTGTCACTGCAGGTCACAAAAGCTTCTGCCTCACACACCACGAGGGTCAATTTGGATGCCTCGACAATAAGTGCCCGCACCAGGGGGGTCCCCTTGGTGAAGGCTCCATCGAAAATGGATTGCTGCGTTGTCCGTGGCATGGTTGGGACTACGATCCCATTACGGGAAAGGCTCCCGGCTTCGACGATGGTGTAGAATCATTCCCGGTGGAGATCAGGGATGATGGTGTCTACATCCAATTGGAAGAAGAGGTGCCACGGGTGAGGACCGTTTCAGATGTGATGGTCGAAACCATGGTGCAGTCCGGAGTGACGCACGTTTTCGGCATGGTCGGTCACTCCAACCTCGGTGTGGCGGATGCCATGAGGGAGATGGAAGAGCAAGGCAAACTCAAGTACATCGGTATAAGACATGAAGGTGCGGCGGCCTTTGCGGCATCAGCTTATGGCAAACTCACTGGTAAACCTGCCGCATGCTTTGGTATTGCGGGGCCCGGGGCGACCAATATGTACACAGGCATGTGGGACGCTAAGAATGATCGGGCGCCCATGTTGGCACTGTCAGGCCAGGTCCAAACACAAGTAGTAGGTACCGGGGCCTTTCAGGAGGTAGATCTGGTTGCTGCATTTGAGTCCGTAGCTGACTTCAACCATCGGGTGCAGTCCGACAGTAAGTATGCAGAACTCATGACACTGGCGGTAAAGCACGCAATTGTCAATAGGGAGGTGTCGCATTTGACTTTTCCCGACGATGTGCAAATTCTTCCTGCAGAAGGCATGAGTGCGTCAACTCTTGAAAACAGAATTGCTGATTTCCATATCCATCCACCCGCCGATGTTGTCAATCAAGCGGTAGAAAATATGGCAAAAGCCAAGAACCCCACGATCATCGTTGGGCACGGTGCGCGCTTTGACATGGATAAGATCACGGCGCTCGCTGAACAGCTGCATGCGCCGGTTTTGACAACATTCAAGGGCAAAGGGCTGATTGCCGATAGTCACCCACTTGGTTGCGGGGTACTCGGGCGGAGTGGTACGCCCATCGCCTCTTATTTCATGAATGAGGCCGACTTGCTCATTGTATTTGGGGCATCGTTCTCCAATCACACGGGGATTACGTCCAAGATCCCTACAATACAGGTGGATTTTGACCGACTGGCTCTGGCCAAATTTCATGGCATAGATGTCCCCGTATGGGGGGAATTGGGTGAGACGGCCATGATCTTTTCTGAAAAGCTCAAAGCAACGTCGGTCATGGCCTCGGATCGTCGTCAGGCTATCCAGGACCGCTGGAACATATGGAAAGAGGAAAAACAAAAGCGCCTGCAGGAAGATAACGGCAAAGGAGTGAGCTCCGTGGCGGTATTCGAGGCGATGAACAGACACGTCCCGGGCGATGCTGCTATGGCCGTGGATGTAGGGAACAACACCTATAGTTTCGGCAGGTACTTCGAGTGTGAGCAGCAATCAATCGTCATGTCTGGCTATCTGGGCTCCATTGGTTTCGGATATCCGGCCGCCATGGGATTGTGGGCCGCTGTGGGAGACTCACGACCGGTCTTCGCGGTGACGGGAGATGGGGGATTTGGTCAGTATCCCATGGAGATCACCACTGCTGTGAAATACGGCATGCCGATCAAGCATGTGTTGCTCAACAACTCCGAACTAGGGAAGATTTCCAAAGAGCAGAGGGCGGCGGAGTTTGATGTTTGGCAAACGAGCCTCGTCAATCCCAACTTCTCAGAATTTGCCAGGAGTTGCGGAGCATGGTCGATGCGAGTGGAGGACAAAAAGGACCTGGACGCAGCCCTGCAACAGTTGATCAGTCATGATGGCCCCGGTATGGTGGAAGTAATGTGTGACCCAATGTTGATCTAGTAGCATTGGCGCAGAGGCCAGATTTTTTTAAATTTTGAGAATATCCAATAAGGAATTACTTATGTCTTACAACGATCTACAGCACCCGGTGAAGGTGGCGACCTTTGGGGATTTACCAGAGAAGGAACCCACTCACGGACAGGTACGGGGAACGGATTTGGTTCTTGTTCGCTACGGCGATGAAGTGTCTGTTCTCTACGGCCGCTGTATTCATCGAGGGGCCCTGCTCTCTGACGGCTTCGTGGATGGACACAATCTGATTTGCGGCGTCCACAATTGGGACTATCGCTACGATACAGGGGTAAGCGAGTACGCGCCGTCGGAAAGGCTTCACAAGTTCAAACATGCCCTACATCAAGGCGATGTTTACATTGATGACGCGGAAGTGGAGGATTTCGAAGACCGAGTAGTGCCTCCTCGCTTCAACGAAGACGAATACCTGGGGAAGTATCAGGACACCCATCCTGAGGCACCGGAGCCTTATACCCGGTATATCCATAATCTGGCTAAAGACGGACTGACGAAGACCGGGCACCATGGCGTATCGGAGGCAATGGGGGTGGAAAGAGACTTACTCCCCAAATGGAATGACATTCAGGTTTTACCTGCGCAGTTAAGCCGGAAGCCATTGTTAGATGAGAATGACGTTGCGACGAAGGTGGTCATCGGCCCCAATGCGAAGAAACCTCTGACGCTGGAAATCCCATTGTTCGTGTCCGATATGTCCTTCGGGGCCTTGTCGCGCGAAGCGAAGATGGCCTTGTCGAAGGGTGCTGAAATGTCTGGTACTGGGATCTGCTCTGGAGAGGGAGGTATGTTACCAGATGAGCAGGCTGCCAACTCCCGGTATTTTATGGAGCTGGCTTCTGCCAAATTTGGCTTTTCCTGGGACAAGGTGAAAAAGGTCCAAGCTTTCCATTTCAAAGGAGGACAAGGAGCCAAAACGGGTACCGGTGGACACCTGCCTGGGCACAAAGTCGTTGGTGAAATAGCGGAAGTTCGTGGCCTGGATCCGGGACAGACCGCCATTAGCCCGGCCACATTTACAGACCTAAGGACCGCACAGGAATTCGCGGCGTTTTCGGATACGGTAAGGGATGAGTCTGGAGGGATTCCCGTTGGTTTCAAAATTGCCGCCAGCCGTATTGAGGAAGACATTGACTTTGCTCTGGAAGCGGGTGCGGATTACATCATCCTCGATGGCCGTGGAGGGGGTACAGGAGCAGCGCCGATAGTACTTAGAAACCACATCAACGTCCCGACCATTCCGGCGCTCGCTCGGGCCAGAAAACATCTGGATAAAAGGGAGGCCAATGGAGTTTCACTGATCATCACGGGTGGATTGCGAGTGGCATCGGATTTTGCCAAAGCACTGGCCATGGGCGCGGACGCAATTGCTGTTTCTAACTCTGCCCTCCAGGCAATTGGTTGTCTGGGTATGCGTGCGTGCCACACGAACAACTGCCCTGTTGGCATAGCTACCCAGAAAGAAACCTTGCGCTCTCGGCTGATCATCGAGAAGTCCGCAGAGCGGCTTGCCAATTTCTTCGGCGCGACGACGGAACTGATGAAAGTGCTGGCCCGCGCTTGTGGCCATGATGATTTCACAAAGTTTTCACAGGAAGACCTGTCCACCTTCAGTTATGAAATGCACAAACTTACAGGCATCCAGTTTGCCGGAGTGAATCCATGATGCTGTTTGTCGACATAGTCTTGATGCTTGCGCTGGCATACCTTGTGGCAGGGGTAGTTTTTGCCGCGTACTTCTATTGGCGTGGAGGGAAGAAGCTGGATGAAGGTACAGCGGGCACCCCATGGCATTTCAAGGCAATCATCTTTCCGGGACTTGTTCTTTTCTGGCTCATGCTTTTCCTAAAGCTTGTAAGAAAATGACCAGAGGACTTCGGAAACGGCACCTGGCGATTTGGATTGTGCTGGCGATTGTACTGGCAGTTTTTATGACTTTGGGGCGAATGGCAACGCCGGTATTCCAGGGGGACCGGGTAACGAATGTGAAGAGCCTATGAGCGTTTCCTATACCTCTATCCTTTGGAACAGGCAGAAGCGGCGGTACGATGCGGCCTTATTGATCATCGTTTTGAGCTTTATCGTGCTGTTTTTCGCGCTGCATCTCACCCTGCATCCATCGGTGACATTTGAGACCATCCTCATCAGAGGTTTTGGGTTGCTGGCGATTCTATTGCTGCACATGATATTGCTCATTGGTCCCCTTGCGCGGCTAGATAGGAGATTCCTCATCCTTCTCTACAACCGCCGTCATATGGGAGTGACGATGTTTTTGATGGCGCTGATACATGGAGGATTCAGCACCATGCAATTCCACGCACTTGGAGATATGAATCCCATTCGATCGGTATTCCTGTCCAATCTCCGGTATGACTCACTGGCGCATTTTCCCTTTCAGGTACTGGGCTTCCTTGCACTCGTTATTTTGGCATTGATGGCTACTAGCAGCCATGACTTTTGGTTGAAAAATCTGGGTGTCAAAACCTGGAAGGCGCTCCATATGATGGTTTATGTCGCGTATGGTTTAGTCTTGATGCATGTTATTTTGGGGGCCCTGCAAAACGAGACCAGCCCCTGGGTTTTCGGCGTAGTGATCCTCGGTTTCGGCTTGGTGGCGAGTGCACATTTGGTCGCGGGATTTAGGGAGATAAAGGATGATAACCCATTGCCAGCGAATGAGGGCACGTTTGTACCAGCATGCGAATTGGAAGAGCTGGTGGAATCGAAGGCGAAGATAGTGACGGTATCCGGGGAGCGCGTTGCGATCTTTCTTTATGAAGGTAAGGTATCAGCTGTGAACAATGTTTGCCGCCATCAGGGAGGCCCGCTCGGGGAGGGTAGAATCATCGAGGGATGTATCACATGTCCCTGGCATGGCTATCAGTACCTACCGGGGAACGGCCAGTCGCCACCTCCATTTACTGAGAAAGTGGAGACGTACCACCTAAAGTTAGAAGGCTCTACCATCTTGATCAACCCGATACCTAATGAACCAGGGACGGCAGTAAATCCTATAACCCTACCGATATGAGTAAGGACGATTTTTACATCGGTTGGCAGGACAAAGAGCTTCCTTCGTATCGAAAGGCATTTTTGAGGTTTTTTGTCGCAACCCTTGTGATCTTATTGCTGTTCGTAGGCTTTTTCACAAAATGGGAGCGAGGTTTCATCGACAGCTACTTTGAGTACGGCCAGCTCACGGAGCTCAAGGGCGTGTTGGTAACAGAACCCGTGGCAGGCTTGGTCACTGAGGTGGACGGCGTGAGAAAGACCGTCCCACTCGTCGGATTCGGCAAGTTTGGTGCCCTTCCGGTTTTGGAGAATTTTCAATCTCGAATAGAAGGGGACATTTCCTCTTACAGTGTGGTTGTTCGAGGTACTCAATTCAGCTATCAGGATAAGCTGTGGATGGAGCTTACAGAAGGTGACGCGAGCATCGTATCCTTTGAGAGGACATCCCCCATCGTCAGGGAGACGGCAACGATTGGAATGATGGATTTCGCAGGAGAGATTGTCGACCCCAAGTGCTTCTTTGGAGTGATGAACCCATCTACCAAGGCCGTACATCGTAGTTGCGCCATCCGCTGTATTTCCGGCGGCGTCCCGCCGGTTCTTGGCATAAGAAGGGATGGGGAGTTTGTGGACTACTACTTCCTCACAGATACTGATCTCCGGCCACTCAACCAGGAGGTACTGCCTTACGTGGGCCTGCCAGTAGCGCTTAGTGGCTCTGTCGTCGTATACGACGACTGGAAGTTTCTCAAAGTGTCTTCCGAGACCCTTAGCGTCGCAGCGTTGGGTAAGGGTACTGGTGCGGTAGCCTTATGTTTTGACTGACTCAATATCAGTCTCGACAGTAGCATAGAGCCCAGGAGTTGATTGCCCATTTCCCACATTCTTTCTATTTCTTCATTCGGTGATACAGCCGTCCAATCCACGCCGATTACAGGCATGGCTGGCTCGGTTGAGGTATTCTGGCCTTTATTGCCAATAATCCCACCTGACTTCCATTTTGTTTGGTTTTGTCAAGTGAAATTGTACATTGCCGACAGCCTAAACCAAGCGATCCGTTTTGGGGTCTGAAGCGAACTAATTGTAGATGTCAAAATTGATAAAGTGGCTCTAGGCAATAATCTAAAGAAAGGAGAACAGCTCACTCAGGAAACTGCAGATTCTACCGATACTGCGGTCGTCGAAGAACAACCTTCGGCCATCCCCTCGCAATACCTTGATGATGAGGACGAGCTGGATGAAGACCTGCATTCTGACCGGATGATGGTCATTGTCTTTCCCATAGGCGGGGAAGAATTTGCACTACCTATCGATATGGTCAATGAAGTCGTCAAGACACCCCCCATTGCTCCCATTCCCCAGACGAAACCGTTTGTGAAGGGTGTGGCCAACGTCCGTGGGAATGTCTACACAATGATCGACCTAACCGCAAAGCTGGGTATGACAAAAGAGGAGAGTGAAGACGACGAGAGCTATTGCATGGTCATCAAAAGTGAGGACTACCAGGTGGCTGTGATAGTTGATCGCGTCCCGGACACGATGGCCGTTTTCGAGCGAGAGATCGAGGAGTCTGGAGGGGTGATGGTACAGTCGTCACAGGCCGACGCCTACATAAAGCAAATCATTAAGAGGGAGGAGAGGATGATCATGTTGCTCGATATCATCGATTTGATCGAGGAGCCGGTGATCGAGGAGAGCCTCTGGTAAGGAGGGAATACCGCGGATGGCGGAGACAAATAGTTGAACATAAGAATAACCAAGTATAGACAGCTTTCGACTTGCTATGAACTTAAGGAACAAAGTGTTGATGTTTGCTGCCATTGTCCAGGCGGCCTCCATTTTTTCAATTGTCATTATTGCACGTTGGCAAACTGGCGGGGAGACCGCAGAATTGTCCTCATGGATCTGGCTATGGGCAGTAGCATTATTAGTGATAGGCACTGGAGTGGTTGCCTATTTTTCTGGACCCATTATACGTCAGTTGAATCAGGTAAAAGAGGCGCTTTTGGGAGCGGAAAAGTCTGGAAACCAGACAATTGAATCCAGTGAGGAATTGGGAGCTCTTCTCCGTGGTATTGTGCATGAGCGAGTCGGAGCGCAAGAAGCAGTTAAGCTGATGCGTCAGGTACGTGAGGGGGATTTTTCAGGCATGCAAGAGCCACAGAACATTGAAAGTCCACTCTATCATGAAACCGTCAATACGTTTGCATCCGTCTGGAAGGAGATTCAGGACGTTACTGAGAAGTTCCAGGATGCTACCCTCGGTGGTTCACCTTTTGTTGAGTTGGATGATGATGGCAAGCAGGGCGTGTGGGCAAACCTCTCTTCGCGCATCAACGAGTTGTTTTCATTTCTGCGGCATTCCTTTCAGTCCGTACATTCAACGGTCCAGGCCCTCGCAGATGGGGACCTTACCAGAAGCATTGAGGGGAGTGGCAATGGGCAAATTGGCGTATTGATGTCTGACCTGAATAAGGCGGTGGAGAACCTCAATATTCTACTGCTTGATACGATGTCTCAGGCATCTTCGCTGAGTGAATCCACACAGGACATGCTGGTTTCTGGGGGCGAAATGAACACGACAACAGCAGAGATCGCTTCAGCCATAGCAGAAATGAGCAGCGGAGCGCAGAGTCAGGTATCCCAGGTGGACGAATCCTCTAACCTTGTAGAGGGGATATTGAAATCGTCCAACGAGGTCGGGGAGCAGGCAGAAACAATTAACTCAGCCGCGAAAAAAGGAGCAATCAGCAGTGAGAATGGCCTTAAGCTCATCAAGAAGGTCGGCTACAGCATGAAAGACATTGCGGCATTTTCACAGGATACCAACCAGTCCTTTAAGGTGCTCGCAGAACGTTCCAAGGAGATCACACGAGTGTTGGGTGTCATTTCGGATATCGCAGCACAAACTAACCTCCTGGCACTCAATGCAGCAATAGAAGCAGCACAAGCCGGCGATGCCGGACGGGGCTTTGCGGTGGTAGCGGAGGAAATCAGAAAACTCGCCGAGGACTCCCGCAATAGCGCCAAGGAGATCGAGCAGCTCATCAACGATGTGCAGAATGACACCGAGCAGGCTGCCCAGGTGCTGGAGGTAATGAATGAAAGTATCCAGGGAGGGGAGGAGGCCTCAACGAATGCCTCGGAAGCATTCCAGGAAATCGCGGAGTCAACAAGTCAGACACTCGGCCTTTCTGAGAAGATCCTCAATTCCGCAAAGAAGCAGATCGAAGACATAAAGAATGTGGTCGGGATCACCGAATCAGTAGTGGTCATTGCGGAGCAGACCGCCGCAGGTACCGAGGAAGTCGCCAGTTCGGCCACAGAGCTCAGTTCCGGGATGAGGAACTATACGGAGAGATCTGAGTACCTCAACAGGGTGTCAGAAGATATGCGACAGAAGATCTCAAAGTTCCAACTGCGAGCAGCGTCCACCTCTGACCAATAGGTGCGAAGAGCTTGTAATTGAGAGAACTGCGCAAGCACTTGAACGGAGATATTACCCGTTCAACAAAGGAAATATGAGTGCACGAGGGAGCAAAAGATTATCACCCGTGCTTTGCTTTACTTGCAACTGATAAACCAACGAATGACTGCTTTAGGGGCTTAAATACCAGAATTTGTGGTCATTCCATCGAACGCTGGTTTCGCTCCATTTAAACATCCATTTCGATCACGGATCAGTCTCTGGGATTGGATGGGATGAAAGAGGTAATACTTTGTTGCCGCCATGGAGATATTGACAAATGATGCGTTTTTGTTGGTTGGTATCCTGACCGTCCTGACGGCCATCACACTGGTGGTTGTTAATAGGATTTTTGGTCGGGCGATTATCACGAAGGTTCTCACCTTCGCTGGTATCATCAATCTGCTATGCACGCCGTTTGCATTTCTGGTCGGTAAGTATGGATTGGCCGATTTCTGGTGGGCAGTACCTCTCATTCTCGGGGCCATCGCGTTCGTCATTTGGAACATGTTTCTCTCCATCCATGTGCCGTTGAGGTACATCATCGATGACTTGCGGCGTCTCTCCACCGGGGATGTTCATTTTGACATTGCCCGCGCCCAGGTGCGCAACTACAAGACTGAAATTGGGGAGATCATCCGAATCTTTGCACAGCTGAAAGAAAACATGCGGGCCACTGAGCGCTTCGCGTTGCAGATCACATCGGGGAATCTCGATGTAGAACATCATAAACTTAGTGATGAGGATTCTCTTGGCCTGGCCTTGTTGTCCATGCGGGAGCAGATGAAGCAATTGATTGGCGAGATCCAGACGGTTGTGCAATCGGCTGGAGAGCATGGACGCCTGCAAGAGCGTGTGGCGATTGATGGAAAGCAAGGGGCCTGGAGGGATTTGAGCCTGGGAGTCAATGATTTACTGGCGTCATTTGCCGTGCCTCTGATGACGCTGAGCAGGATATTCAAGGAGCTTTCTGATGGTAACCTTACGACAAGACATTCGGAAGGTGCTCGTGGAGAGATACTCCGAATGGCACAAGATCTGAACCGCGCTCTGGAAAGTGTAGAAGCGCTCTTTGCTCGAGTAGCCGCCAACACCCTGGAGATGGATGGTAGTGCAGAGGAAATGAGTAACATAGGTGGAGAGATGCAACTGAGTACTCAGGAGATTGCCTCCGCCATTGCTCAAATGAGTAACGGAGCACAGACGCAAGTGGCAAAAGTCAATCAGTCATCTGCTTTGGTCGAAAAGATACTGAAGTCGTCTGGCGATGTCACAAGCAAGAGTGAAGTGATCAATTCATCTGCAAGAGAGGTGGCCGATAGCAGCACACAAGGTCGCCAAATGGCACAAGAGGTCGTTAACGGGATGAAAGAGATCAAGGCCTTTTCTCAAAAAGCCAACGAAAGCATCGAGGTACTCACCCAACGCAGTCAGGAGGTGAGTAAAGTCCTTTCTGTCATAGCTGACATCGCGTCCCAGACCAACCTCCTCGCGCTCAATGCGGCCATCGAGGCAGCTCAGGCAGGCGAGGCAGGACGGGGTTTTGCGGTGGTTGCCGAGGAGATACGCAAGCTGGCGGAAGATTCGAAGAACTCCGCAAAAGCGATCGAAGGGCTGATCAATGATATTCAGCAAGATACGAGCGACGCTTACAATGTGATCGCCTCCATGCACTCCAGCGTCGAATCTGGCGAAGCAAAATCACACCTGGCATCGGAGGCCTTTGGCAAGATCTCCAAGGCATCGCAAGCCAACTGGCAGCATTCGCAGGACATTCTCGAGGCCACCAAAAACCAGATCAACGACATCAACGAAGTGATGATACTGGCCGAGAACGTCGTGGTTATCGCCGAGGAGACCGCGGCAGGCACTGAACAAGTAGCAGCCTCGGCAGGTGAAGTGGCCGACGGTATGAAAGACTTCCAGGACAAGAGCCTGTTGCTCAATCGACTTGCCCAGGAGCTGAAACAAGATGTAGAGAAATTCCAACTCACTCAAAATCCAATCGAAGTATGATTACGGCTATAGTCAATCATAAGGGAGGTACCGGCAAGACCACCACAGCGATGAATCTGGGAAGTGCCCTCGCTGCGCAAAAGCAAAAGGTATTACTGATAGATCTGGATGCCCAAGGGAGCCTCAGCTATTCATTGGGAATTACAGACATGGATGCGACCGTATCCGAGGTGTTTGAAGGGACCCACACACTTGATGATGTGATGGTGGAACGGGAAAAGATGGATGTCGTCCCCTCGGATATGGGCCTTGCAGAGATTGAATTAGCAATGGCTGCCTCTGAAGGACGTGAAAAGATACTTGACGATATGCTCAGAGGGTATGACGATAAATACGACCATATCCTTATCGACTGCCCACCAGCATTATCCCTTTTGACAGTCAATGCGCTCACGACGGCAGATAGCGTTTTGATCCCTATGCAGATGGAGGTGCTCAGCCTGCAAGGTTTGGACTTGATCTCAGAGACGATCGATAGAATTAAGAGGACCTTCAATCCTGAGCTACAGGTATTGGGGATTTTACCCGTTATGGTCGACAGCAGGAAGAAGTTGAGTGCTGAGGTCTATGAGCACATCACAGAGAATTATGATGTGCCTGTTTTCAAACAGAAGATCCGGACAAACGTCAAGGCCTCCGAGGCTCCATCTTTTGGGCAGTCGGTGATACGCTACGCGCCCAAATCCAACAGCGCCCAGGACTACAGGGCCGTCGCAAAAGAATTTTTGAAAATGATACAACCCCTTACGATAGATGGCATTAGGTAGGAATCTCAAACGGCAACAGCTGATCCCCGACAGTGAGGACGCTGGCAAGAAGGTCAAAGACAAGGCCGCCCCTAAGAAGAAGCCGAAAAAGGCAACAGTAGCGGCGAAGAAGACGAAAAAATCGTCACCTAAGCCTGTTGCCAAGAAAGATATCGCGCCCACGGAAGAGTTGGTTGCTGACGTACAGCCAGTTGAGAAAAAAGAGGTGATTGCCACTCCCCAAGAGCAGGAACAACCGGAGGTGCAGCCGACACAAGACCAAATTGCTCCCAAAACAGCAACAACCACAGATCAAGTCGCACCTGCTTTAGAGACACCTCCTGTAGAGACCATCAGCGATACCTCCGCAACATCAGCTTCTCCATCAACGGTGACCAACGACCAGATTGCACCACGCCATCAAGAGCAGCAGACGACATATGTTGGTCGACGTGATGTGACGATCGTGTCCCAGCGGGATTATGAGAAGCGGCTGCAGCTAAAGGAGAAGTTCGACAGCGAGATTCGTGCGATGAAGGGCAAGAAGCTGCTGTTGATCGTTTTCAAGTTGGGCGGTCAGGAGTTTGCCATTGAGATCGACAAGACAAAAGAGGTAGTAAAGACGCCAGAGATTTCTTCAGTGCCCCACTTGCCTGAGCATATGGTAGGTGTAGCCAATGTTCGGGGCAAGGTCGTCTTGATCATGGATCTGGGTCGCAAATTTCACATCACAGATGGAGCAGCGAAGTGGGAGGATCCATATTCCATCGTCATCCAAAATGCCGGATACAAGATCGGTCTGCTGGTACCTGAGGTGCCGAATACGGTCATGGTGGAGGGTAACAGTATTAGTACAGCCGCAGCTATCGTCACAGATACAGCCAGAGATCAGACGTACATCAAAGGTATTGTCAAGCAGGAAGGCAGAATGATCTTCTTCCTTGACATAGAGGAATTAGTGGAGGGTAATAAAGTGAACGTGGTGCCGGATGAGGTACCGGCGGTACAATAAACGTGAATTTCATCAACAAAATAATCCAGCTCAATTGACACTCAAAGTACTGGTAGTGGATGACTCCGCATTTATGCGGCTGCTCTTGTCAGACATACTGTCCGAAGACCCGGAGATTGAGGTCGTGGGCACCGCGTGTGATGGCAAGGATGCTGTTGCAAAAGTACAGGAGTTAAGTCCGGATCTCGTGTTGCTGGACATGAATATGGGGCAGTATGACGGGCTTTATGCCGTCGAGCACATCATGAAGACCAACCCCGTACCGATACTTATTCTTAGTGCGGTGGGCAACACGGATTTGGAGCCAATATTCGATGCCCTCAGACATGGTGCTGTTGACTACATGAATAAGCCGGTGCGCAACAACTCCAAGTTGCGCTCAATGGACATGGAGCTGATTCGCAAAATCAAAAGTGCGGCAAGGGCCAAGCCAACCATCCACGTCAACGAATCAAAGCCGGTCGAAACCGTAGAGCTGAAGCCTAGAAAGACAAAGAAACGCGCCTACGACATCATCGTGATTGGTGCGTCTACAGGAGGGCCGTCAGCCATTGAAAATGTTATCAGTGCGTTTCCCGCTAATCTGGATGTGCCAGTGCTGATTGGTCAACACATGCCTGCCAATTTCATCCAACCATTTGTGGATCGGCTCAATAAGTTGAGTCCGCTTTCGGTGCAAATGGGACAGAAAGGGATGGTGTTGAGACCAGGCTCTGTTTATATCGCCCCCGGAGACCGCAACATGATCGTTGAGCTTGACAAGAGCACGGGACTGCCAGTCATAGGGTTCAATCCCGACGTTTTTCGAGAATACAACAATCCATCCATTAATGCGCTCATGTTGAGCGTTGCGAAAGTCTATGGCAAAAAGACACTGGGGGCCATTTTGACTGGGATGGGCAAGGATGGAGTGAGGGGACTCTCAGCCATCAAAGACAGTGGAGGATACACAGTATCTCAAGACAAGGCAACATCGGTGATCTATGGAATGCCAAAAGTGGCCTACGACACCGGAGCAGTACTCGAGGTGCTGAGTATAAAGGAAATAGGAAGTTTTTTAGTGAGCAAGTTATAATCTGAAGGAAATTGAACTCGAAAGAATCAGAATATCGCCAACTGTTTCTGCTGGAAGCCACGGAGAATTTTGAAGAGCTGAACAAACTCTTCATATCCCTGGAAAAGAAGCACAACGATAAGCATGCCATCAACTCTATCTTTAGGATCGTCCATACCCTCAAGGGCAACGCCATGGGCATGGGCTTCGACGCGATAGGGAATCTTGCACACGTCATGGAAGACGTGATGGGGGATATCAAAACTGGCAAACTGGAACTAAATAGCGCTTTGTTTGAGAGCTTGTTTCGAGCCAACGACAAGTTGGGCGAATTGATCAAAGCCGTCGAGACTGAAAAGAAGGTCAGTTACCTGGGGATCAAAACGAAGTTGGAGATCCTTCTGAAAAACAACCGGGAAGATGAGGGTTCTGACTCGGAAGGTGCCGGTGAAGAGCCTGAAGGGGCTTCCTCTGCTGAGACAACCGATGCGGCGTCATCCGAAGAGGAAGCAGAAGATGAGGAAGAAGTGGAGGAGGCGTCAGCCAATGAGTCCATCACTTTTGCCGAGGTCATCCAGATACCCGTCAAGAAGATGGATGAACTCATGAATCTGATTGGTCAGCTGATCATTGAGCGTGATCGCCTCATCGCCAATACCACTGATCAAAACGGTAGTCGCAGCGAGTTTGAGAGCCTTCAGCGAATCTCTTCCAACTTGCAGTACAGTATCATGAATGCCCGCATGGTGCAGGTGGGCTTCCTGTTCAATAAGTTTCACCGGATTGTCCGTGATGCGGCAAATGTGGAGGGTAAACGTGTCGACCTGCTCCTGAGAGGTACAGAGGTCGAAATCGACCGAAATATTTTGAAGATCATGAGTGATGCCATGATCCACCTCGCTCGAAACGCCGTCGGGCACGGTATCGAGTCGGCAGACCTCAGGTCTGAGCGCGGAAAGCCGGAGAGAGGTACCATCACGATGGATGCGCGGTACGAGAGAGACAACGTCGTCATCATGGTTTCCGACGATGGCAATGGCATCGATCCCAAAATGCTTCGCAGGAAGGTGGTGGAGAAAGGTATGATGTCCAAGGAAGTAGCCGATACCCTGAGTGACGACGACATCGTCATGCAGATATTTGAGCCCGGATTCTCCAATGCCGACAAAGTCACCGAGATTTCGGGAAGAGGTGTGGGCATGGACGTCGTGAAGAAGGCCGTCGAGTCGATAGGGGGGCAAGTCACTGTGGATTCCATACCTACACAAGGCACGACCATCAATTTGCACCTGCCATCGAGCCTTGCACTCAAGGGCGCTCTTCTTTTCGAGGTCCAAGAGCAGGAGTATGCCGTGGCACTCTCCTATACGGAGGCCGTGATCTCATTGAAGAAACAGGACATCCACAAGATTAGCACCGGATTGATGTCCAGGTATTTGGAGGAGACCATCTCACTGGTGTTCCTGGGTGACTTGATCGACATGCAGCGTCTTTCGGATATTCAGCAAAAGGGCATTCTCCACGAGACGTTTGACGC
Source organism: Cyclobacteriaceae bacterium (assembly GCA_965227935.1). Taxonomy (GTDB): domain Bacteria; phylum Bacteroidota; class Bacteroidia; order Cytophagales; family Cyclobacteriaceae; genus JAWPMT01. Next base: position 2,732,713 of record CBDDGS010000019.1, on the reverse strand, counting down.
TTTGCACGATGACGCAACTTTGGATGTGATCGTCGTCTCCTACGGAGGTCGACTTACGGGACTGGTCATTGATCGGCTCTTGCATCAGCAGGAGATCATGGAGAAGGGACTGCCCCGACCACTGGAAAAGACAAAACTCCTCAGTGGAACAACAATACTTGGAAATGGTAACGTATGCCCTGTCCTCGATGTGGCCGCTGTGAGCGACCTGCTCTTTAGACACATGACACACGCCAAATCTGCATAAATGAAAGCCTATTATCATCACAACTAAAGATGCTTGTATCTGACGAAGAATTAAGTGCATTGATGGTGGCGATCAAGAATCGCTACGGGTTGGACTTTACCAACTATGAGAAGACATCCCTGAAGCGGGGCATCGTTCGTCTGATGATGAAGCACCAGATGGAAAGCCTACTTGAGTTGTGGTCTCGCGTACTGAAGGACGGAGAGTTCTTCAAAGCTGCCATCGACGACCTGCTGGTCAACTTGACCGAGCTCTTTAGAAATCCTGATGTGTGGATCATGATGAGGGACAAAGTGCTCGCCGACCAGGGAACGAAGCCTCTCCGTATTTGGCACGCAGGGTGCAGCACGGGTGAGGAGGTATACACCATGGCGATTGTCCTCGAAGAGAAGGGACTACTGAGTCGAACAAGAGCAAAGGCGACTGACCTGAGCAAGACGGCCCTCAACAAGGCCATCAAGGGCGATTACCCATTGGCAATACTCCAACAATACCTAAAACCTTTCCTTAAATATTTCCCTTATCGCAAGCTTGAAGACTTTTTTGACTTTCATGAGAAGCACGCGACGATCAAGTCGCAATACAAAAGCCACGTAGATTTTCAGATACACAACCTTGTGCATGATCCTATCTACGAGAAGTACGACATCATTTTTTGTCGCAATGTCATGATCTACTTCGACGAGAAATTGAAAATACAGGTACTTAACCTCCTGTATGAAAGCCTCAACCCGGGTGGACACCTGGTGATCGGATATTACGACATTATGCCAGATTATGGCAAAACCTTATTTCAGCTGTACGACGTAAAAACTCGGATCTACACGCGTCGGGAGGTCCCATCATAAAATCAACTTGCTATGAAAAAGACAGTTTTAATCGTCGACGACTCCACCTATATCAGGAAAACGATTGCTGATATCCTTTCGCAGCGCGATGATCTGGAGGTGATTGCAAGTGTGGCCAGTGGCGAGTCCGCCATTGATCGGGCGATCGAGTTGCAGCCTGACCTATTGACACTTGACAACATTTTGCCAGACATGCATGGCCTCGATATTCTGCGCGCCGTCAAAGGTCACTTACCGACTACGAAAGTCCTTATGATCAGTGCCGTGGGGCAGGAATCCGTCATCAATGAAGCGATGGAATGTGGGGCAGCCGACTACCTAGTAAAGCCTTTCACTGAGGATGCGCTTCTAACCGCTTTAAGCCATGTTCTTGACTGATTACAAGCTAAATACCTTAATACGGGAAATACCCACACCGAGTGAATACCGGTTTTACATCATTCATGTCAACAAATTCCATACTGGATCACAATTACTTTCACACCAATAAATATGTTGGAAATTCGCATTAGAGAGATTTTGAAAATACCAGCTTGGAAAGAAAGAAAACTAAAAAGGAACGATGCTTAACAACTTCGATAAGAACGAACTGGAAGTAGCCACAAAGCTCATTTTTGATGGTCTTTCGATGGCCAAATCCAGCATGGAGCAGATCCTTCAGAGCCCCATTACCATCAAGAAGATCGATTACAGCGACGAGGATAAGGAGTTGCCAACTTTCGATGCAAACAGTGGTCATGAGGTGCACCTGATTCGCACGGAACTAATCGGCGAATTGAAAGGGATCAGCCACCTAATATTCACAGAAGAGGATGTCAATAGGATCTGCAAGGCGTGCTTGCCTGGCAATGTTCTGGATGACGATTCTCCAGAGAGTCAGATGATGAAGATGGGTTTTCTCACGGAGATCGACAACATGGTCGCTGCGGCGGTCATTACTGAATTCTCAAATTTTCTGGGTCTGGATATTTTCGGTCACGTGCCGTCGCTGCATGTCATGAAGTCCAACGAGGTCAACGACTACCTGGCCAAGGAGTCAACCGACATTGATTCGATCATTCATTTCAAGGCGATATTTCACGGAACAGAGCTGGATATTTCTCCAGACTTTGTATGGATTTTTCAGAACGAACTAGTTCAAAAAATCAAGCAACTGGTCTGATAACCAGTCACTAACACTAAGAGAACATTTTAAAACAAAAATAAGGGACAAGCTTCCATCATTAATCACACAAACACCATGGCTAAGAAAGTATTAATCGTTGATGACTCCATTTACATGAGATCATTGATCAAGAACTCCCTTGAGGAAGCCGGCTTTGAAATTGTCGGAGAAGCACCTAACGGCGAGACAGCTATTGACCTCGCATTGGAGCTTCAGCCTGACCTGATCACACTCGACAACATCCTGCCTGACATGATGGGGTTTGAGATTTTGAAAGTGATCAAAGAAGAAGGACTAGACTCAAAAGTCGTAATGGTTAGCGCCGTTGGCCAGCAAACAGTGGTCAATAAGGGTCGCGAGCTGGGAGCTGAAGAGTACATCGTGAAGCCCTTCACGTCAGAGGACCTGGTCGAAGTCGTCAATCGGGTAATGTAATTGCAGCCACTACTCGACACTAGCTGGGTCGGGTGTGTGCTTTTTAAAGATCTAGTGATATGAAAAGTCTTTACAACCTGTCTATTAGGAAGAAGTTTGCATTAGTCATCGTACCGTTGATTGTAATAATCCTGTGCTTTGACTATCTGCAGATCAAGCACAAGTACTTCGACTACAAGGACGCCTCCCGTCTGAACAAAGCCATTGTGGTCGGTATAGAAATCAATCATGTTGTCCACGAATTGCAGAAGGAGCGAAGTATCTCTGTGGGATTCCTGGCCAATGGAGGGGCGGATTTCTTGAGAGATTTGGCTGCACAGCGGCGAAAAACGGATAGCACAATCCACCAGTTCGAACGAGAAATCGAGGATCCGAAGTTGTCTGATCTCATCCAACTGCACGGTGAGGATCTGGCGCACTTGCGCAATTATTTCGCTAAGATCAAGCAGCTGCGGAATCAGGTAGATGAATTGGATGTCAATACGGAGGAGGCCATCGATTACTTCTCCGATATCAACAATATTGCCCTCAATACCGTCAATGAGCTCATCAATGAGACGCGAGACAAGTCGGTTGCACAGCAGGTGCATGCCATCATTTACTTTTTGAAGTCCAAGGAATACTCCAGTATCGAGCGGGCCATTGGTACACAGGCCTTTGCCACGAGCCACCTGGATTATGAGACTTACAGGGAATTTACCACGGTCGTTGCGAAGCAAAATGCCTTCATGGAGGCTTTTCGCACCATCTCCAATGAGGAGTCGAAAGAGTATTACAACCGAATTGTGACCGGCCCGGATGTTGAGCAGGTCGAACGATTGAGGGCCTTGCTCTTTGAGAACGGTGAATTCGAAGAGGATCCGCAGTACTGGTACGACATCAGCACCAATAGGATCAACGGTCTGAAGCGTGTGGAGGACTTCATGTCCGACAAAATACAGCAGTATACCGAGAGCATTGCGAGTGGTGCGAACCAGTCATTCTGGGGCTTTGTCGCCCTTGATTTAGCGATCGGAATTATTGCCTTCTTCCTGATGACGACCATTGTCAGCAACCTGCTTGAGAATGTCAAACGTCTCGAGGAGTATACGCGCAAAGTCTCATCTGGAGAGTTGGAGAGCAAGGTGCAGATTCAGACCAGGGACGAACTGGGTAAGTATGCCCAGACGTTCAACATCATGGTCGATGAGATCAAGAAATCACAAGCGGCGCTCAAGAAGGAGCGTGATCATGCCAACTACCTGTATGAGAACATCTACAAGCAGTCTGAGGTAGTATTCGAGAATGTGCAGCAGGGGATATTCCTCCTCGATGACCAGTTCAGGATCAGCAAGCTCTACTCGAAGGCGATGGAAGGAATCTTTGATCGTAAGAAGATCGGTGGTGAGAGCTTCACAAGCTTCATGCGGCCGTTGATCTTACCTAGGGAGCTCGAGGCACTCGAGATGTTCATGAGACACCTCTTCAATCCCGAAATGGACGAAGCGGTGGTCAATCAGCTCAACCCTATTGAGCAGGTGAAGATCTTCACTGAGAAAAACGGCACCGTTAGCAACAAATACATTAAGGTCTCGTTCACGAGAATTTTCGGCAAGGCCGGGATCCAAAATATCATGGTGACAGTCTCGGACGAGACCAAATCCGTGTTGCTACAGAAGCACCTCGAGGAAGCGGAGACGAAGAAAAAGCAAGAGACAGAGCAGGTGCTCAGCATCTTGAAGATCGATCCTTCCGTCATGCGAGGGTTCCTCTTCAACTCGAAGAAGACACTCACACAGATCTCTGAGAAGTATGAGTCAAACGATGGTGAGGATTACAGCGAACTACTGGATTATACTTTTGAGACCATACACAACCTCAAGGGCAACGCCAGTGTGATCGGCCTCGAACTGATGAGTGCGAAGTTCCACGAAATCGAAGAGGGCATCACACAGCTGAAGGGCCGGGATATCAAGGGCAAGGACTTCCTCTCTGTCCTCTATGAGATCGACCAGGCGGACAAGATGCTCAATGAAATGAATGTGATGCTCCGCAAGGTGGCGAACATCTATCGCACGATACCTTCAGAGGGACAGGTTGTTTCTAATATCATGGTAATCAACACGTTGCAAAAAGGTGTTGAGACCCTGAGTGAAGAGACAGGCAAATCTGTCAATTTCAACATCAACAACGAAGACAATGTGGTGATACCCGAGCAGTACATCAACCCATTCCGGGATTCGATGATACAGCTCATCCGAAATTCACTCGCGCATGGCATAGAGCCGGCTAGTGAGCGAATGGCGCAGGGCAAAAGCTCTAAGGGTAACATCATTGTCGATATAAGCACTACACAAGACGACGAACTGCTCGTGTCCTATAAGGACGATGGCGCAGGGCTGGACATTGACAAGATCAAGGAACAGGCCGTCACGAGAAACATCATCTCGGAGTTTGAGGCGGAGAAGATGGCAGATGATGAGGTACCGGCGCTGATCTTCCATGCGGGCTTCAGTACCACGGAGAAAGCTGATAATGTATCAGGAAGAGGACAGGGGATGAATCTTGTGAAGTCTTTGATAGAAGAACACAACGGGGAATTTGAGATCAACTTCGACAAGGGTAGATTCTTTGAGATGGTGATCAAGCTGCCCGGTGTACACCAAAGTGAAGACGAAGAAACCGAAGAAATCGAAGAATCATGAGGTTACTAATTGTAGATGATTCCTCCATCATGCGGCGGACGATTGAGAAAAATCTCTCGCACTACGATCTTGAGATCATAGGGATGGCTGCCAATGGCGTGGAGGCACTAGATATTGTCCAACGCGAAAAACCAGACGTAGTCACCCTGGATATCACCATGCCGGAGATGGATGGGCTGACTTGCCTGGAGCGCATGATGGAGATCCATCCCGATGTACGGGTGATGATTATCACTGCGCTGTCGGACAAACTCACAGGACTGTTGGCATTGGATAAAGGAGCCAGAGGGTTCTTATACAAGCCGGTCACTTCTGACGATTTGGAAAAGGCATTTGACAAATTATTGAAGCGCGATGAAGTCTAACAAAGAAGAGTTCGAGTCCACGTGCAATCTCTTCATTAATTCCGTAAGCAATTATTTCAAGCACCTTACGGAAGTTGATTCTACGATCAACGTACCATACATTAAAGAAACAGAAGGATTAGTACTCAAGGATTTTACAGGGATGATCGCCATCTCTGGGAGCAAAAAGGGGTTCGTATACATTTCCGGTGACCGCGAAATGTTTGAGGACCTGATCAATATCTTCATCGGAATCGATGATCCCACCAAAGCGGATGTGCTCGACATGGCCGGAGAGATCTCCAATGTCGTGGCCGGAAACGTCCGGGCCAACCTGGGCACCAACTTTATGATCTCTGTACCGGTCGTCTTCGAAGGCATGCCTACAGAAGTGAAGATCACCACTGATGTGACCATCTATGTGATCCCGCTGAGGTGGAAGAAGCATGAGGCATTTGTAGTGATTGGATTACAGTAAAAAGAACGTTCTATGGAAAAGACACCAGACCCACTTGACCTAAGTAAGTCTCCTTTGGAGCTTCCTGATGAGGAGCAGTCTCTTCCGCTGAATAAAATTGAAGATCAGTCGCGGAAGAATTACTTCGCACGTATGCCCGACGAGGAGGCACTTAATAAGTGCTTTGATAAGGCATTCCTTATCAATAAACCTATGGGTAGCGTAGGCGGCGATGGCCTGTGGATGTACCGGGAAGGCAACAAGATCTTCTTGGCCATTTTCAATTGTATGGGGCAGGGCCACCTCGCGAGCATGATGACCAGAATCTATGCGAATGCACTTCGCAAACTGATCTCTGAGTACAAAATCGAGTTCACGGGATCTATCCTGCAGTTCATTCACCGTGAAATACAGACTCGCTTCAAAGACAAGGAGAATATTCAATTGAATACCGGCGCTCACCTTGGGATCGTCAAGCTCGACAGGGACGAAAATAAGATGGAATTCGCCGGTGCTCGTATGGACCTCGTATGTGAGGCCGACGGGGAGATTGTGCGTATCGCGGGAAATGATTCACAAATAGGTGAGTTGACAGATGAAAAGCAGGAGTACGCTTCCAATCCCGTAGAGCTGAAGCCAAATAGTACTTTCTACGTTGCGACGGATGGAACCACCAGAATCATTGGAGGGCCTAAGTACAAGAGATTTGGTAAACCTCAGTTTGATGAGATGACATCGGAGTTGAAGGATGTGGATTTCCTGAAACGAAAAGAGCTGATCGTCCAGAGGTTGGATGAGTGGATGGGCGTGAATACGCAGAATGATGACATTTTGGTAGTAGCCTTCCAGGTATAGGTAGGAAGCTTGACCAAGCGTCAATCATCAAATACTAGCCTACAAAACGGTAAACGGAAAGAACCAACTATATGCACCTACAAACTGGTCAAGTGACACGCCGCAGCAATAATTCATCGCTGCCAAATTCAAACACTACGCTATTAGATCCATCTCTTTCCCTCACATGGGAATGGACCCTTGATTGTAAGTCAGGCCAGGGAGTAAATCGTTATTGTATCACGTTCAATTTCCGAATCAACTCAAACTAAGGCGCCAAGGGGATAATGATGAGTAAGCTAGATAGTGCACATCAGGAAATTCTCGACGATCTGGTCAATAGCTCGATCACCAAGAGTGCCTATGCGATGGAACGGATGCTCAAGATCCGCATTAAGCCAGAGCATGTGAAGTATGGCACTGGTAGCCTGGGCCCAATCCCGGAATTGGACCAGCTAGGTCGATTCAAAGTGCACCTTGTCAGGGTCATGCTCAAAGGCGAGATTGGAGGGGCTTTCTACTTCATCATCAATGGCCACGAAGTCGATCTCATCAACCAGGTATGCCTACCCGAAAAGATGTACGCCAACACTTTGTCAGAAGACAAGATGATGAAGCATGGCTTTATGTCCGAAATCGAAAATATGATTGCCGCCTTATCCATTGCGGAGATCTCCGACTTTCTCGGTGTGCAGCTGATCAGTGATGTTCCCGATGTACAGATCATCAGGGGGGACCAGGTAAACGATTACCTGACAGATGAGAATGTTCACATAAACACAGAATTCCACGTCAGCAGCCTGCTGTCCGGTGTCGTCGTGAACGTTTCCCCATTCTTCATTTGGATGCTCGACAAAAGCTTCATTGATAAGTTGAAGATGAATATTGTCACCTAAGCTGGAGTCAGCTGGCGTGATTACAATTCCCTCAGTGATTCGAGGACAGTGGCGTTCGAGCCTTTTTTCCTGACAATGGTAAGCGGTAAATAGTCAATCTCCTGGACGAGCTTTTCGGCCGTACTGCCTATGAACAAGGCGGAGGCAGCCGTTCGGCCATGAGCTCCAATGATCACACCGCTGACATCCTTTGCCATTGCCATCTCTTTGATCACCTTTCCAAACTCATCTTTGTCATCCAGTGTGAATTCCACACTCACAGGCACACCATCAGTGTCGATTTTGCTCACCCATTGTTCGTACTCCTTGCGTGCGTTCTCTTTCATGATCTCACTAAACTCACGGTAGGACTTACCCGAATAGTGGTAACCGGTAGGTACCTGGTACACATTTTGGCAAATGAGTTCTACCTGATTGTCATTACTGCGAGAGATGTACGCAGCATACTCAAGGGCCAGCTTGCTGTGAATAGAGAAGTCTATCGGCAGTAGCAGGCGTTTCAGGCGGGGGATATGACCCTCAGGGATGACTATCAGGCTGCAAGGAGCTCTTCGAGCCAGTCGCATGTTCAAAACACCTGATCCTCTGGATGTCTTTTTGTTGCCGGAGATAACGATGTCTATATCCAACGATGAGATGTATTTCAGGACCTCTTTAAGCACGTGTCCCTTCTTCACAACCAGTTCCACTTTTACTTTAGAGACGTCCTCGCCAACCTTTTCGAGTTTCTTGCACAAAATCTGCTCCTGGTGGCTTACCATATCTGACGCCATCGCTCCATTGTCTACTCCGGTGATTTGGTCAGTGGAAGAAACAATATTGACGAAGTAGATTTCCTGAACTGGAGAAGACGAGAGGATGAATGATACGAAGGAAATCAATGTGTCATCCATGTCTGAACCATCGACCCCCACCAGTATCTTTTTTATTGGAAGCATCTAACTTTCTCGTCCTGATTTGTATGTTCACAAATTTACCCGTTGCGCCCAGAATACCTTTGTTGAAGTTAAGTTTTTGTGAAACAATTTCGGAAGGAGCCAGACCTACAAAATGTGCCCTGATGATAGCCATATCAAGCCGTAGTCCACTGAATGCCAAGGTCTGACGAAGAATAACCTCTATTGTATGCGCCGTCTATATCCATTATATTGGGATAAATAGCGTTATGAGCAAAATTAACTAGTAGGGTCTTTCGGAATATCTCGATCTCACACAATATTTCTTCCCGTTGATACCGGTCCCTTTCTTCAGATCATCAATCTTATATTTTATTGTAACGGCGAGAAATCCAACCTTTCGGCACTTACAAAGAAGGTTACCTTCAAAAGTGACCCTCTAGAGCTGCCAAAGGCTCATGGCTATCACACTTGAAACTCACGTTTTTGGCACGTACAACGTCAGTTGTTTCTGTGAGTTAAACATTCACTTAACACGGTAGGGTCGTGCGAGAAAGGCGGGTTACAAGCGTTGATCGTCAGAGGACAAGACTATCGCCACGAACTAAATGTGACAAGACAACCAGGACAACCAAATGGTTCTCCGACAATATACAACCGTCAAGCATATGGAAAGATTTTTTCCGACTTTCAGAAAGACACTGGTGCTCAGCTTGTGTCTTATCGTAGTTGAGGCGTTTTCCCAGGAATTCTCCGCGGGTATCAACACAGAGAGCCCGAACCCCAATGCAGTTCTGCATCTGGTTTCCCCTAATGGCAACCAGGGTCTTATGCTACCGAAGTTGACCAACGGTCAGCGGAACGCAATGGCACTTACACAGAGCGATAATGGCCTTTTAGTATATGATTCAGATGACAATGTCATGTACTACTGGCTTAACACTGGTTGGCGCCGCTTTTCCACCCGCGACGAACTTGTACTGGAGCTGGTAAACAATCAGCTTTCCTTGCAAAATGGCAATTCCGTCGATCTGTCTGACTATTTGGACAATACTGATGACCAGACAGCCAATGAGGTCACCTTTGATAATAGCAATACCAATTATACGTCGACCACGGTCCAGGGAGCTTTAGGCGAAATCTATACAATACTTGTCGGAGCAGATTTGACCGATGACCAGACGGCCGTAGATGTACCCTATGACAATGCCACTTCTGGTTTGGCTGCTAGCGACCTGCAAGGGGCCGTGGACGAGATCTCAGCCAATATGACGGCTGCGGGGCTGACAGACGATCAGCTGGCGACTGAAGTCCCTTACGACAACGCTACGTCTGGTTTGGTCGCAGCGGATGTACAGGGAGCGATCGATGAATTGGCCTCCGGCGGGGTGACAGATACGGATGATCAGACACTATCTCTAACGGCATCCAATTTGTCCATCTCTGAAGGGAATATGGTTGACCTTTCGGGATTAACTTCTATGACATTTTTCGACTACAACCCCATGGGACTTAAGCGACTACGCATACAGTTTCCTGGTGGCACTCCTCAGTTTGCAGACCTTTCAGAATTAGACAAGAGTTTTAGCGATCTTCTGACCTCCAGCAACGATGCCGGGGGTTTGTCTATTTCCAACGTGGGGGATCCCACCGCTGCTCAGGACGTCGCTACAAAAAATTATGTTGATTCCCAAGTAATCGGTACAGATGACCAGACGCTATCACTAGCTGGCACTACGCTTTCGATATTCGACGGTAACAGCGTCGATTTGTCGTCAATCAACACAGATAATCAAAATGCGGCCAGCGTGCCATTTACACCAGACGCAGGCCTGACTTCTACAGATGTGCAGGCTGCTATTCTTGAAGTGCAGGGTAATATCGGTGCCTCTTCCGGAGACATGCTCCAGGCCACCTATGACGCCAACACGGATGGTACAGTGGATAACGCCGCGACTGTGGGCGGATTGACCGTGCAAACTGCCGTTCCTGCCGGAGCAGTATTTACCGATAGCCAGGCAGCTTCTGCCGTACCGGTCACACCAGCCGGTAACCTGGCGGCTACCGATGTACAGGCTGCATTGGTCGAACTACAGACGGACATTGATGGCATCGCTGTGACGGATACTGATGACCAGACGCTGTCATTGGCGGGCACTACCTTGACAATTGTAGATGGCAATTCAGTGGACTTGTCCACGGCTTTCACGGATACCGACGATCAGTCGGCTGCTGAAGTGACAGTGACGCCCACTGGCAACTTAACTGCCAACGACGTACAGGCTGCATTGGTCGAATTGCAGACAGATATTGACGGGGCTACTGGCGACATGCAGCAGGCAACTTATGATGCAAACGCCGATGGGACGGTAGATGATGCAGCGTCGCTCAACGGAGCGACAGTTGGTACGGGAGCGAATCAGATCGTACAGTTGGATGGCGTTGGTGCCCTGCCAGCAGTGGACGGTAGCAACCTGACAGGTATTGCTACAACGAATTTTTCGGGTGCATTGACTGGTGATGTGACGGGCACGCAAGGAGCGACTGTGGTGAGCATTGTTGGCGGCGAGACTGCTGCTAATGTAGCTGCCGCTACTGCTGCCGTGAATGGTGCTACCTCCCTGGATACCGATGCTACAGATGATATCACTACCGCGGATGTTGGTACCGCCGCGAATCAGATTGTGCAGTTGGACGGAGCTGGTGCGCTGCCAGCAGTGGATGGTAGCAACCTGACAGGTATCACTACAACGAATTTTTCCGGTGCTTTGACCGGTGATGTGACGGGCACGCAAGGAGCGACTGTGGTGAGCAATGTTGGCGGCGAGACCGCTGCTAATGTAGCTGCCGCTACTGCTGTGGTGAATGGTGCTACCTCCCTGGATACCGATGCTACAGATGATATCACTACCGCGGATGTTGGTACCGGCGCGAATCAGATTGTGCAGTTGGACGGAGCTGGTGCACTGCCAGCAGTGGATGGTAGCAACCTGACAGGTATTACTACAACGAATTTTTCGGGTGCATTGACCGGTGATGTGACGGGCACGCAAGGAGCGACTGTGGTGAGCAATGTAGGCGGCGAGACTGCTGCTAATGTAGCTGCCGCTACTGCTGCGGTGAATGGTGCTACATCTCTGGATACCGATGCTACAGATGATATCACTACCGCGGATGTGGGTACTGGCGCGAATCAGATTGTGCAGTTGGACGGTGCTGGAGCACTACCAGCAGTCGATGGTAGCAACCTGACAGGTATCACTACAACGAATTTTTCGGGTGCTTTGACCGGCGATGTGACGGGTACGCAGGGAGCCACAGTCGTAAGTAATGTAGGTGGCGAGACTGCTGCTAATGTGGCCGCCGCTACAGCTGCGGTGAATGGTGCTACATCCCTGGATACCGATGCTACAGATGATATCACTACCGCGGATGTTGGTACTGGCGCGAATCAGATTGTGCAGTTGGACGGAGCTGGTGCACTGCCAGCAGTGGATGGTAGCAACCTGACAGGTATTACTACAACGAATTTTTCCGGTGCTTTGACCGGTGATGTGACGGGCACGCAAGGAGCTACGGTTGTAAGTAACGTAGGTGGCGAGACAGCTGCCAATGTGGCTTCAGCTACGGCCATTGTAAATGGTGCAACAGCTCTGGATACGGACGCCACAGACGATTTGACGAATACAACAACACCTGCCGCTGGCGACATCAGTGGCGATTTCGCCGGTGGACTAAACATTACGGCCGGTGCCATTGTCGATGCTGACATTAGTTCTGGTGCCGCGATTGCGGGCTCGAAGGTGAACCCCAATTTTGGAGCCCAGGATATCATCGCACAATCGATCGATATTGGGCCCGGCGTAGCAAATATTGACAACCTTGGAAATGGAGGTATTTCCAACAACCTAACGGTAGGCAATAACCTTTCGGTGTCCGGCACGATCAACGCCAATGCCAACATAGATATTGGCCCGGGCAACATGTCTATCGACAATTCAGGAAACGTAGCGACCACTGGAACCGTTAGTGCAACTTCCTTTTCCGGAGATGGTAGTGGCCTGACGGGAGTCACGGCTACAGTTGCCGCCAATTCCATCACAACTACCGAACTGGCGGCCAATGCTGTCACAACCAATGAGATTGTGGATGGGACCATCGGAAATGCCGATATCGCAGATGTCGACGTCAGTAAAATCACTGGCGCCCCACTACTTGATACGAACTCTGGCGACGATCTAGTTGTCACAGATGTTGGTACCGGGCCTAATCAGCTCGTGCGATTGAATGGCACTGCACAGCTCCCTGCAGTAGATGGCAGTCTGTTGACCGGTGTGAGCGTGACGGAAACAGATCCAACCTGGACTGCCGACAAGACTACCTTGGGTACTACAGGGACGATCAACAATGCTGGCAACCTTGTAGACTGGTCACAATTGAAGGGGGTACCTACGGACCTGGCGGACGGAGTAGATAACATAGGTCTTACAACCGTCAATCGAGACGCGACTTTGACTGGTGATGGCAACGCCACTCAGCTCGGAGTCAATGTGGGAACAAGTGCCAATCAGATCGTACAATTGAATGCCTTAGGACAGCTTCCTGCTGTAGATGGTAGTCTGTTGATCGGTGTGAGCGTGACGGAAACAGATCCAACCTGGACTGCGGACAAGACTACCTTGGGTACTACAGGGACCATCAACAATGCTGGCAACCTTGTAGACTGGTCACAATTGAAAGGGGTACCTACTGACCTGGCGGACGGAGTTGATAACATAGGCCTTACAACAGTCAATCGAGATGCGACTTTGACTGGGGATGGCAACGCCACTCAGCTTGGAGTCAATGTAGGAACAAGTGCTAATCAAATAGTACAATTGAATGGCTCAGGACAGCTACCTGCTGTAGATGGTAGCTTGCTCACCAATTTACCGGCACAAAGCCTTACGTCTGGTAGCATATTGGTTGGTGACGGGACAAATACGGCGGTGGCACAAACGGTTTCCGGAGATATGACGCTTTCGAATGCCGGTGTGGCTACTATCGCTTCAGGGGCAGTTACCGGCGCCAAAATTGCGGATGGGACCATTACAACCGCGGACCTTTCCGTAGGAATCTCTGGAACGAAGATTGATCCTAACTTCGGTGCGCAAAATATTACGACTTCTGGTATCATCAGCGGTGATGGAAGTGGTTTGACCAATTTGCCAAGTGACGGCGATGCGGACCCTACGAACGAGCAGATCTCGAATCTGTCTTTTGACAATATCACAGGTATACTGACTGTGGATGATGGCGGAGCTACTACTACGGTCGACCTTTCGACGCTGAACGTAGCTGATGCTGATGCTGATCCTACGAATGAGCAGATCTCGAATCTGTCTTTTGACAATATCACAGGTATACTGACTGTGGATGACGGCGGAGCTACTACTACGGTTGACCTATCGACATTGAACGTAGCCGATGCCGATGCAGACCCTACGAACGAGCAGATCTCGAATCTGTCTTTTGACAATATCACGGGTATTCTGACAGTGGACGATGGGGGCGCTACTACCACGGTCGACCTATCGACCATGAACATAGCCGATGCCGATGCGGACCCTACGAACGAGCAGATCTCGAATCTGTCTTTTGATAATATCACAGGTATACTGACTGTGGATGACGGCGGAGCTACTACTACGGTTGACCTATCGACATTGAACGTAGCCGATGCCGATGCAGACCCTACGAACGAGCAGATCTCGAATCTGTCTTTTGACAATATCACAGGTATACTGACTGTGGATGATGGCGGAGCTACTACTACGGTCGACCTTTCGACGCTGAACGTAGCTGATGCCGATGCAGACCCTACGAACGAGCAGATTTCGAATCTGTCCTTTGACAATATTACAGGTATACTGACTGTGGACGATGGGGGAGCTACTACTACGGTCGACCTATCGACTTTGAACGTAGCTGATGCCGATGCAGACCCTACGAATGAGCAGATCTCGAATCTGTCCTTTGACAATATCACAGGAATACTGACTGTGGACGATGGCGGTGCTACTACTACGGTCGACCTATCGACATTGAACGTAGCTGATGCCGATGCAGACCCTACGAACGAGCAGATCTCGAATCTGTCCTTTGACAATATCACAGGAATACTGACTGTGGACGATGGCGGTGCTACTACTACGGTCGACCTATCTACTTTGAACGTAGCTGATGCTGACGCAGACCCTACGAACGAGCAGATCTCGAATCTGTCTTTTGACAATATCACAGGTATTCTGACTGTGGACGATGGGGGAGCTACTACTACGGTGGACCTTTCGACGATGAACGTAGCAGATGCCGATGACGATCCAACAAATGAGCTTGAACTCCCAACAACTGCTACGCTCAATGATATCCTGCAATTCAATGGTACAGATTGGGTCGCCAGTGCGTCGTCTCTAGGTGACATGACGCAGGCCACTTATGATGTGGATACGGACAACGTGGTGGATACTGCCGCAGTAGCAGGTAATGGCGTACCTGCACCTAGTACGACCGGACAAGTCCTACTGAGCCCTGATGGAACGAATTACGCCTGGGTATTACAACAAGCGGGCAACGTGGCCTTCGACGACACGGATCTACTTACGCCCGCGACTAGTGTTCAGCAGGCCATTACTATGGTAGATGCGCGTACAGACAGTTTGAGGAAATTCCTTGGCACGGTAGCTCCTGCGACATCTTACGCAGCGTTCCCTGGTACCATCATCGGTGACAACTCAACAATAAAAGATGCCTTCCAGGATCTGGAATTGGCTACTGACAGCCTTGTCGATCTTACTGGCGTGCCGCCAACTCATAGGGATTTAGGATTCTTTACAGGTAGCATCCTTGAGTCGGATCTTGACATCAAGCAAGCGTTCCAGGCGTTGGCGGATACGATCGAAACCCGATCTTCATCGCCTGGTGGCGAGTCATTTGCTTATGAAGATCAGCAGTTCAACCAATTCATAGGTCCTGACGCCGGTGATTCCATCGCCATTTCTGGAATAGACAACCTCTTGGTTGGTGGCAGGTCCAATGTCTTAACAATCGGATCTGGGAACACCATCGTAGGTCAGGACGCGAACGTCAATTCATCAACTACGAGTAGAGGTACTGCCATTGGTAACAATGCCATGGTGCATGCAGATACGGCCACTGCGATTGGTCATGCAGCAGAAGCCTTTGGCTACGGTTCCGTAGCACTCGGATCCAGCGCGAGGGTTACTTCCGGAGCATACAATGCGGTGGCCATTGGATCTCGAACAAGAGCTGTGAATCCGCAGACAATCGTTTTGGGTGATGGTGTCACTTCGCCAGCCTACAGGGTTGGTATTGGCACTAACGATCCACGCACAGATCTACAGATCGGAGACAATTTCGGCCTTTGGCACTATGTGAATGGTACAGAGGGTATCGATGCCCAGGTAATTGCTGAGAACATGTACTCCTCAGGTGAGAATCTTTACCGTCGATACGGCAGAATGACCACAGGTATCATCTTGGAAAATGGAAATTTTGATATCATGTCATTTGGCTCAGGTGCAGCCAACAGCTTCATAAATATCAATACAGAGGTACAGCCACTCTTCGAACTCGACTCCATCGGTGATGCTGAGCTTCGCGGTAGTCTTCGTCTCGGATCTTACCAGGGTATCGGTGGAGAAAAGCCAGGTATGATGCAGTGGAATGGTGGAACGATCGAGGTTTACAATGGCTCAACATGGAACCCATTGGGCGGTGGTTCCGGAGGAGGCGATTCCATTTACACCGACTCCAACTTCAATCAATTTGTTGGTGACTTTTCCGGTGATTCAAGCGCGATGACTGGCTCAGACAACCTCTTGATAGGGCAACGGAGCAGTGTCTTGTCTTCTGGTTGGGGCAACGTTGTCGTGGGTCAGGATGCTAATGTATACTCATTTTCTACAAGTCGCGGAACGGCCTTGGGATATAGAGCAACCGTCGATGGAGATACGGCTGTGGCGATTGGAAATGAAGCGCAGGCCTATAGCTACGGCTCCATAGCTATCGGAAGCAATGCTTACGTCGATTTTGGCGCTCATAACTCCGTAGCTCTTGGCGCCGGAACATTTGTTGATGCCCCTCAAACGGTGAAAATTGGTAATGGCACGAATGCCCAGTACCAACTCCAAATAGGAGATAGTCTCAATCTCTTCCACTATGAGAATGGCGATATATATGGCGAGTTCTTTACAGACAAGATCGCTTGGGATCCGGGCTCAAATAACCTTTATATGACCGATAATGGCTATGCAAGTGCCTTTTCGATTAATGATGGCTTCTATACTTTCCTTGCCGCGAACGGTTCGCAGGGCCAGTATCTCAATCCTGCGGTTGACATTGACACAGCTTTCATCGTGACCCCATGGGGGGATGCGGGTATAGCCGGTGGTTTCTTCCTTGGTGAGATGCAATCCACCCCGTCAGCAAGTGACGAAGGTATCCTACAATACAACTTCACGTCTAAGGAACTTCAGCTTTGGAACGGCACGATATGGGAAAGTGTAAGTGGCTCCGGTGCTCCGACAGGAGTCGAGTCTCTTGGAGATTTTGACAACAACTACCTAATTGGTTTCGGTAACCATGATGAATTCGGCGCCAACATTCTCGCGCCTACATTGGCCACTGAGAACATCTTCATAGGTGGCGGTAGAAGTGGCAATAACGTATTGGAGGATGGTTCGAAAAACATCATCATTGGTTCGCAAGCGAATGTAATGTTGGGAGCCATGAGCGGGGGTGTTGCATTAGGTGTCGCCTCTAAGGTATCAGGGGACAATTCCGTAGCCATCGGCCACCTGGCGGAAGCCAGAGCTACCAACTCTATCGCCATTGGATACGGCGCAACCAACGATGCATCTGGAGCTATTGCCCTTGGAGACGGGGCGGTTACTGGAGGCTCGGCTGTCAATGCGGTTGCTATTGGTAGTAGTACTTATGCGCCCAATGCGAACACGATCATCCTTGGTGATGGTACGAACTCCTTCTTCGATATTGGTATAGGAGTGAACAGCCCCTCTCAAAAACTGGATGTTAATGGTAATATCCAATCGGGTGGTGTAATAGTGGGTCCCTATGATGGTACGATTGCGACTGCTCCTTTAGGTGCCATGTATTTTGATGGTAGCACCGTGCAGCTCAGGACAAGTGGTGGTTGGTTGCCAATTACCGATGGCGGCTTGAGCACCGAACTCTTCGATGACAACAACAACCTCACAGTGGGACCGGTCATGGCTCCGGGTCTTCCTGGCGGTGCCTATCAATTAGGTGTGACGGGTGAGGGAGCTAGCAAGCCTTTCTTGACGGCCTCTGGTTACGGGACCATTCCTGAAGTTAGGTTATCGAGGACCAATGGCACTCAGGCATCTCCCACGGCAGTTACAAACGGGAATCCACTTGGAGAAATGGTGTTCAGTGGAATGGACATGGGAGGCTCCTATCCGATTGCAGGTTTGATTCGAGCAAATGCTATTCAAAATTGGGGAAATAATGCCAATCTCGGTACGGAGCTTTCATTCCGAGTGATTCCAATGAATGGCAATACTCCAGCGGAAGTAATGAGAATGGACGGACAAGGAGTGGTTCTTTCTGGTAAGCTGGTATCAAAGCCTGAAGAAGCCTCGGAATTCTCCAACCCTCCAACATCCAGAATTATGAAGTATTCGGGCCCTAGCGTTTTCTACAACAACATTGGAGCCGGTATGGACGGTCAGGAATTGATCATCATGAATATTAACGGCACCAGTGTCACATTCGAAGATCTTCCCGCCGGCAACTTGCAATTGGCTGGCGGTAATGCATCACTCACTCACGGCTCAACTTTGCATTTGGTATACAGTGCCGATCTCAGCCTATGGTTGGAACTGTCACGATCAATAAATCAATAAGAACTATGAGGGTCCTGTTATATATATCGCTTTCACTGATTTGTCAGGTGCTCATTGCCCAGTCCTTCAAGCTCGGTGGGGGAGCATCGCTTTCCATCGGCAGTAGCACCACCTTCTTCAGCGGTGGGGATGCGTCCTTTGACGGGGAACTGATCAATGACGGAAAGGCCGTCTTCAACAGTGACGTAGATTTCAAAAAGAACAAAGAAACTGGCGGCATCAAATTCGTAGGTCCCGGTCAACAGCGAATGCTGGGTGATTCTCTCACCATCGCCAGCATGGAAGTGGACAAGAGCGAAAAGCTGTTGATGGAGACCGTTTGGTCTGAGGTTGTTGGTGATTTGGACATCGTTAATGGTGTCATTGAAACTGATAGTTCGTCACTGTTCCTGGTGACAGGAAGTCCCACCCCAGATCGGAATGGCTTTGTTGAGGGTCCTTTCTTTGGGATTGTAGGTCAGAATAAGATCACTTTTCCGGTTGGTATTAACGGTTTCAAAAATCACCTGATTGTTTCCAATGTGGAGCCTGAGACCGTATTGAGGGTCGAATGCATTAGGCCCGATCCGGATATGATGCAACCTACGGAGGATATGATCGGGGTTGCCGATGAAGTCATGTGGGTGGTAAGAGCGGTGGGATCTGGCCGTTTATCCGGTGGACGTGTCGATCTCAGTGGCAAGAGCCAGGGGTCACTGGCCAATGCGACCGTATCCCTGGATTTCTCTGGTGTTGATTTTGAAAATATGCCGAATGCAAACACCATTCGTGCCGAGGAGTACGATCCAGCTATCGTGCAATTCATGATGGCCGATTCCTCTTTCTCAATTTTGCCCACAAGCGATATGTTCGATACAGACGAGCGAACCTACGGGGTCATCGAGAGTAATCGTGTTTTGGAGGTAGGAGCGGAGCCATTGATGTTGGGTGTGGCCTATATACCAGTTCAATTGCGACCAACCTTCTTTGTGCCAACAGCTTTTGCCCCGAATGGAGCGTATGAGGACAACCATGTGTTCAGACCTTACTTTGCTGGCGCCATGGTGGAATCACTGGTCTTCAGTGTTTTCGATTCTTTTAACGCGGAGGTGTATCGCTTCTCCCAAACTGGAGGAGATATCGATCTGGATATGGCGGCCTGGGATGGCACTCTGAATACAGGTTTAGAAGCGCCAGAAGGACTTTACTATTACGCAGTTTCACTAGCGGCAGATGACGGCAATCAATACCAGAAAAGCGGAACGGTACTGCTCGTGAAGTAAAAACATAACCAGCACAATGAGGAGCCAGCACATCATTACATATATTTTATGTCTACTTTCCTTCTCCTCGGTAGGGCAGGAAGGGCAGTTTTCACAATATTTCGCCAGTGCGACGTTGACAAACCCCGCGTTTATCGGTGTCCAACCAACGTTGTCTTTCAACTCCAACTACAAAAGATCCGGGAGCGATTCCCAACAGACCTTCTTTGAGTTGATGCAGGCGACCTTGTCAGTACCTTTTCGAAAGCAAAATAGTCGCGCCTACCAGATTGGGGGTGCAGGCGTCACCTTCTTCAGTGAGAAGCGAGGGTTGGGAGGCAGCTACCAGGCCCAGAAAGTTTTGCTTGCCAGTGCCTACAGGCTAAAGCTGTCGAAACTCAGTAATCAGTTTCTCATCTTTGGATTGCAGGGCGGAGTGGCCCTCAACAGAATTTCGGGAGATGGCCTTCAGTGGGGCTCTCAATACAACCGATACATTGGTTTTGACAATACGCTCCCAAATGAGGTCATTACTTCAGAGCCAATTTTTTACCCTGTGGTCAACTTTGGTGTGATCTATACCTTTTTTGACAATGAAGACTATTACGTACGTGACCACAGCTTTCAAATTGGTATCGCGGTAGATAATCTCAATGAGCCCAAGATCTCCTCTGAGACCCTTGGTGATGCCAACAAAACTATGCTGTATAAGATTTTTGGGTCTGCACAGATCGAAATGACACCAAGAACAGACCTGCACCCGTCGCTCTACGCGCTTTACTCTCAGGGTAGCTATCAAATGAATGCGGGCATGTACATCTCCAACTTCATCTCCAGCGCGCGGTCCAAAACGGCCATCGTGTTGCAGGCCGGTGCCTGGTATCGATTGAACGACTCAGTGATCCTCCTTGCCGGATTTGAGGTGCAAAACTTCAGGATTGGGGCAAGTTACGACCTCAACACCACCTCTTCACTGGATATCAACGACGCATTGATTGCTCAAAATCCTTCGTACGAGGTGTCTATTACCTACAACCTCAATTTCTCAAGCGACTATTTGAGAGGAGTTTCGAGTCCTATCTTCTAATTCTTCCAAAGCCATTCCCTTCTGGTACGGTAATCATGGTCACGTGATGGCTCACACGTAAGCTACTTTTTTACCAGTCGGGATTCCTTTTTACCATTTTGGCTGCTCTATGCAACCTCCTCCCAACTAGAGGCAGACTTCCTTCGTGAATAGTTCTACCTGCCGTATCGTGAGCCCACCCGGTTGGTCAGGAACTCAAGCCTACACCTAACGATTCAGCACGATGAAGATCTTTTGCTTGACTTCACTCATATCTTGCTTTGTAGCAGCATCTCTTTACGCTCAAGACCCTACGATTGGTGAACAATGGTTTGAAGGAAGTCTGGTCACCACAGAGGGCGACACGATAGAAGGCATGCTCTCCTACAATATGATGACCAATGTCGTCAAGATAAGGGCCCAAGGCCGGATGACTGTCCACTCCGGGTTTCAGATATTTCACTTTCGGGTCTGGGATGAAAGAGACCACAAGTGGCGACAATTCTACTGCATCCACTACGCCATCAAAAATCACCATACGGCACCAGCTTTGTTCGAACTCCTGTCGGAGGGAAAACTGTCACTCCTTGCAAGAGAGAGTTGGAACAACACCCGAGGAAATGATCGACTCAATAAGCAGGGGTATCTCAAAAAGGACTACTTCTTCATTGACAGAGAGGGTAACATGGCCTATTGCCTCGGTCGGAAGTCCCAGGTGCTCGACCTAATGCAAGATCACGCGTTCGAGGTCCGTCGATACATCAGGGAACTCTATCTGGACGACTTCAGAAAGGAAAGGCACTTGCGAATGGTTACGACATTTTACAATAAACTAGTCTTCATGGAAGAATCCAAAGAACAAAAAGCTAAGCCGCTGGCGCAAACTTCCCCTAAGGGTGATCTAATTTTGGGTGCCACCAAACAAGGCACTCAAACATGGAGCAGGACCGACCTCTAATTTTAGTCACCAATGATGATGGGATCACCTCCCGCGGTATTAGGAAGCTCGTGGAAGTAGCCAGCACCATGGGCGATGTGCTGGTTGTAGCACCCGACAGCCCCCAGTCTGGGATGGGCCATGCCATCACAGTGGGAGATACCCTAAGACTTCGAAAAAACAACATCTTCGGCGACATAGAGGCATATGAATGCAGCGGGACTCCCGCGGATTGTGTGAAGCTCGCGAAGCATCAGGTGCTGAAAGACCGGAAGTTTGACCTGGTATTGAGCGGCATCAACCATGGAAGCAATACCTCTATCAGCGTGCTCTACTCCGGGACCATGAGTGCTGCCATCGAGGGAGCCATCGAAGGCACGCCTTCCATAGGTTTTTCTCTTTGCGACTACAGCACACGGGCTGATATGGGACACGTCGACGAATATGTTGGCAAGATCATTGCCGAGGCACTGAAAAATGGTATGCCTAAGGGGACTGCCCTCAACGTGAATATTCCGCCAATTCAAAATGAACGAATCAGAGGTATCAAGATCTGTCGCCAGGCCAATGCACGATGGGAGGAGGATTTTGATCAGCGCATCGACCCGCACGGTCGGGAATATTTTTGGATGGTGGGCAATTTCATCAATCACGACAAGGGTGAAGACAACGATGAATGGGCCATTGCGAATAATTATGTGTCAATCGTTCCTTGTCAGTTTGACTTGACTGCTCATCACGCCATAAGCCTCCTCAACGACGACTGGGATATATAGCTTTTACTCCGTCTTCAACGTTTCTACGGGATTTCTTCTCGCGGCGCTGATGGTTTGCCAGGAGATGGTTATTAAACCCAGTGCAATGGTCAGTCCTCCTGCGAGGACAAACGGAATGGGGGAAATGTCTATCCGGTATTCATACTCAGCCAGCCATCTCGTAGCTGCCAGGTAAGACACGGGAATCGAGGCGACCAAGGAAATGAGAATGGGGAGAGTGAATCTGATGGACAGCAAGCGAGTGATGCTTGTAACTGTGGCCCCAAGTACCTTCCGAATCCCAATCTCCTTTGTACGCCTTTGGGCGACGAATATCGATAGACCGTAGAGCCCAAGACAAGAGATGAACATCGCCAGTATTGTAAAGACGATAATGGCCTTGGAGAGGACCTTTTCCTTTTCTACCATAGCCGCAAAATTTTCATCAAGGAAGTAATAATCTGGGGCTGAATCTACCCCCAGCGTCGCCCATAAACTCTCGATTTCGGCAATCAACCTTTGGGATTCGCTGCTTTGAAACTTGATGGATAGGTTATGGTTGTTGTCTTTCTTTAGCGTAAGCATCGCCGGCTCGATGCTGTTCTTTAGACTCTGATAGTTGAAGTCGGCAGTCACACCGACAACGCGGTAATTCCCGTTGTTTAGTGTCTTCCCAATCGGATTCTCCAATCCAAGCGCGGTCACAGCCGCCTCAGTCAAAATAACAGCCGATGTATCTGTCGCCAGGTCTGCGGAGAATTCTCGTCCTTCGAGCAGACGGAAGCCTAAACAACGCAGCAGATCCTCATCACCTGGAAAGCATTGCATCCAAACTTCCTGGTCAGGTTCTGCCTCCACAGACGTGACAGTGACTGAGGAAGATGCGGGCATCCGGTCGTTGAGACTGGCTACTTCAACGTAGGATTTGTTGGTAAGCTCTTCTTTGATGAAATCAACATGCTTCTCGACGGCCTGCAAATTGCGGATGACCAGGACATTGTCCACATCGAAGCCCATGTCCTTGGTTTGCAGGAATCGCAACTGCTGAAATACGAACATGGCTACTACAAGCAGTACCATCGAAATGAAAAATTGGAAAAGCACGAGACTATTTCTCAAAATACCTTTCTCCTGGACGTCTACATTTCCTTTCAAGACCCTCACAGCTTCAAAGCGAGTGATATAGATCGCTGGATAGATCCCGGCAATGACGCCAAGTAGAGTAGCTCCCAAATACACCACGACTATCTGTTGGACATTGACCCATACGGTCTCAAGCAGTTCCAATCCTGTCAAATGCTCAAACAGACCCAGGAAGAACTCACCAAGAACAATCGCCATGGACACCGAAAGCCAGCAAATGACGACAGCTTCTAAGACAAACTGGACAATAAGTTGTGCCCGGTGAGAGCCCAACGATTTGCGAATACCCACTTCACGGGCTCTGGAGGTCGAGCGCGCCGTTGAGATGTTGATAAAATTGATGCTTGCCAGCAGGAGGATAAGCACAGCTACTCCCGCAAATACATGAACATTGGTGCCGTTGCCAGTTGGGCTCGGTTCAAACTTGAGCTGCGACTTCAGGTGGATATCAGCAATGGCCATTGGGTGGAAAATGTACATTCCGCTTTGCTGGAAAGCCTCAAATGTTTCGTTAGGTGCCAGCAGCGTTCTTATCTCCTCTAGCTGGTCATTCAGCATTTCTGCCAACCGTTTTTCGGCGTCGCTGTGATTGATCACCGCGTAGATATAGCTGGAGGCGGAAGTCCAGCTTGTGGGGGGTGTACTGGTTTCATGCGAGATCCAAAGGTCAGATGCGATGTGTGAAGATGCAGAAGCGTCCACCACTCCTGTGATGGTGTATGGCCTGTCCTCGTCTTTGATAAATACGGTCTTGCCAATAACATCCACTGATCCGAACAACTGCCGGGCCATCCGTGAGGTGAGAACCATGTTCCGCGGCTCGCCAAGGGATGTGGAGCGCTCGCCGGAGATGAAAGGGTAGGAGAAGACGTCGAAGAATGCCGGATCACTGGCGAAGACTCTCTCGGCTACGTACTCCTCATTGTCGATGATCAGCGTCCGACTGCCAATAGGGTCAAGGCCCACTACGTACTTGACGTCTGCGTATCCGCTTAGCTTTTCTTTGAGCATCTTCGGACCCACGGCCATATCACCAACGTTGAAGAAGTTGACACCGATTCGGAAGACCTTCTCGTGATCATCAAAGTGCCGGTCGTAGCTATATTCCTGGTACACCCACAACCCAATGACAAGGGTACAGGCCAACCCAACGGTCAGTCCGAATACATTAACAAGGGAATAGGAAAGGTTTCTCCGAAGATTGCGGAAAGAGACGATGAAATAGTTTTTGAGCATTTGTCCTCTTTTTAGGCTATGATAAAAATGATCTGATTTATTTCACCCAATCGCATGCCCATACACTAGTGAATTTAAGGTTTTTTAGCAATAGGCACTAACTGCCGCCAACAGCTGCACTTCGGAATTTTGTACTATGCAGTAAGGTGTTTCCGGGTCACCTACGTTGCCAGACTCTTACGGCAGAATTCCAGGCAATTTTGCACCTCCTTTACCGCGTCCGACCCATCCGGTATCTGGTATTCTAACTCGACCGTAGCCGGGAACTGATAGCCCCTTTTGCTCATCAGCTGCAAAATATCCGGAATAGGTGTATCTCCCTGACCCCACGGCATGTTGTCCTGACCGTTTGTTTTGTTTTTCCGGTCTTTGACGTGGGCGCTTTTGATCCGCTTGTTGTGTTTTTTTAGCAGCTGTAGCACGTCTGTGTTGCCTGCAGCTATGTAGTGTCCGACATCCGGATTGATGGCATTGTACTCGGACTGTTCCAAAGCCGTATCCCAAAAGGTCGGTGTCTGCTGGGTATGACCGTGATAGGCTACATACACTTTGTGCTTAGCGGCCATTTTGCCAAGCTTCTGCGTATGAGCATCGTCACTTGGATGTTCTAATGTGACGTGGGAGGCGCCAAGGGCTTTTGCCGCTCGGAAACCATAATCCATTTCCGCATCGGTGTTGTTGCGGCCAAATGCAGAAGGCTTAAATCCGTAGATGGTCACACCAGCATCCGCGTACATGGATTTGACCTCCTCAAACTTGGTCATAGGCACACTTTGTCGCCATTCAGCCAACTGCAGGCGATAGGCCTCCATTTGTTCCGACATTTTTGCAAATTCCTTTTCTTCTTCCTCCGTTAAGTCCCCTGCACGATTGCTTCGTGCGAGTCGGTAAAACCTTCTACGATCCACTTGGTTTTCTGGTGCGCCTGCGAAGCTCTCTGCAGGATCACCCATCAATTCCGTAGCGCTGAGGCCACTATCCACGATGTACTTCAGCGTGGCCTCGGCACTCTGATCGGGCATGCTGCGGTAGGAGTAGGTAATGACACCAATCTGCACGCCGTTGATAACGGAGTTTACCTTGCCGTAGGATCGCAGGATATTAGGAGCTGAAATTGCCTTGGGCAGTCCCAGCGCTATGCCGGAAGCGAGTGTAGCAGAGGTGGCAAGAAATTGGCGACGTGCATTGCGTTTTTTCATGGTCGTAGGAGATTAGATGTCTTCCCAATTTAATGCACCCATCCCGGATTGCCTAGGATGCCTGTTCCCATGTAGTGAGAGCAATGTTCCATCCCAGGATGGTCAAAGCCGCTGTTAGCTGACCTCATCGCGGTGGCCTACCCATAGCAGAACCACAGCCTCGAGATCGGTCTTTTTGCTTTCGATATCTGCCATGTCAGCGAATTTTGCGGTACGGCCTTCTTTGCCATCCCCTTGAAGTAAACCTGTGGTGTCAGCGAGCAATGCGCCTTTGTGGAACATCAGGCTGACGTGCTTCTTCGCATTCATGAAAAACGACGCCATGTTGCCTTTGTAGGTAAAGGTCGGACTCTTCCACTTGATGCACTCCTGCACTTCGGGGTGCGCAGCGAGGATGATTTCCCTGACACGGTCAATTTCGGCATGCATGGGATGATTGAGCTCTTGCAAAAACTGATCGACTTCAGCGTTCTTGTTCATTGGTGGAAAGTTGGGTTCTCTTCTTGGACAACTGATCGCGTGAGTACCCTATTTGTTTCGCACCGGTAATTCCTCGAAAGTCTTCTCGATATCATCCATCAAATTGAGGACCCCCTCCACGGCGTTTTGCAGGAACTGTTCCCCCTTCTCAGCAGTCGCCTTGGTGGCATCACCCCACGTGCCGGTTTTGCTCATTTCATACACGCTGCCGGGTGATGAAAAGAAGTAGGCCGTATGCAGGGCTGGTGACTTGGTCTTCGTATCAGGAAAGTTGGGATATTCTGTATTCAACTGGTCCTTGTCTACCAAGGAGGGATTGATGGCCAGGATCATGGATGTCTCACCGCAGCCTGCGTGCAGATCCAATCCATTTTCGTTGAAAGCGGTCGCTTGTTCAGCGGTGAGGCCATCCCAATGGTTGAAGGGGAAAGCCTTAGCACCCTCTGGCAGGTGTTCGGCCGCCGTGGAACAAGCATAGGCCAGCGCATAGGTATTGTCGTAGTGCCCATTGAGGAACACGATGCGCTTAAAACCGGCCCGTGCAAAGGAAATGGCCAAGTCTCTGATGGTACCCATGAAAGTTTCCATAGACAGGCTGAATTCACACGCAAATCCGCGGTGAGGGTAGGAGAGTGTATACGGCAGCGCTGGGGCCACTAGTGCATTGCCAGTACGCTCTGCTACTCTGCGGGCTACTTCCTGAGGGATGAGAACGTCAGTGCTCACTGGCGAATGCGGGCCATGTTGTTCGGTAGCCCCGACGGGTATGAAGATTGTGTGGTTTTTCTCAAGGAACAGCTCGAGCTCCCGATTGGTGATGTCGGCAAGAAAGACAGATTTGGGTTTCATAAGGTGTCGATGGTAACTGCCTACGAACTTACTGGACTCAAATGGATAGAACAAGTAAGACTTGCATGTGATGTTGGATGAGTCTACACCGCGCCTCCTAAGTTGCCATAGTCTGCAACCCTCCGGAGATTCGATGGTCTTTTTTACAGAATTTCACTGTACGATGCCACTTCATCAAACCCGGATCACTGTTCGCTCGCTCTTGCGGAATAAGACCTATACTTCCTTGAACATTATTGGTCTCACTTCAGGGCTGATTGTTTTTCTGCTCATCACGCTGTATGTGCGTTACGAATTTAGCTACGACGCCTATCACGAGAAAAGGGATCGCATTTATCGCGTCTACAAAGAAGACGCTGGCAATTACTATCAGGGCACCAACAAGTTTGCTGTGATCCCGGCCCCATTGGCGGGGGCGTTGGTTGAGGAATTTCCAGAAGTCGTGACGGCTACTGCCATAGACAAGGACTGGAACACTATCGTTCGAGCCAACGATGAGGTCTTCATGGAATCTGCTATTCATAGTGCGGACCCCTCAATTTTCGATATTTTCTCATTGGAGGTTTTGGTGGGCACCCGGGAAAATTTGCTGCAAGAGCCCAGATCAGCGGTGCTATCGGAGTCGACGGCACGCAAGTACTTTGATCGAATCGATGTGGTTGGCGAGACCATTCGATTTAGGGACGAGATAGATTTTCAGGTTTCCGGAGTGATCAAGGATATGCCAGGGAATTCGCATTTCTTGATGGATGTTATTCTGAATTTTGAGGGACTGCTGCAGGCCAAAAACAGGCCTAACGACAACTGGAGCAATAGCAGTTATTATTGTTTCATTCTTCTCAACGATCCTCTGGATGCCCAGCGGGTGCAGGCGAAAATGCCTCAAATCCGAGCAAAGTATGCCGACGACCCTATAGAGAGCGAAGAAGGGCAGGAGTCACAATATTATTTGCAGCCTTTGGATCAGCTCCACTTTACGAAGGAGGTCAATTTTGATATCGCGCCTGGTGCTGATGCCCGAAACCTGTACCTGTATATGGGTATTGCGTTTATGATCCTCTTCATCGCCGCTATCAACTATGTCAATCTCGCAACCGCCAGAGCCATGAATAGAACGCGGGAAATTGGGGTCAGGAAGGTAGTTGGCGCGCATAGGTGGGCCTTGGTGGGGTCATTTTTGCAGGAGTCCGCACTACTGGTGGGGACGTCGCTTGTCCTCAGTATCATTGCCGTAATAGCAGTCATGCCCCATTTCTCATTATTTGTGGGAAAGGACATACCCATGCCAATGCAAGAGAATCAGTTTTGGGTTGGGATAGTGTCCTTAGGGATAGTGATGACTCTACTTTCCGGCATCTACCCGGCGCTTATTCTTAGCAGATTCAAAGTAGTGCCCGCCCTTAAGGGCACTAAGGTTGCCAGCAACAAAGTTGCGCTAAGAAATGCCCTGGTGGTTTTTCAGTTTACCGTGTCTTGTGCTTTGATCCTGGGGGCCAGTGTCCTCAATGATCAACTGAACTTCATACAAAGTATGGATACCGGTTTTACGCGGGATCAGATAGTGGTCATACAGGCCCGTGACGCAACTATTCGTGAGAAGCTGGGTATTTTCAAGGATGAGCTTCGCAAGATAGCGGGGGTGACGCATGTGTCCTCCTCCAATTCACTGCCCAACAATATATCCTCAAATAGCAGTGCGAACTGGCCTGGAAGGCCTGATGGCCTGTCAATTCCTTTGTATACGAATGTCATCGACTATGACTACGTGGACCTCTTCGAACTGGAAGTAGTAGATGGTCGGCAGTTCAAGCGAGAACTGGACCGACCTCAGAAGAGCATGTTGCTCAATGAGTCGGCTGTGGAGGCGCTTGGCTGGGAGGATCCCATTGGCCGACAAATGATGACCTGGTTCGGCGATACGGCTAGAGTTGTGGGCATCCTTAAGGACTTTCATCAGCACTCGGTCCACTTGCCAATTGAGCCTGCTCAATTCTTCCATCATGAAACCAGAGGAACTATTTCCATAAAAATTGCTGGCGAGCATCTGGATGGGGCATTGAAGGGCATGGAAGAGGCTTACCTGTCATTTGATCCAGCCTACCCTTTTGAGTACAAATTCTTCAATGACATTTTTGACAAAGCTTACCAGAGTGAAATCAACACTGCAAGGCTGGCGGAATGGTTCACCATCCTTGCCATAGTGATCGCTTGTCTCGGTCTTTATGGTTTGGCTGCACATAGGGTGCAGCACCGGATCAAAGAGATAGGGGTACGCAAGGTTTTGGGTGCTTCAGTTGTCCGTATTTTGTTGCTTTTGACGAAGGATTTTGGTCTACTGCTTCTTGTAGCGTTTGTGATAGCTGCGCCTATTGCCGGGCATGTGATGCAGAGTTGGTTGAGTGACTTTGCTTACCACGTGGAGATCAGTTGGCTGTCGTTCGTAGTGGCGCTGGTGTTGATGATGACGGTGGCAGGTCTCACGGTCGGGTATCGGACGTTCAGGGCTGCTGCAAGTAATCCTGTGGAGGCATTGAGAGAAGAGTAGATAGCATCCAAGTTGGTTCCAAAAAGGCCACAAGCATAGGGCCAGACAAGGCTTTGGTCACGGGCAGGTCGAGGGGCCGCAGGCTTGGTAATGCGCCTGCCTACCGGCAAAGGCACGCGAGGAGGAAAGTGGGTAAGGGTTGTGCGGTGGAATGTGCGATTCACAAGGTCTTGGACTTTACATTCATGGATTTCTTCGAACTCATTCCTCTTTCAGCGGTTAATTTCACGACATGGCTGAAAGAAGAAAATTTGGCTTCGAGACCAGGATGTTGCACGCAGGGCATATCCCCGATCCACATACGGGCGCACGGGCCGTCCCGATCTATCCGTCGGCGGGGTTTGTGTTTGATAGCCCCGATCAAGCGGCACAGTTATTTGAGCTGAAGCAATACGGTAATATCTACTCGCGGCTGATGAATCCGACGGTGGCGGTCTTTGAGGAGCGGATGGCTAGCCTCGAGGGTGGTACAGGTGCAATTGGCACCTCGAGTGGGATGGCGGCGCAGTTCATTACGCTGATGACACTCTTGCAACCTGGTGATGAGATTGTGGCTTCGTCGCACTTGTATGGAGGCACGTACACACAGTTTGAGCATACGCTGAAGAAGCTGTCCATCAAGGTGCACTTTGTGGATCCAAGTGACTTATCGTTATGGGAAGAAAAGATGAGCAGCAAGACGAAGGCGTTGTACGGTGAAACCATCGGAAATCCGCAGGGCAGCGTTTTCCCATTTGAGGAGGTAAGTCAACTGGCGAAATCTTACGGTATTCCACTGATCATTGACAACACCCTTGCGTCGCCCTATCTATGCAGGCCGTTGGAGTGGGGGGCGGATATTGTGATCCACAGCGCCACGAAATTTATCAATGGCCATGGCACGAGCGTGGCAGGTGTGATTGTGGAATCCGGTAGGTTTGACTATAGCAACTACCCGACAATTGCTGAGCCTTCGGCGCCCTACCATGGGCTGAAATTCTATGAGACTTTTGGCCACTACGGGTTTCTGATGAAGGCACGGGTGGAGACACTAAGAGATGTGGGTAGTTCTATGTCCGCGCATGACGCCTTTCAACTGGTGCAGGGGCTCGAGACGCTGTCGGTACGCATGGATCGACACGTGAGCAATGCGATGGCCATTTCCGCTTTTCTCAAGGAGCACGACAGTGTTGAGTGGGTCAACTACTCCGGGTTGGAGGATCATCCTCATCACGAGCGAGCGCAGAAATATTTACCGAAGGGGTCGGGCTCCGTTTTTGCCTTCGGGATCAAACCCGCCGGTGGGATGGATGCCAGGGAGACTGGGAAGCGCTTTCTAGAGGAGCTACAGCTTTTTAGCCATGTAGCCAACCTGGGAGATGCAAAGAGCCTCGTGCTGCACCCCGGGTCGACTACCCATCAGCAGCTATCTCCGGCGGAACTGGAGGCGGCGGGAATTTCACCGGGATTGATCCGGTTATCAGTAGGATTAGAAACAACAGAAGACTTAATATGGGACTTGGAACAAGCCTTTCGTGCGATATCTCGATGAACACCAACCTCTCGGCTGAAGAGAGGGACCTCTATCAGAACCCTGAAACGATCAGGCACTTATTGCACTTCTCCGAAAACGTAGCGGTCGTCGGACTGTCCGATAAGCCACAACGTGCCAGCAACTTCGTGGGCTCGTATCTGAAGTCCGAACGCTTTCGGGTGATTCCCATCAACCCAATGAAGGACGAGATCCTGGGTGAGAAGAGCTACCCGGACCTGAAGAGCGCTCCCGGGCCAATAGATATCGTCGATATCTTTCGTAAACCGCAGGATTGCTACGACATCGTGAAAGAGGCCATCGAAGTGGGTGCGAAAGCCGTGTGGATGCAGCTGACCATCGTCAATAGGGATGCCGCGAGGTTGGCACGGGACAATGGCCTCGAGGTCATCATGGACCGCTGCATCAAGATGGAGCACGGCCGCTACAATGGCAATCTCCACTGGGTAGGGATGAATACGGAGATCATCACCGCCAAGAAGGCCGCCAGGTTCTTCTAAACAAAAAAGACCGAAGCCCCTGGCGAGGCTCCGATCAATTCATTTTTTTGAGAGCCGAGTCTTATTGAGCAAGCACCATTTTTTTGGTAGTCATGCGTTGCCCATTGACAAACAGCGTACAGTTGTAAATGCCAGAGGCGAGCTCTTTTCTTTCAAAGACAAGTTCCGAGCTATCTGTGATGTTCTCATATCTGGCGACTTCCTGTCCTTGTATGTTCGTGATCACCAGGCTGGCAGCTTTCGTTGTCAGCGGTAATTTGTAGCGAATCGTGGTCGACTCACTGAAAGGATTGGGAATAGTCTCCAATTGGATGGCATCTCCCAGCTTCAGTACTTCGACAGATCCCCCCTCAACCGTCAGTCTGCTCAATAGGCTTTTGATCTCGGCCAATTCCGACTTGATGGCTTCATTTTCAGCCCGGATCTCGGCGTTTTCCGCCATCAATTTGGAGATCACTTCATTGTCCGCCGTCTCCGTCCTTGCGTTGGGGTTTCCATTACCATTACCATTTCCTGTGCTTCCTCCGCTGTTGCCAGCCTGGGTATTGCTGGTGACTTTACCTGTCACTTGTAGATTCCCGTTGATGACCAGCTCACCTGTAGCGAAGTTCCCGTAGATCAGAGGGGCCAGGGTGTCTTTGTTCGTGATGATCAGCTGGTCAGAGCCCGCTGTATTGACGCCTGCCTGGTAGCCAATGAAGACGTTGCTACTGCCATCGTTGTTTTGACCAGCGCCATTACCCAGATAAGTGTTATTGGCACCTGGGTTATTTTGACCGGCATCAAGACCAACAAAGGAGTTGGTCCCTGAAAGCGAGTAATTGGCACCTGCCTCGATGACGTCAAGTCTGCCTTCTGCCAGGTCGATGTCTGCGGCGTTGGCCTGGATGGCGGATGCGTTGATGGAGATATCTCCAGCATTGGTAGAAACACCGGTGCTATTCGTCTGTATGTCAGCATCGTTTGCCTGGATCGCAGCCGTGTTTGTGGAGATCTCACTCAAGTTGCTCGCAATCGCCGATTGGTTGGCCATAATATCGGCTGCCTGACTTGTAATGGAAGTCGTGTTGGTGGTGATATTCAGCGCATTAACGCCAATGGTTGCCGTGTTGTTATTGATGGTCGTTGTATTGTTGCCAACGTTCGTGGCATTGTCACTGATTGCCGTGGTATTGGTATTGATCGCGGTTGAGTTATTGCCGATATCTGTTGCATTTACCGAGATCGCAGAGGCATTGTTGCCTATCGAGGTTCCATTCCCCTGAATGGCCGTTGTATTGTCGCTAATCGCTGTGGTATTTGCCTGGATGGACGTCTCATTGGTCGAGATTGCGGTCGCATTCCCGGAAATATCGCCTGCATTAGTGGCTATTGCGGTGGTGTTGGCCTGGAATCCGGCGTTGGTGATGTTGCCAGTTACTTCGAAGTTGCCATTGATGCGTACCAGGTTCGTGTTGAATTCGCCATAAATCAAAGGAGAACTGGTCCGGCTGTTATCAATGTAGAGCCTGTTGCTGCCAGTCTCGTTATAGCCTGCTTCATTACCCAGAAATACATTAAAAGATCCTGTAGACCGATTTCCGGCTTGAAAGCCTATGGCAGTGTTGTTGTTACCGTTGCCGAGATTGCCGGCTTGAAAACCCATATAGACGTTTCTGCTACCTCTGTCATTGTTCGCCCCACTTTCAAATCCGATAAAGATATTCTGAGTTCCCAGGGTATTGTTCGCACCAGAGAGTGCACCGAGGAAGGTGTTAAACGACCCCGTAGTTGTTGCAGTACCAGCTCTCGAGCCGATAAACGTATTCCAAAATGCTTGTGTCAGATTCCTTCCGGAAAATGCTCCTGTGAAGGTATTGTTCGCTCCGCGAGTGTTAAATTGACCGGCGGCATAGCCTGTAAAAGTATTGCTTTGTCCCCTTTGCGGGTCATTATTCGCTCCGGCCAAATCTCCGGTGAAGGTGCTAAATGGTGCGGTCTGGCAAAAACCAATCAATGGCATGCCCATCAAGATAATCAGTAGAATTCTCTTCATCTTGTTTGTCAGTTTTGTTGTCACAATAGTTATTCTGTAAACCTAGGGAATCGGAAGAAGTCTATAGCTGTGAAGTGCCCCCATTCCCTCATAAGGTCTTTCGAGGAGCAATATAATGCAATACTAACTAACTGCGAAAGCGCCAAGTGTAATAACTTGAATAGTATAATATTTTCTTGAAAAAGAACAATTACTGTGTGAACAGGTGAATTCAGCTGTCTTTTGGCAACATTCCCTTCAAATGAAGCTCGTCATCCCCAAAATAGCGGTGACGTTCTTCTACCAGTCAGCCTCAGAAATACAGGTTGAAACCCACATTCAAGCTGAAAGTCTTGACATCGCCGAGGAGGGATCCGGAGCCGATGGAATAGTTGAAGCTAGGCTCGATGGCAACGACATCCTTGATAAAGATGGCGTAGCCTACCTGCATATTCAACTGCCCGCCATCGGTTGAATTTTTGTCTCCACTGACCTCTGTGGCGATGAACGAGTGCTGATACGCGACCGATGCAAAGAGGTCATCGTAGAAGAAGTAGCGGAGAAAAGGACCAATAGAAGTGCTCGTAGAATTGAAGTTGTCGGAGGCATTGCGGGAAAAACCAAGGAGCATACCAGCGGCAAAGTCGTCCAATAGAAAGTATCCTGCATTTACGCCAAGACCGAAGTTGTTGTTGCTCGCGCCATCATCTCCGAAGCTTGTGTTGCTGAAAGATAGATCGGAAGTGGCGCCAACGAGGAATTTGCCCTTTTCCGTTTGTGCCTCCGTGGTCACAGCTGCTGCAACCAGGATCAGTAGTAGAGTGAGTTTTTGCATGATTTGTTGCTATCAAAAATTGTGCTTGATGCGGTGTTTTGACTTTAGGTGGATGAATTAAGTTAATATCGCCTTTAGATCGACGATACATCGAGGATTATGAAAAGTTACAAGCGCTATTTTACAATTACTGCCCCTCCGGAGGATGTCTTTCTGGCGCTCACCCATCCGTTGACGATCCAGTTGTGGAGTGGGGAGCCAGCGGAAATGTCCACGGAGCCGGGCTCAGAGTTTTCGATGTGGGATGGTGCCATCGTCGGTAAGAACCTGGAGTTTGAGCCGGGGAAAAAAATTGTGCAACAGTGGTACTTTGACGGTGCCACTGATGAGAGCATCGTCACGATCAAACTCCACGACCACAAAGGGGGCACTTCGTTGGAATTGCAGCACATAAACATCCCCGACGAGGACTATGACGACATTGTCGATGGCTGGGCCAACGTATATATGTCTGCCCTCAGGGAATTCTATCAGGAATAGATCTGGGCCGGGAGACTAAAGAAAAATCGTGAATCCCAACCTCAGGCCAAACGCGCTTACATCCTCGAGCGTCTCGATGCTGCCATAGGCATAATTCACGCTGGGTTCTACTGCTACTACGTCTTTGTAGAAC
This sequence comes from Cyclobacteriaceae bacterium, assembly GCA_965227935.1. Classification (GTDB taxonomy): domain Bacteria; phylum Bacteroidota; class Bacteroidia; order Cytophagales; family Cyclobacteriaceae; genus JAWPMT01. Next base: position 2,697,016 of record CBDDGS010000019.1, on the reverse strand, counting down.
AATGCATAACCGAGCTCAAATGAGCTGAGGACGCCTCTTGAAGTAAAGTTGTCAAGCTGGTCGCTGACGTCGGTCCGATTGAAGGCCACTTCCGCGCCGAAAAATACGCTGCCTAGGTAAAAGCGGGCAAACGGACCGACAGCGGTGGAGGTGCTATTGTCCGCTCCGACAGCCGAGTAGTCGAATCTGAGACCAAGGCCTGCAGCAAAGTCATCCATGAAGAAATAGCCACCATGCAAATCGAGGAGAAGGTCGGTGCGGTTGTCTACACCCTGCCCCTGACCGAAGGAGGTGAAGGCGAGGTTGGAACTGGCGCCTGCCAAAAATTGACCTTTCTCCGTTTGGCAGGTAGCGACAAATGAATAGGAGAAGAGTAGTAGGAAGAATAGCTTGTTCATAAGAAAATTCCGTCGATGAGTTTTGTGTGAATATTCCCAAACATACGACAATCAATGAGGTTCCGTCGGGTTTTGCCCCGGTATGGATCCCCTTGACGCAACTTGGCTCCGTTTGAGAACGCTAGTACTTTCGAATGATTTTCTCCTACTTAAGTCGGATTTCCGTGGGTGGAGCGTTTGCATGCCAGGCGGTTCACCTAACTTCTTCACATGAAGAAAGTCACTGGAATAGGAGGGGTCTTTTTCAAGGCAAAGGATCCCCAGGCGCTCAAAGACTGGTATGGCCACCATTTGGGAATGGATACCGACGAGTACGGTTTAACATTCAAGTTTCGCGAACTCGATGATCCCGATCACATCGGACACCTTCAATGGGGACCATTCAATCAGGACACGAAGTATTTCGATCCGTCCCAGAAGCAATGGATGATCAACTACCGGGTCGCAGATATTGAGTCGTTGGTGCAGGAGCTTCGGGAGCAGGGTGTGACGATCGTTGATGATATCGAGACCTACGAATACGGAAAGTTTGTGCACATCATGGATTTGGAAGGGAACAAGATCGAGTTGTGGGAGCCAATAGACGCAGGTTTCTACCCCAAGTAGGACTGATCTGGTGCCTATCGGCGCTTTTTCGACGCGTTATTGACTATTTTTGGATTAAATAGGAAAATTTTTCGATGAAAGGGAAGAATTTCGGTGTGAATAGATTATCATTGTACTCAACTGAACGAAACAACTACACTCTTCTCACGTCTTAGTTACCCGCATCAACCTGAAACTGAAACCAATGCTTATCCTGCAAAGCACTATCACAGAGTAGGGAGTTTCCCCGGCTAGGGCTTTGAATTACGATAAGACTGGCTAATATCTGTTGCTCATTGTATTTCTGATTTGCCTGTTTCGAAAAGCCAGGTCAATCACACGCTTAGAATACACGCTTACACCCTTCTGGAGGCAAACTCCAGAAGGGTTTTTTTATTTTCACTACCTTCAAGTCTGGTAGTCAATACCACGAATTTTCTTGAATAATGAGAACAGGCTGTGTGGAAATTTCGAAGACCTTTTGGCAAGCGCAATGGTGGTTGGTTGTGATTGCCTTTGCTCTTGGTTTGCCGATCCAGCTCAGCGCCCAGCTAGCCGAGGAACTACTCTCTCGCGCAACCCCCATGACCATCCCAGCGTACGAACCTGATCCCAACTACGAAAACATCATCTTAGGATCAGGCTACGGGAGTGAAGCCATCCGCAAGTTACCTGTGACCAGCCAACGCATTGTGAAGATCGATCTTGTGTACACTGCCTACAGTGAAGATCCCGCATTTGACCAGCGAGAGCTCGACCTTCGTCGAATGGAGCAACTGCTGACCGTCAATCCGCAATTGGCATCTAATCAATTGTTTGAGTGGCGTTATATCAAGCAGACGGGGTGCGGAAGTACCCAGGACTGCCTGGATTTCTTCCACGGTTTTGTGGTCTACTATGATCGCTACTACAAGAAGAAGGACACGAGACTCGAGATAGACAGTATCAACCAGGAGCTCGCCGAATTGGACTTCCAGATCCTCGAGTACGAGACGCTGGTGAAGGTGGAGGAGCGGGAGATCCCGTGTGAGTATCCGACTTTGTTGACGTCGATAGACCACATTTCGGACCAGCTAAAGGAGTTTTATAGCTGCACCGAGAAGTTCTCCGGGAAGGTATTTTTCAACGCGGCACTGGACGACAAGGGCCGTCCTCAAGACATCAAGATCAAAGGCCGGCGGTTTCCATGTCCAAATGAGCTCATTGCCATTCTCCGACACATCTTACGATGGCGAACGGGGATGCGTCTTGGTGACCGCAAGTTTCCCGTCACAGTACACGGATCCATAGAGTTTCCGATCAAAGCCGAGAGCTTTTCATTCTATCGATTCGACCCGGCGGAAGATCTTGTAGAGCGCTTTCAGATCCAGCCATCTGACGAAGGCTGCCTGGCGATGGAGCGTGATACGAGTTATGTTGATGTCTTTCCATTTGTCAAGAAGACAGAGGTGTCTACCGTTCTGGAGCGCAATGACTGGTCGGACAATCTGTTCGTCGTGGACGTAACCGGGAGCATGTTTCCCTATTCTGCCGACCTGCTTCGATGGATGAAGCTGCTACCGTCGCCGGAGCCCCAGTTCTTCGTCTTTTTCAATGACGGCGACGACAAGCCCGCCGCGAGCAAGCGAATGGGCAACGCCGGAGGGATCGGTTGGGTCGAAACAAGGGATTTCAGCGAAGCGAAGGCCAAGATGTTTGAGGTGATGAGAAGAGGAGGAGGAGGGGACACCCCGGAAAACAACATCGAGGCCTTGCTCTTCGGGATGACGAAGTCGCCTGGAGCAACCAGTGCGGTGATGGTCGCTGACAATGCAGCCTTTCCACGGGATGCGCAGTTGGTCACGAGGTACGACGGTGATTTGAAGATCATTCTATGCGGGACGACTCGCGGTATCAACACGGCTTATCTGAACATGGCCTATCTGCAGGGATTCTCCATTCACACAACTGAAGCGGACTTGACGGACCTAAGAGGCCTGCAACAAGGGCAGGTGATAACAGTCGGCGGTTACAACTACCGCCTCACACAGCAGGGGTTCAAGAAGGAATTCATACGGTAGGCATGGTCCTCCAGCATTATTTAAGACAGGGGAGGCAGGGAGCCCTGGCAGCGAAGTGTGCACCTTGGCCAGTAGCAGGTCTCATCCTGCAAACAACAGATCTGTAGGTATCTGATTAGGTATGTGCGATATAAATACAGGGTGAATCCTCTGGGTAAAATTGCATTTCAGACAGTGGGAGGGGTATATTTAATAAAAAATCACTGTGGCCTCTACTCAGGAAAAAACGAATTCCCGCATCATCCAATTGACTGTTGTCCTGGCTATAATCGGGACGCTGCCTTACATACTAGCGGACTGGACTGACTTTTCTTTTAAGGACGACCTCGTTGAAAATGGCTCCAGCATATTCATGAAGTACTTCTTCATCATCGTGGCGCTGGAGCGGGCTGCCGCGGTATGGACGGGGATCGATAGGGGAAAGGACAAGCGGGCGTGGGACCGAAGGGTGAAGCGGGTACGTGAACTTTTGGCGATCAAATTTGACGACGTAAAGCTTCCTGAACTCAAGCAATCCTACAGTCGTGAAAGTAGGATCATCAAGGAAATCAAAGGGAGTGTTGACGATCCGTACACGGATGACGCTGGAAAGCCTGCTAAGTATTCAGCGGAAGAGGAAAAAGAGGCTTTGGTAGGGTACTTGCGTTCTGTGAAACATGTCTATGAATTCCGCCGAAGCCGACACGAGCAGGTGACCTACGAATACACGACCAGAATCGTGTTTGTAGGAGGGGTTATTCTCGCCATCATAGGATTAAGTGTGGTCAGTGATATTATTGACGTTTCCACCGTCTATAGCGATTGGCAGCATTTCTTCTACAAACTGGCGGATATTGCTGTTACCGGAGGCCTGTTGGGCGGTGGTAGCAAAAGCTTCAGCGTTTTCATCAACACGTTGGACAGTGTATTTGATCGTGTGAAGGACTCCAACGATCAGTAGCGCACATTGACCATAGCCCCATGAGCGTGGGCCGATTGCAAGGACGACCCACCTGCAAATGTGTTTGTACCGATGAGCGTCCTTCCTTAGTAACCGAAAGGGTAGATACGCACGAAGAGGTTGAAAGCCAGATTGCTCCCGGAGTTGGTCTGCCCGTAGCCCGGAATCGTAAAAACGTCAATGGGATCATCAGCCGACAATCGCTCATCATGCTCGATCAGGAAACGGTAGCGAACGATCAAGCCAATTTTTGCGATGCGGTTCCAGGGAGAGTCGGGCAGCGCCTTGCGGAGTTTGAGGGAGGACGTGGAGGTCAGTACCCCGGACATCCATGTGGCTGACAGATTGTCTCGGGAAAACGAGGAAGCGAACGGTTCTATGAGCCCCTCTGTCTCGCTGATTTCATATTGGCCTTCATCGCTGAAGTTGCTCACCGCGTAACGAAACCCAAAGCCGATTTGACTGCCAGGTTGATTGAACGGTAGGATGAAGCCCGCACCCGCTCGCATATAGGTGCCTGTGGAGGTGTAGGTGCCGTTGTCAATTGCTTTCCTTGCATTCTTCTCCCAGTACCCTATCTCACCAACAAGCTCAATACGCTCCAATACTTCCAGTACGATTCCGCCCTCGACTTTGTACTCAAAAGGAAAGGGGAGGGTCAAAAGCTTGCCGTAGTCCACATGTATGGCGGCATTGAAAGGGCGCCTGGGTTCGGGGATCGCCTCTTCCTCGGCGACTTCCTGCTTGGCTGCCTGTACAAGGGAGTCGATATTGACTGTGGAGTCACCTGGGACAGCGATGGCATGCGGGGAGTCTGCCACACCAACGTCCGTAGCAAGTGAATCCACCTGCGCGAAGCCCCATTGGCACAGCAGCCAGCTAGAAATAACAAGTAATGATCGTCTCACCACTCCCGCAATTTGGATTAGATTCTGGACATTGGACCAATAAGCTGTCGTAGGTACTGGAGGTCGCGGTCAGTGACAAGGCTCTGATCCGTACTACCCGTTCTACATCGACGGTCTGTTCTCGTTCATAGTTGATCGTGAGATCATAATCGGTACCGTCAATTTCGAGCTCGTAGGCGGTCTGGTCGATCTCCACTTCCAGGGGAATTTGCCAGGCGGTCAAAGAATCTTCGTAGGTCCTTTCGAGGCCATTCCTGAGGTTGAGAATACGGGAGACGAGCACTGCTCCGCTTTGGACCAGCTGCTTCCGTGTTTCCAAACTATCGACCGCCGCATTGCCCAAGCTCAACTTGTCGTCGACTGCCATCTCTTCCTCTTCCTTATCGTTGAGCATAGCTGTAACCGATGCCAGCTCGTCATCGAGATCCGTTCGACCGTCGGCAATCAACTGGTTGAGCGTTTGAATGCTGTCTTCCAGAATAGCGATCTCCTGGACCAATGTGTCCTTTTCTCCTTCAAGGACGATGATGCTTTCATCCAGGGTACTGATGGCCGAGTCTACCACGCTGAGCACCTGCCCATTGATGAAAACAAGTGTTGTGGACGGTGCCTGAGCGACCTGCTCGCATTCCACACACTCATCACAACTGTGAAGACCAGCAAAGGCCAGGACGGCTAACCCTATCATTATCGCTGGCCTCATAATGGATCTACGTCGAAATGCATTCTCACACTTTTAAACGCCTGCAAAGCTAGCAACGTATCCCTTGTCACCAACAAAAATTGCTTGGCTCCTCCAAGGTTAAGACCCTCTTTTTCCAGTCTAATAATGACATGATATCTGTAATAGTTGCGTACACGGTTAACCAATGGTTCAATAGGGACTGACACTCGATTGCCTAAATGCTTGCGTGTCATGCTACAAAACTGATCTGCAGCTTCCTGGGCCACCTGTTTTTCCTTGTGACGGACCATCACGAGGATCAAGCGGTAGAATGGGGGATACCTAAATTGGTGCCGGTCTGTCTTTTCTTCGTTGTAGAACGATACGTAGTCTTCCTTCCTGACGTGGCTCAATAGTCTCAGTGTCGTGTCACTGGTCTGCACGATCACTTTTCCCTGACCTTTCTTTCGTCCTGCTCGCCCACCCACTTGCGTTAGCAGTTGAAAGGCCCTCTCATGGGCTCGAAAGTCGGGGAAGTGGATCAGTCGATCCGCATCGAAGATCCCCACCAGCTGCACATCATCGAAGTGGAGACCCTTGCTGATGATCTGAGTGCCGATGATGACGTCGATTTCTTTTTGCTCAAAGCGGTCAATGATGTCTTGGTAGGCGTGCTTACTTCGGGTGCTATCGAGGTCCATCCGCTGAAGCTTCAGGTCCGGCATGAGGATCGACAGTTCCTCCTCGATTTTCTCAGTGCCCAGTCCTACCGTTTTAAGCGTGGTCTCGCCGCAGTGATCACACTGGCTGGGAATCGACTCACGGTAACCGCAATAGTGGCAGATCAGGCTGCTCTGGAAACTGTGATACGTTAGACTCACATCGCAGTTGGGGCATTTGGGTGTATGGCCACAGCTCTCACACAGCAGGAATGGTGCGTAGCCCCGTCGGTTTTGGAAGAGTAGGGCCTGTTCTTGTTTTTCGATGGCGCTCTGGAGGCTTTCAAGTAGCACCGAAGAAAAGCTACCTTTTAGGAGGCGCTTCTTGCGCTCTCTGGTGATATCGACGAGTTGATAGGAGGGGCTGGGTCGATCAAAGTATCGCCGATCAAGTGTTACGAGACCATACTTCCCTTCCTGAGCATTATTGTATGATTCGAAGGAAGGTGTGGCACTGCCCAGTAAGACTTTGGCTTTCTGTGTATGTGCGCGATAGATCATCGCGTCCCTCGCGTGGTACCTCGGTGCGGGATCTTGCTGTTTGTAGCTGGGCTCGTGTTCCTCATCAACAATTACCAGTGACAGGTCTGCCAGTGGCAGAAATACCGCGCTTCTAACCCCGATGACGAAGTCATATTCCCCGGCAAGACATTTTTTCCATACTTCTACACGCTCATTATCGGAGAACCGGCTGTGATATACCCCGAAGGAGCCGCCAAAATATTGCCTGAACCGACCAATGATCTGTGTCGTAAGCGCTATTTCAGGAAGCAGGAGCAGCGCACGGTGTCCCTTGTCTATCGCCTCCTGTATCAGTGACATGTAGATCTCCGTCTTGCCACTGCCAGTCACGCCATGTAGCAGCACCGATTGATGGTCTTCAAATCCCACGACAATCTGCTGCCTGGCGAGCTGCTGATCCTCTGACAACGCCGGTAAGGGGGTCGTGTCATCTCCATGGTAGGCCAGCCGATCTACTACGGCATCCCATTCCTCAAAAATGCCATTGGTCACCAGGGTCTTGATGGAGGAGGGGCTCACGCCAAACTGTGTGAGTTGCTGCCTGGCGATACCCTGCTTGTTCTGGATCGGGCTATTGAGTGCCGGCACTTCCCGGAGGTAGGTGACGATGGCATCGATCTGCTTCGGCCGCTTTTCCAGGTGCTGCAGGACGTCCTCCAACCCCTCTTCAGACAGCAGGTGATCCACAAGCCTGATCCGCTTTTCTCGCTTGGGTAAGTACTTTTCTTTGACTTTCTCGATCAGATGGATCACACCTGAGTGTTGAAGGGCTTTGATGGTCTTCAAGGGTTGACTGCTCCCCAACAGCTTGCAGGCATCCTCTACGACCAGGTCTTTTTCAGTGAGCTTTCTGATCAGCCACTCCTCATTCTCTGACAGTATGAGTTCCTCGGGCTCGACGAGTGGATTGAGGCTGATGATGGATTCCGAAGATACTTTCAACCCCGAAGGAAGCGCGGCGCCCAATACTTCACCCACCGTACACATATAATAGTCCGCAAGCCATTCGAGAAAGGGAAAAAGCTCTGGAGGGAAAGTGGGATATTCATCCAGTGTTTCAATGACCTGCTTTATCTCTCGGATCGTATTGGGAGGTTCTGTCCGGACGGTCCGAATCACTCCGGTGTGAAACTTCGTCCGCCCAAACGAGACAATCACCCGATGACCGGGCGCAGCCTGGGAACGCAGGTCGTCCGGCACCCCGTAGGTGAAACTACCGGGTAATGGTAAGGGCAATATGACTTCAACAAACAGCAAGAAAGCCTTGGCGCAGATACGAATATAGCCGCATTTCCAGGGACTCCGTATCGGATTCCCCGAAAGGGATTTTACGACCCGGTCAAGCGACCGATCTCCTCAAAAGCTTCTTCGACCGAAGTGACAGGCCGGCGACAGACTTTCTCAGAGCAGACATAGACCGTCGTGTTGCCATCGGTGGTGGTCTTGTACTCCATCAACGGCAGATCGGACGGCTCGGCACTCGCCATCACCACACGGTGAGGACGAAACTCCTCGGTGATGCGACTGGCGAAAGACGCATAGTCGGGGCCAATGATCACTATCTCCAGCTGCTTGAGGTGCTTGGCGGTCACGGTTATCCCCCAGTTGGACATGTATTCCGGTTCTTGCTTGATGAGGGACTTGACAGCGCTGACCATTTCATTATGGGTATTCAGCAGGGTAGTGTCGTCGAAGATGATGCCCAGTCGATACAGGTTTTCTGACATGATCGAATTGGAAGAGGGGATCACGTTGTCGAAGAGCTCCTTCTTCCTGGCGATTAGACTTTCAGCGTCACTACTCGTGTAGAAAAAGAGCTTTTCGTTTTCATCATAGAACTCCTCCATGGCCTGATCAGTCAGCATCTTGGCAGCCTGCAAATAAGTCTCATCGAAGAACGTCTCGTAATAGGTGGTAAATGCCTGGATCACCGCACCGTAGTCTTCGAGGAATCCCTGCGTGGTCAGCTGATGGGTTCGTAGCAATTTGCCATCGCTGATCATTTGGTCCTTGAGAAACGCTGCCGCACCCTCGGCCAGTGATTTTGCCTTTTCGCTGCCGGTCGCTGCATACACGTCACAAAGACCCGTGAGGGCCAGACCATTCCAACCTGAAATGAGTTTGCTGTCGAGGCCTGGTCGAATGCGCTCTGCACGTTTTTCCAGAGCCGCAGACTTGAAGGTAGCGATGATCTCGTCCAACTCCTCGGCGGACAGGCCATGTGCTTTCTGGACGTCTGACGGATCCTTCAGCATGCGTAGTACGTTCGTTTCCTCCCAGTTGCCATGCTCTGACACGTCGAAGTAGTCGGCAATGACAGCGTAGTTGTCACCCGCCAGCGATTGGACCTCTTCCTGGCTCCATACGTAGAACTTGCCCTCAACGCCTTCGCTATCTGCATCCAGTGCTGCGTAGAAGCCTCCAGTCTCGTCGAGCATTTCGCGCTCCATCCAGCCCATGGTCTCCGTCATCACGCCGAGGTAGGAGGCTTTCTCCTCCAGTTGATAGGCCTTGGCGTAAAGGCTGAGGAGCTGGCCATTGTCGTAGAGCATTTTTTCGAAGTGAGGTACATGCCACTCTGCATCCACGGAATACCTGGCAAAGCCACCGCCGACATGATCATAGATCCCTCCAGCGGCGATTTTGTCGAGTGTAAACAGCAAGTGTTCTTTGGCTTCGGCTTCCCCCGATACGTGGTAGTAGGTCAATAGCCAATTCCAGACAGCAGGCATAGGGAATTTCGGTGCTTTCTGGATGCCGCCCCACTGTCGGTCAAACTTACTGTACAGTCCCTCGTAGTTGAGGTCGAGCTCTTCACGCGTGACGGGCAGTTCATCTTTTTCCAGGCCGTATTTCATGACCTCACTAGCGGCGATGTGTTCGGCAAGTCGATCCGCCGAAGCGTCCAGTTTTTCCCGGTTGTTCTGATAGGCGTTGCTCACAGCGTCCAGCAAGTGAAGCCATCGTTCCTTTGGGAAGTAGGTACCACCGTGGAAGGGCTTCTGGTCCGGGGTGATGAATACGTTGAGCGGCCACCCGCCGTCGATGCCCATGGCCTGCACGGCATTCATGTAGATCTGATCGATGTCGGGACGCTCCTCGCGGTCGAGTTTGATGTTGATGAAGTTTTCGTTCATGACACGCGCAACCGCCGTGTCCTCGAAGGACTCGTGCGCCATCACGTGGCACCAGTGGCAGGAGCTGTAACCAATACTCAGAAGGATAGGCTTATCTTCTACTTTGGCCCGGTTCAGCGCTTCTTCACCCCAGGGATACCAGTCCACGGGATTGTCAGCATGTTGTAGTAGATAGGGGCTCGTAGCGTTCGCTAGGCGATTCTTTCCTTCGGGAATGCTATTCATTCGATTGTGGGTTTGTCCGGAGCAGGAGACAAGGACTGTTACTATAAGCAAGTAGAGGAAGTGTCTGATCATGCGTTCAACTGCGATTGTAGTTGTGACAATTCGTCAGCAATATCAATCTTATTCTCCAACCGCTTTAGTCGAAGAATGGTTGCATTGAGGAATTTTTGATGGGCGGCGCTGCCCGGGTGTTTTGGACGATGCGCTATCGCTTTCCGAATATCTCGCCATTCCCCGACGAAGTCGGCGGTCGCTTCGTCCAGGCAGGCATTACAAAATTGGTCCCAGACGTAGTCGATAGCGAGTTCATTGGGGTGGACCAAATCGCGATCATAGAAGCGATAATCCCGCAGCTCATCGATCACGATCTCGTAAGAAGGGAAATAGAAGCAGTTGTCGTAGTGCTCAACCAGCGAATGGATCGCATCCAGCAGGATGCCCTTGCTCCGATTGTTTTCGACCAGCCCGTCCCGGATATGTCTGACCGGGCTCACCGTGAAGAGCCAGTTGGTCTCGGAGTTGATGGCCGACACACGCCTGTGGGTTGCTCCGAAGGCTTCCAGGATTTCCTCTTTGGAGAGCAGCCTTTTGTTGAACTCCCTTTGAGGCACGCGGTGGCAGTTGGCTACCAGGCGTCCCTCCACTTTCCGCTCATACACCCATGCAGTGCCGGGGGTCACGATGATCCATGACTTCCTCTCCAATTGTCGGCGCACGCTGGCTTGAGCTGCTGCGACCATCCGGGATAGTTCCGTTCGGTCGGGATGGGAAAGGGCAGAATGTGTGTCCCAGCTATAGCACACGCCATCCTGTTCGAATATGGCACCATCGTCTACTTCCCCCTCGATACTGCCGTCCAGCAACCGGAAAATGGACAACGGGTTGTAGATCGTGCCAAATGGATTGATCACGCTATCAAACTTATGATCAACCAGTCTTCGACCTACATTCTCCGAAAAGCACGAGCCCATCAGCAAGAGTTGATCTTGCAGTGAAATACGTGTCGGCAATGGTGGTATGTCGAAGGTCAGTTTGAACATAATGGCCAATAACAAAAAACCCCGAATGGTATCACTCGGGGTTTCTTTGCTGAAATATTCTTTCTACTCTTCGATGACATTCAAGGTGATCTCGTGGTGCACCTGCTTGTGCAAGTCGAGAACAGCTGTATGTTCACCCAGCTCTTTGATAGGGTGGGAGAATGTCACTCGCTTTCTGTCAACGTCAAACCCTTGAGCAGCCAAAGCGTCTGAAACTTGCAATGCCGTGATGGCACCGAAGATCTTGCCGCTATCGCCGGCCTTGGTTTTGATGTCAAGCTTCAGTTCGCCCATCTTCTCTGCGATAGCCTCGGCGTCTTTCAACGCCTTCTCAGCTTTGTGTGCAGCTTGACGAACGTTCTCCTCGATCATTTTCTTATTAGAGACGCTTGCGATGATCGCAAGGCCTCGGGGGATCAGGTAGTTTCTACCGTATCCGGGCTTCACGCTGACGATGTCATTCTTGTAGCCCAGTCCCTTCAGGTCTTCCTTCAATATTACTTCCATGATTCGCCGCTTACTTTAGTGAATCTGTAACATAAGGCAACAACGCCAGGTGACGCGCACGCTTCACAGCCTGGGCCACTTTACGCTGATACTTCAGACTTGTTCCTGTGATTCGTCGAGGAAGGATCTTGCCCTGCTCATTGACGAACTTCAGCAGAAAGTCTGCGTCCTTGTAGTCGATGTACTTGATGCCATTCTTCTTGAATCGGCAGTACTTCTTTTTCTTTTGTTCCCTGTTGATGGGTTCGTTCTGAAGTGTCATGATGCTGCAGCCTCCTCTTTTTTATCTTTTCTGAATGCTCCTTTCTTCCTGCGCTCGTTGTATACGATCGCATGCTTGTCCAACGCCGTGGTCAAGAATCTCAACACTGCCTCGTCTCGTCTGTACTCTGTCTCCAGAGCTGCAATTGCGGAAGGTTCTGCTTCAAATTCAAAAAGCTGGTAGAATCCGGTGGTTTTGTGCTGGATGTTATATGCCAGCTTCCGGAGACCCCAGTTCTCCTCATTGACAATATCTGCTTTATTGTCTAGGAGGACATTCTTGAATTTTTCAACAGTATCCTTCATCTGAGCTTCAGACAAAACGGGAGTTAAAATGAATACTGTTTCGTAATTCTTTTTCATGATATTATTACCTCTATTCAAAATAGAACCGCAAATATAGAAGTTTTGGTGGTTAATGGAGCCGATCCGTTCTGGATTTCAGCAACATTTTAATTGATGGGACGCCCCATCGCACTTGCCCTGAAGTGAGAGCACTCAGTTTCTGACCAAATAACCTGAAATCGCCATAGCTCTACTCCAGGGCAGGCCTTGCGCTTACACCTGCGCGGGCGGGTGTAGCGCCGGACCTGAAGTCGAGGGTCGTCGCTGCTTAGTTTTCTGCTGATTTGTGGCCTCTTACTTCAGGGCCCTTGCTATTTGACGGTAAAGAACCCTTTGCCCATCAGGTACTCATCGGTGTAGACTTCCACCTGATGCTGCCCGATGGCATACTCGCTACCCTTTTGATAGAGCAGTGTGACTTCCTGCCTGTTGCGATCGTAGAGGATCTCTTTTTGTGTGGTGTAGAAGAGCTCACGCTCATCCAGGAAGAAGGATCCCGATCCACGACTCACGTCAAAGAGTACATTGCCATCAGGAGCGATGATACGCACTAGCAATTCCTTCCCTTCGATGGGGGCGATCGCATTTTCGGCCACGAAGAACGTGATCTTCAGCTGGTCGACATGGCGGTTGCGAAATTCATTCTCACGCTCCCGGCCACGTTCGTTTACAGCGAAGACGCGGAGTCCCTCTACGCTTAGCCGCCCGGCAATCTGTACCTGCTCCTGAAGTTCGGCCCTCTGCTCATTGATGGACTGCAGTGTCTGATTGAGCTCGTTCTTCTCGTTCTTTAGGTCGGTGTTCTCCGAGAGGAGTTCGTCATTCAAAGACTTGAGCTGTTTGATCTCCTCGTCCTTCATCAGCAGTAGCTCTTCGTAGCCTGATACCTTGTCTCGCAGCTGTGCAATATTCGCTTGCCGCCTCTTGTCGAGGTCCAGCAAGTTTTTCTTTTCTTCTTCTAGCTGGGCACGGATGCCCATGAGGGTGTCGATTTCGCCACCCAATTCTTCGATGGTGATGATTTGCTTCTCCAGCTCGTTGGAGATGGAGTCTAGCTGCAAGACCGCAGCGTTTAACTCTCTTTCACGGGCGTCGCGTTCTGCAGATACCTGAACGCTACGGATAATGAAAAAAGTCGCCAGCGCGAGCAATACAAATATGATCGCACCGATGATGATCTTTCTGTTTTGGTTTTGGATATTCTCTGCAGCCATGGACCGATAGATTATAGTTCTTTCATCTTAATAACCATGGAGTGCCCGGGAGCATTCCATTTTTTAAACCTGAATCATGCAATAGGATTTCGAAACGAGCAGTTCAATACCAAGAGAATCAAGTACTTAGGTGAGGAGGCATAGTCGGAGATTATGGCGACGAGCCAATGAAATGATAAGTGCTTGATTATGAAGTTATTTAACTGCGCAGTCGCAAGGTTATTGCATGATTCAGGTTCAAGTCGGCAAAAATAATTGTTTGCGAATGGAATTACGAACACTTAGAATCTTAATCGGAAATGCTGTTTTTCCATCGCCATATTGGGAAATAGCAAGCCAGCCTGGAACAGGTCTATGGTAAGAGGGTAGCGGTCGTCCTTGATCAGTTCATTCCATTTCGCGTGCATCTGGGGGGACCAGTAGATGTCGTGGACAACTATGCATTGGAGATGTTTAAGGTGCTCCTGTAAGTGCTGGATGTAGAAGTCAATGGCCGAGGCCCGATGGTCGGCATCCAGGAAGACCAGCTGGGGTTGGTGCTTGCTTATTGCCTCTGGGAAGATCTCGTAGATGTTTCCTACCAGGACTTCCACTGCCGCCGATCGTCTCTTGATTTCCTCCCTGGCAATATCCGCTACACTTTGGTTGCCCTCTATGGTGATCACTTGCTCTACGCTCTCGGCCCTGGATAAGTAGAGTGCGTTGATGCCAAGTGACGTGCCCGTCTCCAGTACGACCTTCACGCCGAGGATGTCGCACAAACCTTGTAGAAACGCACTGAACCTCGGTCGACTTGGGGACGTGGAGGCGATATAGGAGAGAAGCACCTCTTTCTGATCGCCGGTCTTGAAGTCGGCATAGGGGATGCGGCTCTTACGGCCTCTCAGGCTTTTGCGAAGCTGCTCGAGGTCTCGGTCGAGGCTACGGGACTTTTGCCGTATGACGTTAGTAAAAAGGGCGTATACGAAAGGCGAGTGCAGACCATGAGCCCCCAGCGCAGAATATCTGTGCTGCACAAATTGGGAGGCGCGAAAGACGAGGTTGGTCAAACGGATCAGTTCATCTGGTAGGGTACTACCATGACGAATTCTGGGATGTTGACATCAAAGTTCTTACCGTCTAATACTTTTTCCATGGTGTAGAAACCATGCATTTTGCCTATGCCTGACCGGAGGTTGCAGCCGGAAACATATTGATGAGCCTGCCCAGGCTCCAATATGGGTTGTTTGCCCACGACACCCTCTCCATCTACCTGTCTTCGTGGATTTGTAACGTCTACAATTTCCCAATGACGTGACTTTAGCTGGATGGTATTGTCGCTCTGGTTTTCTATAGTAATCCGATAGGTGAAGACAAAATGATACTGCGCCGGATTGGAATATTCCGGCTGATACTCGGTCTCGACCGTCACTTTAACGCCCCTCGTCGTATCAGTAATCATTTTCTTCATTCAGTACAATTTTATAATCCAAACATTGAAGATTTTTGCGAAAGAGGCAAGCGTTGGAGTTAATTTATTTTACGATTTTGTTGGTTTTGGTTCAGAAAATTTATAATAAAATTTGGAAGGCGCTAATATTGAACGAAATACCTGTGCCTAATGAAAGTCAAAATTGAAGAGAGCTGGGGAGCTTCACTCACCGACGAATTTCAGAAACCCTATTTTTCGGAACTGACGTCCTTTGTAAAGGAAGAATATCAAAATCAACGGATTTACCCCCCTGGGAGCCAGATCTTCAATGCTTTCGATTTTTGTCCTTTTGACGCCACACGGGTGGTGATCCTTGGTCAGGATCCCTACCACGGCCAGGGTCAGGCCCACGGACTATGCTTTTCCGTCAACGAGGGAGTTCCCATGCCACCATCCTTGGTCAACATCTTCAAGGAAATCAAGTCGGACCTCGGTCAGGACTTCCCCACTCACGGTAATCTGGAGCGGTGGGCACACCAGGGCGTGTTGCTCCTCAACGCCACGCTCACGGTTCGTGCTTCACAGCCTGGCTCTCACCAAAACAAAGGCTGGGAGTCGTTTACAGATGCCGTGATCCACCGACTCAATGACGCCAAAGAACATCTCGTATTCATGCTCTGGGGTGCCTATGCACAGAGAAAGGGCGAATTCATTGATCGCGGCCGTCACCTTGTGCTGCAGTCACCGCACCCTTCGCCCTTTAGTGCCAACCGTGGTTTTTTCGGCAATCGGCACTTCAGCCAGTGCAATACCTACCTGCGTGAGAAGGGCTATTCGGAGATCGAATGGTGAAAAATAGGTCGTTTCTATGTACATTATGCATAGGAACAACTGTACTTGATGATGTTAGAGAATCTCGATACGTACGATCACTATGAGGCAAAATCCGAACGCGACAACAAGCTGGCCGGATTTTTTATGCTCGTGGCATTCATAGGGGGTGTTATCGGATTTCTAGCGTTACTCGCCCATTTCCTCGGGGGATAGCTCCTGGTTTAGTCTATACCCTTGAACAAACGGCGCCAGCGAACACGGCTGAGCAGCGGTTTGCTGCCATCGGCTGACATCCAAATAAAGGAGGCTTCGCCTACGATAAAGTCCTCAGAGACAAAGCCCCAGTATCGGGAATCCTGGGAGTTGTGTCGGTTGTCACCCATCATGAAGTAGTAATCCTTTTTGAATTCATACTCTGTGACGGCTTCCCCGTCGATCATCAACTGACCATTGCTGACGACCACATCGCCAGCGTCCTCATAGTCTTCGATCGTGCTACTGTACGTGGCTATGTTGATGGAGTCCATCGTCACCTTCATCCCTCGGTGGGGGACTTTTAGCGGCCCGTAGTTGTCGCGGTTCCACACGCCATAGCCGTACGGAAACAGTGGTGTGTCTTCCGGATAGTCCGGCGATACGGTCGCTTTTCTTACCGAAGTGATAAAGTCCAGCTTACGCAGTTCTTCAGCCACGTCTTCAGACGTATGCAAGATGTACCCGTCATTGCGCCTTCGGATATCCTCTATGCGTATGTTGTATTTCTCGAAGACCCGATCCCGAATAGTCTGCGTCGTTGCCACAAAATAAGAATGCTGCATGTCCTCGGGATCTTCGCCGCGCTCATCGTTGACGTAGACGTCACCTTCACGTACTTCGATCACATCTCCTGAGGCAGCCACACACCGCTTGATGTAGTGCGTCTTGAGGTCAAGGGGATGGTAGCCACCATCGGGCCGCTTGTTGAAATTGTCATTCACCGGGTAGTTGAATACGACGACATCATTGCGCTCGACCTTCCCGAGCGAAGGCAGGCGCCACTGAGGGAGCTGAATGAATTGTAGGTAGGAGGGTGCCTCAGTTCCCCAGACCTTCGCATGTGTGAGAGGGATTTGGATAGGGGTCTTGGGTGTTCTGGGACCATACTCCACCTTACTCACGAACAGGAAGTCTCCGACCAGCAGTGACCGCTCCATGGACGGAGTGGGGATGACGTATGCCTCCATGAATATCCAGCGGATGAAGGTCGCGGCGAAGACGGCGAAGACAATGGCTTCAAACCACTCTTTGCCTGTACCTTTCGGCTTCTTTGGGATTTCGGTCGCCTTGCCAACATAGGTAGTGTCGGACCAGGCAACATAGACCATGTAAATGGGTGCAAAAATCACTCCCAGAGCCTGATCTACGTAAGAGTACCTGTCAAAGGACTTCAGTAGGTCCAAAAGCATCGTCAGGGCCACAAAGAAGTTGACCACCGGTACCAATAGCAGGGCTACCCACCAGGTGGGTCTGCCGATGATACCCAGATGGATATAGTAATTGTAGAATGGCACGAATCCCATCAGAGGGTTTTGGTCTGCCTTTTCAAAGAACTTGTAGTAGGCGACTCCTTGGAGTACATACCACAACAAAAGGAAGATGATGAGAAACGAAGCGCTGAAGTCGTTCAGATACATATCAGTTTTGGATATTTAGATAGTCGTCCATCGTAAGAAAGCCCGATTTGTCTCGGATCCACTCGGCGATTTTCACCGCACCCAGGGCGAATCCCTCACGGGAGAAAGCCGTGTGCTTGATCTCGATACTGTCCTGGGCTGACGTATAGGTTACGCGATGTGTGCCGGGAACGTTTGGCAATCGCTCAGAAATTATAGACAGCTTTCCTTCGGCGGTACTTTTCTCGTTTACCCAGGACGTTTTAGAGGGATGCTCGGCGAGCAAACCCTCTGCAAGCGTAATGGCAGTACCAGAAGGCTGGTCAAGTTTTTCAGTATGGTGTATTTCCTCCATCTCCACTTCGTAACCCGTATTGGCCATGAGGCGGGCGAGGTATTGGTTGAGCGCGAAAAATAAATTGACCCCCAGACTATAATTGGAGGCGTAGAAGAATGCACCGTTGGTTTCTGCGGTGAGCCGCTGGATCTCAGGCAAGTTTTCGAGCCACCCGGTAGTGCCCGTAATGATTTTGACTCGCTGATTGAGGCATGCCTTGATGTTTTCAAACGCACTGTCAGGTCGGCTAAACTCGATAGCGACATCGGTATTGTCCGGGTGGAGCTTTGCGAGATCCGAAGCATTCGAGACATCGATGATGTGGCTCACTTGATGACCCCTCGACTCGAGGATCGAATGGATCACCTTCCCCATTTTGCCGTACCCGATCAATGATACCTTCACCGGGGCTAGAAGTTCAATGTTAGCGAAAAACCCATCGAGCGCGAAAATAGTGGAGATGTCTCAAAGTTGGGTTCCAAGTTCAGAGAAAGCCCCTCGTTGACCTGGAATTCGTGCAAGTGAGCAGCGACGTGCGCTTCCACTACATTGACAAGATAGGCGGCTACCGTAAGAATTATGAGGAAATCCCGATCTCTGCGAAATCGATCCCTGTTCCTCGTGAGGGTGCTCTCGTCAAAATTGGCGGCCAGTGTGCCGGTGGGATTGCCTGCGCGCTGCTCAATCAGCGCATTGGTAAAGTCGCTGTAGAGCTCGTGGTTGTAGCGGATACCATGGAAAAGGCCCAGGAATGCGCCGTAGATGATGGGTACCTTCCAATATTGGCGATTGTAGATCTGGCCGAGCCCCGGCAATGCTGCGGATAAAATCGCCGCCTTGTTGGGGTCCAGGGTGGATACCTCTTCGAAGAACTGTACGTCATCGTCAGAAGCCACGAAAGCCGAATCATCCTCCAGGTCAACAGGATTGATCTGTACGGCAATGGAATCTGGCTCCTGCGCATTCGCAGTGTGCACACCTATAGCAAGCAGCGAAAGCCCAAATAGGGCCATGCTCCTACATTTCGAGGATTTCCAGAATACGATTGAGGTCGTCAGTAGAGACAAAAGGGATTTTGATTTCACCACGGTTTTTGCCATCCGCTTTGATCTTGATCTTTGTGCCAAAGTGCGAAGATAGCTGATCCTGCAACTTGGTGATCTCCGGACTGATTGCCGGCCGCTCAGCAGGTACTGTTTGCTTGGGTAGACCGGCAGTCCTTGCCAACTCCTCCGCTTTCCTTACTGATAACGATTCTTTGATGATCTTATGGTATATATCCAGCTGAAGATCGATGTCGTCGATAGAAAGAAGGGCTTTGGCATGGCCCATACTGATATGGCGATCGCGAATCGCTACCTGGATTGCCGGTGGTAGCCTCAGTAGCCGCAGGTAGTTATTGACGGTAGAGCGTTTTTTGCCTACGCGATCACCCAGCTCCTCTTGCTTCAAACCGATCTCGGTCAGCAGCCGCTGATAGGATAGGGCGATTTCTATGGCGTTGAGGTTTTCCCGCTGGATGTTTTCGATCAAGGCAAACTCCAGCATTTGCTGGTCGTCCGCCGTGCGTATATAGGCCGGGATGGTTTCAAGGCCAGCCTTCCTGGATGCCTGCAGTCTGCGCTCCCCAGAGATCAACTGATAGGCCGTCTCTGAGAGTTTGCGCACGGTTATCGGCTGGATGATCCCCTGGACGCGGATACTTTCAGCCAGCTCTTCCAATGCCTCTTCATTGAAGTGTGCCCTGGGCTGGAACGGATTTACCTCTATGTGTCGGACTTCGATCTCATCGATATTGGTCGACTCATCGATTGCTTCGCGGATAGTAGTTTCATCTTTCCCGGAATCTTCCAGGAGTGCCCCAAGGCCTCTTCCTAGTCCTGTCTTTCTTTCCTTGGCCATATGTCAAAGTTTCTATGCTGCCTTTACTTCATTGCGCTTGAGGATTTCCCTGGCGAGGTTGAGGTAGCTCAGTGCACCTTTTGACTCTGCATCGTGTGTGATGGCAGGGGTACCGAAGCTGGGAGATTCACTCAGCTTAATATTTCTTGGTATCAAAGTATCGAAGACCATACTCTTGAAGTGTATGCGAACTTCCTCGACTACCTGGTTGGACAGGTTGAGGCGTGTGTCATACATGGTGAGGAGGATGCCCTCGATCTCCAGATCGGTATTCAGACGGCTCTGAATGATCTTGATGGTGTTCAAGAGCTTGCCCAGTCCTTCCAGGGCAAAGTACTCGCACTGCACAGGTATGATCACGGAATCCGCTGCAGTCAGCGCATTGATGGTGATGAGTCCCAGTGAAGGGGAGCAATCGATGATGATATAGTCGTACTTATTACGTAGGGCAGTCAATGCACCCTTCATCTTTTCCTCGCGCTTCTCGATGTTGACCATCTCTACCTCGGCTCCGACCAGGTCGATATGAGACGGCAGTAGGTCCAGGTATTTTACCTCTGTTTTCACGATGCTTGCCAGCGGGTCAGCCCCATCTACCATGCACTCGTAGATGCTTGTTTTCACCTCTTTGGGGTCCCTGCCTACTCCGGAGGTGGCATTCGCCTGAGGATCAGCGTCTACGATCAGAGTTTTCAACTCAAGTGCTGCCAGACTGGCCGCCAAATTGATCGCTGTCGTAGTTTTTCCAACTCCTCCTTTTTGGTTGGCAATTGCAATTACTTTCCCCATTGGTGTGACTTATTTGTTGTTAAAAAAAGATCGTGTGTAGATCTCTGAATCCCTCCTTAGAGCAAGGAAACACTCAAAAATGGACACAAATATATCCAAGAAGCCTACACAATACCACCCATGTGGGTTAATTGTTGATTAGCAAAAAAAGCCCCTCCAGAGCCCCAAAAGTGAGGTCTGGAATGTGGATGACAATGTGGATATTACTTCTTCTTCTTGTCTTTCTTTCGAGCTTCTTCGTTGGCTTTCATGGCTTCTTCCAGCCGCGTTTGGAACTTCGACTTCTTCTTGTTTGCGTTCTTTTTTCGGTTCTCATCGAGGATCTTTTTGATCTTGTCTTCATCGATGATTCTGCGGAAAAGGAAGATCTGACCGAAGGACACGATGTTGGAGATGAAGTAGTAATAAGTAAGCCCTGAGGCATAGCTATTGAAGAAGAAAAGCAGCATGATGGGCATCATATACTGCAAGGATTTCATCGGCCCCTGGACACTGGTCATCTGGCTGTTGGCCACGGTGAAGAGTATCGTGGAGATGCACATCAATATCGTGAAAAGACTGATGTGATTGCCGTAGATGCCACTTAACAGAGGCACGTCCGCAGACCATGAAACGATGGCATCATAGGTAGACAGATCCTTCGCCCAGAGGAAGCTGACCTGACGCAGCTCGATGGCATTGGGGATGTAGTAGAATAGCGCGACGAGGATGGGAAACTGTAGCAGCATCGGGATACATCCACTCAGGGGATTGATACCTACCTTCTGGTAAAGCGCCATCTGCTCCTGCTGGGCCTTCTGCATATCATCGCCGTGTCGCTCTTTGATTTCATCGAGCTCCGGCTTCAGCACGCGCATTTTTGCCATGGACATATGAGAGCGGTATGTCAGAGGCGACAGGATCAGACGGATGATAATGACAAGGATAATGATCAGCAATGGGTAGCTGGGGATCACCGATTCCAGACCTCGCCAGATCGGGAGTATCAGGAATTTGTTGACGACCGATAGGATGCTCCAACCTAGGTTGAGGTTCTCGGTAAACTCAGGCGCGAAAGCCTCGAGATCGTAGTAGCTGTTCGGTCCAAAATAGAACTTGAAATTGCTGGTGCCACTGGCTATGTCCGTGAAGGGGATCTCAGTCGTCATGTTGAGGTACTTGACGGTGCTATCGTCCGCTTCATTGATGGCCGAAGTGATCCATGCGGTAGAGAAATTGTTGTCCGCAAGGATCGCGGCAGTGAAGTACTTCTGCTTGAAGGCAATCCATTGCAGGGCGTCCTCTATTTTCTCCTCTTCCCGGGAGGTGCTGGTGGCCGACAAGTAATCCACAGAACCGTCAGCGGTCGCATAGCGGATAGTTGTGCGTTGGCGAGGGTCTTTTAGGTGCGGCTCAATGCGATTGGCCTGATGCTCCCAGTTGAAAACAAGGTTTTTGGGAGCGATCTGTCGCTCAAAGCCACTTGATTCGATGGTGTAGCCTATTTCGTAGGTCCCGTTGACGAGCATGTATCGCTGACGTAGCGATGAGCCATCGGGGAGGGTCGCACTGTAGACAAGCTCGACACTGTCCTGAAACCTGTTGATATCGGACTCGAAGTAGAGGTCTTGCAGGGACAGGTTCTTTGACTGGTGCTCAAAGAAAATGTTCATGAACGACTTGTCTGCCACCATCAGTGCCAGCGGACTGCCATCATAGCTTTTGTAGTCTTTGAGGACCACATTTCTAATGAAACCTCCCTTGTTGGAGAAATCTATTAGCAATCTGTCTGTTTCCAGCGTGGTCGTACGCTCTGTGCCTTCTGCTAGTGGTGAGAAAGCTCCATACTTCAGCTGCTGAACTGCCTGGGTGGCAGAATCTGATAGCACCTCCTCAACCTCAGCTACGGGTTCTTCAGGTTGGGCTATGGGCTCTACAGATGTAGTATCAACCTGAGGAGTTTCACCAGAGGGGGGAACGGGTGTGTCTGGCGCAAAAAACTGGTAGTATACCAGAAATAGGACGAGCATGGCCAGCAAGCCAGTCAATTGGTTTCGGTCCATAATTAATGTCTAATGTCTTTTATCAAGAAGCAATCAATTCCTTGCGCTGCATCAGTGCAGCCCTTATGAATCTTACAAACAAAGGGTGGGGGTTAAGTACAGTGGACTTCAATTCTGGATGGAACTGAGTGCCCACAAACCACGGGTGATCTGCCATTTCCATGATCTCCACGAGGTTCGTGTCGGGATTTACACCGGAGGCCACAAATCCATATTTCTCGAAGTCCTCCAGGTACTGACCATTGAACTCGTATCGATGTCGGTGTCGCTCACTGATCTTTGTCTGACCATATGTCTGAGCAGCCTTCGTCCCTTTTTTCAGGTGACAAGGATAGGCACCCAGCCTCATCGTTCCCCCCATTTCCGTGACCGACTTTTGGTCCTCCATTATGTCTATTACGGGATGTTTGGTTTTTGGATCCATTTCCGTAGAATTTGCCCTCTTCAATCCGAGCACATTGCGAGCAAATTCGATGACCGCGCACTGCAGCCCCAGGCAGATGCCAAAGAAGGGAATGTTGTTTTCCCGCGCATACTGAGAGGCCAGGATCTTGCCTTCTATACCCCGCTCGCCAAATCCCGGAGCGACGAGAATACCATCCAGGTCATCCAGTAGCTTATTGACGTTTTCTTTGCTGATGTCCTCAGCATGTATCCACTCGACGTTCACGCGGCACTCATTCTCTGCACCTGCATGGACGAAGGCCTCGGCGATGGATTTGTACGCATCTTTCAGTTCGACATACTTGCCAATCAGCCCAATGTCCACTGTGTCCGTGGGGTTCTTAAGTCGCCCCAGGTACTCCTTCCACTGATCGATTTTCGGATCCTTTTTATAAGAGAGCTTCAGCTTCGACAGGACGCGCTCATCGAGACGCTCCTTGCGCATCAGTAGCGGTACATCGTAGATGGTCTCGGCATCTCTCGCCTCGATCACGCTGTTGACGGGCACGTTGCAGAACAACGCAAGTTTCTTTCTGATATCGCTATTCAGAGGGTATTCCGAGCGACAAACAAGAATGTCAGGCTGAATACCGGCCTCCAGGAGTTCTTTAACCGAGTGCTGCGTGGGCTTCGTTTTCAACTCGCCAGCCGCTTTCAGGTAGGGGACCAATGTGAGGTGTATAGATACGAAATTGTTGGGGCCGAGCTCTGGTCGTGCCTGACGCACAGCCTCGATAAATGGCAATGATTCGATATCGCCCACGCAGCCGCCGATTTCGGTGATGACGATGTCATACTTTCCGGTATCGCCGAGTTTGTAGAAGTTGTTTTTGATCTCATCTGTGATGTGCGGTACCACTTGCACAGTTTTGCCTAGAAAGTCGCCTGCCCGCTCCCTATTGATTACTTCGTAGTAGATGCGTCCAGTGGTGACGTTGTTGTCTTGCGATGTGGGGATGTTGAGAAACCGCTCATAATGACCCAGGTCCAGGTCCGTCTCCGCGCCATCGTCGGTTACATAACACTCCCCATGCTCGTAGGGATTGAGCGTACCCGGATCAATGTTAATGTAAGGATCGAATTTCTGAATGGTGACGGAGAAACCTCTTGCCTGAAGTAGTTTCCCAAGAGATGCTGCGATGATGCCTTTGCCTAAAGAGGATGTGACACCGCCCGTAACGAAAATGTATTTTGCCTTGGCCATCTAGGTTTAGTTACGGGATGCAAATGTAACTCGTCCTCCTGACTATTTCTTAAACAACCTGTAATTAAATGAGATAGAGAAATAGCCGATTGGTTCCAAGTCGAAAGCTTCCTCCGACAGCTCCAGGGGCACACTGTAGGAATATGCCAGCATCACAAAATAATGTTTCGTGCTAAGGGTAATGGGCAGTGTGAAGCTGTAGTTGAGAAAACCAAACTCCTTGCTGTTGTCCACCACGAGAAGAAACTCGTCTATGAGGCTTTCCTGCTCCGGAGTAAGCTCCCTGCCTAGAGCGATGGCATTCACTACTCTAAGCAATTCCTGTAAAGTGGTACGATCGATGTCGGGGTTGTCGTCCAGAAAAGAAAGCAGTTCCCTGCGTCGCTGTTGCAGGGTGAGGTCAAACCAATTCAACCGCAGTTGGGAAAGCCTGTCAAAATTTGAGGTATTGAAGGTGGTGATGATGTCATTGCCGATGATGCCAGAGACGGTCGGGTTGATGCGGATTTTGTCAAAGCCCAACACATCTTCGAAAGCGAACTCATACGAGAGGCCCCCTATGAATCGATGGGCGGATTCTGCGCCAAAGAGAAAAGAGTAATCCATACCCAGGCTCAGATTGCCCATTCGGTAGATGGTATTGGCGCCAAGGTTATTTTCGAAAAAAGTCTCTGTCTCGTTGTATATCCAGTGTTCGTAGCTAAATCCATAGGACCACTTGACATTGACCATGTCGAGGTAGCCCGCGGACAAGACAGTGAGGTTGTACCGGGGGTCTCCCTGACTACTCCAGTATCCACTGACGTCACCATAGAAGCCAGACTTGTGGTAGTAGGAGATACCCGGAGACAGGCTGTGTTGGTCCACGCCATAGTTGCGTCCGGCGTTGAGGATATTGCTATTGTAGCTCATCCTTACATTGAACTCGCTGGGCACTTTCAGGTCAAGTGCCATCAAGCTATCCAGGGTGCTCATCAGTACCTCCTCGTCCAATTCCGCCTCGAGCAACGCCCACTGCTCCTCGAGACTGAGGGAGTCCTCAGATAGGTCCTGGCCAATGGCAGGACTCAGGCAGAGTGCCGCAATGACGGTCAACCAACATTTCATTTATCAGGTAGGATTTTTTGCTAGTTGTTGCGCTTGCGCTGCTGGAGAGCGTTGTTGCGCTCCCTATTCTGCTGGGCCTGCTGTCGCCGCTCACGCATGCGCTTGAGTAGCATTTGCTTGAAGTCTTCCTCCGCGCGGCGGAGATTCAGCAACTGCCGATCGCTGATCACCTGACGCATTCGCTCGCTGTAGTCACGCTCGAGGTTGAGTCGCTGCTCTTTGACCCTCAGTCCCATGTCAACCATTCTGCGTGTCTCTTCCTCCGATGCCGACTGTGGGTCGAAGCCCTGTCGTGCCTGGTTAAAATCCCGCAAAATTTCCCGTCGTTTCTGACTGAACTCGTTGTAGATGGGCCAGAACCTTTCCGCCTGTTCGGGTGTCAGTTCGAGCTTCTGCGTGATCAAGGCGATCTTTCGAGCCTCGATCTTCTCGTTGACGGTAGTCTGCGCCATCGTCGCAGCGGCCCACAGGAAGCAGATCAATAATGTCATTGTCCTTGTCATATCTCTAGCGTTTCGTCCAAAGCTTCATACTCCAATAGCAGGTCATCCATTTCGTCATCACCTACATCCAATCCATCCAGAATGGCGTCTTCGTCTTCAAAGAGTTCATCCAACTGTTCTGTTGAAAGGTCTCCGACGATGTCATATTCTGAGAGTTCGTAGTCGGCGAGGTAGATCATGATCTCTTCGTCGGTAATACCCGCCAGCAAGTTCTTTTCGTCGTATGCGTCCTCACCTTGTAGTAGCAGTAGAGCACTGAGCACGACGAGCACCGATGCTGCTGCGGCCAGTGTCCATCGGGGAACCCGGGGCCACATGGAGGTACTCCGCACCTCTTCTTCCGGCGCATCGACTGTGGCATCGAGGATCGCCTTTTCAAGGTCCTGGAAATAGCCTTCGGGTACGTCGAAGGGGTGTGATTTGTCCTTAATATGTTCCAGCTCTACTTTCTTCACGTTTCTTAGATCATCGGGAAATAAAATGGTTTAATCACCGTTGATGAATTTTTCGATTTTTTTCACTGCCAGGTGATAACTGGCTTTCAATGCCCCTACACTGGTACCCGTGATATCAGCAATTTCGTCAAATTTCAACTCATCAAAGTACTTCATGTTGAACACCGCCCGTTGCTTGTCTGGCAGCGTTAGGATCGCTTTTTGAAGAATAAGTTGAATTTCTTCACCACTAATGTGAGAGCCCTCATCGAGTTGTGCGCTCAACTCAGGCGCGCCTTCCTTCAGAGGAATGATTGATCTTCTCTTTTTCTTGTTCAGAAAGTTGAGGCATTCGTTGGTGGCAATACGGTAGATCCACGTGAATAGCTTTGAGTCTTCACGAAACTTATCGAGGTTCTTCCAGATCTTGACGAATATCTCCTGCGTCACGTCATTGGCGTCATCGTGATCGATTACCATCTTGCGGACATGCCAATAGATCCGCTCCTGGTACTCGCCTAGCAAAAGCCTGAACCCTTCCTGACGGGTGGCGTCGGCTTTTATCTTGTCGATGATGAGTTGTTCGTCCAAATTGACTTCTTCAGGTAGTAATGCCCCTTAGATACTGAACTACCAAAGAGGTTTAATTCAGTATATGAATTTTTTATTATTCAGTATGATTTTTCTTTGGTGAGGGGCCTTCGTGATTGGTGTTGCCAAGACGACTGTTGGCTGCATCATTGAATTTGAACAAAAATGCATATCTTCCAAATTAGCCGCAACCCAGACCTAGCTTGATTTATGATTCACGGACGACGCGTCGTTGTCATCATGCCAGCATACAACGCTGAGCAGACCCTGGAGAAAACGTATCAGGAGATTCCATCGGATATCGTCGATGATGTTATTTTGGTGGATGATGCCAGTAATGATGACACCTATCGGTTGGCAAAAAGTCTTGGCATCACGCACGTTATTCAGCACGAACAAAACACGGGCTATGGTGGCAATCAAAAGAGTTGCTATGATCAGGCATTGACGATTGGTGCTGATATTGTCGTCATGGTACACCCTGATTATCAATATACACCCAAATTGATCCCGGCAATGGCCCATATCATAGCCTCAGGGCTTTACCCGGTGGTATTTGGTTCAAGAATATTGGGGAAGGGCGCCCTGCGTGGGGGAATGCCACTGTACAAGTATGTGGCTAACCGGCTACTCACGCTTGTACAGAATATTCTCATCGGTCAGAAACTGTCGGAATACCACACCGGCTACAGGGCGTTTGCACGGGAGGTTTTGCAGACCATCGACTTTCACGCCAACTCTGATGATTTTGTCTTTGACAATCAAATGGTCTCCCAGATATTCATGGCCGGTTATGAAATAGGGGAGGTGACCTGCCCTACCAAGTATTTCGAAGAGGCATCATCGATCAATTTGTCACGTAGCATCACTTATGGGCTAGGAGTGCTGAAAACGTCCCTCAATCATCGCCTCATGATGTGGGGGATTGGGTCTTCTCGCATCTACAAGAAAAGAAAACTGGAAACCACTAAGAAATAACGCTCAACATGGGAAGAAGGAACAGAGCACGTATTGAGAAAAAGAAAAAGGCCACAAAGAAGGCTTTGGCGCCGACGCAGCCACTCATCCCAGAGTCCTCAGAAAATTTTTGGAAGGCCAACAAATGGCCGGCCATTGTGCTCATGATGTTGCCGATCGCTCTGTACATCAGTACGGTGACCTTTGGGTTCGTTCTCGACGATGTGATTGTTCTTTCAGAGAATGACTTTGTCAGGCAAGGTGTCGCGGGCATCCCGGAAATCATCTTAAATGAGTCATTTACAGGCTATTTGGGAGAACAAAGAGACCTCGTCGCCGGGGGTAGATATCGTCCGCTATCACTGGTTTTCTTTGCGGCAGAATATGAGTTATTCGGTGATGCACCGGGGCCCTATCATGTGATGAATGTTGTTTGGTATGTACTACTTGGGCTGCTGATCTTCCGAGTCTTAAGTAATCTGTTCCCGGCAGGTGACCGACCCTGGTATTTGGCGATCCCTTTTGTCGCGAGCGTGATTTATATCCTTCATCCTGTGCATGTAGAGGCCGTCGCCAACATCAAGGGAAGAGATGAGATCACGACTTTTGCCTTGGTGCTGGTGTCCATGTACTTTACGTTGAAGTATCTGGGTAACAAGGGAATCCTTGCCTTGGTATTGTCAGGGGTAGCTTTTTTCGCTGCGCTCCTGGCAAAGGAAAATGCCATTACTTTTTTGGCTGTGGTGCCATTGACGCTTTGGGTCTTTTTTAGGGCCGGATGGAAGCCCCTGCTGGTCACCCTATTGCCACTGGTGGTAGCAACCGGCGCCTACCTGGCGCTACGGATGCAGGTGATTGGCTACTTGCTGGACAGTGGGGCGGAGGTGAATGCACTGATGAACAACCCTTTCCTTGGCATGTCGACTTCCGATAGGTATGCGACGATCTTTTACACACTGTGGGAGTACATCCGACTCATGGTATTTCCACATCCGCTTACCCATGATTATTATCCCTATCACATACCTATTGTCAAGTTTCGCGAGCTAAGAGGGCTATTGCCCTTGCTGCTCTATTTGGCAATGGGAATCTATGCGCTCCTCCAGCTTCGAAAGCCACGGAGTATCGCCGCTTTTTGTATACTGTTCTTCATCATCACGCTCTCCATCACGTCGAACATCGTCTTCAGCGTTGGTACGTTCATGAATGAGCGATTTGCCTTTATTCCATCATTGGCTTATTGCATTCTATTGGCCTACCTGCTGGTGGAGTGGCTGCCCGGACGCTTTGGTAGAACCAGTTGGATAAAACCTGCCGCTTTGGGCATGCTGGGAATTGTCGCAGCAGGATTCGCGGTTCGCACTTTGTTGCGGGTGCCGGACTGGAAGGACCCAGTGACGTTAAACCTCTCGAGTATCTATGTTTCCAGTGGCAGCGCTCGCCTCAATAATTTCGTCGGATATGACTATTACCAGAGAGCAAATGCGGCCGATGATCGGGTGGTGAAAATGCAGAACCTCCAGGAGGCGCGTTATTATTTCGAGCGCGCTTTGGAAATACATCCCAGATACACCACAGCGTTGCGGGGGAGGGCCGGCGTCGCGGCGGGAGTCTACCAGATCAATGGCGACCTCGATGCCTTGTTGTTCCAGTTTGACCGTATCCTGCAGACTGCCCACGTCCCCTACATAGATGAGTACATGGAGTACCTTAACCGGCGTGGATACAACGCCCAGTTGGCTGACTTCTATCACCGCATTGGCCTGGGGCTATTTGCGCAGACCAAGAGAGATTATCCGAATGCGCTCAAGTATTTGAAATATGGTTACGAACTCAATTCCTCGGACACGCAGATCCTTCAGGGCCTGACTATTGTAAGCTATATGGCGGGAAATAACAGCGATGTGGTAACCTACGGGGAAGAGGCGCTCCGCATCAACCCCAATTTGACTGTTGTCAATCAGTACCTGGATCGGGTTCGCTAAATATTATAAGTATTGGTGGTCAGAAAATGAGCGTTATGTGGATGGTATCTACTTCTGGATAGCGATCTCCCCATTCTTGATGACCATCAGAATATCTCTTAGAGCGCTAATTTCCTGAGATGGGTCCCCGCGTACGACTACGATGTCGGCAAGCTTATCTTTAGTCAATGTTCCCAGATCGTTCAGTTCAAAGACACTGGCGTTTAAGCTCGTGGCGGCCTTGAGTGCCTGGAGCTCAGACATGCCATACTCGACCATCAACTCCAGTTCGATCACATTGGTCCCATGAGTATATACGCCCACGTCCCCGCCAAAGCCTACGATCACGCCGGCATCAAGGGCAGTCTTAAATGCCTGCTTTTTTTGGGTCACTCTGAGGGGCTCAGGGCCCTGGCCTTTGTTCCATCCCCGGTAGCGGCTGATGGATTCGACGGCTGCCAGTGTAGGGTATAGAGCCACTTCTTTTTCGGCCATTAATTGGGCGAGATCCTTGTTGAGGGCATCGCCATGCTCAATGGTCGAGACCCCGGCCATCACCGCTCGTCGAATTCCTTCCTCTGTGGCTGCGTGGGCAACTGTGACTCTTCCGCTGCTCTTTGCCGTTTCCACGATGGTGGCTATCTCTGCTTGCGAGAAGGTCGGCTGAGCACTGCCATCCGGACCCCAACGATAGTCCGCATATACTTTGATGAAATCGGCTCCGTGTCCGATCTGTCGCCGCACCACAGTGATCAAGTTACCGGCGTCTGCTTCTTCGGCACCCAGTGGCACGTCCACATACTCATGAAATCCCTTAGGGCCGTAACTTCCTGTTGCAACGATGGCAGGACCGGCAACGATCAACCTGGGTCCGGGGATCACACCCTTTTCGATGGCCTGTTTGATGCCAACGTCGAGGTAGCCAGCCCCCTCTGATCCCAAATCGCGCATAGTGGTGATGCCGGCTTCGAGGGATTTACGAACGTGCACAGTAGCTCGCGCCGCTCGTTCACCAGGAGACTCTTTGAGCACCTGATCGTTCCAGTTGGTTTCGTCGTAGGGGTGAAGTAGGATGTGAGAGTGCCCCTCAATCAATCCGGGAAGAATGGTGGCGTCGCCGCCGAGATCGAGGACGGTGGCACCCGCGAAGTCCCGGTCACGACCAACATAGGTGATGCGATCTTCTTCGAATGCGACGATCCACCGATCATGCATCTCAAAGCCATCAAACAGTCGACCAGCTTTCAATACAGTGCTTTGGGCGTGTACTTCAATAGATAGTAGGGACTGGATTATGCAGAGAGTGGTGGCGACAGATCGTAGAGACATTCCTTGGTTTGATTTTCGGTGCCATCAAGTTAACGAATGACACGGTAAGCACTGAAAATACAAACATCCTGATTTAAATGTCGTTACATTAAATGTAGTTGTAATTTTTGGAGGATATGTCGTTAGAGGAAGATATTAAGCAGCCACAATTCTCATCAGAATTCAATAAGGCTGTTGTCAATTTGATCTACACCCACGGCTGGCTGAGCCAGCAGTACCAGGAGCTTTTCAAGCGACATGGACTGACGACGCCCCAGTTCAATATTCTCAGGATTTTACGTGGACAACACCCGAAGGCATCGACGGTCAATCTCCTTATTGACAGGATGCTTGATAAGAGTAGCAATGCTTCACGGATCGTGGATCGGTTGGAGACGAAGGGGCTAGTCATCCGAAAACAATGCCCCACGGATCGCAGAGCGGTTGACGTCTATATTTCGGAGGGAGGCCTTGCTATCCTGCAAGTCATGGATGGAGAGATGCAGCAATGGGAAGATGACCGACGGGCCCTGGATGAGGAGGAGGCGAAAGAACTCAATCGCCTCCTTGATAAGATGCGAGCTACAGTTCCTTCAAATACTCTCTGATCCCTGCCGTCTTACCCTTGGGGCGGACGACGAGCAGTGCGTATTCTGAATCCATCTGGATGAGGTTCTCTGCCTTGCTACCGATGAAGATAGCCGCTGTTGCACTTCTACCCTTAGCACCTATAATCACCATGTCTGTCTGACTCGCACGAGCCTGGTCGTCGATACAGCGGATGACATTGTCGTCTTTGTCCAGCGTATAGACGACTTCAGGGGACAGTTCGGACAAGTTCAGGTCCGAGACAAATTGCTCATAATCTCTGGCCGCATACTGCTGCATGATCTCGGCAAACTCGTTGAAGGTCTTGCCGCTATAGTGGTAGCCATTAGGTACCTGGTAGACATTCTGGATCGTGATCTTCGGCTTCGACTCGACATTTCTTGCGAGTTCGATGGCTTTCTCAACGGCTAAAGTGGAGTAGCTGGAGAAGTCACTGGGAACGTGCAGGTGCTTGAGGGTCATCTTGTGACCCTTCGGTATGACCAATAGCGAGCACGCAGCGCGTCGCGCGACACGGGTCAGCAATATTCCACCATCTTCCTTTTCATTTTTTCGACCGAGGATGATGAGGTCCACTTTCTCATCAGCAGAAAGCGTCATGATTTCTTTTGTCGGCTGTCCCTGACGTACGATGAAACGGACTTTCACGTCCATACATTCGAAGTACCGATCCACTTCCTCACGTAGCTTGGTTTCCCGCTCTGCGATGGCTTTGTCCAGAATGTCGGGAAACTCCTTGAGTAGCTCCTGGGGTAAGTGGAAGTCCCTAATCAAGCTCACAAATATCACCTCCTGCGAACCCGACATTTGGCACATTTTGCAGGCAGCATCGATGAGCTCAAAATCCATGTCAGTCTGGTCCAGACCGACGAGTATCTTGTTGAAATTGTACATACTTTAATCTTGGCGTAATTATGACCACAAAATTAGACTTACCGTCTGATTGATCAACGCGCTCGGTTAATATATGTTCAAAATATTATTGCGTATTGTCGCCTGATTTCTAGAGAAAAAACTGACCTGATAGGCGATAGCTCCGTGATGTGAAATAATCTATGCTGACAGCCTGCTATGGATGTTTTTCTATCAAATCACAGAGCATCTCTACCTGCTCCCGTGAGTGGGCTGGGAAGTTGGCAATTCTTATGTGCCTGTCCTTGAATGAACCGTATCCTTTTCCGAGTACGAGCCCTTTTTTGTTGAGGCCTTCGAGCAGTTCTGTTTGATTATCTGAGCACTCGGCGACAATGACCGTTTTCGAGCGGTTGTCGGGGTTGTTTACAAAGGCGGATAATCGTGGGTGACTCTCCAGCGTGGAGTAGAGGATCGCGCTCTTATAGATGGTATCGTTGCGCAAGCTTTTGATACCCTTCTGCAGCATCTCCTGTGCCACCTTTCCCAATAGATAGATGAGGAGCACGTTAGGTGTTTCGGGCGTTTGGTGCTTTTCCGCTTGCTTGATCATGCTGTCCAGGGACCTGTAGGTACCCCGTATCTTTTGCTGCGATTGGAGTTGGCTGTATCGCTCGATGGTGCGCTCATTAAGGATCCAGAGGCCAAGTCCGGCAGGAAGTCCGAAGCACTTCTGCACTGAGAAGTAGGTCATGTCGATCGTACCAAAATCCAGGGGGATAGCAGGTATTGAGCTCACGGCGTCCACGGCAATCAGCTTGTCTGGGTTTTGATCTCTCAGGGCCTGGATATTCTTGGCAAGAAAGCTATAACCCGTGCTGGTTTCATTCTGGGTGACGGCGATAAGCTCCGCTTCTGCGGGTACATCTATACTGTCAAATTCCTGCCCCTCTATAGCTTTTGTAAGGGTGCTTGCCTTGCCGAGCTGTAAGCCAAAGTCGTAAAACCGCTTCGAGAAGGCGCCGTTCACAAAGTGGTGTGAAGCATCGACCACTAGGTTTTGAAGGATGCGCTCCCAGATGTCGGTTGCCGAGGACAGGAAAAGTATGCGAAATTCTTCAGGTAATTCGAATAGTGATCGAAGGGATTCCTCCGTTTCCTGGTAGATTTTCTGGAAGGTCGTACTTCGATGTGATATGCTACCAATAGAGGCATCCATGGCCTTTTTCAGGTGATATTCGAAGCTGTAGTGTAGTTGAGAGGGGCCTGGCGTGAAATAAATATTCTTCCTCATGATTGCTGTTGCAATACTATGCTTAATTTTGATCTATTCCCTCTGTAATAAGTTTTTAAACCTAACACTTATTATAAGCCGGGTTAGTTGGCCATCAAAACCGGGCCTCATCTGGTGGGCTTTGTGACATCAGACCTTTGTTCGAAGGATAACAGTGGATTGTTGCGATGGTTGGACGACCCAAATCCTGATATTACTCAGGTTTAGAAACGCCCTCAGAGGGAATATTTTTCTTTTCTAGCTTTTCCCTTCCTTTATACGCGCGTCTCCAACCAGCGGAAAGTGCGGTTGATGATCTTCAGAGCAATGATGATTTTCTTGATGTTGATCAAGTCGTATGACTCGTCGTACATCGTCACGCCATCTGCGAACAAAAGAATTTGTGGATAGTGGTTTTCGACTCCCGCGCTTTCGGTGATTTGGTTGGAGATTTGCTTCTTACTGACGTCCAGCAAATAAACGTCCAACTGGTCGTCGGGGATCGTCCAACTCTTTTCGAGGTTCTTCTTGACTGCTTCGCTCTCAGGATGTCCTGGTTGGTATTTTAGAATCAGGGCAGGCTGAGTTTTCGAGTCTTGTAGAATCTTATCAAAGAGATCCAAATCTTCGATGGGGGTCCATTTAGGGAGCTTAGGGCGGTGTTCACTCATAACCTTTCGAATCTATTGGAATTTACTAACAATTGCGCGTAAATCTTCCAGTATTTCACGGGACTTGATTCTTAAAAATTCTAATACAGAACCCTGAATTTAATGGTTCCTTCTATTTTTTTCAAATCTGCGATCACTGCTTCGTCGTAATCTTTGTTTATGTCGGTGATTACGTAGCCTATGGTCTCGTTGGTTTTCAGATATTGACCTACCACATTGAGTGTGCGCGAGGCCAACACTTGGTTGATTTGTGCCATCACACCGGGCTCGTTGAGGTGGATATGTATGAAGCGATGCGCGTTCTTCAGTTTTGGCAGCACCATGTTTGGAAAATTCACGCTATTGGAGGTGGAGCCAGTATTGATGTAGTCCATGATCCGTTGTGGCACAAAGTCCGCAATGTTCATTTGAGCCTCTGTGGTACTTCCACCGATGTGAGGGGTCATCAGCAGGTTAGGCAGGCTTCGGAGCGGCGACAAAAACTCCTCGTTGTTACTAAAGGGCTCCTCTGGAAATACATCGATCCCCACACCCCTGATTTTGCCGCTTTCAATGTTTGCCTTTAATGCATCGATGTCGACGACATGTCCCCGACTCAAGTTGAGGAAGATGACGCCCTCCTTCATCAAATCAAATTCCTCGGCACCGATCATGTTTTTGTTTTCCGGACGCCCGTCCACATGAAGGGTGATGATATCCGAGATAGACAGCAGCTCCAGGAGCGTCTTGCAGCGAGTGGCGTTCCCAAGTGCCAGCTTCTCTTCCAGGTCGTAATAATATACGTCGAGACCCAGCGCCTCTGCCACTACTGACAATTGCGCACCGATGTTGCCGTAGCCAATGATTCCCAGCTTCTTTCCTCTCACTTCGAAGCTGTTTGTGGCCGATTTTTGCCATTGCCCCTCATGCATGCGTGCAGCCTTGTCGGGGATATTGCGCATCAACAGGATCATCTCAGCGATCGCCAACTCCACCACCGACCGCGTATTGCTAAATGGTGCATTGAAGATGGCTATTCCTTTTCTAAGGCACTCCTCCACGTCGATCTGATTGGTGCCGATACAGAAGGCCCCGATGGCATGCAGTCGTTTCGCGTTTTCGAGGACCTTCTTGGTTACCTGCGTCTTCGATCGTATTCCCAGGATACTCACATCCTTGATGGCTTCACTCAGTTCATCTTCACTGAGTCCCGCAGGATGCACGTCTACGGTGTAGCCTTCCTCAGTGAGTTTTTCGATTCCTTCGGGATGGATATTCTCGAGGAGCAAAACCTTGATACGGTTTTTGGGGTATGACAGGGCTCTTTCCATTTTGTTTACATAGAGGACTTCATCCAGGGTGGGGGCGATATGGTCTGCATTTTCAAGCACGCGCTCACGACGCACATTCTCTGTGAAGGCGTAAAACTTATTGGCCAGACCGGCCTTTCTTATTTCATAATCAGTATAGCCATCGCCCAGGACAAATACTTCCCCCTTTAAATTAAGTTCTGCAATTTGACTGGGTTTGCCACCGTCTTCGGCAGCCAGTGGGTTGTTCTTATCAAATCCTGTGATACTGCCGTCCTCATCATAAATGAAGTCATTGGCATATACATTTTCTGCGGAGATACCGAACTTCTCCACAATCGGTATGATGAAATCTTTGAATCCATTGCTGAGAATGAAAATATGCTCAGAATGTCGATGCAAAAACTCTTTGTTCCGCTTGAATGACTTGGATACCTGTTTGGACAGGCGCGATACCAAAACCGGGATATGATCCCTATGCGCGTCCAGCAGCCGGATCCTTTCCTCCAGCGATTCCCGGAAGGAGAGCTTACCTTCCATGCCGAGATCTGTCACCTCTTTGATACGGTCCAGCGCCTCCTCGCGGTGAGGCTTTCCTTCCAGTGATATTTCGCCCAAGACGTCCAGTGCTTCCACTTTAGTGAAAGTGCTATCAAAATCAATGATGAAATATTTGGAATTTTGCATAGGTTCGATCCAAAAAATAAGTCGCAAAAGTAATGATGCAGCGCTCTTTCAGAACAGTAATAATCTCAATATCCTTCCTGCTACAAGCTGAATTGTCATTTTCACAAATTGATAGTGGAGACAGTGCATTATTTGCACAAATCGATAGCATCATGGCGGGGGCTATTAGAAATTCCGCATTTCCGGGAGGAGTGTTGCTCGCGATGCATGAAGACTCAGTAGTCCTGGAAAAGGCCTATGGGTACCATACCTATGACAGCCTCCGCGCGGTGAAGACCTCTGACATCTACGACCTGGCATCCGTGACGAAGGTGACCGCCGCCACTCTGGCACTGATGGGGCTGTATGAGGATGGATTGCTCGACCTGGACCAGACAGTCCATCACTACATGCCTGAGATGAAGGGAAAACGGGGGAATGTTACCATTCGCGAGATATTGGCTCATCAGAGTGGATGGCGGAGCTGGATACCTTTCCATGTTGAGATCAGAGACAAAAAGGGTGAGCTTAAGAAAAAATACGTTTCGTCGACGCCGTCGGAGAAGTATGACTGGAAATTGGCCGATGGCAAGTATTTGCGCAATGACTTTTACAACACCATCAAGAAATACATAAGCAAGGCCGAGTTCAACCCTGAGCAGGGCTATGTCTATTCGGGCATGTTTTTCTATTTAGTACCGGAGATCGTCCAGAAGCAAACAGGCATGGCTTTCGAGGAGTACCTGCGAACGCGTTTTTATGATCCTCTGGGGGCGCAAACCACTGTCTTTAACCCGCTGAAGACATTCTCTCTTGATCAGATTGTACCGACAGAGGTCGACACATTTTT
This sequence comes from Cyclobacteriaceae bacterium, assembly GCA_965227935.1. Taxonomy (GTDB): domain Bacteria; phylum Bacteroidota; class Bacteroidia; order Cytophagales; family Cyclobacteriaceae; genus JAWPMT01. The sequence continues at coordinate 2,659,802 of CBDDGS010000019.1, read as the reverse complement.
CCGACAAATTCCTATCCACGGATGGGTGCATGATGAAGGCGCTATCATGATGCGCGGCGTATCCGGTAATGCCGGTCTATTCAGCAATGCCGAGGACCTGGCGAGAGTCTGGCTGATGCTGCAGAATAGAGGTGTTTATCAAGATTCTATTATCCTGAAGGAGCAAACCGTCGATCTGTTCACTGTCACTCACTATCCCAATAACGAGAACAGAAGGGGTCTCGGTTTTGATAAACCTCTACTGGAGTACGACAGCATACGAAGCGGCGTGGCCCAGGCGGCCAGCACGCGCAGTTTTGGACACACGGGTTACACAGGGCCCATCGTATGGGCTGATCCTGAGAAGGACTTGCTCTTCATTTTTATGTGCAATCGGGTGTATCCGACGAGAAACAATCGCGCCCTCTATGATATGCGCGTTAGACAGCAGATCCATGAGCGGCTGTACGGAATCATTGACGAATTCTGAATTCCGCGAATTACGGGTTGGCAAAAGGTTTGTTTTTGTGAGCCCTCGGGGCCACCCGCGATTTCCCTTACATATAGCGAGCTTCTTTCCCTGATTTGAATCATGGGGTGCAACGTCCTAGGTCATTGCCTATGACAATAAGTTGTAGTATCATAAACTCGAGGTCGATCACACAAAATGGAAGTGAAAGGAGGAAAGCTATGAAAACCCTGGTCATCGGCGCTGGACCTCTCGGCAGTCTATACACATATCTTTTTCATCGGGCCGGTATTGATGTCACACTCATGGCCCGAGGGCAACACTACGACTACCTGGAGAAGAATGGTTTGACCCTGGTCAATGAATTCACAGGTGAAGAGCAAAGAGCCCATGTCAAGGTCATCGATGACATCTACACCCGGGGGTACTATGATCTCGCTATTGTCATCATGCGAAAGAACAGCACGCGAGAGCTCTTGCCTTTCCTTGCTCGCCACAAGCAGCAGTTTCATCACATTCTATTCATGGGTAACAACGCTGCTGGCTTCTATGAATACCTGGAGTATTTGCCTCCAGAGAAGATCCTCTTTGGATTCCCGGGAGGAGGAGGCTCCCGGTCGGCGCATGTCGTGCACTATGTGGACACGACTAAGCCCGGAGGTAGCAGGATGCCTGTCATCTTAGGCGAAATTGATGGTAAGGTCTACGGCCGTACCCGGGGTATACAAGAGCTTTTCGAATTGGCGGAAGTACCGGTTAAGATCGTGGATGATATCAACAGTTGGTTAAAATACCATGTGGCTTTCATTCTTCCTGTAGCGGGAGCATTACTGAGAAGTGGCGATAACTATCGCCTGGCCCAAGATCGTGAGATGCTCAACGAGTACGTTCAGGCTGTTCGCGAATCGGCGAGGGTTCTGAGGTCGTTAGGCTACCGTAAAAGCTACAATCCGAAGCTGAGGCTCTTTGATTGGTTCCCGAGCTACCTGTTGGTTCGTATTCTCACGAGGGTCTTTGGTTCGAAATTTGCCGAGGTGGCGATGATGATGCATGTCAACGCTGCCAAAGACGAGATGATGGAATTGGCCAGGGAGTTTAAGTCGCTGCAGACCGAAAGCGATGTCGAGACGCCCTTCCTGGACAAGGTCACCGACCCGCTCTTTGAGGAGCAGCCAAATCAGCAAAAGTCCGTTGAAAGAACGCTAGCGATGTCGGGAGAGATGGCGTAGCGTGTTTCTCGAGTCTTCGGTTAAACGCCGTGTAGAGCACCGCTTCGAAAAGGCCTTGTGGGAGTCGTGGATAGGGGTGGGTCTTCCGGACTCTATGGACCCGGTATAGAATTATCATGTGTAAGCTGATTATTATCTCTGTAGAGTTTTATTACAAAAAACGGTTTATAAAGACGACTATGAACCGCAAGAGGATTCGAGCAACAACCTGACGATCCTTCTTTATGGTGTGACATATTATGGCTTATGTGCCTGAAAACTGATTTGAGCCTTTGGGTTATTCCAAGTACCTGCAGCAGTCAAAATTGGATCTTTTTGCCCGGGAGGAGTCTGCACCGCACTACCATTGGTTGGCCCACTGTCCACATTCTGAAGCGATTATTTAGAATGATTCTAAATAGCACAAGAATTTTGAGAAAAAAATAAATGTAACCCACTGTTTATTAGCTATTTGAGTGGCTGTGGAGGGGGGAGTACGAGGTCATCCCATCGAAGGTTTCGGAAAGTGTTTGTTTTACACGGGGCCAATGTTAGTTTTGTACGCGTTTGAGCCTAGAATGGTAAAATACATGTTGAAAAACACATTTCCTGACCTGCGAAGAGTATCCTTCTCTTTCATCCTATTCTCTCTTTCTCTTTTCTCCACACACTTACTGGCCCAAGACGACGCTGCAGCTGCGGCTGACGACGATGGCATTCCCACTGACGCCGCGATTATTTCGGCGGGGGAGCAGTTGTACAAAAACAACTGTACGCAGTGCCACGCCATCAATGAGGTGGTGATTGGTCCGGCGTTGAAGGACGTGCATGAGAGACGACCTGTAGATTGGTTGATCCCCTGGATCCGCAATTCGCAGAAGGTCATCCAAAGTGGTGACGAATATGCTGTCGCTCTCTACGAAGAGTACAACCGCACTCTGATGACGGCTTATCCGTTTTCGGATGATGAGATCCTGTCCATTCTGGCCTACGTAAAAGACGAGTCCAACAAAGAAATTCCGGTGGACGATGGTGGCGATGTTGCCTCCGCAGGCACCCAGGCCGGTGCAGGCGGGTCGGGCGTATCGCAGGAGTACCTGACAGCGGTTATTGTCATTTTCGTCGTCGTTCTGATACTGATCCTGATCACTTTGATCCTTGTGATTTCGGTATTGACGAAATACTTGAAAAGCAACAAGGAGCTCAGTGATGAGGACAAGGAGATTGTCGATCAGCGCTTTGATGTACTGGCATTTGTCAAGAGTGATTCATTCATAGGATTGGTCGCCTTCATTTTTACCGTTGTATTGTTGAAGACCGCCATTGATGGAGCATTTACGATCGGTGTTCAGCAAGGATATCAGCCCAAGCAGCCTATTGCGTTCTCTCACAAGATCCACGCAGGACAGTACGAGATTGATTGTCAGTATTGCCATACTGGCGTCCGCAAAGCGAAGTCGGCGAATATTCCTTCGGCGAACATCTGTATGAATTGCCACACGGCGATCAAGACGGAATCCCCTGAGATTGCGAAGATCTATGAGGCCATCGACTACGATCCGGCGACCGCTACTTACGGTACTGATACTAAGCCTATTGAGTGGGTGCGGGTGCATAACCTACCTGATCTGGCATACTTCAACCACTCGCAGCACGTGCAGGTAGGCGGACTGGAGTGCCAGACATGTCACGGACCGATCGAAGAAATGGAAGTGGTCTATCAACACTCCAACCTCACGATGGGATGGTGTATCAATTGCCATCGCGAAACCAACTTGAACACAAAAGGAAACGGTTACTACACGGATTTGGTAGAGCTGCATTCGGAAGTGAGCAAAGAACCCATGACCGTAGAGGACAATGGTGGACTCGAGTGCTCTAAATGTCATTACTAAATCTCTCAGGTAGAAGCATAATATGAATTCAACTAAGAAATATTGGAAAGGACTGGAGCAACTAAAGAACACTCCAGAATTTGCCGAGAGAGCAAACAAAGAATTTCCTGAACACTTACCTCTTGAAGGAGAGCACTCTTCTGATACTAGCAGAAGGGATTTTCTCAAGATGATGGGATTTGGCCTTGGTGCGGTTTCTTTGGCTGCTTGCGAGGCTCCTGTAAGAAACGCTATCCCCTGGGTGGTGAAGCCAGAGGAGATCGATCCCAGTATAGCTAACTACTACGCCAGTACGTATGTCAGCGGTAGCGAAGTGTGCAGTGTATTGGTAAAGACCAGGGAAGGAAGGCCTATCAAAGTTGAAGGCAACGAGATGTCGGCCTTGAGCGGTGGTGGTACCACACCTCAGGCGGAGGCTTCCGTGTTGTCCCTTTATGATAAGGAGCGTCTGACGGGCCCTATGGTTGATGGCAAAGAGGCTACCTGGGATGATGTCGATCGTGCGGTAGGCGCGCTGGCCGCTGGCTCGAGAGTGGCGATCGTTTCCAACACGATTGCCAGTCCTAGTACAATGAAGGCCATCGACGTATTCAAAGGAAAATTCACGAACACCACCCATGTTGCTTATGATCAATATTCGGCGCATGGGATCCTCGAAGCACACCAAAAGACTTTTGGCAAGAGAGCCTATCCGTCTTATGACTTCAGCAAGGCAAAGACGATAGTTGCTGTCGCCTCCGATTTCCTCGGTACAGGTGTCAATGCTTCTTTGAACAACAAGCAGTTTGCCGCTTCCAGAAAACTGGGTGACAACAAGAAAGACATGTCAAGGCTGTATGTCTTTGAGAGCAATCTCTCGCTGACAGGAGCCAATGCTGATTATCGATTCCCCATTCGAGCTTCAGAAGAAGGGCTTTTTGTGAAAGCCATCTATGACGCGGTGGTCGGGGGCCAGTCGGCTTCTAATCCGAACGTTCAAAAAGCCATTGCCGATCTGAAGGCAGCAGGTAGCAACGGATTGGTAGTAGCTGGATCGAATGACGCAGATGTGCAGGTATTGGTCAGCGCTATCAACAATGCACTAGGCAGCTACGGCAATACCATCGATATCAACAGTTCACTAAATACAAGAGCCGGGAACGACGTCGCGTTTTCGCAGTTTGTCGATCAGATGAAGGGTGGCGGATATGACGCGGTCTTCTTCTACAACTGCAACCCTGTCTACGATCATCCGCGGGGTGCGGAGATCGGTGAGGGTCTGAAAAACATTAAGTTCTCCCTGTCTACTTCCGATAGGATGGAGGAGACTTCTGCTGCTGTGAAGTGTGTAGCTCCTGATAATCACTACCTCGAGTCCTGGAACGACTTTGAGATAGCGACCGGATCCTACAGCCTGTCACAGCCTACGATATCGAATATTTTCAATACCCGTCAGGCGCAGGATTCCTTCCTGACGTGGGGAGGTAGCGAAAGCAGTTATTACGACTTCTTGCGTGCCAACTGGGAGAGCGACATGATGCCGCTTGCTGGTGATGGTGCCTCGACGTTTGATTATTTCTGGGACAAGTCACTGCACGATGGTGTTTTCACTGTCAGCGCTGGTGATGCGGCTGCTTCCTTCGATGGGGGAGCCGTTGGTGCTTCTGCAAGTGCCGTTGGTGGCCAGAGCGCCGGAAGCGGACTTGAATTGGTCATCTACCAGAACAATAGCGTTAGCACTGGTATTCAGGCCAATAACCCCTGGTTGCAGGAGATGCCTGATCCCATCACAAAGGCTTGCTGGGATAATTATGTAACTGCATCACCTAAGCAGGTAGAGGAGTGGGGAATCAGGACCGATTCTGGTAAAATGAGCACGCAGCTCGTAAACCTGACCGTCAATGGTCAGACCGTATCTGTACCAGTATTGCCGCAGCCGGGTCAGGCAGAGGGCACGATTGGTTTGGCACTTGGCTACGGCCGTACGAAAGCTGGTCGCGTAGCTGATGGTGTAGGTGTGAATGCTTATCCCATGGTAGCGTCTACGAGCAAGGGGCTCAGCTATAGCATTACTTCAGGTGTTTCTGTAGAGCCTACCTCAGCAAGCTATCGAATCGCTCAAACGCAGACCTCTCAAACCTACATGGGTCGTGAGACGGTCATTCAAGAAACTGTGCTGAAATCCTATCAGCAAGACCCTCAAGCTGGAAGGCACTTCCCAAGAATTGCCACTGCCGAGGGATTCAAAAAGCCATCAGCTGTATCCCTTTGGAAGGGTCACGAATACGCCAACCATCACTGGGGTATGGCGATCGACCTCAACTCCTGTACGGGGTGCGGAACATGTACTGTAGCCTGCCAGGTTGAAAACAACGTGCCGGTGGTAGGGAAGGATGAGGTTTTGATGCGTAGGGAAATGCATTGGATCAGGATCGATCGCTACTACAGTACGGATGCTCCTGAGGATGACCTTGTAGCGATGGAAAAGGCCGAGGCCAACCCTGAGGTGGTCTTCCAGCCGATGATGTGCCAGCAGTGTAACAATGCTCCGTGTGAGACAGTGTGCCCTGTTGCTGCCACCACGCATAGCTCTGAAGGTCTGAACCAAATGACCTATAACCGCTGCATCGGAACAAGGTACTGTGCAAATAACTGTCCTTACAAGGTGCGTCGCTTCAACTGGTTCAAGTATCATGACAACGACCAGTTCAGCGCGAACACTTCGATGAACAATGACCTTGGTAAGATGGTATTGAATCCAGACGTAACCGTCCGGGCTCGAGGTGTGATGGAGAAGTGTACTTTCTGCGTACAGCGTATTCAGGAAGGTAAACTGACAGCGAAACGTGAAAATCGACGTCCTGTGGATGGTGAAGTGAGCACAGCATGTGTGAAGTCTTGCCCATCGGATGCCCTCGTATTTGGGGATATGAAAGATCCGAATAGCAAGATCTCGAAGATGTTGAAGATCAAGTCGATGGAGAAGGGTGTAGAAGCCCAGGAGCCTCGGGCTTATCATGTATTGGAAGAACTGCGTGTGATGCCAAATATTTGGTATCTGACGAAAGTGAGAAACAAGGACGAAGTAAAGACGTCCCAGGAAGAGTCACACGCATAAATCATAGGAAATAAAGTAGTTTAAATGACTTCAGAATCTGTATTAAGGGACCCACTAATTACGGGAGGAAAAACCCTCCACGACGTTACTGAAGATATCGCCGGCAGGGTAGAGGAGAAGCCGCAGCCGACATGGCTCATGGCGATGGCCGTCTCACTGGCTTTATTGGTAGGAGGTGGCTATTGTGTCGGGATGCTCCTTTGGGAGGGTATCGGCATGTGGGGACTCAATAAGACCGTTGGTTGGGCATGGGATATCACCAACTTTGTATGGTGGGTCGGTATTGGTCATGCCGGTACGTTGATTTCAGCCATTCTACTACTTTTCAGACAACGATGGAGGATGTCCATCAACCGTGCTGCGGAGGCCATGACCATCTTTGCTGTGATCTGTGCGGCGATGTTCCCTGTCTTACACATGGGTCGTCCATGGTTAGGGTTCTACTGGGCATTGCCACTCCCAAACACATTTGGATCTCTGTGGGTAAACTTTAATTCCCCGCTACTCTGGGATGTATTTGCGATCAGTACGTATTTCTCCGTTTCCCTGGTCTTTTGGTACATCGGGCTGATTCCTGACTTCGCTACGATTAGGGATCGTGCTAAGAATAAAGTGTCAAAAGCTATTTACGGCGCTTTGAGCTTTGGCTGGGACGGCGCCGCAAAATCCTGGAATCATTACGAGACTGTAGCTCTTGTTTTGGCAGGATTGGCCACACCACTTGTACTTTCAGTTCATACCATCGTATCATTTGACTTTGCTACGTCGGTAATACCCGGATGGCATACGACCATTTTTCCGCCATACTTCGTCGCTGGTGCGATCTTCTCCGGCTTTGCGATGGTGCTTACGCTACTGATCGTGATGAGGAAGGTCTATCGATTGGAGGATTATATTACCATCGGCCACCTTGAGCTGATGAATATTGTCATCATCATCACAGGCTCAATCGTCGGTATCGCCTATATCACGGAGCTGTTCATTGCCTGGTATTCGGGCGTCGAGGCCGAGCAGTACGCTTTCTTCAACAGGCTCCAAGGCCCTTACTGGTGGGCGTATGCCTCCATGATGACATGTAATGTGGTTTCACCACAGCTCTTTTGGGTCAAGAAGATCCGGACTAACATTGCCGCCACTTTTGTGCTATCGATTGTGGTGAATATAGGTATGTGGTTTGAGCGATTTGTGATCATCGTCACCTCGCTTCACAGAGACTTCCTACCGTCTAGCTGGGCGATGTTCTACCCAAGTCTATACGATGTAGGTGTTTACCTCTTTACGTTTGGTTTGTTCTTCACAGCCTTCTTCCTCTTTGCGAAGTTCTTCCCTGTGATCAACATGGCTGAGGTGAAGAGTATCGTGAAGGCCACAGGAGAAAAGCTGGAGGGTTCAGATGTGAATAAACCCGCCGAAAAGGAATTAGCATAAGAGATATGTCTGAAGGAACAAACTTTTTAGTAGGGATTTACGAAGACGAAGACGTCTTGCTGGACGCCATCAAATCTGTCAGAGATGAGGGCGTGAAAATCCACGAAGTGTATTCGCCATTCCCCGTACATGGTATCGAGCATGCCCTTGGCTACAAGCGGTCCAACATGTCGGTAGCTGCTTTTATGTTCGGTATACTCGGTACGTCGCTCGCTCTGACTATGCAGATAGGGATGATGGGTGTCGATTGGCCGATGATCATTGGTGGTAAGGACTACATTCCCTTCCCGTCTTTTGTGCCTGTGACATTTGAGTTGACTGTGTTGCTCGCTTCTTTCGGCATGGTGGGTACGTTCATGGTCATCAGAAATCTCAAGCCCTGGGGCAAGCCGAGGATATTTGACCTCCGGGCCACTGACGATAAGCACGTCATGGCCATTGACCTGGACGCCAATAAGAAGTCCGCGAAAGAGATCGATTCACTTCTGAAAGCCAATGGCGCGTCAGAAGTAAACACCAAAAAATTTGAGGAGTAACGATGCGTAAAACGATTTGCAATATCCTTGGCATGGCGATGGTCGCCATTTTCTTGCTTGGTTGCGCAGCTGGGGGCAACGATCCCGGTTTGGAGTATGCACCACAGATGTACCACTCGACGCCTTATGAGCCCTTGAGCCAGATCAAGGACAGGGAGATTGGGTCTTGGCTAAGCTCTACTGACGAGGAGCCACATGGTGAGTTCTACAACTCAAATCCTTACAATATGCATGAGATGACCATGCGGAAGCCTGTTCCCGGTACGGTGAAGCGTGGTAAGTTTCTTCCCAATCATATCGCTCCAGACGATTATGTGACGGCTGAAGCTACATTGACCAATCCTACGGATTCGTCGCAGGTAGTTATAGCTGAGGGCAAAGTGTTGTACGACCGGTTTTGTACACACTGCCACGGTGAGAAAGGCGCTGGTGATGGCTCAGTAGGCCAGGTGTATAAAGGTGTGACGTCGTACACGTCTGCGGCGGTGAAGGATAAGAAGGCCGGACACATTTTTCATGTCATCACCCATGGTAAGGGTAGGATGGGAGCGCATGGATCGCAGATCAGCGAAGAAGATCGCTGGAAGATCGTGCGATATGTACAAGTTCTGCAAAACCAATAACCTAACTGTAAGTGGAATTAAAAGAAGAGAGATTCGATTTTACCAGTAAGACCAAGCGCAACTTACTGATCTTCATAGCAGTCGGCTTCTTGCTGACGGTTATTGGAATAGTACTGATGAACGTCGGTGGTCACGAAGCCGCCGAAGGAGCCCACGGAGCAGGCCACGGCGGTGGTGGCGAAGGGGGCGGACATGGAGACTTCCATTGGACCAAGCGGCTGTATGCCAACATCTGGATCAACAACGTATTCTTTGCGGGTATCTCTATCATCGGCGTAGCGTTCTTTGCCATCCAATATGCTGCCCAAGCAGGATGGTCTGCAGGCGTAAAACGAATAGCCATGGCTTTCGGAGCCTGGTTGCCTATTGCATTTGTCCTATTGCTGGTTAGCTTTTTGGCTTTCGGTCATGACATTTTCCACTGGACACATCATACGCTATACGATCCTGCTTCTGCGGATTTCGACAGCATTATCAACGGCAAGAAAGGCTATTTCTTCTGGCCTGTCACTGAGCACCCTTCCATACCTTATTTCTTCCTGGCTCGGATGATCATCTTCTTCGGTGTGTGGTACTGGATGTTCAAGAAAATGCAGTCATTCATGGCGCAGGAAGATGAGTTGGGCGGTACTGACAAGTGGAAGCAGATGAGATCCTGGTCCGCGTGGTTCCTGATATTCTTTGCAGTATCCTCATCAGTCTCTGCATGGGATTGGATCATGTCGATCGATACACACTGGTTCAGTACGATGTTTGGTTGGTATTCTTTTGCCAGCTGGTGGGTATCAGGATTGGCGCTGACCGCTCTGATCGTCGTCATCCTGAAGGACCTTGGTTATCTGTCTGTTGTTAACGCGAACCATGTTCACGACCTTGGCAAGTTCATGTTTGCATTCTCGATATTCTGGACGTACGTATGGTTCTCGCAGTTTTTGCTAATCTATTATGCGCATATTCCAGAGGAGACCGTCTACTACCTCGAGCGCTGGAAGAGCCCACAATACGGAGGGTTGTTCTATCTTGTTTTGATCCTAAATTTCTTCCTTCCCTTCCTTGTCTTGATGACCAGGGATGCGAAGAGACACTCGCGTTTCATTAAGGTAGTGGCCCCCATTATCATACTTGGTCACTGGTTAGATTTCTATTTGATGATAACTCCCGGAACATTGCGGGAGAACGGCGGGTTCGGATTTCTAGAATTGGGTGTGATGTTCATTTTCTCAGGTGCATTTATCTATGTTGTTCTCAACCAACTGTCGAAGGTGCCCCTGTATGGAAAGAATCATCCAATGTTGAAAGAGAGTTTGCACCATCACATTTAAAAACAAAGAGGAGGAATGTTAAATACAGTCTTAGTCATTGCGGTCATCCTTATTGTAGCGATCCTCGTGATCGTCTTCAGGGTGTCGACATTGGTACAGGTAGTAAAGAAGAAGGAAGAGGGTAAGGTTCCTAATAGCAATAAGATCCAGGCATCGTTGATGCTGGCCTTCCTTGTTTTTGGTCTCATTGGAAGTTTCTATTTCTCATTTGGAGGATTGGACGATAACTTCAATCAGCCGATCGCCTCTGAACATGGGGTGGTAACAGAAAGGCTTTTCTGGGTGACCATGGCGATCACAGGTATTGTTTTTGTGATCACGCAGATCTTTCTATTTGGTTTTGCTTATAAGTACCAGAAGAGAGATGGTCAGAAAGCCACTTTCTATCCTCACAATGATCGGTTGGAAGTCATCTGGACGGCGGTACCTGCTGTTGTTTTGGCTGTACTGATCCTAACGGGTTGGAAAGCCTGGGTGGATATCACCGCTCCGGCACCGGAGGATGCGGAGGTAATTGAAGTGATGGGCTATCAGTATTCCTGGGCGGTTCGGTACCCTGGAGCCGATAAAAAATTGGGTGGATATGATTACCGCAAGACGGACGTATCCAATATTTCAGGCGTAGATTTCTCTGACCGCGCCTCATTTGACGACTTCTACGGCCTGCAGTTGCATGTGCCTAAAGGGAAGCCCGTATTGCTCAACATCAGGGCCCGGGACGTAATCCACAGTTTCTATTCTCCACACTTCCGTCTGCAGATGAACGCCGTGCCTGGTATGCCTACCAAGTTCTGGTTTGTGCCTACGAAGTCGACTGCCGAAATGCGCCTTGAGACTGGCAATCCTGATTTCAACTACGAGTTGGTGTGCAATAAGATCTGCGGTAAAGGTCACTTTGGTATGAAGTATTTGATCGTGGTAGATGAGCCTGAAGACTACAAGAAGTGGTATAGCGAGCAGGAGCCATGGCTCAAGCAAAATCCCGATTATTTGGCAGATGTTCCTGCAGAATTGCGGGAGCAAGCCCTTATCACCCTGGGATTGGAAAACATTGAAGAAGAACAGCAGGTTGCACCACAAATGATCTCAACCGCTCAATAATCGAAGAAGAAATTATGGCAGCAGAAGCAGTATCGCATCAAGTAGAGGAGCATCATGATGATCATCATGAGCCAGGGTTCATAGGGAAGTACATCTTCTCTCAGGACCACAAGACGATCGCCAAGCAATTCCTGATAACAGGTATTTTCTGGGCAGTAGTGGGGGTAGCGATGTCGGTAGTATTCCGTCTTCAGTTAGGATTCCCCGACATGGATTTGGAGTGGCTGCGTCCCATATTGGGTAAGTGGATCACTCCAGCCGGTAAATTGGACCAGGAATTCTATCTGGCGCTGGTTACCATGCACGGTACAATCATGGTATTCTTTGTACTGACTGCAGGCTTGAGCGGTACGTTCAGTAACTTCCTCATTCCACTGCAGATTGGAGCGCGCGATATGGCGTCTGGGTTCCTTAACATGCTTTCTTACTGGTTCTTCTTCCTGTCAAGTGTGGTGATGTTCATTTCGTTGTTTATCGAAACTGGACCTGCCGCCGGTGGATGGACTGTTTATCCGCCGCTGAGTGCTTTGCCACAGGCGATACAAGGCTCGGGACTGGGTATGACGATGTGGCTGGTTGCCATGGTATTTTTCATTGCGTCCAGTTTGCTCGGTGGTATCAACTACATCACAACGGTCATCAATCTCCGAACGGAGGGTATGTCCTTTTCAAGATTACCACTTACGATTTGGGCCTTCTTCATTACGGCAGTATTGGGCGTACTTTCATTCCCCGTCTTGTTTGCAGCCGCCCTTCTGTTGGTATTTGACCGCTCTTTCGGTACTAGTTTCTACCTATCAGAGATATGGATAAATGGTGAGGCACTGCCGAATATTGGAGGTAGCCCGATCCTCTATCAACACCTCTTTTGGTTCCTTGGTCACCCTGAAGTGTATATCGTATTGCTCCCAGCTCTTGGGATCACCTCAGAGATCATTGCTACCAATTCAAGAAAACCGATCTTCGGCTATCGGGCCATGATCGGGTCCATGCTTGCGATTGGATTCCTTTCCTTCATCGTATGGGCGCACCACATGTTTGTGACGGGGATGAATCCATTCCTGGGTTCGATCTTCATGTTCCTGACATTGATCATTGCCGTACCATCGGCGGTAAAAGCATTTAATTACATCACTACGCTCTGGAAGGGGAATATTGTATTCACGCCGGCGATGTTGTTCTCAATTGGTTTGGTGTCATTCTTTATTTCTGGAGGACTGACGGGAATCTTCCTGGGTAACTCCGCACTGGATATCAACCTCCACGATACGTACTTTGTCGTTGCGCACTTCCACCTTGTGATGGGTAGTGCTTCAGCCTTTGGTCTGGCAGCAGGCGTCTATCACTGGTTCCCCAAGATGTTTGGGCGTATGATGGATGAGCGTCTGGGACACATTCACTTCTGGTTGACATTTGTGGGTATCTACCTGGTATTCTTCCCGCTTCACTACGTGGGTATCGCCGGATTCCCTAGAAGATATTATTCATTCACGAGCTTCGATGCGTTCAGCACATTCACGGACTTGAACTCTTTCGTGACGATCGCGGCGATCTTTACTTTCGGCGCGCAGTTCATCTTTGTGTTCAACTTCTTCCACAGTATTTTCCGAGGTCGTAAGGCCCCAGAAAACCCTTGGGGATCGACCACACTCGAGTGGACTACCCCTCGATTGCCTCAGCACGGCAACTGGCCTGGAGCTATTCCGAAGGTCTTCCGCTGGGCTTATGACTATAGCAAGCCTGGTGCTGAGGAGGATTTCATTCCACAAACTGTGCCTTTCTCGGCCACGCCTGAGTCGAACTTGCCTCAGGAAAATGAGCTAGCCAAACAAGAGGGAATTGAAGTCGCCAAAGCGACTCATGAAGACGCCGAATAAAGACGCATACAGAACCTTCAATCTGTATACGATCATTGCTGTTCTCCTTTTGATAGGGGTAGGCAGTGTCGTAAGGGTCATGGAAGCCGGTATGGGTTGCCCGGACTGGCCGAAGTGCTTTGGAGGTTACATTCCCCCGACGAGTGCTGAGCAGCTACCAGATGATTATCAGGAGCTGTTTCTACAAAAGCGGTTGGCTAAAAATGAGCGACTCGCAGGTGTGCTTAATGTTATCGGAATGAGCAATCTGGCGCAGCGCCTGACAACAGACCCCGACATTCGTGTCGAGGAAGAATACAGTGCACTTAAGGCATGGGTGGAATATATCAATAGACTCATTGGGGTTGTGATTGGTCTCTTCATAATTATGTATTGCTGGTATGCCCTAAGGTATCAGCGGTCACAGTCGAAGGTTGTCATTTATTCCTTTCTTGGATTAGTCCTGGTACTGTTTCAAGGGTGGATTGGCTCGCTGGTCGTATCCACGAATTTGCTGCCTGGGTTTGTGTCGGTTCACATGGGGTTAGCTTTTCTACTGATTGGCATTTTGATATACACCTACCATTTGACGGCTACTCCTGCACCTGGTTTTGTAGAGGAATACGGAAGAATAAGTCTCATTCTCTTCCTGCTCCTGCTACCCCAGCTTTTCCTAGGCACGCAGGTGCGCGAGCAAGTGGATGCTCTGCTTTTCCGTGGTATCATGAGAGAAGATTTGATCGGGCAGATGTCCGTGACTTTCTACATTCATAGAACCTCTTCACTATTGATATTGGGCTTTGCTGCATACGGCGTTTACCGCCTGTACAATGACGGGCACCTTTCCAGCAATTTTGGCAGGATTTGGGTGGCTAGTCTGGCGCTGATAGTGTTGGAAGTAATAGGAGGGGCCGCCATGGCTTATTTCGCGATTCCGAAGGTGATCCAGCCACTGCACCTGCTATCGTCGGCGGTACTCTTTGGACTGTTGTATTATTTAACTTTAAGGGCTTCTTCTGTACGGAGAGGCGCAATGGTGACGGTATGATTAGTATTACAAATAGTGGTAGTGTTTGGCGGGAGAAGGCGGGTGCCTTTGTGGAGTTGTTGAAGGCGAGATTGTCCGCACTGGTCGCATTTTCGTCTGCTTTTGGCTATTTGCTGGGCCATCGCGGGACTTTGGATTTTGTTGACTTCTTCCTTTTTGCTACCGGCGGGTTCTTTGTCAGCGGGGCCTCGGTCACGATCAACCAGATCCTCGAGCGGAAGCTAGATGCGCTGATGTCGCGAACGAAAGAGCGACCTCTGCCGACCAGAAGGCTTTCAGATAGAGAGGCATGGGCGGTGGTTGCAATCACCGGTGTATTGGGAGTCTTCCTGATCTACATCTCTGCCAATCCATTAACTGTTGCGTTGTCCGTTCTTTCGCTTGTGTTGTATGCATTTGTTTACACACCACTCAAGCGTGTTGGCCCTGTAGCTGTTTTCGTAGGAGCCTTTCCTGGCGCACTTCCTCCTTTGATCGGGTGGGTGGCCGCCACAGGAGGGATTAGTCACGAAGCCCTTATCATCTTCGGCATTCAATTCATTTGGCAGTTTCCACATTTTTGGGCGATTGCCTGGATTGCTGATGACGACTATAAGAAGGCGGGCTTCAAGCTGTTGCCGGGCGGAGGTAAGAAGGACTTGAACACCGCCATCAATATCATGGTTTACACACTGTTCTTACTGCCTCTAGGTCTATTGCCGAGCTATTTTGGTTTGACGGGTATTGGTAGTGGGGTAGTTGCGACAGTTTGTGGGGTGCTGTTCTTGAGTCAGACATTCTTGCTGATGAAGGATAACTCGCGCAAGTCTGCGCTGAAGATCATGTTCGGCTCAATTATTTACCTGCCGATCATACAGATAGCGTTTTTGATAGATAAAATTTAGAGAGATGGATACTTCGAGTGTGAATGCGATGGCAACGACTACTGTGCGTGTGAGATCAATGAACGCAAGTAAGATGGCGTTGTGGATCTTTATGGGGACGGTGGTGATGATATTTGTATCTCTCACCAGTGCTTATATTGTAAAGAAAGCGGAGGGTGATTGGCTGATATTCCAGTTTCCGGAATTATTCAAGCTGACATCTGTTTTCATTGTTCTAAGCAGTCTGTCGATGCATTTCGCCTACATTTCGACGAAGAAGAACAACCTTTTTAATATACGTCTCGGGCTGCTGATCACGGCGGCATTGGCTGTGGCCTTCAGTGTGGGACAATACATGTCGTGGTCTGAACTGGTAGATCAGGGCGTATATTTCGTCGGTAATCCAGCGGGATCGTTCATTTATGTTTTCACGGGATTGCACGTGGCTCACCTCGCAGGCGGATTGATTTACCTGTTGGTGGTTTTGAGAAGAGCTTTCGCTTACAAGGTACATTCAAAAAGCATGCTCGGCATCGAGCTATGTGCCACGTATTGGCACTTTCTTGGTGGACTTTGGCTCTATTTATATATATTTTTGATCGTCAATAATTAATAACACTTTTACTCGATTATGTCGAACACTGCAGTCGTAGTAGACGAACCTCAAAAGGGACTTTGGGGAGGCGGCGTAGAGCCGATGAAGGCCAGCTATGGCAAGCTGATGATGTGGTTTTTCCTATTGTCAGATGCCTTCACATTCTCAGCGCTTCTGATCACTTATGGAATGATCCGTTTCAAGCACCCCGCCTATGAGGGTGATGTCTCTGATTTCGTTTTTTCTCAGGAGTATTGGCCTGTTCCAGAAAGAGTTTTTGAAGCTGTTCCTTTTCTGCATGGCGTTCATCTTCCCCTGGTATTTGTGGGGATCATGACGTTCATCCTCATTCTCAGCAGTGTGACGATGGTGCTCGGTGTGGAAGCCGGACATAGGATGGACAAGCGAGGAGTAGAGAAGTGGATGCTTTGGACGATCGTAGGAGGCTTGACCTTCCTCGGATGCCAGGCTTGGGAGTGGTCACACTTCATCCACGGAGTAGAGCAAGCAGACGGCAGCTTTTGGCATGCAAGCTTGAGCTCGAACCCATACGGCCCTCCGAACTTTGCCGCGCTCTTTTTCTTTATCACAGGATTCCATGGCTTTCACGTATTCAGTGGAGTTGTGATCAACTTTATCATTTTCTACCAGACGGTAGTGGGAACCCTTGAGAAAAGAGGCCACTATGAGATGGTCGAGAAAGTGGGCCTGTACTGGCACTTCGTTGATCTGGTATGGGTATTCGTGTTCACATTTTTCTATTTGGTGTAATCTTCCGCACAGTTAAACTATGGAACAACAACATACAGGCGTCGTAGCCCAGCCAGCTGATAAGCAAAAAATCCGTCATATATGGATGGTAGCCCTGATTTTGGCAGGTGTTACCGCAGTAGAATTTGTCATTGCCTTCACGATGTTGGCAGGAGGTGTAAGGACGCTATTCTTTATCCTTTTGACGATTGTAAAGGCTTTTTATATCGTGGCGGAGTTTATGCACTTAGGTCACGAAAAGAGGTCACTGAAACTATCCATTTTATTACCGATGGTTTTCGTAATCTTCCTCATATTCATCCTGTGGTATCAGGGAGAGGCTATTTACGACTTACTCTATACACAATAAATAGCATCCGTACCGGGAGAAGTTGACTGGAGGAGGTAGACTCAAGGCGCTATTACTAGCTATAATATTCGGGGTACCGGTTACATGGTACCTCTTTTTGCAATTTTTCGGGACCAACAAGTTTGAATTGGCAGTTATTCGCCAATTGGAGAATGAGTGTGCGCCCAATGCTGTTACTATTTTGGTGGTGAAACAGCCTCGTAACACAAATCAGGAAAATCAATTGAACCGCATAAAACAAAATAACCTCACGAGCTCTTTAGTGAGTGATAGTATGGTATTCGAGCAGGACTGTGACTTTGGGTCCAATGACATAGTCTTTGTTGATGATGTAGGCCAGGTTCGAGGTGAGTACGACTTCAATATGGAGGATGTCGATCGGCTGGTCACAGAAGTAGAGCTGTACTACACGATCAGAGCTGAAGATGGAACAGATAATTAGCGCTAACTCTCGCAATCGGAGTCTTATCATTGTTGTTTCTGCACTGATTCCCCTTGTGGTGGCGGTGCTGATCTTACTTCCTCAAAAAATTGATGCTGGCCGTTGGGTTTATGTCTTACCCGATCTCAATGCTGTCATCAACTCCTTCACAGCATGTCTGCTGATCGCCGCGTTGATTTTGATCAAGCGCGGACAGATCGAATGGCATCGCAACCTGATGCTTGCCGCAGTCACCCTGGGGTTTGTATTCCTGGTGTCCTATGTCATTTACCACTCTTCCGTCTCATCCGTAAAGTTTGGAGACCTCGATAATGACGGCGTCCTCTCGGCAGCAGAGCTTGCCAGCGTAGAAGGCAGTAGAACCACTTACCTCTTTGTCTTGTTGAGCCACATAGTACTATCGGCGGTGGTAGTACCACTTGTGTTGTTTGCACTCTATTTTGCGCTGACGGCCAAGCTTGAAAGACACAAAAAGCTTGTGAAGTGGGCGTATCCCATTTGGCTTTACGTGTCGGTGACGGGCGTCGTAGTATATTTGATGATAAGTCCATATTATCCATGGAAATGAGCAAAAAGGCTTTGTTGGCATGTGTACGAATTGTGGCGGTGGTAGTGCTGACGGTATTACCGATGCTTGCTGATGCGCAGTGTGCGATGTGCCGGACGCAGGTCGTGAACAATGTAAGCCATGGAGAAACGTCATTTGCTGCGGGATTGAATACCGGGATCATGTACTTGTTCTTCACTCCCTACCTGATGATTGGCGTTGTGGTCTTTTTGTGGTTTCGCTATAGCCGAGTCAATGAAACAAAAGAAAGCATTGTCAGCCGTCTTAGAAGGCAGGTGCCCAAGATGTAGGCAAGGCAAGGTCTTCACGCATTCCTTAATAGACCTCAAGAACTTTAATAAAACACACGAGCGTTGCAGCGTGTGCAATTGGCAATTTGAAGTCGAGCCCGGTTTTTGGTACGGGGCAATGTATGTTAGCTATGGCCTTTCGGTAGGTCTCTTTCTGACGACCGCGTTTGTCCTTTACTTTTTCCTTGGCGATCCTCCGCTGCATGTTTACCTCATCACCATTGGCGTCCTTTCGGCCGTTACCTATCCCATCAACTTCCGCTATTCCCGATTAATATTTCTTTATCTTTTCGGTGGCACGAAGTATGATGCAAGATTTACACTGGAACAAGAGCCCTAGTGTAGTCAGGGAATTAAGACGATGAAATACTTTTTCTGGGCCACGGTCGCCCTTTTCGTCGCAGCCACAGCGCTGAGTTTGACGGAGTACTTTCTGCAAAGAAACAGTGAGATAGCCGTGATCGAAGGAAATATCGCCTTCGAGAGACAGCGGCATTTGGAGGTACTGGATGATAACCTCCTGGAATTTGGACTGCCTGATCTCGACCGGACGATCTATGGCGACATTTCCATTCTGGTATTTGAAGACGGCCGTCTCATCAATTGGAGCGACAACGCTTTTGTACCTCCTTTTGCGAAGCTCTCGTCGAATAATGGCACATACGTAGTAGAAGAGACGGGTGGCTTCTTTTTGGTTACGAGGGTAAGTGACAAGGGGCTGGAAACCTTCGCCGTCAGCTCTCTTGCGCGGAGATTCCCTTTTCAGAATGAGTACCTCGGACTGCAGACCAATGAGCTGGTGTTTGAGGACGTTGCCGGACAGATTACCAGCCATGAAGGTGTGCCAATCAATTTGGACGGGGAGGTGCTTTTTTACTTCCAGCCTCAGCGGGTCGACGAGGTAAAGCTCTCTGCGCTCGCCCTGGTCTTGATTTGGTTGTGCTTCATCATGCTTGTGACGTCTGCTTATCTGTACATCACCAGGTTGTACTTTAGGAAAAGGGTCTATCCATGGATAGCCATCATTCTCGGCCTAGCTGCAAAGGGCATTTCGTTGCTGTTGCCTCAGTCACCCGCCATCACGGCCTACAGTACCGGCCTTTGGAACGCCTCCCTGTGGGACATCTTCGTCTCGGTACTACTCTTTCTCACGAGCTTCGACCTGATTCTCAATTACCTTTCGCAAGCGAGGCCGGCGAAGAGGATCTTGCGGCTACTCAACCGCCGCGTTCTGGTATCGGCCTTTATTATCAGCCTGCTGTCATTTTTTAGCCACTACTTCTACCTGGTGGTATTGCGAAGGTTTCTTGCCGGCCATCCGGTATCACTGGATATCAGTGACGGAATACTCTTTGACTCTCCAAGAGTGCTAGGCTTTGCCATCTTCCTTTCTATCAGCCTGGGCTTTCTGTCGATCATCCACTATCTAGCGGGACTCTACTCCAAGCTGAGGTTTGATCATCGCAAGGGTTTGCTGGTGATAGGCGGAGGTGCGCTCGCCTTTGCACTCCTGCCGCTGGATGCCGCGCTTTATATAGTGATACCTCATACACTGATATGGGGTGTGATCTATCATTTTGACCTGAGCAAAAACCTGATACGCCTTTCTTACATCACATTTTTCTACATCATAGTCATCATCACACTGGCTAGCTTCACCGCGGCGACGGCTATTTACAAGGACTATGAGAAGAGGGAGATTGCTCATAAGCTGGAGTTTGCTGAGAATCGCTTACAGCCACGAGATTCTATGACTGAGCTGAACCTCAATAAGATTCGGGAGAATATTCATGTTGACCCCACGATCCGGACGCGATTCCTCAGTGACAGACTTTCCAAAGATGAGGTTCGGATCAAGATCGATCGACAGTACCTGACTTCATATTTTGACCAATACGAGGTGACGATCTCTTTTTTTGGTCGGGACATGAATCAGTTAGAGGGTGAAGACATTGGTAATGCCGATGATTTCTTTGATCCTCTGCTAGAGTTTGAAACGGAATATCCCGGCCTGTACTTTATTGAGAATTGGGAGAACCTTGGTCGAAGCAAATACATCCTGTGGGTACCCCTCGGCGATGTAGACGAGCCTCTGGGCGGGATCGTCATTGAGCTGATGCTCAAGAAACTAATTCCGAGATCAGTATATCCGGCACTCCTGTCAGAACGCCCGGAGCGTACCCTGGAGTACGATTATGCTCTTTTTCGGCAGGGGGCGCTTATCTATTCGAAAGGTGATTATTCCTTTGATGTGTTCCAGAAGCCGGAGATGTGGAATCAACTTTTAAAGTCCGAAGAAGGCATCGAGGCCAACGGCTACCACTTGCTGGCCAAATCAGATGAATCGGCCATAATGATCATTGTCGCACCGGTCTATTCCCGCCGTGCGTACCTCGTGAATGTGTGCTTTCAGTTCTTGATCCTCCTGTGTTTCATGGGGGTGGCCTTATTTGTCTTGCGCAGCATCTTTCCTGCCAGGAGCCTTAGCCTTGCGAACAGGATACAGCTATACCTGGGCATTTCATTCATACTTCCACTGCTGATTGTGAGTGCGGTTATTCTCAACCTGTTGAATTCATCCTACCGGGATGAGATCATTCGCAATTATCAAAAGCGAGCCATTGCCGTGTCAGAAAATATCTATGGCGATCTTTCGCTGTTTGAGCAGTATGCCATCAACAGGTCTGATCTCTATGCCAAAGTGGGAGACGTATCGAGATACACCCAGGCGGACCTGAACCTCTACAGTATGAAGGGCCTATTGACGGTGACAAGTCAGCCAGATATCTTCACGAATAAGCTGGTGTCCGATCGGATCAACCCATTGGGATTTTTGGCGATAGAGGATGATCCGGAGGTCTCGATCGTTCTAGACGAGAGGGTAGGGCAGCTCAATTTCAAGTCGGTCTATCAGGGTGTCGTCGATCATCACAACGGTAGCTTACTGGGCATTATTTCCATGCCTTTCTTTGACTCCAAGAGTCACCTCAATCGCCAACAGATCGAGGTTTTTGGGAATCTGGTGGTGGTCTTCACCGTCATTTTCCTATCGAGTGTGCTTCTCGGATACCTCGTCCTCCGCAACATTACCAAGCCCATCACTACCTTGAGTGCGCGATTGCGTCAGACCAATCTCGAGAATAAGAACGAACCCATCGAGTACAGTGGTGGCGATGAGATCGGCCAATTGGTGGATGAGTACAATCGGATGGTGCAAAAGCTGGAGGCCAGTAAGGAAGCCCTGGCCCAGAGTCAAAAGGAAACTGCCTGGAAGGAGATTGCTCGGCAGGTGGCTCATGAGATCAAGAACCCGCTGACACCCATGCGCCTGAAGATCCAACAGCTCATGCGCAATATGACCTCTGAGGAACCGACCTACAGGGTGCTAGGATCGCTCATTTCACAGATCGATACCCTTTCGGAAATTGCTGATTCCTTCTCCGCATTTGCAAAAATGCCGGCTCCGAATAACGAAATTGTGGGTATGAGTGAATTGACGAATGAAGTTTGTTCGTTATATTCCTCCGAAGACGTAGCGATCACCTGCGAAATCGACCAGGGACTGAAGGTTTTTGCGGACCCGAATATCCTGGGAAGGGTTTTGAATAACCTCGTGATCAATGGAATCCAGGC
Source organism: Cyclobacteriaceae bacterium (assembly GCA_965227935.1). Classification (GTDB taxonomy): domain Bacteria; phylum Bacteroidota; class Bacteroidia; order Cytophagales; family Cyclobacteriaceae; genus JAWPMT01. Next base: position 2,637,729 of record CBDDGS010000019.1, on the reverse strand, counting down.
CGTAAAGGACGAGAAAGCCCACTTGCAGGTCAATTTGACGGGCAACAAGGGCAAAGTCATTTTGAAAGTGACTGACAATGGTTTGGGTATCCCTGAGGATGTACGTCATAAGATATTTACCCCGTATTTTAGCACCAAAGAAAAAGGCAGCGGCATTGGTTTGGCGATCGCGAAGAAAGGTATCGAGCAGGCCGGAGGCAGTATTTGGTTTGATACGGAGGAGCACAAGGGGACAACGTTTACGGTTATCCTTCCCGAAGCTGGCGATCGGTATATGTAGCCTGCTGTTCCTCAGTGAGGCCGTCGGCCAATCTAACCTTCGATGTCAGGAAATATCTGCAGGGATACTGCAAGCGAGGATTGATACACTGCTCGTGGATCCAGCGAGCATCGACCTTCAACCGGAAGTAGCGTTCGACTTCGATGCAAGTAGTCAGCTGATCACCTTCAACGAACCGCTGCAAAGTGATGTCGAGGTTTGCTATCGGGTCATCTCTCCACTTTTGACAACTCCCACGATTAACAGGGACATCAATCTCTATGGTACCGGCAGGTTTATCCCTTCGACGCAGACACCACCCAAGAGTGAGATCTTGCTTGACGAGGACGCCCTGTTTTCGACACCTGGATTATATAAATCGGGCTCTATCACTCGCGGTATTACGGTCGGCAATCGGCAGAGTTTGTTCGTTAACTCCAACCTCAACCTGCAATTGGATGGCCAATTGGCAGACAACCTCTTCTTGAGTGCCGTCATCACCGATCAGAATATCCCCTACCAGCCTGAAGGCAATACCCAGCAGTTACGTGATTTTGACAATGTGTTTATCAAGCTCTACAACAGAGACTTTGATTTGATTCTCGGAGACGTGGTGCTCACCAATCCCATTAAGGAGAGCTACTTTCTGAAGTATTACAAAAACGTGCAGGGAGGAAGGCTGGCCTATCGTGCGGATCTGGGAAAGTGGAAGAGTGAGACCACTGTGGGAGCTAGTGCCGCCAAGGGACGGTTCGCCTCCATACAGGTCGATCCGATCGAGGGGGTACAAGGTCCGTACCGACTGCGAGGACCGGAGGGGGAGCGGTTCATCATTGTACTGGCCAATTCAGAGCGTGTCTTTATCGATGGCGAACAGCTGCAGAGAGGATTCAACAATGACTATGTCATTGACTACAATCTGGGAGAGGTGATTTTCAATAACAACGTCGTTATCACTCGGTTCACAAGGATCAGGATCGACTTTGAATTCATCGAACAGAATTATGCACGGTCCAATCTGGCAATGAGCCAGCGCATGACCCAGAAGGACCATGATGTCTATGTATCGTACTACCGCGAGCGTGACAACCGTAATAATCCTCTGAATGGGCCATTGTCTCAAAACGAGATCGAGGCACTACGGGAGCTGGGTGATGCACCCGGGCCAATCTTCGTAGACGGCATTGACTCTGTCGGGTACTCTGCCGACAGGTTGCTTTATCGGAAGAAGGATACAGTAGTGGATGCCACGCAGTTCGAGATTTATGAGCTTTCGACTGATCCGGATGAAGCCGTCTATGACGTGCGATTTACAGAGGTGGGATTTGGTCTCGGGGATTACCTGCTGGTGAATGGCACGAGCAACGGGCGCGTGTATGAGTGGGTGGCACCGCAGGGTGGGGCTTCGCAGGGCAACTTTGCGCCCGTGGTGCAACTGGCAGCGCCTAATCAACGGCAGATGGTCGCGGTGGGCAGCAAATCAAGCTTAGGAAAGCTTCGATTCGAGCAGGAAGCGGCATTCTCCCACCGTGATGACAATTTGTTTTCTGAGCTTGATGCTGAGGATGACAATGGCTTCTCGTGGAGAATGAAGGCTGGCTATGATTCTTTGGCGACCATCGGTAGATATCGCCTGTCACTGAACGGTAGTTTTGAATTCAACGAAAAAGACTTCAGGGCCATCGATCGGTTTAGGGCGATCGAGTTTGACCGAAACTGGTCCCATCAGCAGGATACGCTCCAGGTAAACCAATATCTATCTGGTATCGGCTTGAGCCTTTATCGCGATACCGAGAACTATCTTCAGTATCAATTTGAATCCCGTCATCGAACGAGCAGCTTCAACGGTACGCGGCAACTCCTAACGGATAGATTTCAGCTGGGTCCCGTGCTGATAAATGGTCGGTATTTCTGGCTTCGCAACACGCAGCTTGATGATGAGAGCGAATGGCTACAAACAGATACTGACGTTTCTGTACCCAACAGGTGGTTGGTGCCGGGCTATCGGTTTCGGTCGGATCAAAGCCAGTTGCGCACAGCAGCTACTGACAGCGTCACGCAGTCCATCATGTATTTTCACAGCCACGAGGCCTACCTGCAAAATCCAGACTCTTCTTTCGTCAACTACCGTCTGTCTTATGGGAAAAGGTATGACAAGACTCCCGTGGAGGGGCGCCTTGTGGACTTCACGTCTGCTGATAACCTGAACCTCGCCATGTCACTCAGAGGCCAAAACCATCAACACCAGGTCGACTTCAACTTTCGAAGGGTCGATGACTTCATCAACGATGAGCAGCTTGATCAGCTGCAAGGGCGATGGATAGCCAACGATCAGTTTTTGAATGGGCATATACGTAGTAACATGTCGCTGGCGATTTCAAGCGGACGCGAGCTGAGGCGGGAATTCATTTATGTGCTTGTCAACACAGGAGAGGGGACACATACATGGCGCGATGAAAATGGCGACGGCCTGAAAGACCTCAATGAGTTTTACGAGGCAATCAATCCTGATGAGAAAGAATATATCAAGCTATTCACGCCCACTGACGAATACATCACGGTTTTTCGCAACCAATACGCTCATACACTGGATATTGCTATGCCTCGGGCCTGGAAGAGTCATTCGGGGCTTCGACGAGAGCTGTCCAAGCTCAGCTATCTCATCAACCTCAACCTTGACAACAAAACAGGGAATGAGTCGCTCGCCAAGAGAGTCAATCCGTTTGCGGCATTTCAGGAAGACGAGGAGATCATCAGTCGCAATAACAGAACGCGGTATACGGTTTTTTATAACCGGGTATCTTCAGGCCTGGCAGGGGAGGTGGCTTACACCGAGCTCACGAGGAGACAATTGTTAACCAATGGGTTTGAGGCGAGACAGGAGCGGTCGTGGTTCTTCAATGGCCGGACCACATTGAATCAGATCTACGGTGTGGCCTTCACAGCCCAGGTGGGTGAGCTTTCCAATTCCTCCGATTTCCTCGACTCCCGAAACTTTGACTTGATTGTTCGCGGCTACAAACCGTCTGTGACATGGCAACCCAGTACCAGCTTACGGGTCATAGGTAGCTATGAACATCGCAGAAAGAACAATACTTTGCCGGAGTCGGCGGGTGAGCGGTCCGTCGCAGACGATTGGAGTCTTGACGCTACATTCTCCCGACCTGCTCAAGGGAATTTTAATGCCAGGATCAGCTTGATCGACATCGCCTTCGAGGGGGAGGAGAACAGCTTCCTGGGCTATACACTATTGGATGCCTTGCGCCCGGGCACCAACTTTACCGCCAATGTCAACTGGCAGCATCAGATTGCCAAGGCGCTTCAACTGACTGTGCAATATTTCGGACGAAAATCGCAGAGTGCCGATTTCGTTCATACCGGCACTGTGCAACTCACTGCGTTTTTCTAGTTCTTCGCAGACTCCGGATACAGGATCACTTTGATGTACTCATTGGTATCAATGAACTCGTTGGCTACGTCTTTGATATCCTCTGCGTTGAGCCCATTGACCAGCTCTTCGTATTCGTAGAAACCGTCAAGGTCCTTGTCGTTGATATAGTATGCTGACAGCTGTCCCGCCCAGAAGTTGTTGCGTTTGAGGTTTTCCTCCCGGTTTTGATTGTCCGCCTCCTGCACTTTGGTTACATCTTCTTCCGAGGGGCCATCTTTTTGGATGGATTCGATTTCAGTAAATGCCGCATCCACCAGCTTCTGTACGTTGTCCGGAGCGCATGGGAAGGAGATCGTCAGTTCGTAATTTTCGTAAGGGATGCGGCTTACACCGCTACCCACCCGAACACTGTATACCCCACCGGCCTCTTCGCGCAATATCTTTGTCAGTCTATTGTCGAGTACATCAGCGAAGGCGCCAAACAGGTATTGCTGCTTCTTGGTGAAGCTCTCGCTTCCAACGAATTTGAGGGTTACCAGGCTCTTGTCATCGGTCCCTTTGAAGAGGTCTTTTTCGACCTTGCCTTCGGGTGGTCGGATGCCCAGATCCTTCCAGGATTCAGTGGCATCGCTCGAAGGAAGACTGCCCAAGTACTGCTCAAACATTGGAACAGCCGTTGCCATATCCAGATTGCCAACAAAGAAGAACGTGAACTCTCCGGCATTGGAAAAGCGCTCTTTGTAAATCTCGTGAGCCCGGCTAAAAGACACCTGGTCCAGGTCGTCCACAGTAGGGAACCCACCGCCGCGAGGATTGCCCTGAGCCATGATCTTGCTTACCTGATCCTGGTAATAATACTGTGGGTTGATCAGGAGGTTTTGCAGGATCTGCTTTTCGCGGTTGATGATGGAGGCGTAGACTTCCTCATCCTGTCTCGGGGCAGTAAAGTACAGGTGCGTGAGCTGGAGCATCGTTTCAAAGTCCTTAGGGGTCGAGCTACCTGACAACCCTTCGCGTGTGCTGGAAATGTATGGATTCACGCGCACCTCCTTGCCCGCAAGCATCTTCTGCAGCTCTATCATGCTGAAGTCCTTGAGGCCGCTCTGGCCCACTATGGCACTGGCGTAGCTCGCTGAGCGATACTCTTCGTCCGGATACAGCGAATGTCCCCCGTGACTGAAGGCCGACATTAAGATTTCGTCATTTTTGAAGTCGGTGACTTTTACTACGATCTTCACACGATTGGCCAGCGTCAATTCCTGAACATCCACCGTCTCATTCGACGTGGTGGAGACGACGGCTCCTGCCGCTGGCAGATTGTCAATCAATGGCGCGTCACTGACCGCATCATCGTAGGGTTCGATGGCGTCAAGGTCAATTTGGTCGATCGTTGTGAGGATGTCCTCCTCGGAGGGTAGTGATACACCTTCTTTGTCGACACCCATGAGAATGACGACGCGATTCTCGTCGGTGATCCACTGGGTTGCCAACGCATTGATTTCTTCAACTCTGATGGTTGAGGCGATCTTTTGAAAGAAGTCAAATTCGAATTGAATGCCGGGGATGGGCTCCTGCTCCAGGAAATGGCTGACATATTCCCTCACATAGGATCCTGATTCGGTCTTATCCTTTTCTTTGGCTGCGTTTTCCAGCTCCGTCGCCATCGTCCGCAGGGTTCGCTCCAGCTCCGAAGGTGTGAAGCCATACTTTTTGACACGTTCGTTCTCGATCACTAGTGTTTCCAGCGCCTTGCCGATCCCGTTCTCTGAGGACACCGCGAACGAACTGTAGGAGTTGGTGCTGCGTACCAGGGACCCAAAATTGGAGCTGGCGAAGATGAATGGAGGGTCTGCGGCTTGTGTGAGCTCCTCCAGGCGGTTGCCGAGCATGCGGTTGTAAAGGGAATACAGGTAGTTCTTTCTGAGGTCCGACAGGGTTGTCATCTGTTCGCCAGGGTGCTTGTACTCCAGTTGCAGGATGGTAAAGGAGTTTTCCGCATCCTTCGTGATAGCTACCAGCGTCTCCTCATGGCCGGGCACTTCGTTGGAGAGTTTTTCCCTGGCAGGGGTTGCGACTTTTATTTTGGAGAATCGGGATTTTATTTCTGATTCCATCTGAGCCACGTCGATGTCACCGACGACCACAATGGCCATCAATTCCGGGCGGTACCAATCTTCGTAGAATGACTGGATCGTCTCGTAGGAGGCATTTTCGATGATCTCCTTCTTGCCAATAGGCAGACGCTCGGCATATCGTGAGTCCTTAAATAATATCGGGAAGAACTCGTCTCTCATTCGTTGCTGGGCTCCCTGGCCGCGACGCCATTCTTCCACGACAACACCACGCTCCTTGTCGATTTCCTCTGGGTCGAATGACAATCCGGAGGCCCAATCTTCGAGGACTGTCAGGCCCTTCATCAAGACTTCCTCATCGTCGCTGGGCAGTGGGAGCATATAGACCGTTTCCTCAAAACTTGTATAGGCATTGAGGTCGGCGCCGAATTCCACACCTACCGATTGCAGAAAATCGACCAGTTCGTTTTTCTCAAAGTTTTTGCTGCCATTGAAAGCCATGTGCTCAATGAAGTGTGCCAGCCCTAGCTGATCGTCATCTTCCTGCATCGATCCAGCGTTGACCACCAGGCGTAGCTGCACACGATTTTCTGGTTTTTGGTTTTTCCGGATGATATAAGTGAGCCCATTCTCAAGCTTCCCAATGAGGACATTGTCATCCACGGGGATATCAGCATTGGGGTCAAAGGATTGAGATACGGCTGAAGTAACTAGCGCCGCTGAGACGAATAGAATGGCAAGTAGTCGATTCATTTTCTTTTGGGTTTAAATCGTTTTGGCAAAATAGCTTTTCAACTGCTATGGGTATTAATAACTATGATAGGTGGTTGAGAATTATTCTGGGCTGTAGATCTTTTGCATCAACCTTGTGGCAAAAACAAAGTCATTTAACTCCTTTACCTTGGAATGGGTAATCTCTTCGTTGCTCCCTTCCCATACTTTCTGGCCTTCGAAGAGGAACATAATGTTATCGCCGATCTCAATCACGGAGTTCATATCATGGGTGACGACCACTGTGGTCATGTTGTATTCGTCGGTAATGTCCTTGATCAGGTTGTCTATTTTGATTGATGTCTGGGGGTCCAGTCCTGAGTTAGGTTCGTCGCAGAATAGATATTTCGGGTTGTTGACGATGGCGCGGGCGATGCCGACGCGCTTCTTCATTCCTCCGCTGATTTCCGAGGGCATCTTTTTATTGACACCGCTCAGGCCCACACGGTCCAGGCAGAAGTTGACTCTTTCGAGTTTTTCTTCATTGGGCATTTTGGTGAGCACATTGAGGGGAAACATCACATTTTGCTCGACCGTCTTGCTGTCAAAGAGTGCCCCTCCCTGAAACAACATGCCTATCTCCCGGCGGATATCGGTCTGCACGTCTTTGTCACCGGCAGTGAAGTCCCGATTGTCAAACAATACCTGACCCTCATCTGGCTGCACGAGACCGACGATACATTTCAGGAGTACGCTCTTGCCTGTGCCACTGGCGCCAATGATCAAATTGGCTTGCCCTCTTTCAAAGTGACCACTGATATCTTTGAGCACCTCTTTGTCTTGAAAAGCCTTCGATATGTTATGTACTTGGATCATGACAGGGTAAGGAATTCTGCAAGAAGTTGAGCGAGGATGTAGTCAGCGAATAGGATGCCAATACAACTGTTGGTTACCGCACTCGTGGAAGCGAGACCGACTTCCAATGCTCCGCCACGAGTATAAAAACCTTTGAAAGAAGAAATCGAGGCGACCACAAAAGCGAAAGTATACGATTTGATCATGGCGAACTTGACGCTAAAGGGCAAAAACTCTGATCGGATGCCCAGGATGTAGTCTTCACCGGAGATGACTCCCGCAATCTGACCGGCGAAATATCCGCCATATAGGCTCAGGAAAATGGACATCACTACCAGCATTGGGTACATGATCAAGGAAGCCAAAATTTTGGGCAGAACGAGGTAGGACGTTGCATTGATGCCCATCACTTCCAGCGCATCGATTTGCTCCGTGATGCGCATGGTTCCCAATTCACCAGCGATGTTAGACCCCACTTTTCCCGCAAACACAATGGCGAGTATCGTTGGCGAAAGTTCCAGTAGGGTCATGTCTCTTACTACGAGTGAGATCACCGGATCGGGGATGAATGGACTGATGAGGTTGTAGGCCGTCTGGATGGTTGTAACAGCACCCATGAAGAGCGAGATGATCGTGACGATGAAGACGGAGTTGAACCCGACTTTGATGCACTCATCGATGGTCAGCCGAAGGTAGGTTCGAAAGCTTTCGGTTCTTTTGAAAAGGTTGCCTATGAATATGACGTAAAGACCTATGCTCTTCATGCAGATCCTTTGTTCGACGGTGTCGTAGCGGAGAAATTGATCGTTAGTGTTTGAATACTTCGAAATTACGTGAAAAGGACGATATACCTTATAACTTTGCCGCTCACAATAGATACGCAACTATGGAAAAACTCGCTGTAGTCACGGGGGGTACGAAGGGTATAGGGAAGGCGGTAACCGAAATATTTGCTGCCAATGGGTACGCTGTGGCGACCTGTGCACGAAGCGAGGAGGACCTGGCTTCCCTGAAACAGGAGCTAGAGTCCCAGTACGAATCCAGGATCCACACTTTCCCCGCAGATCTCTCGAAGCGAAAGGACATCGATGACTTCCTCGATTTTATCACGCTCACGGGAAAGAGCCTGGAAGTACTTGTCAACAACACTGGGGTGTTCATACCCGGAGAAGTCCAGAGTGAGGATGAGGCCGTCCTGCAGCAGCTACTGGAGACCAACCTCATGTCTGCTTACCATATCACGAGGGGGCTGCTGCCACCTATGAAGAAGAATAAAAAGGGAGATATCTTCAATGTTTGCTCCACAGCCAGCCTTGAAGCCTATCCCAACGGAGGGTCCTACAGCGTATCGAAATTCGCGTTGTACGGATTATCGCAAGTCCTACGGCAGGAGCTTCGTACTGAAGGCATTCGGGTCACGGCGGTGATCCCCGGCCCGACCTTCACACCAAGTTGGGATGGCGTGGATGTGGATGAGGAGCGCCTGATGAAGGCCTCGGATATAGCGCATATGGTATGGGCTGCTTCGCAGTTGAGCCCCGGAAGCGTCGTGGAGGATATTGTGATGAGACCGCAATTGGGAGATTTGTGAGCGTGAGCAAAACCAAGCAGTCGCCTCTGAAGTTTAAGTGTTGAATCTAGTTCGTCGATACCATGGATTTTGAGCAGGCTGTAGCCTCGACCAAAAAGTACTGTCAAAGCCTCACGAGTTATCATCGCCGGAAGACAAGAGTGGTGAACATCGGAGGTACGCCATTGGGTGGTGAAAACCCTATCCGCGTGCAATCCATGACCACTGTTGATACGATGGATACGGAGGGATCGATAGCGCAATCCATCAGAATGATCGAGGCCGGCTGTGAATATGTGCGAATCACTGCCCCGAGTATCAAGGAAGCTCAAAACCTGGAAGAAATAAAGAAAGGTCTGCGTGCCCGAGGTTACGACACGCCACTCGTAGCTGACATTCACTTCACACCGAACGCCGCAGAACTTGCAGCCAGAATTGTGGAGAAGGTCCGCGTCAATCCAGGGAATTACGCCGACAAGAAGAAATTTGAGGAGATAGAATACACCGATTCCAGCTATCAGCAGGAGTTGGAGCGTATTCGTGAGAAGTTCACACCGCTCGTCCAGATCTGCAAAGAGTATGGGACGGCCATGCGCATTGGTACCAACCATGGCTCGCTGTCCGACAGGATCATGAGCCGCTACGGTGATACCCCAATGGGAATGGTCGAGTCGGCGCTGGAGTTTTTACGTATCTGCGAAGACCTCAACTACTACGATATTGTGCTCTCCATGAAGGCCAGCAATACCCAGATTATGGTGCAGGCGTACAGGCTCCTTGTGCAGAAGATGGAGGAGGAGGGATTGCAACCATATCCCTTACACCTGGGAGTGACAGAGGCTGGGGAAGCTGAAGATGGACGGATCAAATCCGCCGTTGGCATCGGTACATTGCTGGAGGATGGCCTTGGTGATACGGTGCGCGTTAGCCTCACTGAAGAGCCCGAGGCTGAGGCTCCGGTGGCAGCGTCGCTGGTAAATCAAGTGTCGGCTCGCGAAGGCCATGAGCCCATCCCTACACTTGTGGAGTACCCCATTGATCCTTTTTCGTACAATCGACGGCAGTCGCGTGAGGTGGCCAATTTTGGCCATGACAATGTGCCGCGGGTGATTGCTGATTTCAGTGCCAGGGGTGTCACCGACGTCAAAGACCTTAAGAGTATTGGTCACTTCTATCTCCCGGAATTGGACAAGTGGAGTATGAATGACCTCGGCGCTGACTACATCTATTCTGGGGCCAAGCCTATTGGCTTTATGCTACCCAATGGCCTGAAAGAGATACTCGACCATGATCATTGGATGAGTGCCGATGACAAGGAGAACAAGTTCCCGATGCTGACTGTGAGTGAGCTATTGGACGGAGCGATGTTGCATCCGGCCCTCAACTTCCTGAGCCTTTCTACGGACGAATTTCTGGAGGCATGGGACGAGATCCAGAGCGGCCCTTTTGTGTTACTGGTACGAACCGACAATGCTCACGCCATGGCGGACCTTCGTGCGTTCACGGCCCGGTTGATGAGCCAGTACATCGACTCACCGGTGGTGTTTCACAGAGCCTATGATCTCCCGAATGATGACTCGTTGATGCTTCGTGCTTCAACTGACTTGGGCGGGCTATTGATCGACGGTTTGGGCGATGGGGTCATGTTGTCCTCAATGCAAGGCAATCAGGATCTGGGAATGATCAAGAGCCAGAATGAGATCTGCTTCGGAATATTGCAGGCCGCCAGAACGCGTATCACAAAGACTGAATACATCTCTTGCCCTTCCTGCGGTCGAACTCTATTCGATCTACAGGAAACCACGGCGATGATCCGCAAGCGCACAGATCACCTCAAGGGTATCAAGATTGGCATTATGGGCTGTATCGTCAATGGACCGGGTGAGATGGCCGATGCCGACTATGGCTACGTAGGTTCGGGCAAAGGAAAGATAACGCTCTATAAGGGCAAGGAAGTAGTAAAGAGGTCAGTCCCTTCGGAACGAGCATTGGATGAGCTCATAGAACTTATCCGTGATGATGGTGCTTGGACTGAACCTGAGCATGTAAATGAATGATGAAATGAGTACAGAGGAGCAAAGCAATCAAACCGGGAGTACTACTGACGACAGCCAACGTCCCGGTATCGGATATTACTTCGGACTAAAGGAGGTCGCTACCTACTTCTTTCGTAAGAAAGACCCCAATCGACCCAAGAATATCAACTTGCGCATGATGCACGGGATCAACAAGATCTCCATCATCATGTTCCTGATCGCCGTGATTGTGATGGTCGTTCGAGCGATCGTCAGATCTTAAGCAGACTGCGAGATCTTCTTCAGGGCATGTAAGGCTTCCTTGGCGTGTCGATCCACTCGCAGCGCCGAGTTGAAGGTGTGAACAAGCTTGCCCTCGGCATCAAAAACAAACGTCACTCGCCCAGGCAACATCCCAAACAGGTTTCGGGGTACCCCAAAAGCCTTTTCCGCTTTTCTTGACGTGTCGCTCAGCAATGAGAAATTCAGCCTGTGTCTTGCGGCAAATCGCTCATGCGACTTGATGCTATCAGCACTGATCCCAAATACCTTGGCTCCTAAGGCCTCAAATTCGGAATAGTCGTCACGAAATTCGCAGGCCTCCTTCGTGCACCCGGGAGTCTCATCCTTAGGGTAGAAATAGATCACCATGGGAGTCCCAATGAGGTCGTGGAATGAGACTTCCTCACCGTTCTGATCCTTCAATTGTAGATCAGGTAGTTTTTGTCCGATTGATAGCATGCACTGTTAACCTCGTCTCTTGTCACTTGGTTTGATCCACCGCAACAAAATTGGGAGCAAGGTGAAATCAATGGCCAGCGCCAGCAGCAGGCTGAGGCACAAAAACAACCCGAGATAATGTGTCGCTCCGAAGTTGGAGAATATCAACATGGCGAAGCCGGCGGCCAAAACCAATGTCGTATTGATCATGCCCCTTCCTGCGGTATTCATTGCGAACAGTACCCGCTCCTCCGCTGAAGAGTGGGGGGCATTGCGATAGGTAGCGAGGAAGTGGATACTATCGTCTACGACGATACCAAATACCAGGGCAAAGATGATGGAGGTAGACAGTTGAAGAGATATTCCAAGCAGGGAGATGATGCACCAATCATCAAAAGTGGCATGATATTGGGCACCAATGCGATGAGTGCCATTCGACCTGATCGGAAATAGAGCCCCAGGACTACGGATACCACTGCGATTGCCAGGGCCAGGCTTCCCACGATTTGGCGAGCCAGTATCCCATGGCTCCGGTCAATCATGTATGTTGTACCCGTCATGCGATGGCGAAGGATGGTGCTATCAATTTCCCGTTGGAGAAACAGTGCCAGCTCCTCATCCCGACTGCGAGTCTCCTCCGAACCCCATTGGGGAATCAGCCCTGCGATTCGCCCGTATCGACTGTCCTTGCTCGCCAATGGGATTCTCATTTCATGCAGGAGTCGTTTAGCTCTGGTTATCAACCGGGGACTAACTACGTCAGGGAAGGAATAGTCCCCCTCTTCAAGGTATGAGGCGTATTTCAGCGCGTTGGAGGAGCTAGCAATTCGAGCTACACCATACTCATTCTGTAGGTAGTCCGTGATTTTTGCGACCTCCCGCTGAATAGGCTCGTCCCACCAGTCGTCGGCTGGGGAGGTGGGCCACAGCGATATCTCCCAGGGCTTCGATCCCCCCAGATTTTCGTCGGCCCATTGAAAGTCAAGGGTCACTTGCGATTCGGTCGGTAGGTCATCCAGCAGATAGGCGTCCACTTTGAGCTGGGTACTGAAGTAGGCGCCGACACCCACTAAGACAAGCACCACGGCGGCGACTGCGCGATGGTTTCTCCACAGCCAACCTACATACGTTGATAAGGACCGTCGGTCTATTTTCCTTCCTTCAGTGTAGCGTTCGCGAAAGACGGGAGCGATCACATACGTGATCCCAAACGCTATCAACGTCCCCAGGCCCGCCAATAACCCCAGCGCTTGGAGCGGTCCCACCGGGATCACCATCAGGCTAAAGAAGCCAATGGCCGTCGTCATGGACGTCATGAAAGTGGGAAAGAAGACCTTGGCAAATGCCTGTTTTTGGTTTTCGCTATTCCGCAGAGCGGATACTAGATGGATGCCATCGGAGGAGGAGACAAAGAGAATAATAGGAGGCAGGAGGGAAGTCATGATCGTTATTGGGATCCCCAGCAGTCCCATCAGACCGAAGGTCCAAAGAAGTGTCACCGCTCCGACGGTGAAAGGCAGAAGTGTCAGCTTCCAATTGCCAGCTATAAGCCATAGTACGAGGGCACAGATGAGGAGCGACCCTAGCAGGAAGACGAGGAAATCCTCCTTTACCAGTTCCAGAAAGGCTTTCTCACCTGGGAGTCGCCCAATCAATCGGATCTCAAACGGCGCATGCCCCATGATGACCCTGATACGATCATAAAGCGCTTGCCCAGTTGTCTGACCCATATGCTCATGACGTAATAACAGGGTCAGGTGCGTTGACGGGATCAATGGGCTCAGCAGAGGATCGGCAGCTATCCAGGTGCTATCTCCATGGAAGTTGTCGGGGTCGTCAAACATTGGGAAGGCGCTTAGCCCCATGGGCGTCGCGACCATTTTTGGTAGCTCAAGGGGAGAGGACACGAAGTCTACGCCGGGCAATTGCCGAAGCGTTGTCACTACCTTTTGAGCTTCAGCAACAAAGAAGCTGTCGTAGATAGTCTCAGGCGCCTTGAGGGCAATGGTCAAGTAGTCATTGTCATAGCCAAAGCGCTCAACGTGCTCCTTGAAATATGCCAGGTCATCATCTCCTTTTGGGAAGAGCTTCTCCAATTCAAAATCGAACTGCAGACGAGTAGCGAATCCTCCGAGGAGCACTGTCATCACACCCACCATGAGTAGCATTCGGCGATGAAAGGGCCGTTGCAATAGCAAATCGATGACTTTGTCCGAATTGAGTATTGGCATTGTGAAGCGAACTTACAGGGGAACCCCGCCATTCTCAACCGTCTTTGACTGCAAGTGGTTGGACGCAAGACGAAATTTTGTCAGTGTGCCTTGACTATCTTTAGCACTCTACCCAATCAACGTGTAATGAAAAAACCTTATTACTTAGTCCTGTTTCTGTTCTTCGTCCTAAACTTCTGCGCTGAAGCTCAATATACGCTTGAGGAAAGTCTGGGGGCGCCCTACGTCGAATCCATTCTGGGTGATAGCGACGGCGAATCGATTGCATGGGTCACCAATGAAAAGGGAGCTCGCAATGTATGGTGGGCTAGTGTGGATGAGGCATCTCCAAAGTCATTGACTGATTATACAAAGGACGATGGCCTGGGCATCAGCCTGGTTGCAGTTGTGGCAGGTCACGTGCTCTTTGTGCGAGGCAATGGCAACAATCGACAGGGACAACCTGCCAATGCCGCCAGCCTTCCATATACACCCATTCGCCAGCTTCTGCGAGTACGTGTTTCTGATGGGGCCCTTGATACGCTGGATCAACCGGCAGGCGGGTCTATGACGCTCAATGGGCTAAGTCTGACTTTTGCCAAATCAGGAGGTGTCTGGGTGATTGATGATGTCACCGGGGAGAACCCGAAACCCAGGACACTCTTCCAGGTCAGGGGTGGAGCCGGTTCTCTGGCCATATCCCCGTCTGATGATCGGATTGCATTTGTGAGTAGTAGGGGGGATCACAGTTTTGTCGGTGTATATATCCCAGCGGACGATCGTATTCAGTGGATGGCACCGGCCTATGGTTTTGACAGCGAGCCGGTTTGGTCTCCGGATGGTTCTGAAATTGCCTTCATTCGCACGGCCGGGAGGTTGAAGGATGAGTTTTACAATATCATGGGGAGTTGGGCCTTTGAGATCATTGTGGTCGATGCTGGATCGGGAGAGGGTCGGAGTATATGGCAATCTCCAGGAGATGATGGAGGATTTGCACAGTACTACCCGTCCAATCCGCTGCGATGGACCAATGGCAATAAGATCCTCTTCTATTCGGAGCACGACGGCTGGAACCATATCTACTCGATCAACCCGGATGGCAGTGAGATCGTGGACCTGACAGCTGGAGAATACGATGTAGAGAACCACAACTTGTCACTTGACCAGAGATATCTGTATTGTTCCTCCAATAGAGACGATATCAACCGTCGACATATCTGGCGGGTGGACATAGCAACAGGGAGAGGTGAGCAGATCACCGAAGCCAGCGGTATTCAATCACATGTTATTGCTTTGAAAGATGGAGCTGTAGCGTACCGGGAAGGGCGGTCGAACCAACCTACAGGTGTCACGCTGCAAAAGGGAAGTAACCGGCAGTCACTGGTCGTGATCCCCGATTCCTATCCTGCGAAGGGTTTTGTAGAACCGCAAGGAGTGACTTTTGAATCGGCAGATGGTCTCACGATCCATGGGCAGCTATTCGTGCCAGAGGGCCGTTCCAAAGAGGGCTATCCCGCAGTGATCTTCATGCACGGTGGCCCCATAAGGCAAATGCTATTGGGGTACCATTATAGCGGCTACTATGCCAATGCCTATGTCTACAACCAATACCTCGCCTCGCAGGGGTATGTCGTTCTTTCCGTCAACTACCGCAATGGAATCGGCTACGGAAGGGACTTTCGATTGGATCCAAATCAAGGCCCTCGAGGGGCCTCGGAATACAAGGATATCCTCGCCGCTGGCAAGTACCTGCAAGGCCTGGAAAATGTAAACCCCGATAAAATTGGTTTGTGGGGTGGCTCTTACGGCGGCTATCTGACCGCAATGGGTTTGGCCAAAGACAGCGATCTCTTCAAAGCTGGCGTAGACCTCCATGGCGTTCACGACTGGGCGTGGCGTGGTCGCGATTTCTCCCCGGGAGGTTCGTGGGGACTCGGGCCAGAGCAGATGGAAGAGGCCTATCTGTCTTCGCCTATTTCTGAGTTGCAGTTTTGGAGCTCGCCAGTCTTGATTGTTCATGGCGATGACGACCGCAACGTCATGTTTGGCCAGTCCATCGACTTGAAGTACAAACTCGACAAACTTGGCGTGACCAATGAGGTACTCGTCTTCCCCGATGAAGTTCACGGCTTTCTCCGGTATGACAGCTGGTACAGGACCTATATGGCGGCCACAGATTTCTTTGATCGGTATTTGAAGTAAACGCCAGAATCCAAATTTGGTGGTGGCGATGCGGCTACTCAAATGCCCCGATTGAAGGAATTGGGTTATGGGACGCCGGTGCTGCTCAATGCGGAGTCGCCTGAACTCTAATAAATCATCGTTCGGCCATTGCGGGAATGTCTTCTCTTCGATGAAACAAATAAGCGCCCAGCGTCTTGAGCCCTATTGACTATCTTTCAGTGGATGTAAATACTAGTCACCATCCAATAGCTCTCACTAAGCCGAAACCAATTAGAAGCCTCTCCATCTCATCTTATTCCTCCTGATTCTCGCTGCCTGTACGGCGCCATCGGACAAGGATCCCGATCTTGACGCACGCATTGCGAGAATTGAAAACGGATTGCAGCCCAACTTGCAAATTGAAGGGGAGACCATCACAAAGTACAACATCGAAGAGCGGTTAAGGGAACTCGGCATCCCTGGAGTCAGCATCGCCTTCCTCAATGAGGGCGAGATCGAATGGACCAGGGGATATGGCATGGCGGATAGCTCGGAGAATCGCACTGTAACCACTGAGACAATGTTCCTGGCAGGATCTATCAGCAAACCGGTTGCCGCGCTCAGGGCGCACCAGCTTCATGAAGAAGGGAACATTCATCTGGATTCGAATGTCAACAACTACCTCACCAGCTGGGAGGTGCCTGCCAACGAATTCACACAAGTAGAAAAGGTCACCACGACCCGAATCCTGAATCACACCGCCGGTCTGACGGTCTGGGGATTCCCGGGATATGACAAGGGTGACACGATTCCAACGGTGGTAGAAGTGCTGGATGGCGTTGGCAACACCGATTCTGTGCGTGTATACAAAGAGCCTGGGGAGAGTTGGATGTATTCCGGAGGAGGTTATACCATTATGCAGCTCATGATCACAGACATTGAGGGGCAGTCATTTCCGGAGATCATGCAAGCCAACGTCCTGGATCCGATGGGGATGACCTCCAGTACATTTGAGAATCCCCTGCCTGAGACGTACCATTCGATTGCGGCAACCGGCTACAGGCGCAATGGCAATGAGGTTGAAGGCAAATGGCCCATCTACCCCGAGATGGCGGCAGCAGGCCTGTGGACCACGCCTTCCCAATTGATACTTTGGGCCAAAGAGATCCAGGGTATTCAGCAGGCGCAAGAGGACGGATTACTTAAAGTTGAAACGGTCAATGCGATGTTGACGCCAGGTATGGATGGGCATGGACTGGGCCCTAGAGTGAGTGATCACACTTATGGCCATGGTGGCGCAGATGAAGGGTTTCGGGCGCGCCTGGTTGTCTGGAAAGATAGCCCTCATGCAGTGGTAATTATGGTCAACTCCGACAATGGAAGCATCATCCAGGAGATCATGCTCAGCATTGCCGAGGAGTATGATCTGCCCGGTGTGGAGCCTATGACCAGGGGTTACAAGGAACAGTCCCCCGACGAGCTTCAAAGGTTTGTAGGGAAATACACCGTTCCTGACCTTGGGAGCGTCGAGATGTCTGTACAGGATAATGGCCTGCAGGTATCAGCCGACTTCTTAGATGAGCCATTCTTCATGCTACCTGAGTCAGACACGACATTCTTCGACAAGGCTGATGGCGAGCGGTTCAACTTCATATTTGACGAGGACTTTGTCACTGGATTTACAGTCGGACCTTACGAAGCAACTAAGGTAGAGTAGGTAGAAAGAAACCGGGGCTTCGTTGGTATTGTCGGTTGGAGATGACCCATCGGCCGTCCAGATGATTAGAAGTACCAGCTCAATACCAGCCAATAAAATAGCGCTCCGAACAAAATGTACTTCACGACATAATACAGCGTCCTGTTGTACGCCTTGAGCTTCTTACCTACGATCCTGATCTGATAGACGTACCCAAAGACCTTATTGAGTCCACCGGTGCGATCTGTGGCCTCGTTAGGAGATGCGGCCGCGGCCAGTAAAAGCTTTGCGAATGAGCGGTTGATCCATTGGATCACCTTGAACTTGACAGGACGCTCGACGTCGCAGAAGAAGATCACACGGTCTTGGTCGCTTTCATTGTGGGCGTAGTGGATGTAGGTTTCGTCAAATAGGACAGCCTCGCCATCCTTCCAGTAGTAGGGCGTGCCGTCGACAATGATCCTGCAGTCTTCGGAGTTGGGTGTGGCGAGCCCCAGATGATAGCGCAAGGAGCCGGCGTATGGGTCTCTGTGAATGGGAAGCTTCGCGCCTGAAGGAAGATTGACAAACATGGCAGCTTTGATACCCGGTATGTTGCCGATCAATTCGATGGTCCGGGGACAAGCATCGACGGCCGAGGGATGTATATCACCATACCACTTGACGTAGAATCTCCGCCAGCCTCTCCGGAAAAACGAGTTGAAACCAATGTCATTGAGCTTTTCAGATGCTTTGATGGCCTCCTGTTCCTCCAGCTTCAGTCCCTCTTCCCGGATGGTTTGCCAGTTGTCAGTGAGGGTGCTGAGTACAGGGATGGAGTCCATCGGTAGGTACGGGGTCCTCGGAACAGATGAGAACGCATACATGAGTGCATTCACCGGTGCCAGAAACGTAGAATGGTCAAATAACTGTCGGAAGAACTTGAACCGCACTTTGCCCCGGAAGTGCACGTAAGCTGTACTCACGAAAAAGAGGGTGAGGAGGATGATTATCAGGCTCTGTACGTACTGAACAGGTGTAAGAGTCATCGCTTTGTGTGGGTTCGGATGTAGATCGGAATTAGTGTCGTATGACTAGGGCCTGCAAGGAGCTCCTTCCATAGCAACTCAACACATATTCGAGTTCCCTTTGTCACGGGTTTTGACGGGCGTCTATCGTTCGATACAATGCGATGTCTCGACTGCATGCCACAAAGTAATCACAATTCAAAATTGATATCGGCAGGCCTGTGCAACATTTCTGCTCGCCTTCTGCGGTTGATTAGGGGTGGAACCACGATATCCACTTTGAGAGGTATTCTTGCCTGGCCGGTGTTTTCACTGACAGGCTTCATGCTGCACCGTTAGCAATTCCTCACCCTTGTTCGTGTTTTCACCAACAAGCTTCGCTGACAAATATCTAAAGGCAAATCAATGTCTTCATTTAAGAAACAAATACTTATATTTGGTCTTCATATAAGAAAGTAATAACCCAATGAAAGGAACGAACCTCGGGGAATTCCAGGAAATTGTCATGCTGGCTATCCTTCTCTTGGACGACAACGCCTACGGCGTCACAGTCCAGGAAGAGGTGGGCAGCCGCACAGGGCGCAGTATCAGTAGGGGAGCCCTCCACGCCGCGCTGAGCAGATTGGAAGAGAAGGGACTGATCCGTTCGGAGTTTGGAGCACCCTCCGCCGAGCGTGGGGGACGCAGGAAGAAACTGTATCAGGTTACCAATACCGGCATCGAGTCCCTGCAGGAGGCCCGGCGCCTTAGGGAAGAAATGTGGCAAGTCATACCGCAGTTGAACTATGGGAAGTCATAAGCCACCCCAGATCGCCCATAGGCTCTTCCGATGGATGTGCCACGAATCCTTCTACGAGGAACTGCAAGGGGACCTGGAGGAGTCATTCCAGAGCAATGCCAGGATGCACGGAGTCCGTCGTGCCCGGTGGATCTATCGCTGGGAAGTGCTCAAGATGCTGCGACCTACCGTCCTTCGTTCCTGGTCCTTCCGACGGCAGCAGGCCTATGCATGGTCATTGGTGGGGAGCTATGTGACCGTCGCCATTCGCAACATCCGCCGGCACCCGCTCTTTAGCATGATCAATGTGTTTAGCCTTTCAGTGGCCATGTCTGTGGGGTTGCTGGTCATTGGTATGATCAACGACCTGATGAAGTTCGATCAGTTTCACGAGCGCAAGTACCAGATCTATCGGGTCCTATCACAGCCAGAGTTTCAGATGCACCGCCAGAAGTGGCGAGCCACCAGTCCGCTTCCATTGGGTGAGGAGCTGATCAACGCCGTGCCAGGTATACAGGTGACGCAGCTCGGAAGAAACTTATCGGATATTGCGGAAATCGACGACCGAAGATTGCGCATTCGCGGGATCTATGCCGACAAGCACTTCTTTGATTTTCTTTCTTTTGATCTCTTGCACGGAGATGCTCGGCAAGCGTTGGCGGAGCCATTTTCAGTCGTACTCTCCGAGACGGCTGCGGCCAAGATCTTCGCAGATCGTCCGGCGCTAGGCCAGGTCATACAGTTGGAGCAGTTGGGCAATGTCGTGGTCACGGGCATTGCTAAGGATCCACCCAGGTTCTCTCATATCCAGTTTGAGGCCATTGCCTCCCTGGCTACGCTCGATGCCCTGGAGAAAAGAAACCAGCAGCGCAGTTCGATGGCCGATTGGGGAAACTTGGATCGGTATTATAACTACCTATTCATCCCTGATGAGTCCGCTCAGGAGCGAGTCACCAGTTTCCTGACTTCGTACGCCCCGGATTATTTCAAGGAACCTGAAGACTTCCGCGCCACATTCGAGCTACAGCGCATCGATAGGATCCTCCCCGGACGCGACTTGAGCGATCAGATTGGCCCGAAGATGATCATGTTGCCCAACATCATCCTATCAGCGATAGCTTTTGCCATTCTCGTCTCAGCTATCTTCAACTACACCAACCTGTCCATGGCACGGGCTTTACGTCGTACAAGAGAGGTAGGCATCCGCAAGGTAAGTGGGGCGACCGGGAGAGACATCTACACGCAGTTCACCTTTGAGACGATCACGATTTCGCTACTATCCCTACTCTTCGGCATAGGGCTGTTCACGGTCCTTCGCCCACACTTTTTACAGCTGATCCCGCGAGCCAGTGAGGTGCTCGAGCTTCAACTCGATGCCACCCTCCTCGGATGGTTTGTACTATTCGCCGTAGTCACGGGCCTACTGGCCGGCATCGCCCCTTCGCTATTCTTTAGCCGCCTGAGCTCCCTGAAGTCATTGCGCTTCAAGGGCGCGATTCGGAGTATTTCCGGCCTCAGTGCGAGAAAAGCCCTGATTGTAGCCCAGTTTGCCTTGAGCATGATCTTTTCTCTGGCCATCGTCATCACTTACCGCCAGTACCAGTATTCGGTGAACTATGACCTGGGGATGGACAAGGAAAACATCCTCAACATCTCACTGGATGGCAGTGATCCAGAAATACTCAAAACCGGTCTCCTGCAAATGCCCGAGGTTTCAACGGTGTCTTTTTCATCTTTTGTACCAGGCATTGGTGCCAAGGATGTCGTGCAGATGCTTGACCCCAGGAATGGTGACACGCTCTGGATCCATTCCATGTCCGTGAATCATGAATTTGTGCGCAACGTAGACCTCAATCTCGTAGCTGGCCGTGAGTTTGAGGGCCGCGGCAATCGCGCCACCGAACAATCCGTCCTTGTCAATGAGACCTTTATCGAGAGATTTGGATGGGAGTCTCCGCACGAAGCGCTCGATGCGACCATCCAGGTGGCCGGCAACACGGTCGTCATAGCGGGTGTCCTTCAGGACTTTATCTACGCCAATCTCGAAGAGCGCATTGCGCCACTGGTCGTAAGACAGCTTCCCTTCACCAGATGGGCCAATGTCAAGCTCCAGAGTACCGATATCAGCGCCACCATTGCTGACATTGAGGAGCTGTGGTTGGATGCCGGCGGCAGGGGTCACCTCAATGCGCGCTTTTTCGATGACCAGGTCGATGGATACTATCAGTTTTTCGTCGACATCGTCAAGCTCTTCTCCTTTTTGGGATTCGTAGCATTGTCCATCAGCACCCTCGGCCTCTTTGGTATCGCCGTCTATAGCATGGAGGTCCGCCAGAAGGAGATCGGCGTTCGCAAGACATTTGGCGCATCGGCCCTTTCCCTCCTGATGCTCCTCACAGGTGGGTTCATGCGGCTGATCGTTATTGCGGTATTCATTGGCGCACCGGTATCCTATCTGTTATTCGATCGCCTGATCCTTCCGCAGCAGTACTACCGAATCACGATCGGCGTGCTGGAGGTTGGTACGAGTGTCGGCGCCCTGATATTGGTGGCTCTGTTGACCATCGGCTCCCAGACCTTTCGAGCGGCCCATACCAATCCTGCCACCATTCTCCGAACCGAGTAGGAGTGCAAGGGATTTTGGAGAGAACAGCTGTACCCATCCTCTATTGGCGTTCCGGCTCTTGGCTTTAGCTGCGGCCGCGCAGGCTGGCGCCGATTTTGAGTTCATGAGTTTTGAATTCGCAGCTGAAGATCTCAAAAAAGTCGACTCGAAACTCAAAATTCAACGCCGGCTATCGCCGCGATCCGGTCTATTTGGCCGCGGGAGTGGCTTCGGGCATTTTCTAAGGAGTTGCCTTCGAACCTACCTTTCCCGCCGTCATTACTGTGAGCGCCTGGAAATTGACCGTGATGGTAGTAGGTTGAATGCGATACAGGAATCTGGCGGGAGTATTACGGCCAATTCAGATTCCTGCATCACAATACTTCGAGAGTAACACGGATCATGCTCCGGAGTTCGCGGGAATGACGAATTGATTAAATGGACTTCGCGATATCAGACTTCCGAAGTTTTCAAAACTTCGGAAGTCTACTAGATCGTGGCAGCACTCGCAGGAATTACGAATTGACTTCGCGGCTCCAACCAGGCATCAAGCGTCTACCTCTTCTTCCCATTCGACACCAGATCATGGATCAGTCCCGCCACTGTGCGGATCTCCAGAAAATCGTCCTGTTGAAGGTGCTGCGTGTTGCTATGGGTATCGGTGCAGATCATCTTGCTGATCAGGCCGCAGTTTCGGAGCCTGTCCAGGGCGTCGTTGATAAATAGTCCATGTGTCGTGATCACCAGAATCTCCCCAGCGCCGGCCTCTTTGTACGTTCTGGCGGCGTTGATGATACTGCCCCCGGAGCGGATGAGGTCGTCGTAGATAATGACGGTCTGGCCGGTGACGTCGGCATTGATGGCGCTGACTTCGGTCGTGTCACCCGACAGTCGGCGCTTCAGTACAAATGCCGCATTTACATTCAGGTCGTTGGCGAGAGACTCCACCCACTTGGCGCGCCCTGCATCGGTACTTGCCAGTACGAAGTTGTCACCGCCATAGGTGCGGGCAGCATCGATCACGATGTCTTTGCAGTAGATATGCATCGGCTGCAGGTTCTGCTCAAAGTAGTGGGGGATGCCCTCTGTGTGCAGGTCAAACAAGAAGATCTTGTTGCCTTTGTGGCTCTGTGGTATGGCAGAGAACAGTCGTGCACGCGTTTTGGCGGTCACGATTTCACGTTGCTTCACTGCTCGCTCCATGGTAGAGTAGCCGTAGTAGGGGACCACCAGCGCGAGGGAGTTGGCGCCATAGGAAACGATCGCAGAGGCGAGATCGAATAGCTCCAGTGTGCACGGGTCATTTACCGTCCCACCGATGAGCACAACATTGCGATTATCGACCTCGCTGATTATACGTTGGTAGCGTTCCCCGTCGGAGAAGTGCTTTACCTCCAGATCACCACGCTCATACGTGCCAAGGGCAGCCACTTTGTCCGCCAGGTACCCATAGGCGCTCGTGTGGAAGAGCAGTTTCTTCATGCCTCAATGTTACGCCTAGTCTGTCTCTTCTGCAATTCGCTGCATTTCTCCATAGTCCCGCTCGTCAAAGGCTACCAATGTGACTTCATGAATGTGTGGCCCGGTAGCGAGAAAGTTGTCAATGGTCTTTATCGCGATCTTCGTCGCCCGTTCAAAGGGGAAGCCATAGATGCCCGTGCTGATGGCCGGAAACGCCAGTGTAATGATGTTGTTGGCAACAGCTAGCTCCAAAGACTTTTCATAGCAGGAAGCGAGTAACTCGTCCTCCTGATGATCGCCACCATTCCACACAGGTCCCACGGTGTGGATAATGTATTCCGCGGGCAGGTCGAAACCCGATGTGATCACGGCCTCGCCGGTTTTGCATCCACCCAGCAGCCGACATGCATGGAGGAGTTCAGGTCCGGCAGCGCGATGAATGGCCCCGTCCACACCCCCGCCACCGAGAAGGGAGGAGTTGGCCGCATTGACAATGGCATCAATCACCAGCTTTGTGATGTCACCTTGCAGGATGTTGATTCTTGGATTCATGCTTTCTACCCATTGCAACTCGGAGACGAAATGTCATCCGAAGTCGATTACGGGCAATTGTAGGTATTCCCCGGTATAATGCTCAAAGACTTCTACAAAAGTGTTCATGACCATAGCAGATACGGCAGCCCTATCTCGATCAGTATGGGCCTGCAGGGTCCGCCATAGTTATTGCGACTAGCTCACAGGGCTAGGGATCCTTTCTATCGATACAGGTAATTCAGAGAGAAACCAAAAGCAGCCAATTGTTTGCCGACATAATCAACCGCTTGATCAGCAAGGTTTCGGTTGACTCCAGGTCAATCAGTTTTCGGTCGGGCCGACTACCTCAAATTCCTGGGTGATGGAAATAGGAGCACCCTCAGATGTGATGCCATTCACCTCTACACTATAGATACCGGGCACATCAGATGTTTGAAAGGATACGTTCAGCCCTTCGTCGGCAGTAGTACGGACAGGCTGCCAGGATAGCAAGGTGCGGTAGTCAGCATGTCTTGGATCATTGGGGGCCGGTGACCCTTCCGGTCTGGACTGAGGTTGCGTAGGGTTTAATGCGATTTGGCGATCCTTCGAGGGAGCGTCCCAGGCATCCCCACCAAAAGTGTGGAAGGAGATGATGCCATCGAAGATCTGATCCTGGAAGAAGTATTTTTGAGGCAGTACGTCGATACGTTGTACAAGGTACGGAGAAATGCTAAGTAGCGCCTTCGAGTCCACCAATACGCCATCTATCATCATGATCGTCTCGCTACCCAGGTCGCGCATGCTATAGTCAATATCCGCGCGTAGATCGATATCAAAGTTGTTTTCATTCTTACTCACCCCGATCCATGGCACAAATTCGATGAACGTGTCTCGGATAGTTGGGAATCGGGTGTAGTTGTCCAAAACGTAGCTCTTAAATCCGGAGATCTGTGGGTATTCAGAGGTGATGGTATCTGGCGCGGTGACAAAGTAGGCATTCTCCAGCTGATTGAATACACTCCGCTGTATGATCGCATTCACCCGTGAAGAGTCAAACTGCATTTGCGTGCTGGGTAGATCTCCGGGGTACGTCGCATAGTACTCCTCCAGTAGGTGAAGGCGATACTTGTTGCGTACATCGATGGAGGTCACAGAACTGTTGGGTGGTTGGAGGTCCGACCGCGTCCCTACTACTGATGAAGGTCCGGATGCGGCTTCTTCCTCGGCACTTTCGAAGATGTCAAATACCCCTCGATCGATTCGAATGTTGGAATTATGGTCGACGATGAAGGACCCATCGCTCTCGGACTGGATGATTCGAAGCTGATAGGGCTGAGAGGGGATAGACAATCCTACGGACAGGTTCGCTTGAGGTTGGCCCTCGAAATCTGTGATCCAGCCCTCCAGCAGATCCGTACGAAACTCTGGCAACAACCGAACAGAGTCCGACAGTATAGGCGCATTGTCCCAGGAGCTGGTGGCCAATAGCAGCTCCAAGTTGCTGTTGGATACCTCACGAATATCCACTTGTCGTAGCAGAGGTTCGATCATGTAGTGGCTTGCCATCGGTGTGACGGGGAGCATGCCATCTTGCTTCAATTTGACACTGACTGAGACGGTGCTGTTTCCTGGGATATCGTAAGTGAGTGCCACCTGCTGGCGTCGTCCGTATTGTTCCTGGATCTTTCCTGCAGTGGTCGTTCGTGGTGTTCGGCCATTCCAAAACAACCGCTGGGCCATTGTCTCAGTGCCACGGACCAGTTGTGCCAGGAGCATGCCGTTCGGCAATGAAGATTCTGACAGTTGTATGGCAGCCACATCATTCCATTGTTGGCTATATACCTCCTCCTGGGACGACTGGATCACTAGCTGTAGCTGTCCGCCTCGAAAATCTTTTCCCGCCTGCTTCTGAAAAATATGGTCGCTTCCCTCATTGCTCCACCGAAGACCCGCGCAACTCGTACAAGCTGTAGGGATATTGTAAAACTTCAAACCGGATGGTCCTTCTACGATGAGTTGGTAGCTCGTGCCAAGGCTGGGGGTGAAGTTTACCTTGGCCCAACCATGGACGTTGGTCTGCACGGCAATGGCACCGTCTTCACCTTCGGCTACAAGGCGACCCCGGATCCGCTGCGGAACCTGGTTTTGGTGTATGTAGATGCCTAGTTCGTTGTCTACGTCTGCTACAAGCGAGCCACTTAGTGGATGAAACTCCACGGATAACTCACTCTCCTTTGATGGTCGGCTGACCTCTTCATACGGATTGGTGACATGTATCGACGTGTGGAAGTAATCTTCCCAATTGCGCATCCATCGCGTGTACGCCGTCACATGGTAGACGCCCGTTTTGGTCAACGAGGGGATAAAATACTTACCAGCGCCACGTCCGTTGGTGAGCTGGACTTTGGTTTTGAACATGGATTTTCCTTCCCCGTCGAGCAGTTCCACGTACAGCAATTCGCTCAATGGACTTATTTTCCCCGTTGCCTCACTCCGCACAAATCCTGAGAAGTGAAGCGTTTCCCCGACAATGAGGTCGGCACTACTTAGATGCAGGTATACGGACTCTCTGACGTCCCGCTGCGCGAGAGCCATGAATGAGCACATCCACAGCGCACAGATGATGATGTTTCTATAGATAATCATGGCCAGAAGTCCGGTTTGGTCAAGTCCCCAAAGTTGGTGCAATCTGTGCAGTTGCTAGATCCCGCTACCGCCGTACGGTTAGGGGGTACACCATCGAGAAATACAAGATTGTTGTTGGGGAATGTGTCAAAATAAAAGATAAGTGCAGACTCAAACATGGTATCAATGGCGAATTGACAATTGTCCGATACATCGGGTCTAAATCCCTGGTCCCCAAAGTCTCTCGGTGCAAATACCCGCCGGCTTTCACCAACTCCTGCGACCTCGAAATAGCCAAGGACTGGAGTGGTAGGATCACCGACCACCTCTATGTTCCCGGAAACCAACCCCTTTTGTTCATCAAAGAAAGAACCTGAAGACTCATTCGTTTTCTTTACCTCTCGGTAGAATTGATACGCTGCTGCGGAAACCGCAAATTGTTTCACGATCAGAGAATAGCGAACTTTTAATTTCTCGCTGGACTCGGAAATAAATGACAATGGGAATTCAAGAATGCTGTTGTCGGAAAGACCAGAACTCGTGGCTATAAGCAGTTCGGAGGACAGGTCCGAGGCATAGCAGTTGGTGAGGAAGGTGTCACGAAGTGTAGCAATGCCCTCATCTTGATCAAAGAGAAACCGTGACCCAAAGGGTAAGCTGATCTCGTGGGTCTCCTCATATTCATAGCGGTAGTTCCGAGCGAGGTTTTCATCCCCTCTTGAATCAACTAAAAACTGAATGCCGTACTGAAAGGAACCATCGTCGAAAGGGAGGCCAATGTATCTACCATAGATGCTGTCGATGGGTACGGGTTCAAGCATGATTTCCTCTGATGACACCAGGTCAAGACCGCCAATATTTATGTGAAGAATATATCTATGTCCGATCTCTCCGGCCACATCCGGCGCGGTTTCATAGATGCCTCTCTCGCGCTCTTCGAAATCAATGCGCCCGCCGTCCAGGTCTTCGATATACACAGTAGCGCCTCCAGCAAACCTTTGAGTCCGCCGGTTCAATGGGAAAGTATAACTAATTATGACGCGGTGCGCCTTTCTTTCGCTCGTGAATGAGGCGTCTACAACAAGAAATTCCTCCGTTTCCCGCACCTCATAGTCGAAGGGTGCCGTGCAGGTCACGACGAAGAACATCATTAGGATACCCAGAAATACGTTATTTCTCATATCAGAAAGAGAAGTTGTAAGTAATGGTCGGAATGGGGTCCTTGAAGACGAGCAGCTTATAGCCCTCGACAAATTCGCCATTCAGATTGAAGAATACCGAGTAAATATTGTCTCTACCCCACAGGTTGTACACGGAGAATGTCCATGAGGAGTGACCGACTTTTTCCACCTTGTGGCTCCCTTCCACATTGATACCTACATCCATTCGGAAGTAATCAGGTACTCGAAAGGAATTGCGGTCTGAGTAGAGGATGTTTTCGGAATTTCTGAAGCGCCACTTGCCAACAGGGTAGGTGACGGGCACGCCAGTGGCGTACACAAGATTGAGTGTCATCGACAATCTTCTTGAGAACTTATAATTTGTGATTGAGTTGACATAGTGCGGCTTGTCGTACGCCGTACGGTAAAACTCTCCGGAGTTGATGATTTCCTCAGGGTAATCCCCATTTAGTTGGATCAGGGAGCGTGAAAAGGTATAGTTGAGCCATCCTGTCCACCAGCCGCCGTTTTTCTTGAAGGACAATTCCAGGCCATATGCGCGTCCGGGACCCTGTAGCGTACTCGCCTCAATGGCCTTGTTGAACTGGAGATCGGCGCCCACCTTGAAATCTATCAGGTTTTGTATGTCCTTATAGTAGATCTCTGCAGAGGTTTCGATGGTGTTTCTGCCATAGAAATTGCGATAGTAGCCGATAGCATACTGATCGGCAATTTGCGGCTTAATGTGTTCGTTGGACAATCGCCAGTTGTCGGTAGGGGCGATAGACGCTGCGTTGAGGAGAAGGTGGATGTATTGTCTCGTGCGGTTGTAACTCACCTTCACCGAGCTATTGTCATCCAGTGAGTAGCGGGCAGCCATACGAAATTCAGGGCCGTGGTACGTCTGAATGACCTCGTTGTCCTCATATTCTACTGTCCCAATTCTATTGAATGTGTTTCTGGGACCATCGGTGGCATAAATAAAGGACGTCCCCGGGCCGAGGGCGTTGAATATCGAGTACCTGAGTCCCCCGTTGACAGAGAGTTTATCTGAGATGGTGTAGTGCGTGGACCAGTACACCGCGCTTTCAAGACCTTGTTCCTGTTGTAGGTCATCGGAGAGTATGAGGGACTCATTACCAGAGGGGCGTTTCTCTCCTGGGTTGATGGAGTAGTACTTCGATTCTACACCGAAGACGTGATCCAATCGCTCGCCGGCGGCCCAGTCAAAGTGGGCGGCACCACTGCTCTCCTGCAATTCATAGCCCACGGTAAATGCCTGAGTGGGCAATTCGTCGTAGTCGATTTCATAACCGTAGCGGCTGTGGCTGGCGCGGAAGTCAGCTTGAAGCGCTTCATTGAAAATATGCCGCCAACTCGTCGTATAAACCTGGTTCTCGTATGAATAGTCGGAGAACGACAGCAGTGAATCTGCTTGCAGCTTGAATCGGTCCTTGCTGTAATAGGCCGTGGCGGTGACCTCATCTCCATTCTCAAATCGATGATGGATCTTGGCCAGCGCATCATAAAAGGAGACATCCTGGTTAGCAAGCGCGGAGTTGCTGATTCTGTCGATAAGGAAATCTGAGTAAGTAGTTCTACCAGCGACCAGCACGGAGGGTCCGTTTTTGCCGATGGGTGTCTCAAGCATCACCTTCGAAGTCACAACGCCAATGCCACCCTCACCTGAGAATTTCTCTTTGTTCGGTGTCTTTGTCGCAATATCAAAAACCGAGGAAAGTCGGCTACCAAAGTTGGCAGGAATACCACTCTTGTAGAGTTCCATCCCTTCGACCGTGGCGGAGTTAAATACGCTGAAAAACCCAAAGAAGTGGTTCGTATTGTAGACAGGAGCACCATCTAGTAGGAAGAGGTTTTGGTCTGCCTTACCTCCGCGGATGTTGATACCCGCCGCGCCTTCACCTACGTTTTGAACACCCGAAGTCGTGGTCGCCACGCGGATGATGTCTGCTTCACCCAATACCGCAGGCACGATCTTGATGTTTTCCCGATTGATTTTGGTGATACCCATTTGCGTGCTCTTGACATTGAACTCCCGGTCTGCACTCACTGTCACTGCATTGAGGGCAATCACGTCCACTTGCATCCCAACGTCAAACTGGCCGTCGGAAAGGGCGATGATATTTCGAAAGGTGTTCTTCATGTTCACAGACTGGAACTGCAGGGTGTGTCTCCCTGAGGGGACCGTCAATGAGTAGAAACCGTCTGTGCCAGTACTCGTGCTCGTGAATGGGTTTTGCATGTAGACCAGCGCTCCCTCAACTGGCTTGTCACTGTCGGCCTCGGTGATATATCCAGCAATGGTTACACTCCCGCCTTGTTCGAATAGATTGCGACTACCAATCTCGTAGGTGCGATCCTCGGGATTGTCAGCGCCGTTTTGGTACTCCCTGGAAAAGACAAAACCAGTCTCTACCACATCATTCGTTGTTTCCTCCTGAAGCAGTGCAGAAATCGGCGGGTCTGTGATGATCGGTGTGTTATTGGTGAGTATTATCCGTTGGCCATCCAGGTGAAACGTAATCGTCGTCTGCTCAAGCAATGTTGTCAGGTGTCCGGGTATGTCCGTGCTTGGGACGCTGGGGTTGACAAGAATGATATCCTCTAGCCATTCTGACCGGTAGTAGAATTGGTAGGATGTGCGGTTCTCCAGCTGCTGAATGTGCTGGATGAGGGTCACAGTATCACTCTGGCTAGCCTCCTGCGCGCTGAGCGCGATCGTGCAGTGAAGGAAGGTCAGGAATAGAAATCTTTTCATAATGACGAGGAGAGTAATTCATCACAGTAACCCACTAACTGGGCAAAATCCATGTCGTTGCCCTCTTTGATAATGAGGCGACGGGATCTTATGAAGCGCTTGATCGTTTTCTTGTGGTCTGGAAATAGAAGCATCAAATCTCGCTTGCCTCTGATCCTTCTGAAGCCGTCTGAGGTTTCGAGATAATAGACGATGGATAGTGGAAAGATGATGTCTCCAACCCCTACGCGGCTGATTTTGGTTCTTCTGGCAATGAGGTCCATCCCCTCGCCACGATAAAGGACGCGGTAAAAACCCTCGCCCTTCGCCGGCGCGTAGCTTTCCCCGTACCTTTCGAAGACGAAGTCCTCGATTTGAAACCTTTCAACCTGCAGTGGATTTATCGCCAGAAACTGCTTTTCATCGGCCAATGGGAAATTGGCATTTCGGAGGACCAGTACCTCGTTGACCAGGTCATAGATCATTGGGATGTTGTCGTAGGTCTGATCACGGTAGATGATCTGTCCTTCAAACCACTGCCCTTTTCCCAAGAATGGGTGGGCTGAAATGGTACGTGTTGGAATGTCGTAAAATGCCCCCTCGTAGAGGTTGGGGTTTTTGCCTGCGAATAGACTATCGTACCATGCTCCGGGGTTTTCCGCCAAGTTCAAATTGCCGACAGAGTATTGTGCTGAGACCGTGGAGTAGCCCAGCAGAAACCCGCAGGTTAGTGCTATAAATGTCGTTTTGCTCATTAGTTAGGGGACCTCTCTTTAGTGTGTGGAGAATTAGGTCATGATTACAAAGGTGTTCATTTATCCTATTATTTGACCAAACTTCTCCATAAATGGCGCCTTTTCATCAATCATCGGTTATCGCAGGTCTAACGACAGGAGCCCTTTGATAATGATAATTGGAAGGCAATCTCTATATTTCCCACAGGAACGTCGCGACCCGAAGTTCTTGTTACTGAATGCATAACAACAAATACCCATGTCAGCCTTACTAGAAAAACTCTTTGGCCAGAAAAAATTTTCAAAAATTTTCACGAACGATGAGCTCTATGATGCCGGTCTCTGTCCCAACTGTTGGGGCCAGCAGGAATATGATAATCAGTTCCGAGATCTGCTCAAAGACAAGCAGGTTGACGTGAATAATCACAATTCTCGCCATGCTTTTATACAAGAATTCGTGGTAAAGAATGTGGAGGGTATCCATTTGAAGAGGGGCGAACACAGTGTGATTTGTGCCCGGTGCAACACCGTTTTCGAATAAGTTATTGACTGAATCGCTTTCTGAATTCCGTGGGGTTCTCTCCAGTGAGTTTCTTGAAAGTCCGGTTGAAATATGACAGGCTCTCAAACCCGCAGGAGAAGCATGTCTCACTCACATTGTGTCCCATCATGAGCATCTTCTTGGAGGCATCAATGCGGTATTGATTCACGAACTCTGTAAACGTCAGCTTGGTCATTTTCTTGAAAAAGCGACAAAAGGCCTCATACGTCAGATTGGCGAGGTCCGCTACTTCATGTCCGTCGATTTTGTGGGTATAGTGCTCATCGATGTAGCCATAGACTTTCTTTAGTCGGTTTTGATCTCGTTGGGTGTATTGATTTTGGAATGGAGCCGGGTGGAGTTTTTCCATGCCGTCGTCATTGCTGAGTATGAACAGTATGCGGAGCACACTCAGAAATTGCTCGAAGCTTGGTAGGCCAGGCAGTTTGCGGAGCATAGGCCCCATCACCTCGCGCATAGATGGGCTGAAAGCAATACCGTGAGATGACAACTCAACAAGCCGGCGTATCTGTCCCAATTCTGGGGTAGGGGCCGGCTGCGATTGAAGAAAATCCGGCCGGAGGTGAACGACATACTTCTCGTAGTGCGTCTTGATACCGTAGTCAAAATTGAGGTGTGGAATGTTCGAGCCGATCAGGACGAGGTCGCTACCCTGAAATCTCGATATGTGATCACCGACATGCCGGGTGCCATCTGCGCCCTCAATGTAGACTAGTTCAAACTCGGGGTGAAAGTGCCAGAAGAAGAAGTCACTCAAATCGGGATTGACCATGAGTCGCAGGGAGCTACCATCGGGGATGGGAATCTGTTCCAGGTCCGTTTTTAGGTGAGCCATGGCTTATTATAGCAGATAAATTGAGTGGATAGGGTAATAAATATCAATATAGTTCAAATTTTGATCATTATGGGTGAAGTACAGGACCGGTGACCTCCCCAACTTTGAACTATAATTTTTGAACTAAACCCAATAAAAGATATGGAACAGATCAAAGAAGCCGAACAAGCCGTACACAATCCCAACGAAAACCACAAAGAGATTCCCGGCAATCCATCGACGGCCACGTCGAGTAAGATCAAGTTGAGCGATCGCTCTAATGGCAAACCACTTCGAGTACTTAGTGAAGAGGACTGGAAGTTTTGGATCCACAACGGCTACGTAGTGATCAAGAACGCCGTTCCCAGAGAGCAGGCGCTGAAGACTGCAGACTTCCTATGGGAGTTTGAGGAGAAAGACCAGAACGACCCCTCGACCTGGTACACTCAAGAGCGTGCCGAGGCGGGCATGAAGGAATTGGTCGGTACCGGTATGGTGGAAGTCTACAACAACCAACGCCTTTGGGACAACCGGCAAACACAGCGCGTTTATGATGCCTTCGTCGATATCTGGGGCGTAGAGGAGTTGTGGTGCACCATTGACCGTGCTAATCTGAACTTTCCGATTCGTCCGGGCTTCGAATACAAAGGATTCATCCACTGGGACTACGATCCTGAGACCAAGCCCCAGAATGTGCAGGGTGTATTGGCATTGGCAGATCAAACCGATGAAAACATGGGAGGATTCCAGTGCATCCCTGAGCTCTTCAGAACTTATGACACCTGGAAATTGACCCAGCCTGCTGATCGTAATCACTTCCAGCCAGACATCACAGGCTTTGAGGACAAGATTGAGAAGGTGAAGTTGGAAGCTGGAGACCTACTGATCTTCAACTCCAGCCAGCCTCACGGTATACGAGCCAATCGCTCCAAGGACAAAGTGAGAGTGGCCCAGTACATATCGATGATGCCCGCCGAAGAGGACAACGAGCAGATGAGAGAGTGGAGGATCAATTCCTGGAAGAACCGCGTCGCACCTGAGGGTCACGCCTTCCCCGGCGATCCCCGCGGATATGAGCAAAATAAGTATGACACTGCCCAACTCACCGATCTCGGAGAGAAATTGCTCGGCCTAAAAAGCTGGTCATAAGCAGTGATGCACAATATTGACCCAAACCTGAAATCCATGGCGCTATGAGTGTCATGGATTTTTGGGATATCGCCATTATAGCAGCCTATTTTGGCGTGGTGCTGTGGATCGCCTGGTGGGCGTCCCGGCAGACTACGAAAGACCACGAGCTGGAATCCTCGGACTACTTCCTTGCGGGAAAGAATGAGGGTTGGTTCGTCATCGGCGCCTCTCTCTTTGCGTCGAACATTGGTTCGGAGATCATCATGGGTGTCTCAGGAGCAGGGGCTCGTGGAGACATGCCCAATGCGAACTTTGAGATCCTCGCGGCCCTGATCCTCATTTTACTGGGTTGGGTCTTCGTGCCCTTCTACTTGAGGACGGGAGTATACACGATGCCCGAGTTCCTGGAGAAGCGGTACTCACGGGCTTGTCGCGACTACCTGTCGGTGATTTCCATTCTAGCCTATGTGATCACGAAGATCTCTCTGATCATCTTCGCCGGCGCCCTGGTATTTGAGACGATGGGCGTGCCCTTTTGGACGGGCGCGATTATCACGGTACTGGCGACAGGATTCTACACGGTATTGGGTGGACTGAAAGCGGTGATCTATACAGACATGATCCAGAGCTTCATTCTGCTTGCTGGCACGGGTGCGGTGATGTACTACGGCCTCAACGAGCTTGGCGGGTGGAATGAAATGGTCTTGACCCTGGAGGGTGCAGCCAAGATCCCAGGCAATCCTCCTTCAGCAAACTTCTTTAACCTTTGGCGGTCCTTCGAAGATGCTGACTATCCCTGGACTGGAATGCTCTTTGGGGCGCCGATATTGGGTGTCTGGTACTGGTGTACAGACCAGTTCATCGTGCAGCGTACGCTTTCAGCCAAAGACGTCAGCAATGCGAGAAGAGGGGCACTCTTCGCCGGCTTCCTTAAGCTTCTTCCCGTGTTTATCTTCTTTGTGCCCGGCGTCATTGCCTATGCGCTGATGCAGCGAGGGATGTTGGACTTCAGCCTTGAAAACCCCGATCAGGCGCTGCCCGCGATGATCACGGGATTCCTGCCAGTGGGCATTAAGGGGTTGGCCATTGCGGGTCTTTTGGCGGCATTGATGAGTTCGCTGTCATCGGCATTTAACTCCTCGTCGACCCTGTTTACGATCGACTTTTACAAGCGCTATCGGCCCCAGGCTCCAGATAAGGAGCTCGTGTTTGTTGGCCAAATCGCTACAGTAGTCTTGGTATTCGTGAGCCTGGGATGGATCCCATTCATGAAGGCGCTGATGGGTGGAGGTATCTTCCACTACCTGCAGAGCATACAAGCATACATTTCGCCGCCCATAGCGGCGGTCTTCCTGTTCGGGTTGTACTTCAAATGGATCAACGCCCGGGGCGCTATCGTTTCACTCTGGGCTGGATTTGTTCTGGGTATTACACGCTTGGTGACCGAGTTCATGGCGAATGAGGGGATCATCACCCTAGCTCCTGATTCTTTGTTCCAGCGGCTGCTCGATATCAACTTCTTGCACTATGCGATCATCCTCTTTGTATTCTGTGCTGGCGTTCTGATCGTGGTGAGTAAGATGGGTCAGCCACAGTCGGAGGAAGTGTTGCGTGATGTGACTTTCGACAAGAGCAAGAGAATGGAAGCCAATAGGAGGGACGTCGTCTTGACTATCCTGCTGGCTGCCTGTGTGCTGATTCTATGGTTTGTCTTCAGCCCGTTGGGCATCGCTCACTAGGTATCAAACTATGGATCTAGGATTGAAGAACAAGAAAGCCTTTATCTCGGGGTCTACCTCCGGGATAGGCTTTGCCATCACCAGGCATCTGGCAAATGAAGGAGCCGAAGTCATCGTCAATGGCCGAAGTGAGGACTCCACGCAGTCAGCTTGCGAGCGGCTGGCTAAAGAAGTGGGTGGGGCGCGGGTTTCGGGATTGGCTGCGAATTTTTCCGAGCCGACGCAAGTGTCTCAACTCGTGGAATCATTGCAGAACATAGGTGTCGACATCCTTGTCAACAACGTGGGGATCTTCACCGCCCAGTCTTTTGAAGACACGACGGATGACGACTGGTCTCGGCTGAATGAGGTCAATGTCATGAGCGGCGTGCGACTGAGTCGGGCGTTGGTATCCCACATGCGTGAGCAGAACTGGGGGCGAATTGTCTTTATTTCCAGTGAATGTGCGTCGTTGGTCCCAGAAGACTTGATTGCCTACAGCACCACCAAGGCCGCTGTACAAGCGGTGGCACGGGGACTTGCTCAAAGTCTCAAAGGGACGGAAGTGACTGTGAATACTATCATGCCGGGGTCGACATTGTCGGAAGGGGCAGAGCGGTTTTTGCAGGAAGCCGCTGCTAAGGAGGGTATTACACCGAACGAAGTCGCGGCCAATTTCTTCAAAGATGTGCGCACTACCTCGATCATCCAGCGATTTGCGTCGGTCGATGAAGTAGCGCAAATGGTGGCGTTCATCGCGAGTCCACGGGCATCGGCAACCACTGGTGCTGTGCTCAAAGTGGACGGGGGATCGGTGCCGGGAATTGGTTAAGGTAGAAGCCATCATCATCTCATGGCGCTAATTATTTGGAGGTATCTTCCGATATTGGCGCCATGAAATGGCTAATTATCTTTTTACTTATTCCCTCCCTCGTTATGGCGCAGGACGCTGAACTCCCTTACAAAGCAATTGGTGACTACCCCACTGACTATGGTCCGGGCAATGTTCTTTCCAGAATGGTGGACGGCCTGGGTTATCGCTATTATTGGGCCTCTGAGGGACTACTGGAGACGGATCTCGCCTACAAGATTGAGGAGAACTCCAGGTCGACACGACAAACTTTGGAGCACCTACATGGTCTGGCTCGTGGTATCCTGAGTGCCTCCAAAGACATTCCGTTTCAGCGGCAATCAGCTGCCGAGCTGAGCTACGAGGATTTACGTGGCCAAACACTGACGAATTTGAAAATGGCCAGTGAGGCTTTCAGCGGAAAGTCCACTGAGGAGCTCTCAGAAATGAACGTCATCTTCCAAAACCCCCAGGGCAACAGGGAATTTGAGCTATGGCACGTGATGAATGGCTTCATTGCCGACGCACTCTATCACACCGGCCAGATCGTTACCTATCGACGAGCAAGCGGCAATCCGCTGAACCCGAAGGTGAATGTCTTCATGGGCCGCAACAATGAGTAAGACCTGGCTCTGCTTGTTACTGCTGCTGGCGATTTGCGCCTGTAACCAGTCCGCCCCGATCGAAACGCCGCCATGTGATCCTGTGGTGTCAGAAAATGGCAACGTACGCAAGGTGTTCAAGGATTGCCGTACGTTGGTCTACAACGCGAGGTACTGGGACTGGGAATTCAATCTGCTGTCGGAAGAGCGCATTACCGTTACGGCTACAGGCAGGCCCTGGGACCAGCAACCGGAGTTGCAGGATGAGATCATTATACAATACGAGCGAGGTCCCGAGTGGCGGGACCAGCTCCGACCACACGTACCGAACCCGACTTTCGACAACTGGAGTACAACAGAAGTTACAGGCATCATTGAAGACGGGCGCCGCGTGTGGATGCATCCGTTTCGCAGCAACCAGTACTCATTTACGGAGGTAGCTGGATTTCCGGAGATATCACTACCAATCACCGGTCGCGCTAAATGGACGAAGACCCTCAATATCTACGATGGATGGGGAGACTGGGCCAATACCGCCCTAACTACTTTTTATTCGATCCTGGGTCAGGAAGAAGTAGACATCCCCATCGGCCCGATGGATGCCTGGCACGTCAGAGCCAACACCGAAGCCAGCTTTGGGACCAGTACGCATGACTTCTGGTTTCATGAGGAGTATGGCTTCGTGAAAATGGTGATCAAGAATTACATGGGCCAGCTCGTGGCTTTTGAGCTGGTGGAGGTGATTGAGGGAAGTTGATCCGCCTACGCTGAAGCTTCGGCGGACAGGGAATCCGCCTTCGTTGAAGTTTCGGCGGACAAGGGAGTTGAGGAAGTTGAGGAGTTGAATAGTTCAGAGCTGCACTATGGAAATTGATCCATCCAATCTGCTATTGAAAGTCTGAGCGAGCGAGCGAAAGTATCTGACCTTTCTCGGTGGGGGTGACAATCGTTTTGCTCTGGTGTCTAATGGTCAGCTGATTGCCAAGACGAGAGGTCACTTCTATGGATGTCAGGGCTCCATCTTCCCAACTTATCGTGTGCGTAAAACCACCCCGGCCTACCAGTCCTGAGACCTTGCCTGTTGGCAGAGCCGCCGGAAGAGCAGGCAGAATGTCCTGGATGTAGTTGCCCTCGTTATCACGCAAATGCGACTGGAGTAGCATTTCTGTGATCCCAGAGGTCGCACCAAAGTTGCCGTCAATCTGAAAGGGGGGATGGGCATCGAGCAGGTTGTTGTATAGCCCGCCACGGCGCTGTACCGATGGGAGCCCTTCGTCGTCATTGTTGACGGCGGGACTGATGAGATTACGGACCAGCGCAAACGAATGGTCTCCATCCAAGAGCCGGGCCCAGAAATTGATCTTCCAGGCGAGGGACCATCCCGTCCCACCATCTCCACGTTGCGACAGTGTCACTTTGCATGCCTCCGCAAGCTCTGGAGTTATAAGGGGATGGATCTCATTTCCGGGATGTAGCCCCCACAGGTGAGAGACGTGTCTGTGCTTATTGTCGGGATCGTCTTTGTCTTCAAGCCATTCCTGAAGCTGCCCAAACTGGCCTATCAGATTGGGAGCGATGCTATCTCTCTTGCCTTGGATCATATCTGCAAACGCCTGGTCTGCTTGCAGGACCTCTGCTGCTTCGATCGTATTGGTGAAAAGTGCTCTGATAATCTGGTGATCCATGGTCGGGGCCATGACCAGTCCACCATTCTCTGGACTATTGCTGGGGCCACTGACCAGCCACTCGGGCTGTGTAGGGTCGGGCACCAGGTAGCCGGCAAAGAAGCGGGAGGCTTCCTTCAGCACGGGATAAGCTCTGTCCCGAAGAAAATCTACGTCGCCAGTGAATTCATAGTGCCACCATAGGTGCTGCGAGAGCCATGCACCTCCCGTCACCCATATCCCATGGTTGGCATGATTGATTGGTGCAGCGCCTCGCCATAAATCCGTGTTGTGATGGGCTACCCAGCCGTTGAGATTGTAGTGCGCTTTGGCTGTACTCTGCCCGGATTCTGCCAGCTCTTCTACGAGCTGGATGAGTGGCTCAGTCAATTCGGAAAGGCCTGTGATCTCCGCAGGCCAGTAGTTCATTTCAGCGTTGATGTTGATCGTGTACTTGCTGTCCCAGGGGGGCACCAATTGATCATTCCAGATGCCCTGAAGGTTGGCGGGCTGAGTGCCTGGCCTTGATGACGATATCAGCAAATAGCGCCCATACTGGAAAAGAAGGGCCACCATGCTGGGGTCACTGTCCGTAGCGAACGAGGCAAGGCGCTCGTCAGCGGGCCGTTCGCTGCCTTCCATGGCACCGAGACTGATATCGACGCGATCGAAAAGGGCGGTGTAGTCAGCAATGTGTTGCTCTCTCAATTGTGTGAATGACGTGCCATCGAGTTCGGATAGGTGCTCCAGGCACTTTTTGGTCGGGTCGCCACTAATGTCATTGTAGTTGACAAAACTTGTAGCCGCTACGAGCTTCAGGGTGGCGCTGTTCGCATTCGTTACCTTGACAGATTTGTCCTCAATGGCAAAGCTGCCACCGTCCAGCGTTAGCTTGAGTCTCGCCTCGAACGCCAACAGACTCTCCGGGTAAGGCATGCCCTTCCGCTGTCGTTCTTTGGCGTAGTCATTGGCTTTCCCCCTTAAGATTAGCTGATCATCGACCATTTGAATCTCGTACTCCTCATGTGGGGACCCCATGCTGATGGAGAAGTTGAGAGACTCTTTCCTTGACGCACTGATATGCGTGATGATGGCTTGCGCTGGATTTGATGCAAATGACTCTCTCTTAAAGGTCACACCATCGACGTCATATGCAACAGCGGACAAGGCATTCTGTAGGTCCAGGCTTCTTCTATAATTCGTCACGCTGTCGTGGCCTGGAAATGTGAGCAGTATGCTACCGAAGGGTTGATAGGCCTGTTGCCCGAGCGGTTCGGACATGAATCTTTCCATTGCCAACTGGTGCGCTTCTGCCTGCCTGCCGTCCCACAATGCCTGCCGCAAATCATCAAGCACCTCGTGGGCACCCTGGTGCGCGTAGTCATGGGGCTGACCTGTCCAAAGTGTCTCTTCGTTGAATTGGATGATTGCTTCGTCGGCACCACCATAGATCATCGCTCCCAACCGGCCATTGCCGATGGGTAGCGCCTCGTTCCAATTCTCAGCGGGTTCGTCGTACCACAAGAGGAGCGAGGGGTCTTGCGGCTGTTCAGAATTTCTGGGGTCGGAACATCCGACCAGCGCTAGGCTGCAGAGGACGGCTAAGCGGACACGAGCGTGGAATTTCATCGATCATGAATTTGGCAGTGAATGTAGCGTTTGTCGCTGGGTTAATCACTGTCATCGGCTCACTATGGAGGGTTGTCTTCGATTCAGGCTAGCTACGCTTCAGCCCGATACTTCCAACTGAGGCAGCCACGAAGTCCTTCGCTGCATCGAAAGCGGCAGACCTCCCGGCATTAGCAGCCGGGACAGGCTGCGCCGGCCTGCCAAGAGGCTTGCCCTGATTCACTATCAGAGCCATTCGATCACGCCCTGAACCCCCATCATTGCTTCTCAAGTTAAACTGGCTGAATCGGCATAATCTCAAAAGCCACAACCTAAAAACGTCATTCCGACGCAGGAGGAATC
The DNA here is from genome assembly GCA_965227935.1 of Cyclobacteriaceae bacterium. Taxonomy (GTDB): domain Bacteria; phylum Bacteroidota; class Bacteroidia; order Cytophagales; family Cyclobacteriaceae; genus JAWPMT01. Next base: position 2,597,111 of record CBDDGS010000019.1, on the reverse strand, counting down.
TTTTCACTTAAAACGACTTTCGTAGTACTTTCAAGAGATTTCTCCTAAGGTCGAAATGACTTGCTTTTGAGATTATTGGTAGGTCATAACCCTAATTACATAGCATTGTACCCCCTCTGGAAGGAGTTTGGAAACGTACTTCTTCACTTCAGAGCAAGCGCATGGGGGCGCCCCAATCAATTGTTACTCGTCTTTCAGTGTCTTCACGGGATTGACCATGGCTGCCTGGTAGGACTTGGTCATGACCGTCAGCAACGCGATGCCGAAGGTGATCAGGCCGGCAATGATGAAGAGGAATGGATCCAGGCCGATGCGGAACTCGAAGCCATCCAGCCAGTTGCGGGAGACGTAGATACCGAAGGGTATGGATAGTAGAAACGACAGTACTAACAGTAGCGAGAAGTCACGGGAAAGGAGCATTAGTATCTGACTGACCTGAGCGCCATGTACTTTGCGGATGCCGATCTCGCGGGAGCGCTGCTCTGCCGAGTACGACGCCAGGCCGAAGAGGCCCAGGCACGAGATGAAGATCGAAATGATCGAGAAGATGCTCGCTAACAGGCTGATCAATTGCTCACTTTCGTACTGCTGCGCATAGGACTCGTCGAGGAACTGGAACTCGAAGGCGCTGTCGGGATTGAATGAAAGTGTGATGTCTTCGATCTTGGAAAGCGCTTCCGGCGTATTGCCATTGATGCGTACCAGGGCCAGCTGAGCGCCTGCGGGATTGTAGCAGGAGATGATCACTGGGGCGATGGGCTCATGCAAGTTCCTCATATGAAAATCCTTCACCACGCCCACGATCTTGCCCTCGATGCCCCAGAAGGACAGGTCCTGGTTGAGAGGGTCGTCAAATCCCATCAGTTCGGCGGCTACCTCATTGATGAGGAAATTGGTGGAGTCATTGAGTTGCGAGTCGAACGCCCGACCCTGCGCCATTTGCATGCCCATGGTCTCGATGAAGTCTTCATCTACGAGCATGACGTTGATCTCATGGCCGGCGTTGGGGTCTTTGCCCGTCCAATTGGCCGAGCTCGTGGAGCGACCGTAGGAGAGGGGATTGCCCGTCGATGCGGACACGGAGGAGACCTCCGGAATGGTGAGTAGCTCGCCTTTGTAGGACAAGAGTCTTTCTCGTATTTCCCCGGGTATCGCTACCATTACGAGGTTCTCCTTTTTCATGCCCAGGTCCTTGCTGAGCATGTAGTCCATTTGCTTGTAAATCACAGCGGTGCCGATGATGAGCAGCGTGGAAATCGCAAACTGGAAGACGACCAGTCCCTTTCTGAAATAGGTGGAGATCCTGGACTGCTTGATGCCCCCTTTCATGGCTTCGATGATCTTAAATGTCGGTAGCAGCATGGCGGGATACAATCCTGAGAGGAAGCCAACAACTAGCCATAGACCTAGCAGGAAAACCCAGGTGGCGGCACTGGCGAAGTTAAGGGCCAGGTCCAATTCGACAACGGCGTTGAAGTAGGGTAGGAGCAGCAAAACAAGGCCGATAGAGAGCACCAATGACAGCGCTGTCAGGAGGAAAGCTTCGAGGAAAAACTGCACCCTGACGGATCCCCGCCGGGCACCCATGACTTTTCTGAGGCCAATTTCTTTGGACCGTCTGCCGGATCGGGCAGTGGCAAGATTCATGAAGTTGATGCAGGCAATGGCAAGCAGGAAAATGGCGATGACTGTCATGATGCGCACATTGTCGATGCGTCCACCAGCCACCACGCCATTGTCGAAGTTGGAGTAGAGGTAAGTGTCGGCAAATTTTTGCAGGATGAGGGTCTCATTCCCTGCCAGGTTGTTGTCCTGTGTATGGTCGTTGATTTCGCTTAGGATGCGATCACTGACCGCCGCTAATTTTTCGGGGCTGTCGATAATCAGGAATGCTCCAAAGCTGCCATTGCCCCAGTTGTCGACCCACGAGTTTTGGCTGTAATACTGCACCGCAGGCAACAGGAAGTCAAACTGCAAAGTGGAGTGCTGGGGGACATCTTTAAAGATTCCGACGATCTTGGCGTCATAGTTACTGTCCATATAGATGTCCTCGATGCTCAGGGTTTTGCCGAGGCACGACTGCCAGTCTTCTTTGAAGTGCTTGCGCGCGAGCGTCTCAGAGACGAGCATCGTGTTTGGGTCAGTTAGCAATTGTTCGCCAGCTCTCGCCAGGAGCGGAAACGTCAATTGCTCTGTGAAGTTGGGCGTCACATAGTAGCCTCTTTCCGCCGCTCCCTTGTCTCCAAGCGTCACCGGATACTCGAGCTCCCATGATACCTGCACGACATCGTCCACTTCCGGGTATTCGTCCCTAACAAGGTCCGCCGCGGGCTTGGGGATCGATGAAGTCGTCGAGGCCATGCCATTGGATTGGTGCATGACACGAAAGACCTGGTAGATGTTGTCGCCATTGGCATGGAACGAATTGACGCTTCGCTCATAGTTGACCCATAAGAGAATGAGGATACTCGAGGCGATTCCTACGACGAGTCCCAGGAGATTGAGCACAGTATAGCCCTTGTACCTGAGGGCATTTCTTAGTGCGATGATTAGAAAGTTTTTGACCATTGCTATTTGAATTATTCTATTCGGTATTGAGATGTTTTTGATGATGCCAGGCCTGAATAACAGAAGAACGTCGGTGATGAAAAGCCTGCGGGCCTGGGAGGGGTCGTCTTCTGCTCTCGCCGCGAAGAGCTCCGACAGATCACCTTCTACGTCCTCCAAAAGCTCGTCTTTGCAAAACCACCGGAGCAGCCTCAAAGGGATCTTTGGAGGAGAGGGTTCCTGGTTCATGCGAATTTGAAATCAAAGGCGACGGAAGGCACCGCATCCCACAGCTTCTTCCTGGTATCCATATTCTCTTCGAGTGCCTTCTTGCCGGCAGGGGTGACCTTGAAGAATCGCTTGCGCTTACCACCCCGCTTGGCAGTGGCTTCGCCGAATTCCGACTTCAGGAAGCCTTTCTTCTCCAGGCGGTCTAGAGCCGTACGCATCGCACCGACGCTGACCTTGCGGTCCAGGCGGGTCTCGATCTCCTCTTTGATGGAGATCCCGTAGGCCTTTTCGTACAGGATAGCGACGGTCAAAAGGACGATTTCTTCAAATTCTCCTATGGAATATTTTCCCATGTTTTTGATTTTAGTCCTAAATGTAGCTAAAAATTATAAGTCCTAAACGTAGTTTTTATGGTTGTGTTACAAATTGAACGAATGAGGGGAGGGAAAGACCGGCTGATTCTGCTACTTCCGGGGTTCAATTCATTGGGGTTGCCCAGCTCGAAGCTCAATTCTATCTTCCGCATTGAATCAGTTAACTACCGGTATGTCAGACGTCATCAACGAATTCTACGAGATCCGAATCAATTCTGAGAAGAATCGGGCTTATCTAACCCTAAAAGGTTTTTGGAGGAAGAAAGAGGACGTGCCCAACTACGTTTCTGACTTCGTTTCTGTTGTCGCGCCGCTCCAGGCAGGCTTCACCATCGTCACGGATCTCCGTGAGTTCAAGCCCCCCTCTCAGGAGGTAGCTCCTGTTCACGCCGAGGTACAAGCTGCGCTAATGGAGAAAGGACTTGCGAGAGTGGCTGAAGTGGTCAGCAAGTCGCTGGTCAAACTAGCTGCAGACAAATATTCCAAGGAATCGGGTATGTCCAAAGTGGTTGTGGGTTCCATCGAAGAGGCGGAGGCCGCTCTTGACGCCTAGAGAGTGACGCGCGGGTAAATCGGCAGGAGGTTACCTCTGCAAGGACTTTGTCCTTGCCTCAAGCCTCGCCGTACACCTGCATGGTCTCCAAAGATGGAGAGTCGCTGCCACCTCGAGGCTCTATCGTAATGGCAAAGGCTGATGCATCGGCGATGTCCTTCAATTGAATGAGTCCCTGTATGTCGTCAGCATCAAAGACGCCTGCGTCTACCGGAGTGCCGTCAACGATGGCCCACAGTTGGAATTGCTGGTCCGCTGCGATGGTCTGCAGATTTTGGATGCTCAGGTAGACCTCCGCGGTCGATTCATTCCAATAAACATTCCCACTGGTTGCAGGGGCGCTATCTGTACCACGCAAAGCGACGGATCGGAAGCTGGGGTTGTTGATGATGCCGAAGTTGGCCGCCAGGGCATCGAGTCGTTCGTTTACCAGGTTGTAGTCCTGCGCCATCTTTTGATTTTGGGCGATAAGATTTGAAAGCTGCTCTTCGGCTGCCTGCCACTTGCCATAGTAGTAGTAAGCTAAGAAGCCGCAGACGAGTAGGAGACTTACACTTGCTGCGGTCAGATAGTTTGACCACATGGGCCGGAGTGGACGGACTGCAGTCTCTCGTCCAGTGGTTGTCTCCGGACTATTGTCGATAGCGCTTAGCAATGCTGGCTTCGCGAACGCCGGGGGGTCGATGGCCCCTGCCTGCGCCATGGCTTCGACACTTTCCTCGATGAGGCGCAGCTCTTCCCTCACCTCCGGGTGTGCTGCGAGCATGGCTTCCGCCTGCTGCCTTTCCTCTGCGGAGAGATCCCCCAGTACATACAACTCCAGGGCGCCGGATGCTATGTATTCTGCAGGTGTCACGTTGCTTTCAGTTTTTGTCTCAAGAGTAGTAGCGCTTGCCGCAGGCGTGTTTTGACCGTGCCCAGTGGGATGTCGTACTCCTTGGCCACCTCAGAATGGGTAAATCCCTCGAAATAGATCTTCTGCACCACAAATTGCTGATTGGCGTTAAGCTGCTTGATCACGTCCGCCAAACCAATCGCGTCCGTGTGCTGCTCGTCGGCTTCGTTCTTGTTGAGATCATATACGAACTGATCCAGTGAATCGGTTTTCTCTGAAGACCTCATTTCCCGCGACCGCGTCTTATCAATGGCCAGGTTGCGAAATATATTGAGCATCCATGTGAATAGCCGACCCTTACGCGCATCATATTTCCCGATATTATCCCACACCTTCAAGAACCCATCTTGTAGCACTTCCGCTGCCAGTTCCTCACTCCTGAGGATACGCACAATAGTGCCGTAGAGCGCCCCGGAGTAATGGTCGTACAAGTAGGCCAATGCTTCCTTGTCCCTCTCGCGCAGTCTTTTTACCAGCGCCTCTTCCGATATGTTTGCCTGCTTTGGCACCTGACGTAATATAGGAAAAGTGGTGTTTTGAAACTGGATGATTGCTGTCTTGGCGGGAGAAAGACCGCCGGCATCAGTGATCGAAGCATGCGCCAATTTCGAGTTCTGAGTTTTGAATTCGGAGTTGCTTTCGAACTCAAAACTCAAAACTTAGAAATCCAAATATCTCTAAACTAGTCCTCGCACGGCAGTGGAAAGTCGGAGAGTGGGTAGGTGTGGGTCTTGCCAAACTTGTAGTGCCACCACTCCGTGGCCAGGGACTCAAAGCCAAACTGCTCCATGCCCAATTTCAACACGAGCCTGTTGGCGCGCACGTCGGGTGGCAGATCCTGGTAACCGTGGTGTGCTTCGACTTCGAAGTGGTCGAAGTCCGTACCCATGTCCAGCAGCTCACCCTTTTCGTTCATCAGCGTGATATCCACTGCCGCACCGCGATTGTGGATTGATCCCCGTGAGGGGTCCGCGACATACCGGCTATCGGGGAAGATCTTCCACATTATCTCCTGTACCCTCATGGGGCGATAGCAATCGAAAAATACGATCCGCAAGCCCTTTTCTTTGAAGTAGTTGTTGGCCTTGATCAGTGCTCTGGCGACTTTCTTCCGAACGAGGCACTCCGCGCAAGGGTACACGTCGCGTCGTAAGAAGTTGTTTCTGGTCGCATACCGCATGTCGTAGCGAAAAGAAGTGTCGAGGTCTGCGAGCTTTACAAATTTATCCGATTGCGCATTGATGGTGGGGGCTGTGACTGCCATCAAAATGATGAGAATAACTGATCGATGCATAGATTTCATTGGTGGCTCAAAGCTAGGGATTTTGGACATATCCATTATCTTTTGTGTCACTATCTACGAGCCATGAAATTCACACTACCTGCCCCGTTTTTATTCGCTGTTGTTCTCGCCTGTGCCCTCGGTGCTTGTGAGCAGCCGCCAAAGAAACCCAACATCATTATCATCATGGGAGACGACATTGGTTTCTCAGATATTGGCTGCTACGGCAGTGAAATACAGACGCCCAATATTGATCGGCTGGCGGCTGGAGGCTTGCGGTTCAGCACCTTTTACAACATGGCTAAGTGCAATCCCACGCGCTCAAGCTTACTCACTGGGTTGTACAAAGGGGGAGAAGGTGCCGTACACCTCGCTCAACTGACCAAACAGGCTGGCTACTACAACGTAATGAGTGGCAAGGAACACTTCGACGGTTGGGTACCGGACTATTGCAAGGCAGAAAACGTCTTTGACCATTCTTTCTATTTCTGGGCCACTACAGAGTATTTCCGACCGCCGTCCGGGGAATTTCAAAGGCCCTTCTATCTCGAGGGGCGCGAACTGCGCGCAGACGAGATAGAGTACGAGCAATCGCCCATGTACAAGACGGACTTCATTACGGACTACGCCCTGAAGTGGCTGGACGAAGGGCGAGAACGGGACGAACCCTTTTTCTTGTACCTGCCCTATCATGCCGCTCACTACCCACTGCAGGCGCGGCCAGAGGACATCACCAAATACCGAGGTAAGTACATGGAAGGCTGGGATCTACTCCGGCAGAGAAGATTTGATCGTATGCAGGAGCTGGGGGTATTGCCACCCGATACACAGCTCAGTCCTCCGGAAAGCAACCTCAACAGATTTCGGGGGCCGCTTATTCCCGACTACACGGACTACTATGCGTGGGACACATTGTCGGTAGAGAAAAAAGACAGTCTGGATCTAGAAATGGCCGTTTTTGCGGCGATCATTGACCGGATGGACCAAAACATTGGTCGGGTGCTTCATTGGCTGGATGAGGAAGGCCAGATGGATAATACCCTGATCTTCTTCCTCGTTGACAATGGGTCCTGCCCGTTTTACTCGAATAAGATCACAGATGTGGGCCCAGGGCCTGCCAATTCCTACTGGTGTCTGCGAACGAGTTGGGCGAATCTGGGCAACACGCCTTTTCGCCAATACAAGCAGTGCGGGCATGAGGGGGGATCCCGGACGCCCATGATTGCCCACTGGCCGGGAGTGATCACGCCAAATACGATCACCCATCAGCCAGCGCATATTGTGGATTTTGCGCCGACTTTCCTGGATGTCCTGGGTGCCAACTATCCTGACTCGATACAGGGCCAGCCCACGCTGGCTCTACATGGGAGCTCGCTGCTACCCATCTTCAAAGGTACTCAAAGGGCAGAGCCCGAGTACTTTATCTCTGGATTGGACCGATTCCGAATGTTCCGCAAAGGAGATCATAAGATAGTGCGGATGAACGGTGGGGAGTGGGAGTTGTATGACACTCGGTCTGATCCCAGCGAACTGGATAATCTTGCCGCCACGAAGCCTGAAATTACTGCGACCCTTGATGCCGAATATCAGAAAGTCGTGGAGTCCTGGCTGGATTGATCGATGTCAGTGCATACCCATTTCTGGGTACTATTCCTGAAATGTTAGATACCCGGTTTAGGGTAATTTTCTAAACAATCGCCGAAAACGGTCAAGCAAATCGACTATTGGGTTGTGAGAATTCGTTGGCATAGACGTAACCAAAGAGATCCCACATTTCTAATCTATTGCCATGACACCCACTACACACAAGATTCCGTCGCAATTTGTCGATGAGATTGTTTTTGAGCTTGATGGATTCACCGCGCAATTGTGCACCAGTCCGGAGAGCAAGAAGATGGCCTATGAGCTACGCTACCGGGCGTACATCGAGACCGGGGCCGTTGAGCCCAATGCATTGAAACAGGTTCATGATTCCTATGACGATCTGCCCAACTCACGGACGCATTTGCTTTGGTACGAAGGAGAGCCGGTGGCAAGCGTCAGAAGTTCTATTTGGTCTTCACGGTACGATTGGTCATTGACAGAGAGTATCAAGACTTTTTGGTACGAGACCCATGGAAGCATTGGGCTAGACAAATCGATCCTCGAGTCAAGTCGGTTTGTTGTCGACCCCAAGTTTCAGGGGCGTAACTCATTGCGAGCCCAGCTGCTTCTTTTTCGCCTGCAGGACTTGAGCTCGACGTACGATGAGTGTGATCACATCATCACATCGGTCAGGGAGAAGCACGTGCCCTTTTACAAGCGCATGTTAAGTTTTGAGCAGATCTCTGGTCAGGGACGAGTGCCCTGGATCGATGTAGATGTGGTCCTTTTGCGTACCACTGCCGATGAAAGTAGAAATGTTATTGCTACTAAAGGCATGCAGCTATGTTCTCAGGAAGAGAGACAGCGCTATGCGGCCATTTGTGACACCTCAAAGAAGATGGACCATGCCGCATGATCAGACTGTTTCGTGGACATCTTACGCTGCCAAGTACGATATGCTCATGCAGCACAATCCGTTCTACCAGCAGTTGCACGAGGAAGTGATTTCGCATACCTCTGATTGGGAGATCGACGATGGTGACATCATTTTGGATTTGGGTGCTGGTACAGGAAACTATTCGTGCGCCCTGGCTGAGCGCTTCCCACAGGCGCGGGTCATCCACATCGACCTGGATGAAGGCATGAACCGGGAGGCCGCCATCAAAAAGGAGAGACGGGGGTTGGTCAATCTGGAGATTCTCGGTGGCAGCGTTTATGATCTGGTGTTCGAGCCTAATACCATAAAAGCCGTCACGGGCATACATTGCCTCTATACTTTTCCGAGTCCGCATTTGCTACTGCAACGGATCTCTGAATGGCTGAAGCCGTCAGGCTATGGCGTATTCGTAGATCCTGGGCGCATCGTCAATGTGCTCGATTGGCAAGTCGCTATCGGCACTCGAATGATCAGGAAGTATGGTCTCCGCAAAACCCTTGAGATCATGAAAGAAGGGAAGGAGGTCAGCAAGCAAAACCGAGAGATCAGCAAGCTGCAGAAAAACGGTACGTACTGGACCCACAGCCACAAGGAATTTGTCGACGCTGTCGAACACGCTGGATTCGAGGTCGTCGCTGAGGGTTTGACTTTTAGAAAGCTCAGTGATTGGACGGTGGTGACCAAATCTTAGCCCGCTCGTGGTAGGTGAGTTGTGCTCTTAGGGCGCGTTATCGCGCACTCGCCTTCATCGGTTGCTGCTACCGTTCGTGAGAAACAGCCTTTTCTTCCACTTCCAAATTGGGTTATATTCGGCCTTTCATTAGACCCAATTTGAAAATGATCAGAAGACAGGTTGTTTATTCCCTTATCACCTTTTTCATAATCACAGGAGCGATGGCACAGCTGGCCTCAGGGCCAGGACTGCTGACCATCGATCAGATCTACGCCTCTTCGGAGTTTCGCGGAGATTATTTCAGTCCCTTCCAGTGGGTTGAAAATGGCGATGCCTACGCCAGGGTAGAATACGATGAAGAAGGAAGGCAGCAACTGGTCAAATACCGTAGCGATAGTGGCGAGAGCGCCGTTGTGGCTACTTCCGAGGAATTGACCCCTGCAGGGAGTAGCTCTGCAATTAGCGTGGAGAACTTCTCCTTCTCTTCTGATGAATCCAAGCTGCTCTTGTTTACCAACTCAGCACGCGTTTGGCGCAGCAATACCAAAGGTGACTATTGGGTCTTGGACCTTGCCAGCAAGAAACTCAAGCAGATAGGTGCCGATTTGCCCGCGTCATCCCTCATGTTCGCCAAATTTTCTGCTGACAATAGCAGCGTTGCCTATGTGAGTGACTTCAACCTCTACGTCGAGGATGCCACTTCCGGCGAAGTCTCGCAGCTCACGAGTGACGGTGATGGTGATATCATCAACGGCACCTTCGATTGGGCGTATGAGGAAGAATTTGGCAATCGCGACGGCTTCCGATGGAGCCCTGGCGGCGGGCAGATTGCCTTTTGGCAGCTGGATGCGTCGTCTATTGGGACGTTCTACATGATCAATAATACGGACTCAATCTATTCCAGGCCCATTCCTATCCAGTACCCGAAAGTCGGCGAGGACCCATCTGCCTGTAAGGTGGGGCTTGTGAATACAGGATCTGGCGAGATCTCCTGGATCCCATTGGAGGGCTCACAAGTGCAGAATTACATACCGGCCATGCAGTGGATCGATGCCAATTCCCTGCTCATTCAGCAACTCAATCGCCACCAAAACAACCTCATCGTATGGCACTATGACGTCACAACACAAGCTCTCCGTAAGGTCTACGAAGAGAAAGAAGATACCTGGGTGGACATCAATTACATGGATCCTTCTTCCAACAGCTGGGGAAAGAACGACCTCCGGCTAGTGGATGACGGCAAGTACTTTCTGCGAATGACCGAAGGAGATGGATGGCGGCATCTGTATAAAGTGGAGATCTCTTCGGGGGAGAAGACGCTGCTGACTCCCGGTGACTATGATGTGGCCTCAATGGCCGCAGTCACTGACAAGCACGCCTACTTCCATGCTTCTCCTGACAACAGTACGCAACGTTACCTGTACCGGGTAGACCTACGAGGTAGGGGCAAGTTGGAAAAAATCACCCCTGACGATTCACAGGGGATGAATCTCTACAACTGCGCGCCTAACGGCGAGTATGCCGTGCATCGATTCAGCTCCGTACTCGAGCCTGAGACCGTGTCCATGGTTTCACTCCCTGATCACAAGACGCAGCAGGTCTTCCTCGATAATGAGGACCTCAAAGGCAAGCTTGCGGCGTTGAAGATGCCTACGTCTGAATTTACGAAGGTCACTACGGCAGAAGGGATTGAAATAGATGTACGTGTGATCAAGCCGCACGATTTCGATCCTGCGAAGGAGTATCCCGTGCTGTTCCATGTGTATGGCGAGCCTGCTGGCCAGGTCGCTGTGGACCGGTGGGTAGGAATGTGGACACTCATGCTTGCCCAGCAGGGTTATGTGGTCGTGGACATGGATAACCGTGGTACACCCTGTCTTAAGGGGTCGGAATGGCGCAAATCAATCTATCGCCAGATCGGTCGGATCAACGTGTTGGATCAGGCACAGGCTGCAAGAGAAGTGTTGAAATTCGACTACATCGACCCGGACCGCACGGCTGTTTGGGGATGGAGTGGGGGAGGCTCCATGACCCTCAATCTCATGTTCCAATACCCTGAGACCTACACTACGGGCATGTCCGTGGCGCCAGTCCCCAATCAGCTGCTTTATGACAACATTTACCAGGAGCGTTTCATGGGATTGCCACAAGAAAATGAGGAGGACTTCCTGGCAGGTTCGCCGGTCACTTATGCAAAGAACCTCGAAGGCAATCTGCTGATAGTACACGGCACAGGCGACGACAATGTCCATTATCAAGGTACAGAGGTCCTGATCAATGAACTCATCGCTCAGAACAAGCAGTTCGATGTAATGGTGTACCCCAACAGGTCACATGGTATCTATGAGGGCCCCAATACCCGGCGACACCTGTTCACGATGCTCACCAATTACCTGATTGAACATGTCGAGGCTGGCGGTAGATAGCTGAAACTCAAACCACACATGTCGAAGAGAATAGTTGTAACCGGCGGTACTGGGAACCTTGGTCAGCCGGTCGTTGAGAGATTACTTCACGAGGGCCACGAAGTCATATGCACGCGCCGCCCTGATGACAACACCACCATCGAGGGTCTGGAGATGAATAAGGTAGACTTGACGAAGGAGTCAGATGTCAGAAGTCTGGTCGAGATCTGGCGCCGGAAGTACGACAGAATCGACGGTTTGCTTTGTATGGCGGGTGGATTTGCCATGACTGATCTGGAGGCAACCGGGGAGTCTGATCTGATGGACATGTACCGGATGAATTTTCTTACCACTTTTTTCCTTGCTTCTGCATTGTCTCCGTGGATGAGGGAAACGGGAGGGGGGAGGATGATCTTCACTGGAGCCAAGGCGCCGCTCGATGGAGGTGGGTCCGAGATGATACCCTACACGCTGTCGAAGTCTTCGGTGATAGAATTGGCAAAACTCATCAATGAGACCGCAAACACTACCAACGTCTCTGCCGCTGTGATCGCTCCAAGCATCATCGATACACCCATCAATAGGAAATACATGCCCGACGCCGATTTTGACAAATGGGTGAAGCCGTCGGAGATTGCAAAGCATGTGGCCTTTCTTTTTTCAGATGCCGCACGGGTGCTCAGCCAGCCCGTTTTGAAGCTTTACGGCAAGTCATAGATCGTACTATTGACGATAGGCCTCACCAGTGGCAGTGACCGGTTCAAAAGCTGACTTTTTTTACCAAAAAGTCCGTATCTTTTTTTGAACCTATGCCAATCAAAATGAGATACAGCACCATGCTGCTGATCGGTGCGGCGATGTCTGCATGCGCTGAATTGACTATTACTGAGGGCACAATCGCGCCCGAAATACCACATACTGGTTCTCACTTGACGTTTACGGCTACGGTAGCCAATAAAGGGAGACGGACATCGACTCCTTGCAAACTGGAATTTCGCGTAGGGGGAGAGACAGATGGTGAGATGATGGATATACCGGAATTATCCCCCGGTGAGGAGCATGTCGTACAGCGGAGGGTATTGCTGGACGTAGCCCAGAATTACCGCAACACTATCACAGTGGATGTGGAAGGAGACGTGAGGGAGTTCGATGAAGGCAACAATGTCTACCTGCAGAATTACACTGTGCAGCCCGCTATTAACGTGGGTGTCTATTACTACCCCTGGCACCATCATGACTTTCATGGCCGGCAGTACCTGCGCGAACACTTGGTCCCACAACAGGTGCCGACTTTGGGTGAATATGACGATCGCGATCCAGCAGTCATTGCCCAGCATCTGAGTTGGTGTGAAGAAGCAGGCATTGATTTTTGGGTGGCCAGTTGGTGGGGGCCGGGCAGTGTGGAGGATGTGACACTTCGAGACCACATTCTGGGACATCCATCGCTCGGAGATATGAAGATTGCGCTCTTCTATGAGACGCAGGGAAGAACCAACAACTACACGGATTACAGCAATTTGTATCCGGACATGCTCCAAATCGCGGCAAATTACTTCGACCATCCCAATTACCTCCGCGTCAATGGACGACCAGTCCTGTTTGTTTATCTCACAAGAGTTCTTTCCGGGCGAGGAACTTTGCTGAATACTGTAAATGCACTGCGTTCTGCCAGCCAAAGATTGGGATACAATGTGTACATAGTAGGGGACGAGGTGTTCGGCTCGCCGCCATCTGGACCGGGCAGCATGAATCTCTTGGACGCAGTGACCAATTATGATGTGTACGGAAGCATGGGCAGAACTGGGTATGCCACATCGGATGGGGTTCGATCCTACTTCGACAATCAGCGTGGCTGGCGGGACATTGCGACAGCGGCGGGTGTGTCCTTCATCCCTTCGACGACTCCCGGTTTCAACGACCGGGGTGTGAGGGGAGGACATGCGCCGACATCACGGAAGCTGTCGAGCACGGCTGCTTATGGTACCTTGTTTGAGGCGATGATACGGGGAGCGGCTGACCTGGTGGATGAGGACGCCAACAACATGATCATGATCACCTCATGGAATGAATGGCACGAGGACACGCAAATCGAGCCGGTCCAGACGGCAAGTCCCACAAGCGCTCACGACAGCTACATGGGGAGGGATTTGACCGAGGGATTGAGCTATGAAGGATACGGAACGCGTTACCTGGAGATTCTAGAGGACTTATTGGGCAATTAGGGTCGGTTGTTTCAAAAACTCTCGGTCCTGTTTCATTTCGACACAGAGCTATTCGGCGTCATCCTCGTAAGTAATTGTTTTTCTGTGACTTAAGTAATTGGCACAGCATTGGGAAAGGATGGATCCTAGAACCTGAAATGAAATAGGTTGATCAAACTCAAAATAGCATGCTCGAAAACATCATCAAAATTGGTCTGAGAAACCTCAGGAGGAACAAGGTATTCTCACTGCTGAATATCATGGGTCTGGCCATCGGGCTCACGGCATCAATCCTCATTATGCTCTATAGTTTTCATGAACTGGGCTACGATGCCTTTCATGAGGATGCCGATCGTATTCACCGGGTGACCATGTCTTTCCGAAATGGTGATTCATACACCACGACCACCACCACTCCATGGCGTATTGGGCCCATGTTGCAAGACAATTTCCCTCAGGTCGAGTCGATCTTTCGAATGCAGTACACCTTCAATACCAATCGGGAGGCTATCTACGGTGAACAACGCATCAACATTCAGGACAACTACACATTTGCAGAGGCCAATCTCTTTGATTTTTTCACATTTCGCCTTCGGGCGGGCAACCCTGAGACCGCACTTGCCAATCCTGGAGGCGTAGTGATCAGTGAGTCTGAGGCCCGGAAGCTATTTGGGGATCAGGATCCAATGGGCAAGACGATCACTGTCCGGGCCATCTATGACGAGTACGAGTTTACAGCGACAGTCACCGGGGTGATGGAGGACATACCCACCAACAGTCATTTTCACTACAGCTACTACTTTCCACTCATCGAGTTGGAGGAGGCTGCACCCAACATGAAGGAATCATGGGGGTGGACTTCACAAAACACCTATATCAAACTGCGGGAAGGAGATGTGGTGGCACCCAGTGAAGAGCAGATGGTGGAGGTGATCAAGGCCAATGCACCGGAGTGGTACCAGGAATGGGCCTATCTGGGGACGCAGCCGATGTTGGACATTCATCTCAATTCACACCTCAAGGAAGAATTGGAGCCAACAGGGGATGCTACATACATTCGCCTGCTATTGATCATTGCCCTATTCATCATCTCCATTGCCAGTATCAACTACATGAACCTGGCCACATCATTGGCAACAGGCCGCGCCAAGGAAGTCGGGATCAGAAAAGCAATAGGGGCCGTCAAACGCCAGCTGATCCTGCAATTTCTCTTTGAGTCGATCCTAACAACCGTCATCGCCGCCGTATTGGCTGTCACACTCGTGCAGCTGACCCTTCCGTATTTCAATGACCTGACAAGCAGATCACTAACTTTGTTTGGCCAACCATGGCAAGCACTCGCCACGGGCGGGGGCATCATCTTACTTTTGGGAGTGATTTCCGGCGTGTATCCAGCGTTTTTCCTGTCATCTTTCAAGACGATTCGCACCCTCAAAGGAGGCGCAGCCAAAGCAGGGACGGGATCACAAGCATTACGGCGAGGACTTGTGGTTACACAGTTTGTCATTTCCTCATTTCTGATCTGTGCCACGCTGATCATCCTGCAGCAGTGGGACTACCTCAGAAACCGGTCACTCGGCCTCGATACAGGGCAAGTCATTTCTATCGACCTCGGCTCGGAAGCGGCCATCCGAAACTACGCGGTGCTGCGCAATGAACTGCTGGCACAATCCAACGTCTTGTCAGTTGGAGGATGCAGCAAATCCGCCACTGGCCGATATGATGGCTTTAGTTCATTTGGGGCCAATGGGGAAAGCTTTTCGATCCCTTTGGAGGGAGTGGATGAGCACTTCTTCTCATCGTTGAATATCACCTTCCTCGAAGGGCGCAACTTTTCATCTGATTTCCCATCGGACTCCAACGCTGTCATCGTCAACAGACAAGTGCTGACGGACATGGGGATCGAAAATCCTCTCGAGACGCCAGTTACCGTCGGCAACGATGCCTACCACATCATTGGCGTCGTGGATGACTTCCACTTCGAGCCGCTGTATGCTGAGTTAGGCCCTGTCGTTTTTGCCAATCGCGAAAACTGGCTGCGCTATGCGTACGTCAAGGTCGGCCCAGGAGACCTCTCGAATACACTTCGGGGAATAGAGGATTCCTGGAGGGAGATCAACCCCACGACGGCTTTCAATATGACGTTTGTTGATGACGAGATCCAGCGCGCTTATGCGACCGAGAAGGACTTCTTCTATGTGTTCACCATCTTCTCTGGACTTGCCATTTTCATCGCCTGTTTGGGACTGTTCGGGTTGGCGAGTTTCACCGTCTCTCAAAACATCAAAGAGATAGGGATTCGGAAGGCATTGGGTGCTACTTCGTCTTCCATTGCGATGCTGTACACTACCAAGTTCACCCTGCTGGTAGTCATTGCTAATGTCATCGCCTGGCCCATTGCCTATTTCGTCATGGGTGACTGGTTGCAGAAGTTTCCTTACCGAATAGACATCGGGCTATGGGTGTTTGCTATCGCCGGTATTCTCTCGGTTGTCATTGCTTTGCTCTCGGTGAGCAGCCATTCACTGAGGGCCAGCAAACTTAATCCGGTGACTTCACTGAGGTACGAGTGAGTGAGTGGTGGCTTTCGCCGGACCTGCGGTGGACCTCGAGAGTTGAGAAGTTTAGGGGTTGAGGAGTTTAGCGATCCTCAACCCGCAAGAATTTATACTACTCGTCCCTCAACGTTTCGACGGGATTGGCGCGGGCTGCGCGGAAGATCGTAAAGCTCGTGGTAGACCAGCCAATGCCGAAGATGGCGAGTACGGATAACACAATAGGCAATACGGATATCGGAATATGATAGGCATAGATGAGGTCCAGCAATTGGGCTGTGCCGAAGTATCCACCGGCGGCACCCAAGAGGCCAGCAATTCCCAGGAGCAAAACAAACTTGCGATTGAGCAAGTAGACGACGTTACTCACTGAGGCACCGAGGGCTCTTCTGATACCAATCTCTTTCGTACGTTTGGCAATGTCCAGGGAGGCTAGCGCAAAGATTCCTGCGGCTGACAGGCTCGCCCCCAGGACAGTCAAAAACAGGAAGATATTCTTCAGGTTTCCGTTTGTTTGCTTGAGCCCTTGCATTACGACGTCTTCCTGGTAGAAGCTAACGTAGGGCTTGCTTGGGAAAATCTCCTTCCAGCTTGCTTCCAACTCCTCATTGATAGATGCCAGATTGTCTTCATCGGCTCGGATGACCATCTGTCGCCACCGGTCAGGCCGGGTGGGGTAGAAAAGAAATGGTTCTGGATCCTTGGACCGGAAGACATTGTCTACAAAATCATCGACAACCCCAACAATTCGTCGGCGTTGCTCCCGAATAGTTATCTGCGTACCAATGGGATCCCCCTCGATCCCGAGCGTTTTCAGGAATTGCCTGGTCACTACGGCCGCGTTTTCATAGTCGCTGGCATTTTCGTAGTCGATAGGTCTGCCGTGAATGAAGTTGTAATCCATCGCCTCGAAGTACTGCTCACCAAACTCGACGTGAAAAACCTGGTAGTCTGAGTTCTGATAAGAAATGGGATTCTCATAGGCACTTGACCCAATTTGATGCTCGGTAGTGGCGAGGTGTTGCACATCTCGCAAGGCCTCCACCTTTGGTTTCATCAGTCGATAGTCCGACTCATTTTGGATCGCCACATTCAGGAGTTTCTCCTTCTCATAGCCGAAGTCAATCTGTTCCTGGAAATGCGTGTTGCGGATAAAGATCACGCCTGCAATGAGCACGATCACTGAAATGGCAAACTGGATAGAAACCAGCGATCGACTCAATAAATTGGCTCCGCTGATCCGCACACTTCCTCTCAGGAGGTTCACAGTTTCGAATTTGGTGCCGAAGTAGGCCGGATACAGTCCTATGACGATGGCGGCGAGGAAGACCAACGACAGCAGCGCTACCACCAGGTTCAAGCCACTGAGATCATCCATTCCGTAAGGTAGTTCCCACATCGTCGTGAACTCGGGAACGATGATGCGGCTCGCCAGATATCCCACGAAAAGTGATAGTGCAATAACGATGACGGTCTCTATCATCAGCTGTGCCATGATCTGACGACGATGGGCACCGACGGCCTTCCTGATGCCAATTTCCTTCAGGCGATTGGTTGTCATGGCGATAGACGTGTTGGTAAGGTTGAAGCAAGCGATCATCAGGATCATGATCGCCAAAACGACAAAGACTATCACAGGCTCAATACTGATGGGTAGCACGAGGTAGCCCCAGGTCACATCCGCTGGGTTCACAGAAGTGTGAAATTGTTCAAGGGTGTACTTGGTCACTTCCTGCTCCTTGAAGGCCTCATTCCGCACCTCCTTGAACCTATCGAAGAGCCCGGAAATTACCTCAGGGTCCTGGCCTTCTTCCAATTCCAAAAATGTTGCTGGGATATTCCAGTCACCCCATACCGGTTGGTCCATGGCCCTCAAATCCACAAAGTGCTCGAATCGCACTACGACAGGTAGGATGACCGAACTATTGAGGGGTATCTTCTCAAGCACGCCGCCGACCGTGAATTGCTTCTCAACTCCCTTAGCAAATGACATGATGATGGTCTTACCTATCGGATCATCGTCCCCAAAGTATTTTTTGGCCCGCTCCTCGTCCATGAATACCGTCTGCAAATCCTTGAATGACTCATGGCTCCCCCGCACCAGAGGAAAGTCAAACATCTCGAACAGCGTACTGTCGGCGAAGACCACACTTTCATTGAATGTGTTGTTGGTCTCTGTCTCAGGGTCTTGATAACTCACGCTGGAGCGTCCAGTGGCATTGCCTGCCAGCCGCATGAAGCTCTTGATCCCGGCGAAGTCCAAAGCTGCCGTCGGGCCAATTGGGCTGGGGACACCCAGAGCTTGCCTGGGATCGCTTTCATTGATCAGGACGTGAGCATGAAGGCGATAGACATTTTCCATTTTGTCCTTGTCGTGGATGCTGTTGAATTCGATGTTGAAGGCGACAAGAATGTACGCTGAGATACAACAGGCCAGGGCGATGCCGAGACCAAAAGTGTTGATGATGATGTACCTTTTGTTTTTGAGAATGTTGCGTAGCGCAATCCTTAGGTAATTGCTGATCATGACCTTATTGTTGAGTAATTGGACCTTATTCCTTTTTGGTGAATCTAGCTCAGAAGACCATCTTGGAGAATGACGTAGATCAGATCATTACACGCTTTTACATGATTTGACATTGTCGGACACCATGTGTCAAAATGACGTCCTTTTGGGGAGTATTCGAGGTAAGCTTAGTCCTCACAAAGCACCATATGGGCCTTATTGTCTATCTTCAATCACTGCAAACCTGACGACCTTACCCATGGCTACTATCCAGACTCCAGACTCACGTTTTGAGGCAATCGCTGATTTCCCCTACGAACCCAAATACATTGAAGTGAATGGCTTTCGCATTCACTATGTGGACGAAGGGGAAGGAGAGGTTATTTTGGCTCTGCACGGAGAACCAACGTGGGTCTATCTGTATCGGAAGTTCATTCCCACCCTAAAGAAGAAGTACCGATTTATCACCCTTGACTTTGTTGGATTTGGGAGGTCTGACAAGTTGACGAAGGTGAGCGACTACTCTGCACAGTTGCATTTTGACGTGCTCGAGGAATTTCTCCAGCAGATGGATCTCAAGGACATCACCCTGGTGTGTCAGGACTGGGGCGGGTTACTAGGGCTGAGCATGGTTGGCGCGCATCCTGAGTGGTTTAGGCGCCTGGTCATCATGAATACAGCCTTGCCCATTGGTGACCAGCCGATACCCAAAGCGTTCAAGGTTTGGAAGGCCTATGCGAGGTGGCACCCGACCTTGCCCATAGGTGGTATCGTGAAATGGGGCTCCTATCGCAAGGATCAGTTCAGTGCTGACGTAAAGAAGGCGTACGACGCGCCGTTTCCCAGTTCCAGGTACAAGGCTGGAGCTCGAGCCTTTCCGAAGCTGGTTCCGGCCTCCCCTGACTACGAAGCGGTGCCAATGATGAAGCGTGCCCGTGAAGTGTTGGCGAAGTGGGACAAGCCCTGTCTGGTGATGTTCTCTGACAAGGACCCGATAATGCGACCTGCACGACCGTTTTTCTTAAGACTTATCCCGACTGCGGTGAACGTCAGAATTCGCAATGCGGGTCACTTCCTGCAGGAAGATGCGGGCGAGGAGATCGCGGGGAATATTGATTTGTTTATGGAAGGGAAATTGGGGAATTGAGAGTTTTGAGTTCGAAATTCTGAGTTTTTGACCGAAAAGAAACTCAGCAATTCAAAACTCAAAATTCAAAACTCTTTAATTCCTCACCGTTCCATCCCCTCGAACCACCCATTTGTACGAGGTCATCTCGGCCAAGGCCATCGGGCCACGTGCGTGTAGCTTCTGTGTGCTGATGCCAATCTCGGCGCCAAGCCCAAACTGGGCGCCGTCAGTAAAGGCCGTGGAAGCGTTGGCATAAACAGTTGCGGCATCAACTTCCTTGAGAAAGCGATCAATAACTCCTTGATCTTCAGTTATCACTGCCTCACTATGTCGAGAACTGAATGTGGTGATGTGATCCAGGGCTTCGTCCAGGTTTCCCACCGTTTTGACGCTCATCTTGTAATCGAGAAACTCGGTGCCAAAGTGCTCCTCGGAAGCCGGCTGGAGTAACTCTGATGGGTACTGTCCCTCTAAGGCACGGTGAGCTTTTTCATCAGCGAAGATTACTACACGGTGATCTGCCAGGCCTGATGCCAGTTCAGTAAGGTCCTTGAGTCTTGATTCGTGGATGATCAGGCAGTCCAGCGCATTGCAGACGCTCACCCTGCGGGTTTTGGCATTCCTGACGATGGCCGCTCCTTTGACGACATCTCCGAACTCGTCGAAATAGGTATGCACGATACCGGCACCTGTTTCGATCACCGGTACTTTGGCATTGTCCCGGACGTAGTTGATCAGGTTTTGGCTGCCGCGAGGGATGATGATGTCCACATAGTCCACCGCGTTGAGCAGGTCGTGGGTGGCGGACCGGTCTGGCGGCAGCAGTTGGATCATGTCGGAGCTCACGCCTTGCTGTCGAAGGGTGTCGGAGATGATGCCGGCAATGGCACGATTCGAGTCCGCTGCGTCGCTTCCTCCCTTCAGGACGCAGGCGTTGCCAGACTTTAGGCAAAGCGCAAAAACGTCGAAAGTCACGTTAGGGCGGGACTCATAAATGATGCCTACCACTCCCAATGGTACCGAGACCTTTTCAAGCGCCAATCCGGAAGGCAGGTTTCTTTGTTCCAATGTTCGGCCCACCGGATAGGGTAGGGAAGCCACATTGAGCAGGTCGTTGGCGATGCCCTTCAGACGCTCGGGCGTAAGCTTCAGTCGGTCATAGCGTGGATCTTCCACTGGCATGTGGTCAAGATCCTTTTGGTTTTCCTCAAGGATCAGAGCTTCGTTGGGCTCAATGGCCTGGGCGACGGCTCTCAAGATATCGTTGATCTTTTCCTCGGATAACAGAGCTAGCTTGCGACTCGCCTGGCGAGCCTTCAGGAATTGACTTTCGGTTGCGGTGCGCTGCAGAGTGCTCATCTCAGTGAAGGTAAAGGTGGTCGTAATGGATCACGGGCTTTTCGCCTTTTTTGCCAATCAATTCGCGGGCTTTTGCGGCATCGGTGCGAGCGAGGCCCAGGCCAATTTCCTCGCCAGACTCAGCCTCGATGTGGATCACATCGCCCTTTTCAAAATCGCCGACGACTTTAATAATTCCGATGGGTAGCAAGCTAGTGGCTACATTGGATTGCAGTGCCTCAGCGGCACCTTTGTTGACAACCACACGGCCCTTGGCATCATAGGCGTGGGCGATGTATTTCTTGATGGTCGAGGCCGATTTTCCCGGCGGAAACAGTGTGCCCGGTGGGTTGGGCTGACTGACGGCATCGACTAAAATATTTTCTGTACGACCATTGGCAACGAGTACGGGGATGCCCATTCCCGACACTTTCAGGGCAGTCTCGCTCTTGGTCAGAATTCCGCCGCGACCAAATTCAGATTGCTTGCCTGCCTGTAGTTGTTCTTTGTCGAAATGGCGAGGATCAAAGACAGAAATAAGAGAAGCATCTGGCGCGCCAGGGTCTCTGTCGAAGATACCGTCAACGCTGGTCAGCAGGATGAGTTGGCTGGCGTTGAGCATAGCGCTGACGAGCCCCGCCAATTCATCGTTGTCCGTAAACATCAACTCGGTAATGGAGACGACGTCATTTTCATTCACTATCGGTACGATGTCATTTTGGAGGAGTGCCTCTATGCAGTTCTTCATATTGAGGTAGTGCGAGCGACTCTTGAAGTCTTCCTTCGTCACCAATACCTGCGCGCACTGGAGCCCTTGCTGTCCCAGGCGCTTGCGATACACGGAGAGCAATTCGATCTGTCCGATGGAAGATAGTACCTGACGCCTTTCGATCGGGGCTTTGATGGGCTTGCCCTGATACATACTGCGACCGGCGGCTACTGCGCCAGACGACACCAAGACGGTTTTGTAACCTGACGCCTGCAACTGGGCCAGCTGTGCCGCGATCGATGCAATCACGCCTTCATCCAGCAATCCCGCATCGCCCGTGATGACGTGGGTGCCGATTTTGATGACTAGAAGGCCTTGCGTGTGACTCATAGCTTGTGGCAAAGTCGCGAAATTAGAGTGAAGTGTCTGTGAATTCAACAAACACCGCCAAATGTGTAAAAGTGCAGGCAATGTGTAAGTCGTAGGTTCTGGGCCGTGAACTTTCACTAACTATGTGGGTGTTATCCAGCAGCCACTAAAAAATCGTCTCAGACCTATGAACAGCGACTTCTTCGCGTCCCTATCAAAGGCCACCAAAGTACTTCTGGTGATCAACCTGGTTTTCTTTGCGTTGGCCGCCTTTTTGCCGGAGCTCAATCGACATCTGGCCCTGTACTATTTTGAGAGCCCGCTGTTTCGTCCCTATCAGATCGCAACGCACGTGTTCATGCATGCGGGCATCGCTCACTTGCTCTTCAATATGTACGCCCTCGTGCTATTTGGGAGCGTAGTAGAGAAGCATATTGGGACAAGCTCGTTTCTTATCGTCTACTTCATTTCTGCATTTGGCGCCTTTGGGCTCCATATGGCGGTAGTCGCCTGGCAATTGACTGAGGTTCCCGGCGACATACTGGCGCAGATGCAGTCGGAGGGCGCCGAGATCCTACTGAGCGGCCGCAATTATGTCGATCCTGTGCTGGCGGCTGCGAATCTGAAGCTGAACACTGCTGTCGTGGGCGCATCAGGTGCGATCATGGGGGTTTTGGCGGCTTTTGCCTACTACTTTCCCAATGCGAGGTTGAGCCTTATCTTCCTACCTGTGCCCATCAAGGCGATGTACTTTGTCCCTCTGTACATGCTGCTAGAGCTCTTTCTCGGTGTCAAGAACTTTCAGTGGGATAACGTCGCACACTTTGCCCACATCGGTGGCGCTCTGTTCGGGTTCCTGGCCATTTTGTTGATTGGGAAACGTAGGCCGGGTTTGTGATCTTGGGTCTTTGTTCTTTGATCTTCGTTCTTGGCTCTTAGATCTCTGTTCTTGGCTCTTAGATCTCTGTTCTTGGATCTTGGATTTCGAGGAACCCTGAACAATTAACCAGAGTTCAGCTATTCCCAAGATCCTCGGTGAAGATGATCGAAGTGAAGCTATTGGCTCTAGCCCGGATAGCAGTGGTAGCCGCGGGGATTTTGAGTTTTGAGTTTTGCATTCTGAGTTTGGATCTGGAAGGAACTCAGAATTCCAAATTCGAAACTCGGAACTAAGGCAGGGCAGCGCGGAGCTGGCTACAAGCGGATAGCCGGCAAAGCCTGGAACGAAGAACCACTGACCTTTCCGCTCCAAACACTAAACCTAGAACATGGGACACTAAACCCGGAACCCTACTTCGAATAACTGACGAACGCGATCGACTTACTGTCTGGTGACCAACTGGGTACGTTGATGGTGCCCTGTCCGCCAAAGAGGTACGCGATCACCCGTGGTGCACCGCCACTGACTGGCATCAGACGCAGCATCACGCGCTTGTAGGCCGGATGGCTGGTGGGGTTGATTTCGGTCGGGAAGGAGAGGAAGGCGATCCATTTCCCATCGGGTGAGATGTGTGGGAACCAGTCGTTGTACTCGTCGAAGGTGATCTGCTCTTTGTTCCACCCGTCGTAGAGCATGCGCCAAATTTGCATGGTTCCGGTTGGAGCTGCATTGTAATAGATGTACTCACCATCAGGTGTGTACTCGGGCCCATCGGCATGTGATCCCTCGTAGTCACTGAGGCGGAGCTCTTCACCGCCGTTGATGTTTTTCTTGTAGATATCGTAATGGTCCTGCTCTCGGCGCGCCACATAGACCACTTCTTCGTTGTTGGGGGCCCAGCCATGCCAGTAGGAGGGCGTCCGCTCAGTAACCAACTTCGGTTCTCCGCCGGCCAGATCCATCACGTAGACGGTGGAGCCGCCTCCCGGGAGATCATCACGGTGGTGACTGATGGCCAGCTTGGTCCCGTCGAAGGAGATGCCGTGGTCATTGTTGTTACGGTCTGCGAAGCCAGTGTTGAGTTTCGTTTTGTCAGTACCGTCGATGTTGATCGTGTACAGTGAGCCACTTTCATTGAAGAGTAAGCGAGTACTGTCTGGCATCCAGTTAGGGGCTTCGAAGCGCCCGTCCGATGTGTGAATGATCTTGCGCTTGCCAGTAAATACATCGAGGATCTCCAGCCTTGAGGGCAGATGGCCCGACTCCGAGGCGTTGTAGTCGTCGGGCACGGGTATTTCGATTCGGACATTCCAAACGCTGGCAACGGAGGAGTCTTGGGCTTGCAGGAAGGCCCCTATATCGAGTGTGTTGCCAGCGACGCCCAGATGGGCGATCCTCTGTAGTGGTTCGCCAGTGGCGGCTGCGAGGCAATGGACTTCAGTGCCTTCCCGTTCTATGCGGAGGACGCTGTAGCCAAACTTTGGGCCTTTTGCCACCGGGGAGGCTTCTTTGGCACTCCCACTCCTCACCTGAGCTTCGCCCCTGAGGTTGATACTGAGCGTGTGTCTCTTCGCCCCCTCGACAACCTGAAGGCCGACTTCTGCCGAACGGTGGGCATTCCTGTCGTGAGCGACAAATGCTGTCAGGATGAAGTCACCTGTCACTTTCGTCGACGCTTGCGTTGGTTGGTTGGCTGTGATGGTCGTAAGCCTGTACGATTGGTCTTGGTCGTCGTAGGCCACCTGGGTGGTGTCACTAATGTTATCAAAGGGGTTGGCAGAGGACTGACCCGCTGCTGAAGGGAGGAGCGTCATGAGAAAAAGTAGGGGAGAGAAAAGACTTAAAAGCTTCATATCGTTGCATTCTCCATTCAGTCTTGTTTTTATGTGTAAGCAAGACACTGATCCTATTTGGATTTTAGTAAATTAACAGAATCAAATGGAGAAATCATGAACCTAGCCCAATCACGAAGAAACTTTATAAAAACATCCAGTCTGGCAGTAGGTGGTCTATTGGCCAACCCGACTCTTGCCAAAATCGTCGAACAAAACGGAAAATTGCGCGTCGCCCTGGTGGGGACCGGTGTCCGTGGAACCAGCTTCTGGGGGAAGCGCCTGGTTGAGAACTATCCTGAGATCATTGAATTTGTGGCACTCTCGGATATCAACCCCGGCCGGTTGGAGTACGCCAAGAAGTACATGGGCGTCGACTGCGACGTGTACACGGATTTTGATAAGATGATGGAGGAAAAGGAAATCGACCTGCTAATGGTAACGACGGTCGATGCCACCCATCACGAGTTCGTTGTGAAGGGCCTCAATAAAAATATTTCTGTGCTCACGGAGAAACCGATGACCACAGACGAGACCAAGTGCCAGGCGATCCTTGATGCAGAGCGCAAGAGCGACAAGGACCTCATTGTTGGCTTCAACTACCGTTACAATCCGCACTACACGAAGCTGAAGGAGCTCATTGTCAACAAAAGGGTAGGGGACATTACGTCTGTTGATTTTCACTGGTACCTCAACGTGTACCACGGCGCTTCCTACTTCCGCAGATGGCACGGCTATAAAGACATGGGCGGTTCGTTGTGGGTCCACAAATCCACGCACCATTTTGACTTGCTCAACTGGTGGTTGGATTCCGAGCCGGTGGAGGTGAAGGCCTACGGGGAACTGGAGCACTATGGAAAGAACAACTCCTTCAGGGGAACCAACTGCCGTAGCTGTGAGCACAAGGACAAGTGTGATTTCTTCTACGATATTACAGCGAGTCAGCGCTATATGGATCTCTACGTGGCCAATGAGAAGCATGATGGCTACATTCGTGACAATTGTCTGTGGCGGGAGGACATCGACATCTACGATAAGATGTCAGCGCAGATCAAGTACGCCAATGGCGTAATGGTCAATTACTCGCTCACTACCTATAGCCCTTATGAAGGTATGCGCATTGCCTTTAATGGTTTCAAGGGTAGACTCGATGCCTGGGATGGTATTCCATGGCGCAAGGAAGAAAAAGCACTGCAGAGAGATCTGCATGCCCAGGAAATGAACCAGGGTGAAGAGGCGACGGATTTTGAAGAGATCATTGTCTCTGACAACTTTGGCGAGTCTGAGCAGCTGCGAGTTGTCCGCGAACGTGGTGGCCACGGTGGTGGTGACAAGCGCCTACAAAACCGGGTCTTCGTAGATCCTAATGCACCTGATCCTTTGAAGCACGCCGCTGGTTCGCGAGATGGAGCCATGTCCTGTCTTATAGGTATCGCGGCGAGGAAGAGTATCGAGGAAAACAGGGCTGTCCGAATAGAGGAGCTGACCGATCTGAAGCCAATGGCAGTACGGCCATCGCAGACTGGTTGATCACATCCATTTTCTACGTCTGAAATACCATAGCATTCCCAGGGTGGTGAGCACCATTACACCCCAGGTAACGAAGTATCCGTAGCGATACTGAAGCTCGGGCATGTACTCGAAGTTCATCCCGTAAATACCGGCGATAAAAGTCAGCGGAATGAAGAGGGTCGCCACGGTGGTGAGCACCTTCATCGTTTCGTTCATCTTTTGACTAAGGTTTGCGAAGTAAATATTGGTGAGACTTTCGACAGACTTTTGCGTTTCATCGATTTCATCCAGGGCACCATTGGTACTATGGTAGAGATCTCTAAAAAACTTGAGGTTCTCCTCTCTTATGAATTTGGGGCGATCTTCGAGGAGGGTGTTCAGTGCTTCTCTGAGCGGTGTCAGCGACTTCTTCACGATTTGGGCATTGCGCTTGAAAGTCTCGAGGCTCAATAGGGTGGTATTCGTGGGTGAGGAGATCACCTCGACGGCTAGCTGTTCGAGTTTCTCGCGAAACTTCTCCAAGGTCTCGAAGTAGTTGTCGAGAATAGCATCAATCAATTGACTTAGGAGATAATCACTCGAACGCTGTCGTATAAAGCCGACACCCTCAGACATTTTCGTTCGTATGGTCTCAAAATGGTCTCCTTTTTCTTCCTGAAAAGAGATCACCATGGAATCACCCAAAACAAAGGAGAGATGCTCGACGTGAGCGTCCTCATCCTCAGTGCTCAGAATAGATTTGATATTGAAGAACAGGTACTCATCATATTCCTCAACCTTCGGTCGTTGCGTCGTGTCCAGAATTTGTCGGATGGTCAGTCGATCGAGGGGCACTGCCTGCCCTGCGTCCTCGATCAGCGGGACTTCATGTATGCCATGGAAATTGAGCCAATGGCGAAGGTCTTCCCCGGACTTCGATTGGAAGTCAAACGTTGTGGTGTTGTCTATTCGCGTGCACTCTTTCTCGTTGTAAGTGAACAGTTGAGTTTCAACCTCTTCGAGGTGCTTTTCACCAAAGAATGTCAATTCAGCCTTGGCCTTGGCATCTGCCTTCTCATGGGCGTATAGGCTCCGACTGTAGCTTCCGATGGTGCGAAGCCCCGCCAGTAGTAGTTTGTCTGGTCTTGTCACGTCAAATCGTTTCATCCCAAGTAGTTTGTCCTACAATTTATGGTTCTTCTGGCGTAAATTGCTCCATACTGGTTGGCATCAATTACCGTATATGCTATAAACCACACGTTGAGGTATGCAAAACATTCTGGTCCCCACAGATTTCTCCATCAAAGCCTTGAATGCCCTGGTCGTTGCATGCCGTATTGCAGCACGGACAAAAGGCACGGTTCACCTCATTCATGTGGTAGAGCCGTTGTTACATCGTTATGACGGGCTTGTGGAAGGCGTGCAGGAAGTATTGCCGGATAATACAATGGACCAGTTGGTGGGGCGCTTATCCTCTGAGCTCAAGCAACTGGCGGAAGCCCAAACCCACGATGCTTACGAGATCTCCTGGAAAGTGTTGGTGGGAGATCCTTTTACGGAGATCAATAAGATGGTCAATATCGTCAAGGCAAATCTAGTAGTCATTGGCCATAAGGGACATGCTGATCCGTCGGATTTCTCCTTGGGTTCTACGACTGACAAGGTTATCCGGTCAGTCAACAATCCGGTTTTGACGGTGAAGGAAGTGCTCGAGGATACAGGCTTCGAGAACATTGTTTATGCTACTGACCTAACGGAACATCATGAGTCTCTTGCGCTATTACTCAAGCAATTTCAGGATGTATTTGGGTCAAAGATCCATATTGTGAAGGTGAACACCCCCAAAGACTTTGGGAATGACGATGACCTGAAATACTCCATGGACCAACTGGCTCACCGGTTTGGTATCACCAACTACACCCGCAATGTCTACAGCCACGAAGATGAGGAGTACGGCATCATTTACTTTGCCAACAAAAAGAAGGCTGATCTCATCGCGATGGGCACACATGAAAAAAGCGGATTTCGGCGGCTTATCAGCGGCGGGTCGCTCGCGGAAGAGGTGAGTGACCACACGTATCGTCCCATTCTTACCTATCGGTTCGGGCTTTAGTCTTCAGAGAATTACCATAACCAGCCAATAGAGAATAGAAGGACACAATAAGACCCCTAGCCCAGTATAGAATGTCGCGGTCATGGCGCCATAAGGTACCAACCTGGGGTTGGTTGCTGCGAGCCCTGCGGCCACGCCGCTGGTCGTGCCAATCAAACCGCCAAAAACCATCGCCGACGCCGGGTTATCCAATCCGGTTTTTTCTGCCGTGATGGGCGTAATAATCGTCACGAAGATGGTCTTGACAACTCCCGCTGCGATACTGATGGCTATCACCTCCGATGAGGCGCCAATGGCTGCGCCAGTCACTGGCCCAACGATGTAGGTGCAGGCACCTGCGGCAATGGTCGTCACACTCACCGGGTCGTCGTAACCCATTGCGACTGCGATGATTGCACCTATGGTGAAGGTCAAAATCACGCCGGCGAATAATGATACAATACCAGCCATGCCTGTCTTTCTCAGTTCGTCGAAGTTGGCGCCCATGGCTGTAGCCACAATAGAAAAGTCCCGAAGCATCGATCCGCCGAGCAGCGCCAGGCCTCCCAGAACTGGGAAATCCGCCAGCCCCTTGCTGCCTCCGAAATAGGCAAGGACCAATGCGGCGCCGATGGCCAGGGCCACACCGGGAACCTTCAAGGGTAACTTCTTCGCGAGAGCTGCACTCAGCCAAATGCCCAAACCCACAAAGAGAAAGGCCGTGACGAAATCATTCTTGATCAGGACCTTTTCAAGAATCTCCATGGCCTTTCGACAGTTTGGATAGTACGGGAATAAGAAAGTAGAGAAACCCTGTGGCCAGGATCCCGGCCATGATGGCCACCATCCCTCCTGAGAGCGCAGCTTTCACGTTCTGCGTGGCCGACATAGCCACGACGATGGGAATGTACATGCTGCTCCAGAAAATGATGCCGGCATTGACCTGCGTATCCATGAATTGTTGATACCTGGTGTTGACAAGAATGAGCAGCACCATTCCAAACCCTACGCCGCCGATATTCCCACCAATACCGGTGAGAAAGCCCAGGTAGTTGCCAATCAATTGACCGATGAGATAACAGGCCGCCAGTAGGGCCACGCCGTAGATTTTCATGCAAACAGTTCCTTTACTTTCTTTTTGGTCACCTTCCCCATGGCGTTTCTGGGCAGTTCATCCACCTCCAGAAAGCGGCGAGGCATTTTGTAAGATGGTAGTTTTTTTGATAGAAAGATCTTTAGGTCATTCATATCGACACCGCTTGCGACCATTGCTGCCGATACGACCTCGCCCCACTCTTCGTCTTCCACACCGACCACGGCGCAGTCGGAAATGCCATTGAAGGACCTCATAGCCTCTTCAATTTCAAGCGCTGAGATCTTGTATCCGCCTGATTTGATGATATCCACGGACCTGCGGCCCAAAATGCGGTAGTATCCGTCCCGGTAATCAGCCACATCACCGGTTTTGAACCAGCCCTCCTCGGAAAACGCCTCGGCGGTAGCTTCGGCTTTGCCCCAGTACTCCGAAAAGACGTTGGGACCTTTGACGAAGATTTCACCGTGCTCATCACCAGGAGATTCACGATCAAGCTTGACCTCAACGCCAGGTAAAGGTTGGCCAATGTGTCCCGGCCGCCTTTCGCCATGTAATGGATTGCTGATCGCCATACCCATCTCGGTCATCCCATATCTTTCCAGTAGTGTGTGTCCGGATATTTCTTTCCATTTGGCCAGCGTACTCACGGGAAGGGCGGCTGATCCCGAGACCATCAGTCGGAGTTTGCCAAGGGCCTTCGAAATGGCCGTTTGACGATCATTGCTGTAGGATTCCCACCGATTGATCAATTTGTAATAGATCGTGGGGACGGCCATGAAGAGTGTCAGTTTGTCCTCCAGCACAAGATCGAAGACCTCGTCCTCATCGAACCGCGGGAGGAAATGACATTGAGCGCCACTGTACAATGCACAGCTGACGACGTTGATGATGCCGTGGACATGATGCAGAGGCAGGATATTGACTATGGAGTCGTTTTGCGCCCAACCCCAGGAGTCTACCAACATCTTGATTTGCGCCTGGATCATTTGATGCGTTGAGACGACGCCCTTGGGTCGTCCGGTGGTGCCGCTCGTGTAGAGGATCATGGCCCTGCGCTCGGGGGAGAGTGAAGGTAGCCGGGCCAGATTGCGGTTGAATTCTCTGGGGATGGGTAGGATCCTTTGAGTGTCGACCAGGGGCGATATTTTGTCCCGGAACTCTTCGGAGATCAGGGTCAATGAGGCATCGGTATCCTCGAGAATGTACTGGATGGATTCTGCAGGATGGGAGGGATGCAGTGGGACGGCGATTCCGCCCGCCCGCCAGATGGCCCATTGCCCGACGACGTAGTCGATGCCGGGTGTCGCCAGCAGACAAATTCTCTTTTCCTTGAGGTCATCGGCGATGCCCAGGATCGAACCAGCGAATGATGCCGAGGCATCCATCAAGTACTGGTAGGAGTAGTCCTTTCCCTGGGAACTGATCGCCACTCGATCTGGGAATTGCTCCGTGCTGCTCAGTAGGTGATGCATGGGTCACTCGGTTTTGCTATGATCAATTCTCCAATTGGGAGTGGTCAAATTCGTGGCCTTTGTAGCTTACTCTGAATAGAATGCTGAAAAACGACGGGATGAATATCAGGGTAATTATCGTACCGAAAAGCAGCCCCACCATGATCGATACCGCCATTCCTTCCCACATTTCACCTCCGCTGAGATACAGGGGAATCAGCCCAAGCACTGTCGTGAATGTTGCCAACAAAATAGGCCGGAATCTTTGGAGACAAGCAACGATGATGGCATCCTGGATCACCCTGCCGAAGTCGCGCTGCTCGATCTCGATCCGGTCTATCAGCACGATGGCATTGTTGATGACAATCCCAAAAAGTGAAATGACGCCAAGGAAAGGCATGAACCCAAATGGCTCCTGAAAAACTAGCAATCCCAGCACTACACCAATGACGCCAAGAGGTATCGTGCTCACCACGATCGTCATCTTGCGGAAGGAGTTGAACTGGATGATCAATAGCAACAGGATGATGAAGCCGGAAAGTGGCAAATATTTGATGACGGCACCCATGTTTTCGGCCGTGTTCTTTGCATCTCCACCCAACTCATAAGTGTAGCCAGCAGGCCATTCCCCTTGTTGCTCATTGAGCCATGGTGTGATGACGCCCATGATTTGGGAGGCGTTGCCGTCTTCACGGATCTCACTGGAAACGTTGATGGTCCTAAACAGGTCCAGCCGACGGATCTTCCCATATTGCCATTCGGGGATGACGTCGGCCAACTGGATGAGCGGCACACTTTTCCCGTTACTTTGGCTAAAAACGTTCAGCGTTTGCAGTGATGCTATCGTCTGCTGCTGGCTGCTGCTGCTTCGCATGATGATCGGTATCGACTTATCATCTTCGCGAAATTCCCCCGTTTGGAAGCCGTCGAGCACTGTTCGCAGTGAGATTGCGATGTCCTGACTGGTGATGCCGGCAGACTGTGCCCTTGCCTGATCGATGTTGATGATGAACTTCTTACTCTTGGGGCCCCAATCGTCCTTTACGTTCTTCGTGCCCTTCACCTGCGATAGCCGCATCTTGATCTGCTCCGACAGTCGACTGAGTACATCGGGGTCGTCGCCAGATACCTTGATCTCAATGGGTGTGCCACCTCCACCCCCGGCTAGGGCGGACACCTTGATGTCGGCGTCAGGGAATGCGTCGAAACAGTAGGCGTCGACCATGGTAATGACGTCATTGTTGTATGTGGCGTCCGAGGTGTTGACCAGTAGGTGCGCATAACTGGAGTTGGCTTCATCGGGCTGATAGCCGAGGTCGTAAGACTCAGGGCCCTGACCAATGTAAGAGGACCAGTTGAGTATGCCTTGCGCCCTTCCTTCATTGACTTGTAGCGAGTCGATGAAAAACTGCTCAATGCCACGTACGACTTCTGTTGTTCTTTCGATGCGTGTTCCCTCTGATAGATTGATGTCGACAGTGATCATATTTCGGTCGCTGTCAGGGAAGAACACAAACGGAATGATCGTGAAACCAAACATCGCCAGGAAGAATACCAGGATGATAGCGCCAAGGATGAAATACTTCAGACGGAGACTGACCAATATGGCTCCCTGGTAGTAGCCCTTCAACCAATTGATGAATCGATCGATGAAGCTGGCCTTGCTTTCTCCCTTGGGGGGGATCTTCATGAAGAGGAAGCAGAAGAGCGTGATGACCGTCAATGCAATGAACCATGACGATAGCAATGCCAGGGAAATCACAACAAATACAGGTCCTACGATATCGCCCATGGTGGTTTCCGCCATGTAGAAGGCGAGGAAGGCTGCTGATGTTGTCAGTGTCGAAATTAGCAGCGGGGTAAATAATTCTGAGCAAGCCTGGATGGCAGCATCTTTCGCTTTGATGCCATCTTCCATCTTTACCATGATGGTTTCAGCCACCACGATGGCGTTGTCGACCATCATGCCCAGGGCCATGATCAAGGCGGCGAGGGTCACCTGGTTGAGCCCCATGTCGATGAGGCCCATGAGCATGAGTGTCATGATCGTTACGATCGGGATCAGGCTGGCGATGATCCCGCCCGTTCGAAGTCCCAGGAATAGCAGCATCACAGCGAGGACGATGCCAATCGCCTGGCCGAGGTTGACGATGAAGTCGCTGATCTTGAAGTCAATGTAATGGTCCAGCGAGGACAGCCTTTCTATCGATAAACCGATGGGTAGCTTGGCCTGCCATTCTGCCACGACCTTGTCCACTTCCAGACCTAGGTTGATGATATTGGCGCCTTGCTTCAGGTTGACATGCAAAGACAGCGCGTTCTTCCCATTGACACGAATCAGCTGCTTCGAGGGCGTAATGTAACCTTTTGAGATACGGGTGATGTCCTCGAGATAGATCAGTTGACCTTGCCTCCCCACGGGAATGAGGGTGCGGCGGAGGTCCTCCAGGTCGGCGAAGTTACCAGACGGTTCCAGGATGATGCGCTCGTCGTCCATATTGATCTGGCCACCGGATGATAGGATGTTGAGGGACGAGATGATGCTCTGAAGCATCGTGGATGTCAGTCCATACTCTTTCAAGACGGCGTCCTGATATTCGATAAAGACCCGCTCGTCCTGGACCCCACCGATCACCACTTTGGCAGCGTCAGGCAGCTTGATAAGCTGGTCGCGCATGTCGTCGGCATACTCTTTCATTTCGGCGTAAGAGAAGCCATCGCTGATCATCCCCACCACTATACCATAAACTTCGCCGATGCCATCGTCATCAAGTTTCGGCGTCACTCCTTCAGGTAGCCCTTCTAGCGCGTTGAGCTTTCGGCGCAGTCGGTCCCAGACACTTTGGAGGTCCTCCGGCTTTACTTCGTCTTTCAAGGTGACGGAGACGACAGAAAGCCCCGTTCGGGAGGTACTGGTGACCTCTTTCAATTCCGGGAGCTCCTGCGAGACCTTCTCGATTTTGTCTGTCACCAACTGTTCGACCCGTTCAGGGCTAGCTCCTGGGAACTCCGAGATCACGTTGGCCACGCGCACCGTGTAGGGGGGCATACTGTCTCGCGAGAGGTTCTGGTAGGAGAAGAAGCCCATCAGGATGATGGTGCCCAGCGTCATGAACGTGATGCGATTCTTTTCTATCGAAAACTGAGTAAGGTTCATAAGATTCCAGCGTTGCTTATTTCAACCTTACTTGCTGCCCATCTAACAGTGACTGCAGTCCTGCCGTCGCAATCTTGCTCCCTTCCGGCAGTCCTTCCAATACTTCAAATCCAGCCGTAGTGAGGTTGCCCAATTGGATGTACTGCTTGCGCACGGTGGCCTCTTGACCGCCTTCATTGATGAGGAAGACATATCTTCCCTGGCTGTCCTCCCCGACACTTTTTGCCGGAACGATCAGGTATTTGTCGCTGATGGTATTCAGGTCGATAGAGACCGTTGCCGCCATACCGGCTTTGATCTCGTCACCGGCCTCATTGATAGAAACCTTCACCGGGTAAGTGGAGGTGCTGGGGTCCACCGCCGGAGAGATTTCGCTGATGAATCCTTCGTAGGGCTGGCTGGAGAGGGCGGGAAAATTGATGGTGACTGACATGTCCAGTTTTAGGTCATTGATCACTCCCTCAGGCACGCCGAGGTCGATGATCATCTTTTCTCCGGCATTGAGTACGGCGACCACCTGGCCTGGAGACACGTTTTCATCTACCTCTGCAGAGACATTTGCAATGACGCCATTGTCGGGCGCACGCAGGATGCCATAGTTGATTTGCTCCTGTTGGATCTGTACACTACGCTCAGCTGACTCGAATCCGCTGAGTGCATTCTGGTAGGCATTTTTGGCGTTTTCGAAGTTGCTAAGAGAGGCGCTGCCTTTTTCGTAGAGGGAGCGTACCCGGTCATAATTGAGCTCTGAGGTTTTCATCTGCGATTCAGCACTGCGTAGGGAAGCAAGTGCCTGCTCATAGGCAAGACGAGCGGCCACATTGTCGAGCCTCGCCAGCAGCTGGCCTTTTCTCACTCTCTGGCCGAGGTCCATGTCAAATAGGGTGATGATGCCACTGCTTCGGAAGCTCAGGTTGATCACGAGGTCTGTTTGGGCAGTTCCGTTAAACTCTCTCACCGCCGATGCTCCGCCGTACTGTACTTGCTCGTACATGACGGGGCGCAGGATCGGGGCTGACTCTTCAGTTTTGCCTCCACAGCCTGCTGACAGGACCACGAGAAGCACCAAAGTAAGTGAGCGGAGTTTGTTAATGTTGGGTTTGGATATCATAAGTCGGTCGTCAGTCTTCTTGATTTTGTAAGTAGCTGCCAAACTCCTCGCGGAAGGCAGCATTGGCTTCTTTGCTATTGAGTAAGAAAAAGCGGCCCATCACGCGCTCCAGGCTTACAGCTGATAATAGGAAATTATAGGACGCATTCGCGTATTGTAGCTGTGAGGCGATGTAGTTGTTTTGCGCGTCGATCACCTGCACCCAGTCATTGGCCCCTTCTTCGTAGGCCTGTTGCGATAGATCCAGGCTCTCTCGGGCGGCCTGCTCTGCTATCCGGGATAGTTCAATGTTTGAGATCTGGTTGATGATATCGAGCACAGAAGTGTGCACATTCCTTTCAAGCAGCCGATTCAGGTCCTGCGTGTTAATAAGCAATTGCTCCCGCTGAATGGTGGCGATCTGCTGATTGATGTTTTGTTTGTTTTGCTGGAAAATGGGGAGCGAGACATTCAATCCGAGCGTATAATAGGAATCAGGGATCTCTGCTGTCAGCAATTCAGAACCAGCGCCACTGCGATCGAACACATAGTTGTATTGACCTTGAAGCCCCACGGTGGGGATATAACGGCCGTTCTTGGCAAGATTGAAGCTTTCCTCTGTCGCCTGCAGATTGTACTGTATTGACTTCAGTTCGGGAGAATTTCGCTGTGCCTGCTGCACGAGGAAGGCGACGAAGGGTTCACGAAATGAGGGATCATCCAGTAAGGAGCGCAATTCGTTGTAGTTGTATTCCTCGAAGACACCTTCCCCCAAGGCGGCCTCTTCGATACCGATTTCCCGATCTATTGGTTGGTTGAGTAGTTGGTTGAGCATGAAGAAGGACTGCTTCAGCGCATTGATTGCTTCCACGAGTTGCTGTGTGTTTTGCGCGCGCTGACTTTGGAATCGTAGGACATCCAACACGCCGCTCTCACCCGATTGATACTTCTGTTCGGCGATCTTCAGGTTCTCTTTTGTGAGGTCCAAATTGTTCTTTGTGATCCGCACGTTGGATTTCAGCAAGAGGATATTGAAATAGGCTTGCGAGATGTCCAGTACCGTATTCAATTGCTCGGCACTGAGGTTCTCAAACTGGGCCATTTGCAGATGGCGTTGGATGTCGATGCTGGCGCTGAGGGCTGGAGAATAGATCGTCTGCGAAAGGGTAAGTACGCCCGAGGTCATGAATTCAGGATTCTGTCCAAACGAAACCTCTGCAATTTTTGGATCCACATAGGTGCTTGTAACCTCTGCCGTGAGATCCGGGAGGTAATTGGCCCTGGAAAATGCGAGGTCTTTCTCTGCGAGATCCACATCCTTGGCCGTGCTTTGCAGTGCTAGGTTCCGCTGCAGCGCTTCAGCGATCGCCTCCACCAGATCGTACCTCTTCACGACTCTGAAATCGGTGGTGTTACCCACAATGCTGATAGTGGTGAAGAGGCTGGAGCGCACTGGCAGGCTTAGGTAGTCCGCCGTGTTGTAGTTCAGCGTCAGCTCTGAGTTGGAGTCGAGGAACAGTGGTAGTTCCGATGCATTCTTGCCGTTGAGGATGGCTTCCACACTCAGTGCGATGCGGCGGAAGATCTGCTCAGTGGTGGTAGTGGGCTGGTTCGTAGCCAGCAGCCCGAGTTCGACATCGCGGGTCGAGGTGGAGGTAAAGGACGGGATAACCCTTGCGCGCAGTGAGTCCGAGAGTCTTGTAATCTCCCGATCACTCAATAGGAATCCCCCAGCCATGTAGAGCCCGTCGCAATCGTCGAGACCGGCCAATAGCTCATCTACCGTCTCAAATGGCACCAACTGATAACTCGCCTCCAACTCCTCCAGCACTGGATCCAGCCGTGAGGCAAGGTCAAAATTCTCGAACACGCCCCTTTCGACGGCGATAGCCACTTTTTCAAATCGGTAAATTGACGAGAAGTCTTCCAGATCCTCCTGGAAAGACCGGCTGAATATCAGATAGGTCAGGTTGTCGATCCCCGAACTTTCCTTCGACAGGTCGTACCTCGCCAGGTCACTGTGCGATGCACCAAAGACAATGGTAGGTACGGGGAAAGAGGTCCTTCGTGACGTAGCGATGGCATTGGACTCACCGAAAGTCAAGATGATATCATCTCGGCTGGCGAGGGTCTCGTAAGCCTCTGCAGCGGTGGCAGGATCGTGATTGGTTATGAGGAAATCGCCCTCTGGAAAGATCACTTGAGCGTCACGCCCGACGACCGCAATGATTTCTGCGCGGAGCGCATTCGAAAGTTCTTCTACTTCCTCAGACACGTCGTCGACCAGGACGCCGATCCGGACCTCCCGGATTGTCTTATCCTGCGTGTAGCCAATACTGACCACTAGCAACAGCAGTGCCGTGGCAATAACTTTCATTGGATGGATCATAGTGTTGAAAAAGTAGTGGATTTCACCCAAAGACTCAAATCATCCGGATTGCCCAATTCTGTGATTTGTCATGTGAACATCACAGCAAAATTACCGGTTTGGGGTGCGCCACTCACACCGGCCATGCTATCTTCGATCCTGAAACCCGATTCATGCAATAGGATTTCGTAACGAGCAGCTAAATAGCAAGAGAATCAAGCACTTAGGTGAGGAGGCATAATTGACCATTATGGTGACGAGCCAACAAAGTGTTTGATTATGAAGATATTTAGTTGCGTAGTCGGATGGCTATTGCATGATTCGGGTTAAACTTCCAAATCATTGAAAGTTCCCTGCAGACGACAAAAATGGCCCTGCGCGTGTGTTGATTCCGAGGCTTGCCACTCGACCGGGAAGGCCACTGGAAAGCTTCCTGGCAGCCTGTTGGGTGGGGCTATCTTCTTGTTGTTGGCTCTGATAAGTCCAGAGATCACAGCACAGCAGGATAGCGTCTTCCTTTCCAGGGATCAGGTCATCCTTTTTCAAGACTCCATTTTCGTCCCGACCAGCGATACTGTGGTCCTCGTCCCCAGTGATCTTCAATATTCTATCAAACAAAACCAATACTACCTCTCAGAGCAGTTTTACAACTCGATGCAGTCCAACGCCGAAAAGGTGAAACTGCTGGGGGATCTCTACAACTTCCTTGTGAGCTATCGTCCACCCGAGGATGTTTTTGAGACCAAGGCACCCGTGAAGAGTGTGGATGAGTTCACCTCTTTTGAAGGAAAGACCATCAAGTCCATCGACATCATTTATGTAGACGTCGGTGTGGGGTCGGTGACGGATACTTCCATAATGGCCACGAGTGGTCTGGCGAAAGTTGTCAATGATCTGACCATCCATACACGTCGGCGCATCATCATGAACAATGTCCTCATCAAGGAAGGCGATGTCGTTGATGCTTACCGGGTGTCGGATTCAGAGCGACTCCTGAGGGCATTGTCATACATCGAAGATGCCCGCATTGAACTTCGGTTTGATCCCCTCGACCCGGACCAGGTCTATCTTTCCATCATTGTGAAAGACCGCTTCCCATGGGGTATCAATGCCAGCTTTTCCAGTCTGAAAAAATGGGGACTGGGCCTGAACAATCGCAACATCGTTGGTCATGGAGATTTTGCGTCGGCCACCTACCTCCACAATGAAAAGGAGTTGCCAAATCAAGGTTACGAGCTTGAGTTCCAATCACGCAATATCAACCGATCGTTCCTCAATTTTTCAGCATTTTATGCAGACAACTGGCGTCGCCGTGGGTGGGGCCTGAATGTTACACGAGATTTTGTCAGTCCACAGATCAAGTGGGGAGGGCAGATATCCGTTGGCGATATTGCTGACTTTCAGGACCAGGTGTTTGCCGACTCGGTCTACTTCCAGGACTCAGATGTTCGCTCAAAGTTCTTCGATGGCTGGGTGGCAAGAGCCATCCACATAGGAGAGAGGACCAACTTGACCGCGGCCGTTCGCTACCTGCATAGCAACTATCTTGACCGCCCTCCTGTGGATCTCAGCTTCAATGAGCGCCTGCACGACCGCGACCTTATATTGGGTGCCTTCGGGATCAACAAGCTCAATTACTTCAAAACACGCAACATCCGTTCGTTCAATATCACAGAGGATGCGCCTGTAGGATTTTTGGCAACTGCCCTCATCGGTAAGGATATCGCCGAGTTTGAGACCAGGAACTACTACGGTGGCCAGCTATCTGCCGCCATGTTCAATGCAGCGGGGTACTTTGGTGGTACGATTGAGGCGGGTACCTTCATACCTCTGTCCGAAGGGGGCCGGAAAAACAACGTCCTCGAACTGAGGGGAGCCTACTTCAGTCCATTACTCAAATGGGGTCGCACGCATATCAGAAACTTCCTGCGGGCCAATTTCTTCATCAGCGAAGACTTGTCCATTCCCATGACCCGTTCCCTTGCGGAGAACAACCGCGTTCGCAATATCAGTGGTCTGCAATTACGGGGAAACCAGATGATCAATGCGTCGATCGAGTCGGTCTTCTTCCTGCCGGGCTACATCTATGGATTTCGTTTTGCGCCGTATGCCTTGTGCGACTACGGCCACATCGAGGAGAATCGCATTCCCGAGGGCTACAAAAATTCCTATGTAGGTGTGGGTTCCGGCATTCGTATCCGCAACGAGAGCTTGGTGCTGGATACATTCGAGATGCGCTTTGTCTACTTTCCATTGAAGCCCCCGGAGGGGGATACCTTTCGCATCAAGATTTCCACATCTGCTCCCGTGATTTTCCGCACATTCAACATCAACAAGCCCACGCTGGCTGTTTTTGAGTAAGGGCTTTTTGGAGGGTGTCTTTGGGCTCTAAAGCTTGTGACAAGTGAGGCTTTTGGGCGCCGAAGCCTTGGCGGAGGCGCCCATCCCGCTCGCCCTGAAGTAGAGATTCATAAATCACGAAATCTTAGGCAGAATGGACTTCTCTTACTTCAGGGCTGGCCTCTTGGCAGACCGGCGCTAAGCGTGTCTGCCGCTGCCGTCCCTACCGCGCGAGTACCAGCCGGTGGAGACACCGGTAAGGCGTTTGTGCGTCTTGCCCATCAAGCAGGGGTCTCCCCTCAACTCCAAACTCCTTGATTCTTAACTTCTCCACTTCTCCACTTCTCCACTCTCCACTTTCCACTCCACTCTCCACTCTCCACTCCTCAACTTTCAACTCTCCACTCTCAACTCCTCCACTCTCCACTGCTCCAGTCTCTACTGACTAAGCCTGGTATAGGTTGCCTTTTTTCCCAAACATGAAAGAAGATGGAAAAAGGAGAAAAGCGACGTGTTTTCGATCTAGATCTGAAGTTAGATTTAGTCCGACAGATTGAGAATGGAAAACTGAGCGTAAGCGAGGTATCTAAGATCTACAAAGTTTCTCCCACTGCGATCTACAAGTGGTTGCACAAATATTCTGAACTTTATCAAAGCCAAATCAGAGTTGTGGTGGAGAAGAAGAGTATCAGCAAAAAACAGAAGGAGCTAGAGGCTCGGATCAAGGAGCTGGAGCAAGCAGTCGGCCAAAAGCAAATGCGAGTTGACTATTTGGAGAAGCTTCTAGAGGTAGCCTCTGATCGATTAGGGGAAGACATTGAAAAAAAGATCAAACGGCAGCCCTAGAATGGTTTCGTCAGAACAAAGCGCTACACAGCTATAAGATGGTAACCTTATATGCTATGGTAGGCATTAGTAAGCAGGGGCATTACAAGCGGTTGAATCATCAAGTAAAGAGTCAATCTGTATCTGCAGAGCTCCTGGACAGCGCACTTAGGATTCGTAAGCGCCATCATAAGCTGGGATGCCGTAAGCTGTATAAAGAGATAAAACCAGTAGGGATAGGAAGAGATCGTGCTGAGGCGATTCTGTTGGCTAATGGCTTCAGGATCAAGCGAAAGCGCAATTTCTATCGTACCACTCGACCTGGTAGGTTTTTCTATCCTAATCGCATCAGCGGAATGAGGATAACCAGAATCAATCAATTGTGGGTGAGTGATATTACTTACATACCTGTGGGAGATAAGAAGCACTACTTTCTCACCTTGATTCAGGATGTGTACAGTCGGAAAATAGTTGGGTGGTGGTTGTCAAGTAATCTCAGTTCAGAACAAACCACACTTCCTGCTTTTAAAAGAGCCTTTGGGGGTGTTGATCCCTCCCAGCTCAAAGGGTTGATCTTTCATTCCGATAAAGGAAGCCAGTACACCTATAAGCCTTTAGGAGAACTCTACAGCTCCCTGGGAGTGGTTCCAAGTATGGGAGGAAAAGCGTGGGAGAATGCTCATGCTGAGTCCATAAATGGTGTTCTCAAAAGAGAGTACATTGATTACTTACATAAATCCTCCACCCTTCCTGAAGCGAGGAGAGTGATGTCGTCGATCATTTATCGATATAATTATGAAAGACCTCACGGCTCATTGAAAGATATGAAACCAGCTGTCTTTGAGTCTCACATTATGCAATTGAAAGAAGAGGATAGACCTATATTTAAAATCAATTACTAACCCGAAAAAGGGCAACCTTATTCAGGCATCCTCATACCCTCAACTCTCCACTCTCCACTCTCAACTCTTCCACTCTCCACTCTCCACTCCCTTGTCCGCCGAAGCACTAGCGAAGGCGGATCTTCCTCTCATCCCCCTCCACTTAATCAAAAAAGCTCCCCCTTAACGGCACTGGACTGGCTCAGTTATCACCCAATGGTATATCTTCGGAGGGTTCGTTTAAAATCGAAGAATGAAGAAATACGTAATTGTCACTATCCCAATCCTTTGCGTTGGTTTTTTTGTATATCTCTATCTGAGTTGGGCGCTCTCAGCCAGGGTCCTTTTCCCAGTCAGCTCATATGATAAGACCATCAATACAATCAACACATCGTGGGGCAAGCCTTACGAAGAGTGGTTAGCAGTGCTGCCCGAGGGCGAACCTTTTGAGGTGACGACATTTGACAATCTTCAGCTGAAGGGTACGTATTTCCAGGTTTCGGATTCTTCTACCTGCGCCATTATCATGGCACATGGCTGGGGCTCCACCTGGCTAGGCATGATCAAGTATGTACCCGCCTTCGATAGCTGCAATTGTGATTATGTCTTTTACGACCATCGTGTACACGGTGAGAGTGATGGTGAGTACGCCACAGGTGGGATCTACGAGTCCAGGGATCTGCTGGCAGTCACGAATTGGGTGAACTCTGAGAAAGGTTTTGAAGATCAACAGATCGGGTGGGTAGGCAGCTCGTGGGGAGCGGCGACGTCCATCATGGCCGGAGCGGATCCTCGTTCCGTTGCTTTCATAGTGGCAGATGCGCCCTACAAGGATTGGTACTCAGCAGTTTTCGAGCGGGGCATTCGAGAATACGGGGCCCATGTGAAGGTGCTGGCTCCGGGCGTCATCCAAGCCGTTAATATGCGTGCCGATATCAATTTCTACGAGGCTAGCCCTATCGAGGCTATCAGCGAAGTCAACGAGCCATTGCTTTTGATGCACTCCAAGGCCGACGAGGCCACCGCGTCGCAGCAGTCAGTGGACATGGCTGAGCGGATGAATGAGGCCAATTCACAATTCCATCACCTCGACTGGGGCAATGATCATGTGAAGGATGTGCTGAACAACACGGATGAGTTCACAGCCATCGTCTACAACTTCTTGCAGCAGCAAGCTCCACAGGTTCTGAAGTGATCCTTGTTCATGGATCTTAGATCTTGGTTGATACACACTCCTAGATCCATGAACTATGAACCACGAACATTTTTCCAAACGTTTGCATCATCAAAACCTACGACTTCTTCATCGGCATGAAGTATCTCATGTCATAAAATGATCGGTTTGCCCTAAGTTTGAGTGAAAACCCAAACCCATGAAAAATTACGCGGCCCTATCGGTGCTGGGTGCAGTGCTTCTGGCTTGTAGCGAAGGCGGCCCTCGGGAAATACCACCGTTACCTCTCCCCGTGGTGACGCTGGCAGAACAAGACGTTTCGCTGGAAATAGAGTTTGTAGGCCAGGTGTATGGCTACCTCGACATTCCTATACGAGCGAGGGTGGATGGCTACCTGCAGGAACTACATTTTCAGGAAGGTACGCCGGTAAGAGAAGGTCAGCTACTGTATTCGATAGATGCGCAGCCTTTCAGGGAGCAAGTAGCGCAGCAGCAAAGCGCCCTCGCACAATCCAAGACCAACCTGGCCAAGGCGCAAAGCGATTACGACAGGGTGAAGCCCCTCGCGGAAATCAGGGCGGTGAGTCAGGCCGAGTTAGATGGTGCGACTGCTGCTCTTGATGCTGCGAAGGCGAGCGTCACCGCGGCGGAGGCGAGTCTCAGACTTTCACAGATCAATTTGGGTTATACCAGGATTGCCTCACCGATCTCTGGGATTATTGGAAAGTCTTTGGCACAACGAGGGGAGTATGTTGGGCAATCACCCAATCCGGTGATCCTCAATACCGTGTCTAAGACCGATTCCCTGAAAGTGGAGTTCTTCCTGACGGAAAACGACTATCTGCAATTGGCACGGCAGTCCCTGATCAGCGATCAGGAGGAGGAAGAGGGAATTCCAAAACCTGATATTAACTTGATACTATCAGATAATTCAGTATTCGACTACCCCGGTAAATTTCGATTCATCAACAGAGAAGTTGACCCGACTACGGGAGCCATTCTTGTTCAGACGATCTTTCCTAACCCCAGGAATCTTATAAAGCCCGGCCAGTTTGCCAAGGTGCGGATCACAACGCCACCACTCGAGAATACGATTGTCGTTCCCCAGCGAGCCGTTCGGGAATTCCAGGGGCAGTTCAGCGTATTTGTGTTGGGCGATAGTAACAAGGTGAAGGAAACACCGGTGGAGTTAGGAGAAACCTACCGCGACTACTATGTCGTAAGAAACGGCCTTAGCGACGGCGACCAGGTACTACTGGAGGGTTTGCTGAAGGTGCGTTCGGGTCAGGTGATTGATCCCCAGATGACGGAGTTTGAATCGAAGGTGCCGCAGTAATGAGTGATATTAAACATCATTTTTTCGTTCGGCGACCCATCGTAGCGATCGTTATCGCCATTACAACTGTGATCATTGGTGGGGTATCCATTTTGGGCCTTCCGATTGAGCAGTACCCTAATATCACGCCGCCTATCGTTCAGGTTCGCGCCAATTACACCG
This sequence comes from Cyclobacteriaceae bacterium, assembly GCA_965227935.1. Lineage (GTDB taxonomy): Bacteria > Bacteroidota > Bacteroidia > Cytophagales > Cyclobacteriaceae > JAWPMT01. Next base: position 2,552,648 of record CBDDGS010000019.1, on the reverse strand, counting down.
GGGCGAGCTCCCTCAATATTGAGAACTCGGTAGCAGCACCCCTTGAGCAGCAGATCAATGGTGTGGACAACATGATCTACATGAAGTCCACCAACACGAATGATGGCACGATGGCGATCGACGTGTCCTTTGAGGTGGGCACGGATCCGGATATGAATACCGTCTTCACGCAAAACCGCGTATCGGCGGCCACTGCGAAGTTGCCAGAGGAGGTGAAGCGACTAGGAGTGACGACGCAAAAGTCGCTGCCCAACATTCTGATGCTCATCACGCTGACCAGTAATAAGGAAGAGTATGATCAAAACGTGCTGGGTAACTACGCCTTGATCAATATTAAGGATGTACTCTCGCGTATCCGGGGCGTAGGACGCGTTGATGTGTTAGGCGCCTCTGACTATTCGATGAGGATTTGGATCAAACCAGACCTGCTGGCGAAGATGGGCATCACGGTTCCCGAGATCATGGGAGCTATCCGAGATCAGAATGTCATTGTCCCCGGGGGTAAGTTTGGTGCGGAACCTGCTCCACCAGGTACGGAATTTACCTATACCGTACGTCTTCCAGATCGACTGCAGACCGAGGAGGAGTTTGGCGAGATTGTAGTACGTACCCACTCCGATGGGAGCCAGGTAAAGATCAAGGACATCGCCCGTGTTGAGCTGGGTGTGGAGTCGTACAGCGCCTTCACGCGCCTGAACAAAGACAAGTGCTCTGTCATAGCCGTATACCAGGCACCAGGTTCCAATGCGGTAGAGCTCGCCGAAGAGATGGTCGCCACCATGGATGAGCTGTCGCTATCATTCCCTGATGGTATCGGCTACAAGGTCTCGCTAGATGCGACCAAGCCCATCACGGCAGGTATCAAAGAAATCATCGTTACGCTCATCATAGCATTGGCTTTGGTGATCCTGGTGGTATACATTTTTATTCAGGACTGGCGAGCGACGTTGATCCCCACACTGGCCATTCCGGTTTCTTTGGTGGCAGCGTTTATGCTGTTCCCCGTGCTGGGCTTCACGATCAACGTACTGTCCTTACTCGGCCTCGTGCTGGCGATCGGTATCGTAGTGGATGATGCGATCGTCGTTGTGGAAGCGGTACAGGTAAATATTGAAAACGGCATGGATCCGCGGACTGCTACGACTAAAGCCATGAGTGAGGTGACGGCGCCTGTTATTGCCACTACTCTGGTTCTTGTTGCAGTGTTCGTTCCCGTGGCGGCGATATCGGGTATCACCGGTAGTCTCTATCAACAGTTTGCTATTACTGTGGCCGTGTCGGTCTGTTTCTCATCCGTAAATGCCTTGACGCTTAGTCCTGCGCTATGTTCGATTTTGCTAAAGAAGCCTCAACCTGTCGGTGGACTGCTGGGTAGATTCTTCAAAGGATTCAATCGGGTGTTTGACCGCAGCACAGAAGGGTACATGAAGACCACGAAAGTGGTAGGGCGCAAGATCACTAGAGGACTTGTCTTTGTAGTCATCCTGAGTGGATTGACAGGTTTGGTAGGATCGTCCGTACCGGGAGGTTTCATTCCGGAGGAGGACATGGGGTACTTCTTCGTCAATCTGCAGTTGCCTCCGGCATCTTCCCTGCAACGCTCTGACGAGGCCATGCGGGAGATCGAGGAGATACTTGGTGAGATCGACCTGGTCCAGGACGTAACAGCGGTTACAGGCTTCAGCCTTTTGTCTGGCTCCCTGTCTCCAAATGCGGGCTTCATCTTTGTTACGCTCAAAGATTGGGATGAACGTGGGCGCTTCGCCACAGCGGAGAACATTGTCCAACGCATCAATGGCGCGCTCTTCTTCAAGATCAACCAGGGGCAGGCCTTTGCCTTTGGGCCGCCGGCCATACCAGGACTTGGGAATGGTACGGGCTTCAGCATCATGGTGCAAGATCGCGGTGGTAATTCGCCGCAGTACCTCGAGGAAAATGTCCAGCGGTTTATTCGCAACCTGATGGACCGACCCGAGATCGGGAGGGCATTCACGACATTCCAGGCGACGGTGCCGCAGAAGGAGATAGATATCAATCGGGACAAAGTGCTTAAAACGGGCGTGGCGCTAGGGGATATTTATGACACATTTGGAGCCTTCCTTGGTGGCGCCTATGTCAACGACTTTAACCGGTTTGGTCGACTGTACAAGGCCTACGTGCAAGCCGAACCAGAATATCGGCAAAGTGAACGGAGCCTCGATCTCTTTTACGTGAAGAACAACGCCGGCGACCCGGTCCCGCTATCGACATTGGTCGAAGTGAAAAACGGAAGTGGTCCTGATTACACGACCAGGTTCAACCTGCTGCGATCCGTGGAAGTGACAGGTGCACCGGCGGAGGGTTACAGCTCGGCCCAGGCACTGAGCATCGTTGAAGAGGTGGCGAGGGAGACACTTCCCGATGACCTGACCTTTGCGTGGAATGCGATGTCCTACCAGGAGAAACGGGCCTCGGGGTCTACCGCCATCGTCTTCGTATTCTCATTGATCTTCGTTTATCTAATCCTAGCAGCGCAGTATGAAAGCTGGTCGCTGCCCATTAGTATTTTGCTTGGGACCCCATTCGCGGTCTTCGGCGCATTGGTCTCATTGTACCTGGCGCGGTTCATCAGCCCGAGTTTTGAGAACAACATATTCGCGCAGATCTCGCTGGTGATGCTCATTGGTATGGCGGCAAAGAATGCCATTCTGATTGTGGAGTTTGCCAAGATCAAGTTTGACGAGGGCATGAGCCTCTACGATGCAGCCATGGAATCGGCCCATCAACGGTTCAGACCTATCCTGATGACAGCCTTCTCATTTATCCTCGGCGTGCTGCCACTCATATTGGCTACTGGGTCGGGTGCTGAGGCCCGGAAGGTAATGGGGCTCGCCCTATTGGGAGGACTTGGTATTGCCACGTTGCTGGGAGTGTTTTTCTACCCGATGTTTTTCGTATTTATCGGGAAAGCCTTCGGCTACGAAAAGAAACGTGAAAACGAACAGGATCAGTGATGAAGTCGCTACGATATCTTCCCCATGCCGCCGTGGCTCTGTTGATTTTGCTTGTGCCTTCGTGTAAGGTGGGCCAGAACTATCAGCCACCTGACTTCACAGTGCCCGAGGGCTATTTGTACGGGACCAACGAAACGGATTCTCTGGGAGATATCCGCTGGTGGGAACTCTTCAATGATCCCGTTTTGGACACGCTTATTGTAAAAGCAGTCCGAAACAACCAAGACTTGCGCATTGCGATGCAGAGTGTAGTGCAGGCACGGCTAGGCCTTAAGATTCAAAAGGCTGAGCTGCTTCCCAAAGTCAATGGACAGGTACAAGCAAGTAGGGGAAATTTTGGAGGTTTTCTTGCTCCCAGTGCCAATACCAACTGGTCTGCCGTCGGCTCTCTGAGTTGGGAAATTGACCTGTGGGGTAAGCTGCGTCGTTTGAATGAGGCTGCACTGGCCGACTATCTCTCCACGCAGTACGGCGTAAAATCTGTGCGACTGGCGTTGGTCTCCGAGGTGGCGAGCGTGTACCTCTTATTGAGGGAATACCAGGCATCTCTGAACATCTCCGAAATCACGCTGCAACTTAGGGATAGCTCACTACAACTCGTACAGGCCCGATACGATCAAGGGTATGCCGCAGAAATAGACCTCAATCAGGCACAGATCCAGCGGGCCATTGCAGCGAGTGCGGTGCCTGCCTTTAACCGGCTGCAACTTCAGGCACAGAATGCGTTGAGTATACTGATTGGCGAAGCACCCCAACAGATACTCGATAGCGTTCCTTTGGACAGCTTCGCGATCACTCCCGATATTCCTGTGGGACTGCCTTCCGAGCTCCTTCGTCGACGGCCCGATCTGCTGGAGGCAGAGCAATTCATTATTGCGCAGAATGCCTTTGTGGGCGCTGCCATTGGTAACCGTTTTCCATCTCTCAGCCTGACAGGTCTGTTGGGTGTGGCAAGTGGTGGATTGGGTGATATTGTCTCCGATGGTATGGCGTGGAATGTGGGTGGCACGTTGTTGGGTCCGATCTTCCACTGGGATCAGAACAAACGACGTGTGGAGATAGAGAGAAGCAGACTCGAGCAGAGCTACCTCAGCTATGAGCGACAGGTCCTCAATGCTTTTCGTGAAGTAGAGGATGCACTCGTGGCGATTGAAAACTATCGGGATGAGGTGGATGCTCGGGAGGATCACGTAGATGCTGCCGTCAATGCTGAGTTTCTGAGTAGCGAGCGATACGACAAAGGGGCAACGAGCTACCTGGAATATCTGGAATCGCAGCGGCAGGCTTTCGAGGCACAACTAGCGCTGGTGACAGCACGTCGATCGCTGTTATCGTCCTACGTACTGCTGTACAAAGCCCTTGGAGGAGGCTGGATCACTGAGGGAGACCAGTCCGGAAGCGATATTGACCTCACTGGAAAGAACTAAGGCAAAGATTTTCTCGATATGGAGCTGAAACTGAATAAGGTATTCTATCCTCTCCATGATCACAGGTACACGCTGTTCCTGGTCGCCAACCTCTTGTTGGTGTTTTCTACTGCTATTCCTATCCAATGGTCCGTGGAGCCGATGGTGGTTTCAAGCATTTTGGCTTTCCATGTATTTAGTGGGACAATGCTCTGGTTTGGGGGGAAATCCCGATTGGCCACTTTCTTTTTTTACTTTGGTCTTGGGATTATTACTCTCCAGTTTCTGGAGACATTGAACATATTCTACCTCGGCGAGTTGCTGGCTGCTTTGTACGTGGTATTTCTGTTTGCCGTTTCCACGAAGGTGTACAGGGATATCTACCATGCCAGGGAGATAGACGCCAAAATGGTCTTTGCGGTCTTCACCGGACTGATCATGTTGGGTATTATGGCGACTTTCATGTTTGTGGTCATCGAGCGCATGGCACCCAACTCCTTCAATGGCATGGACCCGGAGATGTCCCTTTTTGACAACCTACTCTACTTCAGTTTTATCAGCTTACTCACCATTGGATACGGAGACATGGCGCCGGCGACTTCCTCTACCAAGACGTTGACGATTTTGCTGGGCCTTATCGGAAATTTCTATACCATCATCGTGACGGGGATTGTCATTGGGAAGTACCTTACTGGGGGTAATAGGAGCGAAACCCAAGAATAGATGTCACGATCTCTAAAGGCCTTCGGATTCAATTTTCTGTTTTGGTCGATCTTTTTCACCTTCTTGCTTTCGCTTAGGTTTCATGCGGCGCAGACGCCCACGGGCATTTCTGTATTGCCCATCGAGTTTCCTTTGTGGCGTGTTTTTGGGAATGCGTTGCTGCTGGGATTCCTGTTATCCGTGCCCTACACGCTCATGGAGTCCTATTTGCGGAAACGTGACATCTATCGCGGTTCCCTGCTGCGGATTATTGCCGTTCGTAGCGGTATTCAGGTACTATTGGCCATCGGTGTTTTTGTTATTGTGGCTTTCGCCAACTTCACCTACGACGATATTTTTCAAGATTTGGGAGAAGAGCAGTTGTCCCTTCGAAACTACATGTTTGGCGTCATGATGCGCTTTTTTGTTGTGGCCGCTTTGTTGGGCAACGTCGTACTGAGCGTGTACCGTACCTTGCAAATGAAGATTGGCGAAGAGATCTTCCACGACCTGCTGTTTGGCCGCTTCAATCCCGCGAAGGAGCAGGAGCGGGCATTTCTTTTTCTGGATCTAAAGTCCTCCACAACCATCGCCGAGAAATTGGGCCATGAGAAATATAGCTATTTCATCCAGGATTGCTTTCGCGATCTGCATGAAGCAGTGGTGGCATCAGGGGCGGAAATTTATCAGTATGTTGGGGATGAGGCGGTGCTCACGTGGGAGCGGGCGCGTGCCGTAGAAAATCACAATTGCCTTCGAGCATTTTTTCTCTATCAGCAGGACCTCAAAAAGAGATCGGACTACTACCGTGAACGCTACGGTGAGGTGCCTATATTCAAGGCGGGGCTTAACCTTGGGAAAGTCATGACCGCCGAAGTAGGAGTGATAAAGCGAGACATTGCCTACCACAGTGATGTGCTCAATACGGCCGCGAGAGTGCAAGGGCTGTCCAATGAAAAGAAGGCGCCGTTCCTGGTCACTGAGCATGTGATCGAGGCATTGCCGAAGCCCATTCCTTATGAAATCATTGACCAGGGTGAGGTCTCGCTCCGAGGACGTGACGAGCAGGTGAGGATTTTCGAGGTCCTCTCTGCCTAAGCTAAGCGCCACAGCAACCTAGCATGTTCCTTATCCATTCATTGCTTTTTCGAAATACGAAGTCGGTGCCCGTCCATGACATGCATGATACAGATTCTCTGCCGGACATGGATGCCAGGTTGTGATCCGCTGGATACAGCAATGAGGGTCCCGGGGTCGGACCGTGTTGGCTCCGGCTCCTGGATTTAAAGGGCTCTTACATCTCCAAGAGCTTCTCGATTTTTTGGCTGTGTAGGACATCTGGGTTTAACTTGCTCCAAGCCTAAACCAGGTTTTTGCATGCTCATCAATCATTCCATTCGACTTAGCACTGTCATTGGCGGCCTTTGGAAGAAGTTCGTTCTTGTTGTGTTGACATGCTCAGTCACCAACGTTGCTCATCAGTATCTGACAGACTACTATTTTGTGATGCCGACTGTCATTACCGGGGTGCTTGGTACCGCCATTGCCTTCTTTCTGGGTTTTAACAACAACCAAGCCTATGGCCGGTGGTGGGAGGCACGCATCATCTGGGGAGGGTTGGTGAATGATTCCCGTAGTTGGGCAAGGCAAGTACTGCACTACACTTCTCCCGCGGGGACCTATGATGAGAAGAGGCTGGAGGAAAAGCGCGACACACTAGTTCGTCGCCATATAGGTTTTCTTTATGCACTGAAGGACAACCTTCGAAACACCGATGAAAAGGTCTATAGGCAATATCTTACTTCCGAAGAAACTGAGAGCATCGAGCGCCACTCCAACAAGCACAATGCTATTCTGGAATATCAATCTGCTGATCTTGAGGCGCTCTATAAAGCTGGAGTCGTCGATGGCTTCCGTTTCATGCAGTTCAATGAGATGATCGTGCGCTTCTGCGATGGTATGGGCAAGTCCGAGCGCATCAAGAATACGGTTTTTCCCACCCTCTATATTCGCTACACGCTGTTGTATGTGTGGATCTTTATCATTTGTGTGACGCTTGTTTTTGTGGAGACGACAGCGGCATGGAGTATTCCCATTGGGTCTGCGGTTGGATTGATTTTCGTCACTACTCACCATATCGGGGTCCTATTGCTCAATCCTTTTGATCACAACATTACAGGTGTGCCGCTTGATCAGATCACACGTACAATTGAGATCAATCTGCTGGAGATGCTGGGAGAAGAGGATATTCCGGAGCCTGTGAAGCCGGTGGACGGGGATTATGTGATGTAGTAGGACGTTTTTAGGTTCTTGGGTTTTTAGGTTTTTGGGTTGTTTTCTCTTGTTGCCATCAACTCGATGAAAAGTGGTCAACGTATTTCAGGCACTGACAATCTGACGATGCTTAAAAACCAATAAACTCATCAACCTATCAACGAATCAACCTATCAACTAAAAAGACTCATTGAAATTGATATAGAACAGGCTTGAATCATCTCCCCAGCCGAAGTCTATCCTGGCATTCATCCGCGGTTGCACCTCAAACCGCACGCCCAGCCCTGCATTGGGCAACCAGTTTTTGTATTCCGCGAAACCTGGAGCGACACTACCGCCGCCCACCCATCCTACGACGCCAAAGCGCGAAAGGTAATTGTCGGGGTCTTTTTTGCGGGGGCGCTTTTTCTTGAACATATGACGGTACTCGACCATGCCGATCAGGGATGATCGGTCCCGATACCGACCAAAGTAATAGGCCCGTAGGTCGTACGGGGAACCTATCATGGCCAGCTCCGTCCATGGGGCATCCTTACCTACGGTACGAGACTTGACTTGCCAGGCCAGGGTGCTCCCCGGGCGCTTGATCGTGAGGTATTGCCGGTAGTCGAATAGAAATAGTCCGTACTCTTGGTTGCTGGAGCTGTTGAGGTTGGCACTGACTTCGAAAAACAAGCCCTCATAGGCATTGACGGTGAAATCTCGCGAGTCGTACTGGAAGAGCGTTCCTATCAGATAGATCCGTGGGTTGGGGTTGGCAAGCAGGTCGGGGTCCTGTGCAACTGTTGAACTCAGGTTGGTTGGGTTGGTGGCATTGAAGTCAAGAAGCAGTCCCAGGAACCAGTTTTCTTTGAGCTGGTAAGTATACCGGATGAGCCCCTGGATCCATTCACGGTTGTAGGCGGTAGTGGAGTCTGTCTCCGAGGGTCTACGCGCCTTATCGTAACCGACGCCCCAGTAGTTGTCAGGCATGTCGCGATAGTTGAACTCGGCGTTTATACGATTCTTATCATTCTTGAAAAAGAAGACGGGCCGTACATTGATGTTGATGGCTCCGGTGGTGGAGTAACCTCCGCCTATACTAATGGTGGATGCCTGAAGGCGTGGGTTGTCTTGCTGAAAGGAAAAGGACATCAACGCACCACCACTGAAAAGCACTCCCATCTCGGGGGAAACAGAGGGAGCCAGGAAAGGGGTGAGGCGAAAGTTCTTTTTCTTCACCTCCAGGTAGTAGGTGGAGTCATCCTTTTGGATCATCGGCATCTTTTCTCTCTCTTCTTCCTGCTCCTGAGCCAGTGGCTCATGGCCGAGGGCCAGCAATACTAGCGCGGTACAAACACAGCGGAGGGTGATTCGGAGAGCAATTTCATACCTGTGGGTCATGTCGTAAAGAAAAGCCATTTTGATTTTCTCTTGAAGTTTGATTTGCCGCTTTTCTAATGGAACTTGAAGATCTAATGAAAAGCTTGACGGTTTCACTCATAGGTGTCTGTTTATTGGCGATCACGACTTTAATCCCCCTTCGCGCCCAAAATCCCGAACAGACGGACCTGCCTGTGGATTTGCTTAATAACAGTTCACTTGTCGTGTTGGGCGAGACGAATGTCAACAACTACGAGTGTAGCGTGGTGAAGGCTGAGAACGACCGAATCGAAGCAGTGGCGGACTACTATGCAGATCGGATCGAACTCGATAAGGCACGCCTGTCATTTCCGGTGAGTGAATTTGACTGCGGCATGAAGGCCATTACCAAGGAGTTTCGGAAGGCGCTGAAGAGTGATACTCATCCCGAACTGCTGTTGGAGATCAAACGCATCTATTCTCAGGCAGAAGATCGTGAGAAGCAAGAGCTGCATGTGAAATCAGATGTCATCATCTCTCTGGCCGGTGTCACCAGGGAAATGACCCTTGACTTTCATCGGGTACTTGAGGGCCCCGGTAGGCTACGTTACCGTGCTGAGCCCGAGCTCAAAATGTCGGACTTCCAGGTAGATCCGCCCAAAGTGTTGTTTGGCTCCATCAAAGCCGATGATGCGATAAGGGTGGCTGTGGATGTTGTGTTCCAGCTTAGAGAATGATCTTGGTTTCCGGTTCTTTGTTCATTGCCTTTCAAAGAACTACAACCTGAGCTTAATCCAACCATACCCCATGATCAAAGAACCATGATTCTGAACGGCTTTTCCACTGCTATCTATGATCTAAGATCACAGAACCACGATCATTCATTATTCTTGCGCTAGCTATCAGTGCTACTCACTTCAGATGAAGAAGTTACCGGTTTTTGTCCTTTTGCTGCTTATAGTCACCAGCGCTTTTTCTCAGCGCGCGGGGAAGAAAGAAAAGGAAGACAAGAAAATCTCTTTTGCGGGTATCCCCATTGTCAACTACAACCGATCCATCGAATTCATTTTCGGCGGCATCGGGACGGTCTTTTATCCGATCAACAAGCAGGACACCATTTCTCCGTCTTCCTCCACGATGGTCGTCGGTATGTACGCCACCAATAAGACCTCCATGCTGTTGGGTGTTCAGCAGCTGTATTTAAAGCAGGATATCTGGCGATCGACACTGGCCGTGGGTTCAGGGAACATATTTTTTCAGTACTTCCAAGGCTTGCCGACACTGCCACCACCGGCGGGCATCAATGATGGTGATGAGGGTATATGGATTGACTTCAACACCGAAATGAAGTTTTTCTACTTCGATGTGAAGCGAAAAGTGATTGGTGACCTCTACGCCGGAGTGCTGTTTCTCGGCAATCGCACGATCACAACCTTCGACATTGATGTGCCCGGACTACCACCGACCGAGGCGGACCTCTTCAGTCTTGGTTACAACCTCTCGTACGATACTCGGGACAATGTGAACTTCCCGACAAAGGGGATCTTCGCCCAGTTTGAGAACAGTTTCATCCGGGAGGCATTTGGAGCGACCCAGGATTTCAATAAGTACAAGGTGGTCTTCAATCACTTTTTGGACTTGAGGAAAAACAGCAAGTCCATCCTGGTGTCCCGGTTTTATGCCGATGTGGCCTCGGGTGATGTGCCATTCCAGGGACAGAATGTCATCGGTAGGGATGACCTACGAGGCTATGCGCAAGGCGAGTTTCGAGGGAATCAAGTTTACGCCTTACAGGCGGAATTGAGGCAAAATGTCCACAAGCGTTTCGGAGTGATCGGGTTTCTCGGGTTTGGACTTGCTGTGGAGAAAATCGCTGATATCGGAAGTGCTCCGTTTCTGCCAAGTGCGGGCGGAGGCATACGTTACCAGATGATACCCAAGGAGGGAATCAATATAGGCTTTGATGCAGGTGTGGGACGCAACGACTGGAGTCTCACATTTCGCATAGGGGAGACCTTTGGGAGGTAAGCATCGCGTCGTTAGTGGATGATGATTAACTTGATGCTTGGTATGTACAGAGCTCTGATCCTTCAAGTGAGATGTCTGCTTTTTGTCCTGGCGATTTGTTCGGCGTTGGTCTCAAGTGCCCAACTGCTGGATATGCCCAGCATGCCACCGATCCCACATGCTGAAATCGACAGCAATTATCTCCAGGTGGAGAATAGCAGCTGGTCGATACGAGCCTTCGGGACCTTCAAAATGCAAGGGCTTTTACTGTCCAGCCGGGAGAGCGACACGCGACTCGTATATGCCCCAATAGCTCTCTACAGTACGGGTGTGGGCATCAATTACAAATACCTCACTGTTGACTTTGGGTTCAACCCAATTTCCGCCAGCGACGTGGAAAACTCACGGCTGGCACTAGCGGCATCATTGGCTATGCCAAAGTCGATCCTTGACTTCTCGCTGCATGAATATCGGGGTTATAACTTGAGGAATCACGATATCGAAAACAATCAGCGGGCGGACATTCGCAATCTGGTGATCTCAATCAACCATCAGCACCTCTTCAATCTGACACGCGTAAACATTGTCAAGATCTTGCAAGGTGGTAGTGAGGTAAAAAAAGGTGGGATCAGCTTCAGCATGGGTGCATTCCTTAATTATCATCGCCTGAAGGCAGATTCTACTTTGGTCCCCCCTGAGTTTCAGGATGACTTCAATGACTACGGTCTCATAAGGCGCACGAGCTTCTTTGAAACGGGTATGCTACTCGGCTTTACCCAGGTGATCAAGTTGCCAAAACGGCTCTTCTTTGTCCTGAGTGGTACGCCGGGATTGGGTATCAACCTCGGCACCGTCGAGGCGCGGGACCTGTCCTACAAGCCTGGTCCGTGGGTGGCGAAGATGGTGGTAAAAACAGGTATCGGATATTCGGGTTTGCGGCATTATTACCTCCTTTCCCTTACCCTGAATGGCAATTTCGTGAATATACGGCACGATAACAGCTATGCCTTCACCTCCGGTCAGGTCAAGCTTGTGATGGGATTCCGCATTAAAAAGCGGATCAAACAGCTGGATCAAATATTGGGTGAGTGATTTGTCAAGCACTGGTCTAATTCCTTCATTGTCATCGCTTTTCCCGCCCGGTTTTCTTCCTATCTTCGCCCAAAATTCATTTAACCAAGGAATTATCAATCAATACTATGAAAAGGATCTCATTGCTAATTGTCGCTATCGTTTCTCTGCAGGTTGTTTCAGCCCAATCTTCTCCGGAGGTTGAATTCATTCAGTCTGTTTTCGGCATGGAAAAGAAAGCCATCGTGGCCGATTTTGTCGAAGTGGAAGGTGAAGCAGAAACAGCCTTTTGGACAGCTTTTGACGAATATGAAACAGGTCGCAAAGCACTGGGCCAGGGACGTATCCAGCTCCTGAAAGACTACGCCGACAATTACGACGGTATCTCGGATGAGAAGATCGACGAGTTGGTGAACGCTTCTTACAAGCAGCGGATTGCCAGGGACAAGCTACTATTGAAGACTTACAAAAAGATGAAGAAAACAGCTGGAGCAAAGGCTGCTGGTCAGTTTTATCAAATCGAGCGCTACTTCGAAAGTGTTATTCAGGCGCAGCTCCTCGAAGGCATTCCCTTCATTGGCGAGTTGGACGACTAAGAAGAACCCGTATCTTTAAGCAAATTTTCAATCACACCTTTCTATGAAGAATGTTATGATGATGATTGTCGCTGTCGTCTTATTGACGGCCTGTGACAACAATAAGGCTCAGAAAGAGAAAGCCGCTGCCAACGTAGCTTTGATCGGAGACTTTCTGGACGCCATCGAGAAGAAAGATTATGAATCGATGGGAGAGATGCTCGCAGAGAACTACATGGGATATGGCCCTAGCGTTTATGATAGCATCAACAAAGAGCAAAGGATCGAGGCGTGGAAGTTCAACTCCGTCAACGTATATGAGTCGATAGATTTTAAAGCGCTGCAGTTGTTGCCTGCTTTTGTTGACGAAGGGCCGAGCGCGGGCGAATGGATTTCAGGATGGGCCAATCTCGAGCTCTGGTTCAAAAATGCTGATATCCCCGTCAACATTTGGGTCAACACGGTTTACAAGATCGAAGGCGGCAAGATTGCAAGGTCCAGAACATTCATGAATGAGGCCGACGTCATGAAGCAAATGGGGCTGCCCACATTCCCTCCATTGTTCTTACCAGAAGGTACTGATATCGACGTCGATAGCGACGAAGGCGAAGATGACGATGACACCGACGCCTAATAGCTAGAGAAGTTTGAAGTCCACAATTGAAGTGGCACTGAAATAAAAAACGCAACTCTTTTCTATGACAAGGAGTTGCGTTTTTGTTGGGCTTGATCAGGAAACGTCACGAACAAGGAAGACCGACAACAATACCATGATGCAGTCCCGGAGTTGGAGGCACCGGATCGTTGCCTGGGCACACACTGCCAGTTTTTCTTCTTTTAGCATGACAATTGTTAGGTATCTTCAGAATTTGTGGCCTTAGTTTATCAAATTCCCAGTTGTATTTTGAACCTTTACCATGTCAGACATAATTCTCAAATCATGAAAAAATTTATTTATCAAACAACGGCCCTATTGATCTGCTTTGGGGCATTTCAGTTAGCAGCGCAAAACGGGGACTATAGTCTCGACACGTCGGAGAGTACGATGAGCGTGTTGGGGACATCCACACTGCATGACTGGGAGTCCGTGGTCGAAGAGGTATCGGCGCAGGCGACAGTGAAGGGCAAGAGTTTGACAAACGTGAGCTTGCAGGCCGTCGTAAAATCCATCAAGAGTGGCAAGGCCGGTATGGACAGCAACACATACAAAGCCCTAAAGGCCGATGACTATCCTGAGATCACTTTCGTCGCGGAGAAGTTGAAAGCTTCAGGCTCTTCACTAGCAGGTGATGGTCAGTTGACTGTCGGTGCTGTGACCAATGACATTACCGTTGATTTGACCTATGAGGAATTGTCGGATGACGCATTCAAGGTCACCGGTGAGATCCCCATGAAAATGACCGATTTTGGGATTACGCCACCCACAGCCATGTTGGGAGCAATCAAAACCGGTGATGACGTTACGATCAAATTTGAGATCGCTATGAAGAAATAGCTTATAATCACTATCACACACTTCACACTAAACCATGAAAAAGCAATTACTGATTTTACTATCGGTGGGGATGCCTATGCTCCTTACCGCGCAAGATGCCCCGGTTTCACTGAACAGAAACCTGCAGTATTTCCGTCAGACGGACCAGCGAGGACTCAATGTATTTGAGACGTCGAAAGAGGATACAGTCGCCTATCAGGGCCTCAAGGTGCGCATTGGGGGGGACTTTGCCATGCAGTTTCAGGGGCTCTCACATAGCAATGAGAATCCCGGGGATACGCTCGTAGACCTCGGAAGCAACTTTAACCTACCGACTGCTAACCTCAATCTCGATGTACAGTTGCAAGATGGATTTCGCTTGCACTTGCGTACCTGGTTGTCTTCTCGTCATCATGCCGAGGCTTATGTCAAGGGTGGATATATCCAATTGGATAAGCTGGATTTCATCAGCCCGGGACTCCTTTCTGGGTTCATGGACATTGCCACGATCAAGATAGGAATGGACGAGATCAATTTTGGTGATGCTCACTTCCGGCGATCGGACAATGCCATGACCATCTTCAATCCATTTGTGGGGAATTATATCATGGATGCCTTCACGACGCAGCCGTTTCTGGAAGTGCTCATTCAGCCATCCAACTTCCTGGCCATGGTGGGTGTCAGCAACGGACGCCTCAACCAAAGCCCTATCAAAGGTGATGACGGCATCAATTTCTATGCGAAGCTGGGTTATGACAACCAGATCTCGGACGACTTGAGGGTGAGACTAACCGGCTCATTCTACAACAGTACATCCGGCAGCACACGGGACTATCTCTATGGAGGAGATCGCGCAGGTGGTCGCTATTATAACACGCTGGAGAGCGAGATATCGGGAGGCAGTGACTTTGATCCACGATTCAATCCCGGGTTTCCCTACCTCACGGCGATCCAGATCAATCCATTTGTGAAGTACGCGGGTCTGGAATTCTTCGGAGTCTTTGAGTTTGTCACTGATGGGCGGGACACCGATGGTTCGTACACGCAGATTGGCGCTGAGGCCTTGTATCGCTTTGGTGCCAGTGAGAACTTCTATGTGGGCGGTCGCTTCAATTCAGTAACTGGCAGCGCAACTGATGGTGGCGCAACGCAGGACATTGTTCGATTCAATGTTGGTGGCGGCTGGTGGATGACAAAGAATGTCCTCGCGAAAGTGGAATATGTCGGTCAGCAACATGATGGTAATGGCTGGGTAGGTACCCGATTCCAGGACGGTCAGTTTGATGGCATCGTGATCGAAGCGGCCATCAGCTTCTAGGATCTTTAGGTGAGTTATGTCGGCCATTGGGCAGGAAGGTTTAACCATTGGACTGAATATCTGGTTAATACGACGGTTCGCTAAGGACGCTGTTGCGACGAACTTCATAACTTGCCTTATAAAGAAAATCCACCGATAACCGTTTTATATTCAATCGATCAATGAGAAAACTACTATTCACAGCCATTTTCTGCGGGCTGTTCATCTTCACTACGGAAGCGCAGCAAAAACCCAACATCCTGGTCATCTGGGGAGATGATATAGGCTGGTACAACATCAGTGCCTACAATCAAGGCATGATGGGTTATCAAACGCCCAATATCGACCGTATTGCAAAAGAAGGGGCATTATTTACGGATTGGTACGCGCAGCAATCGTGTACAGCAGGACGTGCTGCTTTCATCCTTGGCCAACACCCCTTCCGTACAGGATTGTTGACGATCGGCATGCCCGGCGCGGAACAGGGGATCAAAGACAATCAACCCACTATTGCGGAGTTGCTTAAGCCCCATGGGTATGTGTCCGGTCAGTTCGGTAAGAACCATTTGGGAGATCGCGATGAGCATCTACCCACCAATCACGGTTTTGATGAGTTCTTTGGCAACCTGTACCATCTCAATGCCGAGGAAGAGCCGGAGACCTATTACTACCCTCGCAACAACCAAGAATTCCTGGAGAAATATTCTCCTCGGGGAGTCCTCCGTTCCACTGCCGATGGACCTATCCAGGATACAGGACCATTGACGATCAAGCGAATGGAGACTGCTGATGAGGAATTCACAGCAGCTGCCATTGCTTTCATCGAAAACGCCCATGAAGCAGGCAAGCCCTTTTTTGTATGGCTCAGTGCTACCAGGATGCACGTCTGGACGCACCTCAAGCCTGAGAGCCAGGGAGTCACTGGGATCGGGCTTTATCCCGACGGTATGGCAGAGCACGACAAAGCCATTGGCACGGTGCTGGCCAAATTGGAGGAACTGGGTATCATCGACAATACCATCATCATGTATTCTACCGACAATGGGGCGGAGAAGTTTACCTGGCCTGACGGCGGTACTACTCCCTTTGCTGGAGAAAAAGGAACAACTTGGGAGGGAGGTTTCCGTGTCCCATGTGCTATTCGCTGGCCTGGGGTCATAGAGCCCGGGACTGTGTACAATGATATCTTCTCTCACGAGGATATGATGCCCACGTTGCTCGCTGCGGCAGGTGATCCAGATGTCAAACAAAAACTACTGACAGGTCACCAGGCAGCTGGTAAGACGTTCAAGGCGCATTTGGATGGATACAACATGATGCCCTATTTCCAGGGAGAGGTCGATGAAGCGCCCCGGAAGGAGATCTTCTACTTTGACGCGGGTGGCAATCTGAATGCGATCCGTTACAACAACTGGAAGCTTCATTTTGCGATCATGGAAGGCTCCATCAATGAAGCGTACCGCAAAACACCAAGCTGGCCGATTGTGATCAACCTGCGGGCTGACCCATTTGAGGTAAGCTGGGAGTCGGCGTTGTACACCCGGTGGTATGCAGACAATATGTGGCTCTTTGTACCCGCGCAAGACGTTGCCGGTCAATTCCTGGCTACGTTTAGAGACTTTCCACCTGTCTTGGGTTCCTCATTATCTGTGGACAACGTCGTGCAGAAGCTGCTCTCGCAACCGACGAGTAGATAGGAACAGTCTTTCAAAGAATACAGAGGCCCCATCACGGGGCCTTTTTTTATTTCAATTAGATGTTATCTTCGATCACCTGAAACGGTGCGTAATTTGGATTTACAAGTAGTAGGAAGTGGCCTTGCCCGCACAGGTACGATGTCCCTCAAGGTTGCGCTGGAGCAACTGCTTTCAGGGCCGTGCTATCACATGATAGAGTTGCTGAAAGACACGTCGAGACTGCCGATCTTGAGGAGAGGTCACAAGGCGGGGTCGACGGATTGGCCTGCGTTCTTCGATGGCTTCAAGGGGTCCGTTGACTATCCGGGGTGCTTGTATATCGAAGAGCTGTTGGCGTTGAAGCCGGATCTTAAGGTCATCCACACCACGCGTGATCCCGAGGATTGGCACCGCAGTGTCACGGAGAGCATATATCGCGGTGTGCCCAAAGGTGCTGGGGACATTTTCAGGATGATCAAAAACTCCATGCTACATAAGGACTTCCGTCGATTGGCCCCGGTCTTCATGCACAATGAAAAGATCATCTGGAAGGGGCAATTCAAGTCGAGGTTTGAGGATAAGGAGTTGGCCATCAGTGTATACCTGGAGCATGAGCGACGGATCAGGGAGTTGGTGCCGGCGGACCAATTATTGATATTTGATATCAAAGATGGATGGCCGCCTTTGTGTGAGTTCCTGGGGTTAGAGGTCCCAGAGTGCCCGTTTCCTCGTTCCAATCAAAGGGATGAGTTCAATGCCAAGATGGATCTGTTGCTGTACAAAGGCCAATTCGTTGAGTAGGATCGAACCATCAGTGATCAACCCGCTGGAATTGTGGAATCGCTCCCATCTCTTTTAGCCAAATAATGAGGAGACATGATCTCTATATCGGCTTCGTTGAAGACATCCAGTATGTGCTTGTGCAACTCAGAATATCCAAGACTCATTTTTGATGGGTCACTGAGATAGGCGTTCAGCTCATAGACGATGTAGAAGTCGTCCAATTTCTTCTGGAAGACGAAAGGTGCTTTTGACATATTGACAAGTTCTGTGCGCTCAGCTGCCTGCAACAGTAATTCATTCACCTGTTGCCAGGAGACATCATAGCCGATGCTTACCTCGGTATGCAGGATCAGCACGTCCTTGTTTTCGCCTGAGTAGTTCTTGATATGCGATCCCAGGATTTTCGAGTGCGGGATGGAGATATCTTCCTTCTTCGTAGAGAGCAGTCGGATGGCGAACGGCCCCACGCTCTGCACTTCGCCCATCACGCCATCGATTTCAATCCAGTCGCCCTTGTCGAAGGCGTGCATATAGGTCAGCACAAGTCCCGCCATATAGTTGGCGATTACGGAGCTGCCACCAATGGTAATGAGTGCGCCGAGGAAGGTGACGATCCCTTTAAAGGCCAGTGATTCGTAGCCCGGCATGGAGGGCAGGATGATGATGATCATCAGGATGAACAACAGTGCCCTGATGATACTGGCTGTGGTCTGAGCTGTGCGAGCCTCGAAACCTGGGATACTGAGTCGGCCAGCAACTACTTCCTGTGTCAGGTACTTCAAAGCTTTGGTGAGGTACCTGAAGACAATGATCGTGACGATAATATTGAAGAAGTCCGGCAAATAGGAGACTACGTCTTCGGAGATGTTTTGAAGGGGAATGAAAATGAAATCGATGAGTTGCTGGGCAATATCAGCTGTCGCAGGTAGCGCGCTGAGTGCCAGTACCAGGGTGAAATAGATCGCTGATAAGATGACGAAGGCCTGAATGAGATTGATAATGGCATTGATGATCAATTGCTGCTTGCCAGTATCAAGTATTTCCAGGTTGAAAATCTTCAGGCTCTTGTAGTTGAATTTGCCTGCTTTGTTCTTGAAAAATCTCGCCAGACGGTTGACAACGTAGATCTCAAGCACCACGAATAGAAAGATCCCAATGCCGACCAGTAGGTCTGACGAATAACTGAATATGTCCTGGTAGTTCATTGGGTCATGGATTTTCTGTTAAATTAAGGTAATCGTCAAAATATGACAGAGCTCAACAACGTCTGGGATCGGCTTCTGGAAGTGATTGCGAACTTCTGGCGGCTGTTTACCGTCCCGATTTTCTCATTGGGGGACGTACCCTTCAGCCTGGGAACGATCATCTACATTTCTGTCGCTTTCACTTTGCTCTTTTACGTGACGAGGAAGTTGAAGCAGATCCTTGTGACCAGATTATTGGGACACACCTCATTGAGTAAGGGGGTCGCAGTATCTATTGGTACCATCGTACGGTTCGTTCTGATCCTTATTGGTACCATTGTCATACTTCAGTCGGCGGGTATTGACATCAGTACGGTCGGCTTGATTGCTGGAGGTTTGGGCATCGGGATCGGCTTCGGTCTGCAAAACATCACGGATAATTTCATTTCAGGCATTGTCATCCTATTTGAGAAACCCATCAAGGTCGGAGATCGAATACAGATTGGTGATATTGAAGGGGATGTTGTGAATATCGCGGTACGCTCCACGACGATACAGACCAATGATAACATTTCTATTATCGTCCCCAATTCTCAGTTTATCTCGAGCACTGTCATCAACTGGAGCCACAATGATCGTAGTGTGCGCTACCGACTTCCAGTAGGAGTGAGTTACAACGAAGATCCGGAGACGATAAGAGACATCCTATTGAGTGTCGCCAATGACTCTCCCAGTGTTTTGAAGGATCCGCCTCCGAAGGTGCTGTTTACCTCCTATGGCGACAGCTCATTGGATTTCGAGCTGGCGGTTTGGACGCAGAGCCACACCGATAAGCCCAGGATCTTGAAAAGTGATCTCTACTTCGAGATCTTTCGGCGGTTCAAAAGTCAGGGCATCGAAATACCTTTCCCACAAAGAGACTTGCACATCCGAAGTAGTGCTGTGGCGTTAAAGTAAAATCCTTGCCGATTGGAGGATACAAAAAAAGGGCGCCTGAATAAGGCACCCCATGAATTTTGATATTCGATATTCTTCTAGTTCGTTTTTGGCTTCAGTGCAGCTACCACCTGATCGATGGTGAAACTAGCAGGCGTCTGCCGCGGTGGGAATTCCTGGAAAGTCTGCAGGAAGTCACCCACTATAACTTGTGCTGGCGTGAAAACCCACAAGTGTTCCACCCACCATCTGTCGTAGCCTATGCCGATGTGATCTGCCTCCTCAAAGGGATCCGACCTTAGATTGAACAGCTTGGGTGCTCGTAGGAACGTGAATGGTTCTTTCCAAACTTCTATGCCATGAGCCCGTTGCTCTGCGAAGACGACCTTATAGTTACTGTAGCGAAGCCCTAGCAAATCACCCGTATCCGAAAAGTAGAAGAACTCCTTTCGAGGCGCTGGACCATCTCCCTTGAAGTAAGGCATGAAGTTGTAGCCGTCAAGATGCACCTTAAAGTCCCTGTTGTTCATCGAATGTCCACCTCGCAGTTTGGACTTGATGTCGTCATCTCCAGTGGCCGCGGCCAAAGTTGGGAACCAGTCGGCGTGGGAAATGATGTCATTGACCTCGGTGCCAGGCTCGATAACCCCAGGCCACTTTACCAGCAGCGGCACGCGGTAGCCACCTTCCCAGTTGTCATTTTTCTCTCCTCGGAATGGCGTTGTTCCTCCATCAGGCCAGCTGAATACCTCTGCACCATTGTCCGTAGAGTACATCACAATCGTATTCTCATCGATTCCCAGCTCTTCCAGCTTATCCAGCAATATGCCCACGTGATGATCATGCTCGCTCATACCATCAGGATAGACGCCGAGGCCGGTTTTGCCTTCCCACTCCTCTTTTAGCCGTGTCCAAATGTGCATGCGCGTGGAGTTCCACCAGAGGAAGAACGGCTCCTTGTCGTCGACTGCTCGTTCCATGAAATCAACCGCCGCATCGGTCACCTCATAGTCGATGGTTTCCATGCGCTTCATGGTGAGTGGTCCTGTGTCTTGAATAGGACCATCCGCAGAGGACTTGATCACTCCTCGTGGCCCAAAGCGTTCCTTGAATGTTTGCCCATTGGCCAGGACCATATCTCCGGGGTAGTCGGCATATTCTGGCTCCTCTTCCGCATTCAGGTGGTAGAGGTTTCCGAGGAATTCATCAAAGCCATGATTGGTAGGAAGGTGCTCATCCCGGTCACCTAGGTGATTCTTGCCAAACTGTCCTGTGCGATAGCCCTGGCTCTTCATATAGTCCGCGATGGTGGGATCCTCCTCTTTGAGTCCGAGGTCGGCACCAGGCAATCCTACCTTGAGAAGGCCGGTCCGGAAACCACTCTGACCGGTGATGAATACGGACCGTCCTGCCGTACAGCTCTGTTCGCCATAGGCATCGGTGAAAATGGCCCCTTCTTTTCCGATGCGGTCGATATTGGGGGTACGGTAGCCCATCATCCCGCGGTTGTAAGCGCTTATGTTCCAATAACCGATATCATCTCCCCAGATGATCAGGATATTGGGCTTTTTCTGCGCAGAGAGATCGCTGATCATTAGCACTAAGGCCAATGCCACAAGACTCTTAACTGTGTTCTTCATATTGTTGGGTTTAGGTTACGTATACTGATTTTTAAATCACTAATCCCCCCAAGGTACCACCAATGGTGTTTTCTGAGAAGGTTGTCGAGGAAAACTCTTGTTCATGCCAGCTGTTCTACAATTCTCCTGGCGGTATTAGGCCGCCTGCGTTAAAATAGCTGACCATTGCACATTAAATTCGTACCAGAACCCAACTCGGACCAATGCCTGAAGAAACCAGCGCTGATGTCAGATCAGCCATCCTCCAAATCCGCGACCACATGCGCCAATCGATCATTGGTCAGGACAATGTGGTGGACAAGATCCTCATCACCCTATTAGCAGACGGCAACCTATTGCTGGAGAGTCTTCCTGGCTTGGGCAAGACAAGATCCATCAAGGCCCTTTCCAAGGTGCTCGAGTCCAAAATGAGTCGCATTCAGTTCACTCCAGATCTGTTGCCATCGGATATTACCGGAACGGAATTCTACCAGGAGGATGCTGACGAGAAGTTTGTATTCCAGCCTGGACCCATTTTCGGTAATCTGATTCTGGCAGATGAGATCAATCGTGCACCCGCCAAAGTACAGGCCGCCTTGTTGGAAGCGATGGAGGAACGTCAGGTTTCAGTGGCAGGGAAGACGTACAAAATGGAGCCACTATTCATGGTCATGGCCACACAAAACCCAGTGGAGCAGGAGGGTACGTATCCATTGCCGGAAGCTCAAATGGACCGTTTTCTGATGAAAGTGATCATTGACTATCCGACTGGAGATTCCGAGCGGAAAATACTTGCATTGGTAAAAGGGGAACATAAAACTGGTGGCGGTGTCCAGCCGGAGGCGATCCCTCAGTCCGCGGTCTTCGAAGCAAGGAAGGCTGTACAGGACATTCGGGTTCCAGAAGCAGTGGAGCAGTACATTGTGGACCTCATCTCCGCGACGAGAGATCCCGGCAAGTACAGCGAGCAATTGCAGGAGTGGGTGGATTTTGGTGCCAGCCCCCGCGGGACGATCGCTCTTGATCGGGCGAGTCGCGCCCATGCCTATTTAAATGGCGCTGATTTCGTAGATCCCGACAATGTCAGGTCAGTCATTCACGAGGTGTTGAGGCACCGATTGATATTGAGCTATGAGGCAGCTGCCGAGCGGGTTACTACTGACGATGTCATCGATGAAATACTGAAGGTTGTTGCTGTTGCCTAATGAGTATGGACGCTCCTCATGATCCTCACGCATATGTCACTTTGCAGGACTTGCTCCTGATGGAGGGCAAGGCGCGAAGTATTTTGGTGCAGTCACGCAGCAGCTCCAACCGGGTTATCGCAGGCAAGCATGCGAGCAAGATACGGGGAAGGGGACTTGACTTCGCCGAGGTGCGGCAGTATGTCCGCGGGGACGATGTCCGCAACATCGACTGGAAAGTAACGGCCCGAACCAAGGTGCCCCACACCAAGGTCTTTAATGAGGAGAAAGAGCGGCCAGTGTTTATCGCTGTAGCTCAAAATAACCACATGTTTTTTGGGAGTCAGCAATATCTGAAGTCCGTCATAGCTGCGAAGCTGGCGGCGATGCTGTCCTTCCGTGCTCTGATGGGAGGTGATCGTGTGGGAGGAATGGTGCTTGGAGATGTGGATAACGAGATCATCTATCCGAAGCGCGATCGGAAGAATATCTATCGCTTCCTCGAGAGGATTGTGGACCGCAATCAGGGCCTTCCCAATGAGCAGCGGCCTGAGGACTATGAGCGATTTCTGGGCAACACCATCGCACAGATCAGCCGCATCATTACACATGACTTTCTCGTGATCCTGATCAGTGACTTCCCCAAGTACGCGCCTGTCACAATGAAGTATCTCCGACGGATCTCAATGGGCAATGACGTTTTGCTGTTCAAAGTTTCTGATCCTATGGAACGAGACCTACCCGCGGAAAGAATGAGCTTCACAGATGGTTCGCTGGACCTCGGACTCGACCTGTCAAAAGATCAGCTGACGGATAAGATGAGGTCCGACTACGACAAGAAGCTACAGACCTTCGAATCCGCTATGAAGAAATATCGGATACCAGTCTTTGGTGTGAACACCCTTTCTCCGGTGGAGCAGCAAGTGAAACAATGGATGCAAGGGCGATGAGCGCATTGCAAGAGAACATAGCTACTCCCGAGATTGGGTCTCTTTACGAGCCGGAGCCGGTTCTCTTTTCATTTGAGGCACCGGGGTGGCAGGTAGTCGGCGTTCTGGCGTTGATTGTACTCATAACAGGTGCGGCGCTGCTCATCCGACGTCATAGGCGGCGGGCCTATCGACGTCTGGCAGTGGCCCAATTGGCGAGTATCCCCACCGGTGATGCCGCCTGGAGCTATCACGTGAACAGGCTGCTGAAGATGGTGGCCATTAAAACCTATGGCCGGACACAGGTAGCGCCTCTAGCCGGAGCGGCGTGGGCAGATTTTCTCCTCAGCACAGGCATGAGGGGTGAAGCTGCTGATCCACTGGCCAACCACTATGATGTCTCATCGAACCTGGAGGAATCGCAGATCAGCGAGTTGACCCAGGCCGCCAAAACCTGGATTCGACGCCATGCCTGATCAGTTTGAATTTGGTTTTCCATGGGTTTTTGCGCTAGCACCACTGCCTATTTTGATCATCTGGCTGCTCCCAGCGTTAAGGCACCACAAGACTACCTTGCGCGCGCCGTTCTTTGAAGAGTTGGTAGCGATCTCTGGCCAATCGCCAGGGAAGGGTGTCCGACAGACGAGGCGGCGAGTGATCAATGCCATAGCCCTGTGGCTTAGCTGGCTTTTGGTGATCGTTGCCCTGGCCTCCCCACAGTTAGTAGGGGAACCGGAACTTGAGGTGAAGACGACCAGAAATTTCCTTGTCGCAGCAGACCTCTCTTTCAGTATGGCTCAAAAGGACTGGACGATCGACGGACAGCGGGTGACCCGCTGGGAGGCCGTGAAGCACGTATTGGCAGACTTTATCGACAAGCGGGAAGGCGATCGAATGGGCCTCGTGTTGTTTGGCTCCAATGCTTACACACAAGTGCCATTTACGGCTGACCTGGATCTCATGACGCAGCTCATTGAAGAAGCCGATGTGGGTATGGCGGGCCAGCAGACGAACATAGGCCAGGCGATCGGTCAGGCCATTGAGTTATTTGACCGTGATACGATAGAGACTAAAGTCCTTTTGCTATTCACCGATGGCGTAGATAGTGGCACGGGTACCTCTCCCCTGGATGCTGCAAGTCTGGCGAGGGAAGACTCGGTAAAGATCTACACCCTTGGTATCGGTGATCCGTCGAAACCCGGTGCGGACCTGGATGAAGAAACACTCAAAGAGATCGCCAGTGACACGGGCGGGCGGTACTTCCTCGCTATGGACAGTGATCAGCTGGCTCAGGTCTATGAGGAGATCGGTCGATTGGAGCCCATTGAGTACGAAGAAGAAGTCTTCAAGCCGAAGATCTTGCTTTTCTACTATCCATTGGGGGCTGTTTTTGCCCTGACTGTGTTGTTGTTTTTCATTCAAAGTCTGATGCTATGGATGAGGGTAGGATGATTGCCATTGACTGGGCTGAATTTCACTGGCTGCGACCAGAGTGGCTTTGGGGTCTTATTCCTGCGGCGGTGGTTTTTCTCATCCTGTTCGTCGTACGCAGAAAGGAGGAACGCTGGACAAAACGAATTGCTGAGCATTTACGACCCTTTGTTCTTCGAACCGGCAATCATTGGGCGATGCGCTGGCCGAGGTTCCTGCTGCTCCTGGGCTTGGTGGTGATGGTACTGGCGATTGCCGGCCCCACATGGGATAAGCAGGAGAAGCCCGGCAGGGTAACTGAGACGGCCTTGTTTGTTCTTCTCGATGTGTCCCAGTCGATGCTGGTAGATGACCTCCAGCCCAACAGGTTGGAGCGTGCCAAGTTCAAAATCAAAGACCTCATCAAAGCCAATCCGGGGGCGAGAATGTCGCTGGTTGCGTACGCGGGCTCAGCTCATAGCGTGGTGCCTTTGACGAATGATTACGACAATCTGTTGGTTTTTCTGGACGACCTGCATCCGAAGATCATGCCCATTGCCGGGAGCGATCTTGAGCAGGCCTTGCTGTCGACGGATAGCTTGCTTGCGCGCATAGAGGCGCCCTCCACGAGGCTCATCTTTACGGATGATGTAAGTACCACTAACAATCAGCTGCTGGCTCAATACGATGGGGAGGACCAGTTTCTCGTCGTGCCGATGGCGACTCCTGCTGGCGGAGCGGTGCCCCGGCCGGGGTCCACCAGGCCTCTGATGGTCAATGGAAATCGCCTCGATAGCCGTTTGGATGTAGCGCTCACCGAGCAGCTCGCTTCATTGCCCAACACTTCGGTCATCAACCTCACGCTGGACGACTCAGACATGGGACTTGTCGCGGCGCAAACGAGGAAGAATCTTGAGTTTCAGGAATCTCCTGACAAGTTGGAAGAGCTATGGGTGGACGCGGGTTATTTCATAACCATCGCCGTGGCGGTCTTTGTGCTGTTCTGGTTTCGACGTGGGTGGATTGTGGTAGGTGCTAGCTGCTGGCTACTCATCGCTACGTCTTGCGATGTCCCGACCAGAGATTGGTTTTACACTGCCGACTATCAGGGTCAGCAGCTCTATGATCGTGAAGAGTACCTGGCGGCCGCTGAGGCCTTCAAGGATCCGGTGAGAAAGGGCAACGCCTACTACAGGGCCGGTGAGTACGCGGCGGCATTGATGGAATTTGAAAAAGATACAACGGCGGCAAGTTCTTACAATAAAGGGCTTACGCTCATGAAAATGGGTCGTTTCCAGTCTGCCGCGATGGCCCTGGCGGAGGCCGCGGCAAAGAATGAGCAGTTTGATGGCGTGAACAACGACTTTCAAGCCTGGCTGTCTAGCCAGCAGGATGTGCGCCCTGAGGAGATCCCGGATAGCGCGCCTCCTGAGGGAGAGCAGATGGAGAACCGGAGTCCCGAAGACCTGAGTGGTGGTGGACAGGAAGCAACAGAAGAGCAAATGCAACAGGAGCGCCTGGCAGAAGAGGCAGCCACGGAGATGCGAACTGCGGAGGAACTGGATGAATTGCCTCCCGATTTCGATATGAGCGCCGGCGAAAGGCAGGACGCCAAGAACATTCTGCTTCGGAAGACCAGTGATGAGCCCGGGGAATTCCTGCGAAGGAAGTTTCGATACCAGGCCAGAAAGCACGGATTAAAAGCCAGGAACCCGGAAGTGACATGGTAAGATGGACCTGCATAGTGTTTTTCTCGCTCGTGATGCAATTGTCGTTGGCGCAAAGTCCTGAGATCATTACGCAAACGGAAATAACGCCTCGTCGGGGGTATGTCGGGGAACCACGTCTGTTGAGTGTAATGGTATTGTCCGAAACTTACTTCACTGCTCCCGTCAGCATCACCAATCTGAAGGTAGAAGGGGCCTTCCTTGTTCCCAGGCAAAATACTCCTACCACAGTCCGGAGGAATGGCGAGACCTATGCGGGCGTAATTGTTAAGTTTTACCTCTTCCCCTATGAGGAGGGCTCGCTGGAGGTGCCTTCCGTGACATTTGTTACGCAGTCTCCACCTCCGGGCGACTTCCGGGGAAAAGAGGTGCGGGTGAAGACCGATGCTGCCTCATTTGCGGTGGCGCCCATACCACCCAATGTCTCCGACGGAGCGTGGATTGTAGCTAACAATCTGACGATTCGGGAATCATGGGACCGCTCCCTGCAGGGGTTGAAGGTAGGGGACGTAATCACTCGCACACTGACTTTCTCGACCTCCAATACGCTGTCAGAATTCATTCCCGAGATGGAGTCGCCTGTGATAGAGGGCGTGAGTGTTTACCCCCAGCAACCTCAGTTGTCAAATGACATCACCAAAGAGTCCATTGGTGGCCGACGTGTGGAGCGCATATCCTACCTTCTCGAGGATAGCGGCAGTGTTGTGCTGCCAGGGGTGCAGATGCAATTCTATCATCCGGGTCGTCGCGCGTTTGTGAATCGCGAAATTCCTGCCCATAAGATTGACGTGGCTGTCAATGAGGATTTGAGCTTGATAGCCTCAGTGAAAGATAGCTTGGCGGCTTACCTTGCCGTGCAGGAGGAGGGAGCCTCGTCAAGTCGTCCATTGCCATCCATCACCCGAAAGCAGATCGGTTTGGTGGTGCTGCTGTTGGCGGCTTTGTGGGCGTTGCGTAGATGGAGGTTGATCTCACGCCTTAGAGCTTACATCCACCAACGCCAATTGGCTTACAAGCAATCCGAAAGCTATCACTATCGACAACTTGTCGACCGTACGCGGCGAGGATCCCCTGAGATCGTCATCGGGGCGATCTACCGGTACCTGGATGAAGTGCGACCGATGGGTTATGACCATACACTGAGGTCGGTAGTACGGGGGACTCCACTGGAGCGTGATCTAGAAGTGATCAACAACTACTTGTATCGCTCGGGGAACAACCCATCTGAGTCTGGATTGCGTAATCATTTGAAGGCGCTGAGACCGCGACCGAAGACCGGAGCGGAGAAGATGGTGCTGCCATCTCTCAACCCGTGATGTCCTTGTTTAAGCGCCTGCTGCACTCCGCAAAAGAGTATCTTTGTAATACCCAAAGAATGATGAGAAAATGAAAGAAGCTATAAAAGTCGCGCTTACGATCTGCCTGTTGGCAGTCGCCACATTGTCCCTGGCTCAAGAGGAAGGTAAAAGCAAGAAGGAGCTCAAGAAGGAAAAGAAAGAGGCCAAAAAAGCAGCAAGAGCGGCGGAACGAGTGGCCGTCGTGCTGGCAGCAAATGAGCTACTTATCAACAAGACGTGGGTTTTGGAAGCGTCTCGACTGAGGGACAGAAGGGGGAGTAACTTCTTTAATCTGGATGCCAACCTCAACTTCGTGACCTGTGAGATAGAGAAGGGAACAATTCAGTTGGCATTTGATGGTTTGATAGGCTGGAATGGTGTGGGAGGTGTCACGCTTGAGGGGAGATATACGACCTACACGGTCAAGGAGCCCAAAAAAGAGGGGCAAGGAGCGACTTTGCAGGCAACGATCAGCGGGACCAGAGGTGTAGCTACGCTCTTTCTGACGGTGCGAGCGGATGAGGTAGAGGCCAAACTCAGTGGAAATTGGGGGACGCAATTGACCTTCTTTGGAAAATTGGTCCACCCGTCACAAAGCAATGCCTACAAAGGCATAGTCACCTACTGACATGGCGCGATTCAGCAGTCAGCGCTTAGCCCATGGCCACTACTTTCGGTCTTTCTTACGCTTACTCTTCTCGTCGTAGGCAGCTGCCTTCAATTTGTCCAGGTGATAGGGGTCGACGTCAGTGACCGCTCGCTGATTGAGCTTTTCAAATAGCTGGTACTCGTTGGCTAGTAGGAGCAGTCTGGGCGTCTTGGCACCTAAGAGGACATAGTAGAAATGAATCAGTACCTCCTGCTCCGTAAAGTGAGACTTGAGTATATCGTAGTAAAATTCCGGGTCTTCACTCTTGTTGTCCACAAAGAGTAGGAGTGTTTTGTAATTTTCCAGGTAATGCTGGAAGGTGTTTTTGAAGCCTTCGTAGACCGCAAGGAAACAATGTTCGAAAGAGACGTCATCTGCAGGTTTCGCAGCGCCAGTGTCAGTCTTCTTTCGCCGTTTTAATGTAGATGTCTCCTTCTTGAAAGCATCATAAAAATGATCGAAGGGGTTTCCTTTCTTCCTGTTCGTGGCGGTCACGGTAGATCGGATCTGGTCTGACGCCTGGATGTGGAAATTGAGGAGTTGAAAGAAGGTGTTTTCAAATTGCTGAATAGCAATGGTACGTGACTGGGATTCCATGATCTTTCGACCCTCCTGCAATTCAATGCGCTGCAGTTCCAGTTCTTTCTTCTGATAGACGAGCGCCAGGAAAAAGAGGATGACCCCTGCCAGTGCCCAAATGGGTCCTACCGTGCCTCCGATGAATTCACCAGCCATGCCCAAGAGGTTATGGTCTTCCCATATCGACTCCTGCATGGCGTTGAGTTTCTTGATAAATAGGTAGCACACATAGACGCCCAATGCTACGGATCCCAGCGCTAAGAGGGATAGTAGGTTGGCGAAGATGCTGCCGAAAGTGATTTTGGTTTTCCCCATAGCCAGATTCGAATGTACGGAAATCAAGGTAATAGGCGAGTTACCATTATATGGGTTGGAAGATAACGGGCTGGGTACTCTTTTCTTTGCAGTGACCGAGATACGACTGGTGATCTGGGGATCGTACAGGTGAAAAGGAATTTGTTTCGTGGGTCAGATTCTTGCGAACCAATAAATCCTTCAAAACCGGTATTAGTCAACTGAACAAAAGGAGTATATTAGCACGAATTCACATTTCTTAAAAGATGAGACGATCTTTCATTATCGCATTTCTTTTCGTAGTTCTTGCTGTTTTCACTTTCGAGTCTGAGGCACAAGCTAATTGGGAGCTTGGTATTCGCGGGGCTGACAACTTCTCCGCTGAAGCGACCATACCCATTGCTGCCGCACCAAGATTTCACCCGGCTGTCTACTTTGACCGATTTGGAACCGCAGCTTACTTCGATTGGATGTTCGCCTTGACCGGAGGGCCTCAGGGCTTGAAATTCTATCCGGGAGTAGGACCTGAGTTTTGGTTTGGTGGCGACTTCGATTTTGACATCGCCGGCAACTTCGGCGTAGAATATTCCTTTGAATTCCCGCTGACCATTGGCTTCGATTGGCGGCCGGCGTTTCGGACAACCGACAACTTCGACTTCAGAACCGGAAATTGGGGCCTCAGCGCACGTTTTCGATTCGGAGAGGGGGTTGGTTTCCAACGGACGAACTGAGAACCTTGTCTCTATAAGACACCTGTAGTGGGTGTCTAATTTTTTAAGTGCAATGGGAGCTGTCCGGCTACTTACGTTTAGTTTCATAACACTTCTCCTGGTAAGCCCTGTGGCCCATGGTCAGACAACTATGGCACAGGCGGAGATCGATTCGCTTATCGAGGAAGTGAAACGCACGTACTATGGTCGACCTGATAGTGCGCTTCAAATGGCACGTGAGGCCCTTGACATGGCAACGGAAATTGGTTATGATGAAGGGCGCCTTCGGGGGTTAAGATGGATCGGCAATGCTCACTTCCTATTGGGCCGGCTCGATAGCGCAGCCACCTACATGTTGCGGTTGCTGGATATAGCCTATGATGAAGGCAACCTTAGCGTGCAGGCGGATGTCATGATTGACATCGGGCAGACCTACGATGAGATCGACATGCACAGCCTGGCTTTCGACTATTTTTCACAGGCGCATGAGATCAGACTGAAGATGGGCGATCCAGAGAGGATTGCCGTTACCACCATCAATCTTGCGTATCACTACTTGCTCCGAGGTGAGCTGGATTCAGCACTCGTCTACTACGGTCGTACGCAGAAGATCTATGAAAATACTCCCGAGTTGGAGCCAAACTCTTTCCTGTACAATGAGTTGAGCTCAGTGTATCTCCAACAGGGGCGATACGACGAAGCCCGGGAAAGTATCAACATTGCCATTGAGCTCGACAAGGAGACCAATAATAACTGGAACCTATGTTATGACTACGTCGTCCTGGCCCAGCTGGAATTAGAACTCGGGGATGTTTCGAAAGCAGAGGGGCTGGTACTGGATGCCTTGCGCATTTCAGAGGAGAGTGGGGTAGTGATAGAGAAGGACCTCATTTATAAAATGCTGTCTGACTTGAAAACAAGGCAGGGCAAGTACAGGGAAGCGCTCGACTACCTTACCATGGGCTATCAATATGCCGATAGTCTCAATCTGACGAGAAGAGGCCAAAAGATCCTTGCCCTCGACCACTATAAGCGCGAAAAGGAGAACCAAATCGCCACATTGGAGCTGACAAGTGAGAACCATCGGAAGGACGATCAGATCATGCGACAGCGGTTTCTGATCATCAGCATTGCCATCGTGTTGGTGGTTACCTTTGGTGCAGCAGGGTTGCTGTTTCGGCAAAACCGCCGATTGGCCTCGGCACAAAGCAAAATCGAGGACCAAAACGTCGACCTTAAGCTGCTCAATTCCTCAAAGAGTAAGCTGTTCTCCATTGTCACACATGACATTCGTAACCCCCTGGCACATCTCAATAGTATGCTGAAGATGGTGGCCAATGGAGAGATCACCAAGGAAGAGTTTACGGAATTTACAGGGTTGCTGGTGGACCATACGGACCGTTTGACGACGCTATCTGAGACACTGATCGACTGGTCGAGGAGCCAGGAGGTGGGGCTGAGCGCGGAGAAGGAAGCAGTGAACATCAGTGATTTGATAGCCCGATCCGTCGATCAGCTATCGCACATGGCCGATGAGAAGAGCATCGAACTTAAATATGAGAACGGCCAGCAAGTCGATGTGCAGGTGGACCCGACAATGATGACGCTGGCGCTGAACAATCTCCTGACCAACGCCATCAAGTTCACACCGACAGCTGGTGAAATCGTTATTCGAGCCAAAGCAAAGTCAAAGAAAGTCAAGATCCATATCGAGGACTCTGGAGTGGGCATCGACCCAGATCTGATCGATAACCTAAAGAAAGGGGATGTGAGGACCCAGCGGGGTACTGACAATGAGCGCGGGACAGGGATCGGGCTGATGCTGACACTGGACCTCATCGTCTTGAACGGTGGCCGCCTGGACGCCGTGAAAAACGAAGAAAAGGGGAGCACTTTCACTATTACGTTACCACAGGCGTAATCAAGAGCGCCTCTCGTTGTGTCGTCAGGACGATTATCAATGAGGTAAAGTATCTTTGATAGGGTAAATGCCGAGGCAGAAACTCCGAAACCAACCAACCGTTCCTACTCCCAAAGGTGAACCCACCGGATCGAGGCCTATCGATGGTTTCCAAATCGTTCGCCTCGAAGATTTCCTTGCCAATGAATCCATACCCAGAGCTGTTAAGTTGACGCATCACCCGTTGTACTTTGACTTGATCTGGTACTGTACGGAAGGGCATGGGACGCATCATGTGGACTTCCAACGCTATTCCTTTGAAGCCCCTTGTCTATTTGTGATCAAGAACGGTCAATACCATGCCTGGAATATGGATCCGGGCTTGCGTGGCTATATGATCTTTTTCACTTCGGGGTTTTCAATGAAGCTTGGAGATGCCATCAATAGCCTACTCATCAACGACTATGTGGGTGATCTGACTTTTCCTTACCTGTCGATTGGCGACCCGGCAGCAGGTGATGTACTTGAGGCGCTAATGCGGGCTATGTTATCTGAATATGGATTGCTGCGCGACGAGAACAAAGTGTTGCGGAGCTATTTGCAGGCATTTCTCGCGAAGGTGGAGTTTGAGTACACGAGGAAATACCCTGAGATCCTGGCTTACTTCCGGAATTCCACATTTGCCAGTTTCCAACAGCTTTTGAAGGAGAAAGTGGGTGAATCCCGCAATGCAACTTACTTCTGTGAGCTACTGGGTGTGCGTTTTGGTGAGCTGAATAAGCTGTCAAAGGATATTTCAGGATTTACCTTGAAGGAATACATCGACCAGTATCTCGTGACGGTGGCAAAGAGGTCACTTTCATCCGGACGCCAAAGTATATCTCAAGTCGCCTACGAGCTAGGATTCGACGAGGTGAGCCACTTTAGCAAGTACTTTAAGCGATTGACCGGTCTCGTCCCGACAGAGTTCATGCGTCACCAATCCTCTTATTAATATGCCAGGATTTACCTAAAAAGTCGAAGGATTTGCTGCTTCATTAGACTGCTTAGGTCATACCTTTGATGGATTGACCAAGCAGATGAAAACGATTCTACTTTCTCTGGCACTGCTTCTCACGGTGGGAAGCATGGCCCAGACCACATTGTTTACGAACGTAAATATTTTCGATGGGACCACAGACGAGCTGGTCACCGGCAGGGATGTCCTGGTGGAAAATAATCTGATAACGCGCATTGCTCGCGATATCTCCGCCCCCGACGGAGCGACGGTCATTGATGGTAAGGGGATGACCTTGATGCCAGGTTTGATTGATAGTCATGTGCATTTCAACCTTTCAATGCCTGGGGGGGTACCGGCAGTCGAGGGGGATACCTGGGAATATATTGGGGCCTATGCGGCGGCGGCGGCCCGCGAGCACCTTTTTAATGGCTTCACCACGGCCCGTGATATGGGCGGCATGCACGATGGGCTGCGAAGGGTGATCGAGCAAGGTGGAATTGAAGGTCCCAGGCTTTATGTAGCAGGTGGTTTCTTATCTCAGACATCGGGTCATGGGGACTTTAGGTTTCGGAGTAACATAAACGCCGCTGAAAGCAACACCGTCAGGCTAGGTATCTCAAGGATTGTGAATGGAAGAGACGAAATGCTAAAGGCAACCAGAGAAAACCTGGCCGGGGGTGCTGATTACTTCAAAATCATGATCGGTGGCGGTGTGTCTTCAGAAAAGGACCCACTTCATTCCCTGCAATTCACGCCCGATGAAATACGCGCTGCAGTCGAGGTGGCAGAAACGTGGGACACGTATGTCGCCGCGCACGTTTACCATGATGATCATATTCGACGAGGACTGGACCTCGGCATCATGTGCTTCGACCATGCGCAGTTCATTACCGAAGAAACCTGCCAAATGCTCAAGGAGAAAGGTGCTTTTATTTCTCCAAATACTGCTGGAATGAATCCAGCATTGCTGAGCCACCCAGTCTATGGTAACCCGGACGGACCGCAATACCCCAAAGTCCTGGAGTTCCAGGAACAAAGTAAGAACCTGTTTCAAGTGTTGAGGAAAGTAAAGCCCAAGATTGTGTTCGATACCGATGTGGTGTTCACCCCGTCATTGGCTAAGCGGGCGATTATCGACCATGAAAAGTGGTCACTTGCCAATGGAATTGGAAATTTTGAGGCCTTGAAGGCCATGACTTCAGCTGGTGGAGAACTGGCCGCTATGACTGGCAAAAACAACCCGTATCCTGATGCCAAATTAGGAGTGATCGAGGAGGGCGCGTATGCAGATATCCTCATTGTGGATGGAAATCCGCTGCAAGATATCTCCGCGATCGGTGGAAATTCGGAATGGCTGGATGCGGCACCTCGTGGGTATCATGTCGAACCTATCAAGGTGATCATGAAAGACGGCAAGATTTATAAGAATACTTTGTAATAGATTTTTTTACGCATAGTGATCCAGGGATAGTTCTCCAGCAATCCTCTGGCCTCCGGACTGTAGAACCTTATATGATGAAGAACATCACTCTAATCATGGTCATTCTCCTCACAGTGGGGAGAGCTATCGCCCAAATCGAAATGCGTCCACGACCGACAGACCCGAAGGACTTTCCTGAGTACATCCAATACCTGGTGGATGTAGCGGAGCCAAGAACGGCAGAAGAGCGTACGCGCGACATTGAGCTGATGGAGAAATATGGGGATGCGATCGTTGTCGATGCCTTGTTTGTTGGTGGTCCAGGGTTTCCGGCAGGCTTCACCAACGAACAGTACGAAGAAGCCATCCAGCACTCGATCGACAATCGTTACGGTTTCATCTCTGCTACCATCTCCAACGGTCCACCCGAGGACACTCCTGAGGTCGTAAAGGAGCGAATGCAGCGTGTCAACGACTACTGGAAGGGTCAGAGTGATCGGTACCTGCAGGTCTATTCTTTTGCCGACATCCAAAAAGCCAAAGACCAGGGTAAACTGGCCATCATGCACAACTTCCAAAGCATGATGCCACTGGGAGGAGATTTGACGAATGTGCAGGCCTACTACGATCTTGGGTTGAGGCAGATGAACTTCACCTACAACATCGACACCGACTATGCTGATGGGGGTGTGTCCAACGAGGATGGTACCGATGAGGGCGTGACAGACGTGGGTGCGGAGGTGGTCCGGGAGATGAACCGGCTGGGAATCGTGGTGGACTGCTCTCACTCCAGCAATGAGACGTGTATTGAGGCAGCGATGCTGACGAATAAGCCCATGATGATGTCGCACTCCAACCTGATGACTTTCCAGCCTATTGGGCGGAATGTTTCGGATGAGGCGGTGAAAGCCGTCGCCGCCACAGGAGGCGTGATCTGCGTGAATTTCATTGGTGGCTTCCTCAACTCCAATGGAGAGGCCCGACCCTACGTTATTGCCAAACACGTCGAGTACATCAAGAATCTTGTCGGGGCGAAATGCACTTGTGTCGGCCCGGACTATGTCTACAACTATGCCGAGACCCTTGATTGGGTGCTTAGAAATCCGGAGAACTTCCCGCCTGAAATGGGCTATGCCTCCCCATCGCACATGGGAAAACCAGGTGAGATATGGGGTGTTGTCCGGGAACTGGAAGATACTTTTGGCTGGACGGAATCGGAGATCAGAGGCTTCCTTGGGGAGAATCTCTTAAGGGTATACAAAGCCAATTGGGAGTAAGTTTTGACGATGATTCGCATTGGTCTCATTTCCCTCCTCCTGTGTGCGTTCCTGGACACGGCAGAGGCCCAAAGGTTCCTCTCCAAGGACTGGATGGCTGCACAGAAAGAGAAAAGGGCACGCAAGACCGAAGAGGGGAGGTTGCTGATTACGCCTTTGGCTGGGCCTGCTTATACTCCTGAGCTTCAACTGACTATTGCTGGCGGGGTGATGACGTCATTTAAAACGAAGCGGACCGACTCGTTGATACAGCGGAGTTCCCTGCCCATTATGTTAGGATTTAGCAGCACAGGGGCCTATTTCATAGGTTCCAAGGCAACCACCTTCTGGAGGCAGGATAAGCTCAGGATCTATTCGGATCTCAATTTCAAGTTCATGCCGGACAACTATTGGGGCGTGGGCTACGATGAAGCCCGGTACACGGAGAAGTCGGATTCTACGACGGCCTATGAGCGCACCTGGTGGCAGATCTATCCAAAGTTTTTATGGCAGTTCAAGAAGAACTACTTCGCAGGGCCGGTGGTGGACTTCAATTACACCAAAGGCTCCAATCCCAGTGAGGGAGTGGCCACGGATCCTTTCTATATCGAGTACAACGACAAGCCATTCAACGGAGGCGCTGGGTTCGTCTTTCAGTATGACAGCCGAGACATACCGGTGAATGCCTATGAAGGATTTTTCATCGAGGTGATGGCCACCTTTTACGGTAGTTGGCTAGGGGGACAAAATGAATATGAGGTGCTCGGCATCGATATTCGCAAGTACTGGACGCTCAACAACAAGCCCGGCCGCACCATCGCTGTACAGGGACGTGGGAGGTTCAGCACCGGCGAAGTACCCTATGGAGAGATGTCACAGCTCGGCACACCGTGGGACCTCCGTGGCTACACATGGGGGCGCTACCGCAATGAAAGCATGTATTACTTCATGGGCGAGTACCGACATATGTTCTACAAAAGCAGCGGCGAGATCTCCAAGCATGGTGTGGTGGGATGGTTTGGTGGCGGTAGAATTGGCACGGACGTCACCAGTTTCGAGGAGTATTTGCCAAGTCTGGGTGTCGGGTATCGTCTGGAAGTACAGCCTCGGATGAATCTGCGTATCGACTTCGGCTTTGGCACCGAGACCTTCGGCTTCTATTTCAATTTCAATGAGGCTTTCTAGGGGCCTGTTGGCGTTGGTGGTCCTCGTGTGGGCTCACTGCGCTTTGGGCCAGGGGCGGAGAGTCACCGCCAATGACTCGACCAAATCGAACTACCGGGCGGACCTGAAGATGGGCAATCCCACGAACAAAGACGTGGAATTGGAGCTGAATGACTACACAGCTCCTTACTACAGATACGACCTGAAATATTCCAATGGGTGGTTCGATTTCAAAAAGAAGCTTAATGATAATGCGGGCTTTCAACTCAGTCTGAACTACACGGGCATTTACATGGGTGCGACATCTCGCATCGCCGAGGAAAATGTGAAAACAGCAGGCAGTGGCATCTTCGATGCGACGCTCAAGTGGAACTTTATCAACCGAAAGAAGGACAAGAACAAGGGCAGCCTCATCTGGTGGGTGGATTGGAGGCACTTGTATTACGGTGAGGTAGCCCCGCAGTTTCTGTTTCTCGAGACCGGTGCTGCGAACCTGAGCGCAACGAAGTTCAACAAGTGGCGGTTTCATACCCTCGAATTCTACTATCAGCAGCAGATCTCGGAAAGGCTGGCTATTGTCATTGGCAAGATTGATATGCCGGATTGGTTCACCTTCAATGGCCTAGCGCATCCGATGCTACACTTTACCGACCTGGCGTTTTCGGTGAATCCGACGGTTAGTTGGTCCAATCCGGGTTTTGGGATTGTGGCGGGCGGGTGGCTTGACAAGAAAAAGCGATTCGGTTTGGTCGCGGGTCTGAACGATGTGGCAGGGGTAGATCTGATTAGTCCAAGGT
Source organism: Cyclobacteriaceae bacterium (assembly GCA_965227935.1). Taxonomy (GTDB): domain Bacteria; phylum Bacteroidota; class Bacteroidia; order Cytophagales; family Cyclobacteriaceae; genus JAWPMT01. The sequence goes on along the minus strand of CBDDGS010000019.1, from coordinate 2,514,954 downwards.
TTTTTGATTTGGGGACGGATCAGTGGGCCAACGGCAACTTCCTGAAGATGGTGGAGTTTGCCTATACACCGGAGAGGGCCCTATACTACTTCAACCGATTGAGTATTACCTACTGGCACTCTGATGAGCTGATGATGACGGATGACTCCTTTTTCACCTCGCCCTCAAGTCGTGGGTTCACGGTTCAAGGTACGTGGGTCATTGATGAGCGCCTGATCCCCGTGACGACTTTTGGCCTGTCCGATGGGGATGGCGCCAATGCCTTGTCGAAGTTGAACATCTCCCTGGCTAACGGCTGGTATTTTCCTAACCACGATATGGTCGGCGTCGGCCTTAACTATACGACTTCGACGATCACGGATCGTTCACAGCTGTTGTATGAGATCTTTTATCGATTCACATGGTCCAAGACCACGGCAATCACACCATTGGTTAAGTTTGTGTTGAACCCCGCCCTGGATCCCGACAGAGATTTTTTGATGTATTATGGTGTCCGAGGAAGAATATCGATCTAACCCAATGTCTGTCCCTGGCAAAAGCACCTGGTCCGGTTCCATAAAACTCCTGGCCCTCATTGCTGTGATCATCTCTGTGAGTGGTTCTTCCAAGGTCATGGCGCAAGAGTCGGAAAACCCTCAGGCCTGGGACAACCTCTTTTATGTCGGTAATCGGGTCAGCTGGGGTCCTGCGAAATGGAAGAGCTCTGCCGAGCTGCAGTTTCGTTTGCAGGACAATACACGGCAGCTACAGCAGTACTTTGTCGAATATATTGGGACCTACTTCCTCTCCGAGCACGTGGAAATCGCCCCTGATTTCCGGATAGCCGTGAAGCCGGATAGGGTGGATTTTCGACCTGGACTAGGTGTCGTGCTCAAGTATGGATTTGTGGATGGTCAGTTGGTACAACAGTTTAAATGGCAGATCGACATTGAGAGCACGGGTGGCTCCAGTCAGACGCTGAGGTATTTTCCGTCGTACAACCGGGTGATCGGGGACGATTGGATAGTGTCGGTCATGACAGGTGGATACTACAAGTTCAGCGAAGAGAAGAATGGCATTTCGGCGCTTATTGTTGGGGCGGGAGTCGCGTATGTCATCAACAAACAGCACACGATCAACGCCTCCTACCTATACGCCGAGCAACAGAACTTCGCCGACGAAACCTGGTTTCCCGCCGGGGGCTTGATCCTCCGCCTCATCATCAACATCAACAAGGAGTACAAATACACCCCTGCGAAGTACATTAATTTCTAAAGCTACCCTTCAACTTCTTCGTTCGCCGAAGCTTCAGCGTAGGCGAATCAACTAATCAACTCTCCACTCTCAACTCTCCACTTTCGACATTCACCCACATCAAATACAAGCGGTAGGCCAGCGACAGGAGGATCGCGCCGACGAACAAGCCTATGAATCCCATGGTGATGAATCCGCCAATCACGCCCAGGAAGATCACCAACATCGGTACGGGCGCTCCCTTACCAAGGAGTATGGGCTTCAATACATTGTCAGACAATCCAGCAACCACGAGATAGATGGTCCACAATACTGCGGGGACAGTACCCATGGAGGCGAAAAGATAGATAGCAACCGGGATCGTCACCACCGTCAGGGGCAACTGCAGGACCGCCAGGATAAAAGCGATCAGGGTCCAAAGTCCCGCGTAGGGTACACCCGCCAGCAGGAAACCAATGCCCACGAGGAAGGATTGTATCAATGCCACGCCCAATACCCCCTTTACCACATTGTTGACCGTCTTCTGAGCAATCTCTGCCACTTCCTGGCCTTTCGCCGGCATCAATCTGTTGAATAGTTTGATTGCATTCTCTTTCGTGCCTTTGGTGACAAGGATTACCGCGGCGATGATGGTAGATATGATGAATTGGAAGACCGCGCCGCCTATACTGAGTACACCCCGGAGCAGTTTGTTGCCAATTTCAGTCAACTGCTGCTGGTACTTGACGATGGTGGCCTGCAGGTTGGTCGAGGCACCCGACCAAAGTTCATATAGGTTATCACCAATGATCGGCCAGTCCTTCACATTGTCCGTTGGCGGTGGTATCGTGAGCGTACCAGCCTCGAATTCGGCCCTGATGACCCTTACTCCCTCGATGATGGAGTCCATGAACAACCATGCCGGAAGCACAATGATGAGCAAGCCGCCCATGACAATGGTGGTAGCCGCCAGTTTGTGTCTGCCGCCAAATTTGTCAGCCAGTGAGAAATATAGCGGGTCAAAAGCCATAGCGAGGATGATAGACCAAGCCATGATACTACCAAAAGGTGAGATGATCGCGTAGCTAAAACCGACGATTGCGGCGATAAAAGCCAACTTGATGGCTGTGTCGATGGTCTGTTGCGCTTTGGAGGATGTCGTAGACATGTGAGTTGGGTTTTGTGCAAGGATAGATGATTTTCGTAGAAAATGCCGAACATCTGGCGGCTGGACAAGGTTCTGATCTTGAACTTTGTAAGGGATTAGTAACTTACAAATCAGGCCCAATCGTGCAACGCACACACAATGCGCTGAACTGATGAAAACACGAGCTTCCAAGCATCGATACCAGGTACCTCAGGTGCAATCCGACCATCTCTCGAGGTCGAGGTTGCAATCGATCTTGGACCGACCCAGTGCTTGTGTATTGGTAAGTGCGCCTTCAGGGTTTGGGAAATCAAGTCTTGTTGCTGATTGGCTGACTCAGCAGAGTGCGCCGACTATCTGGATGAATCTCCAGGAAGAGCCGTACACATTGGATGTTTTCCTGGTGCAGCTACTTGAGCCCATTGAGCCACTGTTTCCGAGTGAGATGAAGCCAGTGCAGAGCTTGTTCTCAAAGTCAGAGAAGACAAGCGATGAGGAGTTGGAGAGGGCATTTTTGTTGGCCCTGGATCAGGTAGATGAGGATATCACGCTCGTAATTGATGACTTACATCTTATTGCTGATGAGGCTATTCATCGCTTCCTTACCGCATTGGTTGAGAGGCAAGCGTTGCGAAAGCTTGTATTGATTACCAGATATGATCCACCGCTTCCCCTTGTGATCTGGAGGCAGCACGGCAGCTTGCAGGAAATTCGGGTAGCTGACCTTCGGTTTACTGAGGATGAGGTGAGCGCATTGCTGAGGGGCATCAGCTCGGAGGAGGATTCAAGAAGAGTTTCTGAGGACATTGATGGCTGGATCGCTGGCATTCGATTGCTGACATATGGCGTACATAGCCAGGAAGACTTACGGGCCAAATTGTCGGTGTTCGAGACAGAGGGTGGTAGGGATTTTGCCAGAATGGTGCGATGGTACTTGAATCCCATGAGTACCCGGCAACGGAAGCGGTATTGGCACTTTCACTTTTCGATTCTTTTTCAGTGGATCTGCTGGTAGCCATTGGTTGGCACGAAGGTGCCGAAGAGGTGATGAAGGAGATCACTTCATCTAAGCTGCTGATCATACCTCTTGACTATGAAGGAGGTTGGTACCGTTTTCATCATTTATTCCAACAAGTGCTTCAGGAAATAGCTCGTGAAGAGACACCGGCGGGTCGCATGACAGCTTTATTGACCAAGGGGGGCAGCTACCTTAAAGCATCAGAGGAGTACGAATCCGCCATCAAGTGTTTTCTCTCGGCTGGTCGCGCTACTGAGGCTTTGGCGGTGTTTGCGATCCTGAGAAAGCGATTATTAGATGGTCGCGAGTGGGTGGTCCTTGAATCTGCGAAGAGAATGTTGGAGAGGGGAGGCGTAAAGCACCTCTTGCTCGATTTGACTACCTGCTGGTTATATGTCCATGAGGGCAAGCCTCGCGAGATGTTTGAGTTGCTGACAACAATTGAAGGGTCCATAGATGACAGCTTTCCTATCGAAAGCAATACTGAATACCATGCCGAATACCGGTCTCTTCTGGCTTATCGTACGTACAATGTGGATCAGGATTTCGATCGATGCATTCTGGACTGTGAATTTGCGCTGCAGCACCTGGGTAACGACTGGAATTATCCAAAAGGCCTGGCATGGGTGTTTCTTCTGGGCTCTCTGCAAGCGACTGGACGGATGGACGCTGTAGAGGATCGTGCTTCCACAGCTCTTGCCTCTCAGATACCTACTTTTGAAAAGGGGAACATATGGTTTGTACTCTGCTATATCTATTATTTTGAGTCAGACCTGACCCAGTTGGGAGTGGCGGCTCAGGCGCTGATTGATCTCGGTACAGAAGTGCATGATGATGAGTTCGTGGCCCATGGCGCCTATTTCAAAGTTCTTCGTTCGTTCACGCTTGGCCAATGGAGTGAGGCACAGAATATTTCGAAGAAATATGATGCCTACTTGCAACACGGTCTCGGAGTCGTTCAATTTTTCCATCGCATGCTTCGCGTTGCCCTGGCCCAACATCTTGGGGATACGAAGGGGTGGCAGGAAATGAATGATCAAACCCTGAACGATGCTTATCGCCAGCGCAATCGTTTGTTGCCCACTTACATAAAAGCCAAGACGGCTGAACTTGAAATGCTAGACGGGAACATTGCGAAGGCCACCTCGATGCTGTTGGGCATTGGTCCAATCCCGATGCACCCTGTGACGCAGGATTCGGACCCCAAGCTTTGTCGGATCAATTGCTTTCTGGAGAGTGGTCAGAAGCCACTCGAAGAGCAAGCCAAAGAAGAGATCGACACCTTACGAAGACTGCTAACTACCCATCACAATCGGGCCGGCTTGGTCAAGTTGGATATCTACGAGGCCATTTATTGGTTTCTACAAGGACATGAGGATCGGGCAAGAAATTTTCTTGATGCAGCTATCAAAGTAGCTGTTACCTCATCCTTGGTCAGTCCTTTTGCCAATTGTAATTCCCATTTGCTGGCGCTCTTGCAGTTACTCAATGCTGAAGACTACTACTACCGCGATTATGTACAACAGCTGATCTCTGTTTTGAGTAGGAGGGGGCAGGAACCGTCTGAGATTTCGCGACGTGAGAAAGAGATCCTCGAGTTACTGTCGCAGAAATTGTCCAATAGAGAAATTGCGGACCGGCTCTACATCTCCGAAAAAACGGTGAAGAATCACAGCCATCAGCTGTTCAAGAAACTCGGTGTCAAAAACAGGAGAGAGGCGGCCGCGAAGGCGGAATCATTGCATCTTCTTGACGTCTAATTGACAATCCCGGGTAAGGAGGACTCCTTTTGGGACTTTTGGGTCTTGTCTGTACCGGGTAAATAGGGCACCTTCGCTGATTAAGAAAACTTGTCATGCCCTCGCTCGCCCAAACCACGGAACTCCCGGTTTATCAAATCTCCGTAAGCGGATTCCTCGACGACTCCTGGTCCTCAAGGCTTGGAGGCATGTCCTTCGATCATCAATTGATATCAGATAAAACCATCACTACCCTCACCGGCCAGCTGACCGATCAGGCAGCGTTGAATGGCGTCCTCAATACGCTCTTCAACCATCAGCTAGAGGTGCTCTCGGTGGTGAAGATCAAATAGAACCAATGAACAATTCGCAAATAAGGAAAATGAAATACTTATTGACATGTTGCCTGGCAATACTGATACTCGTCGGTAATGCCCAAGACGAATCCAGCACCATTCTTATCACGAACGTGAGCGTTTGGGATGCGAAAGGAGAAGATGTCAGGTCCGCAGACGTCTTGATTGAAAACAACCTCATAAAGGAAGTTAAGAGTAACATCGCAGCTCCTGATGGGGCCACCGTCATCGATGGCGCAGGTGGAACACTCACTCCAGGTCTGATTGACATGCATACGCATATTATGCTCAATGGGCCTAAGGCCTTCTATTCCGGTTCGCAGGATTATGACCCCTACACGATTGGAGCATGGGCCTATCGGGACATGAACATTCTGATGGACCAGGGATTCACTTCTATCAGGGATATCGCAGGTAATTCACTCGGAATCGCCAAGGCGAAGCAAAATGGACTTATCAAAGGCCCAAGGATTTGGTCATCAGGGCCGGCATTCAGCTCGACAGGTGGTCATGGAGATGCTGGTCCGTGGAACCAGTTTCCCATGGAGACCAACCAACCACATCTTATGATGAATCTGTCTACGGCTGACGGCGTCGATGAGGTCATCAAGCAAGCCCGATGGAACTATCGCCACGGAGCCGCCTATGCAAAAATCATGGCTGGTGGTGGTGTTGCCAGTGAGTTTGACCCATTGGAGATCATTGAGTACACCCAAGAGGAGATGGAGGCGATTGTGAAGATCTCCGAGGACAACAAGACCTATGCGACCATTCACGCTTATCGTGACGACGCGATCAACAGGGCCCTCGATGCCGGGGTGAAATGCGTGGAGCATGGATTCCTCATGTCAGAACCCACCGTGAAACGTTTGGCAGACGAAAATATAGTACTCTCTCTTCAGGGCTATGTGAGTGTGGTTCAGTTCGCTCAAGCGTCACAAATCCCATGGTTCACACCTGAGCAAGTCCGTAAAGCGACACAGGTAAATGAGGGAGCCAAGCAAATGATCGCTTGGGCGAGAAAACACAATGTCTTCATCGTCAGCGGTGGGGACATGTTTGCGGAGAATACACCTATCGCTATCAAAAACCTGACGGTTGAGAAGGAATTGGGCTTTGAAAACTGGGAGATCCTCCAGCACGCGACATTCAATGCCGGCAAAGTGCTGGCAATGTCTGGTCCGGCCCGAAATCCTTATCGTGAGGGACCAATTGGCGTCATCGAGGTAGGCGCCTATGCTGACGTTCTGATCTGGGAGCAAAGCCCCCTGGAAGATATTGATAACCTTGAACTGGATGGTAATATCAAGGTGATGATCCAGGACGGTAAAGTATTGAAAAACACCCTTTAAAAGTCATAGGTAAACCCAAAGGAGATGAGATCTTTTTACGTAGCCCTGGTGGCGCTGTTCATCCTCGTGGGATGTAGCGCCCCGCAGACCTCTTCACTGGAGCATCCGGACTATTCCCCGGCAGGTCGCTCGGAGTTTGATGTCCTCAATGGCCTCCAGTGGAGATTTATCGGGCCTATTGTCGGTAACCGGGGTTCGGTGGTGCTCGGGCACCCGACTGAACCTTATACCTTCTACCACGGGGCCAGCAATGGTCTGTGGAAAACCGAGGATGCCGGTACGTACTGGGAGCCGGTGGGTGATGAGTACTTCAAGTCTGGTAACATCGGCGCCATGGAGTTTTCCGAGTCCAACCCCAACATTGCCTACGTAGGAATGGGTGAGCCGCAGATGCGCAACAATGTAAGCTGGGGAGATGGCGTCTACAAGACCACCGACAATGGTAAGACCTGGACACACCTCGGACTGGAAGAAACCCACCACATCTCCCAGGTTCGTGTGCACCCAACGAATCCCGACATCGTTTTTGTGGGAGCATTTGGCCATGCCTTCGGTCCCAATCCGGAGAGAGGTGTGTTCCGTACGCTGGACGGCGGCCAAAGCTGGGAAAAGGTACTCTTTAAGAGCGAGAATGCCGGTTGTATTGATTTGGTAATGAATCCATCCAATCCCGACGAGCTTTTCGCATACCTCTGGGAATTCGAACGCAAAGCCTGGGGACCTAAAACAGGGGGACCAGAGAGCGGCCTGTACAAGTCCACCGACGGGGGTGACACCTGGACGGAAATCTCCTATGCCAATGGGTTGCCTGAAGGTGGACGTGGTAGAGCGGGGCTGACGATGTCGGCCGCAGATGCCAACAAGGTATATATCCTGCTTGACTCCGAAACCGAACCAGGTCTGTATGTTTCTAATGACCTGGGAGAGAACTGGGAGTTCGTCACCAATTTCTTTCAGATCATCGGACGACCTTTTTATTACAGTCACATTTTTGCAAGTCCTCATGATGCCAATGAGTTATGGAGCCCTAACAACCGGATGTTCAAGTCCAAAGACGGCGGCAAGAACTGGATCCTCGATCCAGGTATCAAGGACGACTTTCATGACATCTGGATCTGTCCCAGGGATCCCAACCGCATGATCGGAACCAATGACGGAGGCTGCCAGGTGAGTATGACGGCTGGAAAGACCTGGAGCAGCCAGCATACACAAAAGAACTCCCAGTTTTATCGGGTCAATGTCGATGACGACTTTCCATACAATGTCTATGGTAGTGGACAGGACATCCTTGCTTACAAGGTCCCTAGTGCCTCACGATGGGGTGGGATCTCAGGCTATGAAACGACCATCATAGGTAATGGCGAGATCAGTAGTGTGATTCCCAAGCCGGGTGACAACAACATCGTCTACAACATCTCCGGTGGTGCGCCGATGGGCAGCGGTGCTCCTTTTACTGTCAATAATATCGCCACGGGACAGGATGAAGTACGGTCCGTTTCTCCTAAGCCGATGTTTGGTCTCAATTCTTATGATCTTGACTACCGCTTCAATTGGGACTTGTCCTACTTCGTTTCTCCCCACGATCCCAACACGATCTATCTGGGGGGCAATGTCGTTTTCCGTACAAGGGACGAAGGCCTGAGTTGGGAAGTGATCAGCCCGGACCTGACCAACGACCTAAAAGACAGACAAAAGATTACCGGGACACCTTGGCTATCCGAATATTTCGGGCAGGAAGTGTACAGTACCATCAAGAGGATGGCCGAGTCTCCTGTGCGAAGAGGTGTGATCTGGACGGGCTCCGACGACGGCAAGGTGCACGTGACCCAAAATGGGGGAGGAAGCTGGCAGGATGTGTCCATCACGGAAGGGGCGCCCGAGTACTCCCAGGTGTATGAAATAGAGCCTTCGCCTCATGATGCTGCAACGGCTTATGTCGTTTTCTCCAATTTCAACACGTACGACGATTACAATCCTTACATCTTCAAGACGACCGACTACGGGAAGACGTGGATCAATCTCTCTGCCAACTTCCCGCAGACGGAGATCACACGCACCATTCGTGAGGACAAGGAACGCAAAGGGCTGCTTTTCGTCGGGACGGAAACGGGTGTGTACTACTCTCTCAACGACGGTCAGAGTTGGGAGAAGCTGAAGGCCAATCTTCCAGCTGTTCCCGTTGTGGATATGGTCATCAAAGATGTCGACCTTGTGATTGCCACCAATGGTCGTGGTTTCTGGATCATGGACGACATCGGTCCGCTTCGAGAGAAGTCTGAGACCATCGACGCGAAACCTGTGCACTTGTATTCCATTCCTGATCACACACGATTTGGGTACAACTGGTGGTTGGACTACGTGCCAGGCGGTGATCCCGGCATGAAGAAGAACTATTTCGTTCAAAATATGCGACCGGGGCTGACTTACTATGAACTCACATTCCAGCAGGTGAATGGTGAGCGCAAGCGCCAATTCATTGATGCCGGAGATCCGAAGCCGCTTGGTCCGACCTTCTATTTCAAGTTGGCCAGTGAACCTTCAGAGATCAGCATAGCGATCCTCGACCGGGGCGGGAAAGTGATCCGCAACTACTCCAAGGAGCAAATGATGCTTGCAACTGGCACCGGATCTGACATTAATGCTGGACTCAACAAGTTTGTCTGGGACATGCGGATCAATGGAGTTTCTCGGGTCCCGGGTAGGCCTGGCACTACCGTGACGCCGATCGTGCCTCCGGGTAGATATACTGTCCAACTCACTGTTGACGGTACGGTCGAGACGCAGAGTTTCAATCTTGCCATGAGCCCCAAAGAGTCCTATACTCAGGCACAGGCCAATGGTAAGTTCGCCTTCTGGATGGATATGTACAATACCGCGGAGGCCAAGACACAACTGGTTCTGGAAGCCTTGGCTGTGAAGAGTGACATTACCGAGAAACTTGAGGCATTCCAATCTGGTGGAGCGGATGATTCAGCGAAGGAGGAGGCCAAGAAGCAGGCAGAAGCCGTTACAGAAATTGTAGATAACTACGAAGGGGCCTATGTCTCAAGAGGGCGCACGCTGGCAGAGGTGATCAATCAGCCCGCCACGATCCTTTTCAAGATGTCATTCATGAGCGGTATTCTCGATCATTCGGAAGGTCCGGTGACGACCCAGATGAAACGGGAATTTCGGCAGCTGCAGCAGGAAGCCAAGCAGGCCGATGATGAATATCAGGCGGCTATTGGGCCCGCAGTGCAACAGTTTGAGTCCATTGTACAGTAACTTTCCGCTGTTTTTGAATTAACAACATACAAATCCAAATCGAATGAAACTACAAATATCTCTTCTGGCTTTGTTGCTCACCGTGGGCACTATAGCCATTGCTCAAAACAACAAGGAAAAGGAACGCATCCAAAAGTCGAAGGATGCCATCAAGGAGCTCGTCGAGACCAACTGGCAGATCCAGAAGGTCTTAGAAACTGCCTATGGCTATGCGATCTTCCCTAATGTTGGCAAAGGTGCTATCGGCATCGGCGGCGCCCATGGCGATGGTGTCCTTTTCAGAGGTGGTAGCCCCATCATGCGTGCATCCATGACACAGGTAACCGTCGGCTTCCAGTGGGGCGGTCAGGCGTACATGGAAGCTGTATTGTTCGAGAACAAAGCTGCTTATGACAACTTCGTGGAGGGTAAGCTGAAGCTATCAGCACAAGCATCAGCCGTAGCGGTGACTGCGGGGGCTGCTGTCGATGCTCCTTACAAGGATGGCGTGGCCATCTTCACCATGGCCAAGGGGGGACTGATGTACGAAGCTTCCGTCGGTGGACAGAAGTTCGATACGAAGGACTGGAAGAATTAAGTATTCCTTGTCGTAAGGGCCTGTCACACTGAGGTCCTCGAAGTGTAAGGCCCTCTTCATAACCAAAAGTGAGAAGGTGTCTATCCTTCGAGATCCTCAGGATGACACCTGAGAGATGAAACTCAACCTAACCATACTATCCCTGGCACTCCTTTGTGCGTGTGCGGACCCACCCCGATTTCAACATGGGATCGGAGAGGGGCCGAAACCCTGGACCCATGAGCGATTTGATGATAGCCCTGAGAAGTTCACCTTCGCCTTGTTCAGTGATCTGACGGGTGGTGAGCGACCCCGGATCTTCGAAGTGGCAGTAGCGCAATTGAATCTGCTTCGACCAGATATGATCGTGAATGTCGGAGACTTGATCGATGGTACCGGCGACGTTGCGGAGTGGAATCAGCAGTGGGATGACTTCGATACCCGGGCTGATAAAGCTACCGCACCCATTTTCTACACAGGTGGTAACCATGACCTGACAGGAGAGCTGGCTCGTAGTATCTGGAAGGAACGTCTGGGGCAGCGATATTATCATTTTGTGTACAGGAATGTCCTGTTTCTCGTGCTGGACACCGAGGACAATAGTGACGAGCGGATGGCAGAGATAGAGGAGGCCCGGAATGAGGCCATCGTTATTTATGATTCGCAGGGTCCCGAGGCTTTTAGTAAGACGGCTTATGCCGCGATGCCGGAGCGGAAGTTTGGCAATATTGGGGAGGAGCAAGCCGTGTACATGCGACAGGCTATAAAAGACAACCCTGAAGTACTGTGGACCTTCCTAATGATGCATAAGCCCGTTTGGGAAAAGGAGGGTGAAGAGAACTTCTTGTCTGTAGAAAATGCGCTGTCTACCAGGCCCTACACGGTATTCAACGGACATACCCACAGCTATCAGTACACGGAAAGACTTGGACGTGATTATATCAATCTAGGCACGACTGGAGGGCAGCAATTTGTCGGCCCCCGAAGGTCGATGGATCATATTACACTCGTGACTGTGGACGCGTCTGGAGTTGATATCGCCAACGTGCTGCTCGCGGGTATTCTGGATAAGACGGGCGAAATTCCGGCAGCTGGTGATACTTTGTGTTTTGAACTGGCGAACTGCCAGGATCGGCCTCCGTCAACGAATTGAGATTTCTATTGAAAACTATGAGAAAGCTACTTTTTTTTATTCCCCTCCTCTCAATCCTCGCCTGCGGTCCGTCCAAGCCCACCGATGGCTATGACGTCGTCATTCTCAATGGGCGGGTGATGGATCCAGAGACCAACTTCGATGCCGTGCGAAATGTCGGTATCAAAGACGGAGTTATCGTTACGATTACCGAGGAAGAGATCAGTGGAGCTGAGACGATCGATGCTACAGGGCATGTGGTGGCCCCGGGCTTTCTGGATACCCAGAATCATGGGCATGGCATTGAGTGGAATGCCTACATTGGACTTCGCGATGGCGTGACCACTCCGCTCGATTTGGAGGGCGGCAATCTAAATATTGCCAAGTTTTACGACCGACGGGCGGGAAAGTGGCCAGTGAATTATGGCGCGGCGGTCTCTCACGAGGCGATTCGGATGCGGGTCCTGGACCAAATGGAAATCACGGAAGATGTCGATGCCAAGGACCTCCTTGGCTACTTAAGGGGAGACTCCTACAAAGAGAATGGGAAGCCTGATTGGGCGGAGACTGTTTCAACGCTCGACCAAATCAACGAAATCATGGCCATTGCCGATGAAGAGTTTAGGCAAGGTGCATTGACAGCGGGTTCTACCATGGGCTACATGGCCAGCGGCGCTTCTACGCTGGAAGTATTCAATTATCAAAAAGTGGCCGCCAACTATGGACGTGCCAGCAGCTTTCATGTTCGATTATTAGGTAATAGCAGGCCACCGTATGAGGGTAACCTCGGTTCTTTCGAGCAGCTGGTTAACGGGATGGCATTGGATGCTCCCGTTCTGTTTAGCCACAATGCTTATCAGGGTTGGTGGGAGATAGAGGAGCATGCTCAATTGTTCCGGGACCAGGGTAAGAACGTTTGGTCAGAGTATTATCCCTATTTCTGCGGGTCATCGACGATTGGTTCCGCCTTTTTTGCACCAGATAAGATTGGGCTCCTTGGCGTGGGTTACGAAGATATGTTGGACCCTAAAACGGGCGTGACGTTCACCCTTGAGTCATACCAGGCCAAAGTCCGCGAGGATCCAGGCTATATCATCATACTCTGTTTCCCTTACAAAGAAGAGTGGCTCAAATACTTTTTGCAAGTACCCCATATGACGGTCGCTGGTGACGCGATGCCAGGTACCGATATTGACAGCGAGATCCTGGGACCGGACGCACCATTCACCGATTACGTGGGACATCCACGTACGGCGGGTTCGCATGCAGCATCCTTCCGACTTGCCCGTGAGAACAATGTGCCGCTAATGCAGACGATCTCCCAGAATAGTTACTGGACGGCATTACATCTGGGGGAGGCTGGTCTTGAGGCCATGCAGAAGAGAGGCAGGATGCAGGAGGGCATGGTTGCAGACATTACGGTATTTCATCCGGACGAGATCACAGATAATGCAACGTACGTGCTGGGTGAGAATGGTTTGCCTTCTACGGGGATTCCTTATGTGCTGGTGAACGGCGTCGTGATGGTGAGGGACTCTGAGGTGCAGAGGGGTCAGTATCCCGGACAACCTATTCGGTATCCAGTTGAGGAGCAAGGTCGTTGGGTGCCTTTGGAAAAAGAGTCGTATCTCGAGAACCTACTGGCGCCTGAGATTCCGGAAGATTTGCATGACCATGGCGTGGAGTAGGAGCGTATGGCGAAAAAATAGAAAAGAATGCGTCACTCAGAGCGGAGAGCAACGTAGCGAAGAGTCTCTTAAGCAGATTCTTCGGTCGGCCCTACAGGCCTTCCTCTGAATGACGCTTCAAATGAATCGGATGAAAAAACACCTAACCACACTAGTTCTCATTTTTGGCCTCGTCGGACTCCACGCCCAGGACCGTGAGTCTGGCTACGGTTTCACGTCTGACAGCACGGCCTCGGGCTATGAAAACCAGGATGCATTGGGAGGACCGAAGTCCATCGGTGCCCAGCTTCGGGTCGACAACCAGAAGAAGGAATCGTACTTTCGCATCCCCATTCGGGTGACCAAAGGATGGTACGATTGGAAGGCGCGCCTCAATGAGGAGACAGGCATTCAACTGGGGATCAACTACACCACGGTCTTCATGCGCTCCAGTGAGGTGATCGATGAGAGTGTGAATGAGCCCAATAGCAGCAGTGGTATTTTGGACATTCAAGTCGGTTGGAATCTTGTCGGCCGCAAGTCGGGCAAAAACAACGGAACACTTTTCTTCAAGGTCAATAGCCGGCATTCGTACGATGGCGACAAAACGGCACCCATGTTCCACGGCATCTTTGAGTCGGGATATTATGGTCTTCCGGCTGTAGGTTTCAATGACTACACGGTGAGGATGCTCGAACTCAACTGGCAACAATCCTTCCTCGACGACCAATTGCAGTTTGTTGTCGGCAAGGTTGACCCGACCAACTACTTCAATTTCCATGGTCTGGTCGTGCCGTGGACGAGTTTCCTGGGTTACGGCTCTTCCCTTTCCGGGACGATCAATTGGCCCAATCAAGGCTTGGGTATTGTCGGCAGTTACCGGATGTCAGATCAGTACTATCTCATGGCGGGTGTGATGGACGTGTACGGTGACCTCTTGGGTGATGGCGACTTTCTTGATTTTGGGCGGAATTTCTTCGACTGGAACCTGTTCAAGGCGGTCGAGTTTGGTTGGGTGCCGAGTATGGCTGAGCGCTACTTCAAGAAGATCAGCGTCACCTTCTGGGAAAGTGACAGCTACGTCAATCCTTCCGATACGAATGTGCCCGGCGGTTCGGGAATGGCCATTTCGACGCACTGGTTTTTCCAAAACAAGTTCGCGCCGTATTTCCGAGTTGGCTTTTCCAATGGTAATGGAGAGAATGCTTTCTACAAGCGAGATATCCAGCTGGGGCATGGCTTTGTGTTCAGAAGTCACGATTTGCTAGGTCTTTCCTTTAGCTCGGCGAAGACGAACATCGAGCAATTAACGGATGAGAATGGCAATGCCTTCGAACCCAAGGACCAAATGACCCTGGAAGGGTATTACCGCTTCCATTTGACTGAGCACCTGGCGGTCACGCCCGACGTGCAGCTGATCATCAATCCGACTTTCAACCAGGCCGTCAGTTCCTTGTGGTATTATGGTTTGCGGGTGCGGGCTACTTTTTGACATAAATCGATTTAACAATGCTCATTGCGCTGGCAACCCTTCTTATTTTTCTTATCACTGGTGGACCTGAACAAGTCTTCATTGCTCCGAAGGCCATCAAGGAAATCAAAGCGGCCGTCAAGGACCCCGATCGAAAGAAGGACATCCTCACACTGATGAACGAAGGGAAGAAGGAGATCAAATCATTTCGTAAGAGGAATGGCAAACGTGTGAAGTCCATTGAAAAATTACTGGGCAGGGTAGCCAGTTCTGCAGATGAGATTGATGCCATTATCCAGGAGGACTTCACCGAGCGCAAGGTCCTACAGGCATCTATCATCGAAAAACGGCTTCGATTACAGCAACTACTGACACAGCAAGAATGGGAGGAGATTATCGCCCCTTCGGCTTATCCTTCCCCGAAGCAGGAGAAAAAGAATGATAAAGGGGAGCAAAAGGCCATGGAGGAGTTAGACAAGCAGATGGCTGCCATCCAGGCTGCTACCAGCAGAATTTTATCAGATGAGGCCAGATCCAGCGTTTCTCCGGCCTTTGAGGCCTTCGAAAGTAACTTTCGGGAGCATATCGCACAGAGCCAAAAGCTGAACTATGTCTACAGTGAAACTCTGAGGAAATTCGGAACGACGAAGGAGGAAATGGAGGCTTTTTACAGAGATCAGGACGACTTGAGATCAGAGGTCTATGCTTCCTTTAAGGCGTTTCTCAGCACCACAAAAGGTACCACGTCCGACGAGGAGTGGAAAGCGATGGGTAAAGCCATAAAAATGCTATTTAAGTAGGGAGGATGGTTCGCAGGACGCTCGTAGTCATATTTCTTTTCATCTCGGGTTGGGTTAGCATGGCCCAGGAGGTGATCGACCCATTCGATGGTAGTGAAATCGATCGATGGGACAATTGGCTGATCATGGGCAACAAGATTGTCTTTGGAGGACAGGACGACTACAAGCATTCGCACGAGATCCAGTGGCGCGCTGACGAAAACATTAGTCAATTGAACACGCTATTCTATGAGGGCGTGCTCACCTATTCACCTAGCCAGAAGTGGGAGATCGTTCCCGACTTCCGCATCAGCCGGCGACCCAACAGATGGGAATTCAGGCCTGGGATTGGGATAGTCCGAAAGGACTTCTTTGGCAAAGACAAGGACCACCTCTGGGCAGTGGCGCAGCAGGTCAAGTGGCAGGCGGACTTCAAGACAGAGGGATTTGGTACTACGCAAGCGATTCGTTACGTTCCTTCCATTAGCTATGTGATCTCAAAGAAATATGTTGTAGGAGGGTTGGCAGCGGCGCTTTTCCAATGGGGAGACGGGTCGGATATCACCTTACGCTTTATTCGGGCAGGAGGCTCCTTCGGGATAGTCTTTGACCAGGTACATACACTCAATATTACCCCGGCTTTCGGTGCGGAGTACCTCAACAAGGACGACGGTTGGGTCTACTCCTTCACACCAATCATTCAGCTGATCTTGCGCGTGAACAAAGACTACAAATACCTTCCAGCGAGGTATATCAACTTTTAGATTATTGCGCCGGTGACTTTGATAAGTGGAATTACGACTTACAATCAAATAAAGAACGACACGCTGGACATATTTAGCTTTAAGTTTTCAAACCTAACTCTATGAAAAGAATTGCCATACTTCTGACAGTTTTTCTGTTGACCTCATCACTATTTGGACAGGACATAGATAGTACCCAGATTGGTAAAGAGTACCCTTATGCCTTACCCATTCTCGGAAAGAAGGCCTATGCTAGGGGGTTCAAGCTGCAATTGCCCTACGGGCTAAGTGTCGGCACGATCTTCAACAAGCAGGGCCTGGTACTGGAAAATTTCGAAATGGCCATTGCTGATCCAGGTACACCCAATAGTGACCTGGACTATCTCTCCCTTGACGGCATCCTGGATTTTGGTCCTTCGGAAGGAAGAATCAATACGTTGAATTTTCGGGGAGATGCCTGGGTATTCCCTTTCCTGGCCGTAGGGGGCTACTACGGCCGGGTTTGGGGTGAGCAAACCATCAGTTTCAGTGTCGTCGGAAGTGATCTTTTCTACAGCACGACAGATATTGAAGGCCAGTACTATGGATTAAATCTTTTAGGCCTGGCTCCCCTGGGCCCGGTCATTCTCATGGCTGACTACTCCTGGTCATGGACGACGAATAAGCGGTTGGACAAACCCGTATTGGTGAAAGTAAGTGGCATGCGTTTGGTGCGCAGGATTATGACGAAAACCCCTGATAGGTTTTTT
The DNA here is from genome assembly GCA_965227935.1 of Cyclobacteriaceae bacterium. GTDB lineage: Bacteria > Bacteroidota > Bacteroidia > Cytophagales > Cyclobacteriaceae > JAWPMT01. Next base: position 2,497,769 of record CBDDGS010000019.1, on the reverse strand, counting down.
GCTGTTTGGGCGGGGGCACAATTTCAAAACCTGCAGAGCAGAACTTCTGGAAATATCCCATTTGATGAAGCCCTGGGGATCACTGAGGAGGATAAGCAGGCATTGGACGACTATTGGACTAGTTTTCGAGATGGCAGTATTCCCAACCGCGACGGTCAGTTTTGGGACGATTTGACCTTGACCGAAAGATTGTTGGCTGAGGCTGCCTACAATCTGGTGAGCGGTGTCGTGGATGACGATGTCTACTACCAGTTTGATAAAAGGCTGGAGTACGATTGGCAGATGCTACTTGGTGTCAACTATCAGCACAATCAGAAATGGCAATTCAGAAGCGAATATGGATTTTTGAAGTCTAAGCAGCAGCTGATGTTCATGGCCTCCTATCGATTTGGCCTGTGAGGTTGATCCTAATGAGCCAGAATTCTTGTAGATACTTGTCCGCGCGGTCTCTCGATTCCTGAGAAAGTTTCATCAAATGGGGTTACTGCGTGGCTGCGGAATTTAATCGTGTAAGTTTGAGGATGGCAGATTCCATTGCATGGGCTGCTCCCAATTCCTAGACCAATGGCAAAAGAAAAGACTACCGAGGAAGTGGATGAAAATGTAGGGTCGGAGGCTGAGCAGCCTACCGAAGAGAAAAAGCCTAAGCGGAAGCTGGACCCGGCTCGTGTCTTAACATGGACGGTCATGGGGATATGCCTGTTGTTGCTTACGCTGCACGTTCTGTCTGATCGTCACGTGCCTTACACGGATCAGGCACGACTCACCGGTTTGGCCATACCCGTGGCTCCTCGTGTTCAGGGGAACCTTACGGAAATCAAGGTGGGCCTTCACAGTCGCGTGACAGTAGGGGATACGCTGTTTCAAATTGATCCTCGTCCTTTTGATCTGGCCATTAAATCTGCCGAGGCACGCCTTGATAATACGGCCCAGCAAGTGGGCGCACGTACAGCCACCGTAAAATCAGCAGCGGGCCGGCTAGGAGTGGCAAGGGCGCAGCTGGACCGGGCGCAGCGAAATTATGATCGTGTGGAAGCGGTCCTGAAGGAAAATCCGGGGGCCTTATCCCTCGCCGATAAAGACGTGGCGGAGACATCGCTGGCGCAGGCTGTCGAGACCGTTTCCTCAGCCGAGGCGGACTTGGAGAAAGCCCAGCAACAACTAGGGGTTTCGGGACCTGACAATCCACAATTGCGAGCGGCGGTCGTTGCTGTCGAGCAGGCGTACCTCAACAGGGCCTTTAGTACTATCTATGCGCCAGCCAATGGTGTCATCGAGAGTTACAATGTCGACCTGGGCTTCTTCTGTCAGCCGGGTCAGCCCATGGCCATGCTGCTGACGACGACCGACCTCTGGATACAAGCCGACATGAAAGAAAACAACCTCTACCACATGGATCCAGGGGATCGCGTAGAGTTTGTCCTGGATGTAGCTCCGGGGCAAGTCTTTGAGGGCACGATTCGCAGTATTGGTCATGGGGTGGCTTCCGGCTACTATAACCGGGGTGAGTTGCCCACAGTGAAAAATAGCCAAAGCTGGCTGCGAGACCCCCAGCGATTCCCAGTGATCATCTCGTTCAACGATAGGGAGCTGTTGGAGTACACCCGTCTTGGCGGGCAGGTGGATGTCGTAGTCTTCAATGGTGACAATGGCTTCTTGAATACTGTCGGCAGGTGGCGATTGAGGTTGAATGGATGGCTGTCGTATTTAAGGTGATATGGGTAGTGTTGCTTTAGATATTTCTGCCCGAAAACATCTCTATCGATATGTGATCGGATCGGTTGCGGCGGTTGCCGTCGCAATGGGTTTCGGTTGGCAGATGTCATTTCTCTTGCCGGTATTGGCGTTGGGCTTTCTCGCTGCGGACGCGCCACCAAGTTGGAAGGAAGGCCTTTCCTTCATCTTTACCATCGTCTTGGCTTGTGTGCTCGGTGTCATGCTCAGCCAGTTCACGCTACCGATCCCGCTGCTGCATATTCTGCTGTCATCATTGATCCTGTTCTATCTCTTTTACAGCAATCACCCTCGGCTCAATGCCAACCTCAGGGTATGGCTGATGATAGCGGTCTTGCTGATACCCAATATCGGACTGATGTCGCCGGCACTGGCTCAGAGTGTGGCGGGTACTGTCGTTTTCAATGCCACAGTGGCGATGGCCTTGGTGGCCCTGGTCTTCGCCTTTTTTCCTGCTCCACGTAAAGCTCCGGTGGCTGGTAAAGTTGCAGCAGTAAAGAAACCTGCTCCCACAAAACAACAGCGATTTGTGGCAGCAGGGACGAGAACGCTGGTGATCTTACCATTGTACCTGCTGTTTTACTACTTTGAGCTGACGGGCAGCATTCTCATCCTGATCTTCGTGGCCATTTTGTCTATGCAACCGGCTTTCGGAAAAGACTTCAAGGCTGGAAAGGCCCTCATCATTGGGAACCTGATCGGTGGCATTGTCGCCATCGTCGGGTACGAACTGATGGTGATTGTGCCGGAGTTTGGCTTTTTCCTGCTACTGACACTCCTTGCCGGCTTGATGTTGGGCCGTCAACTGTTCTCAGGTAAACCAGCGGGCGCGCTCTACGGTATGGCTTTCTCGACTTATTTGTTGGTTGTGTGTTCGGTGAGCGGAAGTTCAGGTAACGAGGCGGATAGCAAAGTATGGGTGAGGGTAGTGCAGATCATGGTTGCGGTGTTCTATGTGGTCAGTGCTTTTGGGTTGGTGGAAAGATTGAAACGCAAGGCATGAGGACGCTGAGAACATACGCTGGCCATATCGCCGTATTTGTGCTGCTAATTCTTGCCGCAGCGGGCTGCAAACTTGGTGAACCCTATTCAAGACCCAATCAACCTTTGGCCGAGGATTATCGAGCGGAGCAAGACAGTGGCCTCTCCATTGCTACGCTTCCCTGGTGGGAGATATTTGGAGACACGGTGTTGACGTCCCTGATCGAAACAGGCATTAGCAACAACCTGGACCTGGTCGTAGCAGCCAAGAGAATTGAGGTAGCCGAATTACAGCTCAACATTACACGGGCCAATCTATTTCCGCGGGTGGATTATGGAGGAGATGCCGGCCTCTCGCTTGCCAGCAACTCATCTGACGTGGCTAGTGGCTCGGGTACAGTCTTTTCAGCAGTATCGTATCAGGTGGACTTGTGGGGGCGGTTTCGCAACCTCAACGAGGCAGCAAGGCAGGAGTACCTGGCCTCAGAAGAAGGCTACCGCAGCTTGGTGCTCGTGCTGGTCAGCAGTATCGCGCAGTCCTACATGTTGTTGAGGGATCTGGACAATCGGCTGATTGTGGCGGAGAGGACCCTGGAGACGTGGCAGAGTGACCTCGACATTGTGAAGGCGCGCTTTGAGGCAGGGATGATCTCGGAGGTGGACCTTAAGCAGTCAGAGATCCAGGTAGAGCAGGCCCTGACGACGATACAGACTTTCAGGCGCCTGAGGGTGCAGACGGAGAATGCCATCAGCTTCCTGCTGGGTCTACCGCCGCAGGATATCCCACGGGGTTTGGCGCTGCAAGACCAGTTGTTGCCCGTGGACCTGCCACCTGGATTGCCGTCAGAGCTACTGGACCGCAGACCCGATATACTGGCCTCCGAGCGGAGGTTAGAAGCTCAGCAAGCCCGTATTGGGGCAACGGAGGCGCTGCGCTATCCATCGCTGACGCTCTCGGCAGATGTCGGTGCTATTATCACCAACAGTGGCTCGATATTTTCGAATTTGACGGCCCAGGTATTTGGTCCGCTATTCAACTACAAGGCCAATAAGCGCAAGGTGGAGGTCGAGAGGGTCATCGCGGAACAACTGGTAGCCACGTACCAGAATAGCTTTCTGAATGCCCTTCGTGAGGTCGAAGACGCCATGATTGCAGTGGAGACTTATCAGCTGGAATACGAGGCACGCGTTCGCCAGGTCAATGCTGCCACTACCGCCTTGGAGCTATCTTGGGTGAGGTATGAAAGCGGTGTCACCAGCTATCTCGAAATACTCGATCTGCAGCGTTCACAGTTCAATTCACTACTTCAAACGTCGGAGGCCTTGCAGCTCAAGTACACTTCACTCATCCGGCTCTATCAAGCCCTGGGAGGGGGGTGGCAAACTGGTGCTAATGGTCCGTGATTTGTTCATCAATTCGGCGGCTGCCGTTTTATATGATTCCTGGTTTTTCTCTTACTTTGACAATCAAATGGCTCCCAACAGAAGTTGAATAGCTATAAACTCATCACACTCATTGAATGACTTCCTATAGGATATTGTCGTTGACGTTCGGGCTGTTGTTTTGCCTGACTTTGGCGTTTGCTCAGGAGGAGCCGCCCAACGACCAAAAAACTTCCCCGTACGACCTGATCAGCAAGTACTATCAGGAAGACTTTAACCCCTTCAGAAAAGGCAACGGCTACCTGGGTTTCGCCTTTTCCCTACAGGATCGCAACCTGGAGAATACGCAGCGATTGTTCGATCGTGTGGTATTGGGAGAGGAGTTTAACTATGACGTCACGCTGAAAGGCGGATACTTCATCGGAGACTATGTCATGGCTGGGGTGGACGTCAATTATGAGCGAGAGGAGTTCCGTGGAACATTGGTGGACTCCAATAGCGACACGCTGGCTCGCGAGTCGATCGGCAGTAGCGGCCTCGTGACCCCCAATCTCAAAGCTTTCTTTCCCTTGGTTCCCACAGAACGGTTGAGTTTCTTCGCCGGGATTGGTTTAGGCTTTGGCGGTGGCAATACGCTCCGGGTCGACACAAGGAATGTTGACGAGATCACGCGGACCTATGTCGAGGATTTTGCGTTCAGCGCCGGAATCAGTCCGGGTATTGTGTTTTTTGCCATTGAGAACTTTGCGTTTGAAGTAGAGATCAATAATCTGATCGGCTACAAATACACTAACTCCACCACCTTCATCAACAATGTGGAAGACTCCAGTACGGATTCGAACCAGGTGAGTTTCCAAATTGACCTGCTGTCGTTGCGATTGGGTCTGGCCTATTACTTCAAAGGAAAAAGAGCACGAGGATGAGAAAGTATAGATTCCTTTTAATTGTGATGCTTGCGGGAGTGCTGGCCTCATGCATCGAGCAAGACTTCTTCGGTCTTTCGCCCCATGCCAATATCAAAACGATCGAGGTGACGAATCAGGCTGGGGCTGCTGCGATCGACGCGGCGGAAGGGACCGTTACGATCGAAATGCCGGCCGGTGTCGATTTGTCTCAGACCGGCGTGCGAACATTGACGTTTTCGACATTCGCCACCGCGAGCGTCAATGCGGGAGATGTCATTGACTTTCGTGAGGAGCTCCCAGTGATCGTCACCGCGGAGGATGGTAGTAGCCGCACGTGGACACTGATCCCTCAAGTGGCGACTGCTACGCCGCAGCTGTCGAATGCCGACTTCAACCTTTGGTACAAGACCAATGCCGGCTACTTTGAGCCTGGAGAGAGCGCCGCCAATACGATCTGGGGGACGGGTAATCCCGGTACGCAACTGTTGGGACTCCTCTCAACCACTCCAATAGAACTGGAAGATGAAAATATCGCTCCGCAGATGGAGACATTGGACAATGGCCGACTGGCAGCCAGTTTGGGGTTCCCGATTGCCGCAGGGACGGTGTACACGGGCTTTTTTGACACAGATCGAATCGACCCCTCAGATCCTGAGGCCGCCATCGATTTTGGTGTTCCCTTCGCTGCTCGCCCCACTGCTTTCAGAGTGAAATACCGCTACGAACCAGGTGCAGAGAACAAGGACCGTGATGGCAATGTCCTGGCCGAAGGTGATGGCTGTGACATTTACTGCTTACTGGAGCTGAGGACCAGTAATAACACAAGAAGGCTCGCCACGGCGTGGTTCAGGAGCACCGACCTGCAAGCGGACCTGACGGAGATCACGGTCGACTTCACCTATGGCAGGCTTCCTGATAGTGCTCCAGACTATACCAAGCCGGATAATGGCCTGTACATTGAAGGTGACTCTGCCAATATTGTATTGCCTTCGCATCTGACGTTTGTGGCTTCATCCAGCTATGGTGGTGCCACTTTCCAGGGCGCCATCGGTAGTGAGTTGCTTATAGATGATCTGGTGCTCGAATATGAGTAGAGACTTTCGGGACTGGATAAGAGTGCTGGTCGCATGCGCCGCGCTCTACGCTGTATTGCCAGTGGCTGCCCAGGATGAGGAGGAGAAGCCAGAGACCACATTTACCATCGGAGGTTTTGCCAAGCTGGATTTTATGATGTCTGTGTTCCAGGATGGGGAGCCGCCGGTTGATAATCCCATCAGGGATATCCACTTCCCGGGTGCTATCCCCATCGGAGGGGAAGAGACCTTCGACACCCATTTCCATGTCAAAGAGTCGAGGTTTTATATCGATGTGGCCAGTGAACTGTTGGGTAAGCCGGTGCATGCCTATTTCGAAATGGACTTTCTTCTCTCGCTGGCAGGAGACCAACGAATCAGCAATTCGTACAATCCCCGCATGAGGCAGTTCTACTTCGATTTTGGCAACTGGACGTTGGGACAGACCTGGAGTACATTCATGATCGTAGTGATACCGGATGATCTCGATTTCGCCGGTGCGGCAGAGGGATTGATCTTCAATCGGCAACCTCTCATTCGGTATACTGCAGGCGACTGGCAGTTTTCAATGGAGAATCCCGAGACTACCCTCACACCTTCTGCGGCGGGCGGGTTGGAAGTATCCTCCGGAGGCCTGCCGGACTTTGTCGTGCGGAGAAACTTCAGTGGCAATTGGGGAAATGGCGGGATCGCTGGAATCTTTCGGAATCCCCGATACTACGACGATGGCGGAGAGCGTCGTGATTTCATTGGGTATGGTATCACCGGAGCAGCCAAGGTCAAAACGACAGGCCGTGATGACCTGAGGGTGATGACGGCCTATGGTCGCGGATTAGGTCGGTACGCTGGACTTGGATTTACTAATAGTGCGCTGATAGACACCGACCTGGAGTTGGAGCCTATTGAGTCATTGAATGGGTTTGTCTCCTACCTCCATCATTGGAATGACAAATGGCGATCTAGTGTGAATTATTCCTTTTTCGAAGGATTCAATCCTGAGCAGTTGGACAACTCCGATGTCAACCGACGGGCGTGGAGTGGTTCTGCCAATGTCATTGTAAGTCCTGCGGCACCGCTGTTTTTTGGATTGGAATTTATGTATGGCTACCGGGAATGGCAGACTGGTGACTCGGGGAGCTTTTACAGATTCCAGTTCTCGGCAAGATATGCTTTCAAGTATACCAACAAGAGCAATTGATTTGGCTATTCTGGCTCTGATGGATTGAGTACTTTTGCGCCAGACCATAAAGACTACCGTCCATGCTCATTGCACTGATCATTTCACTCTTATTTGCTGGAAGCTCCAATAGCCCCTTTGCCGACCCCAACCTTTTGAAGTACATCAAGAAGACGGTCCAGGACAAGGAGCGAAAAGAGCAGATCATTGATCTGGCGAAGGAGTACAAACAGTATGTGAAGGATTTTGCGAAAGCGCAGGGAAATGGTTTGAAGGAGCTTGATGCCTTGTTCGCCAGCCGTGAAACAACGAAGCATGATTTCGAGACATTCTTCGCGGATTGGGCAGGTTCACATGCTAAGCAACAAACAAAAGCCATTGAAGGGAGAATACGCTTCCAGAAGATGATCACAGAATCGGAATGGACGCAGGTGCTTCAGATGGTCGACAACAGCAAGAAGGATCCCGCCAAAAAGCAACTAAAAGCGGTTGAAAAGGTCAAGAGCCGCATGGCTAAACGGCGTGCATCAATTAGCCGTGAGATAGCTGATACCTCTCAGAGAGAAACGGCTTTGCAGGCCTATGACGGCTTCCAATTGGCGTTAGTGGAGTACATGCTCGAACGGGCGAAGCTGAATTATAGAGACAACGAGGCCATCCGCAACATCTTTGCAACTGAGGAAGACATGAAGGCCATGTACGCCCGTCGGGACCAACTGCGTGGGGAGCTTTACGATGCGTACATTGCGATGCACGGTGAGTTGGTTGCGTCGACTACAGCCGCGGAATGGGCCAAAATCAGCAAGTCCGTCACCAAGTTGTTTTAGGGGGGCGGAGACTCACAATTCGCGTCATCCAGACTGTGCCTTCGCGTAGCCGCTTCGGCGAAGAAAGGAGGAGGGTGTCAACCCGACTGAAGGATCTCATTGACGTAATTGCCGTCACTTCGCCATTAGAGATTCTTCCCTGCATTTCATTCCGGTCTGAATGACGTTCTAAGAACGGGCATTCCTTCAATTCGTCATTCCTGCGAACTAGACTCATGCCGCATAGCGGACTTGGTGAGTGATGCAGGAATCTGAATTGAGGATTAGCGGATTTTCTCAAGCTCAAGGGAACATGTTGTCCTGGTCGTCCTATGATCAAAGAACCAGGAACGAAGAACAACTCACTCATACTGAAACTCCACCCAAGAGTAGTGCGCGATCTTCCATGCCGCATCGACTCGCTTACCGGTCACCGTCACGATCACATGGACCTTGTGAATGAGCTCGCCATCCGACTTGACATCGATGTCCGTAGTGTAGACGGTATTGAAATACTCACCCTTGGTCTGAATGTCCAAGAAGTCCACATTGAAAAAGGTGTAGCTACTACGTTTGTCTTTCCCAATATCTTTTAAGTAACTATCAAAGTCCTCATGCGTATAGCTCCTGGCCTCAGCGGAGTTGTCAGCCTTCACGGCGATCGCCTGCGTCAGGAAGCGGGGTAGAAAGTATTGCAGGATTAGGTCGGGATCTTTGCTGCCAGGGAGCTCTGCCCAACTTTTGTGCATGTTGTATACCATCTGCTGGACGGCCCTGTCTTTTGCGGACAAGGAAGGGGCCGTAGAGGTTTCTTCCTCAGAAGAAGGCGTTTGTAGACGATTGATCACAATCCCCAGGCTGTCTATCGACACCCGCTGCTTCTCGATGACCGTCGTGAGGGAATCCATCAGCAGAGGAGCTGGCACAGTGGTGGTGGGCTGGCACCGGAAGCAGCCGATGCCTGCAAAAAAGAAGACCACGGCAATGGGGAAATATTTTATCATGATGGTTAGTAATTCAGTAGTTCTAAGATACCATGGATTTCACTCTTTGTCTGATCTCAAGTGGTGGTTCAGTGACTAAAAAGAATGGCGGTCCCTTTGATCAATAGGTTATCCTGCTACGTAAATAATATTGCGGTTCGGAACAAATAAAGAGTAGGGCATAGACACCTTTAGGAAGCGCATAATAGGTATTATTAACGGACGATTACAGTTTCGACTTAGGTGAGACGATTCCTCAGACTGCTTGCAAAGATTCTCATGATGCTATTCCTGGCACTTTTGCTGGGATTGGTGGTTTTGCATGTCCCCGTCATACAGCGATCCGTCAGCCATACCATGGCGAAATACCTTGCTAGAAAGACAGGTGGTGCCGTCGAGCTCGGCGCACTTTACTGGTCCCTTGCAGGGAACGTAGAGATAAGAGATCTGGTGGTTTGTGATCCCCAGGGAGACTGCTTCTTCCGTGTGGAACGATTAGCGGTTGATGCTAATGTTTGGCGGTTGTTTCAAGGAGACCTGGTGTTGGAGTCTGTTGCTATTGAGACACTGAAAGGACATCTCCACAAAGAAGGGGACCTACTCAACATGGGTTTCATTATCGATGCCTTCTCCTCAGGAACCCAAAGGGAGAAACCAAAGAATCCAGCGGCTTTTGGTATTTCAGTAGGTGATCTGGCCTTGCATAATGTGGAGTTTCGCTTTTCACGCGACTCCCTGCTCGATTTGGATGCGTATGTTTCTCACCTAACAACCCGGGAGGCCCACTTATCCCTCAATCCAAATACTATTCGGGTCGCATCCTTACAGATGGAGGGTTCAGGCTGTAGACTGCTCCTTGGGGAGGACCGTGGCGAGTCGACTACGGCCACCCAAAGCAGCGCATCAATCTTTCTGCCCTCGTTTCAGCTCTACAGCGGCTTTGATATTGCGGTAGATTCACTCGCATTGAGCGACAACTATTTTTCACTGGACATCGGTGAGCGCCACGAAGCCCGATTCTTTGACCCACAGCACCTGCGCGCAGATCACATCGCTCTAGAGATGTCAGGGCTGCAAATGACTCCGGATAGGCTCCAGGTAGAGATTCACAAGCTCTCATCACAATTGGCAGGTCTGAATGTGCACAACCTGCGAGCCCTCATCCAGGCCGACGGTCAGCAATTGACAGTGGATACCTTGCAACTTGAGACAAACCTATCTTCGGTAGCTATCTCGCTGGCCGCCAAGTACGATGAATGGCAAAGTGTATTGGCCGAGCCTGATCAGGTTGATGCGATGTTTGAGGCGCGAGGGTTCGTCGATCGTGCCTTTCTCGAATGGCTTTTCCATGATGAACTAGCCGATCAGCTTCCAGATAGTGACTTGAGGCTAGTCACTGAATTGCGGGTGGATGGAAGCCGAGTGGCTGTCGAAAAATTGGTGGCTTCGACCTTAGATGCACGCTTGCAGTTCACTGGGCGCATTAGCAATCTGTCTCAGACGGAGCAGCTCAGTTGGGAGCGAGGAGTGATTGACATTGTAGCAGGAGCCAAGTCCATGCGGTGGGCCCGTGACAATATCTTCAGACGTCCACTGCCGGCCAGACTGGATACGCGACTGCAAACAACTGGCACGCCCTCGAACGTCGCTTTGACCGGCCGAATATCCACGCCTTGGGGTGATGTCCTTCCGTCCGTCACAGCACAAAGAGCAGGAGATGCGTGGTCTCTCAACTTTGAGGCCCGTGGACAAGAAATAGCACTGGAGAAATGGCTGGAAATAGAGGCTTTGGGTCGTACATCTTTCCAAATTAAAGGTGAGACAGCGCTCTCTCCATCGATCCTGCTGCAGGTCTCCGGAAGTATTCACGAGCTGTTTGTAATCGGGCAACCTATCCATCAGATTAGCTTCGCCTCCTCCTATGCCAACAACAGGCTGGGAACTGAGGCCATATTCGATGGTCCCGCGTTTCAGGGTGAAGTATCGAGCTCGATAGTTTTGGGAGATACCCTGTCGGTGGAAGCTTGGGCAGATCTCGTTTCACTGGAAGCCGGCAATTGGCTGTCAATGGAGGACAGCGTCACCCTGTCAGGCAAGCTAGGGACACGGCTATATCTCAGCCAATCGGACCTGATTGGCAGCCTCCAATTGGATACGTTCTCTATCCTCAGGCAGGGGCGCAGGTACCAGATGGATTCCCTCAGGCTGGCAATGGCGACGGCCGAGCGATACACAAATTTTGACCTCCGATCCGACGACATCGAGGCGTCATTTGGCAGCAATTTTGGCAGTGGAGAACTCAGTCGCATACAAGAAGTTTTTGGAAGCTTTGGCAAGGAAGACTCTGCCGCACTGATTGCCAGACGTGACTCCTTTCAATTGGAGTTGCTGCTGAAAGAGGCTGAGCCACTAGTATGGTTGGGTGTTCCCATAGGGGATTTTTCCCCGCTTCGGATTTCCACTTCCCATGGTGACCCCGCCAGGGGTGTGACTCTGAATGGGCAAATAGATCATCTACAACTGGGCCACTTACGTCTCGATTCCATCCGATTTGCCGGACACAATGCGTACACGTCGCTTCATTCGGATTTTGAGATTGGTGGCATCAGTTATGACAGTCTGGATCTCGGCTTCATTGCTGCGTCCGTTCATGGTCCCCAGGAACACATGGTGGCACAGCTTCTGTGGCGTGCTGATACCCTCAGTGTGATCAAGGGGAAAGTGGACTTGCGATATCTGAAAGAGGACCTTTCGGCGACACTGGATTCGCTTATTGTGTTCGATGAGCCCTTTGCCATCAAAGAACAGAGACCCTTTGTCTGGAGGGACAATTCGCTCCTCAAGGCGGGATTGTCGCTGCAAGGGCCATCCATGGACCTCGATCTCTCCGCGGATGCGGATACTTTGTGGCTATCGATTGCACAAGCTCCGTTGGAAAGGTTCAATGAGCTCAAGTTGGTCCATGATACACTGAAATTTGGGGGGCTGGTGAATGCCTCTGCGCTCTACTTGCCGGCTACGGGAGTCCTCGACGCCAAAGGCCGGGTCGACAGCCTGACTTTCTTCGGCTCTCCCCCTTTGGAGCTGACGGTGCAGCTCGCGGGAGATGAGCGGGGTATGCCTTTCCAGGGACAACTTGCCAGTTCGCGCAATCAGCTCGAGGTAAGAGGTACATTTCGTCCTGATGAGACGCAGGCGCTGGATGCGGCGATCACGATAAACTTGGCGGATCTAAGGGAATGGAGCGCCATACTTCCTACGTCGGTGGAAGATCTCTCGGGATCCATCATGGGAGAACAGATCATTTCGGGTACCATGGCACAGCCATTCGTAAACGGTGCTCTGCGGTTTCAGAATGTGAAATTCACGACGCGCGCACCACGGTTTAGTTTCCTCGTCAGAGATGATCAGGTAACGTTGGCGGGGCGGGAGGTGAAGTTCAATGACTTCACGATCTATGATGAGCGCGGCGTGCCGATGACATTCGACGGATATGTCCGCTCAGAAGATCTCTCAGCTCCCAACTATGATCTGACACTTCATAGTGATGGATTTGCCCTGGTGGACAATCCCCGCGATGCCGATCGGCTGCGCGGCTTGTTGGTAGTTGCCCCGGATCTTAGGATAATGAATACGGGGAATAATACGCAGGTGCAGGGTTCCCTGGCCATCAAGGATACGACCGATTTTACCTATGTCCTGCCAGGCGAGGACCTCGCCAGTGTCTCCAATACAGATGTCGTTGAGTTTGTCAGAACGAGTGATGTGAGCGAGGTGTCCGTGGACTATTATGACTCGCTGTTGGCGACGATACCTTCTCTTACTTTGAATGCCAGGATGATGGTGGAGAAGAAGGCCAGACTCCGCATAGTCATCGACCCGGAATCAGGGGATTTTCTCGAATTGCTGGGGGCTGCTGATCTTGATATCGGCTTCGACCGAACGGGTAATGCTACGCTATCGGGCGTCTACAATGTCGAGAGGGGTCAATACGAGCTTTCCTTCTATAATATCGTTCGAAGAAAATTCGACATCTCGAAAGGGTCAACTATTAGCTGGAACGGAAACCCCAGGACGGGAAGTCTGAACATCCGGGCGGTACATGTCATAAGGTCCTCCTCGCTAGGATTGTTGGGAGACGAGATCAGTGAGAATGAGAAGGATATCTATCGACGTGCGCTTCCCTATGAGATATCCATCAACATCGGGGGCACCGTGGAGGAGCCAGTTGTCGGTTTCGGACTCGACTTGCCAGCAGCAGAAAAGCGCAACTACCCTGCGCTGGCCAACAAGCTCAACCGCCTGAATCAGCCAGATTTTGAAAACGCCCTCAATAAGCAGGTCTTTGCCTTGCTCGTGTTGGGAGGGTTTATCCCCGAGTCCACGGGTAGCATCGATGAGACGGTCATCGCTTCTACGGCTGTCATGAACAGCGTCAACAGTATCCTTTCCAATCAGCTCAACCAACTGACAGATGAGCTGATAAAGGGATTTGAAGTGGATGTAGGCCTGCAGTCTTACTCAGACTTTACGGGTAGCAATCAAGGGACGCGGACAGCGATGGATTTTGTGGTCAGCAAGCGCATCATGAACGATCGGTTGTCACTGGAGGCGGGTGGCAGCTTCAATATTGATATGGACCAGTCTGGTGCCAACGCTGGTGAAAGAAACTTCCGCAGCAACATTGCTATTGTCTATGATCTCAATGAATCCGGTACGCGCCAGCTAAAGTTCTTTACCAATGAGAGCTTCGATATCATCTACAATGAAATTGAGAACACTGGGCTCTCCCTGATCTTCATTCGTGAGTTTGACAAAGCCAAAAAGGATGAATAGGGTCGGTCAGCTTTTGGTCCTAATGCTGACCGGCTGGCTGGTGTCGTGCGCGGGCCTGAAGGAGGTAACCAGCAGTGACCCCCTGCTGATGAGAAACACGATCGTCTACGAGGGTGACGTGCCAGCAAAGGCCATCAGGAAACGGGCCTCGAAGGTATTGGCGCCCGAACCGAATGGCAAGTTCCTGTGGATGCGTCCAAAGGTGGCTCGTTATCACATGATTTCGGACTCGGCGCGGACACGCAAGATCTGGCGAAATAGGGTGGCGGAGCCAATATTGCTATCCATGTCCAAGCCCAATAGAGTGGGGGATGTCCTCCAGAATTTTTATTTCAACCACGGTTTTTTCGAGAATACCATCACCAGCGACACCATACGACATGGTAAGCGAAAGGCCGAGATTGTATATATCGTGCGACTCAACGCACCGCACCTGCTGTCAGGTTGGCAATTTCCCAAGCCGACGGATCCGTTGACGCTGGCCATCGAAGCGTCTGCTGAAGGGACGCTCCTACAGCCAGGAGAAAGATACAACCTCGATCTATTGAAGGAAGAGCGCATCAGGATTGATGGCTTTCTGAAAGAGCGCGGCTTCTTCAATTTCAACGAGGGGTTCCTGGTCTTCAAAGCAGATACGACGGCAGGGAATCATGAGGTAGATCTGAAGTTGAATGTGAAGCCTATGACACCCCCAGAGTCGCGACAACAATATACCATCGGTGATGTACTTATCCACGATGACTACGCCCTCAAAGAATATAAGCCCGACACCACCTATTTTGACAGATACCGTCTGATCAGTCAGGACAATCCACTCGATCTCCGAACGTTGAGAAGAGGTATTTTCTTCCGCCCCGATAGGGTAGTCACCCGTACGGATTATTTAAACACGGTGCGCTACTTCAACAGCCTGCCAGCCGTGCGGTACACAAATCTGCAATTGTCACCCTCAGATCAGCCCAACCAACTGGATGCCTACATATACCTTTCCCCTCGTAAGCGCTTTTCTTTCACAACAGAGGTAGACGCCACATTCCGGTCAACGAACTACTTCGGACCGGGTGTTGTCGCCAGTTTCACCGACAGGAATCTTAGGGGTGGGGCGGAGTTACTTCGGGTCAACGCCAGAGGCCGCTTTGAAATACAAGTCGCTAACGGTACGGTCAATCCCGCTTACGAGGTGGGAATTGATGCCGAGCTGGAACTGCCCAGGCTGTATCCAGCTTTTTTGGACCGTCGTCAGCGATCGAGTCTGGGGACCACCAGGTTTTCGGTGGGAAACAATCTCTTCAACAGACTTGATTTGTACCAACTCACCTCGACTTACACCGATTTCAGTTACCGGTGGAGTCCCGCAATAGGATTGGAGCACCAGCTAAAGGTCATGGAGGTCATTTTCACACGTGTGCCGGAGGACTCAAAATCAGATGAGTTTCGGGAGTACCTGGAGGAGAATCCCGGTGTCCAGCGCAATTTCGAGGAGCAATTTGTAATTGGAGCGGGCTATGACTTCACTTACCAAAGCACATCCCGTGGTCAGGATCATTTCACGCTCAACGCTGGTGTGGATATGGCGGGCATCGCACTGAGAGGCCTTTTCAACTTGTTCGGAGCCAACCAAGACTCGCTTGGTAGGTATCGGATTCTGGGTATTCCATTTTCACAATACGGCCGGCTCAAGGTGAATATGGTCTATGGGTTGGAGCTTTCCGAAGGAAGTAGCGTGGTGTCGCGATTCTTTGCGGGACTCGGATGGCCATTTGCCAACTCCTTGTCGCTTCCGTATATAAAGCAATTCTATGCCGGAGGTACCAATAGCCTCCGCTCCTTTGTGGCCAGATCCATAGGTCCGGGTAGTGAAGTGCCTCCGGAAGGTTTTGTGGATCTTGCGGGGGACATACGGCTGGAGGGCAATGTGGAGTACCGGTTCACTGTTTCGGGCAACCTGAAAGGGGCCGTCTTCGCTGATGCGGGAAATATCTGGTTGTGGAACAAAGATGACACCCGACCAAACGGCCATTTCAGAGCGGATGAATTTCTTCAGGAGCTGGCAGTGACGGCTGGTTGGGGGCTACGTCTGGATTTTGACTTTGTCGTAGGACGTCTGGATTTTGCTTACACTCTACGCACTCCCTACCTGCCGAAGGGTGAGCGATGGGCCACAGATATCAACATCTGGAACCCCGTCATCAACTTCGCTCTGGGGTATCCCTTCTGACCTACGACTATCAAGAAACACTCCGGTGTTTATGTCTATATTTACTTTCAGAGCTAAAAGCGAAACCCAAGTGATGACAAAATCAATCGGAGCACTCACCATTGTTCTTTGTGGCGTACTGTGCCTCCAGGCGCAGGATCGTGTGCAGGCGGCCAAGGAATACCTGGCTGGAGACGAATTCTACGCACCCGTCAATGGAATAAAGTTCAAAATGCCCGATGGTTGGTCGGGGTACATACCCATGGATACAGACGTCCTTTCGCTTCGTCTGGACAGTGCTCGGGAGTTGGACATCATGGTGCGTGCCTATGAGGATGGTTTGGACAATATCAAAGCCCGATGGGACAAAGGTGTGGAACTAGCTCGTGGCATCTTTGCGCAGCCTCAAGGTGAGTTCAAAAAGGTTGGCGATCGTATTGTTGGCTCTTTTTCTTTCTCCAATGACAAGAGTAGGATGGGGCACTCGCTAGCCATCTGCGGCCCTTTTGGGAAGTGCGCAACCATGATCGTCCTTGTACCAACACCCTCGCACACAAAGTACAAGGATCTATTGACCGGGGTCGCCGACAACCTCACTTTCGTGGAGCCCACCTTGGAGTCTTTCGATGCGGACTACGACTGGTCCACTGAACTAAGAGGCAAGTATCTTGTCCTCTACGAAGGGACGAACACCTCACTTAAAGCCAATCACATCTGGCTCTGTCCGGACGGTACCTTCCAATCGCTTGCCGAGCGTCGTGGTGATATGAAAGGACAGGCAGGCCCCTACAAGGGCAAGCAGAAAGGCACGTACCGATTGATGGGGGTAGGCCCACAAGGTCGGCTCATATTGGAATTCAAGAAGGCGGAGGCTCTGGATATCACCCTCACGCGCAAGGATGAGATTGTCTACCTCAATGGCGATCGCTACAACGTCGCAAATAATACGAAGTGTAAGTAGCATGTAAGTTAAGGAGTTGAGGAGTTGAGGAGTTGAGAAGTTTACCGCCGTCTTGCGAGGAGTGATAACGACGCGGCAATCTTCGACGGCGGTGTTGATGTTTGGCATCGAAGCCCCGACTAGAAGCTCAAGAACTCATCCTGCCAAAGGCCGATACACTACTTTCTTTTCAAACTTGGAACTTAAAACTCTGAACTTACAAACTCATTTCGGCCAGCCCAACACCTTAAACCCTAAATAGGCGGTGATCCGCGATAGGTCTCCCTTAGAGATCGTGGGAATGACATTGTCCATTCCGATGAAGATTGGACCCCATCGTCCGCTGATCCCTGTATTGAATTTAGTCAGACTGGTATAGTACATGGGTAGCTGTATGCCCCATTTCTGACGTTCGTAGCGGGGAGTGATCACGTAGCTCGTGGTATTGAACGTCTCGTCCACCCGTCGGCGATCACCTTTTATTGCGATGTAAGTGGTGAAGTTGAGGTAGAAATCGCTGTAGACATGATAGTCAAACTGGAGTGAAAGCTTCGTGGGCATCGAGATCGTGAGGTCATCACCATCAATCCGAGAGTCCTGCTCTATCCTGTCAAATGCCCTATCCAGGCTATCGGAGAAGGCATCAAACGACTCCACATCCCGGAAGCTGTTGAAGTCAACAGACTCTGTGGATAGGTCGTATTCCTCACTGTTTTCCGCCTTCCGATACTTCACATTGCCGATGTCAAGAAAGGCGAAGCCCGCTCTGAGCTTGTATCTATCGGCACCGGAGGGAGTCCACCTGTACTCCGAGCCCAATGAAGCCCCAAACGAATAGGCATCGAATAAATCAACCTGCCCATCCTCCACGATGTCACTGACCTTCGGAGTGTACACAAACTGCAGTTGGCCTTCCAGATCCACCAGTGTATTGTCTTCAAGCACCGAAAAAGAGAGGTTGTCGACATTGAAATAGAGGCTACCGGTCCCATAGATCAAGGTCAGCGTAGCACCGGCATCTATCTGGTGCGCGCCCTTTTTGTAGAGCTGGCGCCCGTAGGATCCCGAAAACTCCCACCACAAGTGGGACCTACCCGTCACGTAAGCGTCGTCAAAGGTTCGGCCAATCAGATCAGGATCATCGAAGCCACCTTCGATAATAGAAAGCATATCGCTCTCAGAACTCTCGACGAAGAAGTTGCCGAGCCATTTCATTTCGAAGGCAAAAGCCGACTTGTCATCGATTCTCATGGCCAGCGACGGCAATTGCACCGCGAAGTTGAGCAGGAAGTCCTCATCATCAAGTGTTTCGTCTAGCGTTCCATCAGAGATGAATGAATAGAAAGAATCAAAGCCCGCCAGGTTCACGGCGCCAGCCTGTATACCCAGCACACCAATGTCATATTTGTAGGGCAGGGAACCCAACGTCGCTGGCTGGATATGGACGCGCTGCAAACCCGAATAATTGTCGGTACGATGACCAAGCCAGATCTGCGCTTCTGTCGTCTGAACCAGAAAAATAGACAACATCAGGACAATGATCCTCGTCAGTTTATGCCAGCTTTCCATGGTAAAAAGTTGTTTCCACTGCAAAGAAACAGAATCACCATCAGATTGTGGCAGCCGGTATATTAAAGTATTGTCGTGCAGGTAATAACACCCGGAACAAAATGGCGAGCACTGTAGTTTATGCTCCCGTATTCCTATAATTTTGCCCCCTGTTTGTGAGCAATGAATGTGTAGCGAAATGAATCTAAATCGAATTTTGAAGAACTATTTCAACAGAACCCGGCAGCTACTGGGTTTTGGATTAATCCCCGTCTTATTACTCGGTTGTTACCCTCAGGGAGCTGAGTACATAGACGAACTGGACCTCGTGGTTACGGTCCAGGACGACGACACCAATTACAGCCAGTTTCAGACTTATTTCATTCCTGATACCATCGCTTATGTATCTGGTGATGAGGATGATGAGTTAGATGAGGCAGCTCAGCTGCGGATCATCAGCAAAATCGTCGAAAATATGAACGCCTACGGCTGGGAGCGCTTGACGGAAGAGGAAGCAGAGGCCAATGGTACTGACGTGGTTGTATTGGGGACAGTGATAGATAATCTCAACGTCGCAATTGGCGGCGGCTGGTGGGACTGGTGGGGCTGGTGGCCCGGCTGGGGATGGTATCCTCCATATCCTCCCGGTGGATGGTATCCTGGTTATCCTGGCTACTGCTGCTACAACCAGATCTATGCCTGGAGAGAAGGTACTTTGATCGTAGAGATGATCGATCCGAATAACGGTACCGACGAAGGTGACAACGATCCGGATCCGCTTCCACTGCTTTGGATGGGTGGGCTCAACGGTCTCCTTGAAGGAAGCCAGTCCAGCATAGAAGCACGTACCGATCGGGGCATCGACCAGATGTTCGCCGATTCACCTTATCTGGACAAGAACTGAGAAGAAAGACAATCATGAAGAAACTAACATATATTTTCGTGCTGGTCATGATCATGGCTGGTGGAAGGGCTTTTGGCCAAAACTCATTTACTTACCTGCAGTACGCGCCTTCTTTGCCTGTAGGTGATGTCACAGATTTTACTGGCAATTTCCAATGGCGAGGATTCGGTTTTGGCGCCTCCTGGTTTGTGCAGGACGCCGTTACTATCGGTTTTGAGACAGGCTGGTATGTATTTCGCGACGAGACTGATGGTGCTGTGAGCGAAGTGATCGAGAGTGACAATAGCACGATCACGATCACTGCCAAGCAATTCAAGTTTATCAACTCCGTTCCTGTGCTGGCGACAGCAAGGTACTACATGGAGGGCAGCCAGGTCTGGGGATATGTCCAGATGGGTATTGGTGGCTATTACAATGAGAAGCGTCTGGAGTTGGGATTGCGTACGGTGACTGAGGATGCATTCCAGTTTGGGATAGCGCCCGAAATAGGCATTGTCATACCCACCTACAGCGAGTCGTCATTCACCATGGGAGTCCAGTACAACCAGGCGTTTGCGACCTCCAATTTCGATGGTGTCGGCTATGTCGCATTCAAGATAGGTGTAGGCTGGGGTCTGTAATAGACTGCTTGTTATACTAGCATACGAACTAACATTATACACCTCGATATGAAAAAACTATTGACCCTGGTCCTGACTGTCAGTTTGCTGCAGGGGTACGGCCAGATCAAGACGTCGCACGACTACGATCAAGAAGCAGACTTCTCTGCTTTCAAGACGTACAAGTACACCGAAGAGGCAAAGTCTTTGGATATCAACGACCTTCAGGAAAAGAGATTTTTCGACGCCCTGGATGCACAGCTGGCAACCAAGGGGCTGACTAAATCGGACAATCCTGACCTCCTCATTGATATCAACTTCAAAGTGCAGCAAAAGGAGAGCGCCACGGCGACTACTACTGGTGACTTCTATGGTGGTGCCTACCGGTATCGCTGGGGGCCTACCTTCTCTACGACTACCATCAACTACAGTGAGTACCTCGAAGGCACGATCTTCATTGATCTGATCAGTACTGCCACCAACCAGCTGGTATGGCAGGGTCGGGGAGTCGGTACCATCAAAGATGGCACGCCTGCACAGAAGGACAAGCGAACTGAAAAGGCCGTGGGCAAGATCTTCAAGAAGTATCCGCCGAAGAAATAGGAGCCTTTTTTAGTAAATCACCAATGCTGATATTAATCCCGGGCCCACGCTCGGGATTTTTTTTGTCTTTGGAGCGCCCCACACACTCGCACTGAAGTGGCGAAAGTGGCGATCTTTTGATGATCAAGTTCGGTGCCGTATTTCGCCGACCTCAGTGCTGGCCTTGCGGCATAGCCCTGCGCAGAGCGGGGCAGCCGCATTCCTCCTGGCAATCTCTGTCCAGCGACAAGGAGGCGGATGTCTCAACCTACACATGGACTCTAGAGACTACTCCCCAACACGAATTCCCCTTGGTCAGGTAAGTTTGGTGCGCCTTGAGCGTTACGTTTATATAATTTCACACCTACCTATGAGTAAGTACAGCAAGTCCATCTTCACTAGCGTCATCGTCCTTTGTTTATCTTATGGCAGTACTTTGGGACAGGGATTGTCTTTCTCCTATCTCATCCCCAAGAACGGTTACCTGGCTGCTCCTGTCAGCCCGTTTTCCATACGGGGGATAGGTGTCGACTTTGGCAGTTTTGTAGGAGTGGACACAGGGTTCTCTCTATACTACATGTCTGGCTTGGGGATGAGCGGCCTGCCATTTGAGTCTGAGGAACCACTGGTGGGACCCCAATTTTCCTTGATGGTTCCGCTCGAACTCTCTCTGGGCGTCAATGGGGGGATTGTGTCCGTCAGGGTATTGGGCGGCGGGTTTGGCCTGTGGCATCTCAATACCCGCATCAACGAAGGGAACATGGATAGGGCACTCCGTGATGCCGAGGACTGGGTCGTACTCAACTCTGACCTCAGCCTCAAGAATCAGCTGGGCGGCGGCTGGCTGGCGGGGATCGTTTTTGACTGGCACGTATCAAAAGACTTTTCTATTTCTACCGAGTTCCGCTACCTCGACGGTTCTTCCGGAGCGGCATTGACTGGCAGCTACACCGGCGCCCCTTCTGATGGTCAATTGATCACCCGAGATGTGGATTATGCTGACGCCCGCATTGATGTAGAGGGCCTCGAGATCTCTCTGGGGGTGTCGTTTTAGGAGGATGGCATCCTCACTCTCTGACTAAGCCTGGTATAGGTTGCCTTTTTTCCCAAACATGAAAGAAGATGGAAAAAGGAGAAAAGCGACGTGTTTTCGATCTAGATCTGAAGTTAGATTTAGTCCGACAGATTGAGAATGGAAAACTGAGCGTAAGCGAGGTATCTAAGATCTACAAAGTTTCTCCCACTGCGATCTACAAGTGGTTGCACAAATATTCTGAACTTTATCAAAGCCAAATCAGAGTTGTGGTGGAGAAGAAGAGTATCAGCAAAAAACAGAAGGAGCTAGAGGCTCGGATCAAGGAGCTGGAGCAAGCAGTCGGCCAAAAGCAAATGCGAGTTGACTATTTGGAGAAGCTTCTAGAGGTAGCCTCTGATCGATTAGGGGAAGACATTGAAAAAAAGATCAAACGGCAGCCCTAGAATGGTTTCGTCAGAACAAAGCGCTACACAGCTATAAGATGGTAACCTTATATGCTATGGTAGGCATTAGTAAGCAGGGGCATTACAAGCGGTTGAATCATCAAGTAAAGAGTCAATCTGTATCTGCAGAGCTCCTGGACAGCGCACTTAGGATTCGTAAGCGCCATCATAAGCTGGGATGCCGTAAGCTGTATAAAGAGATAAAACCAGTAGGGATAGGAAGAGATCGTGCTGAGGCGATTCTGTTGGCTAATGGCTTCAGGATCAAGCGAAAGCGCAATTTCTATCGTACCACTCGACCTGGTAGGTTTTTCTATCCTAATCGCATCAGCGGAATGAGGATAACCAGAATCAATCAATTGTGGGTGAGTGATATTACTTACATACCTGTGGGAGATAAGAAGCACTACTTTCTCACCTTGATTCAGGATGTGTACAGTCGGAAAATAGTTGGGTGGTGGTTGTCAAGTAATCTCAGTTCAGAACAAACCACACTTCCTGCTTTTAAAAGAGCCTTTGGGGGTGTTGATCCCTCCCAGCTCAAAGGGTTGATCTTTCATTCCGATAAAGGAAGCCAGTACACCTATAAGCCTTTAGGAGAACTCTACAGCTCTCTGGGAGTGGTTCCAAGTATGGGAGGAAAAGCGTGGGAGAATGCTCATGCTGAGTCCATAAATGGTGTTCTCAAAAGAGAGTACATTGATTACTTACATAAATCCTCCACCCTTCCTGAAGCGAGGAGAGTGATGTCGTCGATCATTTATCGATATAATTATGAAAGACCTCACGGCTCATTGAAAGATATGAAACCAGCTGTCTTTGAGTCTCACATTATGCAATTGAAAGAAGAGGATAGACCTATATTTAAAATCAATTACTAACCCGAAAAAGGGCAACCTTATTCAGGCATCCTCAAACTCTAAACCTTGAACTCTAAACTCTAAACTCCCTAGAACTCCCAACCAAAGCCCGTCTGAATGACGTAGTCGTCCTTGCTACCACTTTCTGCGGGCTGGCTATCGAAGTTGTAGGTTGTTCCCACCTTGATGTAGAAATCCAGGGGCAGGTCGTACTTGACATCTAGCTGCGCATCCACACGGAGTCGGTCGCGCTCCGTGAGGCTGGGGTAGGCGGTACCCTTGGCCTGTAGGCTTAGGTCACCCATGTCGAAGATATTAATATTGGTACCGAAGAACGTCTCGTAGCTATTGTTGTCGGGCGTCTCGTCCGAATACTTTTCCGTTGTATTGGCTATCCCGGCTGTGACGTTCCAAAACAGCTTGTTGGTGCGAAATATGTATTTGCCCAATCCCAGCAGTGCTGTGAATCGCAGGTCCAGGCGCTGCTCAGTATTCGAGAGGTAGGTCGCTTCCGGGAAGAAGAAGAATCCCCTCGTCAGTAGCTGCCTGAAGTTGATGTTTGCATCGGATCGCTCGGTACGGTCGGCGTCCTCCTGCTCGGAAAAGATGTTGTTGAAGCTGCCGCTGATGGCCCACCGCTCTGCCTGATAGCCCATGCCACTTCTGATGCCAAACTGTCGCAGGTTGTTGGCTTTGGTCAGGCTAGCGCTGATATCTATATTGGCTTGAAACCTGTTGACAAACCCCTGCTCCACTTTACTCAGGAAGACGACTTCCTCAAACGAAACGACTTCTTGCCCCCCGATGGCGGTCAGGAGGAGTAGTGAGTCTACCTGGCTCCGGACCGTGCCGTTAAGTCGACGACCATCGGACAGGCTGATAAGAAATACATTGGCCGTCGAGATGTATTCGATATTTTCCCACTCGACCTGAAAATCAGCATCACTATAATCCGTCTCGATGGATAGCACGCCCTTGTCCATAGCCTTGATTTCGCCGTGGACTTCGTCACCATTAGCAAATCGCAGGGTGTCTATCTGGCCCTGAGCGCTAGGGAGCAACAGGCCGATACAAATGACTGGAAGGAGGATGTTTATTACTCTCACTCGGCGTTATCGTTGAGCATCTTCACCACATGTCCCCTCGTGAGCCAGGAGTATCCTTGCGTACCCTCCCCGCCCAACATCACCGCCTCAACGATCGGCTCGTGGACCTGCATATCGGCAGTCCACCTGATATAGAAATTGGCGCCCACGCCACCTATGGGATCGGACCGCCGAATGTGTACTTGCTTCGTGGCCATGGGCCCTAGTTCGATAGGCCCGTCACCAAATTTCCGCACGACTTCCCCGTTGGTGTCGTAGTAGTCGATGTATTCGATTGTGATGCTATTGTTGGGGTCCGTATTGCGTATGCTGAGGTTGATGGCGAAGCTGAGCTTGTGTCGGCCTTCGATGCCCTGTAGTTCCGAATACACGGGCACGTAGATCTCTTGCCCGAAGGCGTCATTGATGTCGATGGCTGTGCTTCGCTCCAGTTCTCCGAGGGTCGAGGAGCTGATCTCTCCGAGTTTGGTGATCTCCTGTTTGTTGGCCTCGATTTTGGCATCGACGATCAGCGAAGTAGCATACAAGGCGATGATGCCACCGGTCACGATTGCGACGATTAGCCAGAGCGTTCTGCGTGGACTCATTGATTGGATCTTTGCCGCGAAATTAACATAAAGCAACCTTTCTAACCTTCCAACGCATCATCAGAGTTGCCGTCCGGGAGACCTTCTAAAGGGTCGTCGCCTTTAGGTGGGGTTTCGCTGACGTCGTCGTCGTCCGAAACAGACGGGTGCGTCTCAGTCATCTGGCGCAAATACACATCCTGCTGAGGGAAAGGGATGGTAATGCCTGCGTCCGTGATTTTGCGATAGACCTGCGTGGTCATCTGCGTCCCCATGGAGAATGAGTTGTCAAAGTCTGGGATCCAGTACAATAGCTGGAAGTCAAGTGATGACTCGCCCATCTCCAAAAACCGCGTGATGGGAGCCGGGTATTTCAAGACGACGTCGTTTTCGTCTGCCGCTTCCCGCAGCAATTGGAGCACCACGTTGGGGTCAGTTCCGTAGGCCACACCCACGTTGACCGCCAGGCGCCTTCGAGAGTCGGATCGCGTCCAGTTGATGAATTCGCTGGAGAGGAAATCCCCATTGGGGATGATCACATCTGCCCCATCAAAAGAGCGGACAATGCTGGCGCGAAAGCCAATGTCCTGAACGGTACCCATAAGACTCTTTACCTCGATCACGTCGCCGATCTTCATGGGTCTCTCCAAGGCGAGGATCACACCCGATATCAGGTTGCTAAAGATACTTTGCAAGCCAAAACCAATACCTACACCGAGTGCACCAATGAGCAGAGCCAGCTTGTCAAACTCGATGCCCGCGGCGGCAAAGGCGAACACGACACCCAAACTGATGACGCTGTAGCGGATCAGAAGGGCGATCGTCCCCGTCACTCCTTTGTCCTCTGTTTTCGTTCGAACGTACACCTCTTCTTCGAGGATGAATCTGATGAATCGAGAAATCCAGAAGGAAACCTGCAGGGTCAGAAAGAAAGCAATGATGTCCCACAAAGAGATGGCGATGGTGCCCACTTGCACGCTGTACGTCACAAAGGACTGGATCGACCCAAGTACAATTTCGCCGACGCCAAAGACTTCGAGTGTGTAATTCAACCAACCCAGCAACCCCAGGACTGAAAAGAGGCGCTTTGCTTGTTTTCTGAGTTTCAATCGGTGCTTCTTGACGATGTTGGATTTGGCAAGCGGCGATTTGATCATGATCGCCGAGACCACGTCGGTCATGAGGAATACGGTGAGGTAAAAGATCACCGCGATCAGCATGCTCACCATGATACCGTCAGTCAGGAGCCGGGCCAGTTGCATGGCGCCGACAATATTGCTTATGACCGATCCGAAAAGCAGTACCGTGAAGATCTGGGCGACCAGGATGAGGTAGGGCCTAAACTGTGGCTTGAATACCGCCAGCCTCCGGCGAAAGATCACATCTCCTGACACGGCCAACAAGGCAAGGGTGACGATAAGTGTCATTATTCGGCCGGCATAAGTGGTTTCCAGAGGAATATGCAGCTGGAAGTATACCATCAAACCGACGAAAATGCCGACCTGCTCTCGCTTGTAGTGGGACGAAGCAGTGTAGAATATATAGCACGTGGGGATAAGGATCAGCAGCGAAAACACCCTGTTGAGTTCCGAGACTGGTTTGAGCGCCAGCATCGTGAAGATAAAGGTGATAAACAAGGCCGACTGGATGGGGTACTTTATCAGCAACCGTACCTTGAGTACTTCTTCCTTGTGGTCCTTCATCAGTTGCTTTGTTCCTATGCGAAAAAATATCAGATAGACCGCCAGAATGATGAAGAAAATCGGCACGACAAATCGAAAACTCTCGTCGTCCATCCAGTAGTTGTAGGCGATTCTTACGTCATCGGCATACTCCTTGCCGATGAGTGCGATGAGGTGCGTCGTGTCCCCTTCCGCGCGCCATAGAGGTTCTTCGCCGATCTGCCAGAGACTGTTCCTCATTTCATCCCGACGCTGGGCGACGAAGGCCCTGCCACTGTTGACTTTGGCGATGGTCGGGGTGATCGACGTTTGGATGCGAAGCTGCTTGTTGACCACTTGCTGCAGCTTGGACATCTCGACATTGAGCTCGTTGACAACGCTTCGGACGCTGCGCACGACTTCTCTGGGGGCTTCCTGTTCGATGGTGGATTCCAGGGTGAGAATGGCCACTTGCTGCTGCGTGGAGACCTTTTGTTTTTCCGCTTCTACGGTCTTGATGCGATTGGCGACCTGTGCATTCCAGTCGTTGGTTTGTTTTGAGTAGGTGGCCCAGATGGCCTGCGCGCGATCAAGTTGGCTGTAGGTGTAGCTCAGCGTAGTGTCGGCGTACAGCGCGTAGATACTATCTACCTTGGTGACAACGCCTGGGAGAGCTGCTGTGATTTCGTCCACGAACTCAGGTCGCTGTACCAATTGGTCCACTTCCTGCCTGGTCGTATTGAGGATCTCTGTGAGCTTGGGGATCTCACTGATAGGCAGCGCCTTGGGCCCTTGTATAGAGTCCTCAGGTGCTGTCTCCTGTGACTGACCGGCCAGTGTTGCTGTCGTTCCCATCCAGAGGATGAGGACGGCGAGGAATTTGAACGAAGAACGCACTATCAATTTCTCTCTTTCCAATCTGTTTAATATACGCCTTTGCGAAGTTGCCACCTCCAAACCGATCGACCTATTGCGCACCATATGATTTGATCATATTGAAGTAATCATAGTAGGCCGCATAAATCTCCGGATCATCGATGCGCAGCAGCACTTCAAAGTTTTCCCGTAGTGACCTTTCTGTTAGGTTGTGAGACCCTGTCCAGACAGTTCGTGTGTCGCCATCATCGATGAGGAAGAACTTCGTGTGCATGTTGAATGATTTGTCGAGGTACAGCACGTTTTTGCTTAGGTCCTCGAAGGCGTCCCTGACTTCATCGTTCACGTCCCCGTTGGTGATGACCGAGACAGACGCCCCATCGTCCACGAGATCTTCCAGTTCACTGACGATATCGATTCGGTTCTCGCTCCATTTGCCGTGAGCAAAGTGGACCTTCGCCTTTGTCGGCTCCTTGATGCCTTTCAACGCGCTAAGGACATTGTCCTTGCCATGGTCTTCCTTGTCTTTGATCTTCGGAAAGAAATAGGCTTTGTAAGTTCCATTGTCGTCCGATGCGGTTTGATACTCGTAGTGATCCAATTGGTCGGCGAGCCCCAGCACCTTGATGTCGTACCAAAAGTCCAGGTAGCCATGATAGAGGGAGGGACTGGAAAGGATCACCATATCCTGGAGCTTCTTCGTACCCTTCTTTTGAAAATTGGAGGAGGTCTGTACGACTACGTGAGATGCTGGCCCATTGGCCGTGGCTACCTCTGAAAACAGGATGAATTTATTGTGAATGATGCCTTTCTTCGAGATGTCGTTTTCGATGAAGTAGAAGTCATCCAGTTTGTCGTCAAGCAGTTCGGCGATGTCTTTGTTGGTGTCTTCACTGGTTTCGCCGTCATTGAGGATCACACGGACTTTCACGCCCTTTTCACTGGCAGCAATAAGTGCTTCGGCCAGCGGTTCTACACCAAATTTGAAAATGCAGACAGTGATTTCCTCACCTGGCGGCGTGTGATTGATGAGATCATACACCGTGCGAAGGAGAGCGATATCCCTGTCACTGCCCTCCACTCGTTCCACTTCCGTAAACAGCGCCTCTGGAAGGTCAAGGACCAGGTTGGGCTGGGCCTGCCCATAGCCCACGGCATGGGACAGCAACCCTATCAATACCACACCCAGCCGTGCGAGACATGGTATTGATATGGTTGCCCGTTGCCGCATGATAGTCGTAGTCGGCTTTAGCCCTTAGGCTCCACTACCAGCGTCCCTTGCATGATGGCGTAGTGCCCCGGGAAGCTGCAGATATAGTCGTAGTAACCAAATGAAGGTGCGGTGAAGACCACCGTGGTCTCCTGGCCGCCGCCAACCAAGCTTGTATTGACCAGGACTTTGTCAGCCATTTCGCCTTCTTGTGGAATGTATTCGTTGTCTCTCGCGGCAATCGCAGCTTGTGCGAATGTCGCCTTATCCGTTCCCTTGGCAAGCAGTACCCAGTTGTGTCCCATCACCTCTACCGCCATCTGCCCGGTATGAACAAGCGTCAGTTTGACGATCTGCCCTTCGGTGACTTTCATTTCTTTGAGATTGAACTGCATCTGATCATTGCCCTCGATGGTGAGGAATACAGTGTCTGCAGCTGTGGATGTCTCCGCCTCGGGCTCAGCAGTAGAGGAGTCGCTTTCCGAAGCGCTTTGCGTGGAGCCTCCTCCGCAGGAAATCAGCAAAAAGGCGGCGAATACAAATGTCAGGTAAATGAAAGGAGATGCTTTGCTCGTATTCATAGATTTTTTCATTGATAAGGTTTAGTGACAATTGATTGTTCAAATATAGATCACCTTTGGGCAAAAGGAGGAAAGGGAGTAAAGGGGCACTCCCTTTCGTAGTGGGCCCTGCTGGGCTCGAACCAGCGACCACCTGATTATGAGTCAGGTGCTCTAACCAACTGAGCTAAGGGCCCTTGGCAAAACAGCCAAACAGAGCGCAAAAGTAATTGAGTTTGATCTTAAGAGGAACACGCTGGTGGAATTTAATTCCATCCGACAGAGGAAATCACAAACCATCCGCGAAAGCAGTTGCATTGTACGTTTTCATTTTGGACCTTTAGTACGCGCTGTAGGCGCGAGTCTGGTGGGATGATTATTCGGGGTTGCTTAATTTCTCACTTTAAATCATGAAAAAATGGCTACGCACTGTCCTTTCAATTGCATCGTACCCCCCCACCTGCAAGAGCAAATCCTGGAAAACGGTTCTCCGGAACAGATCAATAAAATACAAGAGCAAAGCACTCTGGCCGCGGAGTTCCGTGGACGACGAGAGTCTATTGCGGCCGCAGCGCTCAGGCCGACTGCGAGTGCCGGAGGCAAAGACAGATCGGTTTATGACGCCCAGAATACGTCCAGTCTGCCCGGCCTGCTTGTTCGCGGAGAAGGGGATGCCCCGACTGGTGATGATGCGGTCGATGAGGCCTACGATGGCGCTGGTGCCACCTACGACCTGTTCAGTGAGATCTTCGGTCGCAACTCCATCGATGACCAGGGCCTGCCGCTGATCTCTATTGTTCACTACATGATGGGGTATGACAACGCTTTTTGGGATGGAAGCCGCATGGTCTACGGCGATGGCGATGAAGATTTGCCCGAGGAGCATCGCCTGTTCAATCGCTTCACAATTGCCGTCGATATTATCGGCCATGAATTGGCCCATGGCGTCACGCAGTATGAAGCCAATCTCGTCTACAGGGATCAGCCTGGCGCCCTCAACGAGTCATTTTCGGATGTCTTTGGTTCATTGGTGAAGCAGCGGCTGAAGAATGAAACGGCAGCAGAGGCGGATTGGCTGGTAGGAGAGGGCCTGTTCACCTCCAATGTCGGTGCTGTCGCCCTGCGATCAATGAAAGACCCCGGGTCAGCATACAATGATCCTGTGCTTGGCAAGGATCCGCAACCTGGCCATATGGATCAATACGTCAATACTACCCGAGATAAGGGTGGCGTACATATCAATTCGGGAATTCCCAACAAAGCCTTTTACAATGTCGCCATGGCCCTAGGTGGTCACGCATGGGAGAAGGCTGGCAGAATATGGTACGATACATTGCGCAATAAACTCAACGCCAATTCTGATTTTCAGGAAGCCGCACAAGCGACCATGGAGGTGGCCGGCGAACTCTATGGTCACAGGAGCGAGGAACAACTGGCAGTGAGGAAAGGATGGTCGGACGTTGGGATACCATTGCCTGAACCGACGCCACCCAGAACGGAACCGCCTTCGAAGAAAAAAACAGGATGTCTCAATGTGCTCACTTTTGGTCTTTTGGGGTTGTTTAACCTCTAGTTGCATGCAGCAGGATTTCAGTATTGCTTTTGAGCGCTCCGGTGGGTTGATGGGGCGAATCGTAGAGATAGAACTAGATACTCGCGCTATGCCGGACGAAGAAGCGGATACCTTGCGGCAACTGGTGGCGGATGCAGATCTGTCGGAGGTGCAAAGTGCGCAGGACGATCCCAATATGAGAGATGCCTTTCAGTACAAGATCGTCCTCAATGTGGGCGAAGAGCAGATAACAGTTGAGCTGGGAGAGTCTCAGATTCCGGATCGGGTCCGACCCCTGATTGATTGGCTCAGCACCAAGGCCAGAAGTAGGTGAATGTCACAACAGAAAACCCGCTACCCGCTCAATCATCCAGAAGCTGGCAATTGACCCGACGACGTAGACGAGGCCTTTTTCCAGCTTCATTTTTCGCTCTGTAGACATGTCCTTCGCAAATGGTATGAGCGCCGATACTTTCATCACGACGATCACTGCCCCAAGGAAGAGTAACTGACCAATCTCGACACCCACATTGAAGAATAGTAGACTGATGGGTACTTGTGTTTGCGGTAAGCCGATATCACTCAGTACTGAGGCAAAACCGAAGCCATGCAGAAGCCCGAACGAGGAGGAGACACTGATGGGGTATCTGTAAGTCCAGGAATCTTTGTTTCGGATGGCTATCTCCGATGCCAGAAAGACCACACTCAGGGCGATCACTGCTTCCACTGGAGCGATGGGCAGAGTGACCAGGCCCAAGGTCGATAGCACCAATGTGATCGAGTGGGCAATAGTGAAGCCGGTGATAGTGATGAGCATCTTCCGACCCGTCCCCGCGACCATAATAAGACACACCAGGAACAGGAGGTGGTCCCAACCTTCGAGAATGTGCTGGATGCCAAGCACCGTATACTGCCCCGCGACCTGACTCCTACTTTCCTCAGCGGGAATGCTCCACTCAAGCTCTTCCGGCCCCAACACTTTGTTGAATTGCTGACCATTGAGCAGGGAGACGCTGATGATGCTGGAGACAGATGGGTTGATGATCGGATAAGAAATAGTGACAGTTCTTTCATTTAGCACCCCTTGAAATGCGAACTGCTGGCGCTTGAGGTAGCCATCTCCGACACGGTACGCAATGCCTTCATCGAGTGCTTCAAAGCCATCTGTTAGTGTCACAGTGGGCAGGTTGAAATCGGGGATGGTGAAGGGGATTTTGTATTGTAAGATCAGCTCGCCGGTTGCTTGTTCGGTGATTTCGATGTAGAGCGGTCGGGACTCGTGGGCGTAGGATTCGCCGCAAACTAGGCTAAGGATGAGGCTAAGGAAAAAGGTTCGTGTAAGCTTCATCTTGTCTCAATTGTTTTGATGATCTTGTCGATTTCGTTGATCACTTCCTTGTATCCGGTTAGTATTCTGTCGCTATCATCGCCGCTAAGAAAACTTAATGCTTTACAAGTCAAAGCTTGGCTCATGACTTCATAAGCGCTGCCCCTGGATATCTTATAGAACCTTGTTTTGTCCTTTCTTTCGAATCTCCCAAACCCCTCCGCAATATTATGAATGACCGAGTTGGATGCCCGCCGAATGTCGGAGGTAATTCCATATCTCTCCTCAGGAGGAAAAGTCTTAGTCACTTCGTAGACATGGATGACCAACTCAAACCCCTTTTGCCAAACGGAAAATTGCGTGAAATCTTCGAAAGCCATTAGGTGCCTTCCTTATCCTTAGCCTTAACCTGATCCTTCTCCTCCTTAGCCTCCTCGTCCTTAGCCTTCTCCTCTTCCTCAGTCCGATTCTCCAAAACAACCCTCACATCATACTGATCTATAATGCGTTGAATCGTAGCTTCATTTTGCTTTTCCACAAAATCTCGTCGGGCATCGCCCTCCACGCGCTCTCTGAGTTCTGCAAGTTCCGGATACCGGCCGGGCTCATTCGTGGTGACCATCACTAGGTGGTAGCCATATTCCGATGGGAAGGGGCCAATCCAGGTCTCATCCGAAGCTTCTGATTCGAAAATGGCCTTGGCCATCACCGGGCCGAAGTGGCTGTTCACATATTCCGGATCGCGTTCTACGTAGTTGGTGTGATAGTAAAACCGATCCCCCCGTCCAAGTGAGCCACTGAAAGGAATGCTGTTTCCGTTGAGAAAAGACAATTCCTCTTGGGCCTTTTCCTGAGCATTTTCGCCCCACTTCTCGAAGTCGAAGAACACATGCGTAAAAGTGCTGAATGGCTGGAGGTAGTACCTTCCCTTGTTCTCTTCATAATAACGCTCCACTTCCTCGTCTGACAACTCGGTCATGGCCTCTGCGATGCCCTCTGAAATGAACTCGACTTTTTGGATCATCCGCTGCTTGATAATGAAATCCTCCTTATCAAGGCCCATGGCCATCGCTTCGCGAAATAGGACTTCCTGCCTCACATACTCATCGATCAATTGCTGGAACTCTTCGGGCGACATCGCTGCCATCTTTGCTTCAAAAACCTGTTGATTGAAAGCCTTGGAGCGATATTGGAAGTAGGTCATCAACGCATTTTGGTCGACGACGATCGTCCGGGCATCATCGGCCGTGGCACCGGTCAACTGAAACAATGCGAAGAATCCTGCACCGATTAACAGGAAGTGAATGAGCGGTTGTCTGATCAGTTTCTTCATGATTTTGGGCAAAACGACAAAAAACGCTGTCGCTCTTATTTTCTGCCGAGCAAGTTAATAACGTAACCGAAGGTGAAAAAGGAGAAGCCGATAAGGCTGATGGGAGGGAGGCCACAGTGCCAGTGTTCAGGAGTCAGCCATCCTTTGTATCCCATAAAGAACAGATGCACCGCGCCAAGAGGTAGCGCCCAAAGCAGAAACTTGCGGGAAGTGATGAATCCAATGAACGTCTTGTCTTCGCTGAGGTGGGTTTGGAAAGACAGATTGTATCCCCACAATACGACGAATGCCAGTACTCCACCCAGCATGCTAATACCTCCGATCAAGGTTAGTGTGCCATCTACCTCAAAGAAGCCCTTGTACACCGCCGGTGTAAACAGCAAAAAGCTCAGAAGTGCATGGATAAGGACCAGCAGGAACCCAGTCATACCCAAGGCTCTCCTCGTGTCCAGCCAGGGCTCGGGTACCTTCACGCCAAGGTTCTTCAAAGGGCCAAATGAGAAGTTGAATGTGATGAGAATAAAGGCCGCCAGAGAAATCCCTTTATTCAGGATGAACATCGGAAAGTCCTTCCAGGGAATAGGGCCAAGTAGGTGATACCTCAAAATGGCGTAAGCCATTGACAAACCGATGGTGAGAAATATGATCCGCGAGGAGAGCTGCGCCGTATTCATGAATTGATCATCAGTTGGAGGATACCTCGCGATTGGCCCGGGATTGGATATGGCGCGCATTGTCTCCTTCAATCTCGTTGATCCGAATGATCTGCTCTGGAGAAGCCTCTAGAATCTCTTTGTGGACCAGCCAGTAGACACTTTCGGTATAAGGTGGAGTCGTGAGTGAACCGCGGTAGTGATAGCACTCGTCCACCAGGAGTTCGGTGCCCCGCGTCCACAAGTTGCTGGACTTAATGACGTTGATATTGACTTCAGCTTCTGCGTGTTCTTCATCGGGCACAGCGTCGATGAAGCTGGCAATGAATGTGTTGGTGGCGCCCATTTTGAATAAAAAAGCGATCACGAGATATTGGGGAGTGCCTCCCTCTGTTCCGGGCATGATATTCACGACGTGCATTTCAAGTGGATAGGTCACTCCATCTATCAGATGCTCACTAGGCGTGTGAAAATGTAGTTGCTTGAATTCGTAGGTCCTTCCGTCTGCGGTGATCGTGTTGCCTGGCTCGAAGTCCAACTGGATCGTATGTCCAAGGTTCTCGACCTTGTTGACCTCCCCGGAGAAGTTGAAGGTGATATTGTGCTTGCCCGCTTCATCCGAAGCTTCTCGCGAGAGGATATTGATTGGGGACTGCAGGAGGCCATGTTCCAGGCCTGGCATCAGGTAGATATCCTCTTCTTCGTCAGCGTTTTCTTCATGTAGCGGTGGAGCCGGCGATGATGACGGCTGACATGCGATCATCAGGAGCCCCACTACGAGCAACTGAAGAAGGGACTTCTTAGGTTTCATCTGGATGGAGTATACCAAATGGGGCTGGTATAGGCGCGTTCCTGTGTGGTCATGGGAACGCCATCTGGTACCGCGGCCCCCAAACGGACTTTGTCGTACAGCGTCCATCGGGGAGTTGGGATCTCGATGACGCGTGCATAATAGAATGCACGCTGGTTGGGATCGAAATCAGGATCACTCCAAACAGTGATCAATTCAGGACTGCCTATGTCATTGGTCCATGTCGCAGTCTCCATGTCGACCGTGTTGCCTACCGCGGGAAGTTTGCCATTCCGACCCATCTTACGGCCGCCGGACCATGCAACATCATAGACCTTTTCTTGTTCATTGCCAGCGGCATCTACCCATCCTTTGATGATCTGAATGCGGTCGAGGTTTCCGGAGTATGGGTCCTTCTGAGCAGCCACCAAAAATGAAGGCGCTTTTCCACTTGGAGCGTTCGTCAGATCACCACCCATGGGCACGCCCTTATAGTAGCCCACATCTGCGGGAAGGCGGCTTTTGGTATCGGCTGCTTCAAACTCCCAGCCCCCAAATAGACGTACAATCATTCTTGGCCCGGTGGTAGCATACGTTTCTTTCCTCATCATCGCATCAAAGAGGGCCTCTCGAGTATTTTCCCGTGCCCAGACTCCCTGGTATCCAGAGGCTGCCGGCATCCACCCCGAGTATTCATTGTCACCCACCTTGGCCATAGGGTGCTCCAGTCTCTTTTCGTTGGGCTCCATACCCGAGTGCTTACCAAAGAAATTGTCTTCGGCGGCGGTGGCCAATCCGGTGTGGCTGTCTGTCGCCCCCACCAGTCCAAACTTGTAGGGATTGATGCCCAGCTTTTGCTCCAATTTTAGTCCGAGTAAAAGGCCACTTCGAGCGTACTCGTACTTCAACATGTCATTGGACTTCAGCTGAGTCAGGTCCAGGTTTCCTTGCGCCCAGGTCTCGTAGTCAGCGAATTCATCATTTGGAGATAGGAATGGGTGCGTCTCTCCATCCCCTTTGATTTGTGTGGCCTCGTAGAGCGGTTCCCATCGCGCTCTTGTGGTTGCATATTCGTTGTCAACATCCCGTTGGAAGTACGTGCTCGTTTCGGGGAACATCCAGCCATTACTCATATTGCCATTGTGGGCGATAGCCAGCAATCTGCCGCCGGTCTTGTCCTCATAGGCTTGCATCCAATTCCAGAGATCAATGGGATCGGGGCTGCCGTTAGGGGACAACGTTGTAAAGGGCTCAGTTGTGATGGCTTTGTCCCCTCCATCGCGGTAAACTACCACCCGGTGGAGGTTGAATCCTTTGTCCGTCGACGTCCATTCGTAGCCGATGAACGCGGTGAAGTTTCCAGGATCATTGTGCGTTTCCGCAGCTTTGACCGTCATTTCCCAGGCAGACCTGTAGGCTTCTGTACCCGGCAGCGCAGCCAGGGCAGGAGGGAAGCTATTACCTGTAATGGCCTGCACGATCTCTACAGCAGCGGCCACACCTTCCTGTCCGCCAGCCTGGATCATATCATACCACCTACGGCCTGTTGGGTCCTGTAGCATGGAAGGCTCACCACTTAGTAGCCGTGGAAAGAATCCCATATTATCTGAGTGGTCCGCGACGACAAGGAAGTCGAGCGGCCGACTGAGTTTCACATTTTGCCCGGTGGAAGACACCAATTCTTCCCCCTTCGCGAAGCGATAAGCATCATCAGGCTTGAGACGCGCGCCAAAGGCGCCCGCGTCCATGGACATACCCGTATGTAAATGTGTTTCACCCCAATAAACCTGCGTTGGAAAGTTTCGACCCGCGTACGGAGAATAGTTCCTCTTCTGGGGATAAGCACTTTGCAGTGCCTCCTTACTGGGTACTGGGTCCTGCGCACTCACCGCCAGCATGCCAACGAACGCTGATAACAGGCTTGTAATTAGGTGGGGTCTCATTTTCGGGGAGTTAGGTTAATCGCTATTTGGCCGGAGTGTACCAGATGGGACTGGAGTATGCACGCTCCTGCCCGTCTAGCTCCGCCTCTTCGGGAACATTCGCCCCAAGGCGAACTTTGTCATACAATAGCCATCGAGGAGTGGGTATTTCCATCACTCGGACGTAGTAAAAAGCGGACTCATCCGCATCAAAATCAGGATCAGTCCATACGGCGATCAATTCAGGATCTCCAATGGTATTGGTCCAGCTAGCCGTCTCGTAGTTCACCGTATTGCCCACTGGGGTCTTGCATCTGCCATCATCTCCGATGGTGCGACCATCGGATACTGCAACATCATAGATCTTTTCCTGGGTGTTGCCTCGCTTGTCCAACCAGCCTTTGATGATCTGGATTCGGTCGAGGTTGGCCCCAATGGGGTCGCGAAGGGCGTAGACCATGAAGCTTGGGGACTTACCGCGAGGTGCGTTGGTAAGGTCTCCACCCATCGGCACACCTTTGGCATAGCCCGTGAAGGCAGGGTTTCGGTTTTGTATGTCCTCCTCAGTGAAATCCCAGCCACCGAATAAGCGAACCATCATTCGAGGCCCGGTAGTGGCGTACACTTCTTTTCGCGCGAGAGCGTCGAAGATGGCTTTCCTTGTATTCTCCGTCGCCCATACACCCGTGTATCCGGAGGCAACGAGTTTGTGACCAGACCACTCGCCGAGTTTAGATTTTACGAAAGGGTGCTCCACGCGATGTACAGAAGGTTCCACACTTGCAGACTTGCCGTAGAAGTTCTCCTCCTCTGCTGTCGTGAGTGAGGTGTGAGAATCTGTGGCTCCCGCCATGCCGAATTTGTAAGGGTTGGTGCCGAGCTTCTTTTCAAGCACGAGGCCATTTTTTAGGGCTTCCCGCGCATACTCGCCAGCGAGCATTTCGTCTTTCTTCAACTCCGTCAAATCGAGATTTCCTACGTCCCAGGTTTCATAATTTGCGAATTCATCTGTAGAAGACAGAAATGGATGAGCTTCGCCGTCGCCCTTAATTTGCGTCACTTCATAGAGCGGCTCCCATCGTGCACGTTTTCTGACATACGCTTCATCCACTTTACCTCCATGATAGGTCTCTTCCATGGGAAACATCCAGCCGTTGGAGAGATTGCCATTATGCGCCAACGCCAAGGCCGTACCGCCTGTCTTTTCTTCATAATCTGACATCCATTGGTATAAATCCAGGACATCATCCGAACCCAAGAATGCCTTGGTCGTCATGGGTACTACCTGGCCTGCCCGATCCCCATTGTCTCTCAGGAGCACATTTCGGTGCATATTCATGCCCTGTGGCACAGATGTCCACTCAAACCCAATGATCGTCGTAAAGGTGCCGGGATCGTTGAACTCCTCAGCTGTTTCTACGATATCATCCCATACACGATCATAGGCAGTTGCTCCAGGGTTGTAGTCCGACATCAAATCTTGAGGCAACGTCCCTTGTGCGAAGTTGGTGATGAGGTCAAAGGCAGCTTCTGCAGCGGCTTGTCCTCCTTGCTTAAATCCTTGGTACCATTGGCTGCCTTTCGGGTGATTGGCAATATTTGGTGCTCCCCGCTGCATATCGGAGGCGAAACCCATCGCATCAGAGTGGTCAGTGATACAGAGCCAATCGAGCGGCCGGCTCAGCTTTACAGGTAGACCCGTAGAAGAGATCACCTCTTCTCCACGAGCAAATCGATAGGCCTCTTCGTGACCCAGGGTATTTCCAAACAATCCCGCATCGAGTGAAACACTTGTATGTAGGTGCATTTCGCCCCAGTAGACCTGGCTAGGGAAGGAGCGTTGCGCATAGGGTGAATACGTCTCACCTGGGTACAACTTCTTCATGGTCTCAGGCTCCGCTGTGCCGATATCTTGTGACTGTGCAGCAACGCAAAGAAGAGAGAGAAGCGAAAGAAGAATGAATCGTGGGAATTCCTGTCTGATGTTATTCATTGTATGGTGTATTGAACTGGGTCTCTAGGCAACGGTGCCTGGTAACAGCGATATTAGTAAGACTTCCGTTGGTGGCCAAGAAACCAATAGGTTATTGCCGGACATTACATGTCATCAACAAGGCTATGGCAAGAACTCATGAATGTGAAATATGTTCAGCTGGGACTCGATCGACCACCATGCCTTCCCGCGATATAGCACTCTAAGACCATCCCTGTTGGCGCCTTCCACCAATTTCTCGGGCACCCACTAGCAATTCTATGGAAAAAGGCCAATGTTCGCTAGTCATGAAACTACGCCACCCGAACCAGGCCTCTGTTCAGCATCTTCCTCATTCTCCATTTGGGTTAATATGCAGGTGTCTTATGTCCATTCTATGGGTGGGTCTGTGCATCCTGCCATTATCACAAGCTTCCGGGCAGACAACTGAAGACCGGCCAAAATTGGCACTCGTGCTGAGTGGAGGAGGTGCCAAAGGGCTCGCTCATATCCCACTACTGCAATTGCTGGATTCACTCCAGGTAAAACCAGACCTTGTAGTGGGGACGAGCATGGGTAGTATTGTCGGTGGTTTGTACGCCATGGGCTATTCCGGCGATACACTGGAAACCATTTCGGTGAATACTGACTGGTCGTATGTCTTAGGGGGTACCGTCCAGTATCAGGATGTGATAGTCGGTGAAAAGGATGAGTTTGGGCGGTACGCTCTGGAACTGGGGCTTAATAAATTCAAACCGGAAAGCGTGGCGGCCCTGGTTAGGGATCAGCATTTGCGGGAGTACCTGGCCACACTGAGCTTCCCTGCACATGAGATCACTGATTTCGACAAGTTACCGATCGCCTATCGGGCAATAGCCGTGGACGTATTGACAGGGACGGAGGTTGTGATGTCTTCTGGTTCTGTTCAGCAAGCGATGAGAGCAAGCATGGCGATTCCCTCTATTTTCAAACCTGTGGAATTGGGAGATATGCTGCTCGTGGATGGAGGCGTGATGAACAACTTTCCAGTGAATATCGCCAGGGAACTGGGAGCGGATGTGGTAATTGGGAGTGATGTAGCAGGAGGGGCGTATACCAAGGAGGAGTTGAAGAACGTCACCAATCTACTCTTTCAAACAGGGATGCTACAGAGCAACTTGCGGCAGGAGGATCAGCGCGCTTCCGCAGACTTTTTTGTGGACCATGACACCACCCTTACCTACAGTACCGCCAGTTTTTCCAGCGCAGCCGAGATCATCGAACAGGGGCGCACTGCGACTAACCTGGCCAAGGACAGTCTCCTAGCGGTACTTGCCCCGTTTTTCTCAGAGAAAAAGACCTTTACGTTTCCAGAGCACAGTCCTAAGATCGCATTTGATTCGTTGATCGCTGTGGGCGTTGACGAAGACCTACGGGCGTTCATAAGGCAAAAGCTAAGGTTTGAGCTGAACAAGCCTTACACTGTGGAGGAGATCATCGCTATGATGGATCTGGCAATGGGTACAACATTTTTTAAGGAACTGGACTATCAGATCATTGATGAGGACGGCCGAAAGGTCTTAAAGGTCACTGCGGAGGAAAAGCTGCCCTTGCAGGTCAAGACCAGTCTTCACTATGACAACGAGCTAGGCATCGGGTTACTGATCAATGCAACTGGTCGCAATATTCTTGGGAGGAACAGTAGAGTCCTGGGATCATTGGATATAGCAGAGAGCCCCAAAATCCGCTTACAGTACCAGAAGTACTTCATCAAGTCTCGAAGACTGTGGACGCGCACAAGTTTTTTCAATGACATCTTCGATAGGGGTTTCTTTATCAACGGCGAGCGTGTGGAGGATTTGCGGGCCCGCTTCTGGCAGGTGCGTCAAGATGTCAACTGGTCGGTAGGACAGGGATTTCTGGGAGTAGGCGTCTTCTACGATCATCGGAGATTCAAGCCGAAGGTCGATCCCGATGTCATCACTACCCCACTGTCCTTGAGAAACTACGAGCTCGCCCATGCGAAGGTGGAGGTGAACTACTACCGAAATTCCTTTGACAAGGTATTTTTCCCAACTCGTGGCCAGCAGGTGAATATTCGAGTCAATCGGACGCTTTGGAATGATGTCCGGATTGAAAATGTCGCCGACAGTGTACCCACGATAGCCGGCGCTGTAGAGGGATCTACCAGGGTATACCTCGATTATCAGTTTCACCAACCTCTGAATGACCACTATACCCTAATAGGTCAAGTGGCCGCGGGTCTTACATTTTTGGATGACTCACCAGACGACTTGTCCTACCTGGACAATGCCGCTGGTGAATTCTATACTCTTGGAGGTGCGATTGAGCGCCCAAGGGTGGAAGAATGGGCATTCTTGGGGCTCAAGGACGGAGAGATCACCGTACCACAGCAGTTGCGAGCTTCTTTGGGGTTGCAGATCCGCCCATTTGGTTCAGTCTATCTGATCCCACATATCAATGCTGCTTTAGTGGGAAATGCCTCGTTTAATGATTTTATCGATGGTCTGGGATCGGCTAGCAGCAACTGGGCATCAAGGCAGGAGGCCAATTTTGTGATTTCTGGTGGCGTGACGGCCGCTTATCAATCGCTGCTTGGCCCGATTTTCCTCGACTTTTCGCGTGTGAACGATATTGACGACTTTCGATTGGCCTTCGGTTTTGGCTACCAATTTCATCGGACGTATTGAGCCTCGTCTGCTGATTGTTGGGTTGACTATTGCTCCGTCTGAATGGCTGATTGCAGTGTGATTCGCCTACTGAGCAGTCCCGAATACTGACTCTGCAGATCTTCTTCTAAACTGGCCAGGTTAGTCAAGCCATACTGGTCGAGGGCACTTTGCTCGATGATCGACTCCTTCTGATAGTAGGGTCGGAGCTCGCCGTACACCTGCTCGAATGTCCTTTTGAGGAC
This sequence comes from Cyclobacteriaceae bacterium, assembly GCA_965227935.1. GTDB lineage: Bacteria > Bacteroidota > Bacteroidia > Cytophagales > Cyclobacteriaceae > JAWPMT01. Next base: position 2,456,340 of record CBDDGS010000019.1, on the reverse strand, counting down.
CTCAGGGCTTAACACCTCCAGCACCTCACTGAAGTTTTCGAGGTATCGGTGGTATAGGTAGTCATCCTGATCGATGATGACGTCGATGTAGGCTTCACTTGAAAACAGTAATTGATGATCCAGCCGGCGATTTCGTTTATGCATGCCTTCATGGGGCTCGCTGCTGAACACGTCATCATAGTCCCAGGGGATGATGTCGAACTTCCTTTCCTCCGGATGCAGGTAAAGGAACAATTCGTCGGTGTAGTCACCATTCAGTATCAGCTGATTGAATGCCAGCCACCGAAAGTAACGGTCCATAAAGACCATCGAATTGAGGGTGTCGAATAGCACTTCGCCCTCGAACTCCTTCGTCAATTTCTTGACTTGCTTCAGCCTTTTGAAATGGATTTTGTCTTTGCTGTCTTTCACCTCCTCTACCGTAGCCATTTGGCTGTACTCCCTTCGTAGGAGTAAGGGGCTGTCGATGGCGTCCGTATAGTCATCGACTTTTTGCAGGGCCAGGTATATCCCGGCAGTCTCACCATTTACCCGTACTTCTGTGAGTTGATTGCGAAGTGGAAACAGGTCCAGTTCGGCCATTAGTAGGAACGACAATCGGTTCCTGTAATAGTTGTGATCCATGGCGAGGTTGTTGAGTGCCAGTTTTTCCACCTCGCCGCCAGCCAGATCGATGGGTTCATCAAGCGACACCAGGAAGCTCTTTCTTACAAAATTCAAAGTGGAGCTGCCTCTTGTCTTGCATGTCTTGACTTGAAGGGCCTCACCATTGTAAAAGACCTCGCACTTGGGTATTTCGAGCTTTTGCCCCGTCACTTCTTTGATCTCTTGCTGCCAATAGGCACCAACCCGAATGTCGAAAATTGAAGTGTTTGGGGGTGCCAATGCTGCGTCACTGAACGAGAGAGTGGTCAGGTCTTGACTCTTTACAGTCACTGCCGCCATCAGGTAAGCACTGAAAAGGACTATGAATCGTTTCAAAACGCCTCAGTCACGTTGAGATAAACCAGTGTCTGCTCGTTGAGCGGGTCACGACCGACATCTACTCGGAAGTTGATACGCGGCTGCAATTGCACTCGGAAGCCTGCACCGAAGTTGGGGAGAACACCGGAGTCGTCCCATGTCCTAAGGTTGTTCGTGATCGTTCCCACGCCGGTCCAGGCCACGAAGCCCGTTTTGGAGAGCAGTTTGACAAATTTATTGTCGGAGGTGAACTCAAACCCGTGCCTGTACTCCACCAGAGCTAGTAAAGCGTGGTGATCCCGAAATTGCCCGGCATAATACCCCCGCAGATCAAAGGGAGAGCCTACGGTGGGAAGTATCGGGAATGGGACCTCCCCACTGGTAAATCGCATATTTGCAGTCCAGGCCAGGACCTTCTCGTTGCCTAGTCGCTTGAGCTGCTTGAATTGGCGATACTCCAGGCGATACGTCCGAAAGTCTGTATCACTACCAAGGGCTGAGTGATACTGCACGAAGTCGAACTCTAGCAATACCCCTTTGTAGGCGTTGGCTGGTACGTCACGCGTGTCGTAATTGAGGCGCAGGCCCAGACCACTATTGAAGAAGCTTGCTCCATTGTCATCCCCGCCCTGCGCAAGGTACGTTTCATCGACTAGCATCCCTTCACTGGGTTCCTTGATGTCATTTCGAATCACCGACGCCGACGGTCCGAGGAAGAAGTCGGATTCGCGCCACCGGAAGAGCAGCACGGGATTGAAGGTCAAAGCCTGAAACCGGTGTTGGGTCGTGCTCTCCCCGCGCTCGACCTCAGAGCTCGTCTCGAAGCCTACGCCATAGTAATTGTCCACAACATTTATAGCCGACACCTGACCGAAGATGCGCATGCGGTCATGATTAAGAAATAACTGTGGCCGTACAATCACAGCACCACCTCCGTTGAAGAAATAGGCAAACGCGGCAGGTATTACCGATCGCTTCAAAGTCGTGTCAGAGGGGTTAGTCGAGAAAGTGAAGACGGCATCTCCACCTAAGAGGAATCCCATATCAGGACTGTAGCCAGGCCCACCGATGATACTGAATCGAAGGTTTCTCCCATCTTTCCCGGGACCTCCGTGTCCTTGCCCATAACTATGATAGGAAAACCAAATGGCAATAAAGAGGACGAGATATGTCGGTAGTGGCTTCACGCTAATCGTGGCGACGGTGTCGAAAGTGACCGTTCGCAAATTTAATGCTAGTTATACCGATGAATGGCAGATAAGGTTTTCAATAAACGATAGAAGGTCCGGGCAAGACATTTTTTATTGGGATAGGTGGTTAGGCGTCATTAGGTTTGCCGTCGCATGATGAAAAGCTTCTCCCCACAGAACTATGCCACAGTTATTTTCGACCTGGGGCAGGTGATTGTAGACCTGGCATCAGTAGCAGTGATCCAGCGATTGCAGGCTGTATCGGGCAAAAAAGATGTCGACTACAAGGAGTTGATTGTCTCTTCGCCGCTGCTTCAACTGTACGAGACTGGTAAGATCACAGAGGAACAGTTTCGGCATGGAATGAGGGACTTGCTGCAGATCGACCTCACAGACCAGGAATTCGATGATATCTGGAATGCCATGCTCCAAAATATTCCTCTCCGCCGCCTGGAATTGGTGGAGGAGTTAGGCAAAGAGTTTCGCACGCTGATCCTCAGCAATACCAATGGCATACACGAGCGGAGGTTTGACGAAATGGTCGCTGAGGTTTCTGGAGGCCGCGCAATGCAAGACTACGTACACGAAGCCTTTTACTCGCATCATGTGGGTTTTCGGAAGCCAGACCCAGAGATTTACCAGTATGTCATTGACCATCAGCAATTGACGCCCGGTAAAACGCTGTTTCTCGATGATCGCCTGGAAAACGTGGAGGCGGCTAGAGCCCAGGGGATTCACTCCATCCAGGTGGAATACCCCGATCAAATATTTGAGATCCTGGCTTATGACTGAAGGTAAAAGACTACGCCTGCAGATCATTCTGCTACTCGTGACAATTGTGACTACCACCCTGGCTGGCGCCGAGTGGATGTATGCGCTGCCTCTTGGTAGATTGTCGTGGGCTCAGATCCTCGGGGGCATGGAGTACTCCATTCCTTTTTTGCTGATACTGACCTTCCATGAATTTGGTCATTACTTCACGGCGAGGTACTACAAGATCGCTGTTACACTGCCTTATTACATTCCGATGTATCTGGGGAGTATTTTTATCTCGCTGGGGACATTCGGCGCTTTCATACGGATAAAGGAGGAGATCAAAAGCCGCAAGGAATACTTTGATGTGGGCATTGCCGGTCCTTTGGCGGGGTTTGTCGTTGCTTTGGTGGTGTTGTTTTATGGGTTCACACACCTTCCAGAGCCTGAATACATCTACGAGATTCACCCAGAGTACGAGTCCTTCGGTGACAACTACACGGTACTCTATGAAACCGATACAGTCCTGTACAAAAAAGACTTTGTCAATCCGAATCGCCTGAATTACGAAGCCACACAGGACTCAGTCAGGTACTACAAAGACGGTCTGTCGATTACGATTGGAAGCAACCTACTATTCTATCTCATGAAAGAATACGTAGTGGAAGACAAGAGTCGCATTCCCAACGACCATGAGATCATGCATTATCCCTGGCTGCTGGCGGGCTACCTGGCGCTGTTTTTCACAGCGATCAATCTATTCCCAATAGGGCAATTGGATGGGGGGCATGTGGTGTTTGGGCTTTTTGGAAGCAAGTACCACAGCCTCATTTCCAAGTCGGCTTTCATCGCCTTTCTGTTTTACACGGGGTTGGGTGTCATCAATCCTGGCGGTATGGACGGCACTTCACCGGGCAGCGTGGGGTGGTTCCTGTTCTCGATCTTCCTGTACCTGTACTTTCTCAACATTTGCCTTTATAGGACATTTGAGAATGTCAGGGAGCGATGGTTTGCTGCTACGGTCATCATGTCCGTTCAGTTCACTGTCACGGCGCTTTTTGAGTTGGAGTTTACCGGAGGTATGTTGCTCTTTGCGCTGCTTATCGGCAGGTTTCTCGGTGTGGAGCATCCCACAACAAGCGACAACCAGCCGCTGACTACCTCAAGAAAAGTGATCGGCGTGATCGCGTTGATCGTCTTTATTCTGTCTTACTGTCCGGAGATATTTGTCGTCACTTAGTGACGGCAAGAAACGCCTGTATTCCTCCCAGGAGATTGCGCGTACTCGTAAAGCCACGACTGCGCAGAAACTTCTGGGCCTGCACACTGCGCGAGCCAGAATTACAGTGAAGGATAAGCTCCGTTTCCTTCCAGTGCTCTATTTCCTGCAATCGGAAGGGTAGGTCGTGCAGTGGGATGTTCGTCGCGCCGATGTTGATTTCATCATACTCCCAGGCTTCCCGTACATCGAGGATGCATAGATCCTCGCCCTTCTCACGGCGTGCTTTGAGTTCGGTTGGTTCGATTTCGGTCATCATTCCACGATCAGTTTCTTGGTGACTACGTCCGTCTTTCGGTAGATGCGCAAGATATAGAGTCCTCGTGGGAGTTGTGGATCTAATTTGGAGGAGTAGTCGGAGGTAAGTACCCGCAGGCCACCCAGATCATAGATCTCCAGGCGTTCGTAGTCGCCACGAATATTAATGCTTCCAGTAGTGGGGTTAGGATACACGATCAATGACTCTGCTGCGGGTGCAGGGGTGGACAGGACCAGGTCGTCCACATCCCCGAAAACCGGCCTGATCATGAGCGCTCCGATGATGTCAGTGTTCGCTACCCATTCCCGACTGGTGTTGACAAAGGTCTTACTGGTAGCGAGTTCATTGCTCCGATCGAGCCCGATAGCCACATAATCGTCCGTAAACTGCTGAAACCCCACGTAGAACGTATCTTCGAGGATTTGGCCGTCAAATAAAGCGATTCGCGCGAATTGATTACGTAGGTTGGTTTCCTGAACTACGTGTGAGGCGCGTGTGACCTCGCCGGTTTCGGTCAGTCTTTTCCATACGACAATGTCCATCGGCTGCCCGGCGGTGGCGGGCAATGCGGGGAAGTAAATATCCACATGTGTAAGCGTGTCCGGGGATGGCAGGACGAACTGCACGGCGACTTGACCCTGGTCAAGGTTGATGCCAGCGGCGAATTCCGCGGTACCATCGTCGTAAGCGAGGTGGTCTTGCAATAAATACCTGAATCGCACCGTATCATTCGCCCAAATCCGTGCAGAGCTGAAAACAATGGTATCCCCGTTGGGGAGGATCTCCTGAATACCCTGGCTATCTCCTGTGCGGAACGAAAACTCGCTCTCGATGACGACTGAGTCGCCGGTAAATGAAGCGAGCGTCGTGGTATCTATGCCCGGATAATGGTCAATCTCCCCCGGGAAGAGCAGTGGTCCATCAATCAATAAGTCCTCTGCCAGGACAGTGCCGTCGTTCGTGTTGGTCAGGACATGAGAGTACTGCACCGGGTGAATGTCCGAGCGATCGATATTGCTCAGCGCAACAGTCTGCTGCCGGATCGTAGGGTTGACCCTTAGCTGATCGATCGGCACCTCGTAATAGAGCCCAAAGAGGGGCACGGAAACATCGGAAATCGCCCGGTCGAGAATGGTCCGGTTCTGTGGGTTGCCAGGTTGGAACGGTCGGGAATACCGGTTGATGTATACGTAGTCGAGATTCCAGGTGTCGTAGATCCCTCTGAGGGTGCTGAAGCCCTGAAACTTCATCCTGAATTCATCGTGGAAGAACGTCCTGTTTCCAGTCTCCAGGGCACGCAGGTTGATCTCCTCATATCGAAACAGGCTGTCGAACCTGTCAATGCCTCCTTGCTGGCTCCAGACTGTATGCCAGACGCTGTCCGCACCCATCAACTGAAGTCGGATGCTATCGATGGATTCAGGGATCTCGCCAAACCCTTTCAATTGCCAGTAAAACGACAGGAAGACATTGCCCCGCTGGCCAAACGGTACCACTGCCAGATTGATCGGACGGGAAATGAGACTATCAGTGGGTCCGGGCTTCTCCTCAGTGATCTGGTAGGGGCGTCCGTTTCTTTGAGCGCCGTCGAAGGTAGCGACATTCAAAGAAGGTGGATCAATACCGATCGTGTTGTTGATGAAAACGTGCTCGCCGTACTCCCAAAGGTTTGTGTCAGGTACGTCGATAGAGGTGCTAAAATCGTCCCAAAAGGGTAGGGTCAAGGGCTCCATCTCCACCCTTGCGGAGGGGAGGGATTGCTGCTTCTTCGCTGGTGCCGATCTGTCGATATGGCGCAGGATCAGCTGCCCGCTAGCCAGTTGCATGCCGCAGATACCAACAAGAAAAACCAGCAAAAACCGCTTATTCATCCAGCAGTGTCCTTTTTGTATTGATCGAATCAGGACGGTACACCCAGATATCGATCACGTCGTCTATGCGCACACTTTCTCCGGCCTTTGGCGACTGCTCTACGACTTCACCGGGGGCTACGCTATTGGTGATTGTGCCTTCCGTACCGTCTTCGTTGTCGATGGTTATAACGTATTCACCGCTTTTCTGGTATGTTACTTGCCCCACTTTGAGTCCGCTTCCGACAATAGCGACCTTGGCACTTTCTTCCTCCAGCCCTATAAGGTTGGGGGACTGTAACGAGACGACACCCAGTCCATCCGCCGCCACGATATCAATCGTCGATCCTTTGGGCACAAGGTCACCCGGCTGTATTGACCGGCCTCTGTACTTCTGATCGATGATCGTACCAAAGAAAGGCTCAGGGACGTATTCGATTCTGCCAATTCTCAGGTCGTACGTGCGAAGAACAAGCTGCGCACTCTTGATGGAGCCATCTTTCAAATTGGGCATCTTCACCAGGGGCGGCCTTGTCTTGTTGAGTGTGAGGTAGACCTTTCGGTTCTCTTTGACTTTGGCATCTGGTAGTGGAAATTGCTTCAACACCTCCAGTGGCCGGAAATCCGCTGAGTAGCTGCTGTCGTCTGTGATCTCGTACCTCAGTTTACGGTTGGTCAGAAACTCGTCGAGATCGTCATAGTGTACGCCTACTACGTTGGGCACTGTGATCGTCTCGCCGTGATTGGTTCGCGATGGCAGATAGATATTGAAAAAGAACAATACGATCACCAATGCGAGTAAAGTCGCTGATACGATATGGACGATCATTCGCACCCAGGGTATGGACAATAGTTTCTTTAGTATTTCTTTCATGCTGCGAGTCGTAAACCTAATGAATTCATGTCTGATTGCGCAACAGCTGTGAGTGACGTGGCATGCCGTGCCCTATAGCGAGTGATCACCAAAAATATTCCTACCCTCATTTGCGGAAAAGTGCGCTTGAGCCAATAGCTGGCTGTTTCGACTGCGAAGATAGGGTGATTTCTCGAGGTGTTGAACAAGGGCTACCGATGGATCTGTATCTTCCCGCTGAGGTTTGTGTTGGACCCCTCGACTTTCAATAGATACATCCCTTCCAATCCGGGTGCTTCAAAATTGAAAGTCTGATTGAGCGCATCTGGCTCCCTGAAGAAAACGATGGTCCTGCCACTCAGATCGACCAGCCGGATGGTGACATCATCCTTTCGCGGCAGATTGATTGTCACATTGAAGTATCCGCCAGGTGCTGGATTTGGATAGACCCACATTTGCGCCGGAAAGCGGCGAAGCTCATCAGCACTGGTTGGAAAGATCTCAACGTCGTCGATGTACAGGTTGCTGCCACTGTTATTCGTATAAACGAAGGCGACGCGGAGGTCCGGAAAGGCCATCATATCGCTAATGTCAAGGACGATCTCCCGCCAGTCATTGTCGCCCATGGGCAGGAAGTTGGCGCCCCCATTGGCAGTACTTAAATCACTACCTGCCAGGTCGAGCAGCGTCTGTTCGAACCTATTGCCGCAGGAGGCCGAGATCATTACCCGCAGACGGTCAGCGGTGGTACCCTGTTCGGAGTAGGCCATGCGAAATACCAATGAGCCATACTGGTGGTTGGCGGTAGAATATACCGGGCTTACCAGCCAGTGGTCTTCGCCATCGTTGCCGGCGTCAAATCCATTGGCCCGATAGGCGATGTTTTCCTCTGCTGTGGTGCGCTCCCAGATGGAGTTACCTGTGGGATTGGTGGATACCCAGTTGGGTGTGCCCGAGAATGTTTCCCGGATGGGTAGTGTTTCGGTGGAATTATCAATCACCACGTTTCTCACCACCACGTTGTCACTGGGATTCCCATCTTCGTTTCCATTGGGAGAGGATACAGACAGGGTCAGCTCGTAGGCTCCTTCGCTCAGGTCGTTGATGGACACTCTGCAGGTTTCTTCCTGTCCCAGCAGGAGAAGGGTCTCTATGAACGTGTCGCTTTGTTGATTGCCAATATCGAAGCTCATGACGTAGTCAGTGATGACCTCGAATCCATAGTTTCTGACCGTCACCCGGGGATCAATCTCGTCAGAACAAGTTACCACCGGGAGGCTAGACACATCTCTGATTCCCAGATCGTAAGGATGGAGGGCGGTGGCACTGAGCTCCACATTGTCGATATAGATGTTGTTTCCGGACCCATTATAGGCAATCAACCCAAAACGCAGGTCGGGGATGCCCAAAAGCTGAGTGACGTTGATGGCCATTTGATCCCATTCTTGTTCATCCAGAGGGACAAACGCTCCTGAAACCGGGCGCACCGTGGTTTTTAAAGCACTGCCAAAGCGCTCGAACAGATAGTCATCAAAATGAAAGGTAGCCCCGCAGTCCCTGGAAAAAGCCAGGATCAGTCCATCTTTGTGATCTCCAGAGTTGGCGTAGGCAAAGTCGAAGGTGATTTCTGCTGAATTCAGACCACTCAGGTCCACATCGGGCAATAGGTAGATATGCTGTTCCCCAAACCCACTCGGTTCCTCGTGAAATTGAGCGACTGCAGCTTGATTGTTACCCAATTCGGCGGGTGCGGTTGCAATACCCCAAAGTGTTCCTTCCTCAGACGACGTGCGGAAAAAGGCTGTGCCACTCACTTCGAAGTCCTCCAGAAAAGGCTGTTGTAGCAATTCAGTAGGAGCGAGGGTCACTACAAGTGTGTCGTTGGCCGTGTGGTTGTCGCTTCCTCCATTGACGCTGGTGATAGCAAACTGAAACGTGTGAGGGTCCGATGCTTCCACGGCGATTTCCCCAAATGATACTATCTGCAGGTCCTGCGGTTGAGCAGTAGATGTGATCGTCGTCGATTCAATTGTTTGACCATCAATGCTCATTTGCACAGAGTAGCTTTGGACGTCATTGGTCCCGTAGTTCCGTACTTCTACCATTGGCGTGAGTGTCGAGTTGCACTCGCCCTGTAGCGGTGTGATGATTCGGCGGATGCCCATATTATTCGTCACGCTCACAGCGTCCTCCAACCCTGAGGAGGTAAGCAGGCTCACTCTTCGTGGGCTCGAGGCCAGGACCGCTCTCATTCGTTCTCGTTGGCATACAGTGAACAGGTTCATGCATGCATCGTCTGTGTAGTTCAGATAATTGCTGTACATGTCGCTGCTTTCACAAGACGATTGTGCAGAGGAGGGGCATTGGTCCTGGTAGTTTTGATTGGAGGCAGGAGTGTCCGTACAGAAATCATCAGCGGAGCAGCCGCCGTCACCCCAGACGTGCTTCAGTCCAAAATAATGTCCGAGTTCATGGGTCAGCGTTCGGCCGAAACTCTCAAAAGTGCCGCCCGTGTCGGGATTGCGGCCGATGTATTGAAAATCGATCACCACACCATCTGTAAGGCGTTCGGCTTCGATTTCGGTGATACCCTCAAGGTTTGAAAAGGGGAAGGAAGCCCACCCGAGGAATCCCTGCAGTTCGGCAACGTAGATGTTCAAATAGTCTTCTGCGGGCCAATAGACTTCTGCCTTCAAAGCTGCGTCATCATTGAGGCGATAGGAGTTCTGGTTGCCTTCTGTGCGGGTGATGCCCGTGGTGGGCAGCCCCTCTGGATCCTGTCTGGCGAGTACAAACTGGATGTCTACACTTGAGGCGACGGGTACAAACTCCGAAGGTGTCTGATCCGCATCGGGGTTGGTTCTGCTAAAGTCCTGATTGATCACCTCCAACTGCTGCAGGATGCGCTCCTCAGAAAGATTGCCTCCGGAGCCAACGGGCTCGCCATTATGGACGACATGGAAGACCACCGGTACGGTCATCACCGTTTCGGTCGCTTCGCCACGCGCGCTTCTTCGTGCCGCCATTGTCGCCGCGAGCCAATTTTCAAACTCAAGGTTTCGGTCCGATTTTGGTTCTTGTGCAACGGCGCAACGGTCCTGCCCTTGAAGGGCGAACTGCATCAACGCCAGAACCAGAAGACAAGCAGCCCGCATTTACCGCACGGTATTGCCGAAAGGAAGCCGGGCATTGGGGTCGTCGGGGTGTGTGATGTTGACGGCCTCTACTTTCTTGATCTGAGGCACAGCGCGCACGATAGACTCCTCGACACCAGCCTTGAGCGTCATGGTAGACATAGGACAGGACCCGCAATTGCCCAGCAGTTCCAGGTACAAGGTGTCGTCTTCAAGTTTCAATACTTTCACGTTGCCTCCATCAGCCTCGAGATAAGGTCTGATGTTGTCGAGGGCCTGTTCGATCTTCTCCGATAATTCCTTGTCCATCATACTTTCATTTCCACTTTCTTCGTCTTGTCCATCGTCGCATTTCGAATGGCCACTTGTTGGGCCACATTTTCGCCCAATGTCCTGAATGCATCGGCTGTTACACCGTCTTTCATTGCTGCTGGATATCCTGAATCCCCACTTTCGCGAATTGCCTGTACGATAGGGATTTCACCTATGAAAGGGACATCGAATTTCTCCGCCAATTCCTTTCCTCCATTTTGTCCAAAGATGTAGTACTTGTTGTCCGGCAATTCCTCCGGCGTGAAGTAGGCCATGTTCTCCACCAATCCCAGTATGGGTACGTTGATTTGTGGCTGTCGGAACATAGCGATTCCCCGTTGCGCATCCGCGGTGGCCACTTTTTGAGGCGTGGTCACGACGATAGCCCCAGTGACCGGTACTGTCTGTACGAGGGTCAGATGTATATCGGATGTGCCCGGTGGCAAATCGATTAGCAAATAGTCCAGCTCTCCCCAAACTGTGTCTCCTATGAATTGCTTCAAGGCGGAGCTGGCCATAGGCCCTCTCCAAACCACCGCATTTTCTGCAGGAGAGAGGAAGCCAATACTGATCAGCTTAATACCGTACTGTTCTATAGGGACAATCTTGTTCTTACCATCCACTTGAGTAACACTAGGCTGCTCATGCTCACAATTGAACATCGTGGGCATGGAAGGGCCGAAAATATCGGCATCGATCAGCCCTACCTTTGCGCCAGATTTTGCCAGAGCGACAGCAAGATTGGCCGTGACAGTAGATTTTCCCACACCGCCCTTACCTGAGGCAATGGCGATGATGTTTTTCACTTCAGGCAGCAATGGCGCGTTATCCCGGATAGTGGTGACATTGCTGGTCATTTCGATGTCCAACTCCACCTCTTCCCCCAAATGACGTTCGATGGCTTGCTCACAGTCCCTGCGAATCATCTCCTTCAGCGGACAAGCGGGGGTGGTAAGCACGACCTTGAAGGATACTTTGTTCCCGTCGATTATCACATCCTGGATCATTCCAAGGGTGACGAGATCCTGCTTTAGGTCGGGGTCTTGCACTTCCTTCAGTGCGGTGATAATTTTTTCTTTGGTGATCTCCATTTTGCCTTGATACTGCCTGTGGGGAGCCTCCTCCTCATGTGAAGAACGAGGGCCATCACTCAATCCATATTCTGTCCTGCAAGTTTAATACATTGTACAACGAACAAATAATTGTTATCTACGGTTCTGACGATTCTGTAAGCGGCCGTACGTTTGCTCTACAGGCAGGGCCGGAGGTTACCCTCCTTATATTTCTGATTTATTTTTGAGGCATGATCCACCCCACCACGGTTGAAGAAATCAAGAACAGAATCGACATCGTCGAGGTGGTGGGGGATTTCGTGAATCTCAAGCGGTCTGGCAGCAGTTACAAGGCACTTAGCCCATTCACTACTGAGAAGACGCCATCTTTTTACGTGGTCCCGTCGAAGGGGATCTTTAAGGATTTCAGCTCGGGGAAGGGGGGTGACGCGATCACTTTTGTGATGGAGATCGATGGCCTGAGCTATGTCGAGGCATTGAAATACCTCGCGGCCAAGTATGGCATCGAAGTCGAGGAGGAAGAGCAAACGGATGAGGCGCAGGCTGCGCAGAACAAGCGGGAGAGCCTTTATATCGTGATGAGCTATGCCAATGAGCTGTTTAAGCAACAGCTGATGGAGCACGAAGAGGGCAGGAGCATTGGCTATACTTATTTCCAGGAACGGGGGTTTAGTGATGAGACCATTCAGGCTTTTGATTTGGGTTATGCCCTCGAGGCTTGGGACCACCTTTACAAGGAGGCGCTAAAGAAGGGTTATCAGAAGGAGTTGCTGGAAGAAGCGGGCCTCATCGTGGTCAAGGAAGATCGTCTTTATGACCGCTTTCGGGGCAGGGTGACTTTTCCGATCCAAAATGTTACTGGGAAAGTTATCGCCTTTGGTGCGCGCACCCTCAGCAAGGAGAAGAAGGGTCCGAAGTACCTGAATTCTCCAGAGACCGAACTCTACAATAAGAGTAAGGTACTCTATGGCCTTTATCAGGCCAAGCAGGTCATCAGACAAGAAGACAATTGCTACCTGGTCGAGGGATATACCGATGTCATCTCAATGCATCAGGCAGGTGTGCGAAACGTTGTGTCTTCGTCCGGCACGGCCCTGACCGAGGATCAGGTCAAGTTGATCCACCGATACAGCAAGAATGTGACCGTACTATTTGACGGCGATGCGGCGGGTATACGGGCCTCTATCAGGGGGATCGATATGTTGCTGGAGGGAGACCTCAACGTACGCGCTGTGCCGCTTCCCGATGGTGAAGATCCGGATAGCTACAGCCGCAAGCTGGGTACTACGGCTTTTCAGCATTTCCTCCAGGAGCAGTCACAAGACATCATTCGCTTCAAGGCCGGTCTTCTGTTGGAAGACATCGAGCGTGACCCCATCAAACGCTCTGAGGCGGTGCGGGAGATGGTGAGCTCGATCTCCAAGATCAGTGACCCCGTGAAGCGGGCAGTCTATATCAAAGAGTGCAGCGATCTGATGGACATCAGCGAATCGGTGCTGATCCTTGAGCAAAACAAGCTACTGATAGAACGCGGCAGGAAACCCTCCAGGGTAGATGAGCCACCTGAGCTGCCGCCATTGCCGACTGAGGAGCCCTCAGAGCCCGCCGTCGAAAAGGCCTTATCATCTCCGGAAACGGCGATCTATTATCAGGAACGTGAAAGCATCCGGGTACTTATCAACTACGGCAACGAGCAGATCCTGAACCAAAAGGAGGAGAATCAATACCTCATCGATTACTTCCTGAGTGAAATTGACGAGATCGAATTCACCCATCCCATTTACCATCGGATCCTCGGGATGATGAGAGAGCATGCGCAGTCCGGTAAGATCGTCAACACCGAGTACCTCATGCAGCATGGCGACGAGGATGTGAAGAGGGAGGTAGTGGAACTGAGCACCAACAAATACGAGATCAGCGAGTTTTGGAAATCAAAACATCAGATCGAGGTTCCCAAAGAGACGGAGAATCTGAAAAATATTACCTTGACCAACATCCTGAGACTGAAGTTTCGAATCATTCAGCACCTCATTGAGGATGAACGCGAGCGGTTAAAATCGGCGGATGGTCATGACGTCGATGCCATTTTGGATGAAATTAATGACCTTAAACGAACAGAAATGGAGATTGCGTCGTATTTGGGAAACGTCGTGGTCAAATAATTGGTTTACTTACAGAATTGAACTTCACACGTAGTAATGCTTGACAAGATCGAAGAGGCCATAGAGGCCATACGCAATGGCGAAATCATCATAGTTGTCGATGATGAGGATCGGGAAAATGAAGGAGATTTCATCTGTGCTGCAGAAAAGGTCACTCCAGATATCATCAACTTCATGAGCAAGGAGGGCCGGGGTCTGATTTGCGCTCCGATCATCGAAGCCCGATGCGAACAATTGGCTTTGGACCTGATGGTAGGCAAAAACACGGCCGTCCATGAGACACCATTTACGGTTTCCGTGGACCTGCTGGGACATGGGACTACCACAGGGATCTCGACCTCTGACCGTGCAAAAACGATCCAGGCGCTCGTCGATCCCCAAACCAAGCCTGAAGATTTCGGTAAACCAGGTCACATCTTCCCGCTGAAGGCGAAGAATGGTGGTGTTTTGAGACGGACCGGGCACACCGAAGCAGCCATCGATTTTGCCAGGCTCGCGGGCTTGCAACCAGCTGGTGTCCTGGTCGAAGTCCTCAAGGACGATGGGAGCATGGCGCGATTGCCTGACCTGAGAAAGATTGCTGACAAGTTTGACCTCAAGTTGGTGGCTATCAAGGATTTGATTGAATACCGGCTACGGCATGAGACGCTGATCAAGGAGGAAATTGATGTGAAGATGCCCACACTTTTCGGTGATTTTCACCTTCGGGCCTTCACTCAGATAAACACCGGCGACAATCATTTGGCGCTCGTGAAGGGTACCTGGGAAGAGGATGAGCCAGTGCTTGTGCGTGTGCACTCCTCGTGTGTCACAGGTGATATCTTCCATAGCTACCGCTGTGACTGTGGCAACCAGCTGCATGCCGCCATGGACATGGTGGAGAAGGCGGGCAAGGGTGTCGTCATCTACATGAATCAGGAGGGGAGAGGGATCGGCCTGATCAACAAGCTCAAGGCCTACAAGTTGCAGGAAGAGGGGATGGACACCGTGGAGGCTAATCTCCACCTCGGCTTCAAGATGGACCAGAGGGATTATGGCGTTGGCGCACAGATCCTTCGGGCAGTAGGGGTTAGGAAATTGAAACTTATTACCAATAATCCAAAAAAACGCATCGGCTTACAGGGTTATGGCCTGGAAATTGTTGAAAATGTAGCAATAGAGGTAAGCCCCAACGTTCACAATATCCGATACCTTGAAACCAAGCGGGATAAGATGGGGCATGAAATATTGAAGTGATTATGCGTCATTGGTTATTTGTAGCGATTCTCTGTGTGAGCTTTACGGCGACCAGCCAGTTTTCTACCGAGGTATGGCATGACGGTTTCATCGTGACCAGCAACAAGGATACGCTACGTGGTCAGGTGAAGTACAACATGGAGGCCAATTCCGTCCAGTTTTACAATAGGGAAGTAGTCAGGACCTATTCCAGTTACCAGGTCTTTTACCTGAACATCTACGACGAGGTATTGGAAAACTACAGAGAGTTTTACACGATCCCCTACAAGCTCAAAACCGATTACGAGACACCGGTCATTTTCGAATTGCTCTATGAGGGAGAGTTGTCTCTGCTATCGCGGGAGGCATTGGTGCAGGAGACGGTGCCTACCGGTGCTGGCTTCTATTCCGGAAGTCTGGTGAGAGATCGTCTCAGACAGTATTTCTATTTCGTTGACAAAAAGGGCAAGATGTATACTTTCTCCGGTAAGAAGGGTGATCTCTTTACGATCATGGCTAAGAAGCAGCGGAAAGTGAAGGAATTTGTCAAGCAAAATCGACTGAAGACGGATTCGTCGAGAGACCTGGTGAGAATCACCGCCTTTTATAACAGTATTTAACCCCCTCCCAGCTATCGGTGGTTTAGCCCCGTAAACAGGTAAAAATACCTGTTTGTCACCGTTTCAGCCGTCTCAGGACAATTGGATGCCATCTTGCTGCGAACTTCCGTAAATTCGTTTTTGGAGTTAGAATTGAGGAATACCGTCAGAAAGTGAACCAGCTCTGGTCTACAAAAATCTTGCTTTTGCTTGTGAGCATGCTCCTACTGGTGCGGGTCAGCCCCGTGCAGGGGCAGTCTGTTCCGCGCTTGATCGAGATCGCGGATGACTTGTTCGAGTCCGAGCGATACCTCGAGGCAATCGAATTCTACGAAAAGATCACCGCGCTGGATAAGACCAACGACAAAGCCCTCTTCAGGCTTGGGATCTGCTACAATCAAACACTAAAGTACGAACGAGCTCAGGATAAATTTCTTCGCCTTGGCCAAAGGGAAGGCAGTGAATATCGCGCAAGAGCGCTGTACTACTATTCTGTCATTCAGAAGCTTGAGAGCCGTTATGAGGAAGCTGATTCCCTTTTCACCTTTCTGATTTCTCTCCCTGATGCGGAGGCCGATCTTATTGACCTTTCTCAGCGGCAGAAGGAGGGATGTCTCCTGGCGCTTCGCCAACAAAAGATAGACAGAGGTTTCGAAGTTTTCCGATTCGAAGGGGTGAACTCCGAATACCACGATTTTGGTGCTACGCGCAATCCAAACAATGGACACGTGGTGCTGGCGAGCACACGAGTTTCAAGGTCCGAGCAGTATGTTGGAAGCCAGTTTATCGGTGTTTTGCCTGACTTGCTGTCTTTCGAAAAACAGCGAAACGGCAACTGGAAGGAGTCGACCAACACTGGGAAATTCAACGTGGTGAACACAGAGTGGTCGGAGGGGTCAGGGTCCTTCACCGCTAATGGAAAGAAATTCTATTATTCTTCTTGTCTCGGAGAGGGAGGGTCTGATTGTAAGGTGATGTTTACAGAGCTGATCGATGGCATATGGACCTCGCCAGTGGCGCTCAATGAGTACGTCAATGAGCCAGGGTCAGAAAACAAACAACCCGCGATATCGGCTACCGGTGATACGCTGTTCTTTGTGTCTGATCGCGTAGGAGGTCAGGGCGGTAGTGACATCTGGATGAGTCTCCAGGGCCTGGAGCCAGAGTCATGGGCTCCTGCGATCAACCTTGGCGAAGTAGTGAACACTTCCGGCAACGAGATCACGCCCTACTATTCCAGCGCCTTTGAGGCCATCGTCTTTGCAAGCAATGCTCACATCGGCTATGGAGGCTATGATACGTATCTGGCGAAAGGCGAGTCCTTCTTCGAACCCGAGATCTACAACCTCGGTGATCCTTTCAACTCTTCGCATGATGATCTTTATTTCAATATTTCGGACACGATCGGCTTCCTTTCCTCCAATAGGGATAAAGAGCGTATTCTGGATCTCGAGTACTTCCGTGTCAAGGATGAGAAGCTGTTCTTATCTCTTTTGATATCGGGTGAGTCCCTGATTGATTCGCGCATCATTTCCAGGTTCAAGGATGTGAAGTTGCTGGACTTGTACACCTTCCGTGCGGAGGATTATGAGGGCTATGAGCTTTTTGACCCTGTGAAGCGCGAGCGACCTAAGCCGAAGGTCATTCAGGAGTCCATTGCTCAGGAACAATCACTCTCGGCTGGGCCTGAAGGTACGCTGTTTGCTGGTGCTGATCTGGAAATATTAGGCAATAGAGGCCCGTCTCCTTCACAATCGCGAGCTAGCAATGGGAGTGCGTACCGAACGGCCGCATCGTCGTATTATGTCAATGCAGACGGCAATTATGTACATGAATTTGAGAGTGTTTTCTTCCATTACGGCCTGGCACAGCTCACTCCAGTGGGCAAAAGGTCTCTGGACGCGCTCATAGAGCAACTTAAGGGACGTACATATGAGCAGGTGGAAGTCCTGGCCTTTTCGAACCCCAAAGCTGCAGAGAAAGGAAATGTGGCTTTGAGCTCAGAGCGAGGAACGCTCGTGGTAGAATACCTGGCAAATGCTGGGATTCCCAAAGAGAAGATCCGACTGCTACAGCGGGGGCTGGATGTGGATCACTATCGAGACCATTGGTACGGACGCGTATTTGGGCGTAGGGTGGAGCTATATGTCATCTCAGAGTCTCCTGAGCGCTTCCGGAAAGCGAAAGCCTACCTCGTGCGGGAGGATCTAAACGTCAAGCGCATGGCGCACTTTTTGGGTGTAGACGCAGACGATCTGCAGGAGTGGAATGGTTTCCGAAAGTCACGGGTAGCTTATGGTAGTATCATTCGCGTCTATGGTGGGAAGCTTTTTCCAAGTCTCCGGTTCTTCGCCGATCGATTCGATGCGAAGAATACGTTCTTTCCCTACCTCGTAAAGCGCGGTGAAAGCCTGGAGTCCATAGCGAAAAAGTACGACACGATTGAGGAGC
This sequence comes from Cyclobacteriaceae bacterium, assembly GCA_965227935.1. GTDB lineage: Bacteria > Bacteroidota > Bacteroidia > Cytophagales > Cyclobacteriaceae > JAWPMT01. Next base: position 2,438,247 of record CBDDGS010000019.1, on the reverse strand, counting down.
TGCTCCAGGAGGTAAACCGCGTGCAACCACCAGTACGCCGGGGTCAGCGGATCTACGTTTACAAGATCAATTGAGCATCCACAAAGAACTCCGATTCCCCGGATGCAGTTCTTTCCTGAACGGACGATTGGTACACCACCTCCCCATATTCAGAAAGTGTACTCCGCGAATGTATCGTTGCTGGAAGAAGGTAGTTGCTTGAAAGGAAAATGGAATAGATCTTGATCCCGGTAGTGGGCTTTTAAGCTTTCGATACCAGAACGTAAGCTCCCCAGTTGTATGGGTTCTTATCTATCTCTTTGAACTTGCGCCGGGCACCGAAGAAGGCCGCCTGAGGATCACGAAGTTCTTTAAGCTCTTCATAGAATAAGTTCATGAAGTTCCGCGCAGCCTGGTCGTTGATCTTGACCAAGCTGATCAGCACACTCTCAGATCCCGCTACGAGGAAGGCTCTTTGCAAACCGAAGACTCCCTCACCATTCTGTACAGTACCAAGGCCAGTCTCGCAAGCGGCGAGAACCACGACCTTTGTCTGATCAAGCACCAGGTTCATGGCCTCATAGGCTGAAAGCATGCCATCGTCGGTCTGTGTGCCGCGACTGAGGAACAATCCGGAACTAAACAACGGGTTTTGCAACTCTGGATCGTCTTCAAAATACCCGTGCGTTGCTATATGGACTACGCCCGGGTTCTGAAGGTTCTTCACCCTGTTTTCAGTGGCTTCGTTGAAGTAATGCGTTTCCGTCTTCCAACGACGAACGTCAAGGATCTCTGTGATATCCTCAGCCTCCTGTTCCGCGCCAGGTAGCTGAGCCAGGACAATGCCGTTTATGCCTGAGAAATCGGGATTACCAAAGATCTTCACGTCCTGCTTGAGTTCCCTTTCTTCTTTGTAGAGGAGGTCTTTGGCAGAAGTGATGTTGATGATATCGTACTTGTCGGCGACGTATCTGTCCGTATACTTGTCATAGAACACACTTGGATTGACCTTGTGAAAAATGCCGTCAGGCGAGAAGTAGATCTTTTGAACGTCGCGTAGGTGTCTGTCGAGTGGCGACCAGAACGTGACATAGCTGAAAGCGTCTGGTAGGCCGTATTCCAGTGAGTTGCGATAGCGGGAGAAGTCCTTGACAAAGTCCTCGTACTTGGACCATTTCACAGGTACCAGCTTGCCGTCAGATTTAATGATGAATGCAGCATAATCCGACCTGTCTTCAAAACCCTGTTGGATGTCATCGTCTACGAGCTTGACGCTATAATTTCTGTATTGAATGATATCGATGGTGGCTACGCCAGGTTCCAGTGAGGCGCTGATCTCCTGCCAGGTGTGGTAGGCACTTTTTTCCTGATCGGCAAACACTTTGAACCTCAAGGCCAGTCGCTTTTCCAACGCAGCGGCTTCTTCCTCCAGTACCGGTATGGATAGCTTTTGTTTGGCTCTCTCAGCCTCTGGCAACAGGTAGATCTGGGCGAGCTTGTATTTTAGGTCCCGCCAGTCCTCATAGATCTTCTGAATATTCTTATCGCCGCTGGATTTCACGATGTCTCGCATCTTCTGCGACGCATAGAAGAGTATCCCTTTTGTATTGATGAAATGATTGAGGGCGGCTTCGGCGTAAGTGGTGTTGATGAAGCTGTCAGTAAATGCCAGTGAACAAAATCTCTCCACATTCTCCCGGGCCTGGGCAAAATACAACTGTCGCTGCTTGTCGGTGAGCACGGGGAAGATATCCTGCATGTGCTTGATCTCTGACTGCAGGGCCATGTCAAATTGCTGCATGGCCGATACCGTGTCTTGGTTCAATAGGTAGAATCGCCCAAGGTCATTGGACGTCTTGATCGTCAGAGGGTGATACTGACCCAGCACGTCAGTCCTGATTTTCAGTGCCTGTGACAGCAGCCTTCCGGCCAGAGAATAGTTGCTCAGCTGCAAATACAGTAAGGCTACATTGTTGAGTGTAGTGGCGTAAACGGGGTGGTTCTGCCCAAAAATCACCTTGTCCATGTCCAGGACCTTGGTGTAGAGGTCAAGCGCCTTGCTCAGCTTGCCTCGCTCCTTATAGATTTTTGCCAGGTTACTGAGGCTACTGGCATAGTCGGGGTTGATGGAGCCGAAGAGCCTCTTGAAGCCCTCTGCGCTCTCCTCAAAGAATACCTCTGCCTGTGAGAAGTTACCTTGCTTCATGTAGATCGTCCCCAGATTGTTGACGAGATAGGGGCGTATGGTTTTTGATCCTTCGCTGGCAGCCAATGCCTGCGTCATGTACTCTCTCGCAGCTTCGAGGTCATTGAGGCGATAGTACAAGTCTGAGAGCCCGTTGAGCGTCTCGAGCATCTCCTCGGGTTCCTCGGCTGATTCCTTGAGTTTTTCCAGGTTAAACAGCAGATAATTCTCGCAATCCGAGTATTCTCCCTGCTCCATTTTCACCTTTGCCATTCGGTCGATCGCGACGTGGTACAGGTACTTACTTCGGATCTTGGCTCTGGCCATTGCGTCGTTGAGTACTTCTTCGCTCTTGTCAAGGTCACCGGCGTATCGGTGTGTCGTTCCTAGCGCTATCTGGACTGCAATTTGAGTGGAATCATCCGCGTCCTCCATACCCATGGCCTCTTCCAGAGACCTGATGCTCTCGATGAAGTCCCCAATATCACGGTGGAATATTCCTCTCCTGAGAAGGTAGTCCAGCCTCATGTTGATTCTGTTGTCTCCTCCGTATGCCCTGGTGACTTTGCCGGCATAGTCCACATATTTCAGGGCTTCGCCGTAGTCGCCGATTTCCTGATAAAACTCTGAGAGGTTGTAGTACATTCCCAGGAGCGATACGTCAGTGGTATCCTTCACCCGGAGCTGATTGGCCAATCCCTTCAAGAAGGCATCGAGGGCACGACCCTTCTCGTTGATCTCCCAAAAGAGAACACCAACGTTATTGTAGACGCCAGCAATACCGATGTCCTGGTTGCAAAAACCTGAGTCGAGGTCAGCGAGGAGTTCGCTGGCATAGAAGTTTGTTTTCTTAGGATTCGTTAAAGCGTAGGTTCTTGCGCTGTCGAGTTTCTGCAGGCAGCTTTGCCCTGAAACGACGGCGAGAAGGCTAATTGAAAAGCTGATTGTAATGACTAACCTGCGCACGAGTAGGAAGAGATTTTACGGTCCAATAACAAATCTAGACCATCACACACACCTCAGAGACCCGGAATGATTCATCCGGCGTATTCGTCGACTAACGAGGAAAATAGTCAATTGATGAAGATATGCGCCTGTCCAGGGAGCCATACGCGCCTTTCGACAGGGGCTGTTTTGTGCCGATTGATCAGTCCAGAGCCTTGAGAACCAAGCCCAGAAACTCGTCTATTTTCCGCCTGTTGATCCAACGGGCTACGATCACGAGGTCATTTTCTCTATCGACATAGACCATGTTGGTCCCGGCACCGATGTGTGTAAATGCCGTTTCCGGGGCGCTCGGATACATCTTCTGATCCGTGTTCAGGAAGTAGTTCATGAACCCATAGCCTTGGTTGGCAGGTCCCGGCGTCAGTGCCATTTCCATCCATTCTGGCGACAACACTTGTTCGCCAGCCCATTGGCCATTCCTCAGTGTCAGGTAGCCCATTCGTGCCTGGTCATAGGCATTGATGAACATGCCACCTCCCCAGTGTCCTCCGCCACTCACGGCTTGCATCGGCACACCGTCCATGACCACCCATGAGTTTTCATAACCGTGCCACCTCCATGTCTTGGAGGCACTTATCTTTTGCATGTAGTGCTGGTCCAGCACCTGCGGGAGAGGCTGGCGCCAGATGTTCATGATGCACAAGGCCAGCAGATTGACGCGTGTGTCGTTGTACTTGTAGACGGTGCCGGGTGTGTTGCGCTCCCTTGTTGTCCATTGGTCGGCGTCACCCCGAGGTCTGTCAGCCCAGTCAGGTTTGCCCCAGAGTGTTCCCTGCCAGTCACTCGTCTGACGTAGCAGATGATCCCACGTGATCGACTGGTTATGAGGAGTTTCAAAGAGAGGCAATACGTCAGGGGTGTCCCAGCCATCACTTTTGTTGCCGGAAGTGCCAAGGGAAAACGGTACGACGGGCGCCATGTCTTTGTAGACAGGATCATCGATATTGATCCAGCCGCGATCAAATGCCATTCCCACCACGCTACTCAAAAACGTCTTCGTCACGCTAAAAGTCATGTCCACGCGATCGGGCTCTCCCCATTCGGCGACGATGTAGCCGTCTTTGATAAGGAGGCCTGTGGCTGGTCCGCGTGTCTTGAATGGCCCCACACCGTAGCCGAATGGCTCTTTACCAAAACCATTCAGGTAGTGATGCTTCTCAAGGTCCTTATGGCTTTCTGCTTCACTGGTTACAGCAAACGCTACGGCCTGTTCCAGGCTCTCGGCATTAAAACCTACATCCGCTGGCGTTTTTCGAGCCCAATCCCCATAAGGGGGGTAGTAAACCTCTTGTGATATCCCACAGAAGGCCAACAGGCTGAAAAGGAAAACCAATGTCGTTTTAGGGAGGTAGCTGCGCATCGCGATGAATTTTGGGGCCGAATATAGCCGAATGTGACGAGCCGCAGAAAGGGCTTGGGCGGAGTTACGTGAACGGTGGGGGACCTAGCGATTGTCACGCTTGATCATCACGAAATTGGCGAACCATTGAAAGCCAACAAATGCGAGGAGGAAGATCGTTCCCAGTGCACCGTCCAGGGTTCCGGTCATGTAGGTGTCCGCAACGGCCAGGAGCCCGACAATCCCCATGGTAAGGCAGTAGGTGGGGAGGGCATACTTCCTCTTTGTCTCAAGGAAGAGCATGCTACAAGGGACCATCATTCCCAGTCCATAAATGGCAATGGCCAACGCTAACACATGTGAGGTGATAAAATAGCCGACTGCGCCACCAATACCCACCAGCAGAAAGATCCCGACAAGGTTGGAACTCTGTTTTTCTTCTTTGCTGAGCAGGTGCTTGCCGTAGGCGTTGAATCGTAAGAAGAGGTTGCTCAGCGGCGTCGTGATCCAGGTGGAGAAGGCAATGACGCCCATTAGCACCAGTATCGGCTGCAGGAAGGGAGTCAGCGCAGGATTTGTATTAGAGATACCCCTAATCGCCCGGAAGACCAGGTAGAAGCCGATGATCACGGCCCACTGGTACCTTTGGGTCAGGCTGGACATCCAAAAGGCATACTGCAAAAACCACCGGTAGAGGAGGTATCGTGCCTTCAGCGCCTGCATCATTCCGGCCTGTGCGTATTCGCTTGTGGGATCGTTTCGGAGCGCCTCCTGGAAGTGCGTTAGCGCCTTCCGATGGTCGCCCTTTTCCAGTTCACTCCAGCCATAGTTCGCATGGGTAAAAGAGTTGTTGGGGTCTTCACGTAGTGCCCCCTGAATGGCGGAGATGGATTCCTCTTTTCGGTTGAGCTTTAGCAGCGCTGTACTGCGGGCATTGATGGCCAGTACATTGGTAGCGTCCAGTTCCATTGACTTCTCCGACAGGTCCAGTGCTTCCTGAAATTTCTTCCGTCGCAGCTTTATGTGCGCCCACAGCGCAAAATACTGCGATTGACCAGGGTTGAGAGAGGCAGCAGTTTTGAGTTCTTCCTCGGCCTCGTCCAGATCTTCTGATTGCAGCTTTACTTGTGCACGGATGAAGTGCAGCTGATCAACGTCCGGGGCCATGCCTATGGCCTGATTGATATGTTGCTCTGCGGCGTTGAGGTCACCTGCGTGTACTTTGACTTCCGAGAGCATGGCCAGTATGAAAACATTGCCGGGATCCATCGTCAGCAACTCCTGCAGTAGCTCGCTTGCTTCGTCGTAGCGCTTCTGCCGGATGAGGATCTCCGCACGTGTCAACAACTGGTTGTTCATGGCTATTTCTTGATTTTCATATAGTCCAGGATATCGTCGTAGAGGCCACCATCGTTGGCATACAGTGCGAAATTCTTGGCAGTGGAAAACCATTCCTGAGTGGACGGCCGATGCTTTTTAGACGCCTGTATCAGGTCTTTCGTTGTAATGGGCTTAGGAATCCCATCGGTAAAGGACTGCTCCAATTTGCCTTCAATGGCGATATCGATCATTGCTTCCAGGTCAGCGCCGGAGTAGTCCTGGGTCTTGCGAGCCAGGGCCTCGTAGTCCACCTTATCGAGCGGTTTGCCGTTGAGCTTCAGCCGGACGATGGCCTCTCTCGCCGTCTCATCGGGAGGAGGCACAAAGATGATCCGGTCAAATCGGCCGGGTCGTCGAAAAGCCGAGTCCAAGTGCCATGGCGCATTGGTGGCACCAAGCACCAAAACCCCCTCGTTGTCAGCATCGACGCCATCCAGTTCCTGCAAAAACTGGTTGATCAGGTGTCTTCCACTTGATTGGCGCATGTCACTGCGACTGGCACCCAATGCGTCGATCTCGTCGAAAAACAGCACGCAGGGAGCGTAGTCTCTGGCTACATCAAAGACACCGTGCAAATTCTTTTCACTATTCCCGATCCACATGTCGAGGATATCGTTGAGCCCGATCGAGATAAAACGTGCATTGACCTGCCCCGCCGTGGCCCTCGCGATGTACGTCTTGCCACACCCCGGAGGTCCATAGAGAAGGATACCACCACCCGTTTTCTTGCCATACGCTTCGTACAAGTCGGGGTGATTGAGGGGGTGGATGATCTTCATTTCGATCTCCTTCTTCACGCCGTCCATCCCGCCGACGTCCCCAAAGTTGATTGCGGGACGTTGGATGAAGGGGTTAAATCCTTCTTCCAGATTAGGCGTCTCAGGGGCGTCCACTGCCGTTCGCAACTGCGAATCCAGTTCGAGGTCGCTAAATCCGGGATTCAATTCCAAAAGCAGCTGATACACCTCGATGGCCTGTTCCATCGCCCCCTCCTTGACGAGGGCCCGCACATAAAGTGTGCGCAATTCGACGTTGTCAGGATCCTGTTCCAGCAATTCTTCCAGGATCACGTTGCTGGTCCCATAGTCGCCCTTGGCATAGTAGACCTGTGCCAGGCCGTGTTTTCCTTGTTCGCCGTTGCTTCGTCGTATGACTTCCTGGTATTCAGATTCGGCTTCTTCCAGCCGCTCCATTTCCCGCAGGCTATCAGCGAGATGCAGCCTTAGTGGGATGTTTTCCGGGGAGAACTCGAGCGCCTCCTTGAGATTTGAGATTGATTGATTGTCCACTAAATCCTGGATTTGTGAAATTGACCTCGACTTGTTGTTTTGTTATGCAAAACAAACATGTACCAAATAAACGACTTAACAAAGCAGAAAAGTCTGACACCCTCGAATTATCGCACCAAGGCGGATTGAGACATGCATAGACCGGCAGAGAGGGCGATAGTTATAGATAGGAGAGAGGCCCCTCCACTTCTGAGTCAGCTTGGACTTGCGTCTAGCGCGATCCAGAATTCTCGGGAGCCATACGAGACCGGGGATGGCCAACGTGGAGGGGTAAGGCCTGAATAATAAGCCACATCCCCCAATTCTTACTATGTTTGACCTCGCTCAAAAACGACCCAACGATGCGATGCTTGCTACTTTGTTTGCTGCCCATTCTGTCCTTCACAGCTGCCGCGCAGCGCGACTTCTCTGACTCAGACATCACCAAAGTGGTATTGCTGGGGACAGGTACGCCCAATCCCGACCCTGACCGCTCCGGACCTTCCGTGGCCATCGTCGTCAATGACATTCCCTATTTGGTGGACTTCGGGCCAGGTGTTGTGCGGCAGGCAGCGGCCATGTCACCCCGGTATGGCGGGCCCATTGAGGGGTTGGCGATTGACCGTTTGAAGCACGCCTTCTTGACTCATCTACATTCGGACCACACTACCGGATTCGCAGATCTCATTTTGGCGCCATGGGTCGAGGGTAGGGAGGAGCCACTCCATGTTTATGGGCCTGAGGGGATCACAAAAATGTCTGAGCATCTAATAGAAGCGTATGATGTGGACATCAAGTACCGCCTTTATAGTACACAGCCGGCCAATGATCAGGGATGGAGAGTGGAAAGCCACGAGATCGCCGCCGAAGGATTGATCTACGAAGATGAGCAGGTGAAGGTAGAAGCGTTCTCTGTTCCTCACGGCAGCTGGCCCAATGCCTGGGGCTACCGGTTTACCACGCCCGACAAAGTCATCGTTGTCTCGGGCGATACGACCCCTTCAGACAAGCTGAAAGAATATGCCAGGGACTGCGATATCCTGGTACATGAAGTGTATTCCACCGAGAAGTTTAAGGAGCGACCCCCGTTCTGGCAGACCTACCATTCCGAGAATCATACTTCCACCCATGAGCTAGCCGAAATTGCCCGAGAAACTCGGCCCGGAGTGCTCGTACTCTACCACATCTTGTTCTGGGGCGCATCTGACGAGGAGCTGGCAGCAGAGTTCGAAGGACGCTACGACGGCAAGGTGATCGTCGGCCAGGACCTGGATATTTATTGAACTCCACGACTCCGAGGCCTTTGTCACACAGGCCACGACCTATTCGGCCAGCTGTACCAAATACTTGTTCAAGCCCTCAAACACCGAACCCCAACCATTGTAGAAGCCCATTTCTTCCTGCTGCTTGCAGTACGCCTCTGTGGGATGAATGACCTTGAAGACGAAATGGGTCTTGTCACCATCCTCGCTAAAGGACGCTACTAGTGTCACTCCCTCCGTCATGGGGATGAAGTTGGCGGAGGTTTCGATCAGTTCCGGCTTCACGATCCTGGAGTAGGTGCCATAGCTGACAAAGTCCTGTCCATTCGGCATTTTCATTGTGAATCTCCAATCCCCGCCTTCCGCGAAGTCATGACTTTCAATGTTGGTTTGCATTCCGGCTGGGCCCCACCAGTTGGCGATATGCTCCGGTTGAGTCCAGGCTTCCCACACCAAATCACGAGGGGCGTCAAAAGATCGCTCAAGGGTGAGCGTACGTTTTTCGATGGCTGCTACTTCACTCATTGTTCTTATTCTTTAGTTTCAATTCATTCAGGTAGGCTTCGAAACTGTCAAGTTTCTGTTCCCATAGCTGGCGGTGCTGGCTTACCCAGCTGGATACCCGACTCAATTCATCGGGGATGATCACACAGTGCCTCTCCCTTCCGTAGGGTACCATTCGCACAAGTCCACACTCATTGAGAATTTTGATGTGCTTCGATATCGCGGGCCTACTTATCTCAAATTCCTCGGCGACCTCATTCACTGTACGAGGGGACTCTGCGAGCAAATCGATAATGTCCCGCCTCACCGGATCGGCGATCGCTTGATAAACGTCTCTACGCATTAATGTAACCGTTCGGTTACAAGTATATATGTAACTGATCAGTTACACAAATTTCAGGTCTGCTTTTTTCAATACTTTTTGACTTCGGAGTAGTGTGTATAGAGGGTTAGCTGGCACTTGCTAGGATCGTGGGCAACGAATTCATATATTTGATTTACACAAGGTAACCTATACTTAACCATACTACTTAATGAAACTACTACACATCGTCGCCACTTCTCGAGGTGAGAAGTCAAGGACACTTCGGGTGTCTATGCAATTGCTCAAGTCGTTGCAGGCCAAGAATCCGTCGCTCGAAGTAGAGACCCTCAACTTGTATGAGACCGATCTTCCTGAAGTTCGGGAATATGCTGTTGAGAACAAGACCTTTCCCGCCGCAGGGCCAAAAGGGGAAGCAGATGCCACCTGGTCGCGGATTGAGGCCATGGCACAGAACTTTGCCGCTGCCGACGCTTATCTCATTACAAGCCCCATGTGGAACTTCTCAGTACCCTACAAACTGAAGCACTACATCGACGTGATCGTGCAGGCTGGTATTCTCTTCAAGTTCACTGAAACTGGTGCTGAAGGCCTTCTGCAAGGCAAGAAAATGTTTTGTGTGACCTCTCGAGGCAGTGACTACAGCCCCGGTACGGACTTCCATGCTTATGATCGTCAGGAGCCCTATCTGAAGACCATCTTTGGCTTTTGTGGAATCTATGATATCCAGTTTGTGCATGCACAGCCCATGGATTATACCCCTGAGATCACCGAAGCCAAATTGCAGGAGGCCAATGCCGAAGCCATCAAACTGGCAGAAAGTACGGTGCTTTAAAATAATTTTTGTGGAGGGACGGCGCTACCGTTCCTCTGCTTCCTTATTCTGTCAGCGTGAAGTTGCCATTCCCATCGTTGATATAACTCCACGGGAAGGACAGGTCGTCCGGGAGAAAGTCGATATCCCCGTCATTGTCAACATCCTGCACTCGTATCCAGGGGAACCAGATACCCGAAGGGTCTCCGGACACATTGATTTGACTCGTCGCGTCTGAGAACTGACGATTGTCTTGTAAGAGCAGCTGAACCTGGCGTCCTACGTAGAAGTTGGCACCACCCCCGGTTCTGTTGACGACAAGGTCCAGATCCCCGTCGCCGTCGAAGTCTGCGGCATCAAAGTCCAGCACCGTACCATAATTGGTAAAGGGAGGTATGATCGTACTATTGGCCATTGTGTACGAGCCAGTACTGTTACCCCAGTAGATCATTGTGCTGAGGTCAGCCTGGTCATCCTGCCCGGTGAGCAGGTCCACAAACCCATCTTCGTCCACATCGATCAGCTCCACGGTGAAGATCTGGTTCATGCTGCCATCATAGCGATCTGTCACCATTTCGAAGTTGCCTCGCCCGTCGTTGATGTAAAAGAAGGGGTCATTGCCTCCGACAAACACATCCATATCGCCATCGTTGTCAATGTCAGCGGCAGCACCTCCGTGGTGGAATCCCGTTTGATCAGTGAGTTTAGTCCAGGAGAAGGTACCCCTTGCGTCTTGCATGATGAGTTTAGGATTGCTTCCCGGGAACGGGTCGGCATCAAACCCGTGGTCAAAGACAAAGATATCGTCGAGCCCGTTGTTGTCGAAATCGGCAACCACTGACTTCCTTGCATGCGTGGCAGGCGGCATGTCTCCGCCAAAAGGCTCCGTCGTTTGGGTGAAGGTGCCATCGCCATTGTTCAAGCCCAAAATACAATCGACCTCACCCTCCAGAAGGTACTCGCCAGTTGCCATGAAGATGTCTGTTAGCCCATCGTGGTTGGCGTCTATGTAGGCGATAGCATCTCTCAAGTCTCCATTGCCAGGACCTCCTGATACGGCCCAAAAGTACTCTACCCTTATATCGACGTTGCTTTGATTTGTGAAGGAGGTGCCGGCATTCGCATTTGTGGCAGGTGATATGTTGAGGTCAACAGTATCAGCCAACCCATCATCGTCACCAGAACAAGAAATAAGGACTAATAGTGATCCCAGGGCACAGAATGCCAGTGCGATTTTTGTCATATGCTGGAGCATGTCTAAACGCTTCTATTGATAAATAAGGAGGTGAAATATAACGCTTCTACCCGATTTGTCAATTGTCCTTTGTTCATTTCAAGGCTGGAGGAGGCTACTTCTGGTCTTGCCAGGGGATGCCGCCAGTTGCTCTGATGTGTTCTTTTAAGGCGTTTCTCAAATCCCGGAATATCTCGTTGTCCTCAATGGGTATCACCGTGTCCTCGGTAGGGTCCGTCCCGACCTTGTACAATTGCATTGGTTCGAAGGCTGAGTTCTGGAGGATCTTATAGTCGCCGTATCTGGCGGCATAGTACGCCTGTCCTCCGTAGTGGCCACCCTCTCGGCGCACCCAGAAGAGGTAGCGTTGGTCAGTGGACTGGTTGCTGCCCATTAGCGTCGGGAGCAGGCTGATGCCGTCAATCGGTTGATCAATGGGAGCTTTGACAAGCCCCGCCAGCGTCGGCATCCAATCCATGAGTACGCCGACGTTGTTGGTAGTACCCGGATTGATTTTTCCCTTCCACATCGCGAAAGTGGGGACGCGAATACCCCCTTCATACATCTGTTGTTTTGCACCGCGCATGGGTTCATTTCGTTGGGCATACCAGGTAGCCCCGCCATTGTCGGACGTGAATATTATCAGTGTATTCTCCAACAGTCCCCATTTCTCCAATTCGTCCGTGAGGCGGCCAATGTTCTCATCGAGGTGCTCTATAAAAGCCACATTCTTTGCACGTGCTGAGTCGATAGTTGACTCCCGCTCAAAAACTCTCGTGACATGCGAGGGGGGAGGTTGAATGGGGAAGTGAGGGGCATTGTAGGCGAGGTACAAGAAGAAGGGCTGAGATTGATTTCGCTGCCGATCGACATACTCGATGGCCCAATCTGTGAAGAGGTCCGTGGCATGCCCTTCAGGATCAATGGTTTCCTCATTGTCCCTCATCCAGTTGACTCCCGCACGCAAGTGTGTCCAGTAATCATTCATCATGTCGCCGAGAAGGCCTTTGAAGTGATCGAAACCTCGATCATTGGGGAGGTTAGGCGATTCGTAACCCAGGTGCCATTTTCCAACCATGCCCGTATGGTATCCGGCACTTTTCAAGACGTCAGGAAGAGTCGTTGCATCAGGCTTGAAATACCCCCAGGAGTTTTCCTCGTTTTGCCGGATGACACCTGGCACTCCGACCAAGTCCGGAAATCGGCCCGTGAGGAGTGAGGCCCGGCTCGGCGAACACACAGGGCAATTCGCATAGAACTGCGTGAAGGTCAGTCCCTCGTCTGAAAGTCGATCGATATTGGGGGTGCGCATATCAGGCGCTCCCTGGCAGGCGAGGTCGCCATAACCCAAATCATCGGTCAAAATGAATATGATATTCGGGTCTTGCGCCTGCAGAAAGACGGCGGTGCAGAAGAAGAGAGAAAGAAGAAGAGATCGCACAGGTACGAGTTTGTTTATGCGCCTAAAGGTAATCCTATTGCGGTCTCTTCAGCTGGTGAATCTGAGAGGATCACTCCAAATTCCACCACTCTTCTGTCGGCACATCCATGCCCACACCGAAGCGTTCGCCGATCTGTGGATAAACAATGGGGACCTGCAGCCGCTCGCTTTCTTTCTTGAATCTTTCGATGGGCTCTTGCCAGGTGTGGACTGCTAGCTTGAAGCCGCCCCAGTGGATGGGCATCAGCATTTTCCCCTTTACGTCGATCCCGGCCTGGACGCTTTCTTCCGGCATCATGTGGATCTGGGACCATGCTTCATTGTACTGACCACACTCCATCATGGCGAAATCGAAGGGTCCGTATTTTTCACCGATCTCCTTGAAATGCGGACCATAGCCGCCGTCACCGCTGAAGTAGATCGATTGACTGGGCCCCTTGATTACCCAGCTAGCCCACTGTGTGGCATTGCGGTCACTTAGCCCACGTCCGGAGAAGTGTCTGGCGGGGGCTGCTACTAACTCAAGGTCGCCCACGGTTGCGCTTTGCCACCAGTCCAGTTCCGAGATCTTGTCGGGATCCACTCCCCAATCTTTAAGATGAGAGCCTACACCCAGTGGTGTATACCATTGCTTGACGACATCTTTGATTTTCTGGACTGTCGGGTAATCCAGGTGATCATAGTGGTCATGTGAGAAGATCACTGCATCAATATCTGTCAGCTTGTCCAGGGGAATGGGCTCCTCATTGGGAAAACGCTTCGAGCCAAATGAGACTGGTGACGCTACGGGTCCCAGCATCGGATCGATCAGAATTCGAAGGTCTTCCATCTCGAGCAGAAATGCCGAGTGGCCAAACCAGGTAAGGTAGGCCACACTGTCGGGAGCAGCGGCGATATTGTTGCCATACTCCACTGGAAGAGGATCCGCGGGCGCACCACCTTTCATGTAGATAAATTTGGGCATGGTACCCATCATTTCACCGAAGGATCCCATCCCTGTCTCGATCAGATTGATAAAAGCACCATTTTCAAAGTTGGGGGACTGGCTGATTCTCGCGAGGTCCTCGCCTTCAGGAGGTTGACCGATTTGGGGTGCAGTCTTCACAAATACGATGACCGCGATGGTGAACAGCACGATCAGGCCTAGAATGATGAGAAGCATTCGTCCGAGAATTTTAAGAACTTTCTTTTTCAAATCAAATAACGCGATTGGCTAACAGATGGCCACTTCAAAACCGCCTGGAATAGTAACATCAGGAGGCCTTATCTGTTTCGTTTTTGGCTATCATGGCCGCCGCAGCAAGAATGTCGCCCGGCCGCAAAACAGATTCCGAGTACCCGTGTCTGGTTACTTCGATCATGGCCAATCCAATCTGCGTCGTGGTAACCACAGACTTTGGAGATAGCAATCGGATCAGTTTCACTAACCAAAGGAAGTAGTCGTAAACGAATTGGTAAAGCTTCGTTCGGGATTTGATCCCCCGCTCAGGGATAATGGCGCCGGGCCTGAACATAAAGGCCTTAGCAAATCCAAGCTTCAAGAGATCATTTTCCGTTTTGCCCTTCACACGAGCCCACATCGATCGTCCTTTTTCTGAGGAGTCGGTGCCTTCCCCGGACACATAGATACATGTCATCTCGGGGTGGTCCACAACGAGTGCCTTAGCAAGCGACAGCGTATAATCGTAGGTGATGGTTGTGTAATCTTCCTCGCTTAGCCCTGCCGCGCTCACGCCCATGCAGAGATAGCAGGCATCGTAACCTGCCAGCGTCTCCAGCACGTGACTGTAGTCGCCGAAGTCTTCCAGCACCAATTGTTCAAGTTTGGGGTGTACCATGTCCAACGTCCTGCGGACAATCACCAATACTTTGGTTACCTCTGTATGATCCAGGCACTCCAGCAAAACGCCCTTGCCAACCATACCACTGGCTCCGGTGATGATCACTTTCATGAGCGACAATTTAACCCGAATCATGCAATAGCCATCCGACTACGCAACTAAATATCGTCATAATCAAACACTTAACACTTTGCTGGCTCGTCACCATAATGGTTAATTATGCCTCCTCACCTAAGTGCTTGATTCTTTTGCTATTTAGCTGCTCGTTCCGAAATCCTATTGCATGAATCGGGCTTAATGGATGAAGACGGAACTGGGAATTAGTTACTAAAGAATGAAGATTCGCTTATCGCTGATGACCTTCTCTTGCTCCAGAAAGAGCTCTACGTAGTACAGCCCTTTGGGCCAGGTCGGCACCTCGATCTTTGTGGACAGCAACGACGGGAGGTAACGATAAACAGGATCTCCGTTGGCGTCGAGGATATTGATCTGTCTGGCAGTAGGGAATTCGCGTACGATGCTTTCGAGTCCCTCCTGGCTATCGCGAAAGACGGACAATTTTGGCAAGCGCCCCATCTCGATATCATATTCTTCAGAAGGAAAGAGGGGAGAGGCAGGATCGAGAGTAGAAGCACCCTCAATTGGCTGCATAAATGCAGGAGTATCCACCAGTCTTTGTTGGGACTGGGCACTGAGTGTGAGACAAATAGAGGCGGCGACGAGTAAGAGTCTTCTCATCTTCATTGGTTTGGGTGTGACTTAGAGTTGCAAAGCCACACTAACTAAGCTAGCCAAAAAAGTGGCCAAGTCAAAACTACGTGCCGAGTATGTGCTAACCCTTGAAGAACCTGGGTTTATTGCATGAAACTGGACCGTATGGAAGAGGCATCCGTGATCCTTGGCCAGGAGTTGGGTCTATCGAAATCCTGTCCTGAGACCAATACCTGGGCATTGGGCCATCGCTTCTTCACATCACCCCAGTTGGTATCTTCCCACTGGTTCTTGTCCATTTCCTGGAGCTTGACGCCCTTAAGGTCACCCGATACCGCCCGCCCAATCAGCGGCCACCATAGGCTTTCTGTCTCGCGGTCCCAAAAAACAAACCCGTCGAGCCCGTCCCAGACGTCATCGTCGAAGTAAGTATATCCACTAAGCGCAAACGTAAGTTCGTGGTCGCCATACTGTCGATCATAAATGGCGCCGAGATCTGCCAGGATACAATACGCCGCCATGATCGGCTGCCCATTCAATACATCGTTGACCACTTCGTGTCGGGTGAGGTCAGGTACAGAGTAGGCTTTTACTTCTTCACCGGCATAAGCCACCAGAAACCTTACCGTGTCCTCCCAACTGGCATCGGCCTCCGTTACGGACGTGAATTCAGGTTCGAGGAGCGCCGGGAATGCTTCCCGACCAATGCCGTAATGGAATTGGGCGTCCTGGAGTTCGCAGTCAGTGATGTCAAAATGCTGGCTACTGTCTTGGCCCCCGTATAGCAGTTTCTTGCCACTGGTTTCAAAAATCTTCCCATTGTCAAGAGCAATTGGCCGCTGTTTTTTGGGGGTGACACCCGCTGCTTCTCCGCTTGCTGACTGGCCAGTTTCTGTAGATTGGCACCCCCACAGGGTGAGGAAGATGAGCAACGCAGTGATCCTCATTTCGTGCTACCTCTGAGCTCGATGACTTTGCCATTTCTCAGTACAGAAAGGACGATCGCGTTGCTGGTATTCGAGTCCATCACTTGTGCCAGTCTGTTCAGTGTGTTGTCATCACTTCGCAGTTCGATGCCATTGATGCTCAATACGATATCCCCGCCAATCAGGAGGGTCTCATCACCGATGGTCGCTTCGATTTCACCGCCCTCAAGCCCCAGGAGCCCCATGGGTGATAGGAGTACCACACGTTGAATGAGTAGCCCTTCGCTCTGTGGTAGGTTAAAAGCCTGGGCCAGCTTGCCCTTCAGTAAAAACGAATCAGCGCCTGCCCACATGATCTTACGGTCTACGAGTACGCTCTTCGTCACATTGGAGGTCGCCGCAAATCCGATTCCGTTAAAACCGCCACTCTGAGACAAGATGAAGCTTACTACGCCGACGACTTCACCTTTCATGTTGAACATTGGACCACCGGAGTTGCCAGTATTGATGGCAGCATCTGTCTGGATGAATTCGCTATAGGTAAAGGGGTTGTTGTCATCCGATTTGGTGATGCCGCTGACATAACCGGAAGATAGGGAGTGACTGAGTCCAAAGGGGGCTCCTACAACAAACACTCTCTCGCCAATTTTTAGTTGGTCAGAGTCTCCAAGTTTTAGGACCGTGGCATTCTTTTTGGGCCAGACCAGTTCGATCAATGCCACATCTGGAGCTTTGAAGGTCGATAGCACCTTGGCAGGAATGACTTCTCCGTCGTGAAATTGGACCTGTACCTCTTCTGCGACTTGCACCACGTGAGCAGCGGTGACGATAAGCTTGTCTGAGATTAAGAAGCCCGATCCGAGGCCACCCTGCGATACCTTCGCGGTTTGTCCCCCTCTACTCACTATTTGGTTTTCCTCCGTGAAAATGACTACAATCCCTGGATCCACCTTTTGAAACACCTCAGACAAATCCTGAGCGCGAGAGGCAATGCAAAGAAGGAGCAACGATGCGAGAAGATAGATTCGGATTTTCATTGACGCAGATTTTTTCGGCAAATATATCCCAAGGAAAGCCGTAATCAATCGGTAGGGTACCAATCTCTCACACCCGTCATCTCCCACTGCCCCAAGGCAATCGGGATATTACCTATGCTATTCAGTCTATCAAAGAAGTCTTTTACCGTAAATGCCTGTCCCTTCGCCTCCAGGATTCTGGCGTACTCGGCCATGGCGTTCTCCAGCAGGTGTTTACCCGTAATGTAGCTGGTGCCATATCCCGGCTGTCGTAGATAGAGATGTTGCTCGAAAATCCGCAACTCTTCCTCCGTCTTCATCCACCCCCGAGGTGTGTAGTCTGAATGAATCCCGCCAGCCTCCACACTGGTCATCTCGTTGGCATGAGCATACAGTGAGCCCAGACCCCTGGCCGCCCGCTGGGCGATCATGATGTAGACAATTTCCCGCACGCGAGGATCATCATCGTAAAGTCCCGCCTGCATAAAAGTTTCTTCCACCGCGGTGGCTGTTCCCTCATTCCTCGAGTCAAATATGTTGTAGAGCAAAGGCCCCTTCCGGACTTCGCTTTTGTGCGGTTCGGTATCCATTCTCGCCAGCTCAAACCAATGGTAGAAGTGCGAATACAGTGGCCGGGGATCGTGATGTGCTGTGATCCAGAAGAAGTTGCGCGTTTCTTCGGGTACGAACTGACCAAGGTGAGCCCGCAGTGCGGGTTCAAAATACTCCTTCACGGTTACGATCTCTTCTTCCTCAAGGAAGTTTAGAAGGCTAATGGCTGAGCGCTCTGCAAGCGCGTCATACTCTTCTACGGAAGAGGCGGGCTGTAAGGGAGGCAGGTCTCTGTTGCGATGCTCTTCCAACATCAAAGAGGACCAGGCTCTGGCCAATTCCCGCTTTAGGATCATGACTTCATCTTCCCATGTGAGAGGCACCAGATGTACATTTTGGAGGTACCAGCTGTAGTTTTCCTTTCCAATGCCAGAGGGGCCGTTCTTCTTAGGCGCTTGCTCTTCCAACCACTGGACCAGATCATCTGTAGAGGTCATCGCTGCGTTCACAGCATCGACGATTTCCTGGTCGCTCTCGACACCTTCCAGTTCCAAGATGGAGGCAAGGTTGGTACTCTGCGATCTTATGTCACGTATGCCCGTAACCCACAGGTCCTTTGCATTGCCAGTGAGATTGCCCTTGGCTTGCTCGTTGAGAGGGGGGATCACTGCCAGGTCACTCAGGAGTCGGTCACGCTCGTTGCCTGATACAGGGAAGTCGTAAGTCCACAGTTCTGTCGTGCCATGGTGGGTGGGGCCTTCGTGGGCGGGCACATCGCTACGCGACATCCAAAGGGATTTGTAATAGGCTGGATCTCGCGCCCACGGCTGAAGCACACGCTGGTTGAAGTCAAAGCCATTCATTTCTCCCCATACGATACACCAGTCCACTTGCTGCTCTACCGACCAGCCTGTGGTATCCATGGCGATCAATCGTGATTGCATCTTCCGAAAATCTGGAAGACGTCGCATGAAAGTCGCCTCAGTGTAGTCAGGTGCTCCCTGTCGCAACGGCGGTTGCTCAAATGCCCGCCACTCGTGGAAGATGGCCACGAGGTCACTGTAGGTGGCTGGCGTCGAATTGGGCTTGGCAGGCGCTTTTGTGGCCGTTTCGCATTGGGCCAGGAGTATACATACAAGAACGAAGGCGAACGTACGAAGCATAATTTCACAGGTTAGGTGATGTACAAGTATATAGAGATTCCGAAGGAATTGGTATTTTCCCTCATCGGTGTGGATTGATTCCATTGGGGGCATTATGACCGCACTTCTTGACAAAGCGATATGGATATACTGATTACAGGTGCTGCCGGAGGTATTGGCGCAGCCACTGTCAACCTTCTTGTTGAGAACGGATGTCGTGTCTTTGCTGCTGATATTGACCGGGATCGTTTAGCATCTCTGCCTAAATCCGAGCACATGGTCCCTGTGGTAATGGACGTCACGGACAAGGATTCAGTCGATAAGGCACTGCTCGAAGTGGGGTGGTTGACAGATGGCTTGGACGTGATCATCAACAATGCAGGCTGGTTCGATCAGTTTCCATTGGTGGAAGCGCGCGCCGACCAATTTGAGAAGATCTTGTCCGTAAATGTATTGGCAGCCCAAAGGATCGTAGATGCTTTCTTTCCGCTGCTTCACCCTAGAAAGGGGAAAGTGATTAATGTGGGTTCGGAGTCGGCGCTGGCCATGATGCCTCTGCAGATCTATGGCATGACGAAGAAGATGCTCGACTGCTACACAGATGTGTTGAGGCAGGAGCTTTCGATGTTAGATATGAAAGTGGTGACCATCAGACCGGGTGGTCATTTGACACCTTTTATCCAGCGGTCAGTCGAGGTACTTGATGACGTCGATGAGGAGTCCTTGTATGTCAATGCGCTGAAAAATGTCAAGAGGCAAGGCACAAAAATCCTGCATGGTGTGAAGAGGGATCCAGTCCACGTTGCCAAAGCGATCACGAAGGCCTCGTTGGCCAAGCGTCCGAAAAGAGAATATTGGGTGAACGTATCCTTTGGCTTCAGAGTGCTCCGATTATTGCCTAGCCGATTGAGAGAGAGGTTATTCAGGGCACTCCTTTCAAAAAGGGCATCATAAATCGGATCGATGAACCCTGCCGGACCTAGGGTCCGGACTGCAAGGACGAGAGTATGTCTTCCAGGTTGGCCGTCACGAATGAGTAGTTCTTTCTGTAGTAGAGGGTTTTTTGATCTGGAGAAATGTAAGCCGCAAAATCGGGCCCCTGGGAGTTTAGCATTTTCAGCGGCCGGGGATCTCCCCATTGCTGATCTGTTCCTCGGAAGGCGATGTACAGATCACAGGACTGTTGCCAGTTGTCAGGATCGAAATGGGTGAAGATAAGATAGGAGCCATCGGGTGCGACGCATGGATCGCCAATATCGGTAAGGTTGTCAAAAACGAGCGGCTCACCTGGCGGTGTTTCTTCCCCTTGAAATACCGTCTGCATGATCCGATAGGACGCCGCGCCATCTTCATATCTTTCAGCCACATAAAACATCAAGCCGTCCAGAGAGACTGAAGGGTAAGACTCTTCCTGTGTTTCCGTATTGATCATTTGCAGAGACTTTGGCGTCTGCCAGCTGCCTTCAATGCACCGTGAAAACCAAATGTTGTTCTTGGCCGAGGGGGCGGTACCGGTCAGTGGCCGATTTGAATTGTATAAGAGGATGTCCTTGCCGGGCATGAGCGTAGGTTCATAGTCCTTGTAGCTGCCGGAAAAGGGGAGAAGCTCGGGAGATTGCCAGATTCCGTTGCTGTGTCTGGACCGGTAGATGGCCAACCTTGGTGTCTTGTCCGCGATGGATTCACCTTTCTTCTCCAGCAATTCCCTGTGTGGAAGCGCGCAATACAGCGTGTCTGAGGCGGCTGATAGGCTGATGCTCTGCACCAGTCGCTTTTCGCGAGCTTCAAAGGGCTTGAAAGGCTGACAAATGCCTGCAACACTGCAAGCAATAGAAAGACATGTGATAGTTAGTATTCTTCTCATGGTAATGACCGGTTCTTTGCAAGAACAAGTCACCAACTCATTTCCATCATCCGGCTTATTTACTATTCTGTTCCGATAGCGTCTACAGGGTTACTATTCGCGGCTCTGTAGGTGATCACACTGATGACAAGAAGGACCAGGAGTGTGAATGTCACTCCCGTCATAAGAAAGTACAGGACGTTGACACCCGGGGAAAACGCATAGGAATTCATCCATTCTTTGATCAGCAACCAGGCAATCGGCCATACGATAATATTGGCGGCAATTGAGAGCAGAAGAAAATCCTTTGACAGGATCATCATGAGTTGGCCGGTCGTCGCCCCAAGCACTTTACGTATGCCTATCTCCTTTACCCGTTCATTGGCCATGAAGAACGATAGTCCGATCACCCCGACGCACGAAATCACGATGGCAAGAATGGCAAAACTCTTAAAGAGCGCGGCGAAGTTTTGCTCACGCGCGTACAGCGCATCGAATTCTGAATCGAGAAAACCGAATCTCAGAGGTTCCTCTGGCACATAGGTGCTCCACTTTCCCTCAAGGGCGGTGATCGCCTTTTGGACGTCGACGGCCTCTCGTAGCCGAACAGAAATGATCGGAGGCTGGGTAGCAGCGAAATTTTCCTCCCGGGCACCGAAGAAAACCATCGGTCTTATCGGCTCATGAAGTGATGTGAAATGAAAATCCTTCAATACGCCGATCACCTTCCTGGTATTGTCCTGGCCAGTGATCAAAATCTCCCGGCCCAGCGCTTGTTCACTGCTCCATCCCACCATGCGTGCGCACGCTTCATTGATCAGTACACCTGCTGTATCTGTTGCCAGGTCCTGGTCGAACAGTCGGCCTGCCGAGAGGGGCATGCGATAGGTATCCTGAAATTCATACCCAGCGATCATCAGGCTGAACAAGAAACGTTCTGTAGCGTCGTTGCCGATTGCCTGGAAAGTGCCGCCACCCACCTCTCTGCCAGGAATGTGGAAGCTGCTCGTGATGGCCTCCACGAAAGGTTCATTTTCCACATCCTCCATGAATGTGCGGTATTGGCTGCTAAGATTGTCCGAGACCTCGAGTAGCAACATATTGTCCTTTTCAAAGCCCAGTTTCTGCTGCCGCATATAATTCAGCTGTAGGACAATGAAGATGGTTGCCAGGGTCATGAGGACCGATGCGCCAAATTGTAAGGTAACCAGCAGGTTACGAAGGCCAAATCTGCGATTGGATAGCTTGACCCCTCCTTTGAACACCTGAACGATCTGAAAGGAGCTCATGAAGAATGCCGGATAGATACCTGAAAGCAGTCCAACTACGATGGCGAGCAGCAATAGAAAAGCTCCCAGGCCCAATGCGTCGAAGTCATGGATGGAGAGTTCCTTGCCGGCGATCTCGTTGAAGGTAGGCAGAAAGATCAGTGCCAGCACGAATGAGACCGCGACAGAGACAAACGCCACCAAAATTGATTCCACCAGAAATTGCCGGATAAGTTGCTGGCGATGCCCACCCATGACTTTCCTGATCCCGATTTCTTTACTGCGGTTGACGGAGTTGGCCGTGCTGAGATTGGTGAAGTTGAAACATGCGATCGCCAATATGAGGAGAGCTACCACAAAAAACAATGCCACGTATCGGCTATCCCCATTGGGCTCCAATTCACGGGACAGCCGACTCTCCAGATGGATCGAGTTGATAGGTTGTAGGTAATAATTGTGAATGTTACCTGCATCGACATACTCCTGAAAAGTCTTTCCAAGAATTGATTCGACCTGTGGCCCGAAGTGAGGCTCCAGGAATCCATCGAGCTTGTCATTGATCACCTCGGGGTCCGCGGTCTTCGAGAGTCGGATGTAGTTGTGCAGGGCGTAGGAGCCCCAAAACGTGCTTTCAGCAATGGGAAGGTTGCGTATGGAGGTGAGCATATCAAATTTGAAATGACTCTTCTTCGGTACATCTTCACATATACCCGTGACCCTGTACTTTGTAGTATCTCCTACCTCCAATGTTTGATTGACGCCGCTTTCGTTGCCGAAGTACTTGCGGTTCATAGATCGGGTAATGACAATCGAGTTGGGGGCACGCAGTACTTCTTGTGGATGCCCTTCAAGAAGGCGCACGCCGAATAGCTGGAAGAAACTGGAGTCCGTCGCAAAAACGCGTTGCTCGTAGAATACACGATCCTCCAGTTTGACCCTGGTTTCGGTCGTGAAGTCCAGCACCCGGCAAAAGAGCTCCACCTCTGGGAAATCATCGTACAGTGTGGGGCCCAGTGGCGAAGGTGTGGTCGCATAGCTATTGGAGCGGTCCGGGAAGTGTCTTTCCAATGCTACCCTGAAGACCCTTTCGTGCTCCGGGTGATACTGGTCGTAGCCTATCTCATCCCAGACATAGGCGAACATGAGCATGGCACTCCCCACCCCAAGACTGAAACCGACGACATTGACAAACAGAAGTAGGGGTCTCCGGCGAAGGCTTCGGAGGGCTGTGAGCAGGTAGTTCTTTACCATGGGGTCTGTGAGTTAGGTAGAGTAATGTGTTTGAATCGTTTGGAAAGGTTCATACAGTCAAATTATTCCTTGTTCTTTCATCTCAGTTCATATTTTGGATGGACATCGAGGTCGTTTGCAGTTCGAAGACCCCCTCTACTACTTGACTCCAGACCAGTTGGAAAGACCCGTCGGCCTTCGCCGTCATCCCAAGATAGTGGCCTCCACCCGGAAACTTATTGGCAACATCGGCATTTTCTGGAGTCCGCGGGTTGGAACTTTCCGTGGTTACACGAAGGGGTCTCCGAAAGGTCATGCCTCCATCCGTGGAGACAGTGAAGTACAAGTCGTTGGCATCGGGATTGATTCTACGGTCCATCCATGATATACCGATGACTCCGTCGGTGTTCACGGCCACACTGGCCACGTTGGCACGGCTTGGTCGGCCATCATCAAATTGGTCTATTTTCAGGTCCTGGCTCCAACTCTTCCCACCGTCTTCAGAGGTATTGAGCCATACACCTCGGGAATCTTGTTGGCCGGCAGCTCGCACAAAGTAGAGCCGATCGACGAAAGGGGACCCGGGACTGCGGTCGGAAGCCAGCCTCATATAGCCCAATCCACCACCTGGTTCGCTAGTGATAGTGTATCGCTCGGAAAGTTCGGAGGGCTCAGGAGTGTATCGCTGTATCCAGGCCTTTCGTAGATGGTGGCTGGCGGGTACTATTACGGTGCCGTCCGTCAAGATCGCGGGTTCACAGAAGTTCAGGCGCAATCCCTGGGCATCCACCTGGGCTACCTCCTGGAATTCCCCGCGACCTTGACGCTCGTAGAGGACTACGTCGGCACTCATATCGCCACGAAAGTGGACGGTGGAGAAATAGACCGATGAGCCTGAGGAGGCCATTTTTGTGCCGTCGTGACCATGAGCATTGTGAATGGTTTGGGGTTCATCGGCCCATGACTTGCCGCCATTTTTCGAAGCAAAGAACTGTATCGGAAACTGATGTCGGAATGAGCCCTTGGTGCCTAGCCAGGTCATGACTGCTTCACCAGATGGCAGAATGGTAGTCCATGGATCATAGCCCCAGAAGTTGTGGGCTGTTTCAGTCCAGGTTTCACCACCGTCATTGGAAAAGAAGCTGCTCAGTCGGCAACTCTGATAAGGTCGGTTCACGTCTGTCACCACCATCGCAGCCACCAGTAAGATGGACGGATCGGAAGGGTGAGCGGAAATGTGCGGCTCGACGACCGGCAGGCTCTCAAATTGCGATCTTATCGTGACGGGAGGAGACGCGTCAATTGCGGGGTCAGCGCTATCCTGGCCCAGTGCGTGGAAGCAAAGTGAGGCACACATAGCGTAGAGTAAAGCCTTACTACCTGCCATGGGATGAAGGTTTTGAGTCGCTGAATTTCTTTTCTGCCTGTATAGTCAGCATCGTTCCAGACGTGCTGCTGTCCAAAGAGACGTGCACCTTGGCCGTTCCCAGCCCATCTCGAGACATCTCACCAGAGATGGTGTGAGAATGCTCTTCCATCAATTGCCAGGTGTCCGTCTTTGATAAGCTCTGCCGGAGGTGTCGAATGACCTCTTTGCCGTCGATGGTCGATTGCAGTTGGTACTTGTACTGCCATGACTCTGTATCTCCCGATGAATGAACAAAGGTCTCACTGAAGAGTCCTGCGATCGGTTGAAGGGGTCGAATAAAATTGTCCGCCAGCTGTGGTCGGGAGTAACCGCTTTCTGGTGACCAATTGTATTCCATATGGTTGGCCACATTCTGTGCGCGACCTTGCCCGTAGTGATGAGCTATCACCTGAAATGCGCCCTCTATCCCCGAGGACAGTCCTGCGGTGGTGAAGATCTTTCCATTGCTGGTAAACTTGACGTCATTCCGAACATTGGCATTGGGAAATTCTGTCTCGAGCCTGGGGAGGAGGGAGGCAAATGTTGTGGCTTCAAGTCCATCGAGGAGCCCCGCCTTTCCCAGGAAAAAGGCGCCGCTACAAACGGAAAGCATGTAGTCCGTCTGTGAATATTGGTCGGCTACCCACTTGACTACGTTCGGGTCCTGGTTGTTCTCCGCTGGTCCGCCGCCTGGTAATACGACCACATCGACCTCCGGCATGTCTTGTAAAGTGTAATCGGGCTGCACCTGCATGGTCGCCCCCAGTCGCACCATGTCGGTGGAGGTGGCGACGGTAATGACTCTTGTGGAAGCGTGTTCAAACACCGACCAGGGTCCCGTCACATCCATGATGTCCGCACCATCAAACAATAGGATCGCTACTCTCAGCGGCACGAATGGCTTCGGCTTCACGTCGGTGCCCGTGTACTGAATGCGCAGCGGCATGTTGCACTCGCCGCATTCTCCGGGGGCTGAAAACTCTGTCGCGTCCTGCGAACATCCACAGGGTGGACAATAATAGATGATTCTCGGGGGCTGTTCCTGAGCGAGGGCACGGTGCTCCATGCTCACTGCGAGCAGGATGACCAGTGCGAGGGTTTTCTGTTGCATTTTGACCTTTATGTGCAAAGACAAGGTCTGTAGCGCAAACTGTATTGTACAATATTGCGCATCTATTGCCTGTGCCATTCTCCCGGGGGTAGGCCATTGAGCCTCTTGAAATGGCGATAGAAATGACTTTGATCGTAATATCCAGCCATGGCGGCGGCTTGGGCCCAGGATTTGGGGGGCATGCCCTTCTTCACCTGTTCCACGCGAAAATTGTGGAGATAGGAAAAAGGAGACATTCCGGTTTGTTTCTTGAACGTTCGCGAGAGGTGGTAAGGACTGGTATGACACGCTTCAGCCAACTCCTCAAGAGTGAAATTGATACGGTAGTTGTCTTTGATATACTCCTTGGCCCGCATGACGAAGGGAGCATCTGCGGCCGTCGGTTCTTTGGGAGCATCCGCAGAAAGACGATGGAGCAGATCGATGAAGAGGGTGTCCACAATGCCAGCCTTTGGTCCTTCCTGTATTTTAAGCGCCTCCAGCAACCGCTTCACCAATGACAATGACTGTTGGTCATCTTTCAATACTTTGTCAAATCGGAAATCGTGATGCGCTGGTCCCAAAAGCCGGGATACGCACTGATTATCAATGGTCACGGAGGCAAAGGCGACATGCTCGGGGTACTTTGATTCCCCGGCGTGGATATCTCCAGGTGTGAAGAAGAAAACAGACCCCGGGTGCAACTCATAATTATGAGTCTCCTTGATCACCCCCGCCTGAGGGACAATGAGCGAATAGTAATTATGAAAATGACGGGGAAACCCAAACTTGAAATAGGAGGTATGCCGAAGTTGGACGCCCGCTATGCCTGTAACCGCTTGCTTCGATTGGAAGTACTCCTTCATCTAACTATGTGTTTTTGACCTTGAAAAAATTGCCGTGTCCGGTAAGGGCGACAGCGTTATTGAAGATCAATCGGATTCCCCGGAATGGGAAATGGAGATAGGTCGAATGGGTTCACAAACCTGTGAGCGGAGCGGTAAGGGTGCCAATACTGCTGTGAAGGAGAGACTTTTGCCGGTTTGTGATTAGAGATTGCCTCTGATCCATTCGTCTGTTTTTGCAGCCAGTAGCTGGATGATGCTCTCGTACGAATGTCCCGTTCGCTTCGGAACCTTGAAACTATGGTCGCCCTCCTCTACGGTTTCCATTTGCGCGTTTTGCTGTTCTTTGACCACTTCGCCGATCATTTCGTAGTTGGCCAATTTGTCTTTGGTACCCTGGATGAACAGCTGGGGGATACTGATGGCGGACAGGTGGGCCGCGCGGTCCTTGCTGTCTCTGCCGGGAGCGTGCAGTGGAAATCCAAAATATACTAGACCCTTCACTTGCTCCGCTCTTCTATCCGCCACCAGGTGCGATGACATTCGGCCACCGTAAGATTTGCCTGAGAGGAAAATGGGTAGCTCCAGTTGTTGATTGACCAGGTAATGCACCGCTGCTAATATTGCGTGTTGTGCAGATTTGGGAGAACTGGGAGCTTTGCGACCTTGCTCCATATAGGGAAAGTTGAACCGGAGTACATTGCCGTTGAGGGCAGAGATGGCAGTGGCCAGATCTTCCATGAATCTATGCGTCATGCCCGCGCCGGCACCGTGGGCCAGGATGAGTGTGTATTGGGCTTTGGCGCTTTCGTTCCAGAGCGCGCTGACGGAGCCCAGTTTGTCGTCAACGAAGATGGTCATTGGTATGGGTTAGAAAGGCAAATCTACCTTCTCTGGACAAAGCAAAAAAAGAAAGGCCCCCACAGAGGTGTGAAGGCCTTATGTGTTGGATCAACAGTTTGATCAATCCGTGATGATCAGTTTTTTTCGGATGTGCTTATTGGCCGTCTCTAACGTATAGATATAGATCCCGGGTTGCATTTGCCACTGTCCCGCATTCAATTCTACCCGGTAGTCTCGGTCAGCTTCGACCTGCCCTTCGAAGAGGGTACCTACGGTCCTTCCGTAGGAGTCATAGACACTTACTCTGGTCAACTGGTCTTCCGGTACACGGAACCCAATAGTTGCAGTGCCATTGGAGGATAGGAAATTGGGATAGCTCTGAAAGGACTGTCCATCTTGCTCGGTGACTTCCTCCGCGACATGCGCAAGCTCAGGTTGTGTGCGAGCACCATTAGACGGGATAAAGGAGAGGGCATAGGCTGTATTGATTTCCGTGTCCTCCCTTCCGGAGAATGCTTCTCTTGTGGAGTAGAAATCCTCGACGAAGTCCACATCTGTTTGATCCGAACCGCCAAAAATACCACTAGGGCCGACTCCTGCGAGATTGAACATTCCACCCGGACCTTCGTCCATGATGCCTTGTACATCACTGAAGCCATCGAGGTGCCAGTTGCCCAGATAGTGACCGGCCTCATGTGCGGTGATGTTGCCCACTACCTCGACAACGGCATCTTCCCGAGTGACACCAGGTGCAAGTTCCAGGTCATTGATTCTGTAGGTGGCATTCGCCGACAAACCAGTGGCCGGACCACTGAGGATATCCAGCAACAGGAGTGCAGTCTCCTCGGTATCAAAGTTGCCGGGATCAATGGACTGCGCGATGCCGATGGTTCCAATGCCCGACTCGGGAATGGTTCCACTCACTTCGACTGTACTTACGTCGTAATTGATGCCGTTAGCGGAGAAGCTCTCACCCACGAAATCCGGACCCAATTCGTTGTCTGAGCCAAGACGGATATTGTCGGTCACTATGACCCGCTGTTTTGGGTTGACCCGGGGACTGTTGAAGTCAGACTCAAGGTTTTCCCGGACCACATCGGTGATACGCGCCGTGATGGCATCGGCGTCGGCAGGATTCAGACCCCAGTTGGGAAGGAAGTCGGCAAAAGGCGTGTGATTACCAATGACAGGCCCCCCATACCAGGGAGATAAATCTACGGCTCCCCCACTGTAGTCGACATAGACTACCTGAACTGTTCGGTTGTTGAGTTCCAGATACGGACGTGTCGCCTGTAACTTGAGATTATAGGGACCTTCTCCGCCTGATACTGAGATAGCGTATTTGCCCGACTCTTCCACTGTGTAATTGATGGTTGTTTGGCCGGCTCCGGCATAGAAGGGATGAGACTCAGGGAAGATGAACGAAGTGTTAAAGGGAGTGCTCACCTCCTCTTCACCTTTCAAGTCTCGCACGCTCAGAAGTGCTCCACCTC
The DNA here is from genome assembly GCA_965227935.1 of Cyclobacteriaceae bacterium. Classification (GTDB taxonomy): domain Bacteria; phylum Bacteroidota; class Bacteroidia; order Cytophagales; family Cyclobacteriaceae; genus JAWPMT01. The sequence continues at coordinate 2,409,303 of CBDDGS010000019.1, read as the reverse complement.
CAGCGCCCTGGAATACCGCACCAAAGACATCTCCTTCCTGTAGATTGAATGAATAGTAGTCTATGTCAATCTCCCTCGTTTGGATAATGAGCTCATAAGTGCCCTCAGATCCTTGAAAGGGATTAAATGCGGGAGATTCTTCATCGAAAGGGTCGACGGGGATCCAGGCAGGCCAGCCCCCGATACAAATGATATACGTACCATCGACAGGCACCAAGTACCGAATATAGCTGTCGAAGCTTACAGAGATGTCCTCATCGTCATTGAAGGCAACCAAAGTACCATCTTCGAAGAAGATAGCGGCTGAAGGATCAAGATTGCCAAAGGGTAGTGGCGTATTCAAGTCTACTTCGATTACAGTATTGGCACTCACTTGCACTGAGTACATGTCAAAATCTGACTTGTTTCCGGAAAAGATGTCAGGACTGAATGGCTCAGTTCCGATACTCGCATTGTAAACGACTCCTTCGTTTGGCCCGGTAATCCCAGTGACATTGGCCTTGGGAATGATTCGGTCATCATCATTGGCGATTTTGGGTACAAGAGTGATAGTCGCGTCAGGATTATCAAGTTCACCGGAGATGGTGATTTCACTAGGATGTCCGGGATTAGTTCCAAATTGATTCACTTTCTGTGCGGATTGCTGTGTGTCGTTAACCCCGCTGCCATTTTCTCGCTCGGAGATGGTCTTTGCAGCTTTGCCCTTCGGTCCTTTCTTTTTGCCACTGTTCTGCTTCTCCACAGCCTCCGCTGCTTGGCGTTGCATGTAGTTTTGCCACGCACGGTAGTTGGCATTCATACTCGGTGTCAGGGTACTCAGCATCGGGTTGGGGCTCTCCGGGACCTTATTGGGAGAAATCTCAGTCGCAGAGTGCTTATTGAGAAGCTGTTCGAAATCTGGATGTATCGCTTGCGGCTTGCTTTGCGCCTGCACGATGAGACAACCCAGAAATAGGTAAAAGACGACGAAAAGGTGGTATGCACCTGTTTTTTGGCTTGAACGCGGGCTACGACGCCTGCGGACAGCATTTAGGTTAGTTTTCATAAGTAGTATAATCAGGTTACGTTACGTGTAAGCTACCAGAAACCGTTGATGATTCCTATAATTCCCGTCATTTGTGACACAAAAAAAGGGAGTCACAATACTGGACTCCCTTTTCCGCTTTTTGGTCAAAAAAAACGTCTATTCACTATGAAGATTATTGACTGGATTCTGCCTTGCGATTTTGTAGCTGACAGACCCTACCGTGAGTCCAGCAAAGACCAGTATCAGGAGTGCAGGAGCGAGGTACACGAACCATGGAATCGTTGTAGCATACTCGAAGTCCGCCAACCATCCCGACATTAGCCAATAGCCGGTAGGCAAGGCGATGATCAGTGCGATGACCAGCCACTTCATGTAACTCGAGATTTGTTTTCCGATCAGGTGCTCGACGGAAGCCCCGAGAACCTTACGAACACCAATTTCCTTTTTGCGCTGGTCGCCGCTATAGGCCGCTAGTCCAAACAATCCCAGGCAGGCAATGAATATCGCCAGGGCCGCAAAGACCGTTGACAACTTGCTAAGCTTACGCTCTGATGTGAATCTCGCAGCAAACTGCTGGTCCATGAACTGGAAATGGAACGGCGATGTGCTATTGAACTCCGACCACTTGCCTTCGGCGAATGCCAGCACTTCTTCCGTGCGACCTGGATCGAACCTCAGCGCCACACGAGACTTGGGCTTGGTGTAGAAGAACGCCACGGGTTCGATAGTTCTTTTGAAGTTGTCGAAGTGGAAGTTCTTCACCACGCCAATCACCTTGAAATCCAGCATGCCAAAAATTGGAAACTGGTGAGTGGCTTTGATGCCTTCACCAACCGGATTCTCAAAACCAAAGCGTGCCACGGCTTCTTCATTGAGAATGACGCCGGCCGAGTCGGAAGCCAGGAGAGGGTCAAAGTTGCGGCCGTCAACCAGTTCCATCTGCAGTGTATTGATGTAGTATTCATCTATACCCCATAGTTGCATGCTCACGGCACCTTCCATGTCGGTACTACCTTTTGGCATCATCGGTGAATCTGATCGACTATCGTTTGAAGGCAGCGAACTGGCCAGCGTGGCGCTTAGCACCGCAGGGTGTGACAGCAGCTCATTTCTGAAAGATTCGGCCTTCTCAGAGAGGAGATAGGCATCTTCGACGATCAGTACCTGGTCCTGGTTGAATCCGAGGTTTTTGTTCTGGGTGTAAGCCAACTGGCGATTGATCACGATCGTACCAAAGATGAGCACGACTGATGCAATGAATTGGATCGTCACCAATACGTTGCGCAGAGCCCCTCCTTTGATTCCCCGACTCAATTCTCCCTTCAGCACTTTCAAGGGCGAAAAACCTGCCAGGAAGAAGGCCGGGTACACACCCGCCAGCAATCCCACGACGATCGTAGATATGAGCACGGTAGGGAAGAGGTTGAGCTCACCAAACAGTGGATTGGTGATATTCTTGTCCGTCAATTGATTGAGTGTCGGTAGTCCCAGATGTAAAAGCCCGATGGCCAAGAGGAGGGCAATCATTCCGTTGAGTAGGGACTCAGTGAGAAACTGGTTGATCAACTGCGCCTTTGGACTACCAACTACTTTTTTGATGCCTACTTCTTTTGCACGGGTCGAGGATCTCGCCGTCGACAAATTCATAAAGTTGATAGCGGCTATGATCAAAACGAAAAGCCCGGCTGCACCAAAGATGACAATGTATTGGAAGTTGCCATTGGGCCTGATCTCATACTGAAGATCCGAATGCAGGTGGATGTCGGTGATGGGCTGCAAACGGTAATCGATCATATTGTCCGATTCCAGAAACTGGTCCCAGCTGGCACCGGCAATTGCCTGGATCTGTGGGCCGAAGTAGGTTTCGTAGACGCTGCTGAAGCTCTCCGTGACTTCTTCATAGTTCTCAGGGGTATCAAGCAGGAAGTAGGTCCGATAATTGTTTGATAGCCAGATATTAGCGCCTGGATCATTTAAGCTCTCCATAGAGAGCATCATGCTGAAGTCGAAATGGGTGTTTTCGGGAATGTCAGCGTAAACAGCCTTTACCGCGTACGGTGTACCTCCCATATCGAATCGCTTCCCGATGGGATCCGTGTTGCCAAAAAGCCGCTTGGCTGATGAGGCAGAAATCATGGCCGCATCTGGGTCTGTTAGTGCTCCATCCAATGTGCCATACAGCACGTCAAAATCGAAGATCTCCAAGACGTCGGGGTCGGCATACGCCACATGTGTTTCTTGATAGAATCGGTCATTCACCTGCACCAGTCTGCTGCCGACGTTTCGGAATCTGGCCGCCTTGACGATCCTCGGGAAATCTTCGCGAAAGGAGAAGGCCATGGGGCCGGGTGTGGCGGCCATCTTCAGGTGGTTGTCGTTGAACTTGATCTCCCCGACAGCCCGAAAGATGCGCTCGCTATTCTTCCAGTGTCGGTCGTAGCTCAGTTCGTGTTTGATGTATGTACCAATCAGCATACATACTGCCAATCCAAGGGCAAGGCCCAGGATGTTAATGAAAGCGTAGAACTTGTTGTTCATCAAGCTCCGGTACGCCACTTTGACGTTGAGTCGAATCATGGATATTCTATTTGAGTTTTTGACAATAGGTTTTAATGCGAAAGGTCTTAGAAACTGAAGGGTGTGGTACCAGTATTTGAATCCCACCCATGGGTCCTGTGCCCGGAGGAGCTGCGCATAGTACTGGTGTAGATCTCCCTGAATCTCTTCCTGGAGTTCTTCCCGGCACAGCCATTCCAATAAGCGATCTGCACCTTTCGGCGGATGCTTCAGCAGCTCCATACCAGTCCCTGCAATTTCAGTCCTCTCCAGTGCAGTTCAGGGATTCGGTTCCAGAGTGAGTTACGAATGTTGCGACTGTGCTCGAGTGCTGACTTCCCTGATGCGGTTACTGAAAAAATGCGCTTTCGGCGACCGCCCCTGTCGCCAGTTGCGTCACCCATTTGGGAGTCTACGAACCCCTTCTTCTCCAGTCGGTTGAGCGCGCTGTGTACCGCGCCAATAGCTGCGGTTCGTCCGGTTTGCTCAGTGATCGCTTCACGAATAGCCAGGCCGTAGGCATCGTCGCCAAGTAGGGCTACCAGCAGCAAGACGATCTCTTCAAATTCTCCAAGGTAAGATCCTTTCATTCTCTTTTGTAGTCAAGTGTCTGAATTCAGAGTTCTTCACATTTGTAGAACTAATATACGGAGCTTGGAGGGAATATGTTCTACAAATGCGAAGAACTTGCAAATTGACGAGGATCACTAAAGGAATTGATCAGATACCGAAGGCTGTAACTAAGCCGTACTAACTTTACGCAACCATGAAAAAAGTCTACTACTTAAGCACCTGCAATACATGCAAGAAGATCATGTCCAGCCTGGGAGAGGCCCTGGATGATTTTGAGCAGCAAGACATCAAGCACGAGGCCATCACGGCAAGTCAATTGGAAGAAATGAAAGCGCGTGCCGGTTCGTATGAGAGTCTCTTCACGAGAAGGTCGATGAAGTACCGGGCATTGGGACTCGCGGACAAGGTTCTAGGGGAGGATGATTTTCGCCAACTGATCCTGGATGAGTATACTTTTTTGAAGCGGCCGGTATTCGTTGTCGGGGACGAGGTCTTCATAGGCAATGCCAAAAAGACAGTGGAGGACCTGCAATCGAAACTAGCGGCTGAGTCAGCCTAAGCGTATGTTGATCACACGACAGCTGGAAGGTCCTTGGCGAGGGAAACCCATGGCCGGCCCTCCGAAGGGGATCATTATCCACGCCATGGGGGAGTTTGTCAATCACCAGTATGCGCCTGACTTCCTCAAATCCGTCGGCCTCAGTGTGCATGCTTTCATAGCGGTAGATGGCAAGGTTTTGCTGGCTTCCGAGCCCAACCGTATAGCGTTCCATGCGGGTAAGAGTGCACTCGATACCATGGATGACTTGAATGACTTTTTCTTAGGCGTCGAGCTACTGGTAGAAGGTCATCACAACATGGCTACATTCAAGAAGGCGATAGGTCAGAGTAATACGTACAAAGAGGCACAATACGAGGCGGTCGCAGCGCTCTGCGCGGAGTGGGTTCGTGAGTTTTCCATTGATCGCCAGTACATTGTGGGGCATTCCGATGTCTCGGGCCCCGCAGTCAGAAGAGACCCGAAGGTCGATCCCGGTCCCGCTTTTGACTGGTCAAGGTTCCATACGCTGGTAGATGACTTCCTGGTCAATCCGCCCGTCGCGACAACCCCAGAAGGAGATGAAGAAGAGTAAACTAACAGTGTTGGGTTGTGGAGACGCCTTTGCTTCCGGAGGTCGATTCTGCACATCTTTCCTGATCGATGTCGGCAATGGTCTTGCCCTTCTGGATTGTGGGGCGAGTACACTCATTCGCTTGAAACAATTGGAGATCAATCCCGCAGACATTCACACGGTGGTGGTGACGCATTTTCACGGAGATCACTATGGAGGCCTGCCATTCCTGTTCCTGTCACTCCGCTATGAGTTGGATAAGCGCGACTCACTCACCGTCGTCGGCCCTCCGGGAATTCGAGACAAGGCCTATCAACTGCAGGAGGCGCTATACCCTGGTACTACTGAGGTGATTGATGACCTGGGTGTCCGTTTTGTAGAGTTTGGCGAGCAATGGACAACTCTCAGTGACTTTTCGGTGCAGGCGCTACCAGTCACACACTCTCCACCATCCAATCCTCATGGCGTCCGCTTGAGGTGGAGGGAGCACGTATTGGCCTTTTCCGGCGACACAGAATGGGATGATAACCTCATCGAGATTGCCAGGGATTCGGAGGTCATGATTTGTGAGTGCAACTTCTGCAAAGAACCGGGGCCTGGGCACCTGGACTACCTCACGCTCAGAGAGAAAGCACCCCTCCTGAAGACGCGACGTCTGCTTATCAGTCACATGGGACCAGCCATGTTGGCGTCCAAAGCGGATTTCGAGAAGCTACACGATGGGATGGAAATCGAATTGTGGTAAGCAGTACCTCTATGACTTCAGGTTTCTCCCCGACTGACCCATTTGGGGGGTAGTAAGCTTTGTATGAAATCTGCTATTTTACGAGTTCGCAAGTCAGTCTGAAAATTGGGACAAAGATTTTCCCGCTACATTCTTCCAGGCATCTTTCTTCAATCGGTCTTGATTGGCGGAGGATTCGCTACAGGCCGTGAGATCGTTGAGTACGGTGCCAAATTTGGCAAGGTGGGATGGATTTCGGGGCTGGGTATCTGGCTCGGGTTTACACTTGTTGCCATCCTTTCTTTCAACCTCGTACGCAAGTTTCGGGCATACAACTACAAGGCCCTTATGCGGAGGCTCATCGGTCGTGGCTGGATACTCTATGATGTCTTCTACTTGGTTGGCGCATTGCTCATCATAGCGGTGATGGCCTCAGCGACGGGAGAGATCCTCAATCAGACATTGGGTGTCAACTATTGGATCGGAGTGGTCCTGATGACGCTGCTGGTGTCGGCCCTCAATTACCTTGGCGACCGGTTCATCACGCGGTTCAAGACCATCGGAACAATTCTGTTGATCGGGGCCTATACGGCCTTTGCTGTACTCGTTTTGACGAACAGATCGCAGGAAGTCGTTAGTACTTTTTCCCAGTCTGCGACTACATCGGAAAGTGGGATTTTTCTGCTATGGACCGGTATCCTATATGTGGGCTATAACCTGGCGGTATTTCCAGCCAGCTTCTTCCTCATTGAAAACCACCGTAGTAGGAAAGATGCTATCATAGCAGGTCTTGTCGCTGGGGGGTTGATGTTCTTCCCGTGGTTGCTGACCTTTTTCTGCCTCATGGGATACGCGGGACAAGAGGCCGTCATGGGTGCTTCAGTCCCCTGGCTGCTCATGCTTCAGCCCTACGGACACTTGGTCGTTGTTTTTTTTGGACTAGTCATCGGCTGGACCCTGGTGGAGACGGCCACAGGAATGATCCATGCGTTTATTCATCGGGTCGAGGCAGATGTTATCAACATCAAAAACAGGGCGTTGACCTCCGTGGAAAAGGGCGTGATTACCACAGGTATTGTCACGATCGCCATATTTCTGGCACAATTTGGTATCATCGATCTGATTGCCACCGGTTACCGATATCTGGCCTACGGTATGATCGCTGTGTATGCTCTACCGGTGCTGATAGGGGGAGTTCATTATTGGTTGAAGAAAGACTGACCTGGAACCCGCTAAAAATCGGTTCAATTTCCCTATTTTCTCCTCTTAACCTGACGTACCCAAGCTAATGAAATTCATGTTGCTAAGATCCGCCTCCAAAATCGCATGGGCCTCCCTGCTGATGCTCTACACTGTTAATGGCTTTTCCCAGACAGCCGATAAGTCGGCAATCATCGACCAAATCGAACAGGGCTATGCCACCTATGAGAAAATCGCGAAGGAGCTGTGGGAAAACCCTGAACTGGGCTACCTGGAGGAAAATAGCGCTGCTCTCCTTCAGGAGTCGCTGGCCAATGAGGGCTTCACAGTTGAGAAGGGGTTGGCAGGTATGCCCACTGCATTTACGGCTACCTACGGCTCCGGAAGCCCGGTAATTGGCATCCTTGGCGAATACGATGCACTTCCAGCGATGTCTCAGTCCGCCGTCGCCCGCAAAGAAGCGCGGGTGCCCGGTGGTCCAGGACACGCATGCGGCCATCATCTGTTTGGCACGGGATCTCTGGCGGCAGCTGTTGCCGCAAAAAACTGGCTTGCTTCCAGTGGAAATTCCGGGACCATTAGGTACTACGGCACGCCGGCTGAGGAAGGCGGCTCGGGGAAAGTCTACATGGTGAGGGCCGGCCTTTTCGATGATGTTGATGCCGTGATTAGTTGGCATGCTGGAGATGCTAATTCTGCGAATCCCAGTACTAATCTGGCCACGATATCAGGGAAGTTTCGCTTCTCAGGTATTGCTTCACATGCTGCCGCCGCTCCCGAGAGGGGGAGGTCCGCCCTCGATGGTGTGGAAGCAATGAACTACATGGTCAACATGCTAAGAGAACATACCACGGAGCCCACTCGCATCCACTACGTCATTACAAAGGGCGGGGATGCTCCCAACATTGTTCCGGCTAGTGCCGAAGTATATTACCTGGTGCGTCATGAGGACATCGAAGAGGTCAAGTCGGTCTGGAACCGCGTGATCCAGGCTGCGGAAGGGGCAGCGATGGGAACGGAAACTTCCATGACCTATGAAATTATCGGCGGTACCTATCCGAGGTTGCCCAATGAAGCCATTGCCACCGTCCTGCATGAGAATCTGTCACTGGTTGGTGGGGTGGACTACACGTCCGAGGAGTTGGCATTTGCCACGGAGATCAGCAAGACATTAAGCAACACCAAGCCACTGGAAAGCGCCAACATTGTACAGCCCATGAAGTTCACCCATGGCAAGGCCTCGGCCGATACGGGGGATGTCAGCTGGACTGTGCCGATGGCGGCGATGCGGTCGGCCACCTGGGTGCCCGGCACCCCTGCTCACAGCTGGCAGGCGGTAGCGGCAGGTGGGACTTCCATCGGTTACAAAGGCATGATGGTGGCTGCCAAAACTCTGGCACTTACTGCCATTGATCTCTTCGAAGACCCCCAGCTGATCACTAAGGCCCGACAGGAATTTGAGGAGCGGCGTGGAGAGAATTTCCGCTACGAAGCGCTACTGGGAGACCGCAAGCCTGCGTTGGATTATCGGAAATAATACTTGACGGGATCGATTTACGAGAGGTACCTCTGGAAGGCCTGGAGGTATTCTTCTATGAATTCGTCTTTTCTTTTCAGTCGATATTGCATGACCCAGCGTGGGTGGGAGAGGGCGACGATCTCATCAAAGAGCTCGTATTTGGCATTTAGGTAATTCAGGAATTCTGCGTTTTTCCCTTTGCCAATACTAAAAGCTACGCGGGTGTCCAGACCAAAGTCGAATTGTATCTTGATTTGCTCGACTGCGTACTGCTCAAACAGGGTCTTGTATCCTTTGATGTCGTAATAGTTGAGGTTGATACCATCCTTGGTATAGCCGAGGGGAGACACGGCCGATATGTAAAACCGGCTGTAGAAGTCTCCGACAGGTCCAAATGCCCCGATCATGTCGTAGATGAACCTGGAGGATAATTCCGGCTTTGGGTCGAGAGAATTGTCAATGCCACAGACCTCCTGAAGTCGAACCGGGTCCGTAAATGGGACCCCTGTCAAGCCAGCCCCAAAACGACCAGGGTTGATGCCGAGACAAAGAAAACGCGGTGCTTCATCGCTGTAGTATTTATGGTAGAACTTCGCTGCTAAATCGAAGGTCTCTTTCCTTTCAAAAGGATTCAGGACTTCGACTTCATCCGGGAGATTTTGGGGAGGTTGCAATTGCTTGTAGTATTGCAAAACAGCATCTGAAAATTTCATCATTGGCACGTAAACTCAAGTACTTCGTCTTCTATAAACCTTTCAAGGTGCTGAGCCAATTTAGCGATGAGCAGGGAAATTCAGGGTTGGGTTCGCTATTGGATTTACCTAAAGATGTCTATCCGGTGGGGAGATTGGACTTAGATAGTGAGGGATTGCTTCTGTTAACCAATGATAAAAGTCTGAATAACAGATTATTAAATCCTTCATTTGAACATGCCCGTACTTATTGGGTAGAGGTAGAGGGCGAACCTGATGAATTGGCCCTCAAGGCTTTGAGAGAGGGGGTGGACATCAATATCAACGGCAGACAGCACCGTACGCTTCCTTCTGAGGCTCAGCGAATAGAACCTGGAAACTTGCCGGAACGGGAACCTCCGGTCAACATTGGCAAGCACCCCATACGCACCTGGCTCGAACTGAGTCTACGTGAAGGCAAGAACCGACAGGTGCGACGCATGACTGCCAAGGTCGGTCATCCAACGCTACGGTTGTTACGGGTCGCGATTGAAGATCTGCAACTAGGCCACATGTCGCCGGGGGACCTGACGATGATCTCGCAGAATGTGATCTACAAAAAACTCAAATTGCGTTAGAAGGCATTTCGTTTACCACCCATCTTACTGTCAAGTGAGTACTCACCAGGGCCGAGCAATGCGATGGCTATAAAGCCTACAAGGAACAAAAGCGCTTTCTCCTTGCGGGCAAAAGGATCACTGCCATGAGCAACAAAAGCAGCTACCAGCATCACGATGGCAGGAGGGATAGAGGCAAGCTTCGTCTTAAATCCGATGACGACTAGAATGGCACAGAGCACTTCTGCAAAAATCGTCAGTATGAGAGAAACTGCCGGCCCGAGACCGATTGGGTCGCCGAATTCAAATTTTCCTGTTTCAATAACCCGCGAGAGCTTGGGCCACCCATGGGTGAGCAGCATGCCACCGCAACCCACACGTAATATTAATCTTGCTAAGGAGTCAGTCATATTGGTTTAGTTTGCCACAATATCATCGATTTTCAAAACTCTAGCAAGGAGCACTCTGTAACTGACCACTTCCTTTGTGCCTATGGTCCTACCTGAAGATTTTCGGTCCCAGTTGTCATTTCTCTCCCAGGAGGATAAAGAGGGGTTGGAAGCCAGCCTCTTACAAGAACCCACCGTGAGTATCAGGCTCAATTCCCGAAAGTGGTCAAGGGCGGACCTTGAGCCGATCCCATGGAGCCGGCATGGGTACTACCTTGATCGTCGTCCGTCCTTTACAAGCGATCCCTTGTTTCACGCTGGTGCCTACTACGTGCAAGAGCCTTCCTCCATGGTCATAGGCACAGTCATTCGTCAGTTGTTGGCAGCAATGGAGCATCCTGTCAAGGTCCTCGATCTTTGCGGAGCTCCAGGTGGCAAATCGACGGACATTGCTAATCAGCTGCGTGATGGCGACACCCTTGTCAGCAACGAAGTCATTGCCTCAAGAGTGCATGTCCTGAAAGAAAACGTGGTCAAGTCTGGTACTGCCAACCACCATGTATGCAGCAATGATCCCGCCGACTTCAAGAAGCTGCCAGGACTGTTTGATATCGTCGTCGTGGACGCACCTTGCTCGGGGGAGGGCATGTTTCGGAAGGATCATGATTCCGTAGATCACTGGTCGTTGAAGTCCGTGGAGTTTTGTCAGCAGCGCCAGCATCGTATACTGGAGGACGTATGGGATACGCTGAAGGAGGGAGGGGTACTTGTTTACTCTACCTGCACCTTCAATGAAAGTGAAAATGAAGATGTACTGCGACGACTCATAAGCGATTATGATATCTCCCCCGCGCCTTTCGTCCCTGATACCGATTGGTCGTTTTGGACTTGCGAGGTTGGAGGCTTCACACAGTTCAAAGTCCTTCCCAACCGTTCAAGGGGAGAGGGGTTTAGCTTCTTCGTCATTCGCAAAAATGAACCCACCTCGGCGGCGAGCTCAAATCGCAAGAAGCGCGGTAAGGGTAAACAGCCAACTCTACCTGTCTTCCATCTACCGCAACTGGGTGATGAAGACATCCCTCTATACAAGGAAGAGGATCGGGTGCTGACATACTCGGATCAGGAGTTGATGACGTTACTCAGCCAAAATTTGCGAATGGTGAAGAAAGGGACCCTCGTTGGGACTCTGAAGAAAGATCGACTGATTCCATCGTACGAACTGGCCCTGGCTACGTTTGTCGATCATAGCAAGTGGCCGACATACGAGCTGGATTATGATGCGGCCATTTCCTTTCTCCGGAAGGACCCGATCCTTCCACCATCGGAGAAGAAGGGGTTTGGCCTGGTGACGTACAGGAATGTACCCCTGGGTTGGATCAACCATTTGGGCAATCGTGCAAACAACCTCCACCCGTCCGAATATCGTATCCTTGCTCGGCGAGAGACCCTGGAGGAACCGGGGATATTGTAGCTTTGCCATCAGAGCTATTTTAGGCCACAGCCCAATCAATGAACATACCGAATTGTAGCCGTCTGGCGGGCGTATTTTTCGTCCTAATTTTTTGTGTGCATATCTCCCATGCTCAGGAAAAGACCTCGACGAGCGAAGGGATCATCTGGGGTTATGCCGTTCAAAACGTGCAATGGAATAACCGGTGGAATACCACCTTTTCTGCACAGTACCGGAGTTTTTTGGAGCGCGAAGATGGGTTTCATGTTTTCCTCTCAGGAGGTGTTGGGTACAAGCTCTCACATGGATTCTCTGTAGGCGGAGGCTTCACCAACCTCAACATCAATGGGCGGTTTGATGATAACGAACTGTTTCTCTCGGAACTTCGGCCTTATCAATTTCTTCAGCTGAATTACCCTGCAGGTCGCCTGAGGTTCAATTGGCGCATGATGGTAGAGGAGAGGTTTTTGCGGTTTGCGGCCAATGGTGAGAAACTCCCCGGTTACGAGTATGTATGGCGCTTCAGAAACCGGGCCTTGTTCATGTTTACTCTTACCGAACTTTTGCGTTTGGAGGCGAGTTCCGAAGTGATGATCCACGCGGGCACGAGCGTCATTGTCAATGACTTTGACCAGCATCGGGCCATACTTCAGTTCCACTATTCCCTGGGCCAATTTCAGATCTCTTCCGGATACATGCATTGGTTTGTGCAGACTTTCGGGGGCGTGCTCGAAAACAGGCACACCTGGCTCATTGGGCTGAGACACAATCTGGACAGGACCAAATAAAGAATTTACACCCGCAGTAGGTTGGCCTTTCGCTTTTTAGCATTGCCACTGAATAGACGAAGGATCTTCTTCAACGTGTCCTTGACGAGCATAATATAGAGCACGATTACAAATACCCAGATCACGACCACATTGAACCACACTGTATCGAAACGCCAATCCAGAATACGTTTTTCAGGTGCGTAGAAGTGCGCCCGGTAGAACCACGAATCAGGATCCCGGTAGATGGGGTCCTTCTTTTGAATTAGGGACGTCCGTGTCCGATACACTTTGTTGATCTCGCTCCGGTTGGTGACGATGTCCTCCAGGGACTTATTGAAGTGATCCGACTTCAACTGTAGAAATTCTTCATTCCCCAGTGAGGCCACGAGGCCTTCATAGATGGAGTCCTTGCCCGCGACCGCTGTTTTATATTGCTCCTGAAACTCCGCTCGACGTTGCTCCAGGTAGTTCAGCGTGCGCTGAGCGATGGCGTCATTGAACGAGATGGTATCCACGGCGTTGATGAGGTTGAAAGGCGCGCTACGCCGTCCGAGTCGTTCCAGTTCCTTCTTTAGCAGCACAAACTGATCTTCATATCCCTCGTAAGACTTCAGTCTGTTCAACCCATTCACAATTGACTCCAGCCTTGGAATGAGATAGTTGTTCTGATAGGCGTGCTTGCTCATCTCACGCTCGGTTTCGAAGAAGTGCTTCTCATACCGGTTGTCCTTGAACTGTGCGACCGCCAGCGCCTCGTACGACCATCGTGAGATCATGACATCTCCCACAAAAGGAACGTAGCGCTGGTTGGTAAAGGTGGGATGTAGGTCGTCGAAACGGATCATGGCACCACCCAAGAGTAGTTGTGGTACAAGTATGAATGGTATCAGGATATAGATGGTGATCACCGAATTGAGCGCCGACGAGATGTTGAGACCTATAAGGTTGGCCGCGCAGGAGGTCGAGAATAGAATCAACCAGTAGAAGAAGGTCATGCCCTTGATCTCAAGGATGTAATTCCCCACCAGCACGAATGAAATGGCCTGTACGGCTGATAGCGCAAACAGCCAGGCAATCTTGGAATTGAGATAGCTCACACGACTCAAATTCAGGAATGACTCCCGTTCCAGAATTTTCTTGTCCTTGAAGATCTCTTCCGCACTCACAGACATTCCCATGAATAGTGAGACCACTACCGCCATAAACAGATAGACCGGTAAATTCTTATTGTCCTGAAAAACGTACTCTCCCTCACGGGCGTACTTGGAGAAGTAGCCGAGCACAAGGGCAAGGAGCGGCGCCTCCAGCACATTGATCATGATGTACTGCCGGTTGGCCATCTTCGCCAGGAAATTACGATAGCTGAAGATCTGAAACTGCCCGAAGAGGCTCGGGATGTTGAAGTTGTTAGGAGGGAGGCGTTCATCGTAGCGAACCCGCTGCAGCCGGCCTTCTATGTTCTCCTTGTACTTCATGTACCAGCTTTTCGGGCTCACCTTCCGATGGTTGGTGGCCTTGCCATTGTCATCGATCTCATTGGCCTCGATGATCTGCAGGATCTGCTCCGGGATCACATTACCACATCGCTGGCACTCGCTCTCAGCGGCATTGACTTGCGTGCTCATCGTCTTGAAGTAGACGACAGCATCGATGGGATTGCCATTGTAGATAGGATATCCACCTTTGTCCAGTATCCACAGCTTGTCGAATAGCTTGAAGATATCAGACGAAGGCTGGTGGATGATGGCCACGACCAATTTCCCCTTACGGGCCAGGTCCCGGAGTAGCCACATCACCTTCTCGGAGTCATTAGAGCTCAGTCCGGAGGTAGGCTCATCCACAAACAGGACTGCTGGTTCTCTCATCAGCTCTAGGGCGATGTTTAGGCGCTTCCTTTGGCCGCCACTGATCGACTTATTGAGCGGGTCACCTACCTTGAGGTCACGAATTTCATATAGATCCAGATCGGTCAGGACCTTGTCTACCGTACTCTTCAGCAGCGACTCGGAAAATCCCGAAAAGGAGATCTTCGCATTGAAGTACAGGTTTTGAAAGACTGTGAGCTCGTCGAAAAGCAGGTCATCCTGGGGTACATAACCAATCACTCCTTCACGGCCTGCGCGCTGTACGGAGTGGCCATTGATATGTACTCGGCCGGTGCTGGGCTCAAGCTTACCGTTCAGTAGATTCAATAACGTGGACTTACCAGTACCACTACCCCCCATGATCCCGACCAAATGCCCCGACTCTTCTGAGAAGTTGAACTTCTGGATGCCGTTCGAGCTGTTTTTGAAGTGGAAGTCCAGGTCTTCGCCACTCAGGACGATCTTGACCTTGGTCTTGTCTCTGAGGAACTGCTTCGTGACCTCAGTCTCGTAGATCGACTCTATGTTGGGCCCTTTGATGATGGAGCCAGGCTTCAGGAAGTAGGCCTTCTTTGAGCTGATCTTATTGCCTTCGAGGTATAGGTTCAACGGGCCATCGTACTTGAATACGAAGCGCTCGACACTTTCTATCTGCAGGACATAGATCTTACCATAGAGGTTCTCTACAAACATGTGAAGCGCTCCGACATCCTCCTTTACCTTCTTGCGTTTTTTTCGCATCATCCACGCCACCTCCTCCGGCCACTCGGTCATCTTGTTGTCGATGATCAGCAACTGACGGGGGTCTACCTCCGTGGCGTCCTGATTGAAGATGAAAGACTTAATGTTCTTGACCTCTTTTTGGTCCAGGTTGAAGTTCATCGCCACAAGCGAGGCAAACTCACTCTCCTTGTCGATGATCTTTTCGTCCGCATTGATCAGCTCCAGAAGCTGGATAAATACGGTGATTCGCTCACTTTGAACCAGTTCCTTATTGAGCTGATTACAGATCTTGGCGATCTGTATGATGCTGGTAGAGTCTATCCCCAACTCGTGGTCGCCACTTGGATCCTGGTTCGCCTCCCGGTAAAATGAGAGGTAGTCGTAGAAGAGCTTCAGGTACTCGTTGGTGAGCTCCTGGTTGAGGGTCTTTTCCAGGTACGGCTTAACGATCAGATCCCCGGAGTCTTGTTGAAAATCCTCCTTGACACTCTCTATGATGGCGAAGAGGTGTACCAGGGCATTGACGATAGTTTCGCTCATTCCTTGCATTGGAGGCTAAAATAAGATTTACGGGCTTGACTACCCTAACAAATCAAAGGAAAATGCAGATGGCGTTGACCCCTCCTCTGAAAACAGAAAAAGCCGTCCATCGGACAGCTTTTTCAATGTCTTTTTGTGAAATCTGGAGCTTAGCCCACGATGGAAGAGCGCATTTCGTTGATACTGCCTACGACATCGTTGAACTGGTCTTCAGTTATGGTACCGTCATCTCCCAATTGGTCGTAAAACAAGCTGATATAGCGAAGCTTGGGAAGCACGCGATTGACGTTTTCATCGGCGGAAAAATTCTCCATCAGTTCGACCAGCTTTTGTACCTCGTCCTTCTGCTGAGCCATGACCTCCATCAGATTTTCATTGTAGTCACTCGCTACGATGAGTTGTCCAGTGATGTACAGTCCTTCGATCACACTACCAGCGATGACGAGCAGTGAATTCAATTCGTCCCCACTGGTTTGCAGATGGTTGTAAGTATTGTAGATAGACTCAGTGACGATGAGGATCATTTCGTCTTTGTTGTCCAGGTTCTGCTCCATTCTTTCGACCATATCAGCGTTGAAGGCAGTAGAGATATTGAGATCTTCTACCAACTGGCTGGCTGCAGTCAGAAACTGAAGCGTCTCCTCTTGCTTGTTGTACGTGCTTGCGTAGCTGAGATCCGCCCCGTACACGCCGAGGTTCATCGCCTTTTGCCATTCTGCTACGTACTTGTCTACGTTCGCAGGATCGTTGGTGATATTGAAAACGAAATTGGCGTTGGCCTTCTGAAGCATATTGGTCACCTCGTAGGAGGTCGGGATGGGATACTCAAACTCGTTTTCTACGAAAGTTGACAACTCTTGCTTAGCTTCTTCCTTCTCAGCATTGCTCTTTTCAGAGCCGCTTCCACATTGAAAGAAGACAAATACCAAAGAGCATAACAAAAGAGTGGATAATTGCTTTTTCATTCGTTTCTGTTTCAAAATTTAATTTCTGCAGGGTCTTTGATTTGCGACCGCGCCAAAGTTAGTCAATCAATGGTAATCACTCAAAATTGACATACGCCAGGTGAAAGGTTCCTGCAAGGGTACACTTTTCTAAGCTCTTGCCGTGCCATTGTACTAAATTCCGGAGTAGATGAGCCAACAGGAAGGAATTGCCGGAGAATGTGATCTTGATTTGGTTGCAAAGTTTTTTGCGCTGGATCCACAGGAAGATCGTGAGATGCTGGATTACCTCGCTGACATACTGGTCCTGAAAACCTTCAACTCCCGCGAGCTGATTACCGAGGCAGGCAGGCAGGAGCGATACTTCTACATAGTTGAAGAAGGCGTGCAAGGCCTTTACCTGATCAATTCCTCCGGAGACAAGGTCGTATTGGCCTTTTCCTTCGCGGGCAGCCCTTCCGGAGTCTACGATTCATTCATAGATGAGAAACCTTCTTCGCTATTTTTAGAAGCGTTGAGGCCTTCCAGGATGTATGGTCTCAGCAAACCCCATTTTGATCAACTCTTCATCCGGTTTCCAAAAATGACTCATTGGAAAGCACAGTTCTTCGAGAGCATTTTGCTGGGACGACTATCGAGAGAAGTGGAGCTGTTAACGATGAGCGCCAGGGAGCGGTATGATGTCTTTGTCGCAAGATGTCCACCGCCGCTGCTGTCCATACCCCAGAAGTACCTCGCATCCTATCTCAACATGACGCCGGAGACTTTTAGCCGACTCAGAAGCGTTCGCGATTAATTGATCTGGATCAATGTTTCCTATTGATGGGCGCCGGACCTTTGAGCTCACAACAATCAAACATGTCAGATGAAGGTCAATTTCTTACAGCTACTGCACGAATCACATCAGATCGACGAATTAATCGGCACAGAGGTAACCACCCTTGCCTCGTCAGCTTTGCGGAGCAAACCAAGCGCGGACGCCTGGTCCATTATCGAGGTCATCGATCACCTCAACAGGACGTTTGAACTATACATCCCGAGATTGGAGAAGGCTGTCAATGAGGCCGCGGAGCGTGCTGAGGTTTGCGACGAGGTGCCGATCCGTGCGTCCAGGGCTTTGATGGTCAACTCCGTGGCACCAAAAAATGGCAAGCGGCCTTTTAAAATGAAGACTTTTTCCTTCTTCGAGCCGAAGGTGTCCGACAAGGAAGTCAAAGACATATTGGAGCAGTACCAGCGCTATCGCAGCTCTTTCAACGAGCTACTGCGAGACGCCCGCACAAAAGCGATTGATCGCGTGTCCATCAAGTCGGCGCTGAAGCATTTGTCCTTTCGTATTCCCGAGGCCCTGAAGTTTGTGCTGAGCCACGAGCAGCGACACATCCTGCAGCTACGTGGCGTCATGGAGACCGTGCTGACGGAAGTGTAAAAACTCATCCCCACGACAGCTGACTTTAGGAGGAATGGGTAGTTTTGTTGGATTCTCCGGAGTCCTATGAACGTTACTACCCTCGTATTACTCGCTGTCGTCGTGATCATGCTCCAAATCGGCATCTTCTGGATGGGCCGTCGTCTACGCAAGCGCGAAAAGGAAAACAGCGTGATCCTCAAGTATGACATCGATTCGCGTAAAAAAGCCTGGCAGTTGATGCAGGACGAGAGCATCCCGGAGGAGGATAGGGAGGAGATCTCTCGGCTCTACAATGCCGAGGAGGAGTAGGGTCGCACTGCCCGCCCGTCAATCCCATCGCACGCACCATGAAGTAGAGAATGGAGCGTCGACGACCACTGCTCAATACTACTTCTCTCACTTCATGGTTAGCCACCTCGCGCCGGCGCCAGCCGGCGGCCCCTCTGTCTACGCGCATGCCAAGCCTGGTCTGGCGCTTCGGCTTACGGCCACAGTATGCAGCGAACAGTTCTAGCTATCCCCGTACCTTACCATGACCACCCCTCGGGGCTGTGTAAAAAGCTTAAAATGACTGTCAAGCTGAGGCTCTCGAAGCCCCTTTGAAGGGCACAGGTGGACAGTTCGACCGGGACGCGGAGTCAAGCTCAATGTGACAAAAAGTTAAATTGGTTGCTTTTTACACAGACCGAAATGCGGTCCGCACCAGCAGAAATATCAAACCATGGTATATTTCTGGGTAGCATTCTATTTTTGATATCGACCCGTAGCCATAAAGCCATGAAAACCACTAACCTACCTGACTTACTTCGTGCATTATCTATTCTCATTGTGATGCTTCTTGCTACCAGCTTGAGGGCGCAGGTGCGTACGGTCGTATACGATCAGGGAGCGTGGTTCGTAGAGGGTGGTGATACGATCATGCATTACCAGGCCGCAGAAAAATCATTCAACGGCACCTATACTCGAGCTAACTACATCCACCCCCTTCATTCCTTGGATGGAGAGGTTATCACTGAAGACTTTCCCGCCGATCATCTCCATCAGCGCGGTATATTCTGGGCCTGGCACCAATTGTATGTCGGCGACCGAAGAATAGGGGACGGCTGGGAGACGAAGGATGTGAGGTGGGATGTGACCTCGATGACATTGCAGCGCACAGAACCAACCGCCGTACTTGTAGCAGAAGTCACATGGAAGTCGCCGTTATGGACCGATCCAGGTGGGGTAGAACTACCCATTGTGAAGGAAACCACCACGCTCGAGGTGTTTCCACGGGCGTCAGACTATCGAATTATCGATATCCGGATAGAGATGCGGCCTCAGTACGACAATATACGACTTGGAGGCTCCGAGGACGAAAAAGGCTATGGCGGATTTTCGGCAAGAGTGCGTCTTCCCGAGGGTATGGTTTTTACAGGTGAGGAAGGGGTCGTGACACCTCAGAACCTTCCGTTGGTTGCAGGTCCCTGGATGGACATCAGCGGGCCCATCGGAGCAACCGGTGCTAAAGCGGGTGTTGCAATCGTCTCTCACCCTCAAAATCCGGGCTATCCCCATCCATGGATACTCAGGACGAAAAACAGCATGCAAAATCCGGTGTACCCCTATCCGGGACGTGAGGCGGTACCCCTATCTGTTAAGAATCCATTGGTATTGCGCTATCGCCTCATTGTACATTCAGGACTGGACCCGGCGCAAATCACCGACTTAGGGTTCAATTGAATCCTGAGCACCCCACCATTGCAACGCCAGACCTTGGCCCCTGAGTAGGTTGTCATTAAACCCGATTCACGCAATAGGATTTCGGAACGAGCAGCTAAATAGCAAGAGAATCAAGCACTTAGGTGAGGATGCATAATTAACCATTATGGGGATGAGCCAACAAAGTGTTAAGTGTTTGATTATGAAGATATTTAGTTGCGTAGTCGGATGGCTATTGCATGATTCGGGTTATATTACAAGTAGCGATTTTTTGTCATCGAAGAGCCTAAACTGATATGAAAACTAGAAGAGATTTTTTGAAGAAAACCTCCGCCTCGGCCGTAGGCATTGGATTGGCACCACAGTTCCTATCCGCCGCCGACCTCGTGCAAGCCAGTGACATCGTCAACCTGGGGGTGATCGGCTGCAATGGCATGGGCTGGTCCAATATGCGCTCCCACCTCAGTATGTCCGACACTCGCTGCATTGCTATGTGCGACGTCGATGACGACGTGCTGGCAAGAAGGACGAACGACTACATAGAATTCCGCGATAACAAGCCGGAGACTTACAAGGATTACCGGAAGCTTCTGGATAACAAGGACATTGATGCCGTTGTCATCGGTACACCTGATCATTGGCATTGCCGGATGTTCATGGATGCACTGGAGGCTGGCAAGCATGTGTACGTAGAGAAACCGCTGGCCAATTCTGTACAGGAAAGTTACATCATGGCTGAGGCGGGAGAGAAGTACTCCGACAAAGTGATCCAGGTCGGCCAGTGGCAGCGCAGCGGGACGCATTATGAGCAGGCGATCGACATTGTGCGCTCCGGGGACCTGGGCAACATCAGGTTGGTCAAAGTGTGGGCCTATCAGGGGTGGATGAAGCCCGTACCTGTCATGCCCGACGAGCCGGCACCGGCAGGTGTGGACTATGACATGTGGCTCGGTCCCGCCCCCAAAAGAGCATTCAACAAAAATCGCTTCCACTTCAACTTTCGATGGTTTTGGGACTATGCAGGAGGGCTGATGACGGACTGGGGCGTGCACGAGATCGACATTGCCCTCTATGCCATGCAGGCCACGGCCCCTAAGTCTGTGATGGCTTCAGGAGGCAAACTGGCCTATCCTGACGATGCCTCCGAGACGCCTGATACGCTGCAAGCAGTTTTCGAATATGACGACTTCAATATGCTGTGGGAACACGCGACCGGTATCGACGGGGGTAACTATGGCCGTACAGAGGGCATCGCTTTTATTGGCAACAATGGCACTTTGGTACTTAATCGAGGAGGATTTGAGCTGATCCCTGAGGAACAGACCAAGGACGGTATGCGAGAGTACCTGATGCCAGATATCCCTGATCAGGGTCGCCGGGGCAACTATCTCAACTTCCACACGCAGAACTTCGTGGATGCGATCAAGAACAATGATCCGAAGAGGGCCAAGTGTACCGCCCGCGAAGGAAGTGCAGCCGCCATCAATGCGCACATGGGTAACATTGCCTTCAAGACCGGCCGGAAAATCTACTGGGACGGTGACACCAGATCCTTCAAGGGAGATGAGGAAGCCACAGCCCTGATCAACGCCAACTATCAAAATGGCTGGAAACTTCCGAAAGTGTGAATAACTGAAACGTAATCCACAACGCTGCCACGTCAGATACTGTTAAATTCGTGGGTTAAAGAATCTCATACTTTTTCAAGGTTGGAGGAATGAAGCAGTACCACGATTTGATGCGTCACATTCTGGACAATGGTGTCCGGAAGGAAGACCGTACAGGCACCGGAACCATCAGCGTATTTGGCTATCAGATGCGATTCGATTTGCAACAGGGTTTTCCGTTGGTGACCACCAAGAAGGTGCATACCAGGTCCATCATTCACGAGTTGCTGTGGTTTCTCAAGGGCGATCAAAACATCGGCTACTTGAAGGAAAACGGTGTCTCCATCTGGGACGAGTGGGCCGATGAGAACGGTGACCTTGGGCCTGTGTATGGTGTTCAGTGGCGCAGTTGGCCCTCGGCAAATGGTAACATCGATCAAATCACCCAGGTGATTGATCAGATCAAAGCCAACCCCGATTCGCGGAGACTCATAGTCAGCGCATGGAACGTCGCGGATGTAAATCACATGGCGCTACCTCCCTGCCATGCCTTCTTTCAGTTTTATGTTGCGGATGGCAGGCTTTCATGCCAGCTCTATCAGCGGAGTGCTGATGTGTTTTTGGGAGTCCCATTCAATATCGCCTCCTACGCTTTGTTGACCATGATGGTGGCTCAGGTATGCGACCTGGAAGCTGGTGAGTTCGTCCACACTTTTGGGGACGCCCATCTTTATAGCAATCATCTCGAGCAGACGGAATTGCAGTTAAGTCGCGACCCCAGACCACTGCCGACCATGGAGCTCAATCCCAATGTTAGAAACATATTTGATTTCAAGTATGAAGACTTCACCTTGCTAAACTACGAACCTCATCCCCATATCAAGGCGGCGGTGGCGGTATAGTCGGCGGCAAGAAAAAACATCGGATATGCGCCAGACACGGATTTGGTTTCTTCGTACATTAAGTATAAGAACCAAAAACAACCGCCGTGAAACCCAAAGCACCCCAAGCACAAGGGCTCTACCTTGCCTTGCTACTGATGATCTGGGCTCCTATTTGTCGAGCGCAGTTCGAAGATGTAGCGACACTCCCCTCTGATCTATATGTCTACTCCGATACCCACATCTATCGTGTGACGGATGATGGACTGGAAGTGATTGGCAATTTCGTACAGTCCCATGACGAGGTCTTCCTCATTACTTCAGACGGCCACCTGATTGTGAGTAGCGCCGGACATATATCCCTTGTGGACCCAACCGATGGTGCTAGAACCTCACTATTTACCTGGTCGACAAATGAGAATAATACTTCTGCTGCCTTCTTTGACAGGGAAATTTACTTGTTAGAGAGCGGCTGGGATCCGGTCATTAGCGTCTACCACCTCGATGGTGATTCGCTCTCTTCCAAATCTCATACGATGTCCTGGACCAATGGGCCATACGAGGGCGGTTCACCTGCTGGCATAGCTTTTAATCCCGTCGACGGGTACCTGTACTATTCGTACTCGTTCTACTCGGCCAATGGCGATGTCGATTCGTGGATTACCATTGAAAACGAGGGTGGGGAGTTCATGGATGAACTACTCGTCACTGGAGAAGTTCGGGATTTTGCGTTTGATGCCAGCGGTCAGATGTATGGCATTGTCGGAGGTCACCTGGCCATGTTAGATCTGCAAGCTGCATCAACACAAGAAATCGATACCATTGCACTTCGTGGCATTATCTCAGCTACGCATTCGGAGGACTACGGCGTGGGTCCGTATCAGGCCTACGTCGATCGACTTCACGTAGGAGAGACCTATGAGGGTTTTGTCACGGTGACCAACAACTTCTCAGAGGCCATAGAGGTATCGTCGGTGTCTTCCCCGACAGGTCAGTTGGAGTTGGCCGCCACGTTTCCATCGTCGATTGCTGCCGGATCCTCCCAGGTGATCAGCTTCAGTTACGAGGCGAATGCCGCAGGCGACATAGATGAAAGTCTGACGCTGCAACTCACCCTTCCCGATACCGCAGCGATCCATACTATAGCCGTCAGAGGATTGGTTTACCAGGAAGAACCGCTATGGGAAGACGTTTTTTACGGTTATAACGCCGGTCAATTCCACTCGTCGAACCTCACAGGTGAGGAGGATCATGTGCTGGGCACTGTGGATATTACGCTGACAGCCTTGGCATCCAATGATTCAGGCATTGCCTACGGTGTTTCTCGGGGCGGCGATCTCTACCAAGTAGACACCGAGACTGGAGATCTCAATTATGTGACACAGCTCTATGAAAATCACTCCATTTCACCAAGTCACATTTACAACATGGACTTCCAAACCGATAGTACTTTGCGTGCCATCGTCGGCTCTAGTGTCTGGGGGGGTGGTGTTCATTGGTCCCTGGAGGAGTACGATATCGAAGACGGTTCAAAAAGCACTCTGTCGACACTCTACGAAAGTCTTCCGGATTTCCCCCCGTCAGGGAGGACATATAGTGCCGTCGCTTGCCTAAACTCCTCAACCTACCTGGCCGATGGGACGAAGCTCTACCTGTTGTCACATCAGGAGGGGCAACTCGTCCCAAAGGAAGTGGGGCCATTCGAATTGCCAGGAATGATCTTGGTTGACATGTTTGCCACTTCCCACCGTCTTTTTGGGGTTTTCAAAGACGGCGGGAACAATTATAAGCTGGCACAGATCAATCCATCTGTCGGCCATGCCCTGATCATCGAGGGTGTATCAGCAGTGGAGATGGCTCTGGCCCGACAATTGCCCAATCTTTTGGATGGGCTGTACCTCAGCCCCGAACAGTTGGACTTTCAATTTGTACCGATTGAGGGAGCCCCAATCATTCAAGAGATGGCGGTGACCAACTGGAGTAAAGAACCGCATCCATTCCCGGAATTGCCCGAACTCGAGGGCCCCTTTTTCTGGGAGCATCCGAAGACGGGTATGCTGGACCCAGGGGAGACTCGCGTGGTTGACCTGGTTTTTGATCCAGTCCAAGTGGGCGAGTTTTCTATATCAATCGATCAGTTGACCGGTGACAATGAGCTCCAAATCGTTGGCAAGGCGATTCAGGTCACAGGCCTCCAGGAGGGCTTCGGTATATTGACGAATAGCATTTGGGAGAGCACCGGGTATGTGACCTCCATATACCAGATCGATGCCACTACCCTAGACAAGGAATACCTGGGTTCTGTCAACGCGGGTCGACCGATAAAGGATATTGACATGGATAAGCAAGGGCTTGCTTATATCATAACAGACCATGGGCAAGTGTTCTCATTGGATCTGGCCACGATGACGTTGTACGATGTATCCGAAATACCATTGCCTGAGGAATTGAACTTTGAAGGTGAGGTGCTAGATGACCGAGTCTACGAGGTACGCGAACAGGGAGAGACATTTTTAATCGTGGAGACAACGGAGACCGGTGTGAATGAATATCGTGTCCGTCCCGGCCAGGGTCCAATTGCGGTGAAGGACTTTGAGTTGATTAGTCACAGCCACATGATGTTCTTACTTCACCCTCAGCAACAGGCTGTGCAGTGGTACTTGTACGACATTCGCACTGACGAGTTGACTCATAAAGGGGTCGCCCTCAGTGAGGAGGACTTACCGGATCTATCCACGTCGTCCACAGTCTTTGATCTACCTGCCATCGATGTCCTGACCTCGGTACCTAACAAAATAGTTTTCAAAATTTACCCAAATCCAGCTGATGACATCCTGACTGTAACAGCCTCCGGGCGCATCCGGGACTTCCATTTGGTAGATTACATGGGTCGAAGCCATGAGGTAGAAAAACATTTCCATGAGACATTCTGGCGGTTGTCTCTGAGCGCCGTTCCCTCGGGTCTTTACCTACTCAAAATCGATCTTGAGTCAGGTGCGCGCGAGTTCAGGAGGGTAGTTGTTCGCTAAATTTTGGCCGACGGACCGGTATAGAAAAGGGTCTGTCTATCCCCAAAAGATGTGAAACTTGAGGTCTCGCAGGCCGTACACTGCATAGATGAAGTTTGTCAGTACCTAAAGTCGGTGATTCGGTTAATTTTGCCGGCAGCCAAAGCTACTTAGACACCTAAACCCAATGCCTGAAAAAAGCAGCGTTTTTGATATGATAGGGCCCGTGATGATCGGTCCTTCAAGCTCACACACGGCGGGGGTAGTGAAGATTGGCAAGGTGGGTCACAAGCTTTTGGGAGCCACGCCCGAAGAAGTCGAAATCACTTTCTACAACTCTTTTGCACGCACATACGAAGGACACGGTAGTGACCGTGCCATCCTCGCGGGTCTGATGGGTATGGATCCAGATGATAATCGGATCAAGGACGCATTGAAGCTCGCCAAGGAATCAGGCCTCGCCTACAAATTTCGATCGGTAGGCAATGCTTCCACCTTACATCCCAATACAGTGAAGTTGAGCATGAAGAGTGGTGAGAGCAGCCGGACCTTGGTAGGGGAGAGTAGAGGAGGTGGGATCATTCGGATCCGGGAGCTCAATGGGTTCGACGCCAACTTCAGCTGCGCACTGCATACGATGATCATCGAGGCCGATGACACCAAAGGAAGCATTGCGTTCATCACAGATATATTATCACACGACGATTGTAATATTGCCACCATGACGGTGTCGAGGAAGGCTCGCAATGACCTTGCCTGTCTCATTTTGGAGATGGATTCGGGGCCAAAGCAGATTTCTATCGATTACATCAATCACCTCAGTTGGGTGAAGCGAACATGGTACATTCCAGAGATATGAAAAGGATAAAACTCAAACCAATGAGGCACAATAAGCTGACGCTACTGATATTGATGATGCTTGTCTCCTTGTCACACATGTGCTGGGGCCAGGAGGTAAGAATGATGACACTTCGAGAATGCATCGACGTGGCCATCGAAAATAACCTCAATGTCAAGAGAGCGCGACTCTCAGTAGAAGGCAGCAAGGTCAATCTCAGTGAAAGTCGAGCGTCTCGCCTGCCCAATGCCAATGTCAACTGGAACTACGGCATCAACTGGGGTCGCTCAATCGATCCGACGACCAACCAATTTACTACCGATCAGATCAACTCCTCCGGTCTGGGCGCGACATCCAATGTCATCCTTTTCAACGGATTGCGTCAGTACCATACGGTTATTCAGGGCAAAACCAACCAATCGGTGGCAGAGGCCGATCTGGAGGACCAGATCAACATCGTTTCGCTGAACATTGGCACTTTTTATCTCAATGTTATCTTCAATCGGGAGCTGGCAGAAAACGCCCGGTTTCAGTTGGAGTCCAGCGAGTCACAACTTGCCCGCACCAAACTCCTTGTGCAATCTGGGGCAGCGCCACGGACTCAGGAGTTGGAGCTGATCAGTCAGGTGGCAAGCAACGAGGTGGCCTTGATCAACGCCCAAAACAATTTGGACCTGGCACTGCTGGATCTCAAGCAAGCGATGCTTATCCCCGCCTCCGAGCGTATTGATATCGTAATCCCCAACATTGACCTGGATGGCGAACCGGATCTGGGTATCACTTCTCAGGAGGTGTATGATGATGCCTTGGTCGTGCAGCCGAATATCCGAAGTGCGGACCTAAGTGTGCAGGCCGCACAGTATGGTGTCAAGGTAGCGGAAGGGGGAAGGTATCCCACGGTGAGCTTCGGGGGAAGTTACAATACGAACTACTCGAGTGGTTTCGATGACCGCCCTGTGCCGACCAATAGGATTGATACTGTCCTGCTTCCTACGGTTTTCACGACTTCTGGAGAGAGAATACTGTCTATACAGCAGGGGCAGGATACAGAGGAATTTCGCTATTTCGATCAGTTCCAGGAAAATAGGAGATGGAATTTTGGGGTCGGGATCAACATCCCAATCTTCAATGGCTTGCAAGTCAACTCGCAGATTCAGCGATCAAAAATCCAGCTGCAGCAGGCAGAGATCAGTGCTGTAGAGCAGCGCAATTTCCTGAGACAACAAATAGAGTCGGCCTACGCAGATGCGTTGGCAGCTTCAAAGACATTTGCCGCCAGTACACGCCAGGTGGAGGCCTTACAAGAGACTTTTCGGTCCATCGAGAACCAGTATAACCTGGGCGCCGCGAACTTCACGGACTATCAGGTAGCCAGCAACAACTTGTTTCAGGCCCGGTCCGACCTGGTCAGAGCCAAGTACGATTTCATATTCAGGAAGAAGATCTTAGATTTTTATCAGGGAAAACCAATTACGCTAGAATGAAAAAGAAAAAGTCAAGTAATCGCCCGTTATATATCCTGCTGGGTGTCGCAGGGTTGCTGCTAGTCGTGTTGGGTGTTGGCCGCGCACAGGGATGGTTCGGTGGTAAGAAGAGCACCGAAGTCGAGACAGCTGCCGCTGAGCGTGCCACAATTATAGAAAAGGTGAGCGCCTCAGGGAGTGTGCAGCCGGTGGTTGAGGTGAAAATAAGCCCTGAAGTCTCTGGTGAAATCATTGATCTGTTCGTGGAGGAGGGAGATTCCGTCATCATGGGGACACTGCTTCTGCGTATCAATCCTGACAATTTTGAAGCGGCGCTCGAGCGGGCGCTGGCGAACCTGAATCAGCAAAAAGCCAATCTGGAGGACGCAAGGGCGCGATTTGCGAGAGCCAGGGCCAGCCTCAAGAGGGCAGAGCAGGAATACCAGCGACAGAAGAAGCTCTTTGATGAGGAAGTGGTCGCGCAGGCAGATTTTGAGCTGTCAACCGCGAACTTTGAGATCGCACAACAAGACCTCAAGTCTGCAGAGCAGAATGTGGAGGCGGCGGCATTCATCGTTCGAAGCTCACAGGCCACCGTTGACGAAGCGCGTGAAAATCTGAGACGAACGTCCATCACCTCGCCTATGACCGGCATCGTTTCGAAGCTGTCGGTAGAGAAGGGGGAGACGGTGCTCGGGACATCGCAAATGCAGGGAACGGAAATGCTGAGGATCGCGGATCTCTCCAACATGGAAGTGCGTGTAGATGTCAATGAGAATGACATCATCAAAGTGACCGAAGGAGATGAGACGATCATCGATGTAGACTCCTATTCTTACCAGGAGAAGCAATTCAAAGGACTCGTCACGCATATTGCCAATACCGCCAATGACAAAGCGACGCCTGATGCTGTCACCGAGTTTGAGGTGCGCATCAAAATACTGAATTCGTCGTACGCCGATCTGATTCGCGAAGGGAGCCAATACCCCTTCCGTCCCGGTATGACAGCGACCGTGGATATCGTGACTGAGACGAAGGAGGACATCCTTACCGTGCCTCTTTCCTCCGTGACCACGCGCCCTAAAGACGACATCGAGATTGAAGAAGGGGAGGAGAATCAGGAAGAAGTACTATTCCTGTTCGAAGATGGCGTGGCCCGCAAGGTAGCAGTCACCGTCGGCATCAGTGATTTTGAGCGCATTCAGATCATGACCGGCGTCGAAGACGGTGATCAGGTGATCAGTGGCCCTTTCCTCGCAGTTTCAAAGAATCTGAAAGATGGCGACCTGGTGAAGAAGAAGGGTGATGATGACGAAGAGGAAGAGAGCAGCGACTGATCCTCACCACTTATGATCTAAGAAAGAATACAAGCTGAACGATCGCGACTATCGTCACCAGCAAGCCAATGGTGAATTTTGGTTCGACGGCTCGGAATACGAAGAAGTAGGTGCCGGCCAGCACGAACAATGCTGGAATGAGGTAACCGAAGAATAGGTACACGTTGTAGTAGGGTACCCTCTCCAAAGTGCGCGACTCTTTGTGGATTTCGACTTTCAGAGGCTTTTCGAATAATTGCGTAGCGAATACGTAGATGTTTTCGTACCCCTTGAATGCTTTGTATGCTTGGCTTTCGAAGCGGATATTGAAATCTGTGAATTGTACCTCCGTATAGGTGTAGGTGCCGGAGCCTCTACGGTGGTGCAACTCCTGGGTAATTGTTTGGATTTCCTGCGGTATTGCTTGTAAGGGGAGGAAATAATCGATGGCAAGCAAGAGATTGAATAGGCAGATGGCTCCCAGTACATAGTTCATCCCGCGAATCAGCCTTTTGATTAGGAGCAGTTGCAGGAGCGCCTCTTCTCGGGCCTTTCTCTTTGCTTGTGCCCTAGCCCTTCTCCGCCAGACTTCATATTCACTAACAAAGGGGTCATAGTCGTAGGACACTTGTTCCCGGGCTGGCGATGGGCCCACCTTCGATAGGAAGTTGTAGGCTTCTGTCAGTGCGACGAATTGGTCATGAGCGTTCGGGTCCGAATTGAGGTCTGGATGGTATCTTTTCGAAAGCCGGCGATATGCCGCTTTCACTTCCTGTGGCGTAGCGCCCGGGCTCAGCTCGAGTATTTCGAGGTATTTGTTGCTCATGGCAGGTCACTCAGGCCCACAATGAACGGGGATGGATCCCAAACTCGGTATCCAACGCTCGGTATACCTCTGCTATAGGCAGGCCGACCACATTGTAGAACGATCCGCGGATCTCCTCGATCCCAACAAGGCCGAACCAATCCTGGATGCCATAGGCACCGGCCTTGTCGAAGGGTTGAAATGTGCGGATGTAGTGATCAATCTCCTGGTCAGTGAGGTCAAACATTTTCACTTGCGTCGTGACATCGAAGCCGATAGACTTCTCCTCACTGGAAATGCACACCCCGGAAATCACATCATGCCATTCACCCGACAGCTTTTCGAGCATCTCACGGGCCTCTTGTTCATCACCCGCTTTTTCCAGCGACTCGTCATTGACAATGACTGTTGTGTCCGAAGTGAGGATTACATCGCTAGACTGAGCATGCACGAGGTTGGCTTCGTTCTTTTTCCTGGCGAGGTACAGGCCGATGTCCCTTTTCGGAAGATCATCCGGGTAGTTTTCCTCCACAGGGAATACACGCACTTCGAAATCGAAGCCTGCTTCAGTGAGTAGCGCTTTCCTCCTGGGGGAATTGGAAGCTAGAACTAAGCGGAGTGTGGAATTCGTCATCTTGTATTGAGCTGAATAAGAAGCCGCAAATTACTTTGGGATAGAAATAGGTGGATTTCTGAGGGAGTGTGTAGCCGCTGTAGCACACCTCCTTCACTGTGTCAACAGAAATGTCTTGAGTGATTACCGCGAATGCCGCCTCGCGCTTGTAGACCTTCTTGACACATTCGGTGAAGTTGCGTTCGAAGGAGATCTCCTTGGCCTCACGCTGCTTTCGACCAGGAATTCCGAGGATCTTTTCGAAAATGAAGTAGTGCATGACGGTGAGATCAAGTCGGTTGATCTCCGGAGGAAACTTCCACGGGAGCGTGTCGATCATCTCCGGCTTCAAGCGGATCTTATAGGCATTGTCGCCGATCAGAAGGCCGAAAGCCCATTTCTTACCGAGGATGATTTCACCAATATCTTCAGGGTTGTCCAGGGGTTTGATGATAAAGTCTGGTGCGAGCTTTCGTAGGAGTTCCTCCTCGTCGATTGCTACATCATTGGAGATGATACGATGCGTCGGAAGGATACGCAGGTCGTCAGACTCTGTGTTCGTCATGTACATCAAGTGGAAGTTGTATCCCTCTTGCCCCGTGTGGTTGGGGTTCTGTGCCTTCATCTTCTTGTAATGCTCCAGCGATCCGCCATAGCGATGGTGGCCATCGGCCAGTATGATCTGCTTTTCTTTGATGATCTCAATGATACGCTCGACGACCTTCCGGTCATGGATCACACCCAGACTGTCGATCACGCCCTGATAGTCCTCCACTTCATAGAGTGGGTTGACCATGCACTCGTCCAGATAGGATTCTATTTCCTTCGTTGGGTCAGTATATAGCCCATGGGTCGGGCTCACATTGAGCTGGGTAGCCTCTACCATCATCTGTCGGTCATTGACGGAATGAGGCATGGTATTTTCGTGGCGTAGAATGACTTTCTCTGGCCAGTCATAGATTCGAATATTACAGATGAATCCTTTGCGGGTGTACAGTCGATCACTGCCATGCAGAGAGAAACGCTGGTAGTAGACATATATCCCCGGTATGGGATCCATAGTAACGATACCCTCCCTCTTCCACTGTGATAACCTGGCCGCGGCTTCCTGGTCGGGGTGGCTCCCTTGAGGCACGGAGAGGTGGACGCTGGAATAGGGATTTTGATAGAGGGCGCGTCGCTGTCTCTCGGAGACAACATCAAAAAGTGGAGAGGTGAGTGTTTCTATGTTCCTGGAGAGATCCTTATTGTACCTCCAGGCCTGCAATGGTCGTATTTCAGCCATCAATCACGCTTTCGTAGTTTCCACCTCGATGGTCCGGTTCCTTCCTTGGGCCGGGACTTCTCTGCATCCCGATCAAACTGATAAGCAACCGCAGCAAGTGCAGCCAGTTGAGCCTCTCTACTGGGCTCCGTCACCAGCTTATCCGGGGAAAAGTGTTCCTCCACAAACTTGGTCGTGAAGTTTGCCCCACGAAAGGCCTCATGGTTGAGGACAAACTCACAGAAGGGTAGGGTCGTCTGTACTCCGTGGATCTTGTACATCGCAATCGCCTCCAGTAATCGATCTATGGCATCATCGCGGTCTTTGCCGGACGCGACCAGTTTGGCGATCATGGGGTCGTAGTAGATGGGAATGTCCTGACCTTGTTGATAGCCATCATCCAGACGGATGCCCTCACCCTTAGGTCTCTCGTAGACTTGAAGATTACCGATGGACGGTGCGAAGTTGTTGCTGGGGTCCTCCGCATAAACACGCACCTCGATGCTGTGCCCTGAGATGGACAGATCCTCCTGGGCAAAAGACAATGGATTGCCTTCTGCCACGTTGATCTGCTCCTTTACCAGATCAATGCCTGTGATCTGTTCTGTTACGGGGTGCTCCACTTGCAGGCGGGTGTTCATCTCCAGGAAGTAAAAATTCTTGTCAACGTCCATAATGAACTCGACGGTACCTGCATTGTAATACCCGCAGGATTTGGCGACGTCGATAGCGGCCTGTCCGATCTTCGAGCGCTCTTCTTCGGATAGAATGGCCGAGGGAGCTTCTTCGATCACCTTTTGATGTCGCCGTTGTACGGAGCAATCGCGTTCGAAGAGGTGCACGATGTTGCCGTGATGGTCACCCATTATCTGCACCTCGATGTGCTTTGGCGATACGATGAACTTCTCGACGAAAACCGAGCCATCGCCGAAGGCACTTGTTGCTTCGCTCATCGCACGTTCCATCTCGGACTCGAAATCCGCCTCACTATGGACGACGCGCATACCTTTACCTCCACCGCCGGCGCTTGCCTTTATCAGGATCGGATAGCCGATCTCCTGAGCCACCGCTTCTGCTTCTTTGACGTCGGTGATGGGCTTATCCATCCCTGGTACGAGAGGCACATTGTTGTGCTTTACCGCGTTTTTTGCCGCGATTTTGTCACCCATGGTTTGGATGGCCTCCGGAGACGGGCCGATAAAGATCATGCCCGCAGCGGTTACGGCCTCTGCAAAACGGGCGTTTTCTGAGAGGAATCCATAGCCCGGGTGAATGGCGTCAACATCAGCATCTTTACAGATGGTAAGGATCTTGTCGATCGCCAGGTACGACTCAGCGGAGGGGGGAGGTCCCAGAAGGAAGGACTCATCGGCAAACTTCACAAACGGTGCATCCGCATCCGCCTCACTATATACGGCTACTGTTTGGATGGACGCCTCTCTCGCACTGCGCATAATGCGAAGGGCGATCTCTCCACGATTGGCGACTAGTAACTTTTTGATTTTGCGGGCCATGACTGTCACAAAGGCTGATTATTAGGTAATAGTGCTATGATATCAATTATTTTGATTTGATTTTGAAACATTGGCTGGGGATTCTTTTCATGTTAGCTTTGTGACTTCGTTTTTTTAAGGAGGGTAAAATAAGAAATTCTTAATGGATTTATTCGAAAAACTTCTGCAGGATCATGGTCCCTTGGGGAGCCATTCAGTGATTGATGATGATTTCTATATGTTCCCCAAATTAGAGGGAGAAATCTCCCCTAGAATGACATTTAAGGGGAAAAAAGTGTTGACCTGGAGTTTGAACAATTACCTGGGTCTGGCCAATCATCCGGAGATCAGAGAGGTAGATGCAAAGGCTGCCAGAGATTGGGGCCTCGGTTATCCGATGGGTGCCCGAATGATGACAGGCAACAGCGACTATCACGTGCAGTTGGAGACAGAGCTTGCAGAGTTTGTGGGCAAAGAAGCGGGGATGCTCTTAAACTACGGTTATCAAGGCATCATGTCCGTGATTGACGCCTTGGTCGATCGCAAAGATGTGATCGTTTATGACGCAGAATCACACGCCTGTATTATCGATGGTCTGCGTATGCATATGGGTAAGCGATTTGTCTACCCGCACAATGACATTGAAAACCTTGAGAAGCAGCTGATCAGGGCCGAGCGCCTTACCAAGGAAACCGGAGGTGGTATTCTGGTGATCACTGAAGGAGTCTTTGGTATGTCTGGAAACATGGGCAACCTGAAGGATATTGTGCCTTTGAAAGAGAAGTACAACTTCAAATTGTTGGTGGATGATGCACACGGATTCGGTACCATGGGCGCTACTGGCGCTGGAACCGGAGAGGAGCAAGGCGTGCAAGATGGTATCGACATCTACTTCTCGACCTTCGCTAAATCCATGGCCAGCATCGGCGCTTTCATAGCTGGTGACAAGGAGATCATGCACTACCTGCGATACAACGTGAGGTCTCAGATCTTCGCCAAATCACTTCCTATGCCACTGGTGATCGGTAACCTGAAGCGTTTGGAAATGCTTCGAACAATGCCGGAACTCAAGGAAAAATTGTGGACTATCGTCAATGCCATTCAGAACGGTTTCCGTGAGAAGGGCTTCAATATTGGCACTACACAATCTCCCGTTACTCCGGTATTGGTCAGTGGAGGCACCTACGAGGCTGCCAGCCTCATTAGGGATCTGCGTGAGAGCTACAATATCTTCTGCTCCATGATCGTCTATCCGGTCGTGCCAAAAGGTGTGATCATGCTGAGGGTGATTCCTACAGCTATGCACAGCTTGGACGATGTTGCAGAGACCATCCAGGCTTTCGAATCGATAAAAGAGAAGCTCGACTCTGGCGTATATGAAAAAGCCGGTATGGCCGGTGCTGATTTGTCCCGAGTTTGATGAAAAAAGTAGCTTTTTAGCCCGTATTTAAACATTTTGACTCT
Organism: Cyclobacteriaceae bacterium; assembly: GCA_965227935.1. Classification (GTDB taxonomy): domain Bacteria; phylum Bacteroidota; class Bacteroidia; order Cytophagales; family Cyclobacteriaceae; genus JAWPMT01. The sequence goes on along the minus strand of CBDDGS010000019.1, from coordinate 2,374,759 downwards.
ATATTGCCTAACCGTATAATTATCAGTAACCCTAACATATTTAAGTATGAACAGATATGAACAATTGAAGGAGATGTTGACGTCTCTCGAGGATGACTTTAGCAAATTCTATGACAAAGGAAACCAGGCTGCTGGTACTCGAGTGAGAAAGGGTATGCAAGACATGAAAAACCTGTCGCAAGAGATCCGCATTGAAGTTCAAAATATGAAGAACACCAAGTAAGACTACTTACTTTAAAAGATCTTTATAAATGGGATATCACATTAGTGTATCCCTTTTTTTGTGCCCTTTTTTAAGCGTTGGTAGCCTTTAAGTCTTCGAGAGCGATCTTGAATTGCGCTTCAAGCAGTTTGGAGCCCTCGGCAAGGGGTGATCGGACATAGGGGGCAACGATCCCTGCGGCACTGAGTCCCGTCTTAATGGAACTGGGGTTGCCCTCGGCCGTGCTCAGGTGGTAAAATGGAGAAAGCCGTAGATGGTGGGCGCTTGCTCCCTTGAAGTCGTTTTTTCCCGCTTTTTCGACCATTTGTGCATACTCATGCGGCAGTAGATTGGCCAATACCGAGATCACACCCTCCGCACCGATAGACATGGCCGGCAATGCCAGACTGTCCTCCCCGGAAAGAAGAAGAAATCCTCCTGGCCGATCCCGAGCAATCCTTGTGATTTGCAGCATATCGTGAGTGGCATCCTTGATGCCTATGATGTTTTTGTCCTCGGCCAGTGCCAATGTCGTATCGGAATCTATATTGGAGGCTGTACGGAACGGTACGTTGTACAGGATAATTGGATGATCCGATGCTTGCGCGATTTGTGTGAAGTGACGCTTGATCCCTTCCTGCGACGGACGATTGTAGTAGGGGCTCACCGACAAAAGAGCCACAGCTTTGAGATGTGCCACGATGGGTAGTTTCTCCAAGATCTCCTGAGTGCTATTGCCTCCCAGTCCCAGGACGACAGGCTTCCGGCCGTGGCAATATTCCAAAGTATGACTAACAATAGACATTTTCTCATCCCAGGAGAAAACGGGAGATTCACCGGTTGTGCCCAGAGAAACGAGGTAGTCCACACCACCGTCGATTACATGATCTATGAGCCTCTCCAGCCCTTCAAAATCAATTGAGCGATCTTCTTTCAGAGGTGTCACCAGTGCCACACCTGTACCGTGCAGTTCATTTGCCATCAGGAAATCATTCTTAAATAATCCAACAACGCTCTATGCTTTTTCTCTTCCTTTTTGGGCTTTACAATGAAGTTCAATAAATCGGAGGCCAATTCGGGGGATGTCGACAAACCGATTCGCAAGGGGCATTTGCATTTAGAAACGACAAATTGCGTCAAAGTATCTGGTTTTTCGTCAAGAATAAGCAACATATCCAGTGAGCGTGAGGTGTACTTCTGAAGTGTTGCTGACTTTAGCTTGCCGAATAATGACACATCTTGGGCGATGTAAAAAGGGTACGTGTAGGTCTTGTCCTTATCGGGCTTCTGGACCCGCATAAGTGGGAAGATGTTCTTTTGGTCGTTGAGTAGCTCTGTCTCAAGGTGCTTGAAGCTCTTCATGCCCTCAGTATTCTCCGTAAACAGGATGCCAATATCGCGCGCGTCCAGATAGTTGCGGATCTCGCTGATGTCCGTCGCGGTAGTGGGTTTCGTGAAGTACTTGAGCAGTCCGGTTCTGAGCATCCGCTAAGATATCATTTTTAAGAATTCTCCTTCGTCAATCATTTGGATACCCAGACTTTCAGCTTTGGCCAGTTTTGCCGGGCCCATGTTACTGCCGGCGACAAGGAAATCGGTCTTGCTGCTGATACTCGAACCCACTTTGCCGCCATGCTGTTTGATCAACGATTTCATCTCCTCTCTTCCCAGGGACTCAAAGACACCTGAGACGACAAGAGTTCGCCCGATGAGTTTGTCACTCACAGGCCCATTCGAGCCACGAGACTCCAGTTGGACACCGGCCTCTTTCAGGCGGTTAATGAGTTCTATATTCTTCTTATTGCCGAAAAAGTCGACAACGCTTTCTGCTATCCGCTCACCGATCTCATAGACCCCGCCGATCTCTTCTTGGGTGGCCACCATGAGCTTGTCGATTGAGCTGAAGTGATCCGCAAGCCGTTCGGCGACAGTTTTGCCGACATACCGGATGCCAAGGCCAAATAGCACGATGGGGAAGGGGGCTTCCTTCGATTTCTGAATCGACTCTAAAATGTTGTTGGCCGTCTTTTCTTTGATTGACCGCTTCTTCAGTTCGCCGGTCTTGCTGTCCTCGTCTTCAAAGACCAGCCCGTTGATCTGCTCAAATGTCAATTGATAAAGATCTGCAACGTCATTGACTAACCCCTGAGCGTGAAAGCCCTTGACAGTGCGAGGACCCAGAGTCTCGATACCTACCGCATTGCGGGAGATGAAGTGCTCGATCCTGCCCAGTACCTGCGGTGGGCAACCGTCTACATTCGGACAGTAATGGACAGCCTCAGATTCTTTTCGCTCCAGCTCAGTATTGCATTCCGGACAGCGGGTGATGTATTCAATGGGTTGGGCATTGGCCAACCGTTTGCTCATCACTACGCCAGTGACCTTGGGAATGATCTCTCCTCCCTTTTCAACCGTGACTGTATCATCCTTGTGTAGGTCCAGTCGCTTGATTTCATTCGCATTGTGCAGTGAGGCACGCTTTACATTAGTGCCGGCCAGCAGTACCGGCTGTAGCTCGGCGACGGGCGTGATGGCCCCGGTTCTTCCGACCTGGTAGGTGACACCGAGTAGTTGCGTCTCCGCATGCTCGGCTTTGTATTTGAAGGAGATGGCCCAGCGAGGGATCTTCGCCGTGTAGCCCAACTCCTCCTGATGATCCAGGCGATTTACTTTCAGGACGATACCGTCGGTATCTACCGGTAGTGTCTGTCGCTTATGCTCCCATTCATCAATGTAGGCAATGACCTCGTCCATCGTCGCGCACTGACGGAAGTGAGGAGACACCCTGAAACCCCAGTCCTTTAGTAGCTGTAGTGATTCGCCATGACTGGAGACGATGGGTTCTTCGGTATTGAGTGCATAGAGATAGCAATCCAACTTGCGGGACGCCACAATGCGAGAATCCTGCATCTTCATCGTGCCGGAAGCCGTGTTTCTTGGATTGGCCAGGAGCGCCTCACCCTGGGCCTCGCGCTCTTTGTTGAGTTCCTTGAAAACCTGCAATGGCATAAAAACCTCCCCACGTACTTCGAAGAATGCCGGAACCTCCGCTGACTGGATCTTCAAGGGGAGGGAGCGAATTGTCTTGGCGTTCATGGTGATGTCATCCCCTTTGATGCCATCCCCCCTTGTAACGGCCCTGGTGAGTACACCATTCTCATAGGTGAAGCTCATAGCCAGTCCATCAAACTTCAACTCACACAGGTATTCGTACTCGTTGGTCCCCAGTCCTTTTTGTACTCTTTGATCAAAGTCTTCGAGCTCTTCCCGGGAATAGGTATTTCCCAGTGAAAACATCCGATATCTGTGCTGTACACTGTCGAAGATCTTGGTGACGGTGCCACCTACTCGCTGAGTCGGAGAATCGGGTCTTTTCCATTCGGGAAACCGCTCTTCCAGCGCTTCAAGCTCCTTCAGCTTCTGGTCAAATTCATAGTCTGAAATCTCGATCCGATCTTCCTGGTAGTAGATGTGGTTGTGATGATTCAACTCATCCGTCAGGACGTCGATGGCCTCTTTGATCTTTTGGTCGGACATGGCTTAGGTAAAAATCAAAAATAGCCATCCGCCACTTTTCTGTTGCCACATTGTGAGGGAATAATCTTGAATTATCACCCTCATCCTTGGACCACAAGCTCTAGTTTTGCCATCTGATATGATCCGCGACTTTCGCCAACACCTGGAAGCTACTTCGATACTGACAGATATTGCCAGGATCGCACAGGGGCTTAACCTCGAGTCCTTCGTCATAGGTGGATATGTACGTGATTTACTGCTGTCGAGACCTTCCAAAGACATCGACATCGTATGTGTCGGTTCAGGGATACAATTGGCCCAAAAGGTGAAGGAGGAGTTGGGAGAGGAAGCGTCATTGGCCGTCTACAAAAGGTTTGGGACCGCAGCTGTCCGGTGCGGGGACTATGAGCTGGAGTTTGTCGGAGCACGACGTGAGTCTTACCGGTCAGATTCACGAAAGCCGATCGTCGAGGACGGCACGCTGCAGGATGATCAGAACCGCCGGGACTTTACCATCAATGCGCTGGCCATCAGCCTCAATAATGATTCATTCGGTGCCCTTGTAGATCCCTTTGATGGGGTCTCTGACTTGGAGCAAAAGGTCATTCGGACACCCACGGATCCAGAAGTGACCTTTTCCGATGATCCCTTAAGGATCATGCGCGCCATTCGTTTTGCCTCACAGTTGGGCTTTGACATAGAGGCTGACACTTTTCAGGGGATTCTCGCTATGAAAGACCGCCTGGAGATCGTATCACAGGAGCGCATCACGGACGAGCTCAACAAAATCATTCTTAGCCCAAAGCCCTCTTACGGTTTTAAGCTGCTGTACTCTTCGGGTATACTTCAGAAGATCTTCCCTGAGATGGCGGCCTTACAGGGTGTGAGTATCAAAGATGGCAAGGGCCACAAAGACAACTTCTACCATACGCTGCAGGTACTGGACAATGTGGCGGAAGTTAGCGACGATCTGTGGCTGAGGTGGGCCGCTGTGCTGCACGATATTGCCAAGCCGGCAACCCAGCGATATTCGCCGAAAGTTGGATGGACATTTCATGGGCATGAGGACCTGGGAGCGAAGTGGGTGCCCCGGATCTTTCGCCGGTTAAAGCTGCCTCAAAATCAGAAGATGCTTTATGTACAGAAACTGGTGAGGTTGCATCTGCGACCAATTGCTCTGGTAAGTGAAGTAGTGACAGACTCGGCAGTGAGGCGATTGCTCTTCGAAGCCGGTGAGGATGTGGAGGATCTTATGAAGCTCTGCCGGGCCGATATCACGTCGAAAAACCATAACCGCGTACGTCGATATTTGCAAAATTTCACAAAAGTGGAGCAGAAAATGGAGGAGGTAGAGGAGAAGGATCACATCAGAAACTTCCATCTGCCCGTCACCGGTGAAATGATCATGGAGACCTTCTCAGTGCCGCCGGGCAAGGTCGTAGGCGATATAAAGGCCGAAATCAAAGAGGCGATCCTCGATGGCCTCATCCCCAATGACAAGGACAGGGCTGTCGAATTGATGCTCCAAATTGGAAAACGCAGAGGATTAGAAGCTAAATAGATCGAAACGTCTATTTTTGCCCCTTCGAAACTGCGAGTCCCTTTTGCCCCAGCACCAATTGCTTGTGGCTAGTAGACTCAGATATGAACTTTTGATACGATAGACGATGAAGAATTTGATTTTGACGGCCCTTTTAGTGGCATTTGGTTGGAGCGCAATGGCGCAGCAGGAGGAAGCACCTGCTCGCAATGACAGTTTGCCGTTCGATTTGCAGAAGAGTGCCTTTATCTATACCACTGCGAAGCGATACAACGATCCGATCATCGCCCGAGCCGCCCTCTACAATATTCTTGCATATAATCCCCGTAACACAGCTATTTTGGATTCGCTGGCATTGTCGTACGTGGATTACCAACAATGGGCGTCAGCAGTTCTGGCTGCTCAGGACGCGCTAAGGATGAATCCCAATGACCTCCTTGCTACGGAGATCGCCGCAGTTGCTTATGAAAACCTCGGACTGGCAGACAAGGCGCTCACACATTATGAGTCCCTATATCTTGCCAATGAGGATATCAATACCCTCTATAAGGTGGCGTTTTTGCAGTTTAACCTCAAGAGATATACAGAGGCACTCACGTCAGCTGATATACTAATCAATGATGCGCAGACGGCGGGGCAGAAACTGGTTTTTCAGAAGAATCAACAAGAGAATCAGGAAGTGTCTATGGTTGCCGCTGTGTACCGGCTCAAGGCCATGGTGGAGGCTGAACGCGGTAATAGCGACGAAGCTAAGGCGCACTACGGCAAGGCTTTGGAAATTCAGCCGGACTTCGAGATTGCCAAGCTGCAGCTGGAGGAGTTAAACAAGGGTTGATACTGGCTCTCCAACTTTCTTGAGCTGATCCAACCAGTTCAAGAGATCTTCGTGCATCTTCCGATGGTTCATGAATAGAAATAGCATGAACCCCTTGAATGACTGCTGGACGGTTGCGACTGTTTGGTCCTCGTCGGTGGAGTCGAGTGTCCACAGATAGATCGCTTTTACCAGGCCAAACTGAGCGGTCAGTGACAGACCGTAAGGCGCTTTGATGTATTGGAAGGTGGATGAGATGGTATGTCCGTGGTGATGCCATTTGAAGGAGTAGGGATCAGCCTCATCGACCTTCACCCACTTCACATCGCTATTCCACGTGGGCCACTTCTCCGCATCAACCAAATGGTTCCAGACTTTTTCGATCGGGGCGTTGATGATGATCGACTGTCGGTCCATAAGACTCGCATCTTCATCGATCCTGCCTTCTTTGGCGATTTGCGATAATTTTCTCATGCTGAGAACTCTTCTGACGGTTAAGAGTAAACTTACTGTTTATTATCTATCTAAGAAAATTTATCCGTTGGCCGGTTTTTTGAGCTTTGTCAAGTAGTGATCATTGAGGATGAAGGAGAGAATACCTCCCAATATGTAGGTGGCCACGAGCCCGCCAAAGATTCCTTGCACGTCCCAGAATACTGAGCCGAGATAGATCAGTGGGATGCCCACAATAAGCATCTGTATGACCGTCACCCATAAGGCTGGTATGGGCCACCCGATCGTATTGAGGTTGCTATTGACTACGCCCGTCACGCCTTGGAATCCGAAGCCCAGGGGAATGATGTAAAGAAACCATTTCACGGCCTCTATCACTTTTGGATCATCGCTGAAAACCCTGGCGACTGGATCTGCGGAGAATGCCAGGATAGCCCAGAGGCAGACCCCGTAGATGAGCGAGAATCGCGTACTTATCGACATGCAGCGCTTGATTCTGCCAATGTCATTCTTGCCGAGGTTTTGACCTGCAAAGGGTCCAATGGACGCGGAGAGTGCAAATAATACGCTCATGGCCAGAAACTCGAGACGGCTACCGACACCAAAAGCCGCTACCGCATATTCGCCATACTGCGCGAGGAATGCGGTGATGACGCCGGTGGCCACGGGTACGATGATCCGGGAAGCGCCGGAGGGTATGGCGATGCCAAGGATAGCCTTCCAGCACCCACGAAGAACTGCCCTGGTAGGAAACGTCAGGGTGATCAGTCGCTGTCGGTAATAAAGGACGTACAATGAGAGTACCATCGTCAGGCTTCGGGAGATGGCCGTGGCAATGGCTGCACCACGAAGGCCCAACGCGGGGACGGGGCCCCAGCCAAAAATCAAGAGTGGGTCCAGTACGGCATTGACGAATACCGCAAATACCATAATCAGGCTGGGTGTTCGTGGGTCACCCATCGCGCGGATGGCCGAGTTGCCTACGAAAGGGATCACAACGAAGAAGAGCGCCAGGTACCAGATCGTCATGTACGAAGTCACAAGAGGCATGAGATCATCGCTGACACCTAGTAGCCGAAAGACCGGCTTCATGGTCACGAGACCAAGAGCGATAAAAGATCCTGCGATGACCAGTGCCAGGAAGAGACTGTCTGTTGTTTCTCGTCTGGCCTTGTCCAGATTGCCCTGGCCAATAGACCGGGAAATCAATGCCGTGGCGCCAATGCCCAGACCCTGGACGACGCTGAAAATCACCATGATCACAGGGAAGGTGAAGCTAAGGGCCGCGAGTTCCCGCTTGCCCAGTTGTCCGACGAAGTAGGTGTCGATGAGATTGAAGGCCACCATGCTGACAATGCCAAGCATCATGGGCAAAGTGAGCTGCACCAGGCGCCGGGGGATCGACCCGGTGGTCAAGTCGAGGTTCTTCAAAAACTTAGGATTTATTTAACCAAATTATACATTAATGCATAATTTGCCCGAAGGGCAGACGAAAGCTTTGCTTTGTCTGGGTTACCCTGACAAAAATTTCCTGTAAGGGAAATTTTTCGTCATTATGCAATAGAATATTTTCCTTTCGAACAATAAATATGCTATTGCATAATCCGGGTTTAATTGTAAGACCTGTGTCTGTAATTTAGCAGGCAATCAAATAACACTTTATGAATCGGCGCTCATTTATAGACTTTCTTGGAAGAGGTATCGTGATGGCCCCCCTGGCTCCCAGTTTGCTATCATCCTGCACGTCAGGTGGCGAGTACCTTTCGGAGACGATCGAGGGGTTGAAGAGAGGAACCAGGTCAGATGCCGTCAACCTGATAGATGGGCTGGAGATGGAAATACTGATCAAAGCGGGTGATCCGATTTCTTCCAATTTTAAGTTTGGCTATAACAACGACTACATCGCTTATCTGGCGGATCAGAAGCTGCTGTGGGTCAACCACGAATCGGTAAACCCGAAACTGAATCCCACTTATCACCCGGACAACGCCCGACTTCGAAAAGACATCCTCGTAGAGATGCAGGATGTCGGCGGATCCCTCTTCCGTGTACAGGGGCGGTGGGGTTCCTGGGAAGTGGTGCAGGATGATGAAGCCAATCATCGGCTGACTGCCTCAGATCCCATTCCATTTGAGTGGCATGAGCCTGTGGCCGGTTCCGATACGGCGACGGGTACGCTCGCGAACTGCTCAGGAGGAGTGACACCCTGGGGTACAATCCTCACTTGTGAGGAGAATTATGATCTCTTCTACGGTGATCGGGACTTTGAGACTGGAGAGTATGCCGAAAGCGAACTCCAATGGGAGTTGTTCTTTCCTAGAAACAGGACGGAGCACTATGGCTGGGTCGTAGAGTTTGATCCCAAAACGAAGACGGCCAAAAAGCATGTGGCCCTGGGTCGGTTTGCCCACGAATGCGCCACCGTCAAGGAGTTGGAAGACGGCAGGGTGGTAGTCTACAGTGGAGACGATCAGAATGGTGGCTGCCTTTACAAATTCATTTCAGATGAGGCGGGTCAGCTATCCCCGGGGAAGTTGTATGTAGGGAACTTCTCGACTGGGCAATGGGAAGAGATAAGTTACGAGCGAGCAGAACTTGGTAATGTATTCCCCAGTGAGACCGATATGAAGATCCGGACCCGGGAAGCCGCACTGCTTGTCGGCGGTACGCCACTCGACCGACCTGAAGACATTGAGATCGATCCACTGGATGGGTCCATCCTCGTCTCATTGACGAACAATAAGCCAGAGGAGAACTATTTCGGATCGCTCATGAAGATCACAGAGACTAGTGGCTATGATGGGTTGAGTTTTGGATATGAGACCTACCTGGCAGGAGGAGAGGAGACTGGTTTTGCCTGTCCTGATAATCTGGCCTTCGATGCCGCAGGTAGCTTGTGGTTTACCTCCGACATCTCTGGGGGAGATATCAACCAACCACCATATGAGTCTTTTGGCAACAACGGACTGTTTGTTGTACCCAGGGAAGGTGTCAATGCGGGCAAGGTGATACAGGTGGCGAGTGCTCCCAATGATGCTGAATTTACGGGACCATGTTTTGCTCCGGACGGTACCCTGTTTTTGGCTGTTCAACACCCCGGTGAGACGTCTGCAGGGCCTCAGGAACTTACTTCGAATTGGCCCGATGGCGCTGGAAATCTGCCGAGACCAGCAGTTGTTACCATCAAAGGAGGCATCATTTCCTAACTCGCTACTAAGCAGTTATTTGCAATAAACACAACCGCGCTTTACGACAAAGAAAACGGGCAAGAATTAGCAAATTTTTGTTACCAGTGTATTATATTTGTCGTTACTGCACGTTTACTGTGCTGGTTGATTATTTGTCTAAGCTAATTTAAAACCTCATATCCTCCTCGGATGTGAGGTTTTCTTTTTCCTGCCAATTGAAACCATTTTGATGCCCTTAAAGTTTGACAGGCATGGAAGCAAAAGCGACGTTTGGATCTGGGTGTTTTTGGTGCACTGAAGCCATCTTTCAGCGGATGACGGGAGTGATCGCTGTAAAGTCCGGGTACTCTGGAGGGCACACCGACAACCCCACCTATGAGGACATTTGCACGGGTACTACGGGACATGCTGAAGTAGTGCAGATCACTTACGATGACGAGCAAGTCACTTTTGACGAGCTACTTGAGGTCTTCTGGAAAACTCATGATCCGACGACGCTGAATAGACAGGGCAACGACGTGGGCACGCAGTATCGATCAGTGATTTTCTATCACGACGAGGAGCAGCGATCAAAGGCGGCAGGCTATAAAGAAAAGCTCGATCAATCAGGAGCGTGGATGGATCCTATTGTCACCGAGATTGCACCTTTCGAGCTGTTTCATCCGGCAGAGAACTACCACGACGATTACTTCAATAGGAATGGTTCTCAGCCCTATTGCACCTTTGTTGTTGCTCCCAAGGTGCAAAAATTTCAGGAAGTCTTTGGGGAGAAGCTAAAGGCCTAGAAGCTTACGGCCACTTCTTCTTCCAGGGTATTCAGGTGCGAGACCCACACCTCATCTATGAGGAGCGGAGCATCTTCTCCTTCGCCGTACCCCAGGTGTTTCCATTGGTAATCATTGATCTCGGCTTCGAAGGTGATAGAAGTGCCCAGGAGCGTGCTTCCTGAAGGGTAGAACATTTGAATGTTTTCAGTGTACGTATTTCCGTCGAAATTGTAGGTGCCTGAACCGGTACCATAAACCTGATCACCTTCTTTGTCATATCTGATCCAGACGAAATGGGTGTCGGTGATCAACTTCATGTAGCCGATCATTTCGGGATATTCATAGTATGATTCCTCGGCGGTCTCTTTGTATAGCTTTAGGTCCCATGTGCCTTTTAGATTCAGATTGTCTGCCACTTTCTCCGAGGTTCTTACCCATATTTCCTCGATCTTCGTGGAGTCGCCCTGCACCATTTGGTTGCCCTCAAAGTCTATTTCCAGGTCACGTGCATAACCTATGTGATGCCATTCGCCACTCTTCACTTTCGCTTCAAAGGGGATGGACTGCCCGAGTATACTTGATCCCGGAGGGTGAATAAACTCTATGTTTTCAACATACTTACCGTCATTAAAGTGGTAGTTGCCACCACCTATGCCTTCGAGCTGATCCTTCTCAGTATCGTACCGAACCCAGGTGAAATGAGTCGGCGTTATGTGCTTTTGATAAAGAAGGGTCTGAGGATGCTTTGTCCACTCGGTTTCACCCGCGGGGATGTACTGGACGAGTTCCCAGGTACCGAGGAGTGTTTGTTTCTTTTCTAACCGGGCGGTTGAGTTATTGGTAGCGGAACAGGAGAGCAATAACGCAGCGAGGGGGAATATAAAGAATCTCATGTTGGGTAAGGGTTTAATGCTCGTAAGGAATATAGAATTTTCTATTGATAATCGCAAGCAGAAATGTGGTTATATTCCCCTAGAAAAGGGATTTCCCAATTATCAGGTAAGCGTATTTCAAATAAATCGCAGATCTGATCGTATCTGAAAATAGGATTAACTTTATATGCGAAATACACAACTGGCGCCGCTATGATAGCACTTTGGATTTTGAGTCTTCTTTACATGCCCACTGAGCCTGTCCAGGAAGTGCGTGGCTATGAGAAAACTCTCGTCGGCGTCTACCAGGGAAAGCCACTCTACATCAAAAATCCATACAACAAGGATTCTAAGGAGTTTTGCGTTTACGAGATCCGTGTGAATGATCGACCCCTCAACCTCAACTATCAGCTGAGCGCGTTAAAAGTTGGGTTTGAGGACACAGATTTGTTCACGCCGGTGACGGTGAAGATCTTCCACAAGGACAGCTTGTGCACGCCGGATATTGTCAATGAGAGTAGCATCCATTTCCATTCGTCCTACAAGTTTCTCGTCACAAGCCTGACAGATACAGCCCTTTACTGGCGGACAGAAGGCGAACGGGAAATCGGGACGTATATCGTGGAGAAACTCGATGGAGGCATCTGGATCGAACAGCAATCTACCCAGGCTCAGGGTAAGTTTGAATTTGCTGAGTACGTCTTCTATCCGGAACTGGACATTGGTCCCAACAAGTACCGGATCAAGTATGACTTCGGAACGGGGCGGTACCTATATTCTCACGAGGCAGAGTACGAGCACTACCCGGATCCAGTCAAGTTCTACCCGGTTACAACCAACTTCAAGCTGAACCTTTCACGCTCAGCGATTTTCGAAGTCTTCAATGCCAAGAGCGAGATGGTACTCTCGGGTACGGGTACTGAAGTGGACGTCAGGAATCTAAGGCCCGGGGATTATGTCATTTACTTTGACAAGAACCAACCGGAAGTATTTCGACGCGACCAGCGCCCCCCGCCTAGATAGTGTCTATTCCGAAGAAGTTGCTGAGGATCACAAGGATAAACATCGCGAACAACAAGAAAGGTGTCACGTAAGTAACTGCGAAGTCCAATAATTTCTTGATGATACTCTGATGGTAGCCATCGTAGCCGGTGGCCAATTCCTCATGTAGATTGTGACGCTTCCAAACGTAAGCGGCGAAGAATACGATCAAGCTACCACCAAACAATAACAGAATATCGGCCAGGTGACCTAGGAAGGTCATGAAGTCCGTGGGCGACTCATCCCCGAAGTAGCGAACGAATCGTGTAAAGAACTCACTGTAGCCATTGCCTACCAGCGATGGTAAACCACATACGAAGATGATCGTTGCCATGATCCATACGGCCTTCTTACGACTCATCTTCAATTCATCTACGATGTATGACACGGGCACTTCCAGTAGAGAAACCGTCGATGTGAGCGCCGCGAAAGACAGCAGGAGAAAGAAGAATGAGCCCACGACGATACCTAGCGTAGGTCCGAAGGAAGCAAATACCTTGGGGAGCGTGGCAAAGATCAGTCCCGGACCACCCGTGATGTTGGTCATATCTCCACCACTATTGTACGCGACGAGGGGGAACATCATCAAGCCCGCGATGAATGCGATGCCCACATCAAATAAGGTGATGTACGCCGATGATGAGATGATATTTTCCTTCTTGGAAAGGTAACTTCCATAAGTAATGAGCGCACCCATACCTAGGGATAAGGAGAAGAAGGCCTGGCGAAGCGCCCCCCCCATGACCCTTAGGTTCAGTTCTGAAAAGTCCGGCACTAGATACTCTTTTACACCGACCATTGAATGGGGCAGGGTAAAGGCGTAGGCCACCAATGAGAGGATCATGATCACCAGTGTGGGCATGAGGATTTTTGCAGCTTTTTCGATACCACCAGATACTCCCTGTGCGATGATAGAAGCCGTGGCCAGCATGAACAAGACCGCATAGATGATGACCGTGCTGATGTTCGAAACGTAGCCGCCGAAGTTGTCGCCGACTGCAAAGTTGCCCTGGAGCATTTCCACGAAGTATCCGAGGGCCCAACCTGCCACTACATTGTAGTACGACAAGATGATAACCCCTGCCACGATGCCCATTATGCCGACAATCGACCAACGTTTGAACCCAAGCGCCTCGAAAGCACCGGCGGCGTTGCGATTGGTACGTCTACCAATGGCTACCTCAGTAACCATAACGGGAAAACAGAGGATGAAACAGAAAGTGAGATACAGTAGCACGAAGGCTGCTCCGCCACCCTTCTCTGCTTCGAAAGGGAAACGCCAGATGTTACCTAGTCCGACGGCGGAACCGGCTGCTGCTAATATAAATCCAAGTCGACTTGAGAAAGCCCCTCTATCTTGCATTGGTCTGTGTTTTTCAAAGGGCCAAATATAACCGAAATTATGAAGGCTCCGGACTTTTGACACAGCCCCCAACATTCACTTGAGTTTTGGAGATATGAGAATCTCCTTTAATTTCCACTCGTGAAAAAACTAAACCTCGAACCTCAGCTGATACTGTCCATAGGCGTCCTTGTCGTCAGTTTTGCGGCGCTATTTGTGTCCATGAGACAGGCCTCACTCCTCAATCGGCAGACAGAAATACTATTGCAGCAAATGAAGTCGAGTGCCTGGCCCTCCTTGATGGTCGATATGCATTTCTCGATGACGAATGATTCCAGCATTACGGCCTTTAGGATCCATGTTCGTAATAAAGGGCTCGGCCCGGCAGTGATTGAGGGTGTTAAGGTGACAGTAGACGGAGAGCCCACGAGTACATGGCTGGAACTCATCTCCATGCTGGACCCGCCAGATGGACTCCTGATGGATCGCTCATCTAGCAGTCTTTATCAGCAGGTGCTTTCACCGGGTGAGGAGAAGATTTTTCTGGACCTGGGTAATAACCTTGAACTCATGAATGTGCTCTATGGTCAAGCAGACCGGATGGCCATCGAGATATGTTATCGGTCCATCTACGATGAGCACTGGTTGGTCATACGGGACCGATTGACGGCCGATGGCTCGAGTGTTGCTAAGAAGGTAGAGGTCTGTCAGTTTCAGGAGACGGACAATTTCATCGTTTGGTGATGTGCTGAAGAGCGTTCCAAGTTCTAAGCTTTGGAAGAAGCTTCAATTTGCTTTCGCAATCCGAGAAAGAACTTGCGCCGGGTCTTCTCCGCTGCCGCACTGATCAGCGTGGATTTTTCGACAATGCTTTGCATCGCGTGCAGTGCATTTTGACAAAAATGCGGATCGTTGATCACCACCGAATTGACTACCTGCTGCGTTAGAAACGCCTGTAGGTCAGTGCCTGATTCCGCTACGACCGTGTTGTCGCCAGGGAGGATTTCATTGTGGTAGAGTTCCAGTTTGCCGGTTTGCCTCTCTGTGTTTTTGAAACCTGCTATCGCCATTTTTTCCAGATTGTCCAGCAGTCGCAGAAGTTGGGCAATCAACTGATTTCGATCTTCAGTTTTGATCGATCCTAGCTCGTGATAATAGGCGATTTGAGAAAGTGTCGATGTGAATATTTCGCCACTCCACAATTCGACTGACGGAATATCGAGATAGATATTCAGAATCTCACGGCTCAATTCCAAACATCGAGCAGACATTCTGCAAGGTTCAAAAGTCTGGTTTTCGCCCCGCTTGTCTAGAAACGTGTTTTGCCAGAAGAAGTGTTTCAACGACAGCAGATCTGGGAATTGGAACAGGTAGAAAATGGGGAGTTCTCGGGCGTTGAAGTAGATCTTCAACTCACGACCTTGATGCCTTAGAAAATGATCCCTCATCTGTTCCAGGTATTTCTCGAGGGTGAAGGAAGGGAGTGCCTGGAAGTCACTCACGAGGGTGTGCATACTCGTGTGGATCAATTGATCGATGGAAATCTTGTAAACCGAGGCCAACTGTCGCAAATCCTCCAAATTCAGCAGGGTATCTCCCCGGAGGCGCCGATAGACAGCGTCCTTGCTCACATGAAGAACAGACTCCAGTTCCTGCACCCAGTCGTTGCGCTCGCCGTTTTTTGATTTGATGTTCTCGAAGAGCTGGCGTTGGATTTCCCAAGTTGTGCTCATGGTCAAGGGGTTAGGGTGTTCTGTTGGGCTTTTGTTTGACTATTGCTGCGGAGCCTGCCAAGCCCTCAAATCCCAGTAATGATTATCGCAATGTGCACTATGGCTTTCGCGATTATCGATCATGAGCCTCCCATTTGGCCACGCATTTTGCTGACACAAATTACAATTTTTATGAAAGAATCTCTAAGTGACATCGTCGTGCGACCCTTGCTTTCTTGGCATCACTGTACCGCATGGCCTTCATTGGGGGCTATACATAAGGCGAATGGGTTATTCTGGCTGTACGGTGCCGGACCCAGAAATTCTCTGGGTGACGGACGGGTCGCCGCGATATGTAACGCTACCAGACCCGCTGATGCTGACGTCCAAAGAGTCTGCCACCGTCACCTCCACTTGTCCCGAACCAGGGATAGCGACCCAGGCGACATTTGTCATCAGCGGGAAAGCCCGGATGCTCCCCGAGCCAATGAGATCAGCGTTCAATACCTCGGATTCTCCAGAGAGTGATATGCTACCACTGCCAGTAATCACACAGCCTACCTCTTCGGCATTGAGCTGGTGACTGATGGCACCTGAACCCGTCAAAATGATGCTCCCCCTGGATGGTGAGAATGGCGCAGTGGTGACGATCTCCCCACTGCCGGTCAACGTGATATCTTCAATCAGTGGGGTGGTGATTTCCACCTCGAAGTCGCTCAGGTTGTTGACGCATGAGGTGAAATCAATGGTCCATGTACCCATGAAAATGGAGGTCGTAACGAGTGGGACGATATTGTCGGAGGTCGTCACAGTAATACGCTGCCTTGGCCTCGGTGTCAGCGTCACGCGCCCACTGCCAACGAGGTTGATCCCTGTGATCAATTCGGGAAGAACAATTTTTTCAGTGAAGATATTGCCACTGGCTCTGACGCAGTCGTTTTCATCATCTTCACTGCAACCAAATAAGATGATCGAGAAAGACAGGATCAGTAAGTAGGTTTTTGACATCGTTCGACGGGGGATTAGTACCTACTAGATATACGTTTTCCTCGAAGAAAAGGCGATCCCCGGTGTTAAGGAAGTTCGAATTATTTTCCTGCTAGTTGGCGGAGGATAGCGTACCCTCTCCAGTGATGTTTTGTTCGATGATCGGGACGCCCTTGTATCTGACGCTGGCGGGCCCAACCAGATCCACTTTGAGGGAGTCGGTGACATTCACCTCGACCAGACCAGTTGCGGAAATGGGGACGTTGACATTCGCCTTGCCCACTTCAAGAGCAAAGGCCTCTATGCTACCTGCTCCGGGGAAATTCACCTTCAGCTCCTCAGACTTACCAGTTAGTTCCATCTTGCCAATACCGGTCAATTCGGCCAATAGGTAATCGGTAGTTACGGCTGCTTCTATGGTGCCCGACCCATCCAGCCTCATGTGCATGCGATCCCCTTCGAAGGGTTCCATCATTCTGATCTCACCGCTGCCATTGAGCTCCAAAAAGCGGATGTTGGGCGTTTCAATGTAGACAACGAAGTCCTGCAAGTCTTCTATTGGTCTGGTAAACTCCACCACCCACACACCATCTGACACCTGGGTGGACAGTCGCCGACCAGCTCGCTTCTTGGTAGTAACAAGGATCCTCTGAACCCGCGCCGGTGTGAGATACACGATGCCAGGTACATTCAGCAACACACCAGTGATATTTTCCGAAAGATCAATACGAGAGGTCTCGAGATCGCTCCGGACTGGCTGGATCGGTGCCTCCGTGATCTCCAGACAGGAATTGCACAGGAGAAGGGCAGAGGCTAATGAGACGATCGCTGTGATTCGCATAAGAGTAAAGGTAGATTTTCAACGGATAATATAGTAAGTCACATCAGCGAATTTTGTTTCCATCGGTTGCCACCTTTCTCCGTAGACTGCGTCGATGACAACTTATGACAACCCTTGACAAAGGCGTGAAATTGGGAAATACCCATGGTGGTATACTTGCGGAGTAAAGACAATAGTAATGGTCAAGAACTTCCTGAAAATTGCGATCAGAAACCTGATCAGAAACAAGAGTTACGTAATCATCAACACCCTGGGCCTTGGCATCTCGATGGCCTGTTGTATCACCGCCTATCTGTTAGTGGCTTTCAATGTAGAATTTGATGCAGCCTTTAGTGCCGATGAGGTGGAGGATATCTTCATGGTGCATACTGACGTGACCTACAAGGACGGAACACAAGCCACTCACCTGGTGACACCCGTCACCCTTGGTCCGGAAATGGCCAACGATCTGAGCGGTATAAGCAATGTCACCAGGTTCGGATACGATGGTGGCTTCGTACGATATGGAGACAAATCGTTTGACGAGGGGATCGCCGTGGCGGATCCTACGTATTTCGAACTCTTTCATTACGAAGTGCTAGAGGGTTCCCTGACATCCTTTGAGCAACTCAATAGTGTCATCATTTCACAGCGCACTGCTGAAAGATATTTTGACGATGAGCCGGCCGTGGGCAAGATCCTCAATTTCAACTTCGCCAACGAACACATCGAAAACCTGGTGGTAGGAGCTGTGGTGAAGGATCTGCCACTCAATAGTTCTCTGGGCTTTGGCCTTATGGTTCGGATAGAGCACTTCCAGGATACTTACGGACTTACCAGTAATTCCTGGGGTGACTGGCGAGATGTCGCGCTATATGTGCAGCTGGAAAACCCGGAAAATGCCTCGACAATCAATGGGCAATTGCAGCCTTACGTGGACCTTCGCAATGAGAAGCGTCAGGACATGATGGTGACATCCTATGAGTTGCTGCCATTCAAAACGAACATTACGGAAGACCATGTCACCCATACGGTGACCAATATCAGGATCAGCATATACCCGCTTGTCATCTTCTCAGCCATGGCATTTATGATCCTGTTGGTGGCCTGTTTTAATCTGGCCAATACCTCTTTCGCGATGGTTGCCCGACGGCTTAAGGAGGTCGGTGTGAGGAAGGTCATCGGAGCCAGTCGTTG
The DNA here is from genome assembly GCA_965227935.1 of Cyclobacteriaceae bacterium. Classification (GTDB taxonomy): domain Bacteria; phylum Bacteroidota; class Bacteroidia; order Cytophagales; family Cyclobacteriaceae; genus JAWPMT01. The sequence continues at coordinate 2,356,308 of CBDDGS010000019.1, read as the reverse complement.
GCACATAGTTGGCCAGTTTCTTTTTGAGATGTTCATCACCATTTGTCTGGCACTCATTGCTGGTGCCGCTATGTCCAACATCATCGTAGACGAGTTTACAGATATGTGGGGTCTGTCATATGGTTTGAGAGACCTAAATGGTTTGAACCTCGTATTCACTTTGCTAATGCTCGTTTTTGTGACTGCACTGCTGGCGGGACTCTATCCTGCCATGTCACAGAGCGGGCACCAGCCGGTGACATTACTAAAAGGTCGGGTCCGTGTGAAGGGCACAAATTTCTTCACGAGAACACTCGTGGGGTTGCAGTTCACAATCTCGGTGATCGTTTTGATCAATGGGATAGTCTTCATCCAAAACGCGAAGTTTCAGGAGCAGGTCGAGTATGGCTTCGATATGGCGGACGTGATGACGGTCGGCATCCGTAGTTCCAACGACTATGAGGTCATGAAAAATCGACTGGAGAGTCACCCGTTTGTGAGGGCGACAGCCATTACCCATCATGGGCTCGGATTCAATAGTTATCCTTTCCCTGTTACCATAGACACGGTTGACTACCAGGTCCAGAACATCGAAATCGGCGAGAACTTCTTTCAGGTAATGGGTCTTAATTTGATCTCGGGACGCCTCCTCGATATGGAGCGGGCCAATGACAATACAGTAGCCATGGTCGTCAACCAGGCCTTCGTAGGCGTGGCTGAGCTCGAGGATCCAATCGATCAGGTGGTCATGGTCAGAGGAGAGCGAAAGCGGATTGTGGGGGTAGTGGAGAATCATATCGACAATCTGTACAGGTCCAAGGATCCGGAGCCATTCGTCTATTATGGGTCAAAACCTAAAGAGTATCAAATGATGCTTGTGAAGGCCACGTCCGCAGGTAAGCTGTTGCAATTGCAGGATGAAGTTGAGGAGATTTGGAAAGAAGAGTTTGCCAATCGACCTTTCAGTAGCCGTCTTCAGGAGGACATCACCCTTGGAGGGATGCGCCGGATGAGTCGAAACCTAAAAAAGATCTTCGTATTCCTAACCATTCTCGGCGGCTTGTTGTCTGCAGCTGGCATTTATGCACTTGCTTCCCTCAATGTGGAGAAGAGAACGAAGGAAATCGGCATTCGGAAGGCATTGGGTGGATCGATCCAGCACATTGTTGGGATTCTCAGCCGTGAGTTTTCAGTAATCCTCGCGGTGGCCGCGATCGTTGGGGGAGTCGGTGGTTACTTCATTTGCTCAATACTCCTGGATAAGATCTATTCCTACCACATTGGCGTTGGCATGGTACCCGTTTTTGTTGGGGGCCTGACGCTCGTCATTGTAGGCCTGATGACGACCAGTAGTACCATTTTAGGAGCTGCAAGAGCGAATCCGGTGAAGTCTCTCCGCGACGAATAACCGGACCTAGCGTACGGTCAAAGCAAATTTTTGCTGCCCTCTCATTTGACCAAAAGGTCGGAGGGGGTAGCCTAGTTTTTGCACGGCCTCTTCAAATGCATCCCGATGGTCCGGGTTGACGGTGATCAGCAATCCACCACTGGTTTGAGGGTCTGCTATCAGCCGGTAATCGTCTGAGCCATTGAGGTTGACGCGATAGCCGTAGCTCTGCCAATTGCGGTGAGTGCCTCCCGGAGACATGTTGGCCGCCAGGTATTTTTCTACAAAACCAAAACGGGGAATATCTGATACCCGGACTTCTGCTGAGCATCCGCTGGCTTTGGCGACCTCTATTAAGTGACCGGCGAGCCCAAAGCCCGTAACATCTGTGACTGCGTGGACGCCGGACATCTCCGCAACGATAGCACCAAGATCGTTGACCTTCAGCATCGAAGCTCTCGCTTCCGCCAGGTCTTCTTCTGTGGCCAGGCCCTTCTTTTGTGCTGTCGTTACAAGGCCGACACCGAGGGGTTTGGAGAGGTACAGGAGATCGCCCTCACGGGCTGCGCTGTTTTTCTTGATGATGCCGGTTTTTATCTGTCCCGTTACCGCAAGACCAAAGATGGGCTCCGGCGCATCGATGCTGTGTCCTCCGGCAAGAGGGATGTTGATGTTATGGCAGACTTCCCGTGCACCTTGCAACACTTCTCGGGCCACTGCAGGCGGAAGCTTGTCTATCGGCCAACCCAGTATGGCTATGGCCATCATGGGGGTGCCTCCCATCGCATAGATATCACTGATGGCGTTGGTGGCAGCAATGGCCCCAAAGTCCGTCGGGTCATCAACTATGGGCATGAAAAAGTCCGTTGTGCTGATGATGGACGTGTCGTCGTTAAGTTGGTAGACGGCCGCATCATCACTATGCTCATTGCCGACCAGGAGACTCTCAAACTCACGGTTCTCGCTGCCGGATAAGATCTCCTGAAGTACAGCAGGGGATAGCTTGCATCCGCATCCTGCACCATGGCTGTACGCTGTTAGTTTAATTGACATGCTGTTTCAATAATCTCGCTGGCGATTTGATCGAAGTGCTTGTCGGCACCTTCGATGGTACCCATGATCTTCCGCTCCTTGCGCTCCAATGCCTTGTGGTACTGCCGGTCGTAGTAGGTGAGGATGATGTCCGCTGCCTCGCGAAGTTGGCCTTGCTCTAAATGCGCGAGGGCCAGTTCCGTCTCCTGATGGCCCAACTTCTTTCTGATGGCCTGCGTGGCACTGCTCAGCTTTTCAGTGCTGATCTTCCCATAATCGACCAGGAGGTGGTCAATACGGCGCCTCCTAGGCATGTCCAGCACATAATGCGGTGCGATACTCATACGGTCAAACAAATTCTCCGGTAGACTCACCTGTCCAATACAGATAGACTCGTCTTCAACCCAGATCGGCTTGTTTTGGTCCAGGCGGAAAAAGGCCATGAACAGATCGTTCTGAAATTGCTCAGTGGAGGGTTGGTGGTTGGAGAGTTGATTGCCGAAACTCGAGCCCTGGTGATTGGCCAATCCTTCCAAATCGATGACTTGTACACCTCGCGAGGCCATGCAGTGCAATACCTTGGTTTTGCCACTGCCTGTGTAACCCGTCAAAACATAGACCGGTAACGGCTGCTGGAAGTAGTGGATGATTTGCTGCCGAAAGGCCTTGTAGCCCCCTTCCACAAGTTGCACATTGAACCCGTATCGCTCGAGGAGCCAAGCCATACTCTCCGATCGCATACCACCGCGCCAGCAGTACAGGTTGAGGTCTTTGCTGCCGAAAGCCTCGGCTCCCTCTATGAATGATCTCATTTTTGGACCGACGATATCCAGACCCAGCTTGATGGCGGCTTGCTGTCCCTCATGTTTGTAACAGATGCCTACTTTGGCCCGCTCTTCGTCAGAAAAAACGGGTAGGGAAAGAGCTGAGGGGATATGTCCCTGAGCATATTCCTTTGGTGACCGAACATCCAGAGTCGGGGCGGACGAGACGAGTAGTTCTATGGGTTTGATCCTGATCATCGATGCAATACCGGAGGTAAAATTAAGGCATTGCCGGACATAGAGGATGCAAGAGCAAGTGATTGATCTCTCCGAAGAGAGTCAGATGTCGATGGCTTTCCTGCTTTTCGCCAAAGGCGCCCCGACTGTTGCGATAATCGATTATCCACCGCCAATTTTTTGGACCACTTTCCCCGTTATAAATATTAGTAGAGGGACTTTTTAATACTTAGGACCATGGCACTTACCCGAAAATCCTTAATCATAGCAACCCTGGCATTATTCCTCGGGACCTGGCAGGTGGAATCATCGGCGCAGATTGCGGTTGATAGTCTCACGATGGGACAGACCATCGAGGTAGAGATGCATAATGGAGAGGAGTTTAGGGGAGTTTACCAGGGATTATCAGGTAGGGCCCTTGTGTTGGTAACTACAAATGGCGAAATCAGGCTCATCATGCAGAATGTCAAGCAGATCTCGGAGTACGATCCCAATAGCTTGTACGTCTTCCAAAACCCCAACGAGACGCGATACTTTTTTGCTCCTTCAGCCATACCATTGAGGAAAGGAGAGGGCTATTATCAAAACACCATGCTTTCGCTCAACTTTGTCAATGTTGGTGTGACGGACAATGTCTCGATTGGCGGCGGTCTGGAACTGATCTCGACGTTCGCCGGATCGCCCATCTGGTTCCTGACGCCGAAAGTGGGCTTCAAGGTCGACGACAAGAGTCACGTAGGCGCAGGCGCGCTTGTGGCCGGTTTGGCAGGGGAAGGAGCATTTACGCTGACGTACGGCGTCTACACATATGGCAGCTCGGATAGCAATATTACCCTCGGAATTGGTTATGGTTGGAGCGATGGAGAGGGCTTTCCAACCTTTACTCTAAGTGGGATGCACCGTGTCAGTAACTCGGTGAGTTTGATGAGTGAGAATTACCTCTTGAGTGATGGCTCCCAGGACCTTTTCTTCAGTATTCAGGGCTTGCGATTTCTGACCAGGCGCAGCTCTTTCGACGTGGGGCTCATCGTCAGTCCGGAGTTATTTGAAGACGTGGGAATTCCCACCTTCCCTTATGTGGGCTACGTCCGTTATTTTTGATAGAAGAAATTAGTAGTTGGATACAACCATTTTTGCGATCAGTAAGTTTTCTGACAAAGATTGAGGTATGTTGTATTTTCTGGTTTTTCTCATGATTGATCTGGTGGTGTGGTTTCTCATCTTTCGATTCTTCACCAAACCCCAACAGCCCAGGAAACGTCCACCCAAGCGAGATTCTGACGATTCAGATGGTGGATTGACACTCAACGATGTTCCTGAGCTGGACCTACCTCCCGGCGTCACCCTGCCTGTCGAGGATCGCGAACTCGTAGAAGCTTAATTTGCCTCCATCCCGGGCTGAGTTTGGGAATAAGTCCGAGCTCCAAAAAATGCTATATCTTCGGAGAAACTGTAAACCCGAACTCCGATATGAATGCCTATCCTCTGCTGCTGGCTCTCCTTCTGGCCACAGCCACTTCTGATCAACAAACGATCAATCTCTTCAATGGCGAAAACCTGGACGGCTGGACCATCTACGGGACCGAGAAATGGTTCGTAGAAAAAGGTCTGCTAGTCTGCGAAAGCGGCCCCGACAAGGGCTATGGTTACCTGGCCACCGACGAGTTTTATGACAACTTCGAATTGACCGTGGACTTCAAGCAGGAAGCCAATGGCAATAGTGGCATCTTCTTCCGATCGACCATTGAGGGCACCAAGATCGCCGGCTGGCAGGTAGAGGTCGCACCTCCCGGCAGCAACAGTGGAGGGATCTATGAGTCCTATGGGCGCGGCTGGTTGATCCAGCCGGATCCCGAGAAAGACAAAGCCCTCAAGATGGGCAAGTGGAACACGATGAAGATCCGAGCCGATGGGTCGAAAATCACGACATGGCTCAACGGCACCCAGATGGTCGAGATCGACGATGAGAAGATTGGAGAAGGCAAAGGGTCCATCGCCCTGCAGATCCACGACGGTGGGGGCATCAGAGTGAAGTGGAGAAACCTTAAAGTGACACCATTATGAGAAGCATCCATCAATTTCTGGCTATAAGCATGGCCGCAATGGTACTCGTCGCCTGTTCGCCGGAGGGAGGATCGTCAGCGGGCAGTGCTTCCGCAGAAGAAAGCACCGCCTCTCCCGCAGATGGCTTCCAGGTACTTTTCAATGGTGAAAACCTCGACGGCTGGTTGGGCAACAAAGACTCCTACGTCGTCGAAGACGGCATGATCGTCATCCGGCCCGAAGGCGGGGGTAGTGGAGGTAACCTCTACACCGAAAAGGAATATGGCAGCTTCATCTTTCAGTTCGAATTCCAGCTAACTCCCGGTGCCAACAACGGCCTTGGGATACACACCCCACCGGAGGGAGATGCGGCGTATCTGGGCAAGGAAATACAGATCCTCGACCACACCCACGAGAAGTACGCCGAGATCAAGCCCTACCAAAAGCATGGCTCCATATATGGCATGGTGGCGGCCAGGACAGGCTTTCTCAAGCCAGTCGGCGAGTGGAATGAAGAGGAAGTCCGGGTCGAAGGCAACAAGATCAAAGTGACCCTCAATGGCAATGTTATTGTCGATGCGGACCTCGATGAGGTCACCAAAGATGGGACCCTCGACGGTCGGGACCATCCCGGACTGCAGAAGACCAGCGGTCATATTGCTTTCTGCGGCCATGGAGATGTCGTCCGCTTTCGCAACATTCGTATTCAAGAACTTTAAAACCCTACGCCATGTCTGAGATGATCAAAAGTACATCCGCCAGTCGCCGTCGCTTTCTGAAGCAAGGTGGAGCCGCAGCACTGGGCTTCACAATACTCCCGTCCCTGTACGGCAGAGTTGCTCCCAGTGATAGGCTGCGCGTGGCTCATATTGGAGTAGGAGGCATGGGCAATGCCCACATGCGGTGGTTTGCCGGATTGCCTGACGTGGAGATCGTTGCGCTCTGTGACGTGGATCAGACGCATCTTCAAAAGAGCCTGAGAACTACCCGAGAAGAATTGCAGCCAGGTGTTACCGTCGATACCTACAAAGATTTTCGACGGGTGCTTGAGCGCGATGACATCGACGCAATCACCTGCGCCACTCCCGACCATTGGCATGCGCAGATTGCCACACTGGCCTTTGATGCCGGCAAGGACGTCTATGGGGAGAAGCCCTTGTCTTACGATGTGGCCGAAGGACAGATGATGCTCAAGAGCATGCGAAAAAACAAGCGCGTCTTTCAGTTGGGGACGCAGATCCATGCCGGGGACAATTATCACCGGGTGGTGGAGATCATCCGCTCCGGGGCGATCGGCAACGTACATACAGTTCGGCTTTGGAAAACCGGCGCTCCTCCCGATCTTGGCAATCCACAGCCCCAAAAGGTGCCAAGCACCCTGGACTGGGACATGTGGCAGGGGCCCGCACCTGAGCGCGAGTACATGCCCGAGCGGTGCCACTTCAACTATCGCTACTTCCTCGACTATTCAGGTGGCGTCTTTGCCGATTTCTGGTGCCACATCGCCGACATCGCATTTTGGGCGGTGGAACCCAAGGGCCTTACATCGGTTAGCGCTCGCGGAGAGGTGGCCGATGGCGTCCTGGACACACCGAAGTGGATAGATATTGATTATGAGTTTGAGGGGCTGAAAGTCCTGTGGACCTCCGAGCCTCCCGATGTGCCGGGAGCAGCTGAGCGAGGTATTGGAGCTTACTTTGTGGGGGACAAGGGTACCTTGATTTGCGACTACAGTACCATGGAGGTGCGGATAGATGGCAAGGTGGAGGACATGTCGGACCTGCCAGAGACAGTCAAGCGCTCGCCGGGACATCAGCAGAACTTTGTCGACAGTGTGAAGTCCCGGGAGGTATCGGAGTCGCACCTGATTTATGCGCGCGAAATGACATTGCCCATGCATCTGGGGCTGATTTCCTGGAGACTGGGTCGTCCGCTCGAGTGGAACAGCAAGAAGGAGAAGTTCAAGGGTGATAGCGAAGCCAATGAGCTGCTGAGCAGAACACCTCGCGAGAAGTGGAATCTGACAGGTGCTTAATAGTGACTGGAGGGGAGCAGCACAGGGAGAGCGCTGTGGAGAGGTCCGTGCCGGCTATACGCTTGTATCCTCGCCGCTTTACCCAGCGCAGCAGCCCTTGCGGGATACCGCTGCTATCCGGGCTAGGGGTGATGTTGTGGTCTATGAAACAGGCTTTCAAGGAGTATCCTGGGCGACATGAACTAAAAACTTTCGTTCTTGTTAAAACATTTGTCTGGTTTTAACGATTATTGCTGTACTAAAAACATTCACTAAAGAGAAATTTAAGAATCTATTTTGAGTTTTTGACCTTTGGGAAATCCTCAGCAGCAGCTGAGGTTTTTCTTTTTATAGCCCCCAGAGGTACTTTCCGCAGGGCCTCTTCAAATCCCAATCCTCCCTCAAAGGAGATAATCGAAAAAAATATTAGGTGAAATGAAACATTCTCCCACAGATCCCGATTATATGTATGTACATTTAATTTACATACATCTATTTCAACAATCATGACATTAGCGGAAAAGACAGCAGACATTTACAACTTGATAGGCCAGGGGCAGTTGCTCGATGCATTTGACAAGTATTATGCAGAGAATGTAGTGATGACCGAGCCACGCGGTACCCGTGAAGGCAAGGCGACATGCCGGGACTATGAAGTCCAGTTCATCAATTCAGTGCAGGAAGTACACGGTATGGAGGTGAAGTCAATCGCAGCCGATGCAAATGATGACGACAATGGTACTGTTTTTCATGAGACATCCATGGATGTTACATTCAAGGACGGCAACCGCATGAACCTGGAGCAAGTAGGCGTGATGCAATGGAAAGATGGGCAGATCGTTCATGAACGATTTTACTATCAGGGATAATCTTTCCACCCGAAAACATCAAAAAAGGCGACCCCATCCGGAGTCGCCTTTTCTATTTTATCATCAATGCTGATCAGAGGGATTCGCTGAAAGCGATCTGGGTTCTGTAGGCATCGTACTTCTCTTTCATTTCACCAGCTACTGCCGTCTTCACTGCTTTGTAGACTGCTGCACCGCCAAGCATCTTGGTGGCGAGATCGCTATTCACACTTTTGATAGCGTCAATTCGGTCACTCTTCAGCGTGTTGACATTTTCCAGAAACTTCGCCTCGAAGTCGTTGGCCGGCTCTTCGCCCTTGCTCAACTCGAGGTATCGCTGGCCAGTCATTCCTTCTTGTCTTTTAATCATCGCGTTGATTGACGTGCTGATGTCTGCCTTCATCTGGTCGATGACCTCGGTCATCAGCGCGTACTTCCATACATGTTCGTCAGTGATCTCCAGCTCGTCCTGGGCCGACGCCAGGCTCATCATACATACAGCGGCCACTGCCAAAATGAGTCGTTTCATAGGTCTGTTTTTCTTTTCTGTTTTACATTAAAATCCTGGGTACTTAACAAGCCACCAAAGGTATCCTCTAAGGCGCAACTGAAAAATTTTCTCTTGTATGGAAGGTTATTCCGGATGACAAACTTGCGTAACCACGGGCTTTTGCGGTAAATGCTTCCTCGAAATGTCTGCTTGATCACATTTTCGTAATCAAACCCATCATTTTCGACCTACCTCTGTGACAATGCCTTTCGTATTCAGTTAAGAGATAGCATTACCTTAAACTGACAGACCCATGCAAGAACCCGAAAACAGTCCTCGATTTCCCTCATTGCCTCTTGAGGCCTGGGAGGACGCCAAGATCACGCTGCACCTGTGGCTGCAGATCGTAGGCAAAGTCCAGCTGGACCTCATGCCGAGGCGCAATCATTGGTGGAACATTACCTTTCTCGTAGGTGCCAGAGGACTGAAGGGTCGACCAATCCCGCATGAGAAGGGCACCTTTGACTTTGAGTTTGACTTTCAGCGACACGAGTTCGTCATTCATACTAGCTGGGGAGAGCGACGAAGTTTTCGCCTCGAAGATGGCCTTTCAGTGGCGAGTTTCCACGCACAGTTCTTCGCATCGTTGAACTCCCTGGATATCAAGACAAAGATCATCCCTGTTCCTTACGATCATCCGTGCAAGGAGGCCTTTCACGAATGTGAGACGCATCACAGTTACAATCCGGAGTATGTCCATCGCTTTTGGCAGGTGCTCGTCACGGTGGACCAGATCTTCAAAAAGTTTGCTGGAAGGTTCATCGGCAAAGTGAGTCCATCACAGTTGTACTGGCATCACATGGACCTTGCGGTCACACGCTTCAGCGGGAAGGCCGGCCCTGAGCTGCCGGCCAGCAGTACAAAGGCTGACAAGGAAGCCTATTCCCATGAGGTGATTAGCGCTGGGTTTTGGGCGGGAGATGAGCAGGTCAGAGGAGCAGCATTTTACAGCTATACGTATCCCTCACCTGACGGGCTCGACCAGGCCAAACTACAGCCGGGCGCGGCCCAGTGGGTCGATGCCAACGGGAGCCCTATGGCCACCCTCATGTACGATGATCTCATCAAGTCGGACGATCCCGAGAGGGATCTATTAGCATTTCTGCAGAGTAGCTACGATGCGGGAGCGACGTTGGCCAACTGGTCGGCGGATTTGGTGGCAGACCAGGCTTAAAAAACGAAGAGGCCCCTGGGAGGGACCTCTTCATTGCTTACAGAAACTGCCACCAATTCCTGGCGCAGCCGCCGACGAAGAACCACCAACGTCAGCTTACCAAACCAACCTAAAAACAAACAACCATTTGTAGACTTGACAGAAACTCTAACGAACGTCTCTATCATTTTTAGTACAAGGGTAGGGTAGTTTTTTTTCTGCCGTCAGGTAGTGGGTTGAACAGACGCTGTCGTCCGTTCAGTGTGTTTTTTCGCATGTTCCGGCGCATTTTTCCGGCGCAGTTACCATTCGACCGAAAAATCGTGCAACTCGACTGTGTTTTCTGCAGGAGATCGGTATCACTGGTAGCTTCCCGCATTCAATCGTTAGTTCATATGTTTTTTGAAAATAATGCGGTCAACCAGTTGATTGACCACCTTAAAGGAGATGGTGTTAATCTCCTCATGATCGCGGAGGAAACTGCAGTTGATGTCTCCGCATTGATCGAACAAGCCTCAGCTGGTGGGTTCACCATCGCTGGAGGTATCTTTCCTATGGTAATTGAGGAGGGCAAGCATCACACGAAAGGTGTTATCCTGAAGCACGTGGCCACGTCTTCCAAGCCTACGATGATTCAACCTGTCGCCGAGCAGGTGGCGGACTTTCAGTTGCCTACCTTACCGGATTCCACCAAGTCTTGCATCATCTTTCTGGACGGCCTGATGCAGGAGATTCCCCGATTCCTCGAGTACGTTTACGAGCAGTATTGGAACACTGTCAACTATGTAGGTGGTGGCGCTGGATCGCTGAGCTTGACGCAGTCACCCTGCGTGTTTTCCAATGAGGGTCTTTTTCAGGATGCCGCCGTGATCATCCCTTCGGACAGTGAAGCAAACCTGGGGGTCAATCATGGCTGGGTGAAGGCGGCAGGGCCTTTCGTAGCCAACAAAACCGAGGGCAACAAAATATTGGAGCTCAATTGGAAACCGGCCTTCGATGTCTACAGGGAAGTGGTGGAGTCAGAGTCTGAGGTGAAATTTGGCGAAGTTGACTTCTTCGACATCTCTAAAGGATTCCCATTTGGGATCCACCGCGAGGGCGAGGAAGACATCGTAAGAGACCCTATTGCAGTAGATGAAGATGGCGCGCTCATCTGTGTCGGCGCCGTCAGTGCCAACACATCTTTGAATATCCTACGTGGAAACAATGACAGTCTGCTGGATGGCGCCGGTAAGGCTTCCAGGCAGGCTATGGCAGGGACCACTGCTACAGACCTGCTCGTGGTGGACTGCATCTCCCGTGTCCTGTACCTGGAGGACTCCTTCCAACAGGAGCTCGAGAGCGTCAAACAGCAGGCACAGCAGGTCGGTGCGACATTGCCTGTCGAGGGAGTATTATCCATCGGCGAGATATCTTCTGGGAAGGGAGGCTTTCTGGAATTGTACAACAAGACGATTGTGGTCGCGGCATTCCAATAACCGCAACGTTTTGTGATATCTTGTACTCAACAAGCCCTAACTTCGGAGCCGACGACTTTTTGGGAGTCGAGGCCCATCTGTGAATTAAATGGATAAGACCGTACCCTTACTGACGCTCTTGTATGAGCTGAGTCTTTCTACTCACAAGTACCGCGACCCCGAGGTGACGGCCCGGAAGTTTATCAAGAAGTTTCTTTCTCGGAAGTCCTTTGAGTATGGAGCCATCTGGCGGCTAACCTCGTGGGAAAAAGAAAGCATGTCCTTTGCCAGGGTCTATTCCATGCCGAAATTGGGTGAAGAGGTGACCGTCAAATGCGCCACTTTTGATCAGGTCTTTGTGGATTCTGATTTCAACGTCACCCAAGGCTCTATCATCGACCAAGTGTCGCACGAGGGCCTCTTTGCTTATTTCAAGTTGGAAGACTTCGGCATCCTGGAGTTGCACCAGTCGAAGATCACGGACAAGGAGGACTGGCGAGCGTCCTTGTATCCATTTCAGGACGTGATCCAGCAGCTGGGTATCAGTCTGAGCAGCAGTTTTGCCTACCAGATGCTGCAGGAGGAAATTGTCCAGCGAGAGGCAGCTGAGCTCTCTTTGGTGACTGCGGAGCAGAAGTATCGGCGCATAATTAATAACATTCATCTGGGCCTCCTGGAGGTCGACAATGACGAGGTCATTCAGTACGCCAACGAGCCCTTCCTTGAGTTGACAGGCTACAGTCTGCACGAGCTAGTAGGGCAGAATGCTTCGGCCATGTTTCTCGACGATGAACACAAGGCCGCGATGGCGCAGCGAAATGCCCGTCGGGAAGAAGGCAAATCCGATGCCTATGAGTTCCCGATGCGCAACAAACACGGGGAACGTAGGTGGGTAATTATCAGTGGTGCCCCCAATTACGATAAGAACGGTAACATCATAGGGTCCATAGGCATACACCTGGACATCACTGAGCAGAAAAAATTGCAGGACGAAAATGCGTTCAAGAGCACCCAGTTAGAGAAGTTGTTTGAGAAATCGCTCGATGCCCTCATCACGATCAACCAAAGGGGCGAGGTGATCGAGTGGAGTCCCCAGGCAGAAGTGATCTTCGACTACAGCCAGGAGGAGATCATGGGGCAGAAATTAAGTGAGACCATCATTCCCCACGCCTTTCGGGGTGCCCATGAGACCGGCATGGGTAAATATATGGAGACGGGCGAGGGTCCCGTGCTCAATCAGCGCATTGAGATATCTGCTATCCGGAAGAATGGTGAGGAGTTTCCCATAGAATTGACAGTTTTTCCTCTGCATTACCAGGATGAGCATTATTTCACGGCTTTTGTGAGAGATATCTCCGAGTTGAAAGCTTCTCGAGAGACCATGGAGAAGGCCTTGAAACGTCAGAAAGAGCTCAATGAGTTGAAGTCCAAGTTCATTTCTATGACTTCCCATGAGCTTCGCACGCCACTTACTACCATACGTAGCAATACGGAGCTGGCCACCTACTATCTTACCGCCGGTCAGGAGATCAATCGAGAAAAATTCGCGAAGTTCATCTCGAGAATAGATGACAATGTCGATCGACTCAATCAGTTGGTAAGCAACATCCTGACCATAGGAAAGCTGGATACCAAGAAATTCCCTTTCAATGCCCAGCAGGTAGATATGATGGAGTTCATCCAACAGGAAGTATTGCCATCATTTGCCGCGAGAGGGCAGGAAGTGGGAGCGACTGCCGCGGGAGGCAAATATCCCGTCAATATTGACAAGACACTCTTCAGCCATGTGATGGTCAACTTGATCGAAAATGCCATTAAATACACACCGGATGGCAAGATGCCAAATGTTCATTGCGAGTACAGCCCAGGGGCCCTGAGGATACACGTGCAGGATGAAGGCATAGGGATTCCGACAAGTGATCACGAGCAGCTATTCGATGCTTTTTATCGCGCGGGCAATGTTGACAACGTATCAGGTTCAGGCCTGGGTCTGGCTATCGTCAAGGAATTTATTCAATTGCACAATGGGTCAATTGATGTTGAAAGCGAGGTCGGCAAAGGCTCGACGTTTATCATATCTTTACCTAAAGTTTCAGACAACTGACACATGTATACGATCTTGATCATAGAGGATGATCCCCAGATAGCAGAGGCACTCGGGGAGATGTTGGAGATCCTTGGGCACAAAGTGGCCGGCATAGCCGATTCCTTCGACACTGCCATGGGCCTGATGGGCACCAAAGATGTGGACCTCGCGTTGGTGGATATTCAGCTGAAGGGAGAGAAGACCGGCATTGATGTCGCGGAGCAGCTGAGAAATGAGTTCAAGATCCCTTTTATCTTCACGACGGCCTATGCCGATAAGGAGACCATCAAAAGAGCCTCAGAACACAGCCCATACGGCTACATCGTCAAACCCTACGGCATGAAAGATATCAACGCAGGTATCGAGATTGCCATCGCCAACCACCAGAACATCCAAAACCTTCAGGAAGAGCAGGGGGGACTGTTCAATAGCGAGAGTCTTTTCGTGAAGTCCAATTCGAGAATTGTACGCATTGACCTTTCCGATATCTTTTACGTGGAGGCGAAAGGTGACTACACGATCTTCAAGACCCCGGCAAAGGGCTACGTCGTCAATACCAACTTTAGCACTGTCGAAAAGAAGCTGGATGACAGGCGATTTGTGAAAGTGCATCGATCGTACCTCGTCAACCTCGAGAAGATCGTCGATATTGAAGACAGCAGCCTGTTGATCGATGACAAAGTCATTCCCGTATCCCGCAGTCAAAAGCCCAATCTTCTCAGTAAGCTCAAGATGATTTAGACCCGTATTTCGGGCTGTTCGACGGCCTTCGGGGTCACCCGACGGCTATTTTCACTTCCAATGAGGCCCCGGGCTACTTTCGGCCCAAAAGTTCTTTCTAATGGAAGTTATTCTCGTTTTATCATTTGCGTTAGCGGCCTTCATACTCACCTACACCTACGTTGGCTATGGGGCCCTACTCTGGGTCTGGAGAAAATGGTGGACGCCGGAGACCAGGAAGTCGCAGCCTGTAGCCGGAGGCATACCTACCGTGGCACATGTCATCGCTGCTTACAATGAACAGGATTTTATTCACGACAAGATCTGGAATAGTTTGCAGCTCAGTTATGCGCCGGGCAAGCTCAGCACGTACTTTGTCACAGACGGGTCCACGGACAAGACCACCGATATTATCAGTGAATATCCTGAGGTACATCTCTTTCACCGAGCAGAGCGAAATGGCAAGTTGGCGGCCATCCGACGGATTTTGCCCTCCGTCCAGGAAGACATCATCGTGTTCTCAGACGCCAACAGCATTCTCAATACGGAAGCAGTGCAGCAACTCGTCAGCCATTTTCAGGACATGACCGTAGGAGCGGTTGCTGGTGAAAAAGTAGTGTCTTCGTCCTCAGATGAAAATGTGGCCGAAGGGGAAGGCGCCTATTGGAAATATGAGTCCTTTCTGAAAACCTTGGACAGTGAGTTCCACACGGTTGTTGGAGCTGCTGGGGAATTGTTCGCGGTACGCAAGGAACTGCTCGAGCTACCTCCTGGTGATACGCTGATTGAGGACTTCGTGATCAGCATGAAGGTTGTGGAGAAGGGCTTTCGAGTAGCTTATGAGCCCCAGGCTCAGGCCTGCGAGACAGGGTCTGCCAACGTGCGCGAAGAGCAGAAGCGCAAAGTGCGTATTGCCGCGGGTGGTTTGCAGGCCAGTTGGCGTTTGCGACATCTGCTCAATCCTCTAAAGTTCGGGAGAGCGGCCTTTCAGCTTTTCAGCCATCGGACGCTTCGCTGGACTTTGGCACCGTTAGCGCTTGTCATCGCACTGGTAAGCTCCGCGGTGCTTGCCACGATGGGGTCACCGGTTTTTGTGGTTGCCTTTGCGGCGCAAGCCACTTTTTATCTGGCAGCCCTCATCGGCTATCGACTGGACAGACGAGGCATCAAACTGAAGCTGCTGTTCATTCCCTATTACTTCACATTCATGAACCTGTGCGTTTTCCAAGGCCTGGGCTTCCTCCTGAGAGGACAGGCCCAAGTCACCTGGGAAAAGGCCGCCAGACTACAGCACGCATGATCTCTATTATCACAGTTGCCTACAATCAACGAGACGTTACCCTCGAGTTTCTACAGTCACTGGAGGACCAGGACTTCCGTAGTTTTGAAGTCATCGTCGTCGACAACGGCTCTTCTGAGGACTTCTCGGTTATCAAGGAGTATTTCCCCGACACAGTGCTCATCCGAAGCGAAGAGAACCTCGGCTTTGCGGGGGGCAACAACCTAGGAATCGCTGCTGCTAAAGGGGATCATTTGCTCTTCGTCAACAATGACACCGAGATTCCTCAAGACACTTTGCAACGGCTTTTGCGCACTTACGGCGAGCATGAGGACACCGGCATTCTCTGCCCCTTGCTTTACTATCATTCGCAGCCAGACACGCTGCAGTACGGTGGGGCGACACCGATCAATCCTGTGACCGGGAGAAATCATGCCATTGGCTATATGTCTCAGCAGGCGATGACTGGTGAGGTGCACGAGACCATGTATCCGCATGGGGCTGCCATGCTTATTTCACGCAGTGCATTGGAGGAGATTGGCCCGATGCCCGAAGATTTCTTCCTGTATTATGAGGAGCTGGACTGGGCACATCGGTTCCGCGAACATGGCTATCAGATCCGCGTAGATTATGGGGCGCATATCCTTCACAAGGAGTCCATGTCCACCGGCAAGGTCTCACCTCTCAAGACATTTTACCAGACGCGCAATCGCATTCTTTTCATGCGTCGCAACAGTTCGAGGCTGCATTACGTCATTTTCGTGCTGTTCTTCACAGCCATTGCCGTCCCAAAGAATACCCTCTCATTTGCGATCCGGCAACAGTGGGATTTGATGCACGCGTTCTTCCGTGGCATTCGCTGGCATTTGGCCAGATCGCCTTTCATGACTTTTTGGGGCGCCCAACCCCATAGCCCCGTGTGATAGGGCAAGGACCGTGGTAACGGATCGATTGGGGTGACCCTATCACCCAAGGCTATCATTGCGCGAGCCCTGCGCTAAGCGGGGCTCGCGCCTTCGTTTTCCCGAATTTCCACTGGGTTGCAGGCTCAAGAAATACTTGACTACTCGGCTGGTAAGCCCAACGTTAGATGCAGGTGAGGACGCCAATTTCTCCGAGAAATCAATCCCCCTTTTCTAAAAGGGGTCAGGGGGATTTTCCCGAAATTCCACCGAGCCGTAGGCTCTAGGAGTACAGATCGGAGCTATTGAGCTATTTACGGCAAATGAATTCCCCCCCTTGAAGGCCATCCGCGGAAGCGGTTCCCTCCGTCATTCAGAGGAGCACATGGCGGATGTCCAAGTGTCGATCCTCTTGGATCTGCGACGAAGAATCTCGCACGGAGCAATCACAGCATCGCGTCAAAGAGATCCTTCGGTCGGGCTATGGCCCTCCCTCTGGATGACGCGGAAGACAGGTTTTACCAGCGGGATTGTCACTCTGAGGTTCCCGAAGGGCAGACAATCCGAAGGAATTCTTCATTCCCTCCGTTATTCAGAGGAGCACAAGACCAATGTCCAGTGTTGTTCTAGCTGGATTTGCGACGAAGAATCTCCTACGGAGGAATTGTAGCATCGCGTCAAAGAGATCCTTCGGTCGGGCTATCTCCCTCCCCCTTGCTTCGCCGTAGCGGCTAAGCGGAGGCACAGTCTGGATGACTTGAAAGACGTTTTACAAGCGGGATTGTCACCCTGAGGCTCTCGAAGGGCAGACAATCCAACGGGACTTTTCATTCCCTCCGTCATTCAGAGGAGCACAGGGCTATATGTCAAATATGGCTCTCCCTGGAGTTGCGACGAAGAATCTCCAATGGAGCATTGCAGCATCGCGTCAAAGAGATCCTTCGGTCGGGCTATCTCCCTCCCCTTGCTTCGCCGTAGCGGCTAAGCGGAGGCACAGTCTGGATGACTTGAAAGACAGGTTTTACAAGCGGGATTGTCACCCTGCCGCGTCGTCGGCGAGCCTTGCTCCTCCGCTGAAGCTTCGGCGGCACGCGGATGGCGGCCGAGGGAGGCTCTCGAACGCGAGCCCGGTCGAAGGGCAGACAATCCGAAGGAATTCTTCATTCCCTCCGTCATTCAGAGGAGCACATGGCGGATGTCAAGTGTTCCTCTACCTGGATCTGCGACGAAGAATCTCCGACGTAGGAATTACGCAACACGTCAAAGAGATCTTTCGGTCGGGCTGTCGCCCTCCCTCTGGATGACGCGATGAACAGAAGTATACAACTCTCTGTATCGCCTCGCCGCTGCGGACCATTGAAAGTCTCGGGCCCGAGCCGACCCCTTGCTTTGCAACTGAGCAGCCAAACCCTGATCATGCAGGATCGAAGCAATTGCATCGGCGATCTCCTCCGGCATTGTCGGATCGATGAGCATCGCAGCGTCCCCGGCGACCTCGGGCATGGAAGAAGTATTGGATGTGATCACAGGCGTGTTGCACGCCATCGCCTCGATGATTGGGATCCCAAAGCTCTCACGCAAAGAGGGGTAGAGAAACACTGTCGCCCGCCGATAGAGTATGGGTAGTAGATGATGGGGCACGTAGCCTGTGGGGATGATTTTGTCCTTCAATGCGTCAAGTCCGAGCTCATTGAGGTAGCCAGTGAGTGTGCTTTCGTCTGTCTCGGCGACCACAAGCGGTAGGGGCGAAGCCTCTTGCTGGCAATGTAGGTCGTAAGCCCGAAGGACGTTCTTCATGTTCTTCTTGGGAGCCGTATTTCCGAGAAAGAAGATGTACCGCTCTGGTAAGTCAATATTGAGATCGTTCGAAGACGCTACATCTTCCTCAAAGAATCGGTCGTTGACACCATTGTAGATCACTTCGAGTCGATCCGAGATATACGGCAGCTGACTGTTGATCGTCGCTTCCTCATAGTTAGAAACGGTCACGATGCTGCCTGCCTTTTTCACCACTGAGGGCACGACCCATTTGCGATAGATAGACCCAAAGGCCTGGTAGGCGGAGCCGCCTTGAAAGGCCTTGCTGAGATAGATGATGTCGTGGAGAGTGATCAGGGTCTTCGCGTTGGAAAGCAGAGGTGCCGTGTTGGCCGTGCAGTGCAACACGTCCAGCTGGTATTTTTTGACAGCCAAGGGGAGAAAGACCTGCTCCCAAATTGGGTACAGGAAACCCGGCACAATGACGATTTTGAAGTTGTCAGTCTCCTGCAAGCAGTCCTTGTCCGGACCGTCCTTCACAAATATCAGGTACTCGTTCTCTTTGTCAAGCGCCTGTAGGTTGCGGATCAGCTCCAGAGCGAAGATGTCCATGCCGTGTTTCTTCGCTCGGAAGATGCGCTGTGCTTCGATTCCTATTCTCATGACTGAGAAGTTGCGCTGTGCGGTGTGTGCATGAAACTCTTTCGCGCCTTCTTCATCTGAAGCGTGGCTTTGATCATCAACCAAAACACCATTGGCAGTCGTCCGATTGACTTGATCAGTTTTTTATTCCACATACCCCTGGGAAGTGCAGCCACCAAAGTAAGCATGAATGCGCCTAGTGTCAAAACAGACATTAGGGCCAGGGATGCTGAAAAAGCAAGGGCTGTAACGACGACCGCTATCGAGAGGGTACCCAGTAGCATCAAGCGGGGTAGCAGCACAAACTGCAACACTTTATCCAGGTAGTCCCAGTTGCGGTTGGTGACAAGGCACTTCACTGCTCGACCAAAGTGACGTCGCGCATAATCAATCTGGGCTGATATCCATCGGGTGCGCTGTCGGAGGAAGACCTCCTTTTTGCTGACTTTCTCATCGAATACCAGAGCATCTTCGAGGTAGGCGATGTGTATGCCATCATGCAGTAGTCGCAGTTCTAGTTCCTTGTCAAACCCACCCAGTGCTTTGATTTCGGCCATGTATCGCTTGAAAAGGGCGTAGTCGAAGGCCATACCGGAACCAATCAGGGCACTTGACAAGCCGACGGCCACGTGACCTTTCCTGAAGATTGTATTGTTAATTTCCTCACTGGCCCCATCAAGAAGGGCCATCTCGCCATGTTTGTTTTTAGCGACACGGTGGCCCTGGATAGCGGCATGTCCGCCAACATACGCTGCGTTGACACGATCGAGGAAGTCTGGCGCCATCACATTGTCGGCATCAAGAACCACCGCAATGTCATAGCTGTCATCGAGACGGGCCATCGTCGCATTGAGCGCCTTGGACTTGGTGCTTTTTTCGAAGGACACTTCCACGACTTCGACCGCCACGGTGCGTAGCTCTTCCAACGTATCGGGCTGCAGCGAATCGGCTATTATCACCACATCGAACAAGTCGGAGTCATACTTTTGCTTCAACGCCTGTCGGGCGGTATCCACAATGACCGCGTCCTCCTTGTAAGCGGGGATCAGTACAGCCACCTTGTTTCGGAATTTGGATGCTTCAATGGCTACCGAGTTTTTCTGCAACAAAGCCGCTGCGGTGAAAAATGCGTAGTACAACGTATTGAAGATAAGATAGACTGCGACGATAGAAAGGATGAATGTTACAAACATGACTTTTGTTGATTTATGTTGTGAGCCAATGGGTTAGGTCCTTGCCGAGCAGGTTCTGGAGATGGAGAATGTCTTCTCGGTACACCTGCTGGATCATTTGCCGACGTGTAGTCTTTTCGAGTTTGGGCTTGTGAAGGTTTTTGTTGCGCACCTTGGTGACCAGATCGCGAATCGTGTCGTTCTGACGGATCCACTTCCAGGCTCCTGGGAGCATTCGGGTGATGGATGACTTCACGATACTCTGTTGACCGACGAGCCGATCAAGGATAGGGTTCTTCACAAATCCGGACTTGTTATGCTTCGTTGCCATGTCAGGTCTAAACGCTGTATCCACACCGAGGAATTCGAATATATCCGCAAGCGTTTCATTAGGGCGACTGACGAAGTCTTCGTAGAAACAAACCTTCAGTTGCTCTGCCGCGAACAGTTCCTGGTACCGCGCCCAGTGACGGGAGTAGAAGCCTTCTGATATGAGGTCATTACGCTCCCACCAGATCCGGTTGCCGCTGAGGGCATCCTCGAACGTATCGCTGGGCTGGCGATTTTCTCTGGCCAGATGCATGTAGCGCGAATAGAGTCGCTCCACGGGATCGCGCAGCATTACGATGATTTTTACATCGGGGAGGTGCTTTTTGATTTTGTAGGCAGCTCGATCGGAGTAGAGGTAGAGAGGGCTGACTTCACCGATGGCTTTCTCACCTTGGACACCTTCGAACAGACCTTCGTACGCTGATCGTTCAGTGACGGCAGTGGGGAAATTGAACTGCTGTAGAGGGTCTTCCTCGGCTGTTGGGAACGTTTCCCCCTCGAGTGCGAAGAAGTTGGGTTCTTTCACTGGAGACATGTAAACGTCCGGGTGCTGTTCGAGGTAGTGATTGAGGGCGGTCGTGCCACACTTACCGGCTCCTACGATGATGAAATTTGGTAACATATCTTATTCTTTTATTGAGGTGTTTCAATTTGAGTTTTTCGCAACCAGGAAACGTTTCCCAGCAGCTTCCTGGCTTCATGCTGAATTGTGACCATCACCCGAATGGGTGATAGTCTTACGAACCCGAAGCGCCTGATACTGTAGATGATGCCTGCCACAAGGTTGAGCGATGTGACGGCGGCTACGCCATAGAGTGAGCCCGTCAGGTGGAGGACGAGCCAGTTGCCAAGTACATTGACAAGGAGCATGAGCCACACTTTTCTTGCATTCTCTTTGGGATGACCGATGCTGTCGAACAACACACCCATCACCTTATCGACAGCCATCAATAGCAGTGCTACACAGAAGATGCGAATAAGTAGCGCGGCACTTGCCGGCTCCTGCCAGTCCATGATCTTCACGATGATGTCTGCACCGACGAACAGCATGATACCAGCCGCTAAAGCCAGCGCCACCGTTATCGCTAGCAACAACTCTGCGGCAGATTTGAAGCGCTGTGATCCACCATCTTTCGCCAGCTGACACAGTTGTGAATACTTGACCATGATCACACTGCGGAACGGTATGTCTACTACTTCCAATATCTTCAGTGGGAGGCTGTACAACGCTACAGCAGGCGCCCCCAGGAAAGCACCGATCATCAGTAGGTCTGTGCTCTTGAGGAAGGTAGCCCCCGTGAGTGTGGCTACATTGTGCGTTCCAAACCGCCACAGTTCAAGGACCTGTTTTTTTGTTGCGAACAGGATCGCGCGGAATTGTAGGTGGCGAAGGGAAAGTATCATCCCAACGAACCCAACCAGCATCAGGTAGATGGCTGTGAGTTTATCCAAAGCCACTGCGCTGGTCATGCTTAATACCGACAGCACGAGAAGAAGAGAACCATTCAATAGCACTCGGTAGGCTGTGAGCGTGAGATACTTGCCTCTGACCTGCGCAATCCACATGCCCATGGCATAGGGCATGCTGACCACCACAAATGTGGGAACGAAGATCAGATAGTAGGTCAGGTTCTGAGCGTCTACCCAGTCGCTCAAGAGCCATGTGCCCGATAGAGCCACTACAGGGATGGCAATAGAGACGCTTATGTTAAGGAGCCAGGCTGCGCCCAGGACAGTCTGCTTTTCAACAGCGTCAGCTGCGGTTTGGTAGGCACGAACAAATCCCTGTCGGATGATACCCGTTCGTATCATTTCGACGAGGCCTGTGCTGCTAAGGAAGAGTACCCACGAGCCAAACTCATTGACCGACAAGACCTTCGCCACCAGGTAGAAGTTGACGAATCCCACAGCAGAAGCAAGCACGTTGCCACTTGTCAGTCGCAAGGACTGTGATTGACTAAGCCGCTTCCACATGGCGATTGACTTTTTCTGGTGAAATGAATGCTTTGAGATCTTCGAAGCGTGCTGACCAGTCTTGTGCATTTGCAAACTGCTGGCGGCGTGTTCTTTGGGTAGCGCGATCTTCGTCCATGGCGTGTTCGAGGGCAGCGACAAAGTCTGCAACACCGGTAGCCTTGTAGGTGATGGCGCTGAATTCCTTCAGTGGCGCAAAGTCTGTCAGTACGACGGGAAGTCCTGCTGCCAGGTATTCATTGATTTTGAGTGGGTAGATGTTCTTGGTGAAAGCATTCTTAACGAAAGGAATAATTCCTACAGATGCACCTTGAAGCCAGTTGGGCAGTTGCTCCAGCGGCTTAGGGCCGTGCAAGGTGACGTTGGGATATTCGCCCAACTGCTTTGCGAGGGGATCGCAGACCCTACCGATGAACCGAAAGTGCGTATCTGGCATCGACTTTATCGCCCCTTGCAAAAGCTGATAGTCGAGCCGATCATCCAAAGAACCCATGTAGCACACCGCTTTTTGTGTAGGGGGATTGAGCTTGAAGGCCTTGCTGAAAAGGGCTGTATCTGCACCATTGCGAATGAGCGAAGTTCTTTCATTCCACACGCTCTTTTGTTGATACAGACCCTCAGAGCTGGTGATGACCCCAGATACCCGCGACATAAGGAGATTCTCGTAATATGCCCCATGAGCACTGCACCATTGCGCACTCGCAATGTTGTCATAGCAGTAGTAGTAGCTGTTAATTGGCTTCAGGTTCTTGTGAATGGGGTAGCCTGCAATGGGGTTGAACGCATAGATGAAGGTAGCATCTTCAAGAGCCAGTGTCTTCTGTGCCGCCTTTATCTGCTGAGTCAGGATCCATCCATTCAACGAATTCAGCACGCGGTGGATCTTGTGATTTCCGATCCAGTTGATGGGCAGAATGGGGAGAGGTGTCAACACATGGGTCTCTTCCTCACGGCGGATCCTGGGGCTGATCCCAAACATTCGTCGAACTGGAGCGGCTCCTCTTCCAAATAGCTTCATGAGCACGTCTTTCCATGTGAATTGATAGTCCACAAAGAGGACATCGTACTCAGCGGAGGCCTGTGTCATCATTTGGACGATGGCCTTGGCGTAGTCTCCGGACCAGGTGGTCATAGCGATACAGACGATGGATGGTTTCTTATTCATTTCCTAGATCTTTTGACGTGTTACTCTTCCGCGGAGCAGGCTACGGCCTAGCTCGACGAGTTTGTTGCGTTTCTTGGGTACTTCTCCTACTACCTGATCGAGGAACCGAGGCTTGATGCCGTTTAGGAACAAGAGGAGCGGCTGATCCCGTAATCGGTCCCTTAAGTTTTGAATGACCTCCATCTGCGGCTCCCGCCAAATGGTCAGAGGCGTCTCGACAGTTACAATCAACTGTAGGTCATTGATGAAGGAGGGCAGACGGTTACCTTCCAGCAAGCATGGCAATTCGATAAAGATGTACCGCAAGTCCTTCGTTTCCGTTTTCGACAGCAGGTGCTGCAGGTTGGTATCTTTTGTGGGATCCAGATAAGTGACACCATCTTTCTGCGCTTCTTCTGCTTGTCCCTTGGATGATAGGATCAGGGACTGCCCTGGCTGTGCGGTCACTTCCTCGTGCAAGCGCTGCATCATTTCGGTCTTTCCCGCACGGGGGCTGGTGCTCGTGATACCTATCAATAGGGGAGCGGAGGCATCGGGAATCTGAGATTTGATCTTGTTCAGTGTCAGACGGAGGAGCTGGCGCTCGAGGTCATTCCCAAATGTCTTCCGAAAGCGATCATCGCAAACAGGTAGCGCACCAGCGAGAGGAAGGCCGGTCTGGCTCTTGGCTTTTAGGGGACTTTGGAGTGTGGGGTCAAAGAGCTCGAAAGCAATGATGATGCTAATCACTCCGATGAAGCCCGCCAGGAATCCGGCAACTACCAGCAGCTTTCTTTTACTCGCCAGCGGATCTTTTGGAAAGATGGGTGCGTCGATTACTTTGAGGGTCGAGGCTAGCTGCAGATTTTGCTGGCGTAGCTTGGCCATGTTTAGGCCGCGTAAGATTTCAAGGTACTCTCGCTCGAAGACATCGATTTCGCGCTCATATCGATCGATGGTAGACCCCAGAGGTGCAAAGCGCTCGTACTCTGTGTCCAGTTCGGCCAGCCTTTGGCCGAAGAGTTTGACCTCTGTTTTCTCTTTCTCAAGCGTGATGACATGGCTGAGCCAGTCGTTGAGGAGCTGTTGTGTTGTGATCCCTGATCGTGAGTTGGCAGCGTTGAAGGCAGAGACCAGTTCAGTCTGCATCTGAGATCTGAGTTCTCGTTGACGTGCCTCGAGTGCATGAAGCGCTCCGTAGGTCGAATCCAGTGCCGCTCTGGCCAACTGGGCCGTTACTTCGCTGAGTTCCTGTTTGATCTCTATCACTGTCGCGTTGCGGGCGAGGAGCGATTCGCGCATGCTTAGTTTATCTTCGATAGCCGCCAATGCGCTTTCATTGGCTTGCATACCCATTTTTTTATTGGAATAGACTTCAAGAGCATTTTGCTTCTTGATCGCGAGGGCCTTGGTCTGTTCGCCGTAGTTGATTACACCATTATCACTACGAAAGCCGGTCAAGTGATCTTCTGCTGTGGTGAGCTTAATCTTGATGCTATCCAGCTGCTCCTCAAAATATGCGACCACATTATTGGTTTCAGATTCTTTGAGGTCGCGATATCGATGAATGAAGACGTCCAGCAGTACATTCAAAGTGCTGGTGCACAAGGCCGGATCCGATGAACGGTAGGCTACCAGGATCATGTCGCTGGACTTGACGCGCTTCACTTCGATTTTTGCCAGTGTCTTGAAGCTGTAAGGACTTCCCTCCTCAGTACAAAGCGTCTGGAGGACTGGAGAGCTTCCCTGCTGGTAGGCCCTGTGCAGTCGTGCAAAAGTGAGCGCTACAGAGCTGTCAGCGACCCATTCCTTCCGGTGTTTGTCACTAACGACCTGTTGTAGGTTTTCGAATCCTTCATGACCGAGTTGGTACTTGTTGGGTTCCTCCAGCATCAGGTGTTGTGCGAGCAACATCAATCCCACTTGCTCCATGGTTTCTCTCGATTTGAGTAAACCAATGAGATTGTCAAATGCATTGTTGATGCGGTGATAGTCGATGCGCTCATTTTCGCCTGACTCGAGTGTATACCCGGAGGCGATTCCTGTGTACAGCATGGCACTCGCCTGGTACTCCTTAGGAAGGTTGCTAGTCAGGAAGAAGATCAACATCGGCGGCAGCAGGGCTGCGATAAGGATCTTGACCTTGTTGTAGTAGAAGAGTCGTATGATTTCGTACAGGCTCATAGCGATGGATCTTCGAGGAATACTCTGATTTGACGTTTGACGCTCAAGCCTTTGATATGCGTATCCGTAAGGTCCTGCTCGGCCAGAAGCAGCTGATTTTGGATGATCATCAACTGTTCATAGGTGCCTTCACCATTTTGAAAGGCGATCTCCACGGTGTTGTAGTGTTGGCGTCGTGTTTCCACACTTTGCTCTTTCAGCAATAGCGACTCGAGCAATGACATGTACTCATAGTACATCCGAATCAGTTGCTGCTGCAGAAGCTGTTTTTGCGCCATTTGCTGGTGATGTGACCGACGATACTTTTGCTCAGCTTGGCGCATGTAACTTTTGCGATTGATGATCTTCTCAGGGTCAATGGTGAGGCCAACGCCGACATTGGGGAGTACTCCGGCAGTTGTCACTGAACGATCTTCATAGGTAGTTGTATTGAGGCTGAAGATATTGACAGACAGCGTCAAGCTGGAAGACCAGTTACGACTCTTTTGCCGATACTCTTCCTGATAGATGTTCATGTCTTCACCGATTGCTTTCAAAACAGGGGAGTTGTCGATGGCAGCTGTGAGAACGGAATCGAGCTCACCCTCATCCTGCAGTAGATGGGCGACCCGCAACAACTCGCTTCGTGTCGCCTCTGCGTCGAATCTGATGTCCTGGCCGAAGCCGAGACCTACTATAAGCAGTAGGACTGTAGATGATAAAACTTTTGCAAATCGCATGATTGATTGAATAAGGTTAGTTCGAAAGTAGGGAGGGGATAGGCGCCTTAATTAAAGGGGGTGTCGACCGGCACTGAAGATGGGTCGAACTGATGATATCGGCTGCCGAATCGCGAACAGGTACCGGTACATGACAAATTCCGCCCTGTCGACCTGTTATTTTGACCATTGGGCAGTCTTCCGGATATCTTATAAGGAAGAAGGTGACTTTCGAGGCAATCAATCGTTTTCGCTCATGTCATCAGAAAGGATACATTTCAAGGGACTGCACGCACTTCGCTTCTTTGCGGCGTCTTTGGTGATCATTCATCATGTGGAGCAGTACAAGTCGTGGAAGGGTCTCAGCAGCGCCTGGGGCAATTCTGTTATCAATGGCTTTGGACACTCGTCGGTATCTTTCTTCTTTGTCTTGAGTGGGTTTCTCATCACCTACCTGTTGCTGTCAGAGCAAAAGTCAACAGGTCATATCGATATCCTCCATTTCTATTGGAAGCGGGTACTTCGGATCTGGCCGGTATATTTTCTTGTTGTTGGACTTGTGGTCTTGATCGCACCATTGGTGCTCTCGTCGGCCTTCGATTCCTTGCACTTCTCTTTCGGTGGCGTGGAAGTGGGGCTATTGCTACTTTTCCTTCCCAACCTGCTACGTATCCGGTTTCCGTGGTTAGTAGGAGGCAACCACCTTTGGTCAGTAGGGGTCGAGGAGCAGTTTTACATCTTTTGGCCTTTGCTGGTCC
This sequence comes from Cyclobacteriaceae bacterium, assembly GCA_965227935.1. Lineage (GTDB taxonomy): Bacteria > Bacteroidota > Bacteroidia > Cytophagales > Cyclobacteriaceae > JAWPMT01. The sequence goes on along the minus strand of CBDDGS010000019.1, from coordinate 2,329,197 downwards.
GCGCCTTTAGTAAGAGCATCGTACCATTCCTACTTCTATTCATCTCCGTGAAGGCGGTTTTTCAGCTTTCACTTTGGGCCTTGCCTTACGACGGGTTACGCATTCAACAATTGCAGCAGGTCCTGCAATTGGTCCCTTTTGAGCAGATGGCGATTGGAGGCTTAGGTGCTGTTGTTGTTTTCCAGCCGGGTTTACGTGCTCAATTGTTATCGCCTCTTACACATCGCTATGCGCGGTATGTGTTCTTAGGGCTCCTGGTTTGGTCGTTCACAATAGGCTGGCATGGTGTGCTCGCCTCTTATTTTGATGCCGTCATCTTCCTGGGAGTTATCCTCAATGTCACGTTCACGGAAAGCATCTACAGACCGTTGGAACATCCTGTCCTACGAAAACTAGGGGATGTTAGCTACGGAATATACATGTACCATCCGTTGGTGATCGCAGGCACTTTGCAATTGCTTTCTCCCTGGTCCTCATCCCTGGGTTGGGTGGCTTTTAACACGCTGTTATTTGCGATATCTATTGTGGGTACATTGGTAGCTGCACTCGCTTCTTATCGGTGGCTTGAGCGTCCGGTCCTGCGTTGGAAGAAGCTGTTGAGCAAGAATCATACATTGGAGCGAAGGGTGGCCATATCAACCAACGCATGAATTCTCTGGAACTAGGCGGTACGAAGTCCCTACAACTGGTCGTCACTGCAATCTTGGCTGTATTGTGCGCCTTCGTGATCGCCAAGGGGGGCATCATTGTCGGAGGTGCCTTGATTTTCCTGCCTTTTCTGGTAGGTACTCTTGTATTCTCGTTCCTGAGGCCGGGTATTGTTCTCCTTTTTATCCTCTTCATGGGATTTATGATTTCCCTACTCGGACGATATGTGCCAGGTATTCCCTTTGGACTGGCTATCGACGGACTTATCGTATTGCTTTTTGTGGTGATGGTGTTTCATCAGAAGACGGGCTTCTATGTCGCAGAAATGGGCAATGGGGTTGTCATACTCCTCTTGCTGTGGTCATTGTTTTCCGTACTTCAGTTGTTTAATCCGTTGTCAGGTAGCACAATTGCCTGGTTCTATGCCAATCGGGCGCTGTCCTTCTACCAAATGTTCATCGTGATCCTGGCCTTGCAGCTTCGGAAGGAGGACTTGCGTGGACGGTGGCTCTTCATCGCATGGCTTGCATTGAGTGTCTTCGGTACGTTATGGGGGCTCAAGCAGTTGCTGTTGGGCGTCTCTGCCGTCGAACAAAGGTGGCTGATGGGCGGAGCCGCAAGCACCCACATACTGTTTGGCAAACTAAGAATATTCTCATTTTACAGCGATGCGGCGCAGTTCGGCGCTTCCCAGGCGCATGTGGCCCTCGTCTGTGGCCTTATTGGATTACACCCCGGTGTCTTGAAGAGCAGATGGCTATTGCTTGCTCTTGCGGGCTTCTTCTTCTATGGGATGCTGATCAGCGGAACACGTGGCGCTTTAGCCGTGTTGGTGTTTGGCGGAGCCGCCTATTTACTTTTGACCAAAAACATCAAGGTCCTGGTGCTAGGCATCATGGTAGGAGCTGGCGCTTTTGGCTTTCTGAAGTACACCACCATCATGCAGAGCAACTACCATGTGAATAGGTTGCGCACGGCTCTTGACTCCGACGATCCTTCTCTCAAAGTTCGTAGAGACCGTGAAGTGGCCTTGGCAGCTTATCTGGAAGACAAGCCTTTTGGTGGTGGTATCGGCAGTGCTGGGTATTGGGGTCGAAGGTTTTCACCAGGCACTTTTCTCGCTGAAATTGGCACAGATGGCCACTACACCAGAATATGGATGGAGACCGGTAAGATCGGATTGATTTTTTACATCGCCGTTTGGCTTGGTATCCTGGTTTACCTGGGCCGGAGGATCTGGCGAGCTCCTTTATCGCTCTCACGGACCGCTGCCATATCGCTATTTAGCGGTATTGTTGGCATTGCAGTGGCCAGTTACTCCAATGGCCACCTGACACAGCAGCCAACAGGCATCGCTATAGCTTTTAGCCTGATATTCATTTATCGCCTCACCGAAAGGGATACGGGCGACGTAGCGTCATCTCTTTAACCATCCCCCTTCCTTCGCAAAAGGTCGGAAATCCTGCTCCTCGGTCTGTGACTCACGGACCGAACTTACTTAATTCGTCATTCCGGCGAACTCGTGGAAATAGGATCCTTTTAGGCTCACAGGATGACGGCGGGATTTATTCCCCTCAGAGTCACGCTCAGAAGCATAAATAATTTAGGATCCAATTGGTATGAGGACTCTGAGGTCACGGCGTTCAGCAAGTGTTCAGAGTCCCGTGCCGGCGACTCTGAGTAGAAGTGACCATTCCCGGACCTCGCCGGTAGCACCTGTTCCGGGATCTCCTTATTTTGAATGATTAACCTTTTATTGGTGGAGACCCCGGAATAAATCCGGGGATTACTCCTGCTGTTCGAAATGCCCTTCGGAACATAGCGAGGAGCCTCCTGCTGTTCGACATGTTCTGTAAGGCATGTCGAATCTCAGAATGACGCTGGATTTGCAATCCAGCTGCAGGCACTACCGATGTCTTTCTTCTGCAGAGCTCAGAGTCCCGTACCGGTGACTCTGAGTAGAAGTGTTTTCCGCCTGTTATGAATCCCACTAGCAACAAAAAAAGCCCGCAGCTACTACTGCAGGCCTTTTTTCATTTGAGCTAATTATGTACGCATGTATGGTTTAATGTTGATCAGCAGGCCACCGAGAGCACGTCTGATCGTTGGCTTTCTTCTACTTGGGTATTGTCAATGATTACACCGATATTCAATTCATCCAGATCGACGATCTCACATTGGGCTATTTCCTGTAGTGTGCGGATCGTAGCGTCGGCACCTGTATGCGCTTCGAAAATGAGGAAGAGTTTATTGACAGAAGAGAGGAACTGACGCGCCCCGTCGATCACCTCGCCCTCCATGCCCTCGGCGTCGATCTTCATAATAACACCCCGACTATTCTCAAGGTCCAGAGCAGTGTAGATATCATCAAACCTCTTGATTTCGACCTCTTCCTTGAGCGGAGCCTCGAATTGGGCATATTTACCGGAATAGCCCCGATTAGTGGGGTTTGTTTCAAAGGTCACTGTTTCAGAAGTGGCGCCCAGCCCGTAATTGTGTACCTGGATCGACTCTTCCAGTCGGTTGGCCTGGACATTGGTGCGCAAGGCGTTGTTATTATCACTATTTGGTTCAAATGCGAAGCACTTCAAGCCCTGCTTAGCCAGCCAGATACTGTAGTCGCCAATGCACGCGCCTACATCAATATAGGTATCGAAGTCTGGTAGCAATGCTTTGATACGAGATTTGATGCGGTACTCGTAGCTAAGAAATGGATACATGAAATCTGTGGTGTTGCCGCGACAGAGGTAGGTGCCCATGGCACGATTGTGAATGACAAATGGTTTTGCTGGAGCTCGCTTCGTAACGAAATATTTCAGTGCTGTGTAAAACAACTGAGGCCCACCGATCTGCAGTGATTCGATTGTGTACTTAAGGTATTTCTTCATTGTAAGACGATTTATAGACGAATTGATTAGAATATTTCAGAGTGACTCACATAACGGAATGACGGAAAGGTGTAAGAAAAACCTCTCTTTTCAGAGAGGTCTTTTCATCCTTATTCAATCGTCAGTCTTACTCATACAGAAATTCCGGGGTGCGATACCCCGACTGGTCAGTATACCAGTCCATATAAGTAAAGCCGTTACTGCGTGCCCATGTATCAAAGTGATTGTAGCCCTGCCTGATGTCTTTCTTTTCGACAGGATAGGTAAACCGGTTGGGGAGGTTCATGCCCCAGGGTAGGTCCACTTTTGTCTTGTAGTAGATGCCAAGGCCAGGATTGGAGTCATCATTGCCGCTACCGAAAAGCGACACGTCGACAAGATCCGTGGGTTCATAGCCCGGTATGTGCACCTCTCGGCCCCTTTGCCGGTTCACAACAATAAAGGGGTTGAACGGTGCGTCGAAATCATCCGTGTTGCTGATCGGGGTGCTGAAACTTACTCGAACGATAGCCGTATCTGGTGTTTGGTAGGGAAGTCCCTCATCCGTATTGATAAATCCGTAGCTATCAAAATCCTGATGGACGTCATCCGATACGATGATCGTAGCCTTTGACTGACCGGCTTCCGTCCCGTTGGCATTGAAGGTATAAATGCCGACACCAGAGATCTCTTGACCAGCGACCGAAGTAATGCGACTGGGGGGGAGTTCCAACTGAAACCCAAACCCGTTTTTGAACCCCGCACCAACTGCCTGGATCACAAATCGCGCATCCATCTTGACAATTTCGTTGACTCCATTGGCATACATCAGATATTGATAATCTGCCACTAGATCATTGAAGTCGTAATCACCGGTGTTGGGCCACTGATCTTCGAAAGCGAAGGAACCGTAGGTGGATGTGGAAGGGTAGCCGTACAGATAAGCTAGCTCTGGATCGTTGGGAAAGTCGTCATAAGTGTCGTTGACCCCGTCGCCATCCTGGTCGATAGGCTGGTCGACAGGAAGAACATTGGTGAGGTCGATGGCTTCTATAGGGTTGGCAGTCAGGTAGAAGACCGCATCATTGAAGTCCTCATCACTGTTACCATCACGATTAAGATCTTCGAAGCCGACCAAAAGCACCTCACTATCCGCGTCGTACAGCAGCACACTGTGGGCCTGCATTTCGGGTGTCGACTCAGGATTGAGAGCCCGATCGGAATAGACCTGATGGATTCCCGCCGTCGGCTCAGATCCGTTCCAGCCATTGGCCAGCAGGACGAAACCAATGGTCGTCCCCGGATCAAACTTACCCAGATACACCTTGTCACCCGTGGAAAGACCCCCTCCAGAACCAGCATAGGAGGCGTTGGGGAAGACGATATTCAACTGATCGATATCATCGTCGATCGATGGTGGTGTCCCGGTAGTGTAGGTGTAATAACCTAGAACGTTGCGATACCCCGCACCCTCGTGTACAAATGTCATCCACACATCTGCTTCTTCAGTGACGATGAGATTGGGCTCAGCATCATCTGCAATAAATCTTGGGTGATAGGTGGGAACAGGTTGGCCTTCCGGCAGGGAGGTATTGATCAATGTCAACAACTCGGCAGATACTACATCAGGCGTAGGCTCCAGGTAGTCAGGCACACCATCACCGTCGTAGGTGCCGATGACCTGAATGGGCGCCATGGCTGTTCTACCTTGTTCTGTGCTTTTGCCAGCACCTGTATCTACCGTGCGCTCCTGGTAGTTGTGCTTTGTCCCTTGCACAAAGACGTCACGTAGTTCATCCCTGGGGATGATCAGGAAGTTGGGCATGCCGATAAAGTCAATTTCCAAAATGACCTCTGAGATGGCATTGGGAAGATTGTTGGTACCTCGAAACGTGCCACTCTCATCGGTCAAGCCTTTAAGAATGATGTGACCACCTTCGGACGGGTGTCGATCCCAGAGCGTCACGGGGTGCTTCCGAAGGGGTTCTTTGTGATTCGTAAGAAGTGTCACACGGATGTCCTCTGACTCGAAATTCGTAAAGGACGTATTGCCGTAACCTGGATTCAAATCGCCGTCCAGATCACGTACCACCTGATCCACACATGAAAATGAGAGCAGGACAAACAAAGGGATAAGTATTCGCATAATTGTTTTTAACAGTTTTCTTGCTGAATCGCCGCCATGGGCGTTTTGAGTAGGATCCACATATCCGTCCAGAAGGAAGAGTTGGTGGCGTACTCGATATCCAGCCTTTTGCGGCTGTCTGCCGAGACGTCCTTCTTGCCACGCTCAGTCACCTGCCACAAACCGGTGATGCCGGCAGGGGCGAGGAAGCGTGTAGCCCACTCATCAGATGTTAGTTTTTCCGCTTCGTACAAGGGTAGGGGCCGATTCCCAACGACAGACATATCGCCGATGAGCACATTGACCAGCTGTGGTAACTCATCGATGCTAGTCTTTCTGATGAAGTGGCCGACTTTCGTGATACGGGGATCGTTGTGTACCTTGAAAAAGGCCTTCTCGTCTTCAATTGATTTTTTGAGGAGGAACTCTTTTTCAGGTACCAGACCGTCGTTGTCCAAGAGCATCACATCGTCTGAGTTCTGCTGGGGTTCGACGGGCATTTCTTCTGATTGTTGGTAGGGGTTTACGTTTTGCAGCTGACTGACCATTTTGTCGGCATTCACCCGCATGGATCTGAACTTGAAAAACTTGAAGATTTGATAGTTCTGGCCCACCCGAGGCTGGAAGTAAAAGACTTTGCCCTTCGACTCGAGTCGGATGGCGAGAGCCACGAGTAGGAAGAGAGGGGTCAGGAGAAGTAGTAGTGTGAGCGACACAGCAATGTCGAAAAGACGCTTGGCCACCTTCCCCTTCTGAGTTACAGGAGATAATTCCTCCATTGGCGTTCCCGCTCGCGTAGTCAGATGAAATTGCACTCGCTCCACGACCTGAGACGGGCAGAGGTTACGTCCAAAGTAATCAGCAGCACCAAGATCCCGGGCTAGTTCCGTTCGATCCCTGTTACTCTTCTCGTCGTATATGAACAGCGGAATGTCTTTGTCAAGTCCCTGGAGATAACCAATGAGTTCGTCATAACACGGTACGTCAGATCCTGGCGCCGACACAACGGCATCTGGCCACTGCTCCTCCGAGTTGGACTTGATGAAGTCAATGACCTCTTGTTGTTCGCAGAAGTCCAGGTGGCTCTCTCTGTCACTGTGATCAGAGCAGTCCACCCGGAGCCAGGCAATTTTTGTATCGGTGATGGTCATGATGCGAGGGCTGTAGGTACGGAGATGGCGCGATCTACACGGACCAATAGCTCTTGTGGGTTGAAAGGCTTCGAGAGGACCTCCTCAGCGCCCGCCTGCAGGCATCGCACTTTGAAGGCCGTGCTTTGCTCGCCTGACAACATCACCACCGGCAGATAGGAGAGGAAATCGGAGTCCTTGATCATTTCCAACAGCTGGATGCCTTCTACTGCTTCGCGCAAGTCGTTGTCCAGAATGACGACGTCCGGGTTGATGACCGGTAGGTCTTTGAAGGCCTTGGCGCCGGATGTGTATGTCACAACCTCGTAATCCTTTGAGAATATGCCCGTGAGCAATTGAAGGATGATGGGGCTGTCGTCTACTATTAAGATTTTTGGCTTGATCATGTTTCCTAGCTTTTTAGATTTTTTGAATTCACTGATGCTTCGAAAGTAGACTGAGGACTCTTGGTGTATTGCTGTTGCCGTTGACTGGCAGGAATTGGTGGTCGAGATGCAGAAAAGGAGGTCGAGGTGACAAATACTGGTTGCGGGTGCCATTCATCGGTTGCGTGGGACTCTTCAAGGACATCAAAAGCCGGCGTGACACTGCCAGAGGTTTTGTTTAGCTTTAGCCGCGACTAAACCAACCCAATTACTAATGAAGAAGCTCTATGCATCCCTCGTCTTTTTATTGCTACTATCCTTTCTGGCCTTCTCTCAAGAGGAGAAGTGGGATGTGACCAATCCCGCCGAGCCCTTTCAGGAGGTGACGATCACCACCGACGAAGGCACCTGGATGAATCTGGACATCAGCCCCGACGGCTCGCAGATTGTGTTTGATATGCTGGGTGATATCTATTCCATGCCCATTGCTGGTGGAGAGGCCCAATTACTGAGAGGTGGACATGCCTTTGAAGTGCAGCCACGGTTCAGCCCTGACGGTAAGAGCATCTCCTTTACCAGCGATGCAGGAGGTGGGGACAATATATGGATGATGCCGCTGGGCGGTGGTGACGCAAAGCAGATTACAAAGGAAAACTTTCGACTCCTCAATAATTCGGTATGGACTCCAGACGGTCAATACATCATCGCCCGCAAGCACTTCACCTCGGGGCGCTCTTTGGGCGCCGGTGAGTTGTGGATGTATCACAAGGATGGCGGCAGTGGGGTGCAGCTCACGAAGCGAAAGAATGATCAGCAGGACCTTGGTGAGCCTGTCGCCAGCCCGGATGGGCGCTATGTCTACTACAGTGAAGACGTGTACCCCGGCGGCTTCTTCCAATACAACAAAGACCCCAATAGCCAGATTTATGTGATCAAGCGCTATGATCGTGAGACCGGCGATACTGAGACAATCGTCGGAGGTCCCGGTGGAGCAGTAAGGCCCCAATTGTCTCGTGACGGTAAGCAGCTAAGCTTTGTTCGAAGGGTGCGAACGAAGTCGGTGCTGTACGTTCACGATCTGGCCACAGGTATCCAGCGACCAGTATTTGACGGTCTGTCCAAGGATCAGCAGGAAGCCTGGGCCATCTTCGGCGTTTATCCCAACTACAATTGGCTGCCAGACAATGTCCATGTCATCATATGGGCGCAGGGGAAGATACAAAAAGTGAATACCCAGACGGGAGAAGCTACAGTCATCCCTTTCAGTGCCACCGCCACACACAAGATCACCGATGCCCTACAGTTTCCGGTGGACCCGGACCCTGACAATTTCAAAGCGAAGGTCATTCGAGGGGCGCGCTTGTCCCCTGATGGCAAGACGATGGTGTTCAATGCTGCGGGATACCTCTACACGATGAAGTGGCCCGGAGGGAAAGCCAAGAGACTGACGGATGGGACGGACCTGGAATTTGAACCCAGCTTTTCAGCGGATGGCAGTCAAATCGTATATGTCACCTGGAATGATGAGGAGCGTGGTGATGTTCGCCGCATCGGCGCGAATGGGCGCGATCAAGTAAAGCTGACAAGCGAAAGAGGGATGTATCGCCAACCTTCGTTCTCGCCGGATGGCAGCAAGGTCGTCTATGTGAAGGAAGGCGGCAATGGCGCCATGGGGTTCGCCTATTCCATCAAGCCGGGGATTTACTGGACATCGGTATCGGGGGGTACCCCCAATTTCGTCACGAAGCAGGGGCAGTACCCGAGCTTCAGCTCGGACGGCAAGCGCATTTTTTTCCAAACAGGAGGGTTTCTGTTCGGGTCGTTGGATAAGAACTACAAAAGCGTGAACCTCCAGGGAGCTGAAGAGCGAACGCATTTCCACTCCAAGTACGCCAATCAGTTTGCACTCAGTCCGGACAATACCTGGCTGGCTTTCGGAGAACTGTACAATGTCTACATCATGCCTTTCGCTGCCACAGGCAAAACGTTTGAGCTTTCCGCGGGGCAGAAGGCCATTCCCATGACCAAAGTCTCCAAAGACGCTGGCATTGGCCTGCAGTGGTCTGGTGACGGTCAGTCACTCAGCTGGACATTGGGCAATCAACACTACGCCGTGAACGTTTCGGAGGCTTTCGGCACGACGGAGTCCGATAGTGTTGAGATCGATCGCACGATCAACGAAATCACCTTGGAACTGGAGACCGACCGTCCTGAGGGGCTCGTTGCTTTCACCAATGCAAAGATCATTACCATGAATGGCGAGGAAGTCATCGATGGAGGGACTGTCCTCGTGGAAGGAAATCGCATCAAGGAAGTGGGAGCGTCCGTCGACGTGCCGGGTAGTGCTACTGTCATTGACGCAAGCGGCAAGGTCATTATGCCGGGTATCATTGACACGCACGCGCACCTGCGCGCCTTTCGCTATGGCTTGAGCCCCCAAAAGGAGTGGCCCTACTATGCCAATCTGGCCTTTGGCATAACGGCGACACACGACCCATCGTCCAACTCGGAGATGTCGCTGTCGCAATCAGAGATGGTCAGGTCTGGCCGAATGGTGGGTCCGCGGATCTACACGACGGGTACCATTCTGTATGGAGCAGACGGGGACTTCAAAGCTGTCGTCAACAATGAAGAAGATGCGCAGTTTGCCATACGCAGGACGAAGGCTTACGGTGCCTTCAGCGTTAAGAGCTATAATCAGCCTCGCCGTGAGCAGCGACAGCAGGTGATCAAGGCAGCGCGGGACCAGCAAATCATGGTGTATCCGGAGGGCGGGTCTACCTTCTTCCACAACCTGACCATGATATTGGACGGTCACACGAGTATTGAGCACAACATTCCCGTCGCCCCACTGTACAAAGACGTGGTAGATCTATGGGCGGCTAGTAAGACGGCCAATACACCGACGCTGATCGTGCACTATGCCGGCATGAGCGGTGAATACTATTGGTACCAGACGACCAACGTGTGGGAAAATGAACATCTCTTGAAGTATACCCCTCGCTCTGTGATCGATGCACGCGCCCGGCACAGGACCATGGTGCCGATGGAGGAGTATGACAACGGGCATATCTTGACTTCGCAGTCGCTCAAGAAGCTCGTAGACCGCGACGTTAAAGTCTGTGTCGGAGGGCACGGTCAGCTGCAGGGTCTCGGTGTGCATTGGGAGATGTGGATGCTGCAGCAGGGTGGCATGACGAACTATGAGGCGCTACGGGCGGCGACGATTCATGGCGCCGAGTACATCGGGATGGGTGATGATCTGGGCTCCCTCGAAGCTGGCAAGCTGGCGGATCTCATTGTCCTGGACAAGGATCCGCTCGAGGATATTCAGAATTCCCAATACGTGACGCACACGATGATCAATGGCCGACTATATGAGACCGCCACGATGAATGAAGTCGGAAACTATGACCAGGCCCGGGGAAAGTTCTATTGGGAGATGGATGGCTACAATGACAACTTCGAGTGGCACGCAGAAAGTCAGGGATTTACGAGAGTGCATTGTGTTTGCGGTCACTAAGTGACTTAATTGGAGCAGCTGGTGTCTAAGCACTTGGCGGAGGGCTTTGCCGGCTATTCGCTTTATCCCGGATTCGTTATTGGAATTTTGAAGCGAGGGCATAAAGTACGAGAAAATCAGTTAGTTAGGTGAGGAGGCATAATTGACCGTTATGGTGACGAGCCAACCACGTGTTAACTGACTGATTTTGAAGTAATTTATGTCTGCAGCCGGAAGGCCAATGACGATTCCGGGTTTATCCTCACCCTCGCCATCCACCCGCAAGGCCCGGTGGGATACCGCTGCTATCCGGGCTAGCGCAGTAGTCGTGCCTTGATCTCGAGGCGATCGACTGCAATACGGGTGGTGGTTATGGCCGGATAAAGTTCACTTTGCTGATCAGTCCATCGGTGACTTCATAAATGGCAATGGCCCGAATGATCTGGTCGTTGTACTGCACCCGCTCCTGGTCGATGACCGTGTTGCCCATGACCATGCGATTTTTGAGTTCGCAATAGAGATTGGGTGTGTCTTCGAAAAGCTTGGAGTAGCGTGCCCTCATGGCCTCTTTGCCATCGTACAGGATGTTGGCATCTAGGTTGAAGATTTGGATATTCTCGCTGTAGGTGGCCATGAAGGCATCGATGTCTCTGGCATTGTAGGCATTGAGCTGCCGCTGTACGATCTGTTCTGGGGATTCACTCAAGATAGTGGTCGGGGCCATTGGCTGCCCGTCTTTGAAGACCGCTTCGATGCTGCTGAATGCAGAGATATCCTCAGCAGGATTGCCGTTGAGCAACACCAGGTCGGCGACCTTGCCCACAGCTACTGATCCGTGGGTGTCACCCATACCAAAGCCTTTGGCGGGATTGATCGTCGACGCTTCGATGATTTCCCAGCCGGTCATGCCAGCCTGTTGCATGGCCTGCAATTCCTGGAAGTACGATGACGCGTGCATGGTGCCGATGTTGCCTGCATCCGTTCCGGTAGCTACATTGACACCTGCTGCGACGAGCTTCTGTAGATTCTCGAACATGATGGAGTCTTTGACATCGTAGAAGGGCGGTAGGTCTTGACCATAAAAGTTCTTCAAAAAGCCCGGCAGTGTTGAAGGCTCCGCCCTTTTCAAGTCCGTGAGCGTTCCATAAGCTTTAGGATTGGCCCACGTGAGATCCTGCGCATCGTGCGGTAGTTTGCCGGTGAAGGTCCTGCCGTACCCCTTGGAGACAACCAGCGTGGGGATGTAGGTCACGTTGTTTGTTTTCAATGTCTGGAGAAAGTCGTCGCTGATGATCTCGTCGTCCACGCTGTGCACGAGGATATTCGCGCCGGCTTTTACCGCCAGTTCGGCTGTCTTGTGTTGAGTAGCATGGACGGCCAGTCGGAGGTTGTTTTCGCGACATCGCTGACCGACATACGCTACCAGTGGATAGGACTCCTCTGCTGGATATTGTTGGGAGGCGATGTACCAGATCTTGATAAAGTCGGGCTTCCGATCCAGCATTTGGTCAAAGAGTTGATCGATGTCCTCCTTAGATGTCACCTTCACAATGGGGGGATCACCCTCATCCAGCTTGACCCGGTCGACGATAGAGAAGAGGGGGCCGGTGACCAGCACATTTGGAGACATCATGCTTGTCGCTATGGAATCCCGCACCGTGAAGTTCCACATAGGCCCTCCGACGTCCATCACCGTAGTGATCCCCAGCCTTAAGTATCTCTGGAGGTAGTCGGACGCATTGTCCTTGGCGAACTGTATTTCATCCGAGTAGGAGAACCAATCTCGAAGGTCGATGGCGTCTGGACGGGTGTACAATCCACCAGATTGGAAAAAATGGATATGGGCGTCTACGAGTCCCGGTATCAGGAATTTGCCGGTTCCTTCGATGATGCTGTCTTGGTCCGTTGCCTTTAGCCTGCGAAAGCTGTTGATGTCCAGTATTTTCCCATTGACTATGGCCACAGATCGCTCAGGAACCACTTTGCGATTCTCCACGTCAACCAGATTGACGTCTTTTACAATGAGCCGCTGAGATGTCAGAGGCACCGCCATCACTAGGCAAACAAGTCCGATCAGGTATTTCATGAGTGGTTAGATTTCAAAATTCCTCTGTCAAGATAGTGATCCTCTAGCTTCATTAGAGGAGAATGGCGCTTCATTGGTTGAGCAAGATGGACAAAGACTTTTTATTGAATTGTTGCAGTATGTACAAACAGTTAGTACCTTTAGCAAACAAATTCCGAGACGACTTCGCATCGTAAACAACGCATTCGTCATCGGAAAAGACTTTGTAATTGAGCCCAGACCATGAAAACCACTAATCTATCCATGGATCGCCTGCGATCTTTCCTACTCCTTTCGTTTACCTTATTGAGTTTCCTGGCATTTAGCCAAGATGGCAATGGAAACAATGGCAACCAGGGAAACCCTCCTGATCATGCCAACAATCCCGCGGCCGGCCCTGACGGCCCCAATGGCCGAAGATTCCGTATCGGCGGTTTTGAACCCAACAACTGTACTGCAAAACCCCTTCTGAGGGCCTCTAACAAGAAAATGGATTGGACAGCATTTGGCGATGAGGATTTCCTTGACAACAAATTTGGGTCCCTTTTCATCCCCGATGGTTGGCATGTACAGATTTTTGATAATCAGAATTTTGATGACAGCGGATGGAATTATGTTGTTACCACCTCAGGCTGTCTGGATCTTTCTGCTTTTCCTGATCCTAATGATCCCACTGCCATAGCTACGATAGACCTATCCGGGCAAGTAAGCTCGTTAAGGGTGCTGAAGACCGATACTTGGGTACGAGAATGGTATGATCCGGATACGCAAACACTCTCCTTGCCGGAGTAATTGTCCATACGAAAGGATTCCATAGGGAATGTCCGGTATTCGAAGAATGCCGGACATTTCTTTTTTAGGAGTTTGGTTCTTCGATTGACGACGGGCTTCACCGTTCGCAACTGCGGCCTCAACGAATTGGAGTAGTATTCGTTGATGAAGTCAAGATTTGTCCCTATGCGCTCATTAGTTCTCTTTGCTCTTTTCCTGGGCCAATATGGCTGCACTTCCAGCTCTATTTCAGGGAGCTCCCCGCTGAATGATGGGGTCGGATGGCGCACGATTCACCTGGATCTGAAGGTGGACATTTCGATGGATCGGGCACCACTCGTTATCGCCGAAATTCTCCTGCGGTTAGACGATTCAATTCAGAGCCACGGCCCAAGCCTGATGCTCAACTCACTGGGTGGTACCAGTACATTTAGGGACTTTCAGGTGCCTGGCCATGAAGTCACTAGAAACGTCCGCGACGAAGATGGCGCGCCTACTTTGTATGCACATATTCGAAGAGATGCCACCTATGAGAGGGGAGACACGCTTCGACTGTCCATTCCGATAGTGTTAGAGGAGAATCGCAGCTTACTTCATTATTGGTCAAGAGATTTTGTTTTGGTGTCGTGGGTGAATGTTTGGTACCCTGCTCCGGTGGACCCATCCTCAGGTCCTTCTTGGCAAACAATGAAGGCTCCGGGGTCTACCACATTTGAAGTTCCAAAGGACTGGACGGTGGTTTCGAGTGGTACCGAGAACTCCTCACAGATGGTGGGTGAACGTAAGCGTGTTTTGTATTCCAATGATGGTTCGGTCGCGAGGTCATTTGCCGCTGGACCTTTCCGTAGCGTCCATTATGATCTGCCTTCGGGAGATACGCTGGATGTCGTGGGAACAAGGAACATAGCAGGACAACAAGTGCGCGTGGAGGCGTTCCTTTCATCCATAAGATTGTTGGAAGAGCTCTTCGGGGCGGCTCCTTACAAGTATCATTCTATTGTAGAAGTTCCCTATGATGTCCCTGGGTTCTACGGGGCTTCTGAGCAGAATTTCATACTACTGAAAACGCAGGCCTTTGACGATCCTTTAAACAGTCTGCCTGTACTGGCCCATGAAGCGGCCCACGCATGGTGGGCGATCGCTGTGGGGGTGGAATTGGAGGGCCAGGGGACACTTTTCATGACCGAATCCATGGCGCAGTACTCCGCAGTTTTGGCTATTGAAAAGGTCCATGGAGCCAAAGCAGCCAAGGACTTCATGTGGTCCGGTGTAGGAGGGTTTAGCCCCAACCACGACGCGCAGGCATTCTTTCGTTTCTATGACGAGGGGCGGGATATGCCCTTGATCACGAAGAGACTAGGAGAAACCATTCAGCATTACCTGGCAGATTCCAAAGGCACCTGGGTGTATCATATGTTGAGGAAGAAAATCGGAGACGATGCCTTTTTCTCAGCTTTGCAGGAGATCGTTGCGACCTATTCCAATAGGAACATTACCCTTCGAGAGTGGTGTAGGATATTCAATGACCAAACACCCCACGATCTGACTCAGTTTTTCAGGCAATGGCTAGAGTGGGAGGGAGCGCCGGAGATCTCGATTGCTTTCTCCGAAGATCGGAAGGGGGCCATTATCAGTCAGCTGCAGGAAGAGGGGATCTATGATCTGGACCTGGAGCTCCTGATCAAATATGAAGATGGAGCCAATGAAACGAGGAAGCTACGCTTTGATAAAAGGAGGACCTCCATCACATCATCTAGTGGTGTGGCCATTACAGAAATAATTGTAGACCCTCATCGTGACCTACTCATACGTCGGTGATTATCATTTTCAGTATCTGACGGAGACCATCACGTACACATCGTGAAAGGCGTTGCCATTCTCGAGGCTTGGTGTCAATCGCTGCCCTCGAAGGTTTTCCGCCTGGTACAGTGCATATCCACCTGTGATTGCCAGCCAATCTTTGGGGAAGTACTGGACTTCGGAGGTAAGGCCAAACTTTTTCCCCACCGTTGAGCGAACGGTTGCCGCCCAGGCATTTGCCCTTCTTCCCACACCTAGGGTCCATTCATTGCGTGTATCTCCTTTTACTACTCGCTCCAAGGCTATCGGGAAACTCCAGTTCCCTGTCTTATAGGCGGTGGTGAACTTATATGAGAGCCCTTCACGGTTCATGTAGAAGGAGGTATTGGGGAGTTCCACACCTTTGAAGCTGAGCGCCTGGAAATCATTGGGTTGACCCATTAAGACCTTCACCATTGAAAACACCACCTGATAGGACATCGTGCTGGCAAGCATAGAGGTAAGGCTACCATTCTTCAGATCATCTGTGGAGATGTCATAGCCTTGGCCTTGATAGTAGGTGGCAATGTTGTTTAGATCATTAAAAAAGCCGCCTCCGGTGGCGTACTGCTGTGCTGAAAGTTTGGAGTTTAGGTAAGGGATCAAGTAGCCGACATGCCCCCCATATTGTTGGACCTGCCGCTCGATGCGCTCACTGAAGTACATTTCATTGTTGAAGCCGCCACCAGCGATGACCAAATCCCACCCATTCTCTTCGATTTCGTCCAACATTGGAGGGAAGAGGGTCTCTGATGGCAATGCAGCGGTATATCCCCCGGTTTCGAAGAGGCTACCGAGGTACAGACCATGAAAGGTTTCAAACAACTCGCCATTTCGAAAAGCAGTGCGAATGTCATCGACGCTACCGACGCTTCCATGCCCGTAAAACGGCTTGTAGCCGATTGCCGCCGTTCGGGTGCCGTGTCCGTATTCATGATAAGCAAATTGGAAAGGCTGCAATAGGAAGATTGAGCCGACAAATTGACTCAATCCCCTTCCTACATAGCGCCACTGCTTTTTGGAATAGAAGAGCTTTTTCTCGCTCAGGTCCTTGGAGACTATTGAGTCCGGTTTATAGATCAGTTGAGGGATCAACGTTGTTGCTTCGGTCAATTCCAACCCCACCTGGGCGACTGCACGATTGGAATAGCCTTGAATGAAGTATCGGCTATCGAGGGTGATAGTACGGCCGGACTGCTGCCCAGAGAGATGCCAACAGAGGGCAATCATGGAGACCAGAGTCAGCAAGTGTCTTCGGAAATGCATAAGGTTGGGTTTGTTCTGTTTCAAGGGAAGCCAAAATACATTTGACCCTCATTGCCACACGAAATTAACTATCAGCTAGTTTCAAAAGCGCCCTCACAAATACTTCGAGGCCATCTTGAATTTGCTCAGGACTGGAATACTCAGCAGGATTGTGACTGATCCCGTCTTTGCTGGGTATGAAGATCATGGCTGCAGGGTGTTTCATACCGATCAGTCCCGCATCATGTCCCGCTCCGCTGAACATTCTGTGGCCAGTCAGCCCAGCATCACTGGTAGCTTCTTCGATGGCATCCACAATTGGTGCAGCAAAATGCACAGGATCATATTTTTCGATCGCGCTACTCGTGACTGACACGTCGTGTTCTTCTGCTACCTCGATGGCCAGCGCCACCAGTTGGCTTTGGACCTTTTGAAGCGCTTCCTGATCGGGGTTGCGGCTGTCGAGGATGACGTTGGCGTGGGAGGGTATAATGTTCGGAGCATTAGGGAGTAGCTCGAACACACCATTGGTGAGTAGGTGGTTATCAAAACCCAATGACAACTCGTAGGCCTGATGAACAAACTGGGCCGCTGCCTGCCCTGCATTTCTCCGTAGATGCAAAGGCGTGGTACCGGTATGCTGTGCTCGCCCCTCAAAGAGGAACTTGGTCCAATACATGCCTTGGACGCCTTCCACGATACCTATCGGAATACCCTTCCTTTCAAGTACCGGCCCTTGCTCTATATGCAGTTCAACGAAGGACCGAATAGGAACATCCTTTGAGTTGAAAGTTCCTGCAAGTTTTCGTTTTTCCAGTTCCTCGCGTACTGTGATCGACTCCTCCAGGGCCACTGCATCGAGTACCTCCTCCAGGTTTACCTGTTCAGCCATGTAGGCGCTGCCCATAATACTGGGGACGAATCGGACGCCCTCCTCATTCGTGAAGTTGATGAGGCAGAGTGGGTGTTTCGTCTCGATACTATGTTTCGCCAGCCATTCGATGAAATACATCGACACGGCGATGCCCAGTGTGCCGTCAAACTTACCCGCATTTTTGACAGTGTCCAGATGCGACCCAAACGCTACGTAGGGACCCTCTTGTCGCCCTTTGCGGAAACCGAACTGGTTGCCTACAGGGTCGGTTTGCACATCAAGGTTTTGCTCGAGCATCCAGTTTTGTAAGTATTCACGAGCACGGGCATCTTCAGGACTTAGCGCCAGGCGTTGGGTACGGGTTGGCCCTTCGGTGAATGCCTGCAGGTCACTCAGGATTTCCAAAACACGACTCCCGTCGATCGGAGGAAGGTTGGTAGACATTGTCAGAAGTTTGCGTTAAAGCTAGGACTTACAAGGACAATTTTGAACAAGTCTACTTACCAGTTCCCTGAAAACCATCCTCACGACTACCGAAGAGCACATTGAAGGATGTCAGGCTACCATAGATTCTGGTGATGTACTGCTGCAGGTTGACTTTTTCCTCATCGGTGAGATTGGAAGCATTGATACGCTGCTCCATGACTCGCAGACGGTCACGTACCATCACGATTTTGTGGAAGAAAGTCTCAATGGGTAATTCATAGGGTTTTAGATCGGAATTACCGGGCTGGAGGATCATTTTACCGTCATCCCATTTTTCCCCCATTTCGTTTATGTCGACCTGTTCCAGGACCGGCTGCAATATTCTTTGCATGACATCCTCGATCTGACTGAGAGGGACAAGCCCCTTGGGGGTCTCGACTTCCTCGAGCACTTCTAATGATGTCCTCGCTTCCTCATGATCAAACTCCATGACGCCGTGGTTGACAAAAGTGATGACAAGCTTTGCTTTTGTGGATTGAATGACGACCCCAACGCCTAGTTCCTCGTTGCGGACGCGTGAACCTATACCTAGTTGCATATGAATCAATTGAGAATGGTAAATTTAAGTGCTTGTTGGCATAAATAACAGATTAGTCGTATTGAGAAAACAGGTGTATATCATCGCTGCATCGGGGCACGCTAAAGTTGTCATCGACATTTTTGAGCAGGAGGGAACCTATGAGATCGCAGGGATCATCGATAGTCGCCTGGAAAAGGGCGCGGAATTTTTCGGTTACGAGGTCCTGGGTACGAGGGATATGCTTTCAAGTTTGATGAAGGAAAGGCCCGCAGAGTTGTTTGTGGCAATTGGGGACAACTGGATACGTCAAAAGGCCGTGGAAGATCTATTGGATAAGGTGGAAAATCCAGTATTCGCCAATGCCATTCATCCGGCCGCAAGCATTGCCAGGGGAGTTGAGCTAGGGCACGGGATCGCCGTGATGGGGGGAGCCGTGATCAACTCAGGTACGTCGATAGGAGATTTTGCCATCATCAACACCCAGTCCAGCGTTGATCATGATTGTTCCTTGGGCCCATTCGCAAGTGTCGCGCCGGGAGCCGTATTGGGGGGCAACGTCCGGGTGGGGGCGTATTCTGCGGTAGCCATGGGTTGCTTGGTAAAGCATGGCGTGGCGATCGGTGAGCACAGTGTGATAGGGGCAGGCTCTTTCCTTTTGAGTGAATGCGCTGACCACGTAGTCATGTACGGTACACCCGCCAGAGAGATTCGCAGTCGGCGGGTCGGAGAGAAATATCTATGAGTTTAATTTCTGTACTAACTAGTGGGTAACAGCCAATTAATATCCCAATCTTAGCTTTTCGAACCCTAACCTTTCCTTAATCATGAAGAGCACTTTCTTTCCAGTCGCCATGCTAATCACGTTTTTCACCTTTGGGCAGGCTTCCAGGGAAGCCATGTTCCCCAACGTGGGAAACTATGAGACCGTAGTTGTTGACTTGCACATGCACACGGTTTTCTCAGATGGTAGTGTCTGGCCAGATATTCGCGTGCAGGAGGCGATCAGGGACAATGTGGACCTGATCTCATTGACCGAGCATCTGGAGTACCAGCCTCACTCCGAAGATATCCCTCATCCCAATCGCAATCGCGCTTACGAAGTCGCCATGGCCGTAGCCAAAGATCAGGAGTTGATGGTGGTCAATGGCTCGGAGATTACAAGAGATATGCCTCCGGGTCACAACAATGCGGTGTTTATTCAGGACGCGAATAAACTGCTGGTAGATGATCCCGTGGAGGCTTTTCGTGCTGCCAACGCCCAGGGAGCCTTTGTCTTTTGGAACCATCCCAATTGGACTGCCCATTACAAGAATGGCATCGCCCGGCTGACCGACATGCACCGACAACTGATTGATGAGAAGCTCCTACACGGTATAGAGGTGGTCAACGACCTTACCATCTCGGAGGAAGCACTGCAACTTGCGCTGGACAATGATCTCACCATCATTGGCACATCGGACATCCACGGCCTTGTCGATTGGCAGTATAATATTCCACAAGGAGGACATCGTCCCGTGACGATGGTATTTGCTGAAGCACGCACTCCCGAGAGCGTCAAGGAGGCGCTGATGGCTCGCCGGACCGCCGTTTGGTACAACGATGTCCTGGTTGGGAGAGAAGCACATCTCGCGCCATTCATTGAAGCGTGTCTGCAAGTGACTTCCGCGTCATACCCGGAGAACAATGACGTGCTAAACGTCGTGATCGAGAATAGATCGAGTGCCAATTTCCTATTGCAGAGGCTTTCGGATGAAACCTTTCACGCCAATACGGATATCGTCGATTTGCCTGCAAGGGAGGTGACGACCCTGGCTGTGAAGACCGGCGAGCGGGTGGAGGCATTGACGTTGCGGTTCTCTGTTTTGAGCGCCATCCATGCCCCGGGAGAGCACCCCATACTGGAGCTGGAGGTCAATGTTGAGTAGGACTGCACCGATTTTATAAAACATGGGTGCAAAAACTATCGACGACGTAATTGCCAGGCTCGATGAGATTATTGAGGACGCACTTCAGAGGGGCAGTGCCAACGGCTACTTCGCGGTACTGTATAGGCGAGTGACCCTTGGTGTGAAGACCAGGCTGGCGGAGGGTGACTACTTCGAGGACAATGCCCGCATGGAGGATCTGGATGTCATTTTTGCTAATCGATACCTGGATGCGTACGACGGATACTTCAATGGTGCGGACTGCTCGGAGGTCTGGCGTATTGCGTTTCAGGCAGCGGAGGATGGAAAACCAATCGTTTTGCAGCACCTTTTGATAGGGATGAACGCTCACATTGGCTTTGATTTGGCCATAGCGGCGGCGGAGGTTGCTCCCGGTACATCCATTTCTGGGCTCAATAAGGACTTTCAGAAGATCAATGAGTTGTTGGCGGGGGAAGTAGATAGCGTCCAGTCTGCACTTGCTCGAATTACGCCCCTTCTCAAAATCCTTGACACACTAGGCGGTCAGTTGGATGAGGACCTTGCTAAGTTCAGTATGGACATTGCTCGGGATCGGGCTTGGCGAATGGCCACAGATCTTGCGGGGATGTCGGCCCCTGAACTTATGGAGCAGTACCTGCAGCAGCGAGTTCAGAAGGTTGCTGCTTTCAGTGAGCGTCTCTATCGGCCAAAGTTCCTCTTCCAATGGCTGCTGAGGCTTATTCGCAGATTCGAGAAGGGCGATGTTAGGAGTCGCATCGGTATTCTTCTTGAAAGATGATAGACTACCCATCGAAAAGTGACGCAATTTAGTTGGTGATTTTTTGGTCCTCACTGACAAAACCGTTACTTTCATCGTCAGACGACGAGGTTCACTAGTGGCATATTCAAATATTGCCGGTAGACCGAACTATGAAGAAAAGTCGTTCCCTGGACTGGAGGATTGTCTACTACATCCTCATCTTAGTATTGCTGATACTAGCCAATGCCGTTCTTATTGCCATCACCCAAAAGAATGTCCGTGAAAGTCAGGAGAAGGTCCGTGCAGTGCAATTAGTCCTGGATGATCTGGATGCTGTTGAATCTGGGGTCCTGAGAGGTTGGGACGTAGGGCTTCGGGGCTACGCAGTCACAGGCACGGTCAATATGCTGGACCCTTATAACTCTGCTTTCATTTTCGGCGCTGAGATTATCGAGCGGTGCCGCGAAGCGAGTTCCGTTGTAGGAATGTCATCTGAGGACATTGATGAATTGGAAATGCTCTTGAAGTCGTATGGGCACTACAACAGAGAGATGAAAAGCCTGCTTGACGCCGGAGAAGAGGAAGAATTTAGAAAACGGTTGATACTGGACTATGGCTTGCAGATCTGGAATGAATATAACGACATCAGAGTAAAGTATAGAGAGATATTCGCAACGGATATTGTCAAGACTAACCTGGGGGTATCTACACTCCAGGAGCGAAGTTTTATTACGCAGGGGTTGAGTGCCGGCCTAGCTGCCCTTCTGGTTTTTCTTATCTATCGGAAGATACGGTCTTTCGGTAACCAGCAGAGTTCCTACATTGACCAGATAGAGGAAGCCAATAAGGCCCTGGCTTCGCATCAAAAAAATCTGCAGAACGAAGTTCGTTGGAAAACAAAAGACCTGGAGGAGACCAACCGCATACTTCAAAAGACACTGGAGGACATGCGCACAATGCAGTCGTACTTGCTTCAGTCAGAAAAGATGACCGCCTTGGGTACCATGACCATGGGAATGGCCCACGAATTCAACAATGCCCTCAATCAGATCAACGGAGGCTATCATATCTTTCGTAAAAAGATCGAGGAACTCTCCCAGCAGGGAATCACCGAGTTAGAGTCTTGTGAAGAGGCCATGTCCATGTTTGGCACAGGTGTGGGTCGTATTCAGCGTATTGTTAAGGCTATGCAGGTCTTTTCTCGGGTAGGCACGAGTGATTTCATAGTCAAGGATTTCAACCACCTGCTGGACAACGCCCTGGTGATCCTTGGCCCCAGAATAGACGATGATGTGGAGTTGCGCCGCAATGTGGAGAGGCCCCTGCGACTGCGAATGGAACAAGCGAAGATGTTGCAGGTGATTCTTCAGTTGCTGGACAATGCCATTTATGCCATGAATGCTGTTGGCGGCCGCAAGCTATTGGAGATCAGTTCGGAGAGACGGGGGGATACCGTGGAAATATCCTTTGTCAATACGAGCAAACCCATTCCCGAGGAGCACCTGAGGGAGATCTTTGATCCTTTCTTCACGACCAAAGATCCGGGCATAGGCACCGGCCTGGGCCTATCTGTATGCTATTCTATTGTTATGTCACATGGTGGGGAGATTCAAGTCCAGAACCTGGACAATGACCTCGTGGTTTTTCGTATCGTTTTGCCACTCAATACCCCACAGTCAGCTACTGTAGACACCTCTGTCGCCCTTTCAAATTCCAATTAGACGTGCGAACGACAGCCTATGTTTTTCTGTGAAGCCTCAGGTGCTTCTTGTTCCTGTTGAGGACTACAGGGGTAGGCATACGTCCGTAGGTTGACGATCTACCTACTTACATTTGACGTACTTTACTGTATTGTTACCGATCTACACTGTAACATTGACGCAGGATGGCGATGTGGTGTTGAGTCCATCAGCCTGCGAGTGTATGGCGAAAGAAACTAAATGAGAGAGAACTTCAGGGGCACCCGAATTGCGATCATCGAGGATGAGTTTATCATCGCCAATGATTTGCAGAATATTCTGCAGCGACTCGGCTATGAGGTGGTCGGGATTGCCGACAGCTACGACACCGCTGTGCAGCTGCTGAGCACTAAGTCGGTGGACCTTGCCCTTATCGACATCATCTTGAAAGGCAAGAAGAGTGGTATTGATCTGGCGCATGCCATCAGGTCCTCGTGGCGCCTGCCCTTCATATTTGTAACATCTCACACAGATGAAAGCACGCTGCAAAAGGCAAAGAGTTCCGACCCTTATGGCTATATCGTAAAGCCTTTTGAGGAACGCGAGATACTAGCGTCAATTGAGATCGCGCTTTACAAGAATGAGAATGAGAACATCAGCAGGCAGGAGTTCGAAAAGAACCTCTTGCTGGAAATCAGCAAGTCTCTGGCAGGTGCAGAAACGAAGCAGGAGATACTATCTGCTGTCGAAAAGGGTCTGGGGGGTATACTTCCAGGTATTGCCTGTGTCTCCATCGTACTCAGTTCTGCGGATACCAAAGAAATTGTTTACTACCTCGCGGATTGCCATCAGGACAAAGGTATGGAGATGTCCAACCCTTCGGAGGATGCGTTTCTACGGTATGTGGTAAAGCCGGGAGATCTTCGGGAGTTGGTCATCAGGGAAGCCGCCGAGGAGATGCCAGACAGCCTCGTGCTGAAAACTCTGCAAGAACGAGAGGTCGCGAAAGGCGTGCTTTTACCGATCGCCGTCACGGGCGGGCGATTTGGCACGGTTACGCTCCTCTTTCAGGGGGAAGTCGACACTGCACCCCATCGCAGGGTACTGGCAGGAGTGGCAGAGCTGTTGTCCATGTCTATTTCAAAGATGATTTCTGATGAGGAGATACAAAGATCCCAGTCTCTCCAGAGTATCCAGCTAGACCTTGCCAATGCCCTTGATAATAAGTTGACGATCTCCGATCAGTTGCTGCATGTCGCCAAGGTACTGAGGACACCGTTACCTTTCGACGCCATAGCGCTTTACGCCCTCTTGCCGAATGAGCGCCGCGTTTTTGTTTTCAACAGGGTGGGGTTTGAAGAGTTTCAGGTGCTGGAAGAATCGCAGCTGATGAATGTTCTTCAAGTCAGGGAGAGTCAGCTCCAAGGTCTGTTGGCGCCATCAGACTTGCAGACGGACGTACAGGTCGTCGATGCCGCTAGCTTGAGGCGGCAGGATACCGGTGCCATTCGACAGCAGTTCCTTGAGAAATATGGGGTTGCGTCCATTCTTCAGATACCCATTGAGCAATCTACCGCTCCGTCTTATTGCCTGGAAGTTTATTCGAGAACTCCCGCTCATTTTGATAAGACGCACGAACATGTAGCACAGAGACTGCGGTCGACGTTGCGATTGTTGCTTGAAAACATCTTCGCATTTGATGAGATCAACTCATTGACGGACCAACTACAGAACGAAAAGCAGTACCTCATCGAGGAGCTGGAGAGCACATATCGGCCGGACGGGATGAGCAGCCAATCGATTGAGATGCAGCGCGTGATCGCCAGAATCGAGACGGTGGCTCAGACCGATACGAGTGTGTTGATCCAGGGCGAGACTGGTACCGGCAAAGAGCTCACGGCGCGGGCGATCCATCGCAATTCCAAGCGTGCAGACAAGCCGTTCATCAAGGTGAATTGCGCGGCGATACCTGCACAGCTCATCGAGTCGGAGCTCTTCGGTCATGAGAAGGGAGCCTTCACCGGTGCGCATGACCGAAGGATTGGGAAGTTCGAACTCGCCAATCATGGGACTTTGTTTTTAGACGAAATAGGGGAGATGCCACTCGAGCTGCAGCCCAAACTATTGAGGGCCATCCAGGAGGGGGAGTTTGAACGACTCGGTAGCAACAAACTGTTAAACAGCGATATCAGACTCATAAGTGCGACCAACCGCAACTTGTCCCAAGAGATCGGTCGCGGAAATTTTCGCGCAGACCTCTTCTATCGTATCTCCGTCTTTCCAATTGATTTACCTCCTCTCCGAAACCGGGTTGAGGACATAGCGCCGCTGGCCCTCGGTTTTGGTAAGGAAATCTGCGGGGAACAGGGTAGTCAGTTCGTCGGCTTTGACGAAGCCACCATGGAGAACTTTAAGTTTTATCGCTGGCCCGGAAACATTCGTGAGCTGCGCAATGTCGTCGAGCAGCTGTGCATCCTGTACCGCAACCGTGTAATGCACTGGCAAAGACCCGGCGGCGTCGGGGATTCCGTGGAGTATACGGCCGCTGATCCAACGGCACCGCTAGACTTAAAGAGCAATATCCAGCAGACGGAGCGACAGAATATCCTCAAAGCACTTCGCCAGGCAGCAGGACGCATCAGGGGCGATAACGGTGCCGCGGCCATGCTTGGAATCAAGCCTACGACCCTCGAATACCGAATCAAGAAGCTGAATATCAAGAAGGAAGAGATCTTTGAGTAGGCCCATCTTCTGGATCAGTAGAAAAAAACCTTATTGGCTGCTATTTCCCTGTCACTTCCGGGAGTGATTTCATATATTAGAGCTACCCCAAAACAACTAAGGCGCCTGGATGGAATCACTTTTCTGCGTCAATTTTTTTGGGCAAAATATTATTTAACCTTTAAGAAAAATGGAAGACCAGATTTTGGACCGGCCGATGGTCGGTGACGAAGATGCCTCGAAACATGTCTACAAGAATCTCGCAAGCAATGGCCTGAGATTTGCCAATATGCTAATTGACCAGATCGCCATTTACGTGCTCATCATCGTATTTGGGGCATTTGTTGAAGTTGTTGCTTCAGATCTAAGTGAAGAATATGCCGCGTTTCTGGGGCTCATGACCATATTCCTTCCCATTGGTTACTACTGGGCTTTTGAAAGTCTGACCGGAAAGACGCTAGCCAAATTCGTTACTCGAACGCGAATTGTGAAGTTGGATGGATCTCATCCCACAGCGATCAACGTACTAGGGCGGACGCTCAGCCGCTACATCCCTTTTGACGCCTTCAGTTTCTTGGGCCAGGAGGGCAAAGGGTGGCATGATAGTGTGCCGAAGATCTATGTGATCCGGGAAAGTTGATGCCCCTTGGGCTATCGTGTCAGGATGATATAGTCTCGAATGAGATCTGAAAGGAAAACTGTGGGCTCCGGGGAGGAGGCATCATCTTCGATGCCCAGCTTTTCTCTGATACCTTTTGATAAGTCGTCGAGTACCTGCTTATGAGCGTCGTTTTTGTACTTCTTGTAGCGAATAAGGGCATTTTGCACAAGCAGCATATCCGATTCGCTGAGCTTGGTCACGGTCGGATATACCGGGACATAGTCCTCATTATCATAATTCTCCTCGATTTCTTTGAAGGCCATCTCGGAAGAAGGCTTGATCCTGATGAGGGAGGTCTCACTGACGAGGTCCCCGAGTCTTTGGCCTTTCTTACTTGTGCTGATGAAGATTGCGGCGACGATCCCGAGGCTCAAATAGATATCTACCAACCGAAATAACCATCTCAAAAAATAGTCACCAGCTTGAGCGTATTTTCCATTGATTTTGACCACCTGAATCTTGAGCGCTCGCTTACCGGGAGTCTGTCCCTTCATGGCGACTTCAAAGGCGAAGGTGTAAAACATTGCGATGGGAGCACTAATGAGATAGAACACCCACGAAGACGAATCGTCCGTGAATATCATCGAGATAAAAGAGCTGCCAAGGAATACCGCTCCGATGATCAACAAGTCGATGAGAAATGCGAGCGTACGGTCTCCGAGGTGGGCGACTTCGTAAGTGATTCTCACATTTTGAGTTGTGTTGATTTCGATGTTTTGCACTTAGCCAGTAATTTGGAAAACAGATGAGGGAATCCAAATTTATCGAACAAAACAGGGAGAAATGGGAGAGATTCGAAATATTGTTGAAATCGGACAACAGGGATCCTGACCGGCTCAGCAGCTTTTTTGTGCAGATCACAGATGACCTCTCGTACGCCCGCACTTTTTACAACAACCGCACCATTCGGGTGTACCTCAACAACCTTTGCCAACAACTGTTCTACGTCATCTATCGCGCCCCGAAACGCAGGTATACGAAGAGCTTTTGGCACTTCTGGCGTGAGGGACTACCGGTGATCGCCTATCAGTCACGTCGCGAACTACTGATCTCCCTTTGTGTTTTCCTCATTGCCATGGCAATAGGCGTGGTATCCTCCCATCAGGATCCGGAGTTTGTGCGTGTCATTTTAGGTGATGATTATGTAGATATGACCGTGGCCAATATCACCAGTGGTGACCCCATGGCTGTCTACAAAAAGTCGAATGAGTTCGACATGTTCCTCAGCATCACCTTCAACAATCTGCTGGTGGCAGTTAGGACCTTTCTGATGGGGATCGTCTATGCGGTCGGAAGTATTATCATTTTGTTGTACAATGGCATCATGGTAGGTGCTTTTCAGTATTTCTTTATTGAGCAAGACCTTTTCAGGGAGTCGTTTTTGACCATCTGGCTGCACGGAACGTTGGAGATTTCCTCCATTGTTATTGCTGGCGCCTCGGGGATCGTTCTGGGCAAAGGCATTATCGCGCCCGGATCGTATTCTCGCTTGCAGGCGTTTCAAATTGCCGCGAAAAGAGGGGCGATGTTGTTTCTGGGCATTGTACCCATACTGATTTTTGCAGCGATCATTGAGTCCTTCCTGACAAGATATACCGACGTCTCAGACGTGCTGAGGCTCTTACTGATTTTGGTCTCATTAGCGTTCATGCTTTTCTACTTTGTATTTTATCCCAGGGTCATTGCCCGTAGGAGGCCGGTTGACACTCCCGTAGAACTGCAGCCGACGCCCGACTTTACGATTCGGTACGAGGGCCTCATCAAAAGTGCCGGAGACATCTTAAGGGATACGTTTCTGTTTTATCGCAAGCATAGCAAGCAGATCCTCCTCACCGCCGTGGCGGTTGTTGCTGCCTATACCGTATTGGGACTAATCGTGGTTTTCAAGGACCTGCCTGCATACATAGGCGCGGGGCTGGATGGTTGGTTCGAAGCCTCCTCATACTATGGGGACTACTCCACCTACCCGATTTTGTTCCTGACCAACTCCCTGGTTTACGCGGTGTTCTCGACACTCATTTTTCGGATACTCCTCAGGGACATTGACCCGTCGTCCTTTCCCTCTCGCGCTCGATGGGCGATATTCCTCTTGATAGCGTTCTTTTCGAACTGTCTGGTCAATGCCGTCGATTTTGCAAGCTCGGGACTGGCGTTTTTTACGTCCATCATCTTTCAGCCTATGGTCATTCTTATGCTGTTTGTGATTGTAAAGGAAAGGGTAGGGGTCAATAAATCGATTACGCGAGTTCGGCTTTTGCTCAAGGGCAACTACGGTTTTGTCTACGGTGTCATGATCATTGTCACGCTGATCGGTGGCCTGATCTTTTTCTTCTTCAACACACCGTTTCCCTTCTTGTATCTCGAGTTCATCAAATGGAATATACCCACGGATGAGGGTGCTATGCGGTACGTCCTGGTATTCGTAAACGCATTCATTCCCTTTTTCACAAATATGGCGGCGGCGCCCATTACCCTTGTCGCCCTCTCGATCTGCTATTTCTCTTTGCTGGAAATCGTCGAGGCTCGGGACCTAAGAAGGCAACTAAAAGAGTTTATGTCCAAATGAATCGGTTGCTGCGAATTGTTTCCCTCTTCTTGATACTGACGCCTGCGGTCGCTCAGGAAGATACCCCGTTTGACCGGGGGCGATGGAGAGAGTTGCGGGAGGAGATCCGCTTCGAGGACGGGAACGCAGCCAAAAAAAAGACTGTCGAAGAGTCGGGCACCCGAGGCAATGAAAGGGAGAGCCGGCCAATCTCAAGGCAGAGATCCACGAGGACGATCAATCTCGGACCTGCGGTCCAGATCGTCTTGATACTTGTGTTCATCGCCTTCATCGTCATATTGCTGTACCAGTTGATCATCGGTAGTGGGCTTCTATCACGCCAGCAAAAGTTGGCAAGTGACAGTGGCGACTTGAATATTGACGACCTGGATGAGATACCGATTAAGAGTGATTTGGAGAGGTGGTTGGAGAGGGCCCTGGCGGACCGAGACTACCGGCTGGCAATCAGGATCTCGTTTTTGATCATCCTCAAAACCCTTGACGTTAGTGGTGCAATACGCTGGCAGAAGGAAAAGACCAACAGGCACTACTTCTACGAGCTGGAAGGCCATCACTTGCAATACCCATTTCTGGAAGTAGCTGATGCTTTTGACCTTGTTTGGTATGGGGAGAAGCAGATGGATGAAAATCAATTGAGGGACCAGCTGGCGGTGTTCGATACAGTGCGCACGAGGCTAAATGACTCAGGCGATGTCTAAGCAGTTTTTCCTTCGTATCGCGCTGCTGGTATCAGTCGTAGCACTGATTGCCCTGTTTTATACAAGAGAGCCTCCCAGGAGGTCGTTCAATTGGGAGCCGCACTATCGATACACGTCGAAAGACCCTTACGGCTCGCACTACCTGTATGAACTCCTTCGGGCCCGTGTGGCAGATGATGACTTCGTCAAGATAAATGCACCTCTCCAGAGCGTACTGGACGACTCATTGATCACAGGGGCCAATTATGTATTTCTGGGAGAGTACTGGTATTATAGCACGACGGAGATCCTTGCATTACTGTCATTTGTTGAGAAAGGCAACACCGCCTATATCCTGTCTTACCGGGATCCGTATGATATCTTCTATGAGGCAGATCTGTTCACGTCGATGTATGTCGATTCGTTTGTGGATTCGATCGCCACTATGAATGCGCTTTCCCTCAATGGAGACACCATCTCTTCAGATTTTGACTATGTCTACGACTGGGAGAGGGAGCCGTACACGTGGACGTATGCCGACAGTACCGATGATGAGCGTCTGCAGGTTATGGGCCTCATTGGCGAGGCGGGTTTGAACTATTTTCGGCTGTCTCACGGCGAGGGTACCATATACTTCCATTTGGCCCCTTTGGTATTCACCAATTACCACCTGGCGAATGAGGATAAGCAGGCTTATGCCGAATCGGTCTTCAGCCATCTGGATGACGGTCCCATCTACTGGGATGACTACAGCTACGCCGCCCGCGAAGATACCTCCGGTCCTGGACCTATGTCATTTATCCTGTCACAGCCGAGCCTACGGTGGGCATGGTATGTGATCCTGGCGGGTGCCTTGATCTACATTGTGCTGTACACCCGAAGGCGCCAGCGGGTAGTGCCAGTCGTCTCCCACGTCAGGAACACTTCAGTGGAGTTTGTAGAGACGATCGGTGGCATGTACTATCAGCAGGGCGCACACTTAAATATCATCAGACACCAGCGAAACCTGCTGTTGACCTTCATCAGGTCGCATTACAATATCCCCACCAACAAGCTTGATGACGATTTTCTCAAGAAAGCGAGCCTCAAGTCGGGAGTAGATGCCAACGAGATAGACAGGATCATTCGCGAGGCGCGGAGGCTGGAATTAAAGGTCGAGGTGAAAGCCGAAGACCTCGTCGAATACGACAAATTGACAAGAGACTTTTACAAAAAATGCAAGTAATCTATGGATGAGATGACCCAAAGCCCGGGCGTGGACCAGCAGCAACTGATGGCCTTCAAACAAAAAGTGGAGGCGATCAGGCAAGAGGTCCAGAAAGTGATCATAGGCCAGTCAGAGACAATCGACTTGTTTCTCATCAGCCTTTTCACCAATGGACATCTGCTGCTAGAGGGCGTGCCGGGCATCGCCAAAACCCTGACGGCGCGTATGCTCGCCAAGACAATCTCTTCTGACTTTTCAAGGATCCAGTTCACTCCGGATCTGATGCCTACAGATGTCTTGGGTACGTCCATATTCGATTTCAAGAAGAGCGAGTTCTCCTTCAAGGCGGGCCCCATCTTTTCAAACATCGTCTTGATCGATGAGATCAATCGATCGCCCGCTAAGACCCAGGCAGCACTTTTTGAAGTGATGGAGGAGCGGCAGATATCCATAGATGGCGAGACCTTCCAAATGGAAGCACCCTTCATGGTCCTGGCCACACAAAACCCCATAGAGCAGGAGGGGACTTATCAGCTGCCCGAGGCTCAGCTCGATCGATTCCTCTTCCGGGTGAAGCTCGAGTATCCGAGCCTCGAGCATGAGAAGCTCATTCTTCGGAGGTTCCAAAACGACTTCGAAGCCAAGGTAGCAGAAGACGTATCGGGAGTATTGACGCCCAAAGACATCGCGACCTTCGCCACCATGATAGAGAACATTCACATCAAGGAAGACATCCTCGATTACATCGCGAATATCGTTCACAGTACCAGATACAATGGGGAGCTTTTCCTGGGTGCATCTCCGCGGGCATCATTGGCTATGCTCAAGTCTTCCAAGGCCTTTGCTGCCATCATGGGCCGGGACTTCGTCATCCCAGAGGATGTCCAGTACGTCATCAAGCCCATTCTCAACCATCGCATCCTGCTGAGCGCCGAAAAGGAGATGGAAGGTACTGAGGTGGAGGACGTCATCGACGAGATTGTCAGGTCGGTAGAAGTGCCACGATGAGAACTTTTGTACTCGGTACATATCTCAACATTCGGATCTTCGCCGCGCTCGGGGCCATCGTAATTTTGTTTACGCTGAGTTTTCCCTTGCCGGTTCTTTTTCCCTTTGCTCAGGCCAGTATTGCTTTGCTTGTGGCCGCCGCAGGACTCGATGCACTGTTGCTCTACAATAGGAAGATCAATTTCCAGTGCGACAGGCAACTGCCCAATGTCATGTCTCTGGGGAACGACCACCTCATACATACTACGCTCATCAACGATAGCGATTTCAAGTTTGCCATCAGCGTCGTCAACGAACTACCCACCCAGTTTCAAGTTCGAAACCGTGAGACCTTTACCATGATAGCTCCGCGTTCGTCGTACACACTAAAGGAAAAGCTGCGGCCCACCTCACGTGGAGAGTATCACTTTGGTAGTGTGCACGTGTTCCTCCGGACGAGATTGCGCTTCCTGGAGCGGCGCATTACTTTCAAGGTTGGAGAGATGGTACCCGTCTATCCCTCCGTGATGGATGTCAAAAAGTACGAGCTGAGGGCTTCTCGGAAGTTGTCAAACTACCTCGGTGTGAAAAAGATCCGGCGTATTGGCCAAAGCTACGAGTTTGAGCAGATCAGTGAGTACACCGTCGGGGACAACTATCAGACCATGAACTGGAAGGCCACCGGCAAGACCAACAAACTGATGGTGAACAGATACACCGATGAGAAGGCACAGCCTGTGTACTGCTTCATCGACAAGAGCCGGTACATGCGCATGCCTTTCAACGGGCTGAGTCTCCTTGACTATGCCATCAATGCCAGCCTCATTATCTCCAACACGGCCCTCAAAAGACAGGACAAGGCGGGCATCGTCACTTTCTCCGACAAGCAGGAAACGTTCCTCAAGGCCGAAAACCACCGCAACCAGATCCAACGTATTCTCCAGAGGCTGTATCGGGAGGGGGAGACCAAAATCGAGGCCAACTACGAGTTGATGTACTCCATGGTCCGCAAGCAGATCAATGGCCGTAGCTTGATCTTTCTCTTTTCCAATTTCGATACGTTTCACGCGCTGGAGCGCGTCCTGCCCATCCTCCGCAAAATGAACAAAATGCATCTGTTGGTGGTGGTCGTCTTTGAGAATACCGAGCTGGAGGACTACCATCAGCAGCCGGCTACCACCGTTCTTGATATTTATAACCATACCATCGCCCGCAAGCTCACCGTCGAAAAGAAGCAGGTGCTCGCACACTTGCGGCAGTTTGGCATTCAGGTCATCTACACCCCACCGGAGTCGCTTTCCATCAATACACTCAATAAGTACCTCGAGCTCAAGTCCAGGGGGATGATTTGACGAGTATTCACGGTCACAGCCTGGGATCACCAGAAGTATGCCAGTCCCTGTCTTTGAGGTACTGGCATTTTTGTTTAGGTTGCCCACAGGCCTTACACAGGCAGCCACACGTCCTCCCCCCGGCGACCTCAGACCTGCCTCCCGCGACCTCCGCGCACGGTCCACGGCGTTCTTCGGTTTCGCCTTACAGGCTTTTTATTCACGATTTCGGAAGCTGTTCATCCTCATTGTGGGCCTCGCTACTTACTATGTATGCGCCAGTGATTTTAAACAAAAGTCAGGGTATTCTGAGAATATTGTCATTGGCCCTTGTCGATCGTAGTCATTAAATTACCCGACGGTAATCAGACCCTGGCGACAGGGTTAGAAGGATTTTTTTGACCATAAATATTTTCGATGACATGACTACTTTCAAGAATCCGCAGGGGTTGACCACCAGCGTCATATTCATGCGGCTATTCATTGGCTGGCACTTTTTGTACGAAGGAGTGATCAAGGCTTACAATCCCGATTGGACTGCCAAGGGGTATTTGGCGAGTGCTGAAGGGTGGTTTCAGGGGTTCTTCCAATGGCTTTCATCAGATGGACTTATTGGCACCGTCGACACGCTGAATGTTGTGGCCTTGCTCTTTGTCGGCTTTACGTTGGTGCTGGGTGTATTGGAACGACCCGGAGCCATTGCCGGCGCCTTGCTTTTGTTGATGTACTACCTGGCACACCCCGCCTTTCCTGGCTTAAATCCTGGTGTCGCCGAAGGTAGCTACTGGATCATCAACAAAAACCTGATCGAGTTGGCAGCCCTGGCGGTAGTCTATCAGGCACCGACGGGAACTGTATTTGGGCTTGACCGCCTGTTCAAATCAAAATCCAACGAACTTAAAACTTCGGAATCATGAAATTTAGCAGAAGAGATATTCTCAAAGGACTCGGGGGTATCCCGGTATTAGGTGCGGTTTGGGCTGCGGGGGCGTCCAGCACCACAAAGAAGAAGCGCGAGAAGGAGGCGATCCTGGAGACGCTAAAGATCGATCCAGGAGTACCCCCAAAGACGGGTGACCTCTCAGGTGACCCTGTGCGCGTAGGTATCTGCGGGTATGGTATCCGAGGCCAGCAACTCTGTAAAGCACTGGGCTTCGCTTCCAACACCTGGTTAGAGGCCATGAAGAAAAATGCCGAGAATAACCCCAACGACACACGGCTCCAGGAATACCTGGATCAGGAGGATCTGAATGTGCGAATCACGGGAGTGGTCGATATGTTTGACTACAGGGCCGAGCTGGCCATTGCCTCATTTACCACCGAGACGAATAAGCCGAAGCGCTACGCGACCCATACCGAGATGATTGAGAGCGGTGAGATCGATGCGATTGTAATTGCCACTCCTGACCACTGGCATGCGCCCATCGCCATTGACGCGCTGAACGCGGGCATCCACGCTTACGTGGAGAAGCCTATGACGCACACCATCGCAGAGACCTATGTGTTGAAGGAAGCTGCTGAGAACTCAAAGGCGGTCTTTGCCGTGGGCCACCAGCACCGACAGACACAGAGTTTCGTTACGGCAGAGGATATAGTCAACAAAGGTGTACTCGGTCATGTGTCCCTGGTAACTACCAATACAAACCGTAACAGCGATAACGGCGCATGGCAATACAATATCCACAAGGACGCCAATCCCAATACTGTCAACTGGGACATGTTCCTGGGTAACGCTCCAAAGATTCCGTGGAATGCGGAGCATTTCTTCCGATGGAGGAAGTGGTGGGCGTATGGTTCGGGCCTGAGTGGTGACTTGATGACACATGACTATGACCGACTGAATTGCGTACTGAAGATGGGTATCCCTAAGTCTGTTGTGGCATCTGGAGGTATCTACACCCACAAGGATGGTCGCAACGTACCTGACGTAATGCAGATCAACATGGACTTCCCTGACTACAGCACTGGCTCAAGTCGGGAGGCAGGACTAGAAGGTGGAATGACGTTTGTCTACAGCGCTACATTGGGTAACCAGTTCAGCAGGCCTACCATGCTGATGGGCCATGATGGTAGCATGGAGCTAGGCAATCGCCTGACCGTATGGGCTGACCCTCGTTCGACTAAGTACAGCGACATGCTGGATGCAGGCAGGATGAAGACCAATACCCCAATTTATTCTTACGATCCTGCAGCCAATGCCGTGGATGGCGTGACCTCTGCAACAGCCCAATACTTTGCTGACAAGGGTTTGCTGTGGACGTATGTCGGCGGTAAACGAGTGGATCCTACATTCCTCCACCTGCGTGAGTTCCTCAGCTGCATCAAAAATGGTGGCAAAACAAGCTGCGGCATCCAGGAAGGATTTGAGGAGGCGATCTCTGCACACATGGGTGGCTTGAGTTACAAGCTCGGCCGTCGTATTGACTGGGATGCTGAGAACCAGCAGATCGTGCCTGTAAATGGCTACGACCTTGATGAGGTGCTGCTGTGGAATGAGGAGAGGTTTCCTGTAGAGAAGATGATCGTATAATTCTTAGAATTGTAGTAAAAACAAGGGGGGGGCGGAAAGCCCCCTTTTTTTGCCCTATCAGATCCTCGTTCTAATTCTTGTCCTTGGGTTGTTTGTTCCTGTCTGTCTTTCTTCCAGTTTTCTCTTCTTTGTCCGTCTTGTGAAGGAGGTTCCAATTGAGCCTGCGCCAGTCTTCAGCTGAGGTGGTTTCGGAAGCATGACATAAGTCATACCTGAGTAGCGGTCCTTTCGCTATCATTCCACACAGAAACCCAAGCCCCATGTCCAGTTTTAGAGTACGTCCTAGATTCAAACACCTCGTCACGACCAACTCGGAGGAAGTTGAAGCGGTGATCATGTCCGCTGTCCGGTCGACCAACTATGTCTACACAGAAGGCTTTGTGCAGGGACATGCCGACTTGAAGATACCCGCAGAGGAACGGCATTATTGGTCTCCCCAACTGCACGTATCTACCGAACAGACGGATGAAGGCACGATCATCAGAGGGCTCTATGGACCAAATCCCACGGTATGGGGCATGTTCTTCTTTGGCTATCTGACGGTAGGTGTGTTATTCTTCTTTGCAGGATTTTGGGGGCTTACGAAACTAACGTTGGGGCATTCCGCGGAGATCCTTTGGGCATTGCCTGCGCTGGCAGTCGTGGCACTCGTCCTATATCTGGTGGCGCAAATGGGGCAGAAGCTTGGTGCCGAACAGATGTATAGACTACACTACTTCTACGAGGAGATCTTCGAAAACAAGGTAGCGATCAGCTGAGTCCATCTACTGCTCAAAGAGGAAGTCGATCCTTTGACCGTTGGATCAGCCATCATTCAAAAGGGAGCTAGCCACTCCAAATGTCACGAATGTTTTAAGTTATCTCAGCCTGTCTTCCAGCACTTAAAATCTCCTAAACGGCCCAGGTATGCGCCAATACCGATAACGGGTTCCGTTATTTGAAAAATGCTATTTTTCTTACTTTAATACAATGTTTTTTGCAACGTCGTTGCACTAATGAAAATATATCATACTGACGACGGAATTGTTAGCTCAAACACTTGATGTACTCCCCAACATTTAGTAATATCCATATTAGGAAATTTAACATCACTACTTAACCTAAACATTATGATCCAGCTACAGCCGCTATTCAGGCGGCGCATACTCCTAGTTACCGTATTGTGCGCATTGCTTTTGCTCCCGGAGCAGTCGGAAGCGCAGAGAACTCCCCTCACGCGCGGAGTTCAATTGATGGGCATCCACTCTGATAGTTGCTTTTTCAGAGGTGAGGAAGCTTCTTACCGGATTCACGCTCCTGCCAGAATTCAGCAAACGATGGAAAACATGCAGAACATGTCTCCGGAGCAGTTGCTTGCATTGAATGGCCTACAGACAGCAGAGATCGTCTTCGAGTTTGGACCTGGTTTCGCCCTTCTAGGCCCCGATGAACAGGCGGCAAAAGACGCTTTCGAGTTTGCTGCCAGCATCTGGGAAATGGAGGTTGTGTCCACCGTCCCCATTGTCATTGAAGCGGATTTCTTGTCACTCGGTGGTGGGGTGATCGGTTTCAATGGTTCACCTAGAGTCTTCGGTGTGCCCGGAGCGCCGGATCCTACGGTCGCGTATACGTCGGCGCTCGCCAACGCGATTGCGGGATTCGACGTATTGCCAGGGCAGCCTGACGGTTCCCAGGGGTACAATAGCGACTTTACCTTTTACTTCGGTACGGACGGTAACACTCCTCCGGGAGTGATTGACTTTGCTACCGTCGTCTTGCACGAGATAGGCCATAGCATGGGGATCTTCGGCGAAGACAACAGTGGTGCCGGAGTCGGACTGAACGGAGGTGCGAATCCGATGACATGGGACTTGCTCGTGGAACTGGGTGACGGTACACCGATCGTGGACCTGGGCTTCGGCACGGCAGCGCAGCAAGCGGCTTTGGTAAGCGACGACCTGTTCATCAATGGGCCACTGGCGACTGCTGCATTGGGAGGAACTCGTCCAAAGATCTGGGCACCAAACCCTACCCAGCCGGGCTCAAGTTATTCGCACTGGGACGAGTTTGAGTTCCCTCCAGGTGACCCCAACTCCCTGATGACGCCCTTTGCCGAAAGTGGCGCTTCCAACTTCAACATAGGTGATATTACACGGGGAGTATTGGCGGATCAGGGTTGGACATTGTCCACCGACCTGGCAGCCCAGGATGTCGGAATAGATGCCCTGGCCAGTCCTATTAGTAGCTCAGATCTGACCAATGCTGAAACTATATCAGTAATCGTTCGCAACTACGGCATTGAAGCTGCTCAAAACTTCGATGTCTCCTACTCGATTGATGGTGGCGCCCCCATTACTGAAACCTTCAACATGGTTATTGACCCGGTGTCTTCAATGCCCTTCACATTTGCCACGACAGCTGATTTTAGCGTTGACGGGCAAATCTATAATTTGGAACTGTCCACGAATTTGGTGGGGGATCAGGACAACTCAAATGACGTACTCGTGACACAGGTTGCGAATTTGATCCCTTCTGTGGATGTCCCTGTGACAGACCTCAATTTCGGGCCAATAGGAGTTGGTGATTTGCTTACTTTCGAGGTGCCAGTCGTCAACGATGGAGCGGGACCCCTCGCCGGGGAAGTGGTATTGCTGGGCCTTGGTTTCAATTCCCCGGTCTTTTCTTCCAGTGCTACCTTCCCCCTGGTGATTCTTCCCGGCGAGACCTATATGCTGCCACTTACTTTCCAACCGGCTGCACTTGGTGCTGAATCAGGTACTGCTACACTATCGACGAATGCTGGTGCAGACATCAATATCTCATTGACTGGGGAGGGCGTGGACCCTGCTTCTATCACTGTGGCTCCGACTACACTGGCTGTAGAGCTGGAAATAGGCCAGGAGACCTCGGAAGTGATCAATATTGCAAATAATGGAGCAGCCGATCTGAACTTCTCAATTTCCTCAGTCAACACGACCGGTGGAGCTCAGGGACTTGCGGCCTCCTTTCAAGGACAGACTGCCGTGCGGTCTTCCGAGACTACTCCACTGAGGAGCAAGCCTATTGAAAAACAAACGGTTCGATCACAGCAACTCGCCTTAAACAGCCCCGATGATTTTGTCTACATCCTCGACGATGGAAGCGGAGAAAATGGACTGGGTATTGGCTCTGAATTCGATTTGATGTGGTTGAATGCCTTCACCACCACTTCTGGGGCGGCAATCATAAATGCGATTTCTTCAGCAATTGCCGAAGGGCCGGCCTCCACGACCGCCAGATTCCTTCTTTATGAGGATCCTAATGATGATGGCAATCCAGATGATGCTGTGCTGCTTCAGGACATTACTGGGCAGATCACCAATCCTGGTACAGACATGTTCTCAACGGTGGAAATTCCTCCAACACCAGTGAGTAATGTTTTCTTTGTTGGAGTGTTGGTCACCTCTTCGGGCTTCCCTATCCCTCTTGATCAAACAACTTCGCAGGGCGCATCATGGGTGGTGGCCAGTGGAGGCGCTGGAACCATGAACGTCAATGATCTTTTGGATAATACGATACCGATTGAGACACTGGTCAACGTTGGATTTCCTGGCAATGCGATGGTCAGGGCCGATGGACAGTTCTTCTCCTTCGCGCCGGCCTCTGGCACCGTGGCTCAAGGTGAGCAAGTGGCTATCAATATAGATTTCGCGGCGATCTCTCCTGGACTCTTCACCGCCGACCTTGTGATCAATAGCAACGATCCTTCCAGCGAGGAGGTCGTTGTTCCAATCAGTATGGAAGTAGAAGGAGTTCAGGTGACGGCCGATCCCGCTTCTTTCGATGTGGCATTGCCGCAGGGCGCGACGACCACCGAGAGCCTTACGCTTACCAACGGCAGCAATACGGCGGACTTGACATATAGCATTGCCGTAGAGCAGACGGATGGAGCGGGGGTAGCATCTCTTTTAGGGGCCGGGCCGATGGAGCCACGTGAGGTCGTTGTTTCGCGAGATGGGCCCGCACGCCTACCTACTGGATTGGCGGCCAAGGAGTGGCGAGGAGGAAAGCGCTCCAGCAATGTACTGACCAACGAACTCAATGTAGGTACCCCCCAGTATAGCACCGGTTTTGAAGACCTGCTACTCGGAGACATCACCAATCAGGATGGTTGGATCGGTGAATTTGGTTTGTGGCGCGTGGACAATGTAAATCCCGCAAATGGCGATCAGCACATGGCAGTGATTTCGGATGGTTTTGGATTCACGGTTTGCCAGTCACCGGTGGTTCCGCCTGGATCCGATCCATTGGCCTCCTTCTCCACCTTGGTGAATATTCCGGGCGGAGGTGTCAGCTGGCAGTTTGTGCCGGTCGACATCAACACCCAGCTAGTGGTCACCAGGGTCGTAGTCGAGCCTGACCGTAGTATTTCGGCATTAGTGGATGATGGTTTTGGTGGAGCGGTTTTCGTCCCCACAGGGGCGTTTGCTCCCGTAGGATACTTCCAGTTAGCATTGGAGGTTGAGAGAGCCACCTTCGCATTCACGATCTACGTCGATGGTAACGCTATCTATAGTGACACAGGCTTTGCCGGCAACATTGATTTCATGGGGTTGATTTCGCTAATGGAGGAACCTGGGCCATCGATGGACCTGGATGACTTCCAGATCCTGGATGGTGAAGCTCCAAGTACGGGACGTTTTGTCACACCCGATCCGATCTCTGGCACGTTGCCAGCGGGGGGATCTGTGGACATCTCGTTGTTGTTTGATGCAGACCGCGCCTTCGGTACCTATCAGAACGATCTCGTCGTGACCTTCAACGACAACCCTGACATACCGCAATTGGTGGTCCCTGCAACCCTAACAGTGGAAGGCCCTCCGATGATTGAAGTAACACCTACTGTGTTGGCGGAGGATGTCAATTTCAATGCTATCGAAACGAGGCCACTTG
Source organism: Cyclobacteriaceae bacterium (assembly GCA_965227935.1). Lineage (GTDB taxonomy): Bacteria > Bacteroidota > Bacteroidia > Cytophagales > Cyclobacteriaceae > JAWPMT01. The sequence continues at coordinate 2,288,802 of CBDDGS010000019.1, read as the reverse complement.
CTCTCAAGAATACAGGAGGAGAGCCGGTTACTTTTGATCTCACGGTCTTTGGAGCGGAGGCCAGTATGGCTGCAGGCGATCAACTCTTAATGTCACCTGAAGATGAGGCGTTCCGCAGCGAGAAGATGCGAACGACAAAGTACCGGGAGAACGAGAGACTCATTAGAACACCTGACCCGGGCAAAAATGAATTGAAGTTGACAACCGGTGCAGCGTTTTTTACAGAGAACTTTGAAGGTGCGTTCCCGCCGGCCGGATGGTCTGTGTTAGACAATGAAGGAACAGGCGTACAGTGGGTGACCAACGCTGCCGCGGGTCTTGGTAACTTCTCCGGTGCCGGCAATGCGCCGTCCTGCAATAGCGACGCCTTCTTCCAAACTGAGTTTGACACGGAATTGATCACACCCGCTATCGATGTGACTGGAAGGGAGAATGTCAGTCTCGAGTTCACGGCCAACTATCTCAACTATCAGAATAGAGATTTCCTTGATGTGGATATCACGACGGATGGCGGTGCTACATGGGTAAACATGCTGAGCTGGAACGAGATTCATGGTACCCCTTTTTCATTGCCAGGAGAGCGCGTCTCCATAGACCTTGAACCTTACCTTGGGGGTGCGACGAGTATCCAGATCAGATGGCATTATTACGACCCTGGAACCTTGGACTGGGACTTCTATGCCCAAATAGACGATGTCCAGTTGTTGGCCAATACCGAGGTATGGTTTACTGCCACGCCCGCGAGTGGAACGATCCCTGTCGGAGAGACCTTGAATGTGGCCGCCACCTTCGATGCGTCTGTGGTTGACGTCGGACAGTATGTTGCTGGTGTGGTCGTCAATAGCAATGCCACGAATGCACCAGTCGTCGGTGTGGTAGTCATCATGAATGAGCTCGAGCCTCCTGTTATCAACGTGGATCCTACGGAGATTGAGGAGGATGTGATCATTGGCGAATTCGATGTCGAGTTCATCAATGTCGAGAACCTCGGGGTCAGTGAGCTGGAATACCGTGTCGAGCGCGAGTTTGAAAATGTAGGAGGGACCGGGCTCACTCAGACCACAGGCCTAAGAGGAGGAGAACTGGTAAGAGAGTTACCTACCAGGGGTACCCCCTCATCTGATTTTATCCGGAGGCCCTACCTAGATGGCAATGCGGTTACCGCGGCGTCAACGCCAGTTTATGCCACGAACTTCGAGAACTTATCACTTGGACCCATCAACGGGCAAGACACGTGGTTTTCTCCAGCGAGTTGGGATGTGAGTAACTTGTCGCCTGCAGGAGGCACTCAGCATCTAAGGAGTGAGAGCGATGGTTCGCAAGGTTTGTCTTTTGCTTTCAGTCCCTACGTTGGTATCGGTAGCGAAGCGCAATCGTCCTTTTCTGTGATGGTACGGCCCACTCCAGGTGCTTCATGGGAGATTGCCCCTCAATCGCCGACAGCTGGGTTTCTTGTGACAAGCGTTGTCGTCGATCCCGGTGGAAACCTATTCATTTTGGATGCGAATCAGGGTGCTTTCTTGTTCGTTACGACCTTACCGGACTTTTATGTCGAGGTGGGGGTCACAGCGGATCGTGCGACTGGAGCATTCACACTCTTCCTGGATGGCTTCCCTGCCTATAGCGGCCAGGGCTTCGCCGGTGATATCGAAGAAGTGGTCTTCGTGGGTTACAATGACGCAGTCGGATCGGTGCTGAACGCCGATAACTTCCGCATTTTGGATGGTGAGCTACCTCCATCTTTGATCCGTACATTCCCGAATGATGGCATTGTGCCATCTGGAGGGTTTACCCAGATAGCAGTTGAAATTAATACGTCCAATGTGCCTGTAGGGGTCTATGAGGAGACGTTGACCATTATCAGTAATGATCTGACCAATCCTGAGGTGCCGGTCAACATAACAGTGAATGTTGTGACGCCTGCCTCCATCACGGTAGATCCAGCTGAAATCAATGCGACGCTACCCATCCTGGACGAAGGGTCAACGCCACTGACGGTTGGAAATGAAGGTGGTGCCGACTTGGCCTACTCTATTCAGATCGTCGGTGCGCCGGAGCCGCCACAGACCATAGGAATTGCCAATGCTTATGATTGGAAAAGCCAACCCGAGATCGTCAAAAAGTTGGGTGACAAGCCTGCGAACCCTGCGCCGACTTTTGTGTCCAGCTCAGTTATTCAGGGCTCCATCATTCCTTTGCTAACAGAGGACTTCGAAAGCGGGGTATTCCCTCCCGCTGGATGGCAGGCCATTGATAACAAAGGCACAGGCTTGGTATGGGGTCTGGCCGCCGATTTTAGAGGCGCCAACTTCACCGGAGGAACCGGAGAAGCTGCCACTGCAGATAGCGATTGGTTTGGACCATCACCGTATGATACCGAGCTTCGGACAGCAGAAATCGCAACGAATGGCGAAACGGGCCTGACACTCGAGTACCTGGCCAACTATCAGAACTTTGGGCCCGATTTTCTGGATACAGATATCTCCACAGATGGTGGGGTTACGTGGACCACAATGCTTAGCTGGAATGACAATCATGGAGGCTTCCTATCGACCCCTGGAGAAAGAGTGTCGTTGCCTCTTGATCCATACCTGGCCGGTGCTGAGTCTTTCATGATCAGGTGGCATTACTACAATCCGGAAGATGGCTTCGTCTGGGATTGGTACGCACAGATTGATGATGTCTTGGTCGGTAAATCATGGATCAGCGTGAATCCAGCTGCGGGCATAGTTGATGGTAGTGCAGAATCTTCCGTCGACATACTCTACAGCTCCAACAGTCTGCCGCCCGGAACTTACGATGTTGACATCGCTATAAGCAGCAACGATCCGGTGAATCCATTGACGGTAGTGCCGTTCTCCCTGGAGGTGATCGACGTAGAGCGTGTAGAAAGTTTCACACTCGTCAATTCGAAGACTAATCAGGACCTTCGTGAACTGGATGACAATGATGTGATCAACCTCTTTGAGGAGGGTACCGATAAGATCAGTATCCGGGCGAACACGATCCCTTCACAAGTGGGCAGTGTGAAGTTTGATCTCTCTGGCAAGAAGAAGATCAGACGGACTGAGAACTTCCTGCCTTACGCGCTCCTGGGTGATAAGTCTGGAGACTACAAGGATTGGAAGCCCAAGAAGGGTCACTACTCTTTGACGGCGACTCCATTTACAGAATCCAATGGTGGTGGTGAGGCCGGTTGGCCACTCACGATCAACTTCGAGGTGATCGATGAGAACAATGCGACGATCACCTACTACCTGATAGATGCTGATACTGATCAGGAGGTCGGACCGCTGGAAGATGGAGACATCATCAATCTGGAGGACCTGGGGCTTACCAATATCAGTATTGAGGCGCGCACGGATCCTTCTCCTGTCGGAAGTGTGAAATTCAAGCTGTCTGGCAAGAAGAAGCACAAGCAGACAGAGAATGTAGTGCCCTACGCACTGTTTGGTGATAAGGACGGAGACTTCAAAGCCTGGAAGAAGCCAAAAGATGGCGAATACAAACTGTACGCTCGTGCCTATGAGAAGCCCAAAGGCAAGGGCAAGAAGACCGACAAGTTCGAAATTGAGTTTGTCATCCAGAAGGAGAGTGACGCAGCAAGAGAGACGCCTGTAGAGGTGACTGAGCCTGAAGTTGTCGAGCGTGAAGTCGTGCGTCTGCAACCTCAGTTGGTGCCTAACCCTATTCCTGCAACTTTCGAGATCTGGTTCAACAAGGAAGTTTCGGGAGAAGTGGGTATCCAGTTGATCAATACGACTGGTCAGGTACTGGTAGACAGGGTGACGACTGTGGAGAGGTCAAGAGCCGTCAGTATTACTCCTCAGAACAGTCTTAAGCCGGGTATTTACTTCGTACGCGTACGAACTTCAGAAGGAGTGAGCACTATACGAGCCATTAAGCAATGATTCTTTAAAACGTAAAGTGATAACAGGGTCGCCTCAATGTTGGGGCGACCTTTATTTTGACCTCGATCTAAACGAATTCTTTCTGTACGGTGTCCAGCAAAGGGACCGGCTAGTGTCTTAAATTTGGTCTGGCCGATACCAAATCATATACTGCCCAACAGAAATTCAATGAAGAGATTGCTATTCCCGATAAATACCAAATACCCTGAGATCATAGAGTCCCTTGAACTCACTGAAAGTGATAAAATGCTCGTGAACACTAGCTGGTTTGATTACTTCACATTTCTTGATAAGAGTGCCATGAAGGATAGCCTGTTTTTCAATATCCTCCAGGTCACAGTTATTTTTTGTGGTATCCTTATTCCTGTTATCGATCAGTCAAAGTATTTCCAGTCGCTCGAAAGTGATATTCTAAGTGTAGCTGGGATACTAGGGTTGATTGTCGCGTTAGCTACAGGTGTTAGTCGTCACTTCAGGTTTGAAGAGCGATGGAAACACTACCGGAGAAGTGCTGAGCTTTTGAGAAATGAAGGCGAAGACTACTTCGGTTTGACAGGCAATTACCAGGAGTTTGAAGCGCATGCTGATGCATTGAAGACATTCATAGGAGTGGTCACTACATACAAAAGGCAGGAAGTCGACTCTTTTATGACAAAAGTGCGGAAGAAAGAAGAAAACGGATAAAGCCAACAAATCACTGAGAAAATGAATGCCAAAGAAGTTATTCGAAAAGGCGAGGGCAAGGACTACGACTATGCCCAGGACCATTGTTATGTCAAACTGTCTTCCCATCACACCAATGGTGAACTGAGTTTTGTGGAAGACACCCTAAAACCAGGCTTCTATCTGGGCAGGCATCACCACAAAATCATGACGGAGGTATTCTATATTCTGGAGGGCGAGGTAGAGTTGATCTTTGACGACGAGACCGTTACCGCAAGAGCGGGGGATACTGTGACCGTACCACCCAACGTATGGCACGCCGCCCGATGCGAGGCAGGTGGTAAAATGCTAACGATCTTCAAAAATGGCCAGTTTGATCTCTATCTTGAGAAACTCTCCCAAATGTCTGATAGTGATTTTGCTGATGCCGAGCTCATGAAATCTATTTCTGCCGAATACGACATTTACGAGGAATAACCCCGGTAGCACTACCCACATATGATCGGATTAGAGACTGATAGACTGGTGTTCAGACGATGGCAAGCATCGGATTTCCCGGCATTTGCCGATTTCTTCTCTGACGAGGAGAATGCCCGGTTTGTTGGCGGTACCAAATCCAGAGAAGAATCCTGGCGGTTGATGGCCACTTACATTGGGCATTTCGAGCTGTTTGGTTATTCGTTCATGGCTGTTTGCACAAAGGATACCCAGGAATTGATCGGCGCGGTGGGAGTTTGGAATTCCGAACCCTGGCCGGAACCCGAGTTGGCCTATTGGCTACTGCCGCAATTTCACGGTCGTGGATTCGGTACAGAGGCCGGTTTGGCAGTCAAGGCGTATGCTACTCAAAACCTCCACTTTGCTTCCCTGGTGAGCCATATCAATGCTGCCAATGAGCCTTCTATCAAATTAGCCACGCGGCTTGGAGCTGAGTTCGACAAGACCACCCATTTGCTTGATTTTGGACCTCATGAGGTCTACAGATATTGGTAGATGTTTAGATTGCCTGTTTAAGACTGGAAGCTAAACGGTATGAAGCACGAAAGATTGGTTTATGGCATTGGCCTCGTGATCATCATCATTGGGGTATTGATGAAAATCCTCCACTTGCCAGGGTCGGCGGAAGTGACGGTGATTTATCGGGTGACCTTTGTTGGTGTCTTTTTTTATATGGCGATCCACAACAGCCGGATGAAAAAAAGAATAGCTGAGCTGGAGGCGCAGTTGTCACAGCGAGAGTAAATCTTTCCAGATATCTGCTATTAGTAATGATAACCGATGCCCGACATGAGCGGCGAAGAGCTTTCTGAGTTTGCCCAAAACTACCCACCATCAGATTTCAAGCACATCGAATTCACTTGGGACCCGCGCCTTGGAGAGGGCTTAGAGGATCCAAACATGAACTTCCGCACATAGCTTTGTTCTTCGATCAAAGCCTGCGCAAATGATACCCACCATCGACATTGATGACCTCTCCGGTAGAGTAGGGGAGCAGATCACTGGCAATGGCGATGACGGCCTTGGCAATATCCTCGGGCGTACCCCATCGGGCTACCGGCAATCCACCCGACTCGATAAAAGCATCATACTTCTCACGGGAAGGAGCGGTCATGGAGGTCTCAATGATCCCCGGACGGATCTCATAGACGTTGATACCATGAGCCGATAATCGGTCTGCATAAAGCTTGGTCATCATACTGACTGCTGACTTGGAGAGGCCGTAGGCCGCCATGTAGGTCGCTGAGACATAAGATGTCAAAGATGCCATATTGATGATCTTGGGTTTTGACAATAGGCGGGTGTTGCGTTCGACATGCTCGATCATCCATTTCGCGATGCGCTGAGTAAGAAAGAAGGGCCCTTTCAGGTTCACGGATAGGAGATGATCGAGTGATTCCTCTGTTGCCTCGAGCATATCCCCTCGCTCAGATACGGAGATCCCCGCATTATTGACGAGCAGGTCCAGACCCTTGCACTTCGATTGGCAGAAGTTTAGAAGGCGCTCACGGTCCTTCGCGGAGCTAATGTCTGTTTCTACATAATGCACATGGTGTCTCTCCTTTTCGGGAGATGCGATGTCGGCATTGAAGACTTGAAATCCGTCACCCACGAGGGCCTCGACGATAGCACGGCCAATGCCTCTGGATCCCCCAGTGACGAGGGCGTATTTACTGGAATTTCGGTCCATGAAATTGATCAAATCTCGTCGGTAATTTACAACACCATGACCACGCGGCACTTGACAAACATAAATCTATTGGTCACGCCAGGAGGCAATTCGCTGGCCCCCGTTTTGCCATTGAAAGCTTTGCATACGAAGAATCATGGCTCATCTTTGTTGACCAAAATTTCTTCAATCATGCAACTACAAGTCACCCTTTTTTCAATAGTCCTATTTGCTTCCAGTCAAATGTTCGCCCAAGCCGGATGGAGGCCGGAATTACGCGAAGACCTTGTCACCATAGAGGATGGTAAGCTCGTAACCGAGGATTTTACGTTGATCGATATTACTGGAGGAGGGTCTCTTCAACTCGCTGTGCGTGCGGAGGCCCCCAATGATGGCAACATCAGTCGAGACAATTTTGTAGCCATGTACTCGGTAGTGAGCTATGCCTTCCTTGAGGGAATGATGGAAGAGGCAGGTGTCCCCGAAGATAATTATACGACCGAAACCCTCGACGAACTGAACGGCGAGGCTGATATCCGCTTCGACATTTATATGACCAGCGAGGGCATGCAACTTGCTGTCACCACCGACGATGGCACAGAAAGGTTCACACAGACCTGGGACGAAGTATTTGAAGAGGAATGATACCGTCGTCACCCTCTGAGTTTATCCTCGGCGTTTGCTTTCCGTGATTGCTGTTTTGGCGCTATTGAGGACTCACTCCCCGCTACTGGCTCCCTGGTCTTTTTCTCCGATTTGCTCGACGTCGTTATTCCGCAGAAACTCCAACACCGCGCGAGCTTGCTCTACATCCAGATTAGGATCGGGCATTTCTATTTTGTGCTTCTTTAGGAGCTCAGCGGCAACAGGGTCGCGCTCTAGCATCTGATCGACATTGATGATCATATTCATGATCCATTCTGGAGATCTGCGGTTGGTCACTCCGGCGAAAGATGGCACCGCAAACTCAACAGTATCCAGTGTGTGGCAGCTGGCGCATTTGTTGGTGAAGATCTCTCTTCCCGTAGTGACCATGCCCTCATCCAAAGGATCGGTCAACTCTACGTAGCCCACCAAGCCTTTTCCATCTGCGGCATCACTATCACGGGCCTCTGTAGTGCCTGAATTACAGGCATATAACGCAAAAATCGAAACTGTCAAAAGCAAAATAAATGGTTTCATGACGCATTGTTTATTTCAGGTGTTCATGCCGTCAAGATAGCTGTATTCACTTGTCGCGAAGTACATGAAACCTTCTATTGGATATGAATTTGGTCAGGATCACGAGTGAAAAAGTATGACGAAAATCAAAGGGAAGATGCGTTGTAATGAAGGGTGACACTAATCCAGCGTCTGCCTGGTGCTTTCATGAACAATACCTTGTGGTTGTGGCTTTTTACCTATGTAGATCAAATTTTTTGGAAAGGTCTGACCGGAGTAATATGAGTTTTTTAACAGCAGAATGGCGGAAGCTGGCTTTGGCCAACTACGAACTGGACCCTTCAATACTTCAACCGTTTGTACCCAGCAGGACTGAGCTCGACCTGTGGAATGGATGCTGCTATGTCAGCCTTGTCGGCTTCATGTTCGTTGACACGAGGCTCTTTGGTCTTCCGATCCCATTTCACCGAAATTTCGAAGAAGTGAACCTAAGGTTTTATGTGCGGTACCGTGAGGACAGCATTTGGAAGCGTGGGGTAGTCTTTATCAAGGAGATCGTCCCAAAACACGCCCTTACATTGGTGGCAAATTGGGTCTACAAAGAGCACTACGAGACGATGGGAATGGATCATGCCTGGGAAGAGACCGAGGATGATCAGGTGGTGAAATATCTCTGGGGGGAAGATAATCACTTCCATGTCAGGACCTCGAAGGAGGCCTGTGACATCGGGCAAGGTTCCGAAGCGGAGTTTATCACAGAGCACTACTGGGGCTACACGCGTGCTTCACAGACCAAGACCTACGAGTATGAGGTTACCCACCCCACCTGGCAGGTATATGATGTCATCAATTACTCCATCAAAGTTGATTTCGGGCTGCTTTACGGCAAGCCATTCGCAGCACTGAGCGCCAGCCGTCCGAAATCCGTGATGCTCGCAGAGGGCTCCAGGATCACCGTTGAGTCGAAAAGGCTCATCTCCAGGTAGCCACTGCTTCATAGGATGCCACACGACTTCAAGCTGGCTCTTTTTGGGTGCATTCCGTATCTTGTACGTAAACCACGGACCTATGAAGTTCAAAGGCTCAGTAGAAATCAACAAGCCACAGGCTTTGGTGGCGGAATTATTTGCAGACCCGATGTACCTGAAAGAGTATCAGGATGGGTTTCAAAAGAAGGAATTGGTTAGTGGGGAGATCGGGCAGGAGGGTGCCGTCTCCAAAATGTACTATCAGTACGGCAAGCATGAGATGGAGCTTACCGAGACGATTACTTCCAATCAGCTGCCGGACGTTTTTGAAGCCTTCTATCACCACAAGCACATGGACAATACCATGACCTGTAAGTTCACCCCGTTGGATGAGGGCAAGACGAGGTACGACTATGAGTTTGAGTACACCCGCATGAGTTGGGTGATGCCAAAATTGATAGCGATTCTATTTCCCTGCGTTTATCGGAAGCAGGGCGAAAAGTGGATGAGACAGTTCAAGGAATTCGTAGAAAAGCAATGACCATGTGGGAGGAGAAACTGAAAATCTATGACGACCTTGTGGCCCGGTGTCCGAGGTTCGAAAGGAAGGGTAAGACCGTTCCGTACACGTCTGCCAATGGACACATGTTTTCCACCTTGAACAAGGATGGTGAGTTGGGCATCCGCTTCTCGAAAGAAGTCCAAAAGAAGTACATCGAAGAGTGGGATTCCTCGTTGTTCAAGTCTTACAACTCGATTATGCATGGTTACGTGCTGATCCCAGACCGGATGTTGGGAGATCTCGATAGGCTGGCGAAGTACCTCGACGAAAGCTATGATTATGTCATGTCGCTCGAAACCAAGTAGTTAACTAGATGCCTATCACCGGGGATGTATCCCGACCTAGCCGAAATTGTACGACGGGCTATTGGGTTTCGACACAGGGATATTCGAACTCATAGATATCACCAGCAGCAAATTGGATGCTGCGCACATTTCCCGCGGTATCGTACAGGTACGACTCAATTGGCAGGAACTCACTCCCGTCTGGCCATACTTTCCTGACGAGGTTATTGGCAGAATGAGTCGTCGCCACACTATAAAGGAAGCTACGGTGCGTCACGAACAAATGCGGCGGCGAAAGATGGAAGTTGGGATTGGCGTCAAATTCATTTGTTATGAACCACTGATAGGTAGTGTCATTGCCATTGATTTCATAGCTACCTTCTCTTATGAAATTTCCATTGGCCAGTTCATAAACATCAGCAGAGGCGCGATTAAAATACAAGCCGTCACCACCCAGCTGTGGGTCGTAGTATTCATGTTCTAGCGAAAGGGAGTCCCCTGTATCTCGGTCATACACTTGGGTCCGTATCAGTTTGTAATCCGCACCATATTCATAGGAATAATCAACGGTACTGAACCAGTTGCCCCTTCGAACATGGACGATTCGGCCATCCAAATACGCAAATTCATGGCTGAGGATCCAGTCTCCGCTCTCATAGTCATACTGGTCGATACGAGCCAGGTGATTGTCATCATCATACTCAAGGCTGTAATAGAGGTATAGTGTTTTCTCCCCATTGAACAGATGTCCTTCAAAGGCAGATGTCGGGTGACACCTTTCCGAGGCCTCGGGCGGTGTGATGTCTTCAGGCTCAAGGATGTCCTTTTCACATCCCAGGAGGATCACAATTAGGAGCACGGCAATTTTTCTCATGGGCATTCGTAGTGAAAGTCAAGTGTGTACCCAGAGGGAATTTGCGATTGCGCCAGCAGGCCGTCACGGTCGAAGCCAAAATAGTATTCCAGAAACAATCCACTTCCCTGCAGATCTGCCCATGCGATGAGGTTGTTCTCCGAATTGTAGGCAGCTAAGCCCCCTCTTCCAACGCCTACAGCTCGATAGGCGGGATTCCGGAGGACGTTGGGCTGTGCATCGTAGTAGTTCCTTCCGGTCAAAAAGACATTCTCAGGGTCTTCCACAGACTCTAGTCCCTCCTGAATGGCATTGCCATTGCTCATCACCACAAATTGCCGAACTTCATCATCCTCCCACGCGTACTGGCGTCCATCTTCTAAATTGTCCAGGACCTCCCAGTCGGCAATGTCGAAATCCGTGATCGTAGTAAATGGGTTGTCTTCGTCGATGCGGTATTGGTCCACCCGGATCAGTTCGCCGGCGTCATAGACGAATTCGAAGCGATAAAAGTATTCGATGTTTTCCCTGGGATTGTCAAAGGACTCCGGATAACCTGCGAATGCCTCCACAACACGGCAATCACCTGGCGAGATGTCCGAATCGCAGGCCAAAAGGCAACATAAAATAGTGAGAACAAGAAAGCAGTTCCTCATACCTGCCAATATATCAATCGAGGGCCATTTTTAGTTATCTCCACAAGAGATATTGGGGCGAAATCGAGCGCTAGTCTTTTAGGCTTGGGATGACAAACGTAGCCGATCGATATAACAAATTGAGCGAGCCAGTCAAAGGCGTGGGCCTTGTGTAGGCCAGAATTTTCAAGGTGGCTTTTATCCTGCGATATATGCCCTGCGTAGGGTAATGGCCAGCATAGGTCCTTTGGGCCCACCTCACACTACCGGAGAACGTTGGTACTGAGCAAAGTGTGATAGTATGAAGATTCCTAGTATCCTTTTGTTAACTCTGTTGACATCATTGGCTCGCGGACAAGTGGCAGTTTTCGAGGAAGGTGTGATCTCTGATAATGGGGTCTTCGGTGCGGCCATGTCACCCGATGGCAACCATTTCCTTTTCGTCAAAGCCTATGGAGGTAGAGACACACTGGAGTTGCACCAGTCGACGAAAGTTAAGGGGCAGTGGGTGACACCTGGGCCAGCATTCTTTGCTACGGAGGGGCTGAAGCAAATAGATCCATCCTTCTCTCCAGACGGACAAGCAATTTTGTACAATGAGCTAGACGCCGGCGAGGGCGGTTACGACGTCGTGAAGATCGAAAAGAGCGACTCTGGCTGGGGGAAGCCTCAAAAGCTATCAGAGGCAATCAATACCACCGCTCATGAGTTCTATGCGACGATGTCCTTACAGAAGAACATCTATTTTGTGAGAAGGGTGGAGAGTAATGATATCTACGTCAGCCAATTCAAAGATGGTAGGTATCAAACGGCGGTACCCATTGCAGGGCTTGTCAATACGGATAGTAGTGATTCTAACCCTTACATATCTCCGGATGAGGATTTTTTGATCTTCACTTCTAAGCGATCAGATGGGTTCGGCAATGCCGACCTGTACATTAGTTTCAACAAGTCCGGAACGTGGAGCAGAGGCATCAACCTTGGGCCGTTGGTCAACTCGCCACACAGCGATTTTTGTCCCACGGTCGATATCAGTGGTCGGCGCTTTCTATTTGCCAGGACCGAATTGATAAGGGATCGCCGAAAGGAGAATATCTATCACGTGCCCTTGGAGGCTTTGAAGATCGAAGAGCTGAGGGAGAAGGCAGTTTGGAAGTAGCTCCAGGAGTCAGGAGTGACTAGCTTAAGTCTTCAGGGTCTCAATTGCCGTGCTTTGTTCGCTGCTACCGGCTAACCGGCGTGTTTGCGGAATGAGATCGACCGGGTATTGTGGAGTTCGAGAAGCCTTTCATCGCTCATGTACTTCTCCATCCACTCCACTACCTGCTCGAGCTGCTGCTCCGTTAAGTGTTTATGGGCCGGACGGTCAATGATTTCGTCCCATTTTGCCTTCAGGGTGTTGTCAAGCGCAATGCGCCAGAAAGCGTGCTCCCGAAACGCCAGGTTGGGGTACACTTTCTTCAAACTCTTGGCCAGAGAGAAGTACTTGGATGTCAGTGTATTTTTATCCACAGTCATTGAACGACCGAATATGTGGAAAAAGTTTGAGGTTGTCAATTACCGAATTGTTAAATTTTTGCGGCAGTAGGGTAATGCTAAGCTTTGGTTATCAGTGTATTAAGCAAATGTTTTGACCGAATTTCGACAGTATTACTCGATAGCAGTTACCTAAAAAAGTGTGGATAACCCTGATGACAAAGGCATTTGTTGACGATAATGGGCGTGTGACTTGTTAGTTTCCAGGTGGGTAAGTCCAAGACTTGACCGAGCAGCGCCTCCCCATTTGAGTTCGCAAGCTAGCGCTTTCGCAACCGTTCTTGAGACGGGCAAATCAGCAGTTCAGCTGGGCCCATGACAGAAAAAAGCCACGCAGACTCGGTCCGCATGGCCTTAATTAGAGAGCAAAATAAATCTTTAGATATTCCCTTTTTTCAGTTCCTCCACGGCAAAATTGGCTGCTCGGGCTGCCAGTGCCATGTAGGTGAGGGAGGGATTTTGAGTGGAAGTCGAGGTCATGCAGGCACCATCCGTCACGAAGACATTTTTGCAATGGTGCAGCCTGTTCCATTTGTCGAGGAGCGATGTACGTGGGTCTCGGCCCATTCTCACACCTCCCATTTCATGTATGTCATTGCCAGGCTTGCGGCCACTGTTGTCCACACATCGGATTTCCTGAAATCCAGCTTTCTCAAACATCTCGGTGAACTGATCGCAGAAGTCCTTCGTCATCTTCTCGTCGTTGTCGTCATAGTCCACCTTGACATGCAGCAACGGTACCCCCCAGTCGTCGGTTTGCTCCTCGTCGAGCCAAACCTGGTTTTCTGCCTTGGGGATGGTTTCACCCATCATATGTGAACCCACACGCCATTCACCATTCGTTGAGGTGGCCATCAGGTTTTCGTGGAGGGTCGCGCCAAATCCGTCGTCATTGACAGGACGCATGGGGCCTGCGCCGAAACCAGCGGCATAGCCCCGGAGAAAGTCCGTTTCCTGTCGATAGACATTTCGAAACCGCGGGAAGTATGCGCTCGTTGGTCGTCGACCCTCGTCTTTGAAGTTTTTGTGTCCTTCGTGTACCCCGCTGATGCGTGCCCGATAGTTGTGAAAGGCGATGTACTTGCCAAGAAGACCACTGTCGTTACCCAGTCCATTGGGGAAGCGGTCAGACGTCGAGTTGAGAAGTATCAGATTCGTGTTGAGTGCTGATGCATTGACAAAGACCACCTTCGAGAAATACTCCGTCGTTTCCTTGGTATTGGCATCGACCACGCGCACCCCTGTGGCCTTGCCAGACGCCTCATCATAGATGATAGAGTGAACCACTGAATGTGGTCGCAACGTGAGGTTGCCTGTCTTTAGCGCCCATGGAATGAGTGTGGAGTTGGCATTGAAATAGCCTCCAAAGGGGCACCCCCTTTGACAAAGGTTTCGGCCTTGACAGAGCCCACGACCCTGCTCCTGGAAGATTGGCCGGGTTTCAGTCAGGTGAGCGCACCGTGCGTAGATCACATGCCTGTCGCGATAATTTTCTTTGACTACCTGCTGGAAGTACTCTTCCACGCAGTTGAGATCCCAGGCTTTGAGAAAATCGCCGTCGGGTAGGGTGTCCAGCCCGTCCTTGTTGCCAGACACACCGACGAACCCCTCTACATATGTGTACCAGTCGGCCAGGTCTTGATATCGGATCGGCCAGTCAACCGCAAAGCCATCTCGTGAGGGACCCTCAAAGTCGTGGTTGCTCCATCGCTGTACCTGTCTCGCCCACATGATGGACTTACCGCCGACCTGGTACCCACGGATCCAGTCAAAAGGGCTCTCTTGCACGTAGGGGTGCTCCTTGTCTTTGACGAAGAAGTGCTTGGCATCCTCCCGGAAGGCATAGCAACTGGCGGCAATGGGATTCTCGCTACGTTCAGCGTGGGTCAATTGACCTCTGTGCGGGAACTCCCACGGCTGCATATTGGTGGTAGGGTAGTCCGTTATGTGTTCGACATTTCTACCGCGCTCAAGCAGGAGCGTTTTCAACCCCTTGTCGCAAAGTTCCTTGGCCGCATAACCGCCGCTCATTCCCGCCCCAATGACGATGGCGTCGTAGCTATTGTTAGTTGATTGCATGGATTTCATCTATTTCGTGACCTGATGCCGCTTAAGCCGGCACACAGCCAATGTATCTTCCTGGAATGAACTCCCATTCCATCTTTTCCTTGAGGAAATACTCAGAACTTGTGAACTGACGCACCGCCAGATTTTTGGTCGTTCCTAAAAAAAACTGCAGGCTCTTCGGAAAATTTTCTGACTCACTCATCTCCGTGAGCATCAGCATATGCTGGTATTCATTGAGTAGCTCGAAACGTTGTTTGTACTCGTCCTGCACGTACTGTCGGAATAACCGAAGGCCGCGGAGATATCGTCGGATATCCTTCGGGTCAAAGCAGTCGTTCACCATCGTGAGTACAAAACCCTCAGTTGATTCCGGCGTGGCAATATCCAGAGTCTCTTCGGGATCCGAGGCAGTAATCGCCGTCTTCCTAGGCAAAATTGCTTTCACCAGATCTCTCACGAGTCGGTATTCGTCGTCCGCCATCTGCAGATTGCTGTAGGTAGGAATTGGCTGTTCAACTGAGCATGAAGGTAGGTAGGCTATTGTCGCTGTCACCGCCGCGAGGCTTTGTAACGCCTTTCGTCTTTTCATGAAGCTAATATTAACTGTTGGATCGAATTCCAACGAAGGGAAATGCCCCAAATAGGAGGGTATTTAGGTCACCGGCCTGCCAATTGGTGCACTTGTAGCGGGTATTGCACATGGAATTGCTATCATTCATGGAGATTTGATGAATATCCCTCAGATACGCCTTGAGATTTCAATCCACATCTGACGAAACCATCTTCATCGCGGAGATCACTCCCGACATGAGATATATGTTCAATCAGGACCTCAAAACGGGCTTGAGTATTGTTTGGAATACGGGCCCTGAGGCGATGTTTATGATCGATCAGGAAGAGCTGTCACTGGCAACAAATTGTCTCATCTTCCTCACAGAATATCATCAGATCGATGACTTCGACTTTGCTCGGATGAATGTGATCCAATTCAACCGCCCGTTCTATTGTGTCGAGAAGGATGATGCCGAGGTGGGTTGTAAAGGTGTTTTGTTCTTCGGCGCTCGGTACATACCGAAAGTACAGGTCCCAGCCGACCGATTGCGTCAGTTTCAATTGGTGTGGGACTCGCTCATGATGGAGGTCGAGGAGACCGACACCTTCCAGTTGGAAATGCTGCGGGCGCTACTAAAGCGATTCCTGATCCTCAGCCTCCGGCTGTACAAGCAGCAGGAATTGAACGTGGCTGAAGGTCCTACCGGCATTTCCCTGATCCGGGAGTTCAATTACCTCGTGGAGCAACACTTCCGAACGCTTTCTCGGGTCGCGGACTACGCTGACCTTCTGCACAAGTCCCCTAAGACACTGACCAATACCTTTCGTAGGTATACCGATCAATCACCCTTGCAAGTCATCAATGACAGACGGATGCTGGAATCGAAGAGACTTTTGCGATACACCGACAAGACCATGAAAGAGATAGCTCACGAGATCAATTTCAGGGATGCCCAATCATTCAGCCACTTCTTCCATCAAAGAGTGGGCGAATGGCCCACGGATTATCGTCATATGCGAAAGAGATCCTTGCAAAGGGAAGAATGAGCAACAATCAAGGAATTCCACCCATGAACAGGCGCTGCCACTGATCGTTTATTAGTATGGAATCAAAGAAAAGGAAAAGACAGTGCTACAGAATATGGAACAAGCAACAATAGGTGGAGGCTGCTTTTGGTGCGTTGAAGCGGTCCTGCAGCGACTGAAGGGCGTTGACAAGGTTGTCTCTGGCTACGCGGGAGGCAAATACGCCAACCCGAGCTACCGAGAAGTCTGTGGAGGAAGGTCCGGCCACGCTGAGGTGGTGCAGGTGACATTTGACCCGGTGGTGATTAGTTACAAGGACTTACTGACGGTATTCATAACGAGTCATGATCCTACGACACTCAACCGACAGGGAGCCGATACCGGTACGCAGTACCGAAGTACCATCATGTATCACGATGACCACCAAAAGGAAATAGCGGAGACGTTGATGAGTGAACTGGCAGAACACTTCAGTGACCCGATCGTCACGGAAGTGGTGCCACTAAAGGAGTTTTATCCGGCGGAGGGCTACCACCAGGACTACTACAATAACAACTCTCAGCAGGGCTATTGTCGTGTAGTGATAGATCCGAAGGTGGCGAAGCTTCGGGCCATGCACGGGGACAAGCTAAAAAAGGAATTGGCCGAGTAACCGTACTGGCTGATGATTGGTTATTCAAGGAGGTCATGAGGAAATACATCGACAGGATCCCAGAGGGCTATTCTGAAGGGTGGTATGGCGGCAAGAGGTATGGGGTGCGAAAGGTCACCTTCAATGGTGACCGCTCCTTCAAAGTCTTTGCGGACGAGTTGGGCGGCAATGACTTTGTTAGTCTGAATTACTACGTTACGCAGCGACAGGAATGGTTGAAGCCCTGCGAGATGCCCAAGGAGAAGGTCATAGATTTTCTCAAGCAACTTGAGCTACAACCTGGATCAAAGAACAAAGAGCGAGGATCAAAGAACAAAAGACCATAACATGTTAAACTGGAACGACATTTTGAATTTCGCCCGAAAGGGCAACCCGACACCCGATAAAAGGGTCGAGAAGACCGATGATGAGTGGAGGGCACAGTTGAACGACGAGCAATATTATGTAACGCGCCAGCACGGCACGGAACGACCCTTTAGTTCCGATGTGTGTAGTCTCTTCGAGCCAGGACAGTACCAGTGTGTCTGTTGCGATACGCTGCTGTTCGATGCCAATGAGAAGTTTGAAAGCGGCACAGGTTGGCCGTCATTCACGCAGCCAGCCCAAGAGAACGCCATCGCTTATCACGAGGACAATAGCCACTTGATGAGCCGAATCGAGACCATCTGCAATACGTGTGATGCCCACTTGGGTCATGTGTTTCCTGATGGGCCTGCGCCTTCCGGCTTGAGGTATTGCATGAATGCTGTGGCGCTGAAGAAGGTGGACACGGAGGTTAAGCAATAAAATAGCCTATGACCATGTCCCAGTGGTACATGAGAAATCCGACCACCTCTTCAGTAGCGCTGGCTTCAGGTTGACGAATATGCTCCTGTCGTTCCACGTCCTGATAGAGACCCTCAATCAATTTAGGGATTTGCCCTGAGTAGTAGCTGACAAGGGCAGCAAGCACACCGGCGGTGATCGTTGATAGGGAACTGATAACCCCTTTCAGTCCCTGCATTCGAAAAATGATCTGGGGTTGGAAATAGGTTCCGGCAAACTTATTGGCTGTCCAAAAGTCAAAGAACAGATAGCCCAGTAGAACGAAGACCAACATGCGAGTGAGCATTTGTGGAATTGCATCCAACACGCCTGTGGAGTCTGCTAGCATGACTGAAATCAGATTACAAGCCTCTATTGCAAGCCCAAGGAAGAGGCCTTTTTGCCATCCGAATTGACCACGGATGAGAGGGAAGAAGTATCCGAAGAAGAAGCCCTTAAACCACGTACCAAACACTAATAGGAGTGTGGGTATTATTTGCAGAGCCAGCAGACCTCCTGATAGTCCCTCGAAGCTCTTATTGATATTTAGCAGTAACAGAGGAATGGACAGCACTAGAAAATAACCGCCCCCATGTAAGCCGTTCCGCCAGAAGTTAGGATAGGGGCCGAAGTGCGTCCCCAATCTCACCTCTTCATCAGGTGGAGTGTAACCCTGAAGGTATTTTTCCAGGGCCTCTGTTTTGTGCTTGTACTCCTCACTGTCTATATCTCCGGCCAGCAGTTTGCGTTTGTAGACATCATTTAGGCCCACGAGCCTCTTGTAGTCCAAGAGCTTGTTGAAATCCAAAAACCATTTAATACGATCTGAAAGATATCGCTGCTGAAAGTCGAGAATTGCTTTGAGTTTGTTCCTTCGATGAAAGACGATACGGTTTCTCGTCAACCAGTTGGCAAGTACGATGGCGACGGGCACCCAAAATAAGTTAACAGCAACGAAGACCATGTAGAAGACAAAAAGAAAAATACCACAAGTGAACAGGAATAGGTGATCACTGCTTTCATCCTCCGTGCGAAGCACCCATAATAGAATGAATGCAGGCAGCCAATAGAACAATTGTCTGCTGACGTGATAGTATTGCCATGTGCGCAAGTAATAAAAGGACTCGTAGCTGGTACTCCCCAAAAGAGGATAGGACAGAAAAAGGATGGTGATGATGATCCAGAGGTACCGCCAACGAACGCCAAAAGCGGAAAGGATTCGGGAATAACCATAGAGAATTAAGAGGAAGGGGAAATATTGGACATATGTCTGGACCTCATAATTCGTGGATAACATTTCGCTCACGATAATGTAGCCGAGCGCCCAGGACGCAGGGCGAAGTATGAACTCGACGAAGAATCGCCAGGTGGGTTTTCCCCAGGGTCGATGCAATAATCCCCAGGGAAGAAGAACAAGTACACCGACGGCAACCGAGACAAAAGTACTATCACCATAAAGCTCCAGCTGAAAGGCAAAGTATAGGTATGCGATTGTCCCGGCGATTGACAGAATGGTTGCTACCAATTGCACGAGGCTCTTAGGGATTCGAGTTAATAGCTGCAGTAGACCTATGACCGCTATCAGGAGAAGTACAGGAGCGAGATCTTCGCTCAGGTGGTGGAAAAGGAAAAGGTCGCGGAGACTGGAGGTCACGAAATTGCTCCGGAAAAAACTCGTCAGTATCCATGCCATAAATACCTGTACCCATCGCTTCATGGATGGCTTTGAGGACAGGACCGTGTTCAATTCGGAAAATTTTGGTATCCAACCTCTCTGGAGCAGGATCAGCAAGAAGAGCGGTAGAAACCAAATCAAGTCGTAGTACAAGAATCCAGTGATTCTATGTAGCTGAGAATTGAGGGATGCAATCGTGAGTTGCAGCTGACTGCCTCCAACACCCACATTAGATGCTATATAGACGGTTGCGTGAAAAAAGTCGGTGTTTGCCTTCGGCCACCAAATACTCTTGTCCTGTTCGAGGAGGTTTGGGATGGGGCGCGCTCCAGTAATTTCACGTCTGTCGTACGATTGTACCCGCAATTCACCAAGACGAGTTTGTTGAGAGTTTTCCCGGGGCCAGATGTTAATTTCAAGGGAATCTCTATCGAAAAAATCCTCGGCCTGGACACGAACGATTATGGTGTCATTGGTAATCGAGATATGCCGCTTACTATTGAAGTCACCCAGGTACATGTCTAGGGTTCCACGGACGCGATCACCTACGTATTCCCGTGTGCTGATCCGATTAGCGATGTAAGCTTGTAAAACGGAATCTGGAGCGACGGTTTCTTCTCGATATTTGACCCGAATCTGGTCCTGCGAAAGGAGCGTGAATTCGATAGAGAAGCTTGAAGACAGGACCTTAGTACTGTCTCCTGTAGTCTCAGATTGCCCCACTACAGAAGTTATCTGAAGAAAGAGTATTAGGAGCCACATGGTGGTTCGTTCCCGCATTGATCAATGATAATGACTATTTCTTCATCCACCAATACCCATTTTCCGGTAAATCATTGTAAATCGGTGCCCGATCATTTGCGGTACGTAGAGCTGCCAATTGATTTTTGGGACCCTGCCAATTTCACTTTTGAGAAGGGTCCTCAGGGGGCATTACGCACAGACAAATTGCCCGGCTGGTTTTTAACACTTGTAGGTATTTCGTATATTAGGTAGCAGAGACTACGAAAAATCAACCTTACCCATGGCCATCCAGCTCAACATTAACGATAAGACCTACGACCTTGATGTAGACAGTGAGATGCCACTTCTGTGGGTCATTCGTGATTTTGCCAAGCTCACTGGTACGAAGTTTAGTTGTGGCATTGCGATGTGTGGTGCCTGCACGGTCCTTCTTGACAATGAGCCCGTCCGATCATGTGTATTGCCTGCGTCAGCTGCAGTCGGAAAACAGATCACTACGATCGAGGGGGTCTCCGAAAACAACGATCATCCTGTACAGAAGGCATGGATTGAAGAGCAAGTTCCGCAGTGCGGTTACTGCCAGTCTGGTCAGGTACTGGTGGCGGTAGCCCTGCTGAAAGACAACCCGAAGCCATCAGAAGAAGAAATTGAAACAGCTATGAATGGGGTCCTATGTCGATGTGGCACTTATCCACGAATCAAGAAAGCTATTGCGAAAGTAATCGAAAAGTAACCGGACCAGCCTTATGAGCACCAACTCACTTTCCAGAAGAAAATTCATTCAACTGTCAGTTTCTTCCTCAGCCATACTTGCTATTGGCTGTACGCCAGGGGGAGGAGCGCCGATCAATCTCACCAAGGACGGTGGTACACCCATCGACCTCAATCAATTCATAGCTCTCGACACTGAGGGTATTATTACCCTCTTCAATCATCGGCCCGAGATGGGGCAGGGTGTTTTTCAATCCATCCCGATGATCCTCGCCGAGGAGCTCGAAGTGGACGTCAACGCTGTCGTCATCCAGCAGTCTGATGCTGATCCTGAGAGATATGGTAGGCAGATGGTGGTAGGCAGTCACAGTATACAGAACGAATTCCAGAAAATGCGGGTGATGGGTGCCGCTGCGAAAGAGATGTTGATACAGGCTGCCGCGAAGCAATGGGGCGTGTCGGCCAGTGAATGCACCGCCAGCAATGCAGTCGTTTCACATGAAGGCTCAGGGCGTCAGGTCGACTACGCCGATCTTGTCGAAGATGCTTCTCAGATTGAGCCTCCCGCGGAGCCCCGACTAAAGTCGCCGTCAGAATTCCATACGGTAGGTACAGCTGTGCCTCGTCGCGACATACCCTTGAAGACCAACGGTACCGCGTCATTTGGGATAGACGTCGAAGTGCCTGGAATGCTCTATGCATCTGTTGAGCGATCGCCAGTATTCATCGGCGAAGTGAAGGGTTTTAATAAAGAGGAGATCCTGGAAATGCCCGGCGTACGGCATGTGCTCAAGACTGAGCGCCAGGTTTTCGGTACGCGACGTGAAGGTGTGGCCGTTTTGGCTGATACGTACTGGGCCGCCTATCAGGCGCGCAAGGCCCTAAAAATAACCTGGGACAATAAAGGTAAGGAGAGTCAATCGACGAGCTCCCTGGCGGAGCAGTACAAGGCAGAGTCGTCCAAACAAGGCACTGACCTCTTCAGCAGGGGAGACGCGCAGGCGCAATTGCAGTCGGGAGAGATCATTGAAGCCTCGTACGAGACACCCTACCAGTCGCATGTGCCTATGGAGCCGATGAACTGTATCGTCAGCGTCAATGATGAGGGCGCTGAGTTCTGGGGCTCTACGCAAAACCCCAATGGCATTAGAAGCTATCTCGCTCAGCTTCTCGAATTGCCGGAGAAGCGAGTGAAGATCAACTACACGTTCATGGGTGGAGGCTTCGGACGAAGGTCGTTGACGGATGTAGCGGAAGAAGCAGCACATCTGTCGAAGCAGGTGAGGGTACCTGTGAAAGTGATCTGGTCGCGAGAAGACGACCAGACGCAAGGGCCTTTCAGGGCCTGCTCGCTCAATGTGCTGCGTGGTAAGGTCGAAAGTGGCAAAATCACCGCACTGGAGCATAAGGTTGTAGCACAGGAGATTCGCAACCAGACAGGGACCAACATGGAGGCCGGCCGGCAGCTGATGGGCGGCATCACTACCGGATACAACATACCCAACCTGTCCGTCCGGGGCGTACTTCAAAAGCATTACGTTCCGATCTCTTACTGGCGTGCGGTTTATCATTCTACCAACCCCTTTGCGCATGAGTCTTTCATCGACGAACTGGCTTCGGCGGCAGGACGCGACCCTCTGGATTTTCGACTGGAGATGATGCAGGATCATTCACGTTTCAAAAGGGTACTCGAGGAAACCAAAAGTTTGGCCAACTGGACGGGAAGCAAAGTACAGGGCAAAGGACGCGGTTTGGCGCTGTGCGAGCGCTCTGGGGCGCATTTTGCGATGGTAGTGGATGTGAGCCGCGATGGAGACCGTATAGCCGTTGATAAGATCACAACTGTCCTCGACCTGGGCATTTGTGTGAACCCTGATACCGTCCGGGCCCAAACGGAAGGCTCCATTGTCATGGGGTTGACGGCGGCGCTTTATGGCCTGACCATTGAAGAAGGTGCGGTCAAGGAACAAAATTGGAACTCCTATCCGCTTCTGCGGTATGGACAATGCCCAGAGATTGAGACCCACATTCTGCCTGGAGAGGCGGACCCTGATGGCGCCGGTGAGAGTGGTTTACCCACAGTGGCGCCAGCATTGGCCAATGCGATATTTGACCTCACAGGTCGTAGGATCCGCAAGCTGCCTCTGCAACTCGTGACCTAAACGAGGAGCTTTTGACGCCGTTTGTGGTCGTTTCTATGTCGATTTCGCAGTAGCGAGAGGTATCTCCGCATGAGTGCCTAATTTTAGCACATCAGCATCCGAAACCTACACCTATGAGCACTGAGCAAAAAATCACGCCATTTCTCTGGTTTGAAAACCAGGCACATGAGGCCGCCGAATACTACATCAGCGTATTTCCTCAGTCGAAGATCATCGAGAGCAATCACTTCCTGGTAATTTTCGAACTCTTCGGCCAGCGGTTTGCAGCCATGAACGGTGGGAAGAAAGAGGAGTACAATAACTCAGTTTCCTTTCACGTCGACTGTGAGGATCAGGCAGAGGTCGACGAATACTGGGGCCGGCTGGTCGGCGATGGAGGGGAGGAAAGTCGCTGCGGCTGGCTCAAGGACAAGTACGGGGTGGCATGGCAAATCATCCCAAAGGTGCTGCCGGTTTTGATCAACCATGAAGATCGGACACGGGCGGAGAAAGCCCTGCATGCCATGTTGGCGATGAAGAAGATCATTGTCGCGGACTTGCAGGCAGCTTTTGATAGCTAAAGCCTTTCGATCAGCAGATCTCCTTTCAGGAACCGGCTGAGATCACCTCTGTGCTTGCCACCTTGGCTGCTGTGGTGTCTCCGACGATCCTTCTGAAATAGTAGGGGATGCTATCCCTGTAATCTGGAAAACTCACGACTTCCCGGATGCTTTCGTGCTGTCGGTGGGCATGAAGGCCCCGTTTGTGCATGAACAATCCTCGTTGGTATTTTGCCGAGTGGATCCAGCTGCCGGCGAGAGGCTCTTTGAAGCAGACTATGTCAAAGTTGCCACTTGCTAAAGCTTCGTCGGCATTGACCGACTCAAATTCATCAGCAAGTAGTAGAGCCACCTGATCGTTGCTGATAAAGCAGTGACCATCGGCAAACGTGAATCCGTGGCAATTGCATCGAAGATCCAACTGTTCTCTGGGGTGCTCCTGGTTGTACAATTGCAGGCCCATACTGCGGTGGTGGGGGTGGCCGATACCGCGCTCATTGATAGACACTGAGTCCAGTACGAGCTCGAGACGCTCGATGGGGAATTTTTTCTCTCCTTGTGTGGTGTTGCTGATAACCCTTACCTGCCAGCTAAGCTCATAGTGCTTGCCGTCTTGTACCGAAAAGTACTGCTCGTACCTGTCGAGTGTCGGGGTGTGTTCACGGTCTTTAGTCATTTTTGAAAGGAATGTCTTGAGCGAGAAATTCGTCAAAACCTGTAGAATCGAAGGTATAGGATGGTATGAACGTGAAATACAGCGGCTCAATTGGGGAGAATAAGAAAAACCAACAATCGACGTGGCACCCTTTTTTGAGTTAAGCTTGAGCAGTACTTTTATCAGCGAATGCGTCCACTGCAAAATTTCTAGAATGAATGAAGGTTATCGGGCGACGAGACCGAATAGACATACCAGCACTTGGACTTTTCGATATTGAAGCCAAGGTGGATACGGGTGCTTACAGCTCAGCTTTGCACTGCCATGAGATAAAAGTGGTTAGCAAACAGGGCCGAGACCAGCTGCAATACAAACTGTTGGATCCGTCACACCCAGAGTATCGAGACACGGTCATCGAAACGGACCTCTTTAGTGACACTGTTGTGAAGAGTTCTAATGGCCAGGAAGAGCACCGATACACAATTCAAACGATGGTCCTGATCTTCGGCGAAGAGATACCCGTTGACTTTACCCTGACAGATCGCAATGAGATGAAAAACCCCATACTTCTGGGGCGTAAGTTTCTCTACAGGAGATTTCAAGTGGATGTGACTAGAAAAAACCTCTCCTTTAAGGAGAAGCAGAAGAAATCATCCAAGAAGAACTAGATTGTCTACATCAACTGATCGACCAATGAAAATTGCCATCTTATCCAGAAACCCTAAACTCTATTCTACCAAGCGCCTCGTTGAGGCTACTGAACAGCGCGGACATGAAGCCCGGGTGATCGACCATCTGAAGTGCGACATTATTATGGATGACAAGGGCCCATCGATCTACTATCAGGGTGAGATGCTCCGGGATATTGACGCGATCATTCCTCGCATCGGCGCATCCGTCACCTTCTACGGTACAGCGGTCGTAAGACAATTTGAAATGATGCAAGTCTTTTCGGCCGTAGACTCCCTGGCGATTACGAGATCTCGAGACAAACTCAGGAGTTTGCAGATCCTCTCCAGGTCTGGTCTTGGTATGCCCAAAACTGCCTTTACCAATTACAGCAAGGATGAAAACAAAGTCTTAAAGCACATAGGGCAGGCGCCGGTAGTGATCAAGCTTTTAGAGGGGACGCAAGGTTTAGGGGTTGTCCTCGCGGAGACTGACAAGGCGGCGACATCCGTTGTAGAAGCTTTCGAGAGCTTAAAAACACGGGTCATCCTTCAGGAGTTCATCGCTGAAGCGGGAGGTGCGGATTTACGTGCGTTCATCGTCGACGGGGAGGTGGTGGGTGCCATGAAGCGCCAGGGTAAGGAAGGGGAGTTTAGATCCAATCTTCATCGCGGTGGTTCGGCCAATGTCATCAAACTCAGCCGCGCTGAGAAGTCGACTGCGCTCAAAGCAGCCAAGAGCATGGGGCTGGCAGTTGCTGGTGTCGATATGCTGCAGTCCAAGCGCGGTCCGATGGTACTTGAAGTGAACTCTTCTCCCGGCCTCGAGGGTATCGAGGCAGCTACCGAAGTGGATGTGGCCGGTAAGATCATCGAGTACATCGAGCGCAACGTCGCCAAGAAACGCCGACCGAAAGACAAAGTCAAAGCGTAGTGGTCATCAATCAAATTGAGGTGGGACCCGGGGAGTCCCGGACGATCGACGTTAACATCGCGAAGCTCCCTTCCCACAGTTCCATTGACATTTCTGTAAGGGTAGATCGATCGGAAAAGCCGGGCCCAGTCCTGCTACTGACCGGAGGTCTGCATGGGGATGAGATCAACGGCATAGAGATCGTACGCCGGATGCTGGAACACAAGTGGAATGTACCCACCGCGGGGACGACCATCTGTATTCCTATCATTAATATTTATGGCTTCATCCATTCATCCAGATATGTCCCTGATGGGAAAGATGTCAATCGCTCGTTTCCCGGTAACAAAAATGGCTCCCTGGCATCACGTGTGGCCCACTATCTGATGAAAGACATCATTCCACAGATAGACCTTGGCCTCGATTTTCATACCGGTGGCGCAGACCGGACCAACTACCCACAGATCCGGTGTGCACTGCGGGACCCTTCCAATGCCGAGTTGGCCGCGGCCTTTCAGGCACCCTTTATTGTGGATTCCAAGTACCGGCCAAAGTCTATTCGACAGCAGTCAGCCAGGAAAGGCAAGCACATCCTGGTATACGAGGGGGGTGAGTCTTCCCGCTTCGACGAATTCGCCATCCAAATGGGCATCCAGGGGGCCCTGCGTGTGATGAAGCACCTGGGAATGAGGGAGGAGGAGGTGTCTCCGCCAGACTATGAGACTCGCATCATCAAAAGCTCTTCATGGGTCAGAGCCAGGGCCTCGGGACTACTGCAATCACTGGTCGAGAGCGGTCAGGCAGTATCGAAGAATGAAATTGTAGCTTACATCACCGATCCCTTTGCGGAATTCAAGGTGCCTGTCAAAAGCCCGGCCAAAGGTTTTGTTATAGGTCTAAATAACAACCCCATCTTGCATCAGGGTGATGCGATTATGCACATTGGTGTTACGAGAGATTAATTTGGACTTCAGATCCTCTCGTAAATGAAGAACTCGGAACGAGATGTCGTCTCCGCATTCCCGTCGAAGGGATATTTGTTGGGAATATGTGCTTTCAACATAAAGTCCGGAGCGTTCTCAGAAACCCAAGGTGTGAACTTCCGGCGTCTTACCTGGGGTAGGGTCGGGTCGGGCTCCTCATCTGCGTTGGACGCGTAAATGATCACATACTTTTTGGCAGCCGTGAAGAGAGACCTGAGGTGGGCTGCAAAAACTGCTTCTTCCACCAAATGGAATAACACATCTAAACTAAGCGCGAGATCCGCTCTATCGTTTTGGTACTCGCTCAGGTGCTTGAATGTTTTGCTGGGATCGTTATACACCTCTTGGCAGTGTGCTACGGCACTTTCGCTTACTTCAAAACCAACATATTTTGGTATGTTGAGCAATTGCAGTTGATTACCATCTCCAAAACCAAAATCGATCACAGACTTAATGTCATTCTCTTTTATGAAAGTGTTGATCGTATCAGCCTTGAATTGTGCCAGTCGTTTGTAGGAACCCGGGCCGGAGTCACCGCCTGATTTGTAGCGACTCTCCCAATGCTCTTCGGAGGTGGTGAATGGTGCTACCTTCTTCAAGCGCCGGTTAATGGAGGTAGTCCATTTTCCGAGGATAGGTATCTTCTTAATTTGGTTCTTCATGCAGAGAGGGTCGACCATCTGCGGTCGTCGACCTACTTACTAGCTAGTTGTGCAATTAACTAGTGAATGTACACTTTTTTCAAAAATAGTATCAGAATATTTGTTGGTCACCCATTCAAAATTCGATACCAGACAGGTAATTGTCAATTATCGAGGCCATTACGAGCCAATGACCGGCGCATCTCAAATAGCTCCCTCATTCTGACCAGTGCGTCCCTGCTTGCGTCATCGCCGGCGAGGTTGTTATGCTCCTCCGGGTCGGTCGTATGGTCGTACAGTTCTTCTTTGCCCTCAGCAATGTCCTCGCCCCAGCGTGTGTAGCGCCATTGGCCCGTCCGCAAGGTGGCGCCTTTGCCACCAAAAGAGATGGTGTAGGCGGGCATATCAGCCGCGATAGCACCCACTCCGCGTACTGTCGGGGCCAGGCTGCGCCCCTGCAATATCTTCGGGGTGTTCTCTTGCAGCCCAGAGAGGTCGGCAAGCGTAGGATACAGGTCGATCAACTCTGTGACCGCATTGACTGTTGTTCCGTGAGATGCAGGATAGCGGGGATCGGCAATGATCATCGGTACGCGGACAGAGCCTTCCCAGAGGCTCACTTTCGACCAGCAGTCGTGCTCACCCAGGTTGTAGCCATGATCCGAGATGAAAACAACGATCGTTTCATTTCGCAAATCGAGCCGATCCAGGGCGTCGAGTAATCGGCCCACCTGTTGGTCCATGAACCTGACACTTGCCAGGTAGCCACTGATGACCTTCTCTTTGTGATGCTCTTCCATCCCCCAGCCCCTCTCATTACGCTGCCGCAAGGCTTCAGAGGGTACATTGTCATTTACTACGGCCTCGGGTATTTCCATCTTGGTGTCGGGATAGGGCTCGTAGCAATTCTCCGGGGCCACAAATGGCACATGTGGGCGTACCAATCCCACCCCAATAAAAAAGGGCGCCTGGGGCTTTGGCTTGACTTTATTGGTGGCACCCTTTGCGACGGCGGCAGCCCTGCTCTCCAGGAGGGCGATGGCCTGGCTTGTTGCCATGTAGTCGGTTTGGGTGGTTGCCAATTCATCCTTGATGATCATACGCGAGAAGTTCCCGCCATAGTGCAGGTTCTTTGGGGATAGCAATTCCAAAGTACCCTGGCTGAGGGTTTCGGGGCCGAGGACGTTGTAAGCGTAGTCCCAGGAGTCGGGATCATCAGCACCGGGGCCACCGTTCTCTATACCGCCGGGAACACCCATGTGAAATATCTTGGATACACGGGCTGAATAATACCCCTGCTCTTTGAAGAAGCCCGCCAGCGACGGGTGAGCCGCAAGGTCGGGGTTAGCCGTGCGAAAGTTGCCGATGATGTATTGGTTGGATATCAATTTGTTCGTTTCGGGATATAGCCCACTCATGAAGGACGCGCGAGATGGACCACACAGAGGATATTGGCAGTAGGTACGGTCAAACTGTACTCCTTCGCTGGCAAGGCGGTCAAGATGAGGGGTGTGATCCTTTTGCCTGTCGTAGGGACCTATGCGGGTGTTCAGGTCATCCGAGATGATGAGCAGGACGTTCGGCTGCTGCTGCGCCAGGCCGATGGGCCCTGTCGCTGCGAGGCAAAGAATGAGGAGGTAGGTGAATGTTCGTAGGCTCATTGGTTCCATGGGTAAATTGAGCAAAAGATAGCCATATTGCCGGCAATCGCAGAGCCGAAGGGTCAGGGAACAAAAAAAGTGGCCATTGGCCAGTTTCTATAAATAGGAAGGGTGTGGCATCGAATGTCTTCGACCGGCATTCGATGAGAATTTCCGTTTTTCACGGAACCAGTTTTGGCAGAAAAATGATTACCCCAACAATGATTGAAACTACCGCCGCAATCAGCACCGCACCTGCGGCGACATCCTTCGCCACCTTTGTCAATGGATGAGTTTCCGGTGAAACCCGATCCGCCAGGGCTTCCAGGGCCGTGTTGAAGGCTTCAGCCGTCCATACGAACCCAATGGACAATAACAATAACCCCCATTCTGTTGGGCTCACTGCGAGTAAGACTCCTGCCGTGATGACCCCGATCGTCGCGACCAGATGTATCCAGGCATTGTGTTGACTCCGGATCAAATACAGGATCCCCGCGAATGCGAAACGAAAGCTCCGTAATCTCCTGACAAAACTGAATTGCTGCTTTTCCTTCTTAATCATGACATCATGACATGTAATTGTCGCCTATTTTGACTTGAATATGTCAGTATGGCGCAATATCTCACATCTGCACGTTTGGAACACGGTTTGAACAAGTGGACTCGAATGACATTGAAAGTAATCTAAAAAGATCAAGAATATGAATATGACAATTTCAAATAACCGAACATTTGACCGCCTGTTTGACGACTTTCTATTACCAGAGTTTTCGAGGGTCCGAAGGACACGGTCACCTCGCCCCGTGATGTCGATGCCTAAGGTCAACATCCTGGAAAGCGAAGATGGGTTTGTTGTTGAATTGGCGGCACCCGGTTGGGAAAAATCCGACTTCAACATCGAAGTGAATGAAGATGTGTTAACCGTAAGCGCCAAGGTCGAAAATGGCCATAAGGAGGATAGCAGGGTATTTATAAAGAGGGAATTTGGAGTGGCCTCTTTTGAGCGTTCATTCCGTTTGCCTGATACGGTAGATGGTGATAAAATCGCCGCTGCGTACGATAGGGGTATCCTTGCAATCACGCTTCCCAAGAAGGAAGAAGCCAAGCCTCGGCCTCCCAAGACCATTGATATTGGATAACGGTTGTTCCAATAATTGAGATTCGGACTCCTGTTGCCGCATGTGGTACTGTCATCCGGAGGGTGAGTCAGTTCCAAAGAGTGGAGGGTATGAGAGGCGGCGACGGATGATTTCCGAATGCAACATGCAAGTGGGTAAGGGGACCGGGTGGTCCCTTTTTTTGTGACATTGATGGATTTGTGAGATGGAATACAAGGATTATTATAAGGTACTTGGAGTAGGAAAGACAGCGACGCAAGATGAGATCCGCAAAGCCTATCGTAAGCTTGCTGTACGATTCCATCCAGATAAGAATCCCGGGGACAAAGCTGCAGAGGAGAGATTCAAGGAGATCAGCGAGGCCAATGAAGTCCTGAGTGACCCGGAGAAGCGAAAGGAATATGACGAGCTGGGTGCACATTGGAAGCAGTATCAACAAGGACAATACCGGCCTCGTTCTGGTCAGGGATTCTATGGTTCACCGGGTGGGGAATACCACTATGAATTCCAGGGCGACCCATCGGACCTATTTGGAAGTGGCGGATTTTCTGATTTCTTCGAGTCTTTCTTCGGTCGTGGCCAACAAGGTTTTGGGGATTCGAGAGGTTTTAGCAATTACGCCCATGGTCAACATGGAGCCGACCTCCAGGGAGAGATCGCAATCTCACTAGAGGAGGCTTACCATGGGACCGAGCGGATCGTGGACCTTGGGGTCGAAAAGATAAGGGTGAAAATAAAGTCAGGGGCTTATGATGGATTGCAGTTGAAGGTCAAAGGAAAAGGCGCGAAGGGTCACAGCGGCCAGTCTGGAAATTTACTCCTTACCATACGAGTAGGCTCACACGCGCATTACGAGCGGAAGGGCGATGACCTCTACATGCAGCTGACTATTGACATGTTTACTGCGGTACTCGGTGGCAAGCGGTCAGTCCGCACGATCAATGGTAAAGACGTAAATATTAAGATCCCAGAGGGCACGCAGAATGGCAAGCAGCTAAGACTGAGAGGAAAAGGAATGCCTGTCTACGGTGCCACCAGACATGGGGACTTGTACATTAAATTGCAGGTGCTATTGCCAAAGCACCTCACAAGACATCAGAAAGAGCTCTTGACAGAACTAAAGAGCAGTATCGAGAACGAATACGCGAAATGAAAGGAAAATTCAAACAGTTAATCAGTGGGAGCCAGCCAGTGCTTGTCGATTTTCATGCTACATGGTGTGGTCCGTGTCGCATGCAGGCGCCTATTTTGAAAGATGTGTCGGCGAAAGTAGGGGGTAAGGCCAAAATCATTAAAATTGATGTGGATCGGAACAAAGCGCTTGCCCAGCAGTATCAGGTGAGAGGTGTGCCTACATTGATCCTATTTAAGAATGGTCGACCGGTCTGGCGTCAATCGGGAGTGGCCAACAAACGGCAGCTGGTCGATCTGATCAATAAGAATGCCTAAGAATGGGTGCGAGCTCATGGTATCATTACTTCTTTCTGTTCGATGTCCGACATGCGTGAGCGATGAAGCGAGGCCATTATACGCAATTGCTTGACCTCCATGGCCTTTCTGATTATATTGTCCTGAGCATCCTACACTAAACCATATGATACTTGCCTTCGCATCATGGAGAGAACCTTATGGAAACCAGTAACTCTCCAGATCAAACCCTGATATTCACGCTTGACAAAAGCAAAAAGTACGTCTCCGCCAACCAAGAATTTCGGGTATGGATGAAATCGGAGCACGGCGTGGACATCGGGTACGGCGAGGCCTGGATAGGCGTAGGGGTGCCAGAAGCAGAAAAGTTATCGGATATCCTCTTGGAGGCATTTGACTCCAACGTGCCAATGGCTTCTAATCCCAGCGATTGGGCATCCCTGTTTGGTGCCAATGTTCGGGCAGTGGAGTTGGTACCGCTTGTTGTAGATTCAGAAGTCTCCGCCCTCACAGTTTCGGTGCGAATGACTACTCCTGCCTACAGTCAGCGGGAGCTCTTCCGCATGGCCAATGACCTCTTTTCTATTTCGGACTTCAATAGCTACTTTCTGGAACTCAACGACCAGTGGGTCAAAGTGCTGGGCTATACGATGGAGGAGTTGAAGTCGCAGCCATTTTTGAATTTTCTCCATCCTGATGATCTGGAGAAGACCAGGAAAGAGGCGGCTACCTTATATGAGGGAAAACCGGAGGTCGTTAATTTTAAGAACAGATACCGTACGAAGAACGGTGACTATGTGTGGCTCGAGTGGAACAGTGTTATAGACTACGACCGAAAGCTCAACTACTCAGTGGCGAGGGACGTCACCGAGCATCACAAGCTGAATCAACAGCTGCGAGAAAGTGAGGAACGGTACAGATCGGTGGTGGAGTCACTTCATGAGGGTATCGTGGTACACGACACTCAGGACAAAATACTGATGTGCAACCGGTCCGCTGCTGATATCCTGGGACTTACCGTCGATCAATTGATGGGAAAGGACTCATTCGATCCGCGATGGAAGGCTCTCAATGCCAAAGATGAGCCGATGGACCCCTCCGAACATCCGAGTGTCGTCACCGGTCGAACCGGACAACCAGTGGCTGATTTTCTGATGAATGTTCACATTGGCAATGAGGAACGCAAGATCATAACTGTCAATAGCAATCCTATTCTCAATGATGAGGGAAAGATGTATGGCGTTGTGGCGTCCTTCCTGGATGTGACGAAAGAAAAAACAGCACAGGAGAATCTCAGAAAGGCCCTGGAAATGAAGACGCTGCTCTTCCAGGAGCTGCACCACCGCATAAAGAATAATCTGAATTTGATCTCCAACCTGATGTATCTGAAGAGTCAGGCGACGGATGATCCCGGCCTTCAGCATTTTGTTTCGGAGACGAACAGCCGCATTTTGTCCATTGCCAAAATACATGAGCAGCTATTGGAGTTGGAGGAGGCAGACCAACTGTTCACAAGGGATTACTTGGATGACCTGGTCAAGACCCTGATTCGTACCTATGCGTCCAACGAAGACTTGTATGAAATCGACTTCTCTGTCGAGAATCACAGACTTAGCGTCGATCGGATATTGATTCTTGGTCTGATCACAAACGAGATATTGTCTAATACCCTCAAGCACGCCTATGATCAGGAAACAGGGGGAAAAATAGCTGTTTCCCTATACAAGGAAGAGGGCAACATACATTATACGCTTGGAGACGAGGGGAAGGGAATGTCCGCCGCTAGCAGCAATGACAAGTCCATCGGAATGGATCTTATTGACATGTTTTGCAAGCAGTTAGGGGGAGAAATTGATAAAGACCTGACAAAGGGGGTCAAATACAAGATAACATTTCCATTTGTCGCCAAAGACGAGTTATCTCGCGGGTCATGAGTGAGCGAGTGCTGATTTTCGAAGATGATGTCATTTCCTCCCTGGTATTGGAAAAGATCCTTCAGGGCCACGGATACGAGAGTCTGGGAAGGTACGAGTCTGCTGATGAGCTGTCGAAGCTGACTGAGGAACTCAAGCCGGACCTCATCCTTTTGGATATCATGTTGAAAGGGCGCAAGAGTGGGTTGGACGCTGCCGCCGCTTTGCGCAGTATGTCTGATGTGCCCATTCTCTTTCTTTCGGCCCTTAGTGATCAGGAAACACGCCAAAGAGTGGATGAGATACAAAATGCACATCTGCTCAACAAGCCGTATGTGCCACGTGAGATCCTACAGCACATCAAGACCATTTTAGAGGAGAACTGAAGCGTTACCCGGCCTCAGTTACCTCCTCGATAAATCTCTCTAAGCCATTTGATAGTATTCTTCCCATCCGGCCCTGGGTGGGTCTCCTTTCAATAGCTCGTTGGCGTACGAATTATTGGTTATTTCCTTCGTCTCCCGGTCAAACACAAGTTTTGCACTCAGCCGTTGAGCAATCACCCCAAGACAGAAGACCTGACTTAATGGTCCTGCAATGTCAAAGGACGACCTCGCTTCTTCTTCGCCCTTACAGGCCTTGAGGAAGTTTTCAAAATGATTGGAAGGGCTTTCGGGAACTTCTGGTAATTTGGAAGCCATGTCCTTCGCGGCTTCCTCTGGAATGATCTTCAGCGGTGCACTATGTGTTCCTCCTTTGAAGGTAAGGTCTTTGCCATAGATGATCTTGCCTGGATTTAGCTTGGCAGGCTGCAGCGCTCCGTCACTTGGTGGTGGTATATTAGGGTCGATCTCAGACACACCATAGCCCTCAGGTACAGCAGGGATGTTGTCGGTCCCATCATACCAGTTGATCTGCATAGCAGGCATTTCCCCACGGGCCGGGAATTTGAACTCAATGGTCGATGAAAAAGGGAAGAAGAAGGAATTGTGCCCGTTGAGCAGGGTGGGGTTTACCTCGTAGGGAAGACCCAGTTCCAGAAACTGGTGCGCGGTATCCATAATGTGGGCTCCCCAGTCTCCAAGGGCCCCCATCCCGAAGTCGTACCAGCAGCGCCACTGACCGTGATGGTAGTCCTTGTTGTACTCATGCCACTGGGCAGTGTTGAGCCACACATCCCAGTTCATACCTTCTGGCAGAGCTTCTTTGGCCGGAAAGGATGTGATACGTGGATCGAATCCATGCCACCTTCGCTTATTGTTCATGTGCGCGGTCATTTCGGTGACACCATCTATGATCCCAGCTTCTTTCCAGGCCTTGAACTGGAAGTAGTTTTCTCCGGAATGTCCCTGATTTCCCATTTGAGTGACCACGCCGTGTTTGTTGGCACCGGCCATCATCAACTCGATCTCGTTGAACGTTCGCGCGAGCGGCTTCTCCACGTAGACGTGCTTCCCCAGAGACATAGCCAACATAGTGATGGGGAAATGAGAGAAGTCCGGTGTACCCACGCTTACGGCCTCGATGTCATCGCCCATTTCGTCGAACATCTCTCTGAAGTCGGTAAACTGCTTGACCTTGGGGAACATTTCCACCGAGCGCTTGACGTGATCGCCATTCATATCCACATCACAGAGGGCCACCACATTGGCAATACCCGTTTCGTGTAGCGATCGCAGGATGGAGCCACCGCGGTGGCCGATGCCAATACCGGCAAGATTGACTTTGTCACTTGGCGCAATGTGACCCAGAGCGCTCCCTAGCACATGGGACGGTACTATTGAAATACCTGCGGCACCCGCTACTGCGGTGCCACCTTTTTTGAGAAATCTTCTCCTTTTCATAAAGCAGCTTTTGATTTGAGTTCGTCGTACGCTTCAATCTACTCATTTATTGCCGAATAGCGGATTGCCGGCGACGGAATTCATAGATCCAGGGTTCTTCCATTTTGGGTTATCTTGGCAAGCCAGAAAAACCAAAAACCCTAACCAATGGCTCCCAAGCAAGCGTATACCATTCGCATCGCGTTGATCGTCGCATTAGGAGGATTCCTGATGGGCTTCGATGCGTCGGTGATCTCCGGTGTTGTCAAGTTTATCGAAATCGAGTTCGATCTTACCAAGCTCCAGCTGGGGTGGTCGGTCAGTTCACTGACCCTTACAGCGACTGCAGCAATGATGATATCAGGACCCCTGAGCGATCGGATTGGTCGCAAGAAGGTGCTGACGTATGCTGCGATTCTTTTTGCTGTTTCAGCCATAGCTTCGGCCATTGCGCCGAACTTCCTCTTTTTGGTGATCGCCCGAATGATCGGGGGCTTTGGTGTCGGTGCCGCACTGATCATCGCGCCCATGTACATTGCAGAAGTCTCGCCACCCCACATGCGGGGTCAGTTGGTGTCCTTCAATCAGCTCAACATTGTTGTCGGTATTTCCGCGGCCTTCTTTACCAACTATCTCATTCTTCAGTTAGGGGATTCGTCAGCAGGTTGGGTGGAGGCTCTGGGTATCGGCAAGTGGAACTGGCGGTGGATGCTGGGGCTTGAGACGTTACCCGCTGTCCTCTATTTCATTGGATTGTTTGCAGTACCCCGAAGCCCGCGATGGCTGCTGATGAAAGGACGGCAGGATGAGGCCCGTGAAGTGCTGAATAAGGTGGCGTCAGCAGAAGAGGCAGAAAAGCAAATTCTCGCTGTCAAGGAGAGCGTCGGTGGCGACGAGGCATCAGGTGAGGCACTCTCCACTGGCGGCAAGTTGCAGCAATTTCTCACAAAGTTGAAGGAGCTATTCTCACCGGCGATGCGGCTCGTGCTCATGATAGGGGTGGTCGTAGCGGTGTTGCAACAGATCACGGGGATCAATTCCGTGTTCTTTTATGCGCCCATGATTTTCGAGCAGTCGGGGATAGGCACAGACGCTTCCTTTATACAGGCCATTCTGGTGGGCATCACCAATCTTGTTTTTACGATCGTAGCCATTATGTTCATTGACAGGCTGGGGAGAAAGCCTCTGTTAACATTTGGTGTGGCAGGTATCGCACTGACGATGTTCTTGCTCGCCTATGGGTTCGGTTCGGCCTCGTACACGCTGCAGGAAGAGAAGCTCGGTTCACTACCCGCTGAAATCAGCCGGGAACAAATACAGCCGCTGGTGGGAGTGACTTACTCCAACGACATCGAATATAAAGCGGCTGTGCGTGAGGCGCTGGGAGAAGAGGGCGCCCGCCAATACGAGTCCAATATGATCACTGCGGCGATCACGATGAATCCCATGCTCATCTTGATTGGTATCCTGGGTTTTGTGGCATCCTTTGCCATTTCTGTGGGTCCCGTCATGTGGGTGCTCTTCTCGGAACTGTTCCCGCTGAAGGTGCGGGGGTTTGCCATTTCCTTCACCGGATTCATTAATTCGGCCGTGAGTTTCCTTGTGCAGTTGGTCTTCCCATGGGAACTTGCCACGCTCGGTAGTAGCATGACATTTCTGGTTTATGGCCTTTTTGCGGCCGCCGGATTCTTCTTTGTTTGGAGGGTTGTTCCTGAGACCAAAGGCAAGTCCCTCGAAGAACTGGAGAAGCAATTGGTAAAGGAATAGAAAGTGACCTATCCCTGCCGATGATTAAGAGATAGGTCACCTTTTTATGACTCAATGCTATTCCTCCCTAAGCCCCTGAACAGGGTTGGTGCGGGCGGGGACGTACACGGCAAGGGTTATCATCAACACTGAGAAGATGACGATCAGTGCTCCGTTAGACAGACTCGTCAATGGGGTCACTGGGACGTGGTGTTTATAGATCAGGCTCAGTACGGTTTGAGAGACCAGGAATCCCAGAACACTCCCCGTCACCAGGGATGCGGCAAGTGTAATAGCGAACGATCTGTTGATGGCCACCAGCAGTTCTTTGACCGTGGCCCCAAGCACCTTGCGGATAGTGATTTCTTTGAGTCGACGTGCGACATTTAGTTTCGCCAGGGCGAATATCCCGGCAAGACTAAGAAACCCTCCCAATAGTGCCATTGTCAAGAAGATCTTCTGAAGATTATCCGAGTCTTTCTTGGCATTTCCGACTGCCAGGTCTCCTTGTGAGCGGCCTTGATAAGGCAGGTCATACAAGTCAGACCAGATCGTTTTCAGATTGGCCTCGAGCCTAGGCACATCGGAGGATGCGGTTTTGATCACCAGGTGCCGCATGATTGTATCCGATCCCATAGAAATGATGGAAGGAGATTCCACGGCATCTTCGTAGACGTCTTTGATGATGTCTCTGGTGACGCCCACGATGGTTTTCCTGTCGTTACTTACAGAGATGACCTCATTCACCGGGCTATTGCCTTCGAAATACTTGCGAGCAAATTCCTGGTTGACAAGCACGGAGTTGCTTTGGTCGTTCCTGCTGCCTTTGATAAAGGATCTGCCCGTTACTATTTCTACTGATAGTAGATCCAGGTAGTCTTCCCCGACGACATAATTACTCACTTCGTACGTGGCCGTATCGATTTTCAAAGTGGCTGGTGAGCCGTCATTCCAAGCGCCAATATTGTCCGAGGTACCTGCCGTTTGGACACCAGGGATTTGATCTACTTGTTGCTTCAGTGGCCCGAATTGTTTGCGGTCCTGCAACTCGATAACGTAGATGCCCTCTTCATCATAGCCCAATGGGATGTTGTCCAGGAACACTTTGTTTTGTGAAAAGGTGACGCCAGCGGTCAGGACAGCAATAGAGAAAGCAAATTGCCCTACTGTCAGCGTTTTGTTCAGCCAATTGACGCCCTTTAACCGAACAGATTTTCTCATAATAGCGATGGGCTGAAATCTCCATGCGTAGAGTGCTGGAAGGAGTCCGGCAACCAATGTGGTGAAGGTCAAAAATATCAGGGTGAAGAGAATGACCCCAGTCAGGTCTATGTCCTGAAGAACGAAGGTAGCTCCAAAGAGCCCTAGAATTGCCTGCGACGTCGTATTCGCCAGTGCAATGGCCAATACAAAGGCCAACGAACAGATCACTCCCATCTCAAAAAGAAACTGGACCAATATCTGCTTGCTTTGCGAACCGAGTGTTTTGCGAATGCCAATTTCCTTCAGCCGATTGGAAGTCATCGCCATAGAAGTATTGGCAAGGTTGAAGCAGGCGATCAGAAAGACCATGCCAATGAGCGTGGTGAAGATAAAATACACTTCTGGTCTTAGTCGCGAAGTTACATAGGATCGCCAGAGCGTGTGGTTTGCCACTGTTGGCGATAGAAAGGGCACCAACTCAAACCGGGTGATCTTCCTTTCTTCGTGACCTTCATTCTGCTGCGGTATGTATCGATTGATCTGAGTTTCAATATCCACCAATTGCTCGGGCGATGTGCGCATGTAATGGGCGAGGTATCGATGATTTTTCCAGTCGTTGGCGTCAATGTCGTACGCCTCAATATATTCACTATAGTGGACTACGATTTCGGTATCAAAGCTTCTGTTGGGTGGGAGCCTTTCAAATACGCCGGCCACCACGACCTCGCGTTTGTTGGACCCGCCGAGATAGATACTCAAGGTGCGATCGAGGGCGATCTCGTCACCAAAATACTTCTTGGCCAAATCCCGACTGAGGTAGGCGACAGGTTGCTCGCCGAAAGGTGCGAAGGAGCCATACCACAGCGGTGTCTCAAACATGTCCAGAAACTCCGTTGACACGAAGGCGACTCGTTCCGTGAAATAGTCATCATCGGTTTTGATACTCGTGCGCACTGCATAGTAGGTAGCCAGTTCATTGATCCCGCCTACATTGTTTCGCAAGGCATTGTCGAGGGCCATCGGAGACATTTCGTTTCTACGCTCAACACCATTTTCCATAGTGAAGGAGTGGAGTCGGTAGACATCCTCCGTGCCTTCATACGTTGTGTCAAACTCGATGTTGAAGGCGTAGATCATGTAAAGGAAGAAGCACATGCTCAGGGCCATGCCCAGCCCCACGACATTGATCAACACGGCCCATTTGTTGCGCCATGAATGGCGGATAGCCAGCTTGAAGTAGGATTTGAATAAAGGCACGACTGTCATTCTATTTTGAGTTTTAGTTTTTGAGTAGGACCGATAGCACCTCAGTACATTCCACCAATAGAATAGCTTGGCCCTCCAAACCGGGGCCCCGCTTTTCAGGCGTTTGATGAAGAACTCCTCAAGATCACCCTCCAACTCTTCCAATCGATCTGGCCGGCAGTACGATTGAAAAAGTCTCAGAGCGAGCCGAGGAGGTTGAGGGTTTTTTGTCTCCATGCTAGTTGGTATTCCAGTTGAGTTTGCTTTCCGATATCTTGATGCGGAGGCGCTCCCGTATCGTCGCTAACTCATCCAGCGACTGTTGGGCGTAGGGCGTCAAGTAGAAAAGCCGCTTGCGCTTTCCACCTCTTTCAGAAGTAGATTCGCTTAGCTGCGACTCAAGGAATCCCTTTTCCTCCAAGCGGTAGAGCACGGTGTGGATCGCGCTCACATTGACCTTCTTGCCGGTCTGTTTCTGATACTCTTCCACGATATTCACCGAATAGGCCTGATCGTAAAGGGCGCCAACAAGCAGGAGGACCAATTCTTCGAAATTTCCCAGTTTTACACTCTTCATTTCTTACACAATTGACAGTATTATACTGGGCGAATGTAATTAAAGTTTCACTTTTGTTAGTAAAATACTGAGAAGCTTTGTCAATGGTATCTTTTCTTCCGCTTGGCCAAATCCGTTATCTTCTCGAGATGAATGCCCATCCACTGAGCTACCCGCTGACCTTTTTGTTGTGCCTACCCAGCTTTCTTTTGGCACAAACCACTTTCCGGGAGAGGGTTTTTGATCCTCAGGAACTGAAGTCGTCATCCGTCACCGCCGGTGATGTGGATGGTGATGGCGATATGGACCTGGTCGTTGCCAATGGGAGGCATTGGCCCGCCGCGAATGAGGTGTTTTTGAACAATGGGTCCGGTCTGTACACAGAGAGCTATCTGCTGTCACCTCGGCGGGCAACTACGTACGCTGCCGAGCTTGCGGACTTTGACGGCGATGGAGATCTCGATGTGGCGACGGGTAATGACAAGGCGCCCAACAGGATGTATTGGAACGATGGATCAGGCCAGTTTTCCGACGGAGGATCGTATGCAGACCTTAGTTCCAATACTCGGAACCTGACGCTTGGTGACGTAGATGGTGATGGGGACATCGACGTCATCATTTGCAACCGAGCCTACGCCAATGAGCTGGTCCTCAACAATGGTCAGGGTCAGTTCGATGAAGTCGTGCTCTTTGGCGAACGGGATGACAGCACGCTGGACATCGATCTATTCGACTTGGATAGTGATGGAGATAAAGACTTCGTGGTAGCCAATCGCGACGGGCAGAGGAACTTCATTTACCTCAATGAGCAAAACACTTTTGAGAAGAAACTAGCCATTGGTGACAGTGAATTGGATTCACGCTCAATTGCCGTGGCTGATTTCAATGGCGATGGCTTACCAGATGTGTTGGTTGGCAACATTCGAGAGCAAAATCAGCTGTTTTTGGCGGAGGCGGTAGTGACATACGGCAGCAGTGTGCAGGTCGGTGAAGCTAACACCAGTACGTTTTCATTAGATACCGGTGACTTTGATCAGGATGGCGATATGGACTTTGTGGTGGGCAATTCCAGACAAGAAAACTACGTGTACTTCAATAACGGCGACGGCTTATCGTTCACTTCCCTGCAACTTTCGGAGAAGAAATCCGATACCTATGATATTAAAGTCGTAGACCTCAATGGCGATGGGCTTCTGGACATTGTAGAATCCAACTCAGACAGTCCCAATATCTGCTACTACAACCG
Source organism: Cyclobacteriaceae bacterium (assembly GCA_965227935.1). GTDB lineage: Bacteria > Bacteroidota > Bacteroidia > Cytophagales > Cyclobacteriaceae > JAWPMT01. Next base: position 2,247,352 of record CBDDGS010000019.1, on the reverse strand, counting down.
ACTTAGTAAATGACAAACCTCCAATTATGATAAAAAAGATACTTGTTTCTTCTGCCGTTATTCTGGCGATACCCATTGCCACTCTTGTTTTGTTGGTGCTATTTCCATCCTGGTCCTATGCTCACAGTACCGAGCGGGGGGCAGTGACTGTGTATTCCAACGCGGAGATGCAGGAAGTGGATTGGCAGGTCATAGAAAAAGGTCTGGAGATCATTAGGACCTCCGAGCTGTACGACGAGGACTTTCGATTTGACCTATGTCTGGATGAGGGAGCCGCTTACCCCAGGATCATGGAACGTATTATGGGTCCAGCGTTTGCTTATGGTTATTACAACAAGGTCGTGCTAGCGTCGAGTGCCGATTTTCGAAGAAATGAAGCGGATTGGAACGGTAGGCGATGGCAACTGGATGAAGTCATTGCGCACGAGATGATCCACTGTCTGCAGTACAATGCCTATGGTTTTGAGACACTGAATACGCCATTTTGGAAGCATGAAGGGTACTGTGAACTAGTGGCTGGCAGACTCCGTTCTGATCACGATTTGATGGCAAGTATGGAGGTACTGGTAAAGCAGGAAGCCAGGGATGACCACCACGAATGGGCGTGGATACAACGCGAGAATGGCCTAGGCTTACCCTACAGCTACTTGAAGGCCAAGGTGCTTGTGCAATACCTGCGGGAAGTCGAGGATCTCAGCTATGATGAAATTCTGACAGATGAGCGGACGCAAGAGACTACCGAATACCAATTGCGTGATTGGTATCAGAGTGCTCGACCGTCGCAAAAGGCGAAAAATTAGCCACGTGAGGGTCCCGGTTCGGGATTTTATCTCATTCTTTGCACTGCCCAAACAATATGATTCTATGAGACAATTACTTATATCAGGCGTATTCGCCTCAATTCTTCTGCTTGCTGCCTGTTCTGGTGTTCAGGTCCTGAGTAGCTGGAAAAGCGAAGGACCTACCATTGATCGATTTGTATCGAAAAAGATCCTTGTCATCGCAAGGACGGCCAACAGGCAGAGTCGAATAGCTTTTGAAGAGGAAATGGCCAACAAATTCCGATCTGGTGGACTTACAGCAGTTGAAAGCTTCAAATTGTTCCCCATGCTCAATCCCGCGGAGGAGGTATCAGAGGCACGTTCCGAAGAGTTGAAGATAATTCTCGACAAAGAGGGTTTCGGTGCCGTGGTGGTAACTTCCGTATTGGATGAGCAAAGGACTGAAAGAACAACCAGTACTCAGACAGGAGCGTATGTTGGGGGTTACTATGGCAGTTACTATCCTGCGTATTACGGTGGTTTTTCCCGGTACTATGCGCGGCCTTATGCCTATGGACACTACTACTCCGGTGTCGGTGTAGGACCTACGACTACGACCACTTCTACCGAAGTGTATACGAGCTACATCCTTGAGACGGTAGGGTATAATATGGATGCTCCGGAAGAAGAGAGTCTGGTCTTCGTCGTCACTAGCAAGCTTCAAGATCCGACCCGAATTGACAAGACGGCCGCGGCCTATACAAACTACGTCGCCAAGGCGCTTCAGGACAAAGGCAAAAAATAGGTTTACGTCGTTATGAAGGCCCTCGTTCTAAAGCAGTACCACGAATTCGAAATTACGGATGTAGAGGATCCCACTCCTCAGGATGATGAAGTACTGATCAGAATTAAATCTGTCGGCATTTGCGGAAGCGACGTGTACGGCATGACCGGAGCGAGTGGGAGGCGGGTCCCTCCGATTATCATGGGTCACGAGGCTTCCGGTGAGATCGTCGCTGCCGGTAAGGAAGTGATGAATTGGAATGTCGGAGACCGGGTCACTTTTGATTCCACAGTCTTTCCGAAAGACGACTGGTTCACACAGAAAGGTCTGTACAATTTGAGTGACGGGCGCCAGGTGCTGGGCGTGTCATGTGATGATTATCGTCGGCACGGGGCCTTTGCCGAGTACCTCGTGGTTCCGCAGCACATTCTTGTATCGATACCTGAAGGTGTGAGTTTCAATCACGCCGCCCTTGTGGAGCCGGCTGCTGTGGCACTTCATGGCATCAATTTGTCCGGCGTAGGTGCGAGCGATACGGCCCTGGTGGTCGGTACAGGGATCATCGGCTTGTTCGTCGTACAACTTCTTCGATGGAAGGGCTGCCGCGAGATCATAGCCATCGACCTGGCAGATGAGAAGCTGGCAAAGGCCAAAGAGATTGGAGCGACTACCCTGATCAACCCAAAGGAAGATGGAGTTGAGGAAAAGATCGCTGCGCTGACGGAGGGAAGGGGAGTGGATCATGCCTTTGAGGTTGTTGGCATTGATGCTACGTTTCGGACAGCCGTGAAGAATACGAGAAAGGGAGGTGCTGTCACATTATTGGGCAACATCTCAAAGGAGGTAACGCTACCATTACAGGATGTCGTGACTCGCCAGATACGACTGCAGGGTAGTTGCGGGATTTGTGGAGAGTATCCACAGGTACTGGACTTGATGGCCACCAAAGCCATCGATCCGGATGCGATTATCAGCACGGTCGCGCCACTCGCTGATGGAATCGACCTGTTTCAGCGGCTTCACAATCGCGAGGAAGGATTGTTGAAGGTGATTCTACAGCCTTAAGTCGAGCACATGAGAAAAATTAGAACAGCCATCGTCGGTCCGGGGAAAGTGGCGCACCTTCATGCCAAGGGTGTCAATCAATGCGAACATGCCGAACTTGTCGGCGTTTGTGGTCGCTCCATGGACCGATCTCAGCAGTTTGCTAAAGCCCATGACACAAAGGCCTACGAAAGCCTTTCTGAGATGCTGGAGCGGTCTGGGGTGGAACTCCTGTTGGTTTGCACACCTCATATGTACCATCGCGAGTCAGTGGTAGCGGCGGCAGTGGCTGGTGTACATTGCCTTATTGAAAAACCAATGGCCAGCACACTGGAAGACTGTGATGCCATGTTGGCGGCGGCGAAGGAGGGCGGCGCCAAACTAGGGGTAATTAGCCAAAGGAGGTTTTATGAGCCCATTGTGCGGATGAAGCAGGCGCTGGATGCCGGCAAGATTGGTACACCTGTGCTTGCACATGTCATCATGATGGGATGGCGGGACGAGGCCTACTACAATAGTGATCCATGGCGAGGTAAGTGGAGTACCGAGGGTGGAGGCGTACTCATCAATCAGGCCCCCCATCAGTTAGATCTGTTTCACTGGCTCATGGGTCCGATCAAGCGCCTCTATGGTGTAGCTCGCAATCTGAACCACCCGTACATAGAAGTTGAAGATACTGCGGTCGCCACCGTCGAATTTGAGAGTGGTGCACTGGGTAATATCCTGCTGAGCAATTCCCAAAAACCCGGTATCCATGGGAAGATACATATCCATGGCAGCAATGCTGCGTCCATCGGTGCCCAAACCGAAGGTGGATCGATGTTCATTGCCGGAAGAACGTCGATTCAGGAGCCACCATTCAATGACCTGTGGACGGTCCCCGGAGAAGAAGGCTTGTTAAGCCAATGGAAAGCGGCGGATGAGGACCATTTTGCCAAGATCGACGCCACAGTCTACTATATCGGTTTGCAGATCGAAGACTTCTGCAAGGCCATCAAAGAAGATCGGGCCCCGCTGTCCACCGGCGAGGAAGGTCGCAAGACCGTCGAACTGATCACGGCATTTTACACGTCCACAAGGCAATCGTCGCCTGTAAGTTTCCCTGTCGAGGGAGACGAAATAGTTTCTCGCAAGATCGAATCCCTCTAGACAGCCTAAAAACCCGCATTGCGGGGCATATACGCCAAAATACCGGCTCAGTATACCCACCGTTGCACGGAATAAGGGAGTTTGCTACTTTACGGGCATCTGATAAACAGATGTAAGTATGGAAAGGATATTTCTAACTTTAGTTTGTATGGCCATTCTCCAGACGGGATTGGGCAGTAATCCGAGTACCGCAAGTTTCACTTTGCATGACTCCGGCGTAGGTTGGTACATCGAGATGAATTTTGCCTGGTCAGCCATAGAGGCCGAGATGTCGCGTCTGTATGGGGAAGAAGAACTCCAAAGCCTGGGGAAAGAAGAGTACCAGGAGTTGTTCATCGACTATGCGAAGGACAACATTACCATTAGCGGTGATGGCTTGCCTGTGGATCTTGGCGAGGGGAGCATCACGCTCGGTGGACATCAATCTGATTTGAAATTTGATTTGCCCGGTCTTGACGACCCCGGAGAACTGAATGTCGAGGTGCGGTTATTTCAGGGAGTATACAATCAAACGAACATCTTCCGTATCTATCGGGGAGGAGATCGCCTGTTCCGCGTTTTTCTCAGCTCCGACAATGACTTCAGTGCCTACATGAATTTTGAGGATGGTGAGGTGCTGCTCGCCGAAAGTCCGCAGATATCGTTTTGGAAAAATTATTTTCTTGGCGGAGCAGTATTGCTGCTGTTGTTGTTGGCTACAAATATCCTGGCACTAAGATATCAGGAGGAGGTCGTTCCCGCAGGCGTGGAGTAAGTCAAGCGTCCTGGACAAAGAATACCGCATTCTGGTTGGGATCGTAGAATCCGAATTCATGCGTGCCCCATGGGGTGTTCATGCGAAGCCGGTCCTTTGAGATCGTTCCCCTTTCCACGAACTCCTCGAAATATGGCTGAATGTCTTTAACGAAGATCTTCATTACGGATCCGCCCGTGATGGGGTCCTCGTCAGTGCCGTGATGGAACTGTAAGTGGAACTCGAGGTTGTCTCGGCGAAGGCCCGCATAACCCGTATCACCAAAGTAATGCGTGAACCCGGCATGCTTGTCATACCAAGCCAGGTCGCGTGTGATATCAGTGGAGGGCAAAACGGGTACCATCCCCAGAGTTGATGGAGTAGAGGCCATTTTTATCTTGGTTTGTGCGCTGTAAAGTACGCAAATACCCTGGAATCGGAGGGAGGCATTCTTACACATGAAGTTTGATCCGTCCTTAGTGGGAGTAAATGTTTCATGGCTCCGGCTAACATAATTGAAAGCTCAGGGAGTTTTGTCGTTTTGGTACCATTCTTTGCCTACTTCCGTCATAGATTTTGTTTGATCGTACCAAGGCCTAACCATTGAAAGAGATCTATAGTGTAAAATCCCCACCGTTTATTAATTTCCCGGCCTGAGATATGTGGCGACTTGTGATAGTTGGGGTGCTGCTGTTGGCAGTGTGTTGGGAATCTAAGGGTCAGGATATCCTAACATTTGAAGTATCCGAGGAATTTCTTGGAGAGCCTCTTACCGCCGTATTCGATGAGTTAGAGTCCCATCACGGAGCTCGCTTTTTCTACCTTCCGGAATGGGTCAAGTCTTACGACGTTTCTGAGCAATTTATTGGCGGGTCAATCGATGAAGTGCTCACGCAGATCTTTGCTGGCACGGATCTCACATACCTGCAGATGTACCCACAGGTCATCGTTATTGTGAAGGATCCTGAGCTGGCGATTCAGCGACGAGAGGCATTGCGGCAAGCAGCAGAAGATGGTCTGGAGGTGGACCAATTGCAGATAGGGCAGGAAGAAGCCACCGTAGAAAATGGCCCTTACCAACTGCGGGGACGGGTAGTTGACGAGGGGACGGGAGAAGGGGTGCCCTTTGCGTCCGTTCGTATTGATGGCTCAGAAGTGGGCACGAACACGGATGAGGGTGGACTTTTCCAAATACAACTGACAGCCGGCGCACATCTCCTTGAAGTGCGGTTTGTAGAGTATGACACCAAGGTGATCAGCCTTGATATTTACGAAGATGGCGAGATCGACGTGGTCCTTCAGAAGAAGTCCATACTGCTTCAAGAGGTGTTGATCGTGGATGAAACAAGCAAGGAGGTGGCAACCAGAAGAATTGGTCAAACCCCAGTTCCTGTTGTCGAAATGCGACGAGCGCCGCCCTTCCTGGGTGAAGTGGACGTCGTGAAGCAAGTACAAAGGCTACCCGGTGTCACTACCGTAGGGGAGGTGGCAGCAGGCTTCAACGTCAGGGGAGGGAGTGTCGACCAGAACCTTATTCTCTATGATGGCGTGCCGACCTTCAATAGCGCGCACGCTTTTGGCTTCCTGTCGGCTTTCAATTCAGACGCTTTGAGGGATGTTTCATTGATGAAGGGAGGTATTCCCGCCATATATGGTGGACGCACTTCTTCTGTATTGGATATTCATTCCCGCGACGGGGACTATGAGAAGTGGCAGGCAAAAGTCGGAATAGGTCTGATCACGGCCAATGCTACCGCACACGGTCCGCTAAAGAAAGACAAGTCATCATTACTCGCGTCTTTTCGGACGACCTACTCAGACTGGCTGGTACGATCAGTGCGGACGAATTATGCGGACCTCAGAGAAAGCTCGGTATCATTTTTTGATGGGACGCTGAAGTTCTCCCAGCTTTTGAACAACAACAGCAAACTCAGCGTCACGGGCTATGCCAGCCAGGATGAGTTTCAACTGATCGGGGATTCGACTTACCGCTGGGACAACTACATCATCTCTGGCAGGTTTGATCATGAATGGACGCCAGAGTGGTCTGGAGAATTTCAGCTGGGAGCCAGCTCTTTCGGGTACCAGGTGGTGAACGACGATTCTCTGACCGCTGCGGACCTGTCATTTCGGATCACGTCGTTGATGGCCAAGGCCAATATCCGTTATGAGCGCGCATTTCACCGCATGTCTATGGGCTGGGAGCTGACGCATTATCGTTTCAATCCGGGAACACTGGAACCCACCAGTGCGGAATCTGTCGCCCGTTCTGTTCAGATGGATAAGCAATACTCCATCGAAAGCGCCTGGTATTTCAGCGACGAATGGAATCCACTGGACAGGCTGACAATAGAGGCAGGCTTGAGACTACCACTCTTTATGTCACTAGGTCCGGCCACCGTCAATCTCTATGAATCCGGCCAGCCGATAGAGGTCGGCTCGATGGTTGATTCGGTGGAGTACGGCAACTTCGAGATCATAAAAACTTACTTCGGTCTGGAGCCTCGGCTCTCGGCGAGATGGATGTTGGATATTTCTTCCAGCCTCAAATTAGGCTACAACCGTATCAATCAGTTTCTGCATCTCGTGACGAATACGACCGCTGTGACGCCGGTAGATATTTGGCAGCCAAGCGGCTTCTATTTCGAACCTCAGCGATCTGATCAGATATCTTTTGGCTATTTCAAGGACTTTGCCGAGAGGAAGTACAATCTTTCTACGGAGGTGTTCCATAAGTGGTACAGCAATATTGTCGACTTCAAGGATGCCGCGCAATTGCTGCTGAATGATCACCTGGAAACAGAACTACTCCAGGGCAAGGGACAGTCTTATGGCTTCGAATTTTCCTTTCAGAAGAATACTGGCAAGTTGACGGGCTCGGTCAACTATACTTTTTCCAGAGCTTTTCGGGAGTTCACTGGGAGTTCCATAGCAGAGACCATCAACGATGGCGAGAGGTATCCAGCGAGTTTTGACATGCCGCATTCGCTAAACCTTTCATGGAGAGTGGAATTATCCAAACGCCATTTCTTCACTGGCCAATTTACTTACCATACGGGAAGGCCAGTGACAGTGCCTGTATCCGCCATAACGCTTGAAAACAGTACCGTCGCCTATTTCTCGGAGCGCAATCAATTTCGTATTCCCGATTATCACAGATTGGACGTGGCACTCGTCGTGGAAGGCAACCATAAAAGAGACAAACGTTGGGAAGGGACATGGGTATTTTCGGTTTATAATGCCTACGCACGAAACAATCCGTACAGTGTATTTTTTAGGAGTGATGGGCAGGGGATTCCGCAGCCATACCAGTTATCAATCATAGGGACGATCTTCCCCTCGGTGAGTTACAACATAAGGATCTTATGAAAACAGTGGGTATAGTGATCAGACGGACATGGATGCTGGCGATGGTGGCCGTTGTTGGAGGGTGCGTTGCGGAAATCGACTTTCCAGTGCCGGACGCTGAAGATCAGATCGTCATTCAAGGGATGATCTCTACGGACCCTGGGCCGTACGAAGTGACCGTCAATACCGCACTGGCGCTGGATGACAGCACAGCTATTGCCCGCCCAATATCCAATTGCACCATCAAGTTGTACGATGATTTGGGGGCGTGCGAGGATTTTCGTGAGGTGGAGCCAGGCATTTACGAGACAGTCGGTTCGCTGAGGGGAGAAGTCGGTCGCACCTATTACATCACTGTGGAACTGTCAGATGGACGTGTGTTTGAATCCGAACCCGACATCATCAGACCAGTCGGGTCCATCATAGAGATCAAGCCTGAGTACGAGGACAGGACTTCAAACGAGGAGTTTGGAGAGATAAGGGCTGATGTGTTCAATATTTTTGTAGACTCTGATGGAGGTGAGCAAACCAACAACTTTGTCCGATGGCGGTACACAGGCATTTATCGGATTGACACGGAGCCGAAGTTTCGAATGGCTTGGGAGAGAGGGTATCGCCCGTGGAAGGATCCACCCCCCTGCAGTGGATATATCGTAGTGCCCGGCCCTGATGGAAGTGGAGGTCTGTTGGAGGAAGTGGGGCCTTGCGAATGCTGTTCATGCTGGGTGCGCGAGTACGAAGAGATGCCTCAACTTTCTGACAATCAGTTTGTCACCGATAATCAATTCAGAAATGTAAAAGTCGGGGAGGTGGCTATTACAAGGAATGCCTTTCATGACAAGTTCATGGTTCAGGTGGAGCAAATGAGTATTTCGCGGACAGCTTATGATTACTATCAGCAACTGCGCTCGCAAATCCAGGGCTCAACAAGTATCTTCCAACCTCCGGCTGGAGAGATTATTGGCAACATCACGGCGACGAACAATGAGAGTTTGGTGGTGGGTCTGTTCTTGACCACGTCAGTGGATACAGAGACGATCTTCCTAACAGCCGAGGACGTTCCGTACCCGCTGTCGGTCATGGACTACTATACCGACGACTGTCGTCTCTTTACTGAAAACGCATTCAACGAAAGGCCGGATCGGTGGGAAAACTAGCTGTTTGCATGTATTGGGCGCTGGCGTTGACGGCCAGTATTTGCCAGGCACAGCACCTCACGGACCTTTTGGAGGAACAGTACGAAAGCTACTATAGCGAGGGTTCTAACTTACGGGTGGAACTGACGCTCAATCAGACGAAGTATGCGCCAGGTGACACCCTATGGTTGCAGGCCTACGTGATCGATGGGAGTATCATGTCTTCAAGCGGTAAGCAAATCCTTGAGGTGAATTTGGTGGATAGCCAGGGCCAATCGCGGCAAAGTATCCGGTTTATGACCAGGAATGGTCTGGGCAGCAATCAGATGGTACTTTCTGATGACCTGGAAGCCGGATATTACTTGATTACAGCGCACTTTCCTTTTACAGGTGCAGAGCAGGGGCATTTACTCTTTGAGCGCGAAGTGACCATCGTGAAGGACAAAGTCCTGGGTCCGATACGAAATAACATCCAGGTGGCTGTGGAGGGTGGTTCGCTGCTGGGTGGTGTCAGCAACACAGTCGTGGTCAAGACTGATCCTGCCATGGATTCACTGCTCTTGATGACCAGAGCCGGCGTTGTGACCCAGACGGTTCCTCTCGTGGGCGGTTGGTCACGATTTTCATTCACGCCCGAGCGAAGGGGCGCTTACCTTCTTCAAACATCCAATGGTCTCTCGAGGGTCGACCTGCCTGTTGCGTCAAACGGTGGCATTGCCCTCCACAAACTTCCGAGTGAAGCAGGGAAGGGTGTCAGCTTTGAGATGAGGATACCTTCTGGATCGGCTTTGCAAGGTAAACGGTTGGTAGGAATCGTCACCTCTGGCGGTGAAGTCGTCCATTCCGTCACCATGGATGTTGCAGAGACCGATTTGCGGTTAACAGTACCCGCAGGAGCCTTGCCTCCAGGTCGTTCGCAGCTATCCGTCTTTGACTCGGATGGCAGAGTGATGGCCCAGCGGAGGTTTGAAAATGGCCAAAAGGTGGTGGCTGGTTTAAACCTGGATGGGAAAACGTTTCTGGCTGGCGAGAAAGTAGCGATCGACATCTCGCTCAACTCTGAGGAAGGAATGGCTTTGTCAGGAAATGGCACATTGAGGGTATTGAACCGGGCTGTGCTCTCAGGTAGTTCGTCCCTAAATGGTGACGGTACGTCGAGATTCTTGGACACAAGCGCTGATCCCAAAATTCGCGACATGGCACTGGTCCTTCTTGGGGTTGAAGAAGACTGGGATCAGATACGCATGGGCAAGGAGCCCGGATGGCCACGGCGAGGTAGCAGTAGGATTCGCCTTGAGGGAAGCCCTACTTTACATGGATTGAGACTGCCGAGGGATACTAAGCTCACGATCTACCTTCAACGTCACAATTGGCCCTATCCTGGGCTGGTCGAACCTGATGGGTCTATCTCATTGTCGGTACCCGATTTCTATGGTGACGAAGACCTGTTTTACCTGACGGAGTTCAGTGGATCCATAAGGTCGGACCTCACGATTGCCTGGGACCAGCCATCAATATCCTGGCCTCGGGCACCGGTTGCGACAATTGGAGACATGTCCGATAGCTACGCGATCTTTAGCGGCAAGCGCCAACTCATCCGCAGGTCGTACGAGGTCTTCACCAACAGCAGTTTTGTGCCTACCGAAGCGGCAGCGCTCACACCCAGACCACTGGAGGAAGTTGTGAACAAATACGATCAGGTATACGATTTGGACGATTATGTGTCATTCCAGTCGGTGGAGGAAGTGGTGAAAGAGATTATCAGGCCATTGACACATGCGAAGATTGGCGGGCAGAGCGTAGTGAAATTCAAGTACCTCCGGGATCCTCCCACGGGCAACCCATTGTACTTTATAGATGGCCACGCTACTTTGGATACGGAGCATTTTCTGTCATTGCCAACGTCGGATATCCATACGATCAGCATTGTGAAGGATTATCGCAAAATCAGCCGACTAGGTTTGATAGGACGTAATGGCATCGTTGTGGTCGATAGCAAGTCTGGTAGTTTGGGAGAAGCTTTGATCAACGAAGCAACGAGTATTCGAGGGCTGAATGCAGCCATGCGTTTTCCCACTTTGAGTGGTAACCAATCTGCCATTCCCGAATTCCGCTCTACGATCTTTTGGGCCCCGGAGGTCCCAATCAATGCAGGTAAGGGTACTGTCGAATTCTTCTTGTCGGATGATATCGGTGAAATGGATGTGATCCTGGAGGGCTATACAGTCGACGGCAGCTATTTTCGCGAATCTGTCCTACTCAACGTGTTGCCCACTAATGGCAATTGAATCCCGGGGCACAAGCGCCCCGGGTATTATGTCATTGAGTGTCGGTAAGTGAGACCACTTGTTAATCTTCGGAATCCTGACCGGTAAGTGAGACTTGTCGACCAGAAGTGCCACATCCATCGACAATGTAAGTTGCTCCGTCATCCACTGCGATGCCGTTCACACTTTTGGGGACATAGACGAACATTTTCCCAACAACCAGATTGTCCAAGCCAATCTTGATCGTGTAGACTCTTCCATTGCCTGATCCCTGTCGCTCAGACCGAAGGTCGACGGTCTGGCAGTCTGTGACAACCATATCATCGAGGGTGTTGCCATCACCAGAACCGTTTTCCGGTTCGTCGCTAGTGACTTCCATGATCTGTAGATCATTCTCCGAGAGCCCTTGACAACTACCGGCGATAGACTGGATCAGCCCTGACACACTCACAGACTGATACTTGTGATTAGGGGGCCATAGTGTCATTTCCACTGCGGGTACCAGGTCGCCTTCCACTGTTACGGAGGCAGAGCAAGTGCTTTCGTTGCCGCCATTATCGACCACCAGGAGCTGCACGGTATTGACTCCGACATCGGCGCAAGTGAAGTTGGAGGGAGTGACGGAGATATTGGCAATTCCACAATTGTCGCTGCTGCCATTGTCGATGTCTGCGGCTGTGATAGTGGCATTTCCCGAAGCATCCAACTGAACGGTGATATCCTTGCATGACGCCACGGGTGGCGTATTTTCCACCACGGTGACTTGCGCTTTGCATTCACTCGTGATGTCACTACCGTCTGTCACGGTCAATGTCACTTGCATCGGATAGCCAAGATTAGTACAGTCGAAGGAGCTAATGTCCAATTCGCTCGTAATAGCTCCGCAGTTATCGCTACTTCCGTTGTCAATATCGGCGGCAGTGATCGAAGCACTGCCAGAAGCATCCAGTTCGACTGTGATGTCCTGACAGACGGGCTCTGGCGGTGTGTTGTCTTCAACCGTCACCATGGCCTGGCAGGTACTGACGTTGCTGCTGTTATCAGTGAGGGTGAGTGTCACCTGTTTCGGAGTGCCGACACTACTACAGTTAAAGGAATTAATGTCGATCGTGCTACTAGCAATGCCGCAGTTGTCACTGCTGCCGTCGTCAATGTCGGCGGCGGTGATGTTGGCAATACCTGATGCATCCAACTGGATCGTGAGGTCTTGACAGGAGATCATAGGAGGAGTGACATCTGCGAGACAGGGATCCTCTTCGGCTTCCTCAAATATCATAATATCGTCCATTGCAAAATCTTCACCACTGCCATTCACGCTGATCGCTATGCGTAGCGTAAGCAAACTGCCTTCCCCTGGAATCGGTCTGGTATACGTGGTGGCCGCGGTACCCAGTTGTGGTCCGTCGCCGATGCCATCGAAATCGGTATCTTCGCGAAAAAAGTCGCTGAAAGCCCCACCCCTGAGTGATAGGACCAGGTCTTCTTCTCCGCCATCTATGGATACAAAGACATCGATAAAATCGGGAATGTCGATACTAAAGGAATTGTCCTCTGCCAGCAAAGCAGAAAACTGGAGATCCTCCAGCCCTGAAATGTCGATGTTGCTGAAAATGAGCGACACTGGCAGTGCCAGTCCACCCTCAGGTGCATCCAGGTCCTGTCCAGTGAGGAAGTTTCCCTGAGTAGCAAAACCGACGTAATCGCCCTGGATACTGGGGACTGGCCCAGTACCGAAGTCGCTGCTGTTCACGGGGTCAGCCTCATTGTATATGCCGAAGTAGTCATTGGATCCATCAGAGAAGAAAGACCCGCCCTGTATGGTGAATTGACTGGTATTGTCAAAGGTCTCGTGGAGACGGATTTCCTGGCCCTTGGCCAAATGAAAAAAGAAGAATATGCAGCAGGTTGCGACTGCTTTGAATTGACGGAGCTCTATCGCCCCAAAAGAATGGGTGTCCATGGTTTCAGTGAGTAATAGTTGATAACTTGGTTCTTAACGGTTTAATATACTCATAACCGTTAAAGGCACCCTATTACTTTCAATGAGTTGGGATTATGGGCGACAGAGCCGGTTGCGATTGCATGATGCCGACAGGAGGTGACATCAAGAGGATGGCCCAACCTGTTGGACAAGGGGGATGAGTGTGCAATGAAACAGTCCTCTCTGAGAGGACTGTTCTATTGTGGTTTTTTACTGAGTCGTTGTCGATTAATCTCTGCCGAGCATCACTCCGATCACACCGCCAGTGACGCCAAACATGACAGCGCCCACCAGGGGGTCAACAAGCGTGCCAGTGAGAGTCATCATGTCCGAAGTTCCATACATTGTCAAATTCATGCCGAGGCTCAACAGCAAGCCAATGGTTGCCCCGGCTTTCAATCCCCCGGCGAACGTCTTCACTCCGGCCCAATTGCCCAGGATGTAGACGAGCAAATAGGAGACGAAGAGATTTCCTAGGATCAATGCCCACCAGATCATGCCGTCCTCCGGTCTCATCACGCTGGTAGTACTCTGGCCTTGGAAAAAATCCATCAACAAGGCGCCATAGAGCAGCCATCCAAGGATAAAATAAACGACGAAGCCCACCAACGTCGCTGTTATTCTAGTCTTTGCACTCATAAAAAATCAGGTTTAGGTTAATCCCTAAATCTAATCAATCTGTGACAAAATAGACTGACGCAAATGATTGCAAGTCAATGGCTTATAACGCACCAATTTCGGTGATTGGGTATGTCCCAGTCTGTGATCTACTCGCTTCGTAAGATTCTGGCGGGATTGACAAACGCGGCCTTGATCGACTGGTAACTGATTGTGAGGGCCACAATACCAAATGTGATGAGCCCTCCGAGGAGGAACATTCCGGGGCCCAGCTCAACACGGAATACAAAATCCGATAGCCAGGTGTCCAATAGGAAATAGGCGAGAGGCACTGAGATCACAAATGAGATGCCCAGCAGAACGGCGAAGCCTTTGGCCAGTAAAGTGATGATGCTGGGAACCGAGGCGCCCAGTACCTTGCGGATCCCGATCTCTTTCATCTTTTGTTCTGCCAGGAACATGATCAGGCCATACGAGCCCAGACACGAAATCAAAATCGCCAAAAAGGCGAAGTAGGTAATGATCTTCCCGAGGTTCTCTTCGCCTTCATAGGTCGAGTCGATCTGCTCATCTAGAAAACGGTATTCAAATGCTTTATCAGGAAAGAATTCATTCCATTTTGACTGTAGGAAGTCAATAGTGTTAGGCAACTCAGTTGCCTGGACATTCACGGACATCGTAGTGAATAGACCGGCATTGACGTCCAGGATCAGCGGGTCGATCGCTCCACGCAATGACTCAAAGTGAAAGTCCCTGATGACTCCTACTACCTGACCTTCTTTCCCTTCGAGATTCAAGCTTTTGCCTAGCGCCTCTTCTGGCGACCCCCACTCATAGCGGGCGAGGGCCTCCTCGTTGACGATGAAGGCATTCGTGTGATCTGTCCCAAAGGAGCGTGAGAAGTCGCGACCTGCCAGTAGTTCCAGTTCAAAGTTTTCCAGGAAGTCATAGTCTACTGACAATGAGGGATTAATGATGGCATCTTCGGCGGTGAATCCGTCAGGGATCACATTGCGCCTGACCGCCCCGAGTCCTGGAACGTTGGAGGAAAGTGTACTGCTATTGACGCGTGGATTGGCGGATATTTCGTCTTCAAGGGTATTGAGTTTCTGGCGCAGTTCGGCCGTCATTCCCCCAAAGGCATTGTTGAAGTTGTTGCTGAAAAGCGGTACCGTGATGATTGCATCTTTTTGAAAACCCAATGGGCGATTCCTGAACAATCCGACCTGGTCTCGAATAACCACTGTGCCGGTAATCAGCACCACAGCGATGGTAAACTGGAAGATGACCAACACCTTGCGCAGGGAAAGTCCACCGGGATTGGTATCGACGATCCTGCCTTTGAGTACTGCGACGGGCTGAAATCTGGCGATGTAAATGGCGGGATAGAGCCCTGCTAAAAATCCTGTCAACAAAAACAAAGCAAAGAAGGCCAGCAGCGTGATGGGTGCGAGGAAATCGTCTACCTGCACTTCCTTTCCAGTCAGTGTATTTACCTCCGGCAACAAATAGGTAGCCAGGCCAAATGCCAGGACGAATGCCAGCAGACATACCAGCAGCGATTCACCCAGCAGTTGTGCTACCAACTGACCGCGCCATGCACCCATTACTTTTCTCATGCCCACTTCCTTGATCCTTTGAAGCGCTCGAGCGGTCGAGAGGTTGATGAAATTGATACAGGCAATAAGCAGTGTCATCAGGCCAATGCCAATGAATAGATATACCTGCGTGATATCGCCGACAGGTTCGATTTCCGCTCCGAGGTTTCCTCTGAGACGAATGTCTGCGACGCTTTGCAGGATGAACTCCTGCCCTTTTTGCTGATTTTCGGGCATATGTTCCTTGATGAAATCGGGGAATTTCGCATTAACATGCTGTGGATTCTGGTTGGTCCGTAGGAGGACATAGGTGAAGGAGTGACTTGCCATCCAGTTGTTGTTCAGGTTGTTGCGAAGGGACCCAAAGGCGGTTTCTCCCTCCACATCAAACATGTTGTCATAGGGCATGATCAGGTTGAAATGCCAGTGGGAGTTGGAGGGCATGTCTTTGGCGACTGCCACCACTTTGAATGTATGCTCACCTTCCAGTACCAGATACTTCCCAATGGGATTTTCACTCCCGAAATACTTTTTGGCCATCTCCTCATTGATAATGACGGAAAAGGGCTCATCGAGGGGATTCTCAGCATTGCCCATGACGATGTCAAAAGTGAATATGTCCAGCAGTGTGCTATCAGCAAAGAACACGCGCTCCTCCTCGAAGGGGCGCTCCACTTCACCATTTTCAGGCACTCCTACGGATGCAGATCGACTGAACAGTCTGCCGGCCATTTCGACCTCTGGAAAGTATTCTGCCAGTCGTGGCGCGAGGGGAGGGGGCGTTCGCGCGATGTTGAAGTCCATGATATTGTACTGGAGGCGATAAATCCGGTCGACCTTTTCGTGAAAGCGATCATAACTCAGTTCGTCCTTGACATGCACGAAGAGGATGAGGCAGATGGCCACACCACCTGTGAGGCCGGTGATGTTTATAAATGAAAAGACTTTGTGCCTCGTAAGATTGCGCCAGGCTACTTTGAGATAGTTCCAGAACATGTTTTTGACCGTTTTGATGCAAATAAACGGCAACTGACCCTCTGAAAGTTATATTTTGTGACGAGTGGGGTGCACGGTATGTGGGGGGATGCCTGTTTCAAACTTCGTCTGGGGGCAGGGAGACTTGCTTAAAACACGAGAGTCCCGCCGCCAGGCGAGACTCCTCATGTTTCCGTTATTCTTATATCCAAACGGACTTCGTGAATGGGGCAAAGAAGTTATCTATCGGGTGATGGTACTTTCCCGTCTCAGGCGCAGGGTACTCTCTGGCCAGTTGCTTTAGCCTTTCGATCCTTTTGTTCGTGTCTGGGTGTGACTTGAGCCAATCGGAAGAGCGATAGTTGACGGGGTTTAATGACTGCCACCACCGTCTTCCCCTCATATCAATGCGCTGCAGCGCCGAGGCCAGGCCCAATGGGTCGCGGGTGATCTCCGCAGCATCATGGTCGGCGACGAACTCCATCGTCCTGGAGAGCCCGAGCTGTAGCAGGACGTTGAGTGTGGGAGAGAATATCAACGCCAATACCGCCATGAATGAAATGGTCTCTATCCCCATGAGTAATAGTGGCAGGGTGAATAGCAGCATGATCCTACCCACAAAGGACAGCGTGTTGGTCAAATTTCCGAAGCTGAGGGCCAGGCCCTTGATGAAAAGGTCATTGTTTTTGATGTGACTGATCTCATGGGCCAATACACCTTGTAACTCCCGTTCGCCGAGCATGGATATCAATCCCGTTGTCATACCGATAATGGGCCGGTCTTTGGATCCGAGTGCGAAGGCATTGGGAACCTGGTTTCGTACGATGTACAGCTCTGGCGAGTAAGTCAGGCCCGCTCTTCGGGCGAGGGCATTGACTGTTTCGTACAACTCGCTGTAATAGTACCTATCCAGCTTTCTGGCACCTTGCCACTTTAGGATTTGCTGCGGTGCCATGTTCAGGGAGAAGCTTACCAGCACAGCACCACCCACCAACAAACCCAGCGTGAGGGGCCAACCCATCCATGCACTTCCGATCACTGCTGCCAGGGCAAATGCTCCGATCAGCAGTGCATATTTCTGAAGATTATTTCGATCTCTATGTTCTGTTGCCATAAACAAACAGTTAAAAACTCTCCTTGAATAGTACAAAAAGAATACCATCTGCGGAGCGTGGAAATTATGGCAGTGTACTTGTCAAATTGACAGGTACACTTGTATGTGGCGGCACTCGCATATTGTAGTGACCGCACCATAGGGCTTGGACTTGGCGGGTTGGCGAGCCGCGTAGTGCGCCCATCATGGCGATTTTTGTAAATTTCCGTTATGATAAAGAACTACTTTTTTCTCATCGCCGCCCTGTGGGCGTTGCTGGGATCAGTGGTGCACGCCAGTGTCGGCCACAGTGCTATCCTGACGCAAATCGATCGACCGGATGTCAACTATGCTGTGTTTTTATTACTCCATCAAACCACCTGGTTCATGGTATTGTCCGCGCTGCTTTTTGCGGTAGGAGCAACCGCGCGAAGTAGTTGGAATATTGTGCCTGCCGCCTGGATGATCCTGGCTGCCTTTGCGGGCAACTATGTGATGTACCTGCTGGCTGGTATAGTGAAGAGGAATATTGTGCTGATGGAACTGGTGCCGCAAACACTGTACGCTGCCATTTATCTGCTGCTGATCTATCAGGGGATCAAAAAGGCTGGAGTTCAACGCGCCAATAGTGTTCATTGAGATGGTGCGCGCCTAACCTGTCTTAACAAAAAAAAGCGCTCAGCAGCGACCGGGGTTGGCCGCTACTTGTACGCCTTGCTTTACACTCACACTTCTAACCCTAATAAACTCTTTCCGATCATGGCCGAGATGCTCCCTACTTGAGGGAGATCTGGTTGCGAATGTGTCCCGACCAATCCCGCAAGAAAGGCATATTCTGATTGAGGTCTTGTAACATTTGT
This sequence comes from Cyclobacteriaceae bacterium, assembly GCA_965227935.1. Lineage (GTDB taxonomy): Bacteria > Bacteroidota > Bacteroidia > Cytophagales > Cyclobacteriaceae > JAWPMT01. The sequence goes on along the minus strand of CBDDGS010000019.1, from coordinate 2,229,005 downwards.
TACATAGAGGAGAAGTTCGGCAGGGCTTGTAGGATCAAGGCCGGCAGGCATTGGCGTATACCTGAGCCAGGATCTGCGGTGAGTATGCCGGGACGTCGGATTTGAAAGGTTTGGCGTAAGCCGTATGTTTGTTGGCTACAATCATCCCTTGTGACATGAAAAATCTGCGATTCACCTTCCTTCTACTTTTTCTGGTTAGTTCATTTTCGATCTACGGTCAGGCGTACCACGGCGTAAAATCCTACCCCATTTATAAGCAGGGTGCTCAATTTGTGAAGGGACTGGATGATGAAGGCAAGGAGATCGTGAGGATTGAGTATGACCTGATTTTTTCGAATAAGTTGACCTACCGGACATTGACTTCCGATTGGGAGTATACGATCGTGGGATTTGCCGATGAGGGGGTGAAGGACCTGGACATAAGGATCTATGAATATGATGACTTGCTTGAGGAGTGGACCCTGGTGCACGAGGGCGACTCGGAAGACGCCTACACGATCATTAGTTTCCAGCCCACGGTGACCGCCCAATATCAGATCGAGATCATTGCCACAGAGTTTTACGAAGGGTACTCCGCGGCGAGGTACGGAGTGATCATCTTTCATGATTAGCGAGGCTCGACACTAAAAGCTTCGAGCGATAAGTTGAGCCTGGTATGGGCTTTTTAGCCCTCGCAAGGTACAGTTCGTCTTGAACTGCCGGTCACTGGTGGCGAGATTACGTACTAAAAGCCGTGTCACGATCATTTTTCACGGATTCAGCATTTCATTCATGCGGATAATTGTTCTACTAATCGGTGGTCTAATGTGCTTTGCGGCATATGCACAGGACAACATCAAGTCCACAAGCGACCTGTCGTTTCTAGTCGGAGAGTGGGAGGTGCTACGCACTTATGGTCCGAAGACCGACAAGCCGAGGGTCATGCATGGGACGCTATCATGTGAGGAGGCGATGGATGGCAATTTCATCCATTGTACCTACGAGATGGAGCGACCCGGGAAGATCAGGGGACTTGATGTCGTCTACTTCAACTACAACTCCATTTATGATACCTATGAGAGTCTATGGTTCAGCTCGACCTGGCCTATCAAGGTGCTCATGCAGGGAACTTTAGAAGAGCGGCGAGATGGTCTTTCGTTGCGGACCTCGGCACAGTTCCAGATCGAGAATGGTGTCACTGAGTACGTCAAGGGGGAGCTTATGACCAACAGTGCTACAATGGATCTCAGCTCATTCACACGACAGACGATGATCAGAACCTCCGAATATGAGGAAGGAGAGTGGTACCACCACATGACTGAGGTAGTTACACGGACCGATAAGTAGCTGCACAACCCTTCAGGGGCCTGCACAACTCATGTTACTTGGATGTAGTCAAAGAATGATTAGATTAGGATTCTCTTAGCGGCCCATTTTGATTCCTAACCTAATTGACTTTTTGATATGCTCAGATACCGAGCGGATGTGAGGTCCGTCTTTTTCATGCTGTTCACGATGGCTCTTCTTATTTTCCTTTGGAACAATTGGTCGGCATTGCCTTCGGTAGTTTTCATTGTCCTCTATGCCTTTTTGCTGCTCTTTGCCGTGACAGCCTCTGTGATCACTCACAATCATCAACACCTACCCATCTGGACGAACAAGTGGATGAATGTCTTGACCGACAACTGGCTCACGATCTTTTATGGGTTTCCGATTTTTGCCTGGGTCCCCACGCATAATATCAATCATCATAAGTACATCAATACGGAGCCAGACTACACCAAGACCTACAGATACTCGGAAAAGAACAATCTTTTGACATTGCTTACTTACCCGTCTATTAGTGGGTTCTTTCAGCAGAAGGCAATCAAGGAGTATTTGAAGAGCCTGAAGACAAAGGACAGAGAGAGGTACTATCTGAGTTGGCTACAAATCGTGGTTCTCGTGACCTGGATTTTAGCAGCGCTTGCCATCAATTGGAAGAACGCCTTGGTTTTCATCATCATCCCACAGCAAGTATCGATGTTTGCTGTCCTCATTTTCAACTATGTTCAGCATGTCCACGCGGATGAGGAGGATGATTACAATCACTCCAGGAACTTCCTTAGCCCAATAATGAACTTCTTTTGGCTGAACAACGGGTATCACACAGCACACCACATCCAGACCTATAAGCATTGGAGTGAGCTACCTGCTGTGCACAGAGAGATTGAAGACAAGATCGATCCCGTTCTCAACGAAAAGAGCTTTGTGTGGTACTTAGTCAGGAATTACCTACTCGGGATTTTCGTGGCGTCGCTACGGACGGTCTCACTTCGACAGCGGCGAATGCAAAAGCAGGTAGAGGCTCCGGCGTCTTGATCGCCCTATGTCACTTGATTCCACGAGGAATTGAGAATTAAGGACTTCAGATTTAGGATTTAGGATTGTTGATTTAGGATTTAGGATTGTTGATTTAGGATTTCAGATTGTTGAATTCACATGAGTGAGTTTTTAGTTAGGAGCGATCTTTTTGAGGGTGTTAATGAATTGCAGGCGGACGAAGGTTTCATCCTATTCATTGGGTAACTTCCTTCGTTTGAAAACAATTACTTCGACAACGACTCCATCCAATGAACGAACCACCAATCCTGGGCCTCCGAACCTGTATCTACAAAGTGGGCGATCTAAGCGAAGCCCGTGACTGGTACGCCAAGGCTTTTGCTACAGCGCCCTATTTCGATGAGCCCTTTTATGTCGGCTTCAACATTCAGGGATATGAATTAGGGCTGCTGCCGGAAGAGGAGGCCACCACTGACAAACCTGCCAATGTACTGACCTACTGGGGTGTGAATGATGTACATAGCGAGTACAAGAGATTTCTTTCGCTCGGTGCTACTTCTCACGAGGAACCGACCAATGTTGGTGGAGAGCTGATGGTAGCGACGGTCAGGGATCCTTATGGGAATATCATCGGGCTGATCTACAATCCGCATTTCGAGCTGCCACCGAACGGTTGATTGTTGATTTAGTATTTGAGATTGTTCATTCAAGATTATAGAATCACTATTGTTGATTTCTGATTTAGGGCCTGTAGTTTGATTGTGTTTAAATTGGGAGCAGATGGCAGACACGAAGACATGGGTTGATTTGGTGGACACCGCTGTGAAGATTGGGCTGGGCGCGCTCATTGGTGGCCTGACAGGTGCGTGGCTTGCCAGGATCAACAACCGGCATGCCATCACCATGAGCGATCGAGAGCACAAGAGAAAGATTCTTGAGCAGGTGCTGGAGTTGACTGATGCTTTTAGTCAATCCGTCACGGTCTTCTGGGCCAATCGGATCAATGCAGCGTATAAAATGGAGAAGGGCGAAACGCTGGATGACGAAGAGGTCCGAAAACTAAAGACACAAGAGAATCAGCTCTTCAATGATTTCACCATCATCAATACGTGCCGGGCAAAGCTTTTGCTCATAGGCGCGAAGGGGGCCGAGGCGAAACTGGGAGCTTATCGCGAACCGATCGACCAGTTTTTTAGATTGGCGGATATAGACAATCCCGAGTGTACCGAAGCGAAGCTGGAGGAACTGCGCGACCAGATTTCGAATGCCCGACGTGCTTTCTACGAGAGCCTCAATCAAGAATACGAGAAGAAACCCGATTCGTGATCGGTAGCGATAAATGGAACGTCTACAGGGTCGACTATGTCAGTAATTCATATCAAATGGCAAATACGCACCAATGTCTATCACTCCTCAAACTTCCATCTTTGACTTATGAAACTTACTCATGTACTTGTTCTTCTTTCTTTCGCTGCAACTGGAACAGCTAAGGATGTCTATGTGAACAAGGTGTGGCCCCTGGGAGATAATCAGTTTTACGTGTATCTGAGATACAACGAAGGCTTTGATTGGAGATCACATGAAGAAATAGCACCCTACCTGGGCCCAGCCACAGGGAGAGAATTCGAATCAACCAGAAGAACTTTGCCTCTTGATGTCGCAAAGAAGTATTTCAAATTGCCATGGCAATCCGAACTCTGGTTATTTGACAATGCGACCTATACCAATTTAACGGCGCTCAAGTTTCTCGGCGTAGAGTATTTGGATGAAATGATTAGTACTTCCTATGTTGCTGTTTTTGAGGCAGAAGGCTTTTTAGTGCCTGAGTCCCGGGCTGACTTGGACTACTACTGTATCTCATCAAGTTCTGAAGCATATCTGAAAGCCAATTTCGCGCCTGCCAAAGTGGCGCCGCAATCATTTGATGGGGAATTGAAGGAGAAGTATTCGTTTTCTGACAAACGAAAATTGAAGATACAATCCATAGAATACCAAAACTCAACCCTTACTCTGTGCTCTTTTCTCGGTGAGAACTATGATAACAATTCGGTGATTATGAAATCTGCTGGGCAAGATCATAGCATTCTTCTGGCCATATTGAGGGATCGATATGTCATGTGGGAGATGATCTTGACGCCATTATTCATTGAGAGTATGCCAGTAATTATCATGGAAATGGGCGTGCCGGAGACGGACCAAAACTGGACGGAAATTGCCGTTTTTAACGGAACCAATTATGTCTTGCAGTTTCCCGACGAGATGGTAGCAATAAAGTAGCCTAAGTTACGGTCGAAAAGGATCGAGACCCTTTGTGAGCCAAGAGCATCTCTTGACGATCAATGTCCTCCCCAACTTGGCACTAACATCTGGTTCCGTTAATTTTCGTCAATGCCCAAGGCCAAGCGACATTTTGATCCCGTGGTGGACGACCAAAACTGGCAGACGTTGTTTGAAACCCACTTCCAGCATCTCCAGTCGCTCAATGCGATCTCTACGCTGTGGATATCGGGGCTTTCCAAGTTGAGGATCGATCAAAGCAAGCGACCCCTGGCCGAGGACCTGACGGCGGCCATTGCTCCTTACACCGGCTACACTTTTGTGCAGACTGACGATCATCTCATCCTGGAGCAGCGAGACTGGTACGGCATGATCGCTGATTATCAGATGCCACTTACATGCTTTGTGCGGACACCTACGGAGTTGGACTATTGCGACGAACCTGATATCTGGCATGATATCATGGGGCATATTCCATTTCTTGCTGAAAAGGATTATTCGGACATGTACCAATTGTTGGCGAGAACCTACATCGAGGCATTCGATACCGAGAGGTCAGAACTCTTGCGGGAGTTGGATTTCATCGGTGGTATGCTCATCGAATTGGGACTCATCAGAGAGCGCCACGGCATCAAGGCTTTTGGCGCCACGTTTTACTCGTCCTCGGAGGTCTTTGAGGCATTCAAGCCTGAAAATCAAATCGCTTTTACCGAAGAGTCCCTGCGATCCGGCGAGACCTACGACCGCCACAGCTTTCAAGGTAAGTACTACATATTCGATTCTCTGGAGCAGTTGGTCGAACTAATCGATGGTATCAGGCGGAGGCTCTAGAAGCCTACCGTTTCTTGGCAGGACGATAATTTGTAGATCTGGGGCAGGGGAGTCGCCTGGCTTTTTGATCCTTCGCCCGGGACGAGTTATCTTGAGTTTGCCTCGAAATATTTGCCATGAAAGAAAGTTGCATCTGGCCTATGTGCCTGGCTATTTTGCTGTGTGCCTGTACCACTGGCCAGATGGGTGATATCCAGGGTCGTCCCAACATCCTGCTGATGGTGGCGGACGATATGGGCTGGGCGGATCTTGGATGTTATGGCGGCTTTGCCAGCACTCCTCATTTGGATGGTTTGGCAAAGAAGGGCATTCGTTTTACGGATTTCTATGCTGCCGCTCCCAATTGTTCCCCCTCGCGCGCGGGACTTCTCACTGGCAAGAGTCCGGCGATACTGGGTATGTACAATTATCGACCGCCGGGGCATCCAATTCACCTGAGGGATGTAGAGGTCACCCTGGCAGAGGTGCTCCTGACCGAAGGATACCGAACGGGCCACTTCGGCAAATGGCATCTAGGCTGCCTGCCACAGGATTCAGCGTTGAACCATCCACAACCCCACGATCAGGGCTTTCAGTATTCTCTCGGTACCGAAAACAATGCCCAGCCTTCGCACCTCAATCCTGTCAACTTCATCCGGAACGGAGAGCGTGTTTCAGGCATGGAGGGCTACTCATGCCAGATCGTTGCCGAGGAAGCCGTGACTTGGTTGGAAAGCCAGGCTGGCTCAGAAAAGCCCTTCTTCGCCTATGTGGCTTTTCACGAACCCCATAAGAAGGTGGCGTCTCCACCCGAATTGGTGAGCAAATACTCGGGGCATGCAACAAGTGATGCGGAGTACCTGGCCAATGTCGAGAACCTGGACCTCGCGGTGGGGAGAATTATCGAATATCTGGAAGGAATGGACCAGCTTGATAATACGCTGATCATCTTTTCGTCTGATAATGGCTCTTATCGCCAAGCATCCAATGGGCCTCTTAGGGCGGTGAAAAGCTATGTCTATGAGGGAGGAATTCGTGTTCCGGGGATTATTCACTGGCCCGGGCTCCCCACGAGCGAGCGAGTGATCTCCGAGCCTGCCGGCTTCGTGGATATCATGCCCACGATTTGCGACCTATTGAGCATTACACCACCCAACGTCGAAGAACTGGATGGTACGAGTTTCTACGGCCTTCTGCAAGGGCAGGAGTTGAGCCGAAGCAAACCTCTCTACTGGTATTTTTACCGGACATCGCCGGAAATAGCCATGAGAATCGGTGACCACATGATCTTGGGCAAGGACGTTGACACCATCCAGAAGACCCACAGGTTTGCAAGGCCTGACATGGCCTATATCCGGGAGATGACCCTTGATACTTATGAAGTTTACGATTTGACGAGCGATCAGGGCCAATACAATGACATCGCCGATAGTCACCCAGGATCCGAAGACCTCCAACGGATGATGAATGAGAAGCTTCTCGAGATCCAGGAGCGAGGGCACTATTGGGAGGATTTGCCGGAGGCCACTGGTAACACCCGGGTGAAGACGGAATGGGTGAAATATGAGCGTATCGACCGAAAGAATGAGAAGGGTCGATTGATGGAAGATTGAAGAATGAGCAAATTGTTTGTATATGGCTCTCTGGGCCCGGGAGGACCGAATGCCCATATTTTGGAAGAGCTTTCTGGCTCCTTTGCGAAGGCGTTTGTCTGGGGTAAACTTTACGAGGAGGGCTGGGGTGCCGGTTTAGGGTTTCCAGGAATACGACTGGATGTCAAGGAGGAGAAAATCGAAGGGTATCTCTTTTCTTCGGACCGCTTGGACGGTCACTGGGACCGCTTGGATGACTTTGAGGGTGAGGCTTATCGAAGGGTGAAAACCACTGTGACCTTACTTCGAAATGACGCCGGGACCGAGGCTTTTATCTACGAATTGAAATGATCGGATCATTTACCTTCAACAGATTCGGCTCAAGCGGAGGCCCAAATAGTGTCAGGTCCGCTAAGAAACTATGTGCCCTACTATTTAGTACATTCCTCCTTCTATCGCTTTCAGCTCAAGACAAGCTGAGGAACCCTCTTCCTGAATTGCCTGTCGCGTCGTGGGAGGAAGGTGGCTTCATGCCAGACTCCATTCAAAGCCTTGTGGACCTCATCGCAGCTACGCCACCCAGGGACTTCCGTGGCCTCGTAGTGATCAAGGACAACCAACTCGTCATCGAGCAATACTTCCATACATTTTGGCGCAATTCGATTCATGATATCCGGTCAGCCGGCAAGAGTATTACTGCCTTGCTCTTGGGAGTGGCCATGAAGGAGGGGTTGGTGCAAAGCCTGGAGCAGGACGTATACTCTTTCTTCCCTAAAGGCAAATATCCATCTGTCAGTGAGGGATTTAAGGATGTCACTCTCCAGCATCTCCTCGATATGTCTTCGGGCCTGGATGCTGATACCAACGATCCCGCCACATTTGGTCAGGCGGCGAATTTCATCGCGAGGGATGAGTGGGTCAGCTATCTCCTGCAAACACCTCTGGTGGGCACGCCGGGTGAAGAATGGCTCTATGCCGATATCAACGCCGTACTCATTGGTGCGGTGATAGAGGAGACATCGGGAATGAGCCTCAAGGATTTTGCGAAGAAATACGTATTTGATCCCTTGGACATCCGGCAATATTACTGGTATACAAACGCTTCGAACCAGACAGGTGGGGCAGGCAATCTGTACCTGTCGACCCTTGATTTTGCCAAACTGGGTTTGCTCGTGCTTAACAAGGGCAGGTGGAATGGCCACCAGATCATTGAGCTTGACTACATCGATCGACTGTCGAGCAGGGCCTGTGATCTTTCGGACGAGTACGGTAGGCCGGTATTCTACGGCATGCTGTGGTACAAGGCAACAGAAGAGTTTGGCGGCCGAACTTTTGACTACCTGTTTGCTTCTGGAAATGGCGGCAACCACTTAGTTGTCTTCCCGGATGAGGAGATGGTCATCGCCTTGACGTCCAGTGCATACGGTCGAGGACCTGGCCATCGTAGGTCGTACAACATCATGAGTAAGGTACTCGAGGCGATGAAGTAGGAGGACTTGGCATTCCTTCTAGTCCCTGGTGGAATTGCAGAGCGGCAACCATCCATGCTGCTGGCCCGTGTCAATAACAACGGATCTAATGTGACCAATGTGCGTTACCACTCAACACGCGAAAAACGGCTTTGGCTTTGGGCTCTGCTGATTGTTCTGGCCATATTCACGTCTCTTTTCATCGGACAACCTCTTCAGGAGCAGCTGCGAAGTCAAAATCTTCAGGCCGGACTGTTTTTGTTAGGTATGGCCCTGGTGGGTGGGACGATACTGGTACACGGAATCAGATTTCGACCAGGCAGAGTGGAGCTGACAGTCTTGATCGGTGTGGTGGCCGTGGGATTCATGCTGTTCTTTCGACTGGGAGCTCCGGAACGAAGTCACATGATCGAGTACAGTGTATTGGCCGTATTTGTTCACGGTGCGTTGGTAGAAAGATTGGGGCCCCAAGCCGTGAAATCGGCGATATTGGCATTCTTTGTGACCTTCATTATTGGTGTAATCGACGAGACTGTCCAGATGGTGATACCCCATCGTGTATTTGATTTCGAGGACATTGTCTTCAATGGGATCGTGATCGGAGTAGCGATCATTGCGAGTATGGTGTTGCATTGGATACGAAGAAGACTCTTACCGACTACCTCCGGATAGTGTAGATCGCTGCCGGTTTCCAAAAGTTTCTCAGGTAAGAGAACGTTTAGTTTGTAGGCCTTGACCTTGTTATTACTAATTTGGGAGTGCCCAAAAGACCACAATGCCCAAGCAAAAAATAATCTATTACGTAGCGATTTCTCTAGACGGCTTTATTGCTGGGGTGAATGACGACATTAGTCAATTTATCGCTCAAGGCAAGCCTGTTGACAAGTACCTGGCTGACTTACAGACCTTCGAAACTGTCATCATGGGAAGGAGGACCTACGAGTTCGGCTATCAATACGGTTTGGTGCCAGGGCAACCCGCATATCCGCACATGGACCATCACATATTCTCCTCCACTATGACGTTTGACAACCATTCTGCCAAGGTGCACATTGAATCGCTTTCTGTCGAAAGGGTAGAGGAGATAAGGGCTCATTCCAGAACAGACGTCTACCTCTGTGGTGGAGGTGAGTTCGCTGGGTGGTTGTTGGACCATGGGTTGATCGATCAGCTGAAATTGAAGTTGAATCCTATTGTTTTGGGCGACGGAATCAGATTGTTCGGTCAATCGACAACTAAAGCGAATTGGCGTCTTGTGGAGAAAGAAGCGTTTGACGAAGGGCTGCAATTTTTGACATATGACCTGTTAGAAACGGTCTAGACAGGAACCTGTCTCGCGGATCCTTCTTCAAGCCACAAGCAGATGAAGGTATTCGACCAGGATTGAGTTGATTCGCATCAAACTACCCGATGAGTCTCAGCCCTAAGATCTTCAAAGAATGCAACAAGAAATCAACCATCTGTCCGCTACACTCAAAAGCGTCTTTGACGGAAGCCCATGGTACGGCGACTCGGTCATGAAGAAGTTGAATGCTGTCGATCCGGCGATTATCAATGAAAAGGTTCATCAGTCCCATTCCATTGCGGAGCTCGTGGCCCATGTGATTCAATGGAGGCTATACGCCATAGAGAAGCTGAAAGGCAATGAGGCCTTTGAAATCAATATGAACACGGAGGAGGATTGGCCCCGAACAATCATCAACGACAAAGGTGAATGGGCCGACCTGCTTGGGAGGTTGCAACAGACTCAGAGAGACTTGATCGAGCTGCTTTCAATCAGAGATGATGCCTTTCTCCAACAGCGGGCAGCTGGTGCCAGGTACCTCCACTCTAGTATTATTGAAGGAACGATTCATCATGACATCTATCATCTTGGGCAGCTAGGTCTTTTGATCAGCCAGTTGAAGCGATAGATTGTTCTTCGATTAAAAGAACTCCGTGATAAGGATTTAGGATTTTGTGATTTAGGATTGAATGCCGACGACTCAATTGGGGTTGAGCCGCCGCCTCTAAAAGCATGGTCATCTTGAGGTCACGAAAGATCTTTTGACATTGGAAGAGCTGACGCTTTCAAAAGTCGATAGATCCCTCCTCCGTCGGGATGACCTTTAGAAAAGTGCTTTTTGAGGCGGCTTGTACTCATTGTTTTCTTAAGCAAACAACATTCATTAAGATTTAGGATTTGTGGTTCTAATCTAAAATCCACAATCAGAAATCAGAAATCACAGTCACGCGGATGGACTTACTGATCGGTGTTTTGCTTTTGTCTGCAAATTCCGTGATGGGAACGAGAACATTGGTTTCGGGGAAGTAGGCCGCGAGGTTGCCCTGTGGGATGTCGTAGGGGATGACCTTAAACTTTAACGCTCGACGCTCCTGACCATCGTAATTGCTCACGAGATCCACGACGGACGCCTGCTGCAAACTCAATTCCTCCATATCCTGCACATTCATAAACACCACACGGCGTTCATTAAAAATGCCCCTGTAGCGATCATCGAGGCCGTAGATCGTAGTGTTGAATTGGTCGTGGGACCGGATGGTTGTCAGTAGAAACTCGCCGGGTTCGCGGTGTAATTCGGGCAATGGGCAAACGGAGAACTCCGCACGACCATTGGGTAGTGACGAGAAGTCCGCCTGTCGAGCATTGTTGGGCAGGTCAAATCCGGTGGCAGCCGTGCGCTTTGAATAGTCCTCAAAACCTGCAACGACGGCGCTGATCTTTTCTCGAATGAGGTCGTAGTTCGAGCCGATACTTTCCCAGGCAACTGCGCTGGACTCCAGAAAAAACGCTTCGGCGATCGCCGCGACGATTTCCGGCTCACTTTTCAGATGTTCACTGGCCGGTTCAAGCTTTCCTTGCGATCGATGCACTCGGCCCATGCTGTTTTCGACGGTCACGTACCGCGCCTTGCCGTTGGAGAGATCTGCCTCTGACCGGCCGAGAGTCGGAAGGATGATTGAGGTCTTTCCGGGGACCAGATGTGTGCGGTTGAGCTTGGTGCTGATAGAGACCGTCAGATTGCATCGCTGCAAGGCCTCTGCCGTATAGTACGTGTCCGAGGCTGCTGACACCAAATTCCCGCCCAGGGCGACAAATACCTTAGCCCTCCTGTCGTGCATGGCTTGAATGGCGTGCACAGTGTCGAGACCCGGTTCGGTGGGCGCGTCGAAGCCAAAGACCTCTTTGATCGACTGTCTGAGAGGGGCGGAAGTATGGGGCATGATCCCGACTGTCCTATCCCCCTGCACGTTACTGTGCCCTCTCACGGGGCATGTGCCGGCTCCTTTTTTTCCGATACTTCCTTTCAATAGAAGGAGGTTGACACACTCTTTGATGTTGTCCACCGCATTTTTGTGTTGTGTCAGTCCCATGGCCCAGCAAGTAATGATGCGGCTACGGGTCGCCAGTAGTTCCACTGCCTTATCAATTTCCTCTGCTGCCACACCACATCGGGCCAGCAGATCCGCTTCGGAGTAATTCGCCAGGTCTTCTATTAGCGCTTCATAGCCATGTGTCTTTTCGCGGATGAATTCATGATCCAATACTGGCGATACCGCGGTGTCTTTGGCCAGCAGTCGCTTCATGAGCAGCTTGAGCAGTGACACATCTTCATTGATTCGCACCTGAAGGTAAACGTCCGCCAGGTCGGAACCTGCACCCATCCAATCCTTGGCGCGTTGGGGGTTTTTGAAACGAAGCAAACCGGCTTCCCGCAGGGGATTGATGACGATGATCTTGCCACCATTCTCCTTGCACTTTTGCAAGGAGGACAACATCCGTGGGTGATTTGTGCCGGGGTTTTGGCCGATTATGATCACGAGCTCTGCCGCCGGGAAGTCCTCAAGAGTGACGGATCCCTTGCCGATTCCCAGGGTCTCTTTCAGCGCTACGCCGCTTGATTCATGACACATATTGGAACAGTCTGGCAAGTTGTTGGTACCAAACGCCCGCGCAAAAAGGCCATACAGGAAAGCCGCCTCATTGCTGGACCTGCCCGAAGTGTAGAAGATCGCTTCGTCTGGTGTTTTGAGCTGCCGCAACGCCTCGCCGATGTGCTTGAAACCCTCCGCCCAGGGGAGAGGCTCGTAGTGTGATGAGCCGGGTCGCAGAATAAAGGGTCGTGTTATTCTCCCGGACTTTCCGATCTCCAGATCCGACCACTGCGAGAGTTCTTCGACCGAGTGCCGCGCAAAGAAGGCCTCATCCACGCGATGATTGGTGGCCTCTTCTGACAGGGCTTTGGCGCCGTTTTCGCAGTACTCACCCAGGTTCGATCGCTCATCAGGGTCTGGCCAGGCACATCCTGGACAGTCAAACCCTCCCTTTTGATTCATTCGCGACAAGACCCGCAGTCCCTTGAAGAGACCCATCTCCTTGCGGACATGCTCCAGGGCCGCCGAGATACCTGGAATTCCGGCGGCGTAGCTTGCCGGTTGCTGCACCCGAAGGTTTTTGAAGGCGATTTTCCCGGTTGCGGATATGTTTCGTTTCAAGTGGTCGTCAGACATGGGAGAGAAGTTAGCAAAACGGCTTGACATAGCGCCATCATCAGACGCTTGTACGCAATTTTCCAATGTGACCCTGCCAAGAGGCGCTGAAGCAGGCCGACGTGATCGCGGATCTCCGTTCCGGGTTTCTCGCAGCCGGTTGATACGTGATCTAAGAGGATGATGCAACATGAGTTGTGCATTATGTTTAGAATCTTCTTTAATTTGAGAAAGGAACTAAAGACGCCTAACTACTTTTTCCATGAAAAATCAATGCATCGTCACATTGATTGCTCTTTTCGTAATGCTATGCCCAGCGCGTGCCCAGGACCTATCGGAAATCAATATTCCGGGATTTGTCGTGAAGCAACCGAAGGTCTCGTTTGATGGGACCAGGATGGTATTTATTGCTGATTACGATGGCCGCCACAAACCCTATATCTCCGAATTCCTCTCCGACAGCATGGAGTGGTCTTTTCCACAACTGATATTCAGTGAGTCGATCAATGCGCAGATGGAATTCCAATATCCACAATTGTCTTTCGACAACAGATCGTTGATCATCTCCGGGAGACCCATTGGGGGAAATTACGATGTCTACGTATCCACTTTGGAGGTGGATGGATGGAGTGAACCCACCGCCTTGGACAACGGCATCAATTCAGATGTGGATGAACTCGGAGCGTCCTGGTCTTCCAACGGCGATCGGATACTCTTCACAAGACCATTCTCTGCAGATGTCAAAGCCGATGATTACTGCTATGAGTTGTGGATCATAGAAAAGGCTGGTACGCAGACATGGCTGCCGCCCCGTCCGCTTGAGCCATACTACAACACGGGCTGTACCTGCGCTCCATATTTTGCAGGTGACAACGTTACATTCTACTATTCCTCCTTTGAAGATATCAGAGATGATGAGGGGAAGGTGCTGTCAAGGAAGCAATTCAGTTTGTTCTGGGCCAAATCCGATAGTTATCTGAAGCATACACCGAGACCTATTGTTAGTACGATCTCTGAGGGGGACGCGGTTTCCTTTTCCTTGTCCAATGATAGCACCGTCTACTATGCCATAGGTGATACCAAAAAGTCCAACACCCTCAAGCACGAATCCCAGATGGTTCAGCGACCACTTGGTAGTTCATTTCGGCCTGCGAAAATGACGCAAATCACCGGAAACGTAAAAGATAAAAATGGCCAACCTGTGGCCGCGACGATCCGTGTCATCGATCCATTCACTTCGCAACTGTACCAGGAACTGACCACAGACGCAGGTGGCTACTACCAATGTTTTGTGCCTAAGGGGGGACAGTATTCGGTCATTGGTATAAGCCCAGAATACTCGCTGCAGTCACACTTGATCACCAGCGACGATGACGAGATGGTCGTGGACTTCGAGTTTTTCAAAAACGTCGAAGTGTCCTTCCGCACCTTTGATGCGGAGTTCTATTTTGCGATTGCCCCATATCGCCAGTTCTACGACGGCGACTTCAATCCACTCCCCACATTTCCGGAGAGCAACGGTGACTACACGGTACCGATTGGGACGGAAGTCAACGTGATCTTCAATCAGGAGAACTATGAACCGGATACTCTCAACCTACCGTTTGACCAGGAAATCATCTTCTCGGATTTCGAATTTGATATTGAACTCATCCGTAAGGTGAAAAGTGTGGACCTTACTTTCTCTGATGAGGCGACCGGCGATGCGCTGGAATTGGACATTACCGTGTTCAACGTCAGCAGGAATGAGAAGGCAAGAAGGCATGTAAAGGACGGCAAGATCACACTTAATCTCAGAGATGGCGAAGTGTACGAGATCAGCACGTCGGCACAGGGTTATAGCTACTTCAATTCAGAAATAGACCTCACCAGGGAAGAGGACATTGAAAAGGTGGACGCCAAGCTTCAGTCCATTAAAAACCAGTCAATTGTCTTGAATAATATCTTCTTTGAGGTCGGTTCATTTTCATTGAGTGCCGACTCCTACGGAGAGTTGGACAAACTGGTCGATTATCTGGTAGAGAATACCGTGTACCATGTGGAGATCTCGGCCCACACCGATGACACTGGTGGTGAAGACTTCAACCTTCAGCTGAGCAACCTCAGGGCCAACTCGGTTTTGGAATATTTGCAGGACCACTCCATCCTGAGAGACCGGCTGGTAGCACGGGGATATGGAGAACAAAGTCCTTTGGTCGCCAACACCACGGAGGAGAATAGGGCGCGCAATCGACGAGTGGAGTTTAAAATACTAAGCGAGACAGAATGAGGTTTCTCCCAGCCATATTACTATTACTCGTCAGCTGGCCCACTCTGGCGCAGATGAGCGAATACAAGAAGATCATGGAGGAGCGGCAGAGCATGGACCTGACGACCTTCCATACGCGCCTCAAGGAATATCAGCAGGCCAACGAGCCATTTTGCAATATGTACTTTCAGCTCGGCGAGGTAGAAATGCAGCTCTTCTCCGATCTGGACCCCATAACTGATCGGATCGGCTCCCGACAGTTCATCCACAATGCCAGCAACTTCTATACCCTTGCCAAAGGATACTTTGACATCAAAGAAGCCGTGAAGAATCCCGACTGGTTCAACTTTGGTAAGATCAAGGACCGGGACTCATTGACGCTTCTACTCCAAAATGAAATGGACACGAAGTATTCCAGTGTGACGGGATATGCCGATGTGTACGAAGACCTGGTTGAGAACTACGACATGGCAGTCTTGAACTACCTCGCCGCGAGACAAGGCTTTATCGAGATTGCCAATAGCTATAGCAGCCTCAGTGAGCTGTTCCTTAAAGCCGATCAGGGCCTGAAGGACAAAGTGACCGATATAGGAGTCAAGTTCGACTCTTCTTTGTACTACCTCGATGTTTATCGGGATGCCTATCAGAAGTTGCCTTATCTCAATCCGAGTACGGCGACGGTTGTGCTGAAAGACATTGAGCAGTTCCGAATGAACGGGATATCACCCTCCAATTTCCTCGCTGACGAGATTGCCTTGTGGGACTACGGCGCATGGTCCGAGAACCTGTCCGATCTCATTGAAAACGAAGTGGATGGCTTGAAAAGCGAAGTGGAATCTGCCTACGACAGTTTCCTTCTCGTGAATCAGAAAATGATCTACGGAGAAGAGTGCATTCAAATCAACGTCGATGACCTCAAGGCCCAACGGATCGTCAACATTATCTCCAAATACGATGAAAGGTCTATTCTGATTGATGTCTTCAACTACGCACGTGATAAGATGACCTATGGCAATCAGCTCGTGTATGAACGGAACTGCAACGAACTCTCGGATCTCGTGACGACCGACGAATTGCTATCTCGAAAAGCGAGAAATCTTCAAACCATCTATCAGTCCTATCTCCAGGCGGATTCTGCGGCTCAGGCCGTTTTGAGTTCCAGTCGTAATCAAGATCACTTCGAGTGGTTTTATAGCGCTTACATGCCGGGCGAAGCAGGTAGTACCGACTACATGCAGGCGCAGACTGCGGAGAATTCCGAAAGCTTCAAAAAGATGCTCGCACCATTGGCAACCCGCAAGGCCTACGAGCCGGTTGGGCAGGACATCAAAGCGTCTTACGAGCTCGCTGATTCTATTTTGACGCAAGGGGGATCCGGCGATGACGCATTCCAGGTGCTCTTCAACAAACAGCTGTCCGATAGCCTGATGATCGTATATGGCCAACGGGGTGCTGCCTATCAGTGCATCGGGATCACACCGGAGAACGGTGGTTTTCGCATGCTCTGGCAAGCAGATGTACCTGCGGCAATCACCGCCTACAAGGCGCTGAGCGATTCCTCTTTTGTGTTGGTGGGATCAGGTCGACACCCACAGATCACTCACCTCTATTCCTCAGGGAGAGGGAAAGCAGATTTTGCTATTTCCGCCGATTCCGTCATCAACATTACCTACAACGAACTCCTGGCGACATATACGGTTTTGGCTGCGGCCGATGCTGACAGTGTGATTACCTTCCAGGAATTCAATCATGCCGGCAAGTTGAGTAACAGCAAGGCTTTGTCATCTCGCGGCGCGTACCTCCATTCTTTTACCAATGATCAGAACATTTGGATGATGGGTATGACAGACGCACCAGATGGCGCTGTGATCCATGCCAAGGTGTACGATAAGTCGTATCAGGAAATAGCCAGCTATTCCTATGAGTTTCCGGTCGCTCTAGGATCGCCAAAAGTCATCAAAAACGATGACCAAACGCTGACGGTGGTTAGTGATACTTCTGTTGAAGACGAAATCATTTATGCACTCCTGGATTATGAGGGAAATATCAAATCGCTTTCTACTTTTTAGCCTCCTTCTCCTGACGAGTAGTCTGCTCTTCGCTCAGACGACGGACCTGGCGGCTCGGGTGCAACAGATCGATTCTCTGGTGGCGGTTGGTGCATTTGAAGAAGCGGCGGCGGAAATCCAATCCGCTCAGGAAGCAGTGGCCGATACAGACGTTGGAAGTCAGGACTCTACCAGGCTCTACTTTCTGTCGAAGCTGTCCTTCATCAGCTATCAGTTGGGGGATTGCGACGCGGCGATTGAGTATGGCGGACAGGAGGTGTCGTTGCGAGATGCGGTCTACGGCAAGGCTGACCCACTCTATCTTTCTTCTCTCCGGAATTATGGGATCTACCACCTTAACTGTGGCAATTTCGAGCGCGCCGACAGTACGTTGGGGGCATTGCTTGATATCCATCGGGAATATGTTGGGCGAGCCGATGAGACGTATGTGAGGACTATGGATGATTTGGCCTTCACGAAAGGTAAGCTCGGTCAAATCGACGAGGCATCGTCACTCTATCAAGACATTTTCGAGATGCTCGGAGACAAAACTTCCGATTTCTACTTGTCAGTGCTTGACAGCTATACGTCTATGCTCATTAACGCCGGGAGATACGCCGAGGCTGCCCCTCATTATGGTGCCCTGCGTGAGTGGCTGGAAGGGACAGAGGATTATGCCCAGTTTCTGAGGGATTTCCACAACATATTCATCTTCACTCGCGACTTCGTGAAGGTGTACGAGACTGCCCGCGACCTCATTGACTTAAGTCCTGGGGAGCCATTGGCAGGTGTGAAGTTGAACGGGGCGAGAGCGGCACTTCTCATGGGAAAATACGATTCGGCGTTGCTCTACTATGAGAAGGCCTATGCCACGTTTGAAGACAGTGCCTATGCCCGTGTTCAGATCCACTTAGAGAGGGCAGGGCTTTATAATGCCCGGAAGAGCATTTTTCGAGAAATACACGAGTTGAGGAGGGCAAAGGACTTACACGAACAGCACAGTTTGACCGACAGCAGTTCCTATGCGCAATCCGTCTTAAGTTTAGGAACCACACTCACGGAACGGGGGGAGTTTGAGCAGGCTGACGAGGTATTCCGGCAATACATCTCCCAGTTGGAGGGTCAGTCCGAAGTAGACTACCTGAAGCTAGCGCAGGCCTACCAGTCTCTCGGAAATCAAAAGTACCTGCTGCAGGATTACCAGGAGGCGGATGCCTATTTGATTCAGGCTGAGAAGACCTTTACCGACAATGACCTCTACCGCACAATCGAATATGCCTCGTGCCTCAATAGTCTGGGAGCTCTGAAGGAAGCAATTGCCGACTATGACCTTGCGAAGGAGATGTACCGGAAAGCGTTTGCCATTTCTGTGAGAGAAGAGGGTTCATTGCGCCTCAAGGTGGCCTCCGCCTCGAACCTGGCCAATGTGCTCAATGCCTTTGATCCTGCCAACGACTCGATCAGTCTCCTCTACTCTCAAGCCATTGAGTGGCAACATGGTTTGACAGGTGAGTATCATCCTGATTATGGCAACCTCTTGAACAAACGAGGCTTCTTCCACCATCGAATCGGAGAGGTCGATAAGGCAGAACAGGACTATCGCCGGGCCAGTCAGATACTGGCTTATACCGTGGGTACATCCCATCCGGAGTACCTCGTCTCCATGTCTAATCTAGGTCTGCTTTACAGCGAGCAGAACAACATTGACGTCGCCTTCTCGACGATGATCACCACGAAGCAGACTTACGAGCGCAACTACTCCAAGGACAACCCGGGCTACTTGCTGATAGCCAATAATCTGGCGAATCTCTACACGAAAATGGAGGACTATGCCAGTGCCGAGGAACTGTTTCTCGAGCTGGCCGACATCAATCTGAGGAAGATACGCGAGTCGTTCTCCTACTTATCGGAGAAAGAGAAAGAAGTCTTTGTTGCCGAGAAGAAGAAGTTTCTCGACAGCTTCAAGCGGTACATTGTCGCGAGGTACATCGAGGCCGAAGATCAGCTGAACGCAGAGATCCTCACGAAATGGTTCGAACTGGAGCAGAATACCAAAGGCATCCTTTTGAACTCCACCAAGCGCGTAAGGGATCAGATCTTCCAAAGCGGCGACGCTGACCTCATCGAGTTGTTTTCGAACTGGACGCTAGCACGAAATCAGGTGGCAGAGCTGCAGTCTCTGAAGAATGACCAGAGTGCCACTTCCAGAGCCCAATTGGACTCACTGACGCAGCAAATTGATGAATTGGAGAAGGCGATTTCGCGGGCCTCCGCCGGTTTTGGCAATAGTTTTTCCGCCGCTAGCGTCTCATTTGATGAAGTCCGAAGCCAACTACAACAAGGCGAGTGTGCCATCGAGATCGTCCGAATTGACCTGGAAGGTGACGTACTCTATGTGGCGCTCTTCGTGGAGCAGTCATCAGCCGCGCCCGAGCTGATCGTCATTGGTAAGAAGGAGCCCATGGAGACGAAGACTTTTACCTTGTACAAGAACATCATTCGGTTTTCCACTACCAATAGCCAGATCTATGACGTTTATTGGAGGCCTCTGGAAGAGCGAATTTCGTCGTCGAACATCTCGAGGATTTACTTCACACCGGATGGTATTTATCATCGAATCAGTTTGGGCACGTTGTACGAAGAGACCGACCAGAGCTATCTGCTGGATAAGTACGATTTCATTCAGCTGACTTCGACAAAAGATCTCATCAAGCTTAGGTCGCAGAGCGCAGCCCTACGCGCGAATGAGAAAGTGTTGCTGATTGGCCGCCCCAACTACAAGTTTGGGGGGAACCCCGAGGAGTCAACGGTGCAGTTGACCAGGTCCTTCTCCATGAGTCGGATCACCGATCTTCCCGGGACTGAGGAGGAGGTGAATGAGATCGATGAAGTCCTGCAGGACAGAGGTGTGCAGGTAGTGAAGTATTTGGGCGATGAAGCGGCCGAAGGCAATTTCAAAACCAATCTTGACCATGAGATCATCCACATTGCTACACATGGCTTCTTCCTCGATCAGGCTGCTGCCCATAGAGAGCAATACCTGGATCCCATGTTGTATTCCGGCCTCTTATTGGCCGGGGCGAGCAACAAAGATGCGCGGGCCAGGACTGGTGAGGATGGGATCTTGACAGCTTATGAAATCATGAACCTCGGCTTTCACGACCTGGACATGGTCGTCCTCTCTGCATGTGAGACAGGGACAGGGGAGATTTCTTCCGGTGAAGGCGTGTATGGGCTACAGCGGGCCTTCTTTGTGGCCGGTGCAAACACATTGATCATGTCCCTATGGAAAGTGGATGATCAGGCGACAAGAGACTTGATGACCAACTTCTATCGCGCACTAAGTAAAAGCGACAACAAGCGCGAAGCCTTCATCGACGCGCAAAAGAAGGTCAAAAAGAAATACAAATCGCCGGTCTATTGGGGCGCATTTGTCATGATTGGAGGCTGATCAGGAGTGATGAATTTTAGACTACTTGACGCAGTCTGCCGACTCATTCAATATTCAACCTGACTTCCGAAAGAGCGATACCGCAAGTGCCACAATCAGATACAGCCAGGGGGCCCCATGCAAGAATAGGTCCCAGTAATCAATGGCCTGCATCCCAACTGCACCGCCCAGGACCCATCTTACTTTCCCAATGACGTGTGGCTCAGGGAAGAAGGGAGCCAGGCCGAGCGTCAAGCTCAGGACAAATGCTATCCTTATGTGTCTATTTATTTTCAAGGGCTTTCAATCTTTTTTCTATTTCTATCAGCTTGTGGATAATGATGATGTGCGTCTTCTTGGCATCAATGCCGACGACGCTCTCTTCACTGGAGATCAGCTTCTCAATAGCTGCGAATTCTTCTTTTGGGATTTGATAGTCTTCCATGGATGATAGTGTGGGCTTCAATTAATAAACACTTTTCTTCCTGCCTTTGATTCCGAAAAGGTCATGGTTCTGCGAAGGTACGAATGGGTCCCGCAACTAAGCGTGACAGATGTTACACGGATTTTTTTTTGAACCGGGGAACGGATTTTTTTTCGAAGGCCCAGTTTTGGGTATTTCGACAATCCCTCAACCGTGATTCATTAAATGTAAGATAGAGCCCTCTGGTTCACACTTCGATTGTACCGACTCAGAACATCTGTAGCATGCCTACTCATACAAGTTCTGATGGCGGTTAACGTTTTCATATTTTCACTTCGCAATTACGATGTCATTGTAGCCTACAATGCTCACTCACACTATACCTCAGAAGATCATGCATAGCAAGACCCACCGCTTTGGCCCATTTGGGTTCAGGATCCTATTGCTTCTGGCATTGCCATTTACCTCCTGGATCGCACCAGCCCAGGACCTCAGCATTCAGTCCATCGTGTTGAAAGGCGGTGATGTACTCATCAACTACGACCTGGTAGACGACAATGTCGACCACCGCTACACGCTCAGCCTCTATAGCTCTCAAGACAACTATGTACAGCCCTTGTTGGAAGTGGAGGGAGACGTAGGCATCGATCAGTCTGTCGGCGGCAACAAGCAAATTGTTTGGCACGCCCAAAAAGAGCTAGGCGACGATTTCAAAGGAGATGTCGCCCTGGAGGTCAAGGGTAAGATCTATATCCCATTCGTAACACTTAACGGATTTGAAGAGATGGGTGCCCTTAAGCGAGGTAAGCCCTATAAAGTCACCTGGGTGGCGGGTCGAGGCAGCAACGTGTTGACGTTTGATCTCTTCAACAAGAAAGGAGAGATGGTCCACTCCTTTACCAACATTGCGAATGTTGGCGAGTATGATATTGAGCTTCCAAAAGGGGTGAAGGCCGGAAAAGGCTACCGCTTCAGGATCACTGACCAGAAGAATAAGGAGGACGTGGTCTATACACCCGAATTTACCATCAAGCGCAAAGTGCCACTCTATGTGAATGCGGCCCTGGCATCTCTGGCGCTTGTCACTGGCTATCTGATTTCTCAGAATATCTCGACAGGTGGGGGAGAAGATGGTGAGGCTCCACTTCTACCAGATCCAACCACTCCATTCTAACAACCACGCAAGCAAATGATGAACACAGATCGCCACATTACAATACCCAGGACAGCGTTGGCGCTGTTCATGGCTTTTTTCGCGCTCGTTGCTGGAGCTCAGGTCGTTGTTGACGAAAATTTCAATGCCTCAAATGGAGGTTGGGAAGCAAGTGCTGACAATGTCGGAACATTTTGGGAGTGGGGTGATCCAGCCGCCACACAGATCAATGACGATTACGATGGCGGAGGAAATGCCTGGGTGACTGAGCTGGATGGCTCCTTTACACTCTCGGACTACACCTACATGTACTTGAGTTCACCGGCGTATGACTTCACGGGCCTTCCTCAAGGCTATGTCTCTCTGAGTGTGAATTATGATCTGTCTTCGGATATTGATGATGACGCGATGCAGCTGTATTTCAGTACGGACAGCGCAGATTGGCATTTACTAAGGAAGGCTGGGGCAGGATCGGGGTGGTTTAACGGCACCGGAATTGACGGGCCGGGCTGGGTTGGCAACTCATCGGGCTGGGAAAAGGCCGGTCATGCCCTTCCGGATTCACTGATGGGGGAGCCGGCGGTGTACTTCTTGCTTGAAATGACACCGAACCTCGACGTTGGTAACTATGGCTATGAGGGATTCGCTATCGACAACTTCAAGATCTCTTCCTCCAGTATTGAGTCAGAGATTCTGAGTATGACAGTACCGGAAGAAATATTCCCGGCAAACGTCGACGCAGTAAGCAAGACAGTTACACTCTTTGTTCCGGGGTCCACCGATGTGACATCTCTGTCACCCACGTTCACACTGTCGTCAGGCGCTGCTTCTGATAAGACATCAGGAAGTACCCATGACTTTTCCTCGGATGTTTCCTACAACATCACGGCGGAGGATACTGATTTCGCTACTTCCTGGTTGGTAACTGTCGAAAATCCGGAGTTGGATCTATCGATATTGCCACAGTCTGCCAGGGAAGGGGATGACCTCGCTATCTACGGGAAAGCATTCAGTACCACGACTACCGACAACGTCGTGACCATTGGAGGAATAGCCGCTACGGTCACGGCCGCAAGTGCGACTAAATTGGTCGTTACCGTTCCGGCAGGCGTTCCTTTCGGAGCGTCGGAGGTGAGTGTCACTGTCAATGGGCTTACATCCTCTCCCGGCACATACTTCACACTCTTAACTGCGGACAATGTCCCCAATTTCCTGGATTACAAGGGCTCGGATTTCAATTTGGATGGTGCCGTGACCTCTATGGAGCTGGGGGATTTTGATGCTGACGGAGATTTCGACCTTGCCTACGACAATGGTACTACGCTTGTGATCGCTACCCTGGAAGATGGCCGGATCAAAGAGAAGACGACGGTAGCGAGCGGACGCGTCGGTGTTGGAGCCCAGACATTGGCATTGAAATTGGCGGATATGGACAACGACGGCTTCTTGGATGTTGTTGCCGGTGGTGAGCGCCTCGGTTGGTTCAAGAACAATGGAGACGGCTCCTGGTCAGGAGAAATGGGCATTGATGATTTTGGGTCTGAGTACACTATCGAGGTTTTCGACGCAGATGGTGACTTCAAGTTGGACATTATCGCTGAGGTGGACGGCAGTCTGAAGTTGTTCAGAAACCTTGGAAGCGGCGGGTTCTCCGGTGGGGCTCCGAATATTGCATCTGCATTAGGTATTCCATTCGACTGGGACGAAGATGGTGATGTCGACATGCTTTACGCCGATGGGAACAATGATTGGATCGTCCTCCTCGAAAATGATGGAGCCGGAGTGTTCACTGACAGCACACTCTATGCAACGACTGCCATCTGGCTCAACGAACTGGCGATAGGTGATCTGGACAATGACGGCGATGTGGATTTTGTCTACACCACATTTGACGGAGTACTTGATAGCAAGGTCGGATATGTCTTGAACAACGCCAACACCTCATTTGGGTCTGAAGCGATCATACAAACAGAAGACGGCTGGGCCACTGGGGATATGGAATTGGCCGATCTCAATGGAGATGGCTATCTGGACATTGTCAGAGCACTGGAGTTTAGTGGTGATGGGTATGCCGAGATCTATTATGGAGATGCTTCCTTGACATTCAATGATAAGCAGGGCCTGGAGGCCGGGATTCAAACTTTCGACGTCGAGGTAGTCGATATTGACTCAGATGGAGACCTTGATATCCTGTTGGAGGCCTCTATCGATGGTGGCTTCTTTCCTTTAGAATTGAATCAGGAGTTGCAGGCACCAGACTTGTCGCTTGCCACGGAGGACATCGATCAGACAGCGGCGAGCCCCTCCTGGACGCAGGTAAATGGAGCGAATGGATATGAATTGGAGGTGAGTACTACTGAGGACTTTTCAGCCTTGGTAACGAACTACGATCCTTTGGCGGTGAGTCCCGCTACGACCACGACTGCCGACGTTACCGATCTAAGCTCTGGTACCACCTACTATTTGCGCGTACGTTCGCGGGACGCGGGAGACAAGACTTCGGATTATTCCGCCATGGTGAGTTTCCTGACACTGCCAGGAACACCCGTAGGGGCGCCGGCAGAGGATGTAGGTAGGAACTCTTTCACAGCAGGTTGGTCGGCGGTTACGAGTGCGACCGAATACGTTGTTGAGGTTTCCAGCGACAATTTTGCGTCCATAATCTTTGCAGACACTACTACAGAGACAAGTTCTTCGGTTACCGGTCTTACTGGCGACGTACAATACCAGTACCGAATTCTGGCGACGAACGCAACGGGTTCTTCACCCTACTCTTCGGAAGTGTTGGTAACAACACTTGCCGAGAATGTGGCACCAACGGGAATCTCCCTAGATAATGACAAAGTCAATGAGAATTCGGAGACGGGCACCCTTGTAGCATCTATAAGCACTACCGATTCGGATAATACTTCACATACTTATTCCCTGGTAGCCGGGACTGGTGACGACAACAACGCCTCATTTATGATCGATGGCTCATCTTTGAAAACGAATGCGATTTTCAATCACGAAGACAAGAGCTCTTACTCTATCAGGATCCAGACCATGGATGCCGATAATGCCACTTTTGAGAAGAGCTTTTCCGTCAGCATCACCGATGTCAATGACGCACCAACGGCGGTAACACTTAGTTCGACGAGTACAACGGCGTTTTTGGAGGTGGGAACGAAGGTGGCGGACCTGAGCGCATCAGATGAGGATGACACCAGTCACACATTTGAACTGACCTCCGGAACAGAGGCCTTCAGTGTAAGCGGGACAGAGCTGAGTACCGCCGTCAAATTCGAGAATGAAACCGACTCTACCGTGTCGATTACAGTGAAAGCCACTGACGACAGCGGTGCCAACATCAGTACTTCTTTTGACATTACTGTTGGCGCCTTCGTAGATGGCGAAGCTCCGGTGATCACTCTGAGCGCCACTAACTCCGAGACCTTCCTCTCCAATGGGCCCTCGTTGACCTTGGGAGCAACAGTGACGGATTTCCGCCTTGCAGAGGTGAAGTTCATGTCACGACTCTTGACAGAAAGCGACTTCACCGAGAGTATACTTACAAGTAGCAATGACGAGTATGCCGTCACTATTGAAGAGACGACCCTCGGTGCTGCGGGGATTGAGTATTTCTTCCAGGCCACAGACGCGGCAGGCAATACGGGTGTTAGTGACAAGGCCAAAATGATCCTGGAATATCCGTCCTCAGAAGCTGAGAGCCCTGTGATCGAGTCGATTGAGACCTTCGGTCGGACAGTGGACAAGTATCAGATCATCTCCATCCCTTATGTGTTTAGTGGCACCAACAACCGAATCGACGCCATCTTCAACGAATACGGCGGCAACCCTGACAATCGCACCTGGAGAATCATTCGCTTTGACAACTCCCAGGCGGAACTTGTCGACTTGACGGCTTCCTATCAGGTAGGGTTGGGTGAGGCCTACTTCTTCATTGCCGAAGAGTCTAAAGAGATCAGAGTGGGTCAGGCTACGGTCAATAGCGAGGATCCGTTCACAATCCAGTTAAGGGCAGGGTGGAACCTGATTGGCAATCCTTACAATGTAGACATTGACTGGTCGGCAGTGCTCACCCGAAATGGCGTGGAGGGCACGGTGAGGGACCTTAGGGTATTGGACCCCTCGAATCCTGAAATATGGCCTGAAAGCACAGTGCTGCCGAAGTTTGAAGGAGGATTTGTGCAATCCGATGAGGACTTGACCATCACGATCAGCTACGAGGACGCCGTCGCTGGTTCTGGAAGATCGACACCACCATCGTCATTCACTCCAACTGCGGAGTGGTACCTGCCGATAACGCTGCAACAAGGCGAAAGCGTTCGCCACGGGGGAGTGGGTATGGATCGGGAAGCCCGCACATCGTTAGACAAGTTTGATGAATTGACCTTGCCGCGATGGCTGCAATTTTTGGAGATCAGCTTTTTGCATGCCGATGAGCAATTTGGGCGATATAACAAGGACATCGTGCCGGTGACGGATGCCCACGTGTGGGAGTTCGAAGTATCATCCAGCTACAAAGGCGGATCCGTACTTCGCTGGGATGCTGCAAGTATTGGTACTGAGAACCTGCAGTTGCTCAATGTACGCACCGGTGAGATCGTCAACATGAAAGAGACGAGTGTTTACCACTTTGACCTACAAGGTACGACGACCTTCCGCATGCTGTACAGCACCAATCCCGATAGCCAGTTTGACTTCGAAAAGATCCAGGTCATGGATGTCTTCCCCAACCCGATTACGGAGTCGTTCGCCATACCAGTGAGACTACCGGGTTCGAGCGGCACACATGAGGTTGACTTAGAAATCACAGACGTGTCGGGCAGAGTTATCTGGACTAAACACATCAATGGACTGTCATCGGGGGCTCATGAGCTCTGGGTGGACAGACCACAGAACATGACTTCAGGAGTCTACTTATGCAAGATAAGGGTCTCCAACGATCAAAGGCAAAGTATTCACACACAGAGAATTAGAGTTCGATGAAAATCATAGCCAGCCTCCTATTAGTCGTTGCGGTCGCTACCGTGCAGGCACAGATTGTTTCTGAGCAGAGCAACGCCATTCGTCTTGATTTTGCCAATGGCGAGGACAGTAAAGAGATTGTCCTTCCTTCCATTGACTGGGAGTTTCCAAGTCGCGAGTATACCAACTCGGAGGAGCGAAAAGCCAAATTTGTGGCTAACGTGGCATCCTCCAAAGCCATTCAGGAAGTCACCATTGGCGTCGCCAGAAAGAGGGGGGAAAAGCCCCTGGCATCTAAGAAGCTGGAAGTGGCGGAGAATGCTATGAGCTTCAAGGTGGACCAGGAGATGAACCTCTTGGATGGTGAAAACGTGATCAGTGTGACCGTCACCAATGAAGATGGTGGGACCGTCACAGACTATCGCAATATCCTTGTGGGGTTTGATGCCATTTCGAAGGCCATCGATATCAATCGGAAGGATTACGCCCTGTTGATTGGCACGGACAAGTACGACCACTGGAGCGACCTCGTCAATCCCATCTATGATGTTGAGACCGTCAGTGAGATACTGTCAGATAGCTATGGTTTTGAAGCGGAGACTTTGCTCAACCCGGAGCAGGAAGACGTGCTTATCAAGATCAAGGAATACTCGCAGAAGAAATACCGTCCTCAGGATCAGCTTTTGATTTTCATCGCCGGTCACGGCCAGTTTGATGAGGCTTTCGGTGAGGGATACATCGTGACGCGCGGCAGTCTCGATAATGATGAAGCGAAGACGACTTACATTCCTCACAGTGTTTTGCGAAACATTATTGACAATATCCCATGCGAGCACATCCTGCTCGTGATGGACGTGTGCTTTAGCGGTACGTTTGATCCGGTTATTGCCAAGAGTAGGGCAGCGGTGTACGATGATCTGGACGACGCGGAGTTGCTCGTCCGGAAGCTTTCGAAGAAGACAAGGCGGTACCTCACCTCGGGTGGCAAGGAGTACGTTTCGGACGGCATACCCGGCAAGCACTCGCCTTTTGCGCAGAAGTTCATCGAGGTGCTCAAGTCAAGAGGGGGAGAGGACCGCATTATCACACTACACGAGATCTACCCGATCATGCAGCGTCTCCAAACCTTGCCCCGAACCGGTGAGTTTGGGTCCAATGAGAAGGACAGTGATTTCGTGTTTGTGATGAAGTAGCACGTTAAGCACTCATTGCGGTTACTAAATCAAAGGCGGCGCTTGTAAGGGGCGTGTGCGCTATGCTGAAACTTGCTTAGATTTGGAGCTTCTCTCATATAATGAGCTCGTTATACTATGTCGCGTCTGACCTTCCTGTTTTATTTGACTTCCTTCGTATTTCCTGTTTTGACTTATGCTCAGGATGAGGCGAAAATCCAGGAGATCTATATGGACTATTGTCGAATGGAGGGATTTGAAAACGTTCATCTCGACTCCGATGGCGATGTGCAGTTCACTTATGAAGAACTGCAGTACTACATCGGCGTCAATGAAGATGATTTGGATTATGCCAATTTGGTCCTTCCCAACATCTGGCCAATTGAGTCCGAGGAGGAAATGCTCCGGGCGCTCAAAGCCTGCAACTATGTGACTCAAAATACCAAAATCATCAAAGCATATGTCCAAAACGACAATGTGATGGTCGCTTGTGAGATCTTCGTCGATCGTCCTGAGGACTTTCGGGACTTCATTAAGGTCGGCATAGATTTCATTGGTGATGCGGTAGAGCGATTTGTGGGGCAGATGCAGTAGGGTTTTGCTACTCCCCGGCTGATGCCAGCCAGACGCAGATCTTGTTCGCAGCCACTTCACCACCCGGCTCCAGCATCAAATTGTGACCGACGCCCTCCATCACCTCCAGGTCGGCGCCGTGCTTTTGAGCGGTCGTCACTACTTCCGCCTTCGCCATCAAACCGTCGTGACTCGCACCGATCACGAGCATCTTCACTGATTGATCCCTACGAGCCCTCACCCGTCGCCAGCACATTCCTACGAAAGCTCGAAAGGACTCTTGCACCAACTGCTTTCGATATTTATCGACAATAGCCACGTCAGTCTCAGGATGGAAAAGCTCAGAATAGCGATTGGAAAGCACTGCACGCAGGTTGCCAGTCGGCAGATGGACAAGTTCTGAAGGATGTCGCAAGATGACACGCAAAGTCGGTAGCAATGCCCCCTGTGGCGGCACAGGCGTGATAAGGATCACCTTCTTGCAGGCATACTTCTCCAGGTACTTTTGCACAACGAATCCTCCCATTGAGTGGCCTACCAGGATCGGATCCCCTCCAACCTCCTCGACCGCACCACGAAGTTGACACACATAGTCATCGATGGATGCCGATTGGCCGTTCTCATTCTTGCGATGGAGGTCAATAGCGTAGCAGTCATACCCCTCCTCGCTGAAGAATTTCAAGAAGCCCTCATCCCAGCACCAGGATCCCTGACAGAGACCATGCACAAGCACTATGACGCCCCGTGGAGGCTGAGAGGCGGCTCGCTTTTGGATCATGCCATTTCCTTCTCCTGGCTTTTGACCGGTTCCTTCCTTACATGGTCCTTCGGCAGGTGCTTGCGCAGGTCTTTCATGAACTGGTGGTAATCCACTGTGATCGTGTGGCGGGCGGACTTGATTTGTCTGATGTGAGGGTGGGTCACCTCTCGCTCACAAAGCCTTTCAATATTTGCTGGACGTTGCCACTTGCCGGCGATCTCCCGCGCGGCGATCTTGCTCTGTAGCTCCGCGCCCGGCCAGATGCAGCCAAGAGGCTGGAACATGCCCACGAAATACAAGTTGCGGTGCTGCGGGTGAAACATCTTCAGATACAAGGGCACATCGCCCTCGCTGTAGTCAATGAAGCCTTTGTCAAAAAAAGGATGAGCAAGTACAAAGCCCGTGCAGGCGATGATCGCATCAAACTCTTCGACGGAGCCGTCCTTGAAGTGCACCTGCCGTCCATCCAACCGCTCGATGTCTACCATCGGGATCACCTTGCCGTGTCTTAGCTTATGCAGTAGCTCGTCGTTGACCGTTGGGTGGGTCGCCGCTAGTCGATGATCGGGTATTTGTAGGCCGTAGGCTTCGTTCGACCCCAGGACGATCCGCACCGTCATTTCAGACAGCCGGTACTTGATCCAACGAGGGAGGAAGGCCATCCGCGAGGCCACGACATCACTAGGCATGCCAAAGAGGAACTTCGGAATGATCCGGTAACCGCGCCGCATGCTAATCGCCGTCTTCTCACTCACGCGGCTCGTCTCTACTGCCACATCGCAGGCGGAGTTGCCGCCGCCTATGACGAGCACCCGCTTCCCCGCAAAGGGGGCGGCCTTCTTGAACTGATGCGAGTGCAAAAACTCGCCACTAAATTCGCCAGGGTAGGTGGGATATCGTGGCTGCCAGTGATGGCCGTTGCTTACGATCAGATGCGAGAACACTTCAGTGGTGACCTGTCCCTCATGCTCCACCGTCACCTCCCAGTGACCATCGTCGATTAGGCGGCAGTGCTGCACCATCGTCCCAAACTGAATATGAGGATAGAGATCAAACTTCCGAGCATACGCCTGGAAATACCGCCTGAGTTGATCGTGAGAAGGGTAGTCGGGGATTCCCGCCTCGAAATCGTCAAATGTAAAATCTTCGTATTGGCTCAGTGTCTTCGAACTAATAATGTGCGTCGTTTCAAACACACTGGAGTGACTCTCATTTTCGCTATAAATCCAGTTGCCGCCCACCTCACTATTGCGATCATAGGCCTTCACCTCCACACCTTCGTCCAGCAGGCTCTTTATCGCAGCGATCCCTGACGGACCAGCGCCGATCACACAAACTCTTGCCATCGTCATTTTTAGATTAATGGGTAAACATACAAAAAGGACTGGATCAGCCACGGAAAAATGAGGTAGGAGAGAGCGTGGGGTGCTTTGCATCCACGGATAGTCCGGCTCTCGCTCGTAGCAACGGCCGCGCAAGCCTACGGCCATTCTGAGTTTTGAATGCTGAGTTTAAACGTTGCTCAGGAATGAACTCAGAATTCCAAATTCCAAACTCAGAATCCCACACCGGCTACCCGCTCGATCCGGTCTATTTTGCCTGATGCATCTCTTCGAGCCAAAGATGGTCGTGTCCCGGTCTAATTCCTCTGAATACTACTATGGCTGAGGTCCTGCTGTTTGTCCGGTATTATTTTTGCCCAAAACCCCAAAACCTATTGTTATGAAACAACTCACCGTCGCTATCGCACTCCTGTCAGTCCTTGCAGCCACGTCCCAGAGCCTAAATGTCGAGCAGTACCAACTGGACAATGGGCTGAAGGTCTACCTCAATCCCGATCCGACAGCCACCAAGGTGTTTGGAGCGGTTTGGGTCAATGCCGGCAGCAAGCAGGACCCGGCGGATGCCACCGGTATCGCACATTACCTGGAGCATATGCTCTTCAAAGGCACCACCGTACTAGGTACTCAGGACTACGCCAGCGAAAAGGTGCATTTGGATTCCATTAAGGCATTGTACGATCAGCTGGGCCAGACAACAGATGAAGACCGTCGGGCGTCGATTCAAAGAGCCATCAACCAGCAGGAAGTACAAGCAGCGAATTATGCGATCCCCAATGAGTTCGACCAGTTGCTCAAGTCTATCGGGGGTACGGGAGTCAATGCGAGCACGAGTCAGGACTACACAAACTATTACAACTTCCTACCAGCTAATCAGATCTCCAAGTGGCTGCACCTATACGCTCATCGGTTTCAGGAGCCCGTGTTCCGCCTGTTTCAGAGCGAACTCGAAACGGTCTATGAAGAGAAAAACAGGGCCAATGACGACCTCGAGAGACGTGTGTTTGTCCATTTTAATAAGCACATCTATGGGGATCATCCCTACAGCACACAGACGACACTGGGTACTGCGGAGCACCTGAAGAATCCTTCTTTGTCGAAGATGTACGAGTATTTCAATACCTACTACGTCGCCAACAACATGGCTTTGATACTCACTGGCAACTTTGAGCCGGAGGCCGTAAAGCCGGACATTGAAAAGACCTTTGGGAAACTCCGTAGCGGAGAGGTCCCGGACTTTCCAGACTACGACCTGGGTGCGTTTGAGGGTCGCGAAGTAGAGAAGATGAGGATCACACCCATCAAAGCAGAGTTCATAGGGTACAAGCTGGTTCCTCGTAATCACCCTGATCGACCCGCACTGGATGTTATAGGGGCCATGATCTCCAACGAAAGCAGCACAGGCTTCATCGACGAATTGATGCTCAATGACGAAGTGCTCTACGCCGGTGGTTTCCAGGAGTATCTCAGTGATGATGGCTCGACGTTCATTTTCCTCGTCCCAAAGTTGTTGGGCAAGGGCCTCAAGAAGTGGGAGGCCAGGATCAGGCAGGAGTTGGAGGACATTGCGGCGGGGTCCTTTGATGATGCCTACTTCAATTCCATCAAGAATGGCCTGTACAAGCGGTTCCAACTCTCGCTGGAGAACCTCAACAGCCGCTCGTGGAACATTGGCACGAGCTTCATTTCGGACATGGCATGGGAGACAGTCCTCGATTACCCGCAGCAGGTGAAGGCATTGACCATTGAGGATATCAAGAGGGTGGCCACCCAATACTATGGGGACGACTACTTCGTCTTGCAGTCCCGCACGGGCTTTCCAAAGAAGGAAAAGATGAAGAAGCCTCCGTATGATCCGATCTCCGCGCGGACTACCGAGAAGTCATCTTTTGCGGAGGAATTCCAGGGGATGGAGGACAATCCTACCACGCCCCGATTCATTGATTTTGAAAAGGATGTGCAGCTACTTGACGACTATGTGTACTACGCCAGCAATCCCATCAACGACATCTTCACGCTCCGACTAAACATTGCTAGGGGGACCGATTCGGATCCGCTTTTGTCCACCTTGGCGGACGCCGTGGACGCCTCCGGTACCAACGACTATTCCCCCGCTGAGCTGAAACGCCGCATGGCCGAAATGGGAGCTACGTCCTACGCCAGTGCCGATTACAACTCATTCAGTATCGTCATCACCGGACTGGATAGCTACCTCGAAGACATTGTGGATCTGGTGGTGCACTCTATTGAAAACTTCAACCCCACCTCCCAAACCGTGGACTACCTCACCAGTCAGCGCAAGACAGACACAAAAGTCAGCAAGCAAAACCCATCAACTGGAGGATCAGTCGTGTATCGGTACGGGACATTTGGTGATTACTCCAGCTACAAAAACAGGATCTCTTTGAAGGAATTGAAGAAACTGGAGCCTTCGACACTCACGGGCAAGCTCCGTGACCTTTTCGCCAATGGCCTGACGTCGATCCATTATTCCGGGACTGTGCCATCTGCGGAGCTAACTGAAATTATCAAGAACACACCCCTCTTGAAGAGGAACACGCAAGATCGCTATACCTATCGGCCGGCGGAAAGCTTTGAGGAAAACACCATTTTGCTCCTACATGATAAGAAGGCCATTCAGAGCTACACTTACTACATTGTCAACGGGGAGCCATTGAACTATGATGATTATTTCCGCAAGGAGGCCTTCAACGCCTACTACACAAATAGCTTGTCAGGGTTGCTCTTTCAGGAGGTGAGGGAGTTTCGGTCATTGGCCTACTCCACTGGTGGGACCTATTTCTTCCCCGTCTATGAGCCAGAGAAGCCTGGTCGACTGGTGCTATTTACAGGATCGCAAGCCGATAAGACGGCCGATGCGGTGGAAGTCGTCCTTGGCTTGATCAACGACATGCCCGAATATGAAGATAGACTGGAGACGATCAGAGACGGCCTGCAGCTCTCTTCCGCTACCGAGAAGCCTGACTTCCGCTCATTACCTACGTCCGTGGAGAATTACATCAATACCGGCTATACCTCTGACCCCAAAGAAATGGCCTATAAAGCGTATGACCAGATGACCTTTGAGGACATCGTTCAGTTTTACCAGGCCAATGTGAAAGGCCGACCGATCAAGGTCACCATCTATGGGGATACCTCCAGTTTTGATGTCGAAAAGCTGAAGAAGCTCGGGAAAGTGATCGAGCTGAAGTGGTCGGACGTCTTTACAGAGTGATATTGCAAGGAAATCATGAAGAATGAGATGGCATCAGGTGGTGCCATTTCTTTTATTTTCAAATTAATCATTTGTTTAAATCATTTGATTGAAATACCTTCGTCCCCGATGGGCGATTCTGTAAGCACCGAGGAAAAGATCAAGGAAGCGGCACGAACCATCTTTCTGAAGAAGGGTTATGCGGGCACGAAAACCCGGGATATTGCTGAGGCCGCCGGCATCAACCTCGCCCTCCTCAACTACTATTTCCGAAGCAAGGAGAAGCTGTTCTCTCAGATCATGATGGAGAGCCTTTCGTCATTCCTACAACACATTCTGGAGATCTTTATGGATCGACAGACCTCACTTGAGGAGAAGCTGGAAAAGGTGGCCGGGCAATACATTGATCAGATAAAGGCACAACCGGATATCCCACTCTTCATCCTGAGTGAATTGCGAGCACACCCTATCGAGTTTATCGCGCAGCTACCCATCAGTAAGGTCAAGGTGAAGGACCTTGTGATGTTTCAGCAGTTGGAAGAGCGGATAGGGGAGTCCCGCCTTCATGAGATCAACCCGCTACACATTGTTATGAACCTTATGAGCATGACCATCTTCCCGTTTGTCGGCAGGCCCATGTTGGAGACTTTCGGGGACATGCAGGAAGAGCAGTTCGGTCGGCTCATGGACGAGAGAAAGAAGTTGATCCCGGTGTGGATCATGAATATGCTCAACTGAAAATGGAGATCTATGAAAAACGTCAAACTAGAATGTAAATGGCTATGATATCTCGCCCTTTTTTTGGGATCGCCCCAATGGTGATCTGGTTGTCTCTTGCAGTGGGATATGCCCAGCCTGAGGGTGCACCGGCTTTGACATTGGATAGCTGTCTGACGATGGCTGAAAGGAATTACCCGCAGATCGCGCAATACGCGCTGTTGGCCAAGTCGACGGAGTATACCCTCGACAATGCTGAGAAAGGTAAGCTTCCCCAGCTGGCTGTGTATGGTCAGGCCTCTTACCAGTCGGATGTGACGTCCGTGCCCGGTAGCGAAATGGTTGGTATTCCAACCGTGAGCAAGGACCAATACAAGTTGTATGGAGAGGTCATTCAGCCCCTGACGGGCATTGCCGTCATCAATCACCACAAGAAGATTGCTGAGGCCCAGGGACAAGCGGAAGAAGCCAATCTGACGGCGAAGATCTATCCCGTCAAAGAGCGAGTCAGCCAGCTCTTCTTTGGCGCTCTATTGCTGGACGGACAGATAAAGCAGATTGCCCTCGCAAAAGATGACTTGCGGACCGGTATCGAG
The DNA here is from genome assembly GCA_965227935.1 of Cyclobacteriaceae bacterium. Classification (GTDB taxonomy): domain Bacteria; phylum Bacteroidota; class Bacteroidia; order Cytophagales; family Cyclobacteriaceae; genus JAWPMT01. The sequence goes on along the minus strand of CBDDGS010000019.1, from coordinate 2,193,419 downwards.
ATAGCCGAAGCCGCCGTTGAGTACGGTACAGCGTTGAAGAGCACCCTCAACGTACTCAAGGCGGAGTTCCTCAGCACCGATCAGCGACTTATTGAGCAGTTGGCGCTTCGCAGGAGCTATCTGGATATGTTGGGTAGATTCATTGGCGAGGAGTTGTCCGAAGACATCCAGTTGAGGGCGCCAGTTACATCGGTACTCTCCAATGAGATCAATCGGCCGGAGCTGAACGTCTTTGATGCCCAACTCAACACGCTCGGTTTGCAAAGGGACTTGATAGACAAAAACAACCTGCCCTTGTTCAGCCTGTTCGTCCAGGGGGGTATCGGCCGACCTGCCCTCAACTTCCTGGACAATGACCTCTCACCATACTATCTGGGAGGCCTTCGGCTGTCCTGGAACATCGCCAACTTCTATACCGCTGGAGGCCAAAAGCAGATCTACTCCCTCAATCAGCAGATTGTATCGTCGGAGAAAGAGACCTTCCTTTTCAACACGCGCTTGTCGATGGCGGATAAGACCAATCAGCTACAAAAGATGCAGCAGCTCATGACAAGGGATGAAGAGATCCTGGTACTGCGTGAAGAGATCGTCGAAACGGCCAAGGGGCAACTGGAAAACGGTGTGATCACTGCCCAGGACTACAAGGTACTCGTATCGGATGCCGACCGGGCGAGGCAAAACCTGATCATTCACGAAGTGGAGCTACTTCGACTCCAAAACGAATACAAACTAATTGCCGGCAACTAAAATCATCACGAGAACATGAACAGAATTACGATAATGATTTTAGCGGGATGGGCCTTGGTGGCAGCGTCCTGTAGTGAAAGTCACGAGTTTGATGCTTCGGGGATGTTCGAGGCTGACGAAACCATCATCTCCTCCCAGGTGGCGGGTACATTGCTGGCCTTCAACGTAGAAGAGGGACAGACATTGAAGCTTGATCAGCGGCTTGGATATATAGATACGGTTCAGCTTCATCTCAGCCGCAAGCAGTTGCAGGCGCAAAAAGCCGCGATCCTAAGCCGCAAGCCCGACATCTCGGCTCAGCTAGCCGCATTGAATGAGCAACTGAAGGCCGCCCTCGTCGAAAAAGAACGGTTGGAAAATCTGCTGAAGGCCGACGCGGCCACGCCCAAACAGATGGACGACGTCAACGCGCAGATCGACATTACGAAGGGAAACATCAGGGCCCTGCGCACATCGCTGCAGACCAATACGGAGAGCATCGATATGGAGATCGTCCCGTTGCAGGCTCAGATAGAGCAGATAGATGATCAGATAGCCAGGAGCCATATCGTCAACCCCGTAGTCGGTACTGTGCTCACTACCTACGCCGAGGTTCACGAGCAAGTGGGTAGGGGCCAGCCGCTGTACAAAATCGCCGATATAGGGGAGCTTACACTACGTGCTTATATAACGGGTAATCAATTGCCCCAGGTGAAGCTCAATCAGAAGGTGACGGTGCTGACAGACAATGGTGAGGGTGGCTATGTGGAGACCGATGGCGAGATCTACTGGATCAGTGACAAGGCAGAGTTTACACCCAAGTCGATCCAAACGAAGGACGAGCGTGCCAATAAGGTCTACGCAGTGAAGATCCGAGTGAAGAATGATGGGACGTACAAGATCGGCATGTATGGCGAAGTCAGACTATAAAGAGCGCCGAAGATGGAGCACGTCGTTTTAGAAGGCATCAGCAAAACTTACAAACAGCAGCCCGAGAAGGCGGTTGACGACATTAGCTTTCAAGTCAATGAAGGAGAGCTGTTTGGGTTGATCGGTCCGGACGGTGCAGGGAAGACGACCATTTTCCGGATTCTGACAACGCTACTTCTGGCGGACGCAGGGAGAGCTTCAGTGAATGGCCATGATGTCGTTCGGGACTTCAAGCAAATCCGAAAGGAAGTAGGGTACATGCCTGGTAGGTTTAGCCTCTATCAGGACCTGTCAGTCGAGGAGAACCTCAGCTTCTTCGCGTCTATCTTCAAGACGACCATAGAGGAAAACTATGACCTGGTAAAGGACATCTATGTGCAGATCGAACCTTTCAAAGATCGACGAGCCGGTAAGCTCTCTGGGGGTATGAAGCAGAAGTTGGCTTTGTGCTGTGCACTCATCCATCGACCTACTGTGCTGTTTCTAGATGAGCCAACGACGGGAGTTGATGCTGTTTCTCGCAGAGAATTCTGGGAAATGCTAAAAGGCCTGAAGCAACAGGGAATCACCATTCTTGTGTCGACGCCCTATATGGATGAGGCCAGTCTTTGCGAGAAGATCGCCTTGATACAGTCCGGTAAGATCATGTCTGTAGATACGCCTGCGGACATCATTCGGGAGTTTCCCGATCCGCTTTATGCTGTGAAGGCGGCGAACCAGAGTCAGTTGCTCAAAGGCTTGCGCAGCAGTGACCTGGTGACCAGTGCCAATACCTTTGGGGAGTACCATCATATTACGGTCACCGAACAGGACGGTGGGATAGAGGCGGTCCGCCAAAGCATACCACACGAAATGGAAATCAGGCCGATCGAACCCACTATCGAAGATTGTTTCATTCGCTTGATGCAAAACCATGAGTGACCTGGCGATAGTGACCGACAAGCTCACGAAGCGATTTGGCCAATTTGTGGCGGCCAATGAGATCACTTTTGATGTGAAGCGTGGGGAGATCTTTGGCTTCCTGGGCGCCAATGGAGCAGGCAAGACCACCGCCATGCGCATGTTGTGTGGGCTGTCAATTCCCAGCAGCGGCGAGGCTACCGTAGCAGGTTACGATGTCTATCGCGAGACCGAAAAGATCAAGCAGAACATTGGCTACATGAGTCAAAAGTTCTCGCTGTACGAAGACCTGACGATCTATGAGAACATCCGCTTTTTCGGAGGCATATACGGCATCTCCAGGAAAGAGATCCGCCGCCGCGCTGATGAGATGTTGCAGCGACTGGAGCTTGACCGACAGCGAGACCTGTTGGTCGGTTCGTTGCCTTTGGGTTGGAAGCAGAAGCTGGCCTTCTCGGTGGCGATCTTTCACGAGCCACAGATTGTCTTCCTCGACGAGCCGACAGGAGGGGTAGATCCCGTCACACGCCGGCAGTTTTGGGACTTGATCTACGAGGCGTCAGACCGTGAGATCACCGTGTTTGTTACGACCCACTACATGGACGAAGCGGAGTATTGCAGCCGTATCTCCATGATGGTGGACGGCTACATCAAGGCCCTGGACACACCTACGGAGTTGAAGGCTCAGCATGGCGCGGCCAACATGGACGAAGTGTTTTATCAATTGGCCCGCGGGGCCCAAAGAGGGGATTGATATGCAGCAGCTACTGGTTTTCATCAAAAAAGAGTTCAAGCATGTATTCCGGGATCAAAAGACCCTTCTGTTGCTTTTCGGTTTGCCGATTGCGCAGATCGTCCTTTTTGGGTTTGCGCTGACGAACGAGATCAAGGATGCCAGCATCCTCATTGTGGATCACTCCAAAGATCCAACGACACAGAAAATCACAGAGAAGTTCAGAAACAGCAACAGCTTCCTTCTGGAGGAGGCAGCGCTGAGTCCTGAAGCGATAGAGGAGGCCTTCCTAAGCGGTCGGGTGAAACTGGCGATCATCTTTGACCATGATTTTGAGAGCACGCTGCTGCAGGAGGGAAAGGCCGCGGTCCAGATCATCGCGGATGCCACCGATCCAAACACTGCCACCACATTGGCTACGTATGCAAGCTCGATACTTCAGGAGTTTCTGCTGAGCCAGGGACAGGCGCCACCACCGCCGACTATTCATCTGGAGCAGCGCAACATCTACAACCCCGAGTTGAAAGGCACCACGAACTTCGTTCCGGGCGTCATGGCCCTTGTGCTTTTGCTGATTTGTGTGCTTATGACTTCCGTCTCCATTGTGAAGGAGAAGGAACTGGGCACCATGGAGATCTTGCTCGTGTCGCCTTTCAACCCATTCCTTGTCATTGTGGCCAAGGCCATTCCATATTTGCTGTTGTCCATCGTCAACTTGACAGTCATATTGCTGCTGAGTGTCTTCCTGCTGGATACGCCCATCAATGGGAGTGTTCCTTTGCTTTTCGGCGTGAGCATTGTGTTGATCATGGCCGCGTTGGCACTGGGCCTACTCATCTCCAATGTGACGGCGTCTCAGCAGATGGCCATGTTCATATCGCTGTTGGGGATGCTGCTACCGACCATGCTTTTCACGGGTTTTCTGTTTCCACTCGAGAACATGCCTTGGCCACTCCAGGTCATCGCTAACATCGTTCCCTCGAAGTGGTACTACATCATCGTCAAGGATGTCATGATCAAGGGCCTTGGTTTTGGAGCCATTTGGAAGGAGACGCTCATTCTGCTAGGTATGACCGTATTTCTGTTGACGCTCAGTATTCGCAAGTTCAAAACCCGGCTGGCATGAAGACGCTATCATTTCTCATACAGAAGGAGTTTCGGCAGATCTTTAGGAATCCCATGATCCTGCGTATCATCATTGCCGTCCCCACGATCCAGCTGATGATCCTGCCGCTTGCAGCCGACTTTGAGATCAAGAACATCAATCTTGTGGTAGTAGACCATGACCGCTCCACGTATTCGCAGGACCTGATCAACAACGTCGCGTCTTCGGGCTATTTCCGACTGGCGGATTACACGCATGACGCGAAAGCAGGACTAAGTCTTATGGAAGAAGATCGTGCGGATGTGATCCTTGAGATTCCCAGAGGTTTTGAGCGTGAACTCGTACGTGAGGGCGAGCAGACGCTGTATCTGTCCATCAATGCCATCAACGGTACGAAAGCAAACGTGGGAGGAGCCTACCTCGCGAGGGTGATTGCCGCTTTCAATCAGGACATTCGACTGGAGTGGCTATCCAAGGGAACAAGTGCGTCGCCACCTCGCCTGGAGATCAGCACATTGAATTGGTTCAATCCACTGTTGAATTATCAGTTCTTCATGGTGCCGGGGATATTGGTGGTACTTGTCACGATGATCGGATCTTACATGTGTGCCCTCAACATCGTGAAGGAGAAGGAGGTGGGTACCATCGAGCAGATCAATGTCACGCCGATAAAAAAGCATCACTTCATTCTAGGGAAGCTCATTCCATTCTGGACCATTGGTGTCTTTGTATTCAGCCTCGGACTTTTCGTCATTGCCAGGCTGGTCTATGGAATTGTGCCCGTAGGTAGCTTACTGATTTTGTACAGTTACCTGGCCTTGTACCTGATCGCTGTTCTCGGTGTCGGTCTTCTGATTTCCACCTACTCGAACACGCAGCAACAGGCGATGTCATTGGCATTCTTCATCATGATGATTTTTATACTCATGAGCGGCCTGTTTACACCCATTGACAGCATGCCTGACTGGGCAAAAGCGTTGGCAAGGCTGAACCCCGTCACCTACTTCATTGAAGTCATGCGCATGGTGGTGATGAAGGGAAGCGAATTCAGACACGTGTCCACCCATTTTCTTATTATGCTGGGCTTTGCAGCGGTCTTCAACACTTGGGCCATTCTCAACTATCGCAAGACGTCTTAGGGCGGCTGATCGCGCTTTCGCCTGTACCCTGCCTTTGCCGGTAGGCAGGCTCAGCCCCTCGACCGGCCCTTTGGCCCTGCTGGGTACCTGGCTCTATCCCGGCCGCGGGTAGTGCTGCATTCGGTAGTTTGTCAGCCCAAAGGGATGAGGGAAGCTGGGCCATTCTCAACTATCGTAAAACGTCGTAGTTCATAAACTACGTTATTGGCACAATACCCCGGAAATAAGCGATAATTCCGTGCATACTCTGCAAACAGATAGACTCATCCTTCACCCCTTGAGTGACACCGACTTTGAATGGTTCCTCGAATTAAACTCGACTCCTTTCGTTCGCCAATACCTGTGGGATGATGCGTTGATCGATGGGGCTACCGTCGACGACATATTGGCGCAGAATGCCAGGCACTTCCGGGAAGACGGCTACGGGCTTTGGAAGATGAGCACCAGAGAGGGACAAGACGCTGTGGGCTATGTGGGCCTATGGTTCTTCTTTGATGAGGTGCAACCTCAATTGTTGTACGCCATCAGTGAGCAGTTTACGGGGAACGGGTACGCTACTGAGGCTGCTAAAGCGGTCATGAACTATGCTTTTGATAGACTAGGCTTTACTTATCTCATCGCGGCCACAGACGAGCCTCATGTCAGTTCTCAAAAAGTGGCCCGAAGACTTGGGTTTCAGTGGGTCGAGACGAAGGAGGAGAATGGGAAAAGGACTTCCTTCTTTAGGCTTGACAAGCAGTCTTAAGGTGTCGGCTGATACTTGACATTTATTCCTCGCCGCTTGGGCCGCGGGGCCGATACTTTTCCATACGATGAAAAGTATCCAAAAATCTTTCGGAAAATAATTAACCCACGGCCTGAGCTATGGCCTCGCAATGGCCATAGTGCGCGCCAACAACACGGCTGTTGGTCGCACATGCTTCCCGCGAATTTTCCAGCCATCTCGCCATCTCGGTACCAATTGGTCATCCAAATTGAAATTTGCCCGTCAATTAGAGGGTTGATTGACCATTTTGCGGTGCTTTTTAAAATGTAGAGAACATTTGCAAAAGGGACTTTAATATGTCATCTCTAATACTCTTGTCAAGGCAAATCAATCCTTCGCATTACTTTGCACACAAAGTGACCACTATGAATCTTCTGAAGATCATCGGATCTGTCTTATGCCTTGCGATCATTGGCGCGGTGAATGGCCAGCCGTTTCAACCCACCAAGAGAGCGCTTCGCGCCACATGGATTGCGTCTGTCGCGAATATTGACTGGCCTTCGCAGAAGGGGCTGACCGAACAGGAGCAACGAGTGGAGTTCACGCGGCTGCTTGATGAGCAGCAAGCCATCGGTATGAACGCCGTGATCGTCCAGGTGCGACCGGTGGCGGATACGTTTTATCCCTCACCGAACGAGCCCTGGTCCGAGTACCTCACCGGCGAGCAGGGGAGACCACCATCATACAACCCGCTGGAGTTTATGATAGACGAGGCCCACAAGCGCAACCTGGAATTCCATGCGTGGTTCAATCCGTACCGTGCCAATATGAAGGACACGCTTGCTCATATCGCTGAGCAGCATCCTTTGAAGTGGTGTCACGAGTGGTTTGTGCAATACGGCGGTCGCTGGTACTACGACCCAGGCAATCGTGAAGCGAAGGAATTTGTACTGGATGAGATCATCGAGGTCGTGCGACACTATGACCTCGATGCCGTGCATTTTGATGATTACTTCTATCCGTACAAAGTGGCAGGGGAGGAGTTCCCTGATTCATTGTCCTACGCATTCTATGGTGGCCATTATGACACGCGCGACGATTGGCGGAGGTCCAATGTTGACAGTTTCGTGGAGACGCTCGCCAGGAGAATCAAGGAAGTCAAACCCTATGTCAAGTTTGGCATCAGCCCATTCGGTGTTTGGAGAAACAAGGACAAGGACCCTCAGATGGGCTCGGATACACAAGCGGGGCAAACGAACTATGACGATCTGTACGCGGATGTTTTAAAATGGCTCCGTGAGGGGTGGCTGGACTATGTGGCGCCGCAGATCTATTGGCACCGAGGGTTCGATCTGGCCGACTACAATGTCCTTACAGAGTGGTGGGATCGCAATGCCTTCGGCAAGCACGTCTACATCGGGCAGGGGCTGTATCGCGTGGGTAATCATGCAAGCTGGCAGGATGCGGCAGAGTTGCCTGCACAACTGCGACTGAATGAGACCTACGATCATCTGAATGGAAGCATGTTCTTCAGCGCGAAACATTGGTCAGCGAACAAGTTAGGGGTGACAGACTCCATCTCGCAGTTCTATCGATACGATGCGCTCGTACCCACCATGCCATGGATTGATAGTGAGCCGCCATTGGCGCCTAAGATCCTTGAAGTGAGCGGAAGCAAGAAGACGGGCATCACCCTCCGCTGGCAGGATGACCAGCTGAGCGATGAGCAGTATTACGTCATTTACAGATTTGACCAGGGTGAGCCGATGGATTTGGTCGCGGATAAGATCTTGGGTAAGGTGCGAAGGGAGCCATCGGAGCTGCAGGAATTCTTTGATGCGGAGGTAGACAAAAAGGGCAAATACCGATATGCAATCAGCGCTGTCGACCGTCTCCACAACGAGAGCACGCCAAGTGGGTCGGTTGGTGTGCGGTTCAAGGCTTTGAGTAAGAAGCCTGTCATCGAGGGGCTCGGGAAGTAAGTCCCAGGAGCTGTATTCCACAGTCCACGACTCGGTAGCCAAAGCGGAGGCGATAAACCGTCTATGAGCGAGATCCAGTCTCGCATTTACTAGAATTTTTTCCGTTTTTGACAGTTGCGGTCGCCCATTTCTGCACTTTGGCGCAAACTGTCAAATCATTGGCTTGAAGGGTCAAGCAAAGGGCTAGGCCATCTTTCAATTTTACTCCTGTATTCAATCGGGAAGTAAAATGAAAAAGAAACTATCACTCGCACTATGGCTCGGCATCCTGACAGCGGCATTTATCCTGCTATCCTCTTTTGGTGACTCGAAGCAGTCTGATGCCGAATCCAAAATTCATCTGGTCGCTGGCGACGATTTAAAGAAGGCAGCATTCGAAGTACTCGATACGAAGTGTAACGTCTGCCATCGCAAGCAAAACCCGCTTATGGTCTTCAAAGAGAAGAACATGGAGAAGCGAGCGCCCAGGATTTATCGGGCAGTGTTCGTCGACCGACGTATGCCCAAGGGTGACGACATCCGCCTCACCAATGATGAGGCAGCTACCCTTCAAAAATGGCTTTTCACACAAGAAATATTCTAAAACTATGGACATCTCTATCAAATCCTTCATGTTATTAGGCGCTGTGGTCCTCACAGGACTCTCCGCCGGTTTGTTCTACGCCTGGTCCGTTTCAGTGATCCCGGGTACGCAGAAAGTAGTGGACACGACCTACCTCGAAACGATGCAATCCATCAATCGAGCGATCCTCAATCCCGCTTTCTTTCTGGTCTTCTTTGGGAGTGTCGTCTTCCTCAGCATTTCCAGCATCTATGAGTACAATGCCAATAACACCGCCTTCTGGCTAATGCTCGGTGCATCCATCACCTACCTGTTGGGGACGGTCGGCGTGACTGGTTTGGGCAATGTGCCGCTCAATGACCAGCTGGAGGCGATGAAACTTGGAGACCTGGCCATCAACAGGGCATCCGAATTCCGCCGCTTCTATGAATCCAACTGGAATCGGCTGCACCAGATCCGAACGGTGTTTGCGGTCCTGTCATTTGTCCTGTCAGTCCTGGCCGTACTCACCTACACCAAACACTGAACCCGAAGACCAAAAACCCAAAAACTCAAAAATCCAACAACTCATAAACTCAACTCTAAACTCTAAACTCTAAACTTTCAACACAATGACACACAACATCTTAGTAATTGGCGGCACCGGTAAGACTGGTCGTCGCGTAGTGGAAGGACTGACCGTGCTTGGTCACAATGTACGAATTGGTACCCGGGACAATGACCCTAGGTTTGACTGGGAAGATTTTTCCACCTTTCGTCCGGCACTCAAGGGAATGGATAGAGCATACATCGTCTATTACCCGGACCTGGCCGTGCCTGGTGCTAAAGAAGCCATTACCGCCCTGACAGAGGCAGCACTCAAGGAGGGATTGGAAAAAGTTGTGCTACTATCTGGTAAAGGTGAGACTGAGGCTGAGGCCTGTGAGGAAATCGTTGCGAACTCAGGTCTGAACTACACGTTGGTGCGGGCTTCGTGGTTCGACCAAAACTTCAGTGAAGGTGCCTTCCTACCACCGGTGCAAGCCGGCCATGTGGCCATGCCGATGCCTGAAGCGGAAATCCCTTTTGTGGACGCCAACGATATCGCGGAGGTCGTGACGAAGGTATTGGTCGATGATAGCTACAATGGTCAAACGGTCACTGTGACGGGCCCTCGGAAGATGACTTTTGAGGAGACCGTGAAGACGATGGCGGAGGCGGCTGGACGAGAGATCGCTTTCCAGCCCATCTCCATCGAGCAATTCAAGGAGGGGATGAAAGCTGCCGGACTGCCGGATACCTATATCTGGCTCTTCGGATACCTGTTTGAGGAAGTATTGGGGAATCCTGACAACCAGGAAGTATCCAATGATGTGGAGCGCGTCCTGGGTCGTAAGGCCACGGACTTCAGGGACTTCGCAAAGGAAGTGGCGAAGTCGGGTGTCTGGAATCAGCCCATGCCGCAGAGCGTTTAGTTTCGCATCGTTCTACACCTTCAGATAATAATAAATGGATGCCCGAAGGCATCCATTTTCCTGCGCATTACCCACATAGTTGTTTTTAACCGACCACTACTGCGCAGGTTTCTTAAAGCTGAACTGCTTGGCCTCAGCGGCCTCTTTTACCGATTTAAGCACCGCCTCTTCGAGCGGATTATCCACGGCGATGCTGTCGTTGTAGCTCTTCACGTACGCGTTTCTTTTGGCTCCGAGTGATTGGATCTCCTTTTGAATACGCGTTCTCTCAGCGCTCTTTTGTCGGACATAGGCTTCACGCTGGTATCCTGTCATTGACTTCATCTCCTCCGGCAGATCTTCCGTTTGCACGGCCGCCAGATCAAAGGATTCGTCCTTCATTGCATCGACCAGGTCCCACTGCTCATTTCGGTAGACGTGCTTGCTCTTGGAGATCGTGCGCTTCACCTTGTTGGACCGGCTGTAGCTCTCTGCGTTGCTGTCCTGGGCCAGTTGCTGAGCCTTCTTCGTAGCACCCTTGCTTCCATAAGCCACATAGGTGCCATTGAGCTCATCATTCAGTTGATCGATGCGCGCATCGTAGGGAGTCTGTACGTAGACCGTCTGCTGGTCCATATCGATATTCAGATAACTACCACCACCGAGCTCGGCTCCACGCTTCCAATGTGTTTCTATGCCTTCCTCGTAGCCACCGCAGAAGATCGTGTTGATCTCAATACCCCGCAATTGGGCACTGTGACACTGGCCATGGAAATCAACGGGTCCTTGATCGAAGGGCTCGTTGCCAGCGATGAAAATCATTTTCAGGTCTTCGTCCTCGCCACCCCATTCCAATTCTGTCAGCGATTGCCGGATGACGGCGCCGCAGTATTCCGAACCGCCATTGGTGGTCAAAGCAAACAAACTGGATGAAATCGAATCCAGGTCGCTGGTAAAGGAGGTGACTTGCCTGATATAGTTGGATCGGACGCTGAGGCCATCATTCCCATATTCATAGAGTGCAATGAGCAAATCCGCCTTTTGGCCTTCATGTTCGGCGTCTGCCAACTCGTCTACGATGTTCCACAGCTGAGACTTGGCTTGCTCGATCAAACCATCCATGCTATTGCTGGTATCCAGAAGGAGTGCCAGAAAGATCTTCTTGGGCGCGGGTGGAGGTGGAGCTGGTGCGGCAGTCTCTGCCTCAGTTTGCCTTTCGACAGCGTTCCATGAAACAAGAACGACAAGGGCAAGAAGAATTCCGGTGTAGATGAATATATGCTTAGATTTTCTCATGACATCTCGTTTTTTGTTTGAATCAACGTCGGATATACCGCGTGAGAAAGTCAGACTTGATGAAAGCACCGTTTGACTTAATGAAATGACATGCGTGCTCAGGGTTGAGCGCTATCTTCGTACAAGTGAGAGCAAAAGGACAAATATGGTTAGGGCTGCTGTTGCTGATGGCTTGCATTGCTACAGTGCCAGGTTCGGGGCAGCGGGTCACACCGGACCCTGGTCTCTCACGCGAACTCCAGGTCATTGGGAAGATGGCGGATTCTGATCCCTTCATGGCACTGGATAGACTGGACCTGTTTGTTAAGAAGAACAGCAAGCGCATCGACGGCGAGACGCAGCGGGAGGTTTATCTGCTAGCGGGGCGCATTAACTACAATTTGGGACAATATCGGCTGGCATCCAGCAACTTTGAGAAGGCCATCAGGTTAAAGATCCCGCCGAGCCGGTCTTCTTTGTCAAAGGCGCCCGGCGACTTTTCGCATCGGACCTGGTACGACCTGGCAAGAGCCCAGTTTGCCTACCAGGCCTACGGCGCAGCATTTGAGAGTGTAGCAGAGTACAAGCGAAGGTTAAGAAAAGGAGAGCCGTCGGAGAGGATAGAGGCAACACTCTTGGAGGGGCAGATTCTCCTGGATTCGGGAGTTGTGGCGGCTGCGACGACGCGATTGCAAGAGGCCAGAGCGCTAGCGGAGGAAGCCAATGACCTCGAGTTACGGCTACAGGCTGAGTATGCCCTGGGGCAGGCTCGTGAGGCCGATGAGCAACTGGATTCATCACTGGTCAATTACCAACAAGCCATCGTTTTTTCAGACTCTCTCGAGAACGATGACGTGGGCAATGAGATCACCGAGTCGATAGGTCGGGTGTACAAGGCGAAGGATGACGTCCAGGGGGAGTTGAGGTTCAAAAAAGAACGACGAGAGCGGAGTGTCCAACGCAACAATCTCGCTGAGCAGAATTCCCTGGGTCTTGACATCGCCTCCATTTACCTTGAGCTTGACCAGCCCGAGGAGGCGATTCCCTACCTGCAGGAGAGTGTGCGTATTTCGGAAGAGGAGGGCGACCTGCAACAGAATATCAAGGCGAGGAAGTCCCTTTCGGATGTTTACGCCTCCTCCGGCGATTACACCAGTGCCTTAGAAAATTACCGAAACTATGTGGCCCTGGTGGATCAGCTATACGACAACAAGGAGCGGGAGATCGCTCTCAGCAACGAAATACGAGAGGACCTGTTCGCACGACAACAAACCATTAATTCACTTGAGAAAGACCGACTGCTCTTTGAAAGTGAGATCGCCTTCCTGGAGAAGGAGAGCGCCTTGCAGGCTGAGTCTTTGGCTTTCCAACGCCTGTCCATCTACGGCCTCAGCCTTCTGTCAGTCATCGTATTTGGGGCGACTGTCCTGCTCTATCGTTCCAATCGACAAAAGCGAAGGTCTAATCAGTTGCTGGCCTTGAAGTCACTGCGCGGCCAGATGAATCCCCATTTCATCTTCAATGCGCTCAACTCGGTCAATAACTTCATTTCCACAAACGACACGCGACAGGCCAACAAGTACCTCGTGGACTTCTCCAAGCTGATGCGGATCGTCATGGAAAACTCCCAAAAAGAGTTCATTCCATTTGCTGAAGAGGTTGAAGTGTTGGCCTTGTACCTGAAGTTGGAGCACTTCCGATTTCAGGAGAAGTTTGATTACGAATTGACTATCGACGAGGAGCTGGAGGCTGGTGACTTCTACCTGCCACCGATGATCGCCCAGCCTTATATTGAGAATGCTGTGTGGCATGGCCTCCGGTACAAAGAGGAGAAAGGTCATTTGCTCGTAAACCTCAAGCTCGACAACGACGATCTGCTCCTCGAGATCGAAGATGATGGCATAGGCCGTGAACGTTCCCTGGAAATGAAAACCGCCAATCAACTGAAGACGGAGTCCACCGGCATGAAGAACACGCAGGGCCGTATTGACCTGCTCAATCGCACTTATCAAACCGATATCCATGTCGAGGTGCAAGACCTCGAACAAGGCACGAAAATCCTCATCCGAATACCAAAGTCATTGATCGAACGTGAAGAATAGCCAGCTGAGGACAGTCATTGTGGACGACGAAGCCGCGAGTCGGCAGACGCTAAGCAACTACCTGCAGTCGTATTGCCCGCAGGTGGAGGTGGTCGGCGAGGCCGCTGATATCCGTGAAGGTAAGGAGCAGATCGAGAAGCATTCGCCAGACCTGGTTTTCCTGGATATCGAGATGCCTTTTGGTAATGGCTTCGATTTGTTGGAGTCACTGGACGTCGTCGATTTTCAGGTGATATTCGTCACGGCCTTCAGCCAATATGCCATTCGCGCCATCCAATACAGCGCGTCCAACTACATCCTAAAGCCCGTGGACATCGACGATCTCACAGCTGCCGTACAGAAAGTGGTTGACAGCCAAAAAGATGAAGTCGATAGCACGCAGATCCTGTTGGACAATATTCGCATTGCCCAGAAGCAGGACACCAAGGTGGTATTGCCCTTGCTCAATGGCTTTGAAGTGGTGATGGCTCGCGACATTGTCTATTGCAAGGCCGAGGAAAACTTCACGCTCTTCCGACTAATGGAAGGTCGGGAGATCTTGATCTGCCGGACGTTGAAGTACTATCAGGAGGTCCTGGAGCAGTTGGAGTTCCTCAGGATCCACAAATCCTACCTCATCAACCTGTCGCACGTGAAGCAGTACCGCAAGGGGCGTGGGGGGGACGTGACCATGATTGACGGTGCCGAACTCCCAGTGTCGCCAACGCATAAGCAGGCTTTGCTCGATTACTTTTCGGGCCAGGCTTGAGCCGATCTATCGGCTGACGAATATAAGGACCTATTGCCGGACGGCCCTTTCCTCGAAGACCAGCTGAAGTGAGGGTTCTTTCCCGACCTTTGGCGAGTAGCCCCTCCAAATGATCTCATCGGGGTTTTCGTAGGAAATGCTGCTCACAAACTGATAGCCCGTCATGTCTTCCTCGCTGATGAGCTTGTTCTCCTTATCGATGGTCCACGATTTGATGGAGTGGGCGTCGAAGTCACTCGAGATCTTGATCAGCTTGATGCGATCCTCCTTTTTCTCATAGGTGAATAGAAAAGTGTAGCTGCGTTCTCTCCCTTTTCTTACTCCGTTACTTTCGCACTTGATGTAGTTGCCTCCCAGATAGTACTCACACGTTCGTGTACCATTTTCGATGTACTCACCTGGGGTTCCGGGATTAGCGACTTCCGATAGTTCCCAGGTACCAATGAGGAAGTCGAGGTCCTGGATAGATTGCGTTTGCGCCGCTGTCAATGCCAGGCACATCGCAATGGTAAAAATTGTCTTTTTCATTTGAGTTTTTCTTTTTGCCAAAGAAGGAGACTGGAAAGAGATACCAGGGTCTCAGCGGACGTTTTGTGGTCTCAGTTCCTGTCCTGCTGCGCCGAATGAGTGGATTTGTATTGCTGAGGCGTCATTCCGACATAGTCCTTGAAGATCCGATTGAAGGTGGCCTTTGAATTGAAGCCGGCATCTTCGGCAATACTCAATATTTTCAGATGCCCAAACTGCGGGTCAACCAATCGCGATTTCACCTCGTCCACCCTGAAGTCATTGATGTAACGGTAGAAGTTCTTCGAGAGCTCATTGTTGATAGCTTCAGAGATACTCCGCTCTGAGAGGGCTGCTGCCTGGCTGAGATCCTGCAAGCTGAGTTCAGGATTCCGATATAGCTTTTCGTTGGTCAAGAGGTTGGTAAGGTTTTGAATGACAGTGGACTGAGCTCCGTTACTCACCTTTTCTTCCGGGATAGGTTCGGGCCTGATCAGCTGGGCTTGCCTGAAGCCGGTAATACTTAGCCAGTACAGGATGGCTCCATAAAACAACATCACCGCGGATTTGGCTTCGGTCCATTCGTACCGCGCCTCCATGCCCAGGATCAAAGTCGTACCGATCACAAACAACAGGATCACGGTAAAAGACCCAATCACGACCAGGAAAAAGCGTTTCAGCCAGCCCAGGTCTATGGCGTCGATATTCGACACGCGTGACAGCAGGATGGCCTGGTAGGTAGAGATGATCCGGTAGCTGATGCCTGAGTAAATGAGTATCGAGAGGATTGCTGCTGACTCTAGCAATTCGGCTACGTGGTGGAAATAGGGGAAGGGGTTGTAGGGAAGCGTTAAATGATAAATGCTGTGAATGAAGTTGAGCACGATCGGTGCGAAGTGCCACAGGTCCTTTGTGGTAAATTGTTGTGTCGTGGTCAGGATTCGGACATAAAAGTACAAGGCTGGGCCAATCCAGTAGGAGAGAGAGAACGGCATCCAGGCAAGCCATCGGTAGGTATTCCAAATCTCCTCGTCGAGGACAAAAGGCGTGAAGGTGAGGCACATCGATACGATGGACAGCGCCAGGAACCTGTTCGCCGACCGGTTGTCCTCCTTCGCCAATAGCAGGAAGCTGAAGACAAGCCCATTGGCGACAGCGCAGACGGTGAGCAATTGAATCAGGGAGATTTCGAAACGCATGTAGGCCTTATACGAGGCTTCGCCCTCGTTGTTCCGGGTTCAAAGTTTCAAGTTCCACGTCCGATTGAACCTTAAACCTTGAACGTTGAACATTTCTGTAACCTGGAATTGTCAATCCCTGAATGACGTTGACCGCTTTGAGTTAAACATCTATTAGAATCGTCATATTTATTCAATCCAAGACCATTGGGCAAATAGGAGCCTGAAGGTCCTTCGTTGGGTAAAGCTTATTGGGGCTCGAGGCCCCTTTAAGCTTTTTAAGACCTTCGGTATAAATGATCACCCTTGGCCTTCGTTGGGTATTCGAAGATAACCATTCCTCATACTTGGCTGGTGGCATGCGCTTAAGGAGATGATTGTGGCTTCTCTTTGTATTGTAGTTGTGTACTGCTCGATCAAGTGATCTACACAAGGAGCTGAAGCTTTTGATGTCCCAGTATTGAAGGTACTCACCTTTGATAGTGCCATGGATTCGCTCCCCGTAAGCATTTTCTTGAGCACTATCACACATGCTAATCCTTGTGATTCCTTTACTGAGCAAAAGTGCTATGTAGGCCTTACTGGTAAACTGCGATCCACGATCCGAATGGTGAATAAGTTGGCTCAACTCCTCAGATCCTCTCAATGAAAAGGCTTTTTTCAGAGCCTTCAAGTTTGCATCAACCCTGAGACTACTACTTGCAGCATGACCCACAATACGACGACTGTAAACGTCGATAATAAAGGTTAAGTAGTAGTGCTCCCCATCGAGCCAGTAATAAGTGATGTCTGTTTGCCAGACTTGATTCACATCCCATACCAGCATCCCTTCGATCATGTTAAAATAGATGCTCTGGTGATCAGGATACGTTGTCCGGTGTCCTGGGCGCTTTCTCCGCACTCCGTAGCCAAGCCCCTGGAATACCTCTATGAACCGGTCTCTACCAATCCAATCTGGTGATAACATGCCATACATTTTCTCCAATCCGCATCCCCCATGCTCACGTCTGATGGCATCTACTTCCATGCGTAGGGAAGAGAGCCGCTCCAGAAATAACTCACTCCGTGCTATGTATTGATGAAATGACTGCTTACTTATCCCCACAGTCGAATACAATGCATTCATACTGTATGCATACTCGTGACGCTTTGACCTCATTTTTCCGAGCGTGGGGTAGAGAAGTTTTTTTCAATGTCAAGGTCATATGCCTCCTTGGCCATCGCCAGAAGCTCCTCGTAGTAGTCAATCTTTATTTGCTTCTGCCCCAACAGCCTCTCTAATTCAGCCAACCTCTTCTCCAGTTGCTTCACCTTCTCCGTTGCACTATCTGAATGCTCCACAATCTTTAGGCTCTTCTTGTTTACACTAGAATACTTGTAGATCCAATTGTAAACACTTTGAAACGAAATGCCGTACAGACGGCCCATCTGCTTTATCGTCAACTCACCAGACTCATATTCGTTGACCCTTGCTCGCTTGAACTCCTCAGAGTAAACAACCCGCTTTCTTAGTTTTTTAACATTTTTCACCTAAAATCAAGTTGAAAAACGGTCAACCTATTTCAGGGACGGACAAATGAACGAAGATCCATGAACTAAGATCAATTCTCCAATTTTCTTCCTAGGTTGCCTCCATGGCTGATTCAACTTATGATGTCATCGTTCTGGGTGTGGGGAGTATGGGTTCTTCCGCCTGCTACCACCTGGCCAAAAGAGGCTATCGGGTGTTGGGTCTTGAGCAATTTGATATACCTCATGATCAGGGGTCACACGCCGGGCAGACGCGGATCATTCGTAAGGCCTATGGGGAAAATGTCGAATACGTTCCCATGCTGGAGCGTGCTTACGAAAACTGGCGGACGCTGGAGTCCGAAACGGGGGAACAGCTTTACTATCAATCGGGTATTGCCTACTTTGGTGGGCCTGGAAATGAGTTCCTTGAGACTGTCAGGACATCCTCGAGAGATTTTGGTATCCCCGTCAGAGAGTTGACTGGCGTGGAATGTAGAGCCGTTTACCCGCAATTTCGCCTTCCTAAGGACTTCGTTGGAATTGAAGAACCGGATGCTGGTTTTCTCTTACCGGAGGAGTGTGTTCGACAAATGGCCAGCGAAGCCTCGAAACATGGAGCAAATATTCGGACGCAAGAGAAGACACACCATTGGGATCAAACACCAAAAGGGGTTGTCGTCACCACTGATAAAGCCACATATGAAGCGCGCAAGTTGGTAATCACCGCGGGTGCATGGGCGGAAGAATTGATACCGGGTCTTCCGTCGCCACTGAAGGTCACACGTCAGGTACTCGCCTGGGTCAAGCCCAAAGCATGGGAGGACTTCACACTGGGAAGTTTCCCTTGTTGGCTTACTGATGATGATGACAAGGTCTTCTATGGCTTTCCAATCCTCCCGACAGGAGAAACAGAGGGTCCGTCGGGATTGAAGCTCGGCATGCATCACCCCTTCGGCGAGACCGCAGATCCCAACTCGGTGAAAAGGTCAATTGATGGAAGCGAAGAGCAAGTGTTAATTGATTTTCTGAATGACATGA
Organism: Cyclobacteriaceae bacterium; assembly: GCA_965227935.1. GTDB lineage: Bacteria > Bacteroidota > Bacteroidia > Cytophagales > Cyclobacteriaceae > JAWPMT01. The sequence goes on along the minus strand of CBDDGS010000019.1, from coordinate 2,174,843 downwards.
TGCCTAATGGTTACGAAGAGACCATCGAGCTGAAAACTTGCCTGTATACCAATACGCCGGACCTTCATTTCATAGTAGACTACCTACCAGGATATGACACGGATGTCGCCATAGCCGCAGGTTTCAGTGGGCACGGATTCAAGTTTGCGAGCGCAGTGGGGGAGGTCCTTGCGGACCTTGCCATGGAAGGAGGTACCGGATTACCCATAGATTTTCTCAGTACACAGCGATTTAACACTGTGTAAACCCACTACACCGAACAATACTATGGCGGTTGGGTTGGGATATTTGTAGATTGTACAATCGTTTGCAATGAAAAAAGAGATCTATAGCATACCTGGTAAAATGGTGGGGCATCACCATCCGGATATCAATTGTATAGTGGATTCATGGACGTCTCTTTTTGTGACTTTGGACGAGTGGAAGTCGACCGTCTATGATATCGGGATCACTGACTATGCTCCCAGGAATGGTGTCACTTCGTGGATCATTGACACGAGCAAGGCCAGCGGAGTCTTTAAACCCGAGATACAGGAATTTCGAACCAATGTGGCCCGGCCCAAATTGGAGGAAAATGGAGTGACCCGCCTGTTTGTGGTTCTTCCGGCCTCTGCCATTGGCAAGCTTTCCGCAAGAAAGACGGCTAAACTCTATGACGCCAAGGGCATCCTTAAGGCGTACGATGTGATGAGCATTGAAGAGGCCTTCGATATCATCAAGGAAGACAAGTAGTCTCTCCTAGAATCGGTGATTGTCTGCGGATCGTGAAACCGCGAGCAACCTCTCTATCAAAATCAGCATCTTACATAGGATAAAACTTGAAGGCGGTATTGACTGATAAAAATCTACTTACCAATGGACAACCATCGTGCTGAAGGCCGGATGGCCGGAATTTTCTTACTGATCATGGTGCTGGCCGGTATTCCTGGCGTCTTATTTCGGGATGTTGGCAGCAGTATGCTCGAGGATCCCGACTTGCTCAACTCCCTACTCGATAAATCGCCAGGGATGCGACTATCGATTTTGCTGAGTCTTGCCGCGGGTGTCTTCGGTTTGCTATTCTCCATTACCGTTTATCGAGTGGTAAGCAGTTATTCGAAGTTTGTTGCTGTGACTTTTTTGAGTTTGTGGATCGCGCAGATGGCCATTGCCACTGTGGGGGACGTATTCGTCTACATCTTATCTGAAAGTGCGCAATACGCCAATGAAATAGGTGCGACGGAAGGGTTCCTATCCATGGCAGCGCTTGCTGTCAAGGGCTATGTCGGCGCCCACTTCCTGAGTCTTATACTATTTAGCGGGTCGTTTATTTTCCTCCATGCCAACCTGATGAGATTTGGTTTGCTGCCAAAGTGGCTGACCATCTGGGGCATCCTCGCGCCGGGAGCCGTCTTCTTCGCCACATGGATGCAGATATTCGATCAATCGGTCAGTTTCCACTTCTATAATCAGAATGGCCTTTTCATGTTGACTTTCACCACCTACATGCTGATAAAGGGTTTCAGCGAGGGTACTGAACGTCACTGATTCTGGGCTTAGGGACTCGAGTATTTCCTTCCTGAAGTCCGGTTGACATATGAAATGCGTAAACGTCGACGTTGTATCTCCGTCAAGCGTATCGTCAAATAGGTTATTCATGAGAAACTACTCTCTACGCATTGTCTACGGGGTGCTATTCTGCGTTATCACGACATCCTCCTGGGGACAAGCAGACGTCAATCGAAAGATCTTTGCCAACCTGCAACAGTACAGCCTCAATGGTCATTGCGTTGTGTCTCTGCTGGACAAACTGCCTAAGGAGTATGATATAGATGGCGTGAGCATTACGCTAAGCAGCACAGACGATCCCTCATTCTGGGTTGACGGGCGATCGGATGAGGATGTCATCAATTCATTAGGTACCGTAGTCCACGAAAGTGTGCATGGCTTGACAAGCCGTCTCGCATATCAGATGCTTACTGAGGACCCAAATATCGATTATGAGTTTTCAGACGATTTTTCTGCCTTCTTCCTCGACAAAGAGGAGATCTACCTGGTGAAGCACACCGAAGTTTTCTCGAGCAACGAGTTGAAGAAGACAATCCCGGAGAAGTTGCAAACATTCAGGTATTCTCCTTACATCGCCCCAAAGAGAAATCTTGGGAGTCAGGTTGAAGGGATTTACGGGCTTATGGATGAGTGGAATGCCTACTGCCAAGGTACCCGTACATCGCTCGATATCCTCAAGGGTTTCATGAAGGATGGAAAGCCCACTGACCCATCTATTTATCTGGACCTTGTATCGAATGCCGCCAGTTCCAGGTTTGCCTATTATGAGTTCAAGTACTACATACTCAAGTACATGGAAATGGCCCGTAAACGCCACGGGAAGATCTATCGTGAGATCCTTGATAATGAACAGATGCGTGAAGCCTACACAGCCATTGACCGACGTTTTGCGGCCATAAATGAAGACTTCGATCACCAACTGGAAACCATAGTCAATTGGTATGCCGAAGATTCAGGCGTACGGGTGCGTAGAAGGGACGGCTTTTTCTTCGTCAATGGCAGTGGCGTCGGATTGTTTGATGAAGACTTCGCCGCACTGCAACAGGAATTGACTCGCCAGGAAATGATCAATTTGCACGGGATGTTGGTCCTTTAGCCATCCCATCAGTGAAATGATTGCGCTATCGTCCTATTGCTATTATCTTAAGGTACCATGACGGTCTTTGCAACATATTGCTCCTCGGAAAAAGAGGCCTCTGCCGAATTGCTTCCTGCGATCCAGCGGTACAAGAGCAGGCGAATCCTATCAGTGTACAAGGCAGCGACACAGCTAGGATTGGGGTTTGTGGTTCTTTCCGGGAAGTATGGGCTTCTCAGGCCCAATGACGAGGTTGTGTACTATGACCACTTGCTGCTTCGTGAAGAGGTAGCCAGTCACAAATTGAAAGTCGCGAGCCAGCTGGCGAGTCAAGGGATTGATGATATCGTGTTCTACTCAGTCTCACCGGAAGAAGACCCATTGGTAGTGCCCTATATGGATTGTATGCGACAGGCAGCAGAGCAGGTAGGCGCAGCATTCAAATTGGTAATTTTCGACTTGCAGGACTAAACCGTTCTTTGATCTCCCACACTTTCGCCATCATTGGCCCAGCATGGGGAACAGCCTTCGGATGTCATCCTCATCTGGCTGAGCACCATATTCACATATTTCGAAGGCCTCAGCCTTTTCGGCAGCTGCCGCCTTTTCTTGGCCATACCACTTTACGAGGGTTGCTCGCACTTCCTCCGAAATATCACCCGACCTAATTTCCGACAGCCATTGCTTGCGATCGGCTTTGTCCGTGGGGACCTCGTCGTAGTAGCCTCCGATCCATGGCAGCCACTCGTAGAATTGCGATTCATGTGCATCGATGGCGTCAACCTTCTGATCCCAAACGCTGGTGATATCGACGGCGATATCCGCTCGGAAGGGATTTGGACGCTGGAAGTGGTCATAAGAGTAAAGGAAGACCGGGTTCTTCTGCAACGGAGGGGTATCAGGGGCCACATTGGGCACGGTGACCATGAAAGCTGCATCCTGCACCAATACACCGGTATACCGATGATCGGGATGATAGTCATTGGGCCGGGGGGCAATCACCATATCGGCGTTCCATGTCCTAATTTCACGGATCACCTGCAGTCGCCGATCGAGATCGGGAATGAGTTCACCATCGTGGTTGTCCAGCACATTGTAGGTCACGCCAAGTCTCCTGCCGGCTTCTTTCGCTTCGGCCATTCTTCTTTTGGCGAGCGCGCCACCACCCTGGGATTGGTGTCCGGCATCACCGTTGGTAACTGACACGAACTTTACCGCATGGCCCATTTTAGCAAATAATGCTGCTGTGCCACCAGCATCTAGATCGCAATCATCGGGATGCGCGCCGATGACGACAATCCTTAGTGGTTCATCAGTGGTGCTTTGGGCGATCGTGGGAGTCGCTACTACGAGCAGGAGGCAGGATAGGAGGATTGTAGACTTCATAAAGGGTTGGGTTCAATTGAGTCGAAGAATATAGGTATTTTACGTGGGTCTGGACAACCTTTTGTCAACGAAAAGCCTGAACCATGAAGCTACGGTCACTCTTCTTCTCTCTCATCATCCTGGGTCAGTCGCCATTGTTTGCTCAGGAGAACGATGATCAATTCGTCATCCAAAAAACGGAAGACTTCGAATTGACCGGAAAGGGAGATGCCGAACCCTGGTCCACAACTGACTGGGTGGCGATTCCACAGCGAAAAAAAGACGGCGTGGAGTATGCCACCGAATTCAAGCTATTGTACTCGTCAACGGGCATTTATGTGCTTTTCCGTTGCGAGGACGAGAAGATCACGGCCACGATGCAGGAAGACTTTGATGATCTGTACCGGGAGGATGTGGTGGAAGTCTTCTTTTGGACAGACGAGAGCCTGCCCATCTATTTTGAGTACGAGCTGTCGCCGTTGAATAAGGAGCTGGCGATTTTGGTACCTAATATGGATGGTACCTTTCTGGGTTGGCGACCGTGGCACTATGAGGGAGACCGACTTACCCGGCACGAAGCATCCATTGACGACACCAATAGTTGGATGGCAGAGATTTTCATTCCCTTTTCCTTGCTTAAGCCGCTGCGCAATGTGCCTCCTGAAAGCGGGACCCAGTGGCGACTCAATCTCTATCGCATCGATTACGACCAGGGCATGAATGCCTGGGCGTGGAAACCGATCAGGACAAACTTTCATGACTACCCATCCTATGGCAGCGCGGTGTTTGAATGAAAAGAGTCCGGGGGAATGACTATCTTCAGCCAATGGAATGGTATCATATGGTCTTTATTTTGGTCCTGCACGTCCTGGCTTTCTCCACCTACTGGACGCATGGTCACCTACGTAGGAGGAGACGATAATTGACATTACTATCCAAGCCCCTACCATGAAATTGAACTACTGATGAAAATACTTCTCGTCGTCTCTATGGCTTGCCTGGCCACCCTCGCAATTGGCCAACCCAAATGCCTCGATCCTGAGGAAGCTGTTAAGCTCGATGCCCAATGGGAAAACGCGAACCTGACAGCTGATGCGGAGTTCATCGCGTCGCTTTTGGCCGAGGACTTCATTTGGGTGCACAATCACGCTGGCACGATCGACTCCAAACAGGATGCCATCGACCGCGCCACGCGCAACAAAGCCAGGAACAATCAGAATACCCGGTCACGCAAACAGAGAGACGTGAAGGCCCTCATCTTGGGCTCCACTGCTGTCGTGACGGGGTACACGGTGGTCGACCGGGGACCCACGCCGACCACCTACAATTTCATGAGGACCTATACGGCCGTCGGAGGTAAGTGCTATCTCTTGGCGAATCACACCATGGCCGTCCCCGAAGAGGGGCAGTAGCCCAATGTGATTTCATGAGTTGAGTCTTTACATCAGCGGTGCTTCCCGCTGAGGAATTATTCTCTAATTTTCGCCCCCTATTAAACCAAATGCGATGAAGAGAATAGCCATCTACGGATTATCAATCCTACTTACTACGATTGTTTATGCCCAGGGAGGACTTACCTACCAGGAGCCCCCACAAGAAATCAAGGACCTTGTCGACGTGCCATTGGCACCTTCCGTGCGAATCGACGATGCAGGTGAAAATGTCATATTGCTTTACCGGGATGCTTACAAAACCATCGCAGAACTATCGGAGGAAGAGCTGCGCCTTGGAGGCCTCCGGATCAATCCTGTCACCAACATTGGCAGCAGGGTTACTTTTTACAACAATATTCAGGTAAAGGGCACCTTTGACTCAGAAGTGAAGCAAGTAACGGGTCTCCCGGACAATCCTCGACTGGCCTACTTTACGTGGTCACCCGATGAAGAGAAAATGGCGTTCACCAATACCACACCTTCTGGAGTGGAAGTCTGGGTGCTCGACATAGCGGCTGGCTCAGTCAGGAAGGTGACAGAGGCCTCTGCCAATGCGAATATGGGTTCTCCCTTTCGATGGTCACAGGACAGCGAATCCATGCTCGTGAAGATGCTGCTCGCTGATCGTGAACCTCTCATTGACACCGATGTGGCTGTCCCTTCCGGGCCCACGGTAACCGTCAGTACGGGAGAGAAAGCACAGAACAGAACCTACCAGGATTTGTTGAAGAGCCCCGCTGATGAGGCCAATTTCGAGCAGTTGACGCTTTCAGAGATCTTCAAAGTGGGTCTCGATGGCTCGACCACAAAATGGATGGATGAGGGAATGTACCGTAGTATGTCCTTTTCACCCGATGGACAATACGTGATGCTGACAGAAATCAAGCGTCCGTTTTCCTACCTGGTGCCTTACTATAGGTTCGCGTTTGAGACTTCCGTATTTACCGCCGACGGTCAGCTAGTACAGCAGTTGCTGGATATGCCGGTCGACGAAGTGCGACCCAAGGGTTTCATGGCAACTACCGACAAAAAGCGTGGATTCAGTTGGAGAAGTGACAAGGCCTCGACGGTGACCTGGGTACAGGCACTGGATGGTGGTGATCCAGAGAACGAGGTGGAGTACAGGGATGAGGTCTTTGAATTGCCTGCCCCTTTCAAAGGAGAGCCGAGATCCGTCGTCAAAACAAAAAACCGCTACAGTTGGATTTATTGGGGTTCTGATGACATAGCTATTGCTTACGACCGCTGGTGGAACAATCGGAATATGAAAACCTACGTCTTCAATCCAAGCGATAACCAGCAGGAACCCAAAATCCTATTCGACAGGAACTATCAGGATGTCTATAGCAATCCGGGAAGCTTTGTGACCAAGGCCAATGAATTCGGACGATACGTTCTGGCATTGGATGGATCGAAAGCCTTCTTGTTAGGTGATGGTTTTACTGAGGAGGGACAGTTTCCATTCGCTGATGAAATCAATCTCGAAAGCGGAGCAACCGAGCGACTGTATCAGTCGGCCTACACGGATAAAGTTGAGGAGCTGGTATACGCCCTGGATATGAAGAAGGGCGAGTTGCTGGTACGGGTTGAGTCACCAACTGAGTATCCTAACTACTACCTGAGGAACATCAAGAAGAAATCATCCCTGAAGCCTATCACTGCCTTTGAGAATCCTTTCAAAAGCATGCAAAATGTTCATAAAGAGGTGATCAACTACAAGCGAGAAGATGGCGTGGACCTTACGGGGACGTTGTACCTTCCTGCAGGCTACGACATGGAGAAAAAGGAGAAACTCCCCATGATTCTCTGGGCCTATCCAAGAGAATACAAGGACAAAGCAAGTGCGGGACAGAATACTTCTAACCCCAACGAGTTCATCTATCCTTATTATGGTTCCCCGGTTTTCTGGGTCACGCGAGGGTACGTCGTGCTCGAGCGCGCGGCTTTCCCAATTGTCGGAGAGGGTGATGAGGAGCCCAATGACACTTTCAGAGACCAGTTAGTCGCCAATGCCAAGGCCGCTATTGATGCGGTGGATGAGTTGGGCTACGTCGATCGCAATAGAGTAGGGGTAGGTGGTCATTCCTATGGCGCATTCATGGTCGCCAACCTGCTGAGTCATTCCAATCTTTTTGCTGCGGGTATTGCTCGAAGTGGTGCCTATAACCGGACATTGACGCCTTTTGGCTTTCAAAGTGAGTCCCGTTCCTACTGGGATTCTCCGGAGACGTACTACACAATGTCCCCCTTTATGCACGCTGACAAGATGAAGACGCCTTTGCTCCTCATCCACGGAGAAGCGGACAACAACTCTGGGACGTATCCGATGCAGAGCGAGCGGTATTTCAATGCACTCAAAGGCCTTGGCGCACCGGCGCGACTGGTGATGTTACCCAAAGAGAGCCATGGCTATCGGGCAAAAGAAAGCATCATGCACGTCCTTTGGGAGCAGGATCAGTGGCTGGAGCAGCATGTGAAAAACAAGCCCAGTCTGGAGACATCTGTCGACATGCAGCGATAATCCGGGTTCGCGCTACTCCTCCCGCAATAAGTCAACGGGAGCGGATTTAAGCGTTCGTACTGATTGCATCCACAATACCACCCCTGTAGCCACGAACAGCACGGCTATGGGGGTGATAAACATCCATACTTGCAGCGACACCCTGAAGGTGTAATTGTCAAGCCATGACTGCCCTACGAGGTAGATAAGGGGAGCCGCCATCAGTGAGGCGGCGATAACCGCGGCAAACACACCACGCCCAAGCATCCCATAGATGTCCTTGAGCCCGGCTCCCAGCGCTTTCCTGATGCCTATTTCTTTGAGCCGGGCGTTGGCGATAAAGAAGGCCATACCCGCCAATCCCAGTGTCGACACCAGCAGAATCAGAATCGAGAAGGTTGTGAGTGCCTGAATGAACTGCTGATCGCGGCTGTATTGCTCATGATAGATGTCGCGTAGCAGTCCGTAGTCAAAGGGGTTGCCCACAAATATGTCATTCCACGTGTCGCCCAACCGGAGCAGCTCTTCCTTGTTCATCGGCCCATCTGTCTTGACAAATACATAGCCTTTCGGGTCCGTACGAAGCTCCAGTAGGATGGGCTGATAATCGGTTTGTAGCCCTAATTGGTGGAAATCCGAGATGACACCGATGATCGTGGGGCGACGGTCCATGCGATACACGATTTGCTGACCGATAGCATCGCTGGGTCGCTGGAATCCCAATTGGCGGCTTGCCTTTTCGTTGATGACCAGCCCCTGTCTGTCGGTACCCCGTTGCTCATCAAAGAATCTCCCAGCTAGCAGTTCAAATTGAAACTGCTCGAGGAAGTCATAGTCCACCTGACTGAAATAATAGTCTCGCGCTTCGTTCTCTGGCTGGTTCGGCAGGCGCATATATCCCTCGGCATGACCGGGAATAAGTCGCCCTGGCAGGAAGTTGCCGAGCGCCACGCTTTGAACACCAGAGATGGAGGTAGCCTCTTCCTTGAAAACCTTTAGGCGCGCATGATGCACGGAATCCTTGGGTGTCTGAAAGCGCGGACCTCCAATCACGAGTGTGTTGTCGATGTCCATGCCAAGCTCCGTGTTGTTCATCAGTCGAAGCTGTTGCTGTGCGATCAAAGAAAACCCGATGACCAGTACACACAGTGTAAACTGGACCATCATCAGACCTTTGCGAAGTATATCGAGTCTGCCTTTTTGGTGGTGGCGACCGAGGATAGACAAGCCTGGAACAGAGGAGGTGACCCAGGCGGGATACAGCCCTGAAAGGAGTGATGAGAAAAGCAGAAGTCCAATGATGCCTAGCCAAAACTGCCAGAGGTCGAATACCTGGACCACATTGAAGCCAATGGCAGCCTCCATCGCGGGCGCGATCCCAGCGAGTATCGCCGCACCCACCATGAGTGAGATGACCTGCACCAGGAATGAGGAGATAAACTGCTGACGGAAGAGTGCGGCAGGTTGAGCACTCAAGACCCGGTGTATCGCGATCTGCTGCTGATGTGCCAGTACACTCACGAGGGTGAAGTTCACATAATTGGTAGCTGCGATGATGAGGATGATGAGGCCCACCCATATCATGAGTTCGATGAACCTGCGATTACCATTGGCTTGCAGTTCGTCAAGCAGCTGCGAGTCAAGGTGGATGCTGCTAATGGGCGTCATGAAGAGCGCCATGCGGCCATCTGGCTCGTATTTAAGGGCGATCTGATCTAGCGTCTTCTGGACGACGGTGCTCGACTCGTCGGTGGTCAGTTTGACGTAGGTGTGGAAGCCCGCACCCCAATTGCTTAGTTCCTGCTCCAGTCTCGGATAGATGGAAAAGGGCACCAGGAATTCAAACGGGATGTGGCTGCGTTGGCTATTTTGGATGACGCCCGTCACCGTTAGGTCAATGTCATCCTGGTAGCCACTGGCGCTCCAGAACCCGAAGGCTCCTTCCATGGAAATCTTTTGTCCCAGGGCGTTGCCATCCGGGAAATACCTGTTGGCCATCCGTTCGGAAAGCACAATGGAGAAAGGAGGGGAGAAGGCCTGATCGGGATTGCCTTGCAGCAGTTGGAAGCCAAAGACGTCCAAAAAGGTGCTGTCCACTCCCAGCACACCACTTTCGCGATAAACACGATCACCAACACCGATGGCTACGGATTTTGAGATCTTCGTCAGGCGGCAGGTCTTGGCTACGCCGGGTACACTTTGGTTGAGTTCTTCCGAGACCCTCGATATAGTGTTCGCCTGGAGGTTCCATTCTCCGGGACCCACATTATACGATTGCTCGACCCTATAGATTTTGTCGGCATCAGGGTGGAAGAGGTCATAGGCCGATTCCTGCATGACGAAGGCCATTATCAATAGACAGGTGGCAAAGGCGAGTCCAAGGCCAAGGACGTTGATGGCGGTGAATACCACATTACGCCGTAGCGTGCGAAAAGCAAGCGTGAAGTGAAGCTGCACCAGTTGGAAGGTGAAGAACAGCTTAAATCTTCGGATAGCGAACGGTCGAAGTAGGCTTAGCATCTGAAAGAGATAGGCCAGGTCCGCTTGCCACTTCGGTCCCTTGATGCGCTGATAGTACTCGTGGAGATCACCCAGTATTGGTTCGACCAGGTCCGGATCGCAAAATGCGGTGAAGAGTGACTTCATCCAGCTGGGAGGTGTGTTGCTTGCTCGGCGCATAATCAGTTGCCTTGGGTGACGATATCAGGGATTTGATCCCAAAGTTTAATTTTTGTTTCGCGGCTCTTCGCCAGGACGCTTTTGCCCGTCTGGGTGAGTTGGATCAATCGCTTGCGTCGGCCCCCTCGTGCGTGAGAGGCACCGCCAATGTAAGTCTCGACAAAGCCTTTTTTTTCCAGCCTCGCGATGGTGGCATGCACGGCGCCAATAGTAGTGGACCTCCCGGTTTGCTCCTTGATCTCATCACGGACGCCGAGTCCGTAGGCATCATCTCCAAGCAAGGCGATCACCAGCAGTACCAACTCTTCGAATTCTCCCAAATAGTCTTTGCTCATGGCATTTGTTCTATTTTGTAGACAATGATAACGGCTTCAATCGATATTTGTTCTATAATCTAGATATTGAGTGAAATTTTCTTGCTGAGATTGAAGGGAGGGGAGGGCAAATGACGACATAAGTCGTAGTTAGTCAGGACTTAAATCACCGGGAGATTTGTTGGCATAAACAGTCACATTGACTAAGTTCACCCCGGCATTTTGCCGCTGGCGAAACCCAAATTTTTTGAATTCATGCAGATTGGAATATTGAAATGCACCACCGATCCATTGGTGGCGGTCGTCCCCGATGTGGCCAAAAAGCTCATCAAGATGGATTACGACGTGGCCATGGAGAGCGGTGCAGGCAAGTCGTCCCTTTTTGGAGACGAACCCTACGAAGAAGCAGGGGTGAAGGTCACAGACCGCGATGACGTCCTCAAGACCTCTGACATTTTGGTGACCGTATCGAAACTTGATCCCACCGACATTGCAAAGGCCAAGTCCAATGCAGTATTGATTGGACAGCTCAATGCCCGGTTTCAACCGGAGTGGGCTGATCAGTTGGAGAAGAGCGACCTGATGGTCTTTAGTCTCGATAAGTTGCCCAGATCCTCTGTGGCACAGTCCATGGATGTTTTGTCGGCGCTTTCGTCTCTGGCGGGATACAAAGCTGTCGTAAGCGCAGCGGAGCGCTTTCCTGGATACTTTCCGATGATGACCACCGCTGCTGGCACCATTCCTCCGGCGAGGGTGCTCGTGCTAGGTGCAGGTGTCGCTGGATTGCAAGCCATTGCCACAGCCCGTAGACTTGGCGCCGTGGTCGAAGCGTTCGACGTTCGCTCGGCGGTGAGAGAGGAAGTGCAGAGCCTCGGAGCCTCTTTCATCGAGGTGGAGGGAAGTCAGGAAGACGCACAAGCAGGGGGTTATGCCGTCACCCAATCCGAAGAATACCAAAGTCGACAACGAGAGCTGATCCATGAGCGAGCGTTGAAGGCTGATGCCGTGATTTGCACGGCGCAGATTCCTGGAAGGGAAGCGCCCAAGCTTCTCGAAGCGCGTACAGTCAAAGAAATGAAACCCGGCAGTGTCATCGTAGACATGGCAGCCTCCACCGGTGGCAACTGCGAAGTCACGGAAAACGACAAAGAGATTGTGGTCAACAATGTCACGGTACTGGGTGACTCCAAGTTGCATAATCAGCTGCCTGTGGCCGCGAGCAAGCTCTTTGCCAACAACCTTTTCAACTTCATCAAATTCATCTTCCAGGATGGCGAGCTCAACTTTGAACATGAGATTGTCGCCGAGAGCTTCCTTGGAGATCCACCCATCGTCAAAGAGGCATCATGAACACTTTCTTCGAATTTCTCGCCAACTACCCTGCACAGATCTACATGGTAGTCCTGGCGGTATATCTGGGATTTGAGGTAATCTCCAAAGTCCCCACCGTACTGCATACACCCTTGATGTCTGGTGCCAACGCCATCAGTGGCGTCGTGATTATCGGGGCTATTTTGTTAGTGCGCCAGTCCGAGGCCAATGACTACCTGTCCCTGTCGCTCGGCTTCGTCGGCATCATCCTCGGTACGATCAACGTCGTCGGTGGACATGCCGTCACGGACAGGATGTTGGAAATGTTCAAGAAGAAGTAAGCCATGGAAATCCAAGCCCTGATCAATTCTGCTTACCTCGTATCCGTTGTATTGCTGATCGTCGGACTACGTCGCTTGAGTAGCCCGGCCACCGCCCGCAAAGGAAACTTCATCGCCGCCTCCGGGATGGGACTGGCGATTCTTACCAGTGCCCTTCAACCCCTGGAGCAGGGGAACAACAATTACCTGCTGATCATCATAGCCCTAGCCATCGGATCTACCATTGGCCTGGTGGTCTCCAAGCGTGTGGAGATGACGGCCATGCCCGAGCTCGTCTCGCTGTTCAATGGATTGGGAGGCGCGTGTGCCGTAGCCATTTCATTGATTGAGTTGTACAACTTTCAGCCCTTGTTTGCGGCAGGGCAGGAGGTCATCCTCGGACGACACCTGACGACACACCTCGCGATGTTTGTTGGCGGTGTGGCTTTCACCGGTAGCATGATCGCCTATGGCAAGCTGGCTGGCAAGATCCAGGACAAGAAGATCGCTGGGATGAAGGTCATCAACATTGTGATGCTGGTGGCGATCCTGGGTTTGATCGCTTATCGCATCTTCATGCCTGACGGATCTTTTGTTTTGCCACTGATCATTCTTGGCGCGGCTTTGCTTTACGGGATCACATTCGTTCAGCCCATTGGTGGTGCGGACATGCCCGTCGTCATTTCACTCCTCAATGCTTTCACGGGTGTCGCAGCGGCATTGGCAGGGATCGTCTATGGCAATCAGGCCATGCTGATCGGCGGGATCCTCGTCGGTTCTTCTGGTACCATCCTCACGGTGTTGATGTGTAAGGCCATGAACAGATCACTGTTCAATGTGATCATCGGTGGATTTGGGGGCGGAGGTACTGCCATCGCGGCGGGCGAGCAGATCGTTCGCGAGACCAATGCGGCCGAAGTCGCCATCCTGCTTCGATATGCCAATCAGGTCATTTTTATCCCCGGTTACGGCATGGCGGTCGCCCAGGCTCAGAAGACCTGCAAAGAGCTGGACGACCTACTTCAGAAACATGGGGTGGCGGTGAAATATGCCATCCATCCCGTGGCAGGCCGGATGCCGGGTCATATGAATGTATTGCTTGCTGAAGCCGATGTGCCGTACCCATCGCTGCTTGACCTGGATGATGCGAATGCCGCCTTCAAGGACACGGACGTTTGCATCGTCGTCGGCGCCAATGACGTGGTCAACCCTGCGGCGTTGGATGACCCTGCGAGCCCGATCTATGGTATGCCGATCTTAGAGATCCTCCAGGCGAAGAAGTCGATCGTCCTCAAGCGGAGCATGAACTTCGGGTACTCCGGCATCCAAAATCCGCTGTTCTTTCACGAGCGAACCAACATGCTTTTTGGCGACGCCAAAAGCTCTATTCAGGGACTCATTGATGAGGTAAAGGCGCTGGATTAAAGTTGATCTAGGGACGCCCCACCGCAGTTGCCCTAAAGTGCGAGAGGACGCTTATCGCTGTGATCGACGACCCCAGGTCCTCGCCACTTTAGGGCAGGCCTTGCGGCTACACCGGCGCTGAGCGGGTGTGCCGCCACCCCTCGGAGCCAAAGTCTCGGGTTAGGGCCAGGTCCCGGCTATGAAGTCAAGCCGTCGCTCATATTCCCGCCGGGCTGTACGAACTGATTGCCAAGGCTCGAATAGGTAGCGGGAAGACCCATGAACTTCGAATACGTTCTGATCGTCCACGAAACAGGGCCCCGGAAGAAGTAGCACTCAGGAGCCGCGATCTTGTCGATGTCCTTCTTGTACTTGTGAGCAGTTCCTTTCGTTAGGTGGAACTTCAGCTCATCCGTGTTGTCGAAGGTCTCATGGATGATCAGCGCATTCTCGCCAGGCACGTCATACACTTCAAATCGCACCAACCCCTTTTCCATATCGAAGGCGTCCGTGCCGACCATTTGCCACCAGTACGTCAGCTCATCTTTGGCATCCACACCCGGCTTGCATGTCCATTTGGCGGTCACTTGAATGGCCGTCTCGGGATCGGGGCGCTGGTAGTCGTGCTTTACGTAGCTGAAAAGGTGCTCGCCATAAGCGGCATCTACGTTTTTGCTTTTAAGGGCCTCTTTCACTTCCGAAGCGATGGTCATGCCCCTTACCAGATGCTGCTCCGGTTTAGCAATCTGCGATAGTGCCGGCTGATGCTCGGTCGCAGTGGTGTTGAAGTAGTCCACAAGCGAGGCCGCATTCTTAAATACGTGGTGTACCAGGACGGCGTCTTGTCCCACACCGTGGTTGATCTCCGTAGAGAGCATGCCTCCGTGATGGCGCGCAGCCTGGTGAATGGCTTCCCATTCGGTGACGAGGGCCTTTGATTCAGGAGATTGAGTGAACAGGCCGCCCTTTTTGGTGGGCACCCATTTACCGGTGATGCTTATTTCGTCGCCCAGCTGGGACGGTGCCTGCAGATGGGCGGCTAGTGCTTCTTGTTGGATGGTCATGATTGTAGGGGTTTTGAAAAGGTGAGAAATGTGGGGAGAACTCCCTTCGCGTCATCCAGAGGGAGGGTGTTAACCCGACCGAAGGATCTCTTTGACGCGAGAGGCGAATTCCCGATCTCCTTCGTCAAGAGATTCTTCCGACTGGGCGTCCCCCGCCTTCCGATAAACATCGGAATCTGGTCTGAATGACGAAGGAGAGGGGAGTTTCTTCTTAATCGGTCGTCTCCGATGGCGTCTGAGGAGAGCGAGTCACCCCCTGGAAAATCCAGAAATCGGATTGCTGAACTCTGCGCCCATGTTCATGCCGATGGCAGCCTGCTTCAGTTCCTCAGGGACATTGCCACAGAAGAAGAAAGGACCGGGCTTCGCGATTTGCACAAGCTGCGGGAAGTGGTGTGCAGCTGTGCCCATCAAGTGCGCACCCAGTGCCGCGCCGTCAGCGAAGGTGTCATTAACGACGATCGCCTGCTGCTCCTCATCGAAGTAATAGTCCATGCCGAGCGTGCCAGGCTCATTGTCTCTCATCTCAGTGAAGACATTGTCATAGATGGATTTCAGTTCGTCAAACTTGCCAGGGTTGGCTGTCCACTTGTAAAATACGGTGATGTTCTGATTTTGCGTTTCCATGTTTTTGAATGTTTATGAGACAAATGTATGGCATAATCACACCCGTAAAGGGGGTATTTTCGGACATGCTAAGGGGTTGATTATGACAACATGTGGGTTTAGCTTTGTATTCATGAAGCACGTAAGCATTGTCGTACCGGTAGGAATAGCCATCGTTGACACCATCATCGGTTCTATGAACCTGTTTCAGATGGCCAATAACTATCGCAAGCGACAGCAGGGCCACCCGGAAGACCTGTTTGAGATCGATCTGGTCGGCATGACGAAGGAGCCACATATATATAAGGAGTTCTTCGCAGTCAATCCGACGAAGTCTATCGACGAAGTCGAAAAGACGGATCTGATCATTGTGGCTGGCATTGCCGGGGACATGGAGAAGCAGATCGAGATGAATCGCCCGTTTGTGGGTTGGATGCGTCGCCAGCGCATAGAAAACAATGCCGAGATCGCCAGTCTGTGCCGCGGGGCCTTCCTGCTGGCCGAGACAGGCCTCATGCAGGGTAAGTCCTGCGCCACCCATTGGCTGACCCATGACCATTTTAAGAGGCGCTATCCCGGTGTCAACCTGCTCCCCGACAAGGTCATCAATGAAGACAACGGCATTTATTCCAGTGGGGGAGCTTACTCCTTCCTGAATCTGCTGTTACACCTGGTAGAGAAATACTATGGCAGAGAGAATGCCATCTGGTGCTCCAAGGTTTCAGAGATTGAGTTTGATCGCATTGACCAAAACCAGTTTGTCATTTTCAACGGCCAAAAGGACCACACCGACGACGGGATCAAAACTGTGCAGGAGTACATCGAACTGCACTATGCCGAGAAGCTGAGTGTGGAGTCACTCGCAGACATGGTGGCCACCAGCAGCCGCAACTTCGTCAGGCGGTTCAAGAAAGCGACCAGCAATACGCCTATCGAGTACATTCAGCGGGTGCGCATCGAAGCAGCGAAGAAAAAGCTGGAGTCCTCGACGTTGTCTGTTCACCAGGTAATGTTCGCCTCCAGCTACACGGATGACAAGACCTTCCGAGGCCTCTTCAAAAAGTACACGGGCCTTACGCCACTCGAGTATCGCAACAAGTACAATCGCGAGATGGCATATGCGTAGCGATGTCGCGTAGCTATCATCCCTGCCGGCGTATCAGCTGATTCTGAATAGCTGGTATTCCTTTAATTGATGCACCTTTGGCGCTTGGTTTGTGAGGTCACACGCCACCGCCTTTGAAATCTGAAATTGATATCTCGTCATTCAGAGCGGAATGGAATGAAGCGAAGAATCTCTTGACGCGATTCACCTATCCTCCGTCGAAGATTCTTCCCTACACTACGTTCCGGTCTGAATGACGGAGGAAATGCCTTGAACAGTTTCATTTACCTTTCTTTAGCGATCATCTTCTGGGCCCTCAATTTTCACTTGGGGCAGATCATGTTGGAGTACATGTCACCCAATGTGGCGGCCTTTTGGCGGTTTCTGTTTGCAGTGATCGGCCTCTATGCATTGATGGGCAAATCTCTCCCTTCACCAGCTGTGGTCCGGCTGCACATTGGCGGAGCGCTGCTCGTGGGATTTGTCGGGCTCTTTGGTTTCATCTTCTTTTTCACGCAAGGCCTCAATGAGACCTCTGCCGTCAATGGCGCATTGATACTCGCCCTAAATCCCGCGATGACGGTACTGCTCGCAGTCATCTTTCAGGGCCACAAAATCCGTCCAAAGGACATTATCGGAATGGTTCTCGCGCTGGTGGGCGTCATCTATCTGCTGACCGGCGGCCAGATCTTGAAAGTGCTGGAGATCCGGTTTGCAGTCGGTGATCTGTACTTTCTCATAGCTTGTCTGATGTTTGCCTTGCAGAACATTTGGATCAGGAAGTATTCCGCAGCGCTTGGGGGCAAAGCCTTCACTTTGCTCACTAACTTCTTTTGCCTGACAGGCTTCGCCGTTTTACTCGGGGTTGATGCGGGCCCCGCACCCATGGAACTACCCGGCAGGTTTTGGGTAGCGACCCTGGCCATGGGGCTTCCGGGTACGGCGCTCGCCTACTACTCCTGGATCATGGGTGTCAAGCAATTGGGCCCCGCACGCGCCGCGATATTCATGAATGCCATTCCCCTAATGGTGGCCGTCTTCGCCGTGCCTTTCGGCAGCGAGCTGTATGGCTTTCACTTCGTGAGCTTTATTCTGATCGTCTCCGGATTGCTGCTGATGCAAATGGGGAGGAGGTAGGGTGTGCCGTGTTTGGGGTTGTCAGATCAAAAAATATTAGACCAGTAATCCCCGGGCCTGGTCGGCCACATTTATTCCGGGGTCTCACGTTAGATGACGATCCTCCTCCTAGACAAGGAGATCCCGGAACAGGTGCTACCGGCGAGGTCCGGGAATTGCCAACAATATTTTTTGATCTGATAAAACGGAGTGTCGCGGCAGGGATATGCCGGCATCCCTGCCTATGCCGGGTAGGCGTCGTTTGGTCGCCGGTGAAGACACTTGCGAAGCGAGGTCAATTCGTCATTCCTGCGAACTCGGTAGAATGATTCACTATACGTCGGATGTATTGTGATGCAGGAATCTGAATTGACTTGAGGAACCCTGCCAGATTACTGTATCGCGCTCTATATCAGGTTACAATTAGTCGATTGCCCAAGCTCACAGGAATGACGCGGGTGGCGGAGCAAACGAGAACGCCCTTTGCATCGTCATTCAGAGGCGCTGTCCTGCTCGCGTCAGTTAAGCGCTGCTGCTGAGGGCGCCGAAGAATCTTTGACGATGGAGTAGGGAATCGCGTCAATAGATTCTTCACTTCACTGCGTTCCGCTCTGAATGACGCGATAGAGGAGGGGCCCGAGGGGTTGTCACGGCAGGGATAGAGCCGGCATCCCTGCCTATGCCGGCCAGGCAGGTGCCGTTGGTCGCCGGTGAGGACACAGTGAGGACACCGGCAAAGCGAGTTCAATTCGTCAGTTATTAGTCAATTCGTCATTCCTGCGAACGTGGCATGATGACGTGCTGTACTCTGGATGTATGGTGATGCAGGAATCTGAATTGACCTGAAGAAATGCGCCAGATTCCTGTATCTCGTTCCATTTCTACTAAGCATTCGTTGATCGTCGAAGCTCACAGGAATGACGCGGGTGGCGGAGCAAACGAGGACGCCCTTTTTCATCGTCATTCAGAGGCGCTGTCCTGATCGTGTCGTTAAGTACTGCCGCCCAGGGCGCCGAAGAATCTTTGACGATGGAGTAGGGAATCGCATTGAGAGATTCTTCGCTCTGAATGACGCCAATCGAGAAGGTGGTCGGAGTGTCGCGGCAGGGACCCTGAAGTGAGAGATTGACAGACGTACCGAAATAGACTCATTCCTGATCTCTACTTCAGGGCCCTCAAAGAATATCCCCCACCTCAAAGTCAGCGAAGGACGTGAATTCGAAATCGGGTCGGACGCCCAACTCATCAAAGGGTTCCTCCCGGCGGTTGATCCAGATAGTGACGAAGCCAAAGGCCTTGGCGCCGGCGATGTCCCACGCGTTGGAGGAAAAGAAGCGGACGTCCCCGGGTGCGCACTGGTAGTGATCGACGACGATCTGGTACACCCTCGGAGAGGGCTTGAAGATCTTCACCTGGCTGGCGGAGAAGATATCGTCGATAGCCTCCTCGATACCCGCCACCAGCACGCTCTCAACGAGCTTCGCAGGCTGACCATTGGAGAGGATGGCATTGCTGAGGGATTGTTCTTTTGCGGCGTCAAGGAATGCCTTCGCATCATCGAAGGCCCGGGGCTTGTCGAAGATCGACAAGATGGCTTCTTTCAGTCGGTCGTTGTCCACCTGATAATACTGGAAGGCATGGTCCAACGCCTGGGTCGTCACTTGGTTGAAATCGACCCATCGGTCCATCTGACTGCGGAGCCAGGTGTACTGTAGTTGCTTGGAACGCCACAGTGCCTGGATCTTGTCGGACAGTTCGGATTCTTCTTTGGAAAGCCCCTCGATCGAGGCATTCACACGCAACAGCGTACCGTATGCGTCATATATCAGGTGTGGGTTCATGGGTTGTCGTCCAGCGTTCTTTTCTCGCCATTTTTCTACCAATTTAATGGTATCTAATTTCAGGATCTTGAAATAAAATTTCGGATTTTTTGAAGTACTCCTAAGGTTCATTACCTTGAACGACTCCGAATTAGGATTTTAGCAAATCAATGAAAATACTATGAAAGTCCAACTCACTGTAAATGGGGCTACGGTCGAAAAAGAGATCGACGACCGGCAGCTCCTTGTACATTTTCTCAGAGAAGATCTCGATCTCACCGGCACGCACGTCGGGTGCGATACCAGCGGCTGCGGAGCTTGCACTGTGCTTCTGAACGGCAAGGCCGTCAAGTCATGCACGGTCCTGGCGGCACAGGCCGACGGCGAATCAGTCACCACCATAGAAGGCATGAGCAACGGCAGCCTGCACCCCTTGCAGGAAGGATTCCGCGAAGAGCATGGACTCCAGTGTGGCTTCTGCACACCCGGTATGATCATGACGGCGGCCGATCTCCTAAGCAAGAACAGCAACCCATCAGAGCAAGAGATCCGGGAGTCCCTGGAAGGCAACTTCTGCCGATGCACGGGCTATCACAACATTGTCAAGGCGGTGCAGTACGCCGCGGAAAAAATGAACGATTAAAGACATCACCATGAGCTATATAGGAAAATCAGTTAAGCGCGTCGAGGACAAGCGGTTCATTACCGGCAAGGGCCGGTACACAGACGATATCAAGCTAGCGAACATGGCACATGGGTGCTTCGTGAGGAGTCCTTATGCCAATGCCCATGTCAAGGGCGTGGATACGTCCATCGCCGAGCAAATGCCCGGCGTAGTCAAAATATTTACCGGACAGGAGATCGCCGACGCCGGCGTGAATGGCGTGCCTTGCGGCTGGCAGGTGAACTTCAAGAACGGCGAGACGATGAAGGAGCCGCCACACCCCATTTTGGTGGCGGATCGTGTGAAGCACATGGGTGATGGTGTCGCCTTTGTGGTGGCCGAAACGTATGCCCAGGCAAAAGATGCAGCCGAGCATATCAGGGTGGACTATGAGACTTTGCCTGCAGTTTTCGATCCTGAAGAAGCAGTGAAGGATGGCGCTCCGCTCGTCCACGACGATGCCCCCAACAACCTGTGCTTTGACTGGGCGCTAGGAGATCCCATCGAAGAGGTGGAGGCAGCGCTCGCCAGCGCAGCGCACGTCACTACAATCGATATGACGAACCAGCGTCTCGTACCCAATGCCATCGAGCCCCGCTCGGCCATTGGCCATTATGAAGATGCAAGAGATAAATACACGCTCTACACCACTTCTCAGAACCCGCACTTGACGAGACTGCTGATGTCTGCCTTTGTGTTAGGGATCCCTGAGCACAAGGTGCATGTGATTGCGCCCGATGTTGGGGGTGGATTTGGTAGTAAGATCTTCCACTACATCGAGGAGGTGATGGTGATTTGGGCGTCTAAGCACCTCAATCGTCCGGTGAAGTGGACGGCCGACCGTTCGGAGAGCTTCCTGACAGATGCGCACGGCCGTGATCACCAAACGAAGGTGTCCATGGGATTCGATGCCGATGGCAAGATCGTCGCGCTGAAATCCAAGACCTATGCGAACCTGGGGGCTTATCTCAGCACATTCGCTCCAGCCGTACCGACGTATCTGCACGGTACATTGATGCAAGGGCTGTATACCACACCAAAAATCAACGTGGACGTGGATGGTGTTTTCACGCACACTACAGCGGTGGACGCTTACCGCGGTGCGGGTCGTCCCGAGGCTACTTATCAGCTCGAGCGGCTGATGGATCTCGCGGCATTGGAGATGGGTATGGATCCCGCCGATCTGCGGAAGAAAAACTTTATTCCTGCTTTTGACGGTGTGAATCAGGAAGGCTACGCGACAAGAGTGGCACTTCAATACGACAGTGGTAACTACACACCGGTCCTGGATCGTGCCCTGGAGATGGTCGGTTACGAAGACTTCCGCGCGCAGCAGAAAGCCGCTTCCAATGGCAAGTTGCTCGGTATCGGATTCTCGACGTATATCGAGGCGTGCGGTATTGCTCCTTCGGCCGTTGTTGGGGCACTAGGTGCTCGCGCGGGTCTCTTTGAGTCGTCGCAAGTGCGCGTGCAGCCTACTGGTAAGGTGAGTGTTTACACAGGTTCGCACAGCCACGGACAAGGTCACGAAACGACGTTTGCGCAAGTAGTCGCCGATCGGCTGGGTATTGCCCTGGAGGATGTAGAGATCGTACATGGTGACTCTGAAGCAGTAGCCTTCGGTATGGGAACATATGGATCCCGATCGCTGGCAGTTGGTGGCTCGGCCATTGTGAAGAGTCTCGACAAGGTGATTGAGAAAGGCGCGAAGATCGCTGCTCACAAGCTGGAGTCGAGGGTCGAAGACCTTGAGTTCGGCGAGGGCAAGTGGACGGTCAAAGGAACTGACAAATCCATCGCCTTTGGGGATGTGGCGTTGACGGCGTACGTGCCGCACGATTATCCTGCGGATCTGGAGCCTGGTTTGGACTTTTCAAGCTTCTATGATCCGACGAACTTTACGTATCCATTTGGCTGCCACGTGGCCATCGTCGAGGTGGACAAGGAAACAGGCCAGGTGAAGTTGAAGCGCTTCATTGCCGTCGATGATGTGGGGAATATCATCAACCCGATGATCGTCGATGGCCAGATCCATGGCGGTGTCGCTCAGGGAGTAGGTCAGGCGTTGTTGGAAGGCACGTTCTACGATAACTCCGGCACGCTATTGAATGGCTCTTACATGGACTATGCGATGCCACGAGCAGATGATCTGCCCAGCTTTGAGGTGGATCGAACCGTGACACCATGTCCTCACAATCCACTAGGTGTGAAAGGCGCGGGAGAGGCCGGTTGTATTGGCTCAACACCTGCGGTCGTCAATGCCGTGATCGATGCCCTCTGGAGTGGCGGTCATAAGGTGAAGGACATTCCGATGCCTATGATCCCTGAAAGGGTGTGGAAAGCAATGCAAAATGGAGCCAACTAAACCAAGAGAACAATGATACCAAGCAATATTAGATATAAGAAAGCAGCCTCAGTCGACGAAGCCGTAGCGCTGCTCAAAGAAGATCCGGACGCCAAACTATTGGCCGGTGGTCATAGCCTCATCCCGGCGATGAAGCTGAGGTTGTCAGATTATGACATGCTCGTAGATGTGTCGAAGCTGTCGGAGCTCCGTCAGATCGAAGAGAAGGATGGCAACATCGTCATCGGCTCGATGGTGACCCATGGGGAGATCGTCGATTCGCCGCTGATCAAGGAGAAGCTCCGCTTCTTTTCTGAAGGTGCCGACCTGATCGGTGACGTGCAGGTGCGCAACCTTGGGACGATCGGGGGGAGCATCGCGCATGCGGATCCTGCGGCAGACTGGCCGGCAATGTTGTTGGCCGGCGAGGCGACAATTCACATCCGAAATGCCAGCGGATCCCGAGAGGTAGCGGCGGAAGACTTCTTCCAGGGACTGTTTCAAACGGCCGTCGAAGATGGCGATATGATCACGGCGATCAGTGTGCCTGTGAAGGCCGGTGCCAAGTCCACGTATGTGAAAATGATGCAGCCTGCTTCGCGCTTTGCGATCGTGGGTTGTGCGGCCGTCGTGACGGGCAATGGGACCGCTGAGAGCGTCCGTGTGGCGTTTTCAGGAGTGAGTGCCACGCCCTTCCGAGACCGCGCCGTCGAGGGTGCCCTTGAAGGCAAGGCACTGTCCGCTGATAGCGCTGCTGACGCCGCGAGTCAGGCCGCCGAGGGTGTGTCCATAATGAGTGACCACTACGCTTCGGAGGATTACCGCAAGCAGATGGCGAAGGTGTACTGCAAACGGGCCCTGGCGAGTTTGGCGTAAGCGCCTCTTTAGGGTGATGACAGATTAAAAAATTGTTGCAGAAAATCCCTTGTTTTACCCCAGACCCTAAAGGGAGACAAGGGATTTTCAAGACTCGCACCCTTCAGGGATAGGGGCGAACGAGTCTTGAAAATCGCAGGATGAGCAATTTGCGTTGCAAGACCCCATAATGCATGTGGCCGAGTGATTTTTAATCTGTCATCTTTTTTATGGGCATCAACAGGTGATGCCTTTGTATTTGGGCTACTTACCTTAGCCCCATCCTTTCTTTTATGAAGAACAGAATCGCAGAAATAGCCGATAGCTTTCGGAAGTTTGGGTACGTGCCCGACGATGCCATTTGCATGTCCATTCAGCTCTCGGAGTTGTTGAAGAAACCAATCCTGATTGAGGGGCCTGCAGGAGTGGGGAAGACCGCCATTGCCAAGGTGATGGCAGACATACAGGATACCGAGCTGATCCGGCTGCAATGCTACGAGGGGTTGGATGCGAACCAGGCCATTTACGAATGGAACTACCAAGGGCAGTTACTCCAGATTAAGCTGATGGAGTCCGAGGAGGTGTCGCTGGAAGACAAGGAAGAGGCGATCTTCTCGAAGAAATTTCTGCTAGAGCGGCCACTGCTCAAAGCCATACAATCGGACAAACCTGTCGTCTTGCTCATCGATGAGGTCGACCGGGCCGACGAGGAGTTTGAGAGCTTCCTGCTGGAGCTGCTGTCCGAGTGGCAGATCACCATTCCCGAGGTGGGTACTGTGACACGCAAGTCCATTCCACAGGTAATCCTTACCGGCAATCGAACACGCGAGCTTTCGGATGCCCTTCGCAGGCGGTGCCTGTACCTATTCATCGACTATCCGTCCTTCGAAAAGGAAGTCGAGATCGTGCGCAACAAAGTGCCCAATATCGACGATCGGTTAGGGCGAGAGATTTGCGCGTTCATGGAAGAACTGCGCAAGATGCAGCTCGATAAAGTGCCCGGAGTGGCGGAGACGCTTGACTGGGCGACCTCACTGGCAGAGATGCACCTCGACCATCTGGACAAGGAGATTGTGTCGTCTACCCTTGGCGTGGTGCTCAAGGACTGGGACGATATGCGTGCCACGCAGGACTCTTTGTCTGAGCTCCTCGACCGCGTCAATGTGAAGATGAAAGTCCAATAGCCTTGGTTCGGCGCACCACCCTCAGTCAACACGTCCTGCAGTTTGCGCGATTTCTGCGAACAAAGAATTTCAATCTGGGACCCGACGAGGTGGCCGATGCGCTGCTAGGATTAGAGGCCACCGACTGGTCCAGTCCAGACGAGTTCAAACTTGTACTACAAGGGTGTTTCTGCAAGAACTTCAACCAATACCTGGCTTTCGAAAAGTTGTATGGCGCCTATTGGCGGGAGCTCTCTAAGGCTGTCGATGCCAAGACCAAGGACGTGGCGGAGGAGAAGCAACGTCCAACCGCCCCTGCACCTCCCAGTCTCGAGGTCATTAAAAACTGGCTGCACGGCAACCGCGTACAAGAGGACGAACTGGACTTACGACAGGCTAGCGCGGAGCAGGTGCTGTCATCTGCAGACCTGTCAATGTTGGCGACCGATCATCAGCAAGGCTGGGCGGAGGTTATCCGCCTGATGCGTCGGCACGTAGCCCGCAAAAAGGCCCGGCGGATGATCAAGTCCCGAAAGGTCGCCCAAGTCGACTTTCGCAAGGTGCTGAAGCGCAGCATGCAGCGGGGAGGAGATATCCACCAATTCGAGTTCAAGAAGCGCAAGGAAACCAAGACCCACATCGTACTGATCTGTGACGTGAGCAAGTCCATGGAGATGTACAGCCGCTTCGTCATACAGATGATGTACGCCCTCCAAAACAGCGCACTGAAGATCCACTGCTTCGTTTTCAGCACGTCGCTCCACTCCGTGACGCGCAGCCTGAAGCGGCAGCGATTGGCCGAAGCGCTGGACAGTTTGTCCCAGCAGGTCAACGAATGGTCCGGTGGAACGCAGATCGGTGCGAGTATTCAACAATACATTGAAGAATTTGGTCGTAAGACACTGAATAAAAGTTCGTTTACGATGATCGTCAGCGATGGATGGGATGGGGGAGACATCGCACTTTTGGACACGTCGCTGGCCAAACTGAAGAAGCGCAGTCAGCAGTTGATATGGATCAATCCCCTCGCGAACAGCGAGAGTTATAACCCTCAAGTGTTGGGGATGAAGACGGCGATGCCGTACATCGATCATC
Source organism: Cyclobacteriaceae bacterium (assembly GCA_965227935.1). Classification (GTDB taxonomy): domain Bacteria; phylum Bacteroidota; class Bacteroidia; order Cytophagales; family Cyclobacteriaceae; genus JAWPMT01. The sequence goes on along the minus strand of CBDDGS010000019.1, from coordinate 2,149,059 downwards.
TCGTGCCCGCCCTTGACCCGCAGTCGCTGCATCGGTATTTGAGGCCGATTCTTTGATTGAAAATTTCACTAGTCCCATTGGTTGTGAGACAACGGGTCCGGTTGATTTCGTGATTGATTAACCGACTTCATTTACCGCCGCTACCACGGGGGGCTAGCCGGCCGCGCCTTCATTTTTGGCTTGAACGCCGCGGCGCTCCGCCCAAAAACGAACCGCGACGGCGGACCGTCAAAAAAATCAAGCTCGCATCGGCGAACCGCCAATCATGCTCCCATTTCACGGGCCAGCGCACCCTCGCGATTGGAGCGCCCCTCGCGCCCTTCAAAAGTTCATTCTTTCGGACTGGCCTTGGTATGCTGTCAGATCCTTGTTGTTTACGCCTTCTTTGTCCTAAGAGATTGTACAGTTATGGCCACAGGATGGCGTGTGAAAATGGTGTGTTTAGGGCCGCATGGGTTCCTGGAGACGTTCAGTGGATCGTTCTTTAGACTAGAGCAACTGAATACGCATCGAAGGAACGTCCTCGGGACAATTCCTTCAAACTCAGTCGTGCCACTTTCTCATGGCCGAAGGTAGGCCCTTTCGCTAGTCCTTGGTGCCACAGGCCGGCTTCTGGAGATGCCATTTCTCGGAAGACCTTGTTTGGAGGAAAGAGTTTTTGGCCGCGGCGGCGGTCCGCCACTTTTTGCTCTCTCAAAAAGTGTCAGCCCCCGCGGCTCTGAGCGGTGCCGAATGGAATAAATTGAAACTACTCGAAACTAGAAGTCACATTTTCAAGCTTCTAGATCTTCCGAGCATCGGTCTGCAAATCTCGATATTCCTTATCTTCCATCACCCAATAAACAAAGAGAGCACAACCCTTCACACATGCTTTATAACCCCGACATTGAAACACTGCCCCTCGAACAACTTAGAGCCTTGCAATCGGAGCGGTTGGTGGCCATCGTTCGGAAGCTCTATGAGCGAGTTCCGTTTTATCGCGAGCAGTTGGAAAAGGCAAATCTGGAGCCAGGTGACATTCGTGGGATCGAGGACATCGCGAAGCTGCCCTTTACGAAGAAGTCGGATCTGCGGGACCATTATCCTTACGGACTGCTGGCTGAGGACATGAATGCAGTTCGCCGAATCCACGCTTCCAGCGGGACGACGGGCAAGCCTACGGTCGTGGGGTATACCGAGGGCGATCTGAAGATCTTCGATGAAGTGGTGGCGCGTTCGCTCGTAGCAGCAGGCGCAAGACCGGGAATGAAGCTGCACAATGCTTATGGTTACGGGCTGTTCACTGGCGGACTGGGTATGCATGGCGGAGCGACGCAGTTAGGGATGGCCGTCATCCCCGTTTCGGGAGGCATGACGGACCGACAGCTAACGATACTACAGGACTTTGCACCTGAGGTGATCTGCTGTACGCCGTCCTATGCGCAGACTTTGTCCGATGAATGTGCCCAGCGAGGGATTGATACGTCGGACCTTGCCGTGAAATATGCCGTGCTTGGCGCAGAGCCCTGGACAGAGGCCATTCGCACGCAGGTGGAGAAAGGCCTGACTGTGAAGGCCACGAACATCTATGGACTGAGTGAGATCATTGGTCCCGGTGTGAGCCAGGAAGATGTGGACGAAAAGGGAACCGGCAGCTACGTCTGGGAAGATCACTTCTTCCCCGAGGTCGTGCACAAGGAAACCGGTGAACCCTTGCCGCATGGAGAGGAGGGTGTGCTGGTATTCACGACGCTCACGAAGGAAGCCCTGCCGCTACTTCGCTATTGGACCAATGACATCTGCTCGCTCCAGTACGATCCCGACGGGAAGCGCACGCACATCAAGATGTCTGCCATCAAAGGCCGCGCCGACGACATGCTGATCATCCGGGGCGTGAACCTGTTCCACACTCAGGTAGAGGAGGTCATTCATGAGATCGAGGGTCTGAGCCCCAACTACCGCTTGATCGTAGAGAAATCCGGGCCGATGGATGAGGTCACCGTCGAAGTAGAAGTGGTGAGTGGGGTAGATAGCGGTAATCAATTGTTGGCCTCTGAACTCCTCTCTAAAATCAAAAGCACGATCGGCCTGTCGATGAAAATCCACCTTGCGAATCCCGGTGAAATTCCGCGGAGCCAGGGCGGTAAGCTAAGCAGGGTAGAGGATCGGAGGTAGTTCTTGATTTATGGGTATTTTCTCTCGTTAGCGTGTCGTGGGAAATGGTTAGATTGAGTAGAGGTAGATAGACGCTATGACTTGATGCTTCTGTGGTGCTTCAATATCTCTCACTCAAGCTTATTACTTGTTCTGCACAAGAAACAAGATTAACCATGATAAAATTCTTCAGAAAAGTCAGACAGAAATTACTCTCTCAAAAGAAAATCACCGCATACTTCTTTTACGCATTGGGAGAAATTTTACTCGTAGTTATTGGGATTTTGATCGCGGTTCAAGTCAATAATTGGAATGTAAATAATAAGGTAAGAGCTGAAGAGCTTAAACTTTTGAAAGAAATGGTAAATAATCTTGATAGCGACATAGAGGATTGTATTTGGAACATAAATAAGAATCAAGATTTACTCAAGTCAAACCTAGCTGTATTGAGACAGCTTGAGGAGCGAATTCCTCTTCATGATTCTCTTAGGACACACTATGGAAACATCTCATATGCAACAACACAGAGAAAGAATCACTCCGCCTATGAATATCTAAAGTCTAGAGGGATGAATCTTGTTCAAAATGATAGTTTAAGAAGAAACATTGCCGACGTATATTCTCTACGTTTTCGCTTTATTGAGAGAAAAGAACTTGAATATGATAGTTATATTCAAGTAAATCTTGTCATTCCACAATTGATTGGGAAGATAATTGTTGATGATATTTCAAAAATGGGCTATCCAATAAGTCTAGAAGAATTATATGATGATGAAGTTTTTAAAGGAACTCTATATACCAACGTCAATGCGAAAAGATTTATGGTTGCTAGGTATGAAAACCTGAAGGAGGCAATGGAAAGTCTGAAGCAACAAATAAATGAAGAACTTAGAGGTCGATAAGTTGAGTATTAATACTGTCACTTCGAGTTAACTCTCATATTAGGATCTAGCTGCGGATATTGAATTTCTGTCAAAAAGTGTTTTTTTGGGAATGGATTTTTGAGTGATTAGACTAGCGTGAAGATCCACCTGGCCCATCCTGGCGATATCCCTCGTAGCCAAGGGATGCAAACTGATCAAGGTGGGGGGATTGGAGTTAAGTTTTTGATTTATAGGTATTTCCCTCACGAGCGTGTCTTTGGAAATGATTAGATTGGGTTAGCAGGGGATAAGGCTCATTGGATTTATCCAAGTGTCACGTGGCGTAGGGGACCAAAAACCAACCTAAAAATGAAGAATCTAATCGCTAGCCTGTTTGTTCTACCGCTGCTACTTAGTTGCTCCACCTCTGAACAACCCAAAGGAACTCCACCAGATGTAAATGATCTAGCTGACAGATACGTATCAAATTACTTTCACTTCCATCCTGAATGGGGAACGTTTTATGGTATTGAAAATGCCAACGATTCAGGGTTATCGAATATTACCCCCGAGGGTTTGGCATCGGAACGAAGTGCCGAAGATTCATTGATGGCTGAGCTTGAAAAGGTAGATGTGAACAACCTGGACCAGCGTGATCTGGCCACTTACAGTGTTTTGAAAACCACACTTGAATCCAATATTAACGTCCGGGTATGCAATAAGCATTTATGGAACATGGATCAGATGGGAGGGTTTCATATCTGGTTCAATTACATCGCCAATACCCAGCCTGTCGGTGATTCGGTCAGCAGGGCACATGCTTTGGCGAGATGGAAGCAGATTCCTCAATACATCCGGAATGATTTGGAGAATAACAAAACAGGCATAGAGTCCGGGTATGCATTGCCGAAGGTGGCCGTCGAGCGTGTGATTGAGCAGTTGGAGCAATTGATAGCGGCTCCATTAACATCCAATCGATTTTACCGACCGGCTTTAAGAGATTCCTCCGAGGCCTTCGCCAATCAAATGGGCTCTATCGTGACCAATGAAATAATGCCTGAGATCATAACGTACAAGAGGTTTCTCGAAGAAGTCTATTTGGACAAAGCCAGGGAAGAATTATCGATCTCATCGATCCCTAACGGTTCTGAGTGCTATGTAGCTTCCTTGGCTAAAGCCACTACTCTATCAGAACTACCCGAGACCATTTTTCAATGGGGAGAGGAAGCTATTGCCTTAAGGGAAAAATCTATCAGGCAGATAGGAAGTCAAGTCTACGGAGAGACCGAAATTCCGGCCATTCAAGCTGCGTTCAAAGCTGACAAATCGAACTATTTTAATAGCAGGGAAGAGATCTTGCAATCTGCTCAAGCGGCAATGACACGAGCAAAAGAAAGTATATCAGAGTATTTTGGCTTATTGCCAAAGGCGGACGTCGAACTGGAAGCTATCCCTGCGATAGAAGAGAAGTCAGGATACTCGCGGTATTTGCCTGCATCAGACGATGGATCAAGACCTGCCGTCTATATGCAGCAAACCTATTTGCCTGAAACGCGAACCAGAGGCTCTGTTGAAACGCTAGCATTTCATGAGACCTATCCCGGACATCATTTGCAGCGGGCGATCAGTCGCGAATTAGTGCAATCTCATCCAATTACAAAGTACGTGGGTAATGCTGGATTTGCCGAAGGGTGGGCCCGATATACGCAGATGCTGGCAGATGAGATGGGGCTCTACTCAAGCGATAAATGTCGTTTGGCTGCATTGATGGGTCTACCGACTGGAATGGTTGTTGACCCGGGCATTCATTTCAAGAACTGGACAAGAGATGAGGCTATTGACTATACATTAAGGAAACAAACCTCATTGACTAAAGCAGATGCCGAACGGTACGTGGATAGGATTTCGGTATTGCCAGGCACTGTGACCACCTACGGCGTGGGCGAAATGCACTTTCGGAAGTTGAGAGCACTTGCGGAGGAGACATTGGGTGAAGAATTTGATATCAAAGAATTCCATGATCAGTGTCTCCAAAACGGAACTGTTCCACTTGATTTTGTGAATAATCAGGTAACGGGGTGGATCAATTCGAAAAGCCAATAGAACGGTAGGTGGTACTTCTGATCACTGCAAGCCGAGCGGAGCGTACCTTGGTTTTAGTGTGCAGGATCGGAGGTTGTCTGCGATTTATGGGTATTTTATCTTGTTAGCGTCTCTGGGAAATGGTTCGATCGGATAGCGGGGGATAAACGCAACTGTCTTATCGAAATGTTGTGCCTAATTTGCGCCATAAGCAATGAAAATAACCGCATTAACATCCTTCTGTGTCGATTTCTTTCCGGAATTGGATAAAGTATACGTCGGTGGCAATTCATTGAACTTTGCTACTCAATGCAAACTTTTGGGTTATGACAACACCTCAGTAATTGGCGCCATTGGAAACGATAGATTTGGAAAACTAATCGAAGACCAATTAGACAAATCAAACATAGATCGCTCCAGGTTGTACCAGATCAACGAACCCACGGCATCAAACAAGATCTTTATTGACGAAAAGGGAGACAGATACTTCAAAGAGGACAGCTGGAATGGAGGCGCCTTTGATAAATTTCGGTTATCAGCAAATGATTGGAGGTCGTTAACTCAGAGTGATATTGTTGCAATGCCAGCCGGAGATCCTAACTTGACAGAACTCTTGGCAAGACGAAATGAACAACAGCTAGTAGTTATTGACTTTTTGGACTATCTGGGAATTGACTTTATCCAAGAACACATCGATAATATCGACATTGTTTTTTTGAGTGGTAAAGAGGAACTGCTAGCTGAACTACAAGCGCTTTCTTATGAAAAGGGGAAACTCATAGTGACGACTTTAGGAGCAAAAGGCAGTGTGGTCTTTGCTGAAAATAGAAGGTACTACCAGGAAGCAATTGAAGTCGATAAAGTTGTTGATACAACGGGTTGTGGCGACGCCTTTCAAGCAGCTTTCAGCATTGAGTGGCTGAAAACCAAAGACATCGAAAAGTCACTAACAGCAGGTTCCACGGCTGCGAGTAAAGTTTTGAATTTTGTAGGCGGAGTTGAACAGGAATAAGACACTACAGACGACGATGACTAGAACTTCCCGTAGCTGAATCGGGAAAAATGAATATGAACAACATAAGTGCCACTGAACTGCGACATCAATTACTGGTCGGAATCCTGATCATATTTCACGCGAATGTTGTGATCTGCCAGACTCAAAAATCCGACCAACGGAAAGCCTCCCCTCACATAGAGCAAGTAACTGATTATGAACTGGTCACAGTGCTTAATAGCATCTCTTTGGTTGAAAGGTACAGGACGACTGAACTTTCCATTAAGATTTATGAACTGCCTGGGTTTCACGGAAGTGCCGGGTTCAATTCTGGAGAGGCCAATACCAGCTATCTCATCGCCGTCTCCGAATTTGACGAAGTCCCAGAACAGTCATTGTTCAAAGTCCACGACCTTTTCAATCCAATGATAATAGATTTCCGTGATTCAAATCCAAAGAAGCCTGTATTGACGATCGTTCATGGTACAGACGACGACTCCGACGAGCTCATATTACGCATATCAATTGAGGAGTTGAGCGGCACATAAGGCTCATATCATATGCATGTGAATTGACTTTGTGATGTTTTATCTTTTGATTACCACACTACCCGATTTTAATTCAGAGTAACTATGGTCTAGTCGTCAATATCCACCCACCCGAACCTTCCATCCTCCCAACCAGTCCATATTCGCAAAACCCATATCCTGTGAAAAGCATCTTTCAGTTTATCTTTCCCGTCATCGCGCTTATTGCCTTGTCACTTTCCTCATTTGCCCAGCAATCAGGCGAACTCTACGATGAAATCAGGACCATCGATAGTCTCTACTTTGCCGCGCAGAATGCCTGTGACCAGGAGCAGTATGCTTCGTATCTGTCGGAAGATTTTGAGTTTTTCCACGACAAGGGGGGATTCACCGCCTCGAAGGATGATGAATTGGAGGATATGGCGATCTTCTGCGGGGAGGAACAACGCAGTCGACAGCCGCTGCGAAGACAGCGGAAGGAGGGAACGCTCCGGGTGTATCCGATGGATAACTATGGCGCCCTCCAGTTTTGTGACCATACCTTTCACCTGCAGATCAATGACGGCACGGAAAAGGTCGTGGGTCAAGGAAAGATGACCGCACTGTGGAAGCGGATCGACGGGCGGTGGAAACTCACCCGGGTCATCAGCTATGACCACCAGCCCCTGGCGGAGGTCGAATTACCCACTAAAGCCTTGGATGCATACGTCGCTGACTATGTCTTCCCTGACAGAGTAGTCAAAATCGTCAGAGAAGGCAAACTCCTGAGAGCGACGGACGTCATCGATGGGAAGGCCGGGTGGAGTGCGCAGCTCTTCCCCGAGTCCGAGAACCAATTCTACCTGAAGTACGGGAACGTCGTTTTCGAATTCGTGAAGAAAGGTTCGGCCGTCACGGCGCTGAACATCTACGAAAATGGTGAGCTGTTGGAGGAAGCAGTTAGGGAGTTCTAGGGAGTTTAAAGTTCAAGGTTTAGAGTTTGAGCTATGGGGATGCCTGAATAAGGTTGTGCGACCTGGTGGCAGCAAGGATGTCACGTCTGGCTTACTTTCGGGCAATGTCTTTGACTTATGACTTCAGGGAAATGGTTAGATTGGGTACTAGGGAAGGCCCTCCATATTTTTTTGTTCTGTCAACAAATAAACAAGTCCCCTTTTTGCAACGGAGCGTACGATGGCTCGAAGATATAGTGCTTTCATTTCATATAGCCACGCTGAGGACGAAGACCTTACAGCAGCCTTGCAGCGCTCCCTGCAGCGCTTTGCGCGTCCCTGGAATAGGCCAGTGGCGCTGCGAATCTTTCGGGATGCAACTGACCTCAGCATCAACCCAGCGCTTTGGTCCTCGGTAGAGCAAGGCATTGCCACCTCAGAGCACTTCCTTTTGTTGGCGTCCCCTGAGGCCGCCGCGTCTAAGTGGGTTAGCCGAGAAATTGAATACTGGAAGAGAAACCGGAGCGCGGACAAGCTACTTCTGATCTTGACGGCAGGCGAGATCGTATGGCGAGAGTCATCGGGTGATTTTGATTGGGAACAAACGACCGCTCTCCCGAAGGAATTGGCAGGATTCTTCCATGATGAGCCCCGGTATATTGATCTTCGCTGGGCACGAGGTGACCAATACCTTTTGCTGCAAAATGCCCGGTTCCGCGGAGCCATCGCGGAGATCGCTGCCCCGCTTCATGGAAAAACCAAATCCGAGCTTGAATCCGACGAAGTCAGACAATCACGTAGGATTCGTCGACTGACCTGGTCGGGAATCGCCGTGCTTGCGTCTCTATTGACTGCGGCAGTAATAGCCGCGGTGGTTGCTGTTGGGAGTGCCCAGGAGGCGAAGGAACAGACACAACTTGCAGAGGAACGACAACGTATTGCGACTGCACGCTTGCTTTCCAATGAGGCTCGATCCATATTGGCGAATACAGAAGCAGGTGAAGATGTAGGTACACGACTTGTCCACTCGGCCCTTCTATCTGTGGAGTCGCTAAAAATGGACCCAACACCTCAGGGTATCGAGGCTATTTACCGATCCCTCGCCTTGCACCCGACGAAGTTCCGGTCATTTGATGGTGAGTACAATGAATCGCGCATCGCTTTGAGCGACGGCGGCCGATTTCTGGCAGCTAGCCTGCGATCTGGTGTCGTACGCATATGGGATGTGTCGACCGGCAATGTGCTGCGCGACTTGTCCGATACGAGTCACGCCGTCGCTGAAATTTCGATCAGTGGTGATGGTCGGTTTGTAGCCTGGGCGCTGAAGGCTGAACCCCAGACAATTGTAGTAGCCGACGTAGAAAGCGGTGCGGATGCTGCTAGGTTGTCACTATCCCTACCTCTGTTAGCTCTTGCACTCAGTGAAAATGGCTCTCTACTCGCGTTTAGCGATCGTGAAGGAATCAAACTTATCGACTTGCAGAAACAGAAGGCACCAGAGATAGTGTCATCTGATGGTCTGGTGGCTTCGTTGTCGTTCAGTGAAGACGGAAATGGAATTGCTGCTGTGTGGCCTGGTGGACGAATTGAAGTACTATCGACAGAGGCCGGAGACAGACAAATTGAGCGCTACGATGTTGATCAGTTAGTTGACGAAAATCGGTCCCGCTTCACGGGTGTCGTCAGCGGAGACGCTCGCCGTGTCGTGACTGATGATGAGATGGGCACGATTCAGGTTTGGAACACGGCAACATTGGCTGAAATCGCTCGATTCGAGAAGGGGTTCTTCTCCCCAAAGGCGTTCTCGCCCGGAGGCGACTTTCTGGCGGCAGTGAGCAATGACCGCGTGTTGTCCGTCTGGGCACTGCAAGATGCGATGCTGCCGATCATTGTCAAGGGACCGCTGGGATGGTATTCAGATGTCGACAACCACATGATTCTGTCGGGAGACGGTGAATATCGTCTACGGATTTCGAACGACACCCTAACCACCGAGTCGATCGAGGGTGATGGAAGCACCCATACCTTCCCGGTATTGGAAAGCGTGAGTGCCCTATCCGCCAATTACGACGGTTCTAGAATCGCCGTCAGCGACGGGTACTGGGTGACGCGAATTTACAATACAGGCGCTCCCGAAGAAGTGACGACCCTCAGGACACCATCAGGAGCTTTCGGAGGATTGGTGGGCGCGCTTGCACTAAGTGGCAATGGTTCCAGGGTTGCGGTAGGTGGAGATTTTGAGATATTGTTTGTGTATGACATTCCAAGTGGTAGACGACTTCTCGAGCTCACCGGCAACCGTGGCCCTGCCTCAAGACGACTTGTTTTTGCCATAGATGATGCCGGAAAGCGTGTCGCCACAGTTACACCAGAAGCTGAGCTTATCGTGTACGACCTGGAAGACACCAGGGAACCATCCAAACGTGTTCTGCCATCGCGTGCCTATCGGTTGGCATTCAGCAAGGATGGTAATTCGATCGCAGCCGTTTGCCTCGATCGTACATTGCAGGTGTGGAACGCGGTGACCCTCGAAGAAGAAGCCCGGATCCCTTTTCAATTCACGGTCTGTGGGCTGGCATTTGGAGAGGCTGACTCTCGTTTGCGGATCCTGTCTTGCGACGGCACAGTGCGAGAAGCCGTGTGGCGACCTGAGGACGTGATCGACCGCGCATGCGCTGTGCTCGGGCGCAACTTCAGTGAGTCGGAGTGGTCGCTGTACTTTCCTGGTGAGGAATACCGTCCTATTTGCCGGTAAACGAGAGGTGTGTGCGCGGTACTAAATCCGGGTTGTAGAATACCTAAAGAATGGCATCTAAATTCCAAGCAATCCTACCCCCCATCATCATGATCAGCCAAGTCTTTATGTCCTGACCACATCCTTTTTGGATAGACTAGGGCCTCTATCGGAGCTCTGCCGTGGACCCATCATGCGGACAGTTCCTTCAGTTAAATGATCCTACTTCGAGAGAGTTCCGTTATTTTGCCGCAGTTCGCCGAGGGGGTAATGCCCTTAGCCGTGAGGTAGTACCAACTTAATTATGAAAGTAAGAGAACTACTCATCAGCATTCTGGTCATAGGCATCATTGTCCTTTTACCACATGCTGAGCTCATTCCATTATTCGGATATAGCATCCCCATCTTACTTGGGGTATGGCTTGCCCTGAAGTATTCCAAGCAGACTTTTTCCGACATCGGCTTCAGCTTCCAACGATTCGAACTAACGGCTATTCCAGTAGGCGCTCTGGCAGCTGTTGTCACGCTGGCCTTCATGCAGCTGGTCTTCTTTCCAGCTTTGGAGTTGATCGTGACCTTCGAAGAAACAGATGTTGGGCTGTATGATTTTCTCAGGGAAAGTCCGGGACAATATCTGTTCCTCGTGATCATGGGCTGGTTGATAGGAGGGGTCTATGAGGAGATTGTTTTTCATGGCTTCATCTTCACGCGTCTCGAAAAGATGGTCGGAGGGAAGTATTCCACCCACATCAGCTTCATTATCACGGCCAGTCTGTTTGGAGCCTATCATGTTCAGTTGGGGGTGGATGGTCTCATCAACGCACTCTTAGTAGGGGCGGTCTACCTCGCACTCTTCTTGTATTTTAAGAGGAACTTGTGGTATCCGATCATTTGTCACGGCGTCTACAACACGCTGGTGATGACGCTGATATACTTTGGCTATTTGTAGCGTCGGACAAGCGCTCAATGAGTTCTGGTGCGGGTAGGCGGGGACTGCGCTAGGTTAGGTTTGAATTCAAGAGTTTTGAGCTTTGGAGTTTTTGAATTCCCTAAGTTGCTAACATGAAAACCACTCTCTACCACCTGTCTCTCGGAATGCTCTTAATAGTCAGCTGTAGCCCACGCGATACCCACCCTGTCTCTATTGGGAGAGACGAGCCTCCATCGAACATCACCTCAGAGGTTCTGGCTGGAATGACCTGGATGAATGAGCCTCAATCATTCCAAGTCGAGAACGGTACGCTCGCGATCTTTGCTGCCAAGGAGACGGATTATTTCAATAACCCGGAGGACAGTTCCGTTGTCGGCACTGCACCGTATCTGTACCAGGAGGTGGAAGGTGACTTTGTCGCTAAGACGTTGGTCGAGCCTGATTTTTCGTCACAATGGAATGCGGTGGCCATGATTGTGTACATCGATAGCCTGAATTGGATCAAGTTTGCTTTTGAAAACTCCGATGCTACGGGCGCGAGTATAGTGACTGTGGTGACGAAAGGGACTTCGGATGATGCCAATGGGGTCATACTGGATGGCGAAAGCAGCGTATGGTTGGCCATAGCGCGGAAAGGAAACATCTACTCCATGCATTGGTCAGTCGATGGCAAAGACTTCAAAATGGCGAGGCTCACGTCCATGACCGATCAGCAGGTGGTGAGCATAGGCGTTGAAGCGCAATGCCCGGTAGGTCCCAGCGCCACGCACCGCATTCACTATTTCGACATCGAGAAGAGGACGGTAGACAATCTGAGGAACATCAGTGGGGAGTGAGCCGTCTTTGCCGGTTGATGGACTATCATTGTGAACGATGAACAATGGCTATGCCTGCCATGAAGCGAAATACGACCTCTGAATTGTATTGAAGATCTTCAACTGGATAAAGAAGAAAAAGACCCACGTCGCGCTTGAAAGAACATTCTCTGACCTGCGTGGTTTGGGTGAGTCCAATCCTCACGCAAGAAGGACGTATGAGCTATTGACCCAATTGAGCCATAAAACCGCCGAAGCGCAGGCTGAACCATTGATTTCGGCGCTGCAGAACATCCGTTTTGCCTCGAATACCGGTACGGTGTTCTTTTTCTATTTTCCGATGGTAGCGCACATCTTGTATTACCTGCCCAGGTATGAGGGAGAGCTCCTTCATCATTTGATCGGGCCGAACTTTGCGAATGGACCTACCGAGACGCCAGAGTTGATGGCGATGATTCCACGGGCGATGGACCGAAAGCTATCGGAGAACAAGCATTTCATGACGCGGGAAGGCCGGGACTGGGTAAGGAACGTATGGCCGAAAATGGAGAAAGAGGTGGAGCGCGAAGTCCAACTGTGCTGGAAGGAGCTGGATGAATGATCCCGGGCATCGCCCTTCATTCGCCATAATCGACTAGCTTTCAGTACCAATTGAGAAGTCATGAAACAACTAATACTCTTCTTTGTCCTTCTTCCTTTCTTCACCTTTGGACAAGGACCCATCGCCCAGGAAATCGCTCAGTTGCTGCAGGCCGGTAAGGTGGACGAGGCTGAAGAACGGGTTGAATACTACTTGAGCAAGAACCCAAAGGAAGTCGATGCCATTATGATGAAGGGTAACGTCATTCTGAACAAGGAGTGCTGCGACCAAACGATCGTACTGGAAGCCAATACGGATGAGTCCATTTACAACACCTCGATTGGGTTCATGGGAAGCCGCGGTCCTATGACTGTTTCGGAGGTGACTGGTACAAAAGTGGCTGATCTCTGGAAGCTCGCTGTCAGTTACGATCTGTCTCGAACAGATATTCATTTTGGGATCTGCCAGATCTATTCCATTTCGATGATGACAGATGAACTCATCGATTACCTGCCGACGCTGAAGAAGCACGTCGGCGGGGAAGACAAGCTACACTACTCCATGTGTGACTATGCCCGGAACCTGAAAGAGCGAGGTGATTTTGAGTCAGCCATCAGGGTGTACCAATTCGTCATGACCCTGTATCCATCGGAGACGGGCTTGTACAGTGACATAGCCGCGGAGTATTTCTTCCACGGCGATATTGACCTGGCGAAGGAGCATATTGACAGGGCGCTATTGGACGAGAATCTGGACCAGATGTCGATTGGCAATGCCTTCTTTTTCAATTCGGTGATGGGTGAATACGATGAAGCCTTGGCGTGCCTGAAGCGACAAGCGACGATCACCAAAGTCGACGAATACCTTTTTTATGAGGGCCTGCTCAGCTTGGCTAGGGGACTGGAGTGGAAATCGTTCATCAATGCTTATTTGACCATGGGCCAAGATCCAAATTTGAGAGAGGCTGCGTCTTACTTGTTGAGTGGGGCGTTTGACGGCAGTTTCAATGCCTATTTGAAGCTCAATGAAATGAAGCTCAACGATGGCTATAAGATATTGATTCATGAAGCGTACAAGAGCATGACACCGGACCAACTGGCGCCCGCTTTCAATTATGCCGAGCTCCTCACGTACAACAAGATCTATGACGATGCCATCAAGGAGTTTGAGCGCATTGAAGGCTCGGGCCTTGTGAAAGATGAGGCGGACAAGGAGAAGGTTGCCTACTACTATGCATGGGCACTCTGGGCTTCTGGTCGGAAGGAGCTTTCGCTTCCACAATGGCGCAAATTGGAAGACTCTGACAATTTTCAACACAAAAGTGCAAGCGCCTACTTTCGTGGCAAGTACCACTTTGACTTAGGGGAGAAAGGCAAGGCGAAGAAATACTTCGAAAAGGTCCGGAACGACCCCAGCAAGTCGAAGTATGCCACGATGGCATGGAATTACTACAACAGTCTTAAGTAATTCCAGGCCTTGGCGTGGTGCTATAGGCGCCTGTTTTTATCGCCTCCTCCGGCTACAGGTAATAGTAAAAGGCCGACCTCAGGGTCTCCAGGCTTTTGGGCACGGCCGTATTGGGTGACTCATTGCCCTCAAATTCCAAAGAGATGTATCCCCGATAGTTGTGGTCCCGCATCAACTGGCCGATCCACGGATAGTGAATGTCCAGTTCGTACCATTTGCCGCCGCCGTGGTAGGTTTTGGCTTGCACGAGGCAGGTCTGTGGTGCCATGGCTGTCATCTGCTCTTTCCGATTTTCCAGGAAATTGCCAGTGTCCAGCGTCATCTGCAGCCATGGACTGTTGATGGCGTCGACGATTCGCTTTACACCTGCTGCTGTGAGACCCAGTCCCCAGTGGTTTTCCAGCCCCAGGACGACGCCACATTTCTCAGCGGTTGGGATACACTGCTCTATCGAATCGATCACCCACTCAAAGCCGTCTTCATCTGTGTACCCTTCAATCGTGGGTTCGATCCCTTTGTTGGCCATCAGCGCATTGAAGGACTCAGAGGTGCCCCAGCGCCCCGTATTGAGGCGCATGGTGGGAATGCCCAATTGATAGGCGAGTTCAAGCTGGTGGATGGTCTTGGCAATGTTTTCATCCCTGTAGGCTTTGTCGGGTCGGAGAAATCCCTGGTGGGTAGAAAACCCCATCAAGTCCAGGCCGGCATGGAAGGCCTTCCTTTTCAGGCTTTGCAGGTACGCCGGTTCCTCAGAGGTCATTTGAACGAGCAGCAACTCAATGCCGTCGAATCCCATCCTGGCTGCCTTCTCGATGCATTGTTCGATCGGAACATCTTCCTTCGGTCCATTGAATTGCCAAAACGAGTAGGTCGAGACCCCAATCGGATTGTGCTTGATGGGTTGGTTGTTAGGCTGGGATTCTTTGGCGGCGGATTCTTGGGCCGGAGTGCATCTCATTAGACCAGTACCAAGGCCAAGAGCGGTGGCACCGTGTAGGAAGTGACGTCTGTCCATAAGTAGCTTCTTTAAGGATTGATCAGCGAATGAGGAGAATTTAGGAAGAAAACGGGACTTGCTTTGGAAGACTGATGTAAAGGGCGCCAGTAGCCCATATTCGGCAGTTTTCGGAGTCGTGGTTCCGAATTCTCTGAAGCTGCACTATTTTGGAGATGTGGAAGGAGATACGTGCACCCAACAATGACAAAAGACCCTGACAATATCGTGATGATGACCGAAGACTGGCTGAAGGAGCCATTGGCTTCAAATGGGGTTGATCCGGTTTCGGTGTCCAATGAACTGATCAATCAATTGCTGTTGCTGATGCAGCAGGACCCAGCCTTGAAGCAGCGGCTTGGCATCCTCGTGGGTAAGATCAAAGGCATGCAAAAAGCCATAGGCACCCTCGAGAAGGTCCATTGGATCCCGGTGATGAATGGGACTCTGTCCATTGGGCATAGGCCCAGCGCAAAGTTGGGTGGCGACCTAAAGCTTCAGAACGCGACGCATATTCTGACGCTCCTGTCAGAGAAAGAGGGCGCACTCCCGATACGATCGATTGCACAGAAAAATGGCATGGAGTGGTTGTGGTTTGCCATGGACTCGGCAAAGCCACCTGCTGAAGATCGATGGCAAGAGCTGGCCAGGCTGTTTGGCGAAATGTCAAAGCTGCTGGAGGAAGGCGGACAGATCTACATCCATTGCTCCGCCGGTATACACAGGACCGGAATGATCAGCTATGCTTTCCTTCGGTTCATAGGTATGGATCCGCAGAGTGCCAGATCGATGCTGCAAGAGCTGCGCACCACGACCCATGAGGGTGTTGGTGAAGATCGACTGCAATGGGTCGATTCGGTTTGTGAAGACCTAAAGAATCGCTGATGGATGTTGGAGGACGTTCCGCCGCAGCCGATCTCTATTCTTGAATGGAGCCCTTGAGTTGGGGGAAAAGGCGATTAAGTTTAAGGATTCCTCAAGGCATGAAATTGAAGTTACACTAAGCTGCCTGACGGTACGGTAGGCAGGGTTCTCGACGTGCAAACATCATTCCTTTGCCTCCATCGAGGGCTTACCGATTACAGATGAAAAATATCACCATTCCCGGGTCTGGCCGACCACATTCATTCCGGGATCTCCTTATTTTGAAAGACTACATCTTTTATCAGAGGAGACCCCGGAAAAAATCCCATAGCCGTCAAGTTAAGGAGATGCCGTACCTCCTAGCACGGAAGTGGTGTTTTTTTGGACCATTAAATCTCCCCCTCGAGGGGGAAAAGGGGGTGATTTGTGCGCTAATTGGTTTCCTCACCCTCCTAACCTCCCTAACAGGGAGGGACTTATTACCTGCCACCGAGGCCGTGCTTACCCTTTTGTGGTTCAATTTCCACTAAGTTGACGGCTAGGGAATAAATCCGGGGATTACCCTATTGATATTTTTTTATCTGTCACTTCCCTTTTACCCTTTTGGGCACCGAATGTCTATCCTCAGGATGATAAAGTAAATGGAATTAAGTCTTAGCTTATTTTCAGTTCAGCGTAAGAGGGTTCATTTGGTGCCTGACTATCGGTGAACTATTTTGGTGTGTCGGACCAGTTTCGATCTATTGCCTCGGAATTATGAAAAACTACATTTTACTACTTGTGGCCTTGAGTGTTCTCTCGTCCATAGCCACTGGCCAACCCTCGGAGAAAGATACTTTTCGACTTTTCTATCTCGGCGGTCAATCCAACATGGATGGCTATGGTTACAATGCCGATTTGCCAGACTCGCTGAAGTCCGGTTTTGATAATGTGTGGATCTTTCATGGTAATCCGGTCCCAGACGAAGCGCCTAATGGCGGATTAGGGAAATGGAGCCCCCTCGGTCCCGGACATGGCGTTGGTTTTTCATCGGACGGGAAGGATGACAAGCTATCCAATCGGTTCGGGATCGAATTGACTTTTGCGAAGCGGCTACAGCAGTTGTATCCAGGTGAAAAGATCGCCTTGGTGAAATACTCGAGAGGCGGTTCTTCCATTGACAGTCTGGCCGCAGGTACGTTTGGTTCGTGGGAAATGGACTACAGAGGCACGAACGGCATCAATCAGTGGGACCATTTTCTGGTCACAGTCAACCAAGCTTTGAAGACGCAGGACATTGATGGAGATGGCAGAGAGGAAGTACTGGTTCCGACCGGCATCATTTGGATGCAGGGAGAGAGTGATGCTGCCTTCACCGAAGGGATTGCCAACCGCTACTACGCTAACCTCAAGCGGTTGATGGATCTCATTCGCGCTAGTCTACACAAGGATGACTTAGCGGTCGTAATAGGAAAGATCTCGGACTCATGGAACAATGAACGCGGCAAAGTATGGGAATTCGGTGAGCTGGTGCAATATGCCCAGGAGAAGTACGCGAAGACCGATCGAAGAGCTGCCATCGTAAGAAGCACGAGGTATTACAAATACTCAGATCCCTGGCACTACAACAGTGCAGGCTATATTGATCTGGGTTGGCAGTTTGCCGAGGCTGTTTACCGACTTAATGAATGAGTCCATTCTACACTAAACCTCATACTTACTTTCACATGAAAATGAATTCATCACGATCAACGATCTATATAGTTGTCTTGCTGATCCTCTCTATCGGGTGTCAACAAGCTACTCAAACTGAGCAGCCGACAGCCACTGAGGCAATGAGCCCATTGGAAGCCTATGTGCATGCACATGACAGCGCATTCGAGTACCAGGTGGTGGATGAAATCAAGGAAGAAGGCTACACCCTCTATGTGATCCGAATGGTATCACAAAGGTGGTTGACGACCGAGGAGGTAGAGAATCCGGTGTGGTGGCACTGGCTGACTGTCGTGGTGCCGGATGAAGCCAAAAGCAACAAGGCGCTCCTATGGATCGGTGGAGGTAGTCACAAGACCAAGCAGCCCGACAAGGCTGATGATATGCATTTGCAGATCGCCCTCGGTACGCAAAGTGTTGTGGTGAACCTCCATAATATTCCGAATCAGCCTACGGCCTTCAAAAATGATGATTTTGGCCCGCGAAAGGAGGACGAGCTGATCTCCTTCGGCTGGCGGCAGTTTTTGGAGGGCGGAGCGAAAGTCGAAGATGCGGAATGGCTGGCCCGTTTCCCCATGACGAAGGCGGCCGTACGGGCGATGGATGTTATCAGCGCTGTCACGGGCGAGCGTACACCTACCAGGATCGAAGAGTTTGTGGTTGCAGGGGCTTCCAAGAGAGGCTGGACGACCTGGACGACAGGGATTGTCGATGATCGGGTGGTAGCGATCGCACCAGTAGTCATCGATATGCTCAATGTCATTCCCTCCTTCGATCACCACTGGCGTGCCTATGGCCGATGGGCCGACGCCGTCGGCAATTACCAATCTGAAGGCATCATGGAGTGGCAAGATTCCGAGGAGTACAAGCGGCTCACGGAATTGACTGAACCGTATAGCTTCCGGGACAAGCTGACCATGCCCAAGTTGATCCTCAATGCCACGGGAGATCAGTTCTTCCTGCCTGATTCCTGGCAGTTTTACTGGGAGGGACTGACCGGAGAAAAGCACCTGCGCTATGTGCCCAACTCCGAGCACTCCATGAAAGAGACGGACGCTGTTGAATCGCTATTTTCTTTCTATCAGATGATCGTAGAAGGCGAGGATCGGCCGGACTTTTCGTGGGAGGCAGCAGAAGGCATGATCAGCATCCAGACGATGGAGGCATTTCAGCCGATTGAGGTCACTCTTTGGCAAGCCACCAATCCGGAGTCCCGAAACTTCCAGGTGGACGAGATCGGCAGAAGCTATGAGGCGACGAGCATTGCTGTTTCAGAAGATGGTACGTACGAGGTCAGGATTGATTCACCCGCTGAGGGATACACCGCGGCTTTTGTCGAGCTGACTTTTGCGGGAGTGGGGGAGGTCCCACTGAAGCTGAGTACGGGTGTCCTTGTGACGCCGGATACCTATCCTTTTGAAAGTTATCAAAGTGCAGACCCAAGGGGGACGAGGGCGGGACCAGAGTAATTTCGAGCGTATCCGTGCTTCAGATCTTTGCGCCCAATCCAGCTCCTTGCGTTGGCAGGTTAGTGAGTAGAGAACGGTTCGTGTTTGGCACCTTGTAGAAAGTGGCTCTGGAGTTCTGAATTGCCCAGGGTATAAACTGTTTTGGAGGGAGCTGACGAAAGTCTGGATGTTCAGAGGTAGTCGTTAGACACGTGCATGAACAGTTAGATTTCCTCTAGTAACAACTTTTTTTGATCTGAAGGCTTCCTATTTGCTTGATTGGACCGGTATATGCCTTGAAAATCTTCATCTCTGGCAGTTGCGGAAGACTTGGATTATTCGTAAGTTCAATCGTGCGGTCCCGCCGTAACTTATTGAATTACAACTGTAAACAAACCATTACAACTATGAAGAAACTACTGACCTGTCTCCTTTTTCTGCCGTTCCTGGCTGTTGTATCATGCGGTGAAGACGACGATAATGATGTTGGCCTCACGAGACTACCTGCTGAAGTCCGTGATATACATGGAGACCGTTTTATGTCTGCTGTACTGGCCGAATTTGACGGTAATCCCGGAGTCGACCTGATGCTTGGAGGTCTTGATCGAGAGGGAATAGGGAAGGACGTACTCCTATTCAATGATGGGAACGGCAATTTCGAAATAGCTCCCGAAGCGAACATGCCAGATCGCTACGGTACACCTGACTATGGCACCGTCTCGCTCAGGGCTGGTGACTTTGATAATGATGGCGACAACGATGTGCTGGCTGCCGTGCATGGCCCCTTGCCTTCAGAGGATGCCACGGTCATGCTTTATTTCAACGACGGCACCGGAGTTTTTACCGATGGTTCTTCTCATGTCAATTACGAGGCTCCTTCTGATGGTACTGATCATCTGATTATAGGCGGCCTATCACTGGCTGATTTGGACGAAGATGGTGATACTGATTTCATGGTTGTTCAGGGTGGGACGCCCAACGCGATTTATTTGAATGATGGCTCTGGTAACTTTGGGCGGACCGTGTTCCCAGAATTGGGGTTTGAATTTGAGTTTGAGCCAGCCAATTTAATTGGCGGAGATGCTGACAATGATGGTCATACAGACATTATTGCCTTGAGGAACATCTTCACCGGGGACGGGAACGGCAACTATACCCACGAGGGTATCAATAGTTCGGAGCGCTACGAGGGGATGTTCGGTGCGATACTTCGAAATACCTCCGGTGGAAATCCCCTCATTGTGGGGGTACAGTTTGTTTTTCTCGACCAAGTTGGTCAATCCATCAAGGCCTTCCGGTTCCACGATGATAACGGTTTTCTTGATGTCACAAGCGAGGTGTTGAGCGCTGATCCCCGGACCTTTCATGCCAGGAACCTGTATGTGGCGGATTTCGATGGCAATGGCACTGATGATTTATTCGTCGCTGACCATGGGTTTGATAATTTTCCGTACCCAGGAGCTCAGAATACCCTGTTGCTTCAGCAGCCGGATGGCACCTTGATTGATGGCTCCAGCCGGCTACCGCAGGTATCAGATTTTACCCATGATGCAGCCATTGGGGACATCGACGGGGACGGGGACATTGACATCTATGCTTCTAATCTTCCTGTTCCTGGCGGCGCTGTGCAGCCACCCTATTTCATGATTAATGACGGTTCGGGGAATTTTACACTAGAGGAGTAAGCCTCGCAGGGGGTCCTTTGCTATTTGCGGTATTCGATCCTTGCTCCTTGCCTTAACAGTCTCCCACTAGCCAATGTAGAGGTTCTTGCTACTTCAAAATCTCGACGCCCAATCCGGCTCCACCTATTGGTCGCATGACGCCATCGGTGATGTCAAAGCCCGGGGTCACGACATCTTGCACGAGGTCGAGGCTGCCATCCAGATCGATGTACTGCGTGTGTGGGTAGCTAAAGGCGAGGTGCATGGCCGCGGTAATGCTGACCGCAGACTCATCATTGCAGCCCCACATGAGCCGGACGTTTCCGCGATGAGCAATCGTGGCTATTTCGGCAGCATTGGAGAGCCCGCCGGACTTCATCAGCTTGATGTTGAAGATTCCACACTTAGGAGTAGTCTTCACAAGATGGAGGGCGTCCACAGGGTTTCGCAGTGACTCGTCGGCCACGAGGAATTGCGCCACGTCTTCGGGTAGGTTCGCGCTGTCTGACGTGAACCGATCGACGGGAAAGGGTTGCTCGATGAGGTCCAGCTGCACCCCTTGGGACATCTTCACAAATGCTTCCAGGTCGGCGGGGCTGTAGCCCTGGTTGGCGTCCACGCGCAGTATGCTATCCGGGTATTTTTCATTGATCTTAAGGATGCGCTCGGCGTCCTCCTCCGGGCTGAGGCCCGTCTTCACTTTGATGCAGCGAAAGCCACTGGCCCAGTATTCGTCCGCTTCTTCCAGCGTTTCCTCCACGTTTTTGATGCCAATGGTAATGGAGGTGGGCATACTCTGGTGTGCTACGCCGAAGTACTCAGCCATCGGAATGTCCAGGTACCTCGTATAGGCGTCATGCAATGCCACATCCACTGCGGCATGTGACCCCGGCCATTGCTCGAGCTGGCTTCTGGTCTCCCTCAATAGCGCTTCGAAAGCGGCAATCCGCCGGCCTATGAGGAAGCTGAAATCAGTGCCTTGCAAATGCTCGTAGGCCTGATCGACATTTTCGCCGACTACTTTTTCACTGGGATTGCAGGCCCCAATGCCGACCGTGCCATTCTCCAGCACTATTTCGACAAAGACATTCTTTACCTCTGAGACCGTCTTGTAGGCGATGGTATAGGGGCGGCTGGTACCCAGGTCCTTTTCGTAGACTCGTACTTCGGCGATTTTCATGGCTACTTCTTTAGGTGGATGACCGCATCAGCGATGGGATCGAGCGACTCCTTGAATGGGAACACGAACGGCAGACTTGTCTGTGAGGCCAGCTCGGCCCTGTACGCGTCAATGGACGGATCATCCATGTGTTCCGTATTGATGGTGACGCCAATGACGGGGCTCCCCAGATTCTCGATCAAGGCGATCTCGTCCAGCAGGTCCGGCATATCTACAGGGTACGTCTCCAGGCCTTTGAATTTCTTTCTGATGGGCGCATGTTGCAGGACGACACCTTCTGCTGCGCCGGAAATGATGAACTCTGAGCCGCAGGGACCGCTTGGGTTTCGGAGGGCAGATTGCCCCTCCATGATCATCACATCAGGTTTGAGATTTTTCCAGCATTCGAGCATCGCATGCTCCAATTCACCACAGACAAAGTCGTTGGGCGTGGCGTCAAAGAGGAAGCCGTATTTTGCTCCCTGCATCCAGCCGGTCTGGCCTGTATAGATCATCTCGCAGGATGTGCCTTTCGCATTGAGGGCCCTTGCGAGCATATTGCTGGTAGTACGCTTGCCCAGGGCGCAATCGGTCCCCAATACGGCAATGCGCTTGGAAGTGATCTGCTGGATGTCTCCGGTCCAGAAGTGAAGGTCGCGGAATGCTTTGGAGCGCCTGATGTCATGAATGATGTTCCCGTGTGGTGCCGCGGCCTCTCTGAATTCGGCGATTTCCCCGAGGGGTTCGTGCAGGCCATTGACCAGCTGGATTCCCTGCGACAGGATCCTTTTCACGGAAGGGTAGAGGTCTTCGGGCAATACGCCTCCTTTGGTGGCCATGCCGATGATGGCAAATTCTGGTTTTTCGTACCGTTCTATGAACTCCGTGATATTGGCGGCCACCGGGATACCATTGGGCTTGGCGCCTACAGCAGTACCGGCGTCCTGTCCTGCGCTTTTGTCGTCGATAACGCCAATAATTTCGAAACGGTTCGTAGCCCGCAGCAGGCCGTGAGCGGTCTTGGCATTGTTGGTGGCGAGCAGTCCTCCGGTGATGATGACTGCTTTTCCGGAGATGTGTGGTTGGTCCATAGGTCAGGATTTTCGCGGCGGAAAATTAGCCCGGAAAATTCATAGAACTTTTCGGTCTTACAGAAAAGATTCCCTGATGGTTACTGGATGACTCTCATGCTGGCGCCAGTATCGGCAATAGGTCGAAAGTGATGCTACTTCCTTAGTTTAGCAGGCCTAAGCTTTTGAAACTTCACAAGTCCACCATACTATTCATCTTGATGTTGATTGGGGAAGGCGTTTTCCTTCTCCCTTTTGTGGTCACCCGGGTTTTTCGCCCTACATTCCTTACCGTATTTGACATCAACAATCTCGAGCTGGGCTCCGCCTTTTCGCTCTATGGGATTGTGGCCGCCGTTTCCTACTTCATCGGCGGGCCCCTGGCCGATCGCTTTGCCCCGAAGAAACTACTCATTGTGTCGCTCCTTGCGACTTCCGTTGCGGGCTTTGTCATGGCGGCCATCCCGTCACTGGCGACGCTCACGTTGCTTTACGGGTTTTGGGGGCTGAGCACAGTCTTGCTTTTCTGGGCAGCCTTTATCAAGGGGATACGGCAGTTTGGCGGGGAGCATTCCCAGGGAAAGTCACAGGGGCTTGTCGACGGTGGTCGCGGATTTGTTGCGGCGCTGATTGCGTCCTTGTCCGTTTTTCTATTGGATGCCTTCTTGCCGGTGTCAGCGAGTGAAGCCACGGATGAGCACCTGACCCACGCCTTGAGCATGATCATTCTGTGCTTCACGGCATTTGTGATCTTTTGTGCCGTGATCGTTTGGTTCTTCCTTCCGAACCCAGCCGCTGGTGCAGGGAGCGAGGCCTTTTCCCATAGTGGCGTCAAAAACGCCTTGCAACATCGAAGTGTGTGGCTGCAAGCGATCATTTTGCTGGCGGCATATGTGGGCTACAAGTGCACGGATGACTTTGGCCTGTTTGCCAAGGATACCTATGGCTATGACGATGTAGTGTCTGCCCACGTCGCCACGATTTCATTTTGGATGCGGCCCATTTCGGCGATCCTGGCAGGATTTCTGGGAGACCGTTTCCTCCACTCGCGGATCACAAAATACTCCTTTGTTCTGATGATACTGGGAGCGTTGACCATTGCCTCAGGCGTGCTGTCCCATGCGATTTTCCCCTTCGTGGCCATAAGCATTGCCTCCACGAGTCTGGGCATCTATGGATTGCGCGGTCTGTACTACGCACTGTTTCAGGAGTCGAAGATTCCCCTGTCTTATACCGGCGCAGCCATTGGGTTCATCGCAGTCGTTGGGTACACGCCCGACATCTTTATGGGGCCGGTGATGGGGGTCTTGCTGGACAACAATCCCGGACCATTGGGTCACCAATATGTGTTTGCCTTGCTGGCCGCTTTTGGTGTCGTCGGATTGGCGGCAAGTGTGTTCTTTCGTAGAGAGGTGAAGCGGTCGCTTTCGGATTGAAAGGCTTGGGATGCAACATTAGCTTCGTGTTGGGCCTCCTATAGGAGACACTCTCCCTAACACGTGAATCTTGAGAAATAAGCAGTTTTTGCACCGCCCGTTGATCCTCCTGCTCCTGGGATTGGCCTATACCTCCTCCGGTCAAGACCTAGCCACCGCTAATATTCGATCGGTGGTAGACTCCCTGCTACAAATGAGCTATGAGGAACATCGGGTGCCTGGTGCGGCGGTAGCGTTTGTAGGGGAGGATTCTACCGTGTTTTTCAATTATGGACAGGCCAACATTGAGACTAACGAGACAGTAACCACTCAAACCAGGTTCCAACTGGGGTCCATCGGCAAGTTGGTCACGGCGATCGCGGTATTGCAGCAAGTGGATCAGGGGCAGCTCGATTTGTACGCTGATATCGGCCCGTATGTGCAGGAACTAGGTTTGGACCTGGGAGCCATGGACAACCCTGTGACACTTCACTGCCTATTGACGCATTCCTGCGGCTTCAACGACACGAACATTGGCTATATGGCCAGGGATCAGGCAAGCGTTCTCCCTCTCAAGGAGTACATCAGCAAAGCGAATCCTGGATTATTCCAGGCTCCGGGTGTAGATATCAATTACTCCAACTTCTCTTATGCTTTGGCCGGACTGTTGGTGGAGGAGGTGACCAACATAGAATTTGCGACCTACGCCGCCGAGTATGTTTTCAAGCCACTCGGGATGGAGAATTCGACACTGGCCTTTCCCTATGGCTACGAGACGAAAGCAGGGTACGCAAAAGGCTACACCAAGTCCCGCGATGGCTACGATGAAGCCAAGGTCTATCCCCGACACGCCATCCCAGCGGGCAGTTTGGTGTCAACCGCTCAAGACATGGGTCTTTTCATTGAAGCGCTGCTCAAAAAGGAGGCAGATCTGCTTTCCGCCAATTCGTGGGAGTCGTTCTATTCGCAGCAGTTTCAAAATCACCCTTTGCTCAACGGCTATGGATACGGCCTCGAACACCAGAACATCAATGGCAAGCAGAGCTGGGCAAAAGGAGGGATGCTGCCGGGTGTTCTTTCGCATGTTTTGATTGTCCCTGATGAATGGGCCCTTTTCGCCATTGTCAATACCAATGATGATGCTTTTGGAGAATCCTTTTACAAAGCACTATTCGATACCCTCCATCCCCACAATACCTCTCTTGAGGAAATGGCAACAGGTGTGTCTACCGAGAAGTATACGGGGATCTATCGAGACAAGCGCTACAATAGAAATAATGAGGAGAACATCGTCAGTCTTTTCCGAGGGCAGTGGAATGTCTATGACAATACGACTGGTGACTCGCTGTTGGTTCATCACAATGGCCAATGGCATGCCTACTTCCCCATTGGCGACGGTATTTTTCAAAACGATGCCTTGCCCTACGAGTACCTCGTGTTCGAGGAAGATGACAATGGTGAGATAGCCGCCTTGTACAGGAATCTGAATATTGGAGGCTTGTCGATCCCGACGAGCTATGAGAGGACGCGCTGGTACAATAGTCCGACGTTTATCAATGAGCATTACGGTTTCGTGCCCATCTTCATCTTCACAGGGGTCATTTTTATGTTGGCCAGTCTCTTCGTGCGATTGATTCGCCTGCAGAAAAAGGACTTCTTCAAGGCGAAGTCGTTACCGGCAGGGTTTCACCTGCTCTTTGGAGCGACAATCATTCTGTTCACACTTCATACCGTCTTTGTGCCCTGGTATTTCGTGAAGAACATTCAGGAATTCCTGCTGGGTTACCCTGATTCCTACCGAATAGTAGCGGCACTCGGCTATTTGATGATCCCTCTTGGCATTGGGTTAGGCATTTTCCTGTTCAGGTTTTGGCGCGAGAGGCGTGGTAGCCTGTTCACAAGATCGTACCTGACCCTTCTTGAGGCCAGCTTGTGGGTCCATATCGCGTTCCTATTCTATTGGAATTTCTTGTAGTCAGAAGGCGGCAAAAAGTCCTCTACTTCATTTTGTTCCACCGTGCCTTCATCCCCTCGAGAGACGCCTGCAACTGCTCGACCCCCTGAGTGGCTGCGTCGGTAACAGGTTCGTCAGATGACTGCAGGACTTTGAGCATAAAGAGGAACTTGTGCTGCAAGCCCACGATCGTTTCGTCTTCCACGGCCGACTGGCGAATGCTCCCGTACATGAAGTCGGGTTCACCGGCAGCACCATTTCCACGAAGCGCCTGCATTGCTTTTGTGGGCTTTGAATTCGCATCTATCGCCTCCCTGATCTCCTGCAATTCGTGATACGCTTCATAGCAGGCCATACTTAGTGCATTCTGTTGCGCCAGGTTATCATCCGAAACCTGTACTCTGGGGTCCATGACGATGGTAAGCGTCTTTTCCTGGATGTCTTTACCCACGGTCAACCTCACCTTGTAATCCCCCGGCATTACTAAGGGTCCCACAGGTCCGGTGGGTGTGTTCATATAAGTCGCTGCGATGGAGAATTGTCTCCTTGATCCACGAGGGGGCGTGTATTTCAGGTCCCAGACAAATCGATGATGACCTGGAGTCATGCCTAACTTTTGCTCAGGGCGTATCCAGTAGGTAGGGTGTGGAAGTGCAGTCGTGTCATAAACCTCTGCCGGGTCGTCGCTGCTGTAAGCGCGGATGAGCGTGCCGTCGGTTGTGAGGATTTCCAATTTCACGTTGTCAACGTCGCTGTTCAGCACGTAGTCAATAATCGCCCCATCTGGTGGGTTGGTGCCTGTCGGCTCTTCTGGAGGTAGCGGCGTATCGTGAAACATGTTGTCCCGCACTCTGACGGCGGGGGAAGGAGTGAACAAAAAGGCAATGCCGTTGGAAATGTCATTCAGTTCTCTCAGGGGCGCAATGTTGTCCAGGATCCAGGCGGAGCGCCCGTGGGTCCCAATCACGAGGTCATTTTCATGGATCACCAGATCTCGTATGGACGTCGCCGGCATATTGTTCCGCAGTGATTGCCAATTGTCCCCATCATCGATCGAGAAGTATACTTCCCGCTCAGTGCCGGCATACAGGAGCCCTGATTTTTTCGGATCTTCCCGCACGACGTTCACCGGCCCCATGGGATTCATTCCCGAGGTAATTAGCTCCCAGGTTTGTCCAGCATCCGTGGTCTTGTAGACATACGGTGTCATGTCGTCTTTGCGGATAGCATTGATGGCGAGATAAGCCACGTTCTTGTCGAAGTGACCGGCATCGATCTGGGATACCTTGTCCCAGGAGCTTAGTTGAGGGGGCGTGACATCCGTCCAATCTGTTCCTCCATTGGTTGTTACATGCACCTTGCCATCGTCCGTTCCGGCCCAGATAACGTCAACATCTAATGGAGAAGGAGCCAGGGCGTAGATGATGGCTCGCTGGGCCATGGTCTCCATTTCTTTGGTTTTGTACTTGCCGACGCTGGCCGGCACGGGGGGCTGCTCATACGTGAGGTCTGGACTGATGGCTTCCCAGCTCTTGCCACCATTCATGGTTTTCCAGAGCACATTTGTGGCGAATAGCAGCATGTTTTCGTCTGCCGGGTGAAACATCAGCGGCATGGTTCTCAAGAACCTGTATTTACCGGATCGTAGCGCTTCGGGTGCTACGTTTTGCGATTGTCCCGTTCTCTTGTTGAACCTTGTCACGCGGCCACCATAGATGATGTCAGGATCCTTTGGATCGGGAGCGACGTAGGCGTACTCATCGGCACCCACTCCGATGAATTCTCGGAAGGTGATCTGGCCTCCATCTCCGCGGCTAGCAATACCGATGGCACCGCTTTCTTGTTGACCGCCATACACCCAATAGGGAAACTGGTTGTCAGTCGTCACATGGTACAGCTGGGTGGTCGGTTGATTGTACCATGAGCTCCACGTTCTTCCGGCATTGACCGTTACGACCGCACCCTGATCGGCGACAAAAAGCATGATGTCCGGGTTGATGGGGTTGATCCAAATGCGGTGGTAATCATCACCCCCCGGCGCACCTTTCAAAGACATCCATGACTTTCCGCCATCATCCGAGGTGTAGGAGGCGATGTTTCCGACGTAAAGCTTGTCCGGATTTTTGGGGTGTACCCGGATCTCTGCAAAGTCGCCACCTCGACCCCACAGTCGGTAGTCTCCGTGTACGAAAGTCCACGACTCTCCGGCATCTGTGCTTTTGTAGATCCCACCATTCTCACGGGCATCTACAGTGGCGTAGATGATGTTGGAGTTGCTTCGGGAGATACCAATACCAATGCGTCCCAATCCCTGTTTTGCCGTGGGCAGTCCTTTGGTGAGTTGGGTCCAGGTCTCGCCAGCATCAGCAGACTTGTAGAGACCGCTATTTGGCCCTGAAAACCGTGCGTTTTCCCATGGGCCTTCCTGATGGTCCCACATGTCGGCATATATGACGTTTGGATCATTGGGGTCAAACTCCACCTGAATGGCTCCTGTGTTGGAATCCAGATAGAGCACCTTGCTCCAGTTCTCTCCTCCATCCGTTGTTTTGAAAACTCCGCGCTGTTCATTGGCACCGTAGGGATGTCCCAACCCTGCCACGAAGACAATGTCGGGATCGGTCGGGTGCACAATGAGCCGGCCAACCTGCTGCACATCGTCGAGGCCGACATGCTCCCAGCTCTGACCTCCGTCGGTACTTTTGAAGATCCCATCACCCACGCTCAAGTCAGGTCGATGCAGACCTTCGCCGCTACCAACATAAAGTACATTGGGGTTGGACTCTGAAACGGCGATATCACCAACGGAACCCGTGGGGGCGCTGTCGAAAATGGGATTCCACGTGCGACCAAAGTCGTCGGTCTTCCAAACCCCGCCATTGTTGACCCCCATGTAAAAGACGTTGGGTTGGGAAGGCACACCCACGCCGCCCACTGTTCTGCTTGCCCGAAAGGGGCCGATCATTCGATAATCCAGGTTTTGGTAAGCGGACTGGGCGATCTCTTGTGCCATCAAAGTACACGTGTACATTATCAGGAGGGACAGCAGGAGATGACGGCGGATAGCTTCTTTCTTCATATTATTAGGTTTGGATCAACGAGTTTAGTCAAAAGTGAGGGATTTTACACATGGACAGGAGCTGGGGTGATGAACGTCTACTTTGATATCGACGGGGTGCTTTTGTCTCATTCCAGATAGGCCTGCTAAACTCACAATTCTCCCACTTGCACTATTTTGCCGGTAGTATGCATTCGTTGAGATTCACAAGCATAGCTTTTTGCCTCGCCGCCCTTGTGCTGTTATCTGGGTGCCGGAATGAGCCGGAAGGCGATGAGCGGAGGAAGGTTTCGCGGCTGATCGGCTTCAAGGCTTCTCCCGAGAAGCTGGACGAGTTCGTCGAATCCAAACTTCAGGAGTTTAATATTCCAGGCATCTCCATGGCCATCATCAATGACGGGGAAGTGGTTTATCACAGGACCGCAGGTTTTGCCAACCTGCAGGATAGCCTTCCTGTAACCACTCGGACTATTTTCGAAGGCGCCTCCATTTCTAAGCCTGTCTTCTCGTACTTCGTTATGACGTTCGTAGATGATGGTCTGCTCGACTTAGACAGACCCCTTTATCAATACCTTCCGTATCCGGATATTGCCTATGATGAGCGATACAAGGAGATCACTGCCAGAATGGTACTGAGCCACCGGGCAGGATTCCCCAATTGGCGTGAAGATGAAGAAAATGGAAAGCTCAAGCTAAAGTTTGATCCCGGAAGCGATTATTCCTATTCAGGAGAGGGTTATCAATACCTGGCTTTGGTGTTGAAGTCGCTCCTCGATACCGATTGGATGGGGCTGGAGAAGGCGTTTCAACAGCGTGTGGCCCAACCTCTGGGCATGACCCACACCATGTTCATTCAAAATGACTACTCGCGAATGAACAAAGCGGAGCCGTACGATGAGGAGACCAATTGGATTGACTGGCGAAATAACTATTGGTACAACAAGAATGACACAGTCTTTTCTGCACCGGCGTCCATCCATTCCGAAGCGATCGATTTTTCGAAGTGGCTAATCGCAATCATGAACGAAGAGGGTCTGAGTGCAGGAAGTTTTGCCGAACTGCTCAAAGAAGATCGGGAGGTGCCCAACAGCGATGTAGGCAAGGAATTCAATGCCCTGGGCCTGCCAATTGTCAAGATCCCGATATTGGGAAGCTTCTATGGCCACAATGGAAACAATGAAGGCTTTACGTCCGGATTTGTTTTGAAGAAGGGAAAAAAGTGGGGCTTCATTTACTTCACAAATTCAGAATACGGCGACCAGTTCGGCATGGCGCTGCTGGAGTATTTGATTATCTGATCTTCCTGATAGTAGGAGCTACTGGGGTTATTAACCCCGTTTCACCAGGGCGTACCCAACATTCAAGCTCACAAAGTTTTCGATCCCATCACCGGGCATCAGATTCCATGAAGAAGAGAACGTCCATCGCCGAATGTCGCAGTCAGCACCCAGGCCCACTCCAAAGTAGGTTTGTCGCTCCCGGTCGTCGTCAGTCCCAATGTATACCCTGTGGGTGGACATGATGGCCTGAGTATATACAGAGAATCGGGGGTGCTTCTTACCGTCCTCATTGGCTTGTCGGTGACCCAGAAGCCAGCCGGCCGAGAGATAGCTATTCACCAGGTAGTTGGCACCACCACGGATGGGTGGTAGACTTTCTTGTACGTATTCACCATCTGCAAGAAGCGTAGGCTCCACCTGAAGGCCCAGCCGCAGTTTTGAGTTCGGTGAATAGCGTGTTTTCAAAAACATGCCAATTCCAGTGGGGTTTTTGATGCCTGAAGACTGGTTGTAGGCTACTCCGGCCTGCAAGTCAAATCCTTTGGTATGCTCCTCCTGTGCAAAAGAACACAGGGTGATAGCTGTGGCCAGCAGCGAAAGGGTAGGTCTTATTTTCATATTAGGCAGTAGGTTCATCTTGTTCGAGTCTCAGAAACAACGACAGGACGCTCAACTTTCATGCCTTTTTTCCTTATCCATTTGACAAATCAAAAACTTGAAGCATTGCCTTACTTTTCGGTGATCGTCGCCCGCTCGAAGTCGACGGAATAGACCTTATCCTTAGAGCTGCCGCCGTAATCCACTATCGTATATTCAGTAACCGTCTCCGAAACCTTGTTGAGCTCGTCGAGGGTAATATCTCTGTAGCAGTTTTCGAATTCCACCAGGGTATGCCGCTCCAGAGAAAAATCCGAGTCAAAAACGAGCGCGATTTTGCCGGAATTCTCGGCGCCTCCACATCTCCCCATGTAATTCAGGTTGGCGTGGTACCGGTAATGAAGTAGAATGTGCTGACCACCATTCGACGTGGCTTCTAGTTCATAGAGGGTTCTGGGAGGGATCCCCATGTTCGACAAGTCAAAGTAGGATCCATTGGGTAGTTCAATGTACACTTTCGTTTGTTCTATGAAGGGACTGGCGCTTCTGAGATAGACATCAAGCACCTTTTCCCCCTGGTGCCATTGGCCCTTGTAGCGGCGATCCTCATACTCAAGATAAAATCGCTCTGAGATGCCTTTGATCTCTGTCGCAATGGCTTCAACCTGATTGAGGTCACTGTCCAGATATCGGATTTCGCCATCACTGTTGTATTCGAAGTTCGTCAGGGACTCAAGGAGCGACGCATCTTCGGAAGTAAACAAGTGCATGCCCCAACCATACAGCCCGGCGAGGGGAATAGGTGTTCCGACGTTATCGTAAGAGTACCAGCCTGTCAATGAAAACACCCCTCCGTTGTTATCAGATCGATTGACAGCTTTCAGATAGACGGTGATGTCATATTGGTCATCGATCGACCCGGTTAGCAGCCGATCTGTGGTCTCGATTGTCAGGAGCTTTGGCTCTTGTGCTTTCAAGGTGAAGCTCAAGAGTGACAGGGAGAGTAGTGCAATTCTCTTCATCTTTTCTTTGCTAGCAGCCGCGTGTATAAAACCAAATATTTAGGGTGCCTGAATCATCGAGGACTTTGATCCAGCCTTCCAATTCGTATTCTTCTACGTCCTCATTACCCTCACATCGGCCTTCTTTGAGCTTTATCACCTTGACATGACTCCATGGACCCTCGTGTTTCCCAGTGAGTGATATCTCGTGCTGAAAAGACATCGTCTCAATCTTCTCTGCGGTGGGAGATGGGCTCTTCCTTAAGTTGAGTGCTGCCTCGGGATAGAATCCCAGGACTTCCCCCGACTTCTCGGTCATGAAACTCTGGAAAGGTAGCTGACGAAAATTGACCTGTTGTAAATCGATGACTTTGATCCATCGATCTCCCAGGCTGGGTAGGACTTTGACGAAGCCGTCTTGATGAGCAGTGTAGGTCAGGGCATAAGCCTCATAGCCTACTTCCTTCAGATCTTGCCACATGTCCAGCTGTGTGGAGTCGCCCGCACCATCAATGAAGACCAGTGTGTATTGATCTTCGTACCCGGCGTCATCGACGTCTTTTCTCGCTACTACACCCAATTTCCTACCATTCGGCGCGTCGTATAGGTCAAGGGCCTGGTCATTTGGGAAATAGGTGCAGCAATAGGAGGCTTCCTCCGAGGCGATCGGATAAATGATGCCGAATTGCTGATTCTGCGCGTGCAGCAAACAGGGCAGACAGAGCAAAGGAATCAAGAACTGAAATTTCATGAAATCGAGGGGATTGTCCATGTTGGGAATTCTGGCCCCAAATTAATCAATCGTTCTGGCTCCCCAATTAGTGTTTGCGCCAGGCTGGAATTTTAGTCAGTACTGAACAACCTTTCCTATACCTAACCGTATTAAGTATCATACCTAATACTATTAAGTATGCTTTCAAAGGAAATGATTGGTGCCTCGACTGTTCCGATTATCCTGTCCATTTTGACGGATGGGGAGGATTACGGGTACGAAATCATCAAGAAGGTGAAAGGCTATTCAGATGGACAACTCGAATGGAGCGAACCGATGCTCTATCCGGTCCTGCACCGATTGGAGCGGGATGGTCATATCACCTCGCGCTGGCAGATCCCCGAAACAGGTAGAAAACGAAAGTACTACGCCATTACAAGAGAGGGGAGAGCACTCTTGATAGAGAAGAAGTCCGAGTGGGAGCAGATGATGCGCATGCTTTCGGAGATGTGGGGATTCAAACTGCAAACGACATGAGCTTCGATCTGGACAAGGCTGTACAGGGATGGCGCTTGAAAATGCGCAAATACCGCGGGTTTGAAGATGCTGACATCGATGAACTCGAGGATCATCTCCGCTCAAAGATCAACGACAAGTCCAACGATGGACTGTCCCCGGAGGATGCCTTGCATGAGGCAATAGCAGAGGACTATCACGACCTTTCGGAGATAGCCGGACAGTACCTCTCCGGTCGGGCGATCAGCAATACCTCGATGGGTTTATTGGTCAATTACTTTAAGGTTGGACTCCGGGCCTTCGGCCGGGCAAGAAGTCACTTTGCGACGAATCTGTTTGGACTGGTGATCGGCATCACCAGCGTCCTATTCATCACATCCTACCTGAAGGTGGAGTACGGCTACGATGGTTTCCATGCCAAGGGTGATAACATCTATAGGGTCAATGCCCATTTCGAGCGTGCGGCCGGCAGTTTGCATTATCCCATCATACCACCAGCCATTGGTCCTGCGATTGATGAAAATTTCTCGGGTATCATCAATACGGCGAGGTTGAGGTACGCATACAGCGTCCTGGTGCGGCATGATGATAAGTCATTTTATGAGGAGAAAGTCTTTTTTGCTGAGCCTGCTTTCCTTGAAATGTTCTCCTTCCAATGGATGACGGGTCAGCCCGAGGGTGCCCTTTCTCAGCCCAATACGGTCGTACTTACCGAGAGTATGGCCGTAAAGTATTTTGGTGATAGCAATCCCATTGGGAAGGTGATCCAATACAACAATGAATTGGACCTGGAGGTCGTCGGGTTGATAGAAGACGTGCCGGAGAACTCCCATGTTGATTTTGACTGCCTGATATCCTTCGAGACATTTCGACCCGAGCCCGGAGCCCTGGAGCCGATGACCAGCTGGAAGTGGCTGGGCTTCCTGACCTATGTGCAGTTGGCCGATGGGGCACAGGTGGAGGACATGGAAGCCAGCCTCGCGGAGTTGTTCCGCTCCAACAATAACTCGAGGAACAATTTGACGGTGGACTTTGAGTTTCAGCCATTGTGGGATATCTACCTCAATTCAGGGCAGCTGAGCAACCCACAAGGGGGCCTCTTCAGGGTCAATGACAAAGACAACCTGGTAAGCCTGGGGGTCATAGCCTTGCTGATCATCGCTATCTCCTTTTTCAACTACTTCAACATCACCGGAGCTTTGCTAAGGACGAGGACGAAGGAAATTGGCGTCCGCAAAGTATTTGGGGCGAGCAAGTCGAAGGTACTGATGCAGTTCGCCGTTGAGACCTTAACCATGCTGATAGTATCGGCCATCATTTCCCTGGGTATCTTCTACTACTTCAAGAGAAACGACGCGTTTGATTTGGGTTTTGCCCTGTTGCT
This sequence comes from Cyclobacteriaceae bacterium, assembly GCA_965227935.1. GTDB lineage: Bacteria > Bacteroidota > Bacteroidia > Cytophagales > Cyclobacteriaceae > JAWPMT01. The sequence goes on along the minus strand of CBDDGS010000019.1, from coordinate 2,114,193 downwards.
GACTGGCGCAATCATAGGGTTTTTTACCGTGCTGAGTGCGCTGCTATTTGGGGGTACCTTTTCGGTCCACTCCGCCCTCATGCTGCTCAAGAATAAGATGGCGGTAGCCAAAACACGCCTGGTCTCGTTTGGCGGCGCCGTGCTTCTCTTACAGTTTGGTATATCGGCGGCACTGATCATGGTGAGTTTTGTGATCGTCGATCAGCTCAACTTCTTTTCGCAAAAGGATCTCGGCTATGAGCAGGAAGGGCTGATCATCGCCAAGTATGGCAGTGAGGAAATGCAAAGTCGTCGGCACTTATTCCGCGAGGCGATGACCGGGCTGCCCACTGTCAAGGCGGTGAGTTTTGGGCCCTCCCTTGATGGAAGTACCAGTGGCAATCCACTGCGACTCCGCGAATGGTCGGATGATCAGGTCATCCAGACCTCCTATTTCGGGGTTGACTACGACTTCAAAGATGCCCTCGGTCTCGAAGTCCTGCAGGGCCGTTATTTCTCTCGGCAACATGCGCAGGACTCCGTCAATTCACTCCTCATCAACGAGCGGCTTGCCGAGATGCTAGGAGTTGACGATCCCATTGGGAAGAAGGTGCAGTTCACGACCGGAGAATTTGAGATCATCGGTATATTCAAAGACTTCCACTATCAAAGCCTCCATCACGAGATCGGGCCGATGGCGCTGGAAATGTGGTTGGGGCAGCCACGTAGCGTGATGATTCGCTATACATCTGATGATATCGCCCGTACGATTGGGGAGATAGATGATACGTGGCGACAGTTGTTTGCGGATGATGGGTTCCCTTTCGATTATCGCTTTTTGGATGAGCAGTTGCAGTCGATGTACGGCAAAGAGCAGGAGTTTGCCCAGTTGCTTCGGGTATTCACCGGTTTGGCGATCTTCCTTTCACTGCTTGGGTTGTACGGGGTGTCCTCCATCAATATCCAACAGCGGATCAGGCAGATTGGCATTCGGCGCGTGCTTGGGGCCGGGCTCTCTCAAATTGCCCAGGTGGTGAGTGCCCGCTACCTTGTGACCGCCACTGTGGGTATCGTACTTGCGCTACCTCCGGTATTTCTGGGCCTGCAAGCCTGGCTCGACGATTACGCCTATAGCATTGATCTGGGTATTGGCTACCCACTATTGACCTTGGTACTGGTGCTAGCCATTGCCGGGCTGACGATGGGGATTCAGGTATATCGTGTGATGCACGTGAATCCGGCCAATATCCTCGGCGAGGAGTGAGACCTCGTGCTTCCATGCACCAATCATTTCGCACCTTTGCGACATGATTATGTCTTTGGAAGTCCAAACTTGTGGAATAGGGTGGTCAGGGTAGTCTACCGTTGGCGAGTGGCGCCCGAGAACTTCGATGAATTTAAGAAGACATGGCGCCAAACTACCAACTCCATTCATCACTCCGTAGACGGCGCACTCGGTAGCTTCCTGCTGAGATCGGTCGAGGATGACACAGAGGTGATCACCATCGCCAAGTGGGCTTCTTTGGAGGCATGGAAGAGCTTCTGGGGAAATGCAAACCCCGAGGAGATGGCAGAGATGCGAAAGCTGGGTGAGCGCATTGCGGCCGATGCTTACCATGAGATCGAAGACCATACCCAGTGATTGCGCTGAATTGCCCATGAGATTCAAATCCTTTGATACCGAACGACTGGTCATCAGACCAACCTCTGAGGAGGATGCGGCATTCATATTTGAGCTGGTCAATACGCCGAAATGGATCCAGTTTATCGGTGATCGGAACATCAGCTCTATTGGTGACGCAAGTGAGTACATCAAGACCAAAATGATTTCTCAACTGGAGCGGCTTGGCTATTCCAGTTACACAGTGATTCGTAAGGAAGATCAAAAGAAAATCGGCGTCTGCGGCCTGTACGACAGGGAGGGGCTGGATGGCATTGACATAGGGTTCGCGGTCTTGCCACAGTTTGAAGGAGTGGGATATGCGTTTGAAGCAGCCAACAGGATCAAAGAGGCGGCATTCGACGAGTTCTATATTGAGACGATCAGCGCCATCACCACCAAAGGCAATATCGCCTCTCAAAAACTCCTGGAAAAACTGGGCCTACAACAGGTGGGGGTGACCGAACTACCGGGCGATGAGGCAGAATTGCTTGTTTACAAGATCGAAAAGCAAGTCGGCAGCTAGGCTATTAGATTGCGTTCACTCGCTTTCTTCAAACACATAACGAATTTCTATTGAGCGGAAATCTCCTTTTCATGATGTCTACAGACTGCTAGCGTCCAGTCATGGAGGGTGTGAGCAGTCACTTCCCCAAAAATCCCTAAATTTTCCCTCTGTTCATCTACCTGACCTATGCTACTTAGACTTTGCACGTTACTCATCTGTGTCATTTTGTTCATGAATTGTGAGGGTCCGCCGACCGATCGTGAGGCGGATAAAAAGCTTATGGAGTTGACGCTCAACGAGGGCACCAATATGGCAGTTGCACTATCACCTGCCGGAGATACTTTGGCGTACGACCTGTTGGGACGCATCTGGTTGATGCCCGTCGGTGGGGGTGAAGGCAAGGCGATTACAGATCCGTATGGCAATGCCCGAGAACCTTCCTGGTCGCCAGATGGGAAAAAGATTGCTTTCCAGGCCTACTGGGATGGCAACTGGCACATCTACACGGTCAATACGGACGGTAGTGACCTAAAACAGATGACAACTGGAGACTTCGATCATCGGGAGCCTAGTTGGTCCCCGGACGGTACATCGCTGGCATTTGCCTCTGACAGGAATGGCTCTTACGACATTTGGCGATTACAGATCGTCACAGAGAAATTGGAGGCCCTCACTTCTGGCGATGGCAATGAATATGGTCCTGCCTGGTCCCCAACAGGTGACGAGATGGCTTACGTCTCTCAACAGCAGGGCAACTACGAACTGGTGAGACAGTCTTCAGAAGGAGGGGAGCCAACGTCCCTTTATTCTGCAAGTGGGAAGCTCACGGGGGCATCATGGTCCCCGGACGGCTCTCAGCTACTTATCAACGAGCATGAGAATGTCACCGCCCAGTTACAGCGAGTAGCTGCTGACGGTAGTGGAGTGGAAACCCTCTCGGAGCCTGGGGAAGACGTCTATCCTTTTCGACATGCATGGACAAAGGATAACTCACTCATCTACTCAGCATCTGGCAGCATCCAGTATCTGCAGGAGAGTGGTGAAAAGAAGGCGATCCCCTTCTCGGTAAAAGTTGAATTGGATAGGACGCCCTACAAGCGCAAGAAGAGAGACTTTGACGCAGTCGAGCCCCAGCCCGTTAAGGGCATCGTTTCCCCGAAACTCTCACCAGATGGCGAATCGATTGTATTTGTCGCCTTGCAGGACTTGTGGCTCCGCAAAAGCGATGGCACGATTGAGCAGCTGACCGATGACCCTTTTGTGCAAATGCTACCTATTTGGTCTCCGGATGGTACACAGATTGCCTATAGCTCGGATCAGGATGGGGAGTTTGGTATTTGGATATTGACATTGGGCGAACCCGAGGCTACGAAGGTGCTGACCACCGGCAGCAGTATGTCTGGCATGGCCTGGTCGCCAGACGGCGAATCGATCGCCCTGGCCCAGAGCTTTGGTCCCAGAGGGGGGATGCTCAGCGTACTCGATATCGCAAGTGGTGAGCGGTCGCCATTGGGCCGGTTGGGAAGCAGCGTAGGGACCCCTACGTGGTCGCCCGATGGGCAGATCATCGCACTGTCGACCTTGGATCCTTACTCTTCTCTTTACCGAGAGGGGGTCAACAGAATCAAGCTCTTTTCCGCTGACGGGGAGCGCCAGAGATTTCAAGTCGCCCCTGATCATTGGTCTTTTGGCGTCCGGGGTAATGATGGTCCCGTTTGGTCGCCGGATGGTGAGTCTATGGCGCTTGTTTCTAAAGGAAACTTATGGCTGTTGCCTGTGGATCAATATGGCAATGCTACCGGAGATCCCATCCAACTCACTGATGAATTGGCAGATGCGCCGACGTGGAGTGCCGATGGGAAGAAGATATCGTACAAGGCTATCAATGAGCTGAAAGTCCTCAATGTAGAAGACAAAACCACCGTCACGGTTCCCATAGACCTTACCTGGCAGCGAAGGCACCCGGAGGGTACGACCTTGATCCATGCAGGCGGTCTGATAGATGCCGTCAGTGATACGTTGTGGGAAGATGTGGATATTTTGATCCAGGGTCATAGGATCGTAGAAATCGCCCCTCATGATGACGAGAGGGAAGCGGATCGGATGATCGACGCCTCGGATGCTTTTGTGATGCCTGGGCTCATCGACATTCATGTTCACGAAGGCAGTGAGAATGGTGAGAGACTGGGTCGCACGTGGCTTTCATGGGGTGTGACAACTACCAGGAATCCGGCGGGGGATCCGCACGACGCGCTCAATCGTCGGGAGTCCTTCCAGGCGGGCAGGGCGCTGGGACCACGGATCTTTTTCACTGGCAGTCCGATCGATGGTAGCCGTATTTTCTACGGGGGCGGTTCGACCACCACTTCGGAGCAGCAGGTAGATCAGGAGCTGCGCAAGGCGGAGTTGCTGGATTACGATCTGATCAAGACTTATGTGCGCCTGCCGGACCAACTGCAGCAGCGAGTGGTGGAAGGCGCCCACCGCATCGGTGTTCCCGTCACTTCTCATGAGCTGTATCCTGCCGTGGGTTTCAATATCGATGGGGTGGAGCATGTCAAGGGCACGAGCAGGAGAGGCTTTTCCGCGAAGCTTTCGGAGACCAGACAGGCGTACGACGATGTTACAGACCTCATTGCTCAGTCTGGCATGTGGTTTACACCGACAACGGCGATCTACCTGGGTTACCAGTACGTAGTGGCGAGGGATCCGAGTGTGATGGAAGATGCCCGCTTGCAGGAACTTTCAGAGTTACGCTACCTGGCAAGCATCAGCGCCTCTACAGAACAGATCCAAAGCGATCAGGCAACGTACGATCAACTGTATGAAAATGTCATCCAGATGGTGGCTGATATCCACCGAAAGGGGGGACTGGTGGTCGCCGGGACCGATGCACCGATCATTCCTCAGGGTTTTGGCCTCCATGTGGAGTTAGAGAACTACCAGGATGCGGGATTGGCTCCCATCGAAGTACTGCGCACGGCGACGATCAATAACGCCACAGCTCTCAATGCCCAGGATGATCTGGGCACCATCGAAGTGGGTAAGCTCGCCGATATGGTGGTAGTGGAAGCCAACCCGTTGGAGGATATTCGCAACGCCCGGAAGACTCGGCTAGTGATCAAGAATGGCGAGGTCTACGAGCTAGACGCGCTGATCAAGAGAGAGTGACCAGAAGAACCATTCGCTCAGTTTTACCATTCACTTCGTATTGAATCAAAAAGAACTGAAATGAATGCACAGAATCTCGTGAGTTTCGTTGATGATGATTGATCATTGTCTCAATCTCTATTAGAAACTTGTTCAAACATGAGAATTCTATTTTCGATTTCAGTGGTGCTTCTTGCCCATGGCATTTCGGCCCAGTCTATTCCGTATGGCTACAATAGTGAGGCGGGCAAGTACTTTGATGTAGGAGATGACACCAATCTCTATTACGAAATATATGGCGAGGGTGCCCCTCTCTTGATTTTGCATGGAGGTGTGTTCGGCTATATCAACGAGTTTGAGTTCCTCATTCCGAAACTCGCGGAAAAGTATCAGGTCATTTGCCTGGCGACACGAGGACATGTGAAGTCTGATATTGGGAATGAGCCATTCACCTATGAGCAACGAGCATCGGATGCATATAAAATGATCAAGCATTTGGGATTGGAAAGAGTAACTGTCATAGGCTTTAGCGATGGGGGATTTGCTGCCTATAAGCTGGCCGCGATTTACCCAGATGTCGTCGAGAAAATGGTCGTCATGGGGGCAGGTGATGACCCAATGAAAGAGGAGCCCGGGAACAGCGACTATTCGGCGGAGGTGTTGATGAGAGAAATGGGTGACTATTTCAAGAAGCGGGTGGAGAATATGCCTGAGCCTGACCGTTGGGGAGAAAGCCTGGAAATGCTGAACGATCTCTACAATTACAGCCATGTGAGCGAAGAGACCTTTTCAAAAATCAAATGCCCTGTACTTGTCATGAGTGGCGACGGGGATGAGTATTCGGGTCCTGAGGAATGTCTCGCGGCCCATCAGTATCTGCCCGACTCCCGTCTTTCCATCATCCCTGGCTGCGGTCACGTCATTCTGTACTGTAATTTCCCCGCGGTCTGGGAGTCCATGAAGATCTTTCTGGGTTTTGAGTAATAAGGTCGGCATACCTAATCATCGAAGGTCACCAAGCGCACAGGACTGCAAGCTTCGAGGTAAGTGACAATGAGGCGAGAGGCAATCACTTGGTGACAGCGATAGCGCAAAGTTGACCGACGTGACTTGCGAGATTTGTGTTATTTTGAGGGAGTCACCTTGTTAGCGTCGAGCTACTCAAAAGATGTGTAGCCAAAAGAGAGCCCTTCAGTGAAAAAAATAGACTGGCCAAATCATATTATTGCGTTCCTCAGTGCCCTTCTTGGCATATTGATCGCCTTTCGACTCCAGTATTACAGGGAAAATCAGCAGGAAAGACAGCAGCTGGATAAAGCGATGATTGTCATTAAGGAGGAGCTGGAGAACAACCTTAACATTTATAGAACCAACTCCGAGCAGCTTTGCCGATGGGTGGATTATTACCATGCCGTCGCTGACACGCTGGGAAGCGGCGACGATTTGGAGATCGACGTGGTTCCTGTAAGTGGCATATCTATGAATGGGTGGGAAAGTGCTGTCAACTCAGGAATTATCACGAAGATGGAGCACTCCAAAGTATTTGCTCTGACGACCATCTATTACTGGATTGAACGGGACCTTGGAGTTTCGGATGAAGAGATGATCGAAGATCGCTTCGATGGGGGCTATGACAAGTTGGATGTCATTGTCGAATACTATGACAGAACGTGCAAAGTGCACAGATTGAAATACGAAGAGATCATGCCATTGTTTGAAAGCATAGCATGGTGAATAGTAGCATACTTCCTCTAACCGATACCTCATGCAAACTATCCTAGGCGCCAATGGTCAGATCGCCATCGAACTAGCGAAAGAGCTACATAGCAACTACACCAAAGATATTAGGCTTGTTAGCCGCAATCCCCAAAAGGTCAATGATTCCGATACATTGTTTCCGGCTAGTCTGCTCGATGAAGAAGCAACGACGAAGGCGGTGGCGGGCAGTGAGATTGCCTATCTGACCGTGGGACTCCCGATCAATAGCGAAATGTGGGAAGCCCAATTTCCGCTAATGATGCAAAATGCCATCACCGCCTGCAAACAACATGGTTGCAAGTTGGTGTTCTTCGACAACACCTACATGTACTCGAAGGCCGAGGCCCATCAGACGGAGGATAGCCCCTTTCAACCAAAGGGGCGAAAGTCGATCGTGCGGGCGAGGATGGCAGAGATGCTCTTGCAAGAAATGAAGGACGGGACCATAGAAGCGGTCATTTGCCGCGCCCCAGAATTTTATGGACCGGGAAAGACACAGGGGATCACCAATGCATTGGTATTTCAGAACATCAGACAAGGGAAGAAGCTGAAAGTACCCATATCTGACTCGGTCAAACGGACATTGATATGGACGCCGGATGCGAGCCGTGCCACAGCATTGATTGGGAATACGCCGGATGCTTATGGTCAGACCTGGCACCTACCGTGTGATGACGATCGGCTGACCTATAAGCAGTTTATTGCGGTGGCATCGGAAGTCTATGGGCGGGAATTGGCGTACTCCATCATGAGTGCGTGGATGTTTAAGTTGGGAGGGCTGTTCAAGCGACCCGTGAGGGAGGTGCAGGAGCTGCTGCCACGCTACGAGATTGACAACATTTTCAGCTCAGACAAATTCAAGTCTCGTTTCCCCGAATTCAAAGTCACGACTTATCAAGAGGGGATCGGAGCCATCTTGGAGGAGATGGGGCTGAGAGCGTCCTGACGCATGCTTTAAGCCTCTTTGTTGATCGGCTGGTTCTGCAGAAACTCATTGATCTGATCGTACTCTGCTTTACCCTTCTCAGTCAAATAAGGCAAGATCATGTACCATGTCATGTCTACGAGGTCCATGGGTTGGTCGAATAAGGATCCCGACGAAAAGATCCTGCTTTGTGTATTCCAAAAGGCACCAACCATCCAGACATTGTGGGTCAAAAGGTCGTAATTGATCCCGTTTTCCTCGGGGATCATTCTGCCTGTTGCCACGTAATAGTCGAACAGCTTTCTGCCCTGTTTTAACCTCGAGACATTGGTCTCTTCGTAGATCTTTTTCACTCCCGGGTAGGTGCGAAGAATGGCCACAAGGTCGTAGAAGAAAAAACCATTCTTAGCCATAAAATCCCGAAACTTGGACATCATCTTTCTGAAGTCATCGAGGGTCAGGTATCCATCTACCTTGATGAAATCCTCTGTAGCAGCATTCATGCGCTCATACACCTCCTGAACCAATTGGGCTTTGGTTTTGAAGTGATAAGTCAGGTTGCCCACGCTGATGTCAAGAGCAGCCGCTATCTGATTGGGCGAGGTTGTCGATATACCCCTTTCATGGAACAGCTCCACAGCTGTGTGGAGGATCCTCTCTTTCAATTTCATATTAAGAAATAGTCAATTGATACTAAAATTATTCAATTATTAGTACTAAAGTACTAATTTGCTGACTCATAAATCCAACCATGAGGAACATTTCGCTAATTACCATTTTACTGTGTTCTCTTCAGGCCTTTTCGCAATCCGAACTGCTTGGCACTTGGGATACAGGAGATGAGAATACCAAGATCCAAATCTCTGAAGCGAATGGAGAGTTGACCGGAGTACTCAAATCAACGGATAACGAACAAGCGAAAATTGGGAGAGTTATTCTCAGAGATCTGCAGCAGCAGGGCACGAAATGGACCGGACAGATCTGGGCCGCCAGGCGCCAGAAGTGGTTTGATGTGGAGATCACTTCATCGGAGAATTTACTAGAACTCGAAATCGACGCTGGGTTTCGTAGTAAGACGGTGGAATGGAAAAGGCAGCCTTAGCGAAAAAAGTCTGAACTAGTCAAAAGAAGAACTACACATGAAAAAAGTCTTAATCATCTTCGTTGCAATTGTTGCCATGGTGGTTGCATCCGGATGGATTGTTGTCAAGTTTTACCCTCAGAAGCTGGTACCTTATGTCATACCCAAGATGCTCGAGGCAGTTGCCGATAATGCCAGCGCATGGTATGAGGATGATGCCATCGTCGTGGTGACCATCGGTACGTCGACACCATTGCCAGGCGTAAGAGCCCAAACGGGAACCGCCATAGTGGTGAATGGCTACTTCTTTCTATTTGATATTGGGGCGGGCGTGGTGCAGAGGGCTGAAAACCTTGGGCTTCCACTCACCCAGCTGGATGGTGTGTTCCTGACGCACTACCACTCCGATCACATGATGGACCTACCCAATATGATCAGCCGCTCATGGGTGATGGGCAGAGCAGACGATTTGTACATCTATGGGCCGGATAGCCTCACGACTATTGTCAACGCCGCCAACAGTTTTCTGAGCATTGAGAACCAATACCGCGTCGACCATCACGGTCCGGAGACGATGGATATTTCCAAGGCAACAGGCATTCCTAAAGAGTACCACATGGCCAGGGACTCGAGTGTGGTGGTATTTGATCAGGATGGTGTCAAGGTAACCGCTTTTGATGTCGACCATGAGCCGATAGAGCCAGCCGTGGGCTACCTCATCGAATACCAAGGCAAAAAGGTGGTGATTAGCGGGGATACGAAGGAGAGTGCTAACCTCGAGAAAATGGCCCAGGACTGCGATTTGTTAGTTCATGAAGTGTTGTTGATGTCCTTTCAGCAGATGCTGGCCGAAGAACTGGGTAAGGCGGGGATGGAGAGAAACTTGGGAATTATTCACGACATACAAGACTACCACACAAGCCCTGCGGAGGTCGCCGCTTTAGCCCAACGCGCCAATGTGAAAAAGCTGGTTTTGAACCATATGGGGCCGGCACCGGACAATGCGGTGATTACGAATATGTATCTGAATGAACTGAACGGATACGACGGCCCTATTCACCTGGCCAACGACGGTGACAAATTCATAGTGAAATAGCGATAAACCCATGAGAACCACCTACCATTCATCATTCATTCACCTCGTTATCATGGCCGGGCTTTTTACGGCCATTACCTCGGGGTGTGGCAATCTTCGTCGTGAGGTCCAGCTGTCAGGGTCCGTGCCAGAGATCGACAAAACCAGGGACGCGAGGATATTATCTGCATTTTTTGGGTTGGACAACGGACTGACCCAAAGGGCCAGGGCGCTGTACATCAACGCGCCGGGTCAAGATGGGATGCCCGTCATTTTTTCGTTAGAGGTGGATCCGTCCACGCTGGATGCGTCGGACTTTGCAGTAACTTCCGCTAACGGGACAGTATTTGATGTGGAAGCTGTCACGCTGCTTCCAGCAGAAGAGCAGTTTGAGTTGAGAACCGCCTTGCTCATTGGGGAATATGGCAATCACCCAGACAACCCACCGTCTTCGGTCGAGATCGTAGGGGACCTCATGAGCCGAACGGGCGTGAACTTCAAGGGGCAGAGCAGGGAAGTTATTCCATTGGAGGAAGGACCTGTTCTGAGCTATGCAGAGTACTTCACCTTTACCGATGATTATCCCTATGTGCCCAAAGGAACGGGCTGCGATTGCCCGAAAGAGGGCACTGAGATGATTGTGAAAGCCGTATGGTCAGGTGGGGTAAGGGCCGTGAACGGTGAAGAGTTGGGAGACAATGAACTTGAGGCCTTCACCGTGACGATCGTTGATGGATCAGACACTGTACGGGTCAATCCCTACAAACTGGCCGACCTATCCGACAACGACAACAACATCGATCTGTGTTTGAAGGCATCGGGCATACCCATTCTTGTGGAGGTCGAGGCAGGTACTGCCATAGACCCCAGGGATGATGTGAACGACCGAACGCAGATCGAGGTCGTGAGCCGGTGGTGATGAAAGTGGCCGCCATGCGTGTCAACATTGGCGGTATTGCGAGATTATTCAGGCTTCACATACTTCCGCCAGCTGTGCTGCTCCTTAAAGCCCAGCACTTCGCGAATCTTTCGATTCGAGAAAAGAGCTTCATAGTGTGTCAACTCACGTGTAAGGGGTACGCCGGGAAAGAACCGCTCAATCAATTCCTTGTTGGTTAGAACTGCGCCGTTTTCATCGTTGCCGGCATTGAAAACCTGAAATCTAAGACCATCCTTTTGTAGGCACAGGTCCACAATTTGCCCCAGGTCCCGAGCATCAATGTAGCAGAAGGCATTCCTGCGGCGAACCTCAGGATGTTTGAAATAGTGAGGAAAGAGTTCCTTGTATTCATGTGGTTCGATCACATTCCCAATGCGAAGGGCATAGATGTCAAAGCCGGATCTACGCTGGAAGGTACGGGCTGTTTTTTCATTCACCACCTTGGACAACCCATAACTGTCCATAGGATCGACATCATAGTCCTCTTCAAGGGGTAGGGAGTGAGGATCGGTTTGGCCATCCGAGAAGCAGATGCCGTAGGTCGTTTCGGAAGACGCAATAACGATCTTTTTGATACCCAACTTGACCGCAGCCTCAATCACGTTGTAGGTGCCCATGGTGTTCACCCGGAAGGTTTCATTGTCCGGGTTGATCAGGATCCGTGGTACTGCGGCAAAATGCACGACTGCGTCGAATTTGGGAGTGCCAGTTCCCGGTTCTAATTCATCGAAGTTGGCGTACGAGCTCATGGCATTAAACATCTGTCCAGAGTCGGTGATGTCCGCGATCAGATTGTCGACCCTTGGATTTTCCAATGGGACGAGGTCGACATTGACGACCCTGTGTCCCTGGTCGAGAAGGTAGTTGATGGCGTGTTTTCCGGCCTTGCCCGAGCCTCCGGTAAAGAATATGCGCTTTTTCGACATGTTGGTATGGGTTGTGCCGTGGCAAGTTAAACCTGAATCATGTGATAGAGATCGTGATGAAGGCATAAAGCTCAAAGAAAGAGACAGTTATGTTGAGAAGGCATAGCATGGCACCGGCCACCCGGCGCTATGGTGATTCAAGTTCATGGTAACTGTCTATTTCAAAGAGATTTATGAATGGAATAGATCTTCTATTGCATGTTTCAGGTTAAAGGTTGATGGCAAGTTGGTTGGATGCAATCCCCGCGATTGTGCCGCGGACGGCCAGTCGGGCCACCGCTCCTGGTCGCAGAAAGTACCATTCTTCGTTCAGGTTAATTGAATGTTGGAATGGTCGTGGAGAAGTACGAATCCATCATTGCCCGCCTTTCCCGCGGCTTGAAACTTCGCACACAATGTACTATTTTGTCGATGATAGCTGATGACGGTTGAGGGGATGGAACTATCGCAAGCCATTATGGAACCCAAGCCACCATGAACCTCGCTCCCAATCCATACAATCTCATTGTCCCGATCGAGGACGGCAGGAAAGAGGAGCTCCTGGAGAAACTAGCCATCATTCAAGACGACCTACTCGGTAATCCGCTGTTGCCTTTTGGCAAGATCAAAACCATTCACTTTGCCAGGTTCGTTGTGCTCCACAAGACAAGCGACTATCCGGATCAATTGGCCTTTTCCACGAACTATGATGGCGGGCTGGAGGAGCATTTGCAGGAAATCCTCCGTTGCCCCGATGCGGATATTGACCAAATATTTGCCGCCTGCCGCGGTTATCCCACGACTGATGAGGTATCAAAGATCAAGTGGTTAAAGGACAACGCACAGTTTCGGCCTTATTTCTATCGAGGTACCTGGGGGCTTTCGAAAGAACAAATACTCCGGGCCGAGCAATACCGTCAAACCGCAGAGCAAACCGTCGATGACTTGAGTGATCAGGGATTGTCGCCGGAAGCCCTGAGGAAATCTATCGCCAACGCGGTCAAGGGCGATCCCGATTTTGAGACGTATGCTGATTACACGGTACCGAGGATCGGCTTTTGGGAAGCACTGCGGCTGATCCCAATTACGATCGCAATTCTGGTGCTGCTACCGGTATTTCTGATCATTCTCCTGGCCCATGAGATCGCGGATGACAGTAAACAGTACAACAAAAAGTACAGTGACAAAGACCGGACCCGAGCGTTCGTCCAACAAGAAGACAGGATCGTCCAAAATCAATTGACACACCTCGTCGAGATCAAGCCCGGTTGGTTTCGATTGCTGACACTTAAGTTCGTATTGGGTGGGATCGCCTACCTGGCGAAGTATCTATACAACAAAGGCAAGTTGGGAGGGATACCTACCATTCCTTTAGATTAACCCCATAGTATTATTTCAAGATATCGCTATTACTACTATAGATGATTGAGGGGGTTCCAGGGGGAGACTTATAAGTTGTGAATAGTGTGGATATCTTCACCCATTTCAAGAATGGATCTGGGCAGGGTGATTTAACTAACAACATAGGATAAGGACCTATATAGTGATTCAATCCCTGCTCAGTACTTTGAGCCAGGTATCAGGTAGAAATTTGGGTATCAAGTCCCGTTATCAAGGTATTGATCTCCAGCTCAAACCATCCATTCCAAACAATAAAATGTAGAGCAATGTATGAGTTTTTCATCGGAATTGATGTCAGCAAGAGCGTATTGGACATCGTAGTAAGAGATTGGCGAAGCGTTCACTTTCATATCTGTATTGACAATACACCAACAGGTTTACGCAGTTTTTCCAGGCGACTTCATGAGGAGGGTATTGAGCAGTCCAAATGCCTTATTTGCCTCGAGCACACGGGTGTTTACAACCTGGTAGCGCTGGACTATTTACATGATTGTGGCTTTGCTCTGTGGTTGGAAAACCCGATGCAGATCAAGCGGTCGATGGGATTGACCAGAGGTAAGAATGACCGTCTGGACGCAGAGCGGATCTGTGAGTATGCGTTTCGATATCAGGACAAAATGCGGCTTTGGGAGCCTGAGAGGGAAGTCATTACGGAGATCCGTCATCTAACTGCTATGCGGCGGCGACTCATTCTGGCGAAGAATCAGTTAAAGGTTCCGGTCAATGAAGGTCAGGGACGTCTTGGTAATAAACTACAGAAGGAGCTGGAGTTGCTAAGCTTACCGGCTATCAACAAACTGGATCAACAGATAAAGCAAGTCGACTCGGCAATCAAAGTCGTTATCGAGAGAGACAACATCTTGAGGCGGCTTTTTGAACTCGTCACATCTGTTGCAAGTGTCGGCCCGGTGCTGGCTTGTGAGATACTGGTGACATCCAATGAGTTCAGGTCCTTCACCAACCCGAAGAAGTATGCCTGTTATGCTGGCGTTGTTCCCTTCGAGCATAGTTCGGGGAGCAGTATCAAAGGTCGTCACCGGGTAAGTTCACTGAGCAACCAATCGCTGAAGAAGTTGCTGCACATGTCTGCGATGTCGAGTGTGTCGCGAGAGGGAGAACTGAGGGACTTTTATCGCAGAAAGGTCGCGGAGGGGAAGAACAAAATGTCCGTCTTAAATGCTGTCAGGAATAAAATCATCCAGCGTGTCTTTGCCTGCGTGAGAGATGGACGGGAATATGAAAAAACTTATGCTCACTCTCTTGCTTAGGGCGTAGAAATCACTATGCCAGATGGATCATCATCGATGGGGGCAAGCGGCTCCTTTTCTTCAGCAATTTTGATGGGAGCTGGGAGAGCTACCTGGGAGATTTTGTGGACAAGGCAGCTGTCGGACTTACAGGCGTTTGGAGCAATACGCGAGAATTCCCCAAGACCCGATTCCTGCTTTTCAAAGGGGCCAGGGACGAGCAAAGGTTCAAGTCTTGGGCGCGGTCCAGGCAGGTAATGACCAATGTATGGTACAGCGCTTACCCTGACCTTACGGTGACCAACATCGCCAATAATCGGGTCCTGCATGAAGGTCTGACGAAGGACTTATCACCGAAAGAGATTGAAGAATGGCTCATGAGATACTAGCCGATGGAAAAGATTGAAAAAGACAATATTCAGGGCATGCTATTGTATGGCTATCGGTATTTGCCGGTGGCACGGTACTTATTCCTTAGTATCAGGGACCCCGCCAAGGTGAAGACCTGGTTGCGGAACCTCGAGGTGCAGTACGCCAATGGCTCACCCCGCGAACGAAGTGTGAATATTGCCTTTACCCCTTATGGGTTGGAAGTGCTCAACGTTCCCGTCGATGAAGCGAATGGCTTCTCAAGGGCGTTTTTGGAGGGGATGGACACGGAACACAGAAACCGTATCCTGGGAGACTATGGAGCCAATGCCAGCTCGCAATGGACATGGGGCCATCAGGGTGACAATGAGCTGCATCTGGCCCTGATGATCTTTGGAAGGGACATAGAGACCATTGATCAGTGGCACGATGGCCAATCCTGGGAGGACGCCGGTCTTCGCGAGTGTCATGATCCGATTGAGAGCGAAACACTTGCCGGAGACAAGGAACACTTTGGGTTTAGGGATGGCATTAGCCAACCAGTCATAAGAGGCCTGGGCAGACAGTCATCTGAGGACAATTACGTGAATGCGGGAGAGTTCATATTGGGATACGACAACGAATATCAGAAGAAGCCCCATAGCCCGCGCATGCAAGCGGATCAATTTGATTTTGGTAGGAATGGTAGTTACATGGTATTTCGCCAGCTGGAGCAGCACGTTTCCCTATTTTGGAATACCGTCTGCGCTTACTTCGGCGGCTTAGAAGTAGGGAAGGAACGAGGGGTCGAACTGGCGTCGAAAATGGTCGGTCGCTGGCCGAATGGTAATCCTTTGATGGAGGCTCCTACAGCGACAATAGATCCAAATGATCTCAACAAATTCAGCTTTCATCGGGACGATCCACAGGGTACCCATTGCCCCCTGGGGTCCCATATCCGGCGAACGAATCCTCGGGACAGCTTGAGCAATAGTGACAAGAAATCCTCTTTGCAGCGGGCTACGAACGCCGCGAATAAGCACCGGATTCTACGTCGGGGGCGGCCCCATGGCAAGCCTGTGGATGAAAGCATGTCCATAGAGAATATGCTGGCAAAGGTGGATGACGATCATGAGCCACGCGGACTCAACTTCATTTGCTTCAATTCTGATATTGACCGCCAGTTTGAGTTTGTGCAACAGACCTGGTCCAACAATATCAAGTTCCACAACCTGTATCGGGATGTGGACCCCATCGTCGGCGTGCAAAATGGAGGCAGGAATGACTCCGGGGACTATCAGATGGCGCACACGCAATTTGAGGCCCAGGCGCGGCCAGTTCGAAGGCGCTATCAGGACATTCCACCTTTTGTCCAGGTGAAGGGAGGTAGCTACTTTTTCATGCCTGGACGGCAAACCATTGACTACTTAGTAAATCACCAAACCTGAATAAATAGTATTGATCCCATGGCAAGTAAACTCAACTTCAAGACGGACATTGTTCCCTTTCTGATTGCTACGATCGGCGAATACATCGCACTTCATTATTGGCTGACCTATATGGATGTGGAGAAGTTCGTCCTCGCCAACATCCTGCTTTGGATAGGATTTGGCATAGAGAGGGGGAGCGTCGCTGTATGGGTGAAAAACGTGTACCGGCCGAAGGAGGGGATCACCAGTTCCAGCGTGCCGGTATGGAAGCAGGTATTGGGATGGGGTTTCATCACGCTGACCGAAATCATCATCTGGATCATTTGGTACTACTCTATTGAGCCATTGGGGTACTTGTGGTCATCGGTCATCCTGTATGTTCTGATGCTTATTGAGCATAGCGCGGAGTTGGGACTTGTGAAGCGGGAGAACATCTTTCTACACACCAAGTATTTCAAGACGCATTTTTTCACGCTCATGGAAACATTGGGAGCGGTAGGATGGATCTACTTTCATCAGAAAGGCGACGATACGTTGGCCATGGTCTCATTGATCGTAGGATTGTCCATCGAGCATGTCATCCAGGGGAGCTCACTTAAACCCGACGAGGTGGTGATGAAGGAAGAGTAGGCTAGCGTGATACCTTCTATCACGAACAGTTGTTGGGTCAATTCGTCATTCCTGCGAACATGATAGAATGAGACGCTTCCGTGGATCTAGATGTGATGCAGGAATCTGAATTGACATAAATAACCCCGCCAGATTACAGTATCGCATTTCGATTTTGCGTAGCAGTTGTTAATAGTCGGAGCTCACAGGAATAACGGCGGGTAGTTCCACGATATCTTCTTGGAGTCGAGTGTTGGTGATGCCAAGTAGCACGAAATAATACATAGGGTCCACATGGCCTAGATATAGTTATCTTGGACAAGAGATATCGATCCACCTGATGAAACCTACACCTTCAATAATTGTAGTCGCAGTCTGTCTGATCTACTCTTCAGCCTGTCAGCAGTCAAATCAGCAAGATCTCATTGAACATCCCAATGTGCTCTTCATCTCCCTGGATGATATGAACGATTGGATTGAACCGCTTGCTGGCAATGGGCAGACCATTACCCCTCATCTGAACAAATTTGCTGATGAGGCTGTGAATTTCAGCAGAAACTATTGTGCGAGCCCCGGATGTAATCCTTCTCGCTCTGCCTTGCTTACAGGTTTGCATACCTACAGCTCCGGAATGTATTCCAATTACCAGGACTGGCGGGATGTGCCCGCTTTGAAGGAAGTAATGACCATTGGGCAACATTTTCAAGAAAGTGGCTACTATACCGCAGGCGCGGGCAAGATCTTTCACTATGGCCAGGTGGACACCCTTGGTTGGGACGATTACTATCCGGGAATAAAAAGGCCGATGCCTGCTGACAATTTTCCTGACGAACGGCCGGCCAACATGCCTCCGTTCAAATACATGTACAGTATGTTTGACTGGTCGGGTCTTCCTCTTGAGGACGAGGAAATGGGGGATTTTAAGAGCGTCAACTACATTTCAAATCAACTAAAAAGAGAGCACGATCAACCTTTCTTCCTGGCATGTGGCATCTATAGACCACACCTCCCATGGTACGTCCCCCAGAAATATTTCGACAGGTTCCCACTCGAAAGTATCCAGTTACCGGAGATAATAGATCAGGACACAGCGGACCTTGGGCCGGTGGCCCGGGAATTGATCAGTCGGGGAGGCAATTATCATAAACATGTCGTCGAAGCTGATCAATGGCGCAATGCCGTACAGGGATACCTGGCCTCAATAGCTTTTGCTGATGAAATGGTGGGACGCCTTTTGATGGCGTTGGAAAATAGCCCCTATGCTGAAAATACGATTGTGGTCATATGGTCCGATCATGGCTGGCAGCTCGGAGAGAAAATGCATTGGCGAAAATTCGCACTTTGGGAAAATGTGATCAGGACCGTCATGATGATACAGGTTCCTGAAGGGATCCAGAAACTTCCGGAAGGATCTGATGGTGGTAAATCCACTTCCAACTTGACCTCACTGATGGATCTGTATCCGACCCTCGTCGACTTGTGTAATTTGTCCCCAAGAGATGACCTTGACGGGAGGTCACTAAAAACCATTCTGGCCAATCCTGATACTATTATCAGCAGACCTGTTGTTACCACATACGACTACGGGAGCTATTCCATCCGATTGGATGACTGGCACTATATCCGCTATATCGATGATTCGGAGGAGCTGTACAAGCTATCTGATGATCCAGAGGAATGGTACAATCTGGCGATGGTAGACAGTCTGAAGGCCATCAAATCCGAACTGGCCTCACACATTCCCAAAAATCCCCTGGATTTACCTGAAGAATCACTCATTGAACTGCAGCCGCATCATATTCCACCCTTCAGATCCAAAGGCTATTTCTTCAGCGAAGAACGACAAGAATGGATGAAACGATTTGGGCTTTGATGGTAACGAGAAGGTTGAAATCGGTTCTAACTTAGTGTCCTAAGACGTTCACATTAATTTTTCTCTTCTCACAGGGTTCGCTTTCATTGATTGGAAACTTCGCTTGAGCACATACTAGTCAGCGCCTATAAAGAGGGCATGATGAGCTACCTGAAAGCACATTCGGAAGACTTTCAGGAGCTCATGGATTTGGCCACTGCGGACAAGCAGCCCTATTCGTGGCGTGCGGCGTGGCTATTATCGAGTTGCGTTGACCAAAACGAGGCGCTGATCAGGGAGCATATTCCGGCAATACTTGCAAGGATCGAGGTGGCGAATGACAGTCAGAAGCGAGATCTGATCAGGGTTCTTCTGGAGGTCGAGGTTCCTGAGGAGGTTGAAGGCCAGTTGTTTGATATCTGTATTAACATTTGGAGCAAAGTCAACAAAATTCCTTCCGTGAGATACAGCGCAATCAGACTTGCCATCCGGATCGCCGAAAGACATCCAGACTTGATCCAGGAGATTGATATCGTCACTCAAGAGCACTTCGTCGAATCACTATCTCCAGGAACCAAGCGGTCGCTGTTGAAAATTTTGCGAAAGTTGAAAAATGTTTAGAACAATCGTAGTCATTGAAAATTGACTGTTCAACATTTCCTTCTATTCATATCTCAAAGACGTGACAGGATTGGCCAGTGTCACCCGTAGGATCCTGCTACCCGTCGCTATAATCGTAATGGCTGTGATTAGGAGTAGTGGGATGATGAATAGGAGAGGGCCGATGCTCATTCTGTAAGCGAAGTCGTTGAGCCAGCTTTCCATACCCCACCATGCCACAGGCGTGGCCAGCAGGAAGCCCAGCAGTACCAACACAAAGATCTCCCTGGACAGCAGTAGAAAGAGTCGTGGGATGCTGGCGCCAAGCACTTTTCGTACCCCAACCTCTTTGGTGCGCTGCAGAGCAGAAAATGAGGACAGGCCATATAGCCCGAGACAGGCGACCAGGATCGCCATGAAGGCAAAGGCACTGAAGACCTTACGGTTCACTTCATCCTTTTTATACTGCCCGCCAAAGAACTGATCGAGGAAGTAGGATTCTGCAGGATTCCCTGGGTAGGCTTCGTGGTAGCTTTCTTCAATTCGGTCTATGGCCGTGCGGACTTCACTGGTATTGAGCCGAATGGCATAAAACGAATCAAAGGCCGGATGCCTCACGAAATACATAGCGTCAATGGGTCGATTGAGTGACTCATGATGGTAATCCTCAATGACACCAACAATTCTTCTTTCTTGCTCTCCAAACTCGTACAACACCTGGCCAATCGCCTCGACGGGATCTTCCAACCCCAGCTGCTGGGCTGCAGAAGCGTTGAGGATGATCGGCTCATAACTGTCCATCGTCTCATCGAAGTCTTGGCCTGCCAGGAAGTTCACCTTCATGGTGGACAGGAAGTCATTGCTTGTGACGACTCGTTCAATTGATCGGAGATGGGCGTCGCTCCCTTTGACTGTCGCTATTGCTATTCCCCGCAGTATGCCTTGTCCGGGAATGACGGTAGAGGTGCCAATACCAGATACACCCGGAATAGTGAGGGCCTGCTGCTTGAACCGCTCAATGTGTGGAACATTGTCTACACCCGCTGCCTGCCTGATGACGGGGCCGCGAAGGATCAGCACCTGCTCCATGTCAAAGCCCATCTCCTGACTTCGCATATACGTCAGTTGGTCGTTGATGCCCAGGGTAGCCATGATCAACAGGGAGCTGAACAGCAGCTGAAAAACGATGAGGCCTCTTCGGAGCAATAGCCCTCCACCGACTTTGGATTTGCCTTTCAGCGCATTGATGGCCTGATGTGAGGAAAGCACGAGGGCAGGGTAGAGGCCAGAGAGCGTGGTACCCAGCAGGAAGATAATAACCCCTAACAGGCCAAAGCGTGAAAGGTCTATGCTCTGCAGAGAAAGGCCCTTTTCCACGAATACGTTGAAGAGCGGCTGGGCAATGATCACAAAGCTCACGGCAAGTAGGACCGCCATACCATTGATGAGGACGGCCTCGGTGAAGAATTGCATGACCAGCTCATTTCTGCGTGCTCCCAGCGCCTTCCGCACACCTACTTCCAGGGCCCGGTTCACTGATTGGGCCGTACTGAGGTTGATAAAATTGATCCAGGCGATGATGACGATGAACAAGGCAATGGACTGCAGGACCCTGATGGTCGTCGCGTCCCCAATTGGCCCTACTTCATTCTGATACCTAGAGTTAAGGTGGATGTCTGTGATGGGGGTCAGGAAGTACCGATTGACGCGCAGGTATTCTCCTTTTTCGTCCTTCTCTGCGTACCCTGGTTTGTATCGAAGTGTGAGTTCGCTCATCGTCTCTTCAATCGTACGCGGATCCGCTTGCTCAGAGACTTTCACGAAAGTGATGAAGGCATTGCCGCCCCAGTCATTGCCGAAGTCCTCCGGGTTGGGCTGCTCCAGTGTAGCATAGGAGATGAAGATATCGGCATCTACCTGTAGTTTGAAGGCGGGCCTTTCAAACACTCCGGAAACCAACAACTCATAACTCTCCCTGCTGTCATTGTATCGTAACCTCTTGCCCAGTGCCGCTTCTACGCTACCAAAATACTTTTCGGCCATTTCTGCCGAGAGTGCAATGGTATTGGCTCTGCCCAGTTCATTAACGCCATGGGCCATGGTGATGTCAAAGAAGTCGAGATAAGCGGGGTCTGCAAAAAACAGCTTGTGCTCCTTAAAATTTATGTCCGGTTGATCCGGCCTGGTCAGCACTACGGCCCCTCCACGACTGATACTGGGGCTAAATAATCTCGCATACTCAGTCACCTCGGGAAGGTCTCGCTCCATGGCAGGTCCGACCCCCGAAAAGGTCATGCTGCTCTCGTAGATCATACCTCCAAAGCGATAATAGTCATTGGATACACGGTAGATATTTTCGGCATCCGCGCTGTTGTTGTAGTTCAATTCCTCCGAGACATACTCGAGGATGAATAGCGCCGCGGCCAGGCTCAGGGCAAGCCCCAACACATTGAGTGCGGTGTACCCGAGGTGGCGCTGGAAATTTCGAAAGGAGCTTTTGATAAAACTGAAGAGCATGGCATTGGTAATGTCGGAAGTGAATCGGCCACCACGATAGAATCGGATGGCACTAAAAGTATCGAGGTAATAGCGCAAACGGGCCGATGTGGCCGTCCCCGTTTCCAGTCGCCATTCATAGACCTCTTGCAGGTCTCCGGCCACTTCATCACGATAATCTGCGCGACAGAAAAATCGAAGCAGCCAGTAGGCCAATTTGGGTGGACGTGGATTGCTTTGCACGGATTAAGAGAGTTTGGGCACCATATCCCATAGTTGGGTCTTCGCTTTCATGGCTTCCTCCGCTGTTCGGTAGCCTAAGTCTGTGGCTTCATAGATGACTTTTCTTCGGCCACCGCGTTCGGGGGACGGAGCTCCCACCTTTGATTTAAGCATGCCTTTCTTTTCCAGCCGTTTCAAAACCATGACCACGGCGGGAAGGGTGATCTCTTTGTTCATGTGTTCGACGTAGAGCTTCACCAGCTCAGCGCCGTACGACTCCTTTTCTCTCAAAACCAGTAAGAGGATGAGTTCCTCGAGCGCGCCTAATGTCATGTTCATAGTAGATCCTGCAAAAGTCGGGCTAATTTAGAAAACATTTGTTTAGGAAATACGGATTAAGTAAATATTTGTTTAGGATATAGTCGAGATTCTTGTTACTGGAACTTCAGGCGCCAATGGCCACATGCAATTGACCAATTCCAACCATTCAAACAATCTTCAACGGTTCGCATCAAAAGGCCGTGCCATCCACGGTTGGAGGCGTTTCAATGTAAGGGCTCAGTCGATGCCCGCTAGCCTAGGCGACATGGGCTCAGTAACAACGAAGCACGAATGAGAACACACGGAATTCTACTCTTAGTATTAGTAACTCTTTTTCACGGAATGTTGACTCACGGGCAGCCCCCTACACAGTCCGACTTTGGTCCCCGGATATCCCCGAACGGCAAACAGGTCGTGTTCTACTCCTATCGCAATGATAGCCTGCCAGATATTTTTCTGGTAGACATTGAGCAACGCAAGGAAGTCCGGTTGACGGAGAGTTATCATTCCTGGGACTTGAATCCCAAATGGTCGAAGGATGGGAATCAGATTTATTTCTCTTCAAATAGAGAGGGGAGTATGTCCATTTTTCGCATGAACAAAGATGGTTCGAATGTAGAGCGGGTGACTCATCCAAAGGAAGGCAATCGCCATTCTGATCTGAGTTTCACAGCGGATGGAAGCAAGATGCTATTTGCCGAATTTCAATCGGGGAGAACTACGGCCTTGATCCTTCGGGATTTGGTCACAGGTCGGGACAGGGTAATTCTAAAGTCGTCCCACGAAGGAGATGAGTTCTTTAAACCGTTTATTCACCCCGAGGGAAAAGAGGCCGTTTTTCTGAAAAACATGGGCAATGATTCGACTTACATTTTTGACATATTCAAACTGGACGTCCAATCAGGAGTGGTCGAAAATCTTACGAATTCGCCAGAGTTTAGCGAACGGATGCCCAACTGGTCCGATGATGGTGAATATTTGATTTGGAGCAGTGACGAGAACAGAGATTCCTTTGATCTCTTCAGATGGGACAGAGAAAGTCCGACCGCTACGCAGATTTCATTCTTTGGAGACCGGCAGGAGTTAAATAGTCATCTGAACCGCAAAGTCTTGGTTTTTGATGCGGGGTTCTACGGCATGAGCGAAGACGGGAATACCGTCATCTACATGGCTGACGTTGATGGCGGGAACTTGGCACAGTTAACGGGTTTCTGATCAACAGGGCTACTTTTGGGATGTTGATACAAAGTCACCTTACCTAAGGCCTGCTGCCTGGAAGATCGTAGGCGACTCTAATCAAAAACTGATCTGCAAACCCACCACGTAAGTACCCTGGACTTCATCCAGCCAGCCAAACTCCCTCGAAGGGTTGTTGAACAAATTTCGTGCATTGACAAAGACCGCATTCTCCTGGAAGACCTTGTAGCTCACTTTGGCGTTTACTATGGTTTTGGCCGGGATGATGTCTGATCCGTACTGCGTCTTCATCTCCTGCTCAGTGAAGAAGTAGGTGCTAACGAAAACACCCAGCTTGTCTTGCAATCCTTTCCAGTCGATACTTGCACCTCCGAAGAAGGCAGGTGTGGCTTTGTGGTCCACTTCGTCTATCGTGGCATCCGGGCGATCCGCGGAATAAGCGAGGATGGACGGGTAGGGCTCATAACCACCGCCTTCAAAGAAGTTGATAGGTGCAAATCCCCCGATATTGTCTCCGGTCGTTTGCAGTCTAGTCGCAGCATCCGATGTCATCTGCGCGATGATCTCATTCGTCGTCAGCGGATAGTAATTCTTGAGTGTTGTCTGCTGGTAAGTACCATAAGCTGTCAGCACGAGGTTTTCATTTACCACCCAGGTCACGTTGGCTGTTGCACCTATCTGGTGGGATTCAAGCTCAACGTTCTGATAGGCCATTTGGGCAAGGGAGGGGATACCCGGTGCTGGTACCGGCTGCAAAATCTGGGTCACGGTGCCCGTGCTTGGATCGGTGAAGTTGAAAAGCGTGGAATCCACCAAAGAGAATTGTCCCACTACCGAATCTGGTGAGAGATAGCCGAAGTCCTCGGCGATGGAGTAGAAGAGCTCGATGTCCATTTGCACACTCTTGGCGGGCTTGACCCTGTACCCAAGTTCGAAGACATCGATGCTTGTGAGATCCAGGTCCTGTGTCCCCACGAACGTGATGCGCTGAGGGAAGCTACGGGTGCTTCTGTCCCAGACATGATCTGCATGGGTATCCACTGTGAAAGGGGAACGATTGGCACTGGCATAGTTGACTCGGAAGAAGCTCGTCTCATTAAGGTTATAACTGGCAGTCAGTTGGAATGGCAGGTAGATCTGATCGTTGACGTTATATTTCTCCGCTCTCAAGGCACCGATGAATCTGAGGTTGTTGATCTTGTAATCTGCTCGAAGGGCCCCAGAGACGGCGTTGATGCTTCTTTTGGCATTCAGAAATCCGTTTCCGACCTCCACTAAGTAGGGCAGGTCACTCTGGGTCGCTCCCTGGTAGTAAATGCCCGGACGTAAATTGAGTCCTCCAATTTTGAAATCGTTTTCGAGCTGTGCATTGATGACGTCGATATCTATTTTGAATCCCTCATCACCCACCATTACATCTTGCCATCCGGTATTGTAATTGACCTGTAGAGTCAGGTCATTGATTTGCGTATGGAAGTCGACATATGAAGTTTGACTGATTCTTGTGCTCAATGGTGTCACCTGATCTCCGTAGGTACTGGTCAGCACTTCCGAGCGCTGCGTGCCGATGGACAGACGGCTGTTGATAGCCTCCGAATGATCGTAGAATACGACGCCATTGGCGCCATATCGGTCACGGGACAAGCCGGGATTCGGGTACTTCAAAGACCCATCCAGATCCTCAGGATCAGTGTAGTCGATCCATGGGAAGGTTGGGTTGGGGAGACTGAATAGGTCGGTTATCTCATAGATGTTTTCGGGATTGAGAATGTCCGCGTATTGGTCATAGATCCCTGGTACGGGAGAGTTCCGGAACATTTCATCGAGCGGTTCCAGCGCCTGCAGCTTGTCACTTGTACGGTCCATTTGCTGGTAATTGCCCGATACTCGGTAGTGAAGCTTATCATTGACCTTTTGACCGATACCGAGGTTCCCAATGAGCGTATTCAGGTTGCCACCTTGCACGCTACCAGTAACGCCCAATCTTGTGTTTTCCGGCTTCTTCGTGATGATGTTGATCACTCCCGAAGCGGCATTCGCCCCGTAGAGCGCGCTTGCAGCGCCTCGGACTACTTCGATTCGGTCAATGTCTACAATGTCTACTGGAAGCGTCTCCCAGAAAGTACCGCCATTCGCATAGTTGTACACCTGACGACCATCAATCATTATGAGCGTCATGGAGTTTTCGGTGTACAGGAATAAGTTGTCAGGAGGCAGGTTGTCATTTCCACGAATATGGATATCAAAGTTGCCGGTCGTCTTTTCCCTGACGATCATTCCTGGTACGAGCCTCAGGGCCTCTTCGATATTTCGAGCCCCTGACGCTAGGATTTGCTGACCCGAAAGGACCGTAGTAGAGAGCGGTGCCTCGAAACTGCTTTCAGCTTTTTTGGAGGCAGCAGTTACCTCCTTGTTCAGTAGCAATTCGTAGAGTTCGTCCATCGAAATACCCATCTTTTCTGCGAGCTTCATCACGTCCTCGAAAGGCATTTCCAGGAGCTGATCGTAGTCCATCTGCAGGATGTCCTTACGAGATAGTTTGCTTACATCCTGTTGGGCTACCAGCTCCATGCTGAAGGCCATCAATAATACTAACAGTCCGTAGCAGATTCTTTGTCGAATACTCATGGTGTCTCGTGGTTGATGTTATTGGATGTTGATGCCTAGGGCCAGCAGCTTGCTGCTCACGTTGAGGGATCGGGCTTCGATGTTGGACTTGCTGATCTCAAAAGTGAGTTTGTCGTTTTGCACGACCAGACTGATGCAAGCACCTTTTTTTACGAGACCATCGCCTTCAGTGATGATGAGGGCATTGCGACAATTATTGCCGTCAAGAGCAGATGCGAGTTGGGCAGTCTCTTTAGAACCTATGACCACAATTTGTGCACCCTGCGCATCTTTGATGGACGGGTATTTCGAGATCTTCAAGGGTAAGTCCTTTACCTTTCTGGAGGTAGCAAGTGTCTCGAGTTCTTTGGTGAGCGCGGAAGATCCCACTACGGCAATCTCAAAGTCACTGATGCCGGAAGCTTCAGGCCATTCGATGTGCTTCGTGAAATTGTATATGAAAACGGTTTTGAGCTTTTCGGTTTGTCCAAAACCTTTGGTGGCAAGGAGTGTGAGCCCCAGCAGCGAAAAAATGAATGCTTTCCTCATGGCAGTTGGTTACAAGCGATTTTGAGCCGAAGTAGATTGAAAAAACCAGAGAAGTAAAGCGTTTGCTGCTGGACCAGAATAATCAGCGTCCGAAAAGAGGTATTCCTGCTTATTTTAATAAATAACGGTCGTTAATGTGCGTGCAAAGAGTCTGGCTTTCATGCAATGGTCGATACAGACGATTCATCGACAGGTAGATCTACCTCGCGGATTGCGTGGCAAAACCAGCATTGATCGAAAAGCATCTTCCTTCTTCCACCCTTGAGCCCATCAGTGATCGTCGCAAAAGTCAATTTTTAGCTATTTTGAGGATCCAACCACAGAAGATGAATACACCAGTTACGAAACCGTTACAAGCCCCAACTCTTAGCTGCAAGGTCAGCTTAGGCCTACTGGCGATGCTAATGTTGCTTGGACCCTTGCAAGCTCAGAAAGCGACGATAGGGGGAAAAGCGAAGAACATTCGAGGTCAGGATGTCAATGGCAGAGCTGTTGAGCTGTTTTCCCAGGGAGGCGATTACATCATTATTCGGCAGTTGACGTCGTTCAAGTACTCCAAGTTTCAGATGGATGATTTTCTGGGTAATCCGGCGACCATTGGCTATGACCTCCAAAGAGATATGGATCAAGTATCCACAACAGAAAGAAAGGCTTCGGTGTCTATCAGCTTTGTGAGGGTTTGGGATTGGGGACGAAATGAGGCCGAATATCGCGATATGTCTGCGGACATCAGAGCCCACAGCACAGGAGTAGTTGATATTATTCTACCGAATCTGGATCCTCGACATGGTAATCAATCCTATCTCAACGAGTGGCGCTACTTTCAGGAAATAGAGAAGTTCTATGACAACGAGTCCTACGGTACTGCCTGGCTCTTTGATGAAGACTTCATCGTGTTGGCTGAGGGAAATGTGAGTGATCTTTTGGAGAAGATCGAGGAGATTGAGATGGGCCCTAATGAACGAATAGCCAGTGCGCCACCTCTAGAAGCGGACAAGGAACCATCTGCCGGTGCTGGTCTCAGTCCTTCTGCCACAGTTGCCGCCGAGCCGGCCCGATTAGAAGAGGTTTCTGAAGAATCGTATGAAGACAAAGTAGTCCGACTCAACGGCTACATAGAAGAGGGCAAGTACGAAGAATCACTGGGTGTTCTTAGCGAAATGATTGAAATGCGTCCATCGGCTGAATTGTACACGTTGCTGGGATCCATAACGCAGGAGGTCGGCAAATGGGAGCAATACTCAGACGCACTGACGCAAGGCTTTGTATTTGAGGTCACTGAGAAAGCGTTCAATTCAGCTTTGGATCTGGATCCTTCATATTATGACGCCCATTTCGGCTTGGGTGCGCTATACTACAATCTAGTGGCCGAAGAGCTACAAGATGCTGAGTCAATGACGGACTCGGAATATTCTGAGGCAGTAGAAAATGTCAGGGAGTATGCACTTGAGGCGCAACGGAGTTTTCGAAGGGCCAGCGCAGTCAGACCCGAAGCCCAGGATGTAAAAGAATATCTACAAATCCTTGAGTCTATTTTGGATTGATCAAGTGAGTACATGGTTGTTAGCGTTCAGAAGTCCCCAACTTCCACTATTTTGTAGGTAGTTGCTCATCAATAAAAAACGCAGACCAATGGATTTTAAAGAACGCTACGGAAGCTGGGCCTTAATCACTGGTGGTACTTCCGGTATCGGAGAGGAGATGACCAAGATAGTCGCCTCCAGAGGCCTAAATATCGTGCTTGTAGCCCGCAGACAAGAGGTACTGACCGAGAAAGCCAATTCCCTCCAATCGCAATACGGCATTGAGGTAAAGACGATTTCCGCCGACCTAACCAAGCAGGAGGACTTAGATCGGATCATAAGTGAGACCGAAGCTCTGGAGATCGGACTGATTATCCCCAATGCCGCCATTGAAAACCACGGCATGCTGATTGACATTCCACTGGAAAAAGAGCTGGCAGCTCTTCAGATGGATGTAGTTTCGGTCTTGACGATGACCCATCACTTCGGTAAAAAGATGGCCGCGCGGGGGAGAGGCGGGATTCTCTTGGTGTCGAGCATGATAGGCCATATGCCCAATCCATATTTTGCCAATTACGCGGGCATGAAGGCGTACGTCGCCAACCTCGGCTTTTCATTGCATTATGAACTCAAACAGAAGGGAGTAGATGTCACCGTGCTTTCGCCGGGGCCCACGGACACACCCATGCTAAAGGGTGCAAGTGATCAAATGGACATCACCAAAATGCCTATGGACATACAGAAGCCGGACTACGTCGCCCAACTGGCCATTGAGGGTTTGGGTAAGCAGGCGCATGTGATACCCGGAAAGAAAAACACCATTATGGTGCGAATGACGAAATCGATGTCCACGCAGAAACAAATCAACGCGGGCGGCAAGATGATGGACAAAGTGATGACGACGAGTTAGCAGACCACCAGTGAAGAACTCCTTCTCATTCCTATGGGCATTGCTAGTAGCAGTCCCCGTTTTATTCGCACAGGATCGCGACTTCGTGGTTAGGGAGCAGTTGATATTCCCTCCACAGCCCGAGCATACCCACGGCAGCAGCCTGGTCATTCTACCCAATGGGGACAAACTCGCGTGTTGGTTTCAGGGAAGTGGGGAGCGGCGGTCCGACGATGTCCGCATCATGGGTGCCCGTCTGAGGAAGGGAGCCGATGCGTGGTCCGAACCTTTTCTCATGGCAGACACACCGAGACTTCCCGACTGCAATCCCGTCCTCTTTCTCAATAGTGACGACAAGCTTTTTCTCGTATGGATCGCAGTGCAAGCCAATCGCTGGGAGAGTTCCATTTTGCGATTCCGAACGTCTACTGATTATGATGATGCGGGTGCTCCTGTCTGGGGATGGCAAGACAATATCCTACTAAAACCCGATGACACTTTTGCAGAGGAGGTGGAGAGGAAGTTTGGTGACCTGCCCCGTAGTCAAGCGGGATGGGCGGAATACGCGCGCCCCTACGACGAGATGATCACAGCAGCCAGCAAGGACCCAGTAAAGAGAAGCATCGGGTGGATGACCCGCATTAAGCCCCTGACCCTCGATGACGGCAAGATCCTTTTGCCTCTTTATTCCGATGGTTACAATTTCTCCCTTGTGGCCATTTCTGAAGATGATGGAGTAAGCTGGAGACCGAGCTTGCCCATCGTGGGACGAGGCCCTATACAGCCGGCACTCGCACAGCGACGGGATGGAACCATCATCGCTTACATGCGCGACAGCGGAGATGCGCCGTCCAGAGTTCACACGAGCGTTAGTGCCGACTTGGGAGAAACCTGGAGTGTCTCGACCAAGACAGATATTCCCAATACCGCGAGCGTTGAGCTTATGACACTGAAAGATGGTACGTGGGTGTTTGTTGGCAATGATATTGCCGATGGACGCTATCGTGTGAGTCTCTATTTGTCAGACGACGAAGGGCTAACATGGAAATGGAAAGTAAGGCTGGAGGACCACGAAAAGGGTGCTGGAAGTTTTTCGTACCCTTGCCTGATTGAGGATGGTGACGGATTACTGCATGTGACGTACTCCTATCGGATCAGCAATACAGAGAAGTCCATCAAATACGTAGTAGTGGATCCGGAAGAGGTGAGGGGGTGATACGCCATTTCCGTTGAAGCTGGTTCGAAGCGCCGATCAGGCACTGTATTTGTAGTGAGACAGTCAACCACTTTAGGGGCCTGAATGAAATATTTGAGTGGCATGAGGAGAATTTTGAGTTTACTCATTGTGATCGTGATAACACACCTCCCATTGGGATGCTATATCGGGGATGACTGCGGAGGGTACACGCCCCTGGAAGCCAGGATCACTGATATCACTTCCGTCGTTGGCGTATTGACATCTTCAGGGTTTTCCAATTCGAGGAGCACCGAGTTTGATGAGGCGGCCATCAATGTTTCGATAGCTGGCATAGAATACATTGAGATATCGGACGCTTCCCAACCGGGATTCTCTTTCATTAACTCAGCCTATGCCTGCAGTCCACCTGAACCCCCGCCAACACAGGCGATCACCTCCATTCAAATCACCTCTGAATCCTCTGTCTTTTTTGGCGGTGAGGAGTACGCAAGTGGGCAGGACCTGAGTCAGTTGTTCATAGCCGCGGATTACCTCTACGCTCGAAGTCCCACAACCATAGCTGAATTCATAGAACAGCAGAATCAAGACCTCTACATTTTTGGATACGACGGAGCTAATGTTGCTTTTCAGTTGGGGGAGAAGCCTGATAGCACGATCAATCAGCCATTTTCAGTTACCTTTCAATTGTCCGATGCAGAAGTTCTGGAGACGCGAATACAAGTTTTTGAGGTGAGCAACTAACTAAATAAGATCTCTTTTGACAGAGTATTCCGACTACTGGCGAAATTGAAGGCGACAAGTCCTACTGATCGCTCATATGAAACCTACATCCTATAGGAAGCTATTCGTTGTCTGTTCTCTCTTCATAGGGTGGGCCCTCACCAATTGTTCAGTCCCTCAGGAGGAGCTACCCAATATTGTCATCATTTATGCCGATGATATGGGCTTTGGCGACCTGGCTTGTCAGAATCCAGACTCAAAAATACCTACACCCAATCTTGACCAACTCGCGGCAGAGGGCATGCGCTTTAGCGATGCGCACAGCTCATCGGGCATCTGTTCTCCCAGCCGGTTTGCACTACTCACGGGGTCGTACCACTGGCGTCGGCAGCATGGTATTGTTGGGGCGTTTGGGAAGCCCTTCTTTAAGGAATCGGATATCACCCTGCCTCAGGTGTTGAAAACCAAGGGTTATACCACTGCATGCTTTGGCAAATGGCACCTGGGGTGGGATTGGGAGTTCAAGAATCCACCATCGGGGAAAGTGATGCAGTGGGGCAGAATGCGGGATGTTTACCTCCCAGAAGATATCGACTGGAGTAAGCCTGTTGCAGGGGGTCCGTTGGCCCGTGGATTCGACCATTACTTTGGCGACGGCACCATCAACTTTCCACCTTACGCGTGGGTAGAGAATGACCGATTCGTCGAGGCTCCCACTGCGGAGATGGATATCAATGATGTAGGCTTTGACACAAAGGAAGGATCCTGGGAGTTTCGACCAGGTCCAAAAGTCGATGGTTGGAATCCTTATAACGTACTGCCCACACTGGCCACAAGAACGGTTGATTGGATCACCAATCGTAGGAAGGAGGAGCCTTTTTTTCTTTATTTCGCCCTGCCTTCCCCGCATGCCCCGATCATTCCCAATGAAGAGTTTGACGGGAAGTCTGAGGCTGGCGGCTACGGAGACTTCATGGTCCAAACGGACTGGGTGGTGGGTCAAGTGCTGAAGGCACTCGAGGCGCAGGGGCTGGAGGACAATACCATTGTCATCTTCAGCTCTGATAACGGCACCGAGGGCTATGCATGGAAACGGGCTGAGAAGTTTGGCCACTTTAGTATGGGCAACTTTCGGGGCTTGAAACGCGATGTGTGGGAAGGAGGACACCACGTGCCCTTCATCGTCAAATGGCCAGAGCGAGTCAAGCCAGGTGCTGTCTCTGATGAGGTGATTTCCCAGGTGGACATTATGGCTTCGTTGAGCAAGATCGTGGGAATTGACCTGCCTGCTAGTGCCGCCCCCGACAGCTACGATTTGTCACCGGTTATTTTTGGCGAGCCCTATGAGTCTCCGCTTCGGCAGGCAACTGTTCACAACACGTTCGAATCCATCTGGGGCATCAGGATTGGGGACTGGTTGTATATCAATGACTCCACCGGCGGCCATCGGCCGTTACCGGAATCGTTCAAGGAGCTTAGCGGATATCAGGATTTTGACACGGAGGGCCTGCTTTTCAACATGGCCAATGATGCGGAGCAACGAGTGAATCTTTTCGACCAATACCCCGAGAAGGTCTTGGAATTGGATAGCCTTCTGGAGGTATATCGGGATTCCGATCAGACAGTAACGCGATCCAAGAAGAAGTCATGAAAATCCGGCCTTACATCCTCATTTTCTTTTGTCTTTTGCTATTCGGCTCCACCCAGACGAAGCCGAAAATACTGGTCATTGGCGACTCGATCTCCATCGGATATACGCCCTACGTGAAGGAGCTGCTCCTCCATCAGGCGGAAGTTTTTCACAATCCTGGGAACGCTGGACATACTGGCATGGGATTGGCAAAAATCGAAGAGTGGCTGGGCGACGGGGACTGGGACATCATTCAGTTCAACTGGGGCCTCTGGGACCTGTGCTATCGGCAGCCCGATTCCAAAGTCCAGGGAAATAGGGACAAGGTCAACGGCACGCTTACCGCTACCGTTGATGAATATGCTTCGCGACTGGATTCGATAGTGACTGTGCTACAAGGAACAGATGCCCGACTGGTATTCCTCACGACGACCTACGTTCCCAAAGAGGAAGCCGGAAGATTTAGCAAAGATGCCATTCGGTACAACAAGGCAGCGAAGAAGGTCATGAAGAAACGCGGCGTTTTGGTGCACGACATCTATGGAGCTTCGAGACTGATCCACCAAGAACATGGGAAAGGAGCTGATGATGTTCATTATACCGAGGAAGGTTATGATCAACTCGGGCAAGTAGTTGCCAAGTTCCTGGAGTCAGAGGTCGCAGTAATTGGGAAATGAGCAGTACACGATGCATGAGCGACATGACCTTCCCCAAATCGATCAAAATGTCCTAATTTGAGCCCATGCCACGCTCACGGCCTTCTCAAGACGCTCATTGGTTTGATTCGCCGGAATCCAGAGATCGGATGCTTACAATGTATAAAGCACAGCTGGAGGGGCTGCCCATTCCTGTCACCGAGACCGATGTCGAGACAAGCTTTGGTAACACGCATGTGGTCAAAGCGGGGGATCCTGCGAATCACCCTTTGGTGCTGGTTCATGGTACCAATGCTTCCGCTCCTGCCATCCTGGAGGCGTTTGTCGATCTGGCCGATGACTATCATGTACATGCCATTGACGTCATAGGCCAACCCAACAAGAGCAGCGCACGGCGATTGTCCATGAAAAACGATCAGTATGGCCAATGGATGAATGAGGTGCTGGAAGGACTACAAGTGGAAAAGGTCAGGCTTGTGGGGGTTTCCTTCGGTGGATTCCTATGCATGAAAGCAGCTGCCTATACAGACGAGCGAATCAAGGACATATTCTTAATTTCAGCCGGTGGATTGGGGCAAGGGAGTATGTTGAAGATGTTCGTCAATGCTTTTATGCCGATGCAGAAGTTTAGGAAAACAGGAAAGGAGGAGCATTTTCAGAAGTTCATCCGATCGTCCATCACCGATGCGAGCAATTTGACGATGCAAGCAATGAAGGAGATCCTACTTCATTACAAGGTAGACACGACCCCGATTCCGAGCTTGTCAAGAAAGGAGGCTGCCAGGATCACCAAGCCCGTACATATTCTGTCCTCGGAAAAAGACATGTTCTTTCCCGCGTCGAAAGTGATTCCTAGGGCTCAAGCTATTTTCCCCTCACTTGCCGGCACTTTGTTGTTAGAGAACACGCTACATGTTCCTTCCGAAAAAGATACGAAGCGAATCTGTGAGTATATGGGAGAGATCCCATAGGGGCATTTTGCTCGCCCTTAAGGAAAGCGGAATTTCAAGTATTTTGGCACGGAAATGGTGGCAAGGCGTAACACGCATCGCTTGATCTACTACGCAAAAAGATATTTGTATGAAAAACCTACTACTCGCCTTTGTCAGCATTTGCTGCCTTTTGTTTGTGTCTCATGTGATGGCCCAAGATCCTATTATTCCCCCTCCGAATACTCTATTGGGTACAGCCGCCCCTGATTCGACAGCGCTACCCCTTTTTATACTCGATGGAGAGGAACTGGCCTCCAATGATCCTTTGGATCTGGTGGATCCCAACAACATAGCCAGTATCAGTGTCATCAAGAACCCCGCCGCTGAAAACCTGTATGGCAAGAAGGGTCGCGACGGAGTCGTTGTGATCAAAACGAAAGATTACGAGGAGGCAACCAGCGCCCGACGTTTTGAGGAGCTACAGGGCTTTCTGGAGGAGGCTGCCGACCACTCGGAGGATTATTTGTTCATTTTGGATGGAGTCCCTCTCAGCCTGGAGCGTCTCGGTGAACTGAAGGAATTGAAGGCCTCCGAGATCATGTCCGTGGAAGAGATAAGCAAAAAGTCCTCATCCCGGATCTATCACGTCGAGCCCAGAAAGCACACGATAGTAGTAACCACACGAGAGGAATAAGCCGTACGACCAGCGGTCGAGCCAGTTGGGTTCCTGCTGGAATTCCCCACTGCAGCGCCTGGTTTCCAGAAGTTCCACTATTTTGGCGCACTGTGAATAGTCGCCAGTCCTTGAGAATACTATTGTTCTATTTCCTTTCCATCGGGGTATTGGGTGCCAAGGCTCAACATCAATCTTCTGGCGTAGTCCATGTAGATGGCTCCCAACTTAGGTATGTGGTAGAAGGAAGCGGGATCCCGTGTCTCGTGATTGGCTCGTCTGTATACTATCCACGGACGTTTTCCGACGAGTTGAGACAGCATCTGAAGATGTACTTCGTCGATATGAAATGGTTTGCCAAAGGCTATGCCTCCGAGGACCTCGGTGATGTAGACATCCGATCGATTGTGGAGGACGTCGAGCAGATCCGGTCGGCACTTGGTTTAGAGCGGCCTTTGGTGCTGGGCCATAGCATTCACGGGACCATTGCTACTGAATACGTAAAGCGATATGGAGATCGCGTGCGGGGACTTGTGGTGATTGGCTCTCCCAGCGAATGGGGCAGCGAGACGTACACCCGAAAGGTTGAGGCTCTTTGGGCGACCGCCTCGGAGGACAGAAGGGCCATTCAGGAAGAGAATTGGGGTAGTGTGAGCGAACTTGATCGACTGACGGGCCAGGAGGAAGCGTCCGCCAGATATAACAACATGTCTCCGCAATATTGGTACAATCCCCGATACGACGCATCCTGGCTTTGGGATGATATGACAGTGCACTCCGAAGTGACGCAGCACCTTTTCACCAAGGTCTTCCTGGAATACAACATGTTTGACTCCGCGATTCCGATCACCGTTCCGGTCTTCGTGGGCCTTGGGAAATATGACTACGTCATTCCTCATACACTCTGGCAAGCGAGCTACGAGAGCATCCCCGATTTCACCCTGCGGCTATTTGAGAAGAGCGGGCACACGCCACAACTGGAAGAGTCAGATCTTTTTGACGAGCAACTCATTGCCTGGATCAGCAAGAAATTGAAGTAACCACACCGAAAATCCCTTGAAATCGGCTCTTGAAGACTGTCAGGAGGCTGAATCAAGGACCAATCATCGGCAAACGACGGGTTTCTGCCCGGATTCGACATTGCGTTTTGAGCCTCTCAGCTGAAGTTTTGCCAAGAAAAAAATCAACTATAAATGAGAACTCTTGAAATCATTCTTTTACTGATAGCGACCATCATACCATTCATTAAGCGACCATTGGTCAAGCGCATTCCAGCCAATTATTTGGTGTTAGGAATTGGCATCTTGCTGCTTTTGCACCTGACTCTGGAGGGGTGGAGATGGCAGATGTTTCCAGCGTACTTGATCATCCTGATCCTCGGATGGAGGATAAAAGCGATTGACGCTGACAACCCGGCACGACTGTCGTTCCTACGAGTTTTAGGATACCTGGGAATCCTGGTGGTCATGTTCCTGGGATGGTTGCTTCCGACCGTGCTTCCTGTCTTCTCCTTGCCGGAGCCCACTGGGGCATATCAAGTGGGGACGCAAATGATCCATGTGCAGACAGACAAGGACGAACCGATCACCGAGGATCCCAACGACAGGCGCGAGTTGATGCTCAAAGTCTGGTATCCCAGCGAAGCAGACGTCTCATCCATGAAAGGTGAGCGCTATGTCGATGATGCCAGCAGGTCTGGATTCGCCACCAAGTACGGCCTTCCTCCCAATGCGCTGAATTACCTCGACCGAGTGGAGACCTACGCCTACCCAGAGCTACCAGTAGCCAACGGCACCTTCCCGGTATTGCTCTTTTCCCATGGCTATGGATCGAAGGCCACAGGGTATTATGCGCTGCTGACGGAGATCGCCAGCCAGGGGTACGTGATTGTCAACATGAATCACACTTACGAAAGCCTTGGGACGACCTTTCCTGATGGCAAGAAAAAGTATTTTGACTACGGCTACCAAGCAGAGAGCAATACCGAAACGATGAGCATAATACAGCCGTTGGTTGATGCCTTCAAAGATGGGTTGGACTATGATACCAGGCATCCGATTATCCGTGAAGTGGTGAAGAAGTACGTAGAAGTGGACATCCAAAACAGATGGGCAGCGGACATGATCACTACACTCGATCTCATTGAAGAATGGAACACCGAAGGGTTTTTCCGTGGAAAGTTCAATCTGGAGAAGTTGGGTGTCTTTGGGCATTCCGTCGGTGGGGGCTCTGCAGGCAATTTGGCAATGAGGGATACGCGCATCAAGGCGGCGGTCAACCTGGATGGAATACAGTGGGGAGACATGATAGACACCACCTACCACGTTCCTTACCTCTACTTGTCCGCGGACTGGCCCGCAGATCATGAGGATATCAACTCGCACGTTTACATCAATAAAAGCACCGATTACTTCTATGAGACGAAGCTGCTGAATTCCGGTCATCCCAATTTCATGGACATACCGTTCATGATCCCGGTGCCAGCACTTGCGGGAACAGGAGCGATAGACGCAGGGCAGGGAATGGAAATTGTCACACGTCTGGTGACTGCTTTTTTCGACCGACACGTCAAAGGGTTGCCCGCTGCCAATATTCAAGCGATTGGCGACCAATACGACTTGTTGGAGATGACTGTGCACAAAGGGGATTCCATCCAACAAACCCTGGCTGAGAGGTGATCTTCGGGTTGGCAGCCTTAGTTTTGGGGGTCGTAGGTAGCGTATGCTGCATACGGCCCCTGAGTTACAAAATCCCCATTATGGCCGTCAGTCGAACGAAACAGATCATCAAAATTGCCTTGCTTGTAGGGACCATCACTTCCATGTTCTTTGTTCCGTGGCCATTGATCCTTGCCTGGTTGCCCCCACTGCCAGATACAATTCAGCAGCAGGTGGAGGATGCCCTTGACCACGACTTTGATGGGATCGTAGTATACGTTGACGAAAGAGGAAAAGAGCCGCAGTTCTACTCGGCCGGCTGGAAGAACCGAGGGGACAAAATACCCGCGGATCCACATGCCCTTTTCAAGATTGCCAGCGTGGGAAAGCTGTATGATGCCGTCTCTGTTGCCAAATTGGTCAATGATGAACTACTGTCTCTGGACAAAACGGTGGCCGATTACTTTCCCGAGCTAGAGAGCAGGATCCAATATGCTGATGAAATCACCTTGCGAATGATGGTCCGGCACCGGAGCGGCCTGCCGAATTTGACAGACACGCCCAACTTCTGGACGGATCCACCCAAGAGCAGCGAGGAAGCACTGGAGCGGGTGCTGGATTTGCCTGCCGACTTTGAGCCCGGCCAGGACTCTGCGTATTCCAATACGAACTACCTCTTGATATCGCTATTGATCGAGAAGGTCACGGCAGATACCAAGTTCGCCTACATCCAGAGGGAGATCCTCAAGCCCCTGGGTTTGGAAAATACCTACGGGTCCATCCACGAAATCGACATGGATGACCTCATGAGTGGCTACTATGTTGGCATTGAGGAAGATATTAAGACTGCGGACTATGCCTCCATGGTGGCGACTGCTGAGGATGTGGGCATGTTTCTTCGCGCATTGAATGACGGGTCCCTGTTGGATGGAAAGGAGCGGGACATCTATTCGTCGATCTATGTGTTTGACCATAAGGGGCTGATCCCCGGATATCAGACAATCGCTGAGTACCATGAAGACATGGACGCGGTGATCGTTCAATTTGTGAATACAGCCGACTTCAGCGGATACACCTGGAGTCTGTCAGAGATTGTCTACAGTCGCATCGTCAAAATCGTCCGTGCCGGGAACGATGGTTGATCCACAGAATGTGTGAGGGAGAAATGAAGATTATTTCCATTAGGCAGGAGCCTGAATACAAGAACAAGGCCATCACCTATTTCCAGCAGTCCTGGCCCAGCGTAAGGCCGGAAATCTACGAGGACAGCATCACACACTGCATCGACGCGAGGAATAGCTTACCGCAATGGTACCTGTTAGTGCAGGAAGACAAGATCATCGGCTGCGCCGGACTCATCACCAATGACTTCATCAGTAGAGGGGACCTTTATCCCTGGATTTGTGCCTTGTTTATTGACGAGCAGCATCGGGGAAAGGCATACGGCGCTCTTCTTCTGGACAGAGCGAAGGAAGACACAAAAAGCTTTGGCTTCGACCATCTTTACCTCTGCACGGAGCATGTGGGCTATTATGAGAAGTACGGTTTCCACTATATAGGCCAGGGGTACCATCCTTGGGGAGAGGAATCCCGGATCTATGGTATCAAAGTGTGATGACCAAGGCATTCGGGCTCTTGGCAGCGGCCTATTTGAACAACCAAGCGATCTCAGTTGTTTGGAGAACGATTTGTAAGCGGCACACAACAAGCTTCGTTGTGTGGTTAGCCTGCAATCCGATCGATTTTCCAATGGTTTGAAGTTAACCAGGTTGACAATGAAAAGAACGCTGAACGCACTCCTCGCCGGTATCATAATTACCACCCTGTTGTCGAGCTGCAACGAAGAAGAAAACACTGATCCAGTGATCAATTCCGAATTGCAGGAGTACGTGGATCAATTTGTCACCGAGGCAGAGGAAAGGGGTGTTGAGATCTCACTGGATAACCTCGTTGTGCAATTTGGCAGTCTCGAAGAACTATGCGGGTTTGGTCGGTCAAGTCCTCCTGTGGTGACCATCGATCCCGATTGCTGGGTGGGCCTTCCTTCTGTTCCGAAAGAGATCCTGATGTATCACGAACTGGGACATGCATTGCTGGGGCGATCCCACACGAGCGAGAAGCTGCCAAACGGAGACTGGGCCAGTATGATGTATGAGGATCCCACCATCCTTTACAATGAGTATACGATTGAAAAGCGAGCTTACTACTCCGATGAGCTTTTCAGGACCATCGATGAAATGCCCTATTGGACTACCGCCAAGGAGAACGAGACGATTATCATCAGGGATGACCTTTCCAGTATTGGTTCGTGGAATTACGCCGTAGTCAATGCTGATCATTCCGGAGAGTTAGTTGACAGC
Organism: Cyclobacteriaceae bacterium; assembly: GCA_965227935.1. Classification (GTDB taxonomy): domain Bacteria; phylum Bacteroidota; class Bacteroidia; order Cytophagales; family Cyclobacteriaceae; genus JAWPMT01. The sequence goes on along the minus strand of CBDDGS010000019.1, from coordinate 2,074,095 downwards.
ACTTTTGCTTCTGCCCCCAATAGTCTGATGATCAATTCGAATAGCGTGGGCTCCGGGTTTTCCTACTGGGCCTATTCGTGGGTGCCAGAAGACATCACAACTGGATCTGAGCTACTTCTGCGAGTGAAAATGAGGGCTCAGAGTCTGACGGGAGGTGGGGCATTCTTTGTGCTGAGGGCCGACATTGATGAGTGGGAATACCCCATTTTCTTTTATACAACGCAGAATGACCCCTTGGTAGGTAACGCTGATTGGAACTTTGATGAGTACTCAATCAAGGTGAATTATTACCCGTCCAGGGTCGACCGCCTCAATATATTCTTGATGTTGGACGGGAACAGCGACGGCACAGTCTTCTTCGATGATATCGAGGTCATCGAGTTGAAATAGGCGGTATCAATGCGAGCCCATATGGGGTCATGCCGATCCCCTGCGGTATTAGAGACTTCGTTCGGACCTGCTGATCTGATAAAGGCCAGTAGGGCGCTTCTCGACATTGATCGTCGACTTGACACCACTGGTTATTTCCAGTTGTGTACTCCTCGAGGCATCGCCATTCAGTTCGTCCATGATGGCCAATGCAAAACTGTCCTCTTCCCTGAGTAGATAAACCATACTTCCTGAAGACTCGACCTGGAACCGCGAAGCTGCCTCGAATTCACCCAAAACAGGAGCTGTGGGCCTCGCGTTGATCCCTTGCTGATCAGGGCGACTGGATTGGATGGCAGCAGAGGAGGTGCTCGCAGTCCGTAGCGCCTCGGTTGTCTTATGTTCAGAACGAGTACCTCTGTCTTGCCCCCCTTGTGAATGAGCGATGTGCCCGCTCACCAGACATAAAAGCAAAACCAATAACCTTGCGGTATTGGAGGTAATGGAACATTGCGATGCGAGAATATGCTCTCTTTTCGTGTTGTGGGGTACTAGTCTCTTGGCTTTCATTTTTGGCGTTGTTTCGAATGCCGAGTCGATAGATGCGGCATTAAGCAGTTATTCCACAAATAACGGTAATAAAAATTGGAAAATCAACGGATGATCCGGAATATATTAAGATGAATGGCGGAAAATGCCCGACGAATGGGAGCTGAACGCCAACGGGTGCCATTAGTCGTGAGGAGCTAACGCTCAGGTTATGCGAAGAGGGCTCGGCTGTATCCTGGTTCGGCTGTACTCACTCTTTCGAGGGTTTTGTCATCTCCGGAGCGTGCAGTACTTTGGTAGTGTTCATTGATGTTACCAGGTGCCCAACCATTGAAGCATGTTCACTAAAGGCCTTTACCTCTGTGCCGTAGTATCTATTGCCAGCGCGACATTTTTCGCGTGTAGCACTCGGCAGCCTTCCCCACCTCCCAACATCATTCTGATCCTGGGCGATGATATGGGCTATTCCGACCTCCACTGTTATGGAGGGGAGATCAATACTCCCCATTTGGATGGCCTTGCGGCTACCGGAGTTCGATTCACCCAATTCTACAACGGGGCCCGTTGCTGTCCAACAAGGGCTTCACTGCTTACCGGCCTCTATCCACATCAAGCGGGAGTGGGGCATATGATGAGGGACCGGGGAACGCCGGCTTTTCAGGGTGACCTTAGCTTCAATGCAGTGACCATCGCAGAGGTGCTTAAAACTACGGGGTACAGTACCTATATGTCCGGGAAGTGGCATGTCACACCGTATTTGCCCAAGGAGGGCTTGAATCCTCCGAAACACAACTGGCCCAGGCAGCGAGGTTTTGACAAGTTCTTTGGGACGATACTAGGGGCAGGTTCGCTTTTTGATCCGGCGGGTTTGGCGGAGGACAATGAGTACATCGCCCCATACGAGGGCTTTTACTATACAGAGGCAATCTCCAGGTATGCTGTGGATCGCATCAGAAAGCATGAGGGCGACAAGCCCTTCTTCATGTATGTGGCATATACAGCCGCTCACTGGCCGATGCATGCATGGCCGAAGGATATCGCTCAATACGATGGTAAGTACGACAATGGATGGGATGCCATACGTGCAAGTCGCATAGAGCGCATGCGTGAGATGGGTCTCGTGCAACCGCGATGGCAACTCACAGCGCGTGACACCCTGGTCGAAAGCTGGGCCGAGGCAACAGATAAGGAATGGGAATCGGCCAACATGGAAGTATATGCGGCGATGGTCACCGCCATGGACAGGGGCATCGGGCAAATCGTGGACGCGGTGAAGGCTGAGGGAAAGTTTGATAACACCTTGATTTTCTTTCTTCAAGACAATGGCGCTTGCGCCGAGGAATTGGGATGGATCAACAGGGAAGTGGCAAAGCCACGGGCTATGGAGCCAGGCGAGATCCAGTTTGACATGGTGCCCCAGGTCACGCGTGATGGCAAACCCGTGAGGCTCATGAAGGACGCCATGCCCGGACCTGCGGAAAGCTACACCGCCTATGGCAAGCCGTGGGCGAATGCCAGCAATACGCCGTTTCGAATGTACAAGCACTGGTCCCACGAGGGTGGGATCTCTACGCCGCTCATCGTATCCTATCCCGGTCGCATACAACAACAGGGCGGTTTATTGCATTTTCCTTCACACTTGATCGATATCATGGCGACGTGCGTCGACGTAGCGGGAGCGAATTATCCTAGTACTTATAATGGCAATGACATTACGCCACTCGAGGGTGTCAGCCTACTACCGGTTTTGGGGGGCACCAACCCTCAAAGAGAGGCCATATACTGGGAGCACGAAGGCAACCGGGCAGTACGTATGGGCAAATGGAAACTCATCTCAAAAGCGGGTCCCAATCCCTTCAGGTATGACAGCGTGGAGGAGTTGCCCCTGGAAGAATGGGAACTTTATGATATGGAGGCAGATCGGACGGAGACCAATGACCTTGCCGCCCAGTATCCTGAGCGCTGCAAGGAGATGGCTGAAATGTGGTTGACCTGGGCACGAAAAGTAGGAGCCGTACCAAGACCCAACTGACATGAATCGAAGTGGATCCAAGAAGTATGAACACAGAGCGATGCGCAGAATTTCTACTGCTCTTTCAATACTCACGCTGACGCTTGCCTTTGGCTGTAGCCAGCAACACTTATTCATTCTTTCTGGCCAGTCCAATATGGCGAGATTAAATCCCGATGATTCGTTCACGCCGGCAGTTGTCCAGGAATTTGGCGAGGAAAACGTGGTGGTAGTGAAAGATGCAAAGGGTGGTCAGCCCATTCGCCGCTGGCACCAGGATTGGCAGCCACCTGAAGGCATGGATGTCCAGGGCCATGCAGATCTCTATGATTCTTTGATGAACAAGGTCCAGTTGGCTGTGGGAGGCGATCAATTCGCAACGGTGACCTTCATCTGGATGCAAGGGGAGAGGGACGCGCGAGAGGAACTGGGCGAGGTTTACGAAGCCAGTTTAGTGGGTCTCTATCAACAGCTATGTCGGGATCTGCAACGCGAGGACATCCATTTCATCATTGGCCGGTTGAGTGATTTCGACATGCTGAATGAACGGTATCCCCATTGGACAATGGTTCGGGATATCCAGGTACGAGTAGGAGAGTCGAGTCCTCGCTTTGCATGGATCGATACCGACGATCTGAACGACGGCCTCAATGCCCGAGGGGAGGAGATCGAAAATGATCTTCACATGTCTGAGGAAGGGTATGAGGTGATGGGAACTCGCTTTGCCGAAAAGGCCATTCAGCTCATTAGCAATGCCAAATAGTACCATCATGCTGCGTCGTTTTATAAATCTCGTACTATTCGTCATTGTAGTCTCTGGTTGTCATCCAGGTAACGACATCAGCGACGATCGACCCAATATCGTTTTCATCCTTGTCGATGACCTCGGTAAAGAGTGGGTCAGCGCCTATGGCGCAGAAGATATTGCCACACCCAATATCGACCTGCTTGCTGCCAATGGCCTACGCTTCGACCATGCCTATGCGATGCCCCAATGCACGCCTACCCGAGTCACTTTACTCACCGGGCAGTACCCGTTCCGGCACGGCTGGGTGAACCATTGGGATGTGCCCCGATGGGGTGGAGGGGCGCATTTTGATGAAACGATGAATCCCTCCATAGGAATGGAAATGAAAAAGGCTGGCTATGTTACCTGCATCGCTGGTAAATGGCAAATCGATGACTTTCGGGTTGAACCTGACGCACTGACCAGAAATGGATTCGATGCATATTGTATGTGGACCGGGTATGAGACGGGTGTGCCCGCTAGTGCGGAGCGTTACCAAGAACCCTACCTGTTTACCAGCGAGGGCTCGAAGACGTATGATGGGGCGTTTGGTCCCGATGTCTTCACCGAGTACATCACCACCTTCGTCGCAAACAATAGTGATAAGCCCTTTTTTGTCTACTATCCGATGGTGCTGACACATCCGCCTCTGGTGGATACACCCGATGAGTCCTCGGATACAAGATTGGGGAAGCACAAGGCCATGGTCAGGTACGCAGATAAGCTTACAGGTATGATCGTCCAGTCATTGGAGGATGCAGGAGTGCGGGAGAATACGCTGATCATTTGGACCACCGACAATGGCACAAGCCGGGGAATCACCGGCACATTGTCGGGGCGACAGGTCGACGGCGGGAAATCCAAGACAATTGAGCCAGGGATTTGTGTACCCTTTATTGCCAGCTGGCCAAGGCAGATCACATCGCCTGGGGTTTCGGAGGCCCTCATCGACTTCACCGATCTGTTTCCGACATTTTTGGGGTTGGCAGGTGTGGAGGTAGGAGATACGTGGCTGGTCAATGGTACGGAGCAACCGATTGATGGGCGCTCCTTCGCCGGCGTGCTTCGGGAAGGAACCAGTCGTTCCCAGCGGGATTGGATCATGAGCATGGGAGGAGGCAATCATGCACGACTCACTGAGCATGGGGTTGAGAACCAGTTCAACTACCGCGACCGTGTACTGAGGAACCAGCGCTACAAGCTTTGCATCAATTCGGAGGGGCAGCCTGATGGCTTCTTTGATCTCCTGGCGGATCCTGTTGAGACCATCAATCTGATCGATAGTCTGTCGACCGACGAGCGCAAGACGATCTTCGAAGCCCTCCTGGAGGAGACGAAAGCCTTTCCAACCAAAGACGCTGACCCAAGGTATCTTCCCAACGACCCCCAGCCCTGGGATGTGGAGGTGACTGCCGAAAGCCAGGTGTGGAAGAAGTAGCGACCAATGAACTAGACCACCTTTTAGATCATGACTCCGTGCCTTGGCGTTTCCCCAGGCATGAGCTAATTTGAGGTAACCAACTGATCCTGACGCATGAAACTCCTCCCAACCTCCCTTGTGCTGGCCTCTTTTCTTATCATTGCCGGATGCGGAAATCCTGGTGGTAATCAGGCAGGGACCCCCCTTCAAGCTTTTGCCGATTCACTATTTCAGACGAGCGTCGACAGCTCCTACATCGCCGGAGCAGCTGTGATCGTCTTTCAAAAAGGTGAAGTACTGCTTGATAAATCCTATGGCTATGCCAGCAGGGAATTGTCAGTGCCGATGCCTGATAATCCGTCCTTTGAAATTGGTTCGGTCACCAAGCAGTTCACCGCGGCGGCGATTTTGAGACTCGTAGCGGAGGGAAAGCTCTCGCTGGAAGACGACTTCACCCAATACCTGGAGTTTGACACGAAAGGTCGGACCGTGACGGTCGGTCAGCTCCTCAATCATACTTCCGGGATTCCCAGCTATACGGAAATGGAGGAATTCTGGAACATGTCGGTTCTACAGTTTGAGAGGGACTCCCTGGTCAGACTGGTTGAGTCCAAGGACTTTCTCTTCGAGCCCGGCGAAGCGTTGATCTACAACAATTCCGCCTACTTTTTTCTGGGCTTGATCATTGAGGAAGTTTCCGGCAAGACCTACGAAGAGTACTTGCAGGAGCAATTTTTCTCCCCACTTGGGATGAACAATACTTACTATTGCTCCACCTCCGAGATTGTCCCCGGTAAAGTGTATGGCTACGGCTATGATGGCAAGGGCTTGGTCCAAAAAGCATACCTGGATCATACCTGGCCGTATGCCGCAGGTTCGCTGTGTAGTACCACCACCGACCTGCTGATATGGATGAGGGCGTTGCATGAGGGGCGTGTCTTTGATCAAGAGCAATACCGAATGATGACGACACCTGAGACCTTGAATGATGGCACGGGATTACGCTATGCCATGGGCTTGACGAATTCTATGAATTTCGGTAACCGGGAAATTGGGCACGGCGGTGGTATCAATGGCTTCCTATCAAGTACCAGGCACTTCCCGGAAAGCGATCTGCATATTGTTTGCCTGGTCAATACCACCGGTCCGAAAGGAGCCAGCTTCTTTGCGAGCGAGCTGACCTGGAAGTTGCTGCAAAAAGTCGAATATACCGTTCAGGACCTCGATGTCGACCTGGAAGCTCTCGCGGGCAACTACACTGGTCAGACACGCGGTCGCATTCTGACAATTTCCGTTGCAAACTTGCCGGAGTCCCTTGTGCTGTCGATAGAGGGAAGAGATGATGCTGACACCCTGACAACCTATGTTGGCAACTCGACCTGGATGGACGGCAATGAAATTCTGACTTTCGACGACAACGTCTTGAGAATAGACCGGGTGAGCGGTTATTATCTTTTGGAGAAGGAGTAGGGTTGCCGATGCAAGTCTTCTTCTACGGTTTATTCATGGATGTCGACATTCTGGTGAAGAACGGCGTCCAACCTTCTAATCCCAGGATGGGCTATCTCACTGATTACGAATTGCAGATTGGTGATCGCGCTTCACTGATTCCTTGCCTAGGCGAGAGCGCCTGGGGCATGGTGATGAATGTGAACGAGGAGGCTATACACAAACTCTATGCAGCACCAAGCGTCGCAGACTACCTTCCGGAGGAGGTGTCAGTCGTGACAGATAACAGTGAGCCCATCGAGGCGATTTGTTACAATCTGCCTAAGGAATCACTTACAGGAACAAATGCCGCGTATGCCAGGTCGCTTCATGATCTGGCTGTAAAGCTGGGCTTCCCGGCGGAGTATCTGGAGAAGATCCGACGGATGACGTAAGAAGGCATTTCAGCGATGACTGTTTCTTAATCAAAACTTGCATCAAGAATTCCCAGGCTTCCACTATTTTGTGGCTCCAACTTTTTACTACTTATGCACCTCTCTTCACGTCTTGCCATCCCAGTCCTACTCCTGGTGAGTTTTTCATGCAGTCAACAACCATCCGCCGTTGAGCGGCAATGGTTCAAGGGTAACTTACACACCCATTCCTACTGGAGCGATGGCGATGAGTTCCCCGAAGTGATCATGGCTTGGTACAAGTCCCAAGGGTACGATTTTGTCGCGCTTTCCGACCACAACATACTTGCTGACGGGGAGAAATGGGTGAGTCTCCGTGAGGATGCCATCTACCAGGATGCATTCCAGAGTTATCTGGAAGAGTACGGTGAGGAGTGGGTCAACTACAGGGAGGATACGAGTGGTTTGGCCGTCCAGCTGAAGACACTCGAGGAATACCGCGGCCGGTTCGAGGAGCCTGGTGAGTTTTTGATCATCCAATCCCAGGAGATCACTGACCGGTACGACCGCAAGCCCATTCATTTGAATGCGACGAACATCCAGGAAAAGATTGAGCCGCAGGGCGGCAACAGTGTCAGTGAGGTACTTCAAAACAATATTGACGCAGTCATCGACCAACGTGAGGCGACCGGCACACCCATGATCCCGCATGTCAATCACCCAAATTTTGGGTATGCACTGACGCTGGAGGATATGGTCGCTTTGAGCGGCGAGCGCTTCTTTGAGGTGTACAATGGGCATCCTCAAGTCCACAATATGGGAGACTCAACACACATGTCTACCGAAGAAATGTGGGATCGTATCAATCGGGCCTACATCGCCGAAGGCAAACCCATCATGTACGGATTGGCCACGGACGACTCACATCATTATCACAACCAGGGAAAGGAGTGGAGCAATGCAGGTAGGGGCTGGATCATGGTGCAAGCGGAGACATTGGGTCCGGCATCGATCATTGAAGCCATGGAGGCTGGGAATTTCTATGCCACGACGGGCGTAGCGTTCAATGACATCTCTAGCAACGGGAATACACTTTCCGTGAGCGTAAAGGCCGAGCCCGGTGTTAACTACACGGTCTCTTTCATTGGCTGGAAGCGGGATGGCGCGGGCCCGGAGGTGCTGTCAAGTGCGACTGGCACTGAAGCCAGTTTCCAGGTGACCGATGAAGTCCTATTTGTTCGGTGCAAGGTGACCTCTTCCAAGCTGCATGTCAACCCGATAGAAGACCTTCTCTACGAGGCAGCCTGGACGCAACCTGTAGTTGCTAATCCCTGACATTGACCACCTGTCAGAAATGTCATGGATCAAGGGCGTGTGAGCCATGACAAAGCTTTTGTAGTTGTCCCAATTCCACTATTTTGCTACACAGTGGCAATGCGGGTAATGGTCGGGTTGATAGGCCACTCACACACTAATCTAATCTTATGAAAAGGATAATTTTCTTGTCAGTTGCATTGCTCGTGACGACTTATTGCATCGCTCAAAAACTACACCTACCATTAGAGTTTAAGAGGGCCTATGACAAGGGCACCCGAAGCTATGACGGAAAGGCCGGACCGGCGTACTGGCAAAATAGTGCCTCCTATGACATAAGGGTCAGCGTTGATCCAGCCACCAAACTGCTAGAGGGGGCAGGGACAGTAAGCTACACAAGCAACAGTCCTGATTCTGTGAGGAGGTTGGTGTTGCAGGCGTACCACAATTATTACAAGCCCGGCTCAAGAAAAGCTGGCTTTTTCGCTCCACCGGTTGAGGGAGAAGATCACGAAGGAATGGTCATGGACGAAATTTCAATAAATGGCCAATCAGTTGACCTGAGCAATGACGACGAGTACTGGGTAAGAGGCACCCAGGTTGTCGTCGAACTAGCTCAGCCCATGGCAACTGGAGAGACCATCTCCATCGATTACAAATGGCACTATGTAATACCTGGTGAGGGATTTGAGCGCAGCGGGGCAATCGATAGTACGTCCATGTTTGTTGCTTATTGGTATCCGGAAGTCGCGGTAATGGACGACATCCATGGCTGGGATTACGTCACCTACGACGCCAGTGCGGAGTTCTATCATGACGTATCGGATTTCAGGGTGGAGGTTGAGGTCCCTTCCAATTTCGTGGTCTGGTCCTCGGCTCCTTTGGCCAACTCCTCTGAAGTGCTGCCTTCAAAACTTTCAGATCGCCTGGAGGAAGCCCGGTTGTCGAAGGAACCCGTCACCATAGTGGGCAAGAAAGACCTGAACGAAGGCATTGAAATGAGAAGTAACGTTTGGAAGTTCGAAATCAATGATGTGCCTGACTTTGCCTTTGCTTTGAGCGACCATTTTATTTGGGAAGCCGCCTCGTATGAAGATGAAATGGGTAAGTACTTTTTAAACATCGCCTATGATCCTGACAATCCAGGATTCTCCACTGTTCTCAAAGGGCAGCAAACATCGCTCAACGTATTTCACACACAGTTCCCAAAACACCCATTCCCTTACAATCACTTCACGATATTCAACGGCTTGCAGGGAGGAGGTATGGAATTCCCCGGCATGGCCAATGATGAGGCTTACAGCGCTCAGCAGTTTTCAAATTGGATGGGCTACGAGGTCTCGGACTATCAGGCGAACCTGGGAGTGACCCTGCACGAAATGTATCACATGTACTTTCCCTTTATGATGGGTATCAACGAAAAGCGCTACGCCTGGATGGACGAGGGTTGGGCGGATTTTGCGGACCATTTCAGCCCTGAGCAATTCGAATCATCGTGGGACAATGAATACCTCACCAGACACTGGGTTGTGCCGATGATGGTGCCCACATATACCCGGCCCAATCATTCCGGGATTAACTCCTATACGATGGGTGCATATTCCTATTACAGCCTTTATTACTTGTTGGGGGAGGAGCGATTTGATGAATGTATGGCAGCCTACATCGACCGATGGAAGGGCAAACACCCCACACCTTACGATTACTTCTTCACCTTCAATGATGTCTCCGGACAGGACTTGAACTGGTTTTGGAAGGCGTGGTATTTTGATTTCGGCTATCCTGACCTGAAGAATGATGGCCTTCAGGGCAATACACTGACGATCAGCAATGAAGGGGGGCGCCCGCTCGCTTTTCAGCTGATCTACACGTATGAAGACGATTCTGAAGAGACGGAGATGATCAGTCCTGAGTGCTGGAAGGAGGGAGAAACGTTCACAAAGGAAATAGCCAATCCAGAACGGGTCGTTTCGATCCAATTGAAATCCCTGGGCGGCACGGATGTGCTGTACAGCAACAACACGTGGACGAGGGAGTAGCAATGGGCCAAAGTATTGCTCCTCTATTGTGAAGAAATTTGGACTCATCGGCGGAATCGGACCTGAATCCACTGCGAAGTATTACCAGCTGCTTATTCAGGAATTCAGGGAAAGACTCGGGACAGATGATTATCCCGAATTCACTATTCGGAGCATCAACATGACCCAGATGTTGAGTTATGTCTTTGGTGATGATATGGAGGGGTTGACCCAATTTCTTCTGGCGCACGTTCGTGAGCTCGAGCGATCTGGCATTGAAGTCGCAGCTTTGGCCTCTAACACGCCGCACATTGTGTTCGATCGACTGAAAGAGCAATCCTCCGTAGAGTTGATCAGTATCGTGGAGGCAACGTGCCAGGAGATACAGAATAAAGGGCACAAGGCCGTCGGCCTTTTTGGGACGAAATCCACGATGACTGCGGGATTCTACTCAGAAGTAGCCTCAAGCTATGGCATAGCCGTGAAGCTCCCCGATGAAGGTGAAATGGACTTCATTCACCAGAAGTATTTCGAAGAGCTGGTATTCAACAACATCAACACCGACACCAAAGCAAGGCTCGTGGAGATTGCTCTTGGGTTGAAGGAGAGTGAAGGTATTGAGGGTTTGATCCTTGGCGGAACAGAGCTGTCCCTGATTTTGAATCAGTCGGACTTTGATGAGTTGACAATCTATGATACCACCCGAATTCATGTAGGAAGTATCGTGACGCGAATGTTGGAGGACTGAGCTGCCGCACATTGTCCTTTCTTACATAGCCTCCGGTCTTAGCGTCCCGCTGAGACCATAGTTTTGATCACATAAGGTCTTGGTCGTAGCGAGATGCTACGACTAGATAGAGTCTCTTAGCGTCCCGCTGAGACCATAATTTTGATCCAGTCTACCCCCCTGGCCTTAGCGTCCCGCTCAGGCCAGAAGTCTAGATCAGTATTTTGATTACACGAGGGTCTTTGGTGGAGAGGTACTATTGAAAGACCATATTTGATCACATAAGTTTTGGTTGCAGCGAGACGCTACAACCAGCTTAGAGTATTTTGATTGCACGAGGGTCGGTCGTAGCGAGACGCTACGACTAGATAGAGTCTCTTAGCGTCCTGCTGAGGCCAGAAGTCTTACCTGGCCCTTGACAAAGCACATGAGGCTTGTACCGCGCTACAATGCGCCCGTGGCTACGGTTTTACTCGCCGGTACGGCGATGAAGTCGAGCAATTGCTCGGTGAGCACTGTGAGGATTGAGGGCCTTGCTTAAAGGTGTTGTTGGCCAGGACTCACTGTCAGTTGAATTAGCCGACTAGGCCGATTTCCTGTTTCCAAAACTTCTAGACAAGCCTCCAATGAGAATCCCGATGAGAAATAGCGCACTTATCCCTATCCAAGTGGAAGTATTGATCTCTGCAAGACCCATTGGCAGGCCTTCTGCCTTGGCTTCAAATAGCACTTTAGCAGTTATAAAAGCTGGTGGAAGTAGGAACATGAAAAGCCCGGCTAGTTTAAAAAAAACCTTTGATTGTTGGAAGAACAGGCTGCCACCGAAGAATATTAGTGCTGTAATTCCACCAAATGCCGCTTTTAAGATCATTTGGTCTGAGTAAAGTTCTTTGCACAGGTCGGTAACGAACCCTGCGGCGACAGAGAGAATAGGTGTGAGCCAGAGGAAAGGATCTTTTTTGGCTTGCTCCTGAATTTTGATCAAAATGAATACACCTGTTCCTCCAATCCCTATACCGCCCACAGCCATCGAAAGCCAAAACATGAGATCTGCAATCCATGTCGTTGTACTCAATCCTTCCTTTGCGATGGCTATAAGCGCTCCTACTCCTGCTAATAGCAAATAGATTAATATCCCAACACCTGCAAACGTTGCAAATAGTCTGGGGGCGTTCCAATATGGGCTTTCATTGTTGGCCATGGTCAATTTTGTTCTGGTGGGATTTGCCTAATGAGCCGTAGTTGATCACAATGGAATGATTTAAGATAATCATGAAAGCTAGGGATAGCAAACGATTGGCACGCGTGATGGTGAATGAACCCGCTAAATTCGATCCAATAGTCCGGATCTAATTGTTCCCCGCTTCTGGTCTACGCGTCTCGCCCAGCTCGGGTCTCTTCTGGTATAGCGTTTCGCCCGGTTCGCTCTGGTCTTAGCGTCTCGCTAAGACCAGAACCTCCCGCCTAGACCAGAATTTTATGACATAAGGTCTTGGTCGTAGCGAGACGCTACGACCAGCGTAGGTCATGGACCATCATTTTGATCAATTAAAGCTCTGATCGTAGCAACACGCTACAATCAGCGTAGAACACCTAGGTTAGGGATCTGGCCGCACATTGAAATTCGTCTGTTTCTCCGGGCTGATTCTGCTTGCTTCCTGCGATATTACCGGTGTAAACCCCTAGCCTAACATGAAAAGACTACTCTCCCTGTTGAGCCTCCTGGTAATCTGCTCAACTGCCAGTGCCCAATCGACCACACTGTCCTTGAAATATCTCGGCACAGCAGGCTGGCAAATTGATGACGGCACCATCAAGGTGCTGATCGACCCCTACATTTCGAGACTCAAGCTAGGCACGGGTCCCGGTGTAAGTCCGGATGATAGCCGAGAGACGGTATTACGATCTGACCTTTTTCGCTCCGACACGGTAGGCATTGACAGCCTTGTGCAGGAGGTGGACTTCATTCTCGTGCACCATTCGCACTTTGACCACCTGGCAGATGTGCCGTACATCGCCAAAAAGACGGGGGCGAAGGTGATAGGCACGGAAACCACCTGCAATATCCTGCGAGCTTACGATATCCCCGATGAACAGCTCTATCCTGTGAAAGGAGGGGAGGATTATCAGTTTGATAACTTTTCCATTCGTGTGATTCCTGGTATCCACTCGGCGCTCAATGAGAAGCACTACATCGACAATCGCGCCTATTCTGAGCCACCTCAAGCTCCTCTCCGGGTTTCGGACTTTATCGAAGGGGGTTCATTGATGTTCCTGGCACGTTTTGCCAACCACGAGGTGATGACGATGGGCTCTATGAACTTCATCGAGCGCGAAGTCGATGGCATTCGTCCCGATGTACTGCTGGCAGGAGTGAATCGCTCCCAACTCGGTCTCTACAAATACAATGAACGCCTCCTGAAGGCCACACGGAATCCGGACATCATCATTCCTACGCATTGGGACAATTTCCGTTTGCCTTACGGTTATTCCCAACAGGATGCGGTAGAGCAGAAGTTGATTCCGTTCCAGGAAGATGTGAAGCGACTATCACCCGACACCCGCGTGATTATTCCAGAGCATCTGGGCACGATTTTTTTGGATTAGCGTAACTTCTGATGCTACCGAAATACGGCAATGACCATCCAATCCAACAAGCACAATGAAAGTCACACCAGAACACAATGAGCGAATTGCTAAAATGACCTTTTCGTCGGTCTATCCACACTACGTGACGAAAGTGGAGAAGAAGGGCCGAACGAAGGAGGAACTGCACACAGTCATCCAATGGCTGACGGGCTTTGATGACACCCAATTGGATCACTTCATCAATGACAAGACGACCTTCGAGGACTTCTTCGGCCAGGCCAATGTGCATCCGAATGCGCACCTCATCAAGGGCGTGATCTGCGGGTACAGGATCGAGGAGATCGACAATGAACTTACCCGGCAGGCACGCTACCTCGACAAGCTGGTCGACGAGCTGGCCAAGGGCCGCAAGATGGAGAAGATCCTTAGGGAGTGATTGACCGAAAAACCCGCCATCACAATCTATGAAGAAGGTCTTAGTAACTGGTTCCACCGGCCAACTAGCGGCCGAAATTGTCAAACTGCTCAAGGAGAAGGGATATTCCGTGACAGGAATCGATCTCGTAGCCGGGGAGACCACGGACGATATCGTCGACATCCGCGACTTGCATGCAGTGATTGAAGTGTCAAGAGGAACGGATGCGATCATCCACACGGCGGCATTACACGGTAAGCATACTGCGCAGGATTACCTTAGGCACGAATTCATCGATACCAATGTCCACGGGACGAATAACCTGTTGAGGGCTTGTGTCGAGCACGGCATCAGGAAGTTCCTCTATACCAGCACGACGTCCATTTATGGCACGGCCATGGTCAACGATCAGGAGGCGGTATGGGTGGATGAAGACCTTGTGCCCCAACCCCGTGATATCTATGACATCACCAAGCAGGCCTGTGAATGGCTTTGCAAGGACTACATGGAGAAAGACGGTATAGAATCGACGGTATTGAGGGTCTCGCGGTTCCTGCCGGAAGATGACAATACCAAAGTCAATCATCGCATCTATCGTGGGCTGGATGAAAGGGATGGGGCGGAAGCACACCGATTGGTTTTGGAAAAGACGTTTGACACCTTCGAGATCTTCAATATCTCTAATGACACTCCCCTGCAAAAGGAGGACCTGATCGATCTGTACCACGATCCCAAGAAGGTGATTTGTAAATACTATCCAGAGGCAGAGAGGGTCTATGCCGAGAAAGGCTGGACCTTTCAGGATCGAATTGATCGGGTGTATTCCGTTGCCAAAGCCAAGCGAATGTTGGGTTACCGGCCACAGCGGAACTTTGATCACCTGCTCAATGCTTGAAGTTTTTCAGGCGATTTTGGCCATTCAGGTCAAACACTTCGGGCGGATAAGGCTTTAGGTACCTAGCTACAGCTTATGTTGGACACTTCGCTAGATTCCTCCAATTTCTATTTCCTTCTGGCCGTCTTTCAGGGAGTCGTGTCCGCGGTGCTCATCTTAGTCCTGCGCCCAAGGAGAAAACCAAACATCTACTTTGGTTTGCTGATCTTCCTGTTTTCGATGGCGCTGCTGCATTCCTTACTGGAGTCGTCGATCCATGCTTTCAATGTGGCCTTCCCGGTGCCGATGGATTTCACGTTGGCGTTTGGTCCCCTGGCGTACCTTCATATCCTTCACATCAAGGATCCGCTTCGGAAATTCCAGCGAAAGGACCTATTGCATTTTCTGCCGGTGTTGCTGCTGGACGTGCTACTGTTCACAACCGCTTTCACTTACCTGGGTGCGAATATGGAATGGGCTTACGACAACATTCCACTCATTCAGGGAATTGCGCTGGGTGTCGCGGCCATTGATATGCTGCAGCTTGCGATATACTCCTATCTCATTTACAAAGAGTCCATCGACACTCGCCCTGTGCTAAGGGAGTTTGAGCAGGTCCGTCGCTGGTTGTCCACATTGATTGTCTCGTGGAGTTTGGTGATCGGATTCCTCATTATTGCCATTCCGATCGGCTTCATCTTCCTGGAGCAATTGGACGACAATTCAGCCTGGCTCTACGTACCCCTTGCGACGATTAAGGCCATTTGGATTTACGCGCTGGGGTACCTCTACCTGTTGAGGTATGGCGGAGTCATAGGCAACTATATGGATAAGGTGAAGACATTCAGGTTTTCTGCGAACGAGCTGGATGAAAAGAAAACACAGATCCTCGAGGCCCTGGAGAAGGAGGCCCTCTATAAAGATCCCAAGCTCACCGTTTCCAAACTTGCCGGGCATTTGGGTTGGCCCATCAATAGCGTGTCGAAGATGATCAATGAGACCTTGCAAACGAATTTCAATGATCTGATCAATCGCCATCGCGTGGCGGCATTCAAGCAGCGGGTATCCGAACCGGATAGTAGTAAGTATTCTCTCCTCGGACTCGGGCAGGA
Source organism: Cyclobacteriaceae bacterium (assembly GCA_965227935.1). Taxonomy (GTDB): domain Bacteria; phylum Bacteroidota; class Bacteroidia; order Cytophagales; family Cyclobacteriaceae; genus JAWPMT01. The sequence continues at coordinate 2,058,069 of CBDDGS010000019.1, read as the reverse complement.
AGTAGGCTTCAGTTCAAAAGCTTCGTTTTACCGGGTTTTTAAGAAAGAAACCGGCATGACTCCCGCGGAATTTATGCAGTCTCAGGTCTAAATAGTCTCATATGCCGATCTGAGACTCCCCCGATTTTTCAGTCATTATCGCCGCAAGCACTTTTGGCTCAAATCGAAAATGATATGAAAAGCACAGCACTGATAATCATCATAGTACTTATTGCAATCACTGACGGTCTGGGTCAATCGAGGCTCGTGGATGTTGAGCAAAGGACCTTCCAAACGAAGAAGGATATCGAAATTGAAGGGGAAATTGGCTATCTGGAGGTACCCGAAAATCGGAAGGATCCTGACAGCAGAGTCATCAAAGTCAAATATGCCCGACTTAAAAGCCTCGCAGAAAATCCAGAAGCGCCCATCATTTATGTCGAGGGAGGTGGCGGCACCTGTGTGTGGCAGGCGGAAGATCCTGAGGAGCTGACGTACTGGATCCAGCTGTTGGAGGTGTCGGACCTGATCTTCATCGATCGTAGGGGAGAGGATGATGAGTCGCTGGTCTACGTTTGGGAAGCGCCCTTGCCTGAAGATGTCTTTGTGACAGAGGCAGCCGCGAATGCCCATTATGATGACATGGTGCAGGCGGCCCTGCAGGCCTTCGATGTGAGGGGAGTAGATGTCCGCGGCTACAATCTTGAGGAGCTCGCGACAGATGTGGACGAGCTGATGACCGCCCTGACCATTGATCGGTATTCGATCTATGGCTTTAGCTACGGATCCAGCATCTCTATGGCCCTGATGTCCCTCTTCCCAGAGCGTATCGAGCGTGCAGTGCTAGCCGGCTCGGATGCCCCGCAGCAAGCCCTGAACTATCCAAGGTATCTGGACGAGCAAGTCACCCTGCTCTCTGAGATGGTACGTGAAGATGACGGGTTGAGCTCGTCGATTCCTGATTTTGAAGGGCTCGTCCATCGGGTGATGACTAAGCTGGAAAAGGACCCTGCCGTAGTGACCATCAAAAACCCGCTCACCGGAGAAGACATGGACCTGAAAATCGGCGCTTTTGGGTTGGCGCTGATTTTGCGACTGGACATCGATGACTACAATGATATTCCTGTCATGCCCCGACTACTCTACACGATCGATCAGGGAGACTATTCGATACTCACATGGTTTGCCCAGCGCCGGGTGGTGTATGCGATGGCGGTTCCGGGCAGTGGTATCAATCAGCAATTGGCCTCTGGTGCCAGTGATGCGCGATGGGCACAAATTGAAGAGGAAGCAGCGACGAGCATTTTTGGCAACGTGGTGAACTTCCCCTTTTCTGCTGCCAAGGACCATTGGCTCGAGAACGCGCTTTCCTTTGATCCGACGGCTCCGACAATGTCCAGTATTCCAACACTGTTCATTACCGGGGACCTTGACTGCCGCACGCCTGTGAAGCAGGTCGAGGAGATAGCGAACGGCTTCCGCAATGCTGTTCATGTTGTGGTCGAGAACGCCGGCCATGAGCAGGCCCAGTGGGATGCGGATGTCTCTGATCGTATCATTCCGAATTTCTTCCGTGGTCAGGAGATCACCACGACAGAGGTCTTCTATTCCGAGATCGAATTCATCAAAGTGAAAGGCCGTGGCAAGGGGCACCCGTCTTTGGATTGAGGTTGGGCTTGATGTGCACTCGCCATTACAGATAAATAACAGTTGGAAGTAATCCCCGGACCTGTTCCGGGGTCTCATGTTCATTAGGAGGTCATTTTTATGGGGGAGGCGACTACATCCGGGGAGGGGATAGTATTTGGATCTGTTCCCAGGCGGAGGATAACCAGCAGCTACTGACACTCGCAACGCGATACTTATTTTCCTCAGAGTTCCGAGCCGGTGACTCTGAGTAGCGTGCCAGGTCGGGCGTGGGAAGTTGCGAAGTCGCGGAAGTTGTGAGTTGCGGAGGGTTAGACTATTTTGTTTCTTCTACCTTTTCCTTCAATGAAATCAACAATCTTTCATATGCCTTTTCAACAGGTTGAGGGTTCCAAAAATTGACCATTATCCCTCTGTATTCCTCAGTGATTTTGACGGTAGTGGTAGCGCCTGATTCACTGATTAAGTAGTGGTGGTTAAAGGTCAATATTCCTGACATGCCACCTTTTTGGTTAATTGACTTACCAGTTTCTATTCGTATAACTTCAGCATCCATCTCGGCGGCTTTGCCACCCTCATCTTGGAAAAATTCATACTTCACCTTATTTCCAACTTCTAGTTGCCCATCAATAGGAATGAGGACTTTGTTCCATTCCTTAACTTTCGAAAAGTCAGTTAGGATTCGCCAGACGTCTTCCGCGCTACTGTTGATTGATACTTCTGCTTGCACGGATTTCTTTCCGGTAAAAACGAGCACCATAAGTATAACAATTACAATTGCTAATCCTATGAACCACTTTGAACTTAAAACATCCATGTTTATCAATTTACATTCCTGAATATGGTGGGGCTGACCCCGGTCTTCTTTTTAAAGATCTTACTAAAATTCTGAGGGTATTCGAATCCCAAATCATAAGCAATTTGAGCAACCGAATCTACAGAGTTCAGCAGCTTGTTCTTGGCTCTTTCAATGACATAAAAATGAATATGTTCTTGAGCGTTCTTACCCGTCTCTTTCTTCAATAGATCACTTAAGTAATTGGGGGAAATGCTTAATTCTTCACCACAATGCTTAACGCTTGGAAGCCCCTTTTCCAATGGTTTATTGGAGTCATAATAGGATTGCAAAAAGGACTCGAATCTTACAATAACATCAGAGTTTATGTTCTCACGTGTTAGAAACTGACGGTTGTAGTAGCGGGTGCAGTAATCCAGCAGTAATTCAAGGCTTGTCACAATCAACTTTTGACTTTGCCTATCCATGTTCTGGTTGTATTCCCAAACGATCTTATCCTTTAAATCTTCGATCACCTTCTTTTCCTTGTCAGAAATATGAAGTGCTTCATTAACCTCATAAGAGAAAAATGAATAATCCTTCATGTTTTGCCCTAAGTGTGATCTCCTGATAAGGTCGGGGTGGAATAAAAGTGTCCATCCATTTGCCGCTTCATCTTCTTCCCATTCATCAACCGTCAAAACTTGACCTGGAGCCAGAAAAATGAGTGTCCCTTCCTCAAAATCGTAGTTTGTTCGTCCATAATTGAATGACCCCGCCTTTCCATCTTTGTATTCGATGATATAGAAAGAACTGACAATACTCTTTCCTGAAAACTGAACCCCGTTTTTGATATCTCGATGATAGAATATTGAAATCAAAGGATGCATGGGCTTTCGAAGACCCATTGCTGCCAAAGCTTGTGATACACTCTTAAATTCTATAATCTCCCTCATTACAAATACTTTGCAAACCACTGAAGAACAGGTTCAGGGTTGGTTCCTAACCAATCATAAGCGGCCATTCTGTTGTATCCTTGGTTCTTCAAAACGGGTAAGTCTAGCCACATCATTTCCTTTTCCACTTCCAAGTCATTGTAAACACCTTCAACAAATTCTCTGTCAAAGAATCCATCGTTCGTATTTTGAATAACTAAAGTTGGAACATTTACATCTTTCACATGCGGACGCCAGGTATTTCCGTAATAGTCGAAATCTGTATTTTTCTTGATGTATTTATCCGTACTTCTTTTCATGAATCCAGGCAATTTCATTTTGCCCATGAAGTGTGAGTAGTCTAGCGGCTGTACAGAGATCATACACTTTATATTCCTGTAATTTCTCAACCCATCATCTCTACCAAATGCGGAAACCGACGCACCTTGCCCCATACAGATGCTGAATAATCCGATTTTAGCATCCTTATAAACGGGGTGATTAGTAATATAATCTACAGCCGCAACTAAGTCCTTAGCTTCTTCAGGACCGTAGGACACAAATCCATTCATTGCAGGGTCACTCTCTCCATGATTGCGAAAATCATACATGAGTACAGTATACCCTTGTTCGTTGAGATATTTTGCTTGCCGGAGAAATTGAACATCAGTGTCGAATCCTTTAACCGGTCTTTTCGCTCCATTGGTATATCCTGATCGGCTACAAAATAGGGCAAAGTGAGATTGAATAATGACTTTATCAGTGTTACCTTTTATTAGCCAGCCTTTTATATTGATTCCATCACTTGCTTTGAATGAGACATCCTCAAATTCCAAATCATAATTGGATGGGTTATCGAACAAGGGAGCTCCTTTACCTGCCAAGACTATATTTTGAGCCATTAATTTTCCTAACATAACTTTTTGCCTTTTTGATGAAACAAAGATGGAAGTAGGAAAACCCTCTTTCTAATACCTATTACAGGTTTACATATCCAAATTACAGTTAGACCTAATATGCTCTAATTTGGCTCATGCTGGCACAAAACGTGGGGGCAAACAGCACAGCCAGCAGGATGAAGCATTTTGAGGAACTTATTTATTCTCCTCAGAGTCCCGTTTCCGCTGACTCTGAATACAAGTAGTGACTAAATTGGTTGAGGAGAAGAAATGATGAAAACCCTATTCGAAACGAGCGATCTCCGACTTGAGAACGAATATGAAGCCACGCGACTTGTCGACAAAAGGTCGCAGGAGGTGCTCATGGAGGAAGAGTTTTACGGTGATCCCACTAGCGGGTTGATCGCAGCAGACGGCAGTTGGGCCCTGGTGGGTGGTGAGCACCTGAAGGTTTGGACACAGGAGAAGGGCGTGCTACCGCAGAATTTCCCGATACGGTGGATCCATGCGATGCGAACCCGGGATGACCGCCAAGTCGAGATCCTGACTGATCCGTGGGGAGAGGATCCTGCTATTTGGGCGATCGATATGGAAACGCTGGCATTGGAGCGAAGCCGGGATTTCCCAGACTATCGAGGGAAGCCGTACACCGAGGAGGTCCTCTGGTGAAAGACGTGACTGCGAACTGGGAACTTTATCTCCAGGTTGCTCCGTGCGCGTGCATGCGGCCCGGATGGAGCCGGTACCAGGCAAGGCCGGTGGCGATGGGTTGCGCGGCCGTGGGTAAAGGCGAGAGCCGGACCCCTGACGAGAGAGGAGGCCTGACAAGTCACAGGAGGGGTATCGCACCTATCTCTCTGTCAGGGGGCCGCCCTGCTAATTCTCGCAATTCTCTACCGTCGTCAAACTTTATGAGGCACAATTGGTAGTGGAGAGGTAGGCTTTGAACACAATAGCGAATGATCACAAGAGAGACGAAACTAAGAGTCGGCAGACCAACGGACAACCTGGAGGAGATAACGCAGATGTATGTAGATGGGCTGGGCTTCGAGGTGATCGGTGGCTTTGATAATCACGGGGACTTCAGCGGGCGCATGGTTGGGCATCCCCAGCATATCTATCACCTCGAGTTTACCACGCATGTATCGGAGAAGGCGGGACGCGCACCGACATTGGAGAACTTGCTGGTGTTTTACCTGCCGGATAATGATGAGTATCAGGTGGCCATCGATCGCATGTCGCGATCGGGATTTAAGAAGGTGACATCGTTCAATCCGTTTTGGGAAGGCGCAGGTCAGACTTTCGAGGACCTGGACGGCTACCGTGTGGTGATTGTCAATGCGCCCAGTCCGTTCTGATCAAGGGGTCATTGGAATTGAAGTGGGTTAGGAGTTGTTGGTATCAACTTGCTCATTTTCAGCTTGATACTTGTCTAAACTTCCACTACCTTGAGGGGGCGCCGGTGGCTCTTTGGGTTGGCGGTTGAAGCGAACAGCACTTTTTTAACACTACCCACATGCTCACCCCTAAACCAACCTCTCTAACTTTTTATATTCTCGCACTGTTCGGCGTCATCGCCTGCCAGAGTCGAAAACAAACTTCGCCGTCGCTGGCAGAGATCAACTTCTTGCGGGGAGACATTTCACTATGTGGCGGATCGGAGTTTGGCGAAGTGAAATTTGCCCTCAATTGCAATGCTGCTTCGCAGGAAACATTTGATCTGGCCATTTCACTGCTCCATTCATTTGAGTACGCAGAAGCTGAAAAGGCATTTGTCCAGGTGATCGATGTCGACCCTGAGTGCGCCATGGCCTATTGGGGAGTAGCCATGAGCATGTACCATGCGCTGTGGCGGGCGCCAAGCCCCGAAGAATTAGAGAAAGGTTCGAAAATTATTGAGATCGCCGAAGGGCTGTCCAAAACCACCAGGGAGACAGAATACCTGGCGGCCATCGGGGCCTATTATTCAGACTGGGACAAAATCCCCAATGAGACCAGGGCGCTGAATATGGCGCGGCAAATGGAGGTGATTTATAATAAATATCCGGATGACACAGAGGCGGCTATTTTTTACGCACTGGCTTTGCGGTCAACCGCGGATCCCACTGACAAAAGCTACACAAAACAGAAAAAGGTGGGGAGCATCCTGGAATCCATCTTCCCCGATCAGCCCGATCATCCAGGCATTGCTCACTACATCATTCACAACTACGATTATCCCGAGCTGGCACATTTGGCGCTGCCTACTGCACGGAAATATGCTCAAATAGCGCCGTCATCCGCCCATGCGCAGCATATGCCCTCTCATATTTTTACCCGTCTTGGGCTGTGGGATGAATCTATCCAGTCTAATCTCAATTCTTCTTCTGCGGCAAGATGCTATGCGGAAGAAAGCGGAATAGTGGGCAATTGGACCAGCGAGATCCACGCCCTGGACTACCTTTTTTATGCCTACTTGCAAAAAGGGGACAATGCCCATGCCAATGAACTCTTTGCCTATTTTGAACAGATTGAACAGGTTTCGGGCAACAACGCTTCCCTCTCCTATCCCTTTGCAGCCATACCCGCGCGTATGGTGCTGGAAAACAAGCAATGGTCAAAAGCTGCATCCCTGGATCTTCATCAGGTGGAAATGGATTGGGAAATATGGCCTTGGGAGAAGTCCATTTACCATTTTGCACGAGTCCTAGGGGCTGCCCACACCGGTGATGTCACTTCTGCGGAAACAGACCTGGCGACAATGGAGGGACTTCGAGAATCACTTCTCTCTAGCAATGATCAATACAAGGCCGACCAGGTGGCCATCCAGATCAAGGCATCTCAGGCCTGGATCGAATATGCAAAAGGTAGTTCTGTAGAGGCCCTCGCCTTAATGAGGGAAGCTGCGGATATGGAAAACTCTACCGAAAAGCATCCCGTCACGCCGGGTGAGGTCTTACCCGCTCGAGAGCTTTTGGGCGATCTTTTGATGGAACTGAACAAACCGGGCGACGCCCTGGTGGCCTATGAAAGAAGTCTGGACCTGAGCCCCAACCGATTCAACGGTGTCTATGGCGCCGCGAGCGCAGCCAAGGCATTGGGCGACCGGGACAAAGCAGCTACTTATTTCCAACAATTGCTCGAGTTGTCGGAAGGAGTGGATAGTGATAGGGCAGAGTTGAATGAGGCAAGGGAGTTTGTGGGGGCAATTTAGGTTTCATGTCGTGGGCGTTGACTTTCTTGGTTAACCCTGGATTTTGGTTGTGTATTTTTGGTCTCGGTGATTTGGACCTAGTGCGATTCGCCGAGATACATTAATACTACTATCTAATCTATGAAACTAACCATCGCATTCTTCCTTGTCCTTTGTTTGATGATGTCCTGCGCCGACCTGGAGCAAGCCAGCTCCTACGATGCCATCGACTACAGCCTGTACTTTGGTGACAACAAGGCTGGCTTCCTCAAGAGCGCCCGGCTTGAGGACGGTACTTATCAATACATCTTCGAGTTCAACGATCGAGGCAGGGGACCCCACCTGGAGGAGACGATCAAACTGGACCAAAATGGCCTGCCTGAGTTTCTACAGGTACTGGGGCATAACTATCTGAAAGACACGGTCAGTGAGACCTTTACCGTGAGTGATAGGGTAGCGGCATGGAAGAGCACTTCTGAGGACGGTTCGAAGGCCATTGACCAACCCGCCAACTACGTTGGGGTGAACAGCACCGTCGGCAACACTGAGCTATTGCTTCGCAAGCTTCTTGATGACGGAGGGACCATGCCTCTCTATCCCAATGGGCAGGTCACGATTTCCGATATCGATGAGATCTCAATCGGCGACAGCCTGGACCTCAAGCTTCTGGAAGTCGTGGGCTTTAGCTTCTCACCTTTTTATCTGTGGTTCGACACTGACCATCGCCTTTTTGCTGCTCCATCCACGTGGCTCTCCATCGTGAGGGATGGCTACGAGGAGCTGTCGCCGCAGCTTTTAGAGATACAAACCAACAAGGAGAAGGAGTATTACCTGAAGACCGCCAGCGAGCAAACGGAGACACCCGAAGGCAAGGTCGGCATTGCCAATGCGAATATCTTCGACGCCAAATCAGGCGAGATCATCAACAACCAGCACGTCATCCTTAATGGCAACATGATCGAGCGCATATTAGACGGTAGTGAGGCAATGCCTGAAGTGTCGGTCCTAATCGATGGTACCGACCATACGCTGATGCCGGGGCTGTTCGACATGCACACGCATTTGAGCCGGTCGCAGGGCATTCTCAATTTGGCTGCGGGGGTGACCTCTGTCAGGGACCTGGCCAATTCCTTCGATCTGCCTGAGGTACGGGATGACTTCGATGCCAATACAGTACTGGGTCCCAGGATCTTGACCTTGTGTGGTTTTATTGATCAGGCGGGGCCGTACGCCGGGCCCATTGGCAAGATCGTCAGCACATTGGACGAGGGTTTGGAGGCCATCGACTTTTACAAGGAACGCAACTATGACCAGATCAAACTGTACAGCTCCATCGATCCGGAATGGGTGGCGCCACTGACGGCCAAGGCCCATGATCTCGGGCTGCGGGTTTCGGGGCACATTCCAGCCTATATGCTGGCGGAGGAGGCAGTGAGGGATGGCTACGATGAGATACAGCACATCAACATGATCGCCTTGAATTTTATGTCTGATACGATCGATACGCGAACCCCATTGCGGTTTTCGATGATAGGGGAGCATGCTCATGCTATTGACGTCCAGGGCACTGCATTTCAATCCTTCATTGCGCTGCTGAAGTCCCGGAACATCGTGGTCGATCCCACGGTGGGCATCTTTGAAGGCATGTTGACCGCCAAAGCGGGGGAGCCCGACCCCCAGATGGCCGAAGTGCTTGATCGGTTGCCGATACAGGTGAGCAGGGGATACTACTCCGGTGGTCTGCCGATCCCGGAGGGCGGCGAGCAGAGGTACAAGCAATCCTACGAGAAGCTCCTGGAGATGATCAAGGCCTTGTACGATGCCGGGATTACGATTGTACCTGGAACAGATGCTATGCCCGGTTTTGCGCTGCACAAGGAGCTGGAAAACTATGTCCGCGCGGGAATCTCCGCTTCGGAGGTCCTGCAAATGGCCACGATCACTTCAGCACAAGTCACGGGCTATGGTGATCGACTGGGATCTATCGAGCAAGGCAAGTGGGCCGACGTCATTCTGGTCAAAGGCAATCCAGTGGAAAATATCAGCGACATCCGCCGGGTGGTGTGCACCATTAAGGACGGCAATATCTACCGTCCGCAGTCCATGTATGAAGCGATTGGCGTGAAGCATTTTGAGTGATTTAACTGGTCTTCACTATCTTACTGAAAACCTTGTAGTTATGATCATAAGAAAATGCCTTCAATTCTTCAAGCGATTGAGTATTCCGGGGGCACTGCTATCCTTTGCAATTCTTGCATCGTGTACCCAGCCTGCGCCGGAGAAGCTGGATATCATCGGGGAAGAATTCCCTGAAGCGCAAGAGGAGATTCGAGCGGCCGTAGCATCGATCGTGCGGGATGCCGAGACGGCAAACCTCGACGGCTTGAGGGACAGCCACCTCGTGAGCGACAAGTTCACAAAGTTTGGCCCCAGAGGTTTTGAAAGGCAAGACGTGGAGCAGACCAATAGCTCTGAATTGGCATTTTTTGGTAAGGCCTCTAACTACCGGGAAGAAGTGAGAGACCTGAAGGTCGACGTGTTCGGTGACGTGGGGATCGCCACCTACTACCGTTCCGTGACCTATGAGCAAGATGGAGAGCAAGGAAGTGGAAGTCTCCGCCAGACGCTGGTGTTTGTGAAGACTCCAGACGGTTGGAAGATCGTGCATGAGCATGGGAATAGGGCGCCGGAGTAATCTTTTGCGAAGAGTCCCTATTCGCGGGTCTTTTCTTACTGGTTGCCTCCTGAGCTGAACCGCTGGCAACCTTTTCATCGATCTGTGCAAAAGCGTTTGTCACCAATCTTCGAAGTATAGCGCGTGAATGGTTTTTTCGATGAATGCACGATGGCTAGGGATTGCAGGAAAGTCTTGGGAATTACTGGGTAGTTAATTGTTTTGCCTGTCCAAAGTGCTGAAAATCAAGTACCTTGTATATTGATTACGCTATTTTTTCATTTAACCCTTATCACCAATGAAAACTTTTTTGACTAGCATTTTGGTCCTGGGGATTATATCCCTTCAAGGTCAAGATTATGCCCTTTATGAGGCTCACTATCTCCGCCCATTGCCTGGAAAGACCTCCGCCGTAAGCGACCTGATTGGCGAGCACAATAAGTCTTTCCATTCGGGAGGCCCTTACAATAACAATGTATTTTCGGTCTCCACTGGGCCCAGAGCTGGTGATTTCCTTTTCGCGATGGGGCCTTGTACATTGACTGATCTGGACAGTAGACCTTCCGGTGAGGAGCATGACTCGCACTGGGCCAAAATTCAAGAACTTTGTGAGCGCATAGACGAAGTAAGTTTTTGGACCGTCAATGATGAGCTGTCCTATGCCGTCGAAGATCAGTCTCCCCGACCTTTATCCATGGTCCGGTTTTTCGAGGTTGTGGACAATGAGTTATTCTACAAAGTCCAGGGACAACTCCTGGCTGCTTTCAAAGAGCAAGGTAGAGAGGCCCCCCGGATTATGTTCCAACGCAGAGGGTTGAGTGCGGACAACATCCAGTGGGCAATCAGGATCTCTTACAAGAACTATGCGGAAGTGGATGCTGCGAGCGCCGGAGATCTGGTCCCGGCTTTCGAGAAAGCCAATGGAGAGAATTCCTGGGCAACTTTCCTCGAAGATTTCAACAAAGCGGTTGTGAGCCGGCAGGATGAATGGCAGACCTTTCTTCCTGAAATTTCCGGAGGGAATTAATTGATCAGATCATGGCGAGCGATGAATAGAGAGGTGAGTGCTGATTGATTGGGTGTCAGATGAATTCGTAGTCCAGTGAGAGGGAATAGTGTCTTCCTGTCGGCTTTGTGGGTAATTGTCATGTCCTGTTCCCAGAACAGCCAGGAGACTCGTGAAGCACCGAGCGTTGAGGAGTCGCCCCCGCTGCTCACCTTTACTACAGGGATCCGATCGATTTTGGAAGATAGTAAAGGACGCTTGTGGATAGGAAGCCACAACGAAGGCGTGGCGGTCTACAATGGGACGGAGGTGACCTACTTCGGTACTAAGGATGGGTTGAGTCATTCGCAGGTGAGGAACATCTACGAAGACCACGGCGGCAAAGTGTGGTTCGAAACCGGTGAAGGGATCAGCTATTATGATGGAGCGGGCGTAGTAACATTCTCCCAGAGGGATTACTCGGCAAAGGAGACGTGGTCTGCGCAACCCGGCGATCTGTGGTTCAAGGGAGATGAAATGGTGGGCTACAGTGCGTCGGAGGGATATCCCGGCGCCTATCGGTACGACGGACAAGCGATGTCGTATTTGACGTTTCCCATCGAAGTCGCGGTCGGTGACGAAAACTACTATTCCATCACCACACCTTTTTTTCGGGGTCGGCGAGGTGTGCTCTGGTTTGGTACGTATGGTGCTGTCTTTGGCTATGATGGCACTGACTTTACCATCATCGACAACGACTATGTCGGCCTCACCGAAGAGACGGGCTACCTGCATATCAGGGATATTATGGAAGACAGCAAGGGCAATCTGTGGATTGGGAACAATGGCATTGGCGTACTGAAGTACGATGGTGACCGGGTCGTGGATTTTACGCAGGAAATGCAGTTGAAGAAAGGACGTTCCCTCGGCAATCCACTAGATAGGGTCTTCTCCATCGGTGAAGATGCGGAGGGCAATGTTTGGTTCGGTACTTACCTATCTGGGGCCTGGCGTTACGACGGCCAGACCATGACCAACTTCACTGAAATACACGGCCTCCTAAGCAACCAGATCTGGACAATCTACACGAGCAAGCAGGGGGAACTATGGCTGGGGGGCGCCGAACCAAGCGGCGTTTATCGATTCAATGGCCTTCGGTTTGAAAGAGTGTATTGAGAATCATCCTTGGCCAATGAATGGGCTCGCTGGCTGAGTTAACCCTCTCTTAAGACTAAGCATTCTCAAGCTTTACGGAATACCGCAACAGGGCTGGTGGGAGTTGTGATAATCGATTTTAATAGGCGGACTGCCGGTTCGAAATTGGTGTCAATAACGATGAAGATGATGCTTACTTTAATGAATCTTTACATCCTCCTCACCATGATCCAAGTCTGGTGGTGGAGAAGCGACGATGCAAGACTTTTTGACGCTGATAAAGGCGTGGTTCCCGGCAGGTGGAGGATCCTGACAGCCCCACTAACCGCATTTCTTACACATTCCATAGATCAATACGCGCGTCTGCGCCCATTCAGGCTCAGATCGTTCGGCCAAAGACTAAAGATCTTATTCCGATGATCTCTGTTTATGGTCTTAAGCCTGCTTTTCAAAAGTTGCTGCAACCAACATTGCGCGGGCTTCGGAAAGTTGGCGTGACCCCCAATCAAATCACGATCGCATCGGTGCTGCTATCGATCGCGATGGGTTATGGTGTCTTGCAGCACCAGCAATACCCTATGGCGCTACTGCTTGTTCCACTAGGTTATTTGCTTCGTATGGGGCTCAACGCGCTGGATGGTATGATGGCCCGACAGTACCACATGCAGAGCCAGATGGGGGAGATTCTCAATGAATTGGGTGATGTGGTGTCTGATATCGCTATCATCTTTCCCTTCGTGATGGTACCGGGCATCAGTCCCATCATCATTGTGGCCTTTGGCGTTCTGGCCATTCTCAATGAATTCGCCGGGCTACTCGGCAAAGCGCTGGGTAAAGAAAGACGGTACGACGGTCCAATGGGTAAGAGCGACCGGGCCTTGTTCATTGGCCTCTATTGCCTCGTGGCCTATTTCTGGATGGGGATCGAGGTCTATGCCAATGCCATCTTTACCGTGGCTGCTGGTCTTGTTGTCTTCAGTACTGTGATTAGGCTTCAAAAGGCGCTGTGATGAGCATCCAGGGTTACTTCATTCCCATTGAAGTGCTGTATGTACAGGGCGTTATCTACGGCCTTCTGATACTTTGCTCGACGACGTTTTGGTTGGTCGGCAGGGTAAGGAAAAATCCGCTAACGGCTGAATTGATCACCCGGACCAATTCCTGGTGGAAGATCGTAGTTGGGATCACTCTCGTCATTACAGCTCCCAAAATCGTCGGGACACTCGTCATCGCCTACGTCTCATTCGTCGCCCTCCGCGAAGTGCTATCCATTGGCAAACTGCGAGAGTCTGATCGAGCGGCGATGTTTGCCGCCTACTTTTCCATACCTGTTCAGTACTATCTGGCCTATCACGGTCATTATGCTCAGTTCCTGTACTTCATTCCATTGGGCATGTTCATCGGACTGGCTGTGATACTGGTTGTACGAGGCAATACATTGGCCATCGGTCGGTCCATGTCAATCATTCCGGCCATCTTGATATTGACGGTCTACACCCTCAGCCATATGGTGTTGCTGTACGATGTGGAGGTGCCATCGTTTACTGCAGGAGGTGGGGGGTTGATCATATTTCTGATCATGCTCACCTCACTAAACGATGTCTTCCAGTTCACCTGGGGGAAACTGCTGGGCAGGCACAAGATTCTGCCGAAGGTGAGTCCCAACAAGACCTGGGAGGGCTTTGTAGGTGGCGCCGTTTCCACGGCGATATTGGGAGGAGTACTCAGCTTTCTCACCCCTCTGCGGCAGTATGAGGCGGTCATTGTTGGCGTAGTCACAGGAGTTATGGGATTCTTCGGTGATGCGATCATCTCCGCCGTCAAGAGAGATCTGGAATTGAAGGATACTGACGATCTCATACCAGGTCATGGCGGTGCCATGGATCGATTGGACTCCTTACTCATCACCACACCCGTCTATTATCATTTGCTGGTCTTTTTTATTCATAGATGATGATCCAGTTGCTAGTCAGTTGTTTTTATACGTTGCTAGTGAAGCCCTGGCTTAGGTATGTCATCGGCGTGAGCTTCAGCAACACGCGCGTATTTAAGGGATTGGACCAATTCATCATTGTAGCCAATCACAACAGTCATTTTGATACTGTGGCCATTATGGCCGCGCTGCCAGCCAGCAAGCGGCGAAATACGCGGGCGGTCGCGGCCTCTGATTACTTTGGTCGATCCTCCTTGGCCAGAGGACTAATGAAGTTTTTTTTGAATGCCGTTCTAATCAGCAGGACGCCACACCACAAGGGCTGTTCGTCCATCAAGGTCCTTGATGACAACCTGAAGCAAGGAAAGTCCCTCGTCATCTTCCCTGAGGGTACCAGGGGCCGACCGGGCGTCATGGAGAACTTCAAGAAGGGCGTGGCTATACTGTTGAAAGAAAACCCCACAGTCCCCTTCGTACCGGTGTATCTGGATGGCTTTGGAAGGGTGCTGCCGAAAGATCGTTGGATGATCATCCCTCTCATATGCAAGGTCCGCTTTGGTACCCCGCTATATCCCGCCAGTCATGATATCGCCGACACCCTGGATGAGGTGAGGGGAGCCATTCTCAAGTTGAAAAGAAAGGATGAGCGAGATAGAAATGTATTTGAACGTACCTGATAAATCATGAACACACCTGTAGTATCCATTGTGTATTTTATTGTCGCCGCCATATTTGGGGCGCTCGGTCAGTATCTCTATAAATCCGGCGCCGAAGTCGCTGATGGCACAGTAGCTGGCTACTTGCTGAATCCACGACTGATGGGCGGCGTAGTCTGCTATATTGCCGTGATGATCCTGTTTGTGGCGGCTTTCAAGAAAGGGGGCGCTTTAACGGTATTGTATCCCATCTACGCGTCGACCTTCATCTGGGCGGCGTTGATTGCTATGCTGGTCTATGGCACGCCCATCAAGGCAGTGAATGTAGCGGGAATGGCTCTGCTCATTGCTGGCATGTATCTAATGGGTAAATAGTGTTTGCCATGTCCAGACTACAACAAATACTATTGGCTTTCGCGCTTGCCATCTTCTGCGTCCCAGGCCTGGTCGCGGACGCGAAAGAGAAGCAGAAGAACAAAAAGGAAGTGATCGTCATCCACGATGCTGCCCTACCTCGTTCTGAGAAGGAAGCGCTCGTCATTCTGCCGGGTCTTGGCGACTCCAAAAAGCGCCGAAAGCACCAAAAGAGATACTTTGCCAATATCGGGTACGATCTTTTCATTCCTGATTACGCGGCAAGAGAATCCTTTGCTGCCTCTGTGGAGAATTTTACAAGATTCTTCCAAGCGCAGGAATTGGGAGAATACAGGGCGGTGCACGTAGTTGCCTACATCCTGGGATCGTGGACGCTCAATACATTTATCCGGAATGAAGGGGTGCAAAACATCAAAACAATTGTCTACGACAGAAGCCCTCTGCAAGAACGCGCTCCCCAGGTAATCGTAGATAGAATACCCCGCATTGGGAAGATGCTCAAAGGGGATCTGATCAAAGACTTTAGTACGGTGCCGTATCCTCCCATCGCAAATGGCGACCTCCACATCGGGATTATCGTCGAGAGCAAGGCCACCAAACTGATCCGGACATTTAAGAAAACGGCGATGAGCTATGGACCGATTGACTGGCACGACCTTGACTTTGATCAATCCTATGATGGTCTCATCTATACCCGCCTCAACCATGACGAAATGTACTACCGGTTTGATGTGATCGGGGAGGACCTTGTGTCATTCATTCAATGCTCCGAGTTTAAGGAAGGGGCCCGATACACGCCTTTTGAATGGGATCCCTTCGAGAAGTACAAAGAGCCAAGAATGAAATAGCAGTTTTACCTATACGCTAGTAGAGGTATTTACACGCTCGTTGTACATCATTTTCTGTATCTGAAGCCAACAAGGGACGAATGAAGAAGAGCTGAAAACAGATTCGAATCTTTCCATGGCACCTCTTTGTTCCACTTTTCTACGATTATTCAGACGATCAATTAACGAAAACGAACAATGGTACTGTCTGCGGTCAGGAGCGGTGGCCCGGCCCAATCGCGGGGCTTGGGTAGGCATGCGGGCAGCAGCTGATTGGGCCATGGATTTTTTGCTTCGTTTTTGATCCTTCAAAAATGAAGGGCCACTGCGGCCGAAGCAGTGGGGAAGAAAAGCTTACGAGAAGCGACGAGACAAAGTGTGATTACTTACTGCAAGAGTGGGTTGCCAGAGGACGATGTAACAACAAGGCTTATATGGCATACACACTATTGCTTCTAGCCTCTGAAGCAAAACTTGTCCGAGCATCGTGCCCTGGCACAAACAGAGGCCTCATCCAATTTGAGTGCCAGAAGAATAAGACTTTCATTTCGCAGTGGCTTCGATAGATATTGCTGGTTGGTCATAGTTGCACTATTTTGTCAGTAGCAAGCTAGTGGCAGTGCACGGCACATAGCCCGGACGTTGTGGAAACGGAAACTTGTAAGATAAGATTCTTCTCCGCGCCAGCGTTTATTTGCCACCATGTCACACAATTTATGAGGAGATTCACAGGGATAATCTTGATGGTACTTCTTTCTTCTTTTGGTACGGATGGTTTCAAGGACGACCAGCTACGGTATCCCAGGGTGCGTGCGGCATACAAGGAATCGGAGAGCAGTATGCTCGCCTTGCTTCAGAATCGACAGATTGAAAGGACCAAGCTCAATGTTTATTTACGAGCTTTCAAAAGTGAGCAGGAGCTTGAGCTGTGGGGTAGAAATGCCACAGATGGTGCCTATCAGCTGATCAAAACCTACGAGGTATGTCAAACTTCAGGAGAACTCGGTCCAAAACGAGAACAGGGAGACCTGCAGATCCCGGAGGGGTTTTACCACATCGACAGGTTCAACCCATCCAGTAACTACCACCTGTCGCTAGGAATCAACTATCCGAATCGCTCTGACAGGATATTGGGCGTCAAAGGCAATTTGGGAGGAGATATCTTCATACACGGCGCATGCGTGACTATTGGCTGTCTCCCCATTACCGATTCCCAGATCAAGGAGCTGTATATCTTCTGTGTTGAAGCTAGGAATAATGGCCAATCAAAGATCCCAGTAACGATCTTTCCGGCGAGGTTGACCGATGAGGCCTTTGAGCAATTGACCAACGAACATCGGGCCGATGCTGGCAAAGTGGAGTCGTGGACGGATCTCAAGAGCGGGTACGACGAGTTTGATGAAACCAAAGAACCGCCGAAGGTGGTGTTCCTTGAAACCGGTCGCCATCGGGTAGGGGACTGAGCCACTCCGTCATAGGTAAGACCCACCTTGCGGACTCAATAGTTGCCCTTCCTATGCCATTGTGTTATTTTGACGGGATAAGATCATGCCCATGCGCACAACCATTCACCTCGGGCCTGTTACCCTACGGGCGGCTTCTTTTCTGTTATTAGCCATGGCTGCCGTGGGTTGCCAGGAAAAGCGTTGCATCGACCTGCGACCGGAGGAAATTGCCGAGATCAAAAAAGAGATCACTGAACGGGTAGACGCATATCTTGTTTCGGCGCAGGCACTTGACCTCGAGAAGGTATTTGATTTTTGGAGTGATTCGGAGGGTTTTGTATTCGCTGGGGATGGAAGCATCCTTGGGGGTAGTGACGTGTGGCGCAAGTCCCTCGAGCAGTGGGCGGCATCGACAGATCAATACTTATATTGGCGCGTCAGTAATAGCCGAATTGAAGTATTGTCCCGCAATGCCGCCAGTTTCACCACCGACTTTGAGACCAGACGTATTGCCGTATCCGGAGATACACTCAACACCGACGGATCGTGGACGTATGTCTTCAAGAAATACCCTGATGCCTGGAGAGTCATTCACTCAAACGGTACACACGTCAACTACTAAGATTTCGTCGCTAACGGCAGGTCCTGGCACATTCCCACTTTTTGGTGGATGAATTTGAATGGCTATCTTGAAGATGGACCTTGTCACCATCGAGCATCAAAGAAAAGCCATGCCCAAATTTCAACGTATCCAATATTATTCACTGTCAGTCTCTACCATTTGGGTTGTGATCGCTCTAGCGACCGCCTGCACCCGGACCAAAGAAGAAACCCCGCAAAGACCCAACATCGTCCTCATTATTTCCGATGACCAGGCGTGGAATGATTACAGTTTCATGGGGCATGAGTTCATCGAGACGGCTCGCATCGATCAGTTGGCAGCGGAGTCACTGACTTTCACGTATGGCTATGTCACTGCGCCTTTGTGCAGTCCGTCGCTGGCTTCACTCATTACGGGTATGTACCCGAGCCAACACGGTGTGCTTGGTAATGATCCCGTTTTCTCCTTTGAAGGTCGAAACTACTCCCCGGAATGGAGCGTCGAAAGAGCGAACTACTACCGCCCCACGATAGAGAACTTTGAAAAGCTCCCGACCATTGCGGACAAGCTGGGTGAGATCGGGTACAAGTCGCTGCAGACCGGCAAGTGGTGGCTCGGCAACTATGCCAATGGCGGCTTTGATGAGGGGATGACGCATGGCGACTATACTCGTGGGGGTCGACATGGGGATGACGGATTGGTCATCGGCAGAGAAGGGCTTGATGTCATCTATGATTTCATTGACAGGTCGCAAGAAGAGGAAAGTCCCTTCTTCGTTTGGTATGCACCTTTCCTTCCGCACACCCCCCATACACCACCGGATAGTCTCCGGGACAAGTATTTGGCAGTAGCTCCTTCTGAACCCATAGCCAACTATTGGGCGATGTGTGAGTGGTTCGACATTACCTGTGGGCAGTTGGTCGACTATGTTGATGGCAAGGGAATTGGTCAAAACACGCTGTTTATCTACGTTACTGACAACGGGTGGATCCAACGTGCCGACAGACCCAATCGATACGCTCCTCGTTCGAAACGTACGCCCTATGAGGCAGGCATAAGAACACCCCTGCTGTTTCGGTGGCCGGGCAATATCCAGCCTGAAATGAACCAAACCACGCCCATGAGCAGCATTGACATCGCTTCCACGATCTATGCCATCTGCGGCATCGAGTCGCCCAGGGAACTGCAAGGTGTGAATGCCTTGGATGTATCACAACGAGAGGCCAGAGACATGGTCTTCGCCGAAACCTACGCGCATGACTTCAGCTCGATTGATTCGAGTTTGTACTATCGAGTGGCTATTGACTGGCCCGACAAGGTCATCCTGCCCGATCCAAACAACAAGCCCGATGATATAGCTGAACTCTTCAATGTCCAGGAGGATCCCTATGAGGAAACGACTTTGGATGATCCGGAGCGAGTGACCGAGTTGTCTGAGAGGATCGAGGATTGGTGGGGGAGGAAGTGAGAGCTCCTGTTGAGTGTCGGCCTTTGGGCGATGCAGCACGGAAGTAACTTTCGTTCGCTAGTCATGGAGTCCTCTAAAGGGTCCTATGATGACATACGCGGTACATTTTTGGATTAACGACGCGAGCGGTGGTGTGATGGGCTCAATTTATGGTCACGTCAATCGGGACATTCCTTCATACACAGTCGAGCCACACATTTTGAGTCTGAGGTATTCATTTTCGCTAGTCCTTGGTGCCACTAATTTTCTCGAGGCGGTATAAGTTCTCGGAAGACCTTGTATGAAGGAAGGATTTTTTGGTGGTCCGCCACCGCGGTTCGTTTTTGATCTCTCAAAAATGAAGGCCCACCCGGCAGGGTATTCCAAATACATTATCACTCGTTGAAATCAATTCAGATTCCTGCATCACCAACCAATTGGCCAAAGTCAGCCCATTCCTTCAAGTTCGCAGGAATGACGAATTGACTTTGCGGAGGACTTCCGTCTCAAGGCCTCTCGCGGGCGAAAGCGTCCCGCATGTGCCTGTACCCCCAACTCATTTCAACCTCCTCCTCACCTTCTTCAACACCCCCATCACCAACTCCATATCCTTTTCACCAAGTAGCATCAATCGGTCCATGATCCGCTGTTTGTTAATGGGATGGCGATCGTAGTCAAGATCATTGAGTAATTCAGTGGCTTCGTCTTTTAATCTGGATATCAGCTGGTTAGAAGCTATTATCTCATTTTGCACTTCTGGGTCTTTTGCCAGCTCATAGGCGTAGATCAGCACTGCCTGTGCCAGGTTTAGGGAGGGATAGGTTGTTTTGAGGGGAATAGTGGATAGCAGATCGCAGCGAGCAATGTCCTCACCATCGAGCCCATTCGTCTCTGATCCGAATACAACAGCGATTTTGGTGCCTTGGGGCTTTTCTCCAAGAATTTGGCGGATGCCTTCCGGGTCAAAGAAATCGGAGCGCTTAACCCGAATCTTCGCTGTTGTGCCTACCACGAGTTCGCAGTCTGCGACTGCTTCCTCCAATGAGGGGAAGACGCGCACCTTTTCCAGCAAGTCATGAGATCCGTACGCAGTGTTCCTGGCACCTTTTTCCTCATGCAGTGGCTGCCCCACGATTCGAAGGTCGTCAAACCCCATGGTTGTCAACCCACGGGCACAGAAGCCGACATTTTCGGGAACAACCGGATCCACCAATACAAAGGAAATGTGCATGGTGCGAATCTAGTGCTAAGGCTTGAGAGAGCAGCTCCCTCTGTCGGAGATCCATTTTTCATGGAATCTCCACAGCCTTTGGTGGTGTAGGCACGGTTGCCCTATTTTGCTACTGGCAATTTGGAGTAATGTCAGACTCCATCACATAGCGCTTACACGATATTCCAATGAGAAGACTATTACCCCTATTCCTGATTGCGCCAGTTCTCAGTTTTGCCCAGCAACGGGACTGCTTCTTCGATCAGGAGGCGCAAACCGATGATTTCGTCAAGTCGGTGCCTGAGTTCGTCGACTACACGTGGAATTCGGACACCAAGGAGGCTACCATTTCCTTGCCGGGTGAAGAGGTGCTCATTGCCCAACGAGGAGGTTGCTATCATTTCGGGGTTTCGGGTACCCTGATCACACAAGACCCTACTGCTTTGGAAGACATTGAATATTGGTTCCAGCGGGGCTTATGGATCGCAGAGCGACTATTCGACAAAGCCGATGTCGAACTGCTTCGTAAGTGGAAGGAAGATGGTAGGTATCGGCTATTGGACCGCGATCCTTACTACCTCGTATTCTCCCATGATGCTTACTCGGACTTGTCGATCGTCTGGAGGAAGAAGGATAATGAGGTAGAGTTGTTCATAGGCTACTATATGTAGCGGAAGGCTTCGGAAGGCCATGGAATACTGACAGGACAGTGGGCCACATCCACTGGCGCAAGCGTCCGGCCCGTGCCGCTGCCTAACCCTCTCTAATCAACAGGAGCGAATCCATCCGCAGACGTGCCTCCTGGATGAGTGCGGTCAGTACCTCTTTTTCATCCATAGCCGTGCGTATTTCGTCCGGCCTGATGGATTTATTGCGCTTGTGCAGCGAGGCCAACCGACCGATCTCATGGTCCAGCGTTTGGTTCATCTGCGTGAGACCCGCCGAGATGACGTCCTCCTTCAGGCGTTCAGCGATCTCCGTCGCCATATCGATCATATTGGGGAGCACCGTTTCCACCAATGCTTCATTGCCGATCATCTCATCGATCGGCCCCGGTATCAGTTGCTTTTCGTGTAAGGCAACCGGATAGTCCTCGGTCACCTCGTCACCCGCATGATTGACTACAACTCGAAGAGGGGTCAAGGGCAGAAATCGGTCCACATGGACTCCGCGTGATTTTGACGTCTCCAGTACGAACATCACTTCCAGCAGAATGCCGGTTTCGCCAGTCCCTCGCAACAAGCCAAAACTGGCTGTTCCCGTACCGCCGCTTAGCACCATGTCCAGGGCGCCTGTTACCATAGGGTGATCCCAGCTGATGAAGCTCATATCCTCTCTACCCAGGGCCCGCTTCCGGTCGAAGGTCACTGAGATGCCCTCGTCCGGAATAGAAGGGAAGGCCTCCCGGTTGGCATGTGCGGGGTGCAACAAATATGTCCGGGCGGCCAGGTCCTCCATGTCGATACCAAAGCGCTCAAAGACTTGCGTCATGTATACTTCCAGGGTGATATCCCGATCAGCAGCTTTGATTTTCTCTATCAATTGATCGGCGACCCGAGGGCGGAAAGAGTTCATCTCCAGCAGCCGGTCTCTTCCTTTGGCCAATTGCTCCTTGAGTGTTTTTTGATAGTCGGCCGTATCGGCGATCAATGCCTGTAATGGCTCAGGATCAGCTGCTCCGGCCATTGCCGTCTCGGCCAGTCGCGCGCTGAAAAGTTGGCCGATCTGATTGCCGCCCTCGATATTTTCCTCAAAGGCATTCAATCCCTCATGGAACCATCGCACGACTACCTCTTGAGGACTGCCTTCGAGGTAGGGTACGTGGATGTGAATATCTTCTGTCTGCCCAATGCGGTCCAGCCGGCCAATACGTTGCTCCAACAACTCCGGGTGCAGCGGTAGATCGAACAATACCAGGTGGTGGGCAAACTGAAAGTTGCGCCCCTCGCTGCCGATCTCTGAACACAGCAGGATCCGCGCGCCATCCGGCTCAGCAAACCACGCCGCATTCCGGTCCCGTTGCACAATCGTCAGGTCTTCATGAAATACCCCCGCTTTGGCGCTACTCAGCGCTTGCAAGGCCTTCGCCAATGCCAGGACTTTGGCCTTACTTCCACAGATCAACAACACCTTAGCAGGGCTGATCTCCGCCAGCAGATCCACCAACCAAGCTACACGAGGGTCCTCCGAAAACCAAAACTTCTGACTTTTCTCCGTACCGGCTTGCTGCATTTTGTGCTCCCCATATTCCTTTGACATCCGCCGGATCCACTCCTCGTGATCTGCTCCGCCATCCAAAGGGGTGAGATGGGCTTTGCGAACCGGGAATCCCTTCATCGCCGAGCGGGTATTTCGAAATACCACCCTACCGGGACCGTGCTGATCCAGGAGATCCTCAATCAATTGTTCCTCGGCTATCGACGATCCTTTTCCGAGTTGCGCTACCCTGGCCTCGCCAAAGAGGTCAACCAACAGCGAGCGTTCCTTGTCGGTCATTGCGCGCCCTGCAGACAGGCCCTCCACCATATTGGCGATCGGCTCGGTATCTTCTGATTCGTGGATAAAGTCGTCGTAGTCTGCGTACCGATCGGGGTCCAGCAACCGCAGTCGGGCAAAGTGGCTTTCAACACCCAACTGTTCCGGGGTCGCCGTCAATAGCAGCAATCCCTTGGCCACCCGACTCAGCAATTCGACAATGCCATATTCCGGGCTGGACGATTCCCGTGACCAGGCCAGGTGGTGGGCCTCATCTACCACCAGCATATCCCAGTCTGCGGTGATGGCCTGCTGGGCGCGTGTTGGTGAGCCTGCCAGAAAGGAAGTACTACAAATGACCAGCTGATCATCCAGAAAGGGATTTCCCTCCGGCGCTGATTCTTCGAGCGCCGCGCATCGCTCCTCATCAAAAATGTGGAACCACAAATTGAAGCGCCGCAGCACTTCAACAAACCACTGGTGGACCAACGAGTCCGGAACAAGTATCAATACCCGCGAAACCTGGCCACTGAGCAACAAGCGGTGCAAGATCAGGCACGCCTCTATCGTCTTGCCCAGACCCACCTGATCGGACAGCAATACCCGCGGGGCGTAGCGACTGCTCACTTCATGGGCGATGTACAGCTGGTGTGGGATCAGATCAATCCGTCCCCCAACAAACCCATTGACGGGCGACATCCGGCGGTCATACTCAAAATTCAATGTCTTTCGTCGTAGGGCGAAAGCATCCGGCGGCTCCGCATCACCCATCAGCAGCCGCTCCAGGATGCCGTGCTGCAGCGACACATTACCAAGATCCGCCTCCGACAAAGCTCCGTCTCTTCCTATGTACCACAGCAAGCCTCCACGGTCCTCCACCCGTTCTACGACCAGGGGGCGTTGGTTGGCATCCACCACGGTATCCCCCGGTTTGAAGACCACCCTTCGCAAAGGGGCATTGGCCAGTGCATACAGCCGTGTTTCACTCGCTGCCGGGAAGTGCACCTTCACACGAAGCTTGTCCGTTTCCACGACCATCCCAACCCCCAGCTCCGGCTCGCCCTCACTGGTCCATCTTTGATTTGGATAAAAATCCGCCATATGCGCTATCGTTTCACCTCTGCCATTACCCAGAAGGAGGGGGCAAGATCTTCAATCTTCAGCGGCGCACCCAAGGGTAGGGCCTTTATTTATGGCGGGGATCTTTTTGGGCGTGTCCCCGGCGACTGCGGGCGAAGTCGGGTCATATTGACATGCTCCTTCGCAGTCGCCGCGGTCGGGTCGTCCAGGGCTCCGCTGTCGCTTCGGTGCTGCGCACAGCCGCTGCGCCGGCTCCCTTACCACCCCTCACGCGAACCTTTCTGGGACGTTGGGCACTCGCATTTTGCATGAAACTTTCTTGGAGACGCAATACCACTGATGCTCCACTCACTACTTTTCGCTACCTTGTTCCAACACCAAACTGTATCTGCGCTAAGCAGGGCATCACTTCTGATGGAAAAAGCATATAAAAACATTGTCCTCTTCTTTATCGCAGTTACAGTGATCGTCTTTCTTGGCTTTTATCCAACTTACTATTCCTTTTTCCCGGCCTTCGAAGGGTTCCAGACCTTTCATCATGTGCACGGAGTGCTGATGGTACTATGGCTTTTTGTGCTCATAGCCCAACCTGTATTGATCAACAGGAAAGCGTTCCGGTGGCATCGAGCCATCGGCAAAATATCGTACATCTTAGTGCCTATGATTGTCGTCTCCATGGTCGTAGCTTACAGGTATGCATTTTTGACGGCTGCCTCGGACAACGGGGTGGCCGATGGCCTGACACGGACGATGCTCTTCCTGCCGTTGACGGACATCCTTCCCTTTGCAGCTTTTTATCTTCTTGCCGTCATTTATCGGAAGCAAATCGGCCGTCATTTGAGGTTTATGATTGCGACGGCTGTCGTGGTCGTGAGCGCGGGATTGCTAAGGCTTATAGCTACTTGGCTGGGCATGGATTTCATGGGCGCGCTCTATGCCAGTGTGGGAGCTATGGCTTTAGTGTTCGTGGCCTTGATTTTCTATGACTACAAGAATGGACAATTAGCGCGAAACCGCTCATTTGTCACGGCCTTGATCATCTTCTCGATTCCTAATCTCCTGCTGCTATTTGTGCCCTATACATCCTGGTGGTTGGCGGTGGTCGAAGGCGTGGCCAGTTAGATGGATGTAGTTCGCTGACTTTTCAACGAACCCGTTCCATCAAATACATTCACCGAGAGGTAATAGGTGTTATTACCCGGGAGTCCCACCACCCAGAATCATGGCAGGAACACCTCACTCAGAAGTTTTCACTAGCTGATTCTCCTGATCGAGCGACTCGACCCATTGGCTGATCTCCCGCTGAAAGGCGGGATCAAAGGGCTGCTTTTCGGCAGTCGCCCAGTCCACGCAGCGATCCTCGACCTGGTAGAAGCCATGCTGACCCCCCTGCATGACTTTGATGGTGAAATTGGCGGGCGGATCATCGTCGAAGAAGTCATTGAAATAGGTAATGTTCTGCTCGGGAGGCACATTGACATCGTGCTCGGCGAACAGCAGTAATGTGGGGCACCTGAGGTTGCTGAGAACGTCCTGGGTTTCGTAGTCATAGATCAGGTTCCAGTGTCGGGCGCTACCGATGAAGGGGAGTATCCTTCCGATGGCGGCAGCTTTCTTCTTGCGCTTGCGGTATTTGGCCATTTTCGGACCCAGTTCCTCAGCTGAATATCCCTGGCACAGGTACATGAGGCTGTCGTACGCTTCCGTCTGGGCCCGCACGCCTACTGTTGGACCAGCCATGCTCAATACAAATGCGATGTCGTCATGCTGCGAGGCCACGAGTTGCGCTACCCAGCCGCCCTGGCTGTGGCCGGATACGCCGATCCGATTCGGGTCGATGTCCTCACGCGTCTTCAAATAGGTGACGGCCGCATAGGCATCTTCGGCACGACCATAGAAGTCATTGCTTCTCCAATTGCCTGTCGTGTTGCCCAGACCTCTTTTGTTGCAATAGAGGACGGCGTAGCCCTGCGCCAGCAGCACATCTTCGATGTAAAACTTGTGGGGGCCCCATGCTTCCGTTTCGTATCCGTCGAAAGCATGGTTGCCGGAGCCCTGCTGAAAAACAACAGCAGGTAAGCGTCCTTCGGACTGGGGACGAACAAGGATGCCTTCGATGGTTTCGTCACCGCTGGGGAAAGTAACAGTCGATGCAATTCTGGATTGTGCGTCCAGCCAATGAGCGGCCAATGCCAGTATCAGTGTTGTGAGTATTGTCTTCATGATTTTGAATTTTTGTGTGCCTCTTTGAATAATCTTTTGACGATGTCCATGTAGATGATCTTCTCGGTTCTGAGTGTGGTCGTGGGTGAGTTCGAGAATATCACCACTCCTGACCTCGTCTCTGGGTCGAAGGATACGACGGAGTTCATCCCTGGATCCAGCCCCGTGTGTGAAGGCCGTCGGGGCATGATCAAATTGTAGATGACATTTTCGAACTCATTGTAGCTCCACGAGATGGCCCGATGCTTGGCGACTTCGGGGTACTGCACTTTCAGGAACTCTTCCACCGTGGCTTCGCTGAGAAACTGCTGTCCGTCGACCTGGCCCTTGTTGACCATCAGCTTGACAAACTGGGCGTAGTCCGCGACAGTAGTCCTGAGTTGTCCCGAGGGATATTCCGGGTATCCAAAATGCGTTAAGATCTGGGTGCCTTTGAAATCGGTTTCGCGATAAGGGAGGTTGTGCGGCGTGGCGATATTATCGTGCGTCACCTCGGTGTAGAACCAATGGGTGTCGTTCATGCCCAAAGGGGCGAACACCTCCTCATTCATGTATTCATTGAAAGGTTTGCCGGAGATCTGCTCCACGAGGTAGCCGACCAGTGCAAAACCGACATTGGAATAGCGCTCCTGCGTAAGCGGTGGGGTGTGGTAAAAGTTTTTGGCGGAGTCGTAAAACTCGCCACCAGGCACCAGGAATTTCTGCAAGAATTCGTCCAAGCCCATGGGTGAATCGCCGCCACCTTTTCCCAGTGTATAAAGGGGCTCGAGGACACTCCAGTTATCATGGATGGAGGACACATGTGTCAGCAACATGCGGACTGTGATTGCGTGATCGGGGTAGTGGGGGTTTCGCACGCAGAAGGGCAGGTACTTATTGATGTCATCGTCCAGTGACACCTTCCCCTCATCATAGAGTTTCATCATGGCCAATGCCGTCACCGGTTTGGAAATGGAGGCCACCATGAACAGGGTACTGTCATTGACCGCGTCTTCCGTTTCATAGGTCTTGAGCCCATAGCTACCCACCCAGGCCAGCTGGCCGTTGGCGATGTAGGCGGCTTGCATACCTATACGGTCCGCACCTTTCATTTTGCGGAGGAAGTATTTATCGAGATCCGGGTTGTTGGATTGGGCCTGAAGCGTACCTGCGCTCAGGGTGAAAAGTAGGATAGAAAAGTTGATGGCCAGATGTTTCATGACTGCATTTCTTGAGTTTGTGACACGCCGTGTTGCTGGCGCTTTATTTCAAATACCCAAGTGGCGAAGGGAAGTTGCACGTTCCGCAGTCGTGGGTGTCCCAGATACTGAAATCAGGACATCAATTCCTTCTTAAAGTGCCCAGGCGTGTGTCCGGTCTTCTTTTTGAAGGCCATGTACATGGCTGATCGGGACTTAAATCCGGCGTCGGCACCGATCCCCTCTATGGAATAGTGCTCCTTGCCTTTGTCCTGGAGACTGGCCATGGCGTGGTCCACCCGGAAGTTGTTGACCCACTCGTTGAAATTGGACTCCAACGTCTGATTCAGGTACGTCGATATGATGCGGGGTGACACGTCGATCTCCCGCGCAAAATCATGGAGGGTCAGGTTTTGATTCAGGAAATAGGCATGCTCAACCATGGCCGCGACAATCTGGTCGCCGATCTCGCTGTCTACAGCTGGTTTGCTTTCGTTGCTGATGACCGGCTCGGAAGCGGCGGCCTTTTCAGCATCAGCCGGGCGGTCAAACAGGGTTTGTTGCGTGAAGGCCTTGAAACTCACGAAATAGTTGAAGACGGAGATGAAGATGAAGGCGACGATCGTAAGTTCGGATTGGCCCATGCCGCCCCGAGCTATGCGCAGGAGTTCGGCACCCCAGAAAACGATGATCGGTGCAATGACGAAAATGAACTGCCAAAGCCAGTTGATGTCCATCATGACCAGGTCGCTGTATTCGTTTCGCACCAACTGGCGATACCGCCAGGTCTCTCGAAGGGCGAGGCCAAATGATACGACCGTCAGCAGGAAGGCATAGTATTGCAACGTCATATAGAAGTTTTCCAGAAGTTGCCAGCTGAAAACGTCCATCAAAGTCAGCCCCTTGATGATCACCAATAGTACATTGATCAACGTGAGGCTGATGAGGCTGAAGGCCAATCCATAGTGGAAGTAGAGGAACCATCTATAGGCGGATGACCGCCCGACTTTTACCAGGACATAGTGAAGGAAAAGCACCGGTAGTAGCCATTTCACCTCAGGCAGTGTGAAGTAACCTGACAGGGAATAGCTGCCTATTTCATTGAAGGGCAATAGGTCCGAGAGCGCCTGAAAGACAAAGGAGATCAGAAAGAACCCGAGCAGCCGGTTGGCGAAGCTTTGGCGCTTCCTGGCTGCAATGAACGCCATCCCGAGGAGTAGCCCCTGGATTACGGCAGCCCAAATCAGTGTTGTGATGACCAACTCCATTTACGTTTCGTCGTAGGGATGGCCTCGAATGTACGTCCATTTTGTCAAGTATCCTGAGCGTGGAACGTGTCCATCCTGGGCATCATTTCTGCCTTTAGCCCAATCTTATCTTGGTAACGATGCTGGAAAGATCTCAATTGTTTAGTTTTTCGACGATCTCTGGGCTGGGAACTCAGTACGTTATCCAAAATGAAAAACTATGCGATTATTCCAAGGATTTGCGAGACAGGAAGGTGATAGCGAGGAGACGACCTTGATGAAGTCTCTGGCTTTCTTCGTGTCAGTCAGCTGTAGCATATGCGGCTTATTGTGGTCGCTGTTGTACTACAACGTCTTTGGTGCCAGTTTTATAACCATGCTTCCGCTACTATTTGTTGGCATCGTCGGTCCCGCAGCGCTCGTCGCCCACGTTCTCCGGAGGTACCATATCTTGATCTATGCGCAGATACTATGTATCATGTGGGTGACTTCGTTGATTCAGTGGAGCATCGGTAGTATTGATCAGTCTGGGATGGTGTTTGCCTGGAGTTTCTTGGGTCCCACAGCAGCAGTGATGTTCCTGAACAGGTCACAGGCCATTCTCTTTATGGCTCTTTGGTTTTGCCTACTGATCATATCGATGGTCTTCGAACCCAATCTCTTTGGGAATGCTTTTGACTTACCTCATGGGACCAAGGCCCTGTTCTATGTGATCAACTTGGGTGCATCTTTTACAGTGATTTTCCTGACATTTCTATTTCTCCACACTGCGAAAGAACGTATGCTGGCGCTCATCCTCAAGAACCGGGACCTCGAGCGTACCAATTACGAGCAGGAATTGTTGCTGAGGCAAAACGAGAAGCTAGCTACTCTTGGCCGGCTCAGTGCGGGTGTAGCTCATGAACTGAATAACCCGTCGGCAGCGGTGGAGCGTGGTGCGGCCCGTCTTCAGAAAGCCATTCCCAACCTGAATAAGTCCCAATACGAGTTGGGGATCATATCCTTATCCGAAAACGAGTTGGAAATGGCCGCCAAATACATCAATAGCTATGTCGATCCTGCCCGAACGAAGGAGGAGATGGATCCACTGGTCAGAAGTGACCTGGAACGTGAAATGGAGGCAAGCCTGGAGGAGTTGAATGTAGAAAATTCGTGGGAGATAGCCCCTGAGCTTGTCAACATTGGTCTGGATAAGCAGGACTTGAAAATCGGTCTTGAACAGTTCGGTCCGGAGAAGATGAGATCGATGCTCCCCGTTCTTTACCACTTACACATTACCAACGACCTATTGGAAGAGATCTGTGAAGGGACGCAGCGAATATCTGAGATCATCAAGGCCCTGAAGGCCTATACCTACATGGATCAATCGCCTGTACAATACATAAATGTGAATGAGGGGCTCGACAACACGTTGATCATGCTTCGGAGCAAGTTGAAACATGATGTGACCGTGCATAAGGACTTTGCCAAAGACTTGCCGGAAATCATGGGCTACGGCAGTGAATTGAACCAGGTATGGACCAACCTGATCGACAACGCGGTGGATGCAATGCAGGGACACGGCGAGATATTTCTAAGGACCTGGCGCAAGAAGGACAGCGTTTTTGTAGAGATAAAAGACACGGGAAGAGGAATTCCTGACGATGTCGAGCAGCACATTTTCGATCCCTTCTATACAACCAAAGAGCAGGGAAAAGGAACTGGCTTGGGATTGCACATTTCGTATAATATCATTGCGGCGAAGCATGGAGGCATGATCACCGTTAAGTCCAAACCTGGAGAGACCGTATTTCGGGTGGAATTGCCAATCCAACAAACCAATGAAACAAGCGAGGTGGCAAGCTGAGCCATTCCAATTCGTCCATGGGCAAACCAATACTACTTACAATTGACGATGAACCACAGGTTCTGAAAGCCATCGAGCGCGATCTAAGAGATCATTTTCACGCCGACTATTCCATCATCAAGGCCAATTCCGGAGGAGAGGGCTTGGAGATTGTCAAAAAGCTGAAGCAAAGAGGTGACGAAGTTGCGCTGTTGCTTGTGGATCACCGCATGCCGCAAATGAACGGCACCGAATTTCTATCAGAAGCCATTCCATACTACCCGAAGGCGAAAAAGGTATTGCTAACCGCATACGCTGATACTGATGCGGCGATTGCAAGCATCAATGACATTGGCCTGGACTACTACCTTCTGAAGCCCTGGAGTCCGCCGGAGCAGCACATGTATCCGATCCTGGATGATCTTTTGGAGGATTGGCAGTCACAGAACATTCCCCCGTATGAGGGCATCCGGGTGGTGGGCACGCAATGGTCGGCGAAGTGCCATGAGACAAAGGACTTCCTGGCGCGCAACCGGATATCTTATCAGTGGTTGAATTTGGAAAAGAATGCCGAAGGTGTGGCCCTGGCAAGGAGTGTTGAGAATCCAGACGGTCGATTGCCCCTTGTTTTTTTTCCTGATGGCACATCGCTCCTTGCCCCTGATATGAAGGAACTGGCACAGGCTTGTGGTTTGCAGACAGAGGCCAATGCGATGAACTATGACCTGGTGATCGTTGGCGCTGGACCCGCGGGATTGGCCGCAGCCGTCTACGGAGCTTCAGAGGGACTGCACACCTTGCTGATAGATGAAGAAGCAACAGGAGGTCAGGCTGGGACCAGTTCGCGGATAGAGAATTACCTTGGATTCCCTGCGGGTGTGAGTGGCATGGACCTGGCCAACCGGGCAACGCTCCAGGCGCGGCGTTTGGGAGCGGAGATACTCACCGCTCAAAAGGTGGTCAGTATCAAAAGGGAGGACCCTTATCGTACGGTGATGCTACAGGATGGAACAGAACTGACTTGCAAGGCGCTGATATTGGCCACAGGTGTAACACTGCGGAAACTGGATGTTCCCAATATCAATCGTCTTTCGGGGTCTGGTGTCTACTACGGAGCCGCAGTCAGTGAGGCCGCAGAATTGGCAGGAGACCACGTCTTCGTTATCGGAGGAGCCAATTCGGCGGGTCAGGGAGCTATGTTCCTTTCGCGGTATGCGGCAAAGGTGACCATGTTGATCAGAGGTGAATCTTTACAAAAAGGGATGTCTCAATACCTCATAGATCAAATCATGAGTACCGAGAACATCGAGGTGAGGCCTAGGACAGAGATCAGGGAGGTACACGGAGATAAATCGCTCGAATCGGTGACAGTGTATAACAGTGAAACCAAAGAAGAGCGTCAGTTCCCTGCTGCAGCCGTATTTATATTCATTGGTGCGCGGGCACATACGGACGCCTTTCAGGAGGTGATCGCCTGCGACCGGAACGGTTTTATTCTCACCGGCCCGGACCTCACAACCGGTGAAGGCCGCCCCAGGGGCTGGAGGTTGGAGAGAGACCCCTTCCTCAACGAAACCAGCGTCCCAGGCATATTTGCTGCCGGCGATGTGAGGGCCGGCGTAGTGAGGCGAGTGGCCTCGGCAGTAGGGCAAGGGTCTGTCACGGTTTCATTTGTGCATGAATACCTGAAGACTGTTTAGCGATTCGGCCCTAAGGAAAACTCTTGAAAGCGGTAGGGGCATAGCCCCTGGCTTACCGTTGCTTGCTGTGAGGGATTGGTAGTTTGGCAGCCCGGCCTGTACCAAGCGCTATTTCAATTTTGTTCCATGCTCAGTTTCTCTTCATATTCTGACATTATATTCCGAAAAAATGGAGGAGCCAATGGACGCACGTCGACGCACCAAGTCAGCGATAGGAATTTTACTTGACCTCATATGGGCGACTGCTGTCGCTGCCATCTTTTCTTCTTGCAGTACGACAGTCGATTATCCCGTAGAACCTGACTCCCTCGGTTCGGGTTCGGTAAAGTGGGAGGAGGTTCAAACGCCAGATGGGTGGACCAAGGTTACCAATCAAGGGGGCGCAACATTGGGTTATTCGAAGGAGTCGGGTCTTCAGATCATCCAAGTGGACGGTTTCGCGTTCAAAGACCTCAACCGGAACAACCAGCTCGATCAGTTTGAAGATTGGCGTGTGGACTTCGAGACGCGGGCTGGGGCCATGGTGGAGGAGATTCCCATTGAGCAGATGATGGGCATGAAGATGAATCCCTTTGGGAGTTGGAGAGTCAATCCCGACAGCCTCGACACCATCATTAAGAACTCACTGGATCTTGGTTACAGACAACTGCGCGCCCCCCGTGGTGGGACCGCCGATGCGAGGACCAAAGTCAATTGGAATAACATGGTCCAGCAGTACATCGAAGGCCTTGATAATATTGTCTGTATACCGGCAGTTTGGATCGATGATCCCCGAAAAGGGGATGTTTCCAGCTGGCCGAGTAACCTCGGTCTCTCGGCCACCTTTGACCCTGAAATCGGCGCCCAATACGGCCGCATGATGTCAAAAGAATGGCGTGCTATGGGGATCTCGATGCAAGTTGCCACACAAATGGACCTTGCTACCGAACCGCGGTGGAAACGTATTCCTGGAACATTTGGTGAAGATCCTGCGCTCTCGACGGATATGGCCCAGGCCATTATCAATGGTTGGCAATCCACCTACGATGACGAGGGAAATGACATGGGCTGGGGCCAGCATAGCGTGAACAACCAGATGAAGCACTTTCCTGGCGATGGCGCGGCAGAAGGTGGCCGCGAATCCCATACAAGGGATGGTGCTTACAATGTCTTTCCCGGTGGGCAGTTTTATACGCACACCCTGCCTTTTCTTGCCTGTATGGACTTGCCTGGGAAAACTCAGACGGTATCGGCAGCTATGACCAACTACTCCATCGGTATAGCAGCAGATGGTTCTCCTGTGGGTGGAGAGCGCTTGGGCACGAGCTATAGCCCTTTTAAGATCAACAACTTATTGAGACAGGAATATGGATGGGATGGCTATATCCTGACTGACTTTGGTATCCTCACCAGCAAGAATTATGGTGTGGAAGATCTGTCATTCGCGGAAAGACTGTTGGCGATACTCACAGCAGGATCTGATGCCTTTGGAGGTGAGGGTAGGGAAGGTCAGAATGATATTGACCTTGCCATGGAATCCTATAAACTGGGCGTTGAGCAACTTGGGGAAGCTACCATGCAGGAAATCATGAAAAAGTCGACCGAACGCATACTGAGAACCCACTTCAATATTGCCATTGTAGACAATCCATACCTCCATCTCGAAGTCGCGGAGGCAGTCCCCAACAATTCGGAACACAAAGCCGCAGGTCACAATGCTCATCTGAAGTCTATTGTGATGTTGAAGAACAGGGGCGGTGTTATACGTAAGGTGGCAGAAGGAGGCGAAAAACCCAAAGTATATATCCCCAGAGTCTACAAAGCAGCTACCGGTGGGTGGGTTAGGACTCCGGCATCGGCAGAGCCGGGATTTAGCATCGAAGCAGCTGGGGCGTATTACGATGTCCTGACAGACCAACTGGCGGAAACTTATACCGGACCCCCGGACCGAGAAGGCAACCCAACCCTGTTGCCGGCTGACATCATTCGCGCCTCCAGGGAAGAGATCGCCGCCTGTGATTTTGCAATTGTGAGGATAAGCAGCCCTCAAAACGGTAACCCCACGTTTACAGAATCTCGCGGAATGAGGAACAGTGCCCCTACGCCAAGAGACATAGAAGAGGAACGCCGGAATTTTACGTACCGACCAATTTCTCTGCAATTCCGCCCTTACACTGCTGATTCTGAGTTCGTACGCCGTGAATCCCTCGGGGGGGATATGATCCAGGTAAATGATGGTGGTACAGACAAGCTCGTAAAGGAGAATCGCTCGTATTTTGGCGAGACAGGTATTATCACGAATGAGCATCACCTGGATCTCGTCCTATCGACGACATCTGCCATTGACAAGGTGATTGTGGCCGTAGATGCATCGAATCCGATGGTGTTTAGTGAATTCGAAAATGAGGTCGATGCCATCCTGGTAGGCTTCGGAGGAAACAGAGCGGCGCCCGTGCCCGAAAAGGCATTCCTCGAGGTAATAGCCGGCCAGGTAGAGCCATCAGGTCTGTTGCCGATGCAGATGCCTGCACATATGGAGACGGTGGAGGCGCAGTTCGAAGATGTGCCACGAGACATGGAATGTCATATCGATGGCGATGGCAATACCTACGACTTTGCATTTGGATTAAATTGGTCGGGTGTCATCAGCGATGAGCGAACGACCAGGTATAGCGTTCCACCCATTGTAGGTAGGGCGCCGAAATAAGCTACTCCCGGGCTCTTTGGGCTTTCGATGTCTGCCCTTCAGCTAGTGAAGAAATTCCATTTGTGGCCGATTGGTACTGCAGGTTTGCCAATTCCACCGGAATGAAGTAGTATACAAAACGAAAAC
This sequence comes from Cyclobacteriaceae bacterium, assembly GCA_965227935.1. Lineage (GTDB taxonomy): Bacteria > Bacteroidota > Bacteroidia > Cytophagales > Cyclobacteriaceae > JAWPMT01. The sequence goes on along the minus strand of CBDDGS010000019.1, from coordinate 2,022,814 downwards.
CTACTGGCAAAGCCAATGACCCTAACCATGCAAGCGCTGCTGGCTGCAGCGCCCATTGCACTTGTTGGATTTTTCCTGATCGGCCTCAAGTGGTCTGCCGGTCGCGTCATGCCCTTGGCATTTGTGGTGGCCGCTGTGATTGCCGTCGCACTTTGGGGTGTGTCCTTTCAGCATATGCTGGCCTCGACTTTTCAAGGGCTGTTCATTACGTTCGACATCTTGTTCATCATCTTCGGTGCGATCCTGCTGCTCAACACCCTGAAGTACTCCGGAGCGGTCGGGATCATTCGTAGTGGCTTCGCAGACATCAGTGTCGATCGGCGGGTGCAGGTCGTGATCATCGTTTGGTTGTTTGGCGCTTTCATTGAAGGTGCGGCGGGCTTTGGCACACCGGCTGCAATCACGGCGCCGTTGCTGCTGGCCATGGGTTTTCCTGCCGCGGCAGCGATCATGCTCGGGATGATGGTACAAAGCACACCCGTCACTTTTGGGGCTGTTGGAACACCTATCATTGTAGGGGTGACAGGAGGTCTGTCAAATCCCGACCTGACGAGTCAGCTCGCCGCCAATGGGTTGGAGTTCACCGATTACTTGAGGGTCATTACAAGCCGTGCGGCGGTACTTCACGCGATCACGGGGACGATCATGCCTTTGTTCATGTGCATGATGATGACCCGATTTTTTGGCGAAAAGAAGTCATGGAAAGAAGGGCTGGCGATATGGCCCTTTGCCTTATTTGGTGGACTGGCCTTTACAGTACCTTACGTGCTATCTGCAATATTCCTGGGGCCTGAATTCCCATCACTATTAGGTGCGCTGATAGGCTTAAGCATTGTCACCTTTGCTGCGAAAAGGGGCTTCCTGCTACCCAAGGGCAATTGGGACTTTCCATCTGCCGATCAATGGCCCAGCAACTGGATGGGCACGCTGGAAATGCGCTTAGATGACATCAAACCCGTCAAGCGGATGACGCTTTCCAAGGCGTGGGCGCCGTACGTTTTGGTTGCGCTCTTTCTTGTGCTGACGCGTCTCTCTCAGCTCCCTTTGAAGGCCTTCCTGGGTGGGATCAGGTTCAGCTGGTCGGACATCCTTGGCTCAGGCATTAATGCTTCCACCGCACCGTTCTATCTGCCCGGAGCGATTCTCATACTTGTGGCCCTCATCACTTACTTCCTTCACAATATGGAGAGCCGCGCCATGAAACTTGCTTGGAAGGACTCCACAAAGATCATTCTGCGGGCGGGCTTTGTCCTGATCTTCACTGTCCCGATGGTGCGTATCTATATCAACTCAGGCGCCAATGATTTGGGCATTTCGAGCATGCCCCTGGCAATGGCCGAGTGGGTCGCCATGCACGTGGGGGCGATCTGGCCACTCTTCGCGCCGTCGATAGGGGCGTTGGGTGCTTTTATTGCCGGCAGCAACACCGTCAGCAACCTCATGTTCAGCCTCTTCCAATACGGCGTAGCTGAAAGGTTGTCAATTTCGGGTGCCATGATTGTCAGCTTACAGGCGGTAGGTGCCGCGGCGGGAAATATGGTCGCCATCCACAATGTCGTCGCAGCATCGGCCACGGTTGGATTACTAGGGCAGGAGGGCAATACCCTGCGGAAAACCATCATCCCGACGATCTATTATGTTGTGATGGTCGGGTTGCTGGGCCTCATCGCCATACAATTATTGAATATCACAGATCCCTTATTATAGATTAGCAGCATGTCAACATACAGTGAATTGAATACCAGCCAACGTGTGCTGATGGGTCCCGGCCCGAGTGATGCCCATCCCAGAGTTTTGAAAGCGATGTCCACGCCGTTGATCGGTCACCTGGATCCTGAGTTTTTGGTGATCATGGACGAGATCAAGGAAATGGTCCAGCTCACGCTCCAGACGAAAAATCAGCTCACCTTCGTGGTATCTGCTCCCGGGAGTGCAGGGATGGAGACATGTCTGGTGAACCTGCTGGAACCTGGCGACGAGGCGCTGGTTTGCGTGCATGGTGTGTTTGGTAACCGCATGTCGGACATCGTCGAAAGGTGCGGCGCCAAGCTCATCCGTGTCGATGCCCCGTGGGGAGAGGCCATAGATCCGCAACAAGTAGAAGACGCGCTGAAGACCTGCAAGCCCAAGTTGGTGGCCATCGTCCATGCAGAAACTTCCACGGGTGTACTGCAGCCGCTGGAGGAGATCAGTAAAATGGCCCATGACGCCGGTGCGTTGCTCGTGGTGGATGCGGTGACGTCGTACTGCGGTACTGACCTCCAAGTGGACGAGTGGGGGATCGATGCGCTGTATTCGGGCTCCCAAAAATGCCTAAGTGCGCCTCCGGGATTGTCACCTGTGACCTTCAGTGATCGCGCTGTGGCGGCGCTCGATGCTCGGAAGACCAAAGTCCAAAGCTGGTTCCTCGATCTTACGATGGTAAAGAACTACTGGGCCGGTTCCAAAAGGGCCTACCACCATACAGGACCTGTATCAGCCATGTTTGCCATGAGGGAAGCCTTGCGACTAGTACTGGAAGAGGGATTGGAGGCGCGATTTACCAGACATAAAAAAAACCACGAGCTCCTGGTGCAGGAGTTGGAAGCGCTGGGTTTTGAGTTTCTCGTGGCCCCAGGTTTCCGATTGCCCATGCTCAACGCGGTGAAGCTGCCCGAAGGTCTGGACGATGCCAGTACACGCAGTCGTTTGCTGAACGAATACAATATCGAAGTAGGAGGTGGCCTCGGTGATTTTGCCGGGAAGATCTGGCGTGTTGGGTTGATGGGACATAGTAGCAGCGCCAACCACGTCAATATGCTGACCAGTGCTCTGCGAACGATCATCAAGGGTTAAGAAATGGCCAACCAGCAGTTTATCGAGACGCTCAAGTCCAACATCGAGGGGGATGTGTTATCTGATGGCCACAGCCTGGGGATGTATGCCACAGATGCCAGTGTCTACCAGATCCGCCCCATTGTCATTGTCATGCCCCGGCACGAAGAGGATGTAAAGGTCGCGCTGAAGGCCGCTCGTGCCCATGGGATCACCGTCCTGCCAAGGGGCGGTGGGACCAGTTTGGCGGGCCAGACCGTCGGACACTCCATGATCCTCGACTTTTCCAAATACATGAATCAGGTGCTGGAGCTGAATGAAGAGGAGCGATGGGTGCGCGTCCAGCCGGGTATGGTGTTGGATGTGTTGAATGACTATCTGAAGCCGTACCGGCTGCATTTCGCTCCTGATCCTGCAACGTCGAGCAGGGCCAATGTCGGAGGGATGGTCGGCAACAATTCGTCAGGCACCAAGAGCATCCTGTATGGGAAGACGGTGGACCATGTACTGGAGGCGAAGGTGTTGCTGGCGGATGAAACACCCTTGCACCTCAGAGAAGTCACGGTGGCTGAATATGCCGAAAAGGCGAAGCAAACGGATAGGGAGGGGGAGATTTACCGGGCCTTTGAAAGTATTGTTCGTTCCAATATTGAGGAGATCAAAGATCGCTTCCCGAAGGTCATGCGCAGGGTGGGTGGGTACAACCTGGACGAGTTTGTCGGTGTAGAGAATTTAAATCTGAGCAAGTTGATATGTGGTAGCGAAGGTACCCTGGCGGTGACGACTGAACTGAAGCTCAACCTGGTCCCCCTACCAAAATACAAATCCGTTTGTGTCGCCCACTTTGACAAGCTGTTGGATGCGGTCGGTGCCGTGGAGCCCATCCTGAAGTTTAACCCCGCGGCTGTAGAGATCCTCGATGAGACCGTCGTCAGACTTAGCCGCGAAAACCTGATCACCCAGCGGAGCTGCCACTTCATCGAAGGGGATCCCGCAGCCATCTTGATCATCGAATTTTATAGCGAGGATCAGCAGGAAGTACTGGACCGACCCAGGCAGATGATCTCCAAGCTGAACGAATTAGGGCTTGGTTATGCGTGGCCGTTATTCCCCGAGGGGCCCGAGTACACCGATGTGTGGATCATCCGGAAGAAGGGACTCGGATTGATGTTGGGGCTCAAAGGCTCGAAGAAGCCCTTGCCCTTCATTGAAGATGCCGGCATTCCGACGAAGGTCCTGCATGAGTACATCGATCGGGTTTTGCAGGTATGTGCTAAGCATGGGACGGAAGTAGCCATGTACGCCCACGTCAGCGTGGGAGTGATCCACGTGCGACCTATACTGGACCTGCGACAGGAGGAAGATATTCGGCGTTTCGACGCCATTGCGAAGGAGACTTTCGAGTTGGTCATGGAATATGAAGGGTCGTGGAGCGGTGAGCACGGTGACGGGCTGGTCCGCAGCGCCTTCAATGAGCAGTTCTTTGGCAGCCAGGTGTACGGCGCCCTAAAGGAGGTGAAGCAGCTTTTCGATCCGGAGAATCGGATGAATCCTGGGAAGATTGTAGATGCCCCACCCATCACGGAGAATCTGCGATATGGCGCCGCCTACAAGGATCAGGAAGTGGCGACGACGTACCACTACCGGGAAGACGAAAGCTTTGGGGATGCTGTCCACATGTGCAGCGGTGTCGGAGAATGCCGTAAGATACTGGGAGGGACGATGTGCCCCAGCTTCAAGGCAACACGAGATGAGGAGCACTCCACGCGAGGAAGGGCGAATGCCCTCCGTCAAGCCATGTCCGGTCAATTGGATCAAGACGGACTCGCCAGCGAGCGACTCCATGGCGTGATGGATCTATGCCTCTCCTGCAAAGCGTGCAAGTCAGAGTGCCCCAGCAATGTGGACGTGGCGAAGCTTAAGAGTGAAGTGAGCCAGGCGTACTATGACAAGCATGGTCCAAAGCTCCGCGATCGCCTGATCAGGGATGCGCCGAAGATGGCGGCCCGCCTGAGTGGAGTGGGCGCAGGCTGGGTCAATGCCATTCAAAAGACGTTGCTGTTTCGCGGCGTCGTTGATCGTATCTCAGGATTTGACAAGCGACGCACATTGCCGGCTTATGCTCCACAGACATTTGTGCAGTGGCATGAAAAGCATGGCAGCCGTGGAGATGGGACGACGGTGGCACTATTTGTCGACACATACCTCAACCACCACGAACCCAACATTGGCATTGCCGCCTACGAGCTACTCAAGAAATGTGGTTACGATGTCGAGTTAGCCGATGTCGGCTGCTGTCAACGTCCGAGCATTTCGCATGGGTTCTTGCGTGATGCCAAGGAAGAGGGGACAAAAACCGCTGGCAGACTCGATCCCTGGTTACAGCGGGGCATCCCAGTATTGGTGTGTGAGCCAAGTTGCGCCTCAGCCCTCAATGATGACCTGCCGGATCTGGTAGATGATGAAGGGCTATCGAACAGATTGTCATCGGGCGTTATGATGATTGACCAGTTTCTCGCATCGGAGGTCCAAAGTGGCCGACTCAACGTCAAATTCACCAGCAAAGCGAAGGAAGTCTTGGTTCACGGGCACTGCCACCAGAAGGCCCTATACGGCACTGCCGCTATGAAGGAGTTGCTAGGTAATAGCGCCTCCGAGATACCGTCGGGGTGTTGTGGCATGGCAGGATCATTTGGCTATGAAAAGGAGCATTATGAGCTATCAAAGAAGATAGGTTCAGAGATACTTTTCCCAGCAGTCAACGATGCGCCGCCGGAAACTGAGGTCGTGGCCTGTGGTTTCAGCTGCCGACATCAGATAAACGATTTCACAAGTAAGAGGGCGAAACACTGGGTTGAGGTGATCGAAGCTGAATCCACCGAAACGAAATGATCGCTGAAGGATCTCGGCATTTTGAGCACATTTGCAGGGATTGCAATTTGATAACACACTAACCAATGAAAACTACCAAAATTCTGTATTGGGTGGGTACCGTACTGCTGACCCTCGTCATGTTCATGTCCATAGGCATGTATTTGTTCAATTATGAAGTGCCGAGACAGGCCTTTGGCAATCTGGGGTTCCCCACTTTCCTCATTTATCCACTGGCGTTGGCCAAAGCCCTCGGCCTTGTGGCGATTTGGATGAAGAAATCCAGGTCGCTGACAGAGTGGGCCTACGCGGGGTTCTTCTTCAATACGCTAATTGCAGCCTCGGGACATATCATGGCAGGCGATGGGGAGTTCTTTGGTGCGCTTATCGCAATGATTGGCACGCTGCTATCGTACTACGGGTATAGGAAGCTGTTTGTATGACCGAATCGCAGTCAGACCCGAAGCTTTAGAGATGTGATATCTGAGGGGCACAACGAAATGAGCAAATCTTGACAAGGATGAAACGCTACTACTTCCCAGCCGTCAGTACCATTCTTTTAGTTTCTTCCATCATTGCGTTTTCCGACAATCTGTTCACCGACATTGGGCAGGAAAGCAACCGTGATCCGAAGTTCATCATTCATGGCCTGTTCATGTTTGCCTGGTTCGGGACCTTTGTCGCGCAGTCGTATTTCATTGCGCGAAAGCAATACGAGGCCCACATCCGATGGGGCAAGATCGGATTCCTGATCGCCATTGGCGTTTGGGCGAGTACTGTCTATGTCTTCTCCGCTATTTTCGAAAGCTGGGAGGCCATGGAGCCGTTTGTGAAGGCCAACAGGCTGTTGATGGTGAGCTTTGCAGTTTTTTTGGTATTCGCTTATCACCACCGGAAGGATGCGATCAAGCACAAGCGCTTCATTTTCTGGGCCATTGCCTTACCGATAGAGCCGATTATGGGCAGGGTGTCCGACATCTTCCAGGTAGACAACTGGGAGTTGTTTTACGGCCTTGGGTGGCATGCACTCTTTACCTCCTTTTTCATGTATGATTGGCAGACGCTGAAGAAGATACATCCGATCAGTTGGTTGGGTCTGGGGTGGTTTTATGTGGCTTGGGCCATTGCCATTTATTCTTAGTGGTCGCTTAATCGCTCCAATTTCCCATTCTGCACAACCGCCCTGATCGATAGCGTATTTCTGATATTCTCGAGTGGATTGGCTTTGAGTAGTACCAGGTTGGCGTAATTGTTCACGGCAATCTTTCCCTCTCGGGACAGCTCAAAGTATTTCGCAGGATTGATTGTTGCTGTTTTGAGTGCCTCAAGCGGCGTCAGGCCAGCCTCCTCTACCATTAGGAAGAGCTCCTCATGCAATGAATATCCCGGAAGACCTCCCTCGCAGGCCGCGTCCGATCCTGCCAACATTCCAATCCCTTCTACGCTAAATCTCTTCACCAATTTGGTGAGCGCCATCCACCACAAGGAATCCCCTTTGTGGTCTAGGGATGCGGCCATCGCTTGCAGATGTGCTTGCATGGCTGCTGTGACTGAACCCGGCATTTCGCTGCGCAGTGGGTGGTCAATCCACGACTCATCATTGTATCGTTGACGAGCATATTGCACCGCCATCGTCGGTGTAAACCACGCCTGATTTCGCTTGAATGCCTCGATGACGTTATCCGCGTCGTCCAGCCAGTGCTGCACGAAAGCTCTATCTTCATCACTATAGCTATCCGCGATCATGAAGCGCTCCATTTCCTCGGGATCATTCGTGAAGCTGTACAGTATGGGCTCCCGGATGTGTTCAATACTCTTTTGACCCAAATCGAGGATGTCAGAAAGTAGATGAGGTTCGGAAACATGGCCTACGAAATCCAGGTCATAGACCTTAGCCAATCGCGCAATCTCCTGGTAGGAAGCCCAGGGAATTTCTTCATAGACCTTGATGAAGTCTACTTGGTCTTTCAGGTTACGTTCAAGAGCATCTTGGATCTGTTTTTCAGTGTCGACGGGCAAGGAGGTGGGCCATCCCGTGCCTGATAGCTGTGTGCCTGCTATGAATAGACGCGGGCCAGACAAGAGTCCCTGGCTCATGGCTTCTTTGAATTCATTTAAAGTGGCTGGGCACAAGGATTCGCAGCCATCCGTGGGCTGATCCATGCAACCTCCCATATCCCGCACACCCGTTATCCCATAGTCCAGAAACATTCCAAGATAGGAGGAGTCTTGAATATGCACATGCATATCCCACAGGCCTGGGATGACGAATTGCCCTTCTCCATCAATCAAGTCGGCATCCGTGAAGGAGTTCGAGACTCCCGGCTCGGTAATGCGGCAAATGACGGAGTCTTTGATAAACACATCGCGGGTATTTTTCTCTCCGGTTTCAAGGTCGATGACGTTGACGTCGGTAATGATCAGATCATAGTCGCTCACGCTACATGCAGTCGAGACCAGGGCGATCAACAAGAAGAAGCGAGCCAGCACCATAACCCAATGATAAGGTCAATAACCTCCCTATGTCTCACACGTTGATAAAAAAGCACCATGAAAGTTCTACAGACCGTTGTTTCTCCATTCCAGGGAGACCCAAAAGCCTTGCTTGATTTGCTTTGCACCAACATCCAGGACGACTCTCTGTCCTGGATTTCCGAGGCAGACTACGGTATGGAAGCGGAAGAAAGATTGGTCGAGCTCAGGAAGATCAAACAGGACATGGCCATTTATGAAATGGATTATGGCCTGAAAGAGGTTTTGGAGCTGACCAGATGGCAGGAACCTGAACGCACTTTGGACAAATGGATGACGGAACCGCAGAAGAAGAACATTCAGATCGCTTTTTCGTCGGCGGTTTTACTGACGGTACCATCGAGTCTATACTATCGGATGCAAGAGAACAGCTCCATCATCCGGCTGGTCGAAACGAGCGAATATTTGGAGCAAGTGCTGCCGGGTATGCTACTTGCTACTAGCCATGTTCTTGCCTGGAGAGTGGCTCAGAGTGACACCGATGAAGAAGAAGTTCCATTTTTTCTCTTAGGTCTGATTCTTACAGGGCTGAAATGCGGGGGATATGAGGACTCCTCCATGATCCAATTGATTGATCAATTGCTGAGGGCAGAGAGCGCCCTTCATGAGCAGGGGATTGGGCCTTATGACGTTGCAGATTGGCTCTTTAGAAATACCTATTACAATCAGTCGCAGGGTTCGTGGCAATCATACGCACCTTTCCTGAGCGAACAAAGTGAGAAGACGAAGTCAGTGGATTTGAGCACGAAACTCAAGGAACTAGCCGGATTGCTCAAGGGAAGGGCTTAAATGCATGTCAACACCTCAGTTGCGTATTTCACCTTGGAGCCTGTCGTCCATTCTAGTTCATCCATATCCCATTAACTTGGCATTTAGAAAAAGCTATTGAGGACCCGTTAAAAACAATCTATGCCCTTAGCACTCCCAGTCGACAGGCCCAAGCTGCCCGAGAAACTGCAGAAGAGATATCAGCGATTCGTTCAATTGGTAGCAGCCATCAACGAGAAGGGTGTTCCCGACGATTTTGCAACGGAGGTTAACCCTCAAATTGAGGAGCTGAACGCCGTACCTGACAGCGATCCAAAGCTGCGGAAGCTGATCAAAAAGACCAGTTCCACGATCACCAACAAGGTAATCAGCGAACTGAAGTACATACCCAAGAGCTATTACCAAATACTATGGATGGCTCTGGGCATAAGTGTATTCGGTGTGCCCTTTGGGATGATGTTCGGCTTCGCCATGGACAACTTTGGCCTCTTCGCGGTCGGGATGCCTCTTGGCCTTCCCATAGGTATGGCCATTGGTGCTGCATTGGATAAGAAGGCTGCTGACGAAGGACGGCAGTTGAACGTGAGTGTGGGGTAGCTCCGGGTGAAGACCATCCTCATAACGGGTAGTACAGACGGTATCGGTAAACTAGCCGCTATCGGCCTGGCGCAGGAGGGTCACGATGTTTGTATTCATGGTAGGAATTTCGAGAAGGTCAGCCGGACCGCTGACGAAATCAGATCACTGACGGGCGCAGCGGCCAAGGGATACGTGGCCGACCTATCACGATTCCCAGATATGGTGGCTTTTTGTGAGCAGGTGATGAAGAACCTCGACAAGGTGGACGTCCTCGTCAACAATGCGGGAGTCTACAAGAGTGCTGAGGAGCTGAATCAAGACGGCCTGGACCTGCGATTTGTCGTCAACTATTTTGCACCTGTGGTGCTCACCGACCGACTGCTGCCACTACTTAAAAGGAGTGTGCGACCACTGGTTATCAACCTCGGCTCTGCATCGCAGGCACCCGTCTCCATTGACGCCCTGGGGGGTAAAACATCCATTCCTTTCAAGGAAGCTTATATGCAGAGTAAATTGGCCCTAACCATGTGGAGCTTTCACTTGTCAAGGAAACATCCCGACCTGTCGGCCGTGGCCCTGAACCCGGGGTCAAGGCTGGATACCAGGATGGTACAGGAAGCCTACGGCTATCACTGGTCGCCCGCGGAGAAGGGCGCTGATATCATTAAAGAGATGGCCTTGACCGCCAATCCTCAGAAGTACGACGGGAAGTATTTTGACAATGACCGGGGGAAACTGGGCATGGCCCATCATGATGCCTACGATGATAAGAAGATCGCTGAGTTGATGATCAGCACAAATGGTATCATTGACCGACTCTCCTGATCAGAAGGATAGTCAATCGGAAGTAGGAGAAAGGTCTTTTTTGATTTACTTTGGATGCAATGGTGAGTTTTTTTGATTGCACTTCATAGACGATAACAACTGGCGACCGTGGTCAATCTGTACAGGTATATTAAAGACGGGAATGTCTGTCGCAAGCTCGAGGTAACCGATTTGCTGTTTGCCGAGTATAAATGCATACAAGAGGCAACGGAGTTTGGTCTCTGGTCGGATTGTAACTATTTCGCTTTCATTACTTCAGGAAAGAAGATGTGGCGGACCATCTATCATGACTATGAGGCCGAGGGTGGTGATATTCTTTTTATAAAGAAGGGCGCCAACCTGACCCACCAGTTTTTTGGTGATGAATTCTGTGCCATATTTTTCTTTATTCCTGATCGTTTCATAAGGGCCTTTCTGCAAAAACATCCAACATTCCTGGCTACCGAGCAAAAGGATCTGACCCATCAGGATGCTGTGCTAAGATTGGAAGTAGATCAGCTTTTGAGCGGCTATCGGGAATCGGTTACTTCTTTCTTCACCATGGACCAACCTCCTAATGAGCAGTTGCTGACCTTGAAGTTTGAAGAGTTGCTGCTAAGCCTTTGTACTACCCCCCGCCACCAGCCCATTACGGACTACTTCATTTCGCTTTGCCAAAGCGAGGTGAGTCATATGCAAAGGGTGATGGAAGAAAACTTTGCCTACAACCTCAAGATCAAAGATTACGCGGAGCTCTGCGGCATGAGCCTCACCAAGTTTAAGGCCATTTTCAAGGAACACTACAGCACGACACCTGCAGCCTGGTTGAGGGGTAAGAAGCTGGACCTAGCTGCACATAGGCTGCAGCACTCTGATGTCCCGATCAGTCACCTATCGCTTGATTGTGGGTTCGAGGACCCCTCGCACTTTATCCGAGTCTTCAAGCAGCGATATGAGATGACCCCTCATCAGTATCGACAACAAGTGCAGCAACCGGCATAGGTCTTGACTAAATAGTCGATTATCTGGACTGTCTGAGCTATCAAAGCCGGGTCGGTCACCCATAGGTTTGCTACCTCATCAAATCAATTACGATCATGAAAAAAATCGGGATGTTTCTTTACTCGATAGTGACCTATACCATTGGCTTTACTTCCCTGTTGTTTTGGATCCTCTCCCTCAGTCATCTTATTCCGGAGATTTCCATCGATAAAAGTCCAACACTACCATTTGGTCAGGCGTTGCTCAAAAATATTGCCTTGGTACTCATGTTCGCTGTACCCCACAGTGTCATGGCCAGGAAATCTTTCAAAGACTGGATCACTCGGGTAATGCCTCGCCCCATTGAGAGAAGCACCTATGTACTACAGGCAGGGATACTGCTTTTTATCCTTGTATGGCAGTGGGAGCCCATGGGTGGGTCGGTCTGGACCATCGAAGCTGGGACTGCCTTGTATTATGTGATGTACGCACTATTCTTCTCGGGTTGGGTGATCTTGTTCATTAGTACTTTTCTGATTAACCATTTTGACCTTTTTGGTCTCCGACAGACATTTCTTGAATTAAGGAATAAACCATATACACCTTTGAACTTCAAAGTCGTATCCCTCTACAAGTACAGCCGTCACCCGCTTTACCTTGGAGGCATCATGGGATTGTGGTTTACACCGGTGATGTCAGCAACCCACCTTGTTTTTGCCATCCTGTTGACGACCTATTTCTTCATCGGAGCACTGTTCGAGGAGCAGGACTTGAAAAGGGAGTTTGGAGAGCTCTATCGTACCTACATGGCCAGGACACCGATGATGATACCTTTCATCAAACGGTCGAGTTCAGGGCGAAATGCGAACGACAAATCACAGGAGTCCGCAACGACACCATCAATAAGCTGAAAAACTTAGTCAAGACTGCTACAAACGACTCGGATCGCATGGGGCATGCCTTATGGGTGTGCCCTTTGTGAATGCCATGGATCGTGACTGCCATGAGTGACTTTTTCTCTGCTGGATCTCACTGCTTCCCAAACATCTCTTCATGCACCACATTGCCATCGACATCATGGTGTTGTAAGGTAAGGACGGGATTGCCAGTCTCAAGGGAAACCTTGCCATAGAGATAACCACCTTTTACACGCAGGAACCGGTGCTCCGGTCTTTTGTCCTCTTGCTTCCAGCCGCCGGCGTGCTGGTCCGCGCCGGAGCCGGTGCCAAACTCCCATAGGTTGCTGTCTTCGTAGTGCGTTACGTATTGCCAGTGCCGATCGCCACAGGTGATGTACAGGTTGTCAAACTGGTTGAGGTAGTCCCTGATCTCATCGCCCTCGTACTGCCAATTAGAGTTGGCGTAGTTGTCGCTCTTATTCTTGCGGTCCGGGCCAAGGATCGGGTCATTAGTGATCAGGATCTTGAAGGTGGCGTCGGACTCCTTGAGGGTTCGGAATAGCCAGTTCTTCTGTTCCTCACCCCAGATGCTTTTTCCACGTTGGTCAGGGTCGCTGTTCTTGCTCCTGAAATTGCGCCCTTCGGTGATCCATATCTGCAGATCTTTGCCCCACCGGATCGTCTCATACAGCTGGTCGTTGGTGGGAAACTGTTCCTTGTCAAAGATCTCGAGGCCGCGTTCGAACGAGACCGTGCCATAGGTCATACCGGGATACACATCGTTGCGAAGGGCATCGTGGTCGTCCTTCATGAAATAAGAGGTTGTCTGCATCCAGAGGTCTCGCTGCAGCGGTAGCGCGAACAACCGGTCCCATTTGAACCGCATCAACTCCTCGGTCATGGCCCAGGGATTAGACTTGTCATAGTATTCGATGTCGCCGGTGTGGACATAGAAATCGGGCGCCAGACCGAGCATGGAGCGGTAGATCTGGTGTCCGTCTGGCTGGTCCTTGCGGATGTAGTCATGGCAACTCACCAGTGCGAAGGAGATCTCCTTTTGCTGATTGGCCAGTGGTGGCGTATAGAATTTACCTTCCTTACGGTCTGAGACAGGTGATTGCGAATCCTTGCGTGCCTCGATCGTTACCAGGTAAGTTCTATCCGGTGACAGCTCCTCGAGTTTCCATTGTCGGGTATAGTTCTGTTCATCATTGACCGGAACCCATGGCAATTCCATTTTGTCGGCTGGGGAGCCCTCGGGATGATACGTCAATCGTACCTCGCCTGATGCTCCTGGGCAGGCGCCTTCCATCTGATCAAGTGTATAACCCTCAGGGATTTGGGCCTTCAGGATCTCTTCTCTGTTCGCACCCTTGTCTAGGGCGCGTCGTTCATCGCGCGTCAATTCCTTGAACGCCGGCCCATCAAACCGGGCTTCTTTAACCGCGGTCAGCCTTGTCCAGATGAGGATCGATTCACTGTCGGCCCAGCCATTGTGAAAGCCGTTGGCGAGAAAAGGACCGGTGCTGGGCTCAGAGGCTGTGGGCTTCGGGTTGCAGGAAAGGACGAGCGCTATAAGCGGCAGGAGGAAGTGTACAGATGATCTCACGTTCGGTTAGGGTTTGGTGGTTGAAATATAAATGATGCCCCACCATTCGAACGCGTCTGTCTCAAATCTTTGAATGATAGCGCCCTGGAGTAAGCACTCTTCGCCGGAAGGGTTTGTGTGGATTGTGCGGGTACTGTCGTCGGAATTAATCCTTCGGGGGAGCCGTTTTCATATTATGAAAGTTGGGTCAACGATACTGAGAAACTTTCTAGGATCACTTTGTCTCCCCATGCTTTTTCTGGTTGTCCTGACCAGTGCCATTGCGCCATCTTGTCGCGATGAGGTGGACATCATCGTTCCGGAAGCGGGGTATGATTGGCCCTCTCAAAGCAGGGACTACTGGCCCACAGAAGGATGGGAATTGGCCTCACTAGAAGATCATGCGATCGATCGAGCTAAAATGGGATTAGCCGATGAGTTTGCTGAGAACGACCCGTTATCAAGGGCCGTGCTGGTCATAAAGGATGGCTATCTCGTCTTTGAGAGATACTATCATGGTGGGGGAGTCGATGAAAGTACCAACCTGCATTCAGTCACCAAGAGTTTCAGTTCCGCCCTCGTGGGATTGCTCGTGGACGATGGACTTGTGAATAGCACCAGTCAGAAAATGGTCGATTTGATGTCCGAATATCCAGAGTTTGAGGGGATCAGGCTGCACCATGCCCTGACTCATACGACCGGGCTATCATGGTCCGAAGAAGGACTTCCCTGGGAAAACTGGGTGGCGTCGGACGATTGGGTGACTGAAGCGTTATCAAGGGGCTTTGTGGCTCCGCCGGGCAGAGGGTTCAAATACAGTTCGGGCAATTCGCATTTTCTTACTTCCCTGGTCTATGATCAAACGGGTACTTTCCCGGGAGAAATCGCGAAGGAGCGACTCTTTGATCCACTAGGTATTCCATTTAAGGTTTTCGACAAGCCTGTGTCCTATAGCCGGTGGAGAGACTACGTGCAACCGCTGTCTCAGAGTTGGAGGAGGGACACACGAGGCATCGAAATAGGGGCCACCTGCCTCTACCTGACGGCGAGGGACATGGCCAAATTTGGCTTTCTGTACCTCAATCGAGGATTCTGGGACGGTGAACAAGTAATTCCAGAGGATTGGGTGATCGCCTCGACACAGGAACACGTCACGGATATTTACGGCCGGTACAGCTACGGCTATCAATGGTGGATCACTCGGGTCGCTGGCCAGCCGGCATTCCTTGCCAGTGGTTTTGGAGGTCAGATCATCGGGGTGATTCCATCCCTGGACCTGGTAGTCGTATTGAAGTACGATGCGCTGGACCCCGTGCACCCCAAACCCGGCACCGCACATGATGACATGCATTTGTTTGAGTTGGTGGCGCGTGCGGTGAACCAATCATAACCTGCCTACTTCACCATATATGCCAACCTTCTACTAATTTGGTGGTTTGGTGAACAGGAGAATCCAAATCAAATCCATGAAGAATTCACAACCTCTACTGACCCTCACACTTTGCCTGTCTTGTTTGCTTGTACCTATCGTTTCCCACGCCCAAAGCAATTGGGACAAGGCCATCATGGACGAGCTGCCGCAAGTGCTGGAGAAGCACCGGGCGTTTGTCTCGTTGCCCAATATAGCGTCCAATGAAGCCGACATGTACAAGAATATCGAGTTTGTCCAGCCGGAGTTTGAGCAGTTGGGATTTTCTGTTCGTTTGTTGGAATCTGAGTCACTGCCGGTTTTCCTCGCGGAGAAAGTCGTTGACGCTGGTGCGAAAACGATCCTTTTCTACTTGCACCTTGATGGTCAGGCGGTGAATCCTGAGAATTGGGATCAGCCGAACCCCTTTGTTCCGGTGCTGAAAGAGCAAAACAACGAAGGAGACTGGGACATCATCGATTGGAGTAGCATCAACGAAGGCATCGATCCGGAGTGGCGGATTTTTGGTCGTGCGGCGGCCGACGACAAGGGACCGATTACGATGATGTTGACGGCGCTCAGATTACTCGGGGAGGAGGGGACTGACCTCAACTACAATGTAAAGATCATGCTGGACTTGCAGGAAGAGGCCGGCTCCCATGGATTCCTTTCCACTCTGGAGCAGTACAAAGGGGACTACGTTGCGGATTATATGGTCATCATGGACGGCCCCGCCCACAACACCAACCGACCGACATTGACCTTCGGATGTCGAGGGATCGCTACTTGCTCGATCACCGTCTATGGGGCGAAGACGCCGCAGCACAGTGGGCACTACGGCAACTATGCGCCCAATCCTGTTTTCACGCTGTCTCACCTGTTGGCAAGTATGAAAAATGATGCTGGTCGTGTGCTGATCGAAGGGTATTATGATGGTATCGAGATGACGCCTTCCGTGCGAGCATTGCTGGAGAACGTCCCAGATAAGGAGGAAGATATTCAAAAGGGCATCGGTATTGCGGTTCCTGATGATGTTGGGAATGGCTACCAAGAGTCGCTACAGTATCCCTCCCTCAATGTGCGTCATATCGAAACATCGTGGAAGGGTCCGGGGCTCAAGACCGTCATTCCCGAAGTGGTTACTGCCCATATCGACGTACGATTAGTAGAGGAAACAGACGGACAAAAGCAAATTGCGAAGGTCAGAAAGCACATCGAAAAGCAAGGTTTTCTCGTGCTCGATAGGGAGCCTACTGATGAGGAGCGACTGAGTCACCGGAAGATTGCCAGATTCGAAAGCAATCGTAGTGTCAATGCTTTCAGGACAGACATGAATGCTCCCATCGGCCGACAGCTGATTGGTGCTCTGGAGAAGTCCTTCGGTGAGCCACCCGTGAGTATCCGAACGATGGGAGGGACCGTGCCCATCATCCCCGCCATCAACACCCTGGAGATCCCTGCGATCATTGTGCCGATGGTCAATATGGACAACAACCAGCACAACCCCAACGAGAACCTTCGGATTGGCAATATGATCCAGGGGATCAAGATCTGCATGACTGTGTTGACGATGGATTTGGAGTAGACGAATGATAGTATCACTATGAAAAGATTGCTCACCCTGTTATTTCCATTTCTCCTTGCTACCTGCGCTCCACCACCGGAGGATGTCGCGACGCCCAATTCTCCGATGATACGAGGCTGGAACATACTTTCCAATGAAGTGCCATATGGCCTGAGAGCCATCGACAAAGCTGATGAGTATGGGATCAATCACCTGCAGCTGTCCCACCATCTCATCATGGACCTAAAGGACGTCCGGGATGCCGAGCGACTTGCCAGCACCAGGGAACTGGTCGACGAAGCGCACAATGCGGGCATCGAGAAAGTACTGGTTTGGGACCATGCCCTCTACGAGATGGAGTACTATCCGGACCGATTCAAGAATAAAGATGGACTTATCAACCTCGATGATCCGAACTTCTGGCAGTGGATCAAGGCGGACTACAGGTCCATGTTGGATTCGCTGACAGCCATCGACGGTATCATTCTGACCTTCATAGAAACGGGAGCGCATGTGGAAGACCAGTACTCCGAGCGGTGGCAAACCCCCGCTGAGAAGCTGGCCAATATGGTCGACTCCGTAGCGAGTGTCATCATCGATGAGCGGGGGCTCGAGCTGTATATCCGAACATTCATCTACCACAGAGAGGAACTGGAGGCCCTGTTGGGCTGTGTCAACCTTGTGCGGCATCCGGAGGTAAAAATCATGACGAAAGAGGTGCCACATGACTTTTTCCTTACGCACCCTGTCTCAGACTTCGTCAATCAGTTTGACAAAGACGTGATCATGGAATTTGACCTTGGCCACGAGTACCATGGTCAGGGTGTGATTGCGAGCATCTTACCAGAGATCACGGTGGAGCGATGGAAATACTATTCCCAGTTGGACAACGTCATTGGGTATGTCGCGCGGTCCGATCGCTACGGGACGACGCAGAATGTTGGGAGAGCGACTGAGGTGAATCTCTACGCCCTTAAGCGCATCACCGAAGACACTAGTCTTACCGCTCAAGTGATCGTCGAAGATTTCATTTCTCAGAAGTACGGTAGCGAGGCCGTGGAGACGCTGTTGCCGGTATTTCTGGAGACGGATGACATCACGTTGTCTATTTATTACACGCTGGGGCTGCACATGAACCGTCACAGTCGATTTGAGTTTGACTATGCGTCCATTTACAGTCGGCACTGCAGTGGAAAGTGGTTGGAGCATCCAGTCGTACGGCCCGGGCATGGCGTGGACAAGGAGATGCATTACTGGAGAGATGTAGTAGAGCACCTCGCTCCGCCGAGACACAAGGCAAAGCTCAGGGACAATGGACAACCCACTACCCTGTATCGTGAAGTGCCCTGGGTGATTGACAGTGGTTGGGTGACCACCGAAGACCGCATGAATGAGGCTTACCTCATGGATATCTTGACCGAAAAGGAGTATGGCGTCACGAAGGCTCAATGGGCACTGGAACAGGTGAAGAAGGCCGAGTCAATGATTTTGGATCGTGCAGCATATCAAGAGCTACTACAGTTATACGAAAGGACGTACCTGACTGCGCGCTTGTATCAGGCAGGTGCCAAGGCCTACTTTGGGTACCGTACTCGTTTGAATGAAGAGGAAAATGCCGTGGCCCTTGTGACTGCCAGGGAGGGAATAGCTGAGATCGAGCGTGTTTGTGAGGAAATACGTGCCTATCCACATCCAGGGCCGGTAGGGCAGTTTTCGTGGTTGGACGATACCAATCGAGCACTGGCAATGGTTGAGAATATCACCAAGGGTTGGGATGTTTATGGAGGTCGAAAATTGGAGTAAAGAGTGTGGGAAGCCAGTAGAAAACGAGCCTATTGACGTCCTGCGAGAAGATCATGAAAATCAGTAACTTGGAATGGCATGTCACTAATCCATCCCCAATCATGAAGACTTACATCCTTTACATTATCCTTCTGTCTTGTCTCCTCTCATTTACCAACGAGGGTGTCGCACAGGTAACTGATCCGGATCGATTGGAACGATTCAAAAGAGGTTCAGAACGATGGGAGTCCAGAGGGTTGGCTGAGCCTTTCAAGGGAATTACCAGTGATGGCAATGTCAAGGAAGGACTATTTGAAATCAAGTCGACTGGGGTTTCAACAAGACCGGTCCAGGAAGCGGCACTATCCTTTCTGCAATCCCTCGATGACGATCAGCGTGGTAAAGCCAAGTTTGGCGTGGACGATGATGAGTGGCGAAAGTGGATGAATCAGCATTTCTACATTCGGCAGGGTGTCAGCTTTGTTGACATGTCGGAAGCGCAACGCGCCGCAGCCTTTGGTCTCATGAGTGCGTCCCTGAGTGCCAAGGGGTTGCAATTGAGTAAGGACATCATGAAGTTAAACCACACGCTCGGTGAGATCAACGACAACTTCCAAGAGTACGGTGAGTGGCTCTACTGGATCACCATCATGGGTGAGCCGTCGGCGACAGAACCGTGGGGCTGGCAGGTGGATGGACACCACTTGATTGTCAACTATTTCGTGCTGGGTGATCAGGTCGTGATGACACCATTTTTCGTTGGGTCCGAGCCGGTCATTGCTGAAACGGGAAAGTACAAGGGGATTCAGATCCTGCAAGAGGAGCAGAACGCTGGTCTGGAGATGCTGAGGGCATTGGACGATACGCAAAGGAGTAAGGCCGTCATAGAGGTTTCCAAGGACGGGAACAATAACCTGACGGAGGCATTCAAAGACAATGTCGTGTTGGATTACGCCGGAGTGAATGCTGCATCTCTCAATCGAGCACAAAAGGACCAGTTGCTGTCATTAATACAGATGTATGTGGAAAATATGGATGATGGGCATGCTAAAGTTAAAATGAGTGAGGTGGAAGAACATATCGATGATACCTGGTTTGCCTGGATAGGTGGTTACGACGACGATGGGGTCTATTATTACCGCATTCACAGTCCTGTTATCTTGATTGAATTTGACCATCAAAAACCAGTAGCCACCAGACAGCTCTATGGGAGCGACGTGCATCGGCAGCATGTGCATGCGGTTGTACGGACGCCCAATGGCAATGACTATGGCAAAGACCTTCTACGACAGCACTATGAGAAGCATTCACACGATTGACAAGCAATATCTTCAAGCAGGGGCCATTTGCAATTTCAACAGCCACTACCTTCACAAACCATAAATTCAAAACCAATCGTACCCAATGCCCAGTACGGACATACAAGCACACTGCTGCGGAGCTGACAAGTTGTTCGACGCAAAGAGCGCAAAGAAGGAATACAAAAAGTATCTGAAGAAGGGACCTGCCAGGGTGACAAGAAAACTCATTGCACAAATCGAGGCCGGTGAGGTCGGGGAAACACTTCTGGATGTCGGTGGGGGGATCGGTGCCATCCAATGGTGGTTTCTGAAGAACGGAGGCCATGCGACCTATGATGTTGACGCTTCGTCGGGGTACACCGATATGGCCAAAGAGCACGCCGCCCAGGAAGGTCTGACTGACCGGACCCATTACTTCGTTGGTGATATGACCGCGCATGCTGACGATCTACCGGAGGTCGACCATGTTACTTTGGACAAAGTCATTTGCTGCTATCCCGACTACAAGGCCCTCGTTAGTCTGGCATGTGCAAAATCAAATCGAACCGTCTCATTAAGCTATCCAATGGATGGTTTCATTGCGCAGACAGTGCGCAGCATAGGGGTCATGGCCATCCGACTTACAGGCAACCCGTTCAAACCATACATTCACCGAGTGACCGACGTGAGGGACCTTTTCGCCAAGAATGGCTTTGAGATCAGGACTCGCCAATTGAGCTTCCCGTGGCACATAGAGACTTATTTGCGACGCTAATGTTACTGCAACAAGAGACTCAATCGATCACCTTCGTCCTGATATTCCTGCCAGTTGACAAGACTTCGCCCCGTAGTAAAAGCTTGTACTAATGCCTCTTCGGAAAGCTGCAGATAATCTGTGGTAATCTCGTACGGCATGCGACCGGCGATCAATTCATTTTCGAGGTCCACGCCCTGAGTCCTCAGCATGTGACAAACAGGATCTGTTGCCAAATGGCCAGGTAATAAGCGAGGTAGTCATCATACTCAATATCCTCCACGTGGTAAGCGTCCATCATCAAATCTTGCAGCAAGAGGTGTAAGGCGATATTGTCGGCTGTGAGAGGGTAATCTTGATCGGAGACAAAACCTTGTCGCATGTTCCAGCTCGCAATTTGGTAGACATGCGTCATCTCGTGGACCAGGATGCCGGGGATCATATTGTAGTCCTGGTCCTTGTAGTCAAAACAAAACCCGGGGACCTGGATGTAGTTTACCGTGAGCTGTGGGACACCGCCGACTGTATAGTCGAAGGAGAACAGGCCGCCATTGAGATGATTGAGAGCATCGTCGATCAAGTTATCCTCCCTGAAAACGACTAAGGGACCATCGGTCATGATCTCATGGAGATCATCCGTCGAGACTGTTGGGTTAAACAGGTAACCCGACTGCTCCCCGTTGCTGGGATGGTTGATAACCAGATAGTACGGGTTGGTCAGCATATGATCATAGCCGGCAAAATAGTCCTCCGCCACAGCCGCGATCTCTGCGACCTTGTCAATGGCCGTCTGGTCAAACGCATCAATTTCAAAGGGAGCTTTTGGTTCTGGCTCGGACTCGCTACAAGCGAATAGGGTGAGAGCTGTTACAGAAATGAGGAATAGGAACTTGTGACTCATCAGTGATCTCGAACTTAAACATAGACAAGTTCCGTACTGAAAACCCTAGGTTGAGATTCCTTCAGTTCACTGGTTTAACGGCGACTAAATACCAATTGAGCTACTTTCACTTGACAAGACTTCTGAGACTTCCGTCACCGCCGCACAGTCAGCGCGAAGAGCTCTGGTCGAGTTGACAAATTGAAGTAATCAAATGTGGCATATTCAATCAATAGTTCAGACCAGCGAAGTTGTTGAGTAGGATAGGAGGAACTACCTTACCGCCACTCAATAACCCTGATAGCAATGAACTCCACAAAAATCGTCTTGATCATTGGCCTGCTTGTTATACTGGGATGCAGTGACAATCCGCCGGGTAACATCGAACAATGGAAGCAGGAAGTCGCGGATACTGAAAAGGCCTTCAACGACATGGCCCAGGAGAAGGGATTGGTAGAGGCTTTTGCCCACTTTGCCGCAGAAGACGGCGTCATCAGAAGGAGTAGAAAGATCGTGAAGGGCAAAGAAGAGATCAGAAAGTGGTATGAAAAGGATGTTCGTCCCAACGAGACGCTCACCTGGACACCCACGTTCATCGATGTGAGCAAATCCGGAGATCTGGCTTATACCTATGGTGATTTCACGTTCACCAGCTTTGATTCATTGGGCAACGAAAAGACCAACCAGGGGATCTTTCATACAGTTTGGAAGCGGCAGGCGGACAATACCTGGAGGTTCGTTTGGGATTAGTGCGACTTTATGGATCTATTGCTAGCGAGCCCTTGAGTGGATTCTTGAACGTAGTCTGTGAGGCTACTTTTTTCTTGGCATTACATTCTTTATTTCCTCGCCTCGAATGAGTTTATGATTGTCGATCACAAGAAAATAGCGTACGAAAACAAACTGGTCTTCGAGACGATCGTCGCGGATTCGGAGCACACGCTGAATTTCCATCTGGAGGACGAGGCGTACTTCCTTCATGTGCAACATGGACACCACACCGCTATTACACCCTCCGAAGTCGCAGAAGTGACGGAGGGGAACCTGGCCTTTGCTGTGGGGGAAAATCTCATCTTGAAGGCCTTCCCAGGAAAGGATTCAGGCGTTTACCAGGTCACGATCATCCACGTCGATAGGGAAACGGTGCTGGAGGCGTTCGCCAGCAACTTCCCTGAGCTGGGCCCACCGGTCGAAGACGAATTCAGCCGTGATATAATTACTGGCAAGCCATGTGTAGTGACCCAAAACTACATTGACGGCATCCTACTCTATTTCAACAACACGCACATCATCACGAAAGAGATCATCGCACTGAAGATCAAAGAGATACTTTTTCTGTTGTTGAGGTCGAAGAAGGCAGAGCAAGTCGCCGGGTTATTGGAGGATTTTGTCAATAGGAATACGACGGGTTTTAAGAATACGGTCGAGAATCACGTGTTCAATGATATTTCATTGGAAGAGCTCGCTCATCTCTGCAATATGAGTCTCTCCACTTTCAAAAGACATTTCAAGAAGATCTACAACACGACGCCATTGGACTTCCTCATAGAGCGTCGACTTGAGGAGTCCAGAAAGCTACTGGCCACGTCCGACCAATCCATCGTCGATATTGCCTTGGGTGCCGGCTTCAAGAACATGAGCCATTACTCTCGCAAATTCAAGGAGAAATACGGCATCCCTCCTTCAAAGTACAAATTGACCCTCTCAGACAAATAGTTGGTCCTCGGGGAGCAGCCCTTCGAATCTCTGATTTCTAACATTGTAATGTCATTTGGCGGAACAAGTCCGTAGGCAGAATTAAAACAATGAACGATTATGAATGAGCGTAAACCGGTACTGATGATCAATGCGACCGTCAACAAAGAGCATATGTCCGAGCTGCAGGGTTATCTGGGCAGTGTCATGAAGATTTTTGGCGAGAACGGAGGCAAGCCAGTTGGGAGGTACAAGACTGCGCAATCCCTTGCCGGCGATGATTCTCCTGAGATGGTGGCGGTATTAGAGTTCCCTTCTAGGGACGCCATCACGACGATGGTGAACGGCTCGGAGTTTCAGGCGCTCGGCGACTTGCGTGCTCGTGTATTCAGCAAGTTGAACATGATGATTTGCGAAGGCATGTAGGGCCGGAGTAGTCGGGCCAGTTGGTAGAGACTGGCCCATGAAGTACTAATTGCTGGCCATATACAATTGGACCAACAGGAAAGTGTCCATGTAGGCATGGGCAATAATCAGGATCCAAAGTCGCTTTTTCAGTGTGACATAGCATAACGCCATGGCCAGCCCCATAAATCCTGTCTGGATCATGCCCATGGGGCCCCAGGTGTAATGTATCAGGCCGAAGATGATCGAGCTCAACACGACTGCCAGTAGGGTTGCGAGTTTGGTCCCACCACCCAGCTGTGAGATCCTGTTGATCAAGAAGCCGCGATAGACCACTTCTTCTCCAAAGGAGGATACGAGGTAGACGCTGGCCAGTGATAGCAGTAGCCATCCGATGTTGTTTCTCAGGTAATCGTATTGGCTAAAGTCGGGACTCGCCGGTATACCGGTGCTGCCAATGGGCAGGAGAACCGCCATGATGAATGCCACCGACGCGATGGCGCAGACGATCAACGACAATCCAAAGATTTTGAGGGCGCCTTGTAAGGATACGGAGCGAAACGTCAGCCCTATGTCGGACCATGACTCGCCACGCAATTTCAATCCTCCCCATATCAGCAGGAGCATGGTAACATTTCCAACGGCTACGACACCCTGACTGCGAAGGGGGTTTTCTCCTATCCAGGAGGCCATGGTTGCTAAAATCAACGCCGGGGCAAGGAAGACGATAAGCAGTTCCGCGAGTTGGAAAATTAAAGCAGGTGGAGCTTTCGATGTGGAAGTGGTTTCGAGATGTGTTTCCATTTTCTTTGATGTTTAATGTTTCACCAAAGCTCCTTATGGGAATAACGGAAATCGACCGCTTTCAGGAACACGGACGTTTTTCTTGGCAAGGGTGTCGACGGTAGCCTGGCGCCGTCTATGACATCTTCACACTTTTCTTGAATTCACTTGGCGTCTGGCCCGTCAACTTTTTGAATTCCTTATTGAAGGAGGACTTGCTGTTGAAGCCGGACTGGTACATGGCCTCGATGATCGTGATCTTCTCGTCGGGACCTTGAAGCAGGCGCTGTACTTCTTCACAGCGATAGGTATTGACGAGATCGAAGAAGCTTTTGCCAAACCCCTGGTTGATCACCTGTGAGAGGGTCTTCGTGCTGATGTCCAGTTGCTCCGCGAGATCCTGGCTGGTCAGATCCGGCTGGAGGTAGAGCCTTTCACCTCTTAAGAGCTCTTCTATTTGCGTCTTGTGCTCCTCGAGGGCTTCCTCTTTGAGGTTGGATGAGGCGTACTTTTCCGTTTCTTCCTGGGCAATGCCAGAAAAGATAGCCGGCTGGTTCAATGCCTTGACAAGCACACGGTTGACAAACAGAAAGGAAATGATCAATAGCAGGATCAGCGACGAATAGTGAGAAAAGACATCGCCAAATACGGGCACTACGTTGTGTACCAAGGCAAATACAGTGATAGCCGCAAAGGCCTTGACCATGAAACTGAGCCACTCCAGGTTGATCGAATCTACCGACGAGAATTTCTCCCGAATCACAGTTTGATATTGAAGGATCGTATGGCGGCTGAACCATAGATAGGCGACGATGTGCAGGTAGGGTAAGATACCCACCACGTAGATCCATGCCGGCAGGCCCATGGTATCCACTTTTTGGGCGATCTCCGATTGAGTGGCAGCATCCAGTAGGAAGACATGATAGGTCAGGTAGCTCGTGTAAAGCAGATAGGGAAGCAAATGGATGATGTGCCTCTTCTTAAAGGCGAAGTCCCGGTAGACCACGCCCTGTACGTAGAAATACAGCACGGGACCGTACAAGAAGAAAAATCCATCATCGAGCAGGTGAAGCAGTGGCAAGGGAAGCATGACACCCATCACCCGCACGGTGAAGTCCGTCCAGCTAATAGCAAAAAGTAGAAATAGTACCCCCAGGAGACTGTTGTTACGTTTGTTGCCCTTCCCGTGTGCGAAAAGGTAAAGCGCCACGAAGAAGAGCTGGAACGCTACCAGCAATGAAAGCAATGCACCAAGGTTAAGGCTCATAGCCCTATAAAGCTAGGGATATCTGCAGCCAGTTAATGCCTTGAGGAAAACAGTCTCTTTCTTTTTCGGTATTAGCGTGGCGACAAGTAGTAAGTTTTGATGGTGTTCTGCCCTAGTTCGGAGCGAAGAACAGCCGATTGTCATTGCGATATCCTGTATTGTCCTTGTACCAATCCCTGTAAATGGCATCATTGGATTGGCCCCACGGCACGAAGTGGTTGTAGCCACGATCTATTCTGGTCTTTTCAAGTGGATATCGAAAGTTGTGTATGATGTCAATGGCCCAAGGGACATTGTCTTCCGAGACATAAGTGACACCCTGAGCTATTTGCGTGCGATCCTCCGATGTACCAAAAAGCGAATCATTGGCCAGATCTGTTGGTAGCTGGTCCCTCAGGTGAAGTTCCCTGCCACGGTCCCCATTGATGAATATGAATGGGTTGAAAGGAGGGTTGGCTACAATGGCGGCTTCGATCGGCTCCGTGAACTCTACCACAATATCAAGCTGGCGCGGGGTGACATAGCTTCTGCCTTCATCTGTATTGATGATACTGCCGCCGCCAAGTTCTGCCAGCGCATTGTCGAAGGCGATTATGACCGCCTGGGACTGACCTTGTTCAAGCCCCTTGCCATCCAGCGATATGATATTGCCGGTAAGGGAGGAGCCAGTCACGGAGGCGATTTGCGAGGCATCCATGGGTAGCGCAATGCCAAAACCGTTCTGATAAGAGGCACCCGCTGCAGCGATAACCAATCCTATTCTCATTCGGATGGCCCGATTGCTGCTGTTCAAAACTGCTGTGAAGCGATAGTTGATGACCATGTCATTGAAGTCATAGTCACCTTTGAATGGCCAGTGGTCCTCAAAAGCCAACGTGCCATAGCCAATCTCTGAAGGGGTGAATACATCGAATGCCGCGGTAGCATCATCAGGATAGTCGTCCACTGCATCGATGATGCCATCATTATCTCTATCGCTCTGGGAGAGGTCCGCTTCATCACATTTCCAGGCCGTTAAGTCATTGATCTTATGGTCAAAGGTTTTGACAATGCGGTAAGAGCCGTCGTTATTGTTCATCTCCAGAAGGTTGGAGTTCGCATCATTGGTGCCCACAAATATTCGATCCTGTCGATCGATGGCCATGGATGTCAGCTGAAATGGGAAGTTCTCGGCGCTGATACGGCTGACAGTGGCCACATTGCCATCAAAAGAATCGAAGCGGTAGAGACCGGAGAAGCAACTCAGGTACAATGTGCCATCAGAGGTGAATGCGAGGTCACCGCCACTAGCAGTATTTTGTATCCCCTGGATCGAGTAGGAGGCCTCAACCTGGTTGGTGCTTGCGTCTACCTTATACATGGTCGTTCCATTACTCATGTAGAGATAGCCATCGAGGAAGGCGAGCCGAGGATAATTGCCATTGAATGGGTTGCCGTTGAATGCCACGCTGAAAGTGCCCGCGTCGATATCGTAGGAGTACAGTGTGTTGCCGATGTTATAGTAGAGCAGGGCGTTATCCTGGTCCAGCGCACAGGCGATGGACCCGCCTCCCTGCAGGTTGGGTAGGGGAGTCTCGATATAGTCGTCGTTGGTGATGTCAATACTCCAAAAACCTCCTTGTGAATTCTCGACGGCATATAATCGATCGACACAATCGTTGCTGGTTCGACCCTGCGGGACGGCAAAGCTGACGGTTTGTTCCACGCGACCGTCAAGCATAATTTCCTGCGTCTGAATGCCCGTGTCTGTCGTTTCTTCTACCATGAGATGCGACAGGTATGTGGGAACAGTGAGGGAGGATGCTACGTCCTTACCCGAATTGCCCAAAGTGGCGAGGTTGAAGGCTTCACCGTCTTCAAGGTAATAGACCCGATAGCGTGATGATGATGCTTCCGATGTCAGGCGCAATGTGACTATTCTGGATGTACGGAAGTCGAATGCTTCAGGGAAGGATAACTCGTTGGATTGCGAACCCTCTGGAGCGATGATGTCTTCTTTGGTCGTGACACATGCCAGGCAAAGGAGAAAGAAGAATGGAGAAAGACGGCGCATCTTTTTTTATGGACAAAGAAGGTTTGAGACGCCGAATTCAAGTAATGGACGCCGTCGGATGGAGGCTTTTCCATGTCCAATGGTTGCTGCCTATTGTCGAATTCATCCCGTATTCCGGCGGCCGGACCAATGGCTTTGGAATCCTACGGAACTTGGGAGTGCCGTGGAATTACCGTATTTTCATGGGCCGCGAAGCGTTAAGGAACGTCTCGTACTTCATTACTTAGCCTAATTGACATGAGAAAGCTTCTTTCCCCGTTACTCCTCTTTGCACTTGTTGTATCGACTGCTGCGCAGGATGGCCCTGCAAAGAAGGACCTGCCACAAGGAGAGATCTTCACCTCCAACCAGACGGTCTCCATTGGAGGAAAGACGATCAACCTGACAGCAGAGACCGGCACCGTCCAGCTCCGTGATGAGAATGATAAGCCCATTGCACTCTTTGGGTTCACCCATTATAAGAAGCAAGGAAGCGGCGCAGATCGGCCGATTATGTTTGCCTTCAATGGGGGGCCGTTGTCAGCATCCTTTTGGTTGCACTTTGGGATCTTAGGTCCCAAGCGCATCGTCATTAACGATCCCGGATATACAGGCCCTGCTCCCTACGAAGTCGTCAACAATGAGTTTTCTGTTCTGGACAAAGTCGATCTCGTCATGATCGATCCCATTGGCGTAGGCTTTAGCAGGCCCATTGGCGATGCGGCGTGGGGAGACTTCTGGGGCGTAGACCAGGACATTCGAAGCATTGGATTGTTCATCGAGCAGTTCATCATTCGCACTCAGAAGTTCAATAGCCCAAAGTACTTGCTAGGTGAGAGCTACGGCACCTTCAGAAATGCGGGACTTGTAAAACACCTGCAGGACCGAGGCATCGCCATGAATGGTGTGATCATGGTTTCAGCCGTCTTCGAATTACAACACTTGTTGTTTGGACCGGGGGATGACATTGCGTATTTGATCCATTTCCCAACCTATGCCGCCACTGCCTGGTACCATGATAGGGTGAAGGACAAGGGCGAGAGCCTCGAGAGCTTTCTCGAAGGGGTGCGGGCATTTACCGAAAATGAGTATGCCCCAGCTCTGCTAAAGGGTGATCAGCTTTCTCCGGATGAAAGACAGTCTGTGGCTCAAAAACTCGCGGATTTGTCGGGGCTTTCTCCCGAGTTTTGGTTGAAGGCCGATCTTCGGGTGACCAATCAGGAGTACTTCCAGGAATTGCTGCGGGACGCCGGACAGACAGTCGGACGCCTGGATTCGAGATTTACTGGCTTGAATGAGGATTTGCTTTCCCAGTTCGCGCAGACTGACCCTCAGAGTGATGCCATTTCGCCTCCTTACATCGCGGCATTTAAGGACTATCTCTATAACGATCTCAAGGTAAGGAAGGACCTTACCTACATGACGAGTACAGGTTTGCGCGAGGGCTTCTCCTGGGATTGGAATCATGGTGGCAATGTGATCTGGAATGCGCAAGTGGCGGTAAGTACACTTCCCGATATGACATCCGCAATGAAGCGCAATCCTGATTTGAAGATCCTTATCCTCAACGGCTATTATGACCTTGCCACGATCTTCTATGGTGTAGAGTACTCCATCAATCACATGGGTCTCCCTCCCGAAGTCAAAGAAAACATCATCATGAAGTACTATGAAGCCGGCCACATGATGTATACCCACGGTCCGTCTATGCTGCAATTCAAGCAGGACGTGGACGCGTTTATCGATGAGACTTTGAGGTGAATCGGAGTATTAAATATAAGTGTCGTTTACTCAAGCGAGGTCGAGCCCGCCGCCACTAAAAGCATTGTCATCTTGAGGTCACGAAAGATCTTTTGGCGTTGTTAGAACTTATGTTTTCAAAAGTCAATAGATCCCTCCTTCGTCGGGATGACCTTTAGAAGAGTGCTTTTTGGGGCGGCTTCGACTCTTTGTTGTCTTAAGGAAACAGCTTGGGAAAAGTGCATTTTGGAGCTGCCAGGGGCATTGCGACACTAATGTCGTAAACATGTCGCAACTATGCCGTAACGCCTGAAGATCCGCGCCCATAGCTTTGTCGTAGATAGAATCGCAACAATTTCATGACCATGGAAAAAATTTCAGAACGCATCAAAGAACTAAGACAGAGGAAGGGTTACTCACAGGAAAAACTGGCTGAAGCAGCGGGTTTGAATCTGCGAACGATTCAGCGAATTGAGAATGGCGAGACCATTCCTAGAGGTGACTCTTTGCAAAGACTGGCGCAGGCGTTTGAGGTTTCTCCTGATGACCTCATCGACTGGACGGTCAAGGAGGATAAGAGCATGCTGGCGATCCTTAACATGTCGCAACTTTCGTTTCTGGCTTTCCCCATCCTGGGGATTCTCGTGCCACTGATCATTTGGCTCAACCAAAAGGACAAAGTGAGTCATGTGAAGAAGCTGGGACATTCCATCCTGAACTTTCAGATCACATGGTCGATACTGGCCTTTCTGGTACCCATTGGCTTTATCATCATCCCGATTTTGTTGGAATTGGACATGTCATTGGCGACCGTCTTCACGGTGTCTATCGCCATGTATGCCTATAATATAGGGGTGATTTTGCTGAACACGATCCTGGTAGCGAATGATCGTAAGGCATTCTACGCTCCGGCATTCAGGTTTCTGGGCTGAATGCACCACTGGTGAGCGGGCAGCGAGCTCGCAGGACAGGCCTCATTGGCTGAAACATGCTAGTTTTAGAGATCAATCAAGTTTAGTAGACAGACATGCGCATGATCTCTCACCCCACAAGTCAGCTAGTATCACTCGTTACCTTGCTTCTTCTTTTTGCTTGCAATCAGCCCGCTGAAAACGCAGAAGATACCAATGCCCAGAAAGGGGATCTGGCGGATTTCAACCTAAATGGTTCTGTGCAATCCCTGCATATCAGGGAGTTTCGCGTCACGGATAGTGCCGGTGTAGTACAGGTCATTGATACCGTTGGAAACAGGAAAATAACTTTCGATACTTCTGGAAGAGTCACGGAGGCAGTCTTCATCAATTCCGAAGGTGAGGTAGGGATGCGCATGGTAAATAAGTATGATCCCGAAGGATTCAAAATAGAAGAGATCAGAGAGAGCATGCTTTGGGAAGGTGAGTATGACCAGATGGAGAGGACCGTATATGAAAAAGGTGAAAACGGCAAGAGATCCGGTTACAAGCAATTCATAGATATGAAGCCGCTGGAAATTGAGAACCGCCTCAGATTGTCAGGAACCTACTCCTACGATGCTGAGGATCGCCTTTTAGAAGAAAGTGTGTTCAATTCCGAGGGTGAGTTGGTGAAGAAGATGGTGGAGCGTTATGCGTCCAATGGGCATAGACTCAGTGCTGAAAGTCGCTACAGAGAAGGGCAAGTAGTAGAAGTGTTCGAGCGTGCCTATGATGAAAAGGACCAATTCATTCGATATTCGCAGTATGATAGTGCTGGAACGTTGGTGGACTACGACGAATATTCCTGGAACGAACAGGGGAATATTAGTCAGCGAATCTCCGAGAGGGATGGCGAGTGGCGACGAATCGTCTTCAATGACGATCACCGTGGAGAAACAATAGAGCGGCTGGATTTCGATTCCCTGGGAACACAGTTACAAAGAACCACATATAACCGACAGTATGACGATCAGGACAACCTAATCCGCACGGAAAGACTAGTGGATGGAGTTGTCATAGGCATTGAAGCGCGAGAGATCCGGTACTATTGAAGGCTTGCCAGTTAATTGAATACTTCGGACAAGAATTCGATGACCTCCGGTGAGTTGATCATCGCCTCGCGGTCGTGCCCCACACGCGGCAGGTCAATCTTCCCGTGTGTTGTTATTGGTAGTTCGATGAAGAATTCCAAGAAAACCCCCATTTCATTATCTTGGTCAAATGGTGTTGGTAAGACACTTCCCAGACTGATATGATCCAACTGAATGACTGGTACGCACATGGAATATTCGCCGAGGTGGATGGACTTCGCATATTCTTCCGGCGTGAAGGACAAGGCCAGGCATTGGTATGCATTCATGGCTTCCCCTCCTCATCCTGGGACTTCGAGGCGATTTGGACAGAGCTGACAAAGCACTTTGATACAATAGCCTCGGATCTTGTGGGCCTTGGGAGATCTGCCAAACCAAAGAGGCCAATTTCGGTGAAATTGCAGGCGGATATTATCGAGAAGCTGGTAGTCGGGCAAGGTCTGAATGAAGCGCATTTACTGGCGCATGATCTAGGCGATTCGGTCGCCCAGGAGTTGCTCGCCCGGCAAGCTGCCGGCACCTCATCTGTACACTGGCTGTCATGTGTCTTTCTCAATGGCGGCATTTTCCCTGAGACCCATCGCCCGCTTTTGATTCAGAAGCTCCTTATTTCAAAGTTGGGCCCTGCGGTAGCCAACCTGACAACCCTCAGGACCTTTCGCAAAAACATGCATCGGGTATTCAGCAAGGCGCATCCTCCTACAGAGGAATTCGTCGAGGGAACCTGGCAACTGATGCTGGAGGATGATGGGAGGTCGATGATCCCCAGATTGATCAGGTACATGCGGGAGAGGAGCGAGTGTCGAGATCGGTGGGTGGCTCCACTCAGTGACAATTCGATTCCCATAAGACTGATCAACGGGGTGGAGGACCCGGTCTCCGGAGCACACGCAGCTGACCGTTTTGAAGAGGTAGTTCCTCAGGCGGATATCATTAGGATCCCGGAATCGGGTCATTATCCACATGTGGAGACACCGAGGGAAGTCGTAATGGCTTTCTTAGGATTTCATGATTCCCTTAAGAACTCGAATGATGAAAGCAGCAGCTAGCCGGGTAGTAATCTATAGCCTGCTGACGTTAAGCAGTTGGTCCATCAACGCGCAGGGCGAGCCGTGGACGCGACACACGATCGACGCATCATTTAGCGGCGCAGACGGTGTGAGACTTGCGGATGTGAATGGTGATGGCTTGCAAGACATTACCACAGGTTGGGAGGAGGGAGGATACACCGCGGTGTATCTCCATCCCGGATACGAATTGGTGACGCGGGAGTGGCCGTCTGTTATTGTGGGCAGAACACCTTCGGTCGAAGACGCGGTATTTGCGGATTTGAATGGCGATGGTGCATTGGATGTTGTTAGTAGTACTGAAGGCAGGAACAGGAAAGTGTACATCAATTGGGCGCCCTCTCTCGAAGACTATTTGGATTCATCTCTGTGGAGAACTCAGGTGCTCCCGGCATCAGACGGCATGGCGCAGTGGATGTTTGCTGCACCCGCACAGATCAACGGCATACACGGAGTAGATCTGGTAGTCGGTAGCAAGAATCGAGGGGGCCAAATTGGCTGGTTCCAAAGTCCGGAAGATCCCATGGAAGTGTCTCAATGGTCATGGCACACGATCGGGCCCTGCACATGGGTAATGTCGCTGATCATGAAAGACATGGATGGAGATGGCGATGTGGATGTCGTCGTTTCCGATCGCAAAACAGGACCCACCACCGGCGTTCGGTGGTTGGAGAATCCTGGTGATGCGGAAAGGCAAAAACAACCTTGGGAAAACCATTTTATTGGTGGAGAGAATCTCGAGGTGATGTTTATGGACCTGGCAGATCTCGACGGCGATGGCTTAGAGGATGCGATTGTCACAGAACGCACAACGCAGAAGGTCTTATTCCTTCGGCGCCTTGACAAGACCGGCCTCAATTGGGAATCATTTCAGATCGATGTACCAGAGGCAACGGGAAGGGCGAAGGCGGTGAAAGTCGGGGATATCGATGGAGATGGTCGGCCAGAGCTCGTGCATGCAACCAATACCGGCGACGACCGGAGTAAAGTAGGCCTCATTTGGATGTCTTTTACTAACAAGCCGACGGATCAGACGTGGGAGTGGTATCATTTGAGCGGACTGGAGGGGTACAAATTTGACCGGATCGAACTGCTGGACATGGATGGTGACGGCGACCTGGACGTGCTCACCTGCGAAGAGAACTACGGTGCCAACAGCGAGGGGCTTGGCGTGATCTGGTATGAGAATCCATTAGGAAAACCGTAACACTTTTCGTCATTCAGGTTAGAAAAGGTACATTGATCTCAAAGGACAACTCATGGCACTATTAAGTTCGAAATGGATATTGATACCGCTGATCATCGTTGTCGTATTGGTCGTTCTACTACTGTTAGGCAGAAAGTCCGTCAGGACACAGATCACAATTCAGGCATCGCCAGAAGAAGTGTGGGCTGTACTAACAGACGTGCCTCGTATCGGAGAATGGAACAATGTTTTGATTCCGGTCAAAGGCGAGTTGGAGGAGGGGAGCAAAGTCACTTACGAGTTTTATCAAGATGAGGGTGGCACAGCAGCAGTGATGGATGCCAAAGTGAGGTGCCTTACGCCTTCGGAGTTGATCAATCAGGCAGGAGGGATGCCCGGCATTCTCACCTTTGATCACAGCTATAGGCTGTCCGGTGATGGCGATTCCACGACTGTGGAAATCTTCGAGGAGTATCGCGGAGTTATGGTGCCTTTTTGGAACCCTCATCCGGTGGAGAAAGCTTACGAGCGATTACTCAGTCTGTTGAGGGAAAGGGTCCTTCACCTGAAGAACGACGGATCCCAGTCAAGGCCATGATCACCAACGCCCAACTGCACTACACCCTCATCAAGGAGATCATTGACCATGGATTCGCACCGGACAATCCAGCTTTGGCAAAGCATTTTGATTCCACTGAACAGGAAGTGATCGATGCATTGCATCGTCTGCAGGAGTATCATGGCGTCGTACTGCACCCCAATGAGCCCAAAGTCTGGGTCATTCACCCTTTTTCACTGGCCCCGACTAACTTCTATATACAATCAGCCAAAGGCCAATGGTGGGGGAATTGCGGCTGGTGTTCGCTGGGCGTTGCGGCCCTCGTGAACTGTGATTTGACGATCAAGACTTCCATTGGCGCAGAGGGCCAACCCCTTGAAATCCATATCCAAGACGGTGAAATCCAGCAGGAGAACCTGTTCATTCATTTTCCCATCCCTATGAAAAATGCCTGGGACAATGTGATTTACACGTGTAGCAATATGCTGGTTTTCGAGAGTGAAGAACAGGTCAATGAATGGTCCATGCGCCACAACATTCTGGCAGGTGATATCCAACCCATTCAAAAGATTTGGGAATTCTCTAAGAAGTGGTACGGCAACCACTTGAATCCTCAGTGGGAAAAGTGGACTGGAGCTGAGGCCAAGGACATGTTCGCCGAGTTTGGCCTGGACCACAAGATTTGGGATCTGGAGACCTCCAAAGACAGGTTTTGATGCGGTAATGCGCGCCGTGTGCGCTAATTTGGCGAGGACCAAAGTGAAGAGAAAATACCTCGGGCTATGAAAAGTATTCGAAACCTAACTGTTATTGCATTTGCACTATTGATCATGAGTTGCGGAGGCGGCAAACAAGAAACCCAGTCATCAGCAGCTGATGAGATGTGGGAAGTCGATTTCCTTGATGAATTTGAAACCTTCAATCCCGACAACTGGCAGGACCAGCGGATTTGGGTCAACAATGAAACACAGTGCTATGTGCCGGACAACGAGTTCAACACACGGGAGGTCAGCGATGGCACCCTCAAGATCAAGGTGGTGAATGCAGGGGAGAAGCGCCCCTGTGATAATCTGGACAAACATGGCGTTCAGCACCCGGAGACAGAATACGTGGCCGGTCGAATATGCTCGAAGAACCGAAAGGAGTTCGTCAAGGGCAGATGGACGGCGAGGTTAAGGATCCATGGCAATGGTCAGGCCAGTATGTTCCCCGCCTGGTGGCTGCTGGGGGCTCGCAACAATGAGGCGCCTGTACAGGAAGAGGACGAAAATGTTTGTTGGCCGCTGGAAGGTTCTGGCGAGATCGACATCTTCGAGCATCACGGCGATCATCTCAAGGACGAGTTCACCACAGGAGCCATCAAGAGCCTTGGAGAATGTGACAAGGGCGATTGGCAGAATTACCGACGAAATTTCCCTGCCACGCTGGACGACTACCATGAATACTCAGTGGAGTGGGAGGGTAGCGACCTGGTGTATCGTCTGGATGGCGAAGAGGTGTACCGCAATGAAGGTGAAGGAGACAACTATCCTGAGCCGATGTTCGCCATCCTCAACTTTGCTAAGATCACCGACTCCCCGATGGAAGGGGAGTGGATCATGGAGGTGGACTGGGTGAAGCATGAAAAGCGGAAGGCTTAATTCGTAGGCCCGAAATCTCTACAACTCGCCCCGGTCCGGTTTCCAGGGATGAGGGACGTTTTTGTTGACACCAAAGATTCGCACTGTTCTTCAACATCGAATCAGACGGTTTGTGCAAAATCTGCGAAACGGATTCATCATTCTGCCAATTGACTATAGCATGCTCGTTATGGCGACCTACTTTCACAACGATCTAAGCGGCGAAGAGTATGGAGGAAATTATACCTATCAAGACCATTAGCGATGTCTATCAACACCTGGAGGCAGAGATGCCGCCACATCCATTGATTACAGTCATACGCAAATGGCCAAAAGCGAAGTTGGACCTATCGACTGCGCGATTCAGCACCGAACTCTACTACGTAGGCATGAAGCGTGAGATCAAAGGCAGCTTCCAGTACGGCAGAAGCTCTTACGACTTCCAGGAAGGTACGATGTTGTTCCTTGGCCCGGGTCAGGTTGCGACCTTTACGCATGCTGCGCAGTTTGCTGATACTGTCACGCCAACACCGGGGTGGACCATACTCTTTCACCCTGACCTGATCCGAAAGTCCGAGTTGGGGCGGACCATTGATCAATATTCTTTCTTTGGGTATGACAATAATGAGGCCCTGCACATCTCGCAGAAGGAACGCCAGTTTTTGAATACACTCGTGGATACCATCGAAGAGGAGATCCACCAGAACATGGACCGGCACTCACAGGAATTGATCATACAAAACCTGGAGACGATTCTGAAGTATTGCAACCGGTACTATGACCGTCAGTTCTATACACGAAGCAACCTTCACAAAGATCACGTCACTCAGTTTGAGCAGTTTTTGAAAACCTACTTCTCATCGGGTAAGTTGGTGGAACAAGGGCCGCCGACCATCGATCAATGTGGTGAGGCTTTGAGCGTGTCAGGGCCATATTTGAGCGACCTGCTTCGGGCTGAAACGGGTCGCAGTGCCAAAGATCACATTCATGGTTTTCTGATCGATCGAGCAAAAACGATACTCCTCAATTCCAAGGACTCAGTCAGTCAGGTGGCCTTCACCCTGGGATTTGAGTATCCTCAAAACTTCAGCAAGCTCTTCAAATCGAAGACGGGAATGACCCCCAGTGAGTATCGCGAGCTGAACTAGCATGTGATCTCTGCGAAAGTGATTGGACGATCTGCGAAATGGATATGTTGGTCGGACAGCTGCTTACTTTCTTTGATCTAAGACTTCAAAAGAAATAATCATGAAAAAGACAGCATTCGATTTTGTCGAGGATCTGGACCTGACCGGTAAGGTATACCTGGTCACTGGTGGATACGCAGGCTTAGGAGCCATTCACACAGAGGCGCTCCTGAGGGCCGGGGCAACGGTGATCATCACCGGCCGCAGTGCACAGTCCCAGAAAGACTTTGTGGAGCAGCTAAAGGGTACCATGGAATTCAAATTCGAGGATAACCAAATCGATGCTTCGCGCACCATGGACCTTGGTGACCTCCAGTCCGTGAAGGCGTTCGGTCAATATATTCTGAAGACGTATGATCAGATCGACTGCCTGGTCAACAACGCCGGTGTGATGATGACGCCTCCAGGCAAAACGAAGGATGGCTTTGAGACGCAAATGGGCATCAATGTCATCGGGCACTTCCTCCTGTCGAAATTGCTCGCCGATGCCACAAAGCGCCAGGTTTGGCTATCATCACGTGGTCATATCAGGTATGGTGCACCGGGCATTGACTATGAAAAAATCACTCAAGTAGATGAAAGCGACTACGTGTCTCGATGGCGTTATCAGCAATCCAAGTTGGGAAACATTCTCTTGGCCAGGGAATTTGCACGCCGCTACCCTGATATGCCCGCCGTCTCTGTGCACCCAGGCGGTGTAAAGACGAACCTGGGACGTCATATGACATTAGGCCAGAAGATGCTATTTGTGCTGAAGCACCCCCTGATGGTCATGTCCATGGTGGAGCCGGAGGAGGGTGCAGCTACGCAGGTGATGGTAACCGTGCTGCCAATCGAGCAATTGGAGAACGGAGCTTATTATGCCGATTGCCAGGTCACGGAGGAGGCACCAAGCGGAAGGGACATGAGTGATGCCAGGAAGCTTTTCGACTATTGTGATGAGGTGACAAGCGCCTTCCAGTAGCTATTTCACGGCAAGGCGACGTATTCGATCGGTGAGGGTCGGCACGGATTTGGGACTGGTATTATTTTGAGAGTCGGGCTATCTTGAGGAAGTGAGTCAAATGAGCCAAGCCAGATAATGCCCGTGTACCATAGGAAATCCTTTCAATTACCCCTGGTCTTCCTCATACTTGTCTTGTTCAATCTGTTTCCATGCCTTTCGCAGCCGGCGGCCAATGCGGGGGAAATCAAGTCCTACTGGGAGAGTTCTACACCTGAGGCAGAGGGAGTGAGCGGGCCCGAGTTGGATGCAATTCATGACGATATTGGTAAGGGGAAGTACGGACTGATTGATCATTTCCTGGTCATCCGCAATGGCAAGATGATCTATGACCAATCGTACCAACAAGATTATGTGACGCTTTCAAAGCAATACGATACGGCACGTCACCAGTACAACTACGACCATCCGGATTGGCACCCTTTCTACAATAACACACAGTTGCATTCGCTTCAGTCAGTCACGAAGAGCATCACATCCCTGCTATTGGGCATTGCTATGGATGAGGGGCTGATGATCCCATTGGATTCTCCGGTCTACGGTCTTTTCAAGGAGTATGAGTTTGATACCTCAGATGAGAGAAAACGGTTCATGTCACTGCGGGATCTGCTCACCATGCGTAGCGGCATTTTCTGGGATGAGAGTTCATCCTACGCCGACAATCCGAAGAATGATTGCATCGTGATGGAGCTGAGCGAGGACTGGATCCAGTACGTCCTTGACCAGCCGATGGTCACTACTCCCGGGACGCAGTTCACATACAACAGTGGTGTGTCTGTATTGCTGGGAAAGATCGTGAGAATATTGACCGGCAAGCGAATTGATGAGTGGGCCGAAGAAAAGCTCTTTGGGCCCTTAGGGATCACCGATTACTATTGGAAGATCACTCCCAAGGGGGAAGTGGACACAGAAGGCGGTCTGTACCTCTCCACGTATGATCTGGCCAAGATCGGTAAGCTCATGCTGGATAAAGGAATGTGGGAAGGAAAGAGGATCGTATCCGAGAGCTGGGTAGAAGACTCTCTGCAACCTCGCGTCAAGTTCAATCAGATGGCTGCTTACGGCTACCAATGGTGGGTCCCACACTACCAGGGGGAGGAGCCGAAGATTTTTGCGGGTAATGGCTACGGAGGCCAATTTCTGATGGTCGCCCTGGACCACGACATGATCGTGGTTTTCAATGGTTGGGACATCCATGGAAGTCCGAAGAAATCCAGCTGGATGGCGCTACAAGAGAGAATACTACCCAACAGTCAGTTGACCAAGACGCAAGACCGGTAGTGGCCCCCGCTGTCTGATTCAATGAGCGTTGCCTACCTACTTCTTCGCTGTATAGTCGATCACGAAGACATCTGCGATGATCTTGCCGTGTGTATCCACAAAGGCCTTGTGATCGGGGTGGGGCAAGTAGATGTCTCGTCCCTTCTCATCATCAAAGGTCAGGATGAAACAATGGGTAATGTCTTTGTTGAGTCCCTCAGGGCTGTTATTCGTACCCCATTCGAAGTCCTTCACTTCCGGAATCTTATCCTTCAGCGCTGCGAAGTCTTTGATGAGTGCTTCGATCTGTGCGGGTGTGGCGTCATCACTGTATTTAAAGGCCACTACATGTCGCAAGGGACCATTGTCTTGGGCGAAAGTTTCATTCATGGCAAGAAAGGCGATGCAGCTAACAAGGAGGAT
Organism: Cyclobacteriaceae bacterium; assembly: GCA_965227935.1. GTDB lineage: Bacteria > Bacteroidota > Bacteroidia > Cytophagales > Cyclobacteriaceae > JAWPMT01. The sequence continues at coordinate 1,983,040 of CBDDGS010000019.1, read as the reverse complement.
TTGAGTAATTCTTTTCATGGAGGGATGTTTTGCCGTAAGATAATTCCTGATTGTGAAATGTCTGACCTGAAACTCCGTTTGTAAGACGTGTTACGATGAGATGAAATGGTATTATTATATACATAGTTACTCGACTATTTATATAGTAGAATGACTATAATTGTAGTCACATGAAAGGTCAAAACATCTCTGTACTAATTGTAATTGTCTTGATTGCTGTCGGTTGTGGTACCGCCGTGGACTATATCGACCAGGACTTGCCGGGAGAGGAGCCCAAGCAATTTGCAAAAGGTATTATCAACGCCCGCGGTCGTTTTCAACAAAACCTGACCATGAGCCCCAGCGGCGACGAATACTACATTACACAAACTGATGCCCGCGAGTGGCGATACCTGAGGATCCTGAGGGTAAGATGGATCGACGGTACGCATGTCCTGGACACACCCCAATTTGTCAGGGACTTCTCTTTCAAGAATGAATGGTTCATCGGCGAGCCGATGCTCTCACCAACCAGCGATCGGCTGTTCTTTGTGGCTGATTACCCGCCCGATCTCTATGTGGTCGAGCGGAAAGAAGGTGGTGCCTGGTCACCGCCCATGCACCTGCCATTTAGTACCAATGTGCCTGATTGGTATCCGACATTCTCCGGCGGGACGCTCCTCTTCACCAATGGTTCCATTTACAAAAGTGTTCCGGAAGATGGTTCTTATGGTATGAAGGAGCGTCTGCGGGTCCCATTCAATGATTTTGACGTGCGAGACCCAGTGATGGCCGAGGACGAGAGCTTTATCATATTCACGAGAAAGGTAAGCGAACCCTCTGGTCAGACCGATCTATTCGTCAGCTTCCAAACAGAGGGTCAGTGGACCTCACCTGAGCCGTTGTCAAGTGAAATTAATACCGAAGCATTCGAGTTCGCGCCGTATCTTTCGCCAGATCAAAGGTTTTTGTTTTTCTCTAGAAGAGACTCCTGGCAAAATGCCAGCTATTCAAATATCTACTGGGTTGACCTCACCGTCGTCAAAAAACTAGCGCTATGATGCTCTTCATCAAAACAGCGTTTCGAAGAATTCAAAGGGAGCGCTTCCTTTCGTTCACCCATATTTTTGGACTCACTGTAGGGCTGGCAACGCTCTTCCTGATTGGGCGTTATGTAGGTTATTTCCATTCTCGAGACGACTTTCATGAGAGAAAAGATCGGATCTTCGCGATTCACCATACCCTGCATACTGACGAGGAAGGCCCCAAAACATTTGAGAGCACCTATAGTGGAGTCGCACCACTTTTCAAGGTTGCATTCCCCGAAATAGAGGCAGCATCGCGGTTCATCACTACCGCCGAGATGCTCTTCACAAGACAGCAGTCTGATGGGAGGTTGGTCAAAAGCAATGAGCACGGGACACGTGAGGTAGACCCGGATTTCCTGAAGATTTTTTCAATCGATTTGCTGAGTGGAGATCTTTCCACTGCATTGAATGAACCTCAGTCGATGCTGCTGTCCAGCAGTCTGGCGACGAAGTACTTTGGGGACGAAGACCCTATTGGTCAGACGATTACCACGAAGAAGTCATGGGGTGAGAAGCAACAGTGGACGATTACCGGAGTATTCGAGGATTATCCGGACAAATCACTGTATCGCATCAAGGCCCTACAGTCGCTGGTGGGGAAGGACTTTGAAGGCGGCGAGGCGGACTGGTCCTATCCTCACTTCAAAAGCTTTTTGTTGCTCCGTGATGGTACAGAGATTAGGTCACTCAATGAGGAAATGACCGGGCTACTGAACGGTTTGGAGCCTTTCGAGGAGACAGGAAAGAGTATTGATGTACGCCTTGTGGCTTTTGATGAACTCCTCCAATTGCCGGATGGTCAAAAGGTACTCCTTGTCGTGGGAGTCATTCTTATGCTGATCACATGGATCAATCACACCAGCCTTAGCCTAACACAACTCTATCAACACAACAAAGAGATAGGTATTCGAAAGGCCCTGGGTTCCACCCGTAGGCAGCTCATTGGGCAATCCCTGATAGAATCGCTTGTCACGTACTCATTTGGTATTGTGGGAGCGTGTTTTCTTGTACTGCTCCTTCACCCTTACCTATCGCAGTTGACCGAAGGCCAGGTATTGCCGCTCTTTGATTGGGTGACACCCATTGGCGTCTACATCAATGGCTTCCTCCTTGTTGGATCGTTGGTTTTTGGAGTTATTCCCGTACTGTTGGTCTCCGGACTGTCTACGGTCAATTTGCTGAACGGGAAAGTGCACGACAAGCTCAAGGCCGGCCGATTCCGGGAAGGGCTCATGGTTTTCCAACTGGTGGCTGCAGTGGTCATGCTGGTTGGCGTGATGGCCGTCTATGGACAGATGAACTACGTCCAAAACAAGGACATGGGTATCGAAACGGAGCACGTGCTTGTGATCAGAGCACCCAAAGATGGCTGGGACGGAAAACAACAGCGACTGAGAAACCTGAAGGAGCAGTTGAGGAGCTTGCCTTTTAGCAACCACGTGACGTCGTCGACAACCGTACCACTTTGGTGGCCAGGAGGGGCCATGGATTTTGCGCTGGAGAATAGCAAGGCGATTGTGCGTCCACTGAATATCGGCGTGGATGAGCACTACCTTGCCTGCTATGACATTGGGCTGGTAGCAGGTGATTTCTTTGCATCTGGCAGGTGGCGCCGGAACATGCGTAGTATTGTGATAAATGAGACCACAAGCAAAATGCTTGGATTCACCGACCCACTGCAGGCGCTGGGGAAGACGATTGTGGATCAGCAGGAGGACCAGCCGTATGAGATCATTGGTGTTACGGAGAACTATCACCATGAGTCGTTTCGACACGAGATCCCTGCCCAGGTGTTCCGCTACAATCCATTCAGAGGTTTTGTGTCTATCGCTGTGGACAGATCTCAATCCTCATTTGACGATTTGTCGCGAGCCGTTGCAGAGATTGAGGAGATCTGGCATGAGATCTACAGCGATCAGGCCTTCGATTACTATTTTCAGGATGACCGAATGGACCAGCTGTACCGCAACGAGCGGATCTTCGAATTGATCTTCGTGTGGATCACGGCCATCACGCTTGCAGTCACCTTTCTTGGAATTTTTGGGATGTCCATGTTTGTAGCGATCGCCAGACGCAAGGAGATTGGCGTCAGAAAATCGATGGGGGCACGATTCTTACACATCGCCAGACTGTTCACTAGACAGTTTGAGGCTAAGTTGTTGCTAGCGACTATACTCGGCGGGCCATTGGCCTTTTACCTCATCGACATATGGCTGTCACATTTCCATTATCGGGTGGCGATCAGTGCCTGGTACTTCATCGTTCCGGCCGTCGCACTGGTCGCCTTTGTTGCAGTCTCATTGTCATTTGAGATCCTGAAGATGTCCAAACAAAGTCCTGTCAAGATGCTCCGGGATGAGTAGTTGGCCGCTAGACTACTGACGCTTTCATTATTTGAAACATAACGTTTTGTATTTTTGTGACTAATGTCTCATTGGTACGAACACTTCTTTCAGAGGCGTCGCTCCTCCCGGTTGCCCGTAGTGATCCTCGTTATGATAGGGGTGCTAGCTACCAGGTGTCAGCGCACAGAGCGATTGGCACTAGATGCCAATTCCTATTTCGAAGGGGAGATCACATTGACAGAATCCAGAGGCCTCTATGGTGCCCTGTTTAAGATCAATACCACCTACACGCTCTCTGAAAATTACCTGAAAAGGGAGCAAAGACTTGGCGGCGTCACGAGCCTTTTAGGTACCTATGCGGGGATCATTGTCGACCTGGACAGAGACAGCGTGTGCTTTTATCACGTCAACAAGATGGCAGGCTATCAGAAGAAACATACGACGAGCATCGCCAGCTATCGTTCCGATCCCAAGTACCAGTCCTGGCCGGAAAGTCCCCCGTCTCCGGTGGACCAGACTTTCCGTCTGTTGCCTGATTACCACTTTATTCGACACGTAAAGGATTCCACAGAGATCGAGGACTTCCAGGTCGATTACTCGCTATATCGGGATGGTTCCGGACTTCTGAAACAGGAGGTGTTCGATACGAAGGAGATAAAGGTGAAACGGCAGTTGGTGGAAATGGTATTTATGGATATTCCGGAGGAAGTGAACTTCATCTTGAAATCAGATCTACTTACTACGTTATCGGATATCCCCAAGGACACCATTGTGAGCGGGGAGACTGCGAGAGCGACTGACGGTGTCTTGCGAGAAGCACTTGAGGACTCACTACAAGATGCCCAAGAGAACGATCTGGACAAACTAGCGAGCAATAAATGGGTCCACAGAATGATTGATCTGTTGAAGAAAGGGGTGGATCTCAATATTCAGATCCGGACCCGTCTGTCAAAAGTGACTGCTAGAACGACAACCAGCCGGGAGTTCACATTCCCCGGTGGAGACTTCGACGAAGTCTCAGATTTCAACGAGTTTCTTCGGTCTTTGCCTTCAGAGGGAGGATTTGACTTTGACGATTAGAAAAGGGTTGGCGCACTGTTCTTTCCTGAATCGCTCATGATTTCACGCCGAATCCCTAATTTGCCGGAAGGGGTTGATTACCTCAAGATTCTTGTCGAACTGTATTTTTTAAAGTACTACAGCCATGAGGTTACTCATTGCCGCGCTGATGATTGGCGCGATGCTTTCCAATTGCGAACAAAAGAATTCTCGGAAGAGCAAGGCCGCAGATTGGGTCAGTCTCTTCAATCAAAAGGATTTGCAGGGGTGGACGCCCAGGATCATCGGCCAGGAAGTTGGGCGAAACTATGCGAATACCTTTCGGGTGGATAGTGGAATCCTCAAGATCAGATATGACGAGTATGGAGATTTCAACAATCAGTTTGGTGCGCTATACTCGGCCCGTACTTATCGCAACTACCGATTGAGAGCGGAGTACCGATTTGTGGGAGACACCGCGACCGGCGCACCGCCATGGGGCTTCAGGGACTGCGGCATCATGTTCCATAGTCAGTCGCCCCATTCGCTGAGGGAAGATCAGCCCTTTCCGATCTGCCTGGAGTATAATCTACACGGTGGTGATGGTGTCAATGACCGACCGAATGGCCAAGTCTGTCTACCTGGGACCAAGGTGATGATTGGCGACAAACCCAATACTGGCTTTTGCAATGACCCTGAGGTCGCACACACCTTTCATGGGGACCAATGGGTAACGTTGGAGATCGAGGTGAGGGACGATGTCATTTCACATTATGTGAATGGTGAGAAGATCCTGACGTATACTGACCCCCGATACGATACCGACAATGAGGTGGCAGCGGCACTCATGCAGAATGGTGAAGATCGGCTGCGATCGGGTCACATAGCCATTCAATCGAATAGTCATCCCATTGATTTTCGAAGTATCGAGATACTGGTGTTGGACTAATCTGACTCAGATGTACTACTTTAAGGGTGTCTGATGCAGGGTGGCATACGATGTGCCAGTCAAATTTCGGGCAGACAAAGAACCAGACGAAAATGAAAGTACGCGCTGATCGCACGAAGCAGGACAAAATTCCAACCGCCGTCCAGGCGCAAACGCAAAAGGGGAATGGGAAGGAAGGCACTCTCCAGTTGGAAGACAATCGCCCGGAATCCGAAGAGCAAAGGAGGCTGCAAGACCTTGCCAACGAGGGCCAGGAAGTCCAGGAGATCTCTCACGAAGGAGTGTCTTCCGGGGACCCTTCGCGGTCACTGCAGTTCAAGGAAGTGGCAGCCAGCGAGTCGAATGAGATCAATGCCGCCTCTGTAGCTCAATTGTATAAGGCCATCGATTTGGATGCCTCACAAAACTGGGAACAGGTAAAGGAGGCCTTCACAGCCATCAAGCCCACATTGATCGAGGAAGGGGAGCTTGGGCAGGAACACTATGTGATGAAATACGTCGAGGGCCCTCCTGTGTCGAGCAAACTCAATGTCTCGGAAGGGGGCAACCTGGCCATCAATGCGGACGGCGGATCGCAGCATACGGTGTTTTTCCTGGCAGCTGGGACACTGGCGCAATCCAACAAGGACCTCGAGGACGCTAATGGCGACTTTAGACTGACGCCGACGGGCGTTGCGGTTGTAGTCAATAACCACCCGCAGCCAGGAGCAAAGAAGCAGCTACTGCAGGTTAAGGCCACGCCTACGGAGGACAAGGGGGAAGACTGGGCCAAAGGTTTGGACACAAAGTGCAATGTCTACTTCAAGAATATTACAAAGGCGCACTCCGGGTTTGAAGAGGTCTTTAGCACCTCTGTGGATGAGAGTGACGACGGGCAGATCAGCGAAGAGCGCCGACAGCAGATCGATGCCACCTTGGCCGACATGACGCTGAAGGCCGGCGACGCTTTTGAGATCAAGGCATTTGGAGCTGATAGTCCCGGGTTTGGTTGGAATGAGCATTACGCAGGGATCGTGGCGGTGGATAACGCGGATCAGGTCACACTTGAAAACTTCAATAGAGACAGTGAGTTCGGGGAAGCAGCCATTGCCAAGGCGACAGAACAGCTAGGGAAAACCGGACAACAGATCGACAAGGAAATCAAGGATCTGCGGACGGAGTTAAAGTCGAAGTGGTTTTGGGAGACTTCCGAAAAGACACGCCTCAACAATGCCATCAAGGACATGCAGGTATTGCAGCAGCAATGGAATACTATCATGAGCAAGAGCAAAAGGGAGGACGTGGATACGAAGCATTTCAAGATGTATGGCCCGGCGTCGAAGGGGCAGTCTTTCCTCGATATGTGGAGAGGCCAAATGGAAAAGAAGCAAAGCAAATTGAGTACCGCGAAGGCAAAACGAGGGGAGTAGGCTAATGGCTTTCATGGCATGAGGGTTTTTCGTACCTTCAATGAAACTGCCATACCATGATACTGACTACCCGCGCAATCTCCCCTCTACTCCTTATTGTCACGATCGGCCTTCCGGCCACGGCCCAGGATACTGGAAAAGTGAATATTCCGGAACTGGGGATGTCCTTTGTCATCCCCGATGGATGGTTGGGACAGATGTCCGATGGCGCCTATCTGATGGGTAGCAACACCGAACCCGGTTTGGTCATGATGACTACCCACGAGACCTCCACGTTGGAACAATTGAAGCAGGAAGCGCAGATGGGCTTAAACGATGGCAATGGCACGAACCTTCAACTCACAGGGGAAATAGAGGAGATCGGCGAACAGGCAATCGGAGGTGTAATGCAGGGCATGATCGAATGGCAGCGGGCAAAAGCGTACGTCGCCGGTGTGATCAATCCCTTAGGGCAGGGTGTTACAGTTTTTGTGGCAGCTGATATGGCCAGCTTTGGGCCGAAGCATAGAGAGTTGGCGCATGACATCATCAAGAGTTTTCAGTTCTTTAAAGCTGAGATACCGCCGATCGTTGATCAATGGAAGGAGAAGTTCACGGATGCCAGACTGACCTATTTGTACTCTTACTCAAGCAACACGCCAGGTGGGGGAGGTATCTCCTCCGAAAGGCAAATTGACCTGTGTGGCGCAGGTTTCTTCCAGTACTACAGTAGCGATTTGATGTCCACAGGTTCAGGGGCAGTATCCGCAAGTTCATATGGCCAGGGTCAGGGTCAGGGAAAGTGGGAGGTCATTCCTGCCGCTGGTGGCGGGGCAATTCTCCAACTCAACTTCTACTCCGGCGAAGTGTATGAGTACACGCTTTCGTATGAAGACGAGAAGGTTCACCTGGACGGTGAGCGGTATTTCATTACCTATGCCGCCTCCGGGGGCGAGTACGCACCCAATTGTCCTTGAGGCGATTCCTTCGTCATACACAGGAAGAACTGAACAGATCAATGACTTTATCCGGGACTCGTATTTTTGAACAAATGCAAGCTCTGAAAAAGAATAGAAGTCTTGTGGCAGGAGCCCTGCTTCTCATCAGCTGGGCGATTCGCGGTCAAGAGGTAGGGCACTTCATCGATGAGCGAAATGGCGAAAAGTACGCGACAGTCACCTATGAATTGAAGCGTCGGAAAGGCGAGAAAGTGGCTATGACATGGATGGCCCAGAACCTGAATTTCGAGGTAGAAGGGTCGTATTGCAGGAACGATGCAAGAGAGAATTGCGCTCAGTATGGGCGATTGTATACATGGTCTGCCGCCACTGAGGCGTGTCCTCCGGGTTGGCGTCTGCCCTCGGACAATGACTGGACAGCTTTGGTGGACAAGTACGGCGGTCTGAGCAGTGCGGGTCGCCACCTAAAGAGCAAGAGCGAACTATGGGCGAATGGTGGGCAAGGGACCAATAAGAGCCTTTTCAATGCCATGCCCTATGGGACAGGCACAAGTGCCACAGGCTATCCACAATTTGGCTTGAATGCCATTTTTTGGTCGTCTGATGAGATGGATACCGAGAGCGCCTGGGACTGGATCCTCGTGGGTGGCTGGGACAAGATCATGCGATCAGATGGCCGCAAAGCGACCACCGGCAACGCCGTTCGCTGTGTGAAGAATGATTGAGGCTCTCAAGAGCGCACACTAGATGAAGTGCGCGATCAGGCTATCATAATTAAGAGCAACATAGAGTAGAATCGCCAGATTTGCGTAGACGAGCACGGGCAGGAGCCAAAGCAGTACTACGAGTAGCGACCCTTCATTCAAATAGATGATGCTCAGGCTTATTCCCAAACCGAGGTACAGGTCTATGCCAATTTGCCTCGCCCAATGCAGCGGGTATATCTTCTTGAGCGTACCAAAGAAACTTTCGACCCTGCTGCAGTAGATGGAATACGACAGAAAAGCCAGGTAGACAACCCATACGATATACTTTCCGGCGGGATAGGGTCCCTCGCTGACAATGGGGTGTTGGTCGTTATGATTGAGGAAAGCAATCACAACGAATATCGCGTAGAGGATCCAGAGGAAGTTTCTTTTGAGGTGTCTCATTGGGGAGGGATTAGCATGATTGGGGTTCAAAGCTCACTAATTCGGAGAGGAGTCGCGACGAGCGCTCGAGCAATTAGTCCGCCAGTCAAATCATTGGCGTCCCCCGCTTACAAAACTGAATGGCAATGCCCCAGGGATCACGCATCATGAGTAGGTGCGTGCCGTCATCAAAGTGCGTGTCACTGACCAGCGATGCGCCTGCCGCTTCCAGGCTTGCTTTCACGCTATCGGGATCTTCAGCCACAAAGGCCATGTGTACGATCAACGGGTCCTGGTCAGGATAGGAGGGCACGGCAGCAGCCGGATTGTTGTAGAGCTCTATCATGATCTGGCCACTGTCATCGGCGAGAAAGTGCATGAAGGGCGACTGGTCCTGGCTGCGCTTGACAGTCATGCCCAGATGCTTCACGTACCAGTCGGTCATGGCAACGGGGTCTGGGACATTGAGGGCAAAGTGTTCGAGTTTCATCTATTTATTAGTCAAGTATGGCTATTGCGTAAAATACCAAAGTCGAAGATGCGGCGGTTAGAATATGCCAAAATCCGTGACCCCAGCGAGGTAGCGGAAATTTACGTGCCTTGTCCAGGTTCCAAATAAGGAAGGCCAAGCCAAAGCAGAGCAGAGACCCCACCAAAAACCAGCCCGAGGGGTTCCATTGTCCAGAAAGGCCAGCACCCAGGAAGGCGAACAAGTAGATCACCGACAGCATGATCGCGATCTTTACCTGCATGTTGCCATTGTACTTGAATCGCAGGAGCCAGCCAGCGAGGATGGCACTACCAAAAGCCATAGTGGCTTGGAGCCATCCCGCTATTTCGGTAAAGCGCAAGATGCCGAGCAATCCGAGGCAGGTAAATACCCCATAGATCCCCGCGACATCCAGCTTTCCGGCCCACCGTGTCGAGGTAGCATGATATAGTGATGAGCCCACGCATAAGAAACTCATCAGCAAGCAAAAGACCAGCGCCTGGGCAGTGCCCAGATGGAAGATAGTAATTGCTCCAGCTGCTGCATAAGCGAGATTGGAGTAGGTATTGACGGGCTGTTGCGGAATGTATTTCAACCCCTGCTCACAAGCATGAAACTCGGATTCGTGCCAGCCTCCCGCACATGGCCTGTATTCACCGATAGTGGTAGGGTCCAAACGCCTGAACGTCACAACCAGGCCCAGCAACATGATCAACGTGAACACTGTAGTGTATGCAAATGGCAGTAGGAGTGTGGCGCTTAGAGTTGAAGCAAGTACTGGTAGTTCCATCTTTGTGAAAGCTTCAGGTGGATCTTCAGATCGCTAGCCCAGTTCTGCCCAGACTTTCTCAATCAGCGCCTTCGTCGCAAGAATGCCTTCGTGCTCTCCGATTTGAGTGCCTTCATACTCTATCCCTATGTATCCTTCGTACCCGAAGTCTTTCACGATCTTCAGAAAGCGGCGATAGTCCAAATACGTTTGGTTGCCCTCTTCGTCAAAGTTGTAGGACTTGGCACTTACGCCCTTCGCGTAGGGTAGGAAAGTGCTCACTCCTTCGTACGGGTCTTGCAGTAGGTCGCAGTCTTCGTCCTGAGTGCTACCCCATTTTCGACTCATGCACCAGTTGCCGAAGTCTGGCAGCGTCCCCAGGTAGGGGTTGTCTACTTCTTTGATGACATCCACGATCAGCCGCGCATTCGAGCTGTACAGCCCGTGGTTTTCGATGAGGATGTTGATTTCTTCTTTGGCGGCATACTCTACCAGGCGGCCAAGGCCGTCGACCAGCGCGGAGGAAAAATCCTCTTTGCTTCCCAGACCAAATGCATTCACCCGGATGGAGTGACAGCCCAGCGTCTTGGCATTGTCGACCCAGGCGTAGTGATTTTCCGCCGCCTTCATTCGTGGATTGTCGGAGGGGTCCCCCAGTTCCCCTTCATCATCGACCATGATGAGCAGGTCCGTCACACCCTCGTCAGATGATCTTGTGGCCATATCTCTCCAAAATGCCAAGTCATTCTTTTTGCCGGGGTACAGGCCGGCGACATGCTCGATGGCGTCGATCCCATAGGTCTGTTTGGCAATGACAGGAAAGTTCTCGGCTTTCAACTCGCCTTCCCGGATGGTCCGATTAATAGACCATTGGGCCAGGGATATTTTGGGGGCGTTACCTTGTAGCATATTGGCGAAGATCTGGGACGGAAGCGCGAAGGCAGCCACAGTGCCTCCTGCCTGCTTGAGGAACGAACGACGATTGGTCATGGGCATTGGTTTGGATGGCTACGAAGGTAACCATTATTGGCTCAGTAGACAGGCGTTTAGAGCCAGTTCAGGTTGATGTTGCGAATGCCCATATCCTTGATCCTTGTCCTTAGCTTAGGCAGATCCACACGCTGACTAGGAATCTTCGTTTCGTGCGTTTCGACAAGGATTTTGTCTACCTTCTCATGCTGCTCTTCATCGATCAGTTTGTTGAGCACATCGATCTCAGCACCTTCGATATCAATCTTCAACACCTTCACGCGGCTATCCAGGTCCTTGATGAACTGCGCGAGGTCCACCAAATCCACTTCCACGAAGTTGTCAGTGTTCACATTTTCTTTCTCCTGGATCAGAGAAGATCCTACTGACCATGGAGAGCTTCCCCCGTGAAACTCCGAGTGGAAAAAGAGCTTCATTTTGCTGTCTTCTGTCCAGACTCCTTTGTTGATGCATTCGACATCAGGATTGTCCGCAAACTTCTCGCTCAACACCTTGTAAGCATTTGGATCAGGCTCGAAGGAATACACACGAGCACCACGCGACGCGAAGTATCCGGTGACGACACCCACATTGGCCCCGCAGTCGATGACTACATCGCCCTTCTTGATGCGAGGTAGTATGGGGATCAGCTGGATGTAGCTGAGGACGTTGATGACGAAGTTTTTGAAGTTCCTGATCTGGTCTTTCATTGGATCGCTTACCGTCGCTCGAAGGCGTATCTTTTAGTGTAGAAATTATAGAAGAAGATCGTACCCGTCACGATCACCTTCGTCAGGTATTGGTGCTTGTACCAAAATTCAAATCTATTCAATCCGGCGATCATGGCCGTGCTCAGCAAAAGGCCAATGACGGAGAAGATCATCGACATAATGAAGGTGCTGCTCAGGCGGCCTTTGACTGTGAAAACGAAGCGCTTTTGGAGGATGAAGTTCACCACCATCAATACCGAATAGGAGATCACGTTGCTGACTACCGGCGAGAAAAAGAAATAGAACAGGAAGAGGTAGAAGACGTAGTCCAGTGCAGTTACCACAGCCGAGGTCATGGCAAACTTCACCTTGGGAAAAACAAACTCACGCATTCTGGGAAGCAGTCGACGCATATCTGGTCACGGAGGCCGTCGGTGGCCGTTCGCCTTTGAGGGCACGAAATTACGTCAATCCCACGAAGAAAACCGATGACAAAACTGAGAATACTATCTCAGTACAAAGCGAAGAAAAGCTTCTTCAGCAGCGAATGCGCCTCCTTGGCATAGGGTCCCTGACCGATGGCAATGGCTTGAAGTTGGGCTTTGGCCGAGTCCATTTCCTCCTTCTCAAGGGCCAGTAGCGCCAGGTACCACGTGCCGACATGCCCAACCAATGTATTGTCGTTTTGGGTGGCTTGTTCGAAATAGAATTGGGCCTCCGTGTACTCGTCCAGGTTCAGGTGCGCACAACCCAGGTAGACATCACGATACACACCCTCATAGTCTTTCAATTCAACGATGGCCTGCTGCCAGTCTCCAAGCTTATAACTTTTGAAGAAAGCACCATCGTCCGTGCCCTCTGCGCGGAAGGATGGGCTCGCTGGAAAGTCCGAATAGTACTCATCGTAGATGGACGATCGCGTAGGTAGGAGGACCAGGCCCGCAATAAGGATCGCCGCAATACTCGCAGCCGCCAAATACCAATTCCTTGGAGAGCTACTCGCGGAGAGATCTTTGAAGAATTCCTTGAGTTCTGCCCGCAGTTGCGATTCTTCTTGCTCATCGATAGCCGAGACCATCGTCTTCCTGAGATCGTACGCCTCCCGAAAGTCAGGGGACTTCATCGCCTCTGCAAACAGCGCTTCCTCCTCAGAAGCGAGTTCATCGAGCAGCGCCCGATCGATCAGTTCACTTTCCTCTGGTGATAGATTCATCATTCATTGCTTCAATGGACTGTTCCCACTTACGCAGGCATCGTGCTTTTTGCACTTTCACCACATTCTCATTAGCCAGGGCCAATTCTGGCGCGATGTCTTTCATCGCCGTTCTTTGCACATAGAAGAGCCGCAAGATCTTTTGACAATTCTCAGGCAATAGGTCAAATGCCGCAAGGGCCACACGCTTTCGACTGTTGTCCTGCTCCTCTTCTTCACTCGCAGGATAAAGCCGCGCTTCGATCTCACTTTTGTGAGCGTCAGGCCGGTTATTGCGTCGGAAGTTCTCCTTGCCGAGATTGAGGCAGGTAGACAGAAGGTACGACTTCATGCTCGTCAGGTGCTCGACGCGCCCCTCCAATACATTCCTCCTGAAAATCAGCAGTGCCTCGATAAAGAAGTCCTTCGCATCTTCCTCATCGACACCGATCTTCCGCATCATGTTCGAAATACAATAGTCGTGGTATTCCGTGTACAATTGCTTCAGCACCGTCGATTGGTCATGCCTGAGATTACTCCTCATGTCTTTGACTGAAAGCTCCTTCATCGTATGATCCAACACCCCGAAAGGTTAGCGCCATCAAGTAAATGAATTCACAACTAGGAACAAAATGGCCGACGTGCCCCTACTGACAGGCACAGTCATTCCTTGCTTTTTAAGATGTGGGGGAGAGAATGGTCAGAGCCCTGCATCTAATGATATCCCCGCTCTCCATTAAGTCTCAGCCCCGCATCCAGCCCTGTGTCGGGACCTCCTGCAAGTCCCTTCACCATTGGATACCTCGACCATAAATTGCAGCAGGTCCGACAGGCCTTGCTGGACACCATTCCGATCGGGTCTATATTGCTTATGGAGTCCCTTCGAGCCAAGTAGTTTTGAAGGCCAATCTCAATCAATTTGTCATTCCTGCGAACTGGAGTACCGTGCCTTTAGGCTGCATGGCATGTGATGCGGGAATCTGAATTGATTATTGACGGAGAAATTCCTGTATCGCATTCCACCTCCCTTGGAGAATTGCGATTTATCAAGCTCACAGGAATGACGTTCTAGGACAGGCTCCCCTCAATTCGTCATTCCTGCGAACTGGACTACAATGCGTTTTGGTTGGCTTGCAAGTGATGCAGGAATCTGAATTGAGCATTGACGGAGAGATTCTTGTATGGCAGACCCCCCTTAACAAACCGGACGGCGGGTTGTAACTCCCACTTAAAAAGGGAGACTTGTAAAACCTTTCTCGTCCCGCTATTGAGAAAGAGAATCAATTCCCCTCCTGGGCGCCTAGGCTAGCTCCTCCGCAGAGTAGCTTCAGCGCTCGCGGAAAGCTCCTGCGGCAGCGTGGAGGAGTTAGGGGACCTGGCTAGGGTGGGTCCACTCTTGGTCTTTTCCACGTAAGGATGTACCGTCATTGTGTCGGTTCAACTGCTTTCTGTTAGGGCTCACGACTCCCCCTTAACAAAGGGGGCTGGGGGGTTGTAACACTCCTCTATGCAAATCGCCCCCCTAAAAAAAATCCCCACCCACTGTTAACCTCTGCACTTCTCCAGTCATACACAATCGGAACACGCAAACAGCCATAGGCAAAAAGTCGCTCCCCAAACAACAGAAAGGTCAATGGCAATCCCGATTTCAACCGATTGGGATTGCCTACCAGACCTTCACATTCTCCGACTGCAGGAACGCTTCCAAAAATTGAATTAGTAGTAGGTTTGGCCCATGGCTGAAGCTCAGATCAGAAACCTACTGAAGGATCGTTTCCAGATGGATGTTACCCACCTCAAAAAGCTGGGTGGCCTCGACAATGCCAACTACCTCTTGCAGCTGGGAGATACGAAATATGTCCTCAAGATCTATCCCGATACGCACGAGTCCATGTCGCTCGTCCAGGCAGAGAATGAGGCGCTGCTCTTCATGGCCGATAAGGGTGTGACGTCCATTCAGAAGCCTGTCCCTTTTGGAGCGGGGGACTATTTGCCAATTGTAGAATTGGACGGTTCCCAATACATCTTTCGACTTTTGACGTTTCTGGAGGGCAAGTTCATGTTGGAAGTGCCGCAGACGCCGGCGCTGTATCGTTCCCTGGGAAGAGTTCTCGCCGAGATGGACCGGCAACTACTACATTTCAACAACTACGTGTACAAGTCCCGCAAGTACAAGTGGGATATCTGCAACCTCGAGCTCAACCGACCTTACTTACAGCACATTCCCGACGGTAAAGACAGGAGCCTGGTGGAGTACTTCTTCCTGCAATACCAGCAGCAGGTAGTGCCCGTCATGACACAGCTAAGGACCTCCATCCTCTACCACGACGCCAACGAGTGGAACTTGCTGGCCAATGATGGTGAGGTCACAGGTGTGATAGACTTTGGGGACATGACCCATACGCTGCTGATCAACGAACTCGCCATCGCGATTGCCTACGGCTGTTACAGCAAGGAGGACCCGCTCGAGTGGGCACCATATATCATTGAAGCCTATCACAAGGTACTCCCATTGGAGGAGCTGGAATTGAAAGTACTCTACTACCTCATTGCAGGTCGACTGTCCATCACCATTGCCAATGCAGCGATGGCGAGGGTAGAGGACCCTGACAATGACTACGCCTTCGTGAGCGAGGAGTACGCTTGGAGCATGTTGCGGAAGTGGATTGCGATCAATCCATTGGCCGCGGAAAACTGCTTTCGTCGCGCTGCTCAGATGCCTGCCTTGGAAAAGGCTCCAGTTGCGGACATGATAAAGAACCGCCAGGAGCACTTGAGTCCGATACTTTCTGTGAGCTACCAGGAACCTATACATATGATCGGTGCTGCGAAGCAGTACATGTATGATGCCAGGGGCAATACGTTTTTGGATGCTTACAACAACATCCCCCTCGTGGGGCACTGCCATCCGAGAGTAGTCGAGGCAGGCCAGCGACAAATGGCTCGCTTGAATACCAATACCAGGTACTTGTATGGCATCCTGGATCGGTATGCTGAGAGCTTGCTGGCAAACTTCCCCAATCAGTTAAACAAGATATTCTTAGTCAATTCTGGCAGTGCAGCAACTGATTTGGCCTTGAGGATGGCGCAATTCCATACGCAGCAGAAGAATATTATGGTGATGGAGCATGGCTACCATGGGAATACAATGGCGGCGATCGATGTCAGTTATTACAAGTTTAGCCACCCCCAGGGTATTGGGAAAGGTGACCACGTCCACATAGCGCCACTCCCGGATACTTACCGCGGAAAGTACACGAATGATGACGGAACCGCCGGCAGACAGTATGCCGGAGAAGCCATCGAGTTGATCGAGCAGTCTTCGCAACCTATTGGGACCTTTATTACGGAGACCATCCTGGGTTGTGCAGGGCAGGTGCCATTGGCTAAGGATTATCTGAAGCATTTGTTTCCGGCGATAAGAAAACAGGGAGGAGTGTGCATCGTGGACGAAGTGCAAACGGGCTTCGGCCGGATGGGTAGCCACTTCTGGAGCTACGAATTGCAGGACGTCATCCCGGAT
Organism: Cyclobacteriaceae bacterium; assembly: GCA_965227935.1. Lineage (GTDB taxonomy): Bacteria > Bacteroidota > Bacteroidia > Cytophagales > Cyclobacteriaceae > JAWPMT01. The sequence goes on along the minus strand of CBDDGS010000019.1, from coordinate 1,966,511 downwards.
ATGGTGATCCTCGGGAAACCAATGGGTAATGGCCACCCGATTGGGGCAGTTGTCTGCACCGAAGAGATTGCGGCATCTTTTGAGCGCGGACCGGAGTTTTTCAGTTCCTTCGGTGGCAACCCGGTATCGTGTGCCATCGGGTTGGCGGTATTACAAACGGTAGAAGAGGAGGGACTCCAGCAGCATTCACAGGAGGTGGGTGAGTATTATAAGACGCTATGCCAGCAACTTCAGTCCGAACATAAGTGCGTTGGTGATGTCAGAGGCACCGGTCTGTTTCTTGGGGCGGATATCGTCAAGCCGGGCACGAAGGATCCCGATACTGCACTGGCATCTCAAATCAAAAACGGACTGCGCGACAAACATATCCTCATCAGCACCGACGGGCCCGCCGAGAATGTCATCAAGACCAAGCCTCCGTTGTGCTTTACAAAGGACGATGCCCTGAGGACTGTCGAAGAAGTGAACGCCATCTTAAGAGCGCATTAGAGCATGTGTGAGGGAAAATGCTAACGTACCGTGACGATGACATATGTCATTGCGGTAGTAGCCATTTTTCAATAGCTTCAAGGGCGTTACTTCACTGTCAAATTCCAATAAAATGAAACCCAAACTACACTATTTGCTTCTATTGTCCTTTGTTTTTGTTTTCTCCGCTTGTGAAGAAGAGGAGCCGGCTATGCTCGGCGCGAATGAAGGGAATGTCCTGACAGAATCGGCATCAACGACCTCATCGGCGCGATCCTCGGGGTCACGGGGCTCGGCCCTTTCATTTAATGGAACTGATCAGTACGTCGACGTTGCGGATGATGCTAGCCTTGATATGACCGACGGGTTCACAGTGGCTGCCTGGGTCTACCTGAAGAGCTACAAGGAGTGGGCCAGCGTGGTCACCAAAGGCGGTATACCCTCAGATGAGAATAACTATACAATCCACCAAACAGGTCCTGCTGGGGGGTCTGATTTTGGCAGATTGAGATTTACGGGAAGCTCGCCGAACCTACCCGCCTTCCCGTTTCTGGAGTCCGGCACGATTATACCACTTAATGAATGGCATCACATAGCAGTAACCTATGATGGTTCCGACCTTACCTTCTATTTCGACGGGCAGCCTGATGGGGGAGGGAATCTTCCAGGGCCATTGGTGCCGAACACCAACAGTCTTATAATTGGTGCTGATTTTCCCGGAGGTGACGAGTATTGGCACGGGGCCATTGACGAGGTGAAGATCTGGAATGTGGCACTAAAAAAGCAGCACATTCGAGTGGCAATGAACGCTGCCGCGATTCCAAGGTCCGGGGACCTCTCGGCTCATTGGCGGTTCAACGAGGGAGAGGGAGACATGGTCTCAGATAAGTCGACCAATGGCAATGATGGTATTGTTGCAAATGGAGCCGAGTGGATTGACTAGAACATATGGTGGAATTCGGGACGCAGCTTCATTTGTGATTGTTGGCGTGCAGATCAAAAGGAACTGATGCGAAGTTCTACGACATGCTGCCCCGGAGATAGCCGAATGGTCTTAAAGGACGCATTCGCCTCCAGGCCATCTACGTACACACTCTGATTATCGGCAGTCGGAAGGATCACTTCGGCGGAGACATTCCCCGGAAGGTCAAACACATACCTCTCCAGCCGATTGTGCACCTTCTCATAGGCGGCCTTGACTTGCCCGGTCTGGAAAGGCACAGAGATGGAGGTTGATCGCAAAGTCGACAATTGCGGGGCAATGTTCACGATGCTCCCGCCCGGTACCTTGGGGGTGATGCCCCACATCCTCCGCGCGATGATGTTGCCGGGCACTGCCCCCCACGCATGATTCCAGTCAGCATTGGGTTTGTACTTCATGTCCCAGGCCTCAAGCGTGATGGTGGACCCGATGGCAATCATGTTCCACCAGCTCCTGTCGTGGGTCGCCGTCATCAGCTCCAAAGCATAGTCGGCTTCACCTACATTGTAGAGTCCGTCCATCAGGTACTGGGCACCGTAGACGCTGCAAGCCATGTCACGAGATTTGATGAACTCGACCACAGATGGCACTTTGTCTCTCGGTACGATCCCCATGGCCAGGGGCAGCATGTTTGCATGCAAGGAGGCATGGTCTGTGCCCTCTCCGTCCAGGTAGATACCCCTATCATTGTCAAACAGCTTTTCGTTGATTGCAGACTTCGCCCGCAGAGCCATCATCTGGAAGCGATTGGCATCGTCGTCTTTGCCGAGCAGTGCAGCAAACTCCGCCAGGATCTCCAAATTCCGATAGTAGAAGCTGTTGACGACCGTGTTGATGGGTTGGAAGTCGAAACCATCGCGCTCACCCAGTACGTTGGGATCACCTCCCCACCCTGACGGGGGCCAGTCGACAATGTCTCTCAATTTGGTTTCTGGATCTTTGAAGCCCAGGTTGCGCATGATTTCTGGCGTGACGTTTTCCGTGGTGATCAACCCGTCTTCACGCGCCAGGTCCATGAGCGTTTTGTACTTCAGTGGCTCATAGTACCGCTCGATCAGCTCCGGATCGCCGGTGTACAGATAGTCGTCATAAAACATCAGGGCCACATGTAGCTGCCATTCGGTCGGCCAGGTAGGTTTCTCCATGAAGTACTCGATGGTCCTCCTTGTGATAGCGTACTCTCGATCGACGGCATAGTGGCTCAGTTGGTTGATGTAGGCATCTGCCTCATAAGGGATCCGTTCGCGGTCCCCGTCCACGTACACCCCTGCAAAGGAGGTCGCTTTCATGCTGTACTTACACAAGTCCCAAACCTGGTTGAGAACGGTATCAGAACTGATAAAGGCACTTTGATCCTCATCAAAGTAGGCGTAGAAGGCCATTTGAGTGAGACCATCGGAAGCGATGTCGCTTTTCCCTCCTTCAATCTCCACATACCGGAAGGGCATAATGACCGGGAAGGAATCGGGCAGTGCCACAGCTACAGCTTTGGTGTTTCGTTCATCGGGCACCAACGGTACTATGTACTCATTATTTCCGGGGCTTACGGGCATGCTCACCTCCTGAAATCGGATATGCCCCATGGGGTCACGCTCAATGCTCCCATCCGATGTGAGCTGTTCGCCCAGTCGGATAGTCAATGTCTCTGCTACCTCGGTTTGATAACTCAACTTAAGCGCACCAAAAGCATCCTTGCCAAAATCAGCAAAGTACTGACTGTTCCCCACCGCTTCAAAAACAACAGGTTTGATCTCATCCATTTGGAAAATGTTGTGGCTGGTCAAGCGGCTTTCGTCCGATTGGTAGGTAAACGCCTGCATCTCTGAGTTGGGGGTCAGCCTATTGAGGTCTCCCCAGATGCGGACCTTCCAGAAATAAGTCTGACCATCTTCCAATGGGCCCCCGCCATGCTCTATGTTGAAAGAGGCTTTCGATCGCACCCGGCCGCTGTTCCAAACATCCGCATCGTTCAGGCGCAGCTTCTCCTTCGAGGACGCCACCAGAATTTGGTAGGCGCGTTGCGATTGCGTGCCCGATGGTACTTCCCAGTTATATTCTGGCATAGGATCGACAATGGTCGTGCCAGCCGGCTCACGGATGAGCTCCACGCTCAGGGCCGCAGGTTTACCCAGCACAGTATCTTCGAAAGACTTCGTGATAGATGCCAATTGGTTTCGCATCTCCAAAAGCTTTTCCCGGTACCGCTTGTTCCCTGCAAGGTTCTTAGTCTCGTTGGGGTCCTTTACGAGATCATAGAGCTCCTCCTCCGATCGGTTGTTGAGATAGGTGAAGTATTTCCAGTCATGCGTGCGCACGCCCTCACTTGGCGGGATATTGTCAAATTCCCAGAGGTGTTCGATGAGGATGGCATCACGATCGAGACTTCCGGTTCCGTTCACAAGAGGCATCAGACTCCGTCCTTGCCAAGTGGTAGGTTCCCGGACATTGGCCAAATCCAGTATCGTTGAAGGCACGTCAACGTTCAAGGCCATCTCATCGATTTCCCTGTGATCGGAGTTTCTGGGATCAAAAATGATGAGGGGCACGCGAATCGAGTTTTCGTACATCAGCCACTTGCCGGCTAGCTGGCGCTCGCCCAGGAAGTACCCGTTGTCGCCCATGAGGATGATCACCGTATTGTCCGCAAGCCCTTGCTGTTCCAGCATTGCACGGATTTTGCCGATCTCATTGTCGACGCCTGATATCATCCTGTGGTAACCCTTGACACTATGTTGGTATTTCTCCGGGGTATCGTACCTCCAGTACCACCGTGTGCGGTTGAATCCATCCCGAACTGCTGTAGGCAATTCCTGGAAATACTTGTCACTACTGCGTGCAGCTTCTGGAACTTGTATGTTCTCGAGCCAGGCATTTTGTGATTCCTGCCAGAAGTATTGTTCTTCGGCGCCATCGTGCGCATGAGGGGCGCTGAAGCTCAGGCTAAGGCAAAACGGTCGATCGTTGGGCGCACTTTCGATAAAGTCCAGCGCCTGCTGTCCGGTGTATCTTGTGAGGTGAACCGTGTCCCCGTCGAGGGTCTTGTAGAAATAGCCGCGGCGATCTCTATAGGCCCCATTCCGATCATATACTTCATAGGCATCGAAGAGGTCAGCCTGCAGGTTGGTTCGCACACCGAGTTTGCCATAGAAGCCTGTGTGGTATCCGGCTTCCCGCAGGAGGCGAGGATAGGACTGATTCATAAACGCTGGCTGGATGCCAGAGGTATGAAAGTTGTAACCGTGCGTCCGTTCGTGCAATCCCGTCAAAAGTGTTGCCCGGCTGGCGGCACAAATAGGGGTGGTGACAAATGCTTTCTTAAAATAGGCGCCCTCAGAGGCTAGTTGGTCCATCGCAGGAGTCTTGGCGAGTTCATTTCCAGCGTAACCCAGGGCATCGAACCGTTGATCATCGGTAAGGATAAAGAGGATATTGGGACGGTCTGCCTCGCCTTGGGACAAAACGTGGAGACTGCAGAGTAGGACTAATGCTAGTACCAGTGAATGTTTCAATAGTGATAGGTTTGGGTGCCTATCAAAAATAGTCATTCAAGGGCATGTCACCGATGAGTGGAGAAGAACAAAAAGAAGAAGGGCCCCGGCGATTACCAGGACCCTTCATAAAAAGTGGGAAGTGTTGTTGATCAGCTACTCGGCTTGGACACGTCCTTGAAGGCGAGCATCTGCCAAACTTTATTGGAAGCTCCGTCATAGAAGCCAGCTTCTCCTTCGAAGCCCTTAGGGTTCTTGAAGGTTCCGAACATAAGATCCCAAACAGGGAAGTCGGAGTAATTGTACTTGTGGGCCCCTCGCTCATGATGGATGGCATGCTGCTCCGGTCGTTGAATGAAATACCCCAACCAGTGTGGCGTGCGGATGTTCGCATGCTGGAAGATGCTGAGAAAATTGAGAGAAAGGATGATCACCGTGATGGCTTGTGGCGACACACCCATCACCAGGGCAAATACAATACTTCCGAGCAAGGTGAAACCGATCATATCCATTGGGCTGAAGTAGAAAGTACTCGGAATGTCCATCCTTTCAGAACTGTGGTGCATCTGGTGGAATACCTTCCACAGCGTATCCGACTTGTGCATCGACCAGTGCCAAACGTAGAGGAACAATTGGTAGGCCAGTAATCCGGTCAAAACCTGGAGCCCCAGGGGCCATGCAGAGAGATCGACCAATTGGTAGTTGGCCAGGAAACCATCTGTCAGGATGGGTAGATAGGAGCTGAGGTAGAAGAATACGGCGAATGAAACAAGTCCACGCAGGGTGGCATACTTGATTTTGGGCAGGTCTTTGTTTCTGGGGAACAAGGTCTCCCATGCATACAAGGCCACAAACATGGCGATAACTATCAGTGAGACTGGGTCTAGCAACAATTCAAGTGGTGTAGGAAATTGCATAATTAAAAAGTGTTAAACAGACTAGTTGGTACAAATATAAATTCCTTTACGGAACTTTTACAAACTAGTTGGTATAAATACCATATTTTTGTTGCATGCCTAGAGATGGAAAACCAACTAGAGACAAAATACTGACCGCATCCAAGGAGCTTATTTACGAGAACGGATTCGCCGGTACTTCGATCGATCTTATTCTTGAAAAGGCGGGTATCACCAAAGGTGCCTTCTTCTACCACTTCAAAACGAAGGCCGACCTGGCGCTTGTCATGGTTCGCGAATTTGCGGAAGCCGACCTGGTAGAATTGGATAAATCACTCACCGACACGGAAGAGTTGAGGGATGCGCCAAAGAATCGGCTACTGGCGTTTATTCAGCGATTCATCGACATGTTCAACGGCTTATCCGAACCACCCAGTTGCCTCTATGCGTCCGTCAGCAATGAGCAAAACCAATACAGTGACGAGATCAAGCAAATCGTCAGCGACACGATATTGGCGTGGCGGAAGCGCTTTGAAGAGATGATCGATGAAGTGGCGAGCCATCACAAAGCTCGATTTGAGATCGACAAGCCTGCCTTGGCGGATCATTTCAATGTGGTGATGGAAGGGGCCTTTATCATTTCCAAATCACTCAACGACCCCACCATCACAGCGAGGCAATTGACGCAACTCAAAAACTATTTCGATCTGCTATTCGAGTAAGTCAGATTGCGCGAAGTACTGGCCGCGTCAAACAAGTCGGCCCGCCACCACCCAGTACGCTAATGTGTTCCCCGGCGTACTCCAGTACCTCGCAACCGGATGCCAGAAGTCGCTCTTTGGTGATGGGATTACCTTTGACCATTACGCACTTGCCGGGAGCAATGGCCAACACATTGCAGCCCATGGAATCAAACTCGTTGTCGGGGACCTCTACCAATTCGAAGCCGCGCGATAGTAGTTCCTCCCGAAAATGAATGGGCATAAGCGGGGAATACACCACCGCCTTCCTTTGGTCCACGGGGCTGAAGACCGACATCAGATGAAACACATCGGAGGGCCCTCTGTAGTGGGGCATTTCGGCCACGAGGACCTCGATGCCTCGCCGTTCCAGCATCGTTTTCAGTTGTTGGATCCCTTCATAATTCGTGCGATAAGTGTGGCCGACGGCAAGCGTCGTTTCATTCAGCCAGGCCACGTCACCACCCTCAAGGGTTCCTGGTGCCTTGATCTCACCTAGTATTTCTTGACCAATAGCTTCGAAACACTTTCGCTCTTCATGGGGCTCGCCTGTCCTTGGGACTTTGCCCATTCTGCACAAGATGACACCGTAATCCGTAACGAGGGCTGCATCGCGGCAGTAGATCGAGTCCAGTGTGACATCGGCTGAGTAGGGGAGGAAGTGAATAGTCGGCCCGCCTTCCCTCATCAGTCCTTCGAAGCGCTCGTACTCCCTGAGGGCTTGTTCCATTTGCGGGTTCTGGAGAAAGTTTAAGCGCTCCCACTCTTGATCAAGAAACGGCTGATCCACAAAGGCCTGTTCTGGTCGCTTCAGCAGGAGTGTTTGTATTTGCCCATATTCGCTATGTGCTGTGGTCTTCTTCATTTTGGCTTTTCATTTTGCGAATCAGCATCCATACATAAATGGGCAGTCCTGCCATCAACAGGATAAATCCCCAGTATACGATCTCAAATCCTGAGCCGGCAATCGCCCACAACGCGAATACAAACGCTACGATAGCGATGACCAGATGCTTCCAGGACCAGTTATCGGATTGACCATCTCTAACCGCTACAACAACATAAGCAGCAGCCGTGAACAGATAAGCAATCAGCGCGGTCATACCTGCCAGGAGGAGCATGAACTGGAAGGCGCCAACGAGGCCTTTTGTGTAATTCATGATCAAGAGCAGGGAGATAAGGACGCTGGAAATGATGATACCCGCTGCAGGCACCCCTGATCGATTCAGCTTACCAAAGACAGGAGGGAAGAGGTCGTCCTTCGCGATGGCTGCCGGGATTTGCCCTTGTACCAGTATCCAGCCATTCAAGGCGCCGAGTGTCGAGACGATGGCACCGATCGCCACCAGTTGCTCCGCCCACGGTCCCCACATTTCCCTGGCTGCGTCTGCAAAGGGTGCGTTCGATGTTTGCAGATCGGCAACGGGTATGATCCCCATGAGCGAGGTGGTGCCGAGAATGTATACCAGGGCCGTGATTGTCAATCCAAAGTTGGTGGCCCGAGGAATCGTGCGAGTAGGCTTTTCGACATTGGCAGCGGGTATGGTGGCGCACTCCACGCCCATGTAAGCGAAGAAAGTCAGCGTCGCAGTGGCCGTGATGGCGTGAAAGTCCGATTGGCCACTGACATTAGCGGGGAAGAAGTTGTCAATATCGATGTAGAATAGTCCTAGCAAGCCGATGGCCAGTAGCGGCACTATTTTCAAGATGCTCGTAGTGAGTTGAAAGACCCCTGCCTCCCTTATACCAAGGGTATTGATCCAAACCACGAGCCAGATGATGGCTAATCCTGTTCCTATCGCGAGCGGGACATTTGCCTGCAAGGCAGGTATGAAGACACCCAGGTAACTCACCAGCGCCACGGCGATGGCCCCGTTGGTACACCAGACAGAGACCCAATAACCCCAGGCTACAAGAAAACCGGCAAAATCGCCAAGGCCCTTGCGGGTATATACATAGGGTCCACCTGATGAGCCGGGCATGAGTTTGCTCAGTTGGATGAATGTGAAAGCGATCGCCACTGCCCCGAAAGCGGAAACGACCCATCCCACCAGGCTGATGCTACCAAATCCCGCGAGTGTAGCAGGCAATAGGAACACGCCGGACCCAATCATGTTGCCAACCACCAGGGATGAACTGGTCCAGAAGCCCAGTTTCTTTTTGCTCATATATCCGGCTATTTTTGGAAAAGATACCGAAAATAGGATGAGCCTACCGAACTTTCACGTCGACGCCGATATCAGCAAGGCGGAAACATTACCTGCGACATTTTATAAAGACCCACAAGTTTTTGAGGCACTGAAGGAGAAAGTATTCTACCGCTCGTGGCAGTGGGTAGGGGATCTGGACCAACTGACGCTGGCTCGGCAGGTACAGCCTTTTGTTTTATTGGATGGCTATCTCACGGAGCCCATGTTGCTCTCTCGGGATGAAGATGAGGCGATCCATTGCTTGTCCAACGTATGTACACATCGTGGTAACTATGTAGTGAACAATCCCGGTAGTTATCGCAAGTTGATCTGTGAGTACCACGGGCGCAAGTTTGGCCTGGATGGGACTTACGAATCCATGCCGGAGTTTGATGGAGTGCAAAATTTTCCCCGACCCTGCGATAGCCTCCATAAGTTTCCGGTTGAGACGTGGGGGCCATTGATTTTCGCCAACCTCGGAAGTGACCTGGATCTTAGCGACACTATCAAGCAGATGAACGAGTACGTTGGTTTCTTGCCCATGGATGAGTTCATCTACAGTGCCCCGAAATCGAAGGACTATCTGGTGAATGGACACTGGGCGCTTTATTGCGACAACTACCTGGAAGGCTTCCATATTCCCTTTGTCCATAAGGATTTGAACGCAGTGTTGGATTATGGTTCGTATGAGACCATACTGGGAGATCAATTCAATCTGCAGGTCGGGTACGCGGAAGGAGCGGAGCACATTTTCGACCTGCCCGAGGGGCATATCCACTATGGTAAAAGGGTGGCAGCCTACTATTTCTGGTTGTTCCCCAACATGATGTTCAATTTCTATCCCTGGGGCCTTTCCTTGAATGTTGTGCGGCCACTGACAATGAACCAGACGAAAGTCTCGTTCCTCACGTTCATCTACGACGAATCGCAATGGAACGATGGTTCCGCAGCGTTACTTGATAAAGTAGAACGGGAGGACGAATTTGTAGTTGAGGGTGTGCACAAAGGCCTGCAGTCTAAATACTACAAGGCTGGAAGGTTCTCACCAACGCGGGAGGAAGGTGTTCACCAGTTTCATCGGCTTCTTGCCCAACATTTGCAATAGCGATTAGGCTGACACTTAGGCCGCGGCCTTGCCAATCAACGCCACCAATTTGACCCCGACCTTTACCCAGCCAATGGGAGGGGTGAGGAGCCCTATTGCTGTTGGTAGTACCTTTTCCAGAAAATCAATCGTCTTCATCAGGCTTGACAATGTGCTTTCAGTTTTTGCTCTGTGGGCGCCAATCATTTCAGTATTGACGGGACCACTAATGGTCGTGACGACATCAAAGTCGAAATCATAGTCAGAAGTGATGCTGTCGGTCACAATCTTTCGTTTGCCAAAGGCAAACTTCACACTTGTCTTGAGTCTGGATAGGGCCTTTTTGATCTCAGCGACAAGGAGGCGTACACCATTCTTGATCCAGTTGAAGAAGTTGGCAAGGGCTTTTTTGATGGCCTTCACACCTCTCAGGATCATGTTACGGACTTTTTGAAAGAACCTGCCGATTCGTCGCCAAAACCTGCCACCGGCTTTGGACTTTTTCTTTTTTTTCTTTTCGAGCGATCCGGGCGGTGCCAGGTCACGCTCGACGATACCCTTCAATTCGTCGTAGAATTCATCTTTGTCTTCCTCTTTCACGCGTGAGCCGAGTTCCTCGACACCGTCTGCTATCTGGAGTTTCGTAGTCCCACTCATGGCCTTCTCGATCTTGTCGAAACCTAGTGAAAGCAGGTATCTCGCATTGATCGCCCAGTGTTCTTTATTGAGTCGGATGATGAACTCGTTGATGTGGATGACCGGTTGATCTTCTCCGAAGTTGGTCATCGTCACTAGATCCTGGATAGCGCTAAGGCTCATCGGGCCCATCTCTTCGTCGAGACGACCGTCATAGGTCCCATGAAGCCACAATCGCAGCTGGATCAGCCGCACGAAGAGAAGATTGATACCTTCCCCTTCAAATGCTTCGACTTTTGTCCTGTTCTTCTTCGGGAAATGGTTATTCTCGAGGACTTTGTCAAGAATTGGCACCACCTCCTGCCTGGCTCTGGTGGTCAGAACCGGCAGCGTGGTCCTAAAGACTTGCTTTGCGTTTTTGAAGCTCTTTTCTGCGATGGTGTCTGAGGGGTTTCGGAAAAAGACAATCCCATGGTACGTGCTCTCATCGAACGACTGCACTGCGTTTAGTTGAGAGATCAGCTCCTCAACATCTCCCGTCAGGCTGATGAGGGCAGTGCTGTCAGAGATGCCCAACCAAGCCATCAGCTCCGAAATGGCATTTTCTGTAGGTGCATCGAAGGACCTGCCATGGTGCACTTTGTGCAATGACAGTGCCATAAGGCGGAAATTGATAACCCTGCTTAGTATCGGGTCTGCCTTAATCACCTCCAGCGGATACTTATGCAACGGAAACTCTCCCTCCAGTGAACTAAGGTCCGCCAGAAAGTCGATCTCACCATCGCTCAGGAAAGGGTCGTCTCCTGGTGGAGGTTTGCCCTCGACGGCACTTATTGCCAGCTCTTGGCGAAACTGCCGGGTGCCATCAAATACCTCCCGCTCTGTCGGCTGATTGAAGTCGCTACGAAAGAAGGATATGTATCCCAGGTTGTCCAGCACTTCTTCCGCCCGGTCTTCAGCATGTTGCAGAAAGAGGACATCCTCTTCCTCATCGAGATCGAAATCAATGGCAGGCTCAGCAGACATCTATTGCTTCTTTCGGAATTTTCTTGTGATTTCCAGGAATTTCAGATAGTATTTGAAAACCGATCGGATGATCTCCGGTGTGTCGGCTTTGAATTGCTCAACGGCCTCGTCAAGTTCAACCTCCTTCTCATGGACCACAGATGCACTGAGGGTTTCGCGCAGCTTATCGCGATCGAAGTCCTCAGTATCCATCTTTATAGGTCCCTCAAAGAAGTAGAACTTGATGGCCAAGCGATCAGAAGAGTTTGGCGACCGTATCGAATAGTGCCTTGCGAGCTTCCTGTGAGGCCCCGACCATTTCCTTGTGCGCAGCAGCGATGCCTTGCAGTGACTCCTTGTTATTGATGAAGTTCACGGAGTCGCCTTCCAGTTCAAATCGAGAGTAAGCGACCAATTCAGCTTCAGTGAGGTTGGCTCGGATATGGGAAAAGATATCCTTCGGGTCGAATACGCCAAGGGCATCTTTCAATTCGTTGAGGACCTTTTGTTTTTCTTTCACCACTTTCTTTGCATTGCGGATATCCTTACGCTTGCTGTCAGAGTCAGCGGCCGTGATCTTCGTGATAAGCTTGTTACGTGCGTCACTCACGTCTTTCTCTGCTGCCTTGAGCTTGGCATCTTCCGCGTCCTTCAATTCCTTCTTTAATGGGATCTTTTCATCCGTTGGGTTGGTGAGGGTGGCCACCTCCAACGTCACGAGGTCTTCTACCGTGTCTTTGAGAAAATCTAGTACTGCCATGTTTGTTTTAGTTTATTCAGATTGGTTTGATGATTTGTAATACGGTACCGGCCATTTTGATCATGGCCATCTTGCCTTGAAGTGCCGAGCTCGTCAGCGAAGCGTGTAGCTCTATCGCCTCTTGATCGACCTTCGGATTGACGTAGGTCGTTTGATCTCCCTCCAATTCAACTCTGCTATAAGCGAGCACTTGCTGTTCTTCAACGCTTAGCAAGGCACTTTCACTGGTTGAGATATCCATTACAAGTGACTCTAGTGTTTGGGATACGTTCTCTAGCATTTTGAGGTGTCAAATTCAAAAAAAGACTTCATCAGATCGGTAGTATCATGATGAGGACCGCTGGCAAGATGAGCCAAAGAATCTTATTACGCAATACCCAGATTCGGGTAATTCGATGCGCTCAATGAAGGGAGATATCTTCCCGGTGTATGTGAAAACTGTTTCAAGTGTATGGATTCTTTCGATGTCTACCACCTGGTAAAGGAGGCCATGTGTTAACGGTTCACTACAACTGGTAGCGTCTGTGGTTGATCAAAGTCATTGGCGGCCGCGCTAAGTTTTTGTAGATTTCGCCATGTCTCCTTCGAAATTATGGCCCACCATGAAAAGCATAATCTGGCGATCGATAATCATCATTCTGTTTGTTTCATGTCAGACCGAGCGTCCGGGCGAACGGCCAGAAGACGCCTTGCGCGCTATCCCGAAGATCGATTTCCACACCCATTTCCGATACAGTCGGGACCATTTGGCGAATCTCTTCAATCGGTGGAATATGCAGGCTGTACTGGTAGATGTCTCAAAAGCAGACGGCAATGGCATTGAGCGACGATGGGAGCCGCAGCTGGCGCACGCCCAATCGCGGCCGAATAGTTTCTTCTTGTGCACGTCCTTCGAAGGTTCGCGCATAGATGATCCGCAGTTTGCGGAGATGATCATCGATCAACTGCAAACAGACATCGCGAGTGGTGCACGTATGGTCAAGGTATGGAAGAACTTTGGCATGGTCACGCAGGACAAGACCGGGCAATTCATCCAAATTGATGATGAGCGTCTGCAGCCCATCTGGGATTTTCTCGTCGACAATAACATTCCCGTTCTGGCGCACATTGCTGAGCCGATTCAAGCGTGGCGTCCCCTGGATGATCCAAATAACCCCCATTATGGCTATTACTCAGACCACCCGGAGTATCACGCCTACCAGCACCCCGAAATTCCGTCGTGGGAGACGATCATCGACGCACGTGATCGCTGGATAGCGCGAAATCCCGATTTGACCATTGTCGGCGCACATATCGGGAGCATGTCGCATGATGTCGGTCTTGTGGCTGAAAGACTGGAGAAGTATCCGAACTTCAATGTAGAAACAGCAGCACGATTTGGAGACCTGGCCGGGCAGGATAGTGACAAGGTGCGAGACTTTTTCATTAAGTACCAGGACCGTGTCCTATTCGGGACAGACTATGCCAATAGCCGACCTCAGCGTGACCGCACGCCCGAAGAATTGATTGGTGAACAAGACCGGCTGGACCGCAATTATGCATTGCGCTGGCAATATACCACGACCCTTGACTCGCTGACAATCCGTGGACAGGGCACCCGGGGCCTGAGCCTACCAACCGAAGTACTGAAAAAGTTCTACTATGGCAATGCCGCCCGGATATTGAAACTTGAAGGGGCCCTCGGAGATGCGTCCGGGCAATAAAAAAGGGCGCCCGTTATGAGCGCCCAATTTATGAAACTGCCTGTCTTTTTCTGTCTATAGGCCAAATCTGGCGATCTTGAATCCTAGCGTCAGCACGACGTAGTTTCTCGAGATCGAATTGGCATCGCCGACCTGGACACTTGCCAGTTCCCCGCCTCCGGGTATGATGTGATAGATCCCCGAAACCCTGAAGTTGTTGAAAGTGACCCCGAATTCCGGTGCGAAACCAAATCCGTCGGTCGCTTCGATGGATGTGGCGCCTGTACTTGATCCACCCGCATTGGCTTGCGTATATCGCCCTGCCATCAGTCCCGCAAATAGGCGAGTAGCGTTATCAGAGAAGTAGTACTCTCCCTTTACAACCATCGCCGTTCGGGATGAGGTACCTACATCTACGCTGGTGGCACCATCTACGCTGCCTCCAAAAAGCACATCGCCTTCCAGCCGAATGCCTGCGGCAATTCGCGAATTGAAGAAGAACTTTGGTTCGAGAGAAACGGAGATGCCTGCGGCATTCAAGTCGCCAAAAGAGAAAGCTCCGCCAATTCCGCCATCAATCTTAATGGCTTGATCTTGTGCCATTAGCGATTCTGAAATGGTCAAAATCGCCAACATTAATATCAATTTTCTCATAGTAATAATGTGTTTGATAGGTAAGGCCTGCCAAGAATCGGTCCTTTTTACTTATAACGGTACGAATAAAATCCTCCAAAGGGAACAATAGGGGGGTGATCCTCCGAATTGACGGTTGAAAGTGGCGTTGCGATAGATGGTTATCTTTCCAACAGCCGCTGGACGACTTTATCTCCGACGTCAAAAGTCACGAAGTGGTCGGATTCAGATGCAATTCAGAATTCTTTGCTATCATCGCCCACTTAATTACATGAAGTTCATGCTCAAAAACTCCCGAATTCTCGCACCATTCTTCCTTCTGATAGGCATTGGGGGGCTTCAAGCGCAGAATCAGGCGACCGATCCGAGGGACTCCTATCAGCTAAATATCCAACGTACCGACTCTGCCATTGTCATAGATGGTGTGATGGAAGAGCGAGCATGGCAAGATGCCGATGTAGCTACAGATTTTTGGCTGAAGTTTCCACAAGACGGCGTCAGAGCTGAGAAACGAACAGAAGTAAGAATGACCTATGATGACAGGTTTCTGTACATCATCGCCGTCTGTTTCGATACGGAAGACCACATCGTGCAGACGCTCAAGCGAGATAGTAGGTTTTTTGAAGGAGATGCTTTTGGGGTGGTCATCGATCCCGTCAATGAGCGGACGAATGGTTTTTTGTTTGGTGTCAGCCCTTACAACGCACAGTCGGAGGATATTCTCAGTCAGAATTCCTTCGGAAACCTCAATTATAGCTGGGATAACCGGTGGTTTTCGCAGGTAACCCGCCATTCGGATCGCTGGATTGTAGAAATTGCCATTCCTTTTAAGACACTTCGCTTCGACACTGGCGTCTCTGACTGGGGGATCAATTTCTTTCGTAACGACCTCAAGACCAATGAATACCACAGTTGGACACCAACACCGGTAAATTTCGATTTGACGGACTTGGGTTATACGGGTGCACTATTGTGGGATAGGGCACCAAAGAAAACAGGCACAAATATCTCTGTGATCCCTTACGTGCGTACCGCCTATTTTCAAGACAACGAAGCAGAACCCTCTACAAATGACGTAGACTTCGATGCGGGTCTGGACGCAAAAGTTGCTCTGACATCTTCTCTCAACCTGGACCTGACGGTCAACCCGGATTTTTCACAGGTGGATGTCGACGTACAACAAACGAACCTTACCCGGTTCAATCTTCGGTTCCCAGAGCGGCGGCCCTTCTTTCTTGAGAATTCGGATTTGTTTGCCAATTTCGGCGTGCCCCCGGCCCGACCCATCTTCACCCGCCGGATCGGGCTGGATAATAGGGCCATGCCTATTCCCATACTTTACGGTGCACGCCTGAGTGGGAATATCGGACCCGACTTTCGACTGGGGCTGCTCAATCTTCAAACCAAAACGTCGCCCGAACGCAAAGGGCAGAATTATACAATTGCTACGATGAACCAGCGTGTCCTGGAGCGATCAACTATCAAGTCATACGTGACCAACCGACAGGCAATTGTTGATGGAGAGGGTTTTGATGGCGAAGATTTTGGGCGGAACGCCGGTGTGGAGTTCAACTACCTCAACCTGTCCGGGTCGTGGAATGTCTTCGGGGGCCTTCACCTTTCCCAGAAACCTGATATTGGAGTCGGAACCTTTCGGAATGTAGCGGGGGGATACGATGGGCGTAATTTCTCCTTCTTCATTGACTACTTCGGTATTGATACAGATTATTACGCGGATATGGGCTTCATCCCTAGACTCGACAATTATGACGCGCTGAACGATACCATTATTCATCTGGGGTATGAGCATATATACTCTACTGCCAGTTACACCTGGCGTCCTGAGGGTGGGGGAGCGGTCATCGCGCATGGTGTCGAAGCACGCAACGTGATGGACTTCCAGGTAGACTGGACTTTCAATGAACGGAGTACCGGCCTTGAGTACAGTGTCCAATTCCGCAATACCAGCTCAGTTGGTGTAGCATTGGAGGACAACGATACCAGGCTACTATTTCACACGGGATTCACGGACCGGGAGCCTCTGCCACCGGGTACTTACAAATACCAAAGGGTTGGATTCAATTATGAATCTGATGCCCGAAAGCGGCTGGCATTCAATGGCGAGTTTGAGGTCGGTCAATTCTACAATGGTGACCTCAACAGGTACAGTGTAGGACTTGTCTACCGTATTCAGCCTTGGGGCAATTTCAACTTGTCGCTGGAGCAAAACTTCCTTCGATTGCCCGAGCCACATGGTGATGCGGATCTGACACTTGCCAATTTGCGGGCAGAAGTCAACTTTTCAACGAACTTGTTCTGGACGACTTTCCTTCAGTACAATACGCAGCAAGACAACTTCAATGTCAATAGCCGGTTGCAATGGCGCTTTGCACCGATGTCTGATGTCTTCCTGGTGTATACTGACAACTACGGAACGTCACCGTTCCTACAGCTCAATCGGAATCGTGCTCTCGTGTTGAAAGTCAATTACTGGTTCACATTCTAGTAGTTAGCGCATGCACCCAAGTGCTGTGGAAGGCTTCTGCTCCTAATCGATGCACTTGTTCGTGGTATATGGAGATCAGGGTTCGCTCAATGAGGGTAGCGGGTCGTACGGCGGTTGTTACCTGCTATTTGTCAGGATTCTTGGAATTTCACCTTAGATTCCTCAAATGTCATTTAACTTTAGACAGAGCATAATTATGTCAAATTAAAGAACCCAATTAAATGGCGACTTTCAATCTAAATGTTAATGGAAAACAGTACGAGGTAGATGTCGATCCTACCACGCCCATTCTTTGGGTCCTGAGGGATCACCTCGACCTGGTGGGCACGAAGTACGGATGCGGTATCGCGCAATGCGGAGCTTGTACGATCCATGTCAATGGTGTGGCGACACGTTCTTGCCAGCTGACGGTTTCTTCAATTGGAACCAACGAGATCACTACTATTGAAGGACTTTCTGAGAAAGGAGATCATCCAGTGCAGCAAGCATGGCTCGAAGTGGACGTACCACAATGCGGCTATTGCCAGGCAGGTCAAATTATGAGCGCCGCTGCTTTGCTGGAATCCAACCCAAGTCCCTCAGATGAGCAAATAGAGGGTGCCATGAGTGGAAATATCTGCCGATGTGGTACTTATGTGAGAATCAAAGAAGCAGTGAAAAAAGCAGCCAACGCCTAAATCAGGATCATCATGACACTTATAAAAACCAAACATAACCGACGTTCATTTTTGAAGGTGTCGGCTGCGACTGGCGGGGGACTCATGATAGGCTTCAGCTGGTTGACTCGCTGTACTCCTGCTGGCCAACCTATGGTGGAAGTACCTAACGAGTGGTTCGACATCAATGGCTATATCAAGATCGGAGACACAGGAATGGTGACGATCTTTTCGCCCAATCCGGAGATCGGTCAAAATGTGATGACCTCCATGCCGATGATTGTGGCGGAGGAATTGGATGTGCCATGGGGCCACGTGGTCGTAGAACAAGGCGCACTCGATGAAGATGCATTTAAGAACCCCCAGTTTGCCGGTGGTAGCTTGTCCATCATGTTGGGCTGGGACGCCTTGAGAATGGCTGGAGCCACGGGTAAGCGGATGCTGATGGAAGCCGCCGCCCAGGAATGGGGAGTTGGCGTTGAAACCCTTACAGCCAGTGATGGTGTAGTCTCCGAAAAGGAGGGTCAGAAACGATCCATAGGCTACGGCGCCATTGCTCAGAAGGCCTCAGGGATAGAGGTTCCGGAGGAAGTCGAGCTGAAAGAGCCCAAGGATTACAAATTGATTGGCACGCCACAGAAGAATGTGGAAGGGCCTAAGATCGTGACAGGTGAGCCCTTGTTTGGACTGGACTTCAAGCGGGAAGGCATGTTGCTTGCCATGATCGAGCATCCACCAGCATTTGGGATGAAGCCCATCAGCTTCAACGAAGACGAAATCAAGGGCATGCCCGGTGTTAGGGACGCCTTTATTGTAGATACCACCACAGAGGAGCCTATCTGGGCGGAGACGAATGCCTTCAATCAGTTGGTGACGATTGTTGGTGAGACCACCTGGGAGTTGATGAACGCCAAGAAGGCACTTCGAGTCAACTGGGAGAGGACAAGTCCCGCCGAGAACACTGAGGAGCACGAGGCCAAATTGCGCCAGGGCTTGGTGTCTGGCAAGATTGAAGACGACAAACGCATTGATGGTGACCCGGATGCGGCATTTGCTCGCGCAGCGAAAGTTGTTGAGCGCACATATTCATCACCATTTATGGCCCACAATACGCTGGAGCCCATGAACTTCTTTGCACATGTGACGGATGACAAAGCCGAATTGATTGGGCCGACACAGACACCCAAGGCGCTGGAAGACACTGTCTCCAAGTTGCTCGGTATGCCGGTGGAGAATATTACCGTAGACATGACCCGTCAGGGTGGTGGTTTCGGACGCCGACTGTATGTCCACTTTGGTGTGGAAGCGGCCGCCATTTCGAAGAAGGCTGGGGCACCGATCAAGTTGATCTACACTAGAGCAGACGATATGGGTCAAGGGACCTATCGTCCAACTTATCGATCCACGTACAAGGCGGGTCTGGACGAGAACAACAACCTCATCGCCTTCAGCGTGAAGGGTGCCGGAATCCCCGAGAGCCCTGTATTCCCCAAGCGATTCCCTGCGGGATCCATCGAGAACTACGCGGCAGAGAAGGTAAATATCCCTACGAACATCTCCACGGGAGCGTGGCGAGCACCCAGGTCTCACTTTACTGCAGGGGCTGAGCAGTCCTTCCTTGATGAAGTGGCTGAAGCTGCCGGCAAGGATCCGATCGAATTCCGACTGGAGCTGTTCGATCGTGCGAAAAACAATCCTGTAGGAGAGGAGTATGACTACGATGCCGAGAGGTACGCGGGTGTGCTCGAGATGGTTAAGGAAAAAGCCAACTGGGGTACCGAAACACCAGGCGTTAGTCGAGGTGTTGCGGCTTACTTCTGTCACAACTCGTATGTGGCCCAGGTCATGGACATTGTAATGGAAAGGAATCAGCCTGTAGTTCAGAAGGTATGGTGCGCTGTCGATTGTGGCATCGTCATCAATCCTGAAGGAGCAGCGAACATCATCCAGGGTGGAGTCGTCGACGGCATCGGTCACGCGATGTACAGCCAACTTACTTTCAAGGATGGTGCGCCGGATCAGGTGAACTTTGATAGGTATCAACTCATTCGACATAATCAAGCACCGAAAGAGATCGAGGTCTTCTTTGTGAAGAACGACATCTCACCAACGGGACTTGGTGAGCCAGGCTTGCCTCCTGCAGTTGGAGCTCTGGCGAATGCTTTGTATCAAGCCACTGGCAAGCGGTACTATCATGGCCCATTTGCTACTGCCGACCAGGAGCAGCAGGATGTGGAGCTGATATAAGCATTCTATGCAATTGGACACAAAGGGCGATCGGGAGATCGCCTTTTTTGTTTTTGAGCACCCGGGTAGATTATCCCCCAATACCGTCATTTCGAGCATGCGAGAAATCTCTAGATCCTGTCAACCTATCTTAAATGAGCCAGTAGCTCCCTCCGGTGGTCGTGATGACGGTAGCTAATGCGTTTTTGGAATAGTCATCTATTGCTGCGAACGGAGGATATCGCTCGAGAGTCGTTTGGGGGTCCTTGAGTTTTTTATCCATGTTTGCGGCATGAGATCATTGATTGCTTATTGCTTGCTGGCCATCTCCATTGTGAGTTGTGGCCCGGGCAACGAAAGGGGTTCCGCAAACGGATCCGCTATCGACGTCGACAGCCTGTTCAAATCCTACTACCAGTACAAGCTGGAGATCAATCCCGTCGAGGCCACAAAGGCTGGCGAAAACGACTACAACGATTATGTGGCCAACTATTTGTCCGATGAGTACATACAGAGCTGCGTCGTGAGATACGAGGAGTTCTTGAAAGCCATTGATCAGGTGAATATGGACGAGCTCAGCGCATCTGATCAGATCAGTCTTAAGGCGATGCATTGGGACTGTAGTATCAAGCTCGAGGGGTTGACCAATGACATGGTCACCATCCCATCTCCAGTATTTGACCTGCCACACTTCCAGTTGATGCCACTTACTCAGATCTCGTCATTCCAACTCTACATGGGCCAGTTGGCGGGGGGCGCTAGTGTGCAGCCTTTCAATACCGTCGACGATTACGATAATTGGGTTAAGCGCGTGGATGATTATATCGTCTGGCTCGGGACCGCAAAGGAGATGATGCAAAAGGGTTTAGAGGAGGGCCTTGTCCTGCCAAAGGTTCTCATCGAGCGTGTCATTGCTCAGACAAGGCCTTTTGCTGAGGCCTCGCTAGAGGATCATGTATTCTACGGACCAGTCTCGAGGATGCCCTCTTCCTTCAGCGACGAAGATAGGAGTCGATTGGGTGAGGCCTTTCAATCGATGATCATGGACAAAGTCCGACCGGCTTATCAGGAGTTGCTGGAATACCTCGTTTCTACCTACCTGCCCGCTGGCAGGGACACAGATGGCATTGACGCTCTACCTAATGGGCCTGCCACCTACGAGTATTTGATCAAGTACCACACGACGACGAACATGACTCCCGAGGAGATTTTTGAACTGGGCAAGAGTGAGGTGGCCCGAATCCGCGAGGAGATGGAGAAGGTGAAAGAAGAAGTCGGGTTTGAAGGAAGCCTCCAGGAGTTCTTTGTGCATGTAAGGACCAATCCTGACCTCGAACCTTTTACTGATCCCCAGCAAGTCATTGATCACTTCAACGAGATCCGTACGCGTATGGAGCCACATATCGGCAATCTTTTCAGTCTGAAACCAAAGGCCGGTTTTGAGGTGAGACGTACCGAAGCCTTCCGGGAAGCTTCGGCGAGTGCTGAATATGTTCCTGGAACGAAGGATGGATCGCGACCTGGCGTGTTTTATGTCCCCATCCCTGACGTCACGGACTACAACACTGTAAGTGACGAAGCATTGTTTCTCCATGAGGCCATCCCCGGCCACCATTATCAATTGTCGCTTCAACAAGAGAACGCCAACCTGCCCGAATTTCTCCACGCTGAGGGAATGGGTGTGTATGTCGAAGGGTGGGCGTTGTACTCTGAGTCCCTCGGTAAGGAGATGGGACTATATGAGGATCCCTACCAATACTTTGGAATGCTGAGCATGGAAATGCACCGGGCCATCCGCTTGGTGGTCGATGCTGGAATGCACTCCCAGGGCTGGACCCGAGAGCAAGCGATACAGTTCTCGCTACAGCATGAGGCGGAGTCGGAAGATGAGATCGCGTCGGAGATCGAACGGTACATGGCGGTGCCAGCACAGGCATTGTCTTACAAAGTTGGTCAGTTAAAAATTCGTGAGCTCCGAGAGAAGGCGCGGCAAGCCCTTGGCGATCGGTTTGACATAAGAGAGTTTCATTCACAGGTACTCAACACAGGGAGTTTGCCGTTGACGCTATTGGAGGATAAGATTGACAATTGGATACAGTCCAATGAGTAGTCAGAGGGCTAGCCAGAATACCACTTCGGATTGAGAAGCACAACTTATCAACGGCTCGTGTGGGAAGCACTCTATTTTTCGAAAGAGACAGAGGCAATACCGGAGGTAAGTATTGATGAATTCATCGCGAGCCTCCAACTGTTCATAGGCCGTCGCAGAAAATGGAGGCGTAAATTCCCGCGTGCTACAATTGATTTGAGCGGCGAGCTGATTCACTTGTATCTCCTAAACATTCCTCTTCTGCATGAGGCCCTGCTCGCGGCAACGAGAAAGGGTCGTATCACTTGTACAGTTGATCGGAAATTCAGTGCACCAATGGCACCTACCATCTTCAACAGATGGAGATCGATCCTTTTCGGTAGGTCAAAAGAGGCATTGGCTGGATTCCCAAGTTTAGCGGATTGTGAGAAGGCTGCGAACGACTATGTTAGCTCGATGCAGAAGTGGGTCGATTCTTGATTTCGGCGCCGTATTACTGATTTTGTGAGTCCAGGAATCGCTGGTGCAGATCTACTAGCTGCTCTTCTGAGTTGATGACGTTGAGCACATGCAGCTTTAACAGCTCTTTTGATTGACGGTCGGAATCATGCACCTGGGAGAAAATATATTCCGTCAGATCGCTGACCTTGACCATTAATATCTCTTTGGACTCGTCGATCTGGTTGAATAATGATATGAGTTCGTAATCCACCAAATCAATCCTTGAGGTGATTACAGCATTCCATGTTCTGTTCTGGATGGTGGGAACCTGTAACCCGCCATTTCGCTCAATGAGGGTCAGTAAATTGACGTCAGGTTCCTCCAGATAGTATTCTATACTGTCTAACAGCCGGACGTGCCTTGGCAAAATATCGTTGATCTCGTCGAGGCTTCCCCGGGCCTCATCTTCCATGGAAACAAGTATCCGATCAAAATAACGGCGATCATCGTAGCCGGATTTCCATTCGCCAATCAGAAGGGCAATAAGGACGCCCAATATGACTGGCACAGTGTCAAGTAGTATCTTCTTTATCATCTGCT
Source organism: Cyclobacteriaceae bacterium (assembly GCA_965227935.1). Classification (GTDB taxonomy): domain Bacteria; phylum Bacteroidota; class Bacteroidia; order Cytophagales; family Cyclobacteriaceae; genus JAWPMT01. Next base: position 1,943,430 of record CBDDGS010000019.1, on the reverse strand, counting down.
TTTCCGTCCAGCCTCGGATTCCAGAGGCCATGCGCTCTGCAAAAATGTCAAAACCTGAAAACTTCTGTGGATGCTCTTGTGGTTTGAGATCTATTCTTGCTCAAGAAGGGTTAGATAAAGCCCTCAACTTCCTGGTAAGTGGGCGCATCGGACTGGAGTACAATTAGCCGTCGGCTGAGTATGAAGTACAGCACGCTAATTAGCGATCACTCCTCGTTCAAAGTCACTACGGGATTGGTTCGTGCCCACTTCATCGAACGTGCAGCGGTAATGGAAAACACGATCAGGTACACGAACACAAGTGCACCAAGAAATACCAGCGGGTTCATTGTGATCTTGTAGGCATAATCCTGCAGCCAGCTATCGATGATCCTGTAGCTTAGGAAGCTACCTAGTCCACCTGCTATAAGAATGATCCACCATAGTTGCTTGTTGAGAACGCCGATGATCTGAACAAGCGATGCCCCCAGCACCTTACGGACAGTCAGCTCTTTTGACTTGAGGCCAATAATGTAGATCATAAATCCCACAAGCCCGACGATGGACAGTACCATGGCCAGTACGGAAAAGACAAAGCTTATCTGGCCAGTCTGCCGCTCTTTAGTGTACAGCCTCCGGACAGACTCGTCCATCAGCTCGTATTGCATGGGCAAGTTTGGCTGTACCTCATACCATCGATCTTCGACCATGGCAATGATCTCATTTACATTCGCTCCCGGGGCGTGACGGATCAGTAGGTTGGTATTCACGAATTCAGGATCTGGCCGAAGCGAGATGATCTGTGGGGTGATCTTTTCCTTTAATGTATAGAAATGAAAATCCTTGAAGACACCCGAGACTTTTCGATGTAGTTCGTCCTCCGTACCTGGCCGAAGGATGATCTTTTTGTTTAGTGGGTCGTCTTGCCAACCAAATTTGTTGATGAAGCTTTGGTTGACGAGTGACACGACTCTGCCGTTCTCTGATCGGTGCAAGACGTTTTTGAAGTCACCATGCGTGATCTCCATGCCCATCACATCGAAATAGTCGATGTCCACGCCGTAGGAAAGCAGGTTTTCCATTGTTTCGGTATGCCCTTCCACCTTATACGCAAGTGGGTTCATCCCATCGCCCATCATGGGACCCCACGCTACGCCGGAGATCTTTGGATTGGCGAGGAGCTTTTGCTTGAATAGCTCGTAGTCCGGGATGCTGCCGATATCATAAGCGTTGGTCACTTTGATCACACCTGTGGCGTCAAACCCCATGTCCTTGTTGTCCAGGTATTGGATCTGTTGGTTCATAAACCAGCCGGATATTCCCAATGTGAAGAGTAAAATCAACTGGAGGAAGATGAGACCATTTCGGTATCGGGTGCCCCCAGTGATGTTCATTGCTGATTTGCTTTTTAGCAGGGTGTTGATGGGCATATTCCCTAGCGAGATCGCCGGGAAGATCACAGTCAAAAAGCTCACGACCATTAGAAAGGAGACGGTACCCAAAATATAAGGGAGTGAGGTCAAAAGCTTATTTCCAAGTCTTACATCCAGGAACAGATTCAGACCTGGTAGTAAAAGACTGAATCCCAATAGAATGACCGGCAAAGTCAAGAGTATCATCAAAAACGATTCGCCAGCCAATGCCCTGACAAGCTGACCTTTCGTCTCACCGAATACCTTTCTTACACCGATCGCACGGCCTTTTCCCAGATAGAGCGCAAGGGACAAGTTCAGGTAGTTCGTAACTGTGATCAGCAAGATCAGCACACCAATCACAAGAAGGACTTTCAGCTGCAAGAGATCCCCTTTGCCGCTACCCCCAAAGGCCGCATCCGAATACAAGTAGATGTCTTCGACTGGCATCAATTGCGCATCGGTCAGTTCGTGATATTCATTGTAGGCCACGTCCATTTTCAGAATTTTCTCATTGAGGGCGACTGGATTTGCGTCCGGCACTAATTCCAAATAGGTAGTCACATGATAGTGGCCGTCATTCCAATTGGGGTTGGTACGCAGAAAGTCGAAGTCGAAGTGCGTATCACTGGGCAGGTCTTTTAGTACGCCTGTTACTTTCAGGGGTATGGTATCGTAGTAGATAGTCTTGCCCACTGCCGGGCTATCTCCGAAGTATTTTCTCGCTTTTGATTCGGTCAACACGAGCGCGTTCGGTTCATCCAGCAGATGATCTGGGTTTCCGTGCTTCACCTCAAAGTCAAAAACCTCGAAGAAACGTGAGCCTGCGTTGGTCTGCAATATGTCTGATTCGGGAAACCGGCCTCCGTCCGGGTTTCGAAAGAAGGCTCTTTCACCGCGATTGACCTGCACGACCGCCGACACCTCAGGGTAGGTGCCGGAGCCAAGCTCTCTTGCATGTTCTACACCAATATTGGAATACCAGGAGCTGCCACTGGTCTTGGCCTCAAGCCGGAAGATGTTCCCAGCTTTGGTATGGAATTGATCGTAGTGATATTCGTGATCCGCATAGACAATAATGAGTAGCGCCGCGACAATCCCCGCGGAAAGTCCGAGCATGTTGAGCGCATTGAGGGAAGCGGATTTCAAAAAGTTACGAATAGCCAGATGTATGAAAAGTCGCATATCAAGAACGTTTGTTCAACAATACGACAGATTGTGATGCCCTATGAATAAGGCTGGGTTAATGACGGATAAGGAAGAGTTAAAAGGGTTAAAATAGAGTTAAAACCGGGGGCAATCTTGCCTAAAACACCGGTAATCCGTTAATTGAGCCAAAGTGCATGCGCGATGCAACTATCGAAAAGAGCTATTTTCACCGTAATTGGCGTGGCCTCTGTGGCTTTAGTGGGTCTTTCTGTTCTCCAACTGCAGAATCTTCGGTCCTCGCTGAGGACGAACAAGCAGATCTTCCTGCAAAAAGTCGACCTGGCCTCTGGTAATATCTCCCAGGAGTTTTTGAAGAACGCCGATCTGGCCGATGAGCTTCGCAATGCCGTGGGAAGGGTAAGCTCCAGCGGTGAGCTCAATGATCCTGTGATGGACAAACAAATGAGGGGAATTCTGGAGCCGGTGTTTGACGATTTGGGCATAGATCTATCATACGAGTATGCCGTCTATCGCCATAACCCAATCAGCGATGGTTTCAACTTTGTAATGGGTGATGATGGAGCTAGCCTGGAGTTTGAACTGGTGAGCTGCGAGAACCCTCAGGAGCGGGGCCATGGGTGGTGTAATCTGACCTGCTCATCGGGTGGTGATCTTCATTTGGCGTTGTTCTTTCCGGAGCAAGACGCCTATGTCTTTGCCCAGTCGCAGGGGGCTTTGATTATGTCCATCGTGTTCATCTTACTCTTGATCGGTTGCTTCGCCTACACAGTGCTTGTTATCCAGAGACAGAAGCGACTCTCGCTGATCAAGAACGACTTCATCAATAATCTTACACACGAATTCAAGACGCCCATTGCATCGATTGCGCTCGCTACGAGCATGCTTAAGAGCAATAAGCCGGGAATCGAGCAGAAGAAAAAGGACAATTACCTCAACCTCATCGAACTGGAGGCCAAGCGACTAGAGGGACAGGTGGACAAGGTCCTGCAGATTGCTATGATTGATTCCGGCAACTTTTCATTGGAAAAGAAGCACCTCGACGTCCACGAGGTGATCCAGCGGGTGGTGAATAGCATGGAATTGGTCGTTAGCAAGCGGGGCGGTGACATCACGCTTGACCTCAACGCTACACAATCAGAAGTAATGGCGGATGGTATGCATCTCGTCAACATTATCTACAATCTGATCGACAATGCACTGAAGTATACTGTTGATGTACCAAAGATCGGGATAGCGACTTCGGATCACCCTGAGGGCATAGAAATCTCCATACGGGACAATGGCATCGGCATTGGTGAAGAGATCCAGCGGTACATCTTCGACAAGTTTTACCGCGCGGAGTCCGGCAATATTCAGAACGTGAAGGGCTTCGGTTTGGGCTTGAGCTACGTGAAGAAGATCATCGAAGAACACAAGGGGCGAATTGACCTAACGAGTAAGCTCAACCACGGAAGTGAGTTTCGTTTATACTTTCCATATAGTTGATGAGTATGGGCAAGATTCTGTTGGTAGAAGACGACGAAAGCTTTGGCTACATTCTGCAGGAATACCTGGAGCTTAATGATTTTGCCGTCACTCGATCGAAAGATGGGGAAGAGGGGTTGAAGACCTTTCAGGAGCAGTCGTTTGATCTGTGCCTTCTGGACGTGATGATGCCGCTGAAAGATGGTTTCACATTGGCTAAGGAGATCAGAGATCTGGATCCGGAAATCCCATTCATGTTTCTAACCGCAAAGGCGCTGAAGGTCGATAAGCTGAAAGGTTTTAGGCTGGGTTGTGATGATTACATAGTCAAGCCCATAGACCAGGAACTGCTCATTGCCAGAATCAAGGCGCTCATCAAACGCACAAGCCCAGATACTTCATCGCGCAATGCATGCCACGAAATAGGTGGTTATCACTTTGATTATAACAATCAGCTGCTCACGATCAACGACGAAAGCCAACGCCTCACAGAGAAAGAAGCCAAGGTTCTCCAACTACTTTGCCAGCATAGGGGAGAAGTGCTCGACCGAAGCAAGGTACTCAAAACAGTTTGGGGCAAGAGTGATTTCTTCAATCGCAAGAGCATGGATGTCTTCATCCACAAACTCCGTCAGTATCTAAAGGCGGACCCTGCGGTGCAGATTGTCAATGTACGCGGTAGAGGTTTTGTGCTGGAAGTCGAGGCTTAGCAATCCCAATTAAGTTTTTGAATCGATCTGTGTATTGCCCTGGCAAGCGCCCATTGAGTCTTCGAGGGCGTTGATGAACGCAGCCTTTCCTGGTGCTTGAGAACTGGAAGAACCAGGAGGGATTCTTACAATTTGCGATTTCTGCTGATTTGGTCTTCAATGCTGAAACATATATGTATATATTTGGTCTTCAATCCTGAAAGAAATAAACCATGGAGAGAACTTTTTTGGGTGAGTTTCAAGAGCTCGTTCTATTGACGGTAGTGATACTGGGAGAAAATGCCTACGGGATTACGATCCAGGATGAGTTGGAGGCAAGAGCCAAAAGGCCAGTCAGTAGGGGAGCACTTCACACGGCACTATCCCGTCTTGCTGATAGGGGTTATTTGCAATCTCACTATGGCGGCGCAACAGCTGAGCGAGGTGGTCGTCGGAAGCGCTTTTATCAACTTACAAAGTCAGGGCAACTGGCACTCCAGGATGCGCAAAACACGAGGCAGCAGTTCTGGCAATCAAGTGAGGTCGTAAACGCACTAGGGAAATGAAGCAGCCACCCAAATACTTCAGACACCTGATTCATTGGCTATGTCGCAGCGAGCATGCAGAGGAGCTGCTAGGCGATCTCGACGAAAGGTACGAGATGAACGCCGAGGAGCAAGGCTCCCGCTATGCAGCCAGGAGGTACCGCAAGGAAGTCCTGCTGCTACTCCGGCCCTCGGCTATCCGTTTGCCGGGATTTCTTGGTCGTGTTAATCGGAACTTGATGATTGCCAGTCATACCCGGACCACGTGGCGACACCTCAAGCGGAATCCACTCTTCTCACTGATCAACATTGTAGGTCTTTCTATCAGTATGGCGGTGGGCATTCTTGCGATCACTTTCGTCGAGGAGATGTACAGCTATGATGCGTTCCACGAGAATGGGGACCAGATCTATCGCGTGACCAATGACAAGATTTACGAGAATGCCGATCGGGGCGCCTACGCGACCACCTCTTTGCTTCTTGGAGAGAAACTGAAGGCCGATTATGGATATGAGGATCTGACATTGCTAATGAACTCCTACATTGGACAATTGCGACCGGTGGACAGTGACAAGACCCCACTGGATGTTCAAGGGATACATGCTGATGAGATGTTTCTGCAGATCTTCAGTTTTCCACTTATTGCCGGAAATCCGCAGACGGCCTTAGCCGACCCATACTCCATTGTGATCTCCGAGGAACTGGCCGTCAAGCTATTTGGCAGCAGCGATGTTGTTGGGCGTACGATTGAGCGAAAAGAGGATCGATATCAGGTGACAGGGGTGCTGGAGAACGTGCCATCCAATTCGCACTTGAAGTTTGAGGCCATAATATCGCTGGAGACGCTGCGCCTTGGTAAGAATGCGAAGCACCTTTTTGAGGATTGGGGAACGATGTGGTCGTCGTATGTCTACGTGCGGCTGCGTGATACGCAGTCTGTGGAGCAGCTTCAGACACAATTAAACCAGATGGCGAAGCTGCAAAATGAGCAATTGTTCAGAGAGAGCATACACCCATCTCTGGAGAACCTTGCTGAGATCGCGCCCAACACAGGCAAGTACAATCAACAATCCACCCTGGTGCCACAATCTATGATCAGTATGATCATAGTACTCGCGATCGTCGTGCTCGTGTCCGCATGCTTCAACTATGCCAATCTGTCGATCGCGCGGTCTCTCAAAAGAGCCAGAGAGGTGGGTATCAGAAAGGTGGCCGGCGCCGGCAGTATTCAGATCACGTATCAGTTTCTCTTCGAAGCGATCGCCATGGCGCTGATAGCTTTGGTTGTCGCCTTTTTCATCTTCATGAGCATAAGGAGTGAATTTTTGGAACTCAACTTCTTTATCTCAAGGACGACGACGCTTGCAGTAAAACCGGTTCTCTACGCTTACTTTTTGGGTTTTGCTGTGCTGATTGGGCTCCTCGCCGGTCTCGTGCCAGCAGCGATGGTCTCGAGGTATGGGATTATTAACTCAATCAAAGGATTGACAATCGTCAGGGGAAATGGCAACCTGAGGCGACTCATGATTGGCGTCCAGTTTATATTCAGTATGGGTCTGACGATTTTGGTGGTGCAGGCGTACAGGCAGTACGATTTCGCTTTGAGTTTTGACCTGGGATATCGCACAGACAATATTCTGCAAGTCCAGGTCAAGGATAATGATCCAGATCTATTGAAGGAAGCGTTCCTTTCTGTTCCGGAGGTGAAATCGGTGGCGCTATGCTCCGTATTGCCCAGCCTTGGTTCACTCAACTCTGACAATGCCCGGGTCGTCGGGCGTGCCGATTCATCGATTTGCTACAGTAATCGCGTCGATCGCGACTACCTCATGACCATGGAGCACGCCTTTCTGGCTGGCGGGAATTTCTCAGGGACGGTTAGTGGCGATCAGCTAATTGTCAATGAGCAGTTTGTAACCGAGTTCGAGCTCGGCACACCGCAGGAGGCACTCGGAACGCGTGTGGAGTACTACAACGCTACAAGAACTATCGTAGGGGTGGTTGAGGATTTCCATTATGGTACCATTTACAATGAACTTCGACCCTTTGCTTTCTTCGAAACCGGTGAGTCTGAACCCTGGTGGAATATGGCCATCAAGATCGAGACAAGTGACCTAAAAGCCACCCTTGGGAAACTGGACGCGGCGTGGTCGTCGGTGGACAATGCTCGCGAGTTTGAGGCTACCTTTTACGAAGAGAAAATACGACTGACTTACAAAAGCCTGGAGTCCATGCTCAAGCTCTTTGGTGCACTGGCGGCAATCGCCGTAGTAGTTGGACTCCTGGGACTCCTGGGAATGGCGGTTTATACGACTGAATCAAGGAAGAAGGAGTTGACCATTCGCAAGATTCTGGGTGCAGAGGTCATACAAATCCTTGCACTACTCTCGAGGAGCTTTGTGCTCATCTTTGCAATCGCACTTGTTGCCTCAGTAGGTTTGTCTTATTATTTGGTCGATACCATGATCCTAAAAGATGCTGAATATGCTATCGATGTAGAACTCGGTGGCTTGTTGGCGTCCGCCTTACCCGTCGCAGTGGTGGCATTTGTTGTGCTCATCTTACAAGGGATTGCCACCCTTCAATCCAACCTTGTCACCAACCTCAGAGACGACTAACTAAAATGAAAGATGTGACTTCGTTTGATCATATCGGGCAATGAGCCCCTGCAAAACCAAAGGAAGATGTCAGGTTTTGCCAATCTTTCGGAGGGCCCTACAACAACATGAAAAATCAAAACTAGTCGGCCCTATATTTTTCGGGTAAAAGTCTTAGGTTTATAGAAGTAAACCCCTGAAGATGAAATCCCTACCTATCCTGCTACTTGGCTTTCTGCTGGCCTGTACCAGTGTGCAGAAAAGCCTTACCCGCGAAGAGGCTGTTGCCGAGATCACTCCTGAAGAATTCTTTACCTACCTCGGCGATCTGTCGTCCGATGAAATGCGAGGTAGAAATACGGGCTCTCCTGAATACGACTCCGCCGCACGCTACGTAGCCAGCAAGGTGCAGCAGATGGGGTTATCACCTGCTGGTGATGATGGCACCTTCTTCCAGTCTGTGCCTTTCAGAAATGCCACTCACAGCGAACCCCCAAAATTGACGATCAATGGAGAAGAACTGACTTTCGAAAAGGATTTTGGACTACGTCCCATTCATGGCGCTTCGGAGGTCGCACTCAATGCACCAGTTGTTTTCGTTGGATTGGGAATCAGCGCTCCCGACTTAGGATATGACGACTATGCCAATGTCGATGTCGCTGGCAAGTTTGTCATGTTTATTGACGATATGCCTACGGCTTTCTCCTCGCTCGAAAGAACCGTCCTATGGGGCTCTAAGACCGAGACAGCGATGAAAAGAGGCGCCTTGGGCGTCATCCTTGTCACCCCACAGAAATGGTTAGAGCCCATCACCAAATGGACGTTGATGACTCGCAGGTTCTCCAGGCGTTCATTTGGCACCGTAGAGCCAGTGGGGTCTCCGTCGATGATTTCAGCAGTTATCAACTATCTCAAGGCTACCGAATTGATGATGTCTGTAGGGCAAGATTTTGCTTCCATTTATGAGGGACTTTTGGCAGGAAAACCACAAAGCTTTGAGTTTGGATTTGAGGCTTCGGTGCAGGCGTCATCCAATCATGAAGACTTCCAGAGTCCAAACGTTGCAGCGTTGATGGCCGGAGGTGATCCCAAGCTGAAGGAGGAAGTCGTGGTCCTTTCTGCACATCTCGATCACGTCGGCGTTGGCAATCCAGTAAAGGGTGATTCCATCTACAACGGCACATTGGATAATGCCTCCGGGTCAGCGGCTGTGTTGACCATCGCCAATACGCTGTCAAAGATGGATGCGCCGAAACGGTCTGTATTGTTTCTTTGGGTGACGGGTGAGGAGAAGGGTCTGCTGGGATCAGAGTATTGGGCAAAGTACCCCACCATAGATCGAGAGCGAATCGTCGCCAATCAAAACATGGACATGCTCAATGGGCTTTTCATGGGCGCTGAAGACATCGTAGCCTACGGTTATGAACATTCGAACCTCTCAGAGGCGGTGGACTTTGCGAAAGAGGAGTTGTCTTTCCAACTGATGGATGACCCTACTCCGCAACAGAATTTCTTTGTGAGAAGTGACCAATATCGATTTGTGCAGCAAGGTATCCCCGCCATATGGATCTGGACCCGTCAGCTTGCCGCGCAAGAGCAGCCCGATTCAGTCCGGCGATGGAACAAATGGTGGAAGCAGCACTATCACCGGCCTAGCGACGATATGAGCAATGAATTCTCCGAAGAGGGATTGCTGCAAGAACTGAGAGCCAACTTCCTGATGACTCATTACATTTCCAATGAGATACCTGAGATTCTTTGGGACCAGAATAGCTTTCTCTACCATCAGTACAGAAGGCGCCTGCCTGGAGACTTACTGATTTCTGGTGAGGGGATAGACGAGGAGTAAACGTAATTTTGAATGGGAATGTGCCAATTTGAAATTGAGGCTGACGCGCTCCCTTTCATCCCTAAGGGGAGCCAGCGCACTTAGGCTATTTTCAATTCCTAATTTGCCATTTTCAATTCTCAATTTTCCATTCTCCACTATTTTTGGCGGAAACAGAACAGAAGTTCTTCTCATGAAAATACTACTTACCGCACTTGCGCTCGTGGCAATGGTCAGCGCAGGGCACGCTCAAAACAACAAGATCCACATTCCCCGAGAAATCAAAGCCGCCTATGATAAGGGCACACGCTCTTACGACGGCAAGCCGGGTCCCAACTACTGGCAGAATACCGTCGATTACGATATTGAGGTTTCCGTAACACCTGAAACACGGGAGTTGTCGGGCTCTGAGACCATCACTTTGAACAACAACAGCCCCAATCCACTGAATACCATCGTAATTCGGTTGTACCACGACGTGTTCCGAAAAGGGAATCCCCGAGGCATGAGAGTGCGGGAGGACGACGTGAATGATGGAGTTGACATATTGATGATGACCATCGATGGGATGACAGTCGACCTGGATGAAAATGCCCGTCGCAATGGTAGCAACATGTACGTCGACCCGCCTGCACCTATTGCCGCTGGCAGCTCTGCTACCATTGAAATAGACTGGGGCATGACGATCCCAGAGACGACCCAACGTACTGGGGCCTATGATAGCACCTCCTTCTTTGTCTCGTATTGGTATCCTCAGATCGCAGTTTACGATGACGTATTTGGATGGGATGCCCTCGCATATGACTTCAGTACGGAATTCTACAATAACCTTGGCAATTTCGATGTGACGATCACTGCGCCTGTCGATTTCACCGTCATCGCGACGGGTGTACTTCAGAACCCCGATGAGGTATTCACCACGGCCAAGAAAGAACTCTACGACCAGGCAACATCTTCCACAGAGACGATCTCCATTGTATCTCGTGACGATATCACAAACGGCCACCAGCACCAGTCAGGTACCTGGAATTTCAAGGCCGATGAAGTCACGGACTTCTCATTTTGCCTGAGTGACCATTTCGTGTGGGATGCCGCTGTGCAGAGAGTGGAAGACCGTGATGTATTGATCCATTCGTACTACAATATCAATGTCGCCGACAGCGCGGCAAAGCTGACGCAGATCCAGCGAAAGACCATGCAGCACTTCTCAGAGGACGTCCCTGGGGTGCCCTATCCCTATCCGGAGTTTGCAACCTGTGTGATGGGTGTTGGCGGAGGTGGTATGGAGACGCCGATGATGGCGAACAATGGCCAGCCTGGAAGAGGAGTGACCATCCACGAGATGTTCCACACGTATTTTCCCATGTACGTTCGCGTCAATGAAAAACGATTTGCATGGATGGATGAGGGATGGGCCAATTTCAACACGACCTATGTAACGAGACGATACTTCCAGAACAATCAGGACCCCCTCATTGATGGCTTTGCCGGGCAAATTGGCGGGACCTTGGGGACGATTAGCGATCTTCCATTGATTACTTCTTCGCAATTCATGGACAATACGAATTATGGCTATGCCTCATATCCTCTGCCTCAATTCATCTACACGTTGTTGCACAATCATCTAGGCGACGAACTATTCCGGAAATGCTACAAGCAGTATATTCTGGACTGGGCCCAGAAGTCTCCGACACCTTATGATTTCTTCTTCACGTTTGAGCGAGTGTCTGGCCAGGACCTCAGCTGGTTCTGGAACCCTTGGTTTTTTACCTATGGCGATGTGGACGTGAAGATTGCATCGTTTGAAAAGGGGAAACTGGAGATAGCCAGAGTGGGCAGCCGACCTCTGCCAGTCACGGTGGATATCGTGTATGAAGATAGTACCTCGATGAATCAAACGTACTCATCAGCGGTATGGAAGACTGGAGCCGCTTCATTTTCTGTAGACATCAACAAGTGGAAGAATGTGAAGTCTCTGACGGTGAACAAGTCACTCCCTGATGCCGACATTCTGGACAACTACTATCCTTCGTTGCGTGAGAGGTACGGGGATTTCAAAATGACGGCGAACTACCTCGGGGAGTTTCCCGTCAATGAGTTCCCGGTATCCATAATGCTCACGGAAAAAAACGACCTGATCCATATGGCCATCACCCAGACGGGTATTGCCACCTACTTGATTCCGTCTTCCGACAGTACTTTAGAGAGTTTGGGCGGAGATATGATCGTTGAGCTCACCCAAGGTGAAGGCACTGTGAATGTGGAGGTCTTTCTCAAAGCATACGGAGTCAGGCTTACAGGTAGCAAATAGTCAATCTTGACAATTGGAGTAGGAGGTCTGTGCCCCCACTCCCTGGCGCTTTTGAGGTCCGTGAATTCGTTTATCTTAGATGGCGAATCACGTTGTGTGTGTCAATGAGCTACTTATCCCGATGTGCCTTCCTCTTGCTGGGGACGATCACTCTGGCATTTGCCCAAACGCCTGAGGTTGACAGTCTCAGCAATGTCTTTCAGGATGAGCAAACTGTGGACTCTGTGCGGTTTGAGGCTGGATATTCATTGCTCATGCGTCGCTTTCGTAGCAACCTTGACAGTGCCCGTCAGACCGGACGCGATCTGCTGGCCTTCTCGATCGAAGCCCAAAACAGAAAATGGGAAGCTACCTCTCACCGCCTGATCGGCAATACCTTTGCTGTGCAGGGTCGATTCCAAGAGGCGAACGAAGCCTTCTTCAAGAGTCACAATATCCTGCTGGAGTTGAACGATAAGGAAGGGCTCAGCACCACCTTCAATAACATCGGGACGGTCTTTTACGAGCTAGGCAACTACACGCAATCACAAGAGTATCTCTTACAAGCGCTGAAGCTAGCGGAAGAACGGGAGGATGACGTCGCCGCGTCGCGGGCTCTGAACAACCTGGGGAACGTTCACACCGATCTGAAGAACAATGAAGAAGCGCTGGACTACTATCAACGTAGCCTCTCGCTACGCGAAAAACTAGGCGATCGCAGACGATTACCTGCCGCTTACAACAACATCGGCCTGATCTTTTCAAATCTGGGTGAACGCCAGAAGGCCATCGACAATCTCAATAAGAGCGCTGCAATCGCTGAGGAGCTGGGTGACTTACGATCGATGACCCGAGCTTTCAACAACCTCGGCATCGAGTACACGAAACTGAGAGATTATGATGAAGCGCTGGACTTCTTTGGTCGGAGCATTCAGATCAAAACGGATATCGATGACCTGGACGGTTTGGCCTCTGCTTACCTCTATCGCGGACAGGCGTACCTGGAAATGGGCCGTTACGAGCGCGCCCGACAAGATTGTGCCCAAAGCCTCGAGCTGACGCAAGCATCCGGAGCACTCAATTGGGAGAAGGAGGGGTGCTTGTGCATGAGTCAGGCGTTGGAGGCTGCCGGTAGCTACCGAACTGCTTTGGCCTACCAGCAAAGGTTCCAAACCCTCAATGACTCACTCTTCAACAAGGAGAGAACGCAGGACATCACGCGCGCTGAAATGAACTACCAGTTTGAGAAGCAGCAGCTGGCCGACAGCATCGCCTTTCACAAACTGCAGACGGAGCAGCAGGTGGCCTACGAGAGGGCGCTGAATGGAGAGCAAAGGAAGTTTTACACTATGCTGATCATTAGCTTACTGGTCATCGCTTTTATGGGCTTCCTCTATTGGCGCTATCAGCAAAACCTGAAAGTCAAGAAACTGGAGAATGATCTTTTGAACTCTGAGATAGAATTCAAGAAAAAGGACCTCACGAACCTGGCGGTCAATATTTCCAGCAACCTAGAGTGGGCCGAATCCCTGGTGGATAAAGTGACGGCGATGAAGGAGTCTACCGGCAGGCAGCGAGCCAGGGAGTTGGAGGATCTCGAGAGCGCTATCAAGAACAAAGTCTGGGTCGACAAGGAAGGCGATGAGTTCTACAAACAGATCGACGAATTGAGTAGCTCTTTCTATCACAAGCTGAATACGGAGTTTGATGGGCTGACGAAAACGGAGATCCGACTCTGCTCCCTGATCAGACTCGACCTCAATACAAAGCAGATTGCCGTATTGCAGAACATCGAACCCTCGTCGGTGAAAATGAGCAGAAACAGGCTGCGAAAGAAACTGAACCTCGCGCCTGAGGACGATCTCACTGCTTTTTTGCATGCACTATAGGTAAAATTGTAACCTCCTATTTTTCAAGATCTTACATTCCGTATTTTTCATTTTGTAACCCATTTGTAAACCCACTTTGAGGTGGTTGTAACCCCTTTGTAACCACCTGATTTTCGTCCGGCCACCCCCTTCACGACGTGATTTGCAGCAGAACAAAAAATCAAACTGTCGTGAAAAGAATCTTAATGTTCACTTATTCTATCGTCGCATATGCCATAGGCTTTGCTGCGATTATGTACTGGATCCTGTCCGTGAGCAACCTGATACCATCGATTTCCATTGATCAGGCTGCGCGGGTTCCGGTATGGTTGGCACTGGCCAACAACATCGTCTTGATTGCGCTCTTTGGGGTGCAACACAGCGTGATGGCCAGAGGCTGGTTCAAAGACTGGTTTGCCCAGTATTTCCCAAAGCCTATTGAGAGGAGTACTTTCGTTCTGATCTCAGGTGTGTTGTTGTTCAATCTTGTCCATAACTGGCAACCACTTGGGGGCATTATTTGGCAGCTCCCTGCGGGATCATTCTTGTACTATGCTAGTTACGTTCTGTTCTTTGCTGGTTGGGCGATCTTGTTGATCAGCTCCTTCTTGATCAATCACTTTGATCTGTTTGGTCTTCGTCAGACATTCCTCGAACTGCAGAAAAAACCCTACACGCCCTTGAAGTTCCGGATCATCGGATTCTACAAGTACGTGAGACATCCATTGTACACAGGGATGTTGATGGGAATGTGGGTGACTCCAGTCATGTCTTACACTCATTTGGGTCTGGCTCTTGCCATCACGGTCTATGTACTTGTAGGTGTGACGCTGGAGGAGAAGGATCTTGTCAAGTACCACCCGAAAGAATACAAGCGCTACCAGGCGACTACTTCGATGCTGATCCCCTTTACGAAGGAGCTGTTCAGAAAGCGGCCCAAGCTGACCTCTGGAGGAACGCTATTCAATCCGACATCGAAGTCAGCGTGATTCGGAATGAATCATATATAAATCAACATTTTTTAGAATAATCTTTTCCAAACACTCAAAATACTTTTAAAATGCAAACTTATCTTATAGAAGAAACGGACTGGGCACGAAAGACCAAAGGTCTTGCCCGCTTGTTTGGACAAACCGCTGCCCTTAATGATGAGAACGGCCGGTTCGTTTACGAGAACTACACGGCCCTAAAGGCCAAGGACTACTTCTCACTCCTGATCCCGAAGGAATTAGGAGGAGAGGGGCTGCCCTACTCAGAGGTATGCAACATTGTACGGATCATTGGCAATAGCTGCGGCTCCACGGCGTTGGCCTTCTCCATGCACCAGCATCTGGTATCTGCGGCTGTCTGGAAATACAAGCACAAGGGAGAAGGGGTCTCTATGCTGACCAATGTTGCGGACAACCAGCTGGTCCTCGTAAGCACGGGTGCAAGGGATTGGTTGGAGTCCAATGGTGACGTGACGAAAGTCGACGGAGGCTATCGTGTCAGTGCCAAGAAAGCGTTTGCCAGCCAGTCAGCCGTGGGGAATGTACTTGTGACGTCTGCTCCTTATCAGAATGAAGCAGGTGAGTGGAAAGTCCTGCACTTCGGCGTACCATTCAAATCAGAAGGTGTTAGCCTTCAGGACGACTGGAAGGTGTTGGGTATGCGTGGCACCGGATCCCAGACCGTGGCCCTCAATGATGTATTTGTGCCTGAGAGTGCCATTCAGCTCGAGCGACCAAGAGGTGAATTCCATCCAGTCTGGAATGTGGTGATCACGGTGGCGATGCCTTTGATCATGTCTGCTTACGTGGGTATCGCCGAGCGCGCCAGGGAGATCGCTCTGGAGGCGGCCAAGAGCGACGGTTGCCGTCAGGCACATATCCCTTATGTTTTGGGTAAGCTGAACAATCACTTCATGGCGGCCAAGGTCCAGTGGGAGGCGATGTATGCCCGAACCAATGAGCTGGATTTCGCTCCTTCCAAGGACGTGGCATCCGAGATCCTAAGCCTGAAGACCAACGTCAGTGAGGCATGCAGAGAAGTCGTACAAACTGCCATCGAGCTGGTAGGTGGACGAAGCTTCTACGCAAAGAACGAACTGGAGCGGTTGTTCAGGGATGTGCAGGCGAGCCAGTTCCACCCGCTGCCCAAGTGGAACCAATACGAGTTTACCTCCCAGCATCTCACGGATTGCTAAGAGGTCTTGTGAGGAAATAGGTTGAAAACTCACGAAGTTGGACTCAAGAATCTCAAAGCCTTCCACAACAAAGGTCATTCTGACGAAGGAAGAATCTATCGGTTTAGAGCGTTCCCTCGTAGCAATGTCAATAGATTTCTCCCACTGTCGAAATGACTGGCTTTTAGATTCTTGAGAGCATGGGGACATTGACCAATCAGTGATGATGGTCTTAATCCGGCGATAGTTGGCCACCCAGTCGAAAGGCTGGGTGGCTTTTTTAATGAAATACAAAAATGTTCGTCAGTCGTTGCGGAGGATCTTTGCGGGATTCACCTGGATCAAGCGATAGGTATGCTGAAATACCGTGATCAGCACGATCGTGATCAAAACGATGACTGGCAGCGCATATATCCAAAACCCCGGGTTGATGCTGAAGACAAATCCCGACAGCCACTGCTCGATAGCGAAATAGGTGAGCGGGATACTCAAGGCACTTGCGATCAGTGTCAATCGAAGGTACTCGCTGAGTAGACGCACGAGCAACTCCTTTTTCCCGGCGCCCAGGACCTTCCGAACGCTCACTGACTTCTTCTGCTGATTGAGGAAAAAGCTGGAGAGGGCTAGTAAACCTACAATCGAAAGGAGTAGAGCCACGAGGGTAAAAATGCCAAAGCTCTTTTGAAACCTGAGGTCTTTCTCGTACTGTTCCATGTACCGGGCATCCAGGAATTGATAATTGAAGACATGGCCTGGAAAGATATCGGCAAATCTCTCTTCCACCTGGCCCATCATTCGTGGCAGGTCTCTTTCCGTGAAATCCACCAGGAGGAATGGCGCCTGGTGAACCGAATCAAACTGAATAGACAGCGGCTCTATCGCCGCATGGAGGCTCCGGTGGTGGAAATCCTCCACCACACCGATGACCTTGAAATGCTCGGGCCCGACGGCAAACGTAACAACTTTGCCTATGATACTATCGGGGTCATAAAAGCCCAGTTCCTCCATGCCGACGCGGTTGATGATCAGGGACTCATCGTAGTCGGAGTGGATCCGGGGATCGAAGTCACGTCCGGCAATCAGTTCCAGTCCCATGCTGGCTACAAAATCACGACTGGCAGACATGCGATTGAAGGTGATGAGGGACTGCTGCTCTCTCCCGTCTACACTGAGGGTATGTCGCCAACCATTATGGTCACCCGGTAGAAGGGAGCAGGAGGTCACTGCATTGACGTTTGGGATCTCTCCAAGTTCTTTGCGGGCACGGACTACCCTTGTCGCAAAGTCATCTTCACGAAGCACACCCGGTGGGAGATCGATCGCCATCTTTTGATCGATGTCTATGCCCAGGTCTTCAGTTATCATGAACTGAAACTGCTTGTACACAACCAATGAACCGCTGAGTAGAAAAGCAACGAGCGTGAATTGAAAGATCACTAACGCTTTGCGGACGGCAGATCCATGATGCGAGGTGAAGGAGGACTTGAGTACATCCAGTGTCTTATAGGCAGAGAGCAGCACGGCAGGATAAAAGCCGGCAGCCAATGAGCCGAGCAGCAAAAAGGCGATCAGCGAGGCGAAGAACGGCAGATCGCCGGTGCTCAGCACGAGCTCTATCCCAAATAGGTCTGATAGGCTCGGTGAGAGCACCGCAAGCAAAGCGAAAGCCAGGACGACAGCGATCACGGTGACGAGGAGTGACTCCATGAGGAATTGAAAAATGAGCTGACGTCGAAACGCTCCCAGGACTTTTTTGATGCCTATCTCCCTGGCACGGCCAATAGATGTAGCCGTCGACATATTGACATAATTGATCCATGCGATCAGCATAGCCATCAGGCCTATACCGTAGAAGAGCCAAATGATTTCGGCGTTGGTGCCTTGCTCGAGGTCATTGTGAACGCCCGTGACTAGGTGTATCCGATCGATCGGCTCCATGGCTACTTCCTGTCGGCGACCGGCCTTTTCGTCATATTGCCGGCGGTGTTCATCAAAAACGTCCTGCACCTTGCCAGCCACCACGGCGGGATCTGCATTTGTCGCTGTTTCAATGAACGTATAGAAGTCTACCCACCGCCACTTTACCTGCTCTATGGTCAGTGGAGACCAACGCATCGTAGGGCTGTGAAAGTCCCGAAGGATTTGCATGGGTAGGAAGACCTCGGTGTTGGCAAAGTAGCTGTTGGATGGAATGTCCTCGTAAACGCCCATCACCTCGAGATCGAACTCTCCATCGGTCCTCAGCCCGAGGTACTCGATCGTCTTTCCAATGGGATTGCCAGTGCCGAACAACTTCTCGGCCAATGAAGCGCAAATGAATATGCCCTTGGGCGATTCCATTCCTTTCACGTTGCCTTGTAGGATGGGGATGCTAAACATTCGGAAGAAGGAAGCACTAGCATACAGTCCCCGCTCAACCCGATGCTGTTCCTCGTCATTCACGACGATCGAAGATTCTGGATACAGCGTGGTGGCATCGACGACTTCCGGCACCTGATCTTTGAGTGCGGCACCGACAGCCAAAAAGGAAGTGGCCCGTGCATTCTTGACTTCGCCGGTTTCCAACAAGACGACATTGTTTCTGATGCGATAGAGCGTCGAGGCCTTCTCGTGAAAGCTGTCGTGGTTGAGTTCCTGATGGCTGAAGTAGAAAGTAAGAATGAACACGGCTATACCGACGACAAGGCCCAGTAAACTCTGGAGGTAGTGAGACTTGTTTTTGCGGAGTACTTTGAAGAGGAATTTGAGGTTGATCCAGAGTAGGGGAGTATGCTGCCGTTCCCTTTTGCTGAGCTTGGATACTTCCTTCATGTGAGCCATCTGCTCCAGCGCCTTGTCAAATGCAGCAGCGTCGGAGAGGCCTTCTTGCCTGCTTTCTTCGACACTGGATCGAAGGTGATCTTCCAGTTCGTCGATATGCTCCGGTTCCAGGCCGCTGTACTTGTAGAGACCTCGTTTCCAGCTGGTGATGTTCTTTTCGAGATTGAATTTCATGATGGCTTGATTTCGAGGTTCCACATATTGGCGAAGAGATGTAGGAGCGCCGTCCAGTCGTCTTTCTTCTCCGCCAGGAGCGCTTTGCCTTCTGCGGTGATGCTATAGTACTTACGCTTGCGGCCATTCTCCAGAATGACCCATCGCGAGGTGAGGTAACCATCCCGCTGCAGTCGGTGCAGGACGGGATACAGCATGGCATCTGTCCAGTCTAGTTTGCCATTGGACATGCGCTTTGCCTGCTGGATGAGCTCATATCCGTACTGCTCGCCGCTGAGTAGAATGGTCAATACGATAGGAATGGTAGAGGCGGCGATGATTTCTTTTTTGAACATACATAATGTGGTTAGGTATATACCTAATGCTATTGGGTAAACAAGACCTTGAGATTTTCCCCTTATCTCTATCCAAAAAAATGTTTTGGCATCCATAGAGAATCTTCGCGGCAGGGATCGCAATGGCGACCAGCTTGGCCTTTGGCGCGGGGAGCGCGGCTATGGCACAATGGAGAGCCCGACCCTGACACGACGATGTATGTCTGAAGTTTGATCGCCCGAACGCGAGTGTCGTCGTCAGGAGGCCGCCCAAAAGCTGCCTTAAGACTTCATGGGGTTTGACTAGCTTGCACCGGAATTACTGATCTTATGTTTGAATCGCTTGGAACCGGGAAGTCACTGGACGAAGACGTCTTTGAATCCTGGCTGGAGAAAGGAAGGAATAACCAACTAGGGTATCACTATTTGATCATCATCTGGCATGCCGGTGAGGAGGCGTTTCAGCCCGTCTTTGTGTCTGATCGTGAAGCGGTCAGTCAATACAGCAGGGATATTGCCGTACATGAGCAGCTGGTTGCGGCGTACGATCTCTATTCCGAATCCCGTATCACTTTGTAGTACCTCGCCACTTGCTTTGTGGCTATTTATCTTCGCCGTGTGATATGGCTTTCAGACTGACCCCAAAATCCAAGCGCAATATCTCTCGGATCATACCTTTCGGTATCATCTGGTTGTTTATTGCCTTGCTCTTCATGATCACTGATCTGACAGCCACTGGATTCCAGGGGGCCCAGCCTTCGGTCATCGTTCTCACACCTCGTATCATCACCTTCGCCCTGGTGTCATTGATGTGTATCGGCCTTGTCGTCGGGACTATTGAGATCCTCTTCATGGAAAGGAGGTTTCGCCATCGGAGCCTGACACGCAAGATTATTTACAAGTTTCTGATCTACGGTGGTTTCCTTTTTTCGACAATAGCCATTACGTACCCGATCGCCTTGGTGATGGAACCTGCAAGCACTTTGGAGTATTCCAGTATCTGGAATGAGATGGTGACTTTCTTCCTCAGCGCAACTTTTGTGAGTACTGCTGTGCAATTGGGTTTTTCCCTGCTTGTCAGTCTCTTTTACACGACCATCAGTGAGAATATCGGCTACAATGCGTTGATCAACCTCTTCACAGGGCGATACCACAAGCCCAAGGTAGAGCAGCGCATCTTCATGTTTCTGGACATGAAGAACTCAACGACGATCGCAGAGAAATTGGGACACCTTCAGTACTTCGAGCTGCTGCAACAGTACTATGAGGCCATGTCTGATCCGATCATCAATCACTTCGGGGAGGTGTATCAATACATTGGAGATGAGGTCGTCGTGTCCTGGACACTCGATCGCGGTCTCAATGAGGGGCATTGCCTCCATGCATTTTTTGACATCGGGAAGTCCATTGAATCACGGCGCGATCGATTCATGGACCAGTTTGGTGTGGTGCCAGGCTTCAAAGCCGGTATGCATTATGGTGAAGTGACTACGGGGGAAATTGGCGCGCTCAAGAAGGAAATTGTGTTCACCGGGGACGTGCTCAATACGACGGCGAGGCTCCAATCCCTTTGTTCCGAGAATGGTGTGGATCTGATCATTTCGGAAGAATTGCTAAATGCTTTGTCATTTTGGAGGGACTCCTTTGTCATTGAAGACCTTGGCACGGTGCAGCTGAAGGGAAAATCTGAGGTTACACATATCCACGCTGTAAGTGAAAAGCCTGCTTTCTGATCCTTCCACTTTCGGGGGGATTCGGAGCGACCACTGGAGCACTCAGTTGCCGAAGTAGACGTTTCTGCCACTTATTTCTTTCAGCCCTTCAAGATTGTTGGTACGTTGCGCCCATGTCCAAAGCGGAGAAATACCTACCGTTCCTCCTGGCGGCACTGGTACCAGTGATAGGGGCCATCAACAATCCTGTCAGTCGCCCGTTGTCAGCTGGTCCCGCGGGGCTTCTTCTGTACGCTGAGATCGTATCGGTGCTGCTGCTAATTTGGTACTACAACCGCTGGCTGATCGGTGCGACGAAGGAAATGAGCACCCTTGCTGGTCGGGCTTTTTCGATGATTGGGGCCAATCTGCTACTGATAATGGGTGTCAGTTTACTGGACTATTGGCTAATCCCAAGAGGTGTAACCGCCAATCAGCCTCTTGGACTGATGGTTTTCCGCTTGTCGCTGGTCGCCTGGGTCTTCAATATGATCCAGAGAGTGTTCAATGCACAAAGGGAAAGCGCCTCGCTCAAGCTACAGAATCTCTCTTTGCAAGCGGAAAATCTGAAGTTTGAGGTGGATGTCCTTAAGCAGCAGATCAATCCCCACTTCCTGTTCAACAGTCTCAATACCCTGCTGGACTTGATCGAGGGTGACCCACCTGCGGCGGCGAAATACACCAGGATCTTTTCCAATCTCTACCGGGTGGTATTGCAGAGCAGCCAATACGACTTTGTCCCTCTGGCTGACGAGCTCCAATTCCTCAATGATTATTGGAGCTTGCTAAAGATGCGCTTTCATGATGCGATCGACCTGCACGTAGAAATTTCCGATGACAAGATGCAGACACTGATTCCGCCACTAAGCCTGCAGTTCCTCATAGAAAACGCCGTGAAGCACAATGAGGCCTCCAAGCGTGTTCCCTTGACGGTGACAATCGCCGAGGAAGATGACGCGCTCATCATCCGCAATTCGCTGCAACCGAAACCCTATGCAGTGAACGGCGAGCAATTGGGCTTGAAAAACCTCCAAAAACGCTTCTCGGTACTACATAAGCCGATAGAATACGGGATCATAGATGATAACTTCCGGGTGAAGCTACCTTTGAAAGTCGCATGAAGACAGGCAAAAGGATACGAACACTGATCGTCGAAGACGAGGACGCCGCCGTCAATCGACTGATGAGGGAGATCGACCGTCTGGAGGATGTGGCGATTGAGATGCTTCATGTCTCGGACAGTGTGGCAGACGCGGTCGGTTGGCTATCTGGTGGCCACAGTGTGGATCTCATTTTCATGGATATTCAGCTGACAGACGGCCTCAGCTTTGAGATCTTCAGGCAGGTCGACGTGCCCTGTCCGGTGATTTTCACAACTGCATTTGACGAATATGCGATTCAGGCGTTCAAGGTGAACAGTGTTGACTACCTACTGAAGCCCATCGATCCTATCGAGCTACAAAATGCCCTCGATCGGTTTCTGAAACTTCCATCGAGTGATGGACAGGACCAATTGGGTCAACTAATGAAACTGGCGTCTGAATTTCGACCTGCTACCTTCCGCTCGAGTTTCCTGGTGTCCTATCGC
Organism: Cyclobacteriaceae bacterium; assembly: GCA_965227935.1. Lineage (GTDB taxonomy): Bacteria > Bacteroidota > Bacteroidia > Cytophagales > Cyclobacteriaceae > JAWPMT01. The sequence goes on along the minus strand of CBDDGS010000019.1, from coordinate 1,920,816 downwards.
CAGAAAATGCTCATGATCGATGTGAATGAGGTGGCATACTTTTTCATCAAGGAGCGAGGTGTCTTTCTCAGAAGGAGAGATGGGACAGAATATGTGCTTGATTTCTTTCTTGACGATCTCGAGAAGCAACTGGATCCGGCCAAGTTCTTCCGGGCGAATCGTCAGTTCCTTGTCGCCCGATCAGCGATCCGTGAGATTGAGCCCTACTTCAATGGGAGATTGATCTTAACCGTAGAACCCCAAGCGAAGGAACCAGTGATCGTCAGCAAGGAGAGGACCCCGCAATTCAAGAAATGGGCGAACTACTAGGGAATGTTGAATTTTTGAAGGTTGAATTAGCACATCACGAATGAAATTCAAATTCCGTGTCGGTTCATTCAACATTCAAAAATTCCCGCATTCAACATTCACAAGGTCGTTTCAGTTGTCAAAACATCCGTTTCTGCAACAATTGGCTTTCTTATATCTTATTGATTTAGCTATTTGCTGCCAACAACTCACACACTATGTGCATTAGGCAATCCTCATTGACCAGAAGCAGGCGCTCAGTTATTGCAATGGTTCTCTCTTTGTGCGCCCTGGCCGTGGGGTACGCTCAAACAACCGTATCGGGTAAAGTGGTCGAAAAGGGGTCAGGGGAACCGCTTCCCTATGCGACCGTCACAATTGCAGGGACCAACGATGGCGTCCTAACGAACCTGGATGGCTTCTTTAGCCTCGTGAACATAGATGCGGAAAACTCCTCGATCGAAGTCCGATATGTGGGCTTCAACACGCTGACCATGGAGCTGTCTTCAAACGAAACCAACCTGATCATCGAACTGGAGCCGCTAAAGCAGGAGTTGGAAGAAGTGGTCGTCACGGCCAATGCTTACAAGGTGTTTGATGCTACCTCAGGCATTAGCACAACCACGATGTCCACGAAACAGCTCGCTTTGCTACCCAGTGTTGGTGAGCCCGATATCTTTCGTTCGCTGCAAATGCTGCCAGGCATTAGCAGCACGAATGAAAACTCGTCTGGCCTCTACATTCGGGGCGGCACACCCGACCAAAACCTCACGCTGCTGGATGGCATGACGGTCTATAAGGTGGACCACTTCTTCGGGTTTCTGAGTGCCTTCAATACCAATGCCATCAAAGACGTGCGTCTCTTTCGGGGGGCTTTTCCCGCGAAGTATGGCGGCAGGACTTCTGGCGTAGTCGAACTCACCGGCAAGACCGGAAGCTTCGAAAAAGTACAGGGAGGAGTCAACCTCAGCCTACTCAGCTTTGGGGGCTACCTGGAGGTCCCGATGGGCAAGAAACTCTCGCTTATGGTGGCGGGTCGGCGGTCATATACCGAGATCATTCAGGGAGGCTTGTACAAGGACCTGATTGACAATTTGGGAAGCAACAACCTGGCAGGAACGCCATTGGAGAATGCCACGAACATTACCACAGAACCAGATTTCTATTTCTATGACTGGAATAGCAAACTCTCCTTTCGCCCATCTGATAAGGACATGATCACACTGAGCACCTACAGCGGCAAGGATTTCCTCGATGAATCTCAGAATTTCAATACTCCCATCGGTGATCAGGGTATCGAGTTGGACCTATTTCTTGACGAGCAGACGGACTGGGGCAACCGTGGCCTATCCACCAAGTGGTCAAGGCAATGGAGCCCACAATGGTACTCCAACGTGCTCGTGGCAGGCACGGAATACTTCAGTAATTATGACCGGGATGCACGTGTGATCGTCCAGCAGCCGGACTCGGTCTTTCTCGATCTCAGTCGGCAGACCCTGGAGGAGAATCTCGTTGGTGACATAAGCGTGCGGGCCGACGTTGAGTGGCAGATCAGCCTAAAGTCCAAAGCGGAGTTTGGCTTTTCATTTACTCACAATGACATTGATTACGACAACATTCGGGACGATACCGTCACGCTGCTTACTCGCGATCAGCAGGCCAATCTGACATCATTCTACATATCCAATGAGAGCGGGATAGGGGATCGGTTGAAAGTAATGGCGGGTCTTCGATTCTCCAAGTACGAGTATGAGGATGGCTTGTTGTTCGAACCCCGCCTAAATCTGAGTTACGACCTGACTTCACGCATCAAATTGAAGGCCGCTTATGGAAGGCATTACCAATTCGCCAACCAGATCGTCAACCAAAATATCTCTGAGGGCTCGAGGGAGTTTTGGCTGCTTGCAGATGGCGATTTGATCGAGCTGGGCAGCGCCACACACTATGTGGCAGGAGCGTCGTATGAGGTGGACAATTGGCTATTTGACGTCGAGACTTATTACAAGGACCTCGAAGGCATCACTGAGTTTTCGCTCCAGTTTCGCCGGGGCATCAATGATGAAGTCGAGGAACTCTTCAGAACGGGAGATGGTGTGACCAAGGGCATGGAGTTTCTCATTCAGAAGAAGCAGGGGATGTACACGGGCTGGGTTTCGTACACGCTGAACGATATTCAGCAGACCTTTCCAGACCTCAACGATGGCTTTCCTTTTCGGCCGCTGCACTACCAGCGTCATGAGTTCAAGATGGTCCATGCAGTGGAAGTCGAGGAGTGGAATCTTTCAGCCAATGTCATATATGGTTCCGGCAAGCCCTTCTCAGAGCCCGCGAACAGATATCAAATTGAGCTGCTGGACGGACGCACCTTGGAGTACATAGGGCTGGGGGCCAAGAACGCCTCTTACAATCCGGCTTACATTCGGGTAGATGTGTCGGCCCATTATGGATTTGAAGTAGGGAAAGCTGATGCGAGTATTGGGCTGTCACTGTTCAACCTCTTCAATCGCCAAAACATCTGGTATACCGAGTACGATTTTGGCCAATCGCCACCGCTCATCAACCAAATCAACTACCTGGGATTCACACCCAACTTACTGGTGTCCGTCAAATTCTGATGAAGATGAAATTAAGAACGATATACCCGCTCTTGACAGCAGCACTTCTTTTGAGTTGCGAGGATCTGGAGATCCCCAATGCAGATCAATTTGTGGTTGAGGCATTCATCACTGCTGGTCAGCCCATCAATGATATCAAGATCAAGGAAACGGCCTCCCTCGACGCCGATTCGCTTCCTGATGTCCCCATTACCGGTGCGGAGGTCCGTCTACTCTCTGGTGGTGAAGAGGTGTTTCTGACTTACAATCCTGAAACCAAGAAATACTACGCCGAGGACAGCGACTTCGAGATTATGAATTTCGAGGAGTATAGCATTGAGATCCGCGCCGACGGGACGACCGCCACGGCTACGACGGTGGTGCCGGAGCCTCCGACCGGCCTCCAGATGACAGACTCAGTATTGATCGTTCCACAGCTTTTTTTGACGTTTGGCCTCCGTGAGCAAATCGAGGAGTTGTTCGCCAATGAAAGGATTACATTGACTTGGGATAGTATTCCTGGCCGGTCCTTTTTCGTCGTAATAGAGAGAATAGAGGACGAACCAGACCAGATATTGCCGGCGGAAGTGCCTGCTGAGAGCCTGGAACTGCTCTCGTCTTTTCGCTTCATCTCGGAACCGTCGGAGCTGACGTCCTTCGACATCATCGCCGTCGCGCTGGAAGGGTATGGACGGCATGTTGCCAAGGTCTACACCGTCAATGAGGAATACGTGGATCTTTTCAATAGCGCCGTACAGGATTCCCGCGACCTCAACGAGCCACCTTCGAACATCGCCAATGGCCTAGGCATCTTCACGGCATTTGCGGTGGATAGTCTGGAGTTTGAGTTACGAAGGAACTAGAGAGGCTATTACCAAGATCCTGACTGATTAGAAGAGAGGTAGGTCTCCTTGGCTTGTAAACCAATGGTATTGGCTCGAACATAACAGGAGATACGCTGTATGTTAGAGTCTCATGGTCCGCGTGGGTCTCTAATCCCAGAGCGTATACCCGGGTAAAGTGATGATGGTGACCCGTGTTTGTTCGCTGCCTGATTCGGGGTGTGCTCGATGATCTTTCCGGGACAGATGCGGTATTGTTGCCTGCGAGCTCATTTTTTACCCAAAAACTTCGACTTTGTATTGTGACAGGGGTGTACTACATTTAGTCCACCAAACAATTAAAGTCAACATGAAAAAACTTACTCTTTTTTTCTTGGCGATCATGCTATGCGTAGTCGTCAACGCACAATCACCGTATTTTGAGGACAGTTTCAGCTGCAGCCTTGGCAATTATATGTCTGAACAAACTGTGGCCAAAAATACGGACTCGCGAGGCACACTCGTCAGCCCCCCACATTGGTTACGTAGCAGGCATAAGCCTTCTTTCTGGACGTACTCTACACACATGAGGTACCATGTGTACCTTTCGTCGAATGCAACGTTGGAATCTTACGATGTGAAGCTAACAACGATCAACTTGACAGGATGGATAGAAGATACCGGCAACTACTACTATTACCGGTTTCCCTATTTTGAACAGAACATTACCATTCCAAAGCATCACCTCAGCAATGGCTACTTCAAGGACAAGATGTACCTCATTGTGACGTCTCAGCATGGGTCGAAAACAAGGCATTATGATGACGTGAATCGCGTAGACTGGTGGTCGGAGAGGACCAGGCTTGTGCATGAAGTGGACGTTATCGACAGAGCCACATTGGATCCCAGAATCACCGTGACGAAGTTCCCCAATCGTCCTGGTTACTGGCCGTATGAGTTCAAGGTTGATAATATTGGCACGGTATATAAGTCCCAGGACATAGACTGGAATCTGCGGCTGGTCAAGGGTAATGGCAGCGTTACTATCTTCACTTCCGGCACGACGAGAGTTGGGCGCTCACGGACGGTATCAGGGTATGTTAACATTCCCCAGGTGTTCACTTTTCCTGCCTTTCCGACTGATTACATTTACTTTCAAATATACCCTGAGAGCGATCAAAGAAGCATTAACAATCAGGTAAAGACCTTGTACAGTTACCACTAGGAAGCTATCCAATTCGATGCCCGGTGCTTCTCCGTTCCGGGCATCATTGTGCTGACGTTACCCTCTTCCTGAAGACAATCTGAATACATTCTGTTGAGAATCTGATATTCAGCGATTTCCCATCGAAAAAGTCCAAATGATTGTCAGTGTTTCATATTTTACACTAAGAACAATTTTTTATCTCCAATGAAGAAACTCACACTTTTTACCTGTTTGCTATTTTTTGTTCTCACATCAGGCTACGCTCAGCGAGAACCGGCGAAGTTGCTGTTACTCCCTACCGCTGATTCTGCAAGAGCAGTGACCTACACCCTGGATGCCTTGTCTGTCATCACCACCAAGTGTCTGGGCTGCCATTCGCCCAAAGGGCGCAGTGACAAAGCCCGCGAGGCCCTGCAATGGGAACTCCTTCAAAACATGGAAGGGGAGGATGCCCTGGGTGCATTGGACGAAATCGCCGAAGTGTTGGAAGAAGGGAAGATGCCACCAGAGAGGATGATAGAGCGCTATCCAAACATGAAGTTGACCGATGAAGAAACCCAGAAGCTTCAAACATGGGTAGAAGGTCTGTTTGCTAAACTTGAAGAATAGCTTTGGTTAAAAAGATACTTATCGTGCTGGCAGGTCTGGTGTTGATTTTGCAATTCTTTCGAGGATCAGCACCGGAAGTAACCGATGTGAATCCAGATGATTTGCTCGCCACTGCCGACATCTCACCAGAAGTGACGGACATCCTGCGGGCCGCATGCTATGACTGTCATTCCAATGAGACGAGGTATCCCTGGTATTCGTACGTCACACCACTGTCATGGTTCATCTTCGATCACGTACGACATGGTCGTGATGAGTTGAACTTTTCGGAGTGGGCCTCAATGCCTCAACGAAGGCAAAAGCGGAAGCTCAAGGAGCTCATAGAAGAGGTCGAAGAGGGCGAAATGCCTCTCAAATCTTACACGCCGTTACACAGTGAGGCAAGGCTGTCTGATGAACAGAAGGCGCTTTTGATCGAATGGGCAGAAACATACGGCCAATAGTCAAGTGATATATTCGATTATTCACACAGATATCTCGTAGTCAGAGAGATATGTATTAGTAGATCTAGTAATGATTTAATGCATCTGCTGATGTGTTGATGCTTCCCGTTACTCGTCTTTGAGGATCTCAGCCGGATTAGATAAAGCGGCCCTTACCGTCTTAAAGCTCATTGTCACCAGTGAAATCAGTAGTGTGACGATGGTGGCGAAGACGAACACTTCCCAGCCGATCGTTACGCGGTAGGCGAAGCCCTCGAGCCATTTGCTCATCAGGAGGATCGAGACCGGAATTGATAGTACCAGGGAGATGGCGAACAATTTCAGAAAATCGAACGATAAGAGGGCGACGATTCTTTGGGTCGAAGCACCGAGGACCTTTCGCACTCCGATTTCCTTTCCCCTCTGTGCCGTGCTATAGATGGTGAGTCCCAGTAGCCCCAGGCATGCGACGAAAATGGCAAGGCCAGAGAAGATCGTAAAGACCGTTCCAAACCGAGCGTCTGTCTCGTACTGCTCGTCAAAGTTGGCATCGTTGAAATGGGCCACAAAGGGTCTATAGGGTGCTACGTCATTCCAAATATCTTCCAACTCGGACAGTGTCTGTTGGTACTCATTGGACTGCAACTTCAACGAAAGCATGGAGGTGGACCACCAGATGGAATATCGCAAGGCCAGGGGCTCGACTTCTTTGTGAAGTGAGACATAGTTGAAATCCTTTACCACACCTACGACTGTACCCTCACGTCCCCACTGCTTGAATTTCTTCCCCACAATGTCCTGGGGATTTGCGTAGCCGAAAAGCTTCGTGGCCGCTTCGTTGACGAGCATCGAATTGGTGGAGTCCAATGGAAAGTCCCGGGAGTAATTCCTCCCATGAGCGATCTTCATGTCATAGGTAGGTATGAAGTCTTCATCTATTTCGTATAAAGCAGGACCTCTTGAAACCATTTCCCCTGAGGGGCCTTCTATCTGCGTCCCGGCATTGGGGAAGAAGTCTCCAGGAGTAGCCCTGGAGGCGCTCACGCTGTGGACTGCGGGGTGCTCAAGAAACTCGGACTTGATGTAGTCAAGACTCCGTTGCACTCGGCCATCCCATCCATAGTCGATTACCAGTACTTGCTCTGCATCGAAACCCTTGTCATGCTCTCGAAGAAAATCCAGTTGGTCCGATATGATGATCGTTCCCGTCAACAAAATGATCGACAGTGCGAATTGCAGCACCACCAGGGACTTGCGAAGCCAGGCACCTTCGGTAGAGTTTCTAAATGAGCCGCGTAGTACTTTCACGGGCTTGAATCGAGAGAGCACAAAGGCCGGGTAGCTGCCCGCCAGGATACCAACGAGTAAGAGGCAAAGGAGGGCCAGTCCTATATTCTGTGGGGTGAACAGCCACGCTGTCGGAAGGGGTTTATCGACGAGCATTTCCAAATAGCCCAGGCCGATGCCGACGAAGACAGCAGCCAATAGCGTTGCCATTAGCGTCAACATCACCGCCTCTACAAGAAATTGTAGGACCACGGATCGTCTTTGAGAGCCGATGGTCTTGCGAATGGCTACCTCCTTGGCTCTTTCCAGCGAACGCGCGGTGGCCAGATTGGTAAAATTGATGCAGGCAATGACCAATATGAATATTGCAATGGAGATGAACAGGTAGATATTGCTCCGATTGCCGACAGGCCCCGGTTGTCTTCCGGCTTCGGAGTTCAGATAGGCGTCGGCGATGGATTCAAATCGAATAGAATAAGCAAACTCGTTTTCGTAATACTTCTCAAGGAAAGCCGGAATCTGCGCTTCCAGATCGGTGATGCTTGCTTCTTTATGAAGAGTGAAATAGCTGTAGAAGTCTACGTAGCCCCAGGCGTCGAATATTCCTGGTCGCCTATTGATGAAGGTGGTCATAGAGATGAAGCCGTCGAAAGTGAAGTGGGAGTTAGGGGGGATCTCATAAATGGCCGTCACTTCGAATCGATCCTCGTTGTCCATGAGTAGGGTTTTGCCAATGGGGTCTTCATCTCCGAAGTACTTATTTGCCATCTTCTTTGAAAGCACGATCGTATTGGGTCGCGTCAATGCGGTGGCAGGGTTGCCGGCCAACCAGTTCCATGAGAAAATCTCATGCATCGTCGAGTCAGCAAAAGGAATGTTCTTCTCCTGAAATCGCTTGCCCTCGTACTCCACGAGCCAGTCAAAAGGACTCGTAAATCTGCCGACCGATTCTATTTGTGGGAAGTAGTCAATGAGCGCATCGGCAACGGGAGCATTGCCCCATACCTGATGTTCGCTGACAGGCAGGGCCACGCTATCTACGTTTTCGCCCTTCTGTCCGTAATAGTGAAGGACCCGGTGGGTTCTGTCATACTTCTCATGATAAGTGTCGTAGGACACTTCATTTTTCACGTAGATGAGTATGAGCAGACAGGAGGCAATACCGACCCCTAGACCAGCCACATTGAGTAGTGAGAAGGTCTTGTTGCGGAGAATGCTTCGTAGGCTGACCTTGTAATAATTCTTAAACATGCCGTAGTTATTGAGTTTTTCTGTTCCTTCTGGTTTTCGGACGATGCTGGGGCGGAAGAAGCGGATCACATTCCACACGTAGCGCCTGCGGGCGGTATTTGTGCCCTTGGTCTCCACTTCCTCGTAGAATTGCTCTTCCATATCGCCCAGGATACTCTCCTGTAGCGCCGGTTTGCAGTACCACTCGAAGAACTTTTGAAAGCCCTTAGGGGGATCCGTGTTAGGCATAGCTGAACTTGAGCTGAGGAGCGAGGTTCCAGAGTTTGGTCCTGGCGTCTTTCATCTCTTGCAGCAGTACGCGACCGGCATTGGTGATCTTGAAGAAGCGCTTCTTCCTTCCTCCTCGCGAATTGGTAGCTCCCCCCATATGCGACTGCAAGTAGCCTTTTTCCTCCAATCGGTACAGGGTGATGTGGACGGAACTGAGGTTGACCTCGCGACCTTGATGCTCCTTGATCGCCTTGACAATAGTATTGCCATAGGCGTCCTCTTCCAGGATCAGCACCATCGTCAAAATGAGTTCTTCGAATTCTCCCAAGTATGTCGTTCGTCCCATTATTATTGAATTTGTAAAACAAATATACGGGGCATTTCTATTAGAGTTGTAAAAGAAATGAAAAATGTGGTTGGACATTGGGTCTGTAGAAAGTGGTAAATTGATCTTTAAACCCGAGGCCACTTATGAGAATCAGCACGCTATTACTTATCGCCTGTACTGCCTTGCCGGGTTGCAAGACGAGCCAGATGGCCACTTCTGGAGGTGATACGATCGATGCAGCTTACGCACAGTCCATACAGGAGGCGATGTCACCCGGACCGGAGAAGGTTTACTCCCAGCTAGTCGGCATCAACCCACAAAACCAAAACCTTGTGTGGAAGGATGTCGATGGAAACAGATACCTAAAAATGGTAGCATGGAAGGCCCGAAAAGACTTCTACGAACCGTACCTCGATTCAGCGTTTTACAACACCGGTACCTTTCCGGTTTGGGTTACCACAGCGCCTGAGTTGCTCCGACGGATGAAAACGCTAGCTCCCGAGGATCCGAACCTACGGCTCAGGCAACTCCTGGGACTGCCACCCAATGCTGAATACAACTACTTCATCGAGTTTTGGGTGAGGCCTGCAGACCTCTTTCGGCCATGTCCCGACAAAGAAATCGACGACAGCGAGTGTGAACTCTGCTTTTCAGAGGAAGACCAGACTGACGAGCACCATGTCAACTGGATCAATGACCTACGTGTCAATAGCTACTATGCCTGCGAGTTGTACAATAAGTATCCATGGACGCAATTGGGCTATACTTATGATTGGCATCCGGACAATAAATCACACGTGGGGCTCAGCGAGTTTGTCATAAGGGCTGATAAGGACATCATCATCGAAGCGATCTATACCACTGAGGAGTATCTTGCACTTGATCCAAGTACCAGTAATTGAGAAACCATGGAACCGAAACGCGTAAGCTTCACCCACATGAAGGATGGAACGAAGGAAGACTTTGAGATCATCAGGGACAATGATCGGGAAACCGCCTTGGGTCTAGCGGATCGGATCCTGGAGCATTTAAAGCTTCTGGACGACGACGATGGTGCTTATCACATCAGTAGATTGGATCACTGCCTGCAAACCGCCACGAGAGCGGAAAGGGATGGCGCTGACGATGAATGGGTCGTTGCTGCGCTTCTCCATGACATCGGGGATGTGTTGGCACCATTTTCCCATGCCGAGGTTTCCTACGAGATCCTTCGGCCTTTTCTGCGCGAGGAAGTGGCCTGGACGGTGAAGCATCATGGGATCTTTCAAATGAAGTACAACAAGGCCCTGCCAGAAGAGAAGAGGAACCTTAGAGACCAATACCGGGATCATCCCCATTATGGTTCAGCGCTAAGGTTTGTGGAGCATTGGGATCAGGCATCCTTTGACCCTGATTATGAAACGCTGCCACTTGAGCATTTCAGACCGGTCGTCGAAAGAGTGATCAGGAAAGCCAACTAACGGTCGAAATCAGGCACTCTACTTCAATTCCAGCTGCTCAACGTTGCCATCTTCACCTCTGAGCGCGGCGTAGGTCTGCACCATCTCGGCCAGTTTTTCTGGATTCGCTTCGGCCAGATTCTGTTGCTCACCCAGATCCTCACTCAAATTATACAGCTGGTACTCCGCACTATTGCCCAGTTCGATATTGACCATCCTCTGGACCGCGGGCCCCTCGTAGGGTGGTATCATCACCCAGTCTCCCACGCGAAGCGCCGTTCTGGAGGTAGCTTCGATCACCAGGTTTTCCCGACCGGTTTGGGCCTTGCCAAGAAACGCCTCCAGGAGGTTTTCGCTGTCTGGCCCGGATTCTTCACTCCCCACAAGGGAGGCGATTGAAGACAAGAAATCCAGCTGAGAGACGATGGCATCGCTTACTCCGGGCTGTATGGTGCCTGGCCAATAGCTCGCAAAGGGCACCCTTGTGCCCGCCTCAAACAAGCTGTATTTGCCACCTCGCAATCCGCCTGCCGGATCGTGATCGCCAATCTTTTCTACCGCATCGTCGTAGTACCCGTCGTTGAGCACGGGCCCATTGTCACTGGAGAAAAGGATGAGCGTGTTCTCAGCGAGCCCCTCGGTTTCGAGGGTTTTCAGCAGTTCACCAATGCACCAGTCTGCTTCGAGAATCACGTCGCCACGCGGTCCCATCCCTGATTTGCCCACAAACTCCGGGGCTGGCGTCCGAGGAACATGGGGCTGTTGCAAGGCATAGTAGAGGAAGAAGGGCCCCTGCTTGTTTTCTTTGATGAACTTCTGGGCTTCCCCCAGGAAGTCGTAGGCCATTTCCTCATCGACCCATTCGGCCGAGTCGCCACCCTTCATGAATCCGATCCGGGGAATACCGTTGACGATGCTATTGTTGTGCCCATGATGCCAACGCATCTTCAAAAGTTCGGGATTGTCTTTGCCGGTAGGTTCTCCGTCGAAGTTCTCCTGATAACTCACCTGGATGGGATCCGCTGGGTCCAGGTTCTCGACATACCCGTTTCGGATGTACACCGTAGGTACGCGGTCCTGAGTAGCGGCCATGATGTAGCTCTCGTCAAATCCCACTTCGTTAGGTCCCGGTCCGATGCGCTCATTCCAATCCACTTGTCCATCTCCAAGGCCAAGGTGCCATTTGCCGACAATGGCCGTCCGGTAGCCCTGGGCACCCAGCATTCGAGGGATGGTCATCTGTGCTGTATCCAGCAAAAGGGGTGCAGTACCCGGCAGGATACGGGCATTGCGATTACGCCACGGGTAGGTACCCGTGAGGAGGGCATATCGACTGGGTGTGCAGGTTGCTGAAGACGCGTGGCCGTTGGTGAACTTCACGCCGCCATTCACCAATTTGTCCATGTTGGGTGTGCTCAATTCCGTGGCACCATAGGCGCTGACGTCGCCATAGCCCAGGTCGTCTGCATAAATGATGATGATGTTAGGTTGGTCCTTTTTTGCGGCCACCTCCGAGTTGTCAGCAGATTGTTGACTGCAATAGGAAAAGAGGAGAACAAGGGAGCAAAGTGTTATGGTCAGGTTTTTCATAGATCTTGCAAGATAACTGTCACAAAACTATTGCATGAGAGCTGCCTCTTGAGGGGTCATACGTTCAATTTGATGCAACGAATCAATCAGATTCCGTGCGTCTGGGGATTGGAAGCTATTGTGAAAGAAGGCAGTTAGCCTTTTTGGAGATCCCCAGTGGTCTTTGTAGTCGACATTGACATCAAAGGAAGAACACTGGTGGCCCGTCGTTGAAATGAACTAATCTTGCGCATGCACAGAAATGTTTGGATCCTCATGTTGGCACAGATGTTCATGATGTCAATGAATTCATTGAACGTCTTTGTGGGAGGGATCATTGGCACCCAGCTGGCTCCCTCTGAAAAACTGGCGACCCTTCCGGTGGCAAGCATTATTGTTGGCACAGCGATGGCCACGGTACCTGTAGCAATGCTGATGCGACGACTGGGACGCAAGAGAACCTTTCTATGGATAGCGGTGTACTCGATTTTTGTGGCGGGCCTTGCTTCCTACGCCATCACGATCCAGAGCTTCTACCTCTTCACATTCTGTACTTTTTTATTGGGTGCCAATGCTGCCAGCATTATGCAATTTCGCTTCGCATCCATGGAGAGTGTTGACGCCGACCTGATGCCCAAGGCCGCATCATACGTGCTGATCGGCGGTATTGCAGCGGCCTTTCTTGGTCCGGAAACAGCGCTGCTTGGTCGCGACCTGCTCACTGTGGAGTTCGCGGGATCTTTCCTTTTGCTCGCGGGGCTCTTTGTCATTGGAGCAGGTATATTGGCGCTTTATCAGAATACAGAAGCGACGAACGGTACTTCATCCGAGGAACCACGAAAGCTTACTGAGATCGTCAGTCAACGAACGTTTTGGCTGGCGCTTATGGCGGCCACCATCGGGTATGCCGTGATGAGCTTCATCATGACGGCTACGCCGGTGAGCATGCACGTCATGGACGGGCATTCGCTGAACCATACCAAAATGGTCATCCAAAGCCATATTGTCGCGATGTTTCTGCCGTCGCTCATCACAGGGTTCCTCATCAAGCGGTTTGGCATCATCAAGATCATGGTCGCTGGACTGGCAGCTTACTTCATTTGCATCTCCTTTGCGTTCACCGGCCATAACATCCATAACTATTGGTTGGCACTAGTGCTGCTTGGAGTGGGGTGGAACTTCCTTTTTGTTTCCGGTACGGCCCTACTGCCGCAGACCTACAAGGACAGCGAGCGCTTCAAAGTCCAGGCATTCAACGAATTCTTCCTTTTCACTTCCCAAGCCATCGCGGCACTCTCCGCCGGCTGGGTGGTGTTTGAATTTGGCTGGGAATTGTTGCTAGGTATGTCCATCCCATTCATTGTCCTGCAATTGGGCCTTGTTATTTGGTGGCTCTACAAGCGGAACCAGGAAATGAGAACTGCAGCGTAGCATCAGAGCCGGCTATTCACATCTCCAATGATCGGTGGGATTGGCCCTGACAATCTAGTTTCAAATACCTGCAAAATGTTGGCGCGGATTTCTGATGACCAACCCTGTTGCGTTCACTGATGGTCACTCATCTAACAGTTAGTCCCCTGAATATTGTGATCAAGGTAATAGGCGACTTTCTTCGCCTTTCATGAGATGCCTAATTACAGCCTTTCTATTGTGTTCACTATTTGCTCTCCGCGGACAGAGGACGATACACGAAGTTCAAACTGGGGGCGAAGTACTGAAGTACGCCTTGACCTTGCCAGACGATTTCCAAAGAGGCAAGTCATACCCTGTCCTCCTGCTACCAGCTACCACCCACGAACCTTTCATCTATAAAGGGGAAGGGGGGGCATCCAGGGGCTGGATCTTGGTCGAATCGCCCATCAACATTAAGAATTCCGCCTTCCTGCCAATTCTTGTAGATCGTCTGGAATCCGAAATCTCGATATCGTCTGTATACATTCTCGGTATTTCTGCCAACAGTAGTGGCGCCTTTAGCTTGGCAGCTCAATACGATCAGCTTGATGGCGTGATTGGCGTGCCGGGCTACCCTCGGTCTCAATCCGAATTGAAGGGTCTCAAGACCAAGAGGGTCTTGTTGGTGGTTGGTAGCAGGGATAGACATTGGTTGGCACAATCCCAGGCGACGTATGAGATATTAACAGCAATGAACGCCAGTGTCAGACTGGAGATTATTCCGGGAGGTGGCCATATCCTCCACGACATTGCGGGGGACCCATTTTTTGAGCTGATAGAATATCTCAAGAACTGATTTACTTAGTAAACTGAACTAGCATCTGGAGGTATCTGGAACTAGGTGCTAGTCCGACGACCAAAAGCCCAAACAGGGTTCGTTGCCGGCCTTCATTCGCAAGGATCGGTGTCCTGAAATGCCCTTTTCACGGATGATACGCCGATTTTACCCACCGAGCGGGTATGAAATACCATTTCTGGGGGTTTCTTCTATTTTGCGGCCTTAGCTAATTGCAGACGTCAGCCATACATCGCCAAGTCTGACCAAAACAGAATATTCGTGAAAGGGATTCTCACTTCTTTGTCCTCCTTAGGGCATTTACCAGATGATACCGCGGACATCAGAACCAAGAAGTCGTTCCTCGTATACCTGGCAGTTTTCATGTCAGGTGGTGGGGTCCTATGGGGGTCGATCTCCCTTGCCAATGGACTAGTGTTCCAGAGCTTAATACCCTACGCGTATACGGTCGTCAGCGTCTTCAACTTGTGGTATTTTCATCGGTCAAAGGACTTTGGAACCGTCAGGTTTATTCAAATTCTTATTAGTCTTTTGCTGCCATTCTTCTTCCAATGGGTACTAGGTGGTTTCTTTTCCTCTGGCATGATCATGCTGTGGGCATTGTTGGCTCTGGTAGCATCACCCTCCTTTCAATCCCCCAAGTCGAGTGTAGTCTGGCTCATTTTATTTTTGTTTCTAACGGTAGTGTCGGCGGTTTTTCAAGACTACTTCTATTCATTAAAGCCCGATATTCTGCCTGACCAGTCCTTGCTCTTCATCACACTCAATGCAAGTGTCATCTGCGCCATCGTCTTTGGTTTGGTGATATATTTTGTCCATCAGAACAATGTCGCCCAGGAAGAGAATCAAGTGGCGAATGCCAGTCTGCAAGAGAAGCAAACGCAAGTGCTGCATCAAAAAGATGTGTTGCATGATGCCATCGTGGAGACCAATGACATCATCGAGCGGGCGCTCAAGACGGGGGACTTTAACGTCCGGATGCAAGTCGACGGGAAAGATGGGGAATGGCAGAGCCTGGCAATTTCAATCAACAAACTTTTTGATGCGATCGTCACTCCACTCTCTGTGGTGCGCGACATTGCCGGCGGCATGATTGAGGGCGATCTGACCAGAAGGTTTGAAGCGCAGGCCAACGGACAGATGCTGATGCTCAAGAGTTCGCTGAATCAGTCGCTGGATCAGATTTCGGATCTGCTGCTGCAAATTAGGCATCGCGCCAATGTCATAGGCCAGTCCTCAGAAACCATGCAAACGGCTTCACAGGACATGAGCAATGGCACGGTGGAGATCAATGGCGCCATTGGTGAGATCAGTATGGGCGCCGCCGATCAGTTGGCCAAGGTGGACGAGGCGTCGACCCTCATCAGTACGATCGCTGATTCCGCCAAGAGCATTGACACACAGGCGCAGTCCATCAATGAAAAGGCCGCTCAGGGTGCTAGTCGCTCAGAAGAGGCCATCGACAAGGTGAAGGAACTCACATTTGAAGTCGGGAAGAACTATGAGTTCTCCAATACGCTCCTGGAGAACTGCCGTATTCTCACGGAAGAGGCCAAATCCATATCGTCTTTCACGGGACTCATCAGAGAAATCGCCGCGCAGACCAATATGCTCTCCCTCAATGCGGGAATTCAGGCAGCCGATGCCGGGGAACATGGACACGGCTTTGCGGTCGTGGCGGAAGAAATTCGTCAACTTGCAGAACGGGCCAAAGGTTCAGTGCAGGAAATCGATAATCTCATCACCGACATTCAGGATCGGATCTCGGATACGCAGGACACAGTGGTGATCATGAATGGATCCATCGGTGAAAACAGAAACACGTCGATGAAGCTACTTGGAGATTTCACGGAGTTGTTGGAGGGCTTGCAACTGGTGCTCACCGAATCAAAAACGATCTCGGATGCCACGAGCCAACAAAATACCGACTTGGGAGAGATCGTAAAGCTCACGGCCAACATCGTGACCATTGCTGAGGAGACAGCAACAAGCTCCAGGCAAGTCGCATCGTCGACCAACTCGTTGACTTCAGGCATGGAGCAATTTATAGCCCAGAACACCGATCTGCTGTCGATAGCCAGAGACTTGCAGGAGAAAACCGAGAAGTTTACCCTTCAGCAAGAAACCATCGCTTCAGTGCCTTCTTAGGCCGGTACCCAGGTATCTACCTGTTTGTCTGTACAATAGCTCCATCTCTTCGCCGTTAGCCAAGGTAAGACGCCTTACCACAATGCTACGGATCATACTACTTGTCTTGTCGACAATGCCTATGGCCTATGTCGCCTATACCCAGGACGAAAACACAGAATACGCCGACGTCCTCGTCGATGCGTTCTACAAGCCCTGGAGCCCCAGGGACACTAGTTTCTACGGTGGTCACGCAACACGAGCTGTTAGAGGTAAGAACATGGATCCGAGGGCCATATTGGGAAACAACAACTATTACATATCGCTGCCTATTGGGAGCTGGGTGATCGTACAGTTCACAGACAACATGGTCGTGGATGTACCGGGGCAGGATGATCTTTTTATTGAAGAGCTGGGAATGGCCGGTGATAGGGCCGAAGTCCTTGTAAGTGAGGATGGTGTCGACTTTCTGCCCCTGGGCAGGGCCAATGGTGGAGTCACCAATTCCATTGACCTTGCGGACGCCAACTACACCGGTGCCGTCAACTACGTCAAGATTGTCGGGCTGGATAGGCGGGGTGCCTCCCCAGGTTTCGATGTCATCAAGATCTATGGCCTGCCCAATTCCAACATCGACTTGTACATTCCCGACGACTCCCTTCGAAGCTACCTGACCGTCCCCAATCACTACAACCAGCGCTTTCTGTTGAAGCCTGTAGAATTTGAGCTGGATAGTTATGAATTGAGAGAGAAGGGGAGAGCCTACCTTGACAGCCTCGCCGATCTTATTGTTGAGTTCCCGGATATTCAGCTGCAGATTGTCGGCCACACAGATGATCTGGGGACCGATGAATACAATGATAACCTATCGATGCAAAGGGCCAGAAGTGTTTACAATCATCTGGTGGAAGGAGGGGTCGATGCCTCGAGCCTCACCTATGAAGGGCTTGGAGCGAGGGAACCACTAACGAGCAATGAACGGGAGGAAGGAAAAAGACGCAACCGGCGTGTGGAGCTGATCAAAGTGGATTAACGCGAGTTTCATGCTGCCCATCCTCAGCAGCAGGGACATAAGGGGCATGTAGCACCAATCAATCCCGGGCTACGTCGTCCACACTAGGCTACTGCCATCTGCTCCGGCTTTACCCGCTTATTTGATCTTTTCTTCTTGAGTTTGTTGATCCAAATGATGGTACCGGTCAAAGGTAGACTGGTAGCAATCAGACAGGATATGAAATAGATGATCTTGGAAAAGGTCCCAAAGACATCACCTACATGCAGCGCTTTGATGGATCTGGCGACTCGCTCATTGAAAGGTTTTTCTGAGAAGACTTCTTTGGCTGTCACTCCACCTGTGTACTGGTCGATCATCAATACGTCAGAGGCGGGTGATGCGAAAAAGCCCTGGGAATATTTACTTACCCTGATATCTCGCTTGTCATCAGTAGGCAATTCAATGCGGTAAATGCCGTTGTAGGGGAGGGCTTCATCTGCGGCACTCATCATCTCTGCAAGTGGCAGAGGGTTTAGACGGTCTGTAGCCGCTGCTACGTTGCCCTCCGTGGTGGCTGCCGGGCGTGATTGCTCTACTCCCAGGGCTTTGCGCAGACCAGTTCGGTACCAATCAAACGACCATTGAAGACCGGTAAGGGCCATGAGCAGCAGGAAAATGGCCGTGTAGAAACCAAGGGCGTTGTGCAGGTCGTGGTTGATTCTCTTCCAGTTGCCGCTCCATTTGATCTTCAGCCCCTGCCTCCATGACTTCGCTTTCTGTGGAATCCATATCACCAGGCCTGTCAAGATCAGAAACACGAACAGCACAGTGCTCCATCCCACGATGGGCCTTCCTATCTTCATGTCCATCAGCAGCCATCGATGCAGCCGAAACATCACCATAAAGAACTCATAAGTGCCACTCTTCGTGTCACCGAGAACACTGCCGGTGTATTGGTTGACGAGGAAGGTAGTTCCTCGCCGTTCACCATCCTTGCGTACATAGAATTGATAAGTGCGATCCGGTTCGGGAAATATTCTGACCGAGGTAGCGCGACCTTCGACTTGCTCTTCGAGTCGTAAAGTCAAGTCCTCGACCGACATGGGTGCAGACTGCGGTTCAACCTCATATTTGTCCCTGTTGGCCCATTCGTCTACCTCAGTATGGAAGGTGTAGATGGTACCTGTAAGACACACAGTGAACAGGATCAATCCTGAGGCCAGACCGATCCACAGATGGATATCATTCAGCAGTTTCCTTACACGCTTCCAGTTCATTGGCATATCATCAAAAAGATCCCGGAGCAACGACGCCAACCAAAAGTGAGGGCATCCGCTATTTAGAATCATTCCAGATAGCAAAAATGTACGAGTAGGTGGTAGGATTCAATCGCCAGCAATGGCCAAATTGATATCACTAGTTATAGCTAGTAGGTGGAAGAACTAAATCTTAATGGAGCCGTCGAATGGAGGCCCTTCAGTCTACACTCAATTGCAGAGGCGTTTCGCCACTTCTAAGCACATCCAGGGAGTCAAAAACCGATAAGCAACAGTCCCAAAACTGAAATAAGTCATGGGCCCCTGACCGTGCCCTATGTACTTTGGTGGTCGACTTACAGGCACGAATTCCCTTTTTGAGAAAGGTGTGCTAACTTATATATTCAAATGAGTGTACAACAGCCGAACTGATGAATCGACATGAAAGTATTTGACGAAAAACATATCAAGAACATTGTCTTGTTGGGATGTTCAAAGTCAGGGAAAACCACCCTGGCGGAAACCATGATCTATGAAGCGGGACTGATCAATAGGAGGGGGACTGTAGAGGATAAAAACACCGTTTCTGACTACCACGAAATAGAGCACGAACGAGGATGCTCCGTGTATGCCACCACACTTCACACCGAGTGGCACAACTACAAGATCAATATCATCGATACTCCCGGACTCGACGATTTTGTCGGTGAGATCACGCCGTCCGTGCGTGTGGCTGATACCTGCGTCTTTGTCATCAACGCGCAGCATGGCGTAGAGATCGGTACAGAGGTGATCTGGGACAACGTCGACCGCTATGCGAAGCCAACGCTTTTTGCCGTGAACCAGGTAGATCACCCCAAATCCAACTTTGAGGCCACCATCGCCGAGTTGAAGGATCACTTCGGTCCAGCTGCGACACTCATGCAATACCCTGTCAATGAAGGTGAGGGCTTCAACGGTATCATCGACCTGTTGAAGATGACGTACTACAAATTCCCACCGGAAGGAGGCAAGCCGGAGAAACTTCCCATTCCCGATAGCGAAAAAGAAAAAGCCGACGCGTTGCACAATGAGCTCGTCGAGAAGGCCGCGGAAAATGACGAAAGCCTAATGGAGCTGTTCTTTGAGAAGGGTACCCTGGATGAGGACCACATGAGAGAGGGGCTGAAGATTGGTATGAGGAACCACGACGTATTCCCCATCTTCTGTCTTTCCGGCAAGAATGATATGGGCAGCGGTCGTATGATGGGATTCATCGACAATGTCGCTCCTTCATCGGTTGATACCCAGCCCGACAAGACGGAGACAGGCGAGGACATTGTCCATGATCCTCAGGGCCCTACGATGCTCTTCGTTTACAAGACACTCATTGAACCCAACCTCGGCAAGATCTCCTTCTTCAAGGTGATCTCGGGTTCCGTCAAGGCTGGCGACGAGCTGGTCAATCATCAGACCGGAGCGGTCGAGCGCGTCAACCAACTCTTCATCATCGATGGCCACAAGCGCAATCCAGTGAACAAGCTGGTAGTGGGTGACCTCGGCGCGACACTCAAACTCAAACAGACAGAGACCAATCAAACGCTGCGCCCAGCCTCACTCAATAAGGGAGTGCGGCCACTGCATTACCCAGAGCCTCGCATGTTCATGGCCATCAAAGCCAATAGCAAGGCTGATGACGACAAGCTGGGTGAGGTATTGCACAAGATCCATCAGGAAGATCCGTCCATGACCTATGAGTTTTCCAAAGAGCTACGGCAGCTGATCCTCGGCGTACAGGGCGAGCTCCATTTGACGGTGATCCAGTGGATGATCGAAAATATCTATCATTTGGATGTATCGTACCTGACCCCTCGTATCCCTTACCGGGAGACCATTCAGATACCCGCGGATACGAACTATCGCCACAAGAAGCAGTCAGGTGGTGCCGGCCAATTTGCTGAGATCTACATGAAGATCGAGCCTTACTACGAGGGCATGGCAGAGCCCGTCGGTGTGACCGTCCGGGGCAAGGACGAGGTCGAACTGGAGTGGGGTGGCAAGCTGGTGTTCTACAATTGCATTGTAGGTGGTGTGATTGACGCTCGCTTTCTGCCTTCCATCCAAAAAGGGATCATGGAGATCATGGAGCGGGGACCTCTCACGGGTTCTTACGTTCGGGATATCCGCGTGATGGTCTACGATGGCAAGATGCACGCCGTTGACTCCAATGACATCGCCTTCAAAATCGCCGGCATGAATGCCTTCAAGAGGGCATTCCTCGATGCGCGCCCTAAGCTGCTCGAGCCACTCTATGACCTGGATGTGACCGTACCTGAGGAGCTGATGGGAGAGGTGATGTCGGACTTGCAGACCCGGCGCTCTACGATCCTCGGCATCGAGGCCCAGGGGCAGAGCCAGATGATCAAGGCCCGGACGCCGTTGGCCGAGTTGGACCGGTACACCAGTGCATTGCGCTCCATCACCCAGGGAAGGGCGAGCTTCCATCAGCAGTTTGCCGAGTACTCGCCGGTGCCTGACAACCTGCAGGGCGAACTGGTGAAAGCGCAAAGCGAAAACGAGATGATGGAGGTGTAGGAAGGGTGTAGATCAATTGTTGAAACCCGTGACGGCCGTCGCAAACGCGACCAGGTTACGTGAATGCTACACTTGCTTTGAATTGGTGGATTGGAGAGAGAGGGCTGACCTCACGCCTCCGATGATAGTCCGGCTATACGCTATATCACGGCCGCTTGTCCCGATCGCAGTGCCGTGGCCCCCAACGTATGCACTGAGATGGAAGCGATAGGTAGGGCCCGGCGACCAATGCCGGCTATACGCTTCTATCCGGTCTATTTTGCTGAGGTTTTCCCTTCGAGCTAAGATCATTCGGGTTTGAGGAAGCAAGATGGAGTGTTGAATGCCGTCTACTGGAGACAACAAAGAGTCGAAGCCGCCGCAAAAAGCACTCTTCTAAAGGTCATCCCGAGGAAGGAGGGATCTATTGACTTTTGAAAGCATAAGCCCTACCAACGTCAAAAGATCTTTCGTGACCTCAAGATGACAATGCTTTTAGTGGCGGCGGGCTCGACCTCGCTTAAGTAAACGGCATTCGTTGAGGATTCCTCAACAAGTATGTGTGCATCCAGTCGTACTTTTTGAGAGCGCTTTAACTTTAGGTTTGATTCAGTAGGGACTATCTAGGGACTTGATTGAAAACTCAAATCCATGGCCATGAAAAAGTACACGTTCCTTCTCACCCTAATTCTTAGCAGCCTCGCAGGTTTCTCGCAAGAGTATGTCTGCCATCCCTGCGGTTACGAATGTGACTCACTGACCTTTGAGGGTCCGGGCAGTTGCTCCACTTGCAGCATGGCGCTGGTGGAGGGGGACTATCCCAAGTTTCAAAATATTGATTTCGCAACCGCCTGCGAGCGGATTTCCAGCAACAATGACCTCGTCCTGATTGACGTCCGATCCCCGGCCGAATTCGATGGCTCCAGAGAGGGTCGGGATACTTATGGTCATCTGGACGGAGCTATCAATATCCCTATCAGTGAGATTGCCGATCGTCTCGAGGAGCTGTCACCTTACAAGGACAAGGAGATCATTGTCTACTGTAGTCGTAGCCACCGCAGTCCGAGTGTCGCCTATACCTTGGTGACGAGCGGCTTCACCAATGTCACCAATATCGTGGGAGGTGTCTCAATTCTGGAAAAGGAATTTGGCGATGATACTTGTCTCGCTGAGCTATGGCAGGAGCACGAAGGGGACTGACAACCAGTGTGATAGGACGATGACGTCCAGGTTCGACCCACTGCTGTGAAAAGTCAGCACCACACTCCCCATTCAGCGGGACTTCTACCCAGTGGCTGCCGTTTCTTTGAGTAAGTGCCACAAATAGTTGATAATCACTAAGTCTACAACTGGAATGTGACTAGATGGACCCAGTGTAGGCGCCCAGCCTGTGAAGCTCACTCATACAATTTTCAGCAATGCAAACAACTTACGTTATCCTTGACGATGACCCGGTCTTTACTACGTGGCTCCACCATCTTGTCGGCAAACTACATCCAGTATTGACCCACTTAGGTTCTTATCATGAATCTGTAGACGCCGCCAAAGCGGTCACAAGCAAAAAGCCTGATATTCTCTTTCTCGACATGCAGATCGACGCCTTCAACGGCTTAGAGTTTCTCGAGGTCCTTGATTACAGACCCATCACCATCGTCGTATCTGCCAGTGAGCATTACAAAGTCCGCGCCCAAAGGTTAGGTGCGCTGGATTACCTGGTCAAACCCATCTCTGAACACGCGCTGCAAACTGCCGTAGGGAAGGCACTATGGCAAGTCAGAGCGGAGAGGTCTCAATTCGACGATAAGATCACTTTTTCCATATAGGCGTAGATCCCAACACAATGGCGTGCACTGCTCAGGCCTGACAATCTAGTTCATTGCCATTCAAGGTTGTTCATCCCGTCAATCCTTGCCAGATTTGAGTGATGAGCAAGGATCAAGGTGATGTCGTAAGGCTGAAGGAGGCAATCGAGGTACAGTCCGAATGGGGACCGGCGGCTTCCTGGCACAGCCAGATGTTCGACGAGCTTTCTGCCAAAATATTTGAGGGGACCGGAGTGATGTTGAGCGCGGCGACACTCAAACGCTTCTTTGGTGTCGTTCGCCATGAGGGAGCACCGAGCATCACGACACTCAATACGCTGTCAAAGTTCGCCGGCTATGAGAACTGGACGGCCTTCCGCACAGCCCAACCCACGCCGAAGACAGTCAAGAAAGGTGAAGGCTTATCCAGAAAGTCTGTCTATATCACCATCGGCTTCATCCTGGCTACGGTGGTCGTCGCCCTGCTAAGTAGCCGTCGCCCTGCCAAGGTGGTGATCGATGCTTCATCCTTTTCCTTTAGCAGTCGCGTATTGGGTTACGAGTATCCTAACTCTGTGGTATTCGATTTCAAGTTCCCGTCATCGCTGGAGACAGATAGCTTGCACATACAGCAATACTGGGATCCGACGAAAACCATCAAGGTTCGGCGTGATCAGCAGCAGGCTACTGGTATTTACTACTTTCCCGGCTACTTCAAGGCGCAGCTCATTGTCGATGGACAGTCAGTGCTGGCACACGACCTCTTCCTTAAGAGCCAGGGATGGCTGGGCACGATTGAGTACAGCCCAATCCCCAAATACTTTCTTCCACAGCAAGAGGGGACGGGGTATCTAGAGGCGCCATCGGCCATCATCACGGAGATTCGGGAGTCAGAGGAGCCACAGGTCATAGCGTACCACTGGATTGATGATTTGGGAAATGTATCCGGGGATGACTTCACGATGGAAGCCACCGTACAGAATACTTTCAATGACCGATGGGCGGTATGTCAGTCTTTGCAGATCTATTTTATCGGCACTACGGGTGCTATGATCGTTCCCTTTTCGAAAATTGGCTGTGCCTCCGACAATATGCTCATGCTCAATGACCAGTTCCTGAGTGGCAAGGAGAATGACCTGTCTGCTTTCAGTGCTGATATCTCCGAAGCCACCGTAATAACGATCAGCAATGAGCAGAAGGAGGTCACCACGATCATTGGAGGTCAGGAAGTCCATCGGATGTCCTACGACCAATCCATGGGCCGCCTGGTAGGTATACGCTTCAAATTCCTGGGCCTGGGGACGGTGAGTCAGCTTTCCGTAATGGACCAAAGAGATCGGGAGGTGTCGCGTCTCAAAATCGGAGATCCGCTGTAGCCGTCGGTGCGGGCGAACCGAAATGAATGGGTTTGAACAGCCTTGTCGTTGACCTCGTTGCCCATTCGCCCTCCAATCTCCGTAAATCACCCTCACAAACCATTTTCTAAAAGTCATGAAACTCAAAAGAAGCATTATGCTGGCCCTGTGCCTGGCAACGATCATTGGTGTATATGCACAGGATGTAGGCGGCAGTACAAAAGTCAGCCAGTCGAGGACCACCATCGCCAATATCGGTCAGGCGGATATCACAATCAAGTACCATAGCCCCTCCGTCAATGGGCGGAAGATCTTTGGGGGTATCGTCCCCTATGACTTCGTCGTCGATGGGGTAGAGTACCCCTGGCGCGCGGGCGCCAATCAACGTACGACCATCGAATTCAGCCATGACGTACAAATCGAGGGACAGCCGCTCAAAGCAGGCGTTTATGGATTTGTGGCGCTGGTATCAGAAGAGGAGTGGACGCTCATCTTTTCCTCCGGTACTACATGGGGTGCTTTCAACTACGATAAGAGCAATGATGCCCTTCGAGTACAAGTTAAAACCCGGCAGCTGCCTCATCAGGAATGGTTGAGCTATGAGTTCCTCAATCCTCGGGCAGAGGCAGTGGAAGTACAGTTGCGCTGGGAGACGACTGCGGTCTCGTTTGAAGTAGCAACTAACGCTCTCGATAATATCCTTGTCAATGTAGCTGCCAATGACGACAAGGCGGCCAACGATTATCTGGAATTAGCGAAACGTACGTTGGAGAGGGACCCCTCTCTTAAGGAAGAAGCACTGAAATATCTCGAATTGGCCAATGAGAAAATGCCTGAAATTGAGAACGAGGCAATACGACAAGGCATGACTTTCAACTATCAGGTGATGAAAGGTGAAGTCTTGATCTCGCTAGGGAAGAAGAAAGAAGGTCAGGCGCTGATCGATTTGGCCATGAGTGAGGCCGAAAATTTCAATCTGTACTACTACGCCCTCAACAAGTTCCTGGTAGAGGGTGAAAAGGAGTCGGCTTTTGAGATCCTGCAGAAGGGCACGGAACTGTATCCAGACAACCATGCCAACTACCTGGCGCTGGGAGAGTACTACTTGAAGGAGGGAGACCAAGCGCAGGCAACGGAGCACTTCAAGATGGCGTATGAAAGAGCCGTAAAGAACAATCCACCGGCCAACTATTACCGGTACATGTATTTGCAGAACAAGTTGATCCTGGACAGAGAGCAAGGGGGAAATTGATGGTGCTGAGTGTCTTGGCCCTGACCGGAAGAAGTTGGTCGGGGCCTGCGCTCGGCCATCCCATTTATCAACAAAAGATGTTCGTATTTAACATAATAATAATTATGACTGTAGTGCGCTTTCATCTGCCTAAATCACTCAGGGGCTAGGGGATCTTGCTTCGTAGTGCGTAGAATGATCTGTCTATCTTGCAGCGAAACTCTTTTGCTGTGCAATTCTTCTCCGCAGAGACCATCAATGAAAATCTCGACTTCCCGACGCTGATCGATACCCTGGCCGACGGCTTTCGCTCGGACATCGAAGTACCGCAGCGGATGCATATCGACTATCCCGGGCCAAAACCCAGCGACACCAATACGCTGCTGCTCATGCCTGCCATCAGGATCGGCGATTATGCGGGCGTGAAGATCGTCAATGTCGCTCCCGGTAATCGGGACACGGACTTTGAGACCATTCAAGGCATTTACTACTTGATGGATGCTACTACTGGTGTACCCGTGGCCCTCTTCGATGCCAAAAGCATCACCGTCTGGCGCACAGCTGCCGCCTCGGCTTTGGCCTCACGCTTCCTGTCCCGGGCCGATGCCAGGAAGCTGCTGATCCTTGGGACGGGAGCACTGGCTCCTTACCTCGTTCGGGCCCATGCGGCAGCGAGGCCCATAGAGGATGTGCTAATCTATGGTCGTTCCGGGGAGAAGGCTCATAAAATGGCCGATGAGCTCAAAGGACAGTTTCGGGTCGAGGTTATAGAATATATTGATGAGCACCTTTCATCGGTTGATATCGTGAGTGCTGCGACATCGAGCCCTGGACCCCTTATTCGAGGCGAGCTGCTCAAAGAGGGACAACACATTGACCTGGTGGGGGCCTATACTCCGACCACGCGTGAGTCCGATGATAAGGTAATGAAGAGGGGGAGGATCTTCGCTGACAACAGAAGCTCCGTACTAAAGGAAGCCGGTGACTTGCTTATCCCCATCGAGTCTGGAGCGATCAATGGCGAGGACATCGTTGCTGACCTTTTCGAACTTTGCCAGGCCAAGAAGTCGGGTAGGGCGGGTGATGGTGAGATTACAGTTTTCAAGTCGGTAGGCCATGCCATGGAGGATCTGGTAACGGCCATTCATCTTTACAAAAAACTATCCTGACATGGACTTGACCACTTCGGACTTTCGGGCGCCTTCCGATTGGGTAAGCATTCGGTCTATTGACATGCATACCGGTGGGGAGCCACTTCGGGTCATATTGGATGGTTTCCCTAAGCTGGAGGGAGATGGCGTGTTGGCCTATCGCCGTTTCATCCAAAACAAGTATGATTCGCTAAGGACCACGCTCATGTTTGAGCCCAGAGGGCATGCGGACATGTACGGTGTAGTAGTCACACCCAGCGAGCAAGCGGATTTCGGGGTGGTGTTTATGCACAATGAAGGCTACAGTACCATGTGCGGCCATGCGACCATCGCTATTGCGAAGCTCGCCGTGGAGATGAACTGGGTGGAAAAAGCGGAACCCGTCACCACCATGACGATCGAGGCGCCGTGTGGCCTGCTGCAGGCCTTTGTATCCGTTGACAATGGCGAGGTGACGGCAGTACGTTTCCAAAACGTGCCCAGCTTTGTCGTGGCATTGGATCAGCTAGTAACAGTGCCTGGATTGGGCGCTGTCGAGTACGACCTGGCCTACGGCGGAGCGTTTTATGCTTTCGTGAAGGCTGCGAGCGTAGGTCTTACATGCGATCCGTCAGACTACACCCAACTCATCAAGACGGGCATGGACATCAAGCGGGCCATTATGGAGAAGCGTGTTGTTCGACACCCCCTCGAAGAAGACCTGAGCTTCTTGTACGGGACGATCTTCATCGGCGATCCGGTCGCCAGCGATAGTCACAGTCGCAATGTCTGCGTATTTGCAGAAGGAGAAGTAGACCGTTCTCCCACGGGCTCCGGTGTCTCTGCGCGAGCGGCGATACATCACCGGCGTGGGGAATTGGCCGTTGGCGAATCGATCACCATCGAAAGCATCCTGGGGACTGCGTTTGATGTGAAGATTTGCGAAGAGGTGACTTATGAGGGATTGCAGGCGGTCATTCCTGAAGTCACTGGTACGGCCTACGTAACTGGGAAGAACGAATTTCTCATCGACCCAACCGATCCATTGAAGGATGGATTCATCTTGAGGTAGTGAGCATTGTCGGTTATGGGCATTTACCCATTATTGGCTATTTTGAGTCAATATCTATGTCCTCTTCAATGAAGCTTCTGACCCGACTCTCGAAACACTTGCTACTCTCGCCAATTTCTCGATTCTCCTTCGTCCTTATCATTGCCCTTGTCTTGTTCTGCGCAGCGTGCAGTCCCGGCGGCAATATGACCTATTGGGACTTTGAAGTGGACTTCTCCAGCCAGGAAAAGGGGATCATGAAGCTCAACCAGAACAAAGCCTATCCGTCGGCGGTACTGACCATCTTTGGCTGGGAGACGATGGAATTGGAGAACGTCGCTATTGACGATCAGAAACTTTCGGGAGAGTTTGACTGGTTTGACCTGGAGGGCACATTTGAAGGGGATCAGTTCACCGGTACGCTTACGACGAGGAATGGAGAGTACCCTTTTCGCGCTACCAAACAATCTGATGAGCTAGTCCCGATCGACCGCTCTGAAGTGGCTTATCTGTTAAGTGACGAGGACCTCGATCCAATCGAAAAGGACGTGGACCATGCGGATATTATCCAATCGTGGGACAATGACGCCTTTATTCGTGGGAGCCGCATTTACAACGCCAACTGCATCAACTGCCACGGCACTCCAGAAATAGAGGGATCCATCCCCCAATCGCGCAAGTTCTGGGACAGTCCCTTCAAGGCAGGCAGCGACGTCTACTCGATGTATCTGACGCTCACCAAAGGGTACGGCACGATGCCGCCTCAGCTCATCCTCACCCCTCAGGAGAAATACGATGTCATTTTGTATCTCCAGCAGAACTTCATCAAGGAAAAGAACAAAGCCGCCTACGTGCCTGCTACACCTGGCTACATAGCTGGGCTGCCTCAAGGTTCTACCAGGGGGCCGGCCACGCAGCCCTACCAGCCGTGGGCAGACATGGACTACGGCAATTTCTTCATCAATACCTACGAACTGGTGGATTCGGCGAAAGGGCCAGAAAGATTCCATTCTCCGGGACCCCTTCCCTATGTGGATGAAGACTACATGGACAACAACTTCGCCTACAAAGGCATTGCCGTGCGACTTGACCAGGGTGAGGGGGGTGTCTCCCGTGGCAAGGCCTGGATGATGTTTGACCATGATCTGATGAGGGTTGCTGGCGGCTGGACGGGAAATGGCTTTATCGATTGGGACGGCATCCTTCTGAATGACCGGCACGAAACGTATCCCCGGACAATCGGTAAACTGCACTTTGAAACGCCCGTAGGACCCGGATGGGCCAACCCCAAGACTGGCTCATTTGAAGATCCAAGGTTCCGAGCCCGTGATGGCAGGGCTTTTGGACCACTGCCAAAGGATTGGGCCAACTATAAAGGCCTGTACCAGACCAACAAGCACACGATCATCTCCTACAGTGTCGGGGACGCTGATGTACTGGAGCTATTTGGCGTTGAGGTGATAGAAGGAGGGCAAAGCGTGATGTTTACGCGCACGCTCAATGTGAGCCCGTCGACATCTCAATTGAAAATGCGCGTGGCCCCGCTTTCTAACAAGGTAATTGTCGCGGGAGATGGGGCAACCATCCTCGAAGAAGACGGCTTTCATGTACTGGAAGTAGACCCATCGATGTCAGTGAGACTGAAGCTGTTCATTGCCGACGAATCAGTGGATAACCTTGGTCAATGGATCGTCTCCTCTCCACCGCAAGACCTGCAGCCCCTGACAACCGCCGGCTCCACACGCTTTGGTCAGGAATTGACTGGTGAGGTGATCCAGGGGAATGAAAATGGGCCTTTTGCCATCGACAAGTTGGTGCCGCCATTCGACAATCCGTGGGCCAGTAGGATGAAACTCAGCGGCATTGATTTCCTGGATGACCAGAACAAAGCCGTAGCCTGTACAACGGATGGCGATGTGTGGTTGATCACCGGGCTGTTGGAGAACAAAGGAACTGTGACATGGAAGCGGATGGCTGCTGGGCTTTTTCAGCCCCTGGGTATCAAAGTCGTGGATGAAAAGATCTTTGTCACGTGCCGGGATCAGATCGTCTTGCTCCGAGACCTCAACGGTGATATGGAGACCGACTTCTACGAGAGCTTCAATCATGATCATCAGGTCTCTGACCACTTCCATGAGTTTGCCATGGGTCTGCAGGCAGACGCTGAAGGGAACCTGTACTATGCCAAGAGCGGTCGCCATGCGCGAGAGGCGTTGATTCCTCAGCATGGCACGCTACTAAAGGTCAGCAAGGACGGCTCCCGCACTGAAGTGATCGCCACCGGCTTCCGGGCCGCGAATGGTGTGTGTATCAACCCTGATGGTAGCTTCATCGTCACGGACCAGCAGGGCTTTTGGAATCCCATGAACCGCATCAACTGGATCGAAGGCAAAGGCAACTTCTACGGCAACATGTGGGGATACGACCCACCTGAAGATACCTCAAGAGCTGCCATGGAGCCGCCCATGGTCTGGGTGGACATGCAGTTTGACCGGTCGCCGTCAGAGTTGATGTGGGTAGATAGTGAAAAGTGGGGCCCACTCGATGGGGCCTTGCTTAGCTTCTCTTATGGCTTTGGTAAAGTGCAATTGGTGCTACCGGAGAGAGTCAGAGGTCAAATGCAGGGCGGTGTCATTGACTTGCCAGATGTCAAATTTCTCACTGGGGTCATGAGAGGAAGATTCAATCCTGCAGATGGTCACCTCTATGCCTGCGGTATGTCTGCCTGGGGCACGACCCAGATCTATCGTGGCGGAGGGCTATATCGGGTGCGCTATACTGGCAAACCACTTCCAGTACCTGTAGGGCTAAGCACTTTACAGAGCGGCCTTGAGCTGACATTTGCCAGCCCTCTGGATGCATCCGCCGAAGATGTCGACAATTTTGAGGTGGAGACCTGGGACCTCGTCAGGAGTAGCAAGTATGGCTCCGATCGGCACAATCGAAAGGAACTGACCATTACGAGGGCGCAATTGCTCGGCGATGGCACAACTGTGAGGCTTTTTGTGGAAGGGATCGCTCCGGTGGATGTGATGACGATCTCCTACGACCTCGAAGACAAAGAGGGCAATCCGCTGAAGGGGACCGTCCAGAATACCATCCATCGTCTGGGAGGTAGAGACGGAGTGTGAGGGACTATAGCATATAGCATTGAGATCACCTTAGTGACTTGATCTCATTGGCTATTTGGGCAGCCTTTTCGTCCATCTCCAACTTTTCGTAAATGTATTCCAGGATTTGCAGTATTTGTAGGTTTTGAGAGTCCAGCGTATACAGCTGCTCAAAAAAGGGCCTTGACAATCGTAATTGCGCTTTTATGGCCTTGTCGATGGTGGCGATCTCGCTCTCCCGAGAGGGGTCGACCTCTTCCCGCCGCCTCATAAGGCCATTGGCTTCATTGAAGTGGACCGCCCCTAGATTGAACAAGGAATTGTAATGATTGGGATCATTTTCAATCGCACGCTCATAGTAAGCGATCGCCTGGTCTTGCTGCCCTTCCTCATCAGCGATGACCCCGAGACTAAAGTACAGGTGAGGATTGGTTGGATCCTTCTGCAAAGCGGCCTCCAGGCCCGCCTTTGCTTCCGATACTTTGCCTTGGTCGATCAGGATATCGATCTCAAACTTCATCAACTCAAGGTCCTCTGGGTAATGCGCCCTGGCGTCTCGAATGATTGTCAGCGCTCTGTCCAGGTCCTGATCTGTCACCGCGTAGTTGTAAAGCTGAAGGTAAATGCTGCGTTCACGGGCACCGGCCTCAACGGCATCTACGAGATATCCTAAAGCACGCTGATCCTCTCCCGCGGCCATAGACGCGTAGGCCGCGTTGAGGACAGACATGGTGTCGGTGGGCATTATTTGCCCGGCACGGTCGAAGTAATTGGCAGAGGTGCTGTAGTCATCGGATTGGTAGGCATTGACTGCTTTTTCGTAATAATATGCGTAGTAGTTGATTTGTGGGTCTTCGTCCGAGAAGTATGAAGCAACAATTTCAGCGGATGCCAATTGATCTGGATCCATGTCCAGGGCCTTTCTAAATGATTCGATCGCAATGTCGAAGGCGTTGGACGCGCCATAAGCTGTATCCAGCGCGGCGTAAATCGCGCCACGGTAGTACCATGTTTCTGCTAGAGACATGGATGCATTCTCTACGATGGCTAAGTCGATGGATTTTTGTGCAGCAAT
The DNA here is from genome assembly GCA_965227935.1 of Cyclobacteriaceae bacterium. Lineage (GTDB taxonomy): Bacteria > Bacteroidota > Bacteroidia > Cytophagales > Cyclobacteriaceae > JAWPMT01. The sequence continues at coordinate 1,888,859 of CBDDGS010000019.1, read as the reverse complement.
AAGTTCGCCGGCGGCGAAGGCTTCGCGGGCTTGCCCAAGGTGATTACCACCTTGTCCGAATGCAATGATACAGTGCAGCAGAAGGCTGGAGAACAAGGGAAGTCGCATGGCACGTTAGGTTTCGCAAAGCCAATGATAAGAAAATTCGAAGGAAATGCCATTTCCCCAGAGAACCGCCTACTCCGTCTCTCCAGATCTTAGTATACCCGATGCCCGCTCCAGTGGGTCAGCAGCCTGCAGGATTTTGAGCCTTAGTGGTTGCGGGTAGTCCGGCCGATCTGACAAAAACCTCCTGACGACGTCCGCCGCCTCAGCAGATTGGTGCCCACCCAACGTGGTCCGGATCCAACCTGTGGGAAAGAAGATGTCTCCAGTTACCTGTATCTCCTCCATCAACTGAAGACTTGGCTCAATGAACTGCACCGCCTGGTCCGCTCTTAGTGGATGGTGTAAATAGCCCAGGGCATTCAGTACCCATGGCTCATGACTGCGGTTCTCTTCGAGTCGCAGCGATTCGAAAAACTCCTTTCTTAACGAAGCATCACTGGCCAAAGCGGGAGTGATGAAGTCGAAGCGATCCTTTCGATCCTGGCTTTTGATCTGCTCGTGTTGGTAGGCAAGCACTTGCTCCTCATTGTGCTCTCGTAGCGCTAGCTCGAAGGCCAGACGCGTCTTGTCGTTCTCTCCGATGGTCAGGCCTTCAATAGACGCTTCGTTCCTCAGAATGGCCTCCAGGCGATTCAGTGTGCCTTCAGTCATCGCAATGCCCGACAGGGTGCGGAAATAAGCTAACTGGAGCTTGGGTCGGTTGGGATTGTTGGCCAAATCCCAGAGAAGCGGCTCCAGATCGATTGCCAGTTGTTCCCATTGGTATTGTGGATGGTACTGCCAAAAACACGTTTCTATGTATCCCAACATCCGTTGTGAGATTTGATCGTCGCTTTCAACCGGCATTGCCGTACGAAGCATTTCCATGACGCGACCTGGAGCCACACGACCATAAAGCATTTCCTCCCATAGGTCGACCAACGCCACGGCCCGGACAAGCGGGTCCTCGATTTCGTGCAGGTGTTCCAACAGGTAGTCAATCGTCTCTTCACTCAGCTGAAAGTAGCCGTAGCCCAGACCAGCGCTGTTGGGTAGTACAATGGCGGGCTCAAAGTCAATGGAGATCTCGCTTTTGGCCGTTGCCAACTGCACGTCGTACTGCTGAAAATCACCATTGGCTCGCCATACGGCAGGCTTGATGAATTGATTCCAGGTCTTCGGATCACCCTGCTCGTCTGATTGTGAGAACCGAAGCTTGGCTTCACCGCTCGCCTCAATACTCTCAGTCATCACAGTTGGGCGACCTCCTTCCTGCACCCATACCTGACTCCATTGGGCGAGGTCCTCCTCAGACAGCTCATCGAGGACCGCAATCAAGTCCGGCCAGGTGGCATTGCCGTAAGCATGGTTGCTCAAATAGGTTCGGAGCCCGTCCCGGAACTGGTCCTCACCCAGGATCAACTCTAGCTGTCGCATCACAATAGGGGCTTTTTGATAAATGATATTGCCGTAAAGCGTGCCGGCATCCTTGAGGTTGTCCAACTGCTGGCGAATAGGATGGGCACCAGCTGTGCGATCAACTGCATACGCCGACGGATAGTGGGCAAGAAAGAACCGAAGATCGTGGTTCACTTCGGGGAAGGCGGGATTGACAATCTTCGCCGCCATGAAGTTGGCAAACACTTCCTTCATCCACACATCATTGAACCACTCCATCGTCACGAGGTCGCCGAACCACATGTGTGCCGTCTCATGGGCGATCAGGCTCGCCCGACGCAATTGCTCCACAGGCGTCGCAGAGGGCTCGAGAAACAAACTACGGGCCCGGTAGAGAATCGCTCCCGGGTGCTCCATCCCTCCGTATTGAAAAGAGGGAATAAGGACAAAATCGAATTTCTCAAACGGGTAATCAATGGCTGTGTAATCCTCGAGCCACTCCAAAGCCTGGTAGTGGAGTTCGAAGATGTCGTCGATGTTGTTCGCCACCTTGGTGGTGTCACTTTCCCGATGGTACATGGTCATCTCGCGTCCTTCGATGGTTGTCGTTTCTGATTGGAAGACACCAGCGGCAAAGGAGAACAGGTAGGTGCTGATGGGGTGTTGGCTCGCAAACCGATAGACGCCGTCACCGGGATCAGCGCCATTGGATTGAAGAGGTCCGTTGCCCACGGCCGTCCATCCGTCAGGTACTGTGAGGGTAACATCATAGGTCGCTTTCAGATCTGGCTGATCAAAGATTGGAAGGGCGTAAGAAGCGCGATCGGGAACAAAAAGCGTGTACAAGTACTCCTCATTGCGGTTCAGCGACGAATTCCCCGCCAGGTAGGAGACGGAGACGGTGTTTTTCCCCTTCCGGAGGTGTTGCGAAGGAATGATGATATGGCCGTTGCTCCATACATGGGTGATGGCACCTTCGTCGTTGGCAGTTACTTCCAGGACGTCGCTTGCCTGGGTTCGGAAATCAATAATGAGCGGCATGTCGGTTCCTTTCCAGTTGAATTCGATGGTCGACTCGCCGGTGATCCGCTCGGAAAGCTGTGCTGGGATCTCCAGCCGCACCTGGTAGGAGAGATCGGTAATGTTGGCGGTCCGATTCTGAGCCACGGTCAAAGGGATGCCTTCAGCGATAGAGTACTCAGAATTTGGAGACGAGCATGCGAGCATTAAACAAAGAGCAAGGAATGGTGCGATTCTGTTCACAGGTTGCGGGATTAATGACTGGAAAGTTAGTCGGAAAATGGGAGGGGGAGAGTAGTGAGCTTAGGTAGTGGTGTAATCTCTCATAGCCGACTTCACCATATTTAATTTTGATAACCGGCCGTTAGACAACATGTAAACAATGCCATGTTCTTTCAAATTCATGGCTTTGAAAATTTCCTTTGCCGACAGGCCCTTCTGACACCAGCTGCATACCTGGTCATAGAAGTCCTCCAGGAAGTGCAGCTTCTTTTCCAGCTTTTGCCTGCCGTTGGTTAGCTGTGGGTTGTGCCCGCAGAGTAGGACCTTAAATTCCAGTTCCAGGATTTTCTTGATTGACTGGATCTGCTGCGTGATGCTCTCCTCAGGAAGGAAATATCCAATATAGGAGTTGACATACAAGTCCGCAGAGAAGAGCCATTGTCGTTGGGGTTCGTAAAGGGCGACCATGTCCTCTGCATGTCCAGGGATAGGGACCATTTGAAAGGTGTGATTGGTTGTCCTGATCTCATCAGCAATAGGGGTGAGCCCCGAGAACGGCGGCCTTGATCCCCAAACGGTCTTTTGGGGTAAGCTGATAGGAGGGGGTGCTTTCATCATTTCACAGCAGCGTGCCGACGCGTAGGTAGGACAGCCGAAAAGGTCGTTGAGGTAATGCACGTTGCCCGAATGATCCTCGTGATGATGGGTGACAAACACCTGCTGTATGTCCAGCCCGGAGATCGTTTGGCGTATCGTCTTCCACGCATTGCGCTGGCCAGTATCAATCAACAGCCCGTCGATGAAATACACGTAGACGAGCAAAGAGGGCCGACCAAAGGGACTGTATCCAAATTGGAAGTACTTGATACCCTCAAACTCAAAACTGTCGACGGTGGTCATGCTGTCAGACTGTGCGTATTGTTTGGCCCACGAAAATAGAGTAAAACACTGGCAAGTGCTGTAATGCCCCGTACAGGGACCTGTTCATGGGATGGGTATGAGCAGTCATTGGCTGAAGACCGCAAGTTCACCGGTTGGGATCACCTGAATTTGGCTGCCATCGGTATAGTACAGCGTGTCTTTGAGCACAAGGGCCCCCCACCCATAGGTGATTTCGTCGATTTTGGCAGGGTCATCCCTTACTGGCGATGTCGGGCTTCCAATGTTCTGACTATACATCACACCCTGCTGCGATGGATCGCCTTCCTTGTAGCGAGTGAAGAGGAGAAAATCTAAATCTGGATCCACAAAAGGACTGAATTCAGTGTGCTGTGTATTCAGAGCGTCTATGCTGGACTGAAGGCTAAGCTCGTTTTCCCACAGTCTTCCCACCACGAGGTCCCCTTGGTTTTCGGGCACATAGAAGTAGACGGTCTCCTCATTGAGCCAGTTGAAGTACCCGCCGGAAATGCCGCTTTTTGCCGTCAGGTTAATGGGCGTTGACCAACCGCCTTCTTGTTTCTTTGTCAGGTAGATTTCGGTTTAGTCCTTGGCTCTGATGGCGAAGAGGATGCGACTGCCCGAAGGAGAGATTGCACCATTGTAGATGGTGTCCAAAACAGTGAATGGTCGCAGTCTGTTATCTGTTATGAGGAAGGGTACTTGCTTTTCCCAATCCTCGTAGGCGGTAATGAAGGCCGTTCTTCCGTCTGAAGTGAAAGAGATGGTGTTCACCTCGAGTTGCTCGGGAAGTCCATCTATGGGGAATGGCTGCAGCTGAGCGGTAGCGAGGATTGACGAAAGCAAGGATACCGCAATCAGGAGAAGCTTGAAGCGAGATTCAGAAAAGGTTGCGAGCGTACCTGCGCTTATCCCTAACTTTGAAACGAGAATCATGACAAAGCCCAAATTAGATAAACCTGTGAAAATTCTTCTTTCTACAGCATTCCTTGCTTCAGTGGTGCTTCTATCAGCCATGCGCCCTGCACCCAGTTCGGACCTCAGAGGCTACCTCGCCCAATTGGAGGAATCACACGTGCTCGAAATCGACGGTCGCAAGATCATAGACAATGAAGAGATCGCAGCGGTCTATGAGGCCAACGACTATCAGCCCCTTTGGAATGACAAAACCAACCGAGACGATCTTATCGAGATATTGACTGCTTCCTACTACGAAGGACTGTTCCCGGGGGACTATCACGCAGAATTGATCGTTGAGTACAATTCTCAATTATCGAACTTCAAAACAGATGAGGATTTCGTCGCAAAGGCCGACATCGTGATGACCGATGCGCTGTTGACTTACGCGCACCACATGATCCAGGGGAAAGTGAGTCCTACGGGTGTGGACCCCAACTGGAACTATGCTTTGCGCGACATCCCGGACAACGTCGAATTGAGAGTACTGGACCGACTACGGAACAATACCCTGAAAGAGGGAAATGACAACATCGTCCCCCAGATGCCTCAGTATGCCCGGTTGAAAAGTTGGTTTGCCTACTATGACTCATTGGAGAGATCTGGGGAGGAACATGAGCAAATTAGCTATCCGGGTGCTGCTCTGCGCAAAGGGGACAGCAGCGCTGTCATCAGTGAACTGAAAATGATCCTCTCCACGCACGACCGGGCAATTGACGCTGATGTCAGCGGTCTGTTCGATGAGGACTTTGAAGAGGTCGTGATGGAGTTCCAGCGATTGAACGGTCTCGATGATGATGGCATCATCGGGAAAGCCACGTTTGAAGTGCTAAATATCAGCAACAGGGAAAAAATGGACATGATCCGCGTCAACATGGAAAGGTGCCGATGGGTCTCCAATGAACTGCCTGAGCGGTTTCTTCTAGTGAATATCGCGGACTTCAACCTCTACCTGTTCCAGGACATGGAGTTGGAGTATTCGTGCCGGGTCGTGATCGGTAAGGAGCACCACGAGACCCCCGTTTTCCATTCAGACATTCAGTACGTGGTCTTCAACCCTACGTGGACCGTACCTTATTCGATCGCTTCGAAGGAGATGCTGCCGCGACTAAAGACGGACCCCAATTACTTACAGGACCGTAACATGACCCTGCTCAGTGGCAATACGGAGGTGGACCCAACCACCGTCGATTTCTCCAAGTACTCCATCAACAATTTCCCCTACGTCATCAGACAGGAGCCAGGACCCCGCAATGCGCTGGGCAGGATGAAGTTCATCTTCCCCAACAAGTATTCTGTGTATTTGCATGACACGCCGTCCAAGTCGTTTTTTCAGCAGACGAAGCGAGCCTTTAGCCATGGATGTGTGCGTGTACAGAATCCGTCGCTGCTTGCCGAAAACCTGTTGAGCGACAAGGGCTACGATCAGGACAGAATACAGGAGGTATTGGATACGAAGGAGACAAAGACGGTCTTCCTTAAGGATCCTTTGCCGGTTTATCTCATGTATTGGACATGCTATGAAAACAGGCGGGATGACAAGTTGTACTTCTTCCGTGACCTCTACGGCAGGGACCAACGCATTCTGAACAAGCTGTATGAGACGTGGTAAGTTTCTGCCTGGGTACAGTGTAGTTACGTGAATCGTTTATCCTTTCGGATGAATGTCATCCATAGCCAGTAGAAGACATACAGGTAACCCAGCCACGTGCCGGGAATCAGAACGAACGCCAACAGCAGTAAATAGAACCCTGTCACGCTATCCAGGCGTTTACCCGCAATCAGTTGCAGGATCAGCAGGGTGCCGGTAGACATGGCGAAACTGAAATAGAGTGTGAGGAGCAAGGCTTCGACAACATATGCCAGGGTCCAATCCTGACTGACGATGTCAGCATAGACGATGTGAAAAAGCACCCATATTGGAACAGCGATGAGTGCGCCACGGTAGACGAGCTTCCTTTTCATTGTTTAGGTGTAAGATAGGTGATTGGGCATTCTTCGTGGTGGCGCTGGCGGAAGTTACTTCCATGCTGTTTAGAATGGTGGGGATCGCCATCAGAGGGGCACAGGCGGGGGGATCAACCGTAGGGCCAATGACCACCTCTCTGCTTTAGGATCCAATCCTTTTTTACGTAGGTCAAGATCAACAGAGCTAAGAACAGCAAGGAAAGAATACCCTCTTGGATTGCTCTTCCATAAAGGCTCCAGAAGCTGTCAAAACGGATCTCCTGTGGCTGCTTCCTTAAATACCTAATTAAAACAGATGATTGGGAGGTCATATGCTCGTCTCTTGTGGTGATAAGCGTCTCTTCAGACCTGTTATCCACCTTGTACCCTAGCTTCAGTTCGTAGGATTGCCCATCGTCGTATGAGTAGATATTCACTCCAAGTACCTCTGCTGATATCGAATTGCTATTTGTGAGAAATCCTACACTCAAGATTGATTGTCTTACAAAAGAGATGCTCGAGGCGATACACAAAGTCCCAAGGAAGATTCTCAGCGCAATCAAAAGAACAATATTCTTGTTACTCTTCACCTACTCAAGAGTTTTTGATGTGCCTAGTGAGACACGATTATTGAAACCTCCTTATCACCCAGAACTTCTTGGAATTTGGACCAAGTTTCTTGTGACCAACCATTGCAGACAAATCTCTTGTTGTCTATCCTAAGGACAACTTGGGCATCAACTCTGGAGAATACACGAATTTCATTGATCTCTGGGAGTCTGAATTTTTGCAAGACCCATGGGAGAAATTCATTCCGAATAATTAGCTCCGTTGATTCTACGATGACATAATGATAACGAACTGCATAATGAAAATACGTGCCAGCGAGCAGAACCGCCAGAGTAATGATCATCGTTGGAAGTGGAATGCCGGCGACGTATGATAGGACACCCACAAGGATTGCGGGACCAAACAGAGTGGCATAAAATGACCATGTTCTTCCTCTAAAGCTTTGCTGCGGATTCATTCTTTTTGGACTGTTTTTCCAATTGTTTTCGCGCGCCTACAGCGCGTGCCCAATAGCTGTGCAATAGTCTAGACCTGAAAATACTGAATCTTCTGCTTCTTGTCCATTTTGGGTTGGGGCGGGTATGGACCCCACTCTAGCACTCTAGCGCGGAAGTTACTTCCGTGCTTTTTGAAAGGGCACGGATCGCTCCGTCACAATGGGTAAGCGCCTGAAGATCCGCCCCAGCTAGGGGAAAAACAGGAGAATAACTGAGATATAAAAAGCAACAAGCCACAGCCATATCTTAATTCTTAGGCCCCTTCCAACAGCATCCTCTGAAGGGCTTTGGACCATAATTGGAAGGAACGAGTACAGAAACAAGAGGATCTCACGGACTTTCTCCTCTGACGACGCGGAGCTCAAGGGGTTAAGTCTTCGGAACCCATTATAAATCATCAAATATTGCTGGTGTAGAAGGCTCTTTTGGAATAGGAAAACTATGATCAGAAGTCCGATCAGTTGCTTCATCGTGGAACTTTTTGGCGGGCTTTTGCAGCCCGTACCTAGTAGCAGTGCAATAGTCTAAACCTGAAAATACGAAATCTCATACTGTCTTGTCCATTTGGGGTTGGCCTCTGGCTGTTCGAGATGTTCCGCAGGGCATCTCGAACTTAGAATAGTGAGGGATCTGTGATCCATCTATAATCATGATGCCTCTGTGATCCATTTTTCAAGACCCCTACGCCAAATGCTTCCCCTCAAGTGATTCCTTGTAGTCGGCAATTCTTTTGTTCATGACCCTAAACCAGAGGGGTGGTACCATGGCCAGGAGCATCATGCCGGGGTAGCCGGTAGGCATTTGGGGACTCTCTTCGAAGTTGCGAAGCACCTGGTAAGGGCGTCCGGCCAGGAAGTGATGGTCCGAATGTCTTGAGAGCTCCAACAAAATCAGTCGGCCCAGGGGGTGGTTGGAATTCCAGGAGTGGATGGGGAGCGTCCTTTCGTAGGTATTGCCTTTGACCTTTCGCTGCAGACCATAATGCTCGATGTAGTTGACAGTTTCCAACTGCATGAATCCCATAATGGCGCCAAGCACAAACAGCCCTGTGACCAGTGGCCCGAACGCGATGGCTATTCCTGCAATGATCGATAGTTGCAGGACTTGAAACCGGATCATTTCATTATGCACACTCCAAAACGGTTTCCCGGCCTTGAGCAAACGCTCTCTTTCCAACCGCCAGGCGGAAGCCCAGCTACCTGTTACCGTTCGAAAGTAGAAGGCATAGATGGTCTCTCCGTACCTGCTGGAGGCTGGGTCCTCATGGGTGGCGACGTTCCTGTGATGGCCGCGATTGTGCTCGATGAAGAAATGCATGTAAAGCGACGTCAGAAGTAGGATCTTGCTCATGAACTGCTCGTGCTTTGTGTTGCGATGTCCCAGTTCATGGGCATTGTTGATGGCCTGTGCGCAGGCGACCCCGTAGGCAAGTGTCATCCCAATCAACTCGTATACAGCCAAACCTTCAGTACTTACTCGCCAGAGAAAGAATCCGAGTATGAGGAACTGACCAGGAACCAGTCCATACAAGAGAGCGTCATAAATGGGATCCTCTCTGGCAATCTCTTCCTGGGCCTCGTCCATGTTTTCAGCAGAGCCACTCATAAACAATTCGAGAAATGGGATCAGGACAAAGGCATAGGCAATAGCTGCATAACTATACCAACCGCCCAACCAAATTGACAGAAGTACAATCACAGGTACACTATATGCTGCCAGGTACTTTAACCATCTGAACTGTGTCATCGCTCTTGCTTTTATAAACCAAAGATTCCCGAAGATATATGGACGCATGGAAGGTTTTTAGTCGGTACCCGTCCAAAACGCTGTACTCAGTTGATGTGCCGGGTAAGATCGCGAAGCTCCTTGAGGTAGTCTCTGAGCCAGGGAATGGTCAATGTTGCCTCCTGGATCCGCAGAAGGAAGTTGTCAGTGACGAGCGTCAAGAGTGCTTCTGAGAAAAGCTGCTTGTCTTTCAGGTCGAATTCTTCCCGAAGCTTTGAAAGGAGTGGGCCCCTGACATATTCAAAAGCTTTGTCATAGCAATCCTTGTATTCCTGTCCGGTGGCGAGCTTCAGCTGCTTATGGAAAAGGAAATCGGCTTTGTGCTCCACGACGATCGAGAGGGCATCGGGATCCAGCACCTCGGCGTCGGCAATCTTTTTCCCAACACTATTGGATGCTTCCAGGTGATGTTGCAGCATATCGGCCTTAAGTACCTGCAATTCGCCGAAGTAGTGATAAAAGGAGGATTTGTTGCGACCCAGGTCTCGGGCAATGGCCTCGACAGTAAGGCCTATCTCGCCGTAACTGGCAAACCGACGGTAGCCGGCCTCAACCCAAATGATCTTCTTGTCGCCTTTCACTATTGCCAATATTAGTGACCGCCGCGGTACTTGACAATAGTGGGAGGCAGAAGGGAGCGCGATGGGATGAAGGGGGCGTGGACGTTGCAGGGCCTTAAATGCAACTATTTTGCATTAATGGATATAGTGCTATACTTTTACAAGCATGAAGCCCAAAGGTCAAATAGGAGCCGCTCTCCTGGGGATGTACGTTCTGGTGCTGCCCTTCCTATTTGCATTTCACTCCAGTGCCCATCAGCATACCACTGAGAGTGGGTCTTCAAGTGAATTATTACTGAGCAGTGACGCGGAAGGTTGTGGCAATTGCGATCTCTTTTTCTCGCACGCTGCTACGATCGAATCATCGGCTATTGATTTAACCCTTCCTCATTGCTATTCGGTCGCATCTGTGGATGTCCACCAACAACTTGCTGTTTCCGTTGCACGGCCATTTGAGCGAGGCCCACCAGGTGCCTGACGGCCTCTTATGGCCTCATTGGCTTTGCCTACAGTGATAGGGCGGGCCACCACTTTCTGGGGATCCCGAATTCCCTTTCTGTCAACCTCCAATTGTATGATTCGATTTCTTGTTCTTTATGTGGTATCGGCATTTGCCATAGACCTGGTTGCTCAGGATCCCTTGGATTTTGAGGGCGATCAGGTGTTGTCTGGTACCAAAAGACATTTTTCGATCTCACTGGCGGACAGTGACGGAAATGAGACGTTCATACCTATCACGGTATTCCACGGAGCTCAAGCCGGGCCGGTATTGGGGATTACAGCAGGTGTTCATGGATATGAGTATTCTCCCATTCTGGCAGGGCAACAACTGATTGATACCATCGATCCGAGCCAACTGCGAGGCAGCGTCATTCTCGTACAGATCGCCAATATGGGTAGCTTCCTCGGTCGGTCACCCTTTGTCAACCCGGTGGATCGAAAGAATCTCAATCGTTCCTTCCCGGGAGATGCCACAGGTTCAATGACTGAGCGAATTGCCCATTTCATTTCCGAGCAGATCATAGCCCGTAGCGACTTCTTCGTGGACATGCACAGCGGAGATGCTCCGGAAGATTTAACGCCTTATTCTGGTTATTATCACCATGACGACCGTCCTGAGGTCTCCGAAAAAGCCAAACTGATGGCGATGAACATGGGCTTCGACCATGTGGCCATTTTCAATACGACAAACAAAGACTACATGAAAGAGGGCAACCCGAGCCTGTATTGTTCCGCGGAGGCATACAAACGAGGCATTCCTGCAGCAGACATTGAATGTGGCAGGTTGGGGATGGTGGAAAAAGAGTATGTAGACAAGATCGTGGTAGGCATGGAGAGTTTGTTGAAACACCTCGACATGCTTCCTGGTGAGCCGATCAAGCTGGAAAGAATAGCTGTTGTCGCTGACAGGTCATCGGTCAGTAGTGCCCATGACGGCTTCTTCTATCCGATGAAATCGAGTGGAGACTATGTGCTGAAGGGTATGAAGCTGGGGTACATCACCAACTTTTTCAATGAGACGATTGCCGAGGTACAGGCGGAAAGTACTGGTATCATCATGTACATCCTGGGGACGCCACCCGTGAATACGGGGGACACCGTCGCCTCCATCGGAGTTATCGACAATGAAGACAAGTAAACCTGATTAAACCAATCGAGATATGCTACAAGCGAAGAAGTTAACAAAGAGATACGGGGGGGTCACGGCCCTGGATGCACTGGAGCTTTCAGTGAACCAGGGTGAGGTCTATTGCCTCCTCGGGGCAAATGGTGCCGGTAAGACCACCACAATCAATCTCTTCATGGGTTTCATTCAACCCACTTCAGGACAGGCGTTAGTCGACGACCTGGAAGTCTCCAATCAGTCGGCGGCAACGAAAAAACACCTGGCCTATATCCCCGAGAATTTGAATCTCTACGGGAACCTAACCGGTATCGAGAACCTGCAATTCTTCGTGGGTCTCAGCGGTGACAAGCCAGACAAGTCGTCCGCCGAACAACTACTTGCCTCTGTTGGATTGCAGTCAGACGCTATCAACAAAAGGGTTTCGCAGTACTCTAAAGGAATGCGTCAGAAAGTGGGGATCGCCATTGCCAGGGCGAAACAAGCTGACAACCTACTACTCGACGAGCCCACCTCAGGACTGGACCCCCAAGCCAGCAATGATTTTGCAGAGCTGCTGGAGGGCCTAAGGGATAATAACGTAGCTATCCTGATGGCCACACATGACCTATTCCGGGCCAAGGAAAGTGGTACCCACATTGGTATCATGCGTTCAGGGCAGCTGGTGCATTCGCTGAAGAGTCACGATATCACCTTGGCGGAGTTGGAGCAATTGTATTTGGAAACCATGAGATCTGACAGTCATGCTGAGCTTGCTTATTAAGAAAGAATTCCTAACAGCGCTAAGGGATGTGCGCCTGCAGGTGTCAGGCGCCATTCTGCTGGTACTCATGTTGACAGCAGTACTCGTCGGCCGTCAGGGTCAGCAGCAAATACAGGAACAGCGGGAACAGGCACAGGCCGAGATGTACGACAAATGGGTGAATCAAGGCGCGAAACACCCCCACAGTGCAGCTCACTACGGACAGTTTGCTTTCAAGCCGAAACCTGTCCTGAGTTTTCTGGATGTGGGACTTGACAATTACACGGGTATCTCTGTCTTCCTAGAGGCCCACAAGCAAAATGAAATCATGTTTAGTGCTGCTCAGGAGAGTAATAGCATGACCCGTTTTGGGGAGATGACGACGGCTCTCATTTTGCAGGTCCTGCTGCCCTTGCTGATCATCTTCCTCACCTTCAACATATTCAGCAAAGAACGGGAAGAGGGAACGCTGAAGCTGATCCACGCACAAGGGCTGTCCATGCGGCAACTGTTCATGGGAAAAGTCTGGGGCACTTATCTGATGGTGTTGTTGATTTACTTACCCATCATCGTATTGGCTTATCTTCTGCTGGATGAGCATTCGGCCACGCTCGACCCGGAAGTCAATACGAAGTTTGGTCTTTTGACTGCAGGCTATAGCTTGTACTTTCTGGTCTTCGTGCTACTCTGTGTATTGATCTCAGGTGTTGCTAAGAACTCGGGAGCCTCATTGCTGACACTTCTAGGAGTTTGGATCGTCGCCTGCATCATTCTACCAAAGGCCACGGCCAACCTGGCGGATAAGGTGTACCCAACGCCTTCGCAGTTTGATTTCAAAAATACGATCAAGGACAAGGTGAAAAATGGCATCGACGGTCACAACCCGTCGGATACACGTCTTGCTTCCCTGAGGCAAGAGGTATTGGACCAATACGGTGTTGAGACCATCGAGGACCTGCCTGTCAACTGGAGCGGCATCGCCATGCAGGCTGGTGAAGAATATACCGATCAGGTGTACGATCAAGAGTTTTCAAGGATTGAGAGCATCTTCTACCGGCAGAATCGACTGTCTGAATGGGCCGGATTTGTCAATCCATACCTGGCGGTAAGGAACCTTTCCATGGCCTTAGCAGGTACCGACTTTCAACATCATGTGGCCTTTGCGAAAGCGGCCGAGAACTACCGCCGTGGCTTTGTCAAAGTAATGAACAAGGACATGGAGTTAAACCATAAGCCGGGTATTGCCTACGGGGATTATAACCTTGGTAAGGACATGTGGGCCAGCATCAAGCCCTTCCAGTATGAACTACCTGGTACTGTGACGATTCTTTCCAATCAATGGAGAAGCGTTGGAGCGCTGGCGTTCTGGCTCATTGGGCTGTTCATCGTCTCATCCATCTTCGTGACCAAGATCTCTATCCTATGAAAAAGCTGATTCACATTCTGTCCTTCGAATGGAAAAACCTGTGGCGTAGTAGTATGCTCAAAGTACTCCTAGCTGTAGTCCTGGGCGCCGGGATTTATGGTATCTATTTTGGGAAATTCGAGGTGGACAAGCAACAGGCTCGGATAGCTCAGGTGCAGGAGCACGAACGGCAGCAATTTGACAGTCTGATGTTGTGGGCACGGTTAGATACTGCCATCGCAGGCAACAAGACCAAGTATCAACAGGCGCTTTCTCCCACCGGAGTAGGTTGGAGCAAACATTTTACGTACTACGTCACCAACGAGGCTCCTGCCGCGGCCGGGCTGTGTCTTGGACAGCGTGACCTGTTTCCAGTCTACTATGGCATCAATGTTACTGATATGGCTCGCCAGGTCAATGTGGGCGAATTGGCCAATCCGATGAAACTCCTGACTGGGAACTTTGATTTGTCTTATGTCTTTGTGTTTCTGTTTCCCCTGCTGGTTATTACCCTGTTTTACAATCTATACGCCGGGGAAAAGGAGGGAGGCACGTTATCGCTCTTACAGTCACAGTCAACATCCTTGCGGACCGTTCTGCTAAGTAAAGGCCTATTGAGACTAGTGATCGTTTGGGACCTCGCTACGATCCTGTTGATCGTCGGGTTTCTGGCGCAGGGGATTTCTATCCTGGAGAATTTCACGCTATTCTTTCAGTGGTTGTTGCTCATCTATGGGTATTGCCTCGTCTGGGTCATCTTCATGGCGGTGATCGTGGCGCTTCAGAGAAGTGCGGCGTTGAGTGCTATGTTGGGGCTTGGCGTCTGGCTTGTTTTCGCCCTTATTACACCTGCCATGCTCAACCTGTTCGTTTTGGCCAATGAGCCGCTGCCCAACAGAGCAAAGGTGATTCATGCTATTCGAAGTTTGAACGATCAAAATTGGGAATCACCCAAGTCCTTTGTCTTTGACCAGTTCTATCCCGAGTACCCGCAGTACAACGACGGAGATACGACGGACTTCAATAAGTGGTACTACGCGAGTTTTACATTGCTGGACCGAGAGGCAAATGCGATGAAGGGTGAATTCGAAGCCCAGGTTCAGAAACGCAACGCACTCTTGAAAAGGTGGCAGTGGCTTGCCCCAGCCGCAATGGTCCATGAGCAGCTGTCAGAGATTTCGAGCACTGATCGGGGGAGCCACCTGGAGTTCGTCCGAAGTGTTGCTGCCTACCACGACGGGCTCAAAGACCTGTACTACGATCGAATATTCGCTGGTAAGCAATTCTCATTGGACGACTTACAGCAACTCGAACAAAGACTATGAGTGAACCGCAAAAGGCCATTTCATTTGACAACATGGGCATCTGGGCTTCCAGTATATGCATTGTCCATTGCCTTGCGGCGCCCGCCTTATTGATCCTTGGGCTCGACTCCATTCTCTGGGTCGTGGACCATCCTTGGTTGGAGATCGCGATCATTTCTGTGACGGTGACGATAGGACTGATTGCGTTCTTCATTGGATACCGGGTTCATCGCCAGCATTTTATACCCGTCCTGTTTGTTGCTGGGGCCCTGCTCATGATCAATGGTGAGTCCGTTGCGGAGGAATGGCTGGGCTTACTTCTCTCCAGTTTCGGAGCATTGATCGTCATCTACGCTCATTTTCACAATTATCAACTTCGACGTCATGTGGCTTAGCATTCTTGTCTTGACTTTGTTCAACACTTTCGAAGGTTGGGAAACATTTGCCGACGTCCGGTTTGAAGTGCAGTATGTCGAAGAACTGGGTAGCGATGTCGAGTTGCCCATTTTCGATAGTGAGATCAAGGCCAAAGAGGGGAAGGAGATGGTCCTCGGAGGTTACTACTTGCCGCTTGAATTTGATGGGAAGACCATCGTCTTGTCACGTCAGCCTTATGCTTCGTGCTTCTTCTGTGGCGGTGGAGTGGGGCAGGAGACCATCTGCGAGATTCAGTTTGCGAAGAATCCGCGTCGGTTCATTCCAGACGAGATCATCAAGGTCCGTGGCAAGTTGAAGCTCAACAACAGCGACTACGTCCATTTTGTGTTTATCCTGGAGGAGGCAGAATTGGTCGAATGAAACGATTGCTACTGCTCGCTCTTATCACATGGGCATGCTCCTCTTCTGGTGAGCGTGAGGTGTTGCAGGAAGCTGCCAGGGTGCACGATGAAGCACTTGATATTGCTCATCGGACGGCACTAATGATTTCACAGATCAAGCAATTGGAAGATCGATTGCCACAAGCGGGTCGCGACTCGCTGCAAGCCGTTGCTGAGGGCCTTGGAGAATGGTACGAAGTAGTCGTGGAAGTTCCTGGTCATGAGCACAGGGAAGGAGACCACGATCACCATCACGGCCATAGTCATCACCACACCGAAGCTCCCAATTACCTGGAGGCCCTATCACCACAAGGGGTATTGGAGGTACAAATGGAGCTGAGGCGGGAGGTGGAGCATTTGAGAGGCCGACTGATGCAAGTGGAAAGCTTAATCGCTCAAAAAGAAACAAGGCATGAGTAGTTGGTAATAATCCAGGATAGGATTAGCGCCTCGAAATATTAAACAACGACATGAACCTAAATTTTGACCTGAAATTGGCTTGGCGGACAATCCTTAAGCGTCCCATGCTATCGCTGGTAGTAGTTCTCACTCTGGCGATAGCTACCAGCACGAGCATTGTTGTCTTCAGCTATATCGACTCATTGCTGCTGACGCCTTTACCCTTCAAGGATGCTGACCGACTGGTCCGGATACAGTCTGTCAAAGGAGGGGAGAAGGGCCTACTGTCCTATCCTGAATTCCTTGATATGCAAAGGGAGCTGCAGACCGTTGAGGAGCTTGCGGTCTATCGGGATGGTGGGCGCTACAACCTCAGCGGCGATGGCAAGCCGCCTGAAGACCTGACCGTCACTTTTGCTTCGAGCAATCTCTTTCGCGTACTTGGGGTGGAGCCACAAATAGGTGGCTATTGGCCGGAGACGTTAGACAACCGTGGATCTCATACCGTCATGCTAACAGACGCCTTTTGGAAGAAAAGGTATGGAGGAGAGGGAAATGTGCCAGAGGTTACGTTGGACGGGTTTACCTACAACAACTACGGTATCCTGCCTGAAGGATTCAGTTTTCCCGGTAGAAACGAAGGCTTTCGGGCGATGGCTTATGCGGAATTCGTTGTTACCGCCCGCGACTATCGTCTGTGCATTGGATTGGCGCGGTTAAAGGACGGGGTGACGTTGGCTCAATTTAATGACGAACTCACTGAGTACGCAGCAGAATTGGAGCAGCGGCACGGAGACGTCAACAGAGGGTTGAAATTCGTCGCCGAACCATTGGAGGACCTATTCCTTGGAGATTTGCACCGATACCTGTTGTTGCTCGCCGGGGCGGTCGTTTTTCTATTAATAATCGCCGCCGTCAATGTATCCAACTTGCTGGTTAGCCAAGCCATCAGGAGAAGTAGGGAGACAACCATACGACGCGTCCTGGGATCTTCTCAAAATGCGATTGTCAAAGGATTCGTCTGGCATTCTTTCTTGCTGGCGCTTGCCGGAAGTGCCGCCGGACTGGGGTTTGCATGGATGTTCATGGACATGTCCTACGATCTGGTCAGCCCTTATCTGCCTTACTGGATCGACGTTTCGATCAACAGCACCATCATCGGCTACGCATTGATTGTTGCGATCGTGCTCGGGTTTATCACCGGCGTAGTGCCATGGCTGTTCCACCTTTCTCGTACGGAACTCGTCAATGGCTTGAAAGAAGGTCAGGCCACGACGGGGAGTAAGCGCCAAAGCCGCCTGCAAAAGGGCCTCGCTATGGTGCAGATCCTCGTGAGCGTTTTGATGATGGTCGGTGGATCCTTGTTGTACAAGAGCTTTGATGCGGCACAACAGGCAGATTTGGGATTTGAATCCGACAGCAAGCTCACCTTCCGTATTGCCCTTTCCTGGTTCAAGTATGGATCTCCCGAGAAGAAGAGAGCATTCTTTGAGTCGAGCCTGCGGTCCATCGAAGCCATCCCAGGGGTGGAGCAAGTGGCAATGAACAGCGTTCTCCCCCTGACAGAAATGGTGACCACAGCTACTGCTGCCCAGTCGATTTTTACCGTTGAGGGGCAGTCGGACGTAGAGCAAGCGGATAATCCTTTCATCAGCGTGCAACGCATCACACCAAACTATTTCGAGGTGATGGATATCAGCCTCGAGCAGGGCGAGGGATTCAGCGGAGAAGACCCGTCCATGCACGAACTGCAAGTAGTGATCGATCGTCAGCTGGCGGATAGGATGTGGCCCAATGAGACGGCGGTTGGGAAGCGCTTGAAGTTAGGAACTACTTCTTCTGACCGACCCTTCCTGCGTGTCGTTGGCATCGCGCAAGATGTCAAACACCAAAGCATCACAGCGGAAAATGTTCCCAGCGTCTACGTATCGCTGTTGTATCACACAACAACAGATGCGCACTATGTCGTCAACACCAGCCGGCCAGCCGCGGAGCTGAGCCCTAAACTCAGTCAGGCGATCCTCGATCTGGACCATAACCAACCTACCTTTGAGTACCTGCCTATGAGTGCGCACATCGAGCAAATGAACTGGCATTCAAAGGTCTCAAGCACATTATTCCTGGCCATTGCTATCATCGGCAGTGTGATTGCCGGGATCGGATTGTTCAGCATGATGACGTTCTTGCTCATCCTGAAAATGAAAGAGCTAGCCCTGCGGCGGGTGCTGGGCGCCGGGGATGGCAAAATCATCGAAATCGTATTGCGGGAGATGCTTCAGATCTCCGGTGTGGGCATTGTAGCTGGTGCGCTACTTGCCCCCTTATTGCTTCGACCCATTAGCCCCTTTTTGTTTGGTGCCGACCTCATCGATGTGCCCATCTATCTGATCGTATCAATAGCCTTGCTGACGGTCTCTTTGATGGCCATCCTGGTGCCTTCTGTCAAGGCCCTTTTTATCAATCCGGTGACCGTACTAAGGAAGGACTAGATGATCAGCTTTCAGCAACTCTCCTTACCAAACATTATTGAACCACTATAATGAAAATTCTACAGCGAAATAAGAAACTACCTGTCACTGTACTCAGCGGATTTTTAGGTGCTGGCAAAACAACACTACTCAATCACGTCCTGAATAACCGGGAAGGCCTGAAGGTGGCCGTGATCGTGAATGACATGAGTGAGGTCAATATTGATGAGAAGCTGGTGGCCAATGGGGCCAAGCTCTCACGAACGGATGAGAAGTTAGTCGAAATGAGCAACGGCTGCATCTGCTGCACGCTCAGGGAAGACCTGATGATCGAAGTGGAGAAGTTGGCGAAAATGAAAAAGTTCGACTACCTATTAATTGAGAGTACGGGCATCTCTGAGCCCATTCCAGTGGCGCAGACGTTTTCCTTCGAGACGGGTGATGAACTGTACGACCTGACACAATTCAGCCAGCTGGATACGATGGTGACGGTGGTCGATGCGCTCAACTTCTTCAATGATTTTGGCAGCGATGACACGATCCTGGATCGGAAGATGACGGATGATGAGCAAGACGAAAGGTCCATCGTCAACCTTCTGACGGATCAGGTGGAGTTTGCCAATGTGATCCTACTCAATAAGTCGGATCTTGTCACAGAAGAGCGACTGGGCATACTGGAGGGGATGATCAAGAAACTCAACCCTTCGGCGAAGATCATTCGCACGACCCACAGCAAAATTGATCCCAGAGAGATCCTGAATACCGGTCTTTTCGACTACGAAGAAGCGTCACAGAGCGCTGGCTGGCTGAAAGAACTCGAACTGGCACAGAAGGGTATCGCACACAATCCCGAAACTGAGGAGTACGGCATTAGCTCCTTTGTCTATCGGAACCCGAAGCCCTTTCATCCTATGCGATTCATGGATTACCTCTCACAGGAATTTCCTACGACCATCATTAGGAGCAAGGGCATCTTCTGGCTAGGGTCAAGACCAGACAAGGCACTCTTGTGGAGTCAGGCCGGTGGTTCGTTGAAAGCAGAGGAGTATGGTCGCTGGTGGGCGAGCGTGCCTATGAGTCGCCGGGCAGCCAATCCCAATTACATGGAGCATCAAGCCGACATCCAGGCGAAGTGGGACAAGAAGTGGGGAGATCGCATGAACGAGCTCGTATTCATCGGACAAGACATGGACAGGGAAAAGATCACCGAAGACCTGGACGACTGCCTGCTGAGAGACTACGAAATCATCACAATGGAGTCGGGTAAGCCATTGCATGACGACTGGCCTTTATAACGCGTCCAGGTGCTTGATAGAAGCAAACTGGCCAGTGACGATCACTTGGTCGAAGACCAGAAATGCTAAATTAGAGTGAAGCCACTACCTACGATCGTATTTTTTTGCCTACTGCCTCATTTCGTTTTGGCACAGGAGTCAGAGGACAACTTTCCGCCGCCGGATGAGCAACCTGTTGTGGAAGCCAGACGCGCTGCCGGCCCTATCAACGTCGATGGCCGATTGGATGAAAGAGATTGGTCCCGGGGGCAGGCCGCCACCGATTTCTTTCGACGTGAGCCTCGACAAGGTGGCCCCATTCGCTACGAAACAGAGGTAAAGTTCCTCTACGATGACAAGTACATCTACATCGGCGCCTGGTGCCGGGACTCCGTGGGCCTTAAGGGAATTCGCGTCCAGGATCTGAGAAGGGACTTCGACTATGGAGAGAATGACATCTTTGGCATTGCCCTGGACCCACAGAACCTGAAGCAATACGCGCAGGTCTTCCAGACTACTCCTTATGGGAACCAGCGTGACATGCAAAACTTCAATGGCAACACCAATGACACGGGTTGGAATACGCTTTGGAGAGTGAGGACACAAAGAACCGACGAGGGATACACGGCCGAGTTTTCCATTCCCTTCAAGACGCTCCGTTATGACATGCCGGAGAATGGGGAGCCAATAGAGTGGGGGGTCACGCTGGTAAGATATGCCCGCAGGGACATCGAGGTATCGACTTTCCCAGCCATCCCACAGTCCTTTCAGCCTTATCGCATGACGTATGCGGCCAAGCTGACAGGGATCGAGGCTCCTCCCCCCTCTGCCAATATCCGCATAGAACCATATACGCTCTATCAATATGATCAAGTGGACGATGGCGGTACTGAGGGCACCACATCGGATGGAGATTTCAAAATAGGAGGTGACGTCAAATGGGCCATCAACCCAAAGACCGTATTGGACCTTACCTTCAATACAGACTTTGCCCAGGCGGAGGTGGATCGTGCGGTCAATAACCTTGAGCGCTTCAATATTTTCTTTCCGGAACGCCGTCAGTTCTTTTTGGAAAACTCCGGCATCTGGTCTGGAGGCCTGCAAAGAGCCATCCGGCCCTTTTTCAGCCGTAGGATCGGACTGCAAGGCAACTTCAATGCGGAGCCCGCGCCGATCGATGCGGGGGGAAGATTTACACAGCGAACCGAAAAACAAGCAGTCGCAGGGCTCTATGTGCGGCAGCGGGAAACGAATACCTCCCAGGCAGCGCACTTCGGCGTTGCGAGGTACTTGCGCAACTACGGCAGAGAGAACAACATCGGTGTTATGGTCACCTACCGGGGCGATGATGCATCCAACGAGTTGGGTCTTGAAGCCAATAACAACACGACCATTACCATTGACGGTCAGATTCGGCCAACCAGTGTCTGGGACATTCAATACATCCTCACTACGTCCATCGACGAACTCTCGGGAGAAACGGGTTACGCCGGAAGGATATTCGCAGGCAATACTTCCAATAAGTACTATTTCGGATGGGTGACAGAGTACATTGATGACAAATACAACCCCGCCATGGGCTTCATCAGTCAAAGCAACCTGCTGCGGCACAACCCGGGCGGTTATTGGATCTGGAGGCCGAAAACGGAATTCATTAGACGTTGGGACCCAGGGGTGTTTACCAGTTATAACCACGATGCCACCGACCCCTCTAATTTCCAACAGGCAAGCATTTACATCTTTCCGATCTATACCTGGTTCAAGGACAACAGCTTCGTCGAACTATCGCTGACGCCTACATGGCAAAACATCAATTTCGACTTTGCGCCGTTGGGAATCCCGATCGAGCTAGGCAACTACTATTACACGCGATACCTGGCGAGGTACAACACAGACAGATCTAAGAAGTGGTCCCTCTCCGCCAGCTACAGCTTTGGGGATTTCTATAATGGACGGCGCAATTCAATCAATGCCTCAGGACGGCTGGCACCCATACCACACATCGCCATGACGGTAGAGTATGAACGAAATGACTTGAAAGACCTAGGTGTGGAGCAAGAGGATCTGGTCACAGATCTCGTGACGCTGGGGTCGAGATTTGCGCTGAATCCCAGGGTACAACTGTCTGTCTTCTATCAGTACAACAGCTTTGACGACCAGGGACGATGGAATGTGAGGGGGAGCTGGGAGTATCAACCTCTGTCGTTCATCTACCTCGTCTTTAACGATACGCAGATCGATGGTCTGGAGGATCCTTTTCAGGAACAGCAATTCATTGGTAAATTGACTTTCTTGAAACAGTTCTGAAGAACCTGAAAACTTTGAGCCCACTATGAAAAGGAGAAAGTTCGTTCAACTATCAAGCTTAGGTGTTGTCGGTGTACCGCTGGCAAGCAACCTCACTAAATCTTCCAGGCAACCGAGCCTTTTTCAACAGTCACCTGAAGCCATTGTCGTAGGCGCAGGCACATTTGGCATGTGGACTGCCTATCATCTACAAGCTGCCGGTGCCAAGGTTACCCTCTTGGATGCCTATGGGCCAGGCAACTCCCGGGCGAGCTCTGGAGGTGAGACGAGGCTGATTCAGTGCGACAATGACAATGATGTGTATGTCAAGAGTGCCATACGGGCATTTGATTGGTGGAAGAAAATGGAGTCAGAATCGGGCCAGACATTGGTGTTGCCTACAGGCAAACTGACGATGTCAACGGATGCCACCTATCGTGAACGGGCCGAGGACCGAAAACGACAAATCCTTTCCCATGGAATTACCAATACTGAAGTGCTCGGTCCCGACGAGATCAGGTATCGCTGGCCCCAAATACATACTGATGATATCGCCGTGGCCATGTACAATGACGGTGGTGCTTCCGGGAGTACGCTCATGGCCCGAAAGGGTATTCAGACTGTGGCCAAAGTATTCGAAGAAAATGGAGGTCGCCTCAAGATCAGCAAGGGCATGCCGGTCGTCAGACAAGGGAAGGTAGAGGGTATTGAAGTGGATGGAGGCGAGACTTTGAAAGCAGCGCATTACATTTTTGCTTGTGGTCCGTGGTTGTCCAAGATCTTTCCGGAGCTTTTGCTACCCAAGTTGCAAGTACAACGGCGGGATGTACTGTTCGTAGGTATTCCACCTGGAGACAGCAGGTTTTCACACCCCAACTTGCCGGAATGGAGCTTTCTGGGGAGCGGGTATTATGGATTTCCAGACATTGAGGCAAGAGGCCTGAAAGTGGCTCCCTACCCTGATTACAATGCCTTTGATCCCGACGTCGATGAGCGGCTTCTTAATCATTACCAGGTGAAGCGGGTCCACGATTTTGTCAAGCGGCGGTTCCCTGCGCTCAGCGATCAACCCATTACCGAAGGGCGTGTGTGTCAAATCACAAACTCTATTGATGGTAACTTCATTGTCGATCGGGTTCCTTCCAATGACAATACCTGGGTCATCGGAGGTGGGTCGGGACATGGATTCAAGCATGGACCGGCGATCGGGGAGTACGCTGCGAAACGAATACTGGGGCAATCCCCTGATCCGGAGTTTGACAAGACATTCGAAATAAAGGAGGCTTCGTTCCAGTAGGCGCTGTCAGTTGGTGGGCTCTCGTTAAATTGCCGTTCACAATCCCTACTGATGAGAACACTCTGCTTTTTCCTGTGCCTTATGGCCTTGTCGGCCAGCGCCCAATTGACCACGCGGTACGAACAATCAGGCTTCACCGAAACTGCTACCTATGATGAGGCGATGGCCTTCTATCGATCATTGGATGAGATGTATAAGGAAGTGTCGATCATGGAGCACGGCCCAACGGACATAGGCCTTCCTCTTCATGTCGTCCTGATCAACACCGGCCCCGAAAGAACGCCTGAAGCGCTGCAGGAGTCTGGCAAAGCCATTTGGCTGATCAACAATGCCATCCACCCTGGTGAGCCCGACGGTGTTAGCGCCAGTCAGATGTTTGCCAGGGATCTGATGAAGAATAAGAACTATTACAGCGACGTACTTGACAAAGTGGCCATCGCCATCATTCCCTTTTATAACATTGGAGGTGTGCTAAACAGAAACTCCACGACCCGCGTCAATCAAAACGGCCCCTCGGAGTACGGTTTCAGAGGTAATGCGCGGCACTATGATTTGAATCGCGACTTCATCAAGTCCGATACCCGCAACTCGCGTTCTTTTCAGGAGATCTTCCAGCGCTACGACCCGGACTTGTTCCTCGATACCCATGTCAGCAATGGCTCGGACTATCAGCACATCATGACGCTCGATTACTCTCAGAAGGACAAAATGGGAGGCCAGTTGGGCCAGTTTGTCGATGAGGTTTTCTTGCCTTATTCATATCAGGGCATGAAGGAGAGGGGATTTGACGCCATTCCTTATGTGAACGCCTGGGGTCAAACGCCTGACAAAGGCTGGCCGCAGTTCATGGATTGGCCTCGGTACTCCACGGGCTACACGGCGCTGTTCCATACGATGGGGTACATGAGCGAAACACACATGCTCAAGACTTACAAACAGCGTGTGCAGTCGACCTATGCACTGATGGAAACGATGCTGGAGTTCCTGGACGAGAATGGGGAGGAACTAATGTCGCTAAGAGAAGCAACCAAACGTAGCATCTCCAATCAAAAGGAGTTCGAGATTTCCTGGTCGGTGGATACCAGCCGGTACACGCCTTTGTTGTTCAGCGGCTATGAACCAACGTATGTGGAGAGTGAAATATCTGGCCATAAACGATTGAAGTATGACCGGGATCAACCTTTTACCCGGGAGGTGAAATACATGGACCACTATGTTGCCGACAAGGTCATCACTGCCCCAAAGTATTACATTGTACCTCAGCAATGGCGGCGTGTGATCGAACTGTTGGCACTCAATCAGATTGAGATGACTCAGTTGCCAAGCGATACGACGATCAGTGTGGAAGCATATGTAATAGCAGGTTACGAAACACTGAGGCGCCCCTATGAGGGGCACTACAAACACCACAGTGTCACGGTCTCACCCAAAGAGGTCGACCTGGACTTTCGAAAAGGCGACTACCTGGTACCTGTCAACCAATGGCGGAATCGGTACATCGTGGAGACGCTTGAGCCCGAAGCACCAGACTCGTTCTTCGCCTGGAACTTCTTCGACGCTGTTCTACAGCAAAAAGAGCATTTCTCATCCTATGTATTTGAAGACCATGCTGTGAAAATTCTAGAGGAAAATCCCCAGATCAAAGAGCAGCTGGACGCAGCCAAAGCTGAAGACCCAGAGCTAGCAGGTAGCGCCTATCGGCAGTTAAACTTCATTTATGAGCGCTCTGCCCATTGGGAGCCAGAGTACTTGCGCTATCCTGTCTTCAGGATCATGGAGTAGGGTGGTTGCGTACCGTTTGATTGCCAAGCTATCCTGGATTTAAGCCCCGGCGTATCCATCAGTTCATAGCCTGGTATTGTCGAGGAATCCATAGCGGGCAGATGTCGCAAAAGGAGCCTTCATGACGATTATAGACCTTGCCGCTAACAGGCAGTAGGGCAAGCAGCTCTTTGGAAAAAGCATTCTCGAATGCAATTACTTTTTCTCTTAAGTGATAAGATGCAATGAGAAATTGCTGATGACCAGCCTGCTGGAGCAATGATTTTTCTTTCCTTCCCATATCCCTAACCCTGAAATGCCCCAGACCCGTCATTGTCGAGAAATTCGGACCACTAATCACCTCCAACGTGGGCTGGTTGTTATCGGATAGCACGAAGCATATCTCGTCGATGTCGTGGGTAATTACCAACTCTTCGATCTCCTCAATCACATCCTCGTCAAACCGCATGGAGTTGCCGAGGGAGGAAAGAAAGTAGTGCTCTCCGTCTAACTCGTTTTTGATGCATAACTCTAGGCCATCTGTAGGGCAAATGAAATGGAGGTACTTTTTCATATCCGCCAGCTCTGATCAACGATTGAATAACCAACATTCCATCAACAGCTCGTTTTCATGCCGCCATCGTTGGGCAATTCCCCTGAATCTGTTTTTGGAGACTAAGTTGATTTTGATTCATGAAACAATATAGAAACTAAATCTTATTTGCAATAATGTTGCATAGATGATTTTGATGCCTATCGTGTAATCTCCGTTTCCGAAAGCTGGCGGAAATGAATATTTTAGATACTTATTCCTGACCTAAACCAAGTTTTACTTATGCCCCTTTCTCGTTTCCTTGCGGCAGCATTTTTCCTATGTGTTTATGCAGCCACAGCCCAGACGCTCACGACCGAGCAGATGGATCAGTTAAAGTTTCGTCACATCGGTCCTGTTGGCAACCGTGTAATTTCTGTGACCGGTATCCCTGGTGATCCCATGACCTATTATGTCGGAGCCGCCTCAGGAGGTATTTGGAAGAGCTCGGATGGCGGGTTGCAGTGGAAGCCCGTTTTTGACAAGGAACGTGTACACTCCATTGGGGCACTGGCGTTGGCCCCAAGTGAACCTGAAATCGTTTATGCCGGTACAGGCGAGTCGTTCATCCGCTCCAACGTCTCCATAGGTAGAGGCGTTTGGCGCTCGACCGACGGCGGAGAATCCTGGAAGCACCTCGGCCTCGAAAACACCGGACGGATTAGTCGAATTGTGGTCCATCCCACGAACCCCGAAGTGGCTTATGTTGCAGCCTTGGGCCATGGGTACACACCACAAAATGAACGTGGCATTTACAAAACCACAGACGGTGGAGCGACATGGAAACAGGTATTGCACGTGGATACTGGCACTGGGGCATCTGACCTCGTGATGGATCCATTCAACCCCCGTATTCTTTTTGCGGGCATGTGGTCGTTGGAGATCAGGCCCTGGACACGCAAGAGTGGCGGTCCGGGTGGCGGCATCTACAAGTCCGTCGACGGAGGTGAAACCTGGAACAAGCTCGAAGGAAATGGCCTGCCAGAAGGAGAGGTAGGAAAGATTGCCCTGGCCATGACAGCGGCTCAACAGGGCCGACTGTACGCATTGATCGAAACAGGAGACGGCATTCCCCTGGATGGCAAGCCTACAAATACCGGAGAGCTATGGCGCTCGGAAGATCGCGGGGGGTCATTTGCTTTGGTCAACTCGGACCGGGACCTCACCGGCCGAGGCGCCTACTACACCCGATGTACAGCCTCGCCTGACAACCCAAATGAGATCTACTTCTTTTCCGCGGCCTATGCGACGAGCATCGACGGAGGTAAGACTGCTACCCTCGCGGCACCGGGAAGCGCTCCCAACTGGGACCATCACGAGATGTGGGTAGACCCAACCAATGGCAATCGCCAAATAGTCGTCGGAGATGGTGGCCTGTCCATTAGTCACAACCGTGGTAAATCGTGGCACCGGGTCCAGATCCCAGTAGCGCAATTGTATCACGTCACCACAGATACCGAGGTGCCTTACAACGTCCTTACGAATCGCCAGGATGGCCCTTCGATGAAAGGTCCTAGTCGCAGTCGCATGCAGAGCTTCTTTGGTGGGTTCATTCCCACAGGGATGTGGCACGATGTAGGAGGGGGTGAAAGTGGGTTCGCCACTGCCGACCCGACAGACCCCAACATTGTTTGGTCAAGTGCATCGGGATTTGGTGCCTTGGGAGGTGTGGTCGTTCGGTACAATGAAAAGACTGGACAATTCAGACAAGTGGAAGTGTGGCCGGAACTGACGGCCGGTATGCCAGCGGCCGACGTCAAGTACCGATTCCAGTGGACGTTCCCACTGCTGATTTCTCCTCATGATAACAATACCGTTTATGTTGCCAGCCAGCATGTGCATCGTACGACGAATGGTGGCCAAACCTGGGAGATAGCGAGCCCGGACCTTAGCCTCAATGATGCTAGCAAGCAACAGTTCTCCGGTGGCCTGACGGGGGATAATATCGGGGTGGAGTATGCCAATGTCATCTATGCGCTTGAAGAATCTCCACTGAAGCAAGGTCTCCTATGGGCTGGTACGAACGATGGTCTTGTGCACGTAAGTCAGGACAATGGAGCCAATTGGAAGAATGTAACCTCGAAAATTCCAGATATGCCGGCCTACGGAGCTGTACGGAATATCGAAGCGTCGAAATACGAGGAGGGTACGGCATACATCACGGTAGATGCGCACGAAATGGGCAACTTCCAACCTTATGTCTATGTCACCAGCAATTATGGCAACTCCTGGAAGAAAATCACTTCCGGTATTGAAAACAGCTCCCTGAGCTATTGCCGGATGATCAAGGAAGATCCTGTGAATGCCAATGTATTGTACCTGGGTACTGAGAATGCCCTTTACTTTTCATTGAACAAAGGGGCGACCTGGCAGTCGCTGATGACGAATCTTCCGTCCAGTCCAATGTACTGGATGGATATTCCTGAGCATTTCAATGACCTCGTTGTTGGTACCTACGGGCGTGGTATATGGATCCTGGATGATCTGACGCCCATTCAGCAGTTCACCGACGAGGTAGCCGGTGCAACGGCCCACTTGTTTGACCCCAAAGACGCCTATCGATTGCAGCCGGTGTCCATGGTCATGCAGTTCTTTAAAGAAGCCTCGTTTGGGGACGATCCCCCAGCCGGTACCTCCCTGCACTACTGGCAGTCCGCTGATATGGAGGACAGTGTCACGCTAACGATAGCCAACGAAGCCGGAGAGACCATTAGAACCATCAAACAGAAGGGCAAGCCAGGTATCAACAGGGTTTGGTGGGATTTCAAAGAAGATCCGACGACCAAAATCGTGATGCGCACGAAGCCTATCTATGCGGATTGGTATCCGATGAAGGATGACCGCACGAGGGATGCATTGGTTGCACCCATGTCGCTAATGGCTAGTCCGGGAACCTACACGGTGACAATGAAAGCCGGGGATATTGAGCAGACGCAAAGCTTCCAACTACTGAAAGACCCCAACACAGAAGGAAGCCTGAGCAATATCAATGAACAGAAGGCACTACTGGACAAGATCCGTGATGACTTCGAAGAAATGTCGATCGCTGTCAATGAAGCCGAAAAACTCCGCAGACAACTTCGTGACATGATGCCCATGATAGAGGGCGATGTTCTGCGTGATGTGCAGGCCTTGGATAGTGTGGCGACAAGTGTAGAAAATCAAATCATCCAACTGAAGCACACGGGTAAAGGGCAAGACGCCATACGCTTGCCTGGGATGATCATGGAGAAGCTGAGCTACCTGGCCATGACTGTGGCCATTGCGGACTTCAAGCCCGCTGATCAATATGTCGAGGTCTATGAGAAACTACATGCCGAATGGTTAGAGGTTCAGAAAGCGTGGGAGAAAGTAAAGAACGAAGAAGTCAACTCCATGCGTGACACGATGAAGGAAAATCAAGTCGGGCCCTTGATATTTGGAGAGGACAAGTAAGACTTAAGAAAATAGGAGAGGGTCGCCTGGGAGGGCCACCCTCTCTTTCATTTACATACTACTCTTTTTGCCAACAGATATCTGAGGAATGTCTTTTGTTCGATCGTTGATGCCCTGGATGTCGGTATTGACGATTTGATCCAGAACGTCCTGCGCCTCATTGACCTCACCTGTCAATTGATCGACTCTGTCGAGCTGTGGTTGGGTAGGCTCTGCGGTCGCACTATTGATGGCGCGCATCAGAGAGCGAATTTCCTCTCTCAATCGAGGTCGTTGTCTATAGTTCATCGCCGGAGGTGGCCTTTTGAGGATGTCATCCTGCAATTCAGCAATCTTCTGTCTGACGCCCTTGATGTCTTCCGACAGCGATCCATCCACATCCTGACCTGCCATCTGATCGAGCTTCTTTTGCAGCTCTCCCAATTGTGTGTTGTAAGTGCTGCTATTGTTGATCATCGTGTTGGTTTGCGACAAGAGTTTTCTGAGCTCCAGCAGCGCCTTGGTGCGCGCCTCATAATCCGCCTGCGCCAATGCCACCCGCGGATCCGCTCGCACTTCGATGGGCGTCTCAAGCACTTCATCATTCACTTCTAGTCGGGCAGTGTACATTCCCGGGGCGACGTATGGGTACATGGCACCAGAGAAAAAGCCGCCGCCCACAGCACCTTGCATTTTGGTTGCTGCCTCATGTCCCAGGTCCCAAACGATCCGGTTGACGCCTGCTTTGGCCGTAGAATCAGTCAAGGTTCGGATCACTTCACCAGAAGCATCAGCGATTTCCACGACCGCAGTCACTTTCTCCCCTTCCGCCAGGTAGAAGTTGATATTCGCCCCAAAGTCGGGGTTCTTCGCGCGATAGTGGCGGTCACCGAGGTTCTCCAGTCGCCAGAACATGTGCCAAAGCGTCGACCGGCGCACTGGAAACAGGTGTGCAGTCTTTCCTTCCGTGTCCGCCATCTCCTGAAGGGGCCGGATATCGTCCAGGATCCAGGCGCCGCGGCCATGTGTGCCGACGATCAGGTCGCGGTCCCGGGCCTGAATGCGAAGGTCTCGTACAGATACATTCGGCAGGTTGTTGTTGATCTTGGCCCAGGACTGCCCCTTGTTCCAGCTAGCAAATATGCCGTGCTCCATACCTGCGTATAACAAGTCGGGATTAATGGGATCCTGTCGTACAACCTTGATGTAATCATCCTGAGGGAGGCCATCGCTGATCTTCGTCCATGACCTGCCATAGTCGGTCGTCATGAAAGCATGTGGGCGGAAGTCATCGAGTCTGTGTTGATCTACAGTGACAAAGGCGGTCCCAGCATCGTGCTCGGATGCGTGGATCTTAGCCACCCAAGCGAACGCTGGCAGTCCTTTGATCCGGTCATTGAGTTTGGTCCACGTCTCGCCGCCATCTCGGGTCAGCTGTACATTGCCGTCGTCCGTGCCTACCCAGATGACTCCCTTTTCCACTGGGGACTCGTCGATATAGAGGATCGTACAGTGAAACTCCGCGGCTGTATTGTCCTGATAGATCTCACCCCCCGATGTTCGTTGCTTGGACTTGTTGTTGGTCGTGAGATCGTCACTGATTTGGTCCCAGGTGTGGCCACGGTCAGTGGATCTGAAGACGACATTTCCTCCAAAGTAAACCGTGTTGGGATCATGAGGGGAAATCGTTATGGGCGAGTCCCAGTTGAATCGGTAGCGGTGGTCTTCGATGGCATCGCCGGCAGAGCCGATGATTTTCGGATAGGGGTGTATGTTGCGCACGTTGCCGTACCGCGAGTCCACATGGAAGATCACGCCTCCCTGCAGGTTCGCGTACACTTCGTGCTCACTCCCAGGGATAGGCACTGCGTAATAGCCATCTCCATAGGCGAGTCCTTTCCAGTGCCGCTTCAGTATGCCGGCTGTGTACAGGGAGTTACTGGGACCCACCCAGGTGCCATTGTCCTGCAACCCACCATACACGTTATATGGATCCTGATTGTCAATGAACAGTTGATAGAACTGAGACAACTCGACATTGTTGATGATCTCCCAAGAGTCTCCACCATCGTACGACACTTGGTAGCCGCCATCGCTGCCATTGAGGATGCGCTTGGAATTCGCAGGGTCAATCCAGAGGGACTGGTGATCGCCGTGCACGGTTGTGGCAATTCGCTCCCAGGTACGGCCACCGTCCTCGGAGCGGCTCAGCCTACCCGAAATGGAAAAGAGTATGTTGGGGTTATTGGGGTCTACGCGCACATCGCTATAATAAAAGGGGCGGAAGTTGATGTTGGGATCATCATTGACCATCACCCAGTTGTCGCCTCGGTCTTCCGACCGGAACGCCGTGCCACCGCCCTGGAATTCGGTCATCAGGTAAATGATGTTGGGTTCGCTTCGAGCGATGTGAATGCCCGGTCGTGCCATGGGCTTATCCGGAAGACCGTTCATGATCTTCTCCCACGTTGCCCCGCCATCCATCGTACGGTATACGGCGGTGTTTTTCCCTCCGTCGTCAAAGCGCCACGGCGTCCTTCGGAAGGTCCACATGCCCGCGTACATGATGCGGGGATTGCTCATGTCCATGGCGATATCGGCGCAGCCCGTGTCTTCGTCGATGTACAGGATCTTCGACCAGCTCTTACCGCCGTCGGTGGTCTTGAATACGCCCCTTTCGGGATTGGCGCCCCATTCCTTACCCAGGGCACACACGCAGGCGACATCCGGGTCGGTAGGATCTACGACAATCCTCTTGATCCTCTCAGTTTCCTTGAGGCCCAGATGTGTCCAACTCTTGCCAGCGTCCACAGAGCGATACACACCCCAGCCATAGCCGACGCTGTTTCGGGGGTCCCCTTCACCGGTACCCACCCAAAGGACATTGGGGTCGGATTCTGCGATGGTCAGCGCGCCAATGGAGTAGGCACGTTGCCCTTCAAAGATGGGAGTGAAGTTGACTCCTCCGTTGGTGGTCTTAAAAATGCCCCCATCAGCGCCTGATACATAAAAGGTGCTGGGATCTCCAGGGATACCATCGATATCCGTGACCCGTCCTCCCATATTGGCCGGGCCAATGGCGCGCCATTCATAGGATTTTAGGGCTTCGGAGTATTGGTTGCTTTGAGAGGACCCCTCTTTGGGGAATAAGAAAAGAGTACAAACAAACAGTAGTATAATCTGACGTCTCATCGGTCTAAGTAGTTAGGATTATATGCTGTTTACCAACAAAATCACCAAAATCCAAGTGTGACGGATAGCAGCGGTGAGGAAACGGAATTATCGGATATTAAGTAACCGTAAAATTCCAAAAAGCCCTGCAGCGATTTCTGTTGATTGAGGTATTTCAGGAGTATCTTGGAAGCACAAACTACTTGCTTTTTCCAATCAATGAGACAATCATCAAATGTGACGTGTGGAAGGCGTCCACTGGCCTTCTTGCTGGTTCTTCTGTGGTCGTGCTCCAGCCCCACGGAATACGAGCTATCCTACACATGGTCACCAGTTAAAATCACTCCGAAGATCGAAGGTGCCATGGAGATTGAATCCATCATCGAGCCCTATCGGGCCAAATTGGATTCCATCATGGGTGAGGAGATAGGATATGCGGCTCATGACCTTACCTCCCGCGGCGACTATGAATCCCCATTGGGGACCTTCATTACAGAATTGCTGCTCAACCAATCAATAGCTGAATTCGGCAGGCACGTGGATGTCGCCGTCATGAATCATCATGGCGGATTGCGCGCACCCATCAACGGAGGACCCATTACGTTGGGGGAAGTATTTGAGGTGATGCCTTTTGAGAACGACGTGGTGCTGCTGGAGGTCCCGGGTGATACGCTGATAGAAATAGTGAGATACATCGGCCAATCGGGAAGAAGCATGATCTGGCCAGTGGCTTTTGAAGTCACTGAAGCGGGAGTCGAAAACATTCAATTGAATGGCGAAGGGATATCAAGCGACAGAAGTTACTACTTGTCAGTCAGTGACTACCTGGCCAATGGTGGTGGTGGCTTCGGGATATTGAGGCCGCTCAAGAGGATGGATGTGAAGCCCGTCAAACTAAGAGACATGATTGTTCAGGAGATTAGACAAAGAGCCGCGAGGGGTGATTCCATTGAAGCAGAAGTGGCCAACTTAATAACAGTAACCGTCCAATGAAACGCAGACAATTTCTTCTTCGATCCATGGCCACCGCGACATCTATTGCGATGTCTCCGGCAATATTCAACGGTTGCAGGCCGAACCTTTCAGGAAAGCGCCTGACGATACTACACACGAATGACATGCACTCCCATATTGACCCCTTCAAAGAAGGCCGATACGAGGGGCTGGGCGGTATGGCGGCTCGGGCCAGCGCCATCGCGAAAGTAAGGGCGGAGGAAGCGCAGGTGCTCCTTTTGGATGTGGGAGATGTATTTCAGGGCACACCGTACTTCAACATGTTTGGTGGTGAACTGGAACTCAAGCTCATGAGCGAAATGGGGTACGACGCCACTACGATCGGCAACCATGAATTTGACAACGGGATGGATGGGTTGGAGTCTGCCATGCAGTTTGCGGAGTTCCCGTACCTATCTGCCAACTACGATTTCTCGAATACCAATCTTGACGGGAAAGTGCAGCCATACAAGGTCTTGGAAAGGGGAGGGGCGAAAATTGGGATCTTTGGTCTTGGCATCAAACTCGAGGGCCTCGTGAACCCGTCCATGTATGGAAAGACGGTTTACAATGACCCCATCGCTGTCGCCCGGGAAATGGTCCAGGAACTGAACGCCAAAAAGTGTGATTTGATCATTTGTCTATCGCACATGGGGTATCAATATCGGAGCGAATACATACCGTCAGATCACAAGTTGGCGCAGGAAGTGAGCGAGATTGATGTCATCCTGGGAGGTCATACGCACACCTTCATGGACGAGCCCCTGTTGCTGACCAATACTGAAGGTTTTACAACCACGATCAATCAGGTGGGTTGGGCAGGCATTAACCTGGGAAGGATCGACGTTGAATTCGCAGCGAAAGGAAAGGGAGTGGTCGCCTACCGTCCGATTGAGCTTTCGAGTCAGGTCTAGGAGAGCAACGAGATTCCCGCCATTAACAAAAAAAATGGCCACCCTCGCAGGTGGCCATCAGAGCATAATTAGTCGTCTAAGCTAATTATTGGATATTTATCGCGAATTCGATATCAACGTCTGTTCCTCCAACAGTCGAATCGGAAGTAGCTGTCTTTATACCTCCCGGTACGTGCTTCAATATTACTCGGAAGGTTCCGGCCGCTGAAGTGGCTGCACCGGTTGTCCATTGCGTTGAAAGCCCAACGGGAAGCATATTGGCATCCTCATCGTTGTAATTCAGAGGACTGTCCCGACTGTCGATGTTGCCATTGCCCGCGGGATCGGAGAAGATATCAGCCGTGAATTCGAAGAAGAACATGTGTTCATCTGCTTCCTCTTCTATTTCCTCGGTGATGTCTTCAGCCGGATCTTCCAGTGTGTTGGCAAGAGTTAGGGACATTTCGTATTCTGTGTCAGCGGCCAGATTGATGTCATCGATTGTGGGGTTGCCAACACCTTCACCATCCTCGTCGAACCATCTCGCGACAATGGCATCACCACCGCTTGCTGGTGTGAAAGTCAGCACAACCTCATTGATGACTTCCTCTTCTGCATTGGGGTCCTCCTCGATGTTGAGTGGAAATGTGATATCCACGTCTGTACCGCCGACATTGACATCCGAAGTGGCTGTTTTCTGACCATCAGGTTGGTGCTTCAGAATGACTGTGAATTCACCTGCAGACTCTGTATGCTCGCCTGCCGTCCAGGTCGTGGAAAGCCCCAATGGCTGACCGTTGTTGTCCTGATCGTTGTAGTTCACAGCATCACTTCTATTGTCCACGTTGCCATTGCCCGCCGGATCGCCAAAGATGCCGTCTGTGAAGGCGAAGAAGAACATATGATCCTCAGCTTCCTCATCAATTTCTCCTGTGATGTCTTCCGGGGGTGTTACTAGGGTATTGGCTAATTCCATCGTCAGTACGTATTCCGCACCTTCGACGAGCGTAATCGGATCGATGGTGGGCGCTCCGGTTCCTTCTCCATCTTCGTCTAACCACGTGGCAGTTACCGTTTCAAATTCATCGGCATGCTCAGGCGTAAATGTCAGGATGACCCGGGAAATGACCTCTTCATCGTCGCCGTGATCGTCATCCCCTTCATCATCATCGGAACAACCGACGAAGATGCCCATACTGAGAAATAGCGCTACTAGTAAATGGAATACTGTCTTGTTGGATTTCATGTCTTTTTTAGAGTTATCGACGTATTTATAAATGCAATAGTATTGCATTTAATCAAACTGCGCAACCTTGATGCATTTTAAAATTCAAATCCCAGTGTGAAGGACACATTACGCCCGGGTGCATCCGCGAAATAGCGCAGTCGGTCTGTATACACCCGGTAAGAAGCGTTGAACAGGTTGTCCGCTTGTATGGTCACGTGCCAGGGGCGCTTATCGTAGGCAACTTTGGCTCCAACAAGTAGGTATGCGTCAGGCGGGGCCATAAAGTCAAAGATCTCGTCCTGATTGAATTCTGCGTCTCCATTTTGAAAGTCAATCGGATGGATGACAGGAGGGGCGTGCCACTGTTTGGCGGTGTAGTTGAGGTTGACACCATAGGCCCAGTTGCCTTTGTTGTAGTCTATAGCATAGCTGACATTAAATGGGGGTATTTCCAGGAAGGGTTGATTGCTTTTCAACTCGGTGGCATATACATACGAGATCTTGGCTTCTGAGGTCCAGGAGGCCGAATGCCTGTAACGGATATCGAAATCACTCCCCAGGAAGAGCGCATTGGTCTGGTCATAGATGAAAAAAGGAAAAGTACCTGCAATGCCCGTGGTAATTCCATAAGGCCGTAGGAAGATATAGTCGTTGATTTGGTTGACGTAGGCCACGAGTTCTGCCGTGATGACGTCACTTTTCCATTCTAGGCCTGAGACCCATTTGTAGCTCTTCTCCGAGGGTACAGGACGAAGCGTCTGATCAAATACACGATCGGGAGGCGTGGATATGGTCGGGTCCAGATCGTACCGCCATAGACCAAACTGCAGGCGGGAAAAATGATACCCAAATGAGTACAGCTCCGAGACGTTTGGGGGTCTCCAGGCCGAACCGATGTTCGAAAACAGTGAGAGTTGTTCACTGATTTGCCTTCTGAAGCCTAAGGTGAAGGTGACATTGGAAAAGTCTACCTCATTGGAATAGATGGTCGTTTCCCGAATGGTATCTGCCACACGCAATGATTGGAAATCAAAACGGGCACCCAATTCCAGAGTCGTCTTGTCAAAAGTGAGGGACTGAATACTGAACGCTCCAATATTGAAGACATCGTAGTCCGGCACAAAATTGATAGGATTTGAGCCGGGCTCATTGACACTGTGTTGTGTGAAAAACTGAACACCGGAGCTACCACTCCAACGCCCTTTTGTAGGCTGTACCCACTCTGTCTCTACGCTGTGGGACCACAGTTCGAGATCAATCACAGGTCGATCATTGAGTTCGCCACGTCTCACGTCAAATTCCCTGCGAATGTTTCGCTGAATGGCATATTGCACATTCACCAGATGTTCTCCGAGGTAAAGAGACAAAACAGCTTTGGCTAGTCCATGTTCCGTCTGCTGCTGGGGGTTCTGTAGGCTATACGTGCGGGGGAAGGTCGGACTTGGTTCACCTCTGTCAATGGCATTTTGGAGGTCTGTGAGATTGCCCACGATGGATCCTCTCAAGATCCCCAAATCTTGCTGGAAATAGCTTCCTGAAACCTGCAGATCAAATTTTGATTGATGCAAAAGCGTGTTGAAGCTGCCGCCGAATTCCCGCTTGCCTGTGTTGGATAGGTGGTAGTCCGGGGCGTCGAGATCGCCCTGATAGATCCCAAAACCACCCACATTCCATGCAAACCTGTGATTGCCATGTCCAAGATTCAATTGACTACTTACCGCGCGTCCGTTGGTGTGAAAAGAGGACCCCACTGAGCCATTGAGCTTCTTGTCAAATTCAGGTCGCTTGGAGTTGTAAAGGATTACCCCACCCAATGCCTCCGGTCCGTATTTCACAGTCCCTGCGCCCTTCACGATTTCTATTTGGTCCACGTGGGACGGGTCCACTTCAGGCGCATGTTCGAGTCCCCAAACCTGGTAGGCATGCCGCACGCCGTCATTGATGACGAGCACCCTGTTGGAGTGTAGCCCATGAATGATTGGCTTTGAAATATTGGTACCTGTTTTTAACAGGGAGACTCCTGTGAGCTGCTCCGACAAATCGCCAATCGAGGAGTTGACTATCGAGAGTTTACTCACTTCCAATTTTTGAATGGAAATGGACTGAATGTCTTTCAACCCTGCTCCTTCGACAATGACACTTTCAAGAGGCGTATCATCTGGTGCCAGATAGATGACTGGGTCCGGATGGTGAGAATCATGACGATGAATGACGGGTTTGTACCCGACAAATCGGACCTCCAGGTGTACCTCATCACAAACGCCTTCAATCGTGAAATACCCATCTTCATCGGCGACAACGCCTTCGTCCGTGCCCACAACAGTGATCGTCGCATAGGGCAGTGCCTCTTCCGTATGTAGGTCAAATACCTGGCCTCGTAAGGTCTGGTCACAAGGTTTCGTCTGACCATGGGCAGCAAGAAAGGAACTACAAATGACTAGCAGAATCACAAATCGCATAGCACTCATGCGCACTTCGCGCAAATACCGTCCACAATTAAGTTGACCGCTTCGACCTTGTATCCCAGCGGCACAGAGATAGATGGTACTGCCTTGTCCACGAGGCACTCCACTTGTCCGCATTCCTTACATTTAAAATGTATGTGGTTGTGCTCATGATGGTCGGGAGTGCAGGTATCATGGCAAAGCCCATAGGTAGCTACCCCAGTAGAATTGGGAATTTTGTGAATGATGCCAGAGTCAAAGAAGGTATTCAGTGTCCTGTAAAGTGTCACTGAGTCGTGATGCCTGAAGTGTTGCTCAAGATCACTCTGGGAGAGCGTCTTTTTCTCTTTGATAAAGAATTCGATGACATCCAATCTGCACGTTGTGACCCGCAGATCATGGGACCTGAGGATATCCTTCAATACTTCTCGTTTGGGCATGGGCGCAAAGCTATATACAAAAATGCAACTCAATTGCATTTAGTGATAGTTCCGAGAACTTTGGTGAAATGTAGCTATCAGTGGTTATTGCCATTCCCTTCATAGGAAAATGCGTTAATCTTGGGGACCAATTGACGCATGGGACCTTTTTATCGCTTTAAGACTCAAACTATGAAATTCCATTGCTTTGCTATTTGCTTGCTGTTGACCATCAGCCTGAACGCTCAGGAGAAGGAGGAGAAGGCACCAGAAATACCCGAAGCTCAATCTTTCACTGCCGCAAATGAGATATCGATTTCCGGAAAGACGGTCAAGTACAGAACCGTAGCAGAGGAGACGCATCTCAAGAACAAAGAGGGCGATGTGACGGCCGCGATGTGGTCAGTGTCGTATTTGGCACAAACCGGCGCCGCCAATCGTCCGGTGATGTTTGTCTTCAATGGAGGGCCTGGCTCGGCCTCGCTTTGGCTGCACATGGGCTTCTTCGGGCCCAAGGTAGTGAAGGTTCCCTCCGAAGCGGATAAGGATGACGGAGCAGCTCCTTATACAGTCATTTCCAATGACCAATGCTTGCTGGATGTGACCGATCTGGTTTTTATCGATCCTGTGGGCACCGGTTTTAGTCGAGTAGTAGGGAAGGGGGACACCAAGGACTATTGGGGACTGATGGAAGATGCCCGTTCTGTCGCGGAATTCATACGAGCATGGATCACCAAGCACAATCGGTGGGCATCTCCCAAGTACATTGCAGGTGAAAGTTTCGGCACAACCCGCGCCGCTGCAGTAAGTGAGGCGCTCGAAGGCAGTGGACAGAATGTGGCCTTGAATGGCATCGTGATGATCTCGCAGGCACTCGACTATGCCGGGTCCACTTCAGTGCCCGACAATATCACGTCTTTCCTGACCTACTTGCCCAGCATGGCGGCCACCTCGTGGTATCACAAAAAGGCTGGAGAAGGTCAGGACCTTGAGGACTTCGTGGAAGAGGCACGCGAGTTCACCTACGACACGTATGCGCCCGCATTGTATCGAGGGGCGCGGTTGTCGGACGAATCGAAAGATGTGGTGGCAGAGCGTCTTGCCTACTTTACGGGATTAGACAAGGCATACATTCTACGGTCCGACTTAAGGGTGATGATTCCACGATATCAAAAGAAATTACTAGAAGAAGAGGGTCTGACGCTTGGGCGACTAGATGGGCGCTATATGGGCGAAGAAGCTGACCAGACTGCGAACCGCCCAACGCTGGGAGATGCCTCCGGCTATCAGACGGGCAGTGCGTACACCGCAGCCATGAATCACTACCTACAAAACGACCTCAATGTAAAGATGGATCGACCTTACTATACGGGGGGTCAGGTGCGTAATTGGAAGTGGCGCGATGTACCGGAAGGTGGATATTATGAACCCTCCTACGTCAACACTGGGAGACGGCTGGCCAACAGTATGCGTCGCAATCCTGAAATGAAGGTGATGGTCGCCAGTGGCTATTACGACCTGATTACGCCTTTCTTTGATGCTGAGTACACGTTTTCGCGTAATGGCATACCTCACGATCGTGTGCAGTTCACCTACTACGAGGGAGGCCACATGATGTACAATCATCAGCCGTCATTTGATAAACTGGCCGCTGACATTCGGGCGTTCCTAAGCGTAGAGTAGGGTATCGGTCTTTGGGAAGGCGCTTTGCGACAAAAAGCGTATCTTAGGTAGATCACCTACTACCTAGTTAACCCATGACCGACTTCAATACGCCACTGGAGGCCTTTAATCATTGGCGAGAGCAGGATCCCGACTATATCTTCCTGAGGCAACCTATCAATAGGCAATTCATAGAGTACACGCGTCAGGATGCTTACGATCAAGCCCTGGCGATAGCGGCAGGCCTGCACCAGCAAGGCCTCAAGAAGGGAGACCATGTGGCGCTTCTGTCGAAGAACTGTGCGCACTGGTTCATGGCCGACCTGGCGATGATGCTGGGAGGGTTTACCTCGGTGCCCTTATATCCAACACTGGACCCGGAATCGATCAAAAGCATTCTTATCCACAGCGAAGCCAAAGCGATCATCGTTGGCAAACTCGACGATTATACCAAGCAGAAGCCCGGTGTTCCGGATGACCTACTACGGGTAGGTGTCGAGCTGTACGATATCAAGGAACAACATTCGTGGGAGAAATGGATCGAGCAGGAACACGCATTTACGCCTTTCGAACAAGACCCTGAGTCGCTGATCTCGATCATGTACACGTCAGGGACGACAGGTAATCCCAAAGGGGTGATACACAAAGTGAAGTCCTTCAACAACGTCGTGACGCTCGCCATGCCCGCAGTGCAGACGCCAGAGAAAGCGAAATACTTTTCCTACCTTCCTCTTTCTCACATAGCCGAGCGGATAGGTATTGAGATGGGTTCTATCTACTGTGGGGGGTGCATCAGTTTTCCAGAGTCCCTCGACACATTCGGAGAGGATCTGGCGTCGGTGCAGCCGACAGTATTCATGGGCGTACCCCGAATTTGGCAGAAGTTCCAGGAGAAGATCCTCGAGAAGTTTCCTCAAAAGAAGTTGGATAAACTGATCTCGCTACCACTTCTGGGAAATGTCATCAAAAAGAAGATCCGCCAGAAACTGGGACTTAGTAAGGCAAAGCTCTGCTATTCCGGTGCGGCACCTATCACAGTGGGTCTCTTGGAGTGGTACAAGAAGCTAGGCATCAACATCCATCAGGCGTATGGCATGACGGAGGATTGCATCCTTTCGCACTTCAACGTCCTCGGCGCCAACAGGTTTGGAACGGTAGGCCGCGCGTTGCCTGGTGTCACCGGACGCCTGTCGGCCGAAGGGGAAGTGCAAGTCAAGAACGACTCTTTGATGGTGGGCTACTATAAGGAGCCTGAGAAAACGGCTGAAATGTTCACGGAAGACGGATTCTTGAGAACAGGTGATGTCGGCGAGTTTGATCACGACGGCTACTTGAGCATCACCGGAAGGATCAAAGACCAGTTCAAAACGGACAAGGGCAAATATGTTATTCCCTCCCAAATAGAAATGATGCTTTCCAGGAACCTTGATATCGAGCAGGTCTGTGTCGTGGGAATGGGCATAGCGCAGCCGATGGCCCTTATCGTACCCTCGGAGGCAGGACAAGCGAAGGGTAAAGAGGGATTCGAACAGTCGATCGTTGAAACGCTCAATGAGGTCAACCCCGATCTCCCGGCCCACGAAAAGCTCGCCAAAGCGGTTGTAATGAAGGAGCAATGGTCAATCGACAACGGCTTGATGACGCCATCTCTCAAAGTGCGGCGGACCAGGGTGGAGGCCATTCACCAGGACATGTACAAAACCTGGTTTGAGATGGAGGGACAGCTGATCTATGAGTAATGCGTGAACGACCTAATTGAGGGGCTTCAGTTCGGACAGGATAATCTTCAGATGATTTCTGATGAGTGAAAAGTGGCCTTCATTCGATTCCACCCTGAGTCGAGCTTTAGGGAGGCAGCGATGATAATATTCGCCTCTCTGTGGCGGTGCCATCTTGTCTTCAGCACCATACCATAGGTCAATAGGGAAGTTGATGGTGGCCAGGTCCATTTGCCAATCGGAGACATACAGCCGCCACTCCTGCACGACGCCATCAATCCCCATGCGGTAACTTTCTTTGCTGCCCTCGATGAACTCCCAGCCATATGCTGGGTGCTTAGTCATCAACTCCCTATCTGGTTTGGGCAGGTACTTCTGAAATTGCTTGATCCGCTTCTCTGGGACTTTCACCAGCCCATTGAAATCATCCTGGATGACCTTTCGCAATTGCTTGTCATTCTTCCAGCTGGCAAACCAATGGATGAGCTTGACGGGAAACCACATGCCCTTTAAAGAGCCTTTGTAGTTGTAGGGGGTAGCCCCTGCTACGATGGATGCGCGTTGAATGCGTTCCTGATCTGCGATAATAGTGGCCAAGACATGCGGAGCACCTCCAGACAAACCAAATACCGAATATGATGTCAATCCCA
The DNA here is from genome assembly GCA_965227935.1 of Cyclobacteriaceae bacterium. GTDB lineage: Bacteria > Bacteroidota > Bacteroidia > Cytophagales > Cyclobacteriaceae > JAWPMT01. The sequence goes on along the minus strand of CBDDGS010000019.1, from coordinate 1,846,354 downwards.
ACGCATTGGCAAGCTCGATGACGTCATTGCCCCAGTGGAGGAATCGTCGAGCCTCCTGAACCGAGGACAGACCCACACCCGGCCTGTCTGGTGAGATAATTCGGATACCTAATTGTTTGGCCTCATCGTCCATAAACCCTGAGGACAACCGACTCTCCTGTCCTCCGTGAAAATATAAGACGGGATAACCATTGGCATCGCCATACTCGGCGAAGCCCAGCGTCCTGCCATCAGTAAGTGTAATGGTGCAGTTTGTCTTCATCTGACTAGTCTCACCGTAACCTACGTTGCAATTTGCTTCATGTTCCCCGCTGGAGGCCAAAGATTTTCTCGTCACCTATTGCCATTGCAGGAAGGGCGTGAATAAGTACCAGTAGTGTAACTCGATGATCCCTCTTGCGTAAGCCCAATTTCCCGTAAGGGTGTCCAACGAATTTGAAAGCTACATGGACTTGACAATCACAGAACTACCACCCGAGCACTTTGCCAAGGTTGTGGATTACTTCATCGAAGCAGATCCCCGATTTTTATTGGGTATGGGGGCAGAGAAGTCACTTTTGCCCAGCCGCGAATCCTGGATAGCCGCGTTGCAGAAAGAGTATGACAAGCCACTTAGGCAAAAGGAGCTCTTTTATGTCCAATGGAATTACGAGGGTCGTCCGATAGGCCACTCCAACATCAACAAGATTGAGTTTGGTGCCTTTGCCAATATGCACCTGCACATGTGGGACGCGTCCTTACGACAAAATGGGTTGGGACGACGGTTTGTTGAGCTATCGATCACGGAGTACTTCGAGAAGTTTGAGTTACAGTACCTGATATGTGAACCTTATGCAGCGAATCCTGCACCCAACAAGACGCTACCCAAATTGGGATTCGAATTCGTACGGAGCTACGAGACAGTTCCCGGCAAGATCTGCTTCCCTCAGATGGTGAATCGATACGAATTGCCCCGAGTAGTCTGGAGCAAAAGGGTTAACGGCGCCTGATCAGGCTATCGGACAGGCGAATGGGCTTCCAGTCATCTTGGTAGGTCGGATCAAGAGGCAGCCCCCGTGAATGTGTAAATGCCATCTACTCTTAGCACAATTGATGTATCCGCGCCACGTGTTATCGAGAAAGTGATGTATGTTGAGTTTCAAACGAAGCAATCAATGAAAATCACGAACATAGAGGTGATCGTCAGTTCCCCGGCACGGAACTTTGTGACCGTCAAAGTTGAAACCGATGAGGGTATTTACGGCCTCGGTGATGCAACGCTGAACGGGAGGGAGTTAGCGGTTGTCTCCTGCCTTGAAGATCACGTTATTCCCTGTGTAATAGGCAGGGACCCCTTCGACACGGAGGACATCTGGCAATACCTGTATCGCGGAGTGTATTGGCGGCGTGGCCCCATCAACATGACGGCGATTGGGGCGATTGATATGGCCTTGTGGGACATCAAAGGCAAGGCGCTGGGAGTGCCCGTCTACAAACTCCTTGGAGGAAAGTGCCGCGACAGATTGATGGTCTACACACATGCACAGGGTCGCGACACTGAAGAAACTCTGGAAGAGATTGGCAAAGCCATACATCGAGGTTTTAAAGCCATCCGTGTCCAATGTGGCATTCCCGGATTGGAAGGGGTTTACGGCGTGGCCAAGAATCAAGGCGCCTATGAGCCAGCGTCAAGAGGTGATTTGCCCGTCGAAGAACGGTGGAGTACCGAGAAGTACCTCAATTTTCTGCCGGGGCTCTTCGCTCAGGTACGGGAACGCTTCGGTGATGACGTGCACCTACTACACGATGCCCACCATCGACTGACGCCCATAGAGGCCGCGAGGCTCGGGAAAGCATTGGAGCCTTATCATCTTTTTTGGCTGGAGGATGCCGTGCCGGCTGAATTGCAGGAAGGCTTTGAGGTGATCAGAAAGCACACCACCACTCCGCTAGCCGTAGGAGAGGTGTTTAATACGGTTCATGATTGCCACCACCTCATCACCCATCAACTGATTGATTATATCCGTCTTACGGTGGCCCATGGCGGGGGCATCACGCCGATGATGAAGATTGCCAGTCTCGCGGACTTGTATCACGTAAAGACTGGTTGTCATGGGCCCTCGGACCTTTCTCCTGTGAACCTCGCGGCATGCCTCCACTTTGGCATGGCCATTCACAATTACGGCGTCCAGGAGTACATGGGGTATGCCGACCTCACAATGGAAGTATTCCAACTATCGCATGAGTTTGCCGATGGCCATTTCCTTATGAGTGAATCGCCGGGATTAGGCGTGGAGATGGATTTCGAGAAGGCAAAGAAACATCCATATGAAAGGGCCTACTTACCCATTAACCGTTTGGAGGACGGCACGCTGCACAATTATTAGAGAGTGATGAAGATTCCCGCCTAATGGGTGTATGATCTCCTGTATTCGGCCGGAGTTTGTCCAATGATTTTCTTGAACGCCCTGTTGAAGTTGGACAGGTTATTGAATCCGGAATGGTAGGAAATCTCAGAAACGTACTTGTCCGAGGTGACCAGCAACTTGCAGGCTTCATTGACGCGCGCCTCCAGGATCAACTGGAATAGCGTCTTTCTGGTCATGTATTTCACGAACTTGCAAAGCGAGCTGCTGGTCATATTAAGATCGGAAGCCAGGGCTGCTTGTGAGATGTTCGGATTCCGAAAGTTGTTCAGCACGTAGCTGTAGACCTTCTCTATGCGACTGGATGCTTTTTGGCTTTTGGGCAGCGTATGATCATAGTCGGTGGTCAACTTGGAAGAATCCTCCGCGTGGGCCAATAAATGCAGTAGCGAAAAGAGCTGCATCAACTTATCGAAGCCTGAAGACTTTTCGATGGAGAAAACGAGTGCTTTAGCAGATGAGAGTGTCTCTTTTCCAAATTTTATTCCATACTTGCTACGCTCTAGCAAATAATATATCTCCTTCAGCTCGGGTCGCTCTATGAATCCATGTCCCAGGAAGTCCTTTTTGAAGTTGATCACCACTTGCTCTGTCTTTTGATCTGTGATCCAGCAGTGGGGAAGATTCTCACCGATGAGGACAAGATCCAGCGCCTCATAATCTTCAATGCTGTAGCCCACAAATCGCTGACCGGAGCTTTCCAGCGTCAAAGTGATCTCAAAGCCGGCGTGATAATGCCAGACACCTGCCGAAGTCACGTCGGAGCGCTTCTTTCTTTTCACTCGCTTTATGGCGAATGAGTGATCCGCGTTTTCAGTCAGTTTTTCGAATGAGGGTCTCACAAGCAGTCCATTGACGTTATGAAAATTACCAGAATTCCCACTGGAGTAAATCGATACCAGAATTTACAAAAATCATCCACAACAGTGGGAATTATGACAAAATAGTATCAGTAATGGATAAAACATCGTCATTTGGGTGTCGATTTAATATCAAATTTTGGAGGGTCAATTGATGGGTATTTTAAGAATATGATACTCACAGCGCGATGATATTGTAAAATTCAAAAAACTGACCCTATGAAAAAACGAATCTACCTTAAGTGCCAACTGAACCTGCTATTTGTGGCCCTGACGACCTTCGCTATGGCTCAAAATAGTACTATTTCCGGAACGGTTGTAGACGCGACAACATCTGAGCCTCTTCCTGGTGCGCAGGTGTACATCTCTGCACTTGCTACGGGCGGGGTGGCAGACCTCGATGGTAACTACAGCTTCGAGGTTCCTAATGGCAGCTATACTGTATCAGCCTCTTTCGTAGGCTACTCGCCACTCGAGCAGCAAGTGGAGGTCAATGGCGATGTCCAGAACCTGGACTTTCAACTCACAGAGGACCTTTTCGGCCTGGATGCCGTGGTGGTCACGGCCACGTTCTCGGAGCGATCATTATTCAACTCTCCACAATCTGTGACGAGAGTAGACGCTAAAGGACTAAGCAACCTGACAGCGAATAGCCAGGCGGACATCCTAAGGACAGTCCCTGGCATCCATGCCGAAGGCGGCGGTGGTGAGGTGGCCTCCAACGTCTTCGTTCGAGGACTGCCATCTGGCGGCCAATACCAGTTTACGCCGTTGCAAGTAGATGGACTGCCAGTGCTCAGTGCATTTGGCCTCAACTCCTCCGCTCACGACGTTTACATTCGCAACGACATTGGCATTCAAAACCTGGAATTCGTTCGGGGTGGAGTCTCGACGCTATTTGGAGCAGGTTCCGTAGCGGGCATCATCAACTACACAAGTGCCTCCGGTAGCATCGATCCTAAGAATGTCGTTCACCTGGAGTGGGCAGAGGGAGGAAGAGCGAAGACGGAATTTCTCGCGTCCGGTCCAATCAATGATCGCACGTTCTACGCCGTTTCGGGTTTCTACCGTTATGATGAAGGGCCTTTAGAAACGAACCTTCGTACCCAGGGTGTTCAAATTCGAGGTAATCTGAAGACTGTCGCTGAGGATGGCAATGGCACCTTCAAGATCTCCGGGCAATACATAGACGATAAGGTACAATTTTACCTTCCGTATCCACTGCAAAACGACAACGGTGAGTACTCACGACCCACGGGCAACGATGGGGAAGAGGTGTTTACTATGCTCACTGGACAAGCCACTGAATTTTCCTTCGACACACCCAATGGTGTCTTCGAAACGCCCATCGAGAACGGTGTAGCAACAAGGGGTGGATATCTCATGCTAGACCTTCAGCGCTCGTTTGCAAATGACTGGTCACTCTCAGCTAAGGCCAAGTATGCGCGCTACGCCCATCAGTTCAATCTCTTTCTCGATGGAGATGGTGTACACAATGTCCCCGAGACACAGGCTGACTACCTCAGTGACCGTGGACTTCCTCAGTCTGATAGCGTGACATTCACTTATGTAGACAGTGGTGTGGAATTGGCGGGATCTGACTTGCTGTTTCAGAACCGGGTGCTCGACAGAGACCGGCCCATGGAAGAAGTCGTGGGAGAGGTCAATCTTTCCAAGCAGATGGGTATCCACAACTTGACCATAGGTACTTTCAACTCCTACACTTCTGCAGGTGACGACAACTGGATATGGAATTACCTCGGTGACTTCAGCAATGCACCTCGAATGGTCGGCTTGACATATACAGACCGAGTCACAGGTGCCTCGACGGACTATTCGGTAGGTGGTTTTATAAGCGGCAATCAAACATCCAATCGCCACCATGCGATGCGCAAGACGGCATTCTACCTCGCCGACCAGATCGCTGGTGATGGGTTTAGCCTGGACGTGGGTGTCCGAGTTGAAAATGCCAAAGGCTTCATCACGCGAGAGACTGGCGTCGGCTCGAATACCTTCCAGAAGGGGGAGGTCGAAGCTACGGACTTCACCATCGCCTTAGCCGGATTGTACGAGCTCTCAGACCAAACGAACGTTTATCTCAACGCTTCGCGGGGCTATTTCTTCCCTGAAATTCGTTCCGTTCAGTTTTCAAGCCCTGGCGAACCTCAGTCCTACGAAACGGAGAAGATCTTACAAGCCGAAGCTGGTGTGAAGTATGGTTCCAGCAAGCTCTCCGCGAACTTTGCAGGATACTTCGTGACCTTGCAAGACCGACGAACTGTAGACTTTGTGAATGATGGCAGCGGGGGCATTGTCGAAAACGTGGAGAACCAAGACACGCGGACAATAGGCCTTGAAGGTAACGTCAATTACTTCATAGCCTCAGGCTTCAATGTTTTTGGTAACCTGACACTGCAGCAGCATGAACTGACCAAGAATGAGACCGATCCCGACCTTGAAGGCAACTGGCTGAGAAGGCAACCTCGTGTCATGGGAATGTTGGGTCTGGCATATGACGCTAATCGCATTGATGCCAACCTCTCCAGCAACTTCATCGGGAAGAAGTTTGCTAATACATCCAATACGGTGGAACTGGAAGGTTACGGCATCGTGAGATTGGATGCCGGTTATACCATCGACCTGGGACCCACCGAGACACTTCGATTGGGCGTTTCGGTCTTCAACCTGCTCGATGCCGATGGAGTGACTGAAGGCTCTCCACGTCAAGGCAATGCCCAAATTGGAGGTGGAGACTTCTTCGTAGGTCGGCCCATCTTGCCTCGAAGACTCTTCTTAAGAGCTACATTCAACTTTTAGAATAGGTTTGCATCCGGTAAAAAGGTCAGGCGCCATCGCGCGCCTGGCCTAATACCTTTTGAGAAGCAAGACAATATGGACATTCAAAAAGAGTGTGAACGCGTTCTGAACAGCAATTGGCGAGGAGGGTATACTGTTCCCAGTCCCCATCTTTATCCTTTTCAGTGGAATTGGGACTCTGGCTTCATTGCGCTGGGATACCTGCACATGGATCCGGAGAAAGCCCTTCAGGAGATGGAGCACCTATTCCTCGGGCAATGGGACAATGGCTTCCTTCCCCACATCATTTTCCACAATGAGGAGGGCCTGGATGCCGAATACTTTCCATCGGCAGACTATTGGAACTCCCACGTATCTGAGCACTCGCCCAAGCACTTGAGGACGACCGGCATCTCACAACCACCCATTCACGGCTATGTGCTCGAACGGATCTTCGAGAAGACGGGGCCGACGCCCAGGCTTACTAGTCTCTTTAAAAAGCTGGTACACTACCATCGATACCTCTATGACGTCAGAGACACACGGCAAAACAGTTTGATATCGATCTGGCACAATTGGGAAACAGGCATGGATAATTCCCCATGGTGGGACCATGCCTTGCAAAGAATTGATGCTGCCGAACTCGTATCCATCGAGCTCAACCGCAAAGACGTGAAGGCGGTGGAGAATCCCGAAGAAACCCGTCCGTCCGATGAGGAATACCGACGATACCTTTGGCTGTTGCTCACACTCCAGCGCCACAAGTACGAGGCATGCCCGGACGACTTTCCTTTTCAGATCCACGACCTTGCCTTCAATAGCTTACTTCTGGCCTCTACGGAGAGTATGCTCCGCCTTGGGCCTGCACTAGGATGCGAGGTGGATGGCCTGGAGGCCAGGCTTCAGCAAGGCAAGAAGACCTTCAACGAACTGATGTGGAGCGAAGAAGATGGCTTTTACTATCCCTTTGACCTGCTGAGTAGCGAGCAAATACCACTCACAGGGGCTGCATCCTTCTTGCCATTGTTTGGTGGAGTGCCCAATGAACAACAGGCCCGTAGGCTGACGGACCACCTGCAGCGATTTGATACATTGTACGGCATACCGTCTTTCGATCATACACATACCCTATATGAGCGCAAAAAGTACTGGAGAGGCCCTATTTGGATCAATATGAACTACATGGTCTGGCTGGGTCTCGTGAAGTATGGGTTTGAGGCAGAGGCCGAAAGTCTGAAGGGGAGAACGCTCGAAATGGTTGAGCGCTATGGGCTACGAGAGTACTACCCGGTAGACACCAGTGAAAAAGAGGCTTATGGTGGAACAGACTTTTCCTGGTCGGCAAGCCTTATATTGGACCTGATTAAAACCTAACACTATGAATTGGCTAGACTATGTGATTGTTGCCGTCTACTCAATAGGCTTTCTGTTCCTTGGTAGTCTCTTCAAAAATCAGAAGGGCAAATCCGATTACTTTCTGGGTGGTAAGTCGTTTGGTTGGCTGCCACTGGGTTTGTCCGTCATGGCAACACAGCTCTCGGCGATCAGTTTCATATCAGCACCCGCATTTGTCGGCATGCGCGAGAACGGGGGCATGCAGTGGTTGAGCTTCGAATTTGGGGTGCCCCTTGCCATGATATTCCTGTCGGTGTTTTTGCTCCCGAGACTTTATCGGGCCGGCGTCGTCAGTATCTACGAATACCTTGAAAAGAGATTTGACAAATCCACGCGTCTGCTTATCAGCCTAGTGTTCCAGGTAAGCCGATCCTTCGGAACGGCGGTGATGGTCTATGCCGTTGCACTGATCCTGATGAGTATTTTGGATATTCCGTTTTGGCAGACTATTCTGGTCATCGGGGTGATCACTTTGATCTACGCCTACCAGGGGGGTATGAAGGCAGTCGTCTATGGGGACATGATCCAGATGATCATTCTGTTGATAGGTATCGTGATCTGCATGGGCACTGGATGGAGTTATCTCGGGGGATGGGAGCAGTTGACAGCCAACGTGGATGCTGCCAGGCTCAATGCCGTCGATTTCAGCATTCTTGGCATTGGAGGTGATGGAGAGTTCGGGTTCTTCCCTATGGTATTTGGTGGATTTTGCCTGTATGCTTCGTACTATGGGACAGATCAGTCGCAAGTGCAAAGGCTGTTGTCTGCCAAGGACTATCAGACGGTTCAGAAGACGCTCCTCTTCAATGGTGTGCTACGTTTTCCAATCACACTCCTGTACTGCCTGATGGGCCTCGTGTTGGGGACTTTTGTCTATCTCACGCCAGAGTTTGCGGCCAAGATACCAGGGGATCGGGTAGACCTGATGATCCCCATCTATATCAGGGACTATCTGCCTCATGGTATTATTGGGTTGCTCATTGTTGCGATCCTCTCGGCAGCCATGTCGTCCCTCAGTTCAGCCATCAACTCACTGAGTGCGGTAAGTACGGAGGACCTCTTGTCCTTCCGGGAAAATGTTTCTGATCAGACGTACACCAGGTTTTCTAAAATGACTTCCCTGTTTTGGGGGATCGTCTGTATTGTCTTGGCGTTCTATGCTGGAAATATTGCCGATACGGTAATCGAAGCCATCAACAAGATTGGCTCTGTATTCTATGGACCGATTCTGGCGACATTCATCATTGCTGTTCGCTTCAAGAAGATCAAGGCCCGACCAATGAATTTCGGGCTCATTGCCGGTGTTGGTGTCAATATCTATCTGTGGCTGGTTGTAGGAGATAATTTGTTCTGGTTCTGGTGGAACTTCATCGGAGCGGCGATCACCGCAGGTGTGGCATTCCTTGGCGCTGCAGTGATGGGAACGAACGGGGAAGCTGTTGAAAAGGCAGACACATCGCTTGAAGTGAATCGACAGCATGTCTTGATTCTGATTGCTTCCTTCATTTTGATGGTGGTAGTCAGTATGACCATCAAGTACTGGTTTTAAGTCCGGCGTCATGCCATGATCGTTTTTGATTATTTGCAGGATCATACCCTTGAAGATGAGAGGGTGCGGCTTGTTCCTCTTGCCGAGGAGCATTTGCCTGCGCTGGAAGTAGCGGGCTCCGATCCTCAGGTTTGGGAGTACCTGCTGGAAGATGGCAGTCACACGGATGGGTTCAAGCAATATGTACGTGATGCCATCCGCTCACGGGCAGCCCGACTGGCTTATCCATTCGTCGTTTTTGATAAGCAGTGTGATCGATTTGTTGGCACTACGCGACTTTATGAGATTAATTCATCCCTGCAGAATGTGCGCCTTGGCTATACATGGTACGACAGATCGGTTTGGGGAACAGGACTGAATGTCCACTGTAAATTTCTCCTGTTCGAATGGATCTTCGAGGAGTTAATGGCTGCGAGGATCGGCTTTGGCGTCCATAGCGGAAATATTCGAAGCCTCGCTGCTCTACGGAAGTTGGGGTGTCGAGAAGAAGGCACCCTCAGGAGCTTCTTGCCGGATGAAGGTCACGGTAGGGCTGATATCATTTTGTTCAGCCTCTTACGGGAGGAATGGGTAGACGCTGTCCGTCAAAACATGGAAATTCGCATGAGCGCAACGAGTAACACATGAAAATCGTCGTAGCACCTGACAAGTTCAAGGGATCGTTAACGGCCCGCGAAGTATGCGAAGCCACCCGGCGTGGCATCCTCGACAGCCAACCAGACGCCAAGGTAGAAATGCTCCCGTTGGCAGATGGGGGAGAGGGCTCCCTGGAAATACTGATCGACAGCCTCGGTTTGGATATTGTCGAGGTGACCGTACACGACCCATTGTTCCGTTCGACCCAGGCCGTTTACGGTAGATCAGGTGATGTTGCGTACGTAGAAATGGCCCAATCCTCCGGTCTGCAGTTACTCCAACCTTCAGAGAGGTCAGCCGTCAACACCAGTTCTGTAGGCGTGGGCGAGCTGATGAGGCACTCAATAGATGCCGGTGTGAAGAAGATGTATCTTTTCGTCGGAGGGAGTGCCACAAATGACGGGGGTATGGGAATGGCTCATGGGTTGGGATACCGGTTTCTTGACGGACAGGGACGTTCACTACAGCCCATCGGTGGCAACCTTGAGCATGTTGCGAGGATCGAACCGCCCAATGGTTCATTGGATTTCAGGCTGACGATTGTCACAGACGTGCAAAATGTCCTTCTCGGGCCGGAGGGAGCCACCAGGCAGTATGGGCCGCAAAAGGGTGCCACTGAAGAAGAGATCAACCAACTGGAGGCAGGCATGAAACACTTTGCCAGTATCATTTCTAGTCACTGTGGCAGCGATATATCGAAGATTCCCGGAAGTGGGGCAGCAGGCGGCATTGGTGTAAGTGCCATGGGATTACTTGGTGGCGTGATACAGGGTGGGATCGACACAATCCTGAATCAAACGAACTTTGACGATCTATTGAATGGCGCAGATTTGGTCATCACCGGCGAAGGAAAACTCGACGAACAGACCCTGCAAGGGAAGGTCGTGCATGGCGTCTGCAAGCGATGTAGGACAGTCAAGGTACCAGTAGTCGTCATTTGCGGAGATAGTTCGCTCAATAGAGAAGAATGGCAGCAACTCCAGGTATTGGAAGTGCTCAAAGTCAAATCTGAAGACCATTCCGTTGAATACAGCATGACCCACGCTGCCAGTCTGGTACAGCAGCGCATAGCCCAATACCTATCCTAACAAGATTCAAACAGGTCATACGCAGCCTGTTTATTCTCTGCCTGATTCCAGCGCCGAACCAGCGTGATCATTGCCAATCATCTGTAACGGAAAGGGCCATTTCCTGCAGCTCCGTGTAACATTTGTTACGAAACCCGGCTTTTCGACTTTTTACATTTGGTAAGTACTTGAATCAAATAATACTACTTAATGAACGATGTGATCCAATTTATCAGTCAGCCGTGGCCGTGGTACGTAGCTGGCCCGATCATCGCCCTTGTCATGTTTTCACTGCTTTTCCTCGGTAGTACTTTTGGTATCTCTGCTAATCTCAGAACAGTCTGCTCAATCATGGGCGCGGGAAAGAATTGTGAGTTCTTTGACTTCAATTGGCGGTCCCAAATGTGGAACCTGGTATTCGCTGCAGGACTAGTGATTGGCGGTGTCCTTACCCATTTGTATCTCACTCCCTCCGGTGAGGTGAATATCTCCGAAACGACGATCCTGGAGCTAGAGGCGTACGGCATTGAGAACCCAGGGAGCTCCCTTGCGCCGAGTACTTTGTTCTCCTGGGACGCACTTTTTTCCCTACGGGGCTTCCTCATGTTGGTAGTCGGCGGATTCATGGTCGGCTTCGGGACTCGTTATGCTGGCGGGTGCACCTCGGGGCATGCCATTAGTGGATTGAGTGATTTGCAGTTGCCGTCTCTCATCGCCGTGATCGGCTTTTTCATCGGCGGATTATTTGTTACGTATTTGGTGCTACCCTCTTTATTGTCGATGTAAGAATGAACACAATGAAATTTCTCCGGTACCTGGTCATCGGTGTGATATTCGGGATCACGTTGGCCAAAGCCGAAATCATCTCCTGGTATCGGATTTACGAGATGTTCCGGTTCCAGTCTTTTCACATGTATGGCGTGATTGGTTCCGCTGTTGTTTTGGGCATTTTGATTATCCAACTGCTCAAGCGCGGTGGCCTCAAGTCCATCGATGGTGAGCCCATAGTGATCAACCCAAAGCATTTCAGCATCCCGAGATATCTCATAGGTGGAATAGTATTTGGCATCGGATGGGCTTTGACAGGCGCATGTCCAGGGCCAATGTTCATCTTATTGGGGAATGGCATGACCGTTTTTGCTGTTGTTATGTTGTCGGCAATTCTGGGCACCTATGTGTACGGGTTGCTGCGCAGAAGACTGCCACATTAGTGACCATTTAAATGCAAGAAGCAATGACTACTGAAACCATCACAATCGAAAACCTCAAGTGCGGGGGTTGTGCCAATACCATTAAGACGAATCTGGAAAAGATGTCTCAGGTGTCCAGCGCATCAGTAGACATCGAGAAGGGGGAGGTGGAAGTCACCCATGGAAACGACATCGAGCGAAAGGACCTGACCGACCTCTTGGGAAAGCTGGGTTATCCTGAAGTTGGCCACGGCACCACTTTCCAAAAAGTGAAGTCTTATGTCAGTTGCGCCATCGGACGAATCAACGCGCATGAGGAATGAGAATACTGAGTCTTGCGCTATTGCTGCTGATGGCTCATGCAATTAAAGCGCAGGAAGTGAAAAGCAAGTCCTACCAGTTGATGCTCAGCACGCTGCTGAGTCACTCCGTGCCCGAGGTGGCGGTGGGAGATGTAGATACGAACAGCGACATCGTCTGGCTAGATGCCCGAGAAAAGGCCGAATTTCAGGTGAGCAAGATTGAAGGCGCACAATGGGTAGGTTACGACGACTTTTCACTGGATCGCGTGGCGGGTCTTCCCAAAGACCGGAAAATCGTGGTCTACTGTAGCGTGGGTTATCGGAGTGAGAAAGTATCAGAACAACTCATCGACGCGGGCTTTACCGATGTGCAGAACTTGTACGGCGGCATTTTCGAGTGGAAGAATCAAGGCAATAGCGTGGTGGACAGTACCGATGCCGTGACGGAGGAAGTGCATGCCTTTAACAGACTGTGGGGTATTTGGCTGAGCAATGGCGAAAAGGTATATTGACTCATTGGTCAATGAAACTGGGGTTTCGGCTAAATGAGACAGAAAACCGCTCCTGATGGGAGGTAACAAATGTTACAGAGTTGAGACCCTTCATTGCGTTTATTTGTAAGGGTCCACTTTTATGAGAAACTATATCCCATTCTTATCAAGCATCAATAACTATTCGAAGAGTGATCTTTCTGGGGACCTCTCCGCCGGTCTGACGGTAGGAGTGATGCTTATTCCACAAGGGATGGCTTATGCTATGATCGCTGGGTTGCCCCCGATCTATGGCCTATATGCCTCCACGATACCGCTCATACTTTACGCACTCTTTGGAACCTCGAGGCAATTGGCTGTCGGTCCGGTCGCGATGGTTTCGCTACTCATAGCAAGCGGGGTTGGGGCGATTGCTGAAATCGGTTCTGGGGAGTTTATCGCTTTGGCGATTTTGCTGGCACTGCTTGTCGGTGTGATCCAATTGCTGTTGGGTGTATTCAAGCTGGGCTTCCTGGTCAACTTCCTGTCTCACCCCGTGATCAGCGGCTTTACCTCAGCGGCAGCACTAATCATTGGCTTGAACCAATTGAAGCACCTGCTGGGGATCGACATTGCGAGGAGCAATCACATCCATGTCATTCTGGGGGAGGCATTCTCCAATATCTCGAATGTTCACCTCGTCACGTTGGCTCTGGGAATTGGTGGGATTGCTATCATTCTGCTGTTCAAACGATTTGTCAAAAAGATCCCGGGCCCACTCGTGGCCGTGACGGCAGGCATCGCAGTTGTTTACTTTTTGGGACTGGAAGGTTTGGGTGTTCAGATAGTAAAGGAAGTACCGGCCGGATTTCCGCCATTCTCATTGCCGGCGATCAATATGGACAGTGTCCAGGCGCTGCTACCGACTGCGCTCACCATTGCACTGATTGGCTTCATGGAGTCCATTGCTGTGGCCAAAGCCATTCAAGCCAAGCACAAGAACTACAAGCTCCGTGCTAATCAGGAACTCATTGGACTTGGATTGGCCAATATCGGAGGGGCGCTTTTCAGCTCCTTCCCAACGACTGGCGGCTTCTCCAGAACGGCAGTGAACGATCAGGCCGGGGCCAAAACGGGTGTGGCTTCGATGATCAGCGCCTTGCTGATCGTGCTGACTTTGCTCTTTCTCACTCCGTTGTTTTATTACCTGCCCAAAGCGCTGCTGGCCTCGGTGATCATGGTCGCGGTATTTGGCCTCATCGACTACAAGGAAATCGTCCACCTATGGAAGACTGACAAGCGTGACCTGCTGATGTTGGTCGTGACGTTTGTGGCGACGCTGGCACTAGGTATCGAGACCGGTATACTCATGGGTGTGGGGCTGTCACTGGTCATGGTACTTTATCAGAGCTCTTACCCGCATTACGCCATCCTTGGGAAAGTACCCAGAGGAAACACATTCCGAAATATCAGCCGATTTCCGGAGGCTGTAGAACTTGAGGGCGTGCTCATCTTTCGATTTGATGCGCAGCTGTTCTTCGCCAATTCTCACCTCTTCCAGCAGATCATTGAAGAGCAGATCCTACAAAGGAAGAACCTGCGACTGATCATCATCAATGCGGAAGCCATTAATTCACTGGACTCTACTGGCGTCCATCTGCTGAAAGACCTCCACACGGAGCTGGACGAAAGGGGCATCGACCTGGTCTTTGCTGGTTTGAAAGGGCCCGTGCGGGATATAATGATGAAGAATCAACTCCTGGAGGAGTTCGGCAGTGAAAGCTTTTTTGACAACATCACGGAAGCGCTTGCGTGCTACGATGGCATAAAAATGAAGGAAAGCACCTTCGGTTTCCAGACGAATCTTGGTGAAAACCAATCCAACGTCTCATGGAAGAAGACCAAAGAAGAGGTGCCATGAAACAGAACAAAGAACATATATGACATTTCTCAATGGACGTGGAAATCCTGAATGGTCGCAGGCCTGGCGGTGTTAAAATAATAACGCTCATGCCTCGAAGATTCGCCCGTGAGGCCATTGTGAAACCGGCATATGAAGAAAAACAACGAACGAACATTTATACTACTTTGACATGACCCCACTCACATGAAATTTGGATTTGTAATAGACAACAGAAAGTGCATTGGCTGTCACGCATGCACTGTAGCCTGTAAATCAGAGCACGATGTGCCGGTGGGCGTCAACAGAACCTGGGTGAAGCAAACTGAAAAGGGTACATTCCCCGATACCCGCAGGGTATTTTCAGTCACCCGTTGCAACCATTGTACGGATGCCCCCTGCGTGAGCATCTGCCCCACGGAAGCGCTGTTTACCCGAGAGGATGGTATCGTCGATTTCAACAACGACCGCTGCATTGGTTGCAAATCCTGTATGCAGGCATGCCCCTATGACGCGCTTTACATCGATCCTGAGACGAATACGGCCGCGAAGTGCAACTACTGTGCGCACCGAACAGATATTGGCCTCGAGCCTGCCTGTGTCAATGTGTGCCCTGAGCACGCCATCATTTCCGGCGACATGGACGATCCTCACTCGGAGATCTCGAAGCTCATTGCTACGCAACAGGTGAAAACAAGAAAACCTGAAAAGGGCACCAAGCCCAACGTCTACTACGTGGATGGTGACGAGGCCTCACTGAATCCATCTGCTACAGAGAGATCCAATACGTACATCTGGGGATCACAGAATACGGGTGTAGGACACTATGCCAAGTACGCAGAGAAGCTGACAGAAGGGAAGGATCTGATCGAGATGATACAAGACCTCAATGGCAACAAGCCACCCTCGAATGTCGCGACCTATGGAGGTGACCAACCTCAGAAACAAGTTGAAGTCATCATGGGGTCCGCCAATGCCCGGCGGGTCTACGACACGCCTGACAAGGGGATCCTCTGGGGCTGGGAGGTTTCGGCTTATGTCCTGACCAAGGCCATATCAGCAGGGGCGTTCCTCGTTTACTTCCTGGGCTCATTGATGGGGCTCGCTGCGAATGCCACGTTTGCCCTGACCACGGGAGCTATTTCATTGGTGTTTCTGGCATTGACTGGTGCACTACTTGTCAAAGACCTCGATCGCCCCGATCGGTTCTTGTATGTGCTGCTGCGGCCTCATTGGGAGAGCTGGCTGGTCAAGGGCGGTTATTCCATTACACTATTCGGTGGCCTGGTGACCGCCTGGATGGCAGGTATCTTCTTCGAGATCCCGGTGCTCGCTCAGATAGGATTCTGGGGAGCAGGCGCGTTTGGTGTGCTGGTCGCGATCTATACAGCGTTCCTGTTTGCACAGGCCAAGGGCAGGGACTTCTGGCAGAGCCCATCCATGGTGCTGCACATGTTCATTCATAGTATGATGGCGGGAGCAGCTGTGGTATTGATCATGGGTGCTGTGATGGATGTTCCCACTGAATGGATGGCCCTGGCTACTCAGGTACTGATCGGCGGCATCATTGCCAACGTGCTTGTCATGACCATCGAGGTCTCAATTTCTCATCCCACGCAGGACGCGAAAACAGTCGTGAAAATGATCGTCAAGGGCCGTTACGCCAATCTTTTCTGGATGGGAGTGATTGTGCTGACCAACCTCTTGCCTTTGATCCTCTTGTTTGTAGGGGTGGAAATGCTTGCCCTGGCAGCAGCGGTTTTGGCCGTCGTCGGCATCTACATCACTGAAAAGATCTGGGTCGAAGCACCTCAAAGAATTCCTCTTACCTAATCCTTGAAATCATGCCTTACAAACATAAACCCACAGTCGTTGAGCGCATCGCAGAGAGCCTGCGGATCATTCCTGGCCTTCACAAGGATGAGGATGTTATGCTGGAGCCCATCATGGAGCCCGGCAAGCTGACAAGCTACCCTCCGCCTGAAAAGTGGAATGAGTGGACCGAGCATGAAGCCAAGGGATGGGCGAGAAAGGAAAAGAAGACCTATAGCATCGTCCCCACGACTTGCTTCAATTGCGAATCTGCTTGCGGACTGCTGGCCTACGTGGACAAGACCACGAACCATGTCCGCAAATTTGAGGGCAATCCCTATCACCCGGGTAGCCGAGGTAGAAACTGCGCGAAGGGCCCAGCCACCATCAATCAAATCACTGACCCAGACCGTATCCTGTATCCATTGAAGAGGAAAGGCGAGCGGGGTTCTGGTGAATGGGAGCGTGTGAGTTGGGATGAGGTATTAGATGACATTGCCGGGCGGATCCGCAAGGCGCTCCAGGAGGAAAGAAACAACGAGATTGCCTACCACGTCGGGCGCCCGGGCCATGAAGGCTATGCCAATCGTGTCTTGGGATCATGGGGTGTGGATGGGCACAATTCGCATACAAACATCTGCTCCTCGGGAGCCAGGTTTGGTTACAACATCTGGCAGGGATACGATCGGCCATCCCCCGATCACGCCAATGCCAAATTCATTCTGCTGGTAAGCGCTCACCTGGAATCGGGACACTACTTTAACCCTCACGCACAGCGCATCATGGAAGGCATGATGAAAGGCGCAAAGTTGGCAGTCATGGATCCCAGACTGTCCAATACCGCGAGCATGTCCAACTACTGGATGCCCACATATCCGGGCACGGAAGCTGCTGCACTATTGGCGATGGTGAAGATCATCTTGGAGGAAGGGCTATACAACCGGGAGTATATGGAGAATTGGATGAATTGGCAGGAATACATGGAAGCCAAACATCCAAACGCTGATGGCACCTTTGACGACTTCATTGAGAAGGTGATAGAGGAGTACGCTGAGTACACCCCGGAGTTCGCCGAAAGCGAGACAGGTGTAAAGGCAGAGACCATCATTGAAGTTGCGCGTGAAATAGGACAGGCTGGATCCAGGTTTGCTTGCCACAACTGGCGTAGTGCCGGTAGCGGCAATCTGGGAGGATGGGCTGTGGCCCGAAGCTTGCAATTCCTCAGTGTCATTACCGGCTCGGTAGGTACCATAGGTGGCACCTCTCCAAGTGCCTGGAACAAGTTCAAGCCGAAGTTCTTCGATGTGCCACCAGCGCATAAGTTCTGGAATGAGCTACACTATCCAAAGGAGTACCCGCTGGCGTTTCACGAATTGAGTCAGCTGCTGCCACACTTCCTCAAAGAGGGCAGAGGAAAGATGTCAGTGTACTTCACGAGGGTATTCAATCCCGTTTGGACGTATCCTGATGGGTTCTCATGGATTGAGGCGCTGAGTGACCATGACATGGTCGACCTGCACATCGCGCTTACCCCAACATGGAACGAAACGGCTTACTACGCCGATTACGTGCTGCCTATGGGTCACGCCTCTGAGCGACACGATATCAATAGCTACGAGACCCACTCAGGCATGTGGATCGCCTTCCGCCAGCCGGTGATGAGGGAATATGCCAGACGCGAAGGCAAGCCATTTGAATTTACCTATGAGGTCAATCCCGGAGAGGTTTGGGAAGAGGATGAGTTCTGGATAGAGCTATCCTGGCGCATCGATCCTGATGGCAGCATGGGTGTGAAGAAACACTTTGAGTCGCCCTATCGCAAAGGCGAAAAGATCACGATCGACGAGTACTATCAGTACATCTTCGAAAACACAAAAGGATTGCCGGAGGCCGCGGAGAAGGAGGGATTATCGCCGCTCGATTTCATGAGGAAGTATGGCGCCTTTGAAGTGGAGAAAACGTCTTATCTCAAGAATGAGAACCCCCTTTCCGAGGAAGATTTGAAAGGGTCAAAGACCGACAAGAAAACGGGCGTCATCACAAAAGACGGGAAAGCCATTGGTATCGAAGTGAATGGCAAAGCCATGGTGGGCTTCCCAACCCCATCGAGGAAACAGGAATTCTTCTCGCAAACGATGGTAGACTGGAAGTGGCCCGAGTACGACATACCGGTCTACATCAAGAGCCACGTGCACGAAGAGGAGATGGACCGTGAGAAAGGGGATTATCCTCTGGTGCCCACCTTCCGATTGCCCGTACTGATCCACAGCCGCTCCGGCAATGCCAAGTGGCTCACAGAGATTGCCAATCGCAACCCGATCTGGATGCATCCTGATGATGCGACGAAGTTCAAACTGGCTGACGGTGATTTGATCAAGGTCAATACTGAAATCGGCTACTTCGTGGATCGCGTTTGGGTGACACAAGGAATGAAACCAGGTGTCATCGCCTGTTCCCACCACCTCGGCCGCTGGAGAAGGCCACAGGACAAGGAAGGCAACAGATGGGCAACCAATACCGTCTCACTCGACAAGACGAGCAAGGGTTGGAAGATGAGGGTTTTGCAGGGTGTACGACCATTCAACAGCGCAGACAATGATTCCTCCAGGATATTCTGGAGTGATGGCGGCGTCCATCAAAACATCACTTTCCCTGTGCATCCTGACCCTATTAGTGGGATGCACTGCTGGCACCAAAAAGTACGTCTCGAGAATGTAGGCCCTGACGATAGATATGGGGACGTTTTTGTCGATACCGACAAATCTCACGAAGTTTACAAGAAATGGTTGGACATGACGAGACCGGCTCCGGGTCCTGACAATCTTAGGAGGCCGCTTTGGTTCAATCGGGTTTTGAAACCTGTCAAAGAGAAGTTCTATATCGACGACTGATTTTGAGGAATTTTTTTCCAATTCTCAATTGGATCAATAACTACCCACTCCGCGATCTTAGAAAGGATGCCGTAGCAGGGATCACTGTGGGAACCATGCTCATCCCGCAGGGCATGGCTTATGCCCTGTTAGCTGGACTACCACCCATAGCCGGATTGTATGCGGCACTCGTACCGTTGGCCCTGTACCCGGTATTTGGTACGTCGAGGCAGCTTTCGGTAGGCCCTGTGGCGATGGACTCACTGCTGGTAGCTGCTGGAGTCGGGGCCATTGCCCAAAGCGGCACCGATCAGTACTGGGCATTGGCCATTCTGCTGGCGGTTATGGTGGGTACGATCCAAATCCTTTTGGGCCTGTTACGGTTAGGCTTTCTGGTCAACTTCCTTTCACAACCGCTGATCAGTGGTTTCACCTCGGCGGCAGCGATCATCATTGGGCTCAGTCAGGTGAAGCACCTGTTTCGGATCGACTTCGAAGGGAGCCAGCAGGTGCATGTGGTATTGATGAGGATCGTTGGTGAGATACACCAATTACATACCACCACGTTGCTATTGGGGCTCGGATGTATTGCGCTACTCGTAGTAGTGGCAAAACTCAGCCCTAAGTGGCCCGGTGCTATCATTACGGTGGCTGTGAGCATCATAGCGGTCTATTTCTTCGATCTCGAAGAAGCGGGAGTTGCCATCGTAGGAGAAGTGCCCAACGGCTTGCCTTCACTTCGCTGGCCAGAGATCGACTGGGGCACAATCCGTCAAATGCTGCCCATTGCTTTCACCATTGCCCTCATCAGTTTCATGGAGGGTATTGCCATCGCCAAGAAATTTGCCGCACAAGACGGCGACACTGTCGACGCGAATCAGGAATTGTTGGCCATAGGGGTATCCAATGCCTCTGCCGGGCTCTTCGGTGGCTACCCAATTGCCGGTAGTTTTTCCCGAACGGCCGTGAATCGGGTGTCTGGTGCTCGAACACCAGGGGCTTCCTTTTTCAATGCCCTGACCGTCGCATTGACGCTCCTGTTTCTGACACCCTTGTTTTACTACATGCCCAAGGCGGTACTTGCGTCGATTGTGATTGTAGCCGTGACCAAGTTGATAGACTTCAAGGAACCGATGCGGTTGTTTCGCCTACGGAAAATTGACTTTTTGGTCGCAGTCTTTTCATTCATCATGACGCTATTGCTCGGTGCTCAAAGAGGGATCTTATTGGGAGCCATTGCCTCCATCATCCTCATCGTGCGGAGAATAAGCTATCCCAATGTGGCCATTCTTGGCAGGATTGGTGACACCCGGCAGTTTCGAAATGTCAGGATCACACCCGAGGCCAGGGAAATTGAGGGGTTTCTCTTCTTCCGAATGGACGCTTCACTCTACTACGCGAATTCCAACTATATGATGGACAACATCATGCGGGCGTTGGCGGAGAGGAAAGGCGTGCATACGTTCGTTTTTGACCTCAGCAGTGTGAACGAGATCGATGCCACCGCGATGGCGGCATTGTTTGAGCTCGTGGATGATCTCAGCAACATGGAGATCCGGGCCACATTTGCAAGAATCAAGGCCCCGGTCATGGAGATGATCGTGAAATCCGGATTCCGCGAATACGTCGGTGAGCAGCACTTTGTGGTCGACAATCTTGACGTGCTACAACTGTAGACTCCCGCAATCCGGGCTTAAGTATAATCCTTCGTAACGTTCGGGTTCACAGTAACTTTTGTTACAAATTTTGCGCTTTTATCCTAGTAGGTTTGGTTAGAAGATTGGAAACGACAAACTCGAAAAAATGAAAATTGAACAGATTTACACGGGTTGCCTGGCCCAGGGTGCGTACTACATAGAAAGCAACGGTGAGGCGGCCATCATTGATCCACTCAGGGAGTCTCAGCCCTACATCGATAAAGCAGCGAAGGAAGGAGCCAAGATCAAATACATTTTTGAAACGCACTTTCACGCCGACTTTGTTTCCGGTCATGTAGACCTGGCGTTGAAGACTGGCGCCACGATCGTATATGGCCCCAATGCCAAGACAGAATACGACATTCACTCAGCCACGGACGGCGAAGAGTTCCAATTGGGCGATGTGAAGATCAAGGTATTACATACTCCAGGTCACACACTGGAGAGTACCACCTACCTGCTCTTCGATGAGAGGGGCGCCGAGCACGCGATCTTCAGCGGTGATACACTGTTTATTGGTGATGTCGGAAGACCCGATTTGGCGCAGAGGGGAACCATCACTATGGAAGACCTTGCGGGCATGTTGTATGACAGCTTGCGAACCAAGATCATGACGTTACCTGATGAGGTGATTGTTTATCCAGCGCACGGTGCGGGTTCAGCTTGTGGAAAAAACATGAGCAAGGAGACCTATGACGTCCTTGGCAATCAGAAGAAAACGAACTACGCGCTACGAGCGGACATGACCAGGGAGGAGTTTGTCAAAGAAGTGACGGAAGGGTTGCTGCCTCCGCCCCAGTATTTTGCTAAGAATGTGGCGATGAATAAGTCCGGTGCCCAGGGTTTGGATCAGATCATGGCCAAAGGAAACGTGCCCCTGGATGTGGATACCTTCGAAGCCATGGCCAACCACGAAGGCGCTTTGGTGCTGGACACACGAAGCAAACTGGATTTCACCACTTCACATATTCCAAATTCTTTCTTCATTGGCCTCGATGGCAGCTTCGCTCCATGGGTGGGCGCGCTGATACATGACTTACAACAGCCAATCATCTTCCTCGCCGAAGAGGGCAGGGAAGAAGAGGTTGTCACAAGACTCTCTCGTGTAGGCTATGACAATACGCTCGGTTACCTGAAAGGTGGCGTCGCGGCATGGGAGGCCGCGGGCAAAGAAACAGATAGCTTACTGAGCATCCCAGCGGAGCAATTCAAAGGAGAATTGGAGGGCGGTGAACTGAATATCCTGGACGTGCGTAAGCCAGGCGAGTTCGGTGCCGAGCACGTGGATAATGCCGTGTCCTTTCCTCTTGACTTCTTCAATGAGCACATCCATGAGCTGGACAAGGACAAGAAGTACTTTTTGTACTGTGCCAGTGGGTACCGATCGATCATTGCGTCATCGATCCTGAAGTCCAGAGGCATTCACAATCTCGTGGACGTGGCCGGTGGTATCAAAGCCATAGGAGAGGCGGGCATTCCGTTAACGGATTATGTGTGTCCATCGACGTTGAAATAAGATAAGTAATCATCACGCTGCTATGCAGGCAGCGTCCGAGGGTTGAATCAATGAGAAGGGGCTGGAAGGCCCCTTTTTTTAGTTCAGGGTAGTCAGACCGTTTTTGGGAATGATTTCTTGGCAAGAAAAATGCGTACCATTGTTAGTCCCAATGGATAACTGAGGATTCCCCCGTCGAAGCGGATGGGGCGAACCAAAACAGACCAAACCATGCGAAGACTACAATTGATGCTTATGGCGATGGGCCTGGTAGCCGTGCTTACGGCTACTGATCTAACGGCGCAATCCAACAAGAAAGCACTTGCAAAGAATGGGAACGAACCACCTGGCAAGGAAAGTAACTTCTCGATACCCTGCTGCCGGCAGATGAGCCTGGAGCAGTACAATCGTGCAAGGCAGGCGTTTTCTACTACTCGCAGTCGACCGGAGGCGAAGTACTTTCACAGCACATGGGTCGGAGGACTCTATTTCAACTATTATGACAACGTTCGGACCTTTGGTTTGATAGGTGAATACCACCTGCACCGTGATATCTATGTGTCAGCCAATGTGGGGTATCGTGATCAGGAATATTCCGGTGACTTCATTCGCTTCCTGGAATTTCAGGCAGATGCCAATTATCAATTCCTCAACTTCAAGCACATTGTCTACGCATCGGCATTTGCCGGGGTCAACACTTCGACACTGGATCTCAGAGAAGTAGAAACGTCCATGCCTGAGTACCGAATGCTGGTAAATGGCATGGTCGGCGGTGAGCTCATGGTGCGGATCTCCAACAAATGGTTTGGGTTCTCCGACTTTCGCCAGATGCTGGCGCTCAATGCCAAGGGTAACAGTGGCGTGATTTGGCTACAGGTCTGGTCCCTGGGCGTGAAGAAGTCGATTAAGTTCTAGACCAAGAATCGCGGCTAGTAAAATTCAGTCTATTTCGACGGCATCGTAGCTCACTGCCCAACCTTCCTTCGTTTGGCTTACCTTTAGCAACAGCCCAAAAGGCCACCGGACCTCATGAATCGCAAAAGCTGGCTGTTGATCAAGATTGCCCCGTATCCAATACTCGCCCTCATAGGAGGGTGGATGTATGCGCTACTGGAAAAGGGAATCCTGGGGGAAGCGACCAGTTATCCAGCCACAGGCAATCCCTACAACTTTCCAACGTCGATCGTCTCCGTTTCTGTCATGACGATCCTGCTCGGTTTGATCCTCGGTTTCGTTGAAGAGTCTTTTTTCAAATCAAGATTCCGCTCATGGCCGTTTGTAATCAAGCTGGTCTCGAAAACGGCCTTGTATCTCACGCTCATTTTAGTCTTGTTGTTTATATCCAGCTGGATGACCAATGCCTACAACATAGGGGCTTCTCCTTTTGCACCGGCGGTTTTTGAGACCTTGTCTGCCTTCTTTTTGAGCTTCACCTTATTCAGCATTCTGATTTATGCCGGCTCGATCATTAGCGCCTGCCTTTTCGTGGCTGAGATCATCGATTATTTAGGCATTGACGTGGTCAGCAACTTCTTCAACGGCAAGTACAACAAGTCCGTGAATGAGGATCGCGTATTCATGTTTCTGGATATGAAAGGCTCCACCTCAATCGCTGAGCGACTCGGAAATGAAAACTACTATGACCTCATCAATCAGTACTATGCGGATATGACCGGCCCGATCCTCGACACCAATGGTCAGATCTACCAGTATGTAGGCGATGAAATAGTCATCTCCTGGAAACTTGGCGAAGGACTGGCTGATGCGAATTGTGTAAAGTGCTTCTTTCTTATCAGGAACGCCATCGAAGAAAATACGAATGCATACGTCGCTGCATATGGCCTGACGCCAGAATTCAAAGCCGGGATCCATTTTGGCAATGTGAAGCGCGGGCAGGTAGGACAGATAAAGAAGGAAATGCTGTTTACCGGAGACGTACTCAACACAACGGCCAGAATTCAAGGCCTCTGCAATGAACTTCAGTCGAGCTTTCTGGTGTCCTCTTCTTTGAAGGAGCGATTGCCAGGCGATGACTATCACTTTGAAGCCAAAGGTTCCTTCGAACTAAGAGGGCGTAAACAGAAGGAGGATCTTTTTGCCATTACCATACCCAAGACCTAACCTATGAACAGAAAGTGTTTTCAGCTGACCGCCCTCTTGATCGCCGTGGCGTGCTCAAACATACGGGAGGAAACAAGACCTCTTGATTTCGAGACTGGAGGAGCCCTCTGGCTCCAAGATGGGAGGACACTGCCTACGGCGGACTCCCTGTTTTACCTCAATCGTCCCGGACCATTGTTTCGCAAGGAATTTCATGCAACCAAAGCGGTCGATCATGCACGGCTGATCATCACTGCAGCTGGATACTACCAGGCGACCATCAATGGGAAATCAATTGGTGAGAATGTGCTGGACCCTGCCTGGACCGACTACAGCAAGCGCGTCTACTTCACGGAGTATGATGTCACCGCGCTCATTTCCGAAGGGGCGAATTGTATTGGAGTCACTCTTGGTAATGGCTTTTATAATCCACTCCCTCTTCGTAAATGGGGTCGAAGAAACATGAGGGAGGATACAGAGGTAGGAAAGCCGACATTCATCGCCAGGCTCGTCATCAATTATGCTGGCGGTGATACAAAAGAGATCGTGTCAGATAGCACCTGGAAATGGAGCACTGGCCCCTTGTTGAAGGATGACGTTTACATCGGTGTCACCTACGATGCCCGGCAGGAGATAGGTGGCTGGAATCTGTCGGGTTTCGACGATAACCTGTGGTCAGCGGCGAGTGTAGGAGGCGGCCCCGGTGGTCGACTGCAAAAGGCCTTTTTCCCACCTGTGCAGATCACCAGAGAGATCATTCCTCAGCAAATCGCTCCACTAGGCGAGGACAGATGGATCGTAGACATGGGAGAGAACTTTACAGGCACTTACCGCGCGAAGCTTGACGGAAGCCCGGGAGATACGATCACATTACGCTTCGGCGAGCGTCTGTACGAGGACGGTGCCCTTAATCCCATGACGGCGGTGATCGGGCAAATCAAGCGCAAAGGGGTAGGCGGCCCTGGGGCTCCTGATGTGGCCTGGCAAACAGATACTTACATCATCGGAGAGAACCAGGATGATTGGTTCGAACCACCTTTTACCTATCATGTTTATCGCTACATGGAGATTGACGGTATAAGGGAGCAACCCGAGCTCACAGATGTCGTCGGCCTGTCGATACACACCAATGTCGAAGATCGGAACAGCTTCTCTTCCTCCTCCGAGTTGCTCAACTCCATTCAGGCCGCGACCGAGAGGACTTTTCTTGCCAATCTTGTAAGTGTACAATCTGATTGTCCGGCACGTGAGAAGTTCGGTTACGGCGGAGATATCAACGCTACGAGTGAGTCATTCATCTACAACTATGACATGCAGTCCTTCTATCGAAAGACCGTCTACGACTGGCTGGACGCCATGAACGACTCCTCATTTGTAGACACCGCACCTTTCGTGGGCATCAAATACTGCGGAATTAGTTGGGAATCGGCGTACCTCATCATGCAGCACAACCTGTACTTGTACTATGGTGATGAGGACATTGTGAGAGAGCTGTACGACTTGAATGTCGCATGGATGGACAAGGTGGCCAGATTGCACCCCGAGGGCGTCGTGGACAAGGGACTCAGTGATCATGAGTCGCTGGAGCCCGTTCCTGTGACCCTTACGGGCACGGCGCATTACCTACAATGTGCTCGCATCATGGCTGCCTTTGCGAAGGTTGTCGGAGATGAGGTCAATCAGGCAAAGTATCAAGAGTTGGCCGCGGAATTGCGGGATTGGCTGCAATCAGAATTCTGGGACCAGACAGTACATGGGAATATCAATCGACAAACCCTTTTTGCCACGTTGCTTTATCACGACATCGTTCCTGAAGACCAGGTAGGAGCCGCGACGGATTCTCTTCTGGCAGCTGTCAAGAGGGCTCCTGCCGGCCACTTCATCACAGGCATTTTCGGAACGAAATATGTGCTTGAGGCGCTGTCCAGGGATGCCTCTCCGCAAGTCGTTTTTGATGTGGTCAACAGTACGGAATACCCGGGCTGGGGTCACATGATCGACAGGGGGGCAACAACGATTTGGGAGACATGGAAGGAAAGCGACAACGTCTACTCCAACAATCACCCCATGTTCGGATCGGTGACGGAGTGGTTTTACCGATGGCTGGCAGGCATCCGGCCTGATCCGGGTCACCCCGGATTTCAGCGGTTTATACTGGCACCGAATACGCCGGACGGTTTGGGATCTGTGAGCTGTACTTACTCCTCATCAAAGGGACTAATTGAATCAGGGTGGCGAGTTGATGATACAGGAACATACCATTTCGACATGAGCATTCCCGATGGATGTACCGCCCAGGTGAAACTGCCTATCTCCGACGGAGATGTTGTAGACATCATAGAATACCCTGCGACAGTCGATCCTGGGAGTATTCCGGACCTACAAAGTGGTGAGTTTCAATTGACGGGTGGAGATTACTCGATCACACTCACAAAGGGCAGTCAGGAAACCTCTTCCTAGTCACATCGATTTCTATTTTAAGGCCTTCCCTCGGTTCATCTCGACAATATCCACTGGGCGGTCGGTCTCATCTCCCATGAGGTGTTCAACGAAGTAGTCCGAGCGTAACCAGAAGAAGTACTCATTCATATTTCCATAGCCGTGCCGCTGGCCCGGGAACAGGAAGAAATCAAACCGCTTGTTGGCTTTGATCAATGCATTGGCTACGCGGACCGTACCCGCCGGATGCACGTTGTTGTCAATCTCTCCGGTAGTGATTAGCAGCTTGCCTTTCAGATTGCTGGCAATGTCGGGATTCTTATCGATAGCGTATTTGAAGGCAGCTTCACCCTCATCGTTTATTTCCTCTTGCACGCCATGATGCTTTTCGCTCCACCAACGGTTGTAAACGGCGTTGTCATGGTTGCCAGAGGATGAAACAGCCACTTTGAAGAAGTCCGGATAGACAAGCATGGCCGCAGTTGACATGAAGCCACCCCCTGAATGGCCGAAGATACCGACACGATCCAGGTCAATAAAGTCATGACGATAGCTCAGCTGCTCTGCCACGACCTTCTTGTCTTCCAACCCATAGTCGCGAAGGTTCCCGTAGCCATAGTTGTGATACCATTTGGAGCGATCTGGATGACCCCCGCGATTACCAAGCGTCACCACGATAAAGCCCAACTGCGCCGTACGGTCAGTACGGTCCATTCGAGAGGAGAAAGACTTGGAGACCGCCTCTGTTTGAGGGCCTGGATAGACGTACTCTATCAGTGGATAGGACTTCGTTGAGTCAAAATCGAAGGGCTTGTACATCACGCCATAGATATCTGTGATGCCATCACCGGCCTTGGCCTTGAACGGTTGGGGGAATTGGTAGCCTGCCTCGAGGAGCTTGGACAAATCAGCCGTCTCAAGGTTCAGCACAGCTTTGCCGCTGGCATCGATCAGCCTCGAGACAGGGGTCGTATTTACCCTTGAATAATTCACCACCGCATAAGATTGGTCATCGTTCACGCTCACGCGGTGATCATAGTTTCCGGGACTGAGGTTCCTCAATCCTGATCCATTCAAACCCACACTGTACAGATGCTGGTGGTAGGGATCCTCGCCTTTTTCACGGCCATTGGCTCGGAAGAATACCGTTCTGGTGGATTCGTTGACGCCTTCAATCGCCTCGACGTGCCATGGGCCCTGCGTCAACTGGCTCTTCATGTTGCCCGCGGCATCGTACAAATAAAGATGTCCCCAGCCGTCTTGCTCAGACCAATGGACAATCTCTGTACCATTGTTGATCAATACGGGAGTCTGTACTTCCACATAAGTGTTGAGTCTTTCTTCGATCAGCACAGTGACCTCTCCCGTTTGGGTATCCGCCACACACAAGTCGATGCGCTTAAGGTCACGGCTCGTGCGATGGAAGTACAGCTTGTCGCTGGTTTTGGACAGCCAGAAGCTGGGTCGCAGTTCATCATCGCGATTCTTCTTCGGTCGTGGTGCTCTAAGTAGCGAGACACTTTGATCGGGAAACTCGTCGTCCTGCACTTGCGTCATCTCCTTGGAATCGAAGTCAAATACCAACACATCGAACTTCGGCGCCTCTTTTTCGCCAGGCATTTGATACTTGTAGGTTTCAAGGGTTGGTCTGGGATTGGCGATCGAATTGATCACCCACAGGTCCTTTACTTCGCGTACGTCTGCGCGTATCATTGCAAACTTCTTCGAATCAGCAGACCAGATGACGGATACTTCTTGCCGCTTGTCTTTGTTCTTTTCGCGATCGACATTCGTCACACCCCGTCTCATTCTGGCATATCCGTAGTGCTCGACGCCATCCGTTGTCCATTGATTCTCCTCGATGGTGCTGTCCTTGTCATCCTCTTTGGCCTTCGCGTAGTTTTCCGCGTCCATCCAATAGAGGTTGTGATTGCGAGCAAAAAGCACATAGGATTCGTCTGGCGAGACTGACGCCCAATCCGGATGGTCTTTGGGCTTTTCGTAATCTTCCAGCAGTCGGAGGGTCTTCGTCCCGAAATCATACTCGAAGAACCAGGTTCTCCTCTTCTTTTTCTTTGGCTTTTTCTCGGGTTTCTCTTCCTGCGTGTCCCCATCCTCTTCGTCCTCTTCCTTTTCTTCCTCATCGACCAGTTTGCTCTTCACTTCGAAGCGGATGCTCTTTTCGTCATTGATGAATTTCAGGTTCTCGATGGACAGATGCTTCCCATCAAAAGGATCGCCGGTGAGTCTCGTCATGTCCGCAGCCATTTTATCGCGATCAAACATCGTTTGCTTGGAAGACCTGGCCGGGTCGACGATGTACCACTGCTTCCCCTCGGACGTTTCGTACTGGTACCAAAAGCGATTCGTTTGCTTCATCCAGTGAGGATCAACAGACGTGGAAAAGACCATTCTTTTCAAATTGTCAGGCGAGAACCTTGCGGCAAGCTCGTAGTTGGCTTCTGTTACACGTTTGTCCTGAGCACAGGCAATACCGAGGGTAAGTCCCAGCAGGAGGGAGAAGTAGATTTTCATCACACGTTTGGTTTAGTAGCTCAAGTATATTTCAATATTCTGAACCCACTCAAGACTTTTACGTCAGTGGCTTGTGCAGACGAATCCAATTGGGCCTGAGGCAGAAGTTTACGTATCCTTGATGGCGGAATTACGTACATTTGTGTCAAAGTGAAGTTTCTCAAGAACATAGTGACCGTGTCCATGGCAATGATCCTGCTTGTCAGCAGCATTGGTGTCGTGATGCACAAGCACTATTGTATGGGGCGCTTGAAGAACGTGGCCCTCTTCACCAAGGCTGATTCGTGCATGTCCGCAATGGGCCTCGCGGATAATGAGCCTTGCCCCATGGGTTGTTGTGAGGACACGGTCGAAGAATATAAGGTGGATAACCTTGAAAAGGGACATTTCACTTTCGACGCCCGACCGGACCTTCAATTATTGGCTGTGTTCGTTTATTCGGTGGTCCAGTTGAATCTGGACAATGAAACCAGCGACCACAATCCTTATCAGAACTACAAACCTCCTTTGATTGCCCAGGACGTACCGGTCATGGTGCAGTCATTTCTCATTTAAGTCATAGCCATTTACGCCCTTACGAGGGTGCAGGGCCATGTCAATGGACCCTCGATTCTATTGTCAAGATCGACAGTATTGAATGACGCTATGATTAATCGAATTATAAAATATTTCTTAGAAAACAGGCTGGTCACTCTCTTGATCACATTGTCAGTGATCGTTTGGGGTATAGCGACGGCTCCATTTGGCTGGAATCTGGGTAATCTCCCCAGCGACCCGGTGCCTGTAGACGCCATCCCCGACATTGGTGAGAATCAACAGATTGTCTACACCGAATGGATGGGACGATCCCCTCAGGATATCGAGGATCAGGTCACATATCCTCTTACGACAGCTCTTTTGGGCATTCCGGGGGTGAAGACGATTCGCAGCAGTTCCATATTTGGTCTGTCCAGTATCTACCTGATCTTCGACGAAGACATTGAATTCTATTGGAGCCGGTCCCGCATTCTCGAGAAGCTCAATTCTCTACCATCCGGCACTTTACCTGAGAATGTGCAACCGAGTTTAGGCCCGGATGCCACCGCCCTTGGGCAGATATTTTGGTATACCCTGGAAGGTAGAGATGCCGAGGGTCGGCCGGCTGGTGGTTGGGATCCACAGGAACTGAGGTCCATTCAGGATTTCTATGTAAAGTATGGGATTGCCTCGGCTGAAGGGGTTTCAGAGGTTGCCTCGGTGGGCGGCTTTGTGAAGGAATATCAGGTGGACATCGATCCCGTGGCTATGAAAAGCTACAACGTAGATGTCTCAGACATCATGACCGCCGTCAAGAAGAGCAATCTGGACGTCGGTGCCCGGACGATGGAATTCAATAGGGCGGAGTACCTGATCCGTGGATTGGGTTACATCAAAGACATCAGCGATCTGGAGGAAGCAGTGGTCGTCGCCATCAACAATATTCCGATTCGGATCAAAGACGTGGCGACGGTACAGATGGGCCCGGCCACACGAAGGGGTGGACTGGACAAAGCGGGGGCAGAAGCGGTTGGAGCCGTAGTGGTGGCCCGCTATGGGTCAAATCCGATGGAGGTCATCAACGCGGTCAAGGCCAAGATCGATGATCTGGCTCCCGGTCTCCCAAGTAAGACGCTGAACGACGGTACGGTATCAAAAGTGACGATCGTGCCCTTCTATGATCGCACAGGGCTCATCAAAGAGACGCTTGGGACCCTGGAAGAGGCACTGACACTCGAGGTCCTCATTAGCATCATTGTGGTCATTATCCTTGTCCTCAACCTCCGGGCTTCAATTCTCATTTCCAGCTTGCTGCCTTTGGGGGTTTTGATGACCTTCATTGCTATGCGTTACTTCGGCGTTGCAGCCAACATTGTAGCCCTCTCTGGCATCGCCATAGCCATTGGCGTCATGGTCGATGTAGGCATCGTCTTTACCGAAAACATCATACGGCACTTGCAGATGCCTGAGAATAGCACGCTGGACGCTGCACGGAGACTAAAGGTCATTTATCAGGCCACGGTAGAGGTAGCCTCTGCGGTAGTCACGGCACTGGCAACCACAGTAATCAGCTTCATACCAGTATTTGCGCTACAGGCTCAGGAAGGCAAGCTGTTCCATCCTTTGGCGTTCACCAAGACTTTTGCGCTGCTGTCCGCGCTCTTCATCGGTTTGATCATCATCCCGGCATTTGCTCACGTCGTATTTTCCATCAAGCTGAGCTCCAAGAAAATAAGAAGAGTGGCCCATGTTCTCGTCATGATTGGGGGAGTGGTCCTTCTGTTTTTCGTGACCTGGGCAGGCGTCGTGCTCCTGCTGATTGGAGCGAATAATCTCTTCGCCGACAAATGGCGAGGCAGATGGTCGGAGATGCCCACCTATCTGGGCATTGGTATTGTGCTCTGCACCGTAATGTACTTCCTGACCCAGCAATGGCTGCCATTAGGGCCTGGAGTGTCTTCATTCACGAATTTTCTATTTGTAGCAGTTGCCATCGCCTTGATCCTTGGGGTCCTTCTGCTTGTAGTACGGTACTATGGACAAGTGCTGAACTGGTGCCTGTCACACAAATGGCAGTTCTTCACTTTGCCTTTTATCATCCTGCTATTGGGCTTGTTGTCGTGGCAAGGCTTTGACCGCCTTTTTGGTTTTGTTGGCGCCGTCCCGGAGCGCATGGGTTTAGATGTGCGACAAACGGGTTTTTGGGCCTCGGCCTCCGAGACGTTCCCCGGCATGGGTAAGGAATTTATGCCGCCACTGGATGAGGGATCTTATCTTCTGATGCCCACGACAATGCCTCACTCTGGTATTGAGGAGAACATAGAGACGATTCGACTCCTGGACCAGTTGGTTACCTCCATCCCTGAAGTGGAGACGACTGTGGGTAAGTGGGGTCGCGTATCGTCGGCGCTGGATCCGGCGCCCATATCGATGTTCGAAAATGTGATCAACTACAAACCCGAATATATGCTTGACGAAGATGGCCATCGCCGGCGCTTCAAGGTGAATAGGGAGGGAGAATACGAACTTAGTGACGGAAGCACGTTCCAATGGGAGAGCTCCAAACTCTCACAATTAGATACTGAGTTGCTGGTCCCGGATGGCAATGGGAAGTACTTCAGGCAATGGAGAGAAGAAATCCAATCGCCCAATGATATCTGGGATGAGGTCGTCAGAGTGGCCAATATCCCCGGCATGACTTCCGCTCCCAAGCTACAACCTATTTCAACCCGCCTCGTCATGTTGTCCACTGGGATGCGTGCCCCGATGGGGATGAAGATCTATGGTCCCGACCTTGAGACCATCGAGGCAGTAGGACTGGACATGGAAAGGATTCTCCAGGAAGTGCCTGGGGTGAAGGCCAGTTCCGTTTTTGCGGATAGGGTCGTGGGGAAGCCCTACCTGGAGATCAAGATAGACCGTAGAGCGATCGCCCGATATGGCCTCAGCGTCGCGGATATGCAGATGTACCTGGGCGTCGCCGTGGGTGGTAACACACAAACGATGACCGTCGAAGGCCGGGAGCGTTATCCCGTGAGAGTCCGTTACGCCCGTGAGCTGCGAGACAACCCGGATGATATCAAGAATATCCTCATTCCTACACCAACCGGTGTGCAGGTGCCTCTTCAGGAGTTGGCGGAGCTCACTTATGTGCGGGGTCCTCAAAATATCAAGAGTGAAGATACCTTCCTGGTGAGCTACGTGATCTTTGACAAAGAAGAGGGCTATGCGGAGGTCGATGTGGTTGAGCACGCACAGGAATTGATCGCCGAACGGATCAATGCGGGAGACATCGAGATCCCAATGGGCGTCAGCTATCGATTTGCTGGCAATTACGAAAACCAAATAAGAGCCACCAAGCGATTGTCAGTTGTGATACCGGTGAGTTTGCTCGCCATTCTGTTGATCCTGTATTTTCAGTTTGGTAAGATCCAGCCCACGCTCATGGTATTCTCCGGGGTGTTCGTGGCTTTTGCCGGGGGCTTCATTCTCATTTGGCTTTATGGCCAGGACTGGTTCCTGAACTTTTCATTGTTTGGCTCTGACATGAGGGAGCTGTTCCAGGTCCACAAGATCAATCTAAGTGTGGCCGTATGGGTCGGTTTCATCGCATTATTTGGCGTAGCTACGGACGACGGCGTGATTATGGGTACCTACCTGAAGCAGCATTTTGACAGGGAGCAGCCCAAAACAGTGCAAGGCATCAGACAGGCAGTACTCCATGCCGGCAGCCAGCGTGTGAGACCTGCAATGATGACCGCAGCTACCACGGTGATTGCCTTATTGCCGGTCTTAACATCGACAGGCAAGGGGTCAGACATCATGGTACCGATGGCGATACCTACTTTCGGCGGGATGATCATCCAGGTGATTACCATGTTTGTTGTACCCGTCCTTTACAGCATGTGGCAGGAGTTTCAACTAAAACGCCAGACCTTATGAAACCAGGGTTTCGACTTCTATATATTGCCCTAATATCCCTCTACTGCGCCACGGCAGTGAGGGCTCAGCAATCCGTTGATGAGTTCCTCGAAATAGCGGCTACCAACAATCCAGGTTTAAAAGCGCGCTTCAGTGACTATTTGGCTGCCATGGAAAGCATCCCGCAAGCTCAGGGGCTGCCAGACCCACAATTGGCCTTTGGTATCTTCATCCAGCCCGTGGAGACACGCGTAGGCCCTCAAAGGGCCACATTGGCAGTCAGCCAGACCTTCCCCTGGTTTGGTACCCTAAAGGCACAAGGAAGCGCTGCGGCCCAAAGCGCAGAAGTGAGGCTGCAACTATTCGAGGACGCCAAACTCCGATTGTTCAAGAATGTGCGACAAGCGTACGATCAGTTGTACCTCGTGGAGCGGTCCATTACTTTGACGGAGGAGAATTTGACATTGCTCAGCTCTTTCAAGGAACTGGCCAGAGTGAATTTTGAAAGTGGCAAGACACCCTTTGTTGACGTCTTGCGTGTGGAAATGGAGGAGCAGGAACTGAAAACGCAGCGAGACTATTGGGTGGATAGCAGGGCATCCTCCTTGGCACAATTTGAAGCGCTGCTCAACATTGAACTGGCTGCCCCCATTGCATTTCCGGATTCACTCGCGGTTTCACCGTTGCTCTTGGGCAAGCAGACCTTGTATGACAGTATTGTTGCCAATAATGCCTCCCTGGCATCACTTAGGAGCGAACTTCAGGCCAAAGAGGCACAACTCCGGGCAGTGGAATTATCTGGCAAACCCTCGTTTACAGTTGGTGCCAGCTATATCAATATTGGAGATCGAACGGATGTAACCGAC
Organism: Cyclobacteriaceae bacterium; assembly: GCA_965227935.1. Classification (GTDB taxonomy): domain Bacteria; phylum Bacteroidota; class Bacteroidia; order Cytophagales; family Cyclobacteriaceae; genus JAWPMT01. Next base: position 1,811,533 of record CBDDGS010000019.1, on the reverse strand, counting down.
CTGGCGGGCAATGGTCAGGACGCATTCCTACTGCCACAGGTGGGATTGAAACTTCCGATCTACCGCAAGAAATACAATGCTCAGGAGCGGGCCATAGCGTTGCAGCAGGAGCGATTGCAGTATGAGATTGAGGACCAAACCAACACGCTTACGTCGGTCCTGGAATCACAGATCCGAGACCACCTTGATGCCTCAAGGCGGATTACCCTTTACAATAATCTTCGTGAGCTGGCATCGCAATCACTTTCTCTCCTGCAAACTGAATTCAGCACCGGAGGAGCGGATTTTGAAGAGGTACTACGAATGGAACGCCGATTGCTTGGCTATCAGCTGGAATTGGAAAAGGCCAGAGTATTGGCGAACCGGGCGATTTACGAAATAAACTATCTACTAGGGAAATGAACAAGCTGTTAAAAAATAGATGGTTGACTGGCGCGGCACTGTTGATTCTTGGGCTGCTGCTAGGTTGGATAATCAAACCCTCGGCCCCTGAGGTTGGGGGAGAAGCGAGCCATGATCATACTGGCCCGTCCGAGACATGGACTTGTAGCATGCATCCTCAGATCCGCCAGGATGAACCGGGAAGTTGCCCGATCTGTGGGATGGACCTCATTCCTTTGTCGAATACAGGTGAGGCGGTAGCGATCGACGAGGTACAAATGACGGAATCGGCCATGAAGCTGGCGGCCATCCAGACCGTGAAGGTGAGCAATGACCGGCCCGAGAAGTCCGTGCAATTACCTGGTAAAGTAGAAGCGGATGAACGGCGGATCGCCAAAGTCACTGCGCATTTCGGTGGTCGCGTTGAGCGCCTGTTCGCGGACTTTACAGGCCAGTACATTAGTGCCGGACAACGACTGGCGACGATCTACTCGCCGGATCTGGTGACAGCACAGAAGGAGCTATTTGAGGCCTTGAAGTTCAAGACATCCAATCCGTCATTTTATGAGGCGGCAGTTCAAAAGCTAAAGCTGTGGGAATTGACTGATCAGCAGATCCAACAGATCGTCGATAAAGGGGAGCCACAATATTATTTCGATGTCTACGCCCCAAGGTCAGGGACTATTATCGCCAGGAACATCAGTGAGGGTGAGCACGTGAAGGAGGGGACCGTGTTGGTCGAGATTGCCAATCTCAATCGCCTGTGGGTGTTGTTTGATGCTTATGAGAGCGACCTTCAATGGATTGCTGTCGGAGATTCCGTTGAGTTCCGCGTTCAGTCCATTCCCGGAAGGACCTTCCAAAGTGTGATCACTTTCATTGATCCGATTGTCAACAAACAGACCAGAACTGCTGCGATTCGCACAGAGATCCAAAACCCTAACGGGTTGCTGAAGCCTGAAATGTTTGTAGAAGGCGCCCTTCAAGCCCGCCTTCCCAATGCCGACAACCAGTTGCTCGTGCCCAAATCAGCCGTGCTATGGACAGGCAAGCGTGCAGTCGTGTACGTGTTGCGCCCGAACTATACGCAGCCCACATTCCAATTCAGAGAAGTGAAATTGGGTCCGGACGCAGGAGATCACTATGTGGTCGAAGAAGGTTTGGAGGCCGGTGAGGAAGTGGCTGCCAACGGCGTATTCAAGATCGATGCTGCGGCACAACTGGAAGGGAAAGTCAGCATGATGAATCCCAATGGCGGTAAAGTGGCTACGGGTCATGACCATGGGATGGACGATTCATCCACACCTACCATCAGCCACCCGGAAGTGAATATTGCTGTTGACACCTTCGAGGTAAGCTCCGTATTCCGCGAGCAACTCCGAAGTGTGTTTGAAAGCTACCTACCAGTGAAGGATGCACTTGTCGAAACGGAGGCAGGCAATGCTCAGGAGCAAGCCGTCAAGCTGCTCGCTGCTATTGAAGATGTGGACATGACCCTGGTAAAAGGCGATGCGCACATGGAGTGGATGAAAGACCTGGCGGTGCTTAAGGCTGTCACCGAGATCATGACCTCGTCTTCAGATGTTGAGGAGATCAGGGCTGCTCTTTCACCATTGAGTGATCAGCTATTCCAGACCATCGTGAAGTTTGACGTAACCACCGGAGGGTTCAGGCAATACTGCCCCATGGCTTTTGATTTCGAGGGGGCCTTTTGGCTGAGTGACTCTGATGAAATACTTAATCCTTATTTCGGAGATCAAATGCTGACTTGTGGCAATGTCGAAGAGGAATTGAATTGAAAACGAGAATATTAATCAAATACAAAAAGCAATACATATGAAGACTATCGCACTTGTTTTAGGAATGGTATGTGCTGGAATCGTTCAGGCGCAGGATGGCACAAGCTATCTCGGACCCTACATGGATCTCAAAGACGCACTGGTCAAGTCTGATGCGACAAAAGCCCAGGAGGCTGCTGAGAAATTGGCGGTACAACTTGAGAAGCAAGATATGGAGGCAGATATGATCAAGATCACCAAGGAAATCGTCAAATATGATGACCTCGCCATGCAGCGCAAGGCATTCAAAGTGGTCACTGACAAGTTGATTTTGACGCTGAAAGCTATGCCAGGCAACCAAGGGGTGTTTGTTCAGCATTGCCCAATGGCTTTCAACAACTCTGGTGCCGATTGGCTCAGCATGTCAGAGGAAATCCGCAATCCTTACTTCGGCGATATGATGCTGAAATGCGGTAGGGTCGAAGAGAAGCTATGACCACTGCCCCAACAAAGATGTCCGCCATGTGGCTACGTGCTCGGTCTTGGGTCGCCGTCTGCTCCCTCGCAGTGGTGGCCCTAGGCTGCGCACAAACTCCGCAAAATGAGCAGCAAGAGGTGTCTGCACCAGTGCTACAAGAGGTATCAGGCCCTGCAGCTGCTAACAGCTCACTACCTTATCTGGTCGTGGGTGATGATGAGCAGTTGTACCTCTCATGGGTGGAGAAGCGATCGGATACCGCTATCCTGAAGTATGCCCGGTGGGAGCAGCAAGGCTGGTCTGATGGTGTGACTATTGCAACAGGGACGGACTGGTTTGTGAATTGGGCGGATTACCCAACGGTGGCTGCCGATGCCCAGGGAGGTATGCTTGCCCATTTTCTCGCCAAGAGCTCTGCTGGTACCTATTCCTATGACGTGAATATTGGCCGGAAGGTAGGTGAGGAGTGGACTTCGCCACTCATACCGCATTCCGATGGCACGCCGACAGAACATGGCTTTGTGACGATGCTACCACTGGCCAGTGGATCGTTTCAGCTCGCGTGGCTCGACGGTCGAAATACCGGCGGTGGGCACGGCGGGCATGAAGGCCATCAAGGGGCAATGACTGTCCGTTCTGCCGTTTTGGACCTCGAGGGCAACCTTTCACAGGAGTACGAGCTCGACGACCGTGTTTGCGACTGCTGCCAAACAACTGGAGCCATAACTGCGAATGGCCCCATCGTCATCTATCGGGATCGGTCAGAATTGGAGGTTAGGGACATGTCCATCGTCCGACTCGTCGATGGTGCCTGGACGGCGCCCCAAACGGTTTATGCCGACAATTGGAACATTGAAGGTTGCCCCGTGAATGGGCCCCGGGCGGATGCGCTCGGCAATGATCTCGCAGTGGCTTGGTTCTCTGGTGCCAACGGCGTGTCACAGGTAAAGGTCATCTTTTCCGAAGATGGTGGGGCATCGTTTGGCCAGCCGGTGCTTATCGACAACAATGGCCCGTTGGGCCGGGTAGATATAGAAATGCTCAACAAGGAGCAGGCGATGGTGAGCTGGCTTGGCAGGGAAGGAGAGACTACCGTGATCAGAGCACGGACTGTCAACAAGAACGGTACTATGGGCCCAATCCTCAAGGTTGCGGAAAGCAACGAGGCGCGGGGAAGTGGCTTCCCTCAGATGGCCTTTCATGCAGGGAAAGTGTGGTTTGCATGGACTGACCTCAAGGATGAGGCACAAAGCATGATCCTTCTGGTAAATATGGCTCTTGCGAAATAAATATAAAGTATATCTACTTATTGAGATAAATTATTGGGATACTGACCGATAACCCTCCTTATCTCGAAATAATCGCCGCCCAGCCACCACCGCCAGCGAGTGACATGGTCACATTGGACGAACTATTGACCGATTGACGCACGATCTTGTAGTCCTCCGCATGGCGGTGCGCGTTGACACCATCCTTGTATACGTCCATGGTGTAAGCACCCTCGCCCAGGAAGGACAGGTCCAGCGTCAACTCTCGAGCCTCGGAGTTGGTCATGGCCCCTACGTACCATTTGTCGCCCTTACGTCGCGCCACAGCCACGTACTCCCCGATAGCTCCATGAAGAGCCACCGTCTCATCCCAGGTGGTTGGGATCCGCACCAGGAAGTCGACCGTTTCTTGTTCTTTGTTATACCGAGAAGGCGATTCACATAGCATCTGCAAGGGGGACTCGAAGACGACGTACATCGCGACCTGATGCGCCCGGGTGCCAAGGCTCATTGGTCTTTCGAAGTTGATCTTGTGATTGGGCAAATGAGCGTTCACCATGGCCCCTGGTGTGTAGTCCATGGGTCCAGCGGCCATACGAATGAAGGGTAGGGTCACATTGTGCTCAGGGGTGATATTCTGACTCCATTTGTTATGTTCACTGCCCATGACTCCCTCATAACTGATGACATTGGGGTACATTCGTCTCAATCCTGAGGGCTTGAATGCCCCATGGAAATCGACCAACATCTCTAGTTCAGCGCACTTCGCGGCGATCTTTTCGTAGGAGCTGACCATGTATTGATCGTTTCGCTGCATGAAGTCCACTTTGATGCCTTTGACACCCCAACTCTTGTAGGTTTCAAGGATCTGGTCCATGTTGGCGTCAAGTGGCTTCCAAAGCACCCAGAGGATCAGTTCGACGCCCTTTTCCTTTCCATAGCGAATCAACTCGGGTACGTCCATATCGGGATTGAAATCGAGGATCTCCGTGGTGGATTTGGTCCATCCCTCGTCCAGTATGACATACTCAATACCGTTCGCCGATGCGAAATCGATGTAGTACTTATAGGACGCTGTATTCAGTCCCGATTCGAAGTCGACACCTGTCAGATTGTTGGCATTGTACCAGTCCCATGCGACCTGGCCGGGTACGATCCAGTCAGTGCCTTCAATGACTTGAGGTTTGGACAATTGAAAGGTCAGATTGCTTTCGATGAATGTGCGATCATCATCACTGATCATGAATACCCTCCAGGGGTAATCTTTCGCCCCTTCGATTTTGGCGATATAGTCGGCTTCCTGCACGATGGTCTGGTTCCGGTCCGGTTGTGCTTCATCGTCCTTGATCTCGAGGATGTACTTTGGATGGATAGCGTCCACAGTCTGATTCCCATTTCCGCGAATGAACATCCCCGGATAGTCATGAAGCGCCGTTTCAGTGATCAAGATCTTAGTTGCGGCTGTCTCGAAGACCACGGGCATACTGCAGAATTCGCCCTCAGCTATGTCATCCACGGACTTGTTTAAGTACTGACGTTCATTGTGTGAATAGAATGACTCTTCTTGTGGAAACCACGACGTAGTACTGCCCGGAAATGTCAGTTGCATGGTCTCCGACGCCACCGTGCGTTCTCGCTTCTCTGTGTCCTTGAACTGATAGGCGATACCATCATTATAGGCCCTGAAAACCAGCTGAAATCGCTCTCGAAAACTCAGCGACAATTGATTGTACTCATCGGTAATCTCGGAATCCTTGTGAGGGATGACAGGCCGGAGGGTCGAATTGAATGCCTCTGTCTTCTGTGACCTGAGGCGCGAACCCGATCCGTAATCTCGGCCGTCGGTAAAGTCCATTGCGATCTGCGCCTTCTCGATAGCTGTATTGCCATTGTGGGTCACCGACCAGGTGATCGTCTCCTCGACATTCACAGAAAGTTCGATGGTGCCATCAGGAGACGTAAGTGAATGGCTCTGGCTTTGGGAGAGGTGGGACATGAATAGACAACAAAGTATAAAAGCGATATTTCTGGCTTGTGGGAAGTAGTTCGTCATGGCTTAAAGATAGGTCAAAAACACAGCGAAGGTAAGGGGCATTACCTGACCATCTCACTATGGGTTCATTGGCGGGTAATCTCCTGGGATGGTACTGTCGTTGCCGTCTCGAACAGCTCGATAATGCGGGGAGAGTATTTCGATATCACGCTCCTTGCACAGGTCTTGAATGTTGCTGTGAAGGTCGGAATAGATTCTTGGCATTAGCTCCGGACTCTGCGTGTGCACATTCAGTTGATAGGCTACATAGTTGTCATCGAGGCTGGTCTGCAATACGAAGGGCGCCTTCGAGAGATCTATGCCAGCGGTCTTCTCTCCAGCCAATATCAGTACCTCATGCACCTTTCTCCAGGGCACGTCGTAGCCGATCGTCACCGACGTATGAAGGATCAGGCCCTCGTCCCCTTTGGCCGTGCTATAATTGACTGTATGCCCCGTAAGCACGGAAGCATTGGGCACGGTGATGTACTCGTTCTTGGTCGTTTTTATCCGCGTGACCAGCAGCGATTTTTCCATCACTTCGCCCGTGACCTCCCCGATTTTGACCCGATCTCCGACACGGAAAGGCCGCATATACGTGATCACCACTCCTGACACTGCATTGGCAATGGCCGTGGAAGACCCCAAAGAGAAGAGAATACCCAGAAAGACCGAGACTCCCCGAAAGATGGGTGAATCTGAGCCCGGCAAATAGGGGAACACCGCTACAAACAGGAAGGCGTATAGCAAGACTTTCACGATTGAGAAAGTAGGAGGTGCCCAATCCGCATGGAATCCAGAGATCACCAACCGGCCATCTTCGACCTCTTTCGACAAGAAGCGAAAGAACTTGATGAGGTAGTAAATGGAAACAGAAATGACGCCGATGGAGAAAAGATTGGGGAGGAATCCTATGAACGAAATGGCGATATCCCGTGCAGGATCCCAAACCCAACTGAAAAGCGTGTGCGCCCAGCCTTGTGTGAAAGGGAATACGCTAAAAACTAGAGGGAGCGTGACATAGAGCACTACGAGAAATACGAGCCATTTCACCAGAATAATCAATTGTGTCACTATAGCTAGTTGTCGTCGAGGCGGCAGGAACTCATAGTTCTTGAGCTTGACCCCGGTGAAAAACTCAGAACCGTGGCGATTTATCCAAACGGTCAACTTTCGGAACAGACGGTTCAGCAAGGAAATGAAGAAGCCTCCCAATAGTAGAATGAGTACCACCAGACCGATTCTCACAAAGAGGTTTGTGAGCAGTTGCCTTTCGTTCTCCTGTACCACGGCCTCCTTAATGACAATCAGATAGTCGCTGCCTAGTGCTTCACGGTCGCGGTCGTACCAGAGGGCATCCCAATCTGTAATACTCATCACGATCAGGTCACCGTAAATAATGTCCGTCGTGAGGTCGTTGTCCACCAACTGTAGTGAGTCCGGATCGAAGGACTCCGCAGAAGCCAGTAGGTTGATCTTCTCCGAGACACTCAGGGCACGTTGTTCAGCTAAAACAGGACCCACTTTCAGGTAGATCGAGAACAGCGTGTCTTCAAATGGCGCCACCGGGTATCCGGTCAAGCTCTCTTTCTGATAGAGCACCTTCTGCTTTCTGGCGACATTCACCAGGCTGTCCCGGACTTCAATTTGTCGGATCTCCGATTGTAGCTGCTCCCGCTGTGCCGAGGATTCGTTTTGTAACCTGGCAATCTGAGCTCTCAGGTTGAGCCTCTCGAGTGAGTCTCTCCGCCGCTGTCTCTTTCCTGCAGCTTCGAGTTCCTGATACTGCAGCTGTAGTTGGAGAAAGAGAGAATCCACTCGCTGTACCGATGAATCTCCACTTTCCTGCGCATACGAATGACTTGCAACTGCACTAAGTAGGATCCCTACTACACATATTTTGAGCATCGAACTTCTCCTCTCCATAGACGGGCTAAAAATACCATGAAATAACTACACCGCGTGGCCGCCATTTTGGGTGCTCGAAAGTATTCCCTGGTCTTGAGGGGGTGCTGTGAAACATTGAAAATCCCTTACATTCACTGGATCAAATGCTTTAACCGTGAAATATCTACTCTCACTCCTTACCATTCTAATTTGCATAACCGTCCACGCGCAGGAAAAAGTCAACCCCGTCATCAAGGACTTCGGTGGTATCTACGACATACCTGAGGCGACGGTGAAGCCCGATGGCCAACAAGAGTACAAGATCGTGATCGACGTGTACGGCGGGGCTTCCGATAAATCGGATCTCGATCGCTCACTTAATAATGTAGCGCGAATGTTGAATCTGCATGCCGTGGGTGGCGTGCCTGCGGATAACATGAACGTGGTACTCGCCCTCCATGCGCAATCCACCTATTCCACCATGGGTCATGAGGCTTATCGCGAGAAGTTTGGAACAGACAATCCCAACGCTGATTTGATGAAGGCGCTGAAGGACGCCGGTGTGAAAATTACGGTCTGCGGGCAATCACTGATCGGGAGAGGCGTCGATCCCGATGAGCTTTTGGAAGAAGTGGAGATCGCCACGTCCATGCTGACCACCGTGACGCACTACCAAAAGTTGGGGTACATGCTGCTGAGGTTTTAATTGTAGATCGCTATTGATATGGTCCAATCCTACAAACAGAAATACGAAGCCACTGAGCAGTATGACACCATACTTGTCGGCTCAGGAATGGGCTGCCTGGCGGCGGGCGCGTGTCTTGCCAAGGACGGACAACGCGTACTACTCCTGGAGCGACACTATACCGCCGGGGGCTACACACATGTCTTCAAGCGGCGGGGCTACGAATGGGACGTTGGTATCCACTATATCGGAGAGGTAGGTCGCGAGACCAGCGTGCTGCGGAAGCTGTTTGACTATGTCACAGATGGTGAATTGAAATGGGCTGACATGGGCGATGTCTATGACCGCATTGTCATCGGCAAGAAAACCTACGACCTCAGAAAAGGGGTATCTAACTTCAAAGAGCAACTCAAAGCCTATTTCCCAAAGGATGAGCAGGCCATTGACGATTATGTCAACCTGGTCTTCCATGTCAGCAAGATCAGCCGTAACTTCTTCGTGGAAAAGGCAATGCCCAAGGCAGTCCAGGCACTGGCCGGTGGTCAAATGCGACGGCCTTACTTGAAATACGCCTCCCGATCGACGCTCTCTGTACTTCAGGACCTGACGGACAATCAAGAGTTGATCAAGGTACTCACAGGCCAATACGGCGACTACGGCCTACCTCCGGGTCGCAGCAGTTTTGCTATGCACGCCTCTGTGGTCAAGCACTATTTCCATGGAGGTAATTTTCCGGTAGGCGGCTCTTCACGTATTGTAGAAACCGTGGACCCGATCATTGAGGCAGCTGGCGGTACCATTCTCACCAATGCAGAAGTGCAGGAGATAAAGATCGAGGGTGGTAAAGCCGTGGGAGTCATCATGCCAGACGGCAAAGTGTTCCGAGGGAACAATGTAATTAGCGGCGCCGGCATCATCAACTCCTACAATAAGCTACTTCCTTCAGAACTCGCCTCGAAGCATGGATTTGATGAACAGCTGGAGAAAGTAACTCCCTCAGCAGCCCACGCCTGTTTGTATATCGGATTGAACGGCTCTCCCGAAGAGCTCCAACTGCCCAAAGCCAATTATTGGGTGTACCCTGATGACCTGGACCACGATGGTTTGGTCACGCGATATGAAAAGGACCTGGACGCACCTTTTCCGGTTGTTTACATTTCTTTTCCGGCAGCCAAAGACCCCACATGGTCAGAGCGATATCCAGGGAAGAGCACGATCGATATCATCACCGTGATGCCCTTCGATCTATTTCAAAAGTGGGAAGACACCCGATGGAAGAAGCGCGGAGAAGACTACGAAGCACTCAAAGAGAAGTTTGCGCGGCGACTGCTAGATGCGCTCTACCAACTGGAGCCTCAAGTGAAGGGCAAGATTGACCATTACGAGCTCTCCAGCCCGGTGACGACCAGGCACTTTATGAATTACGATCGTGGGGAATTGTATGGCATCGACCATGATCCCGATAGGTATCGTCAGAAGTTCCTTCAACCTCGCACGCCCATCAAGAACTTTTATTTAACGGGTCAGGACATCGTGACTGCCGGTGTCGGCGGCGCGCTGTTCGCGGGATTCCTCACGGCATCGGCGATGACCGGCCAGAATTACGTGAAGAAAGCGATGAAGGAAACCCAGCCCGCCTTGTGATCTGGAGCAATATCTTCGCAGTGAGTTGTTCAATGAAGTTTACATCTCCCCATATCTCTACTCTTTTCCTCTTGTTTGCCGTTGTCTGTTTACAGTGCACTGGAAGACGCACGATGGAACTGAGTGACAGGCAGGACGTCAAAGCAATAGCGGTAACGCAACCGACCTACCCGGTTTTGCTTGGCAAAGCAGACAACGTAATTATACATCTGACGCTTTCTGTTGATTCTGGGAGCGTCCTCAATCAGATCCACCTGTCGACTGCCGGTACTACGTCGCTTTCAGACATCGAAGGGGTGCGCATCTATTACTCAGGGAATTCCGCTGATTACTCATCGGAGGAGCAGTTTGGCGAGGACCTGGCACCAGCATCCAGTCTGGTCTTCGCTGATACGAAAGTGCTGCAGGCTGGCGACAATCACTTTTGGGTCTCCTACGAACTCAAAAAATCCGCGAATATTGATCATCTCGTGAGTGGTTCGATTCGTTCGGTGGTCATCAACGAGATTGAGACGCCTGTATCAATTCAACCGAGCCCTCAAAGAATGGGCATTGCGCTACGAAAGCGGGGCGACGACGGGGTGAACGCCTACCGGATCCCTGGGTTGGCGACCACCAACGACGGTACACTCATCGCCGTTTATGATGTGCGATACAATAGTTCAGTTGACCTGCAGGAAGACATCGATGTGGGCATGTCACGAAGCACTGATGGCGGACGTACATGGGAGCCGATGAAAGTCATTACGGACATGAGTGAATGGGGAGGCCTGCCGGAAGCCTCCAATGGCGTCGGGGACCCTTCGGTTTTGGTGGATCGAGCAACCGGAACCATTTGGGTAGCGGCACTCTGGGCCCACGGCTATCCCGACGAGCGGGCGTGGTTCGCGTCGGGATTCGGAATGAAGCCGGAGGAGACTGGCCAATTCGTTCTGGTCAAGAGTGAAGACGATGGGCTCACGTGGTCTGAACCCATCAACATTACTTCCCAAATCAAGGACCCGAATTGGCAACTGCTGCTGGCAGGACCGGGAAAAGGGATCTCACTAAAAGATGGGACTTTGGTGTTTCCAGCACAGTTCAAGGACAAAGACAAAGTGCCACATAGCACGCTGATCACTAGCGCAGATCACGGTGTGACCTGGCAGATCGGCACCGGGGTCAGGGCCGAGACCACGGAGGCACAGCTCATCGAATTGCCGGATGGGGGCATCATGATCAACTGCCGAAACAACTACGCGAGGGACTCGTTGGGTGTTGGGCGATATGTGGCGGTCACCAAAGATCTCGGTCAATCCTGGCAGGAGCATTCGAGTTCTGTTACTGGACTTGAGGAGTCTACATGTATGGCGAGCCTGATCCTTGGCTCATCGCAAGACGTCAACGATCTATTGCTCTTTTCCAACCCCAACACACATACGGGTCGATTCAATATGACCATCAAGACGAGCACGGACCAGGGGCAGACTTGGCCGGAGGAGAATTGGCTGTTGTTGGATGAGGGGCGAAGTTGGGGTTACAGCTGCATGACAATGATAGATGAGCAGTACATAGGCATCCTATATGAAGGCAGCCAGGCAAACTTGACCTTTCAAAGGATAGCGATCCGGGATTTGATCAACGAAGAGTAAGTATGCAGGACCGACGTTTTATCAAGATTGATGAGGGAGACAATGTCTTCGTCGCGCTGAGAGATTTGCCCGCGGGTAAATACGTGCAAGATGGTGACGAAATCGATCTGGCGGCACCTGTTCGTGAAAAACACAAGTTTCTTGCTCACGACCTTGATGCCGGGGACAAGATCATCATGTACGGTGTGCCTGTAGGAACAACCAACGTAGCACTCGCTGCTGGTACGGAGATCACTACCGACAACGTCACGCATTTTGCTGCCGACGTTGAAATGGGTTCCGCGGGAAGCTACTCCTGGAAGGCGCCCGATGTCTCCAAATGGGCCGGCCGTACTTTCAACGGGTACGTTAGGAATGATGGTCGGGTCGGCACCGCCAATTACTGGCTTTTCGTCCCGCTGGTCTTTTGTGAGAATCGCAACCTGAAAATCATTGAAGACGCGCTCACGAAAGGGTTAGGGTACTATCGAACAAATGATTACGAGCGCTACGTCCTGGACAAAGTGGCCAGCGCATCTTCGGCCCCCGGCAGTTATCCATCCACCAGGGTGTTCCCCAACGTTGACGGCATCAAGTTCCTTTATCACAGTGGCGGATGCGGGGGAACCAGGCAGGATGCCGAAACGCTCTTGAGGCTCTTGGCGGGCTATGTCAATCATCCCAATGTGGCTGGGGCTACGGTGCTGAGCCTTGGGTGTCAAAATGCGCAGGTCAGCTGGTTCCAGGAGATACAAGAGGAAATTTATCCTGATTCCGACAAGCCAGTCATTTATCTCGAGCAACAAAAAGTGCTGTCAGAGGAAAAACTGATTACACAAGCCATCGACCTGACATTGCAACAACTGAAGCTGGCCAACGAAATTGAAAGGACGCCAGTAGGGCTGGACAAACTCATCGTGGGATTGGAATGCGGGGGATCTGACGGATTCTCCGGTATCTCGGCCAATCCGGCGGTGGGCTACACATCTGACTTGATTGGCACCTTGGGAGGAGCGACCATCTTGAGCGAATTCCCCGAACTGAACGGTGTGGAACAAAACCTGGTGGACCGTTGTGCCTCCACTGAGCTCGCCGAAAAGTTCCTCGGCATCCAGCGGGCATATGAAGAACGAGCCCAATCGGTAGGTTCGGGATTCGATATGAATCCATCTCCTGGAAACATTAAGGATGGCTTGATCACAGACGCCATTAAGTCGGCAGGTGCCGCCACCAAAGGAGGGCATGCACCAGTCACCGGAGTGTTGGACTACACAGAGCCATTAACTGCACCTGGCTTGAACCTGCTGTGCACTCCCGGCAATGACGTGGAGTCTACCACAGGTCTGGCAGGCTCCGGTGCCAATGTCATTTTGTTTACGACGGGCTTAGGAACACCCACAGGCAATCCCGTAGCTCCGGTTATCAAGATCTCGAGCAACACACGTCTCTTCAATTCCATGAATGACATCATCGACATCGATGCTGGTGAGATTATCTCCGGCCATAAGTCGATTCACGATGTGGGGGAGGAGCTGTTGGAAGAAATCATTGCTGTCGCCAGTGGCCAGCCTACTAAGGCCATGGAACTGGATCAAAATGACTTCATTCCATGGAAAAGAGGCGTGTCTTTGTAGAAGACCTCAACCTTTTGGCAGTACTCGCCTCAAGTACTAACTTGTTGATCCTACTGCGTTGTTTTTGTAAGAACAAGACCCATTATGGAAATCAATCGACGATCATTTATCAAGGCCTCTGCAGCGACCGGGGGTGGCCTCATGCTCAGCTTCAACTGGCTTGTCTCCTGTGCCCCCAACGACAGCGAACCACTCGCTCCCAGTGAGTGGGTTGAGCTGAATGGCTTTCTGAAGATCGATCAACATGGTCTCGTAACCATCATGTCGCCCAATCCCGAGGGAGGGCAAAATATCAAGACCTCCATGCCCATGATCGTGGCCGAGGAACTCGATGTGGATTGGAAGGACGTCATCGTGGAACAGGCGCCCTTGGATACCGAGGCATTCACTCGACAGTTCATCGGTGGAAGTCAGGCCATTCGGCGTGGGTGGAAACCCTGGCGCACGGCGGGTGCTACGGCACGTTTCATGGTCCGTGAGGCAGCGGCTAAGAACTGGGGGGTACCTGCTGAAGAGCTGACCACTGAGTCCGGTGTGGTTTACCATAATGCTAGTGGCAAGTCAGCGGGCTATGGGGAGTTGGCCACTCAGGCGGCCAGCATTACCGTGCCTGAAGAAGTCCCGCTCGAAGGCCTTGAGGATTTTAAGATCATAGGTACCTCGCAGAAGAACGTGGATGGCAAAAAGATCGTCACTGGCCAACCGCTCTTTGGTGTGGATATCAAAAAGGACGGCATGTTGATCGCCATGATCGTCCACCCACCGACCTTCGGTATGCAATTCAAATCGATGGATGCCGACCAGGTCAAGGAAATGCCCGGCATCAGGGATGTGTTCACGGTGAAAGTCCTGGAAGACGATTATGAGCGACAGCACTTCGATACCTGTACGTTTCTAGAGGTCGTTGCCATCGTTGGTGATACCACCTGGGAAGTGATGCAAGCGAAAAAGGCACTACGTGTGCAATGGGAACCCTTCGATACCTACTCAGAAGAGAGGCGGTCTTTCGGTGGGGTGCAAAGTACAAGGATAATACCCTCTGGTTTTGATAGTCAATCGGACCAGATGCAAAAGATGGCCGAGGTTGCAGTGAAAAACGCCACTGTGGTACGCAGAGATGGTGATGTTACTGGTGCGTTTCGGCGAGCTGCCAAAGTCATTGAAAGGACCTATCGCGCCCCCTTCCTGGCGCACAATTGCATGGAGCCCATGAACTTCTTCGCAGATGTCAGGGACGGAAGCGCAAGGCTCGCAGGGCCTCTGCAGAAGCCGGAGCTCACTGAACAGGCCCTCTCTGCCCGCTTGGGCATTCCGGTGGAAAACATTGAAATTGAAATGACCCGACTAGGAGGAGGGTATGGTCGGCGATCATACGCGCATTGGTTGATAGAGAGCGCCCTTATTTCCCAGAAGATGCAGGCACCTGTCAAATTGATGTATACGCGTGAGGACGACATGTCCGGCGGTATCTATCGCCCTATGTATCAGGCCACCTACCGGGCAGCATTGGATGCTGATAACAATCTCATAGGCTTTCAAGTAAATGCTGGCGGTGTACCGGATAGTCCGCTCTACGCTAACAGATTCCCCGCCGGTGCAGTAGACAACTATCTGGCAGAGAGCTGGACCGTCAACACAAACATTACCATTGGATCTTTCAGAGCTCCACGATCCAATTTCATAGCCGTCGCCGAACAATCGTTTTTGGATGAAGTGGCCGAAGCCATCGGTAAGGACCCTGTGGATTTCCGATTACAGCTCCTTGAGCGGGCCAAAACGAATCCCGTTGGTGAGAGAAATGACTATGACCCCGAGCGCTATGCTGGTGCGCTGCAGCTGGTGAAAGAGAAGGCCAACTGGGGTGAGAAACAAGAGGGTGTCTATCGGGGCGTCTCAGCGTACTATTGTCACAATAGCTATGTGGCTACGGTGATGGACCTGACGATGGATCAAAATACACCTAAGGTGGAAAAAGTAACGAGTGCCGTGGATTGTGGCATCGTGATCAACCCGGATGCGGCCACGAATCTCGCAGAGGGAGCTATAGTAGATGGCATCGGTACAGCCCTCTTCGGAGAGTTGACCTTTAGGCAAGGCGTACCGGACCAGACCAACTTCGATCGCTACCGAATGATCCGTCACCATGAAGCCCCACGATCAATTGATGTGCACTTTGTGCAGAACCAGGTCGACCCCACCGGTATGGGTGAGCCCACGTACCCTCCGGTCATGGGAGCGCTGGCCAATGCACTCTACGATGCCACCGGAAAGAGGCAATATGATCAGCCGTTTCTAGGGCAGTCCTTTACGAGGGCTTAAGAAGTTGGGTTTGACGGTAAGTAAATGTACCTACCTAACGTTGATGACCCTTCTCTTTTGGGGTTGCCAGCGAGTCACGACAACTGATCCTATCGCTTCTATGAAAGCTGCTCAAGAGTCAGGTGATTTGGTCGTCCGATTCGCTAAGCTCGAGATAGATTCAGCACGGCTTGATATGTACCTCGAGTTTCTGACGGAAGGCATTCGAACGTCGATCGACACCGAACCCGGAGTTTTGACGATGTACGCTGTTCAAGAAGAGCGAGATCCCGCACAGATCACAATTCTGGAAATCTACGCTTCCGATTCAGCCTACCAATCTCATCTACAGACGGACCATTTTTTGAAATACAAGCAGGGAACGATAGATATGTTCAGGTCCCTGGAGTTGGTTGACGTGGATCCAATTCTATTCGGCGTTCGCACGGCCACAGATCTCTGACAGTTATTCGGTCGACCGGGCCATTACCTCAAAGAAGTCGGTGAGGATCCCATCCCGGTCGAAATTCTCCCATACGGTAATCTGACGAGTATTGTCCGGACGCCCCTGCCATTCCTCATCAACCATCGTCGGACCGGGGATTTCCTGGCTCTCGCCCCAGGCTGGGGTCTTCAATACCGCGACCGCTACCATGTCATAAAGGGCGCGGGCAGGCGGGTCACCATGCAGGTCTATGTTCTCGAAGAGACTGACCGAGTAGTCACCAAAGTTGGTGAACTCGCCCCCATGTCGACCTTCCACCGGTGGTACATTTGGCCCCAGTCCCGCCATCTTTGTTCGGATATCGTCTGGCGTAACTCTAACAAAATCGGAGCCTGAGGGATTGCCATAGCGGACCGTCACCATCTCGAAAGGAACTTCTAGATCCAAAATATAATTCATCGAGGGAATATCTGCTACCAAATTATATTCTCCTGGGGCCGGGTAATTGGCTCCTAGCCAAACAATCTTAACGTTGTCTTTGATGTCCGGCGCGACAGTGAGGGCCAAGGCAATGTTCGTCAGCTTCCCCACAGGTAGCAGCACCAACGGCTGCTCCCTTTCAACACGTGCCTGTTCAATGATGAAATCGACGGCCGCCTTTCCATCATAATCCGCCTCACCAATGTTCGGGAGGATGTCTTCGTAATTGGCCTCGGCGCCTGCCAGTAGGGGGTACTTATCCATCACATCACATAACTTCATTACCCTTTCGGCCTCTGCGAACTGTCCCGCAATGCCGCCTCCATTCGGCGTGGCGTTCACGGTCACCCCTACAATGTCAAAGACTTCATCATTGAAAAAAAGGTAAGCCATAGCATGTTGGTCATCCAGCTCGTTGTTGGCATCGGTGTCGAACAGGACAGGTATCCGGGTCGAACTGGTGGTTGTAGTGTTCCTGTCAGGCTGTTGCGCCTCTTGTCCGGAAGGGCCCTTTGTAGTACAAGCCCCCACGGTGACCAGGATGGAGAGGAAGGAGATTTGCCACTTTTTCATACTCATAAATTTTGTCAGTTCGCTGTGGCTCAAGAAAACGCTGAAAATTCTCCCGGCCACAGATTTCACTTACTTTTTTTGTCAGCGAGTTTTCACGAATTTAGTAGCGACTAGAAAAAAGTAGGGAAGATGAGGGGTATTTTCATTCTGTGCTGTTGGCTATTGACAATTTCATTACATGGACAAACAGCGCATACCGTGGCAAGGAAGTGGAACGATTTGTTGTTGGAGGCCATCCGGAATGATTTGGCGCGGCCGACGGTGCATGCCAGGAATCTATTTCACGTTTCGGCTGCCATGTACGACGCCTGGGCCGTCTATGAACCCAAAGCAAAAACGTATTTTCTAGGTAAAACAGTAGGGGGATACTACATTCCTTTCGATAGCGTACAGCCCAACAGCTCTCAAAGCAAAGTCTTCAAGCAGGTCACGGCGATGAGCTATGCGGCCTACCAATTGATCAAGCATAGATTCAGAAACTCTCCGGGTGCCTCGGAGATTGCCTACCGTGCAGATAGTTTACTAATAGCACTTGGCTATATCATCCAGGACCAAACAGACTACCGCATTAGCCCGCATGCGGTTGGCAACTACATTGCGGACCAGATCATCCAATTCGGCCTCCAGGACGGTGCCAATGAGTTAGGTGATTATTCGAATCTATATTACGAACCGATCAACAACCCACTGGATTTAACTGTTCGAGGCAGCAACTCACTTGCGGATCCCAACCGGTGGCAGGCCCTCCAGTTCAGAGGGGGCTTTATTGATCAAAGTGGCAATCCAATTGCAGCGGAAGTCATCGACTTTCTCAGTCCGGAATGGGGGGATGTCGTCCCGTTTTCATTCAAGTCAAACGATAGGGTTACGCTGAGCAGGGACGAAGACGAATACCAGGTCTTTAAAGACCCTGGTCCACCACCTTACATCGATACTGTGGCCCACGTCGGTATCGAGGACCCTTACAAATGGGGCTTTGCGCTGGTCTCAGCTTGGTCCTCGCATCTTGATCCGACTGATGGTGTGATGATTGATATTTCACCCAATTCGATTGGCAATATTTCAATCGAGTCCATACCGACAGAAATCTCCGCCTATGACCAGTTCTATGACTGGAATGAAGGCGGGGATCGGAGTACAGGGTACGATGAGAACCCCATCACTGGGGAGGCATACGAAGAACAAATCGTACCGCGTGCGGACTACGCACGGGTTTTAGCGGAGTTTTGGGCAGATGGCCCCGATTCGGAAACACCTCCCGGTCACTGGTTTACGATCTTGAATTACGTTCATGACCACCCAGCGTTCAGCAGACGATTCATGGGGGAAGGGGAGGAAATGGACCCCTTGGAATGGGACGTCAAGGCCTACTTCATGCTAGGTGGAGCGATGCACGATGCGGCTATCGCTGCCTGGAGTGTGAAAGGCTACTATGATTACATAAGGCCCATCTCTGCTATACGGTACATGGCGACGCGAGGCCAGAGTACCGATGAAAGCCTTTCCAACTATAGTCCTGCTGGCCTGCCATTGGTGGATGGCTATATCGAACTGGTAGGAGAGGGTGATCCCTTGGTCGGGGCGGAAGGGGAGTTCCTCAACGAACTTAAGGTCAAAGCATGGAGAGGACATCAATACATCCAGGACCCAAGTATTGACACCGCTGGAGTGGGGTGGATCCTGGCGAAAGACTGGTGGCCTTATCAGCGCCCCTCATTTGTGACTCCGCCGTTTGCGGGCTATGTGTCTGGTCATAGCACCTATTCACGGGCTGCGGCAGAAGTCCTCACGTTGTTGACAGGGAGTGAATACTTTCCTGGTGGAATGGGGGAGTTCCACGCCCCACAAAATGACTTTCTCGTATTTGAGCGAGGCCCAAGCGTCGATGTGACTTTGCAATGGGCCAAGTACTATGACGCTTCGGATCAATGCAGTCTTTCCCGTATTTGGGGAGGTATCCATCCGCCGGCTGATGACCTGCCCGGAAGGCTCATGGGTGCAGCGATTGGGCGCCAAGCATTTGACTACGCTCGGTCGTTTTTTGAGTTTGGTCCACTCGAAGTCGACAAGCCCTACGACAAGCCGATCATGGTGTACCCCAACCCAGCCTCATACACGCTAAACGTCACCAATGTTGACTTCGGGGCAGACATCTCCTTGATTTCCATTCGCGGTGAGGAAGTGGCACGGTTTACTTACATGGGAATGCCACTAGAATTGCCGGCAACAATTGAAGCCGGTTTGTACTTCATCAGAGTCGACCAGGACACTCAAAAGCTGCTGATCCGAAAAGAATAGTGCTCTGGTGTCTTCAATTGGATCTCCTTTTATATCTGACGTTCAGCCTATGTAGGGGCAGGATTGTTGCTTCAGAGGACAACGTATATCATTGCATCAAGTAGCCCCCCTAGCCAATGGTCAATTCCTCCTTCTTCCGGTCGCTCATTGTCCTGCTGTCAAGTTGCATGATGCTTGGTTGTTCTGACTATAAAAAGACTGCAGAAGGGCAATCAGCATCTAAACCCATGCAAATCATCTTTGACACCGACATGGGCTCGGATTGTGACGACGTTGGCGCCCTGGCATTGCTCCATGCCTATGCTGACATGCGCAAAGTGGACCTACTCGGCTGCATCTACAGCTCGGGAAAAATAAGATATGGGGCTGGCGTGATAGATGCCATCAACACTTACTATGGGCGAGGCGACATTCCCATCGGTGCCGCATACGACACGTTGGTTGGCGATCCGGTTGATAAGATGGACGCCAAGACTCTGGCAATGGATGTCGCGCAATTTGGTCACGATATTATTACTAGTGAAGACGCTATCGAGCAGGCGTCGATGCTAAGAAGCCTCTTGGTCAATCAGCCAGATACCAGTGTCGTCTATATCACAGTAGGGCACACAAAGGGGATCTATGATTTGTTGCGATCGGGGGCTGATTCGATCTCTGATTTGACCGGAACGGAGCTTATCCGCACCAAAGTAAAAAAATGGATCGCGTTGGGAGCATTGAGGGCAGCTGATGGTTCGGGGAACCTTCGCAAGGATTGGAATTTCTTCTTCAATGGCACCGCTCCGTACACGGACTATTTGATCGAGCACTTCCCCAGACCCATCTATTTTGTCGATGGCGGGCATAAAGTAATGACAGGCAAATCATTGGCTGCCACACCACCAGGCAACATAGTGCGTGAAGCTTATGCCACCTGGCTAGCCAATTACGAAAACAAAACCCTGGAAGACCAGCGCCCCAGTTGGGACCTCGTCACCGTGTATTTTGCCGTAGAGGGATTGGGTGACTTCTTCGAATTGGCGCTTCCCGGCCGGCTTTCTTTCGATGCCGAAAACGGCTGCCGATGGGAGACTGACTCTGTGGATTCAAGGCACAATTACGTCAGACAGCTCCCTGACACTGACGAGCAATTCGCCAAATACCTGAATGAAATGATCTCCCGGGGTCCGAACGAAAGCATACCATTGGCGCTAAACAGCTCTCTTCGTCTCTCTGCGTGCATTCATCCAACTCAGAAATCCGTCAATTTTACTATTTAATCGACAAATCAGAACTTTATATTCAATTGATCGTATCTTATTATCGACAAATCAGAATATTATTAAATGAAAGGTGAGCATTTAGGAGAATTGGAGGAGCTGGTTATGCTGTTGGTAGGGGCATTGCATCCTACAGCCTATGGCGTGGCCATACGCAAGGAGCTCCATGAGCGAATGAGTCGCAAAGTGGTTCTGAGTTCCATCCATACCGTCCTCAATAGACTAGAAACGAAGGGCTTCGTAAAGAGTGAATTCGGTGAGGCAACCCGTGAGCGAGGAGGCAAGAGGAAACGTTATTTTGAAATAACGGAGGCAGGGTACGAAGCGCTTCAGCAAGTGAATGCGCGAAGGGGCCAACTCTACCTTCAGTTATCGAAAGTGGATTTGCCATTTATCGCATGAAGGATCAACACTACTTCGGCCCTCCAAAGTTGGCTCAGCGCCTCTTGAGTTGGATAGTCAGCAAGGAGCTGTACGAAGAGATCTTGGGAGACCTCAATGAGGAGTACGCTGACAGGTACCAGCGTCGCGGACGGTCCATCGCCTTTCTTAATTATTTCGTCGACGTTGTGCGGTTTGCCCGCATGTACCACCGTGGTCGACATTATCAGTCCTCAAATCGATTAAGCATGTTTCAGAACTACCTCAAGATCGCTCTCAGAAATGTCCTCAAACATAAGACCTACACCTTCATCAATGTGGGCGGTCTTGGCGTGGGAGTCGCCTGCGTTTTGCTGATTACCCTTTTCGTCAAGGTGGAGACGGGGCATGACAAGTTTCATAAAAATGGTAAGGACATCTATCGCCTTCAGCACGTGTATGGCTTCATCAACGCCCAGGCCGGACCAGCCTTCGAACGAGAGTATGCCGATGTGCTCTCATCACTCCGAATCAATCCCTGGCTGCGACAAAGAAAAATAAGTGTATCAAAAACAGAGGAGTATCATGAGGATGTCTATATGGCGGATGAAAATCTCTTCGACTTTTTCAGCTTTCCTCTCGTCGAGGGCAATGCCACATCCTGCCTGCAGCAACTTAACGCCGTTGCCATTTCGGCCTCGCTAGCGCAGAAAATGTTTGGAGATAAAGTGGCAATGGGCCAGACCATCAGGATCGAGGATGCCATACGGGGAGAGGAAACGCCCTTTCAAATCACAGCAGTTTTTGAAGACCTCCCATACAACTCTCACCTCCAATTCGATGTCGTGGTGCCGTTTGACTTGATGGAAAATGACCCTGCTAGGAAGGCAGTTCTCCAGAGTTGGCCCAACGATTGGATAGGTACCTACGTGCAGCTAGAGTCGGGCAGCGACCATACAGAGGTAGCCGGGCGCTATCAAGAAATTTGGAAAAAGTACGTCAACGAGGACTCGGCAGGAATAGACTTCATGCCCCTGGAGGACCTCTATCTGGAGTCCCACTACCTCAATAATGACTACGCCAGGCACGGCAACGCCAATCATGTAAAGATCTTTATCGCCATCGCGGTCATCGTCTTGTTGATCGCCAGTATCAACTTCATGAATCTTGCGACGGCCCAGTCCGGCAAACGGAGCAAGGAGGTCGGCCTAAGAAAGGTAATGGGCGCTCACCGCAAACAACTGATTGTTCAGTTCTTCGCAGAGTCCGTGTTGATGACCTTTATCTCTTTCCTATTGGCGGCGGGTATTCTATCCCTTGCCATTCCCTGGGTGAGCCATGAAATGGACATTGAACTCCTCAGGGCATTAGATGACCCTTGGTGGATGGCCATCGGTTTGCTAAGCATCTTCGTCCTCACGGTCGTTGGCACCAGCGCATACCCTGCTTTCCTCTTATCATCATTCCGGCCCGCTGTGACACTCAAAGGTCAAAAGCTAGGCAGCAAGGGCATCAATGTGGTGCGGCGTCTACTTGTTGTCTTTCAATTCGCCACCTCGATCGCCCTGATCATCGGCTCGCTCATAGTGTATGACCAGATGAGATTTGTCAAGAAGAAGGACCTCGGGTTTGAAGCGGAGGATGTACTTGTCTTCAACTTCGGCAGTAGTCAGCAATTGAGTCAAAAGTGGCCCGTTGTCAAGAAATTCATTGAACAGATGCCGGGCGTGAGGGAAGTCATGGCATCACAGCAGGTACCTGGCGACAATGCCTACTACTGGGGATACAAGTTCGAAGGCTTCAGTGACTATGAATACCCAACAGGAGACGCCTGGCTTGGGTACTACATGGGACCGGGAATGGTCGAAGGTCTCGATATGGAAGTGGTACTGGGCAGGGCCTTCGATGCGTCAATTCCGACAGATAGCAACGCATTTATGCTCAATGAATCGGCTTGGGAAAGGGCGAAGGCAGAATATGGTGAAATGTGGGGGGATCCTATTGGTAAGAGTATTCAATATTTCACCTCCAACTCTGGTCAGTGGGCAATGGAGAAGCAGGGCGTGGTGATTGGCGTTTTGAAGGATTTTCATCACCATTCATTGCAGCGACCCATAGAGCCGTTGGTGATACACAATGGAATCTCACGGAGGGTTCTGGTAAAAGTGGCCGCGGCCAGCACCTCACGAATTGTGCGTGAAGTCGAAGCCGCCTGGAAAGACCTGGGAGCAACTACGTCGTTCAACAGCGAAATGCTGGCCAACGACTTCAACAGCTATTACGAGGCCGAAGAGCGATTCAACACCTTCGTTCTCACCTTCTGTTTCCTGGCTATTACCATTGCCTGTATGGGTTTATATGGTTTGTCACTCTTTACTGCTCAACAGCGGATCAAAGAGATTGGGATAAGGAAGGTCCTTGGAGCGCCAGTGCTGAATATCCTAAAAATGCTGTCTGGCGACTTCCTCAAACTCATTGGACTTGCTGTGCTCCTCGCTGTGCCGACAATCGCGTTCTTCATGTCTCGATGGCTAGAGAATTTTGCCTATCGCATTGACTTGTCCATTGTGCATTTTGCTGGGGGTGCCATTGCAGCCGTGGTGATCGCTCAGCTTACCATTAGTTATCATGCCATCAAGGCGGCTGTGGCGGATCCCACGGATAGTCTGAGATACGAGTAACAAGGGCGCGGAATGGGGTCTGGAAGTCCGTCTGCTTGCGTCCGCATCAAAAGCGCTAATTTGGTGATCTTCAAACCGATCCAAATCCATGCGCAAGACTACCATTCTTTTACTGCTGTTGATCACCGGCTTCTCATGCAGCAACCCGCAAAACGCCTATGACTATGATATCGTCATCTACGGAGGTACTTCGGCTGGCGTGGTCGCCGCGGTACAGGCGTCGAGGATGGGTAAATCCGTTTTGCTACTTTCCCCGGATGCACGACTAGGAGGCCTTACCACCGGTGGGTTGGGCCAGACAGACATTGGTAACAAGCAGGCGATTGGCGGTATTTCCCGGGAGTTTTATCAGCGTATCAAGGCCTACTATGCCAAGGAGGAGAATTGGAAATGGCAGGCGCGAAGTGAATACCGCGATGGCGGACAGACGAGAACAGGACCCAATGAGGATGCGATGTGGACGTTTGAGCCGTCAGCCGCTGTTAGTGTCTATGATGACATGTTGAAAAAGGAGCGCATCGAAATCAAGTACGGCCAGCGCCTCGATCGGGAAGATGGTGTGAAGATGGCCGATGGAAAGATCGCGCAGATCGCAATGCTCAACAGAGACAGTTATACCGCAGCAATCTTTATCGATGCCACCTACGAAGGGGACCTGATGGCTACAGCAGGCGTGAGCTACATAGTCGGCCGGGAACCGAATACCCAATACGGCGAAAACCTCAACGGTGTGCAGGACAATGTGGTGAGTTTGACTTTGAGCGGTGATACCTCCCGCAATGGGCGGCATCACAATTTCGTCGATGGCGTCGACCCCTACGTCTTACCCGGAGATCCTTCCAGCGGGCTATTGCCATATATCGATCCCGAAGGCCCCGGAGTCAGTGGTGAGGGGGATCATCGCGTACAGGCCTACTGCTTTAGAATGTGCCTGACCGATCATCCTGATAATCGAATACCCTTCACCCAACCCGAAGGCTATGATGAGCTCAATTACGAGTTGCTGCTTCGCAACTACGAAGCGGGCTTCAATGCCTTTCCATGGATCAACAGCGACATGCCTAATCGGAAGACAGACACCAACAACAGAACGGGCTTTTCTACAGACTTTATCGGCCAGAACTACGATTACCCGGAGGCCAGTTATGAAGAAAGGGCCCAGATCATCGAGCGTCACCGAAACTATCAGCAGGGGCTCATGTGGACGCTGGCCAACCACCCCAGAATCCCGGAACGCATTCGACAGGAGATATCGCGATGGGGGACCTGTCGCGATGAATTTGCTCGTGAAGATGGCTGGCAGGCGCAGATATACGTCCGTGAAGCGCGACGCCTGATAGGGGAGCTGGTCATGACTCAACAGCACTGTGAGGGGATAGAGGTGGTTGATGACCCAATAGGTCTCGCAGCTTACGGCATGGATTCCCACAATGTGCAGCGTTATGTCACAGGGGATGGCATGGTAAAAAACGAGGGGAATGTTGAAGCCCATGTACGAGGTCCATATCCGATAAGCTATCGGGCCATCACACCGAAGCCATCCGAATGTAGCAATCTGCTGGTACCTGTTTGCGTCAGTGCGAGTCATATCGCTTTTGGGTCCATCCGTATGGAGCCCGTGTTCATGGTGCTGGGGCAATCTGCCGCTACTGCTGCTGTACTCGCTATTGATGGCAACATGGCCGTACAAGATGTGCCTTACGAACTACTGCGCGAGCAACTAGTAAAGGACTTGCAGCGTTTGGAATAGTCTTCTGGGACACGGACACCAGGAGAAGGTCCATCCATGTCGCCCTTTCTAGGAAAACGAGCAACGATTGATTGAGAATCATTGGTGGCTATCTTCAGGTGCCACTAATATTGGTGCATGTTGGCATTGAACCAATCATTACGAGCGATGAGATATTTTGTCCTTTTTGTAGTTTGCAGTTTTTTCCTGATGACCTGTTCCTCTCCAAAAGAACCCCTGCTAGAAGTAGAAAAGTGGGGCGTGTTTGAAGTTGAGCTCGAAGGTCCATCCACAGGCAATCCGTATTTGGAGGTGGAAGTCAAAGCCACCTTTTCCAATGGCAATCAATCCATCGACGTGCCAGGCTTTTACGACGGCAATGGCGTTTACATCATTCGGTTCTCACCGCATAACGAAGGGGAATGGCGCTACCAGACACAGAGCAATACGGACATTTTGAGCGACAAGAAGGGTGGGTTTATCTGTGGACCACCCAATGCCGGGAATCACGGCCCGGTAGGTGTGGCGAACACATTCTACCTGCAATACGCTGATGGCACCCCCTTCAATGGTGTTGGGACGACCGCTTACCAATGGACCAGTGTCAAACAAAGCATACAGGAGCAGACTGTCGCGAGCCTATCCGATGCACCATTCAACAAGATCCGCATGTGCGTTTTCCCAAAGAAGTACAGGTATGGCAATGATACCGAGCCATGGCAATATCCCTTCGTTCGTGAGGATACGGTCGACTACTACGACCAACCCAACTATGATTTCTTCCAAAACTTTGATCACAGGATTCGGCAGCTGTTGGGTCTCGATATCCAGGCGGATGTGATCCTTTTTCATCCCTACGATCAGGACTGGGGCTACTTCATGATGGGTAGCGAGCGCAATGAGCGATATGTGCGATACATGATCGCGAGAATATCTGCCTATCGCAATGTGTGGTGGTCATTGGCCAACGAGTGGGACATACCAGCCATCAAGGACACGGTGGATTGGGAGAGCATTGGCACCCTCTTGCATTGGGAGGACCCCCATCAACGTCTTCGAGGTATCCATAATTGGTACAATTCCGAGGATCACTTCTACGACCACTCTCGATCCTGGATCACACACACTAGTACACAAACGTCCCAGTTCTTCAACGCGCTTCGTTGGCGCGATAGGTATCAGAAGCCCCTGCTTTTTGACGAGATGCGCTATGAAGGAGACGTGCCTAGCGGATGGGGAAATATGTCCGGTGAAGAAATGGCAAGCTACTTCTGGATGGCAGGCCTGAGTGGCGGCCACGGCACCCACGGAGAGACCCTACAAAATAGCTCAGACTCGCTGACGGAGGTGCGCTGGTGGGCCAAAGGTGGGTTGCTCGAAGGAACTAGCCCAGACCGTATTGCCTACTTCCGAAAGACCATGGAGTCAGCCCCCTTTCATGAGATGAGCCCATCTCTGATCGTCAATGGAGACTCCTCTAACCTCGACAACAATGTGCACCTATTGACAAGCACATCGGGCTATCAATTGGCGTATGCCGCCGATGCCAACATTGCGATAAAAACGGAATTACCCCCGGGATCAGAGTATGATGTGGAAGTCATTGACACCTGGAACATGGAGGTCATCGATACTCAATTGGCCGCGGAGGGTACTTTTTCATTCACTACGCCAGCTGCCTACACAGCGCTGCGAATCGTTCCCAAAACCCAGTAACCCACGAGCAATACCCTGATCAACCGTGCCGATGATCTTGACGGTACTGACTGGGGGTCTTCCTGGAATGCTTACGAAAATTCGAATTGAAGCGGCTGATGGAATTGAAACCAGAGGCAAAGGCAATTTGTGTGATGGGCTCTTTCGTCAGTGATAACATGCGTTTGGCATGCATGATCCTCTGGCTATTCAGGTATTGTGAGATGGTTTCACTGAACGCCTTTTTGAAAATGTGGTTGGCGTAGTCGGGGTTGAGTCCGACCGCTTCAGCAACGTCCGTGACCATTATGGGACTTGTGAAGTTCTCCGCAATGTAGATCGCCATCTGCTCGACCAAGTTGATCGGAGGGTGATCGATATCCTGCCTGGCTTCAGTCATGGTTTCACTCAGGATGAGTCGTTTGACGAAAGCTTCTATTTCAAGCATACAAATGCCGTATTGGTCGGGATTATTGGAGTCCAGATCCTGCACCCAGCAACCTAGTCTGCTCTCGATATCCTGCACAGCATCGAGCGCGTACCACGTTTTGGCCTCACCTTGGTGTAGTCCTTCCAGGAACTGCTTGTGTAGGTTCCATTGGGCAAATAGGCCAAAGGGGATGGTGATGACGTAGTACGAACCCCCCGGTTGAAAGTCGACAATTTGGTGTGGCAACAGCGCCCAAAACAGCAAAATACCGCCCGCTTCGATTTGGATCTTCCTGTCATGAAGGAGATAGGTTAGAGATCCATCCACCATATAGTTGATCTCGATCTCATTGTGACGATCGGGCCTTCTCATCAGGCTGGGCTTCCACAATTCGCAGGTCAATCCATAAGGTTTGAGGTCTTCGCGACTCTCGTCGAAGGTTTTCATATCTGGGAAAACGGGAAATCCACGCCTAAAAATAGCCCGTTCGTAGAATTATACTAGGTGTCTGATAAAGTTCCTGACGGAGGCCGCCATGCAAAGATTCAATGGGCGGTCATCAACTGGCTACTCCTCATCCTCCGCCCGTCGCTCCTCACTATTCCACTCGTGGTCGTACTCGATGATTCCCCGACGAAGATCGGCTTCCAGGAGCTTCTCCTGCAGGGCGATCTCTTCCCTCACCTTGAACACATAGTCTTTATGATCGGGTGACTGATCCGCCAGTCTTCGCAAGCTCTCCTCATCGTATTTGATGAAGTTTTGAGCCTGCCGAAGTACCGTATATTTTCGAAAACCCATTTGATGGAGGACTTCACTCGCCATTCGCACAGATGACTCCAGGGATTCCCGGTAAACATTCTTGATACCCATATTCAGTAATTCGTAGGCATCATACCGGCTCTTTGCCCGTACCATCAATGTGATATCTGGAAACTTCTCTTGAATACGGCTGACGATCTCTGTCGTGGTATCGGGATCGTCGATGGCACAGATCACCATTTCGGCTTCCTCGATACCGGCGGACTCCAGCAGGTCCATGCGGGAAGCGTCCCCATAGTACACCTCAAATCCCATTTTACGCAAGAGGTCGACCCGGTTAGAGTCGTGATCCAGAATCGTGGCTTCTACACCATAGGACCTTAGGAATCGACCAATGGTGCTTCCGAAATGACCAAAACCTATCAGCAGTACCTTCTGCATCTTAGCGATGTGGTCCACGCCTCTATTCTGGGACTCCTTGGTCCCTACGCGAGGGAGGACAAGGCGTTCATTGGCGAGACTCAAGATAGGGGCGAGGGTCATGGTGAGTGCTGTCACGACTAGCATGATATCCAACTGTGAACTATCCAGTATGTTGAGCTGCGCGGCGAAGGAGAAGACGACAAAAGCAAACTCACCGACTTGCGCCAGTCCGACGCCCATCAGGAGTCTTTGGTCCGTGTTCATTTTGAACAGCACTCCAACGACGTTGAGCACCAGAGCTTTTAACACAATGACCCCTATGACCAACCCTGCAATCATCAAAGGCTGCTCCCCGATGATGATAAAGTTGATCGAAGCACCAACAGCCATAAAGAAGAGGCCCAGTAGCAACCCCTTGAACGGCTCCAGATTGCTCTCTAGTTCATGTTTGAATTCACTGGTGGCCAGCACGACACCTCCTAAGAAAGCACCAAGGGCCGGGCTCAAACCCACCAGTTCCATGGCCAGGGCCAGTAACAGGACGACAAATAGGGCAGAGGCGGTGAGTAATTCTTTGACCCGCGATGTGGCCACTAGACGTAACAGCGGAACGATGAGATAGCGACCTGCTACCACTACCAGTGCGATGGAGAGAAAGACTAAAATTGCCTGTACCCCCAATGGAAGATTTTCAAGTAGGTAGGTAGAATCTCCGTGACCCTCCGAATGACCCACGTCGGAGTGGCCTTGAGAAGGCGCTGCCAGGAGAGGAATCACGGCCAGCATAGGGATCACGATGATGTCCTGGAACAGCAGAATCGAAAAGGAGGAAGCACCATAAGGGGTGTTCATAAGCCCTTTTTCCTTGATGGTCTGGAGAACGATGGCCGTAGACGAGAGTACTACCGCCATGGAAATGACCAAGGACACCTGCCAGCCGAAACCCAGCGCCATGAGGCCGATTTGAGCCAGGAGCAAAGTCAAAACCAATTGTGCTCCTCCCATACCCACGATGGTCTTTCTCATCCGCCAGAAGCTCTTAGGGTCAATCTCAAGCCCTATCAGAAATAGCATGATCACCACACCGAACTCTGCAAAGTGCATGATGTCGTCTCCCTCTTCACCCACGAAGCCCAACACATAGGGGCCAATGAAAACCCCTGCGAGTAAATAACCGAGAACAGAACTTAATCCTAGTCGCTTGGCCAGGGGCACACAGACAATAGCTCCGGCCAGGAAGATGATTGCCTCAAACAGGATATTTCCACTCATAAGGATCTAAAAGGTCAGTTGTGGGATGTCGTTGAAATAGTCGCACCGACCAATGTCTTTTATGGATACCCCTTGCTGGAGAATATCGATAAATGACTCAAATTGCTTGGCGCATCGATCGAGCTCCTCACCCGATAACTGATTTGTGCCCATTACGGTGAATGGAGGCAGGTAGTCCATCCCACAAAGTCGTGCCGTTTGCTCGAACGGGCGGAGGAATTCATTGATAGAATATTGGTTTTTGCCCTCTCCACAGTACACCTCCCGGGTACCACCTGCGGTCAGTACATTCATCGCCTGCTTGCCCTGCAGCGCCGTGCCTTCCGGTCCATAGGCCCAACCAAATTCCAGGACCAGATCGATCCACTGCTTGAGCAAAGGGGGTGCGCTATACCAATAGAAAGGGTGATGCCATAGGATGACGTCGTGCTCGGTAAGCAGATGTTTCTCTAATGGCACATCCACATTGAAATCAGGGTATCGTTCGTAGAGGTCGTGAACCGTCACACCCTCTTTTCCTTTGACCTTATCGATGAGGGCCCTATTGACCCTTGATAGTTCAAACTTTGGGTGGGCAAAAAGTAGGAGAACTTGCTGCATAGGGGACAAACACAGATTCAACCCAAAATATTCCAGGTTGTTTCAAATTATCAAAGCTCCGAAACCGAGACTTCACGGAGATATCGTAAAACCTTCAAATCCCGGTCTCCATTGGATGGAGTACAATCCCTCCAACCCGGAAAATGTATTGGTCTTTCAGTGATATGGTTAAGTAGACCCAGATAGCTGTTGGCACCTTTGTTCTGTCCTTAGCGACCAATCTCGATTGAGATGGAAACAAGAACCAAAAACCGAACAAAAAATGAGTAAGACAATCGTAATCACTGGTGCATCCTCTGGAATGGGGAAGGACTTTGCCCTTCATTTACTGAAGAAAGGACACACTGTCTACGGACTGGCACGCCGGGTTGAAAAAATGAAAGACATCGAAGAAGCGGGAGGAAAGGCCATCGCGATGGATGTCACGGACGAAGCCCAAATACAGGCTGCTGTTGACCAGATCTTGAAAGAACAGGGTAAAATCGATGTATTGATCAACAATGCTGGCTATGCGGTTTACGGTACGGTGGAAGAGGTGCCCATCGACAAGGCCAGGAGACAGTTTGAGGTGAACCTCTTCGGTCTGGCAAGCCTGACACAGAAAGTCATCCCGGGTATGCGGGAAAAGAAGTCAGGGACGATTATCAATATCTCATCGATGGGAGGCAAGATGTACACCCCAATGGGCGCCTGGTACCACGCGACCAAACATGCCCTGGAAGGTTGGAGCGATTGCCTGAGAGTTGAGCTGCATCCCTTCAATGTTGATATCGTCATCATCGAGCCCGGTGGGATCGCCACGGAATTCGGCAATGTCTTTCAGGAAAACCTGCAGGGAGACGCTGAAAAGGGACCTTATGCGGATGCATTGACGAAGATCATCAAGGCAACTTCCGAAATGAATGAAAAGAATCAACTGTCTCCTCCAAGTGTCATCACCAAGTTGATTGACAAAGCCGTACACAGCAAAAAGCCAAAGACCAGATACGTGGCGGGTGCCTTCGCCAAGCCCCTGATGTTCATGAGGAAGTACCTGGGCGACCGAACGTTTGACAAGGTGCTTAGGAGTCAGTTTCAATAGTCACAGGAAAGGGAGTGCGTTTCGGTCAGTCCAAAAATGGTAACTCTGAGCCCATGCCGATGGAGTGTTATTTCGGCTTTCTTTAAATTCCATCACCATGTATGTAGATAGAATATTCAAGCCGTTCAACATCATTCGGTTCACTTTCAAACCCCTGCTGTTATTCACAGGGTACGCGGCAATCATCGCAGGGTTATACTACTACCATGGGTTTATCTGGCTCAAAATTCCATGGGTACCACTCACACTCTTGGGTATTGCCCTTGCCTTCTATGTCGGTTTCAAAAACAACTCCGCCTACGACCGCACGTGGGAAGCCCGAAAGATCTGGGGAGGTATCGTCAATACCAGCCGGAGTTGGGGGTCGATGGTCATTGGCTTCATCACCAATGAGTTTGCACCCGAACCACTATCTGACGAAAAGCTGAAAGCGATTCACAAGCGCGTGGTGTATCGCCATTTGGCCTGGTTGTACCGATTGAAAAGACAACTACGGGCGTTGAAGCCCTGGGAACATGATCGCAAGCTCAATAGACATTACAGGGAGTACATCGTGAACCTATTCCCAAATGAAAGCCCTGAAAAGGAGCTCCAGAACTTCCTAGGCGACGATGAAGTGAACAAGATCTTGTCTTCACAGAATGGATGCACCCAGCTCATTCACGGGCAGTCGCAGGAGTTGAAAGCGCTGAAATCTCAAGGCCTTATCGATGACTTTCGGCACATGGAAATGCAGGGGCTGCTTACAGAATTCTACACATTGCAAGGCAAATGTGAACGGATCAAGAACTTCCCTTTGCCGAGACTCTATGCCTCGCTGAGTATTTATTTCGTGTACATTTTCATATTCCTCTTGCCCATGGGGCTGCTGTCGGCCTATGTCAACGCTGACCTCCCCAGATACATGATATGGGGGATAGTGCCTTTTACAACACTGATTGCTTGGGTGTTCTGGATGATGGAAGGGGCAGGCGACTACACGGAAAATCCTTTCGAAGCATTGGCCTTTGATATCCCTATGACCTCTCTGACAAGGACCATCGAGATTGATCTCAGGGAGATGTTGGAAGAAACTGACCTTCCTGAGGCGATTGGTCCGAAAGATGGATTCCTAGTCTAACAATTGATGACCCATTGATCATGCCCGAAACAGTAACTCTCCAATCCGTCAGTCAAATCCATGAAGCCCTCGGTCTCCCCAAGCCCAAACATCCGTTGGTGAGTGTCCTGCGTGCAGAAGACATCGAAAACGACTCCGCCGTTCAGGATGTAAGGGTGGTTCTCAATCTCTATCAAATTGCATTGAAACAGGGATCCTGCGGCACATTGAAATACGGCAGAAACTCCTACGACTACCAGGAGGGAACCCTCGTTTTTATGGCACCGGGTCAGGTGGTGGAATATGAAAATGAAGATGATAGTCCCCATCCTGCTGGTTGGAGTCTGATTTTTCATCCGGACTTACTGAGAAGGTCGGACCTGGCGGAGAAAATCGAGGGGTACAGCTTCTTCGATTATGATGCCAATGAGGCCCTACACATTTCCGACGATGAGAGAATTACCATTGAGGAGCTTTTGGACAAGATCATACGGGAGTATAGCCAAAACCTGGATCAGCACAGTCAGCACCTGATTATCGCCAATATTCAGCTGCTATTGGACTATTGCCGCAGGTTTTACGATCGACAATTCTATACACGTACGAACCTTAACTCAGATGTTGTCTCCAAGTTTGAGCGACTCCTGAAGACGTACTATCGGGCGGGCAAGGCACATGACCTTGGGGTCCCGACGGTCCATTATTGCGCCAAAGAACTCAATCTGTCCACCAACTACCTGAGTGACTTACTCAAAAAAGAGACCGGTAAATCAGCGCAAGAGCAAATCCATCTCTTCATCATTGAAAAGGCCAAGACCACCTTACTCAACTCTTCCGATTCGGTGAGTGAAATTGCCTATAGCTTGGGATTCGACTACCCACAGCACTTCAGCAAGCTCTTCAAGTCAAAAGCCGGACTCAGCCCGAGAGCTTACAGAAATGTAAACTGAAGTGTCGCGAACACTTATGCCCTAAGAAACTCTCAACTCAAACACCCAAACACCCAAACACCCAAACACTCATACACTCAAAAACTCCAGACCTCCACCAAAATATAGTCAGAGATGCCACGCTCCGTTACACTGCGCTCCAGAGGATAAACAATTGGCGCTAAAACGCATAAAAAGAGGGTGACGGATCAAAAAATATCATTAGGGTAATCCCCGGATTTATTCCGGGGTCTCCTCCAATAAAAGGTCAATTATTCAAAATAAGGAGATCCCGGAACAGGTGCTACCGGCGAGGTCCGGGAATGGTGATATTTTTTGTCTGTCATCTGTACATGACGAATCTCCTCAACTTCTCCACTCCTAAACTCTCAACTCAAACACCAAAGCACTCATACACTCAAAAACTCCAAGCCTCCACCAAAATATAGTCAGAGATGCCACGCTCCGTTACACTGCGCTCTGCATGACGGAACTTCTCAACTTCTCCACTCCTAAACTCTCCACTCCTCAACTCTTCAACTTTCTCCACTCTCCACACTGTAACACCCACTGACTAAGCCTGGTATAGGTTGCCTTTTTTCCCAAACATGAAAGAAGATGGAAAAAGGAGAAAAGGGACGTGTTTTCGATCTAGATCTGAAGTTAGATTTAGTCCGACAGATTGAGAATGGAAAACTGAGCGTAAGCGAGGTATCTAAGATCTACAAAGTTTCTCCCACTGCGATCTACAAGTGGTTGCACAAATATTCTGAACTTCATCAAAGCCAAATCAGAGTTGTGGTGGAGAAGAAGAGTATCAGCAAAAAACAGAAGGAGCTAGAGGCTCGGATCAAGGAGCTGGAGCAAGCAGTCGGCCAAAAGCAAATGCGAGTTGACTATTTGGAGAAGCTTCTAGAGGTAGCCTCTGATCGATTAGGGGAAGACATTGAAAAAAAGATCAAACGGCAGCCCTAGAATGGTTTCGTCAGAACAAAGCGCTACACAGCTATAAGATGGTAACCTTATATGCTATGGTAGGCATTAGTAAGCAGGGGCATTACAAGCGGTTGAATCATCAAGTAAAGAGTCAATCTGTATCTGCAGAGCTCCTGGACAGCGCACTTAGGATTCGTAAGCGCCATCATAAGCTGGGATGCCGTAAGCTGTATAAAGAGATAAAACCAGTAGGGATAGGAAGAGATCGTGCTGAGGCGATTCTGTTGGCTAATGGCTTCAGGATCAAGCGAAAGCGCAATTTCTATCGTACCACTCGACCTGGTAGGTTTTTCTATCCTAATCGCATCAGCGGAATGAGGATAACCAGAATCAATCAATTGTGGGTGAGTGATATTACTTACATACCTGTGGGAGATAAGAAGCACTACTTTCTCACCTTGATTCAGGATGTGTACAGTCGGAAAATAGTTGGGTGGTGGTTGTCAAGTAATCTCAGTTCAGAACAAACCACACTTCCTGCTTTTAAAAGAGCCTTTGGGGGTGTTGATCCCTCCCAGCTCAAAGGGTTGATCTTTCATTCCGATAAAGGAAGCCAGTACACCTATAAGCCTTTAGGAGAACTCTACAGCTCTCTGGGAGTGGTTCCAAGTATGGGAGGAAAAGCGTGGGAGAATGCTCATGCTGAGTCCATAAATGGTGTTCTCAAAAGAGAGTACATTGATTACTTACATAAATCCTCCACCCTTCCTGAAGCGAGGAGAGTGATGTCGTCGATCATTTATCGATATAATTATGAAAGACCTCACGGCTCATTGAAAGATATGAAACCAGCTGTCTTTGAGTCTCACATTATGCAATTGAAAGAAGAGGATAGACCTATATTTAAAATCAATTACTAACCCGAAAAAGGGCAACCCCTTATTCAGGCATCCTCAACTGAAAAACTCTAAACTCTAAACTCTACACCCCCACCTGTCCAACGCCAATTTCCTTTTCGCGCATGAGCACTTTGAGCTCGTCCAAGGCGGTGGGGTCTTCAATTGTAGATGGCTCGTTGTAAGGCTTGCCATCGGCAATGCAGCGCATTGTGGCGCGAAGAATCTTCCCTGATCGGGTCTTAGGTAAACGAGATGAAATGACGGCTCGCTTGAACGAAGCGACGGGCCCTACTTGCTTGCGAACCATCCTGATCAGCTCCAATTCCAGGTCTTCTTCGGAGATTGACACGCCGCCTTTCAATACGACAAAAGCAACAGGCACCTGACCTTTGAGTTCCTCTTCGATCCCAATTGCAGCACATTCCGCGACGGCCTCGTGTGCTGAGACCACTTCCTCAATGTCCGCCGTCGACAATCGGTGTCCCGCCACATTGATCACATCGTCAATCCTGCCCGTGATGAACACGTAGCCTTCCTCGTCCTTGTAGCCCCCATCTCCAGAGAAGTAATATCCGGGATAGTGCACGAGATAGCCATTTCGGAAGCGTTCGTCATTCTTCCATAGGGTAGGCAGGCACCCTGGCGGCAACGGCAGCTTGATGGCAACCGCTCCTTCTGTGTTGGCTGGCTGTTGCTGCCCGGTCTCATCTAGGATCTGCAGGTCGAAACCACAGACAGGTAGGGTAGCTGATCCCGGTTTGACGGTATAGGCTCCATATCCCAGTGAATTGGCCACCATCGGCCAGCCCGACTCACTCTGCCACCAGTGGTCGATGACTTCGACGCCCACGAGGTCACGAAGCCACTCATACGTGGCAATGTCACAACGTTCGCCGGCGAGGAACACATTGCGAAGGCAGGAGGTGTCGTAGCGTTGATGTCGTTTTCCCTCGGGGTCTTCCTTTTTGATAGCTCGGATGGCTGTCGGAGCAGTGAATAGAATACTCACCTGATGCTGCTGAATGAGTTGCCAGAAAGTCCCGGCGTCCGGGGTCTTTACGGGCTTCCCCTCGAATAGGACCGTGCTGCATCCGTGGAGCAGGGGAGCATAGACGATGTACGAATGACCAACCACCCAGCCGACGTCTGATGCCGCCCAGTATACCTCGCCAGGCTCTACACTATAGACGTGCTGCATGCTGTATTTCAGCGCCACAGCATGACCGCCATTGTCCCGGATAATGCCTTTGGGTTTTCCTGTGGTGCCCGAGGTGTAGAGTATATACAGCGGATCGGTCGCGTCCAATTCCACAGGCTCACAAGGTTGGGCATCTTTGAGTAGGGTGGCCCAGTCGAGATCGCGGCCCTCTTTCATGCCGGCTTTGACAAACGGACGTTGCCATACGATGACCTTCTCTACTTTGTGATTCGCCAGCTCAATGGCCTCATCGACCAACGGCTTGTACTGAATGACGCGCTTGATCTCAATGCTACCACTGGCAGTCAGTAGCAACTTCGGCTGGGCATCATCAATACGAACGGCCAATTCTCTTGCAGCAAAACCGCCAAAAACCACTGAGTGGATCGCCCCCAGTCGCGCGCATGCCAGCATCGCGAAAACCACCTGCGGGATCATCGGCATGTAAATGATGACTGTATCACCTTTCTGAACGCCTTGGGTTTTTAAAACACCCGCCAGTCGGGCTGTCTCATCCAGGACCTCCCTGTAGGTATACGTCCGGTTGACGTAGCTGACAGGAGACTCATAGATCAATGCGGTTTGATCTCCGCGGCCGTTCTTCACATGATAATCCAGGGCCAGGTACGATGTATTGAGCTTGCCGCCCTTGTACCAGCGATAGAAGCCCTTCTCATCCGTGCTGAGACCCTGAGTAGGTGGGACAAACCAGTCGATCGCCTGAGCTTGCTCCATCCAAAATGCCTCGGGATCCGCTAAGCTGGCAGCATGTTGTTCCTTGTACTCTACCATTGCCATCACGCCTCCATTTCGACAACGACACGACCTTTGGAGCCACCCTTCAACATATCATCGATGTACGGATCTAGCTCCTCCAATTTGATAGTAGTGCTCAGCTGATCCATATTGGGCAATCGCCAGTCAGTCGCCAATTTGTTCCAAACATGAAGTCGGTCTTCCTTGGGATAGCTGGCGGAGTCAATACCCAGCAAGTTCACGCCATTGAGGATAAAAGGAAACACGGTGGTGGGTAGGACAGGGGAGCTCACGAGTCCGCATGCCGATACGTTCCCTTCAGATTTGCAGCCCTTCACGAGGGTCGCCAGGGTATTGCCGCCCACAGTATCCAGAGCGCCGGCCCACAGCGGCTTGATCAGTGGCCGACTGGAGTCGTCGTTGATGTATTCGCGATCGACCACCTCGGTGGCCCCAAGGCTTTTGAGGTAATCGGTCATATCTTCTTTACCGGACGAGGCAATAACCTCGTAGCCTGCCTTGGCCATAATGCCCACTGCCATGCTGCCTACACCGCCAGTCGCTCCACTCACAACCAAAGGGCCCTGCGATGGCTGCTGTCCCATCATTTCCATTTTGTGCAAGCCTATCCCCGCCGTAAGCCCGGCTGTTCCGATCACCATGCTCTCAAACAAGCTGAGTCCCTCCGGTAGTGGGATGACCCAATCCGCGGGTACCCGTACATACCCTGCAAAAGCGCCATCGGTATTCATGCCCAGATCATAGCTGGTCACCAGGACCTGGTCACCCGCCTTGAAGTTGGAGGATTGACTTTCTGCCACGACTCCCGCACCATCAATACCAGGGGTGTGGGGATATTTTCTCGTAACGCCCTTATTGCCGGAGAAAGACAGCGCGTCTTTGTAATTCAGGGCGGCGTAGTGGATCTTGATCAACACATCGCCCTCTGGAAGGTCATCGATATTTCGATTGACTATTTCTCGAGAGAATTTCCCGTCTGGGGATTCCGTGACGCGGAAGGCCTTAAAGGTAGTATCCTGCATGTTCGACTATCAATATTTGGGTTTCTATTCAACCAGCTCATCAGCAGGCTGTTCGAGCGGCTTCGTCAATTTAGTCAAAAAGAGCAGGATGGAAATCCCAAAAGGAGGGTGAGGTAGCCTCTACAAAATGGCAGTGAGGACCACGGCGCTGTTCAGCATTCGAGCGTTTGACAGATGATTCAGGGTGTATTCCATCACTGCGCTTCCAGCGCTATTAGGTGGGGATGTAGAATCTTAAAAACAGCCTCTTCTACCTCGTAGAAGCTTGAGGTCTCAGCATAAGCATAGTCCTTCTTGCTGCCATTCGTAATGAAGATGACTCCCGATTGCGTGTCCGGGTCTATGTAGAAATCGCTTAGCAGACCGTAAGCGATCCCGGGATGACCCCAAAGTGAACGATCGGGAAAGATGATATCGCCCTCAGGAGTATTGGTAATGAAGTGCATGCCTTTGGTATAGGCATACCAGAAGTGATTCCACGTGTCTCCATTTTCCCCATTGTACTTCCATTGACCTTGCTGAAAATAGGATAAGGTTTCAGGTTTGACGATGGACTTATTGCCGACCTTTCCCTCGTTGAGCAACATGCGCGCTGTCAGCCACAGATCATTCAAAGACGTACGGAGGCTGCCTTGGGGCCCATAGATCAACCCATTCACTCCGGGCTCATAATTCGCGTACACTCGCTCCACGGGTGGCGTCGCACTGAAGTCATCCACTTGCGCTTCCCACGCACCGTCACCGTAACGATACAGCGCAGCCATTTCTTTGGCGGGAATGTCTATCACATTGAAAGAGCTATTCATACCCATGGGTTCAAAGAGATGCTCCTTGCAATACTTGTCAAACCTTTGATTGCTGACGCTTTCTACAATCGAGGCGACCAACCCCCAAGTACAATTCGTGTAGCTGAAGTAGGCCCCGGGGGCGTACTCTGAGAACATGTCTTCCGTGTAGTACGCACTGTCCGGCATGAACAACGCCCGAATATGTCCCTGGATTTGGAGCATGCTTCGTGAGAACTGAGCATAGCCGGCGCCATCCCGAATACCAGAGCGATGATCCATAAGGTGACGCAAGGTGATGGCCTGATCAGGAAATGCCGGATGTTTCAACTCCCAACCCAAGTACACCGAGGCAGGGGTGTCCAGATCAACTAAGCCTTGCTCCCAAAGTTGCATTACCGCGAGGGATGTGTAGAACTTGGAAATGGATGCGATTCGCAAATACGTATCGGCCGTCATGGGCAGCTGCTGAGCTTCGTTTGCCAGGCCAAAGCTCCCGGAGTAGGAAAGCTCACCATTGGCAATCAATCCGACCGAGAGTCCCATTAGCTCGAACTGCTCAAATACCTCTTTTAGCTGGCCATCAATCTCATCTGTCAGATTAGGCTGACAGGAGATAAAAAGCACAATTAATGATGAATAAGCTATCTTCCTCATAGCGCTGGTGAATAGGGGTTATATGCAAGTTAATAGAAATGTGGTTCGATGGGTTGCGCTCCGATAGATATAATTTCCATTAATCCTTATAAATCAGATATATAATTAGCACTAATAAAAGTGTTAATTCAGTCAAGACAGTGTGCTAGGCGCCCAAAAAGCACCTAAAAGTGATGCGTTTTGGCCTTTCAACATCACCTGATGCCGGTCAAATGCGCAAACACCATGAAATTCCGTGGACGCCTCTAGTGATGCTTTAAGGTTGTGTGGCCCTTTCCGAGTTTCTTGGCGCCGTCCATGTCCAATATCCAAGCGTTTAACTGTTCTATTTCAAGACTCGAAAAGACGGCCGTTCTCAAGCCTATAACACATCTTTCCATCGCCTTCCTACCAGTGGAAATACTAATACCAACAAAGGGATTCGCATTGGAATGTGGGCATTGATGAGGCGTGGCTTGACACAAAGTACGCACTTCTATCCTTGCAGATAGAGGCCAAGACCATGGGAAGGTTTTTACAGAAAAGAGTCGCCCCTATAACGCGAAAACGTCGATTTGAGGAGGTTATTACGGGTCATTCCCTTTTCAAGAGAATATTGATGGGTTTTTCACTCAAAACTTCCTCTCGACATCGCTGGTGTTGACCATTGTGGCACTCAAGGAAATCAACATGAATTAGGAGCAGTGTCCTCATCATTCGATCCTTGACCAAGACAGAGCTCCGACACAACCCTGGGATAAGTTATCAAGGGACCAGGCTTCGGGCTTACTCGACGAGGCTCTACCCCAGGATAGCGAGCAAAACGATAGCCTCCTTCATGTACCACTTCAAGGCATTACAGTATCATCTATTCCTATCTTCAGGTCGCAGAAAATGCACCTCCTGGATCTTACCATGTCGGATATGGTAGATAGCAAAGACTTCGATCTGAGGCCTTCCCTTCATGAAGGTCACCAGTTCGTGGTCGATGACGACATTGTCAATGGCGGTTCGATTGACCAGCTCGCAGTACAAGTCCGTCATGTTCTCAAAAAGACCACCGTACGGTTTTCGTAGGGCTTCCTTTGTAGTGCTGCGTAGATCATTGGGGAAGTTGTATATCCTTATCGAGTCGCTATAGGGTTCGAGGAATTTTTCCAGGTCCCGTTGATTGTAGGCTTCCAATTGGGCCTGTACCAGGGCAATGGCTTCTTCTTTCAGTGCATTGGCGTCGTCGGCGTCTTGGGCTGATACGAGGTGGGCAGATAGTATGATTATCAAGATCGAAAACGTGTGCCTTGACGCCTTCAAGGGCATTGGCAGTGCATGCATATCGTGAGGAAATGTTTGTTCGTAGGCCCAATATAATGGTCAATGCGTCATATAGGAAACTTGCAGACATCCGTCACGAACCAGAGTCTAGTAAGACAAGAACTCCGCTAGGTCCTTCGACACGTCCGTCCATCGCTCCTCATCACTTAGTTGCAGTAGTTCATTCCTGAAATCAAGGATGGCGTCCGAGGAGCGCTCCTTGAGTTGCTCATAACCCGAAGTGATGGACAAGATCTCCTCGCGGGTTGATGATTTATCACGCATCACCTCCAGTACCCGCTGAGCCCGGGTCTGAGACTCGAAA
The DNA here is from genome assembly GCA_965227935.1 of Cyclobacteriaceae bacterium. Classification (GTDB taxonomy): domain Bacteria; phylum Bacteroidota; class Bacteroidia; order Cytophagales; family Cyclobacteriaceae; genus JAWPMT01. The sequence continues at coordinate 1,769,833 of CBDDGS010000019.1, read as the reverse complement.
AGGAGATCTGACAGGTCCTGCTCAAAGCCATCCAGGGCTGCGAGGTACCTGGATTCCACACCAGAGCGTTCGAAACTCTCAGAAAGATCGGATCTAAATTTTCGAAATCGCTCCTGCTGCTTCAGTTGTGCTTTCAATTCCCTTTTGGTTCTTTTTTTTGCCTTTCGAGGCTTTTCCAGGCTTATTTTTTCAAGGACCTGTTGCCATTCTTCCTCGGTGACCAGCTCGAGCACCTGTATGCGCAAGTCCGCCAAAGCTTCGTTGGCATTTCTGAGTTCGGCTTTCATGGCATCCACTCGTGCTCGAAGAGTCGTAGTGTCGGACTGAGCATCCATGATCAGTTTGACCGTTTCCTTATTCTCCTTCTTCTGAAGCTTCTGCTTCTTCTTCCACTCTTTCATGAAGGCTTTCATGGCTTGTTTTGCTTCTTTTTTCCTTTCCTCGTCTTCAATCTGGCGAATGATCACCTTTTCTGACTTGGGAATAATGAAAGGACTTTCAGGTACCCCAATAAGTAGCTTGATTAGGAGGGTGGCCAGTAGGATAAGCATAACGAAATGGTTTTCAGAATTCTTTTACAACCTTTCTGCTATTGGTGCATTCCAGGTTTGCACCTTTTCCAAGTCCGGCGCATAAATGCGCAGACCCAGATCTATGTTTTGATCTTGACGATTAATGGGCAACCAGTTTTCCATGGGAACGCCCTCAGGTTTCGTAGCCGCCACATAGATCTCGATGCCACCCTCAGCATTGAGTTTGAATCCAGCATTTTCCCCTACGCTGTATTTTTTGTAATCGTTGGGAATGAAAAAGCCGTTTTCCTGATCATAGAGTGTGATGGACCAAAAGGCTTTGGCTGGTGGCAATTCGTCTTTGGTCATTCGGATTACATAATCGTATTGCGCATTCATGACTGAGCCATCTGAGGTATTCACGGGAGGGTACATGGCTTCAGACATGGGTTGCCCAATAGGTCCGACTACTGATAAAATAGTAATCGTTTCGAGATCGGTTTTTCCCTTTGGCTGAAACATCTTGGGTCCCAATCTCATCACCTCAGTTGCGGTCATCCTACTCAGGCTCTCAATGCGTACTTCATCGGCAATGGCCCTGAATTGCTTTCCGTCGATCTTGATCCCGTTTGGGTCAAACGTTTTATCGGGTTGGATACCAAGAGGCTTGTACGCGGCCAATACCGCCTGATCCATTTCATTATTGGGATCGAACGTCAGATGGTTGAAGACGAACTGCATGACTTCCAGTAAATTGTTCTCAAAAACATCCAAGTCAGTTGCTCCATAGTCGGGGAACTCAGTTTCCGCTACCACGGGGTCATCTCCGCCTTTGAATTTTGACAGCGACGTGCCTTTGATTTCTTTGATCTGTTCAATAATTCTTTCAAATCGCTCTGGCTCATTGGCGTGTGGCATAACCCTCATGACCAACGATACAAAGTCACCAGACATCTCGAAGATCTCGTCAACACCGTCTATCGCCTCGCCATCATATCCTTTGCTTCGCTCTGTATAAAACAATACAGTGACTGGTTCCGCAAAATCCCCTTTGGTCGTAGACAATGGAATATTCACGTAATGATCATAGCCGGTAGCCATCACGGAGATATACTTGGAATCTATTGCCGGAAACTGGAAGACAATCGCATCATGTTGCAAGTCCAGCATCGCCATTTGGTAGATATTGTCATTGTTCGGTCTGGCAATGGAACGCGCTGTGTGATCCATCAGCTCAGTATTAGTCAGTCCCTGGTTCCATCCCCCGGTGGACATTGGACCTTTGGGCTTTAGCGCGAACTTGTTGTTCACGTTGTACATGGCCACATATTGATAGGAGCGACGCACGATGTTTTCTACTTCTTCATCTGTGAGTACGGCAACTCCGTCTTCATCGGTTTTTACACCGGCCTCATTTGCAGGTCGCGAGCAATAGGTGAGGAGCCCTAATGCAAGGAGTATGAGTAGTTGTTTTAGTTGCGGTTTCATCTCTCTTCCAGATTGGTGTTATTATTTCATAGTCTAGTTAGAAGGCGTATACCAAATGGGTGAAGTATAAGCCCGGTCTTGTTGCGAGGCTGGCACACCTTCTGGTAAGTCTACGCCAAAGAACTTCGCATCATACGTTGTCCAGCGAGGGGTGGGTATTTCCAAAACGCGCACGTAATAGAAGGCCCGCTCATCGGCATCGAAGTCCGGATCTTCCCAAAATCCGAGAAGCAGCGGATCACCGATTTTGTTGGTATAGGAAGCATCGGGCACGTCAACCGTGCTGCCGACAGGGGTTTGGCATCTGCCGTCTTTTCCAATTTTCCGGCCGTCGGAAACTGCCACATCATACACCCGCTCTTGCAGTTCTCCTCTGGGCGCCATCCAGCCCTTGATGATCTGGATACGGTCCAGGTTGGCGCCGTCCGGATCACGAAGAGCGCGGATCATGAATTTCGGAGCCAAGCCACTTGGGCCATTTGTGAGATCTCCACCCATGGGAACACCGCCCCTGTAACCAGTCTCAGCAAAATCCGGCTTCACCACATCATCCTCCTCAAATTCCCATCCGCCGTAGACCCTCACCGTTATGCGGGAGCCGGTTGATGCGTAGACCTCCTTGCGCTGCATGGCATCGAAAATGGATTTACGCGTGTTCTCTGTAGCCCACACGGCGGCGAGTCCAGAGGACAGCGATTGGAAGTGATACATGGCATAGTCCCTCCCTTGTGGATCCGGTATGTAGCCGGTGATCTTCTCATCGAATCGACCAGGAAAAACCTCGGCCGAAGGTTCACCTAGTGAGGCTTTACCGAAGTAGTTGTTTTCCTCGGTGGTGGCCAGCGAAGTGTGCGTATCTGTGGATCCCACCATCCCAAACTTGAAAGGGTTCGCTCCCAGCTGCTCCTCGTATTTCAAGCCGCGCTTGTAAGCCTCACGTGCGTATTCTTTCTCGATCATGCCGGGCTCCTTGGCACTGGCAAAACTGCCGCGATCCCATGTGCCGTAATCTGCAAATTCGTCGGTAGGGGACAACATAGGGTGCGTTTCCCCATCGCCTTTGATCTGGGTAACCTCATAGATCGGCTCCCATTTCATCCTATTCTCTGCGTATGCCCTGTCCAGCGGTTTACCTGATAGCGTCTTGTCGTCAAACATGAGGCCATTGGAAAGATTGCCATTGTGCGCCAGGGCCAGCACGCGACCTCCCGTACTCTCCTCATAATTGCTCATCCAATTCCATAGATCTTCGGGATCAGTGGAGTCATAGTTCGAAAACGGCAGAACCAGGTCGGCTAGATCCTTGCTATCTCGGAAGATCACATTTCGGTGGAGATTACTACCACCGGGACTGGCTGTCCATTCATACCCAATAAAGGCCGTGAATTTACCGGGCTGGTTGTACTCCTCAGCAAAGGCCGTGATTCGCTCCCACATGGAGCGCTCGACATCTTTGTCATTCATGGGGTCTTTTCCCGCCGCCATGGCCGTGCCCCAAACGGTGTAGGCATCCTGTCCCTTGCCGGCCTTGACCAGGTCGTGCACTTCTTTACCCCAGGGAATCCGAAGCAGATCCGGGTTTGATTCTGCAATCATCGGTGCCAAGCCCAAATTCTCAGCATGATCCGCCACCACCAGGAAATCGAGGGGCCGAATGATCTTGGCTCGGACGCCCATGCTTGACATCACTTCCTCACCCAGGGCGAAGCGATACGCTTCTTCCGGCCCGAGCCTGTTGCCGATCATCCCCGCATCGGTAGAGTAGGAGGTGTGTACGTGAGTATCCCCCCAAAGTGGGCGTTTCGGGAAGTTCTTATCAAGATTGGGAGAGTATTCCTTTTCGCCTATGCGTGCCTCTTCAGGGTCCACACGGAGATCCTGCCCGTGCGCGGTAGCGACGACAGTCAATAGAAAGAAGGTCGTGATAATCTCATGGCGTCTCATGGCTCTATTGGTTTAGTTGGAAGGTCTTTGGACAAACGCAGGCGGCACATACTCGCCGATTTTCTCAGGATCCGCCTGGTAGGCGCGGATCACGATGACCATCGGGCCACCGGGCGTATAAAGCCAGTTGCCCTCTTCCGGTCCGGAAGAGATTCTTAGCGTCAATGAACCATCGGCTTCAAACCGCATCTGGTCCATGGTCAGTACATAGGAATCGTACTCGTTTTTGGATACCAACACATTCTCATCATGAATGGTGATCGACCAGAAGCCGATATCGGTGAGTGGTGGTAGGTCATTGGAACCAAATGTGATGGTGCCTTCGCCTTCTGTCCGTAGCAAAAAATAGTTGGCTTGTTCCTTGGAATTGCCCCACAGCCCAAAGTGTGCTCCCGCTGCCCGGCCCAGGTAGTTCCCAGCAAGAAATTCACGGGTTCCGAATATCTCTGTAGCGCCGATGTAGCCATTGCCTACCTCCAGATTCTTTGTTTCTTCCACAATGTCCTGATAAGCAGAATCGATCCCCGCCTGGATGTCTTGGAGGTCTTTTTCACTCAAGTCCACCTCATTCATCACGCCGATGGCTTTGAACCTGTCAAACATTGCGACCTCTGACTCGGGCACTTCATTAAGCAGCGCATTCAAGTATTCCACGAATTGAGGAGAAAAGGCCTTGTCCGTGTCATAGGTGGGATAGTCGCGGGTCGTTTCCGGCGCTGACACCACTTGGATGGCATCCTGAATAGCGCGTACTCGATCAAATTCACTTCGCCCCTTAATGTCTATGCGATTGACGATGATGGCATGGTCTCCTTCCATCAATACAGGCGTAGATCCATCCGTGGGCGCTGACTGATTCTTGTTGTAGAAAGTGAACCGACCCGCCTCTCCGCCATTGCCCTGTGTGCCCATGTAATAAAAATTGTGGGTGAACACATCGATGCATTGATAGACGATGTAGCGGTCTTTCACCTCCGGGATCTCAATCGTCACGGGCCCTCCGGAGATATCCACGAAGATCCCGCCGGTCATCGATGTCAGATTAGGTGCCACGATGGGCTGCCCCACGTTCTCCATGGGAAAGCGCTCATTCATGTTGGCGACATTGGGCACCATGCCCATGAATTCAAACATACCATTCAAGGTCTTTACCTGCTCCATCATGGGATAGGCGTAGATGAACGTCTCGTAAGCAATGGATTTCAGATCGGTGGTCTCTTGAGCGCCTCTCTCATTGGGTTGACAGGTTACGAATAGGGAGAGGGCAACAAATAAGAATAAGGGAGATTTGAGGACAGTGTTCATGATGATGTTGTTTCGCGGGAATGTATCTCTCGAAGCTCATTTAGACAATGACTTAGAGATCGCACTTCATTGATTTAAATCAGCAAATTTGCAGTCAGAAGAACGGCGCTTGAGGAGTGCGTAATTCTCCCCAATCCTAAGAACTAGATGAGTGTTTACTGCATGGACTCGTCCCTACTACTCGTACCTCAAGCTCTTCACAGGATTGTCTGTCGCCGCCTTGAGGGCTCTCACGCTGACGGCAGCAAACGCCATTCCCACCGACAGCAAGCCAGTGAGAATAAAGGGTAGTGGACCAATCTCTATTCGGTAGGCGTAGTTTTCAAGCCACTGTTGGGTGAAACTGAGCGCAACCGGAAAGCCAATAATCAGGCTAATGCCAACCAGAATGACAAACTCTTTCGACAGCAGAACGAGGATCTGTCGGATCGAAGCTCCCAGCACCTTTCGGATGCCTATCTCCCGAGTACGTCGCACGACGGTAAACGAGGCCAAACCAAACAGCCCCAGACACGCCAGGAGAATCGCAATCAGTGACAGCAAGGTGATCAGTTCCGAGCGTTGCATCTCGGCAGCATACAATTCATTGAAGCGCTCATCCAGGAAGTAGTATTGCGCTGGCTCTTCTGGAAAGAAGCTGGTCCACTCGTCTTCGATAAACCGAAGGGTCTCTGGCAGGTTGTCTCCAGTCATTTTTACTGATAGTGTTCTGAGTGGCTCCTCCGCAGGGAGGAAAATAACAGGCGTAATGCGGCTGTGTAACGTTTCAAAATGGACGTCCTTTGCTATACCAATGACTCGCCCCGATTTCCCATTGTAATTGATCCGCTTGTCAATAGCTTCTTCATTGGAAGTCCAACCGATCAATTGCACTGCGGCTTCATTCATGATAAACGTGGTACTGTCTGAACTAAGCAATGGATCGAAATTCCTTCCAGCGACGATTTCAATGTCATAGTTCGGCAGGAAGTAGGGGTCAATTCGGAGGTTCTTCACAAAGGCTTCCGGGCTTAGCATCTCGTCATTGACTTCAGCCTGCACATCCGTCATGGCAGTGAGCTGGGTCGAAGGGATGTGACTGGAGCCTCCATAACTGAGGATAGAAGAGTGATTGAGGAGCGATTCCTTGAAAGCTTCCTCTTTGGGTCCTGATTCACCAGTGAGGTAGAAGATGAGCATGTGGTCCTTTTCATACCCGAGGTTTTTGTCCTGGATAAAGTCCAGCTGCTGGAAGACCAAGCCCGTAGAGAGAATCAGTATCGAAGAAATGGAGAACTGTACGATGACCAAAATCCGTCGAAAGCTGGCGTTCCCTGAGTTAACCGATAATCGAGTTTTCAATGCCTGCAACGGCCTGAATTTGGAAATCACCAACGCAGGATACCCACCCGCCACCAGGCCAATGACAATGCCAACCAAACTAACAAGCGCCAGTCCGACCAGCACTTCGGACAAGCCGAATGCATAGGAGGATCCGGTCAGGTCTCTGAGGTAGGGGAGCGCAAGGAAGGCGAGGACAAATGCCACGAGCGTAGACAGAAAGACCGTCACGATGGATTCGACCATGAATTGACCGATCAAACCAGGCCGGACCGCACCCAGTACTTTGCGGACGCCTACCTCCTTGGCCCGGTTGATGGACATGGCCGTGGAGAGGTTGACGTAGTTGATGATCGAGATGATCAGGATCAGTAGACCTGCCGCAGCGAAGGTGTAAACGTGGGTAATGTCTCCATTAACGCCTTGCTCATCATCGAGATTAGAGTGCAGGTGGATGTCCGTGACCTTTTGACTATAGAGCCGGGTCCATCGGTTGGCCTCTTCACCCATGTGATTCGTGAAAAAGTCTGGAAACCTACTCTCTACCTCCACTAGTGATGCATCTTCCTTTAATAGGAAATAGGTGGCCAGGTCATTGGCGTGCCACGCCTGCATCATTATTTCCCGGCTGCTGTATCCTTCCTCCATGAGGGAAAAATCAACGATCATCTCCAGACGAAAGTGTGAGTTTTCAGGCATGGACTTCATCACCCCCGTAATCATGTAGGAGTTGCCCGGAGAAAATTCAAAGGTCTTGCCGAGCACATCAGACGTCCCATAATACTTCATGGCCGTCTCCTCCGTGAGTACCATAGATCTTGGCTGACTCAACGCGGTGGCTGGATCTCCACTGATCAGATCCAACTGGAATACTTTGAAGAAGTGATCGTCAGCGGCAGCGGCATTGTGCTGCAGGTAGTGTTTACCGTCAATGTAGAAGGTGGTTTCGAATTGTTTGAACCGCGTGACGGCTTCCATCTCGGGAAAGTCTTCCCGGAAGTAAGGCACAAAAGGAGGGGCGAGGCTGGCGATGTGAATGGAGGTGGAGGCCATCCGGGTTGATGAACTCTCGAGTCATACGATAGATCCGGTCAGCGTTTTTGTGGTGCTGGTCGTAGCTGAGCTCGTGCTTGAGGTAGACACTTATAAGCAGGCAGCAGGCGAGGCTGACTGCCAGACCGACCCCATTGATGAGGGTGTAGGACCTGTTTCTATTGTACTGTCTAAAAGTGATCTTGATGTAATGCAGGAGCATCGTAAGGTTGTTTAATCTTGAGTAGTGCCTTTGGAATCCAAATGGCCGGAAAGTGCTCAGAACATCTCGCAACAGCAATAGGCCCGCTCGTGTCTTTCCCATCCTTTGGCGTCGGATTTCATAGAGTTCATATACATCGCCCAGCAGGAATTCACGGACCGCTTCCGGGCAGAATCGCTGGACTAACCGTTCAGGCCATTTCGGAGGAGAGATCTCATTACGCTTCATCTAACTTCGATTGAGTTTGAGACCAGGGATATTCTGTAGAAATGACATGCGCAAGTCGTCTGCTTCGACCAGTACCTTCATGCCAAAGGAGGTCAGCTGGTAGTACTTCTTCCTGCGCCCCCCACGCTCAGAAGTCGCTCCTCCTTCGTGGCTGGTGACGTATCCCTTGGATTCGAGTCGGTACAAGGCAGAGTGCAGTGCACCAATGCTTGGGTTGTTGCCCGTCTTTTCCCGGAGGATTTCTTTGATCGTAACGCCATAGGCGTCATCCCCCAGGGTGCCAATGGCCAGTAAGACCAATTCTTCTATCGCTCCAAGCTTCATTTCATCTCTATTTAATTCCTAAAACCAAAACAAATGTAGCGAGATATATTTCCTAAAACCAAAACAAATAGAAAAGGTTGCGAATGGAGTACCACTTTTCCAAAAAGTAACATGGTCTTAAGCTAAGCGCCGCTCTTGGCATCTCTCAAAAGCAAGTCATTTTGAGGCACGAAAAATCTATTCATGATGTTGGTGAAATCGCCCTCCGCATTTGAATAGATTCCTCCTTCGTCGGAATGACATTGAGGAAGTCTGCTTTTGAGAGATGTGTTGATTACTAATCTGGACCTTATCTCACCTTGACCCCATAGCCTTTAGATGACTAAAGCCAAAAACCCCCTCAAACCACTTCCTCAATCCTCACCGGTCGATTCTCTTTCATCGACAGATTGGCGGCCAATGCAATCCTCGTCGCCTTGAGGCCGTCTGTCCCATCCACGGGAGGCTTCTCACCTGTGGACATGGCTTTGATAAAGGCGTTCATCTCATGGAAGTAGGAGTCAGCGTAGCGGTCCATGAAAAAGTCCAGCAGTCGCGAGTGATGCAACCCCGAAGCGTCCCAGTGCCGGTGCGTGTCTTTAAAATTGTTATCGGCCTGGGCCATGCCTTTGGAACCGAAGAGCTCGAGGCGCTGATCATATCCATAGGCAGCTTGCCGGCAATTTTCAATCACGGCGCTAACGCCATTCTCGAAAGTCAACAGGATCACCGCCGTGTCGATGTCGCCTGCGGCCCCAATGGCAGGATCGACCGTATTGCGTCCCTGGGCGTAAACTTCGGCGACTTCACTTCCCGCCATGTGTCTCGCCATGTCAAAATCGTGGATGGTCATATCGAGGAACATGCCCCCGGAAGACTCGATATAGCTGATAGGAGGGGGAGCAGGGTCGCGACTGGTAATTTTGATGGTTCGGAGTTCACCGATGGCTCCCTTATCGGCAAGGGACTTCACGCGAGCAAAGTCCGGATCGAATCTCTGATTGAAGGCCACCATGAGCGGCACTTTGTGTTTCTCCGTAACCGAAAGGATCTCCTCGATCTTCGCCAAGGACAGGTCCAGGGGCTTCTCGCAGAAGATCGCCTTGCCGGCTCTTGCCGCACTGGTGATGTACTCGGCATGCGTTGGACTTGGTGAACAGATCAATACAGCATTGATTTCCTCATTATCCCAAATGATATTCGGATCATCGGAGATATTGGGGACATTTCTTTCGTGAGCATATTGCTGTCCTCTCTCTGATGGGTTCACCGCCGCAACTACTTCGGCTTCGGGAATCCTGCTGATGATGTTGTCGAGATGGATCTTACCGATCCTCCCGAGACCGAGGATACCTGCTTTTACCTGACTCATTGGCATTAGGGATTTTGAACCCGTAAGGTTACCAAAATTTTTCTCCTTACAAGCTTATGCCCACTCTCCACTCGAACACTCAAACACTCCTCGTCCGCCGTAGCTTTCTTCGGGGCCCAAAGCCAATGGCGTAGGACCGAGAGAAGGCGGATCACCTCACACTCCACATGTAAGCCGTCAAGAGAAGCCACGCTCCGCTGCACTCCGCTCTGCATGACGGCGTAAAACTATTCAACCTCTCCTCTCTCCACACTAAACTCTCCACTTTCCACTCCTCCGCCTCTCAACTTCCCCATTTCAGGTTTATACTTGCGATTTTAGGTAGAAGCCCAAATGCCAAAATTCGTCGAAGTAAGGAAGCTGATTGCCGACAAGAACCCCAAGCTGCTCAGGTGGCTCCCGGGATTCATGGTCCGTTGGGTCGAAAACGTCGTGCACCAGAAGGAGATCAACGAGTTCATGGAGAAGCACGAGCACAGCGATATCTACACCTTTTGCGAGGCGGCACTCCAGCGATTCAACTTGCAGTTCAACCTCACCGGGATGGAAAACATCCCTGATCCACCGACCAAGGTTGTATTCGCTTCCAACCATCCGCTGGGTGGGATGGACGCCATTTCTATCATTCATCTGCTCAAGAACAATCGACCCGATATCAAGTTCATTGTCAATGACCTGCTAATGGTAGTCAGGCACCTAAGAGATCGCTTCATTGGCGTCAACAAGGTGGGTAGGAATGCCATTGAGTCCCTTCAGAAGGTCGAGCAACAGTTTGCTGAGGGGACAGCAACTTTCATCTTCCCCGCTGGGCTGGTGAGCAGAAAGATCAATGGTGAGATCAGGGACCTTGAGTGGAAAAAAACCTTCATCACCAAGGCCAAGAAGTATAATCTACCCGTCATTCCGGTGCATATCGGGGGAGGATTGACCAATCGTTTTTATAGATTAGCTAACTTCAGAAAGTTCCTGGGGATCAAGGTCAATATCGAGATGTTCTTCCTGGTCGATGAACTGTTCAGGCAAAAGGACATGCAAATCGATATTGCCATTGGTGAACCGATACTCCCCGAGACATTTGACAAGAGCAAAAACGACAAAGAATGGGCCGGGTGGGTGAAAGAGAAAGTCTATCACTTACAGGCCAGCCAGACGCCATGACGAAGCACCAGGAAGAGATCATCCCACCCATTGCGCCCGAGCTGATCGAGGCGGAGTTGACCGAAGAGCGTTTCGTTCGAGGGACCAATAAGGCTGGTAACAAAATATATATCATCAATCACCACAATTCACCAAATACGATGCGGGAGATTGGTCGATTGAGAGAGGAATCCTTTCGTGACGCTGGTGGAGGTACGGGACTGTCTCTGGACATTGATGAAGCCGACACAAGGGAGCGTTGTTACGAGCAGCTGATCGTTTACAGCCCTGAGGATCGGGAGATCGTAGGCGGCTATCGATTCATCACCGGCGACAGGGCACGCAATCCTGAGACGGGCGATTTTGACCTGTCGACAGCACATTATTTCAACTTCACCGATCGGATGAAGGAGGAGTACATCCCTTACTCCATCGAACTGGGGAGATCGTGGGTGCGACCGGACTATCAGGCCAACAACAATCCACGCAAGGGCTTTTTCGCCTTGATGAACATTTGGGATGGTCTCGGCTCCCTGGTCATCAATTATCCCGAGATCAAGTACCTTTTCGGCAAGGTGACGATGTATACGCATTACCACAAGGAAGCGAGAGATCTACTCCTGTCCTTTATGTGTCATTACTTCCCCAATCGCCCCGATCTGTGCTCCCCCAAGGCTGAGTTGGACGCACCCCATGAAAAAGCACTCTTCTACGAGCTTTTCGACAAAGACATGTCGTACGAGGATGGATTTAAACTCCTCAATAAGCTTCTCAAGGAGCGCGGAGAATACATCCCGCCACTCATCAATATCTACATGGGTCTCTCTGAGACAATGATCACATTTGGTACTGCGCAGAACCCTGACTTTGGCGACGTGGAAGAGACCGGCATCTTGGTCACCATTGCCGACATCCATGAAGCCATTCTGGACCGACACGTTCGGTATACTTAGGCCTGGGAGCACTGCGTCGCACTATCAACGCGCACGGCCATCACACTACCTGCCTTGCGCATGCCTGAGCTTGCACCCCCGCTATCAGCCCGCAATCCTGGCTTATCTCCGGCTTATGCTTTCGGCCTTTTTGAAGGGCCCGGGCGGACATGGAAGCCCCAAAGTCGAAGACAGGTTCATTTCTCATGCGTATCTTTAGTCAAATCGCGAAGTGCCACAAAGTGGATATTCTCAAGGGACAGGCGTACTTGACACACTTGAGTGACATCACGTGGATTTTTTGGCGGTATGCGACAACATCCATTAAGACCCACCGAAGCATGAACGCATTCAAACCGAACTCGACAAAGGCCTGGATCCTAACCTGGCTGTTACCCATCGCTGGCTGGTCGCAGGATGCACTGGCACCGATCCAGTCTGGCGTATATAAATGGTCCGAGACAACTCCAGCTACGTCGGAACAAATGACCACTCGATCATTTGTCAAGGGGTCGTCCACACATCTTGCTTATTTGGAGATCTATGGCGTGACGCAGTCGCCGGGTGCGACCAATAACCTAGAAGCAGACCCGGCATTGGAAAAATGTATCATTGTGACCGAGGGGACGGCCAAAGTCACGGTACCTGGAGAGCGTTCGACCTTGGGTCCGGCAGGAGTTGTATTGTTGATGCCCAATGAGCCGCTCTTGATTGAAAACACGGGAACTGGAGATCTGACCTATTACGTAATGCAATACAAGTCCAGGAAGGACATGCATTTGCCCCGAGGCAAAACGGGGGGTGGTTCCATGGCGTTCAACGCCGATTCCCTGAATTTCAGGTCCCATTCCAGGGGCGGTGCCAGATCGTATTTTGATCGGCCCACAGCCATGTGCGAGCGGTTCGAAATGCACGTGACCCGTCTGGATAGAAAAGGCCCAAGTCATGCTCCTCACGCGCATGAAGAGACTGAGATCATACTCGTGCTCTCCGGGGCCACAGCCCAGATGATTGATGGGAAGGAGTACGTCGGGTCACCTGGAGATTTCTACCTCATGGGGTCTCAATTATCACACAGCATTCGCAATACTCAGGACGTCCCCTGTATGTATTTCGCCTTCAAATGGATGTAGGTTGTATTATAGTAGCCGTTTTGATATAGCCGCCCATTCAGCAGGAAATGACGGGCGGGTTCTCAAGGTTCTCCTGAATTCGTCATTCCTGCGAACCAGAAAGCTCGTTGTCGATGAACTGAACTGGCATGTGATGCAGGAATCTGAATTCAGGTTATGGGAGAGATTCCTGTATCGCAGTCCATCGTTGCCTGGGAACTGCAACTTTTCAAGCTCACAGGAATGACGTAAATCGGAAGGAATTCATCAATCCTGCGCCAAGCCCTTTTCCCCACTTCCACTATCTTCGATACCATGCGTTGCCTAAGCCTGCTACTTCTACTCACCGGTCAATTACTCACTGCTCAATCCACACAGCCGAAGATCATTTTTGACACAGACTTCGGCGGGGACGCCGACGACCTCGGGGCCCTGGCCATGCTTCATCATTTGGAAAACAGGGGGGAATGCGACCTCCTGGCAGTTATGTGCTGGAATGTCGAGCCCTACGCCGTGTCGGCCATTAGTGCCGTCAACAACTTCTACGGCAATGCCGCCATCCCCATAGGCTCCCGGAAAGATGAAGGGGAACATGTGCCCTGGAATCACACCAAGGTGCTGGCTGAGCAATTTCCCTTCGATACAGACAAAGCTTCTGCGCCTGAGACAACGGCCCTATATCGGAAGATCCTCGCAGAGAGCGCAGACAAGGAAGTCACCATCATTACGGTTGGCCCACTACTCAATATCCAGCGTCTTATTGATTCGGAGCCAGACGGTCTGTCGCCTCTGTCAGGAAAAGACCTGATCAAACAAAAAGTGAAGGAGTTCGTCATCATGGGTGGGCAGTTCCCATCCGGTGAAAAGGAATGGAATTTCGACGGCAACATGGCGGGAGTAACGCAATATGTAATCGCCAACCTGGAGGTACCGACTACCTTCCTGGGATATGAGGTCGGGGTGGACATCAAGACCGGCAAGGTGTTCAACGATCTCCCCAAAGACCACCCCCTCTACGTCGGCTTTTTGCACTTCAGTGAGTTCTGCCCGTGGCTCAATGAGCAGTGGGAAGGCGGTATCTATGATAACTCTACCTATGACCAGACCGCCGTTCTCTACGCCGTTAGGGGCGGATTGGGTGATTATTGGGATCGTGTAGAAGGTGGCTATTGTCAGCCGGACGAGAAAGGCGGCAACACCTGGGTGGAAAGTGAAGACAGTCACCATTCCTACCTCAAGTTGTTGCGGCCGGTGGAAGAGATGGCCACCATCATCGAAAGCTTTATGACCAATTCATTCTAATACCTCCTGACCATGCAGCGATCACGAACACTCATTGTCCTTGCATTGATCACACTGTTTCAGCTACAAGTGGCAGCCCAACTGCAAGTCATCCTCGACACGGACCCCTCTTACGACCCTGATGATGCCGGATGTATGGCCATGCTGCAAGTACTCGCCAATCAGGGGAAGTGCGATATCCTGGCCATCATCAATTCGACAGACCACAAGGAGTCGTCGCTGGCCATCAGTGCCATCAATCACTTTTACAACCGTAAAGCGATCCCCGTTGGAGACTACAAAGGATATAAAAAGAAGATCGATGCGCCAGCAGATACCTATGATGGCGCAATCGCAAGAACATACCCTCGTTCACTGGACTCCTGGACGGATGCATCGGATGGCGTAGCGTTGTATCGAGAGATCCTGGCTTCCGCCGAGGATGAGAGTGTGACGGTGGTGATTATTGGCACGATGCACAACTTTTACGGATTACTAAAGTCTGAGCCGGATGTTCACAGTGACCTTGATGGCCCATTACTTGTAAAACAAAAGGTGAAGCAAGTGGTCACCATGGGAGGCAATTTCATCGATGGTAAGGGGGCTGGACCGCACCAACTGGGGAGGCGCCGAAGAGCTATGCAGTTATACTGAATGGTCGTGTGTCCGGGAGGAGCGCAATCGGATGTGCCGCTATGTCATCGAAAATTGCACGGCCCCATTCGTCGCTTCCGGCTGGGAGGTGGGCTGTGGAGACTATTACAACGCGGCGTACGGGAACGTCATGACCGGTCAGGGACTGAAGGACCTGGCGCCTGATCATATCATCCGCAAGAGTTACGAGTTCCACTTTGAGACGCGCGGCGGAGCGGACGACATCAGTAGGCATAGCAACGACCAGTGTGCCCTGCACTACGCCCTCTTGGGAGAGTCCACCAACTACCTAGCTAAAACCGATGGCGTGATCTCACTGAGCGAGAAGGGAGTATGCGAATGGTCTCCATCAGCCAATGGCATCCAGGGCTACATCCAAAAAGCCAGGGACAAGGACCTCATAGCCGAGGAGATTGAGGCGCTGATGATGGGGGAGGTAATGCTTCCTGACAATAGCGCTCCGACAAAACCTGGACCCCTTCAGCTTGGGGAGAACCCCACAGGAGGTCATGTCGTTACCTGGAGCCGATCAAAGGACGACACGCCAGGAAGCTGGGTGGTTGGGTATGATGTGTACCTGGATGACCAACTGACCGATCGAGTATATGGCACCCGCTTCGTTGGACAATTGGATGCGACAACCATCACGGTCCGCGCAGTCAATGTCAATGGTATCGCCAGCGAAGGCAGGTCGTTGGAGTTATAGCGTGCCGGACAATATCACCAAGGCAATCTCCATTTTCGAAGGGCGTTTTCCCTTATTTCGCGCACCCAGCCGTCATTCCTGTGAGCTCGACGATTGCATCTGCTTCGCTGAAGTAGAGTGCGATACAGGAATCTGGCGTCGTCATGTTTGTCAATTCAGATTCCTGCATCACATGCAGATCCTCAGAAAACTTCCAAGTTTCTCTGGTTCGCAGGAATGACGAATTGACTAGAAAACTTCCTCCATGTAGTCCAAGCTATTCGTGATGTTCCGAAGGGCATCGCGAGCTACTAATAAAAGCGGATCTGTGATCCGCATAAGCATTCTCCCGGTTTATCAGGAAACGACCTTCTCCGGCGTGATCGGCAAATCATACACCCGCTTGCCGCAGGCCTTGTAAATCGCATTCGCAATGGCTCCCGGAATTGGAGGGATCGCCACCTCTCCACCACCTAAGACGGGTTGATCGGGGCGATCAATAACCGCCACTTCTACCTCCGGAATGTCTGAGAATCTAAACACCGGATACGTCGACCAGTCGGTACTAGTAATGCGCTGCCTGTCAAAGGTGACTTCCTCCTGAGTGTCCAACTAGCCGCCTGCAGCATTCCACCCTCCATTTGATTTCTGATGCCGTCCAGGTTGATGACCTCGCCCACATCGACAGCTCCCCACAACTTGAGAAGAGTTATGTTCCCAGTGCCTTTGTCGACCGACACATGAGCAGCGACGGCCGCATAGCCGTCGTTGTTTTTGTAGCGTACAAAGCCGTAACCAATCCCTTGGCCAGTGCCGATTTCCTGGCCTTCGGTCATTTCCCTCACCTTGCTAATCACAGCTTTGGCGCGATCGTCGCCCAGATGAGCCAACCTAAAGTCAATGGGGTCTGTCCCTGCCTTCTCCGCCAGTTCATCCATAAAGGATTCGATGACAAAGATGTTAGCATAAGCACCGAGGCTACGCAAAGAAGACACGCGGAGTGGCCCATCGAAGAAGTGGGCGTTGAGTTGAAAATTAGGGATGCTGTAGTAGGGATCGCCGTTTCTATGTCCGCCGCCCAAATATCCCCGTGAGGTTAAGGGTGTCGGATTCTCCACATGTCGGGCTGCCAGCAAGGTAGCCGGATCGCTATTGGGTCGGGTGCTGTGTGAATCCGTCCAGATATCCGACTTCCAGGCAGCGATTCTGCCATTCGCATCCAGGCTCGCCTCCAATTCACCAATGATGGCTGAGCCGTAAGGGTCCCATGCATATTCATCGCTTCGTGACCATTGCACACGCACATGCTTACCAGGATAGGCGATGGCCAGTAGCGACGCATCGGCAGCCGCATCGTCTGCCGTACTGTGACCGTAACAGCCAGCACCTGGTACGCCGATTACATGCACTTTCTCAACCTCCATACTCAGCATAGCCGCGAGTGCCGCCCGCAAGGGGTAGACCCCTTGACTGTGGGACCAGACATGTAAGGTGTCGCCTTCATACAGAGCGATGGCACAAGCAGGACCCATCGATCCATGTTTGGTGTAAGGCTTGGTATAGATGGATTTGATGGTCTCCTTTCCTTCAAAGGCCGATCCCACATCGCCGTCATCTCGAACGATCTCCGGCGCCACGGCTGTAGAACGGATATGATCATAGAGCCGATCAGAATCAGGGAAGTCTTCCGATACTGACCAGTCGCAAACTGTTCCTAAGACTTGTTCCGCCTTGATAGCCTCATATTCTCTCTCGGCTATGATACCCACAAAATTGCCATTGACCACCGTCTTGATGACTGCGGGCGCCGCTTCTTCAAGCCTGGTGATATCAACGCTTATAAGTTGGGCCTGGTAGTTCGGAGGTCGCACCACACGGGCATGCACCATGCCGGGGAAGCGCAGATCCTGTATATAGATCGGTTCTGCCCGAACCATCTGCTCGATATCGTCCCTCGGTATGGCTTTACCGACGTATTGGTAGTCGCCTTTGTTCTTCAATGGTACAGGGGTCGTGACCTCCGTTTCGATTTGCTGTCCTTGCAGCAATTCACCAAAACCCACGGTATCACCGCTATTCCTTGATTGGATTTTGCCACCAGAAAGTGTACAATCATCCGGGCTTACACCCCATCTTTCAGCGGCTAACCGGAGCAACTCCCTGCGTGCTGTGGCAGCTGCGTAGCGGACAGACATTGCGCTGTTCTTTATGGAAGCACTGCCCGCCGTGTATCCTTCATTGGGAGTGACACCAGTTTCCGCCAGGTGTACTTCCACCATTTTCAATGGCATGTTCAGTTCTTCGGCCGCAACTTGGCGGATGGCCGTCCGGATACCCTGACCCAATTCTACCTTCCCGGAGAATACCTTGACGTTGCCGCCCTCCAATATTTGGAGCCATGCATCTACACTTCGGGCATCCCTCATGCTCCGGGGCAGCTCACCTTCGTAGTTCGTAGTTGGGAGTGAGCTCACAGCGCCCGTGGTCACAGGCACTAAGCAAAGAAAAACCGACGCTGATGTATCCAGCCTGCTTCAGGAATGTTCGCCTTGACGTCACGGATGCTGATGACATAGCAGTAGTCATTAAAGGTTTTGAGCAGATTGGACGGCTTTGATCATGCGTGTGTGTGCACTGCAACGACACAGGTTTACTTGCATGGCCCTCTTGATATCATCCAGTGAAGGATTGGGGTTTTTGTGGAGCAATGACACCGCAGACATGATCACGCCATTGAGGCAATAGCCGCATTGCGCAGCTTGCTCATTGACAAAAGCCTCCTGGACGGCATGCAGTTTCCCGTTCTCCGTTAGTCCTTCGAGGGTCGTGATCTTTGCCTCTCCCAAAGAAGAAACCGGGAGCATACAACTCAGGGTCGCATTTTCCTCTACCAATACCATGCAAGCACCACATTGACCCAATCCGCAGCCGAATTTTGGTCCATTCAACTCCAGGTGATCCCGAAGGACATAGAGCAGGGGCGTGTCACTTTCTACATCGACCTCTTTGTCGGAACCATTCACATGTAGCGTGTATTTGGCCATCGGTTTGTTGTGGGGTTAGATGTACTAGCAATATAATTGTCGCTGTTGACAATCCGTTGGTACTGAGAGATGGATTCCAGGTAAGGGCGTCGCATTGAACTTAGGCTCTGGAATGATTGGGTCTCATCTTTGATAACAAGACGGACAATCTGAAAAAGTGCTAGCGCACCCAGGTCTATGGCCAAAGGAGTCGGCCAAAGACCGAAATGGATCTGCGGGAAGGCCGGCTGAGGCGACGGGTAGCCTGAGCGGCGGAAGGCGGGGCGGGCACCCTGAAGTGAGAGCGGCACATTTGGTTTCCTGAGAAAGGGCCGCCTTCGATACTTCAGGGGGAAGTGCGGTTCATCCACCCCTCGTCGGCCAGTCTAATCCGCGTCGGGTTCCTCGGTGGTCGAGTCGAGCTCCTCCAATATCTTATTGACATCCGCTTCGGTACTCGAGAGCTTGGTCTTGCAGATGGTGACCAATAGTGACGCTCTTTTCACTTTTGCAGAAAGCTCATCGACGGAAATCTCTCCGCGTTCTATCTCTGCCACAATTTCCTGTAGCTCTTCGAAAGCCTCCGAGTAACTCGGATGATCGTTCTCACTCATCTATTGAAGGTTTACTAGCGGATTTTACTGTGCTCAAAACGCGTCCGTCGTGTAGCGTGGTGTCAAGTATATCACCTTCTTTCACCTGATCAAACGATCTAATCGACTTTCCCTCCAACCGAGTGATACTGTAGCCTCTTTTGAGGACATTTTCAGGTCGCAAATTCGTAAGGTTCTTTTCAGTTGTCATCATGAGAAAGGCCGCCTGCTTCACATGTGCCACAGCATCCTTCGTCAGGCTAGCAACCGCTTGGGATAAGGTATGCCTTTCTGCAGCATAAAATTGATTGGCACCCTTCTTTATTCCCTTTCGGGTAGCACTGAGTGACTCCTTTTCTCTGATGACACGAAAACGTGACTCCTGAAAAAGTCCTTGCACCTGCTGTCTGATCCGGTGATCATTTTGATCAAGCACATTACGAGTAGCCGATCGCAGCAGCTTCACCTCTGATGAAAATTTGGCCTTTGCCTCGACCACGATCCGCTTGCTTTGATCGATGATCTTCTCCTCGGCCTTTCGGACTGGCACCGAGAAATTGTGAAACTGTTGGATGAGCATCTCCGCCAGTTTTGTGGGCGTAATGGCATTTTCGTACGCCACCATCTCGGCGACGGTTTCATTGGTTGCGTGGCCGATACCGGTAAGTACGGGAATCGGAAATCTGGCGATCTCCTCCGCGAGTTGAAAGTCATTGTAGCAAGACAACCCAATGTCCCCTCCGCCACCCCTGACAATAGCTACCACATCAAAATGATGGGCGACTCTCTTGATCCTCTTCAGTTGATTGACGAGAGTTTTTGCCGCGTTGTCTCCCTGAAGAAGGGAAGGAAACAGGAGATGAAAAAACGAATACTCCCAGGTTGCGCGTGCCGAATCGAGGACTTTGAGGAAGTCCGCATAACCGTTACTTGTTTCGACAGAAATTACAGCTATCCTTTGAGGGAGCATGGGGAACTTCAATGCTTTGTTGCTGGCGAAAATGTGGGCCTCCCGAAGCTTCCTGATGGTCTCCTGCTTCTCCTGCTCGAGATCACCTAATGTGTAGGACGGATCAATGTCAATAATCCGCAACGACATGCCGTATTGAGGATGAAAACCGATCGTCGCTGAGAACAAGATCTTGATACCATCCTTCAGCGGCTCCTTCAATATGGACTGAAAGTTGGCATTGACTCGTTCGTAGTCGTCCTTCCACAGGTTGGCGCGCATTTGCGCTATGACCTGACCGTCTTTTTTCTCCACCAGGTCGGGATAGCAATGCCCGGAGTGTTGATAGAAATTCAGCTTATTCATCTCGGCCTTGATCCAGTAGGCGCTTTTGTAGCGCATGGCAAGGGTCTTCTGAATACTTTTCGTCACCTCCAGTAAGGAGAATATTTGTTTTCCATCAATCTCTTCCGGCATCGATCAATAATAAGTTTAAACTATGTCAATCATGTGGGAATAGATGGTAAATTCACTACCCCCTATGAGGTGTCCAAGAATAATATTCTATTTCCTCGCTCCAGTCGCATTGGGGTCGCCCACCGCCGCTTGGTCTCAAATCGTTGGATTTCTGGAATTCATATCTGAGGAAGACAAAGTTTCCTGTTGTTCCGAAATCACTAATTACGGCGTGACGGTCTCCAATAGCACCAAGTTCTTTTCGACATCAACGTATGACCTAACAGGTAACCCCACCACCTACTCTGGCAACACCGGCATCTCTGATAGTCTCTCGAAAATAACATTGCAGACCGATGTTCGCGAAAAGGAACTGAAAAGAAATGCAATTTATGGGACCGTAGGAAACCTCATCGTTTGGCTCTCTGCTACTGGTTATTACGAGAGGATCATTAGTCAAAAAAACAATCTAGCTACCTTCATCAAGGTAGGCTTTGGCTATGTGGACAATTATGGAGTTGGGTCACCCTACTTACTGGCCCAATATGGCATCCTAACAGGCTCCAAGAAACATCATTTCGAACTTGGCGCGGGACCTAATCTGTTTTTGGGCGACAACTCGACTGACGACTTCCCCCTCTCAGCGACTTTGGGCTGGCGGCGCCAGAAGCCTGGAGGTAACTTCCTACTTAGAGCAGGCGTATCATTCCCTGAAGCCATCTATTTCGGATTCGGAGTAGCATTCTAAGTAATAGAATCTCGCATTCATCATTACATCCGAGGCCACGATGGGGAATATCCATAGACCAGTTCAACGCTCCTGATTATCTTAGTACAATGGCAAGGACACTGGCAAAAATCGGACTTGGTGGATGAAGATCTGGAGAAGTAATGCTGCACTTTCAATAACAATCGCCTTGTTCATCGCGACGGGGTTCATCACGACGCAGTGTGCGCAAGACGAGGCCTCATCCCACATCCCCGATCAAGTCGATTTCAACTTCCATGTTCGACCCATTCTCGTACAGAACTGCTACTTGTGTCACGGCCCGGATCCAAGCAGCCGCAAAGCCGAACTCCGCCTTGACACCTATGAGGGTGCGACCGCATTGTTGAAAGAAGGGGTGGGGCATGCGATCGTGCCAGGAGAGGCCGATGAGAGCGAAGTGATCCGAAGAGTGACCACTGAGGACACTGATGTCATGATGCCGCCTCCGGAATCTAACCTGAAGCTCACAGCGTATGAGGTGGCGGTTTTAGAGAAATGGATCAACCAGGGGGCGAAATGGAAGAAGCATTGGGCCTTCATCCCTCCAGAGGCCACTGAACCTGATCGCCACGAGGCATCCGCCAACGAGATCGATGACTTCATCCAGGAAAAGCTGGCGGGCAGTGGCCTCGACGCAGCAGAGGAAGCCAGCAAGGCCTCTTTGATCCGCCGGGTTTCCTATCTGCTGACGGGACTTCCCCCTACGGTCGAACAACTCCAGGCATTTCTCGAAGATGACAGCGATGACGCCTATGAAAAGATGGTCGATCAATACCTGTCTTCAGGCGGGTTTGGAGAGCGATGGGCGCGACATTGGCTGGATGTAGTTCGGTATGCGGAGACACGCGGACATGAATTTGACTACGAAATCGCCGGTGCCTGGCAGTACCGAGATTATCTGATCAGAGCCCTCAACCAGGACATTCCCTATGACCAGCTGGTTCGTGAACACATCGCCGGCGATCTAATGAAAGATGCTCGATGGAATCCTGACAATGGCATCAACGAATCACAGATCGGTACCGCTTTCTATCTACTTGGAGAGGGTAAGCACAGTCCTGTGGACATCAAGGAAGAAGAATCCGATCGGATCGACAATATGATCGACGTCACGAGCAAAACCTTCCAGGGGCTCACCGTCTCATGTGCAAAGTGCCACGACCATAAGTTTGACCCTATCCCCACGGCAGATTACTACGCCATGTACGGGGTCATGGAAAGCAGCAGACTCTCTGCGAAACCTGCCGAACTCACCTACGAGAAGCTGGAAAACGTCCAAGAAGTGGAAGAGTTGCGTGAAGGCATCAATGAGATGCTGCTACGGAATGTCGCGTTGGAATTATCTCAGGAGGATAGCCCCAAGACCACTGATCTGGCATACGCGGTCATTGGTGACTTCAGGGGAGAGACCCTGGACGGTTGGAAAAGTGATGGTCTCGCCTTTGGGGAACGAACTACACTTGGAGAACCCGTATTGGATCGCGCGGGAAAGAGGGTCCTGAAATTCGACCAAGGCAGGGCCTCCAGTCGCTTATATGCCAAAGGCATTTTTGGTGCACTACGATCACCCAACTTCGAAATCAGCCATGACTTTATCGGCGTCCGGGCGGTAGGTGATACATCGACCATCCGCATCGTCATTGACAACTTCCAGATGATCCAGTGGCCCATCTATGGGGGGCTCGAGCATCGGGTGGAAGGTGAAAAGTGGCAGGACCTGATCTTCAATGTCGGCGCGTGGAAGGGGCACAAAGCCTACATTGAGATACTTCCCGGGCGATATGACCGACATCGCTACAGCATGCAACCGACGGACTATGTGGAGGTGGAATATGCCATAGCCTACAATGAAGACTGGCCGCAGAGTGTCGCGCTAAAATATGAAGGGAGCATTGCCCGCGTTGCTGCGATGAATCAGTTGTTGGCGCAAGGCCAAATCGTCGATGAATTCGAGGGTCTTGCAGACATAAGCCGGCAACAGGATGAGCTGATAGGTACACTGAAGGACTCCCTGTTTTTTGAAGGCTTGTATGATGGCTTCGGGATCAATAGCCCTGTGTTCGACAGAGGCAACCACCTCAACCCGCTGGAGAATCCTGTTCCAAGGGGCTTTCTATCTGCTGTTACCGACAATCACTCTTTTGATTCACAGGGGAGTGGTAGGATGGAATTGGCCGATGTGATGCTGGATCCTGCGAATCCACTGACCTCCCGGGTCATGGTCAACCGTATATGGCATCACCTATTCGGTCGTGGGCTTGTGGAGACTGTAGACAATTTTGGGCTGCAAGGCAAGCTACCTTCCCATCCGGAGTTGCTCGACTACCTGGCCGTCAAGTTCCAGAACGAGGGTTGGTCCATCAAAAGCATGGTCAGGTACATCGTCATGTCCAACACGTTCCGAAGAGCTACCACTGGGTCTGATGAAGCATCGGCAGTCGACCCTACCAACGCGCTCTTGTCGCACTTCCCTGTTAGGCGACTTGAGGCAGAAGCGATCAGGGATGGTATCCTCGCGGTCACAGACGAGCTAAGCAGGGAAATGTATGGGGAGCCCGTGCCAGTGTACCTGACAGAATTCATGACGGGGAGAGGCAGACCTCGGGAGTCAGGGCCACTGGATGGTCATGGCAGAAGAAGCGTCTACCAGGCGGTCCGGCGCAATTTCATGGAACCGATGATGTTGACATTCGACCGACCGATTCCCTTTTCGACATTTGGCAAGAGGAACGTCACCAATGTGCCTGCCCAATCACTCATTCTGATGAACGACCCATTCGTCATCGATCAGGCCCAAAAGATGGCCCAATTGGTATTATCAGAGGAACCTATGAATCAGGAGGAAAGAATCGGATTTATCTATCTCCGAGCATTGTCACGGGAACCGACCGAAGAGGAACTGCAGAAGGCTGGAGACTTTCTGCAGATGCTAGCACAGTCCTACGACTTGTCCGATGCAGCGGCGGTCAATAGCCCTGAAGTATGGCAGGACTACTGTCACTCGGTATTCAACATGAAAGAATTTATCTATCTCATCTAAAATGGGAAGCAAGAAGCATATCATCCACACGCCCATGAGCCGCAGGGAAGCTCTAGGCCTTTGCAAGGGCGGCTTTGGTGCGTTGGCGTTTACGAGTTTGTTTGGTGGCCTTGGGACGGCTTGCAGCAAAGTAGACGAGCCCAACTCTCTGCTCTCGCAATTGGGGCAGGCGCCTCACTACATCCCGAAGGCGAAGAATGTCATCTTCCTGTACATGGATGGTGGCGTGTCGCAAGTGGATAGTTTCGACCCCAAGCCTCGCCTCGCCAAAGAAAATGGCGAGAATCCCTATGACAAGTTCGAGGTAGAAGACACGCAGTTTGACAACATCGGCAAGATCCTGAAAAGCCCATGGGGCTTCAAGCAATATGGAGAGTCGGGCATCCCCGTTAGCGATCTGTTCCCGCATATCGCAACATGCGTGGACGACCTGGCAGTTATCCGGTCCATGGTCTCTGATTTTCCCGAGCATACCAATGCCAACTACTTTTTACATACAGGTAGTGGATTACAAGGTAGGCCGAGTATGGGGGCGTGGGTAACGTACGGATTGGGAAGTCAGAACAGCAATTTACCAGGCTATGTCGTCCTGGATGGTGGCCTGACACCACCCGGAGGTCTCGATAATTTCAATAGCGGCTTCCTGCCAGCGTCCTACCAGGCCTCCGTGTTGAAGGCAGGAGCAAAGCCACTGGCCAACATATCACCACAGGAGGCAACAGACGCGCTTCAAAACAAGAAGCTGGACTTCATCAAGCAAATGGACAACAACCTGCTTGGTGATCTGGGGAACGAAGATGCCGTAGAGTCTGCCATCTCCAACTACGAACTGGCTTATCAGATGCAGTCATCCGTTCCCGAGTTGACGGAGTTCTCATCGGAGACAAAGGCCACAAGAAAATTGTACGGCATGGAATCCGACGATCCGCATACGAGAGGATACGGAGCCCAGTGCCTGATGGCAAGAAGGTTGATAGAAAGGGGCGTACGTTTCGTTGAGCTCACTTGCCCCAGGGTAGAGGCTGACCGATGGGACCAGCACAACAACCTGGTCGACGGCCACGAAAGAAATGCCCACGCGGTGGATCAGCCGATTGCAGGACTGTTGAAAGACCTAAAGTCCCGAGGGCTTTTCGAAGAGACATTGGTCATCTGGACAGGAGAATTTGGGCGAACGCCTTTCGCACAAGGAACGAATGGCCGTGATCACAACCCATCGGCCTTCAGCATGTGGATGGCAGGGGCGGGAATCAAAGGAGGCACGATCTATGGCCGCACCGACGACTACGGCTATCGTGTCGTCGAAAATGAAACGACCGTCCACGATCTCCACGCCACGATGCTGCACCTCCTGGGAGTGAACCACGAACGGCTGAGGTTCCGCTTTGGTGGCCGCGATATTCGCCTCACGGATGTTCATGGGCATGTGATAAAGGATGTGTTGGTGTGAAGTGTGCCATTGTCACCTTGAGGCTCTCGAAAGGTAAGACAATGGCGAAAGCGTCAATGTGTCTGTGCTTCGAGGACGTCCATCGGCCGCTAAAGGCTAGCCGACGGCGAGGCAGACATAACACAGGCCTGTGATGTTGATTTGTTAATACTCTGATCCCCAAATGACCGAAACCCCAGACTTCATCCTCTTCCTCGGAAGATTCCACCCACTCGTCGTGCATCTTCCCATTGGCTTCCTGCTGATGGCGATCATCATGGAGTTGGGTTCTCGGCTGCCACAGTTCAAAGGACTCAAACCGGCGATCTCCTTTGCGTGGCTATTGGGTGCGATCAGTGCCGTCGTGGCCGTGGTCCTTGGATACCTGCTTTCACTGGGAGGTGGCTACAACCCCGACACACTGTTTTGGCATCAATGGGCGGGAATTGCCGTGGCTGTTCTGAGTAGCGCTATTTATGTCGCGGGAAGAAAAGACTTCAAATTCCGACACTTTTTCACTTCTCAAGCTAACCTGGCCATCGCCCTTGTGACCGGAGGCTTGTTGACCATGACAGGGCACCTGGGAGGCAATCTAACGCATGGCTCCACTTATCTGCTAGAGCATGCGCCGAATCCAATTCGAATGCTCGCAGGCCTGCCGGTCAAAGAGTCCAGAGGTGCGAAGCAAATTACGTCCCTGGACTCTGCAGATGTCTTCGTCAATGCGATTGTACCCATCATGGAGGCCAGGTGCGTGAGCTGTCACAACGAGGACAAGGTCAAGGGTGAGCTACTTTTGACATCATTCGACAACATCATGAAAGGAGGGGAGTCAGGGCCCTCCGTGGTGCCCGGCGACCTGGATGGGAGTGAAATATACCGCCGGATTACGCTACCTCAAGGTCACGACGACTTCATGCCCACCGATGGCAAGGAGCCTCTGACGGAAGAACAAGTGACGATCATTGGATGGTGGATAGCAAACGGCGCCGTGCAAGCGGGTACAGTCAGCTCACTCGATCCTGACGAGGAAATGATCGCATTGTTCACCGATTATTTTGGCATCAATGCTGATGGATTATTGTCAATGGAGGCCCCTCCCGTCAATATGGAGACGATCGATAGTTTGAAGGCGCAGGGATTCCAGTTTTACGCTTTGGCAGAAGAGAGCAACCTGATCGAGGCTGACTTGCACATTAGCGGAAGACAAGCGAACGACGTCGATATGAGTGCATTATTAGGACTCAAGGCCCAACTGGTGTGGCTTCAGCTACCCAATTGTGGCGTGGAAGATCGACACCTGGAGGTAATAGGACAGTTGACAGAGCTCCGAAAACTCAACTTGAACAAGAACAGCATTACCGACGAGGGGATTAAATCGCTATCAAATCTCACCCAACTCGAGTACCTCAACCTATATGGCAACGAGATCGGTGATCCATCGATGGATGTGATCAAAACACTCCCCAACCTCACGAAGCTGTACTTGCGGGAAACAAGGGTGAGTGTCAAAGCAATTGAGGCACTGCAAAAAGAGCGGCCGGAACTGCTGGTATTTTATGAGGCCCCCGAGTTGATGTAAATGGCCTTTCAACAAGTTATGAGACTTCCCTAGATACCATCTGGAGCCGCTATGCAAACATGGCGATCACCACACTGACTACAAGCAGGACAGCAAACGACCAATTGACGAGTCTCGCATGACGGGAAGTGGTAATCCGCGACGCAATCGCTGCTCCGGCGGTAGCCCAAAGCACGTTCGTCACAATCACGAGTAGCATGGCCCAAGTAAAGAGAAGTACAAATGATCGGACATATCCCTCCCCAGCCACGCTGAATTGGGCGACTGTGGCAATGATGGCAAAATAGGCCTTTGGATTGAGTAGACAGATGAATAGACCATCCATGAACCCTACAGGCTTGTCGCCAGGTTCGCCACTGAGACTGTTCGATGCGCCAATCTTATACGCCAGGTAAAGCACGTAAGCAAAGCTGATCCACTGGAAGATATGATGCACGGTGGGATAGTTCGCGAAAAAAATGCCCAGCCCTGCCGCCACCATCAGAAAGATCAGGGACAGTCCTGCAAGGATGCCACCGATATAACTGAGGGTCCGCCGCAAGCCCACGGCCGCGCCACTTGCCGCAATGCTTAGGGTGTTTGGCCCCGGCGTGGCATACAGCGCCAGTACAAACAAGACAAAAGATGGAAAGGGCTCGACAAGCATGTGCCTCACATCTCGCTTTGGGGTAATTCACATACGTAGCGGCGTGCCCAGGACTTCGACTCTCCCGGATCAAGCCGAATGTCTACGAACAACTCGGGACTGATCACGTGACCCCATCCCCAGAGATTTACGGCGGAAGTTTCAAAGTCGCCAGTCTCGGAGATCGCGATATTGGCTCCGGCGTGCGTCAGCTTCCACTGGGCTTTGACCCTTTCACCTCCAGACAAGTTGCTGAAGAAGAAGGGTGCTTTGGGGGTCCCTCCGAAAGAGAAGTCGTTATTTCCGACAGTCACCACATCTCCAGGGTTGACAGTTTCGCCGAACAAACTGTGCTTCAGATCAAACGGAAAGGAGAGATGGTAATCTGTGCCGATTAAGTCATTACCGAAAGCGATGAAATTGTGACAGTACTCCTCGGTGACAATGGGCTTCTCGCCAGTATTTCGTAACCCATATTCGATGGCAAACCCTTTCTCCAGTAAACGAATGGTCTTTACCAATTCATAGCCAAATCCATGGCTCGCTGGGCCGATACAGTGGATGGAGACTCGGTCAGACTGTTGCTCGACTTCAAACCGTGCCGGCCGGATCGTGTACGCCTTTTGAAAATCGTAATTGGCCCCGTCTTTCTGCAACAGCCCCACACCGATCTTATGGAACCACTCGCCGTCATGGATCTCATCAAAACCGATGGGGGAGACCATGCCAAATTCGTTGTAGAAACCACGACCATGTTTATTGCTGACACCATCGGGCAATTCGTGAATGGTAAATGGCATTCCGTCGAACTCAACGTCGACGATTTTGCCCGTCCAATCGAACCGGGATTGCTGATAGTTCTCCAGCGGTAGGTCGAGGTGAAGGGCGATCAGGTCGTTGCTAAGGGTATGTGGCATCTGGTTTCGGTTTTGCTCTCAAGTAGTGACACATACCACAACTGGCGCTCAGTCTTCCAGGTGCAGGTGATGAATGTGTTCGTCGATGATGTCAATCCGTCGGGTGATGCTCGTGACATACTTCACAAGCTCCTTTTCGAATTTCTTGATTTCCTTTTCATATTGCCGCACTGTTTCGTCATCGAAGTGGTCCTCGATCACAAGGAGGTCGGAGCATTCGTCCTGAATGAAGAGCTTGAAGTTGGCTGTCGAATACTCCGTTTCAAGTTCGGCAATATCCTTTAGCGTTGCAGCGGCCTCTTTGTCTTCATTGACATCAAACTTATCACTTACGATCTGATACAAGGTGGAGTCCCAGTGATGGATGGCGTCCAACAACTCGACGGTCTTCCTTTGGTCAGATTCATTTTCACAGAAGTTGTAAATCCCACTGTAATTCTTCAGATCAATAGCCGTCTCATCCCAGCGAACAGTAAGATCGTCGATGATGGAAACGATATTGCTTTGCGCCGAGCCGTAGGTAAATACGAGCATGCAGGCCATGACGGTGATCATTTTCATAATGGCTAAGATAATTTGAAGTGATCGACTGACCATTGTTTGTCACTCTACAAGTTCACGCGATCCAGTTTCTGCCGATTAAAAGAAGCCCAATACACGCTCGATTACCCAAAAGGACGCAATGGAACCGATGGCATACACAGCAACTTGCTGGAGCGACTTTTTCAGCTGTACTGACCGTAGTTGCTGCCAGGCCAAACCCAACAATGCTATTACTAAGAGGAAAAGTAATTGGCCGATCTCGACTCCGACATTGAAAAAGGCCAGGGCAAAGGGCACATGTACCTGCGGGAGTCCTGTCTCACTCAATGCTGAGGCAAAACCAAAGCCGTGTAAAAGTCCGAACGTGAACGCCACGATCCACGGCTTTCGATAAGTCAATGACACCTTGCCCCGCTCATGTACAAGGATCTCTCTTGCGAGAAAGACGATGCTCAACGCGATCACCGCTTCGACCGGAGGAACTGGAATGTGCACCCAACCAAGTGCTGCCATGCTCAAGGTTATACTGTGCGCCAGAGTAAAAGCGGTGATGGTCTTGACGATTCTCCACTTGCCCCGGGTAATGAAGACCAGCGCCATGACAAAAAGCAAATGGTCTATTCCGAAGAGAATGTGCTCGACCCCAAGCTCCAGGTAAGTGACGATTACACCGCTGATATTGCTTTCAGAGGGGATCTTGTAAAAAGGCCGATCAGGAGGAATCACTCGGGAGTAAAGCTCGCCATTGCTGAATTCGATACTGATCAGCACGTCCATGATTGTTTTCTCCAGACCCTTGAACACGATGGTAGTGCCGTTGAGAGGCTCAGAAGTAGTCATCCGCCACTCCCGGCGAGCGGCATTGGTGAGAAGTTCTGAACTGATCAGCTCCTGATTCCATTGTTCAGGAAAAATGGGGTAGACCCTGGGAGTCAGCTCCCCCTTGGCAGGTATTTTCCAAATAACCTGATAGGTGCTGTCATTCTTCTGCTTGATACCCAAATAAGCCGGCCTTACTTCGTGCCCTTCAACCGTCTGTGTCACGAGCAGAAGGATCGTGACCAAAGAGAGGAGCCGTTTCACAGGCTGGATAGGGTATCGACTTCCAGATCAAAAGTCACTTCGTACTTTTCCAGCAGACCAGCAAGCAGTTCTTCCTGGAATTGTGTACGGTAGTCAAACATGAAGTCCCGAGTAACCTTCTCCCGTACCTGCTCCAGCGTAGGGAGACGCCCGGGGACTACTTCCACAACTTTGACCAAATGGAACCCTAGCCCCGACCTGACTGGACCTTGCCATTCCCCACTTTCGCCCATTTCGGCAATAGCTTTGGCGAAATCAGTTCCCAGTTCTGATCTGATCAAGCTGAGACTTGCTTGTCGGAATTGGCTCCGCACTGGACAGGGATCTCCTAGTGGCTGGTCTTCGTTCAAAGCTGCTATGGCCGAGGACTCCGGATCGGTCCGCTTATCAGGGCTGAAGTACAGGTGATCAAAACTTATGATCTTCTCCATCGCGTATTTTGGTGCATTGCGTCCCAGGTAGCTCGCCAGTTCGTCGTCAGAAGGAGAAAATGAAGTCGATATGTCTTCAGAGAGAAATTGCAGTTTCTGCGCCATCCGCCTTCTCACTACCTCGTCATTGTGGTCGAGGTTCATGGCCTTGGCTTCGCGGTACATGATTTCCTCTTTGATGTAGTTGTCCAACATCGCCTTGAACTCGTCAGCTGTTGGATCCCTGTTCCACTGCATGCGCCACTTGGATACGATCTCGTTGACGTCGTACGCGTCAATGACTATTTCGTAATTGGAGTCATCACTTTTGACAAAAGAGAATAAAACGAAAAGCGCGAGTCCCATAAGCGAAAAATGGACAAGCGGCTCCCTCATCAATGTTTTCATCACCCAATCAATCAACGAACTTCTTATGAAACCGGGATCTGCCTGCCCATCATTGGGGCGTGTACCAGATAGGAGAGGTGTAGGCTCTTTCCTGCCCCATCATCTCCACATATTCTGGCATCTCCACACCGAAATACTTTGCATCGAATGCCTGCCAGGTGGGAGTGGGGATCTCTATGACCCGCACATAGTAGAAGGCCGGCAAGGAGGGGTCAAAATCGGGATCCGTCCACACTGCGCTTAATTCTACGTCTCCAATAGAGTTTTCGTAGCTCGCATTCTTGATGTCTACGGTATTGCCCACTGGAGTAGTACATCGCCCGTCTTCGCCGATCACTCGATCATCCGAAACAGCGAGGTCGTAAATCTTCTCTTGTCTTTCGCCGCTGGCATCGATCCAACCTTTGACGATCTGCGCACGATCCAGGTTGGCACCATCGATGTCTTTCGAGGCCCTCACCATGAATACAGGACTCGCGTTGGCCGGAGCTTGCGTCAAATCGCCTCCCATCGGCACACCCTTGTCGTAGCCAAGGTCCACCATATTTTCGCTATCAAGGTCTGCTTGCGTGTAATCCCAGCCACCAAACATTCTTACAATGATCCTTGTGCCAGTAGTCGCATACGTTTCTTTGCGAGTCATCGCATCGAAAATGCCCTCCCTAGTATTCTCTTCAGACCAAACCGCCGCCAAACCGGCGCCAATGCTCTCGAAAGAATAGCTGGACAAAGTGGAATCGCCAGCCAGTGAACCAATGATTACATGATCCCACCGATCTGCAGCGGGCTCGAGGTATGACACCTTGCCGAAGAAGTTCTCTTCACGAGTCGTAGCCAGGGAAGTGTGTGCATCGGTGCTTCCCACCATCCCAAACTTGTAAGGATTGGTACCAAACTGTTGCTCTAGTTGCATGCCGATCTTCAATGCCTCTCGGGCATATTCAAACTGCAACATCCAGTCTTCTTTGGGTCTGAAACCCGCGATGTCTGACTTGTCCCAATTGCCATAATCGGCAAACTCGTCATTCGGAGACAGAAATGGGTGCGCCTCGCCATCGCCTTTGATTTGCGTCACTTCGTAGAGCGGCTCGTACTTGGCGCGTGTCTCCACATACTTCTGGTCAATAGGCTCACCATTCAGTCGCTGGTCCGCTGAAAACATGATGCCATTCGAAACATTGCCATTGTGCGCGATCGCCAACATCGACCCGCCCGTGTTTTCTTCATACTTGGCCATGTAGGCCCACAAGTCTTCCGGATCGATTGAGTCAAACACACTCATAGGAATGACTGTCTTCGCCTTGTCCGCCCCGTCTCGGAAGATGACTACCCGGTGCAGGTTACCAGGCATCTCCCGTGTGGCAATTGATGTCCATTCGAAACCTATGAGTGCGGTGAATGTCCCAGGATCGTTGTATTCATCCGCAAAAGCGATCTCCCTATCCCAGACTGTTTGATTCATTTCCTCACTTTGAATAGGGTCGACGCCTTTCGTCACAGCATCGCCGATCCACTTTTGAAAGGCATCGTGTCGCTTACCTTCCTTCACGAGATCGTGGACGATCTTTCCCCATTCGTTCTCGGTCACGAGAGGGTTTGATTCGGCGATCATAGGTGCCAAGCCCAGGTTCTCTGCATGGTCAGACACGACGAGCCAGTCAAGGGGCCGGATGAGCTTTGCCTTCAACCCGTTAGAAGTAACGACCTCTTCGCCTCTGGCAAAACGATAGGCCATATCCGGGCCGAGGGTATTCCCCACCATTCCCGCGTCAGTGGAGTAGGAGGTGTGAAGGTGCGTATCGCCCCAGAGCGGTCGGTCATAGCCTTCAGGAAGCGGCGTTGCTTTGTAATCGCCAACATACGGAGAGTAATCAGACGTCGCCGAGCCGGTGGCTGCACTATCGCCATTCTGACCATCAGTACAGGCCAACAGAAGGAGCGTGGATAATATTACAGGAGAATACTTCATAAACTTGGACATCGCTTTGCGGTGCCAAAAGTATGCCTTTCGTTCAGAACAAAAAAGGATGAGTGATCGCCCAAAAGACGTTTCAACTGAATGCTACGAAGCGACAATTTCCTGAGGATAACCTACTAAATCGTGATATTTGCAGCGCAATGACTACCCAATTGACTTTTGAAATATACTAGCTTCGTTCTCCTGCTACTCATTGGCTGCCAGACAGCCACGGACAAGAAGCAACTGCTTGCCCCACCCAAAGTCGATCAACGCGTCGAGCTATTGAGCATCGTGTTTCGTCTCGCAAACAGCGAGGAATACAGCTCACGAAGATTTCCCAAGTATGTCGAAAGTATCGAACAGCACTTCGGAAAACATAAGGACCACGCCATTATCCCATACATTCACGACACGCTTCGCAATATCAGAGGAGTCGGCTACGATGCGGTGATGCAAATGGCCATTAGCCTTTCGGATACCCATCCGTTCTCACCTCTCATTGATTTTGGGACCGACATGCCAGATGCGAGGTGGAATGGTTCGAGTGGGTCCAGATTTCTGACGCTACTCAATGAGTTCTACATTGATGCTGATTGTGAGGCCTTCTTTGCTAGTAATCGTGAACTCTATTCGACTGCTTCCAGCAGGTTCATGAAGGTCTACGAAGAATTGGACACCAAGTGGTACGAGACTTTTTATGGCGAGGCACCTAAGGATGAATTCAGAATTATCAATGGTCTGGGAAATGGGGGTGGGAACTACGGCCCGCGGATCTCCGTCAACGGCAAGGAAATCGTTTATGCCGTCATGGGTACTTGGAGTGTGGACAGCGCGGGAATGCCCCAGTATGCGGTGGATGACTACTTCCCAACGCTGCTACACGAGTTCAATCATTCCTTCGTCAATCACGTAGTCGAGAAGTATCACGCAGACCTCACAGCCAGTGGAGAAGCGCTTTTCGAACCGGTCCGAGAACAAATGAGCCAACAGGCGTATGACTCCTGGCAGACTATGTTCGCTGAATCTGTCGTACGCGCTGGAGTGGTCAAATATCTGAAGGATCACAAATACGCGGATAACCTGATCCGCGAGGAAATGAACAACCAAATTGAAAGGAGCTTCTGGTGGACACGCCTGTTGGTCAATCAACTGGAGGAGTACGATCAGAACCGTGCGAAATATCCAACACTCGAAAGCTACATGCCCGAGATCGTCAGGTTCTTCGATAAGATGGCGGAGGATGCTTCCCGGTGAATACACACGCTATTCAGGCGTCCGGAATCGAGTCACCACACTAACGTCGATCAAAAAAGTATAAGGATTTCTGCGTCTAATTGTATTTATTAAATATCCCGCTAAATGTGACTAGACGGGAGAATTGGACCGATTTTACCCTAAAATCCGGTGTAATCATAAATCACTAATCTCTTAACACTGACAACAGAAAGGCCTGGGGTATTTGGTGATTTGAAGGCGACGGACTAAATTTCAAAACGAGCTACTGTAACCTAACCTAGAACAAACTACCGCCATGCCTAAAGGGGGTACCCGATTTTTCATCCCTATAACGCTGCTTTTACTCAATCAGTTAGTAGTGATATTTTCCCTGTATGGCGCAGGGGATTCAGCTACCCCTTCAGAGCCCACTGCTAATACTGCCAATACCCATTTCTGGAATATATCAGGCACATTTACTATTGGTGGTACAGCCCCGGATTATGCTACGATTGGCGAAGCAGTCACCGCATTGGAAGCGGGTATAAGCGGTCCCGTCGTCTTTAATATCAGAGCAGGATCCTACAATGAGCAGATCGTCATTACAGACATACCTGGTACGAGCCAGGTAAATACCATCACCTTCCAATCAGAGACAGGAGATAGTAGCTCGGTCACGATCCTTTATGAGTCACTGTCCGAAGCAGAAAACTATGTGATCAGCCTCGACAGCGCAGATCACTTGATCTTCAAGGATCTCAAGATCCAAGCGACTGGACAGGACTACGCCACCGTCATAGAGATGGTCAATGGCGCCGATCACAATACCTTCCTGAATTGTACGCTACAGGGCCTGGAGACCACCAGGAGCTGGGAGGAACTATACCTGGTCCGTGGTTCTGGCAACAACGTAAATGCCAATGACTTCAACTTGTTTAAGGAAAACACCTTCCTCTACGGCAGTATCGGACTAAGCCTGGATGGAGATGGCAGCAGCAATCTTGATATTGGCAATCGTGTGGAGGACAATGTCTTTTTTGATCAGGGAGACATCGGCATCGAAATGTACTATCAGCAACACCCTGAAGTACTGCGTAACGAAATAAGCAATATGGACGATACCTACGAAGCGGGCATATTGATTTATCGTAGTGCAGGCGATGTTCGGGTTTTGGGCAACAAGCTGGACCTCTACGAAGCCTACTACGGACTGGACCTATATCGCCTGGACATTGACAGCCCCGACGAGTATGGTCTCATTGCCAACAACATGATTACGATCACCAGCGAAGATCTGGAGGCCGTCGGTATTAGCAATTACTACAACGAAGACCAGCGATATTATCACAACAGTGTGCACATGCTGGGCGACGATTACGAGTCTACCGCTTACTGGAATTACTACTCAGAGAGGACGGTCACTGTCAACAACAATTTCGTCAACTCTGCTTTCGGTTTCGCCATTTGGTTGGAATACAATGGGGAAGATGAAGAAGAAAGTCCGATCAGCGGAGTGCCTTATATCAATGATATGGCATCAGACCATAACAACCTCATTACAAATGGGCTATACCTGGGCAACGTAGATTATGATGAAGTCGAAACACTTGCGGATATTCAGGACATCTCCGGTACCGAGACGAATTCTCGGGTAGTGAGTCCAGCTTTTATAAGTGACCTCGACCTTCACTCCAACAAAGGCCTGCTGGACGGTGTGGGAATCCCCGTGCCTGAGGTGACTGACGATTTCGATGGAGACGCTCGAGATCCTGCCAATCCGGATCTTGGGGCAGATGAATTTACCACGACAGGCGCTGATGTCTATCTATTATCTGTTGGTGGCCCCCCGTCACCGTTTTCCCCGGGAGTACAGGACGTCAGCATCGAAGTGATCAATGGGGGAGGCTCAGCACTCACTTCCTTTACAGTGGAGTGGGACATAAATGGCGTTGAGCAAGTCGATTTTATGTGGACAGGGAATATCGGCATCAAGGATACAGCCCGAATTGCAATCGGCACCTTCAATTTCGCGCCTGCCATCGGGCACAGCATTGGGGCCACCGTCCTCAATCCGAACGGAACAGGGGATACCGACCCATCCGACAATAGCCTGGAGGCCACTGATATCTACACTGCACTGGCAGCAGGAACGTATACGATTGGCGGTATTTCTCCGGATTTTGAAAACTTCTCCGACGCAGTAGACTTGCTCAATGGAGGCGGGGGGATCGATGGCCCCATTACGTTCCTCGTGCGCGATGGCGTATACAATGAACAACTGCAACTGTTCGAAGTGACTGGCGCTTCCTCCACCAATACGGTGACCTTTCGCTCCGAGTCAGAGGATAGCACTGCCGTAAGACTAACCTACAATAGCACGTTCAGTTCCCGCAACTATGTCCTCCTTCTCGATGGTGCAGATCACCTTCGCTTTGCTGACATGACCATAGAAAGCACGAACTTTAGCTGGGGTCGAAACATCGTTTTGGATAACGGCGCTGATAGTAATCGTTTCGAGCACAATATCATTCGTGGTGTAGTCAGGTCTTCAAGCACCACCAGTATCGCAGTCATCTATTCCAATTCTACCGGTTCAGAAGATTTCAACGTCTTTCACAATAACAGAATAGAAAATGGAAGCTACGGTCTGTACTTCAGCAATAGTACATCGCCGATCTTCTCAGAAGTCGGCACCCACTTGACGGATAATGTATTTACTGATCAGTACTCTCGGGGGATAGAGATCAGGAATCAGCAAGAGAGTGTAATAACAGGCAATCAAATATTGACCTCTTCCACCGCCAGTTCCTACCTCGGCCTGTACCTATACTATTGTTCAGGCGAGCATCGGCTGTCCAAAAACCGCTTTGTACTCAATGACGGGGGCACCGCTATATACACCTCTCAATTTGGTGGCGATCCCGGAGACACACTTTCTATCGTCAATAACTTCATTAGCGTTACGGAGGGATACTCGGATTTCGCAATGCAATTCATCCAGTCCTCCTACGTCAAGGTCTACCACAACAACATGAACATGACTTCCTATGGCGAGGAAGGCGGTGGTGTGCTTCGTGCAACCTTCGGCACAGAGCTAGAGCTCATCAACAATGTCATGGCCCATCAGGAAAGTGGTGTCGTGCTCGATCTGAGCCCTGGTGTGCTGGTTGACGCGAACTATAACGACTTGTACACAACTGGGCCCACTTTGGTAAGTGAAGATCAGAACTACGCGACATTGGCAGACTGGCAGCAGCTTTCGGGATTGGAAACAAACTCCATCTCTGCCAACCCTCGTTTTGCAGCCTTTGACGACTTGCACGTCAGCAAAGGGATTCTCAACAATGCCGGCACAAGTCTGTCGGAAGTGACCGATGATATTGATGGCGACCCGCGAAATCCTGTGACGCCCGATATTGGCGCCGATGAATTCGAACCATCGGGCGTTGATCTTTCTATCACGTATGTGCCTCTTATAGACAATGCGGCACCCGTAGGCAGCAATTCTGTGAAAATAGTTGTCCAAAACAGCGGAGGTACTACAATCACAGGCTTTACAGTGGACTGGGAGTTTGAAGACGTAATCCAGACACCCTACGAATGGACAGGAAGCCTGGCGGTGGGAGAGCGAGACACAGTAGTGGTCGGCAACGTAGTACTGCAGCTATTGACCCCCCATGGCCTATCTATCAGTATTGAAACGATCGCCGAAGGTGTAGACGGGGATGACACCGACAATCAGGTCAGCGCGAGTGACATTTACCCTGCTATGGTCGGCACCTATACCATAGGAGGTTTGACGCCTGATTTTGCGACTTTCGGTGAGGCGGCCTCGGCCCTGGACTTATCAGGGGTTTTAGGCCATACGGTATTTGATGTTAGGACAGGAACTTACCCAGAGCAGGTCGTCATTCCAGAGATAGACGGGACAGGTGAGAGCGCCACCATAACTTTTCGCTCGGAATCAGGGGATAGCACAGATGTCACGCTCACGTTTGGCTCCACCAGTAGCTCCAGCAACTATACGCTATTACTGGATGGTGCGGATCATGTCACCTTCCAGTCGATGACAATGGAAAGTACCAACACCACCTATGGCCGGGTGGTGGATTTAAAGCGTGGGGCAACATACAATCGATTCGAGAACAACGTCTTGAAGGGAATAGACCTCAGCTCCACGAACGACCAGCTTGCTGTGATCTACTCCACATACACTGGAGCTTTTGATCTGGAACATGAAAATGTCTTCTCCGCGAACCAAATCCTCGAAGGTAGTTTTGGTATCTACTTTCGAGGAACAAGTTCATCGGAAGGTCGGCGAGAGCTCGGCAACCTTTTCCAGGGCAACCGGCTGGAAGGGCAGTATTACATGGGGATTTACGCCTCCTATCAGGATAGTGTCTCCGCTATTGACAACAAGGTTATTGCCATCAATCAATATACTGCATACTTCGGTATTAACCTGGAGCGCTGCTATGGTCAAGGGACCATCGTGGGTAATGACGTCTACATTCAGGATGGCAGGTACGGCATCATGCTGAATGACTACGAGAGTGATGCCGGCCGGGAGACACTGGTTGCGAACAACTTCATTCGGATGGGCGGATCAAATTCCGTTTATGGTCTCTCACTGA
The DNA here is from genome assembly GCA_965227935.1 of Cyclobacteriaceae bacterium. GTDB lineage: Bacteria > Bacteroidota > Bacteroidia > Cytophagales > Cyclobacteriaceae > JAWPMT01. The sequence continues at coordinate 1,730,669 of CBDDGS010000019.1, read as the reverse complement.
ACTACACTGACTTCGCCAATGTCGTGCACAACACGGTCCGGATTGACAACACCAATACCAGTTCCAATACGGCCCTTTATATCAACGCTGGATCAGGCATCAACCTCTACAATAACATCTTCGCTTCAGTTCGTGAGGGCCTTGCCATTGACGCAACAGCAGAGGCCATTGCCAATGCTGATTTCAACAACTACTACCATAATAGTACGTTCCTCGGAGAGAGGGACAACATCCCGATCGTGTCACTGGACGAGTGGCAGGAATTAAGCGGACAGGAGCTCAATTCAATTGCAGTAGATCCCAAATTCCTTGCGACCGACGATTTGCATGTCAAGCAAGTATCCCTATACAACGCAGGTACACCGACGGGTTTGGTGACGGATGATATTGATGGTGATCCCCGGGATGCTTTTCCGGATATCGGCGCCGACGAGTTCGAATTGTCCAGCCTTGATGCGGAGCTACTGGCTATCGCCAATCCTTCTTTGCCTTTCTCCCCTGGATTGCAGCCTGTACAACTGCTGATCAGGAATAGCGGCCAGACGGCGCTCACATCTGTATCCATTGGCTGGGAGGTGAACAACATCACCCAAACAGCTTCCAATTGGACAGGTACTGTCGAGACAGGCGACAGCGTGTTGGTTGATCTGGAAGACTTCAACTTTGAGGCAGGCACGTTTTACGAGATCAAGGCGTGGACCAGTTCGCCCAATGGGGGTGTTGATGACGACACTAGTTCTGATACTATCACTGTGTCCGAGCTATACGCCGGCGTCAGCGGCACGTTCACGATAGGAGGGGATACCCCGGATTTCGCTTCCTTTGGTGACGCAGTCGAGGCCTTGATCCAGGGCGGGGTAGTGGGGCCTGTTACGTTCAACGTGCGTGATGGCCAATATGTAGAACAGGTCCAGATCCCTGAAATCACAGGCGCAGCTCCAGATCGAAAGATCATTTTCCAATCGGAGTCGCAGGATAGCACCAAAGTGACGTTAACAACCTTGTCCGCCGACTTTTTCAGCAACTACGTCCTTGAGCTAGACGGAGCAGATCACTTCGTTTTCCGCGACCTGACGATCAAATCCGTCAATACATCCTACGGCATCGCCGTGGCCATCAAGAACAAGGCGCAGTTCAACATCTTTGAGAATAATGTCATCCAGGGCCCCGATGTGACCAGCTCATCAAGCAATAGAGCGGTCATTCACATCAGTAGCGACAATAGCCGTCAAAATGCAGATCAGACCATCATCAGAAAGAATAACATACTCAATGGCAGTTACGGGATTTTTGGGATCTCCTACAGCCGGCAGGATGGTAATCGAATGCAGGATCTTGTCATCGATGACAATGAGTTTTCAAATTTCTATACCACAGGGATCGAGATAATCTTCGCCGACAATCTATCGATCCGGTCGAACAAGATCACGAGTAACAAATCCTATAATTTCCAGACAGGGTTATCTCTAGACGAAGTATACGACGGTAGTGTAGTGGGCAATCAGATCTACCTCGGAGAGGGCAGTAGGGGTATGGAATTTTCGGAGGTGATTGGCACAGTGAGTGAACCCTTTCTGGTTTCCAACAACATGGTCACGGTATTCGGCTCAGGAACCACCAACGGGATTTATGTGGCCTACTCCCAGTATGTTGATGTCGTTCACAATAATGTTCTGGCCAGTAGTGCTCAGGCCCTCAATGCCCGTGGCATCTATGCCTTTTCCGGCTCAAACTGCAGACTACTCAATAACTCCTTCTATGCCGGGAATTTTGGTTACGTCATGTACGTCTCCAGCGGCTTCTTTACAGAATCGGACTACAACAACCTCTATGCCGAGGGAGCTTTTCGCGCCTACTATGGCACAGTGATCGACGAAGACCTGGACGCCCTAAGAGCCATCAGTGGGAAGGAGACCAATTCCCTGTCGGTAGACCCTCGCTATGTGAGTGATACCGATCTGCACGTCAAGGAGGTACAACTAAACGATGCCGGCACACCAATTATCAGCGTCACGACAGACTTTGATGGCGAGTCGCGCAGTACTGAAAATCCTGATATCGGCGCAGACGAGTTCCAACCTCCAGCAGCCGATGCAGGCATCAGTGCCCTGGCAAAACCTGCAAAGCCTTTTGCATTTGGTGTGCAGGAAGTGGCCGTCGTACTGAGAAACCACGGTCTCGATACCCTCACCGAGGCGACAATCCAGTGGACGGTGGATGGCGTAGCACAACCTGATGTCGCATGGACTGATATGCTGCCTTCCTCAGATACAGTAAGTGTGCCGCTTGGCAGCTTCACTTTCGACCCTGGCACTGGCTACACAGCGAAGTTTTGGACGATCAATCCCAATGGTGTGGGAGACCTCGAAGCCAGCAATGATACACTACTCGTGACCGACATCTACGCAGCGCTGGATGGCGGCTATACTATCGGGGGCGCTAATCCTGATTTTGTGTCCTTTCAGGAAGCCGTTGACGCGCTGAGCCTCGGCGGCATAGATGGCGATGTGCAGTTCACCGTCAGGGACGGCGTGTACGACGAACAGGTGATCATTCCCGAAATACAAAGATCAGACAGCTCCTACCTGATCACATTCCAATCGGAATCACAGGACAGCACCGCGGTCACACTCACCTATTCTGGTGACAAGCGCAACAGCAACTATGTCCTTCTGTTGGATGGGGTAGACGGCATCCTATTCAAGCAAATGACCATTGCTTCAGGGGACAACGCTTATGGAAGAGTGGTCGAATGGCGCAATGACGCCACAAATACCATCTTTGATGGGATGGTGTTCTTAGGGGCCACCAGCAACACAACTAGCACAAATGTGGTGGTTCTCAACTCCACGGATGACAATAACCATGGACTGAAGATATCAAACAGTCGTATTCTGGGAGGAAGCTACGGGGCGCATATTAGAGGTCGTGGAGTCAATGACCCGATGCAGGGAGTGGTACTCGAAAACAATGAATTCAGTGACCAATACTACAGAGGTCTGTACCTCCAGTACCTTGAGAAGGCATCGGTAGAGAGTAATGTCCTCACCACCACAAAGGTCTATACAAACTATACTGGCATCTACTCGTACTACGGGGTCGATGGCGTATCGATCGTTGGCAACCAGGTGCTAGGTTCGGTGGGCACGAATGGTATTTTCCTTGACAGAACCACCGGCACCTCTTCGTCGAGGTCGCTCGTTGCGAACAACTTCATTCAAATCGGCGGAACAGGATCGTCGTTCGGTATCCTCGAGGACAGGGCCACCTATCTCAACATTTATTTCAATAGTATCAACATTACCAATTCTTCCACATCTGCCAACAATGCAGGCATCTATTTGGATCAGGGATCCAATATTGTGCTCAGGAACAACATCGTCGTGTCAGAAAACGGCTATGTGATGAGGACCTACTTCTCTGGATTCTCCTCCGACTACAACAATCTTCTTACTCGTGGTGCGAATTTCGCGTACTACAACAATTCCATCTACAGTACATTCCAGAGCTGGCAAAACGTTACCTCCAGAGATGATAACTCTGTATCCATTGAGCCTTTCTTCAAGTCTGACACGGATCTGCATGTCGAAAACTTCCTTCTAAACGAGGCGGGCACGGCGGTCTCTGAAGTCACGAACGATATTGACGGCAATGCCAGGGCGTTGACACCAGATATTGGGGCTGATGAATTCATTCCGCCCACAGAAGACGCTAGTGTCGTGTCCTTCTACGCGCCCGTAGAACCATTACAGCTCGGAATCAATGAGGTCGGAGTCCGTGTCTTCAATAATGCCTCTGCGGCTCTCAAGAGTGTCAAACTGGAATGGGAGGTCAACGGAGAGGCGCAGGAAATCGTGAACTGGACGGGCGACCTCGCCCCCGGTGAAAGCGACTCGGTGACACTTGGCTTTTTTGACTTCGAGTTCGGCACCCTTTACGACATCAAAGCATGGTCCTCCGGCCCCAATGGACTCGCTGACCTTGTGCCCACCAATGATAGCATACAGTTTGACGACATCTTCGTTGGTCTAAACGGTGAGTACATCATCGGAGGTCCCGGCGCAGATTTTCCGAATTTCTCCCAGGCAGCAGATGCGTTGAACGAACGCGGAGTCACAGGACCTGTCATCTTCACCGTGAATGACGGTATTTACAATGAACAGATCCGCCTAGGGGAGATTCAGGGATCGTCACTGGAGAACTCAATTACGTTCCGTTCAGCTTCGCAGGACAGCACGAAGGTGACGATGAACGCAGAGGTAGTCAGTTCTCTGAATTATGTGGTGCTCCTTGATGGTACAGATCACGTCAGCTTTCAGGACATGACACTTCGAGCCAGTAGTCCGTCCAATGGCAACCAACTAGGCAGGGTCATTGTCATCCAAAATGAAGCGACGAACAACTCCTTCTCAGGGTTGGTAGTGCAAGGGGTGAGTTATGTGAGTACGTGGCGAACCAGCGAGCGATACCTCATTTACTCTCCGAGCAGCTTCGACGAAGGCAGCACCTTCGAAGGTATTAGGTTCATCAGTGGTAGTTATGGCCTTTACCTCCAAGGCACGAATGGAGAGCGAGAAAGTGGTACACAGATTACCAACTGCGTCTTTCAGGACCAGGACTATCGCGCCGTATACATGATCTACCAGATAGCCCCTCGTATCAACAACAACATTATCAATGCCATCGAGACCAGGGGCTTTTTCTATGGTCTGTATTTAAGAACCCTGGAAGATGACTTCGAGATCACCAAAAACCAAGTGAACATTGCTGACGATGGGCATGGCATTTATGTGGACTACGCCGAGGGAACCTCGGACGTCCATGGGTCGGTCTTCAACAATTTCGTCAAGACCGGTGCCACCGACAACTCGTATGGTATTTACCTGGAAGATGTCCAGTACACCAAGGTCTATCACAACAGTGTCAATATTACGACCACAGACACCGACGGAAGGGCCTTTTATGCCGATGGTGGATCGAATCTGAGCGTCCAAAACAATATTTGGGTCAACTCAGGCGGAGGCTACGCCATGTACACCAATTACCCTTTTGCTTTTGCGACCTCCGATTACAATGACCTTTACAGCACGGGTGCGCAACTAGCCTATTGGTCTGGCGACCAGCCCTCGCTTGAAGCACTCCAGTCCGCGAGTGGTCGTGAGACAAATAGTATTTCAATTGATCCATCATTCGCGAGTGCGACTGATCTACACATCGACCAGGCAAACCTCGATGGAGCCGCGCTATTTGTGCCGGAAGTCACAGATGACATCGACGATCAAATTCGAAATGTCGGCGCGCCAGATATTGGGGCTGACGAATTCGGCGCTGGATTGGCCACGAACGACGTAGGCGTAGTAGCGTTCCTAAATCCCGAAAGTGGGTGTGACATGGACAGCCTACAAAATGTAACTGTGCGCGTTCAGAACTTCGGAGTGGATACTATTTCCAACTTCACTATCAGTTACGTATTGAACGATACGATCCTTGTCGATGAGCAAATCGAGGATTGGGAACTGCCTGGGGGCAAGAACCGTGAGTATTCCTTTGATACGCCTATCAACGTTCGTGAAAATGGGATCTATATCCTGGACTTTTATACCGCACTTGTTGACGATTCAGACGTGTCCAACGACAGTTTGCTCCGTGCCAGCTTCGAACACTACGTGCCGGTCATCGCCACGGTAACACCTGATACAGTCTTATGTCGTGGTGAGCAGATATTTCTTCACGCCACCGGCGGGGATTCTTATGAATGGAGGGTCCTTGGTTCGCAGAGTATTCTGGGTAGATACAACTCCTATCGGGTCAGCCCCTCCACCACAACGACGTACACAGTCAAGGTGAAAAGCGACGAAGGCTGTTTCGCCTCCGACACAGTCACGGTTGATGTAAATCCCTCACCGGAACGTCCTGTGATTACTTTCGAGGGCAATGTGTCACCATGTAATGAGGATACGATCACCCTTACCTCCAGCATTGCCGAGAACATCATCTGGTCGAATGGAGCAGCTACACAATCCATCCAGGTCACGGATCCAGACACTTACTTCGTGACACACCTCGACACGATCAACGGCTGTACAACGACCGAATCAATCACCCTCTCTTATGCTCCCCGGCCGTATATAATCATCTCGAATAACAATCTCTGTCCTGGAGAGTCAGCGACGCTTACTGTAATAAACGGAGCTGCGTACAGCTGGTCCACAGGAGAAACCACTCAATCGATCACTGTCACACCCGGCGACGACACTACGTATGAGGTCGTCATCCTCAATGAATTGGGTTGCGAGTACGTCCGAACGGCGAAGGTATTTACGAAGCCGCTGCAGCCAGATCCTCAGATCTTCAGCATCAGCGAGGATACCGAAGTTTGCGATGGCAGCAGCGTGCGCCTGACGGTTGATTCCGATGCATTGTTTGTTTCATGGAGTAACGGTAAGAGCGGGAAAAGTATCACCGTATCCCCCAGTTCAAAAACCACTTACACAGCTACCGCCTCGAATGGGTCGTGTAGCTTGACTACTGCCTCCGAATCTGTCACTGTCGACGTGCTTCCCGCCCCACTACCTCCTATTATCGTCGCAACTGGCTCAGCGTCTTTGTCCTTTTGTGATACTGATTCCATTTTTCTCACGGCCTCGGACGCCACGGACTCTTTGCTTTGGTCCACGGGAGACTCTACTCAGACCATTGTGGTTACTGAGCAAGGCGAATACTCGGTGACGAGGATCAATGAATTCGGTTGTACAGCCGAGGCGTTCATCACCCTCAGTGATCCTCCCATACCTTATATCACCGGCGAACAGACGGTCTGTGATGGAGAGTCCACTACGCTCACAATTAACAATGGTGAATTCTACAGCTGGTCTACGGGCGACTCGACCAGAAGCATCACAGTATTTCCTGATTCCACTACTACGTACTACGCCAGCATCAAGGTCAGGGAAGGTTGCGAGTACCTTGACAGTATCACAGTTTCTCTGCGACCAGCTCCAGCGATTACAGGTATCAGCGCCGATACGACGATCTGCGCGGGAAGTCCCCTGGAACTACAGGTGACAGGAACGGCTGAGGAATTCCTTTGGTCCGAGGGGGGCTCTGGCAACACGATTCAGGTTGCACCGATGGAGTCCACTACCTACAAGGTCACGGCGACCAATGGTTGCCTGGGAGAGAACTTTGACGACAAAGCGGAGGTAAGAGTCACCGTACTGCCACTGCCCGACAAGTCTCTGATCAGCCCTGCGGGTGTCGTGACCATTTGTGATGGGGAGAGTTTGGAGCTCTCCTCCAGTTTCTCTGATTCGATTCTTTGGTCCACCGGAGAGATGACACCGACTATTGTGGTCTCTGAGCCAGGGGTGTATTCGCTCTCGCGCTTCAATGCATTCGAATGCTCCATTACTGACGAGGTGATAGTGGAGTTTGCTCCTGAAGTCACAATTACAACCGATGGATTCTCTACGCTGTGTAGGGGGGACGGTGTAACGCTGACTGTGGAAAATGCAAGTTCACAAACATGGTCTACCGCAGAAGGCACCCAAAGCATTTTCGTCTCACCCGACACCACCACCACTTACTATGTAGAGGGACTTAACCTGAATGGCTGTGAGTACCTTGACAGCCTGGTGATCTCCATTCTGGACCCCGTCCCACCAGATAGCGTAGGGCAAATGATCCCTGCCCAGGGATCTGAGGGCGCATCGTTACCGCTTACACTCTCATGGTCTCCCGCCTTTAATGCCTCGCACTACGACGTTTTCATTTGGCAGGACTCCACCGAGATTCCCGAATCGCCATTCATCGAGGATGTGGACCAGATCAGCGCTATTATCGATCAAGGCCTCAACTATGGCGCTGTGTACAACTGGCAGGTAGTCGCCAAGAATTCATGTCACACGACTCCAGGGCCCATTCAGCAGTTTACGCTCAGAGAACTACCCAACCTGGTGGTGACTCGTGTAGCGGCGCCAAAGTCTGCCTTCTCGGGGAGCACCATCGACGTCACCTGGACGGTTGAAAACATTGGCGCAGGCAACACGTCAGTCAAGGAATTGTGGACCGACGCCATCTACCTGTCCGTCGACTCGACCTTAGGAGTTCTTGACACGTACCTGGGAGGGGCGTCGAACCTGACAGCCCTCAATGCCGGGCAGAGCTATGAGAATACTACCACTGTGACACTGCCGAAGGGTATCACGCAGGAGTATTATATCCTTGTGGCCGCCGATCATTTTAAACAGGTACTGGAGACCGACGACGGTAACAATTCAGAACGTAGTCGTCCGTCCATGCTCGTGGAGTTGACTCCACCACCGGACTTGCAGGTCACGCAAATCGTGAGGCCCACGCAAGCATTCTCAGGACAAACGATCAACGTTAGTTGGACAGTAACTAACCTAGGTACTGGCCCCACTGAAGGTGACGCCTGGCAAGACATTGTCTATCTATCTGAGGACTCAATCCTTCGGACTTCTTCTGCTTTCAGATTAGGAACATTTGGGCATCAAGGGGCACTCGAAGTGGACGAAAGCTACACGTTGGAGAAGCAGTTCGCAGTACCTCAGGCCATATTTGGCAACTATTTCATCCATGTGGTTACCGATCAGAGGGACCAGATCTTCGAATTCGCCTTTGAGAATAACAATACCCTGAGGAGTGAAGGCATCGATGTGATCCTGGCTCCTCCGCCGGACCTTGTCGTGACGGACATCACGGCACCCCCCACCGCCAGCAACGGTGAGTCCATAACCATCGGATACACTGTCCAGAACCAGGGAGGGTCGTCCACACCAAATATCAAGTGGGCAGATCGTATCTACCTATCTGATTCGGTGGGCTTTGACGCCAGAAAGGCCAAGCAGATCGGGTCGACAGACGTATCATTGAGTCTCGGTCTCGACGAGCAGTATACTCGGCTGATAACCGTGCGTGTACCAACAGACGAGGAAGGGCTACACTATCTTCATGTTCGAACGGATGTCTTGAATACCATCTTCGAATTTGAAAATGAAGATAATAACGTTACCACGAGCAACCCATTCAACATCCTGGCGGCCGATTTGACGGTGACTTCCATTGCCATTCCACCTGAAGCGAATTCCGGAGACACGATACGGATCGATTACACAGTCAAGAATGTGGGAGAGGGGACTGTAATCAATGAAGACTGGAAGGATCGTATTGGTATCGATAAGAGCGCCATTTATGATCCCCTGGAAATTGAGGAAATGGAGCTGTTCACTTACGGTGCCAGGAACCTCGCCAAGAATGACAGTATCACGATTTCCCGTGACGTCATCATTCCAAAGTCTGCGGACGGCCAGAACTTCATCTATGTGGAGACCGACTTCGAGAATGAAATGCTCGAGCCACCGGGAGACGTCCCCAATTATTTTTCAGAGCCCATCGACGTCACGCTTTCGCCATGGCCGGACCTTGAGGTAGTCGATATCAGCCTGCTGAGTGATACCGTCTATGCGGGTCTATCATTTTCACTATCGGCTACGATAACAAATGATGGTGCAGTGGATATACGGGAGAATCGCTGGTCCGACTACATTTTCCTCTCAACTACGCCTTTGCTTGAAGATACGGTCACATTTCTCTACCAGAAGGAGCGACAGGAGCCGCTTTCAAAGGACGATTCTTACAGCTTCGAGTCGTCAATTAAGGTCGAGGTGGAAATACCTGCCGGTAGTTACTACCTGTTGCTTTATCTGGATTATGACAGCGCCGTATTTGAACACGTAGATGACGCCAACAACCTGGTAGCCTATGGACCCATCTCCTTGCAATCCTATCCCCCTGTAGATCTGAGGGCCGACTCGCTGCTGGTCGCTGATACCCTCGGTTCAGGGTACGAAGAGATGTTGGAATGGTCCGTTACCAACGTCGGTGCGGCCCCAACCCTCGCGGACACATGGTACGATGCGTTGTACCTCTCCGAAGACAGCATCTGGCAAGGTCGACAGGACCTCTTCCTCACACAATATCCGGTATTTGGGCCGCTCGAAAATGGAGAGTCCTATGATCACATGGATATATTCACAGCCCCGGATGGATTTGAAGGGGACTACTATCTCATTCTCGTTGCAGATTATTCCATTGAGGAAGAGAGTCGCCTGACCAGAGATAGCCTGAGAGAAAATAACTATGCGGTCAAACCCGTACATATTGAACTATCGCCATCGCCCAATCTTACGATTGCCGATCTAACAGTACCCGACCAAGGCTTCTCGGGGCAGCCTCTTGAGATCAGTTGGACGGTTAGCAACGATGGCAACGGCGCCACTGAAGACAATTGGTCGGACAGGGTGTACCTCTCAACCGATCTGATCATCGACGAGGATGATGCCATTTTGACGACCGAGTTGCAGCAAATCGTGCTGGATACCGGTGAGGCATACACCGTAACGCAATCTGTCACACTTCCGATCAATGCCTCCGGGAACTATATCCTTCTTCTGAAGACAGACTACAACGACCTCGCCTACGAACATGAGGGTGAGGACGATAATGTCGCTAGTTCGCTGCTGTCTGTCACTAGACCGTTGCCCGCTGATCTCGTGGTGAAAGAGGTTTCTGTGCCAACTGAGGCCATCGCAGGAGAAGACGTCCTGATACAATGGACACTTGAGAACAAGGGCAGCAACCCGGCAACGGGCCAAATGGAAGACATCGTCTACTTCTCCCTCGACTCATTGTGGGACATCGACGACATCGTTTTTGGTTCACAAATACGTGAAATTAACCTGGCACCACTGTCAACGGAAAAGTTCAGCATGAGACTACCCCTCAATCAGGCAATTCCCGAAGACTACTTTGTGATCGTCCGAACAGATAGCAGAAACAACATTGTTGAAGACGATGACGACAACAACGAAGGAGCAAGCGCATCTCAGGTGACTGTTGATCTCAACGAACTACCATTGTACGTTACAAAGGTTGACACACTTGAAGACAACATCAACCTGTATTACAAGGTCATCATTCCAGATTCTCTGACCAACGAAACCTTACTGGTCACTCTCAACGGAGATGATGACGATGGCAACAATGAGCTATATATACAGTTCAGTGAATCCCCCACGCGCAACTCGTACGATGATGCGTTTGACAACCCCTTCTTCGGCGATCAGGAAGTGCTTGTTCCCAACTTGCAACCTGGAACCTACTTCCTGCTGGTTTATGGTGAGTCGCTCAGCAGCGACATTCAGCGGATCGAATTGCAGGCGGACATCATCGATTTTGAAATTAGGGCTGTGGAGAGCGATGTTGGCGGTGATTCCGGTCCGGTGACTGTCGAGATACGCGGCGCAAAATTCACTCCGCAAACAATCTTCTCTCTCGAGCAAGGAGCTAATCAGATCATCGCTTCACGAGTCATCTTCAATGATCCAACCTCCGTGTTTGCCACATTCGATCTGGATAGCGCCAATCTGGGTATTTATAATGTGGTCGCTGAGGATACAACAGGGGCCCTGGCATTCCTCTTGGGAGGCTTCGAAGTAGTGACTAGTACGGGCCATGTGCTCGAGACGAACATTGAAACCCCGGCATCAACCAGGATTGGTCGCATTATCGAAGTGACCATTCAATTTGCGAACGGTGGCAATGTGGACATACCAACCCCGGAGCGGGCATTGCTCAGCTTGAGTAATTCTCCCATGGGTTTTACAGTAGACGAAATAAAGTATGGGTTTACCGATCTGTTTTTGGAGTTCAGAGAACCCGGCGGCCCGGAGGATGTGCTGCGGCCGGGAGCCCTTAGTTCTATCACCATTTTTGCAAGGGCCATCAGCTTAGAAGGACCCAGGATTGGACGTGTTTCTTTCAGATTGATAGAATAGTTGGATTATGAAGATTGAAAAATTGACATATCTGATAATAATAGACCACGTGCAGGGGTCGTACTGGCTCCGAGGGAGGCGTTTGATCGTATCCTTGTTTTTCATGTGCATCTCCCTGCTTGCGGGAGCTGCTGAGGTCGATGCAGGTGAGGATCAGCAAGCGTGTCCCGGCGAAGAGGTGGTCATTGGGGGAGAGCCTACGGCGGGTCCGGACCCGGAAGGTGACTACAAGTACTCATGGACGGCGAGCGACGGCAGTTTTACCTCAGACGAGGCCAATCCTACAGTTACTGTACAGGACAAAGAGGTCACATACACAGTTGTGGTGGAAGATAGGGACGGCTTCAAGTGCGATGATTCCATGACCATAACTCCTCTGCAGGTAACGGAAATTCAGTTTGATCCCGAGAAGCTTCCCGCTGATGGAGAATCCAAGGCAACCGCTACGGCGATCACCACTCCTGAGGAGTTTGAGGTTGTTTGGTCGCTGCAAGATGATGACCTGGGGGCGAGCATCGATCCATCTAGCGGTGAAATTACCGCTGGCGAAAAAGAAGGTTACCTCACAGTAAGGGCGCAAGAAGAGCAAGCTGCCGATGATGGTATTGACGGCTGCTACCTCGATGTGCCTTATTGTGTTGGTCAGGAATGTTGTGCGGATATCACCGAGATTAGGGCCTTCGGGCCGATTTCCGCAAGCTTCGCTGAGCCCGTCGTTTCACAAGGTAAGGACGAAGACGAGTTCTGCATTTACAAAACTTCGGATGCCACTATCAGTGTCGGGAGCCTCAACCTCTTCAACTATGATTACGATTTATCAGGCGTAACCATTACCTGGAAGGAGAGAACCACTCAATCAGGTACCGAATACAAAGAGGTAAACATCACCTGGAATGGAAAGGAATCGACACGCGAGTTTGGCAAGTTGAAGGCGGATTTGACAGAGGTGGAGATAGAAGTATCTTCTTCCGGAGCAATTTCCGGCGAGATCAGGTTCCAGGTCAACCAAACGCAAGACGCCAAGCTAGGGGGCATTGCCGTACTGAAGAAGGGTACCACCGGCAAGTTTGCTTATAAGTATGCCTCTGCTCAAAGTTTCGAAGGGGAGTGGGACTTCAGTGGTGTAACAGGGGTAAAGATTGAGCTGATCAAGGAACGAAAAACCATCGCACGGGTCACAGGCACACTTTTGAAAAATGGAGACTTCAGTGGCCGCCTCAAAGACAACGGCCCAGTGTCCTATACGGCCAATCAATTCAATGTCACACTCAACAAGCTAGACATCAAGTTTCTATGGAACATAAGTGAATCCATGATCGATATCGAAAATGGGACCGGAGAGATAGAGATCCATGACATCAAGCCTTCTGTCGAAGGAAACATACTTATGGCCTTGACGTTTGACGGCGCAACAATTACCGCTTCGGCTTCCATGGATGGCGTAAGAGCCTTTGGCTGCGACTTGTCGGGTGATCTTTCTGGAGACATGGACACCAATTTTGACATCGGTACGATCGTGGGGTCCAGTATAAGTGCCCAACATCCTGATTTCGATCAGTCTTTTGATAATGTGGGTTTTGAGGTGGCACTGGGCAAACTCGAGCGGTTTGACATCGGAGCGGTCGAGGTGAAATACAATAGTGGTCTCTACTTCAATATGACAGATGCGAGCTACGATGGGAACCAGAGTGTCGTTTTTGATGCAGATCTCAAGATCGCAAGTTTGGACGTCGAGGTGACCCGCTTTGCGATCAGCGCCGGTGGCGAAATCTCTATCGGTAAAGCGAAGGTGGACGTGAAGCGTAAGCCCTTTGAGGTAAGCGGCTTTATTGACTATGAGGATCAGAAGTTTCGCGGTAAGTTCCGTGGCGGTTTTACGGGGGGCATAAAAGTTGAAGGCACCACGATCCTTGGTGCAGAGAGCGATTTTAACTACGGCTTTTTCGCAGTGGGACTTGATGGGGGCAAGGCAGGCGTGCCCATTCCTGCGACACCGTTAAAAGTCTCCGAATTTGGAGGTGAGTTTGGCTACAACTGGGACCCTGCAGACCCTTTCGGTAGCATTCAGGGCAAACCAGCCAAGGACCAGGTTTTGGTGGGTGTCAAGCTGGGAATTGGTGACATTGCCAACCTCGCAGAGCTCAAAGGACGTCTAAGGGTAACGTTGGGAGCGGCCGATAAGATCGAAATAGCTGGCGGAATACGTGTGCCTGGTAACCAGCCCTATTATGTAAATGGGAACGCTGACGTAGAATACGTACTAGGTAGCGGTAATGTCGGGGGATCTCTGGATGCCTCGATAAAATTCCCAAGGGGCAAGGGAACGACCGTCCTGCTTCAATCAGGAAAAATCAATTTCAACATTGGGCAGAATAATAAGTACTCTGTGAATGCTGCCGGTCTGTCTGGCCAATTGTTCGAGAAAATCAACCTTAATGGCTCGATCAATTTTTCCGGACCAATGGACAATGTCTTCGCGTTGGAAGGTAGCGTAAGTGGCTCAGTGGATTACTCCGACACATTCGACTATACGTACCCATCCGGGTTCAACCCAGCTACTTGCGCAACAGCTGACGACACCGACAATGTGGTTGGGTTCGGTATCACAGGTCAGCTCGATGTCGAGCTCGGTGGCAATATTACAGCCCAACTGGACAATGAGGGGATTACCGGAAGCTTCGGTGTGAACGCCTCCGGCTTTAGTGACATGAGTGTGAAGTGGCCTTGTGCTTTCACCTGTGGTGATGATTGTGTGAGCATGTATACCACCGGGGTTTCGGGAGAACTGAATATAGAATATAACAACCCTGAAGTGAGGATTTATGGGGAAGCAACCTTTACCTCTGGTGACGAGACGGAGACAGGAGAGGTAGACTTTACCTTCTGATGGAGATGAAACGATTGTTGACCATATCGACCATTTACTTTGCAGCGACGCTATCCGCATATGCTCAATGGGCGGCGTTGTTCGGATCCTCCGTCGAAGGTCAGACCAAGTTGTACATTGAAACGCGAGATTGGCCCCAGGATCTCGAAGGCTTTATTATCAAGAAACGAGGCGCTGATCAGTCTTGGGAACAACTCCATCCAGATCCTATCAAACCACAGATCGGCCTGGACCGGGAGTGGGCCAACAGCGGTCTCGATGAGGAGCAAACCGCCAGGGTCATGGCCACATTGACCGAGTACCTGGAGCAAGGCAAGCTGAAAGCCTTTTCAGAAGAGAGAATGCTGTCCACCTTGAAGAAAGTGGGCGGACTGCAATCAGGAGATCGGTTACGGATGAAAGCTGACTTTCAACTGGCACTCATTATGGGCTTCGGCTTTATCGACAACCAGTATGAGAAAGATGTCGATACGGAATATGGCGTGTTCTTCGTGCGGTCCAATGGGTCAATCAAAGACGAGGCCCTAGCCACGTACGAACCCCAGCCTGTCGAACTGACCTTCGAACCAAGATTCGAAAAGCGGGCAGGGACAGTGAGATGCATCTGGGAAATAGATAGCGCCAGTATTGCCAATGCTGGGGTCTTCTCTTTTGACCTCTACAGAGGCAAGAAAGCGGATCAAGTGGAGAAGATCAGTGACGTATCGGTCATCCCGGCATCGAAGTCCAACGGCCTTTTCCGATATGAATACACAGATAATAGTGCTGATCCTGAAGAAGATCACATCTATGCCATTGGGGTTGTAAACAAATTCCAGGAGGAGATCATCCGGGTCGAAAAGGAGTATGAGGCGAGTTTGTACAAGGCCCTATTAATCCCTTCACTAGATACCATCACGATCGAGAATGATACCCAGTGCCGTCTGCTTTGGGCTGCCGATTGGAACAGACAGGATCGTGAGCGGATAGAAAAGGTCGTCATCGAACGATCGTTGGCATCGGTGATCGACTTTTCCCAGATAGGCGAGACTAGCGCCGACTCCACGGCATTCACCGACAGCACTGCTTTGGAATACGGTAGCAGGTATCTATACCGATTGAAAGTAGTAGGCACCGAGGTCGAGTACGGCACTTCATCAACCTACAACTATCTATACCTTGGAAGCCCACAAGCCAAAACTCCTGCTTTTGGCCAGGCGACATTCGAAGTCATTGACGGTGGCCCTTACATCAACCTGGTGTGGGAAGCCAGAGCAACCGATGACTCTGCCACAGTTGGCTACCTGATCTATTCTGACGAGCTTGAACCTGACGAGTTCCTACTGCTTGCCAGCGTGGGCACGGTCACTAGCAACAGCCATAGGCAAAAGATTGGGCGCACGAAAGGCCGAACATATCAGTTCCGGATTGAGCCCATCAACGAATATGGCGATCGCGCACCGTACCTGGAATTAAGTATCGATGTGGATGCCTTGCTATTGCCCCGACCACAGAACTTCTCAGTTGCTGTGGGTGATAAGGCCTCACTGGTGGCCAGTTGGAGCTTCCCTGAGGAATTCAATATATATGGCTTCAACGTCTTCATGAATGGCACGATGGTAGCCGACACTTCAGAAGTCGGCAAAGACCTACGTTCGTGGCGCATTGCCAAACCGTCGATCACCGATGATGGAATGGTAAAAGTGCGGGTCGAAGCCATTGGTATCCTCACGACTTCCAGCAGTCTGGAGAAGAGTCTCTACCTCCCTCGGTTCAGAAACGCCTCCCTGGTTCCACCTCCGGAGAATCTGGAGGCCAACCTCAAAAAGGAAAAGAAGCTCCGCTTTGCTGAATTGAAATGGGAGGCTCCTGAAACGGGTGGAAAGGCCGTAATCGGCTATCAACTGTGGGTGGATGAAAGTGAAGAAGGGTATCTCATTAAGCAGCAGAAACTTGTGAAGACCAATGAACTCACCTATCAACTACCTGATACGAAGCGAGAGGCCTACACTTTCAGGGTAGCAGCGGTCAACGAAGATCGCCGGCAAGGCCCGCCGGCAGAGGTGATTTTGGCACTGAAAAAAAAGAAACGTGAATGATGGCATGGCTACTTCATAACGTCCTCAAAAAGCCTTCGGCAAAACTGCTCATGTTGCTACTAAGCAGCGTGGTCAGTTTATCTGCGTTTGCAGGTGTTAGTTGGGAGGTGACGGACGCCTCGTGTAATGGCAAGGAAGATGGGGCCATCGACCTAACCGTTGATGGGTCCAATGGAACTTACACTTTCGAATGGTCCAATGGCGAAACAGGGGAGGACCTAGTGGATGTGGCAGCGGGTTCCTATACCATCAAGATCTTTGATAGGGACGGATGCATTTTCGAAGAAACCATTGAAGTCGGTGTAGAGGAGAACAAGCCGCAAGTACGTATTGCAGGAGGGGGCAAGAAAACAAAGTGTCAAGGTGATCCACCACCTGAGGTGCGTCTATTTGCCAATGCCACCGACTGCGAAGACTGTCAATATCAGTGGAGCAACGGTACTTCTTCACAGTCTGTTAAGATCGCCAGATCTGGCTCTTTTACGGTGACCGCCACTGATGTGGATGGCTGCTTTGCAGAAGCGAAGGCCGAAGTCGAATTCACGACCAGAGATTGTAGTGACGACAATCCGAACAGGGATGACTTCGGAACGCCGGTTGTTGGTTCTTTTGACCCCAATGACATCACAGGGCCAGAGGGAGTCGGGGAAGAAAAATGGGTGGCCATCGACGAGACACTTCCTTACAAGATCCGCTTTGAAAATGATCCCGATTTCGCCACTTCTCCAGCACAAGTCGTGACGGTAAGGGCGCCTATCGACCCTGACGCGAACCTGTTCTCATTCAGACTCGGAAGCTTTGGGTTCGGAGACTTCATCTTCGATGTTCCCGAGGGCAATACCTTCTACAGTACAAGACTCGACGTTGCCGATTCGTTAGGTGTCGTTGTGGACCTGACTGCTGGTCTGGACGTGACAAAGAAAGAGGCATTCTGGATTTTCGAGTCCAAAGACCCCAATACGGGATTGCCTCCAGACGACGCGCTACTAGGCTTCCTTCTGGTCAACGATACCACCACAAGAGGTGGTGAAGGTTTCGTGAATTTCACGATGAAGCCCAACCGTGTTGCGCAAACAGGGGACACCATTACCGCGTTTGCAGATATTGTTTTCGATAAAAACGAATCGCTACTCACCAATACACACACCAACCTGGTAGACGCTTTTCCAGCCAGTTCAAGGGTGAATGATGTAACCTCACCAGCTGATTCTCTGACGATGATCTCCGTTTTGGCGGAAGACGATTTCGGCGCTCCTGCTAGTGGTGTGGAGAGTTACGACCTATATGTTTCCGAGGGAGGCAATTCACGCTTCGAGTTACTGAAGGCAGATCTGAAGATAGACGAGGAATACCCGTTCGTCGGCGAGCCTGGAGAGGAGTATTGCTTATACTCTGTTGCCACTGACAGTGTTGGGAACACCGAGTCGAAGTTTTTGGCCGATGTCTGTTTTGAACTGCAAAAAGCGTCCGTCATTACTCTTCTTACTCCGGCTGGAGGGGAGGTCTATTGTCCTGGAGATGTTATATCCGCCACCTGGGAGAGTATCGAAGTCCAGGAAGTGGATGTGCTCTTGTCGATGAACGGAGGAGGGGACTTCATCGTGGTAGGAGACAACCTGGACGCTTCGGATAATGGCTTCAACTGGTCGATCCCTCTAAACACCAGCAGTAGCACGGATGCAATTATAAGGGTCGTAAACACTGAGGACGCAGAAGTCTTTAGTGAGAGTGGTGCTTTGACAATTTATGATCACCAGCAGGTGGCCATCCAAAGCGGCACGCAAGCGGCATGTGAAGGAAGTGTCATCACCCTCGATGCAGGAGCAGGCTATACCACCTATGCATGGTCCACCGGCGAATTGACACAAACCATTGATGTAGACGCCTCAGGGACCTACACTGTCACAGTCGTCGATGCCAATGGATGTACCAGTAGTGATGACATTGATATAGTCATACACCCATTGCCAGAGACACCGTTGATCACGGCCCAGGGCCCAACCACTTTCTGCCCTGGTAGTTCGGTCACACTGGAAGGCCCTGAAGGCTACGAAGAGTATCTATGGTCCTCAGGGGAAACAACCGCCAATATCGTCGTGAGCACTCCTGGAGACTATATCCTGACGATTACTGATGCCAATGGCTGCTCCGCCACTTCACAGCCTGTGACGATCGTCGTAGAAGATACTGCTCCGCCGAGCGTCGATATCGTGGCAGAGATAGAAGTTGCTGCCGATGATGAGCAGTGTACCGCTTTCGTTACGGTACCACTGCCGCTTGTAACCGATAATTGCGAGGTGGCATCCGTCACCAATGACTTCAATGCTACCGACAATGCCAGTGGTGTCTATCCATTGGGCACAACCGTCGTAGAGTGGACTGTCACCGATGCCTCAGGCAATACGACCACCGCTTCCATGAGCATCACCGTCATCGATGATCAGGCGCCAGGGCTTACAGTACCAGACGATATTACTGTCTCAGCCGATGACGGGGTCTGCGAGGCAGCAGTGACTGTGCCAGCACCAGCAGTAACCGACAATTGCGAAGTGGCATCCGTCGCCAATGACTTCAATGCTACCGACAATGCCAGTGGTATCTATCCATTGGGCACTACCATTGTACAGTGGACGGTCACCGATGCCTCAGGCAATACGACCACCGCTTCCATGAGCATCACTGTCATCGATGATCAGGCCCCAGGGCTCACAGTGCCTGCTGATATTACTGTCTCTGCCGATCCAGGCGTCTGTGAGGCGGCCGTGACTGTACCAGCGCCAGCAGTGACCGACAATTGCGAAGTAGCATCCGTCGCCAATGACTTCAATGCTACCGACAATGCCAGTGGTATCTATCCATTGGGCACTACCATCGTACAGTGGACTGTCACCGATGCTTCAGGCAATACGACCACCGCTTCCATGAGCATCACTGTCATCGATGACCAGGCACCTGGGCTCACAGCACCAGACGATATTACTGTCTCAGCTGATGCAGGCGTTTGTGAAGCAGCTGTTACAGTGCCAGCACCTGCAGTGACCGACAATTGCGAAGTGGCAGCCGTCGCCAATGACTTCAATGCTACCGACAATGCCAGTGGTGTCTATCCATTGGGCACTACCGTCGTAGAGTGGACTGTCACCGATGCCTCAGGCAATACGACCACCGCTTCCATGACCATCACCGTCATCGATGACCAGGCGCCAGGGCTCACAGTGCCTGCTGATATTACTGTCTCGGCCGATCCAGGCGTTTGTGAGGCGGCTGTTACAGTGCCAGCACCTGCAGTGACCGACAATTGCGAGGTAGCAGCCGTCGCCAACGACTTCAATGCTACCGACAATGCCAGTGGTATCTATCCATTGGGAACTACCGTCGTAGAGTGGACTGTCACCGATGCATCAGGCAATACGACAACAGCTTCCATGAGCATCACTATCATCGATGACCAGGCACCAGGACTCACAGCCCCAGCCGATATCACAGTTAGTGCCGATGCAGGCGTTTGTGAGGCGGCCGTGACAGTACCAACACCAGTAGTGACCGACAATTGCGAAGTAGCATCCGTCGCCAATGACTTCAATGCTACCGACAATGCCAGTGGTATCTATCCATTGGGCACTACCATCGTACAGTGGACTGTCACCGATGCTTCAGGCAATACGACCACCGCTTCCATGAGCATCACTGTCATCGATGACCAGGCGCCAGGGCTTACAGTACCGGAAGATATCACAGTTAGTGCCGATGCAGGCGTTTGTGAGGCGGCCGTGACAGTACCAACACCAGTAGTGACCGACAATTGCGAAGTAGCATCCGTCGCCAATGACTTCAATGCTACCGACAATGCCAGTGGTATCTATCCATTGGGCACTACCATCGTACAGTGGACTGTCACCGATGCTTCAGGCAATACGACCACCGCTTCCATGAGCATCACTGTCATCGATGACCAGGCGCCAGGGCTTACAGTACCGGAAGATATCACAGTTAGTGCCGATGCAGGCGTTTGTGAGGCGGCCGTGAATGTGCCGGCACCCGTAGTAATCGATAATTGCGAGGTAGCAGCCGTCACCAATGACTTCAATGCCACCGACAACGCCAGTGGTGTCTATCCATTGGGCACTACCGTCGTAGAGTGGACTATCACCGATGCCTCTGGCAATACGACAATGGCTTCCATGAGCATCACTGTCATTGATGACCAGGCACCAGGGCTCACAGTACCAGACGATATTACCCTCTCTGCCGATGCAGGCGTTTGTGAGGCGGCCGTGACAGTACCAGCACCAGCAGTAACCGACAATTGCGAAGTAGCAGCCATCATTAATGACTTCAATGCTACCGACAACGCCAGTGGTGTCTATCCATTGGGTACTACCGTCGTAGAGTGGATTGTGACCGATGCCTCAGGCAATACGACAACCGCTTCCATGAGCATCACCGTCATCGATGACCAGGCACCAGGACTCACAGCACCAGACGATATTACTGTCTCAGCTGATGCAGGCGTGTGTGAGGCGGCCGTGACTGTACCAGCGCCCGTAGTAACCGACAATTGCGAGGTAGCCGCCGTCACCAACGACTTCAATGCTACCGACAATGCCAGTGGTGTCTATCCATTGGGAACTACCGTCGTAGAGTGGACTGTCACCGATGCCTCAGGCAATACGACAACAGCTTCCATGAGCATCACTGTCATTGATGACCAGGCACCAAGGCTCACAGTGCCAGATGATATCACAGTTAGTGCCGATGCAGGCGTTTGTGAGGCGGCCGTGACAGTACCAGCACCAGCAGTAACCGACAATTGCGAAGTAGAAGCCATCATTAATGACTTCAATGCTACCGACAACGCCAGTGGTGTCTATCCATTGGGCACTACCGTCGTACAGTGGACTGTGACCGATGCCTCTGGCAATACGACAACAGCTTCTATGAGCATCACCGTCATCGATGATCAGGCGCCAGGGCTCACAGCACCAGACGATATTACTGTCTCAGCTGATGCAGGCGTTTGTGAAGCAGCTGTTACAGCGCCAGCACCTGCAGTGACCGACAATTGCGAAGTAGAAGCCATCATTAATGACTTCAATGCTACCGACAACGCCAGTGGTGTCTATCCATTGGGCACTACCGTCGTACAGTGGACTGTGACCGATGCCTCTGGCAATACGACAACAGCTTCCATGAGCATCACCGTCATCGATGACCAGGCACCAGGCCTCACAGTACCAGACGATATTACTGTCTCAGCTGATGCAGGCGTTTGTGAGGCAGCTGTCACAGTGCCAGCACCAGCAGTGACCGACAATTGCGAAGTGACAGCCGTCGCCAACGACTTCAATGCTACTGACAATGCCAGTGGTGTCTATCCATTGGGCACTACCGTCGTAGAGTGGACTGTGACCGATGCCTCCGGCAATACGACAACAGCTTCCATGAGTATCACTGTCATCGATGATCAGGCCCCAGGGCTTACAGTACCAGACGATATTACTGTCTCAGCCGATGACGGGGTCTGCGAGGCAGCAGTGACTGTGCCAGCACCAGCAGTAACCGACAATTGCGAGGTAGTAGCCGTCGCCAACGACTTCAATGCTACCGACAATGCCAGTGGTATCTATCCATTGGGCACTACCATCGTACAGTGGACTGTCACCGATGCCTCAGGCAATACGACAACCGCTTCCATGAGCATCACTGTCATCGATGACCAGGCACCAGGACTCACAGCACCAGACGAGATTACTGTCTCTGCCGATCCAGGCGTTTGTGAGGCGGCCGTGACCGTACCAGCACCCGTAGTGACCGACAATTGCGAGCTGGCAGCCGTCACCAATGACTTCAATGCTACCGACAATGCCAGTGGTGTCTATCCATTGGGCACTACCGTCGTAGAGTGGACTGTCACCGATGCCTCAGGCAATACGACAACAGCTTCCATGACCATCACTGTCATTGATGACCAGGCACCAGGGCTCACAGTACCAGACGATATTACTGTCTCTGCCGATCCAGGCGTTTGTGAGGCGGCCGTGACCGTACCAGCACCCGTAGTGACCGACAATTGCGAGCTGGCAGCCGTCACCAACGACTTCAATGCGACCGACAATGCCAGTGGTGTCTATCCATTGGGCACTACCGTCGTAGAGTGGACTGTCACCGATGCCTCAGGCAATACGACAACAGCTTCCATGAGCATTACTGTCATTGATGACCAGGCACCAGGGCTCACGGTGCCAGCCGATATTACTGTCTCTGCCGATCCAGGCGTTTGTGAGGCGGCCGTGACCGTACCAGCACCCGTAGTGACCGACAATTGCGAAGTGGCAGCCGTCACCAACGACTTCAATGCGACCGACAATGCCAGTGGTGTCTATCCATTGGGCACTACCGTCGTAGAATGGACCGTCACCGATGCCTCAGGGAATTCGACCACCGCTTCCATGAGTATCACTGTCATCGATGATCAGGAGCCAGGGCTCACAGTACCAGCCGATATCACAGTTAGTGCCGATGCAGGCGTTTGTGAGGCGGCTGTTACAGTACCAGCACCCGTAGTGACCGACAATTGCGAGGTGGCAGCCGTCACCAATGACTTCAATGCTACCGACAATGCCAGTGGCATCTATCCATTGGGCACTACCGTCGTAGAGTGGACTGTCACTGATGCCTCCGGGAATACGACAACAGCTTCCATGAGCATCACCGTCATCGATGATCAGGCGCCAGGCCTCACAGTACCAGACGATATTACTGTCTCAGCTGATGCTGGCGTGTGTGAGGCAGCTGTTACAGTACCAGCACCTGCAGTGACCGACAATTGCGAAGTAGCCGCCGTCGTCAATGACTTCAATGCTACCGACAATGCCAGTGGCATCTATCCATTGGGCACTACCGTCGTACAGTGGACTGTCACTGATGCCTCCGGGAATACGACAACAGCTTCTATGAGCATCACTGTCATTGATGACCAGGCACCAGGACTCACAGTACCAGACGATATTACTGTCTCAGCTGATGCTGGCGTGTGTGAGGCAGCTGTTACAGTGCCAGCACCAGCAGTGACCGACAATTGCGAAGTAGCATCCGTCACCAATGACTTCAATGCCACCGACAATGCCAGTGGTGTCTATCCAGTAGGGGTCACAGAGGTACTATGGACAGTCATCGATGCTTCCGGTAATGTGTCCAAGGACATTACGACCGTTACGGTGATAGATAGTGAAGCACCAACCATCGTTGTCATCAATGAGATTGCACAGTCTGTCGATCCAACAGGCTGCGAGGCATTGGTCACCGTGCCCTTACCTGTCGTTGATGACAACTGTGGTGTGGCTTCGGTCATCAATGACTACAACGGAACGGACAACGCCAGTGGGCCCTATGGATTAGGTACTACGGTGGTGAACTGGACCGTCACCGACCACGCAGGAAACATATCGGAAGCGATCACGATCGTAGAGATCGATGACCCGACAGCACCAATTATCATCTGTCCCAACGATACCGCTGTCTGCGCCCAAACAATGGCGGGCAGTATTGTATCCTTTGAATTGCCTGAAGTAAGTGATAACTGCGGGCAGTGGACATTGCAGGGAACACATGCCCCTGGCGACTTCTTCCCAATAGGAGAGACTATCGTGACGTATACTGCCATGGACAAGTCCGGGAATCATGCGGATTGCAGTTTCACTGTCACCGTCGAACCCCCATTACCAGACATCAATATCATCGCTACAGAGCTGCCAGAGTATTGCCAGGGTGATGGCTTGACACTGACGGCATTCGCTCCTGGTGCCCAAGGGTATGTGTGGGCCTCCGGTGAAAGTGGACCTTCTATCACCGTAAACGCCAATGGCAGCTACCAGGTAATGGCGACGACACCTGACGGCTGCCTGTTAACCAACGTCTATACAGTGGTTGGTTTTGATGTCACGAGCCTCCTTTCGGCCTACACCATCTTGGCAGAAAAAGAGGTCCACATGCATGAGAACAAGGTATTGGCCGGTGGCGTGGGCATCATGGAGACGAAGGGCAAGGCCAAGATTCATGAGAATACCAGCATCGAAGGCCCCAGAACTTTTGTTAAAGCCAGCAAGCTGGATCTCAAGAATGAAAGCACAGTGACGAAGTTTGTTCAGGGAATTCCAGACATTTCCATTCCACTATTTAGAAGCAACCCATACAAAGACGGGGAGAAAGTGAAAGTTGAAGAAGGGGAGACGGTGATCTTGCACGACTCCATCTATGGTAAGGTTGAGGTGAAAGATGGAGGCACAGTCATTTTCGAATACCCATCGGTATTTCTGAAGGAACTGAAGACGAAAGAAAACGCTCAAATCAAATTCGTGTCGCAGACCCATGTCTTCATCAGTAAGAAGGTCGACTTCGGAGAATCGACCGCCCTGAACCCAGATGGCCATCTGCTACGGATGTTTGTCAAAGACAAGGTCAAAGTAAAAGAAGGATCTGCAATCAAGGGAGTTATCGATACACGCAAGGAGCTTGACGTAAAAGGTAAGGCCGGCCTCACGACGACCATGGAAGGAATGTTCATCGCCAAGGAAGTGGATGCCAAAGGAGATGTCATCTGGTCGTGGAACGAAGATCAGAATTGTCTGGATAGTGAACCTACACCGTTCATTCCACAGCAAGCAAAACAAGAAGCCGGGGAAGGGCTGTTGCTTACTCCTGGTGAGGAAGGCTCTTCTATCGCACTGGTAGTCTACCCTAACCCGTTTGAGGTACTAGTAAATATTGAGTTTACGCCAACGGCGGATGAGCATGCACTCATGGAGATCTTTGACCTACAGGGGCTTCGCACGGAGGTCCTGATCGACGAATGGGTCGAGGGAGGTGTCACGAAGAAGGTCGTCTTCAACCCTCATCAACTCGCACAGGGTATCTACTTCTACAGGTTGCAGCTCGGAAAGCAGCGATACTTCGGACGCCTGGTCTACTCGAAATAAGTACTGGAGCCTTAGAGACTGGTGATTCTTTCGCTTTACTCGGTCTTCAGCGCATCAACAGGGTTGGATACCGCCGCTTTCCAGCTGAGGTAACTCACAGTGATGGAGGCAATGAGGAAAGTCGCCAAAGCTGTTGCCACGTACACCCAAACCGGTTGCTCAATACGATAGGCAAATTCGTCCAGCCACTGATTCATAAGCAGAAAGGCCAAGGGAGCAGCTAGCAAGAAAGCCACAATGATCATCTTTACGAACTGGCCATTGATCATGAGGACCAATTGTCTGGAGGAGGCCCCGAGTACTTTTCTCAACCCAATCTCTTTGAATCGCCGCTCTGTGGTAAAAAGCGCTGAACCGAACAATCCCAGCATACCCAGAATAACAGACAGGAGGCTAAATGCTGAGAACAGCATCCGCTCATTGTCCTCTGCCAGGTACAATTCTGCGGTCTGTTGGTCCAAAAAGCCGTAGAAAAACGGAATACCTTCACCAAAAGTTGTGTACCACTTCTCCTCCAGGGTTTCGATGTTCCTGGCAAAGTTTCTGGACTCCAACCGCACCGAGATGTAGTCCAACCGATCCCAGTTCACGTACATCACGAAGGGCTGGATCGTGTGGTGCAGCGACCTGAAATGAAAGTCTTTGACAACGCCGATGATCTTACCCTCGTAGTCGAGGCCCTGATCGGTAATTGTCAAATTGAGGGCTTCTTCAGGGGAAAGGTTCAGGGCACGAACGGCACTTTCGTTGAGGACGAAGGCAGTAGAGTCGGAGGGGATGGTGCTGTCAAATCCCCGGCCGGCAATCACCTCCAATTCGAAGGCCTTGAGATAGTCCTGCTCCACAGTATACCGCTCCCACTTGACTTGCTCTTCAAAGCCCTGGATGATGAAGTTGGTGATGTAGGTATAGTCTGAGAGCATCTCGTGGGACGCTGCCGTCACGTGACCAATGCCCGGCACATTTCGCAATTCGTTGCGGAAGGCATTAATCTTTGGAATCACCGCATCGTCACTGTGAATGGGCATTGAAACGATCATAGAATCATCAAAGCCAAGGTCCTTATCGCGGATGTACTCCATTTGCAAGAAGACCATCAGAGTGCAAATGACCAGTCCAGCTGTGATCGTGAACTGCATCGTAACGAGGGTATTCCTGACTCCAGACCCTCCGACAGAGGAATTGCTCTTCCTCATCAGCTGCAAGGAGTTGATCCTTGAAATGTGCAAGGCGGGATAAGCCCCGGCCAAAAGCGCGACAGAGACAAGGGCAGCCGCAAAACCGGCCAGAAAAGGCGGATTCGCGATATCGGCCAGGAGGTAAGCATGACTCGTGAGCTGCCCCAACTGCGGGAGCAAGGCGTACATCAAAATCCACGAAAAGATACCCGCGATCCAAACAAAACAAATTGTCTCAAACAGCGTCTGCTGGCCAATCTGCTTCCGTTGACTTCCGAGTACTTTTCGCACCCCGATCTCTTTTGCTCGTTGGCCCGCTTGTGCCGTGACCATGTTGATGAAGTTGAAGCAACCAAGGCTTAGAATGATGATGCCAATAACGGCGAACATGATGAGGGTTTGAACATCATTATGCGTGCTCCATTCGCCTATGTCCAAGGGCTCAGCCAAATGCATGTCGGTCAATTTCTGAAGCGAAACCTCCCAGGCCTTGGGCTTCTCGGGTGTGTAGAAACTGGAAGTGGCGACCTGCGCCTGTTCAACCACCTCTTGCTCCCTGCCAGGCTTCATCAACACATAGCCACTGACAAACATGTTTTGCCACTCGTTGAACCAACCACCAGACCACATGGTCTCCTTACAGGTTTCGACATTGGAAAGGAGGTCCATTTGAAAGCTGGTATTGGAAGGAAAGTCCTCGTAGACACCGACCACCTCCAGTGCCGTCTCTTCCTCCCAGGTAAATACGACAGTTTGACCGATTGGATCCCGATCACCGAAGTACTTCCTGGCCGTGCTCTCACTGAGCATCACAACGTTTGGGCGTGCTAAATCTGCCCTGGATCCGCGGATGACTTCCAGGTTGAACAACTCAAAGAAAGCCGGGTCCACCCATCCAAAACGGGGCTCATTGAACGATTGTTGGGTCGATGAAACAGTGATCGGAATAGCCCGGCGATATTTGAAAATGCGCGTTCCATTGTCTACCGCGTCCATTGTTTCAATGAGGTGCGGGACCATCGCAAAAGGCGCAAAAGCATAGGTCCGCCCCGAATTGTGGCTTTTATGATTGATGCGATAAATGCTTTCCGCATTGTCATACACATGGTCATAGGTGAGTTCCTTGTGCAGATAGAGAAAGATGAGGCTGGCACATGTGAGGCCCAGCGTAAGGCTGCCAATAGAAATGGCACTATAGACCTTGGACCTCCGAATGGTACGTATAAGGATTCTGCTGTATTGGGCTGCAATAGCCCAGGTAAGGCCCCATCGGGTATCTCTGTATTTTTCCATGATTCCAACATTTCTCCTGTTGAAGGACAGGAGTACCTCTTTGTAGAATTTGAATTTGGCAGTTGTGGGATTCTTGCGATGTCGCTGCTGATAGATCTCCAGCAAATCGCCCTCGATCTCATCAATCACCTCAGCCTTGCAGAACCACCTTAAAAATGCAAGGGGCAGTTTCGGAAGCTTCGATCGGCTCATCAGATCGACATCTTGGGCACCAGCGACCAGAGGTCTTCACGTTGACTACGCAGCTCATGAATGATGCGATAGCCTATTTGCGTGATTGAATAAATCCGTTTCTTACGTCCACCTCGCTCTTGCGTAGGAGCAGATTCTCGGGAAGTCAGGAACCCCTTGTCCTCAAGTCGCTTCAGTACCGTATGAATAGCAGGTATGGAGATGTCATTGTCCGTTCTCCTGGTGTACTCGTTAGCGATGGAGACAGCATAGGCACCTTCACCCAAAGCAGCTGCCAGCAAGAGCACCATCTCTTCTAAGCTTCC
This sequence comes from Cyclobacteriaceae bacterium, assembly GCA_965227935.1. GTDB lineage: Bacteria > Bacteroidota > Bacteroidia > Cytophagales > Cyclobacteriaceae > JAWPMT01. The sequence continues at coordinate 1,701,903 of CBDDGS010000019.1, read as the reverse complement.
GACTTTATACATTAATTTAATTAACTTTTGTATAAGTACGCAGATCTCAGAAGAGAGTTGCTAGAGAGCAGGCTTTCTTGACATGCGTTCATTCTGACACTATGGCGTACCGTCGTATGTAAGCCATCAAAACTGGCGCAACATTGATATTCTTCAGAAATCAATGGGTTCTTACTAAAGCAGACAAGCCCGGATAAATCCGATGTGTAGACCGGGGGTCCCGCTTTTGTCCCCCGCGGTTTGCATTTCATTGGCTAATGGGGTAGTATGCTATCTAATTTCCACCAATCCCCCAGGCTACATGAAAAAGGATAGAAGAGCATTTATTACCAAGTCAGCCAGCGCTGTGGCGGGTGTGACATTGGCGGGCCAGTTGCAAGGAGCGCCATTTATCAAGAAGGCAGTAGCGCCAGGAGATAAAATCCGTGTGGGGTTCATTGGTGTCGGAAATAGAGGTTCCCAACTACTCAACAGGTTCATGAAAAACGACGATGTCGAGGTTGTGGCACTTTGCGACGTGTATAATCCATACACTACCCGTGATCGCAATCAAGTGGATCAGCGTTACCTGGACATTGGCAAAGCACCTTCCCTGGGAGAAACTTTCGAAAAGAAAGTGCGACGATACCAGGATTTTCGTCGGTTGCTGGAGGACAAAGACATAGACGCAGTGTGCATCGCAACACCAGACCATTGGCACGCCATCCAGGCAATACAGGCCATGGAAGCTGGCAAGCACGTGTACGTGGAAAAGCCCTTGACCATTACTATCAAGGAGGGTAGGGCGATGGTCGACGCACAGAAGCGCACCGGACGGGTGTGTGCCGTTGGACTGAATAGAAGAGGCTCGTCCATCTACCAGTACCTGGCCAAAGAAGTGAAGAACGGCGTAATCGGCAAGGTGACGACTGCCAGAGCGCAGCGAACCAGCAACATGTTCCCGGATGGCATTGGGCGACTTTCACCCGAGTCCCCACCCGCCGACTTCAATTGGGACCTCTGGCTGGGCCCAAGACCGGCACGCCCTTATCAGTACAACATAGCTCCCTATTTCTTTCGATGGTGGAAAGAGTACTCCAGTCAAATGGGCAACTGGGGTGTGCACTACATGGACGTCATTAGATGGCTAGCCGGAGAGCAGGCGCCAACTGCGGTCACGGCTGTTGGAGGAAAGTATGCCGTAAATGATGACCGGAACATTCCCGATACGATGGAAGTACTCTTCGAATTCCAATCAGGAATGATCATCAAATTCAGCATTCACGAGGCCAACGGTGGGGGAGGTGTCCCCGGAGGCGAGATAGAATTGAATGGCAGCAAAGGCAACCTGATCGCCAGCCAAAATGGCTACAAGATCACGCCGTCTCGCAGTGGCCAATTCCAGGAGTGGGAGCAGCTTGTGGCTCCCGTGGAAGAACAACTGCAGGGAAATGCGAAGTTTGGCGATCTCAGTATTCGGGAGGATTCAACGGCCCGACTAATCAGGAACTTCCTGGATTGTGTGAAATCGGGTGACGAGCCCTGGTGTCCATTGGAAGAAGGTCATCGGTCGACTTCATTCGCCCACCTGGCCAACATTGCATTGGAAGTCGGTGCACGGATTGAGTGGGATGCGGAGAAGGAGGTCATCACCAATCATTCCAGTGCCAATGACCTACTGCATTACGAATATCGCCAACCATGGCGTCTGGTTTGATGGTTGATCGGAGGACTTTTATCAAGAAGGCGGCAGCGGCTGGTGCTTTGGGATTGACGGCTCCCTCATTGGCAGCAAATCGTGATTATTCGACAAAAGCGGTAAAAAAGATATGCTTCTTCACCAAACATCTGCAATGGCTGGACTTCGACGATACCGCCACTGTCCTTCAGGAAGCGGGATTCGACGGCTCGGACCTAACGGTGCGTAAAGGCGGGCATGTGGTGCCGGAAGAAGTGGCGTCGCTGCTGCCTAAGGCCATCCGAGCCATGGATAAGAGGGGGCTTCGCGTACCTATGGTAGTGACTGGTGTAAAGAGCGCTAATGACCGAGACCTTGATACATTCCTTGGTGTGCTGGCCGACAATGGAGTACAGCACTATCGAATGGGATACCTCGCCTATGAAAGGGAAAAGTCCATGGAGCAGAACATCGCTGCTTTCCGCGAGATCTTCGCTCGGCTGGCAGAAAAGAATCAGGCGCACAATCTCTGTGGCGCTTACCAAAACCACGCGGGCACACGACTCGGCGCCTCCATTTGGGACCTGAAGGCAGCACTCGAGGGGATAGCGCCTGACTACCTCGGTTGCCAATTTGATGTGAGACACGCTGCCTTCGAAGGCATGCGGTCATGGGAGAATGATATGCTGGCAATTCAGGGCCATATAAGGACCACCGTCCTGAAGGACTTCCGTTGGACAGAGCCATTGGACAAGAAATGGCAGAGCATCAATGTGCCACTAGGTCAGGGTGTCGTGGATTTTGAAACCTATTTTCGCCGGTTTGCGGCACTCGAGCGCGACGACCCCATTTCGATTCATGCCGAGTACCCGCTTTTCAGTACGGAAGAAGAGCAATTACCGAAGACCAAAAAGATGGAGCTGGCGATCACCCGTTTGCAACGGGATCTCTCATTTGCACAAAAACAATTGCAGACGTCTGAATAGATCAATTCCCTCACTCATGCCCATTCTTCTCTTCAGCCTCATTTCATTTATATCTCTGCAGTCTCCTTTTCTTGAGACAGACGGTTTCGTCAGAATCGAAGCCGAGTCCTATCATCGACAGAGTGCAAACGAGCGGCGAACATGGCTGATCTCGGATGGCGGTTCAGGGCAAACAACCGGTGATCCCGACTCGTTGGAGCACTTGTTGGCCAGTGGAGGTCAGTTTGTTGAACTGTTGCCTGATACTCGTGTAACGCACGATGACGAGCTTGTCCATGGCGTCAACTTCAATGGTGAGCCGGGTCTGAGCGTGCTTGAATACGATGTCAACTTCTCTACTACCGGCAAATACTACGTTTGGGTTAGGGCCTTCTCTACAGGGACCGAAGACAACGGCATCCATGTGGGTATTGATGACGATTGGCCTGAGTCGGGAAAGCGCATGCAGTGGTGTGAAGGAAAAGGCCAATGGACCTGGGCAAGTAAACAGCGGACCAAAGACAACCATTGTGGCGTACCTGAATTGATCTATCTATTGATCGATGAACCGGGTATTCACACGATCAAATTCTCCATGAGAGAGGATGGGTTCGCCTTCGATCAATTCGTCCTAACTCAGAAATACGAAGACCACAAGATGAGCGGTGAGTAGCACCAATTGCGATTGAATGCAAAGGGCACTGCCATAGGGGACTGTTTAGTACATTACACCAAGTAACCTCACGCCGATTTAATTAATGAAAGCTCGCGATACACGCAAACTACTTCTGCCACTGATCATTCTTGCAGGATGCACCGGCAGTCAACCGCCACCGGAAGAGACCCCATTGCTAACCGTTGTCGCTAAATACGCCGACACCATGGTCAGCCATGGGCGCGACGTGTACGGCAAGCCTTCACCTCTCTTTGCCTCAACCATCAACCGCCAGACCCTCAAAATCGACCCGACGATCGATACGATTAAGATCGACGGTGTGCGAACTACCGACCGTTCGGTAACAGGAGGCAATCTCCTTCATGATGTGGATCTGTATGAACTCCTTTATGACCTGAGTGCCCTTACGGATGATCGCCGTTATGCGGCCGCAGCAGACGGTGCCTTTGGGTTCTTCTTCAACACCTGCCAAAGCGAAACAACTGATCTCTATTGCTGGGGTGAACACCTGTTTTGGGACTTTCAGGAGGATGACTGTGGGTTTACGCCCAAAACAGACTATCACGAAGCGAGCGTCTGGCCATTTTGGGATAAGGCTTATAACGTGGCACCAGAGCGTGCGTGGAAATATACCTTGGCGGAGTGGGAGCACCAGATACACGACAAGACCACGGGTGACTTCAGCCGTCATGCCCGATATACCAGGCATGAGACGTTCTCGGGGTACGATTTTCCCCGCTATGCCGGCCAGCTGATGGAGCGATGGACATTTGCATACAATCATCCCGCAAATGCCGATCGACCTCAGAGGGAAGAACTCCGGCGATATATCCAGGTGATGTTTGAGCGAATGAAAGACAACATGTCGCAATCGGCATCTGGTCTCCTTATCGCTGGTCGGACGTCAAAGGGGGACCACAACCAAGTGGTCTGGCTTACAAGCAACCTGGAATTGGCGCGGTGCCTGGAAATCGCGGCGACAGTCATGGAGCCAGCAATGGCGACAGAGATGCGAGCTTTTGCCCTTAGGCAGGACCAGGATTTTCTCAGGGCACCTCATCGCTTGGATTCGGTGGGAGGGGGCTTTGCGGTCACCCTGCACGCAGAGACAGGACTGCCGAGGGTACGGTCCATGAATAAGCCTTACAGCTCCACGTGGAGTTCGGGTTACGGGTATGGCACGCATGCTGGTGTAGCCAATAGACTATATGCGCGGTACCGCACGCTAACAGTAAACAGCCCTGAAGTGGCCGACGCGTACAAAGAGATGATCCTAAAGGCTGGAAGGATGTATCTGAGCTCTGAGCCCGACAGAAGCTACCTTTTGAAGCCGAACGAGTTCGCAGAAGTTATCCAAATGCTACGCAACTGCTGGGAACTTTCTGGAGACATAGAATTCCTTGATAGGGCGGCGCAATTTGCAGAGATCGGCATATCACTGTTTTTCGATGATGCTTCGGCACTACCGAAGGCGACGAACCAACACGATCATTATGAATCTATCACTGGAGGGCCATCCTTCATGTTGCAGCTGCTGAGGCTTCATGAGGCAAGTACTCAACAATGACCGCATCGCATTCGACTTCATACTACCTTGGCAGCCAGGAGAGTCCAGAAATGGGAATCCGCCAAGAATATTGGTAAATTATGACTTCCAATTGGGGTACCCGGTTTATGCAATAGGATTTTGAAACGAGCGAAGCTATGTCCACACCCAGTATTTTCAATGACGTACTAGGCCCGGTAATGCGCGGACCATCAAGTTCCCATAGCGCCGCAGCCCTGCGGATAGGGCGATTGGTCCGAGACCTCCTGGACGGTGATATTCAACATGTGCTAGTAGAATACGATCCCAATGGTTCACTGGTGACTACCCATAAAAGCCAGGGTACGGACATGGGGCTCGCAGGTGGATTATTGGGGTGGGAACCGACCGATGAGCGACTAATGGACTATGAAAGCCATATCGAAACGTCGGGCATTGATATTGAAGTGCGTTACGTGAGCTATGGGGCCACACATGCCAATACCTACAAGCTGACGATGACCAACGCCCTCGAGCGACACGAAATGGTCGCCCTCTCCACGGGAGGCGGTATGATCGAGGTGGTCGAAATCGATGGAGCCCCTGTCTCTATGGCTGGCGATTACTATGAACTCTTGGTGTATGCCGATAGCCCCGACGTATTGGAACAAGGGGGGTTCAGCACTTCGTGGCACGAGGGTCGGCAGTCGTTTGGCCGAGTTGGCGCCACCAGGCCCTTCGACGAAGAGACGCTTGAACGCCTCCGCGACTTGCCAGGTGTTCAGGCTGTGAAATGCCTCGAACCTGTCCTTCCCGTCTTGGGTACAGAAGCGCCAATGCCCTTTTCCAATGTCGCTGAAATGCAGGAGTACAATCAGGACAATCTGGACCTCTGGCAGCTAGGGATGGCTTATGAAGCGGCAAGAAGCGGTTACAGCGAGGAGAAGCTGAAGGATATCATGCTCGAATTGATCGGGATTTGGAATAACGCCATCGAAAACGGAATCCAGGGCACACACTATGATGACCGGATACTCCCCAGCCAGGCACCGGGATTTGATAAAACCAAAAGGGCAGGAGGGCTCCTGGAAAGCCCACTGACCAACGAGATCATCCTCGCCGTATCGGCCATGATGGATGTAAAGAGCTCGATGGGCATTATCGTCGCTGCACCCACCGCGGGTTCTTGTGGGACTTTACCAGGGACGGTCATTGGCGCAGCCAAAGCGCTGAATCTAACAGATGATGGCATGGTGAAGGCACTCTTTGCTGCAGGGATCATTGGCGTATTCATCACCAGTGGCGCCACTTTCGCTGCCGAGGAAGCCGGATGCATGGCAGAGACAGGCGCTGCCGGCAGTATGGCCGCCGCCGCTCTGGTCACTATAGCAGGGGGGACGCTGGACCAATCCATCGCTGCGGCATCTTTCGCACTACAAAACTCCTTTGGGCTGATCTGCGACCCTATTGGTAACCGAGTCGAAGCACCCTGCATGGGAAAGAATATCAACGCCGCAAGTAACGCCTTGTCCTGCGCCAACATGGCACTATCAGACTACACCGACCTGCTCCCTTTTGATGAAGTCATCGAATCGATGAACCAGGTCGGGAAGGCCATGCCACGAGAGCACTGCTGTACGGGCCTCGGCGGGTTGGCCGTGACACCCACTGCGAAGAAGATCGAAGGGGAACTGGAGAGTCGAGGTGTGAAGGTGGGGTGCTGAAGGCTGAGGGTGCAAATATGGTTGGCGGTGCCGGCCCTCGAATGCATCTAAATTCACAGATCTACCAACGCGCTGTGCGCAACCTTCAAAAGGCACAATCAAGTCTTAGAATTGTCTCACTCTTCCTTTGGAAATACCCAGAATCGGGTATTGGAATGACTGGTTTTTGCATCTAGATTGCTGACCACACTACGACCCTGACACAATGAAAAACCTACTTCTGGCAAAGTCTGCCTGCATTTTCATCATTACCCTTAGTGGATGCAATGCGCATCTCTACAACCAGGGGAAGTATGATCTCGCAAAGAAGGCCTCTGAAACATTCGAGGCTGTTGATCTTACAAATTCCATTACCAGAGAATACGATCTGCTGGATACGCTTTTGATCCAAGAGCTGGCGATGGCTGAAAAGTTGACAATCGCGCGGCGCGACGCCCGACTCTGGAAAATCATTTCCGCCCATGACGAAGCCAATTCTGTCAAATATTTGAAGGAACAGATTGACCTGAGACTGGACGAAATAGTTGGTGGTGAGAGTATTGCAACGGAATTAATCACCAAACAAAGTGACATAGTAAGCGCTGAAAAGGCCCTGAGGGACGTCATGGTGACGTACCAAATCGCGAGGAAACCTGATGACCCGCAAGCCGCCTGTCCTTCAGGAGAGGCAGGAAGCCCAACCTTTTCCGGTGAGAACAGCATATCTAGAAAAATAGCTTATGACTTCATGATTCAAAACTGTGATAAGCTTGATGAAGCTAAGAAAGCTCTCAGCGATGTGGCTGTTCAAAACGGCAAGTTGCAAGTCCTTACAACTGAAATAAGTGCCATCGAGGCGGCCAAAGAAGAAATTAAGAAGCTCGTCAATGAGAATAAGACCGCACTCAACGAAAAGAAAGCAGAATTTACAGAGGAAGAGAACCCATCAACTTCAGCCGCAGTCGCAGCAGAGTTAAAAGAGACGATCAATGGAATTGAACTAAAGGACAAGCTTGACAAGGTCAAAATCCCAAAGGGTTTTGAGAACTTCAAAGTAATCGCCCCCCTGGAGAAGCTGTCCCAGGTGGATAGCGCTGTCAATATGCTGCTGGACATGGTCATCGAGAATCCCGATACGGTCAATGACGCTTTGTCACAGGAAACGAAGTTGCTACTAGAAATGGCCTCCACCATGAACAAATTCGAAGACCACATCAACTCGCTGGAGTTTCCCCAGGTGAGTAAGATCTTGCTGGAGTCTGAAATGCTGTCGATCAAGATCAAAAGCCTGGAAGACCAACGAAATATTGCCGAGCAAAAATTGTCCCTGATGAAGGAAAAGAGCGAGCATCTAAAGACTGAGATGAGCCTCTTGATCAAAGCGAAAGACAACGTAGACAAGCTTGTTGCCCTTAAGAAAGGCGAATCCTATATGGCCATCATCAACTCCAAAGACGCCAGGGCAAAGGAATTGGCTTCGTATGGACTTGCTTACTACGCCACGTCCTGGACCATGGGACGACAAGAGCAGGAGGCTGTGGATTACCAGCTGATCCACTTGGATCATGTCAATACACTGAATGCATCCAGCGCGGCTTTGAGACAGTGGAATTCCTTGATCAAGGTTCCTCTCAATCAAATGTTGGTTTGGGAAGCCCACGGAATCAAACCTCAACACATCTCCGGCCTCATTCAAGCGCTAGGTTTCGGGGGACTCATTTACGCTAACCTTACCAATTAATCAGCCATGAAAAAGATATTACTACTTATCCTCGTTATCATCTGTATTTCCTGCGCCACCGAAAAGCAGGTAAGAGGATATGCCAACGATTTGTCTCTGAATCTCGAGCAACTGGAACGAAACATTGATGAATTCTCCAAAAAAAGGCAAGCCCTTGCCAAAGGGAGACTCCAAAAGATTCTCGACGTCGAAAGTACCATTACAGAAGTTGACAATGATATTGCCTTGCAAATGTTCGTTCTGGAAGACTTGAATGAGGAGCGAAGAGAGGAACACCTGAAGACGATTCTCGCTGCAAGCAACATGATCCAGCAAAACCAGAAGGAGCTATCAGCACTGAAGGCCGAACATAAGAAGCTCGTAGACGGCATGGGTGCTCAACTTGACTTCCAGACATCTAAGATCGACGACCTTCAGAAGACGCTGTTGCAGTATAGCACCCAGGCCAAGTTGAAAGATGAAATCAACTTCTATCAAAGCTTTTTCAAAGCTGTCGGTGACGATCTGAAGGCCAGTTTGGATTCTATGTCTATTGACAGCAGCGACTCCCTCACGACCCAATAACCATCTAAAACGAAAAGAAATGCCTACTACTAAAAACGAAGCCTCGGCAGAACAACAGTCCAACTACCTCGAGTCTCTACTCAAAGCGAAAGCCGCCGTGGAGGAAGCCTTGGGCCTGCTGCGATCGATCAAATCAATAACTGGCGACCCGCAGGAAACCAATACGATCAACGTCCAATTGCTGGACCTCGAAGGCGACAGTGCCAAATTGCAGGCGAAGATCCTGGCATTTGTCTCTTCCAATGCCTCCTTCGAGCCGCCCACCCAGGAAATCATAGAATCGATCCAGTCCACGGCGGAGGAGCTCGATAAATTCATTGCTGAGGCCGGCAAGGCCATTCAGGTCATCACACTGGCTACAAGCGTGATCAATGATGCAAGAAGGATGTTTGCTTAGGGGCGTTGCTTGCTGATGGAGGAAACCTGCCGTCTTTAGGCACCCCTCTGCAAAAACGCGAGCAAATCGGCCATGTCCTGGTGGGACAGGCCATTTTCAAGTCCTTCCATCATCATGGATGTCCCTAGTGATCGGAAGGACTTTACGTTGCTCTTTTGTATGGTCACCTCTTCGCCTCCTACTTTCAGAATGGTGAATGCCTGGTCGGTCTCGGCGGATACAATCCCGACGTGGACCAGTCCCCCTTGCGTCTCCAAACGGTGGTTGATATAGCGGGAATCGGCAGCGGCATTGGGATCCAGAATATCATGTAGCAATGTCTCTTTGCTCTTGCGGTTGATCTCCGTAAGCACAGGGCCCACTTCAATTCCCAACTCCCCATACTTGTGGCAAGTACTGCATGTGCTTTCGAAGACTTTCGCACCATCGACTTCAGAACCCACCATGGCCAATGCCGGCTTCATTTGATCGATCACCTCCTGTCGAGTGGACACACCCTCATCACCAAACAATTGCTCAGCCCTTCGCTTCGTACTCTCGACATCCGTCCACCAAAGCAACGTTCGCCTGCGCTCGAGATCAAAGTTCATTTCACCAATATTGATGGTCTTGTTCTCCAGGCCTGTCAACAATGCGTCGTGATGGATCTCCCTATAGAGCAGCAAATCACTGGCAAACCGTCTGGTCTGTGGACCCAGCTCACTCCACATAGCGACGATCCGCTGCCCGACTTCCACCTCACGAACTTGCGATAACTGCCGCAGCGCGTTCTCCTGGACTTTCAACGGCTGGTCGTTCGTAAGGCATTGGAAAAGGACCTCAGCTTTCTCCTTGTAAGGCAGTAACTCCAGGAGGGCAAGGTGCTGCAAACGAACCGAGTCCGCCAACGAACCGTCTGTCGCCAATTGCAGCGCAGAGCGACTGAAGGCCAGAAACTCTTTGGAAGGCGGCAAGTTCAGACGCTTCCTCAATGCCGCCAAGGCAGGCAATAGCTCCAGGTCACCAGTTGCTTCAAATGGGCGAAGGTGACTTTGCAACGCGAGACCGTTCAAGGCACCCACTCCTTTTGTGAAATGCTCCAACACCATTCGTTTCTCGGCGGATGCAATAGATGCCGCTTGCAAACCGGTCAGAATGGTCCGCGCATCATCGGTCATTTGATTGGCGTTCATGGCGAGGGATGCCAGCAGCCTGGAGTTGGGCCGTGGGGTGGACGCCAGTCTATCAAACAACCCAGCAGCATGATTCTTTGCTGCTAAGGTGATCGCCACAATATTCCAATCATCCAAAGGCATCTCTGCAGCCGCCTGCAGGCCCTCTAAAATTTCTTCCCCGGCAAACGTTGAGATGCTCAGTGTCAACGACGCCTGCATCCGGACCCTACCATTGGCATGAGTCAATAGAGCCCGACACGCATCGAGGAGCTCGCTGGACCCATCGACTGCTTTTTCAGCCAGAACCAAAGCAGCGGTAGCCACCTCCGGCGATTCGTCGGAAAGTGCCGCTATAAGTTCCTCGGTACTCAGTTGACCCTGTATCGACAGTACGTAGAGCGCATGCACCTTGGCCACGGAGTTACCCGCAACCAGCAATTGATGAAGGCTCTGCGTTGATTCGGATGATAGCGGCTCGTCAAGCAACAAGCGATGGGCAGTTCGCCGCACCCACTGATTGGTGTGGGAGAGTGCAGTGACAAGGCCCTCTAGCGAGTCAAATAGCGAAAAATCGAAAGTGCCATTACCAGTGGAAGAAGTGATCTGGTAGATCCGCCCCTTGTCTTTGCCCGCTTCCAAGTTCAGTGTCTTCTCAATCTCATCCGGTATCCATTCGGGGTGTTCGATGACCTCACGGTACATGTCCACCACATACATTTCGCCATTGGGTCCTACCGTCATATTCACGGGCCTGAAAGCCCGGTCTTCGCTGGCGAGGAAGTCTTTCTTTTCGTGGATCCTCGAGGCCTCAAAAGACGCGCCCGCTGGTCTGACCTTGTCCACGTGAATAAGATTCAAAACCACATCCGCCACCCAAACGGTGTTGTCGTATGCCTCACCGAATACACCACCTCCATAGTAAGTGATACCACAGGCCCCCGAGAAATACCCAGACTGCTCAGGGTGATTGACGCGCGCCTCCTGCTCGCCAATGGGATAGATCCGTGCCAGCCCATTCTCCTCGTGATCAGAAACATTCGTCAATGAATGATCAGTGATCATGGTACCGTCACCGGCATAGCGGTGAGGAAAGACCAGATGCGAAATATGAACGAGGTTGTGGGTCTCGAAGATTCGATCGAAGTCATCCATCGCCAACTCAAACCCACCCGATGATTCACCGAGCCGCTCCATGGTTTTGGTCTCCAGGTGGAATCGAAAATCCTGCCCACGAAGATTCATGGGTTTGTCCGGCTCGTCCCACCAATAAGGACTACCGTTATTGCCGCCATTCGCAGCATAGATCCAGCCATCAAGACCGAAGGACAGGCCATTGTAATTGTGCTGCAGATTGCCTGTCGCGAAACCTCCCATGAGCGTGTCCACTTTGTCGACCAGGTAATCCTCGTTGTCGTCATGGAGGAAGAGCAGGTAGGGTGGTGCGGCGACCAGGGCTCCTTTTTTGTAGGGCAGGAAGGAGGTGGCCAATTGCAGCTGGTCAGCGAAAACACGGGACTTATCATATACGCCATCTTTGTCTTCGTCTGTCAGCACCAGCAGCCTACTCTGTTTGTCCTCGAAGGGGTAACCGGGCATTTCCAGTACAAAAGCATCCCCCTTTTCATTGAAATCCATGTCCACAGGATCCTTGATGAGCGGTTCCGAGGCCACAAGTCTCAATTCAAACCCATCCTCAATTTCGAAGCCATCAGGTACAACGCTAGGAGACTGGCAAGCGAAACCCCCAAGCACAACGATCAATACTATTCCTAAAAGTCTATACATACTTCCGCAGCCTATGGTCTCTATCAATCTATATTCAGGGTCTTCAACCGTAACCCGCTGGCTATTTCCAGTTCACTAAGCGTCGAGTCTACCTCACTGGCCTGTTCAACTAGATCATTATACTGCTCTGACCAGCGCTTCAATTCCTGGGTAGCGACTTCAAGGCTCTCGCGTTGCGTGCCCGTAGGATCGCTGGTCGTGCTCCAGAAATCATACCTTATCCGCGAGACACGACGCGAAATGGAAGGGGGGATAAGCTCCATCTTCCGGGTGATCAGGTCGTTGCCATTAAGGCTGACATCAAGATCCATAAACCCTTGTCGAAGCGCCTCGATTTGGTTCACCACTTCAGGTTGGGACGAACGACGGAGTACTTCTCCGTGAGCGTCTTCCAATGCTTCGACGTTGACCTCCAGCCAATCATTCACCTTATCGATTGTTCGCGACAGGCTTAGCACCCTGAGTTGAAACTCTGCCTTGGCGACAATGTCCGAGGACGGCAGGGTGGTATTCTTCAACTGTTTCACTTCGAAGGACTGGGACTCGCCCTGATCGCGCCATTCACCATTCACAAGCTGGCTCATCGATACGCTATAGGTCCCGGGAGGCACCAACGGGCCATTGTTATTGTATCGCAAATTCCAGGATGTACGTGCAATGCCTTTCCGAATATTGGATTGTACGGTTGCTACCTGCTCGCCATTGGCATCACTGATCACAAAAACTACCTGTGGCTTAGCCTCTCGCTTTTCTCTTGTGAATTCAGTCCAATCCGGGTAGGGTACCGGCTGTTTGTTCTCAACCAGTTCTTGCTCTGTCTGGTGACGCTGTTGCTTGATCGTCTTCGGTGGATTTTTAATGTAGTGGGTGAAGACCGCCCCAAAATCGGGGTTTGGTGAACTAAAGAAAGTTCCGCCCTTACCACCCCCATCAGGATTGTCGAGGACATAGCTAAGTGCATCTGATACGCTGAACAAATGCGCTTCCTTGTCAAGGACTTCGGGAGTCACCTCCCGTAGAAAACTGTAATCGTCAAGGATGTAAAACCCACGGCCAAAAGAAGCGACAACCACGTCATTCTCCCGCTGCTGTAGTTCTATGTCGCGAACAGCGATGGTTGGTATGCCTGATTTCAATTTGATCCATTGGTTGCCGCCATCGAGGCTGAAATGCAAGCCATACTCTGTCCCAGCAAAAAGCAAATTCGGCGACTCATGGTCCTGATAGATGGACCAGCCAAACTCCCCGATCGGAAGGTTGGACGAGATGTTCTTCCATGTTACCCCCTTGTCATCGCTGCGATAGAAGTAGGGTGTATAGTCTCCGTATTTGTGGTTGTTGAATACCGCAAAGACCGTGTTTTCATTGTGGGGAGATGCGAATAAGTCCGATAGGTAAGCCAACTGGGGCACACCGGACATGCCCTCAATCTTCCTCCATGTCTGGCCATCATCTTCTGTAACCTGGATTAGACCGTCATCGGTGCCGGCATACAACATACCCTGTTTGAGGGGAGACTCTGTCAATGCGACAATTGACCCGTAGGGAGATGTCCACACGTTCTTGAAGATGGCGTCGATCCCCCAGACCCGGCCCATTACTTCCATCTGGTTGCGGTCCATCTGCCTGCTGAGATCCCCACTGACCAATTCCCAGGAGCTGCCGCGATCCGTGCTCTTGAAGAGTTTATTGGCGGCAAAATAAAGTGTCTTGTTGTCGTGCGCACTGATCAGCAGCGGCGCGTCCCAGTTCCACTGCAGGGCAGGCTCACCCGCATCGGGCTGCGGTTGAATATCTTGGCGCTCCCCACTTCTACGGTCATATCGCACGATGCCGGCATACTGGGACATGCTGTACACGATATTCGGATCCTCAGGATCGACGCGGGTCTGAAACCCATCGCCACCCCGTGTGACAAACCAATCGCTGTTACGGATACCATTGCGGTGGATCGTCTGGCTGGGTCCTCCTAACGTAGCATTGTCCTGAGTGCCACCATATACATGGTAGAAGGGCTCATCATTATCGATTCCCACACGATAAAACTGTGTAATGGGCATGTTATCGGTAAACCGCCAGTTCTGACCGTTGTCCCATGTCTCATAGATACCACCATCGCCAGCCATTAGTAGGTAGTTGGGATTCTTAGGATCAAATTCAATTTCGTGATTGTCCACATGAATGCCTCGATGGTTCAAGCCCTCGAGGGTTTTGCCACCGTCCTCAGAAACTTTCGTGATCACGTCTACGATATAGATCTTATCAAACTGGGAGGGGTCGGGAAAGATCTCCATGTAGTACTGCGCATCAATGACCATGTAGTCATTCATCTTCGTCCACTTGTCACCATTGTTGGCGGAGCGATAGATACCCTTGGTTGATTCAGTCCCAGCTACAAGTGCGTACAACACATCCGGCTGCTGTGGCGATCGGGCGATACCAATTCTTCCCAACTCACCCTTGGGAAAGCCGCCTTTCACTTTGTCCCAGGACTGGCCACCATCCGTCGATTTGAAAGCACCACCATCAGGGCCTCCAGCGACGAGCATACCAAAATGCCGTCGCCGTTGGTAAGCCGTGGCAATAAGGATATCGGGATTTCTAGGATCCAGACTCACATCTGAGATCCCTGTCTGCTCACTCACGTGTAACACCCGTTCCCAGGTATCACCTCCATCAGTAGTCTTGTAAAGGCCACGTTCACCACCGTCCTTCCACAGGCTGCCTTGTGCTGCTACGTAGACAATATCGGAGTTGGTGGGGTGGATGGCGATTTTGCCAATATGCTCGGAAGTCTTGAGTCCCATGTTCTGCCAAGTGTTCCCTCCATCAGTACTCTTGTAGATACCATCGCCCATACTGACAGAGCGCTGGCTATTGTTTTCTCCAGTGCCCACCCAAGCAATGTTGGGATTGTTTTGATCAAACTCGACTGTGCCAATTGAAAACGATCCTTCCCTGTCAAATACAGGCTTCCAGGTCGTGCCCGCATTCTCTGTCTTCCAGACGCCGCCCGAGGCTACGGCCACCAACCGAATACTGTGGTTGTTGGGATGGATGGCTACATCCACGATCCGTCCACCTGTTCGCGCAGGAGTGAGGTTGCGCATGGAGACACCAGCAAAGACTTGTTCGTCAATCGTAGGTGTCGGCGGCGTAGCACTTCGTCTACGCTGAGCCTCAGTGTGTAGCGTGAAAAACAGGAGAAGGGTAAAGGCAAGCGTTCGCTTCATGGTCTGTTAGGTTAGGGATCAATCCAGAAAATGCAACAAACGACAAGTCACATCATCTGGGTTAAACTTAGGAAGAACTTAGCAAATGAACGCCGATTCGTCTATGCCCCTTGAGCGACAGGAAATCGCCAGATTCGCCATAGGCCACCCTCAAAATGGCAGGTTCCTTATGAATGCCGGGCAGGGCAGGCGCTTGCTGGTCCTTGAAACCTTCTTTTTACGACCTTGTATGTGAAAGCGATACTGCAAAGCCAACTCATGAGCGCCTCCCCCCAAGACGATATCCACCTTCGAGAGACTCATGTCAAAACTGTAGCCAAACTCAAAGTTCTGATAGTCCAGGCCGACAAGTATGATGAGAGCATCCTGATTGACATAGTCGTAGTCAACGCCCTTAAATGGCATGCCCCGATAGTACAAACCGAAGATCATAGGTTCCAGGTGAAAGGAAGCCCCCACATCCAACTGCTCGAATTTGCCTTGCTTTTTGTACAAGATGCTTGGCGCCACAGTGGGGTAGGTGTCGCCGCGAAACAGTTTGCTTCCCAAAGGCATTCTCGTGCCCGCATGAACCGAGTAGCGCATGGGCAGTTCATTGTCTCCCTCCACCAACGATAGGTTGGGTTCAGTCAAATGGTGGACGGCGACCCCTATCCAGTATTTTCTGGAGTACAGCAGGAGGCCAGTATTGACATCCCAATAGTCCCTAAGACGGATGCTGTGGATGTTGGGATCCGAACTAGGTGCGCCGTCCACGCCAAATGCAATTTGATCGCCGAAAACCAATTGGGAGGGATCAAAACCTCGGAGCACGTACCCAAACTGCAGTGCCGGACGCAGCACAAGTTTGTCTTTCAACCGGACCTCATAGCCGTAAGTGAAGTAAAAGTTAGAATTGCTCAAGCTCGCAGATCCCTCCTTGTCCTGGTGGATCAGTATGCCGAAGCTGCTGTGCAGCTGTTCCGAGTGGTGATCAAATGATGCCGAGCTGCTTACAAATGCCTGGGGAAGACTGGGCCAGAGAACCCGGTGGTTGATCCCCACACGACTATTGGCCGATGTACCCACCATGGCAGGATTCATGTACAGTGGATTTGCATAAAACTGCGAGAATTGGGCATCTTGTGCGACCATCCTTCCTGCCGACAGCCACAATGTCAATACTGCTAGCTTCCTCATCTGATCAGTGTTAAGTCCCCGGCTTTGATTTCTTCGCGTCCATCAGAATAGGTGAGGTCCAGGCGATAGACATATACACCCGCTGGAGAAAGCTCACCTCTGTAGTAGCCGTCCCAGCCGCGGTACTGAGATTGACTCTCAAAAAGGAGTTGACCCCACTTGTTGTAGACCAGCATCCTGAATTTGCTGACTCCTTCGACCTTCGGCAGGAAAATGTCATTGATCCTCGACAGGTCGGAATTGCCCATCATACCGACTTCGCCTCCCGTCGGCCCGGATAGTGAGGGTGTAAACGCATTGGGCGTCACTGCGGACCCACCCCTGATCGCCTCCACTTCAGCCAGCCGAAGCAAAGTGTCGGCGCAACCCAGCTCATTGGATGCAACCAGTTGGATATTGTACAACCCTTCTTCAGTATAGGTATGTTGCGGATCCCTCAAAACGGAGGATTCGCCATCGCCAAAGTCCCAATCATAGGTGTCTGCGTCACTCGATAGATTTCGGAACAGCACAGGTTGGTCAGGGATGTACACCACCTGGGGAGTGGCAAGAAAGTCTGCTTTTGGTGACTGGAAAACATGGATGTATTCTGATCTTTCTTTTTGTCCGACTTCACCACGATCATTCTCACCACGAAGGCGCACGGTATAAACTCCCCCTTGAAAGTAGGTATGCGTCGGCTCGTCAGCTTGTGAAATGCTGCCATCACCAAACTCCCAGACGTACTTGCCGGGCAGCGCACCCGATGAATTATTGGTGAATTTGATCGTCAGAGGTGAGCAACCCTCCAGAGGGGTCGCTTCAAAGTCTATCACTTGATCCGGGTGCAGCACGGTCACAATCCGACTGAATGTCTGATCGCATATAGGGGTGGACACCGTGAGTATAATCTGGTATTGCCCAGGAGCCTCATAAGAATGGAAGCCGGGAGAATACAGGGAGGAGGAATCGCCGTCACCGAAAGACCAGTGATAGATGGCATCCATGGAGCTGAGGTTCGTAAGACCGACATCGGCCTCAGGTAATTTCACTGTATCATCTGAAAGGGTAAAGAGGGCGGTCACATCCACGCTCTTGCTGTGAACGGCGACCTCTTCCGCCAATGGGCCTGAACTACAATCTGCCAGATTGCTTGTCTCCAGTGCAAACCGGACGAGTAAACTACCCTCTGCCATCTCAGGCCGGGTGTAAGTCGCATACTGCACATCACCATCATCAAAGAGCGAGTTGGGTGGGGGTTGGAATTCCCAGGCATATTGCAATCCTTTTTGCTGGGCTTCCAGCTGGAAGTGGACCTCGTCACACTCATCAACTTTCTGACGCGCAAACTCTGCGCTGGGCTGCGGGCTGACCTGAACATTGAGCGTATCATTGGCGATGCACAGGCCAACTTTGGTAGTGGTCAGGACGATTTGGTAGGTGGCGTTGGTGGGCCCTGTGTTGATGATCTCATAATCCAGCTGACGATAATTGGTATCTCCGCGAACCTTGGTCACCGGGTATCCGTCCAGCACGTCACCCTGAGCATCAGTAATGATCCAGGTGTAGGCATCTGGATCGAGACCTTGCGTGCTCTCGTCCGGTTGAAGCGTACTCCGCCACGGCGAGCAATTCGACGAAATGAAACTGTAGTTCAGATCTATGAAGTGGGCTTCCTCGTCAGGAAGCACCTGCAATGACCTCGGCGCGCTGAATTGTCTGCAGCCGTTGGCTGAAGTCGCCAGAAGCTCCACCCTGTAGGTCCTCACTGAGTCATCTGGATTGCCAATAACCAGCGTCGTATCTGTGGACCCCAAGGGAATCGTTTGTTCGTAGTTGGAGGAATCATGCCTAATCAACACCTCGTAACTCACTTGCAAGGACGGATCATAAGACATATTCTCTATGCTGACAGCTTCTCCCGGACATATAGACTCGCTACTCAATGAAATTACCGCTTCGGGTAATGCCCACACCTCAACACGGTCCTGATATGTCGCCAAGCAGTTCCCCTGAGAAGTGGTGATCCGCAGACCAACAGGGTATTGACCGGCAACTGATGATAGGGGTTTCATTGCGCCACCATCTGCCAGAAACCTCTCAAAGGAGTTACCGGTGGTCATCATCGTATCGGAAGAGAAGGTGCCATTAAATGAGAAGTCCCATTCGTACATGGCCACGCTATCTCCATTGATCCATGGGCCAGTACCTGCTCCGATTGAGAAGAAACTACTCGGCGCACCCTCGCAAACAGAGGATGCTTCAAAAAAAGGCTCAGGTGCCCTATACACGAATATGGTGTCCTCATCGACAGTTTCGCAGAGCGTGAGGCTATTCCTCGCAATCAGCCGAACGACCGTGTAACCCGGACTGCTGAAAGTGAGAATTGTATCCGATGGTTGAATACCGGAGTAGGTATCCATGCCAGGCGGGAGACTACGAATCAATTGGTTCTGTTCATTGTAGAACTCCCACCGCCAGCTAGTGGCGGGCTCGATGTTGGTTGTGGCGTCTCTCAAACCAACATAGAAAATAGAGGTGTCATCCTGGCAAAATGAAGGGGCGACGATCGACTGGAAAGCGGAATCATACAATTCGATCTTCGCGATGGCATCAGGTGAGATTTCGACGGTTCCCTCCATCACAATGCTACATCCGGCAACATTCGTATTCGTCGCGGTCAATCTGATCATCTTGGTGCCAGGCGTCGCCCATGCGTAAGTCGGACTTGTCATGTTTTGCGAACCAAGCAACTGGCTACCAGTTTCGTCATCGAAAAACTCCCAGTAATAGCTATTCCCACCTGTTGTCAGGTTCTCGAAAAAGATGTCCTGCCCAAGGCAAAAGGTAGTTTGTACAGGTCCACCGCCATTGCTGAGGCGCGTTTGAAAATCCGGAGCGGGGGGAGCTACGATGCGGATGATGGCGTCCCTGAATACGGGTGTGTTTCCGGTGAGATTGCCTGCAGCGTCTTCATACGGATTGCACTGATTCCAATTGTTTAGGCGCACATGGAATTCTTCGCCCACCTGCGCTGTGGTGGGAATAGCCACCTCAAGGCTCTGATTCCCGGGCGCTACAGGATTGAGCACCTGGGGCCCTAAATGCTCTTCGATGGCGCCATTGTAGGGGTAAGGCGCCTCGTCGTTTCCATTGACGGTGACTTCGCCAGTGATATTTTCAAAGGAGCCATAGATCCACTGTGTCCATCTCGGCTTGTCATTGACGGAAGTCGTCACCATCAGATCTGTACAATTCCAGGGGCTCAAGTCCTCGAAGTCCACGATCGCCGTGGTACCCGCACAGACCCTGTACAGCGTAGGAGAGGGCGTCAAATCTGACTCTCCATCGCCGAAGTTGTCAGTATTCCAGACGACGATCTCTTCCTGCACAGTTGTCTCTTCGATTGTGTAACAATTACTGATGACGTAAGAACTGATGGTATAAACACACCCAGAGGAAGTATTCTCTTCTGTGTAGGTATGGGAAGAAGGCGTGTCGTAGTCGATACCGGCCTGCGAACCTGTACTTCCCAGGTTGATGATCGTATTGGGCGTCCCGTCACCCCAGTCTATAACGATTTGAGCGTTGTCGTCGAGGTTGGCATAGATGGGTTGGTAAGTAATGTCCAGACCGAAAGTAGCGCAGCCCGCAGGAGTGGGGAGAAACTGGCCTTTCCCCAGTTCTCCAGGTGGGCACTGCCCGAATATTGAGGTATAACATACAACGGTAATACAAAAGAGAGACAGGCGCATGGTTGTTCAGATTTGATGTCATAGTCGATGTAATCCTGAGACCCGGCTGCGGGAAAAGCCGGGCCTATGCTATCATTAGTAGATTAAGCGTTGGCCTTATAGACAACGGTTATAATTGGAGGTTTCCAGAAGAGCAAAAAAAGTTCTTCAGGCTTACAATGGAGTGGGAGAGCCAAGAACTTCTGTCAGGGCAATCGTGACACTAACATGGACGCAGAACCACACGCTACGAGCGAATAACCCAGAATGCAGTAGGTGCAAAATACCCTAAACTGGGGATTGGTATCCTCAAAGCAAACCCCTATCTTGAACCGAAGAGAACGGACTATAATTCAGTATAATAGTTTGCCTATAACGTTTTATATCGAAACCTTGAGGCATACCAAAGGACAATTTCCAAATTATATTTCGCTCTAGCACATCTCTATTCAAAACCATGAATAAGACTATGACTTTAGGTCCAGACGAATTAGAGCTAGTTATAGATGGCGCGGCACTATTTGGGAGTGGCGGCGGTGGAAGCCGAGATAATGCGGGCGTATTTCTAAAAGACATTCGTGATCGTGGCGTCACCATCGAATTGGTTACCGAAATCCCGGAGGACGAAAAGGATACATTGGCTTGCGTGATTTGTGATATTGGGTCAAATAGTGAATTTGATCCCAGACAAATCAATGCCTTGGACTTCGCATTTGAGGCCCTCGAAAAAAACTACAGACTGGAAAATGCTATAAAGTATGTCTTTCCTATTGAAAGTGGACCGGAGAACACCCTGGCGCCGATAGTCTTAGCCAGCAGAAAAAACCTAAAAGTCGTGGACGCGGACGGTGGGGGTAGGGCTGTCCCCAAATTGTCACTCACCCTATTTTCATTTGATGACAATCAATCCCGCCCAGCCATCATGTCTAATGGCCTTAATGACTTCTATGCCACGGCCACGCGAGTGCGGGAATTGGAGAAAGTCCTTCGAGGTCTCGTTGGGTTCAAGGAGTTCAATAGTTCCGCAAGTTTGGCGCTGTGGCCAGAGAGTGCACGAAGCCTTAAGCAAAAGGCATTTCAGGGGCCAATTATGAGATCGTACTATTGTGGTATGATGTTGAAAGGCCTGAGAGAAAACGACAAAAAGCTCATCGAGGAAGCGAGACCTCACCTCAACAGTGTAGCATCGTACTTCATCGGAAAAGGTGTTGTGATCGATAGGGACAAGAAGGACGACAATGGTTTCGACATTATTGAAACTACACTATACAATGATGAGAGTGACGTCATCTTCAACGTATTTTCCCAAAATGAAAACCTGGTTGTCTATAGCAATCGAGATAAAGAGCCGCTTGCCATTGCACCGGATTCTATCTGCTACCTGGATGCCAGCTTTCATGCTCTTACCAATGCCCGGGTACTGGATCCAATGGACAATCGCCGTCGGCATGAGCCAAAAAAGTTTCGATTCCTCGATGGCAAGGAAAACCTGCAGATATTGAATCTGATCGGTCTAAAAGCTCCTCCTATCCTGACAGACAATGAGGACATCATGCGAGAATTTCGAGGGGTACTCTGCGAAAACAACATCACAGATCCATACAAGACCCCATCAAACCAGATGCCACTAGGTGATTTGTTGGAGAAGTTAAA
The DNA here is from genome assembly GCA_965227935.1 of Cyclobacteriaceae bacterium. GTDB lineage: Bacteria > Bacteroidota > Bacteroidia > Cytophagales > Cyclobacteriaceae > JAWPMT01. Next base: position 1,679,958 of record CBDDGS010000019.1, on the reverse strand, counting down.
AAACGGAAAAGAATAGCACACCCAAAAGCAAATTACTTACACCATCATGTTTACCTCCCTATCTAACCTCCGTTTATTTCCCAAGTCCAAACTATGGCATCCAACATGGGTGACGGCTTATTCCGAAGCGAAGGCTCTGTTCAAGACCGGTGATGTTATTCTGGCAGATGGAGATTACAAGGGAGCGAAGTTGCTGGACTTTATTCAGCAAAATCATTGGGGTCACGCAGCGCTGATCATCCGGAAGGAAGACATAGAACCTCATTCAGAGGTTGATATGACCAAATGGCCAGATTTACTCCTTTGGGAATCCAATGCCTTCATTGAAGATTCGACCAAGAACCTCTGGGGACCTGAAGAGTTTCAGGTGGTGAAAGAGGGGCCAATGCTGATCTCACTTGAAGAGCGACTACAGCACACTGCCAATAACTTTGACAAGGTGGCCATAGCGTATCGCCCCATGTACCTCAAGGACAACCTGAGAAAGCGCCTGGATTTCAGTCTTCTTCCGGCACACTTTGATCAATTCATTGACCGAAAATTCCCAAGTAATAAAGAGATCATACATGACGTGTTCATTGGTCGGAGATACAACAAAACCAAGAACTACGAAGATGGCGATCTGAACCTCACAATATTCTTAAAGCGATTCGTGCTAGAGACAGATTTCAAAAAGAAGCGAAAACTGAAGACTTTTTCTCCGGATGACGTACCCGAGAAGGATAGGATCTATTGTACTGAGCTCATGGCACATACGTATAAATTACTGAGTCTCCTGACCAACAATCACGTGAGCAATTGCTACACGCCCAAAGACTTCAGTGCCGACGGTGAGATCAGGCTCTTGCAGGATGCCTGGCTTGGTGACGAGATACTTCTGGACATGAATAAGTGATGTGCGTAAAAAGGGAACTGTCGACCATACTGTTTTTTTTGTTCCTATCAGGAGGATTATTCGCACAAGACAGAATGGCGGCCAAAAGAGGCGTCATTGACCTTTCGAGTTTCGATGTTGAGGAAGACGGCGTCCTAGCACTGGACGGGCAATGGCATTTCGCATGGGAGGTATTCACCAATCGCCCAGATACCTTTGAGACCTACATTGAAATCCCCGGCAACTGGAAATCCTACTCCGGCAAGAGCGACTACGACGCCGATATAGGATACGGAACTTATGGCCTTTCTATCATTCTACCTGACACCGGAAGGCTGTGGTCATTGAAACTGCCGCCTATCCATTCCGCATACAGACTATTCATAAACGGAGAACTTAAATCGACCGTCGGAGAAATCGGTCGCGATAGGTCCATGAACCCCGGCATCAGAGCACAAGTCATAGACTTGCATAGCTATCGCTCTAGCATTGACATCGTCATCCAAGTGTCGAACTTTCACTTTTTTTCCGCCGGAATCTGGAACAGCCTTGAGCTGGGACCTACTCACAACGTTAGACAAGAGGTAAGCAATGGCTATTTCCTGGCGGCACTTCTGATAGGGGCGCTCGTAGTTATGGGTTTCTACCATTTCGGCCTCTTTTTCTTGTGGCCAAAAGATAGGGGCACGCTCTTCTTTGCTTTGATTTGTTTTCTGGTTGCCCTTCGACAGTGTTTCAGTGAGCAAGCGTTCTTTTACAAATTCTTCCCTTCCTTCGATTACGAATGGTCACTAGCGGTACTCTATGCCATATTTCCGCTTAGCCTCACGGCCTTCATCTTTTTCCTTTCAAGCATCTACTCCAATTTCTCCAAGGTGATGCAATGGATCGGAGTCGCTGCGAGTCTCGCTTTTCTCGTCCTTATCCTGTTTACAAAAAACACTTTCTACGCGAAATTTCTGCCAGTCATTTTTCTCGTTTTCATCATACAGAGTGGGTATTGGCTCATACTCATCGTGAAAGATTCAATGAAACGGCCGAAACATAACTTGCTGCTATTTTCCGGTGTTCTTGCCCTTGTACTAGCGATCATTAACGACCAGTTGTTTGAACGTGGAGCCATTGACTCCTATTTTCTCCTTCCTTTCGGGTTTGTTTTGTTCATTTTATTTCAATCCCTGCTGCTGGCCCTTAGATTTTCTGAAACCTCCAGAAAATCGGAGACATTGAGTTTCGAATTGGACAAATCCCAGGAGCTTGTCGAACTGGAAAAAAGGAAATTGAAAGAGCTAGAGGAATTGGAGGACATGAAGAACAGATTCTTTTCCAATATCACTCACGAATTCAGAACACCCCTTACGCTGATCATAGCCCCAGTTGAAAGCTTGTTGAAAGGCGCTTTCAGTAAGCAGATGATTGACAAGTCTCTTCGAACGATCCTGGCCAACGCCAGACAGTTGTTATCCCTAATTAACCAACTCCTGGACCTGGTGAAACTAGAGTCTCATCATGTACCGGTAGTCTATTACCGTGGGAATCCCCAGTCCTTTATCAAGGAAATTGGAGAGCCATTCCACTTGCTTGCTGAAAAATCCGATATTCGATTTGGGTTCACGTCGACATTTGATGCGTCAAAGGAAATATTCTTTGATGCAGAGAAACTGAAAAAAGTCGTGGACAACCTGTTATCGAACGCCTTCAAGTTCACGTCCAGTAAGGGAAGTGTGGACATTGCATTGTCAGACCTGAACGATTGCATCATCATCGAAGTCAGCGATTCGGGAGTAGGAATTGATGGTGACGAATTGCCATTTGTCTTCAATAGATTTTATCAGGCGAAGCAATCATCGTCCAGGGCGTTTGCTGGGACTGGCATCGGCCTTTCATTGGTCAAAGAGGTCATGGACTTGGTTGGGGGGGATATTGAGGTGGAAAGCACAAAGGACGTCGGGACAACATTCAAGGTTCGTTTTCCCTACAAACTCGAGCACGACGAAGCCCCTTCAATGATCGAAACGCAATCCCTTGTACACAGCGCGGTGGATCCACCTCTGGCCACGGGGGTTCCTACGGATGATACGCTTTCCAAGGCCAGCATGACGTCCACCACTATACTTATCGTGGAGGACAACAGTGAGTTACTGGAGTACATGACCGCAAGCTTCGGTAGTCTTTACAACATTATCGGGGCCTCCAACGGACTTGAAGGGTGGGAGAAATGCCGAGATGAGTTGCCAGACCTGGTGATAAGTGACGTCATGATGCCCGTAATGGACGGCATCCAGCTCGTAAAAAAAATGAAACAGGAGACCTTGACGAATCATATTGGCATCATAATGCTTACTGCCAAAGGATCCCATGAAGACAAGGTAAAGGCGCTGAAACATGGTGTCCTAGATTACCTGGCGAAACCCTTCAGCTTCGAGGAGCTAAACTTGAAAATTGCGAATTTCCTTAGGCACAGGGATGCACTCAGATCCAGATACATTGATCAGCTAAAAGGTCGCCCAACAGCTGAAAAAACTCAAGTCAATCCTTTTCTATCCAAAGTTTATCAAGTTCTGGAGGCGAACCTTTCAAATTCAGAGCTTGGTGTAGAGTCGGTTGCTGAAGCCTTATCCGTCAGTGCACGAACACTCAACAGAAAGTTGAAATCCCTCCTGGACCTGAGCGCCAACGAAGTGATCAAGAATTATAGGTTGAAGAAGGCCAAGGAATTCCTAATCGAAGGCTCAAATGTTTCTGAAACCGCTTACAGAGTAGGCTTCGAGAGTCCATCCTATTTCGGACAGTGCTTTAAGGAAGTCTATCGCATGAGCCCAAGAGACTTTGCATTACAGCAAGGAATTGTCCAATGAAATCCCTTATATATTCAAATCGACATGCGAGGTTGCATCCCATGTCCGGATTTTGAGCATTTCTGTCCCATTATTGAGAGTCGCAAGAGAGCTGTTTACTGAAGTTTGAACTGTATCAATTGATGTCCCGCGGGTTTGCTGCGAATCATCATTCAATGAAAATGAAACAAGAGAACTTTTTGGGTGAAGAGGTCCAGGACCTTTTCAATCCCAGCCACAACACTTATTGCAAGTCTAAAGATTTGAAAGACGCCTTTGACTCACGCTCCCAAGCAACTAAATAGACCCTATCACCGCCAAACGATGGAACGTCTAATTCGCCAACTGAACCGAATGTCTCTACATTATCCCTAGCACCAGAATTAGAAGATCATGGAAAAACAACAAAAGATAAAACTGAATATTCTTTTAACGAAGAACTTGTCTGCCTACAAAATCAACACCCTACCTACTTTAGGTGGACTGGAAGGCAGACCGCTCTTTGATATTGGGGGAAAGCTTATCATGGATGGTCTGGACAAGACGGCTCGTATTTATGAAGTTGTCGATGTACACCACCTATTTAACCCCGACAATACAGAGGACGATATTGACCTGATTGTGCGTCATATATCCGACTTAGGGAGTTACAAGTTCTGGCAACGCTGACTCGGTCTGGAGGACCGATAATAACGTTAACATTTCCTGATTTTCTATGAAGCCGTCATACTGTCTTAGAAGCTTCGTGCTCCACATGAAACGTCAACCTCCGTAGGCTAGAGGCTGCGTGACAGGAGTTCGTTATGGTTGTGCTTAGCCAAGTCCATCCGGTATTGGTGCTCGCAGGAATTACCGCACCATCGTGGGCCACGGTCACTGCATGAAAGGACCTCCCGGAGACCCTCAGGAGCGAATAGCACGAAATAGTTAAGCCATCATTGTGATTACTCAAACTTCCGATAAATCCACAACCCCGCATAGATCAACAGGAACTGTACGACCAATCGAATGGCCGGCGCTGGGGGAGGCCCAATCGCAGGTTCTTCCCGGAGCAGATCCCAAACGTGGATGGGTAGAAAGGCAATCATCAGCAGCATGAAGAGTAGTCCTCCCATTTTCTGGTATTTGGGAATAACCAGGGCTAAGGCTACCACCAATTCCGCTATCGCCGCCAGAATATTCGCTAAAGTGGCAGGTATAAAACCGGGAATCATCGGTGCATAGGCTGCGGGCATGACGACATGGGCGACAGCTCCAGCAAGCATAGGAAGGGCCAGTATGTAGGGAAATACCTTTTTCATTGGGCGTAAGGTTAGACCCTTAATTTAGCGATTTCTCGTCCCTGCAGTGTTTTGATAGGGAAATAATGCCAGCACCCATTGCATGTGCTATATCCAACTCTCTTGCAGCATCTTCTTTACCTTTATGGCATACAGGCATCAGGAGCTCATTCGTTTTGACTATTCCCAACTTTCTATCGATCCTATCTATCGCCATGGCTTTCCATGGACTGGCGCTTGCCCTGCTGATCCTGATCACAAAGAAGGTCAACCGACTCACGATCACCTACTCATCGCTGTTACTCGTCATCTCTCTTATCCTGGTCGAGTACTTCATTTCCTTTAGCGGCCTGGAGAAGGCAATGCCTCATCTGATCGCGGCAAAAATTCCGCTACTCATGCTATTAGGGCCGCTCTACTTCCTTTGGAGCGCCTATAAGTCCAGCATGGAGGTAAAGCTGTCGCATTCGCTCCATGCCATTCCGTTTTTGATTGTGGTGACATTATTGTCACCCTTCTACTTCTTGCCCGGTACAGAAAAAATAGCCGTAGCAGCCTCGGAGGATGGCAGGTGGATCAGGTGGGCCTACCTCATTGCTACCTTCCTTCACTTACTTGTATATGTTCTTTTCACGAAGAAATACCTGGTCAGCCAATTGCAGCTGAAGGTGCCAGACAAAACACTGATCAAACAGATGCATCGTGGATTCCTCATACTCCTTATGGGCTTTGGGGTGGCTATCACTTACTCAATGGTCGGAGACGCGCCGATTGCCATGCTGCGCTACGCTTTTGTGCTTGCGCTGGGAGCACTACTTCACATACTTGCCTATGGGTTCGTGAAAACGCCCGGCACCTTCGTCGTCAAGCAAAGCTCGGCAGACGAGGAGCTTCAGCAGCTGGCTAGCAAAGCCCAGCAATACCTGGAGAAAGAGCAGCCCTATCTCCAAAAGGGTTTCAGCATGAGCGACCTCTCACTGGCCCTTTCATCCAATGAAAACTACATTTCGAAAGCCTTCAATGACGTCCTTAAAACGAGCTTCACCTCATATATCAATGACCTAAGGATCAAAGAGGCGAAACGCCTTTTGTTGGAAAATGATGATAAGATCTATGCTATCGCGCTTGATTCGGGCTTTGCGAGTAAAAACAGTTTCACTCGGGTATTCAAGCAATATACCTCCTATACCCCCGCGGAATTCCGCAACCTCCATAGAACGCAAGAGTCACAATTCATGAATTGAACCTCCCTTCCCGCTGGAGGCCGTTAACCCCTGCTAAACCTACTAGCAGATGTTAACAAGGAACTTAAGGTTTCTCCGACGATTGGTGACGAGGAACGCCTACTACTACGGGCTCACATGGCTCGGCTTGGTAACGGCCATCGGGACAGCTCTACTCATCTACAGCTACTCTACGTTTGAGAACAGCTTTGACAAGGAACATGAGCATGCTGGCCATCTATACCGGGTCCACTTCACGATTCACAAGGACGGCCGCCTCGAATCAGTCAATGCCAATAGTACGCCCGTTGTTGGTCCCTTGCTCTATGAGCAACTAGAGAGCGTTGAAGACTTTGCGCGGCTCTATCCTCGAAGCGGTAGCACTGTTCAGATCACCAATCAGTCCAACGACCGACTCATTTATCCCGAAGACAAGATCTACCATGCAGATTCGAGTTTCTTCAGAATGTTCGATTTCCCGTTGTTGATAGGTGACCCTCAGCAGGTGCTAAAGGGCCCGTTCAAAGCCCTGACAAGCCGGCGCTTTGCGGAGAAGGCATTCGGCTCCATCGAGCAAGCACTGGGTAAGACATTTCAGCTCAGTGAAGAGGAGACCTATACTATTGAGGGCGTCTTTGAAGATCTGCCTAGTAACACGCACCTGGACTTTGAGGTGGTGCTGTCTTTTTCAACATTGGAGATCCTGGACTGGACGAGGGACGGCATCAAAACGGATTGGGGCTGGTACAGTCATTACAATTTTTTGCGCCTGAAAGAGGGACATGATGCAGACGCCATCAATGAAGAAATCCTCGCCGTCACCAAACCCCACACGCGTAGCATCGATGAGCGCATCAATGGAGGCCTCACCTATGCGCTCTTCCCTGTCAAAGACATTTATCTGGAGTCCAACATCCGCGGTGAAATGGACCGGAAGGGCAATGGTTTCCTGGTGCGTTTTATGGGCATTATTGCCCTCATCGTACTTACCTTGGCCCTGATCAACTATTTGGGCATCACTGCATCGATCAGTCTCAATCGGATCAAGGAGACGGGCTTGAGGAAGATATTGGGAGGTGAAAAGCGCTCGCTCCTGATGAGCTTTTTCTTCGAGTCAGGAATGCACTTGATCTTTTCGTTCATTCTCGCCTATGCCTTGCTGCTAACATTCTGGGATCACCTTCCTGCCTTCACAGGGAAGGTCATGCCCATATCGATCCTGTTGTCACCAAGGCTGTTCGCATTGGTTGTCCTGGCGATCGTACTCATGAGTGTCGCCTGTGGAGCCTATCATTACTTCATCGTATCAAGGGTAGACCTCGTGACGTCGCTCAAAGGGGCCGATGCTCCAGGGCGAACCTCGTACTTCTTCCGAAAAGGAATTCTATTCATTCAATACCTGGCTGGTGTCAGCCTGGTCATTATGACACTGGTGGGCTCTCAGCAAATCGGCCTCCTAAGGAAAACTAACCCCGGGTTCAGCCACGAAGACAAACTGGCCATCAAGCTTCGGAGGACACGTGGTGACAACGAGTACTTCAGGAAAATCGACGCCTTTTCCAAGGCCTTGTCAGTCATCAGTGGTATTGAGAAAACGGCACTTTCATCCCACATCCCTTCTGAGGAAATAGGATGGACCAGCGGCGGCAAGATCAATGGTCAACAGACCACAATCAAGTTTCACCACTATGCTGTGGACGAACAGTTCTTGGGGCTGTACGGGCTGGAGATCGTGGCCGGCAGCAACTACACCGAGAACATCCCCATCAATCAACGGTCAATCATCATCAATGAGCGAGGCCTGCGGTCCCTGGGCTTCGAAGAAGCACCTGAGGCCATAGGGAAGACCTTCCTCTATGGCGGGAGAGCCGAAAACCCTTACAGGATTATTGGCGTGGTGCGCGACCATTTCCAAAGGGGCTTGAAACACGAAGTGGACCCCATCGCTTTCCACTTCCTCCCCGGTCATGCCATTTATACCGGGTCGGCATACGCCACAATCAAAGTAGGGTCCGCTGCATCTGTGGCGCCAATCACAGAAGCCATTGCTTCCCTATGGAGGGACCACTTTGGAGGGTTGGAGATCGAGTACAGTGATGTCAGCCAGCGGTACCTGGAGCAGTATAAAACCGACAGGAAAGCATTTGAGCTACTGACATTCTTTACCGCGGTGGCCATCATGATTGCCCTCTGTGGTCTGATCGGCATTGTCGCCTTTACAGTGAGACAGCGAACAAAGGAGGTGGGGATACGCAAGGTGCTGGGTGCCAGCCTACAACAGATCCTCTTCTTACTCAGCAAGTCGTATTTGCTCATTATGATCGCCGCAAGTGTTCTGGCCTGGTGCTTGTGTTATTTGGCGCTAGAGCAATGGCTTGCGGGTTATCCACAACGCGTTTCCATCAGTTTCGGGGCTTTTCTTGTTGCTTCGATAGCGGTCTTATTCCTGTCGGGAGTAGTCATCGTGTTTCAATCTCTGAAATCAGGCGTGAGAAATCCGATCGAGACATTGAGGGCAGATTGAGTGAGGTTGAAGCTATTGATTCACCTCTGAACCTTCGGTCACACGAACTTTTTGTCAATCACACTGTAGCAGCCGCTCGCAGCCTTCAAAGTCGATGGTCGAATTGATCTCCTGCAGGTAGCCGATGATAGCCTCAGCAGTCGTGTATCCTCTGATGTCCGCATCAGCCACGTCAAAGAAGCCATCGTAGACGGCCGGAATGTAGTCGTTGACACCCAAGGTTAGCAGCTGGTCATCGGGTAGGGGGGCGCCGTCGTCGCCAATGATCTGGAAGTCGCTACCGGTGTCATTCACCTCGATGCCCGTAAACACAAACCTGCTGCCGGTTTCACAGAAGAAGCGCTCAAACTCCCCGACGGTCTTCGTGTAAGCGACACTCCGATTGTTGAAGGGATCCATCGTGAATATCTCAAAACGGGTGATCGGCCCCTGATCTATACCAGCCCGAATGCCTCCGAGGTTCTGGATGGTGAAATCAACCTCCATGTACTCCCTCAAGGCCGTCGTGAAGAAACAACCGACATCCAGTGACTGGTGATTGAAATCAGATTGGCCCACTACGGTGGAGAAGGAGGGGTCATCATTGTACGAAGCAATGGTTGCCGTGACCTCTTCATCAGCGCCTGTCACACTTGCCAAATTGATCAAACTGACCTGGTAGTTGGTGACGGTCTGATCCGCAATCACGAGGTCTATTCTTCCCAACGCCTCAAGATTGGCTCCGGCCTGCACAATGGGAACGCCGTTGATGGTTTCGTTGATGCGCTCATGGCTGTGACCACCAATAATGAGGTCGAAGAAAGGAAAACTGTTGGCAAGTGCCCGATCGGCGTTTGAGCCCAGGTGAGTAAGAGCCACCAGGATATCCGCATCCTCTTCCGACTTCAAGTCCGCAAAGTCTGGCAATACCTCATCATATCTTTGAAACGAGAGGTCGGCCACCCTCAGAGGATGGGTCGACGGTATGACATCATCCTCTTTGCCGTTTGTTTCCACCACCCCAACAAATGTGACCCGAAGGTCACCGACGGACAAAGTAACAAAGGGATCAGGCTGGTCAATCACGGATCCACTGGCATCAACATTCGCCAAAACCCATGGAAAATTGGATTGATCAATGCGCTCCGCCAGGACGTCCGTACCAAAGTCAAACTCATGATTTCCGAGGACGCCGACATCAAATCCCACTTCATTCATAATGTCTATCATTGGGAATCCAGGCTCCGCAAATTGATCTACAATGGGATTCCCAGCGAAGATATCTCCCGCGGACACGAGCAAAACATCTCCATTCTCTTTGGCATCATCTACGACAACCTTGAGCCTCGAGAAATTATCAATCCGGCCATGTTGATCGTTGACGAAAAAGATCGTGAGGTTCGATTCATTTCCTGCATCAGGACCTCCGGTATTCGGGACCTCTTCCTGATCATCGCCGCATGCCAGCATGACAGCGGCAGTCAAAAGCAGTAGGATTCTATTCAATCGCATGGTTTGTTTCGAATGGAAGCTGTTGGCCACAAAAAAAGGGAAAACTTCAGCACTATTGTTCAGTTGGCCAGTGATTTAGTGAAGGGTTTAACCTATTCTTAATCTTACCCAGCAATCAATAGAGATCAGCCCGTGCCTACCTCCCTGAGGCACAGCTTATATGATGCCATCACCAATAGATCTCCGAGGAAACATGGAGCCCCCACACTGATCCCCAGAACTCTATTTACCCAATTCATGCCTACCTTCGCCACTATAAGTTTTATACTACTATAGACAAATAATGCGTGTATTTAGCCTTTTCGCTTCGTTGTTGTTGACCTATTCATTGCACGCGCAACTAGCCAGTTACAGCTACGATTCCGATGCCAATGACCAGGTTGGCGACTATCACCCTGACGCCATTGTGGGCACTCCTGATTTCTCAAGCGGTGAATATATGGCCCTGGACTCTGGCGAGTACCTGGTGCTCCCAGATGCATTGCCTGCTGCCGTTGATTCTACCACCTCCCTGGAAATACTGCTGCGATTCAAAGTCGACGGAGATTGGCGTGCCACCGAGGCCATCAATGGGTCAGGCGAAGAAGCGCGTGTCATATTCACCACGAAGCCACAATATGACCAACGATTTGAGGGGTTTGATATCGCTGCGAGGGAATGGGAAAGCGACCTGTGGATCATCACCACATTTGGTGATGGCATCCTTGATGAGAATGGCTTGCAAAGTGAGGGCAAACTCGATTTCGTCGCTCAAATAGACTCGGGAATCTGGTACGACCTCTCGGTAAAGTTCGTTTTCGATGACAACACACCATTCATTCAATATGTCGTCAACGGCACGTCGTCCATATCGTATTATGACGAGCGCGTGGATTATCAAGGCTTCCAGCAGACCATTCAAACACGCCCTATGGTCGTCGGCTCCGCGCCTGATAATTCAGTAGCCACCCAGCTTCCTAGCATGGATTTGTCGCTGGACTATGTGACCATTGCTAGCCCCGCATTGCCCGGTGATCCTGACAAAGTGGAGTCTGCATTGAATGCCATGATCACGCACATGAATGGCCAGGTCTCATGGACCGACACGCAACTGGATTCCATCAAAGCAGTCTTTGTCGCGAATTGGGATGATGCATCGTATGCTGCCAAAACTTCGACCGTCCATTCCTTCATGGATACCTATTCCGGCACTGAGGGCTTCGTCTTCACTCTGCAATACAGCGCTGAATTTCCCGAAGATTTTGGCCCATTGAAGGCCGTTCAATTCCAAATTCAACAGTGGATCGCAGACAATCAATACACGACCGCGACAGTTACCGACATGGAAGGTATCACGTTCAAAGAGCACGAAAGATTTCCAGGGACGGTGAGCGCATCTGCAGAACGCCTTACAGGGGCGACGTTCACCGTAGATGGAGATTATCAAACCGATCCAGGCTTTTACCTCAACGATCAGGAGTATGTACGGCGACCAACGGGCTACTTTGTTCCGGCAGGAGAGTTGGTGACCATTACTGTACCTGATGCTGCCATCGATAAAGGATTGTCTGTGTACGTCGGAGCGCATCGCAAGAACATCCAGGAGACCTGGAATGAGTTGAGGCGTTTTCCAAGAGTCAGCACCACCTTTCTCCTGGACACCAAAACGATCACTGTCGCCAATCCATTTGGAGGAGGGCTCTACGTGGCGATTCCGGATGGGAATCAATTGGGAGCGCTAACCTTTGAGGTGACTGGTGCCGTCAAGGCTCCTTACTACTGCACAAAGGCAGGCTTTGCCAATTCGCTGACAGAATTCCAAGCGGAAATCGCCAAAGCGGAAGTGCCCTACGTGGATATGGAGTCTGACAATTTCATGACCACCATCACACATGGCATGGCAGCCGAGATGGCCGATCCGGACTCCGTACTGTCCTTCTGGGACAAGGCTTTTGATGCCGTGAACGTAGCTCTGGGCCGACCCCAGGAGCGATTCAGAGGCGAGTACATCATCCAGGATAGACAGTCCCATGTAAAGTTTACCGCCGCACCCGCTGCCTACCCGATGTCGCTGGAGGTCTATGCGTATCCCTATGAGTTCTCTTATCAGCAACCTATCGACGTAGAGTCAGGCAGGGATTGGTACAGTGGGTCAGTAGTCACTGCCTTCAATTACATATTGTTTCATGAGTATGGCCATTTGCACAACATGCCTACCTTGCTGCACGAGCAGGAGACAAACGTTCACCTGTCTGCCACTGCAGTCTATAGTCAGGTGATGGGCGAAACGATCGACTCCGCGTTCGTGTACGCCCTGGACCAGCGGCTGAACCTCGAGCAAGCGACATTCGATTGGATCTTCACCTCCAACTTCAGAAACGGTGCGCGCATTGGCCCGGAGCCCGACAATCCCTGGGATCAGTTGCTATATCAGAGTAGGGGACTGGTGAAAATCGTGGACATCGCCAAGATGTTCGGTTGGGAAGCGCTGGGGAATATTCATAGATACTTCTACGATTATAGAACCGCCAATCCAGAATGGAACCCTTATGAGCTTCAAGATGACGAGTATATAAGAGCAGCTTCCGAAGTCATGGGATTCAACATGTGTCCGCACTTCGAATTCCATGGAATTATACCGTCCGACAATCTCGTGGAGGAATTGAAGTTTATGCCCACTTCAGACACCATCAAACAAAGGATACTACACTACCGATCGCTCGTTCCGGCTGACAACGCTGCGTTCACCGAAATCTACGACCAGGTGACACCTAAGGTCAGCGAGCAATTTCATGTCCCTCGATGGGACGAATGGAAGGCGAGCTACGACGAAGACTTTGCCACAGAGGTATTGGCGAGGATCGACACCATATTGGGTCGGTACTATGACCTGACTATCGAAGACCTTAATATTGAACCGACGATCACAGCCCTGGTAAACCCTTTGACAATCGATGAGAATACATCTATCACCCTGTCCCTGGAGGACCTGCTGGTAGAGGACAGCGACCATGAGTACCCCACTGACCATACACTGAGTATCGGTGAAGGCGAAAACTACACGATCGATAGTTTGACCATTACGCCATCAATGGACTTTGTTGGGACGCTATTGGTTCCGCTAACGGTGAGTGATGGTATCGAGGAGAGTGCGACATTCACCGCAGTGATCGAAGTGGAGAGGGTGTTGTCGCTGGTACGTGCCGATGCCGACTACCCATTCTATCCCAATCCCACGCCAGACGGTGAAGTACACGTGAAAGATGCTCCGGTTGGTGCTAGCTACTCGGTCATGGATTTGACAGGAAGATTGCACCAGCGGGGAACAATCGGGTATGACAAGAAAGTCATCATAAAGCGTCGGGGAACGTATGTACTGGAGATCGTGACCCCGGACGGTGCCAAACTGATGGGGCAGGTCATCCGCAATTGAGCCAATGGTCGCCCAATCATAGGAGAGGGCGTGACAGATTCTCCATCAGCAATCAAGGAGAAATAAAAAATGAGTGCGGAAAGCCACATCAGCTTCCCGCACCTCTTAACCCGGATTACCAATAAATAACTCTTGCCTCCGAGAGACCCGTACCACGGAGGGCACTAGTCCTTTATAAGCTTGAGCTTGAATGATTCGTCGCCGTACTTCCCAAACAGAAAATACATTCCCTCTTGTAGCCGTTGGACATCCAACTGAACTGTGTTTTCGCCGGCCGGCAGCCTTTGCACTATAGAACTTACCACCTGGCCATTGAGGTTGACCATCTGAACCACAAGTTCTTCCTCACTATTGGCAGCTACTTTGATCTGCAAGTGATCCCGAACAGGGTTAGGATAGAAGGACAAGGTAGCAGTCAAGCTTTCTTCGCTTGTTGACTCGAGGTCTTCCACTTGTACCCGAGCACCCGACGCCCCCGCGCATGTGATGTCATTCAGTGCAGGGTCGTAGGGTAGCGAACCATGTGACGCATCCGTTACGCAGAAGTCCACTGTAACTCCCCCCTTAGCAGAAGTGGAGGTAGTAAATGTGACGGTACCGTCGGCGCCAGTAACCCCAGATGCCGTCTCGCTAAATGTGCCCGAAAAACTGCCAGACACGGTAACGCCGGCCACTGGATTTTCCAGATCGTCATGTATGGTTACCGTCGCCGATCCAAACTTGCTTCCCTTTGATGCGCTCACTGTTCCCGTGACAATGGCTTGCACGTGGATCGAAGTGGGATCTCCAGTCTGAGGCGCCGTCACTGACACCGTCTGACTCGTCTGATCAGTTGCTCCCTCGTTGTCGGTCACGGTCAGAGTCACGGTGTACTCACCCGCAGTCGCATAAGTGTGATTGACTGTTGCACCACTGCCACTGTTCCCATCACCAAAGTCCCAGTCCCAACTGGCAATACTTCCATCGCTATCAGTGCTGGCCGTACCATTGAAGTCAGCAGAGAGGTCAGTCGAATTGAAGGTGAAGTCCGCAGTCGGGGGAGTATTAGGAGAGCCAGTACCATCATCCGCATGATAGCTATTGAAGTTGTCCCAGTAATAAGTATGTCCTGTGAAACTATTGGATGCAAACAAGACGATGATCTGATCTACCGATGCCGGATCTGTTGCACCATCGGGCTGATCAAGATAATCGAAGGTGATACGTTCCCAAGACCCGTTTTGCGAAATGGTTCCCACATAGCGACTATGGCGTCCTGTGGGATAGTTCGTGGCTGTCGCCGCTGAACTGTTCTCCAATTGTATGATTATCTCAGTACCTACCGGTGCCTGTGTCAATACGTCCATGTAGAACTTGGAAAGACGATCGCTGTACCGGCTTGCGTCGGCAATGGCCGAGGTGCTATAGGAAATGACATCGTATTGTTCCTGATTATTGCGTATGTACTCCCCACTTAGGGCCGATGTGTTAACTCCCGAACCGTCGGGATTGCTGACCTCCGTCAATGTCCCATTGGCACTGTTCAGGCTTACACTTGCCGCCTCGTCAAAGTTTTCAAATGTGAAATCATAAACATAGTTGGGCTCCACGGTCACGTCAATGCTCTTCACTTCTGTTGTACAGTTAGTGGTCACCGCACAGCTAATGGTCCCACCAATCGTACCCCAGTCCACCGTAATTGCTGAAGTACCAGCACCACTCGAAATAGTCGCACCTGCTGGCACGGACCAATTGTAGGAGGATCCGGCGGCTGCATCGTTGATGGTATAAGTCTCCCCGGCGGCCTGGTAAGCTACGAGGCGATCGCCGGAGATTGAAGGACTAAAGCCCCCATCATAAACCCTAACATAGTCCACCTCCATTTCACTGGGAAAAGGTGTGGAACCGTCAGGATCCCCAGGTAGATTGCCTCCCACAGCGACATTTAATAAAAAGTGCATCTGGTTACCACCATCAAAGGGCCAGTTGTAAGGAGCTACATCCGCACTTGTGAGTGTTTGATAGAGCACGTCGTCGACATACCAGCGAATCACGTCTGGCTCCCATTCCACGGCAAACACGTGGAAGTCCTCGGCAAAGGTGGTTCCATCATATTTCGTAAAATCAGTGCCGGTGAATTGATTGTTAGGATAGAGATCCCCGTAGTGGATGGTGCCAAATACCTCTTCCGGATGTTGGCCGAGATATTCCATGATGTCTATCTCGCCACTTTGAGGCCAGCCACCGTAGGGTTCGTTACTCGACAGCATCCAGAACGCAGGCCATAGACCTTGCCCTATGGGCAACTTGATCCGGGCTTCAAAGCGTCCAAAAGTGAAATCGGCCAAACCTTTAGTCCTTAGCCGGGCAGAGGTATATCCTTTGGACCTGACACGTTCTTTTTTCGCAATGATTTTCAACGTTCCACCACCTACTACGGCATTTTCAGATTTGTAGTATTGCAGTTCGTTGTTGCCCCATCCGCAAATGCCTTCATCACATCCATCGCCTACCTGAGCCTCCCACTTAGTCAAGTCAAGTGAGTTGCCATCAAACTCGTCGCTCCAAACAAGGGTAGGGCATTGCGCATAGGAAACGGCGGGTAATTGTAGCAGCAGGAACGTGGCTGCAAGCACGTAGTAAAATCTTCTCATAGCGTATTCAAATAATTAGATGTCTTTGGAAACTACCCGCTCACCACAGATCTTTGCAAAAATTCCACTACTTCATCTCTTTCGATACTTTGTTTTGCCATTACATCATTACCACATCATATCTTTTGGAAATATGGTAATACGCGGAACCAAGGGCATTTCCATACCACCATTTAAAGACTTAGACTCCGCACAGCGGTTTGTCGGTCCCGCGACTGCGTTTACTAAACACACATTCGTCATGGAGCCAAACCATGACGCCGGCACCTGAGCAGAATCTCTCACAATTCTGCGGAAAATCATGAGCCTACCATCAGAGCACTATTACTTTGCGCCGACGCCCAATCACAATCATGTTTACAGAAGAAGACTTACTCGAAGCTCGTAAAAGGAAAGACCTGATCCGTATTGCTGCGGAAAAGGGCATTGAGCTGAAAAAGGTGATGCAAAACCTCCGATATGAAGAGGAACTGCGCATCCTGCAAGCGGAGTTGGTGGACCTGCAGCAGTGGATCTCCAAAAAGAAATTGAGGGTTGCCGTGCTGTTCGAAGGCCGGGACGCCGCAGGCAAGGGAGGCTCCACCAAACGTTTCACAGAACATCTCAATCCTCGATCCATGCGCGTCGTAGCCCTTTCCAAACCCACGGAAGTAGAAAAAGGGCAATGGTACTTCAGGAGATACATCAAGGAACTCCCGAACCCGGGTGAGATCGTCTTCTTCGATCGCAGCTGGTATAACCGGGCCGTGGTCGAACCGGTCATGGGATTTTGTACCGAACAGCAGTACCACAACTTTCTCCTACAGGTACCTGAATTTGAGCACATGCTCTATGAAGACGGCATCGTGCTGATCAAATTCTGGTTCTCCATTTCGAAAGAAGAGCAGCAAAGACGCTTCGAATCACGCATGAAGAACCCCTTGAAAGTCTGGAAGTTCAGCCCAGTGGATATGAAAGGGCAGGAGCTTTGGGACAAATACACCTACTACAAGGAACGGATGTTTTCCAAGACCCACACGAACTTCAGTCCGTGGACCATTGTCAAGACCAACAATAAACGGACTGCCCGACTGGAAAGCATCAGACACGTGCTCTCACAGTTTGAGTACACACGAAAGAACGGGGCGAAGACGACCATACTTCCGGACCCCAACGTAATCTTGAGGTATTATCGACACATCGAGCAAATAGACATCTGATGGCACGAGGAAAGACTACCAAAGCACAGGCAATGCAGCTATCAAAAGAGGATGTGGCGCTGCTCAACACTCCCATAGGCATGAAGTGCCTTTTCGCAGACAAGAATACGGACCTCAAAAAGGCATTGGTGCAAGCCCGTTATGAAACGGAAATGAGGGTACTGCAAGCAGAGCTCATCAAGCTGCAAAACTGGGTCATAGACAATGGAAAGAAAGTGGTCGTGCTATTCGAAGGCCGAGACGCCGCAGGCAAAGGCGGCGCTATACGTAGGATCACTGCCCACATTAACCCCCGGTATTACCGGATTGTTGCATTGCCAAAACCGACGGAGGAAGAAGTGGGTCAGTGGTATTTCCAGAGGTATGTTAACCGACTACCAAAGGCCGGAGAGATGGTATTCTTTGACCGAAGTTGGTATAACCGGGCCATAGTGGAACCAGTCAATGGCTTCTGCACAACGGAGCAATATGAGACCTTCATGAATCAGGTCAATGACTTTGAGCGCATGATACAAGAATCGGATACCTACCTGATCAAATTCTATTTCTCCATCAATAAGGAAGAGCAGGCAAGACGGTTCCAGGACATCAAAACCAGCCCTATCAAAAAGTGGAAGATGACACCAGTAGACATGAACGCTCAACGACTGTGGGATGAATACACGCAGTACAAAGTGAAAATGATGGAGCGGACGAACCTGGAGTCGTCGCCATGGATCACCATTGAAGCCAATGAGAAGTCCGTGGCGCGGGTCGCCGCTGCGAAGTATGTTCTTGACAAAATTCCTTACAAATCATAAGCCAAGCCCCTTTCTCATCTGTTGGGTTTGGCTGCCAACGTACTTTTGGAAAACAGACCATTTTGTCATTCCTTCACGGGCTCAAACGAAAGTGTAGAGAATCCTGAAGCCCAAACTCCTATGAACCAATCACCTACTTGTGAAATATGTGGCCAGAATGACTGGGAAATTCTGGGCACAAAAACATACAGCCCCACATCTGGGGGTGACTCAAAATATCGGCAGAAGCGATTCAAGGTGCTCTTCGACAAGTGGTTTCCGGATCATTCTACAGTGACACTTACCAGCACGCTGTGCAAAAACTGTGGTTTCATTTGCTACACGCCCCGACCTGAGGCTAGCGACATTGACACGAAGTACAGATACCTCGAGGAATTGGGTCAGGACTATGGAGGCAAGCGTCCTTATGATGCCTTGATTGAAAAGCATCGTTCTCGAGAGATCCTTCGCTTTCTGAAAAAGGAAGTGGACCTGGCTGCGGTGGATAAGATATTGGATTACGGTGGCGGAGATGGGCGGTTAATGCAGGCATTCCTGGGTATCGGCAAGGAGTGCTATCTCATGGATTTCAATCAAAATTGTATTCCCGGAGTTGTCAAAATTGCGGATACAATAGATGGACTCAAGGCTGAGGATCGCTTTGACCTTATCATTTGTAGCCATGTCATCGAGCATGTGGCTGAACCTCGTGAAGTGGTGGAGAAACTGACATCGCACCTTTCAGACAATGGTGTCATCTTTATTGAGGTACCCATGGAAGTCTGGAAGAAGCCCCCACTGCATAGAGAACCCGTGACCCACATCAACTTCTTCACTAAAGGCAGTGTAGTCAACTTATTGAATGAGAGCGGACTGCAAGTACTGGTGTGTGGACAATACCCGTCTGTGCATGCGGCTACTTTGATTCCTGTCGTCAAAGCCATTGGGCGTAAAATGCCTAATGCCACAAAGCCTTCGTCCCTGGACGCCAAACCTGACGGCCATCGACTATTGAATCCATCGCTATTTGATCAAGTCTTGTTCTACAGTCGGATTCTAGGCACAATCCCTTCAAGGTTTCTTCGGAGATTCTTTTGAATAAACCCGAAGCCAATACCAGATTGTGGCTAATCTGGATCCATCACAAATATTCCAGAAAAGGCGTCCGTCGATATATATGTCCTTACCTTGCCAAAACATAAAAACACATTCGCAATGAAGATCGAAAAGCACACCGTAGCCGCGGTGACCTACAGTCTTGAGGTAGAAGGCAATCTTGTAGAAAAGACGGACGCACAAAATCCATTGACATTTTTGGTAGGTGTAGGACAGATGATCCCCGGTTTCGAGAATCAACTACTCGGCAAGGATCAAGGTGAGAGCTACGAAATCACGGTGGCACCAGCAGACGGATATGGAGAAATTGATCCATCAGCGATTGTGGAGCTGTCACAGGATATCTTCAAAAAAGATGGCGTCGTGGACCTCAATATCATGCAGGTCGGGAATGTTGTACCCATGCAGGATCAAAACGGCAATCAGTTTCATGGCACGATCCAGGAGATCAAAGCAACAACGGTGACGGTGGATTTCAACCATCAGATGGCCGGTAAGACGTTGAATTTTAAAGGTGAGATACTGGAGGTACGAGAAGCAACGCCTGAAGAAATTGAACATGGGCATGTTCACGGACCTGGCGGCCATCATCACTAATGGTCAGTTGCCAAAGTATGCCATAAAAAATGTGAGGCAAACATGACACCGCCATACATTTCTCCATTTTGGAGTAAGGTATAGCAATGAAATCCAGGAGAACATTTTTGCAACAGGCAGGCAGAGGCGCCGCATTCTCTGCACTGGCTGCCTTCGGTCCTTCCGCGCTCGCTTCGTTGAAGGTCTCAAATTGGGATCAGCAAGGCGACCCCATCACGATCGGTATCATCGGAGCAGAGAATTCGCACACCCGAGGCTTCGGAAAGCTCTTTAATATCGACAAGAAATTCCCGGGTGTAGAAGTAAAGTACGTCTGGGGTGAAACGGAAGCCTTTGCAAAGGATGCTATGGAGAGGGGCAGCATACCCATGATGGTGAAAGACCCGCTCGAGATGCTAAGCAAGATCGACGCTTTGATTGTGGATCATCGCCATGGCAAGTACCACTTAGCGGCGGCAAGACCCTTTGTTGAGGAGGGTATTCCGTCGTTTATCGACAAACCCTTTTGCTACCGGCTGGATGAGGGCATGGAGTTTCTGGCAATGGCACGTAGTAAGGGAACGCCGGTGACATCTTACAGTTCGATAGGCCACCATTACGATACCTTCAATATCAAGGAGCAAGTAGCATCATTAAGCGAAATACGGCAGGTGATCATGTTTGGGCCTCTGGATCTCAGCTCTGAATACGGAGGGGTCTTCTTCTATGGTGCCCACATGGTGCAGCCGCTCATGAACATATTTGGTGAGGACATTAAGAAAGTTCGCATCACCAAAACTGAGCATCGGGCAGGAGCGAACCTCGTCTATTCGAATGGAATGCTCGCCTCCTTTGTGTTCACACCCAAAAATTACGAATGGCGCACGTTTGTCGAGACTGACAAGGGGCTCACGGAATTGAAGCCCACTGAGAAACGGGAAGGCGTGTCCAAGGCAGATGCTGACATGGTGGAGATGTTCCGAACGGGTATTGAACCTCGAAGCCACGAGAGCATTCTAAGGGGCGTGGCGATCCTGGAGGCATTGGAAAAATCAGTCAAAAGCGACCAGTGGGAAGAAGTAGAGTCTGTAAGCTTATAGTTATAGGGTTATGAAGATATTCCTCTCTATTATGTCAATTACGATAATTGTCACAATGGCCAACGCACAGGAGCTCACCGGCATTCATTATGCCAGCAACGATCCAGTGGTTATTCGCACCGAAAATGGAACGATCACTGAGGTCGAAAAGGCTAGAGATAATGGCCCATCACAACCATACATAGCCCCCGGGCTCATCGACATCCAGATCAACGGGTATGTGGGAGTGGACTTCTCAGGGCCTGATCTCACGGTGGAAGGCGTGAGGGACGCCACGAAGGCACTATGGAAAGCAGGTGTGACTTCCTATCTGCCCACGGTCATCACCAGTGATATTGAGCGGATCAAGCGGAATTTCGCCATTCTGGCCGAGGCACGCAAAGACCCGGAAATTGGCCAATCGATTCCTGGATTTCATCTCGAGGGGCCCTATATCTCGCCAGTCAAAGGCTTTCGCGGCGCACACCTGGAGAAATACATCAAGCCGCCAGACTGGGAAGAATTTCAGGAGATCCAAAAGGCCGCCGGCAATGGGATCAAGCTCATCACTGTCGCGCCCGAATTGCCAGGTGCCATCGAGTTCATTCGCAAATGCGTAGCCAGTGGGATGGTTGTTTCCCTGGGCCATCATAACGGTACAGCCGAAGATATCTCCAAAGCCGTGGAAGCTGGTGCTACGATGGCTACACACCTGGGGAATGGTTGCGCCAACGAGATCAACCGGCACCACAACCCCATTTGGCCGCAGTTGTCCCACGATCAGATCACCCCGAGCATCATTGCTGACGGTTTCCACCTCACCGAAGAAGAGGTGAGGAGCTTCTACAAAGTCAAGGGACCAGATAAGACCATTCTTGTTTCCGATGCACTGGACCTCGCGGGACTGCCACCCGGGGAGTACATCCGTGGAGAGCGCAAGCTGCTCCTGACGCCCAACGTCGTGAAATTGCCCGAAGAGGATGTGCTGGCGGGAGCTGCTTCACCCATCAGCAAATGTGTCGGGGTGATAATGGACTACACCGAGTGCGGGTTGGCCGAGGCCATTCGCATGGCAAGCACCAACCCAGCTCAGATTTTGTCACATGAGGATTTAGGGACAATAGCACCTGGCCAGCGAGCCAATATGATCTTGTTCACAATGGAGGGCGGCGAACTCGTTATTCACGAGACTTACGTGGCAGGGGAGTTAGTGTATTCGAGAAACTAGCGTTGGGATATGTCCCGCAGTACCTGATGAAGAAGACCTTCCAAAAAATAGCAGCGACCTTAAGCCTCGTAGGCCCCGGCCTGTTTCTCATCGGCTACAACATTGGCACAGGTAGCGTCACCACCATGGCCAAGACAGGGGCCGAGCACGGCATGAGCTTATTCTGGGCTCTGGTGCTGTCTTGTGTCTTCACGTTCGTGCTGATGGTCGCCTATGGCAAGGTCACTCTGGTCACGGGACATACTGCTCTTTACAACATCAAGAAGGCCTTTCGGTATGGCTGGCTGTTAGCATTGTACATCATCATTGCGCTGATCATTGGGGAATTATTGGCACTTATGGGCGTCATGGGGATCGTGGCCGACCTTGTGCAGGAAGGGATCAGGCTCGCTTCCGGAGCGGTCATTCACACTGGATGGATTGTGTCGTTCTTCGCGGCCCTGATTTGTGTCTTTCTTTGGTATGGCGCCTATCGATCCTTCGAAAGGGCACTCACTGTGTTGGTCATCCTCATGGGCCTTTCGTTCATCGTCGTATTCATTATGGTCAAGCCCTCTCTTTCAACACTGGCTTCTGGGATCGTCCCCGGCATTCCGGACACTCCGGGAGCCTTTGGGCTCGTCGCGGCCATCGCAGGGACTACATGCTCAGCGGCCGTCTTCATCATGAGGAGTACGGTAGTTGCAGAGAAAGGGTGGACGATCAAAGATCTGAAAACGGAAAAGAAGGACGCGTTTGTCTCAGCTACTATGATGCTCTTCCTCAGCGGTGTCATCATGGCGGTAGGCGCAGGGACCCTGCATGTGATGGGCCTGAAGCTGGACAATACCGTCGACATGATCCAGCTGTTTGAGCCGATCGGCGGCACCTTATCGTCCTATATCCTGATTCTCGGTATTGCCGGCGCTGGATTGTCGACGATCTTTCCAATTGTCTTGATCGCGCCATGGTTGATAGCCGACTATTCGGGGGCACCCAGAAACATTCATTCTACGCAATCGAGAATACTCATTCTGGGTGCAATGGTCTTTGCCTTTGGCTCTGTCTTCCTGGAGGAAAGGCCGCCGGCACTAATGATCTTTTCACAGGCGTTTCAAGCCTGTATTTTGCCAGCTGTGACCATCCCCATATTTGTGTTGATCAACAGGAAAGAACTGATGTCGGAACATCGGGCAAGCCACAGAATGAATATCGGTATTGTGCTGGTCATCGTGTTCTCACTGGTCACTACCTGGTTTGCCTTGATAGACTTCTAAATCATGAGAAAAACACTGAAAGCTGAAGCAATGAATGTGGCGATCTATCGCGATGCCAGGGAAATGGGAGAGGCAGCTGCCGACTTCGTAGTAGAGAAACTGACCAAGGCCATTGACGAGAGGGGTAGGGCTCATTTGATATTGGCCACAGGGGCCTCACAGTTTGCTTTTCTTGAGGCACTCCAACAGAGACCCATTGATTGGGACAAGGTCATTGTCTTTCATCTCGATGAATACAAAGGCCTACCCGACACCCATCCGGCTAGCTTTCGCAAGTACCTGAGAGAAAGGATCCTGGACGCTGTTCAGCCTCAAGAGATCTTCTTCCTCAATGGTGACGCTAACGACATAAATGCTGAAATGCAGCGCTACGAAACTGAATTGAAGAAGCACCCCATCGATATCGCCTGTATTGGCATTGGAGAGAATGGGCACATCGCCTTCAACGACCCGCCGGTAGCCGACTTCGACGATCCCAAACTCGTGAAACTCGTCGAACTGGATGATGCCTGTAGACAGCAACAGTTGGGAGAGGGGTGGTTCCCCACCATAGAGGATGTGCCCCGCGAAGCACTGACATTGACCATCCCCGCGATCATGGCGAGCAAGAGTATCAGTTGTTTTGTTCCCGATGCGCGGAAAGCCGACGCTGTGCACAACACCATAACTGGTGACATTGCCACTGCGTGTCCCGCATCTATTCTGAGGACGCATCCAGATACTACTTTGCTCCTGGACGCCGCGGCGGCAAGCAAGCTCGATGAAGCGGGCTGAAGAGTCACCTGACTGTGGATGGGATATATTTACTCCCTTAACACCCTTCCCGCACTTAGCTATGAGAGAGTTATTGGTTGTTTTGTTCTGCCTTTCGGCTGAATTGCTCGCAGCCCAGGCACAACAAACCTTTCGTATCATTGCCAATGACCAAGGGCATCGGGTAGCTGTCACTCACGAGGGTAAGGACCTGGTCTTGTCCCCGGAAGAAGGATTGTGGTCCATTGGTCAAGGCTGGCGAGGAGATTGGCCCATTTCATGGGCACACGCCAAGGCCGAAGAAATCGAGGAAGTGGATGATTGGCGCATACTACGTGGCAAATTGCTTCTGGACAATGGTGAACTGCATTTTCAAGATGCCTATCGCAATCAAAACGGACTTGTCAAATGTTTGCGGAGGTTCGAATGGAAGGGTGATGAAGCGCTGGACAGCGTTACATTGTCCATCAGATGGCAAGTCACTGCCCGGGAGCCGGAAGCGTTGCTTCCCGGTATTCTCTATTATGGCAATCCCTCTGGTGAGAAAAATGGAAGCCATAAGGTTCCAACCTATCATGGCCTGCCTTCCGAGCTGGCCATATTCGAAGAACATCGTTACCCTATGCCGTTCGCAAGTCTCGAATGGGCAAGAGACGAGCAGCACTGGGGAGCAGCATTGCATTCGTTGCCTAGCCCTGTAAATGGAGGAAACAAGGACGACCAATGGTGGTCGCTGGGAGTTCAAACCGATGATGTCTGGACGGAGTTGGTACTTCTCTCTGGTCCGGTTGGCTACAACAATGAGAAGGGTGTTGTGAAAGCTCTCCAATCAAAAGCATTACGGTATTCGGATACCTTTCTGAGGATGGAACCCGGTGATGTGGTGGAGAAGACCTTCTTCCTCGAAGCTTATCCTGTGAGCGAGAAAGGATCAGGTTTTCAGCAGCCTACCTTAAGTTCGATTGACTTGTTCAAACCTTTCTATACCGAAGACTTACCGACCGTAGATGAAATCATTCAATCGAAATATCGCTTCGCCAAATCCCGGTGGATAGAAGGCCAGGGATATGCCGGATTCAATATGTACCCGGATTTTGCCAAACAGCGAATTGTATTGGGGTGGGCAGGACAGTCGGAAGCGCCAATATATGCCTTGCAAGTACTTGCTCCACGGTTGAAGGATGCCAACATCTGGAATATGGTACAAAAGGCAATGGACCATATCACGACATCACCAGTGAGTGATTCCGGTTTTCCGGTCAGATACGAGGTGGAGACTGGTGAATGGCATAGCCCTGATCCGGTTTCAGAAGGCCAGGCACTCAACAACATTGCCCTCGCCATCAAGGTGGCCCGGACTCATAAGCGACTGGAGATAGGAGGGTGGGAGAGCTTTCTAAACGAGGCGATCGGCGTCCATGCAAAGAGGATCCTTTCCCAAGAGTGGCACCCGAGGAATACCGCTGAAGCCTTCTACATCTCGCCCTTGCTGCTCTCGGCCAGTCTTTTTGACAATGTCGAATACCGTAAGGCGGCATTGAAGGCTGCGGACTACTACGGTGAGCGGCACATTGATATGGAAGAACCCTACTGGGGTGGTACCCTTGATGCAACATGCGAAGACAAGGAAGGCGCCTGGGGAGCCTTTCAGGGGTTTCTTGCGGCCTACGAACTAACTCAACAGGAAAAATACCTGAGTTGGGCCCAACATGCCGGCGATGTCGTATTGACCTATACGGTGGTGTGGGATATCCCTTTGCCTGCCGGAAGGATGTCTGACCACTTCTTCAAAACCCGAGGGTGGACGGGCGTCTCACCCCAGAATCAACACCTGGATGTGTATGGCGTATTGATAGCCCCTTCCATCTATAAGCTTGGGGAACTAACCGGAAACGACGACTTAAAGAAGCTGGCGAAGGTCATGTACCGAAGTTGTGGCCAAATGATTGATCCGTATGGCGCTCATGGCGAGCAGCTGCAGCAGACCAATTTTGCGCAGCACGGAAAGATGTCAGATGTCTATGCATTGAGAGGCGGCTACTCCGAATCCTGGACGGTCTTTTGGATAACCGCTCACTTCCTGCATGCAGCAGCACAATTTGAAGAAATGGGGGTGAGGTTTTGATGTGGCCTTACGGTTACAGACTTTCTATTTAGATGACTTGGAATAGATTACAAACGCTTAACCTGTTGTTCGGGCAAACATTACACATACCTCATTGGTATTATATTTGAAGAATTCTATCTATACGCTGATACTATGAATTGGGAATTTACAACAGCACAGAGAATCAGAACGGGCGCTGCCTTGGCAGTTGTCTTCTTGTTGATTATGGCCACCAACGTCATCGACAGCCAACACTTCACTATTGTCCAAAACAGTCTTACGAGCGTATATGAGGATCGGCTGTTGGCAAAGAATTACCTCTACAAGATCTCGCGGCAAATGCAGATTAAACGGGAGATACTACAGGACATGGCACCTGACGAGGAAGCGATCGCTGTGAATCGCACAGCGAATGATTCCATCCGTGTCTTGATTGATAAATATGCAAGCACCAATCCCTCGGGAAGAGCATCGAGACTATTTGAATCGCTACAAAAGGACCTTACGAGTCTTCTGAGTTATGAGGAGGACCTGGGCGAGTCCATCAACGCTGAATTGCCCTCACTCTCCACCACAGACCACTACTATGCTGCGATTTTCAAGGACCTCGATGACCTATCAGAGATCCAGGTGGGTGAAGGAAAGCGCGAGGTTGACTTTTCCAACAGGTCCATTGACAATAGCAACTTCATTGCAAAGCTCGAAATCGGGGCTTTGATTTTGATTGGCGTAGTGCTGCAGGTTTTGATATTTGTAAGGCCGCTCAAGTAGCTGATTACATACTTTCGTAATCCGGCTCTGGCGTCCTCAACGTCCGGGCTTCACCTTCTTTTTTAGGTATTTCAGCACTTTATCGTAGTCGCTATTTTCCTGATTACTCACGTGTAGCTTCTTGCCAGTTGCCAGTCGAATGGTCAACCGTTTGTAAGTACTGCTTTTCCTTTTGATTACCGTCTCGTCCCACGCCGCTATCTCCGACACCTTGTGCTGCTTCCTAGACCCGAACGGATACCGATAGGTAAGTCGATCATTTCCCAGTGTCATGGTCATCGCGGAGAAGTAGCTCTTGGACGCCACGATGATAACTATGACCAGCAGTGTCGGGACCAATATCAATTTGGCTATGAAATAGCTGGATGGATCGTTGATCAGACCGGCAAGAATCCACCCATCAACAGCAAGGGTGAGCACGATGAAAAAACCCACAGCAAACAAGGCATTGGATCGGGGACGGGAGTGTATCATTTCCGCTCAAAGATACTGCGATCCATGTTCGCTTTGCATGAGGCAAATAGCGAATAGATAATTGTTAAAAAATCTAAATATCGTCTTATGGATGAAACCATCGCAGTACATTGATTCGTAACTACATGCAAATTGTTTTTCGAGTCGAGCAGCGACTCACACTGTTTATTGGCCATAGATTTTAGATAGTCCTGGCGGCGCTACCGGGATTACGATTTAGCCAAAAGTTGAATTGTTTAACTATTAAAAATTTAAGAAAAATGAACATCGTAAAAAGAAGCAGTTTCTTCCCTTCTTCATCGTTCTTCGATGACTTCTTGACCAAAGATCTTTTTGACTGGTCCGGTTGGACACAGGAAGGCGGTATGATTCCCAGGGCAAACGTCCTTGAAACGGACAATGATTTTCGAGTAGAATTGGCGGCGCCCGGTTACGCTCGAGATGACTTTCAAGTGCAGCTGGACAACAACATGTTGACCATCCAGACTGAGCTGTCTGAAGACGCCGAGGACTCGCAAATCCAAAATTATACCAGAAGGGAGTTTGGCTACCAGTCCTTCAAACGGTCGTTTTATCTACCTAACACTGTAGAAGCTGAAAATATTGAGGCTACTTATCGCGACGGAATCCTTCGGCTGGTCATACCCAAGAAGGAAGAAGCCCGGAAGAAGCCCATAAGGACCATCTCAATATCATAGATAGTTTTCTTCATACACGTTGGTTTAGGGTTAATAGGGTAGGGCCAGGCTTTGGCCCTGCCTTCATCCAACGTAACCTATAGCAGTGCCACACCACTTACCCCATATTTTAATGCTCAAATAACTCGATTGATGAAGAAGACATCCTTTGTTGAATACTATAAGACGATTCTACAAAAAGTGGAATTTGACGCCGAGCTCTTGGCGAAGGAATATAGAAAAGCTCTCGACACAATCCATCCCGATGAGGTATCTGCATTCGAACAGTGGGTCGAAACGGCAGGCTTGAAAGGGCGTCTGAAAGGAGGTGCTTTGGGTGAAGCGGGATAATGTGCCTATTGAACACTTCGGGAATAGGATCACAATAAGTATCTTGATTCTCGTTCAATAGCTATCCATTATGCGATCACCCAACCCAACCTCTGTCACTGATCGACGAAGATCCTTTCTCAAGCAAATAGTGCTTGGAATCACCGCCTTGCCTGTAGTCACCGAAGCTGTCGCCCGACCTAAGATAGATTGGCTCGCAGGCCAACCCGAAAACGAGGGTTTCTGGGAGTTAGTCAAACAACAGTTTGCCGTTCCAAATAACATGATCATGGCCAATTCCGCCAATCTGTGTCCCAGTCCGCGTTTTGTCAATGACAGGGTGCGCCAGTTTCAGGAAGAACTGATCCGTGATGTATCCTTTCAGAACCGGTCAAAGTATGGAGACATGCGACAACAATCAATTCAAAAACTGAGTAACTATCTGGGGGTCAATAACAGCGAGGTGGGCATCACCAGAAACACCTCAGAGAGTAACAACATCATCGTGAATGGCCTCGAACTTGGGAAGGGTGATGAGGTGATCATCTGGGATGAAAATCATCCTACCAACAATCTGTCGTGGATGCAACGGGCTAAGCGTAGAGGGTTCACCGTCAAAATGGTCAGTGTCTCTGGCAGTCCGGAATCTCCCGAGGAATTGCTGAAGCTGTTTAGCGATCAGATGACCAAAAACACCCGGGTGTTGGCCTTCTCGCATATATCGAATGTGAGCGGTATACGCATGCCCGCAAAAGAGCTTTGCCAGATGGCCGCCGAGCGCAATATCCTTACGCTGGTAGATGGTGCCCAGTCTTTTGGGGCATTGGACCTGGACTTAAAGGAGCTTGGATGTGATTTTTATACTGCCAGCACGCACAAGTGGCTGATGGGCCCTCTGGAGAACGGCATCCTCTACATGAAGGCATCCAACATCGATAAGGTCTGGCCTGATTCCATTGCCCCGGGCTGGAGCGAGGACAAGACCACGGTCGATGAGAAGTACTGCAAGCTGGGTCAACGCAACGAGTCGACCACCGCGGCGCTTGCGGAAGTCATTGATTTCCATACCCAGATAGGGCCCGGCAACATTGAGAGCAGAATTCAGGAGCTTCACACGAAATTGAAATCGGACCTATCCAAAGAGATCCCGGGTATCAAGTTCACTACCCCCATGGATCCGGCACTGAGCGGGGGTGTCACCATTTTTAATGTCCCTGGCAAGGAGTTTATGGACCTGTTCCAACAGCTGTACAGCGAGCATGGCATTGCCTCAGCCCCCATGGACGGCGTGAGACTATCGCCGACAGTGATTAATACTATGAGTGATATAGATAGGATTGTTGGTGCTGTGAAAGCAGTGGCAGGATGAGTGAAGAGTCGCCGGATTAGTTAATTTGGATCTATGGATAAGGAACAAAGCAATACGCCGTACAAGACGACAATTGGGCACCTGAGCGAATTGAAAACGTACATAGGAAAGGAACTGGGACTCACCGAATGGGTGGAAATCACACAGGACATGATCAATCAGTTTGGCGAACTGACTGGGGACATGCAATGGATACACACCGACGTGGAAAAATCCCAGCAGTTCTCTCCTTACAAAACCACGGTCGCGCATGGGTTCATGATTCTATCCATGGCGTCGAAGTTTTGCTTCGAGACCTGCACCATCTCCGATGTCACCCTGGGGTTGAACTACGGTTTGGACAAGGTACGTGTACCCAATGCAACGCCCGTCGGATCCTTCATCCGCGGCAGGGTGTCCTTGATGGAAGTGGAGGAGTTTGAGGGTGGAGCGAAGTACAAGCTCAACCTGATTTTTGAGATCAAGGGCCAGGAAAAGCCGGCAGTGGTGGCTGAGTTCATTGCCATGGGATTTACTGGTTCACAGTAGGCAGTCACATCCCATAAGTAACTCCAGGCTCAGTTCATCTATCGTGCACCTGATTCAAGCAACGCCTCCGTCGCCTCAAACGTCAAATGTCCGGTAGAACCCTCTCCAAGGATGGGATGCCTTTCCTCAGGCACTTCTCGCCGATGCTGTTCGATTAGCTCGCCGTACGCCGGATTGTTTATTTCATTGTACCATTCGTTCGGATCCTTTGATCGATCATAAAACTCCTCAGAGCCGTCATTGTAGGTGATGTACCGATAGTCCTCAGACACGATGGCATAATTACCAGGACCGAAGCTCGTTCTGGCCATGAAGGGCCATTCGGCCTCAGGGTTTTGCAGTAACGTCACCAAAGAGCGCCCCTCGTGAAGGCTGTCTTTTTGGAGGCCTGTCAGTTCCAGAAGCGTCGGGTAGATATCAAGCAACTGCACAGGTTTACTGCACACCTGACCTTCAGCGATACCTGGCCCTGCAATGATCAGCGGCACCTTGGCTCCATCATCCCAAAGGCTTCTCTTCGCAAACCGCTCTTTCTCTCCAAAGTGAAACCCATGATCGCTGTAAAGTACCACGTATGTATTGTCCTTGTAGGTACTTGATTCCAGTCCGTCGAGCACTTTGCCCACTTGTGCATCTACAAAGCTCACGCAGGCCAGATAGGACTGAACGAGCGGCTTCCACTCATCATTGGCTGTCACCCACTCAAAAGACGGAGATACATGGTTCGTACGGGTAATGCTCACTCCATAGTCGGAGAGGTCATCAAGGTCTGTGGGTATTACCCTGGGTAACTGGATATCGTCGATGGGATACATATCGAACCATTGCTGTGGTGCATATTGAGGAACGTGCGGGCGAAAGAAACCCACACCCAACCACAGCGCGCTGTCGTGAGGGGTGGCCAGTTGCTTCGTGGCCCACTCGGCGATTTTGACGTCTGGCATGTCCTCGTCTCGTTCTGGATAGGCACCCCAGTCCCACAATCGCACGCCAGGAAACGTCGTTAGCTTCTCCTCCGGTAATGGGCCAAATCCTCCAAAGTGGCCAGCATAATTGGGTAGATGGCGTTCGTTGATCCCTCGGGCATTGTGAAACAGCTTGCCGCCTCCGGTCACATGATAACCCTCCATTTGGAACCGCTTGGGCATCACCACATTCCTTTGGGCCACTTCCGACTCGACAATGTCCGGGTTCAAGAAATAGATGCCCGTCGTACTTGGGTAGAGTGAAGTCATCATGCTAGCCCGCGACGGATTGCAGACCGGAGACTGGCAGTGCGCATTGGTGAACAGAACTCCTTTGGCCGCCAGCCGGTCAATATTGGGAGTCTGGGCCTGGGGATGGCCACCCATGACCCCGATCCAGTCGTTGAGGTCGTCTATGGCAATGAGCAAGACGTTGGCGCGCCGCCCGTTGGCGTTGTGCGCATTTTCCTGCTGCTTACACCCAAAGACTGCCATAGCGCTCATGAAAAAGTAAAGAAGGTGGTTCCTTGTCATGTTAGAATGGGTTGGATGACCGGTAAGATCGCAAGAACCATGGGTTATCCCCTCCCAATCCATCCTGATTTCGCTTCCTATGTACAATTAGGGAAATCAAGAACAGGAATCCTTTAGGAGCTTGTTGCCAGATCATTAATTTGAAATGGCAATGAATTTCTCAATCAATTCCCACCCAGCTTGAAGCAGGCTCTAATCGTGTTTGTATTGTGGGTTTGCCCAGAAAGTCTGTCTGCCCAGACCAGGCACGATCAGATCAAAGCGCAACTGAAGCAGCTGACAACCCTGGTGGGTAACTGGGAGGTAGCCAGTCGATTTGAGTCGAGAAGCGGCAAAGTCAGAATGGAGGAGGGGAGTGCCCAAATCTCGTGGGCACTGGACTCGACCTACTTCCAGTGGTCGGCACAGCTCGTCAACGTAGAGACTGGTCGCAAGAGAAAGTACATCAGCTGGATTACATTCGATACGCAGGAAGAAGCCTATCGACAAACCTTTCTGTACAGCAGAACGGACAACATCATCACCAATCATGGTAAATGGGATCCCGCCTCCCGGACACTCACCTCGTTCTTGTCTCTCATACTGTCAGATGGGACCAAGGAGCTTTTACGCACCGAACTATCGCTTCTGGACCCAAACCTCCTGGTATCACGTAGTTACGCCAAATTCGATGATGCCGCAGAGGTCAACAATATGGAGATGACCCTGAAGCGAATAGGAGATGACTAGGCAATACAGTTTGTCTGCCCGGTTGCCATCGGCGTCGATAACGTCTTTGAAATGTTGTCCATTTTGCCATCCTCAGGATTAAATGCCCGTTCTTTGAGTAGTACCCATTTAACCACCTAATCACATGAAAGGACTACTAGTCGCATTGGCGCTTTTTGTTTGCGCCACATGTTTTGCACAAGATCAGTTGCAAACAGAGACCACGAACATGATCCAGTTTGCAGCCGGGAGAGCTGCCCAACTGGCCGAAGCCATCCCTGATGACAAATACAGCTGGACCCCACAAGAGGGAGTACGATCTGTAGCTGGTGTCGTCGCACACTTGACGTCAGCCAACTACTTTTTTGCCATGAAGCTCGGGGTAATGCCTCCAGAAGGCGTCAACTTGCAGACACTGGAGCAGGACCTAACCACAAAGGAAGCCTTGGTGCCTGCCCTGAAGCAATCCACTGAGACGGTTGTTAGCGCCATCAAGAATGTCGACAGCAGCACACTCGGAGACAAAGTGGAATTTCCCTTCCCGGGAGATTACACGACTATGAGTGCCATCCTCATCGTACAGGCACACAACAATGAGCATCTCGGCCAGCTGATCGCCTACGCCCGTGCCAACGGCATCACACCACCCTGGAGCGAGTAGGGGATAACGACAAAAGACTTGAAAAGCGGACGACGGTCCGCTTTTTTTCGTTTGACCCCGAACCACAGGATACCATCCAATGAATTATAGCCCTCGTTGCGATGGGCAAAGCCAGTGTTCAGCTTTGAGTTCGGGAGTTCTCAATTCTGGGCTGCAATTGTTAGTAAATCAACTCAAAATCAGAACTCAAAACGCTGTAGGTAGTGAGGCAGATGTTTTGCAAGCAATGGCAAAACACAGCCTGACTGCCACTAGAATATGACCCGTTCACACGATCAAAACACCCAATCAGGCCGTTACACGCAGATACACCCGGCACTAGTACCTACTTTCAGGTAATTATTGAGGTGAGATAGCCCCATGGGGATTTACCTGAAAGATAACTAGAAGGACATGAGTGAGGAATCTAACGCAGGTCGGATCGTAGGCATTATTGTACTGGTGATCGTTTTGTTGGGTGCAGCGGGAGGCGGTTACTACTGGTTCGTGTACAAGCCTAAACAAGAGGCCATCGAGCGTGCTCGCCTTGAGCAAGAGGCTGCAGAGGAGGCCGAGCGAAAGAGACAGGAAGAAGAGGCACGGAAAAGGGCGGAATACGACCAACTGATCATACAAGCCGACTCAGTATTTGCACTCGAGGATTGGGAGACTGCTCAGACACTCTACACGCGCGCAACCTCGATACTTCCTGATGAATCCTACGCCAGGGATCAATTGTCAATGGTCAACGGCCAGCTGCAGGAAATCGAGTCAAGAAGGCTAAGAATCCAGGAAGGAATAATAGACATGATCACTTCACGAACCGGACGTTACTTTGCGATCGTCTCCAGCAGCATCGACGATGACCTGGCCATGGACTATGCTAAGAAACTGGCCAGAGAAGGAAATGACGTGAAGATCATTGAGCATAACTCCAGCAGCCACGTCTACTATCGTGTGGCACTTGGCGACTACGTAGCCAGGGAAGAGGCAGAGGCCGACCTGTCATCGTACTATGGCTACGGAGACAGTGTCTGGGTATTGCGGTTTTGAGAAGCTACAGCCTCTCAAGTTCATAGCGATAGTCTGCCTGCAGGTCCTCATGTAAACCAGCAAGGGCCTTTTCGATACGTTTGATCTCCCTGTGGTATAGGTTGTTGATGGTATTGTGCCTGCTAATGGCAATACCCGTCTCCTTAATTTTCTCACAGAAATACAGTCGCACCTCCACTTCCGTTTGCTTCTGTCCTGAGTACCGGAGGGTTCGGTTGAGAGCTCTGGTGATCTTCTGCAATCCCTTTTTCGCATAATACAGATGTCCCGTGTTGACCTCATCCATCATGTCGTCGATGTCTTCTTTCAGTAGCTGGATGTAGCCTGCTTCATCTCCAGCCTCGAATAGCAGGTAGGTCAGCAGCTCTTTGTTCTCCTTCTTGAAGCGTCCGAGTCGTAGGCAGATGGCCAATAGTTCTTCTTCATTTCTTTCCTTCAAGGCGCCTTTAATGAGCGCTAGTGATGCTGCTTTCATTCCATCTATTTTCTAAATGCCGTTTGGGATCCTGATGAGAAAACGGAGCCCAAAGATAGGGGGAAGAGATTGGGGCAAAGGAGATTCCGACTGGCTACAGTCGTGGTGGTGAGCAGCAGCAGGAAAATAGTAGATGGATGTGGAAGAAGTTTGGCACGAACTACTAGCGAGGTCTTCATTATATGATTTGTCAAATCAATTATCTTGAATGCCAAATGTCTCCCAATATGAAGATCCTACTTGCTGCCACGATCGCAACCGTCGCAACATCTGTGCAAATCATTGCTCAGCCTAGACCATTGGAAATCGATGATTTCTTCTCCATCAAAAGAGTGGGTAACCCCCGAATAAGCCCAGACAAACAGTGGGTCGCCTACACGCAGTCGGAGTTTGACGAGAAGAAGCAATCGAAAACTGGCATCTGGATGGTCCCTTTACAAGGGGGAGAGCCCATTCCTATGACCGCCAAAGGCACTTCCTCAGGAAATCCAAGGTGGAGCCCTGATGGGAAGCACCTTTCTTTTACAGCTTCCAGGAACGACAGCAAGAACCAGGTTTGGGGGCTGAACCGGCAGGGTGGAGAGGCGCGGCAACTCACCTTTGTGAAACAGGGGATAAGTGGTTACGAGTGGTCGCCAGATGGTAGCCAACTGCTTGTGATCATCAAAGAAATGACGGCTGCGGATTCCGCCCAGAAGAAGGACAAGGACCCAGCACCTGTGGTGATCGACCGATTGCAGTTCAAGCGCGATTATGTGGGATACCTGGACACCCTCAATACCAACCTCTACCTAGTGAAACCGGGAGATACGGTGTTGACACAACTAACATTTGGTCCTTATGACGTGAGCCAACCCACCTGGAGCCCAGACGGGAGGCACATTGCGTTTGTGAGTAACCGCACCGAAAACCCTGATGGCAATGGAAATTCAAATATTTGGGTAGTGGCCATTGACAAACCCGGAGAATTGCAGCAGGTCACCTCCAATCCCGGTGCTGACTATGGTCCGGCATGGAGCCCTGATGGCAAAGCCATTGCCCACGTGTCTTCCGTGGAGCCAGACCTCATTTGGTACGCCACCAACCATCTGGCAATCACTACCCTCGGCGGACAGACCGAGCTGCTGACAAAGGATATTGACAGAAACGTGTCATCCCCGGTGTTTTCCTCTGATGGCAAGACCATCTTGTTCAATTTGGAAGATAGTGGTATGCGCCACCTGGCCTCCATCGGAACCAACGGCCGCAGATTCACGCGCCTCATAAATGGGAACATTTCCATTCGGGGTCACCACACATTGGATGGCCTGGCCGCAACCGTCTTGCGCCGTGCAGATGCATTTGGTGAAATCTACCTGCACGATGGTAACCAAAACCGCCAGCTAACCAATGCCAATAGGTCGCTACTGGACAGCCTTCAACTATCGGCAGTTGAAAATATTCATTTCAATAGTGCCGACGGCACTGAAATCGAGGGTTTCCTGTACAGACCGATTGACTATGTTGAAGGACAGTCATATCCAACGTTGCTACACATTCACGGTGGGCCCGTCTCGCAATTTGATTTCTCATTGAATTTTGTTGCACAAATGATGGCCGCGAATGGCTATGCGGTGGTCATGGTGAATCCCCGGGGCTCCTCAGGTTATGGTCAGGATTTCTCTGCTGCGCTCTTTGCCGACTGGGGGAACAAGGATTTTGATGACGTCATGGCGGGAGTCGACCATGTTGTCCGAATGGGTATTGCCGATAGCTCCCGATTAGGTGTCGGCGGTTGGTCCTACGGAGGTATTTTGACGAACTATGTGATCACGAAAACGGGTCGATTCAAGGCAGCCATCTCCGGCGCGAGTGAAACATTGTACCGCTCACTCTACGGGCATGATCACTATCAGTACTATTGGGAAAAAGAACTTGGCCTGCCATGGGAGAACCGCGAGCTGTGGGATAAGCTTTCTCCTTTCAACTACGTCGCAAATGTCACGACGCCCACCTTGTTTATGGGAGGCTCGGTTGATTGGAACGTCCCTATCCTGGGCTCAGAGCAAATGTATCAGGCCATGAAACGACTGGGTCGCACGACACAGCTGGTGGTGTACCCAGGTCAGCACCATGGCATTCGCAAAGCAGAGTTTATCAAAGATCGCTTTGAGAGATACCTTGCCTGGTATGGTCGTTTCCTGAAGTAGATCTGCTCATCATGCCACGAAAGGTGTGATCGCCGATCGTTGTCGAAAGTAAAATATCACCCAATGGGTTCCGGCATGGCGTGGGGTCACTCGCTCGTCTCCAGCAAAAGCTCCATGAGCTTCTCGGCGGATACTTCTCCTTTCCTTTTGATCAGATCTCGCGGCATATTGTCACCAAACTCAAACGTCAGTGCTTCTGCTCCCAGTACGTGAAACATGTAGGAAGAAGAGGTGGGACCTCTCAGCGTATCTCTCCCCGGCCGGATGTTGGGGTCGAGCTCCAATTCGGCGGCCATGGACGTGATCATATCAGGCACCAAGCCCGGCTTATTGCCTTTGAGCGCCTCGTTGATGGTGTAGTAGATATCCTCCCAGGTGGAGTGGAAGTCCACACCGAAATAGACCTTCCCGCCGTTCTCCAGCTTTGCGCCCATGTACTCCTGGATGGCCTGTATCTCCGGCTGGTTAACATTTTTCCAGTCTCTATTGAGATCGATCCCCGCCAGGCTGTGCCGCCAGTGCCCATTGTCGACACCGTCGGGATTGGCCATGGGTACCACATAGGCATTGTATTGGCTTCGAAAAGATCCTGCTAGCTCTGATGTACCGGCAAGCGTTTCCACAAAGGACATCATAGCGAGATAGCCTGTTACTTCTGGCGGGTGCTGCCGCGAGAGCACAAAGATCATTTTAGAGTCATCGCTTTCCCCGATCTTCATCAAACGAACAGGGCGCCCCTCGCGGCTCTCACCGATTTGCTCATGCTGTACATAGGGGAGGGCATCCAGTCCCTGGATCCATGCCCAATTGCGGCTTGAAGTCATCAGCTCCTGCGCGGAGACCCATAGCGTGTCAGGGCCAATGTCGACATTGATTGTGATCTGAAGGGGAAGTTCGCGGCCCGACTCTGATACCACCACCTCGTCTCCCGGGCTGTACCTACTGCTGTCCAGGGTGCTCCATGTCTCGCCGTCGCGGCTCAATTTGGGATAATAGCGATGGTAGACACCGTCGAGATAATTGATCCGCAAGGAGATCTCTCTGGGTGCATCCGCCCAAACCTTGAATGAATACCAGGGACTTGGATTGATCGGCGTGTTCTCGGGGGTTATGAGCGCATCAATCAATGTGTCACCATGGAGCACAGCTCCGTTGAGGCGGGCACCCTCAAAGTCATTGGACACGAAAATGCCCTCACCCAGCGCTGCGACGCCAATCGCCTGTTTCTGAATAGGACGAGTGTCTGTGGAAACAACCCGGATAGGTGCCTGACCCGCCCACTTTGTAGGGCCTGATTCACAGGCAACGATACCGATTAACAGGAAGATCAGAAGGAAAGGCGATGAGTGAGTTCGAGAGAGGCTGCGCATACGATTTGGATTGGGTAGTGCGCGGCAAGATAGTCGAAAAGGTGGGATTGCGTGGAGGTCAGACAGGGATGCGTCAGCGTAGACGATGCCACAGCCAGACGGTTGGCAGCCTTAGAGGTGTCGTTTGTACTACTTGATTTCTTTCTCGTCGCTGGCGTTGATAAAGACAATGTTCCCGAGATCATCATACCCTTCGAAAACCGGCGCACCCACTTGCTTGATGGCCTCCATTCGAAAACCAATGATTGTCAAATCAGCCGATTTGGACATTTCATTGATGATATCTTTGTTCGTCCTGACCTTTTCCCGATGAATCACCTCGATGTTCTGAGCGGATATCTGTAGCCTTCCTTCTTTTGCGAGCTCGCCAAGTTTTTCAGCTTGCTCACTGGCCTTGTCTTCGGGGAATACTGCGTGAATGCTGATCTCAGCTTTGGACCAGTCGGGGTGGCCCATGATGATGTAAGCCATCAGGATCATCAGGTTAGCATTCTCATAGTCATTGTGCGTCACCCAGATGTGTATGGTGCTGTGATATCCAAAGCCCTTTTCCGAAGAGGAAAGGACACAAACATCGTATCCCGCCGCTCTCACCAAGGGTATGTTTTCCACGATTTCTTTTGTTCCATTTTCACCCATTCTTGAGTATTCAAAGAGGAACATATTGCCCTCCTTGCCGGAAATACTTGGGAGCTGGAGGGCCTGGGCGATGGCGGTAGTGTAGGAAGGGGAGACCATCGTATCCAGATACACATTGCTCTTGACATTGCCCGCCACTTTGATCAGCTCCTTAAGATCGTCTTTGGCCTGTTCGCTGGATTCCCGTGAAAGGTACCCGTGAATAAAGTGAATGTAGGTACCAAAACCATATCGGTGGCTCATCCACCTTAGCAGGTCGAATGCTGAAGTACGCTTAAAGGCATCTTGCGATATACAAATAATAGAAGGCCTCCAGTCCTCGTCGTCCTTTTTTACATTCTGCAGGAAAATCTGGATATTTCTTGCCAGCTGGAATATCACTCCCTGAAAGATCTTAGCGAGTCCCTGCTTCTCTTTACTGTTTCTGGAAATGATCAAATAGATGATGACCATCGACAGGAGCGAAAAGAAAGCATACGATGCATTCATCGAAAACATCAGGTAGAAACTCATGATACCTCCAAGCAAAGACAGGTACCACTTGGACCGAAACGCCGGTCGGTAGGAAGGATCCGCGGCGAAGTGATGGAAGAAAGAGATCAGGCAAATGGCTCCGTAGGTGACCATGAAGAACATGGAGATGATCTCAGCCACAAAGTTGACATTGCCCACAGACACAAAGACCAGCGCCAGCAAACTCGTGATCACGGTGCTATTGATAGGTTCAAGTTTTTTGCCTTCTTCCTTTTTCAGCCAATTGTTGATACGCCCAGTGCCGAATACTTTATCTCCGGCCAGCGCCTGCAGCGTTCGCGGCGCTACGATGATCGAGCCCATGGCAGAAGAAAGCGTAGCGCAGATGAGTCCAATTGGGATAATGGGTCCCCAAACGGCAATTTGTGACATGATCAATTGGTCCCCGGCCAAATCCTCGGGGCTGGCAGACAAGTTGAGCTTAAATGCCGCCACTACGTACACGAGCATTCCAGCCAGAGTCGCAAGGAGTGTTCCAGTGGGTATGGACTTCTTCGGCTCCTTCAGGTCTCCTGATAGCCCCACTCCGGCTGCCATACCCGTGAAAGCGGGGAATATGATCGCAAAAACATAAAAGAAGTCATCACCATTTGGGATCTTGGCAAGGAGATCCACGGTATGCTCAGCCTGATAAGGTGTGACCCCGGAAAAGAACAGGACGAGTGAAATGAAGAGTACGAACACCACGACGTAAAGCGCTTTCATGCCAATGTCTGCGCCCTTTGTCACCATCAACAAGCAAATACCCAGTGTAAGCGGAAGACTGACGATTCTCTTATCCGTCAACGCTATGTCGTAGTGGCTATTCAGCCAATCGAAGACTGGCGAAAATGCCTCTGAGCAAGCTATGATGTAGAAGGCCACACTGATGGCCTGAGAGAAATAGAGGGTGACACCAATGGCAGCGCCGATGTTGATCCCAAATGACCGCGAGATGATGTAGTAGACACCACCGCCCTCGACCTTTTGGTTGGTCGCGATCTCGGCCACCGCCATCGCCGTGGGTATTGTGACGATGTGGCCAATGGCGATGATACCCAGCGTACCCAACAGACCTACATGGCCTACCGCATAACCAAATCGGAGGAAGAGAATAGCACCCAGGATCGTCGACAACGTGGTCATGAAGACCGGAAGAGTGCCGAAGTTAGCTTTGCCAGCAGACCGTGATTGTTCCATTTATGTGGCGGTAAAGATGATAGAAGTTAGCGAGCAATGAAAAGGAAGTGCGGGGAGAATGTCGTCTATCTCAGACCAGGTGGTGATGCCCATACACGAGTCAGGGCAATCGCCTTAGCAATTCCAGCATAGCCCGTCCATTGTGATAAGGACACTTCCAGGGTCCCGCCTTGTCCTCATCACGTCGGGGAATGCCATCTCTTGTAACACCCCAATGCCATCCACCCACCGGATCCACCAGGCGCTTATCGATAAATGTTGCGATAGCCTCTGCCTTTTTCAAGTGAGTGACATTGCCGTCGATTTGCCAGGCATTGACCAGACCGACCAGGGCTTCGGCCTGAGGCCACCAGTCTTTATTGGTATCCGTGAAGCCTTGGGGGTTCCCCTCATTCATGAGCC
This sequence comes from Cyclobacteriaceae bacterium, assembly GCA_965227935.1. Lineage (GTDB taxonomy): Bacteria > Bacteroidota > Bacteroidia > Cytophagales > Cyclobacteriaceae > JAWPMT01. The sequence continues at coordinate 1,638,754 of CBDDGS010000019.1, read as the reverse complement.
CGCCATCACCGTCCAATCCTTCCAGGGCGGCGTGGACCATTTTGAGCGCCCATTGCCTAGTCTTCTTGACCAGGTGTGAGTCGTCCAAGACCTCAGCAGCTTCCACGAGCAGCCAGCTGCCCTCAATGTCATGGCCGTACGAAAACTCGTCGCTTAGCAGGTTCCACTGCTCGTCGAAGAACAAGCGAAAGTGGTAGTTGCCGTCAACGAAACGATCCACCATCAGCTCGATCAGGTTTTGTAGCTGCTTCGTAAGTAGGGGTTCTTGTGATGTCCGATAGAGATTCGTGTAGGCCTCGAGGACATGCAAGTGTGTGTTCATCGTCTTGGCGGCATTGAGGTCCTTTTCACTAAGCCTCACGTCCTCCAGTGGCTGCCACCCTCTATCGAGCGCCTCGATATAGCCGTTGCGCTCAGCGTCGAATGCCCGATCTTCCAAGAGGTGAAAAAGTGCCATGGCCCATTCCAGCACCTCCGGTCGGTCAGGACGAACCTGATAGTACTCGCTCAATCCATAAATGACGAAGGCCTGTGCGTACACCTGCTTCTTCGTTTCGACAGGTCGACCCGTGTGATCGACCATCCAGTAGACGCCCCCATGCTCGCGATCCTGGAAATGCTCGACAAGGTAATCATACGCCCTGTCGGCCAATTCAAGGTATTGTCCGTCCAGCAGTTGACGGTATGCTGCAGAAAAGGTCCAAAGGATGCGTGCATTGAGGATCACTCCCTTATCGGCCAATGGCTGGGCCTCATTGCGTCCATCGATACGGCCGAGAAAACCACCAAACTGGCCGTCGATCATGTGATCCGACCAATAGTGCAGGATCTGATCTCTCAGTTGATGGAGCGCCCATTTGCTCGTCAGGAGTTGCTTTGCAGCATCTTCCATTACTTGGGTGGTTATGAATGTATAGATTCTGAGTTATTTCTCTAACTCCCGAAATTAAGGACTCGATATTACCTCAAGGTAGGTACTTGTGCCGAAAGCGGTATGTGGTTGTGAGTCAGTTCCCGGCTTCCCCACCCTTTTGTGCCGTATCATAACACTCTTCTAAATCCCAACTGCTAATAGTGCCATATTTTCTCTAGCTTCCGCAGAAAAGTCGAAATAGACGCGTTGGACAGGCGGAAAAAATATCAACAGATCCAGGATCATTTCAAACGCAGGATGCAGGCCGGCAAATTTCCCGTCGGTAGCTACTTGCCATCAGAGCATGAGATCTGTCAGCAATTCTCAGCGACCAGAACGACTGTTCGGAAGGCACTGGATGAGCTCCGGCGCGAGGGGTTCATCGAGACGGAGCACGGACGGGGGACCAGGGTGGTGGAAAGACGGAAATCTCTGGGCCTGTTGAGTGTACAAGGGTTTTCCGGCTCAGCCGACTTTGAGGTGGAGACCGCCATTACCCGATCCTCTGTGATTGGTGAGTGGGACGCTGAGATCCCATTTCCGCTATCAGAAATGGAGCGGCAATCGAAGAGCGTCCACTTCCAAAGAGTTCGCAGCGTTGGTGGAGACCCGATTGTCCTCGAAAACACCTGGTACGCATTGGATACATTGGACCTGCTGAGAGTCGAAAATTTCGTTGAGGGTTCTTTTTTCAAGACGCTAAGTCAGCAGTTTCATATCGAAGTGCTGGGAGTCCAACAGGAAATTCGCGCACAGCCTGCCACCAAAGAAGTAGCCGATATGCTCAAGATCGAAGTGGGAGAGGCGATCCTCTTCGTTTCTGTCCGATTTAAAACGAGCAAACCCGGCTTGACACTCTATGGAAGTTGGTACTGCCATACGGCCCATTATCCGATAGGCAGCAGCTCATTCCTGTAGTGCCTTGACTTCGACCAAAAAAGACCCAACAACTTGTACGTACAAGTAGCACATTGTACCTTTAGCTTCAAGACCCGACCGACACCCAATGATGCAACTCACCACATCCTTAGTAGCTCCTCAACATCTGAATCCAATGCTTCGTCAAGCGAATCAAAATGGACTTTAGAGGCTCCACCTATATCATCATGGGCGGTACCGCGGGTATAGGCCTTTCGGCAGCCGCTGCACTCCGGAGCCATGGAGCGAATGTTCTGGTTATAGGCCCGGACGCTGATGGATGTCATCAGGCACAGCAGACGCTGGGGACCCAGGCCGTATCCCTCGAGGGGGACGCGAGGGATCCTCAAACCATCAAGACAGCTATAGACAAAGCGCATGAGCAATTCGGGCACATCAATGGGCTGTTTCATGTCGCAGGGGGAAGTGGAAGAAAATGGGGTGATGGCCCATTGGATCAAATGACGCTGGAGGGGTGGAATATGACGCTGGAACTCAATCTCACCTCCGTCATGCTGTCCAATCAAGCGATGGTGAGGTACTTTCTAAAGCGTAAGGTCTCCGGAGCCATTCTCAACATGGGTTCGGTTTTGGGATATTCTCCGTCACCGCGATACTTCACGACACATGCTTATGCGGCGGCCAAATCAGCCATCATCGGTTTTTCCAAATCAATAGCCGCGCACTACGCTGCCAACAACATTCGCGTAAATGTGATTGCACCAGGCTTATTCGCCACGCCAATGGCCCAGCGGGCTTTGGGGGATGAAGCCATCATGCAATTCATCCAATCGAAGCAGCCACTGGATGGTGGTCGCCCAGGTGCGCCTGAGGATATCAATAGTGCGGTACTGATGTTTTTGCACCCGGATTCACGATTCATCACTGGCCAGGTGCTCGCCGTCGATGGCGCATGGGGCTTAAGCGAGGGACAGTATGCGGGCTAAACACAGCCATACAATCAGCGACGCGAACGCAACCAATCTGATTTTTGGTCAATGAACTACCTGGGCATCGATATCGGCGGTACGATGATCAAAGCTGTTGTGATAGATGGCACTGGCCAAGTCGTCCAGCAAGAGGAGTCCCCAACAGAGGACGGAGAAGGCGCGATTTGGAAAGGCAAGATCCGTGACATCATTGAACAGAAGACCCACGAGTTTGCCAATGGAGATAGCGATCGCTTGAAGTGTGGCATTTCCGCACCGGGATTGGTAGATGCTGACAACCGCATGACACTGTACATGCCAGAGCGACTTCAAGGCATAGAAAACCATGATTGGAGCACGGAACTCAACCGCGAGGTTTGGGCGCTCAACGATGGGCATTCTGCGTGCCTGGCGGAATATGAGACGTACTACCGCTCAGCAGGCTTCCGGCATCTGTTGATGCTAACACTGGGCACGGGAGTCGGCGGTGGCATCATCGCTGATGGTCGACTCTACCAGGGCAATCTTCAACGCGCCGGGCATGTGGGGCACATGACGGTCGACTACAAGGGTCCGCCCACGATGACCAACATGCCGGGAAGCCTTGAATATGGTGTCGGCAACTTCTCCATCGGTGAAAGGACCGACGGTCAATTTGGGAGCGTACTGGAACTCGTAAAAGCCTACGAGGCAGGTGATCAGAACGCCAAGACATGGTGGCTCGAATCAGTACAGAAATTGGCGGTGGCGCTGGCCTCATTGACGAACATTCTATCTCCAGAAGTCATTGTATTGGGCGGAGGTATTGCAGCCGGGGCAGGGGAGTCGCTGATGAAACCATTGGCCGCTTTCATGGACGACTGCGAATGGCGACCGGGAGGAAATCAAGTGAAAGTGGCGTTGGCCCAACACGGTCATTATGCGGGGGGCATCGGCGCAGCGTTATTTGCAAAAACAAAAGATAATCCAACAAATTGATTCAATCAATGAGCGTCACCAAAGCATATTTGGAGAAAGGTCAAGAAATCATCACAATAGTTGAGAAGCAGGAGGCGACTATTCAGGAAGTCGCGCAGGTATTTGCCCGTTCCATTTTGAATGGACGGGTAGTCCACCTATTCGGATCAGGGCACAGTCGGATTATGGTAGAAGAAATGTGGCCTCGCTACGGGTCGTTCCCGGGGTTCAATCCGATCGTGGAGCTTTCGCTTTCCTTTCACAATTTGGTCGTCGGTGCCAATGGTCAGCGACAGGCCATGTTTCTGGAAAACGTCCCGGGACTGGCTGCCAGAATCCTTCGGAATTTCGATACAAACGAGATGGATTCCGCCCTGGTCATATCTTCCAGTGGCTGCAACGTCGTGCCCATTGAGATGGCTGAGGAGTTCCAGAAGAGAAACATCAAAGTAGCCGCCTTGGTGAGTCGTCTCCATTTAGAGGGAAGCACATCGAAGAGATCGGATGGCAAGAAGCTCACAGACTTTGCCGACTACGTATTGGATACAGGCGCGCCATTGGGAGATGCTATGATCAACTTGGAGGGATTGGACACTCCGGTATCTCCAGGATCCACGGTGGGGGGCGTACTGCTCGTCAACTGCTTAAAGGCCGAAATCGCTAAGATCCTTGTAGAGAATGGACAGCCTCCGAAGGTACTGAGCAGCGGCAAAATAGTGGGAGAGGAGCGGGCCGTCGAATTATTTGAATCTGCTTATGACGAGCATGCGCAGCGCATGGCACGTCTTTATGAAAACCTAGGGAATAAGTAACTACATTATGAAGAGCCGACCTATTCGCACCACCGTCATTGGAAGCTATCCCTTCCCCTCATGGCTGGAATATTCCAGTCAACACCTGGAGGAATTCGGGCGCGATGAGATCAGTGAAATGCAGGAAGATGCAGTTGTCACCGCCATTCACGACCAAACAACGGCCGGGTTGGATGTCATTACAGACGGAGAGCAGACGCGATTTGATTTCAACCTGTCGTTTTACGGCTTCTTGACCGGCATCGAGCAAAATGCCGATCGCATCCGGGTATTCGGTCCACCCGCCCACGATCAGCGTGGCAAGCACCGCATCACCGGCCTTATCGAAGCACCCAACGGACTGGGAGCCGTCGAGGAGTTCAATAGACTGAAGCGATTAGCCCCTGCGGGACCGACCCTGAAAGCCAGTGTTCCTGGTCCGTTCACATTATCAGGTCGCCTCATCCCCAATGAGGACTATGCCGACAGGTACGCGGTGACGGAGGCATTGGTCCCCCTCGTTCGCGATGAGCTTGTTCGGTTGGTGGAGGCAGGTTGTACGGAAATCACTGTGGATGAGCCCTCTATGAGCTGCTACGCCTACAAGGAAGACACCAAGCGCTTTGTAGACATTTTCAACAGAACGGTTGAACCCGTAGTCGGGAAATGTCGACTATCCACACACCTCTGCTTTGGCAACTTCAAAGGACACGCAGTGGGGTACAGGAAGTTGAAACCCATGTTTCCTGATTTCCTAGACTTCAAAGTGGATGAGATGCATGTGGAAATGGCCAACCGGGAGTATGCTGAGTTGGAACTCATCGCAAAGATTGCAGAGCGGATGGATGTGGCCGTAGGCATCATCGATGTCAAGAGTTATTACATCGAAACGGTGGAAAACGTAGAGCAATGCATCAGACAATGCCTTGAGCACGTTGCACCGGACCGTTTGTCGGTGGCGCCTGATTGTGGCCTCAGTCAGACGGCACGATGGGCTGCCAAAAAGAAATTGACCAACATGGTACAAGGCGCAGAGAATGTGCGCAGATCCCTTTGATGGTATGGAGCTCATTCAAGCTGTTTGCAAAGACGACGAACTGATCAATGAAATACGATCCGGCTGGCAAGACCCGAACCGATTCGAACTGTGGTGGCTGGGCCAAAGCGGATACCTGATGCGCTGGAATGGTCGGCATGTCCTGATCGACCCATACCTGTCGGATTCGCTGACTGTCAAATACGCCCCAACCGACAAACCTCACGTCCGAATGTCGGAGCAGGTCGTCACGCCCGACAAGCTCGATTTCATCGACATCATCACCTCCAGTCACAACCATACCGACCACCTCGATGCCCACACGATCCAACCCATTTTGGAGCGGAACCCTGACATCCAATTCATCATTCCGGAAGCCAATCGTGCCTTTGTTGCAGACCGTGTGAAATGCAATGCAAACTATCCGCAGGGCCTAAATAGGGGCAAGAGCGTGCAGATCAAGGATATCACGATCCATGGGATACCTGCCGCGCACAACGAACTGGAGACTGATGCGGATGGCCATTGCAAATTCATGGGCTACGTGTTCGAGTTTGGTCCATTTGCCATCTACCACAGTGGCGATACCCTTTGGCACCAGGAGATCATCGACGCGTTGTCACCGTTTGATATCGACGTGGCCCTACTGCCAATCAACGGCAACAAACCTGAACGCCGGGTCGCCGGCAACCTCAATCCCGAAGAGGCAGTCGCCATGGCACAGACCATCGGTGCAAACACGGTCATCCCATGCCATTACCACATGTTTGCCTTCAACACGGAAGACCCTGCAGTATTTGAGCACGCCGCCAAAGCAGCCGGTCAGCCTTATGTGGTGCTAGAGCATGGGGGCAGGTTTGGGTGGGGGGAAGAATGCTGAAGGTCTGGACAGGTAGTTTCGTGATGTTGGCCGTGGCCTGGCGAAGCAACGGGTCAAAGGTGCTTTATCATCTGGCAGCAATTCCAAGCAACTGCCCATCCTTCCGAAGAAAGTGCTTGTGAGTGACTACCTTCGTCATGATTGATCACAGTCTCTACCCAACTTATGAAACTACCTCAGGCACCCACTTTTCTGCTCTCAGTTCTTGTTGGTCTCATTAGTCTTTTCTCCCCAGACACTGTCTATGCGCAGGAGGCGTGGCAAACGGTCACTACCGAACAAAAGGCTGTGAAGCGACATGAAAATGCCTTTGTCAAAGTTGGCGACAAGTTGTATTTGTTGGGAGGCCGAGGCATCAAACCCGTTGCCATATTTGACCCTGCTACAGAGGAGTGGTCGGAGGGAGCAAGCGCTCCAGTAGAGTTCTCGCATTTCCAGGCTGTCAACTATCATGGCTTCATCTACGTGGTGGGAGCGCTGGTTGGCGGCTGGCCCTCCGAGACGCCGCTATCGCATATACTTATCTATGACCCACTGCAAGACATCTGGATGATAGGGCCAATGATCCCTGCGCACAGGCAAAGAGGCGCCGCGGGTGCTGTTGTTTACAATGACAAGATCTACCTCGTCTGTGGGATCATCAATGGGCACACGTCAGGCTGGGTCCCATGGTTTGATGTGTATGATCCGAAAACCAATACCTGGGAGGAACTCCCTAATGCACCACGTGCTCGGGATCACTTTCAGGCCGCCCTGGTCGGGGACCAATTGGTGGTGGCAGGAGGGAGGAGATCGGGATATCAGGGGCAGGGTTTCGAGGCAACCATCGCCGAGACGGATGTATTTGACTTCAACACAGAGTCCTGGAGAACATTGCCATCTCCTGCCGGCGACATCCCTACACAGCGAGCGGGTTGTGCTGCCACGACTGTCGGCAATGAGGTGATAGTGATAGGTGGAGAGAGTGGCAGCCAGGTGGCCGCGCATGCTGAGGTGGAAGCCTTGAATATCGAGAGCGGAAGCTGGCGGGCATTACCCAGGTTGGAAAGGGGCAGACACGGCACGCAGGTGACCATGGTGGAAGACGCCCTGTACATCGCCGCAGGTTGCGGTAACCGCGGTGGCTCTCCGGAACTCAATTCGCTTGAGAAGCTCAGGCTTGAAGGGGGTAGTAGTGTTCCCAACGAACCCCTAACTGCCGGGCGCTTGAGTGCCTCTGCCGATAGTTACGTTTTTGAATCGGCAACAGACGGATCATCGAAGACATTAACCCTCAGTCACGGGGAAGGCAATCAGGGCATTCTCATTCCTTATATTGTTCCCACACATAGTGCCTTTACGGTAGAGTTCCCCTACGATCTTCCTTATTTGCTGACCCCCAGCAGTAGTGTTTCACTCCAGATCCGTTTCACTCCACAAGGTGGCGACACACAAAAAGGTGCCATCCTCATCAAGACTGCCGCTAGTGGCAAATCACAGCCGATGGAAATCACCTTGACGGGTAACTGATAGGACGCTCAGGCTCTAGGATGACGTTGAGAGGTAAGTACAGGTTTCAGATTCTACTTCAGCACCGTCACTTCCACGGCGTCCATGCCTTTCTGGCCTTTCTGCGCTTTGAAGGACACCTTGTCACCTTCTTTGATAGGAGACTTGAGGCCATTGATGTGGACAAAGAACCGATCTTGTGAGCCGTCCTGATTGATGAACCCGTAGCCTTTGTTGTGATCGAAGAAACTCACCCTTCCCCGGCGCTCGACGTTGCGCTCGTCTTCTCGCTTCGGTATACCAATCTCGATCTCCGAGGCGTCAGTCTTCTCAGCTTTTTCTTCTGGTGGGGCATCAAGGATATTGCCATACTCATCGACGTAGGCCATCATATTTTCCAGTGTGCCCGCTTGCGCATTCGCCCTGCGCTCTTCTTTTCGCTCTTGCTTCTCTTTCTTCTTCTGTTGACGATTTTTCTCTTTTTGTTTTTTGTTGAATGCGTTTTGTGATCTTGCCATAGAGTGCTTTAAAGTACAGTAATTTAAGTTATAAAAAAGGACCGCTGTTAATGCAACGGTCCAGCTAATGAGATCGTTCGGCTTACACCTTCTCTACATTGATAGCATTGATGCCCTTTTCACTCATCTCAGTTTCAAACTGGACGGTGTCATTTTCGGTGATGTAGCCAGTTACATTGTTCTTGTGAACAAAAACGTCCTTGCTGCCATCAGAGGGCACAATGAAACCAAAGCCTTTGCTCTCGTTGAAGAATTTCACTTTTCCTTCTTTCATATCGATAGTATTAACAATTAATATCTTCTCTGTCCTTAGTCTACAAAGGTATACGCTCTTCCTTGCTTCCCGGCACGGCCAGTACGCCCAATTCGGTGGATGTAGCTGTCCATGGTCTGGGGCATCTGATAATTGATCACGTGAGACACATCCGTGACATCGATGCCGCGGGCGGCGACGTCGGTGGCTACCAGTACCTGCACCTTACCAGCAGTGAATGCCGCCAGGGCCTTCTGCCGGTAGTTTTGCGACTTGTTCCCGTGGATGACATCTGAACGGATACCTCGCTGACTCAACTTCTTACTGACCTGGTTGACGACTCGTTTCGTTTCAGCGAATACGAGCACCTTCGGAGAATCCTGCTCCTGGATCAGGTTATAGAGCAAATCCACCTTATTGGCGCCTGCCTCGACCTTGATGACTTCCTGCTCTACGGAGTCCGCTGGTTTGTTTTCCTGCTCGATCATTACCTTGACAGGATGGCTCAATATCTCGTCCATCACGCGCTGCTGCTTCTTATCTACTGTCGCAGAGAAAAAGAGCGTTTGCCGACGGCCGGTAAGACCATCGATTAGTTTTTGCACATCGTTCAGGAAGCCCATGTCCAACATACGATCAAACTCGTCGAGGATGAACGTGCCAAATCCCGAAAGCTTCAAAGCCCCTTGTCGGTAGAGGTCCAGCAGTCGACCGGGCGTGCCGATCACCACATCATGGTGTTTTTTTAGAGTGCTGAAGTCTGTCTTGAGACTTCGCCCGCCGATGAAGGTGGCGGATCGGAACTTGGTCCCTTTCGTGAGACCATCAAACTCCTTTGCTACCTGCAGGGCAAGTTCGCGTGTGGGTACGACGACCAACGTACGGGCCTTACCAGTATTGATGTGCAATCTTTGAACGACAGGAATTAAAAAGGCCGCCGTCTTGCCTGTACCAGTACCTGCTACGCCAAGGATATCCCGACCCTTAATGGCCGGTTGCAGACACTGTTCCTGGATAGGAGTGGGGTGTGTATAGCCCAACTTCGACAGGTTGCCCTTGAGCGAGCCATGCAAGTTAGTTGCTGCGTACGACCAGGCCGGTTTTGATGGCGCCTTGGGCGCGCTCTGCGTTCCTTTCTTTACGAGTGACTCCGGATTGATCTCGGAGGGTCTATCATTGCGCCTGCGTGACTTAGCAGGCCGTGATCTTCTTTTCTTTGTATGATTCATTTGTCTTTTTGCAATTTTGATAACCGGCCTCCGACGTCAAACGCGGATGGCATTTGGACCCTCAGACACTTGACTCTCTCTATTGTCAGTCGCTCTGATCGCGGCATTGCTACTCACGACATATCGACGGACGATAGGGCCATGCCTATTCCGGATGCTGAGGAGGTCACGTGGCGACCTACGTCAATGTACAGTACGATGGAGATTCGGTTGTAAAGGATTTTAGGGTAAATAATCTGTTAGTTCTAAAGGAGGCTTAAGAACTAATTAGATGGTCTTGGCGGACCAGTAAAGAGAATTAACCCTGCATTTAAAGATGCAAAGGTAGACTAAATTCTTCAAGACCGAATGATTTTGTTCTTTCGCATGCCAAACAAGCAGCAAATGGGTGTCGCACCGGGCCCCGCTGCCAGGCCATCGCACGACCCGTGAAGTGAGAGAAGTTCAACCTGAAGTCGCATCACAGGACCTGCAACTCTCCACTTCACGGACCCGCCTCGCGCCTTCGCCAGCCTTTGACCCCGCTAGCTTCCCCACAGTCTTGTCTCGTCTGGCGATTAGGCTTTCGGCCTTTGGAAGAACTGGCTTCTCTTGTAAGCGATCGAGAGGGCGGGGGGTATTTCCTTTTCGGCAAGGATCACCTTCGCCTGGGCTTCCTGGATCTTAGCGTTCATCTCGCTCTCGAGCGCTACTGCCATCGCGCGGCGCTCCTCGGCCTTGGCTTGGGCGATGTTGAGGTCAGCCATCGCTTGATCGATCTGGAGGATGGCACCAATATTTCGCCCGACGCTGACATCCGCAATATCGATGGACAAGATCTCATACGCCGTGCCTGCATCGAGGCCATTGGCGAGGACAGTCCGGGAGATCTCTTCGGGCTTTTCGATGACCTCCATAAAATTCGACGACGCACCAATGCGGGATATGATGCCCTGCGCTACACGCGCTTTGATGGTCTCCTCACCAGCGCCGCCCACCAGCTGCCCGATGTTCGTGCGGACCGTGACTCGGGCCTCGGCAAGTACCTGGATACCATCCATGGACTGGCCGGTGATCGAAGGGACAATGATCATGTACGGCGTGACCGACACCTGCACTGCCTCGAGCACGTCGCGGCCCGCCAGATCGATAGCCGTTGCCTGCTGGAAGGTCATCGGTAGGTTGGCCTTGTCTGCGACGATGAGGGCCCTCACGACATTGACGAGGTTGCCGTGCGCCAGGAAGTGGGTCTCGAGCTGCGCCGAAGTGATCTTTTCGATCCCAGCCTTGGTGGCGAGTATGAGGGACTTGACAATCAGTGGCGGAGGCACTCTGCGGAACCGCATAAACACGAGATCGAGCAGTCGGACCCTGACACCGGTGAATACCGCGGTGATCCATAGGTTGACCGGGATGATGTAGAAGAAGATGATGAGACCTACGAACAGGACCCCAATGAGAATGATCGTTTCGAAGCCCATGACTCAGTAGTGCGTGTGAGGTGTTGGCATATTTGGGCGGAAGGTAGTGGAAATAAGTTTACGGTGTGCCGGTTTCTTGGCTGATGGAAGCCATGCAACTCGAAAAGTCGGGGAAGACAGATTATCCACTTGGCATTCCATATAGTACGTGGTTGAAGTTACAAGGAAGTTGCACTATTGGAGTGGCAGCCTAGGGGGGAATGCTACCAAGCTCAGGCCGTGAAGTCGGAACGAAACCTTCCTAAAAAGCATCCCTCGGAAAGTCATCCCGACGAAGGAGGGATCTATTTACATATATCGACGATTTGCCAAGAACTCTCAACAGATTTTTCCTACGTCAAAATGACATGCTTTTCAGGAAGGTTGCTCATTATCCTTAACTTAATAGCATTGGAAGGGGGCCTTACAGGTGGTGTACCCTGACGAGAGCGTGGCAATAGCAACAGTTTGACTAAAAAAGAGAAACTATCAAAAGCATAAAATTCTTATCGAACAATGGGTTAGTCACCTTGACAGCGACGCTGGTAGGCGTCTTTCTGGCCCTGATCCTCAATGAGGCTGTTTCCTCCTACAAGTTGAGGAAGCAGAAATCAATCGCCACAGCAAACATTCTCATGGAAATCGAGCAAAATCAGGAGAGCGTCAAAAGGAACATCGACAAGCACAAAGCGATGCTCAGCGTGTTCCAATTCATCCAAGGCCATGTCGACGACCAAAACCGACTGATAGCAAGTGTGGATGAGATGGGATCGTTTAGGAAAGATCACCCCACGATACTGGCCATTGAAGACTCAACGCTATTGGACAATGGCTTGTATCATTACCAGGGTGAGGCGAATTTGAATTTCGACTTGTCCTTTATCGATCTGACCAACCTTGCCTGGGAGACCGTCAAAAACAGCGGTCTGGCCAACACGTATGATTTCAATTGTCTGCTATTCCTGGAGAAACTGGACCGAATTGCTAAGGAAACCTTAATTCAGGAAAAGAAGGTTATCGAGATGCTCAAGAGCTCTTCCGAATACGAAGATGAAGAGATGAACCACGAAATCGAGTTTCTCATCGAATACGAAAGCGGACTACTGGAGGGATATGCCAACAGCGAAGAGCAGTTGAAGGACTGTGACTAGGAGTAGGGGCCTTCTCCGCCACTCGACAGACGCATATCGCTCTTAAGGATTGATTGAATTGAGCTAAGGCGTTAAGCGAGCATATCCTCGTACCTGTTTGGTCCACTTTGTTCTACCTCTAGAGCCGTCCTAATGACGCCCGATGCTACAAGTGCATCGACGAAAATCAATGCAAGAACTTGATATTCCATTAGAAAACCCCCGATGTTTGCCAACGGAAAGAGAGGCCTACCGGGCCCAAAGAGAACGGTTCTACAATATGAGTGAAAAGATCAAAGTCGGCATCCTTTTCGGCGGCAAGTCAGCTGAACATGAGATATCCATCAAGTCGGCAATGAATGTCGCCAGGGAACTCGATCCCGCTGTCTACGAAGTCGCGCTGATCGGCATAGACAAGGAGGGCAAATGGCACCTCGATGCTGATGCAAAGAATCGACTTTCTCAAGATCCATCTACCCAAACCATCGGGTCAGGCGCAAGTGCTCAGCTGCAATTTATTCCCGGGGAACCCCAAAATCAGCTTCAACCCATTACGTCCGAAGCCCAACTGGATCGATTGGATGTCGTCATCCCCATGCTCCACGGTCCCTATGGCGAGGACGGCGCTGTTCAAGGATTGCTGAAGCTGGCCAATATCCCCTTTGTAGGTGCTTCCGTCCTGGGTTCCGCAGTGGGGATGGACAAAGACGTAATGAAGCGACTCCTGCGCGACGCTGGTATAAAGAATGCCCGTTTCAAAAGTTTTTCGAAGGCCGATGCTCAGCAGATCGACTACGAAAACGTCAAAAACGAATTGGGCACGCCGATGTTCATCAAACCAGCTAACCTTGGCTCCTCCGTGGGTATCTCCAAAGTGGAGACGAAGGAGGAATTCACCGCTGGTGTCGCAGACGCTTTCCGGTTTGATCGGAAGATCATCATCGAAGAGCAGATCGTCGGGCGGGAACTGGAGTGCGCTGTACTAGGCAATGACGATGTAGAGGTGTCGGTCGCCGGAGAGGTCATGAACGTCGATGCCAAGCACGGGTTCTACTCTTACTCAGCGAAGTATCTCGATGAAAAAGGAGCCACGATCCAAATCCCAGCGGATCTGACCGATGAGCAACTGAAGAAGATCCAGGAAGTTTCGGTCGCCACCTACAAGGTACTCTGCTGCGAGGGTCTGGCCAGGGTGGACTCATTCCTGACCGAAAGCGGTGAGATCTACGTCAATGAGATCAACACATTGCCTGGATTTACAGACATCAGCATGTACCCCAAGCTCTGGGAAGCAAGTGGCAAAGGCTACAAGGAGTTGCTTGATCAACTGATCCAGTTGGCGATCCAGCGGTCTGAGGCCGAGCGGCAGCTGCTTACTAGCTTGGAGTAGGGGAGGAATTGCCCAAGCTATTGGGACGGATGACAGATCAAAAATGCAGACAGTAATCCCCGGATTTATTCCCATAGCCGTCAGCTTAAGGAGAGGCCGTACCACCTAGCACGGAATTGGTGTTTTTTTGGACCATTAGATCTCCCCCTTGAGGTGGAAACAATGCTATTAAGCTAAGATTGCAAGGCGGAGACAAGGCCTTTCTGAAAAACAATCCTTCTCAAAGGCATGTCGAACTCATGGTCGTGGTGGATTTGCAATCCACCTTTGCAGTGATTTAAGAGGCCACGGGATCACTGATCCGGAAGATTGTTCGTTCGGAATGCCCAGCGGAACAATCCGAAGAGGCTGCAATCGCACTTCATTTCTGTCTTCAAGCCAGACGGGCTCCTACTTTTTCCATCGATGAAAAAGTAGGCAAAAAATCTACCTTCATACAAGGTCTTCCGAGAATGACCAGTTCTTCGATCCTATTTCTCACCACTAAGGACTAGCGAAGGTTACTACCTCCGAGCTAGCGTGGTGGCACGACTGTGTATGAAGGGGCACTCACGAACGGCGTGCAGAGCCTGGGTCTATATTTCTATCGCAAGCACGTCTCCTGATTGTAAGTAAAGGGGGCCGATTCTTGAGGGATTGTGCTGTTCGACATGTTCTGAAAGGCATGTCGAAACACAGAATCGTGGTGGATTTGTAATCCACCTTTTGCAACTATCCACCTACAGGTCTCGCCACAGCAGCAAAATTCTGTCTATATTCTGTCCATACTCCAAGCCATGAAGATTGTTAAGCATATACTACTAGCCAGCCTCATATTCTTTACCGGAAGTCAATTGCTATTGGCACAGTCCGTCAACGAACGGGAAGTCAAGGAAGACAGTCTGGAGCGATTTTCCGGCGAGACAAAACAGCTGTACAATCAGTATTTGGAGGACGTCCCAGATATAGAGGTTGCGACGACCAAGGGGATGGAGCCCAGGCTGCCACGATATGTGCGAGGCACCTATGCGGAGGGCATAAAAGGTCCCAAGGTTCGTGTGCTATGGCCAGCCCCAGTTGACAACGCACTGTCCAGTCAACAAAGCCAATACACAGTGACCGGGCGAGTGCCAGGGACGGACTTTCGCCCCAAAGCCATCATCACCGTGGATGCTGCTGCAAGCCCAGAGGCTCCGCAGCAGATGTTGGTTCCTTTTGACTTGTCACAGGTCACGCTTGAGTCGAAGCCAAATGGGTCCGAAACAAGATTCATGATCCATAGGGACAAGTTCATCGAGCCCCTGGCCAGAACCAACCCGGATGCATTCCTTTATATGTTTCGAGATGCTTTTGGGCAGACGCAACCGAACGGGGCCGAACCACTGCGCGGGTGGGACAGCCAGGAGACCAAACTACGAGGACATGCCACAGGGCATTACATGACTGCCATTGCCCAGGCCTATGCTAGTACCGGTTACAATGAGGAACTGCAGCACGCCTTTGCGGAGAAAATGGATTATGTCGTGAACACGCTGTACGAATTGGCCCAGCTGTCCGGAAAACCCACAGAGGAAAACGGGCCCTTTGTGGCTGAGCCTGCAGCTGTGCCTCCGAGAGCAGGAAGTGAGGCATTTCATTCTGATCTTAGCCGCGAGAATATCCGCACGGACTACTGGAATTGGGGAGAGGGTTTCATCAGCGCGTATCCACCTGATCAATTCATAATGCTTGAAAAGGGTGCCATCTACGGCAGAGAGGACAATCACATCTGGGCACCTTATTACACACTCCACAAGATCCTCTCCGGACTGTTAGACATCTATGAAGTCGGTGACAATCAAAAAGCACTGGACATCGCCGTGGGAATGGGAGAGTGGGTGCATGCCCGCCTGAGCTTGCTGTCTCAAGACAACCTCATCCAAATGTGGAACCGCTACATTGCCGGGGAATACGGCGGGATGAATGAAACCATGGCAAGGCTCTACAGGCTCACCAATAATAAGGCTTTCCTCGAGACCGCCCGACTGTTTGACAATACGAGGGTATTCTTTGGTGGACCGGATCATCCTCATGGCCTGGCCAAAAACGTGGACATGTTCCGCGGCCTGCATGCGAATCAGCACATTCCTCAGATCGTGGGGGCGCTGGAAAACTACCGGGTCTCCGAAGAGCCATCCTATTACCGGGTAGCTGACAACTTCTGGTACAAGGCGGTCAATGACTACATGTACAGTATCGGCGGCGTGGCCGGAGCACGAGATCCGTACAATCCGGAGTGCTTTACGGCTCAGCCAGGGATGCTGTACGAAAAGGGACTCTCCGTCGACGGGCAGAATGAAACATGTGCGACGTACAACCTGCTAAAACTGACGCGCAATCTGTTCCAGTTTGATCCGCGAGGCGGCCTCATGGATTATTACGAACGAGGTATCTACAATCATATCCTGGCGTCTGTGGCTGAGAACAGCCCTGCCAATACGTATCACGTTTCACTGATGCCCGGTGCCAGAAAGAGATTCGGAAATCCAGAGATGAAGGGGTTCTCCTGCTGCAATGGCACGGCTCTGGAGAGTAGCACTAAGCTTCAAAATTCGATCTACTTCACCGACCCCGATAACTCAACTCTCTATGTCAACCTCTTCATTCCATCTACCCTTCAATGGTCCGATGATTTGCGTATAGAGCAGTCCACGAGTTTCCCCATGTCAGATCGCACAGTGTTCACAGTGCGAGGATCCGGGACCTTCGATCTGAAGATCAGGATTCCGGGGTGGGCAGAGAAAGGAGTGTCTGTTTCGGTCAATGGAAGCCCAGAACAAGTGGAAGCCATTCCCGGCACCTATGTTACGCTCAGTCGCACATGGGGAGATGGAGATACGGTCGAAGTCCAAGTACCCATGAGCTTCCGACTGGAGCCGCTGATGGATCAGCAAAATGTTGCCAGCCTGTTCTACGGCCCGGTGTTGCTCGCAGCCCAGGAGAGCGGCCCACGCACAAGCTGGCGAAAAGTACGGCTACAAGCAGACGATCTGAGTGCACTCATTTCCGGAGACCCGGCGAAGCTGGAATTCGAGATCGATGGCGCTGTCTTCAAGCCTTTCTTCGACACGTATGGCCATCATTCGGTGTACATGGACGTGGAGTTGGTGATGAGTGACCGATGATGTTGGGGAAGGTTCGCAGTTACTTCAGGGAGACACCGGATCACAGATCCAGATGGTCGTTCGCGCGGAATGCCCTGCGGAACATTCCGAACAGCCTGTAGTGACACTAGATAATACCTCGATTTTCAAGCCTCTTTTACCCCAACCCCTAAAGGGAGCGCGGCTTGAAAATCTCTTGGCTCCCTTTAGGGCTAGGGGTAAGACAAGAGATTTTCTTAGAGTACGGCTACAAGCAGACGATCTGAGTGCAACCATTTCCGGAGACCCGGCGAAGCTGGAATTCGAGATCGATGGCGCTGTCTTCAAGCCTCTCTTCGATACGTATGGCCATCATTCGGTGTATATGGACGTGGAGCTGGAGATGAGTGACCGATGATGTTGGGAGGGCTACAACTTCATAACCCCACTTGCCTGATCAGGCTCCTTCAGCTCTTCTCGTACTCAATCTTCCTTATCACCCAAACAAACCGGGCGACCTTGGTTTCAACGATGGCTTCATCGCCGACTTTCTTTTTGAGTAGCGCTTGTGCCATGGGAGAGTCCATGGAGATGTAATCCTGTTTGCCAATCAGTTCCTCGTAACCAACGATGCGCAGTCGCTTTTTCAGCTTCTTTTCGACGTTTTCGATCTCCACCCACGCACCGAAATTGACCGTACCATCCATATGCGGGTGGTAGTCGATCACTTTGAAGTTGTCGATGCACTTCCTTAAGTACAGCAGGCGCTTGTCGATTTCTCTCAGTCGCTTTTTGTTGTAGTGGTAGTCCGCATTTTCCGAGCGATCTCCGAGGCTCGCCGCCCAGGCCACTTTGTTTGTGGTCTCCGGTCGCTCTACACGCCATAGATGGTCGTGCTCCTCTTTGAGGCGTTCCATTCCTTCCGGTGTGATCAGCTGTGATCTCATTTGCACGCGAATATAGCCAACGGCTCTAGCTTTGTGGAAGGCAAGCGAAATAGAATGGGGTTTTTTGCGACAGGGATAGAGCCGGCATCCCTGCCTATGCTAACAGCCAGGAACCATGGGTCACCGGTGAAGACACCGGCGAAGCGACAGGTTTTGGGAGGATGGCATCCTTGCCGGCAGAGGCAGGATACAGGTGATAGCCCGGCCCTGAAGTAGAGACAAATCGGAACTTTGAACATAGCCCAATCGAGAGTCTCTCACTTCAGGGGCCGCCCAACTCGCTTTCATTTTACCCGAAATCCTAGCCCTCAATCGTACCTCTCGGCCATGTCGTAGGCCGCGTCGAAAATAGCGTGAGAACCTTCATTCCTCCAATCACAATTATAAAGCGTGATCATTGCCCAGGATTTTTCCGGGAGTATACCCAGCCAGCAGCTATAACCACGATCGCCACCCGAATGGGCGAGTCTGCCTCGGTCATTGGGATTCCGCCCACTCGATGCACTAATGAACCAACTTAGGCCGATATCCCGCCACTTGTCCAGCGTGCGCTGCTTTGTGGTGATCAGGTCATACGTCGCTTCGTCAAAGACTTCTGTTTGACCGTATCTTCCCTTATTCAGGTACGTAAGGGCGTAACGCGCCATATCTTCGGCGTTGGAGTTCAACGTTCCAGAGCCCGCATGCACTCTACTATACGGATATACACTGCTGACTTTCTTGATGCCCAAAAGGCTAATGTGAGGACTGGTAGCCAGCTCGTCAGAGACCTCCGGCTTGAAGAAAGTACTATTTTCCATACCCGCCGGCTCCAGTATAAAGTGCTTCATATAGGATTCGAAGGGCATTCCAGAGGCCTTCGCGATCACGTCCGCAAGTATGTTGAAGGCTGTACTTGAGTATTTGTAGTCGCTTCCTGGATCAAAGTCCAATTTCCTGTAGGACAGGTTGCGAACGTAGTCTTCAATAGCGGTCGAATCATACACTGGCTTATTCCAATGACAATTGATGACGTCGGGAATTCCCGATGTATGCGTGAGCATGTGTCTGATGGTGATTTGCTTGTACCGCATGTCCTTGAGCTCGAAATAGGGGAGGTGGTCAATCAAGAGGTCATCAAGTGCCAACTTGTTTTGAGCCACTAATTGGGCTATCGCTGTGGCAACAAAAGTCTTGGAAACGGAAGCCATGTGAAAAACGGATTGCTCGGTGACAGGCGCTTGCGTCTTCAAGTTTCTAACGCCGAATCCCTTGGTATACAGGACTTTCCCCTTGCTTACGATCCCGACAGCAAAACCTGGCGACTTGGTCTCTTCCAAATGCAAAAGACAAAGCGAATCCAGAAGTGCCTCATCGCTGGGATCCAATTCAATTCTTGTTTGCCCCTGTGTCTCAAATACAAAGAGCAAAATCAGCAGCAAGATGGCTATCCTCATGGTCCGTTCGGGTTTTAATGCCTGCAATTAACCCACTTTTTCCGGCAAACGGATCAAATCACGGCACAGCCTTACTAGTTTGGGCTTCGATGTCGAAGGATACGGATTGACTGGTGGCTACTTACTGCCAGCGGAAGCAACTGGGACCACCCTCCATGCCTGACCTCGATATTGTTGACCAACGAACGCCTATGAGCAAATACCACATAGCCACGGTGCCAGGCGACGGCATCGGCCAGGAAGTGATACCGGCATCGGTCAAAGTACTGGAAGCGGTTGCCGCTACATGTGGATTTACCTTGAGCTTCTCGTCCTACGACTACTCTTGTGGGTATTACAGGAATCATGGCAAAATGATGCCCGATGACGGCCTAGAGCGTTTGAGAGATAGTGATGGCATCTTCCTGGGCGCCGTGGGGTACCCGGGAGTACCCGATCATGTCTCACTTTGGGGACTGCTCATCCCCATCAGGAGAACGTTCCAGCAATATGTCAACCTCCGGCCAGTCCGGTTGTTGAAGGGCATAGATTCTCCCTTAAAGGAGCCGGGGAATATCGACTTCTATATCGTGCGGGAGAACAATGAAGGAGAATACTCCTCAGTCGGCGGCAAGATGTACGAGGGAACAGATCAGGAACTGGTTGTGCAGGAAAGCCTCTTCACCAGGAGAGGAGTGGACCGGGTGATGCGGTTTGCCTTCGAACTGGCGAATAGTAGGCGGAAAAAAGTGACCAGTGCCACCAAGTCCAATGGGATCGTCCACACCATGCCGTACTGGGATGAAAGATTTCGGAGTATTGGCAAGAACTATCCACAGATAGCACAAGATCAATTCCACATAGACATTTTAGCCGCTCATTTCGTCCAACACCCTGACTGGTTCGATGTGGTCGTGGCAAGCAACCTGTTCGGAGACATCCTATCGGATCTTGGGCCAGCAGTGGTAGGAGGGATGGGGATTGCTCCTGGCGCGAACATCAATCCTGAGAAAGACTTTCCCAGCATGTTCGAGCCCGTCCACGGAAGTGCACCCGACATCGCAGGAAAGAACATCGCCAATCCCATCGGCTGCATTTGGACGGCGGCCATGATGCTTGAACATTTGGGCGAAGTCGAAGCCGCCCGATTGGTATTGGAGGCCACTGAAGCTACGACTGAGGAGGGGACTGTTCTTACTCCGGACCTGGGAGGAAAAGCGACGACTGAGGACGTGACGTTGGCCATCGTTGAGAAGATAAGGAGGAAGTAGGTTACTTATCGCTGGCAAGAGAGTGTATAGGAGTCCCAGGAGGCTTTTCGGAGCTCTCAGGTTCACTGACTTTGACCTATCTTTGCTGAAATGGCATCTATAGAAGTATATCGATCCATCGAAGAGATGAAAGCCGGTAAGTCCAAAAGGCCTACTCTACCTGAGGAAATGGCGCCGCAAAAAGATGCCCTCAAATCATTGAACAAGCTTCAATACCCCACTAAGACGACCAAGGTTCAGGCCCGTTAGAATATGGACAAGGAATTGTTAGATGTCGTTAACAAGCTAGCGACATCATTGAATGATCACCAAGTTGATTATCTGTTCGTTGGTGGTATAGCTATGGCATACTATGGCGTCACCAGACCGTCATCCGGATTGGAGGAAGGCATCGAATATGACATCGATAGATGGCATCAGCCAGTTCATAAAAATTTTTATCGCCTATCCTCGGCGATAGCAGGTCTTGTGCCAGAGCTTTAGGCGGATTTAGACAATATCACCTTCGATCGAGAGAGAACTTATCTCAAATTCAATTGGGAGGAGGAGAAGGCGCACTTCGACTTTCTCTCCAACATTGCTGGCTTCACCTACAAGGATTTCAACAAGTGCTATGAGAACAAGGATATCGGAAATATCCAGGGCACTGAGATCCATATCATTTCAAAAGAAGATTTGATTACCAACAAGACCCATGTTGGCCGAGAAAAAGATCTGCAGGACATTGAAGATTTGAAGAAACGCTCTTACAAGGGCTTCATTAGATAACCAAGCACCACCTTCGATGGTGAGAGTCGGAAACGACTACATCTTACTGACGCAATCCAGAGGCAAGCGGGAGATGCCATTGAAAATTCTACCTATCACTACCCGAGATCG
Organism: Cyclobacteriaceae bacterium; assembly: GCA_965227935.1. Taxonomy (GTDB): domain Bacteria; phylum Bacteroidota; class Bacteroidia; order Cytophagales; family Cyclobacteriaceae; genus JAWPMT01. The sequence continues at coordinate 1,617,270 of CBDDGS010000019.1, read as the reverse complement.
CGTGCTTGATTTATGGTACTTCTTATATAAATTCAATACATTCCGGTAACTGGAAGTAACTTAACTCCATGCTGACCTTCGATTTCTTACTACGGCTGATCATTAACCTGGCAACCATCATCATCCTGATCCGCTACATCTATTTACCGACCTACAAAAAGTGGGACAATCTCTTCCCCTTTGCACTGCTCAATTTCCTGGTGTTTCTCTTGTCATCCATCATTTTCAAAACCAACGTATTTGCTTCCACGATGGCTGGTTTTGGGAGCTTAGGACTGTTGGCGGCATTTACGCTCCTCAGATTTCGGACGAGGACCATTTCCCTCAAGGACATGACTTACTTGTTTGTCGTGCTCACCCTAGGCGTGATCAATGCCATTATGAGCACGAGCAAAGGGGAGATTGCCGGGCTCAACGCCTTGATCCTGATTGCAGTCTACGTGGCTGATGGCAACAAACTGATCAAGAATCAGCAATCCAAGCTCATCAAGTTCGATGACATCACCAACATCAAACCACAGGATCATGACAAATTGATTGAGCAACTCATTGCCCTGACAGGCCTCAACATCCAGAAGATCGACATTGAAAGCATCAACTCCCGAAAGAACATCGTCGTTGTGAGGATCTACTACCTCTGATCCGATATGTCTAACCCTTAAAACTCCTGATCATGAAGATACCGACATCCCTCTGTTGCTTCTACCTGCTGATCCATTGCACGTATGGCCAGGCTCCAGCTTCCGATCTCTTCGCGTCCCAGGAGCCACTGGAAATCAAATTGGATTTTTCGTTTAGAGCCTTTGTAAAGGAGACCAATGATTCCACTTACATCGACAATACGCTATACTATCGTTCGGGCGATAATGCATGGGACTCCATCGATGTCAAACTCCGAAGGCGTGGGGGCTGGAGGCTCCAGAACTGTTTCTTTCCACCTGTCAAGGTGAGAATTAAGAAAAAAGATCGGAAAGGGACGCCTTTCGCCAAGCACAAGAACCTGAAGCTTGTTTTACCTTGTCACAAGTCAAAAGACGCAGACGCCCTGATCAGCAGAGAGTACCTGTGCTACAAGATCTATGAAGAAATATCTCCCTACAGCTTCCAGACCCGCCTGACACCTCTGACGGTGGTAGATCACAAATCAAAGAAGGACGAGGAATACCAGGTTTTGGCTTTTCTGATTGAAGATGACAAGCGCGTGGCCGACCGCAATGACGGGAAAATACAAAAGGAAAGTGTGATACATCCCGCCAGGCTGCATGACACCACGGCTGTAAGGCATGCGTTTTTCCAATACATGATTGCGAATATGGACTGGTCCACCACCTACCAGCACAACAGCAAATTGATGCGGACGGACGACCCGGTGAGGTATATTCCATTGTGTTATGACTTCGACCAGGCTGGTTTTGTGAACGCACACTATACCGTACTGAATCCTGAGTTTGAGGAGGCCACGGTCAATCCCCTTAATGAGAGAGAGCATAGACGGCAAAGAATATACAGAGGCTTTTGCAGAAATAACGATGACTTGATGTTCCATGTACGAGATGAGTACTTAGCCATGGAAAGCAAGGTCTACTCTTTGATCGAAGGACGAGCAGACACCATGAAGCCCTCTGAGTACAAAAGTCTGGTGCGCTTCATGGATGATTTCTATGACGTGCTCAAAGACGATAAACAGTTTACCTGGAATATCTTGAAAAACTGCAGAACGAAGTGAAGAGGGGTATCGCACAGATCCCGGCACCTGATGGTTTTTCAGCAACCAATAATTTGCTTATAATCGATTTACCTTTTAATCCAACAATACATGAGTCCCAAATCAGACAGAAGAAACTTTCTGAAGAAGAGTATTTCTGCAGGTGTCGCCGGCATCGGTGCACCCTACCTCATTCCGTCCAAAGTATTGGCTAGTCCTGGCAAAAGGGTTGGTGCTAATGATAAGGTCATTCTGGGTGCGATTGGCACAGGAAGCAGATTTGGTGGTTTAAGCCCAGGGAACGTCGGCGGATTGGGAAGTGCTTTTGCCAAGCTTGAGGGAGTAGAGTTTGCAGCCACTGCGGATGCTGATTTAGGGCGCTCCCAACGGTCGGCAGCCAATCTTGGAAGTGGAGTGACGGCCTACCAGGACTACAGATATATTCTTGATCGATCAGATATCGATGCGGTAGTGGTGGCCAGTCCTGATCACTGGCATGCCCAGCATAGTATCGATGCCGCCAAAGCCGGTAAAGATATTTACTGCGAAAAGGCCTTGACGTTGACGGTAGAAGAAGGGAGAGCCATGGTCAAAGCGGTAAGAAAGTATCGACGTGTACTGCAGACGGGCTCTCAGCAGCGAACCTGGGATAATTTCCATAGGGCGATTATGTTAATACGCAACGGCTATATTGGCAAAGTGCGTCGGGTTATTGGTGTTAATTATCCTGGCACATGGGAAAATGCTCTTCCGCCACAGCCGGTGCCAGCGGGATTGGATTGGGACCTGTGGATGGGGCCTGTACAGCCACATCCTTACAACGAGAATATTTTCAAGAGTCGTTCCAACCCAGGTTGGTTGTCCATCAGGGACTTCTGCGGCGGCGAAATAAGTGGGTGGGGGGCCCATGGCCTCGACCAGATCCAGTGGGCCCTGGGTATGGATGAGAGTGGGCCGGAAGAAGTATGGGTAGAAGGAACACCCTATGAACCATGGATTGCGAAAGTGGACTCACCGTATGGTCGGTTCTTTGGATCTAAAGAGCCAGTCATTCACTATACCTATCCGGGGGATATACATGTCGAGCTTTCGGAAAATGCCGAACCTACCGGAGGTGCTGTCTTCATTGGGAAGAAAGGCCAGATCAAGGTAGGCAGGGGCATTCTTGAGGTGAGTGACGACGAATGGCTTACCGTTCCACTGGAAGAGATGGAAGTGCAGCTACCTAAGCCCGACGATCACGCTCAAAACTTTATCGATTGTGTCAGAGATCGCACGAGGCCTATTGCCGATGTGGAGATAGGCCACCGTTCCGCTACCGTGGGTCACATTGGCAACATCGCGCGATGGGTAAGTGCAAAGACCCAGGAGGTGGGCGTGAAGATGCTATGGGATGCCAAAGCTGAGCGGTTTACCAACAGCGAATGGGGCAATCACTTCCTAAGCCGACCCCGGCGAGATGGATATAGCCTGGAGAGCTGAAGACGGGGTAGCCTAGGGTTAGGGTGGATTTTTGGGGCGGTCCTGAAGTGACAGACCCAGATTGAACTTCAGTGAAAGGCCCGCACTACTGTCTACTTCAGGGCGGGCTATCCACTGTAGCACGACCGCGCTACCCATCGCATGACCGGTGTCTCCACCGGTCGCGTTGTCGGCTGCCGTTCCTATCCCTTCCGCGGGAAGATCGAACCATACCATTTCCACTATTTTAACATTGGGGTCACTCAAAGGGATATAAGTTAGGCTAGAGGATTTAGAGCGACTCATCCTTGGAGTTCCTGCAATGCTATTAAGCTAGGAACCTTGAAGCCATTCTCAAAAGCAAAGTCATTTTGACGGAGGAAAAATCTATTAACGATGCTAGGTCAATCGTCGATCTTATGTCAATAGATGCTTCCTGCGTCAGCATGACCTTAGAAGGTTTGCTTTGGAGAATGGCCAGACAACCGCTTTCACCTAATGGCATTGGGGAGGTTAGGAGGAGTGAGAAACGTGGTCTTCGTCTTGACATCGGAACTGGATCGGGTACTAGCACGGACAACAAGGGGCTCTGAGCAACGAAGGCCAACCGCAATGGGTGCAGCCGGGATACGTAGGGGATTAGCAGCTGAAAAGACAGCGAATGGCGAGGCGCGAAGGCAATGCGCACGGTTATAGGATCTCATCATCGTACGCGCAAAACAGGCCTGACTCCGAATCCCTTGCCGATCTTCCCTAGCATTTCCGTTTCTTACCGTTCGCTACATTTTTTCTGTTTTGGTCGCCTCATGACCGTAGTCGCATAGCTCAAAAAAACGGGTACCAGGTTGTGCTGACCAGCATGGCACAGCTCCTAGTGTAAGCCAAAAAAATCACCGGTGAAAAGCTTATCAATAGGATTAAATGTTAAATCTGTAGACTTATTTTAGAACGAGTCAGGGTAGTGAGCTGCTTGGCAGCGCTCGGCTGTACGATCCTAAAGAAATGAATAGCGGCGCTATTGCGCCTCGTAAGGCTCTGGACATAGGGCCACTCTGAATAATTCCCTGTACCTTGCGGCCTTACCAATTTCTTGCAAGGATTTTCCTTTTTTTGCGGAAAGCCTCTTCGTCCCCCTCAATAGGACATCGAAGTCGACGTGAATCCAGAATTCATTCTTGTCGACAAATCTATGAGGCAACTTAAGATTCTGCACCAGTTAACTAACAGAAGCAGCCCATCATTGCTAAGGTACTTCCAGGAGGTTAACAGTAAAGAGATGATCTCGCCAGACGAGGAAGTGCTGCTTGCCCGTCGTATCCGAGAAGGAGATATGGTGGCACTAGAGCGGCTAACACAGGCCAATTTGCGATTTGTGATCTCCGTAGCAAAACAATATGACAAGGGCGCTCACAACCTGACGCTTGGAGACTTAATAAGTGAAGGAAATATCGGCTTGATCACTGCCGCCACCAAATTTGATGAAACTCGTGGGTTTAAGTTCATCTCATATGCCGTGTGGTGGATACGGCAGTCGATCATGTCGGCGATCTCTCAAAATTCCCGGTTGATTCGGCAGCCTTCTAATCGGGTGATGGCTTTCAATAAGCTCCTCAGATCATTTTCAGAGCTAGAGCAAAAGCTACAACGCGAGCCAACCGATGAGGAACTGGCTGACGCACTGGAGATGCCTGAGGACCATGTGAAGAGCATGAAAAACATCAGCTTCAGGCCCGCCTCCATCGATGCCCCATTGCGCTCCGACGAGGTGTTCAATTTACTGGATGTATTGCCTGAAAAAGTCACGCCAAGTCCTGAACAGGGGTTACTACGATCTTCCTTGCAAGTAGACATCAATGATATGCTCTCACATCTCACTGACAGGGAAGCCCAGATCATTGAATGGTCTTTTGGTCTGAACGACGCGCCGCGATTGCGCCTGGATGATATAGGCGACGAACTAGGACTGACGAGAGAAAGGGTCAGACAAGTGCGCGAAGCGGCACTCGTGAAAATGAAGAGCAACCGGCGAGGGGTCGAGACATTGAAGTACTACATAGGCTGAGGTTCAACTAGCAAAATCTGGTGAGGAAGATATTGGCAGTGGTGATTGCGGCCATACTAATAGTATGGGTTTCAGGCTTTTTCGGGTTTGGAGGTAGTTTATATACGGTTGTAGTTTTTAGTTTGATCATAGTAGCCATGTTGATGGTACTCCTACTGATGGTGAGAGAAGATAATTTTCTATAAAGCAACAGGCCAGAGTATGAATGTAAGAAGTTGGCGAGAGATAAGGATCATGATGAAATGGCGATTTCCTGCCCTGACGGACCGGGATTTCGAAATTGTGCATGGCGACCGAGAGGGCATGCTGGACCGACTGGCAGGCAAACTGCAGAAGACCCGGGAGGAACTGGAGTCGCTTTTTGCCGAGCTTCAGAAGTATTGAAAGAGTCGCTACTTACAGGACGCCTCGAAGCTCTCATTTTTTCGGACGGATCCAGGGCCTACATTCGTCTTCTTTCTTAGAAGTGGCTGCAGTTCAGAGTGTGATTGCTGTCAAATTGGCAATGAGAATGGAAGTCACCACAGGGGCCTACCTTTACGACAGTATTCGTTCTGACCTCCCAATTTGAACCTAGGGGCAAAAGGCCCAAAAGAAAGCTCTATGATTGAAAACATCAACATGGCGGTCCTAATCGACGGCGACAATATACCCTCAGCTCATGTGAAGGAGATGATGGAAGAAATTGCGAAGTACGGCAACCCGTCTATCCGGAGGATATATGGCGATTGGACAAGGCCGGGGCTGACGAAATGGAAAAACCTGCTGCTGGAAAATGCCATCACACCTATCCAGCAATACGGCTATACCACCGGTAAGAATGCTACTGACTCTGCGATGATCATAGATGCCATGGATATCCTCTATAGCAACAAGGTGCACGGGTTTTGCCTGGTTTCCAGTGACAGTGACTTCACCAGACTCGCTACAAGGCTAAGGGAGGCCGGTATGCTTGTGATCGGGATCGGGGAGAAAAAGACACCCAATCCATTTATTGTTGCTTGCGATAGGTTCATCTACATCGAAATTCTCAATGACGGTACGGCTGAAAAAGTCGAGAAGAAAGAGAAGAACAAATCAGACATCGATCGGATCACAAAGCGAGAAATCAATTTGATCGCCTCTTCCATTCGTGATCTGTCTGATGAAGAAGGCTGGGCCTTCCTTGGAGACGTAGGTGGGCTTATCCAAAAGAAGCAACCCAACTTTGATTCTCGTAATTACGGGTTTGAAAAGTTGACACCACTCATCCAGTCACTTGGGAGGTTTGAAATCGAACAAAGAGAAGGCTCCAACAGCCGACATAAATTGATCTATGTAAGGCACAAGGAAAGGTAGACAGCTGGTCGGGGGCCTCGCTACCACCGCACTTCGCCCAACTCCGGCGGGATTGGGCTCTAACTTGGGCGCTTTAATGTTTATTGATGCTCGTGGACATCGCCATGGCTGCCGTACTGGCTTTTGCGCGGGCGTCAGGATGGGTTGGGAGATAGGACTTTGCATCTCAATGCATTTCTTGTCATTCGCAACATTTTGCGGGGCCGAGGTGTCTGATGACCGTAGCATAACACAAGAAATGGAACCAGACTGCACTGACCATCCGCGTATCGGCGCTGTCTGCCAGCCAAAAAAACAAACATGATAAGTCTAAAAAGCATCCAATCGTTCGCCTACCAATTCTGCGCCTTCAGTCTCTTGCTTCTCACCGCCTGTTCGTCGGAGGACGAGCCCGAAGTGGTGATCAATCCCATCACCTTGAGCGCCTTCTCCGCGATTGATATTGGCAACACCGAATCCTCATCGGATATCCACGTCAAATTTCTCCTCAGTGACGGCGTAGATGCGATCAGTTTATACTTGGTACCCACGGCAGCCGCGAGCAATCTGACCACGGACGAATTGTCTGCCGTACCAGACGGCTCTTTTCTGGAAGTGCCTGGGGTGAGGGCTAGTCAGAAGGAGTACGCTTTCCAATTGCCAGGGCTACTAGACATAGATGGCAACGCATTGACACATGATACGGCCTATTCTGTCGTCTTGATGTACGACAAAGAGGGGGGGAGCTTCATCGCAGAAAGGAAGGCCTCAATCACCCTGTCAGATGCAAGTCCAATATTAGGTAGGTACGTTGGTCGGTGGGATGATAACCTATTTTCTGACGTGGCAATTTCCTTTTGGCTGAAGGAGCAGAACGGAACCCGTGTCAGCGGCGACTTCTTTATTTCGACTGACTTCAAGCCAGCCTGGGGGTGGCGAGCAGAATGATGGGACCATTACCATATTGCTCGCCGAAGATGGGACGCAGACCTTCACCTTTCGCTATAACCAGGACCTACCAGACTATATGGGCGGGTGCCCGGGTGTCTACACTGGAGAAGGGGAGTTTGAACCATTGAGTGTCTCCATTTCCTTTGTTGGAGAAGATTGCGACGGCTCCCATGAGGACGGCAGGATAAGCGTCGAACGGTCGTATTGAGATCTGTCTTCGTACTGATAATCTCAGCAACAACACGGACCGTCTAGTGATCAACAGTTCATTTCAGAGCCCTTCCAAATAGGCCTTCACGAGGTTGACTCCTTCCTCGTCAAGGAGCGTTGTACCGATGAATGGCATTCGTCCATTCAGCAGTGCCCTGGATATCTTCTCAGGTTGGGACGCTATGCCTGTTGCATGCAAGGGCGTCTCATACCTGAAATCGAATCTTCTGTTGCTGGCAGCTTCCCATCCATCAGGGTTATGGCAATGCGCGCAATTCATTGCCAAATAGGCTCTTCCGCGCTCTTCCAAAGGCAGATTGGCATTCTTGTAATCGGCTATCTGCGAAATCTCCTCAACCGAAAATTCATTGAAAATACCCACCGACTGCAGGTGCCTGATTTGATTGACCATGACTCCATTGCGCTCGACCTCGCGATTAAGGTTCCTCAAGGTGGGGCCCAAAGGTGTGACTGTCGACCTTGACTGATGACAGGTAGCGCATTCCTTTTTACTGGGCACATGATAGAGGGTCGATCGCCGCTCTCCCTTAGCATCTAGCCAACTCACCTGCGTATCGTGACCTTCTTCCTGAAGGGTGGCGTCTGATTGTTCGTCATTCCACAGGTACGTCGCCACATTCCAAACACCTTCTTCTTTGATTAGCAGGCGACTTTCGATGACGCGCTTCCCCAGGCTCGGATCCCTGTCATCTTGAAAGTAGTAGAAAGTCTTTACGAGGATAGTGCCATTCGGAAAATCAATCGCATCATCGCCCAATCCCTCGAGTTGAGTCCCGTCAGGGATTTTGACCAGCCGCTGCTTATACGCATAATCTGTGAAAAGCACGGAGCTCAATTCCAATAAATGGAAATCACTGGAAGGTCTCAGATCCCTTGCGTGGCCCTCGTAGATACCGTATGAGGAGAGATTCTCCTCAAATTGAATAGTGGTGGGAAAGTCGAATTCGGGAATGGCAGCAACTTCATCAAACCGATCACTGTCGTCAAAGCACGCGCTAATCGTCAGGAATGGGAGTCCTGCCGCCATTGAAATGATTGTCCTTAGCATCTTCTCACTATTGATTCTTGAAGTCATGGACACTGATGATCCAATGCCCAAAAATTGATTGGAAGAATGGCCTCAGAAAAAATGATCAACGAAAACGGTAGTTTTCTCAATCAAATTGGCACTACACGGACCGTCCAAGCTCCAACAGGGGTCATGGCCGCCAACCACCGAAGTCGTTGAGGTTAAGCCAATGTTCGTTGAAAGGATTTGGGTAAACCAGCATTTCTTACCATACTTCTCGCATGAAAAAATCCCCGGGCGTGCCTGCCGCGTCTCAAGCCCTGATTTGGGGTGCCGGCTGGCTATTGATGCTGCTACTGCTAAGCAAGGAAGACATCGACTTCAGTTTCTGGTATCGGTCACTCCTGATCATAGCGGGTGTATCTGTGGTGGTATTCGTCAACCTTAGGTGGCTCATACCCAATCTATATCTACAGAAAAAGAGAGCTTCTTATTTTTTCGCATCTACGGCATTGCTCTTAATGGTTGTTTGGGGAGTGCATTCCGACTTCTTACCCTGGAATCGAGGATCGAAGGAGTCAATGGACAGGACTGAAAACATCGCAGGTCGTAGTAGCCGGCCAGATGACGATGAAGCAGGTGGCAACTTCCGCTGGCTATTGCGAAACCTCCCACCACTGTTCATCAGTCTGCTTGGCAGCTCCCTCGTAGCAGTCAGCAGATATGCCAGCGAGAAAGAAAAGGAAGCGATGCAATTCGAAAAAGCTAAACTCGAGACAGAGGTGAAATTCCTGAAGTCCCAGATCAACCCTCATTTCTTGTTCAATGCCTTACATAATATCTATGCACTAACCGTTATCAAGCCCGAACGGGCCTCTGAGAATCTTTTGAAGCTATCAGACATGCTGCGCTACATGCTCTATGATTCCAATGAAGAGCGCGTTCCGCTTGAGAGAGAAGTCGAATATCTCAAAAGCTATGTGGAGCTAGCGCAATTGAAGGAGAGTCGAGGCCTGGACGTACAATTTGAGGTAGGGGAGGACTACCATGGGCTGAAAGTAGCACCACTTCTTTTTATTCCATTTGTCGAAAACGCTTTCAAACACAGCCAAATTGAAGACTTGAAAAATGGCTATGTCCACATAAGTTTGAACATCAAGGGCCGCAAACTTCTTTTCTTTGAAGTGGTGAACAGCAAAGCTCAGCGGACATACACGAAAGATCAACAAGGAGGGATCGGTTTGGACAACGTTCGACAACGTCTGGATCTCTTGTATCCCGAGAGGCACCAATTAGCTATCCATCAAACCGAAGCCACTTTCAACATTCACCTGGAGCTCGACTGCTCATGAGAAAGTATACTTGTATCATCATTGACGATGAGGAGTTGGCCAGGGAGTTGTTGGACAACTTCATAGAGAGGGTTCCCCAGCTGCACCTACTGGCGAAGTTCAGCAATCCTCTCGAGGCGATCTCTTGCCTCAATCAGGAGTCGGTGGACCTGGTCTTTCTGGATATCCAGATGCCCGAAATGACAGGCATTGAATTCCTAAAAACGCTGTCTCAGGCGCCAGCCGTTATCTTGACCACTGCCTACGACCGATATGCTGTGGAGGGCTTCGAGCTCTCAGTCATCGACTACCTATTGAAACCTTTTGGCTTTCCTCGGTTTCTGAATGCCGTGAACAAAGCGATAGAACTCATTGACTTTAGGGAAAAGTCAAACGAAAAAACGCCGTCAACTCATGCCGCTGAGAGTCCCCGGGTTCCTTCAGACTTTTTGCTGATCAATGGCGATCACAAGATCCACCGGCTGTATTTGAAAGACATCCTGTATATCCAGAGCATGAAGGAGTATGTGGTCTATTTCACCGACGAAGGCAAGATCATGGCCTTGGGTTCCCTCAAAAGTTTGGAGGAGAAATTGCCGGCTTCAGATTTCATGCGCATCCACAAATCATACATCGTCGCAAAGAAACGTGTAAGAAGCATCGAAGGCAATCAGCTCGACATTGGAGCAACCACGCTGCCGATTGGCGGGAGCTATCGCAATGACGTTTTGAAGGGAGTGTTTCGGGAGGAGTAGCGAGGAAACCAAGCATACGATCAGGAAGCTCGTGTCGGAAAGACAACCCTAGGCAATACTTACATCACTGCAGAGATCAAGTCATCCTGACCTCCATCTCATCCAAATTGACAGTATTTCTCTGTCAGCTCTCTACCAAAAGTCTCCCAATCAAAGCCGGTTTCCACTCGATTATGCTTTAATCCCGTGCTTTGGGTGGTCATTACCAGGATGGTTCCTATTTCCGGGATTTTGGCAATATGATGTTGCGGGATTTTACGAGGAATAGCTTTGACACTGGTGAACTTGACACCGAGAAAATGGGCTTGCACAGACGCTTTCAATGTATGAATACCCGTCATGTCATGCATCACGACCAGTTTCGGTTGGTGTATGCGCATCTTCTCAAGAATGGTCCCCATGCGCGTCTGGTAAACATGTTCCTGATAGGCCGCACGGCTCTTAAGGAAATCCATATTCTTCAAACCTAACCAACTATAATACCAGGCATGACTATGGGCGGGCAAGGGGTATAATCGGAGCAAAGCCTCGTTATTTTCCCCTGAAGCCAAGGAATGGACCTGATAGTGCAAAGAGGTCTCAGCATTACCCACGGGCAGATCATTGAATCCATGTACCAGTGAGATGATACCCTGCCACTCGCGTCGCTGTACCGCCTGGTGGCCAAACCGATAGTCATGCAAGGTGTCAAAGTCATCGGATCTGGAACGTTGATGAGTATATCGTACGCTTTTGAAGAGCGCCCGCAGGTCACAGAGCGTCGGGCCGCCATCGCCTGGGTAGTTCTCTATGAAATAATTCAATTTGTCCGCAACTTCTTCAGGCATATCACCACTGGGCTCCTCATGGTTGACAAACCAGATAGGGGCTTCCCAATTCCCGTAGCCATAGAAGTTCTCAATCCAATGGCCTAGTGCACTTTCAGAGATTAACGAACCAGACATGGCGTTAAGCTATTACAATTCCTTGAGATTCAACTAGGGGGAGGAAGGTGCGAAGCGCTAACATTGGCTGATAACCACAGACTCAAAGAGACTCCCGGAATTGGTCGTAAAGAGATTGCCACAGCATCTTGGGATTGAGCTAATAGTCACAATTATCCATACAAGCGCCAACTGCCATTGCGGTTAAAACGCACTCATCATTTCTTAATCGAGCACCCAGACGCTATCGGTCTGGGCGGGCTCTTTTGACGCAGTGGAGGAGGCAGGAGGGCAGGACCCTGCCTTCCCAAGGCTACGGCGGGTGATAAGGCACGCAGGCAGGTGTGTGCGGTTCCAGAGTAGCTTCCAGTTAGCTTACTAATTCATATCTCTAATCATTCAACATAGCTTCGATATCATCCAGGTAAATTTGATCCATAACAGCTACATATGGATCAAACATCCGATAACCCTCCAAGTACAGTTCTTTGGCTTTTACAAGTTGGTCTTTGACTGCGGATTCTTTTCCTAAATTGCTGTATATCAGCGAAATGTAATATCTATTTTCAGCTAGATCATTGGTGTTTTCTTGTTCATTAAATGCTTTGAGGGCAGATGGATATTGGCCGGTCTCCAGGTACAGTACACCCAAATGCAGATAATCATAGGGCCCCGCATACTGGGTATTGTTCTTCATGTGATTCTCTATAATGGTAATTGCTTTTTGCTTATCTCCAAGTGCCTTGTAGCAAAGTGCACGCGCTATATGCAGATGGTAATCTCCGTTGACTGAATAACCAATGTCATATTCTACCAGTTGATCGAGGTATTCAATGTCGTCAATAGCCCCCTGGTAATCTCGGAAAAATTGGTACCGGCACCAACCCCTGTAATCCAGATAGGCTGTTGGGTCATGAGCGACAGCCAAATCCATTAATTTCTTCCAGGTTACGAAATCGCCACTTTTAAGATACGCTGTTGATTTAGCACGATAAGCAAAGGCAAATGAGGAATCAATGGCGAGTGATTTATCCAGGGCTTCCTGGTACCTTCTACTAAACTGATAGTGGCCCTTTCTCTTTTCCGCCGTGCGACAAGCTCGATACTTTAGCGTATCATTCTGATATAGATAGGCTTCACAGTTTTGCTGCCCCATGACCTGCGTGGTAAATACAAGGAAAAAGGTTAGATATATCATTTTCATGGCATGATATCTGTTAATTGTCCTTCTTTGATTTTAAAGATCAGGTATTGATAATAGTCCTTGGCCCGACCATCATCATATTGCAGCATCCAACCCTTCACATTCCTGGTGAATGTCATTAATTGCTGTGTTATGCGCGCGTCATAGGTCATTGGATTGTAATTTTCATCAGCTTCTAGTAATCTGAATCTACCCGTTTCGCCTTTGCAGTTGACAATGAAGCGGATCCGAATCCATCCGCTTTGATCAACAGGAACGGCTTCATATTGCGCAAAAAAGAAGTCTTCTAAAGCCTTTTTTTCGCCTTCATAAAGCATTCCCTTTCCCATGTTAAAATATTGCTTGACCTGGTATTCACTATGGCATAATTGAAACGTTGAATCATCCAGGTTCTCATTAAATTGGGAATCTCCAACCCATCGCAAATACAGGGAAGTAGTTTCTTGGTTACTCGAAGCAGGGGTTTGAGGCTTTTCCGGAGCCGAGCATGTACAAGTCAGTACAGCAATCAGTATTACACTGAATTTATGTAAATGCATAGATCATTAGTAGTTCATAACATCTTGACAAACACTATGCCGCTCGCCGAAATGGGTATAAAACGTGGTATTAATGGTTATCACGCGAGGTTTACGATTGATGGTTGCGCGAAGGTGATCAACCAGATGTTTGAAAACGAACGGTTCGAAAAGGTTTCCAGGGCCGTCTTAAAAAGCAATCAACACAGGTTAGCAGTTGTCATCTAGCACCATCTCATTACGTCCAGGGAGCGGTGGCCCGACAGAATAGCGGGGGTGCGGCTGGTCCGTGTGATGGGAGCATTATTCTGTCTTGAATTCTTTGGTTACTTTCTGTTTCAAGACAGAAAGTAACAGCCGGTCCGGCTTGAGGACACAAAGCCAGCAGCTGAAAAGAAAAAGGAAGGTACAAGGCTACAACATTGGATGGTGACCACTACAGCCGACTTGAGATCTCGGAATTGCCGTGAAAAGATTCCCACGTCGCATTTCATGTGAATGCAAATTCACGGCCTATATAAGCTCCTCGGAATGACGGCAAATGTTAGCCCGAGGAACCGGCTGTTGCTTGCGGCGTGTAAAGCGATGGGTTGGCGAGTGTTTTGCAAGCAGTGAATGGCCTGAGAATCGCGTATTTGAAAGAAACTCGTCCAGAGGGTCGAATATCGAAAAATAGATGCTCAGGTCTGCTTGCAAATCTGTCGCCACTGGGCTGCATATCAGGCGCAGCATGAAATCGCGATGGTCGTCTTGAAGAGCGAACGAAGACGGTTATCCGCAGACAATAATCTGATATCAATCGAGTTCGCTTAACATAACGCTTATTATGTCTAACGACTAGATTGTTACATAATGTCCGCGTTATGTTAAGTAAGCTTTGGGTCTGTTGAGGCTGGTTTTTAAGACAGGGAGGGCCTACAACGTGACATACAACTCACCCCGTCAATTTCACCGGAAATGGAGCACTCTTTCGAGGCTGTTAGTGATGGCAGTAGGGGAGGGACAGGGTCGAATGTGTGCGAGTACAAGACCGTGATCAAAGGCATTACAGGTCGCCATGGAAATTAGCTTTTCGACTGCCAAGATATGGGAGTTGTGATCTAGAGCGCGAAGCAACGCCTAGAAGTGCGCTCAATAAATTTTGGGATGTTAAGGTTCCAGCAATACGTTGAATTGGGAGACGTGAAAGGTACAATAGAGCGTTGTGAGGAATGAATTCAGGCGCAGCGGGCAATACTCTGAATCCAAATACTTGACTAGGAATTGTTCTATAAGCTTCCATCGTTTCTTTAGTATTATGTCTTCTGGCTATCAGACCATTTCATTCCTTTGTGATATGACCTATTGAAATAGCGCATATATTTTTAATAACATAGGTTTGTCATCGACCAGAACGGACTGACCCTTCCTGAAAAAGAGGGTTGGCAACTGGTTTCAATTCCTAGGAAATGTCAATCCGCTGTTCAGAACATGAATTTGATACGAAGTATGAATTCCACACACTCAAAACCAATACTCAGCTTGGCCAGAAAGTACGTCATAAAAAATGAGTTCTTGGTCATTCTGAAAACCCGTAGATGCTTTTATCAATGTACTTTTTGTACGCTGCCAAGTAGGTCCACCAAAGACTATGTCTCTGAAGATGAAATAATAGCGCAGTTTCAAGGTGCTTTGATTACAACAGACTATAACACAATGCAAGTTGATACACTTTCTTTGAATAATGAAGGGTCGATGCTGGACGAAAGAACAATACCACGGTCAGTGATCAAGAGAATCGTGACAATTTCACTTCAAAAATTCCCAAATTTAAAGTATGTCTCGTTGGAAACTAGATCAGAGTTTGTGACAGAAGAATACCTAAGCTTCCTACTTAGTGTTATAGAGAATTGTTCGCTCATAATCAAGATTGGTTTGGAGAGTGCCGATCCGCGAATTCTGGAACCAGTGCTTGGGAAACAGATGGACCTACCTCACTTTGAAGATACAATAGCCCTTTTGGGTAAGATGGGTGTTTGGCTTTCGTGTTATGTCCTTTTGAAAGCCTCTTATGATCACAATGATGCAGAAGGTGTAGAGGATGCCGTGATGAGTTGTAACTATATCAAAAAGCTTTGTAAGCTTCACAAGACTCGGCTGACCTTGAGAATAAATGCAATGTACAAGGCAGAGGGTTCCATATGGGCGATGAGGGCTGATAAGACAGGGTGGTCCCCACCTTCTCTATTTGACCTTGCAAGGGTTATATATGAAATATCGGAACATGATGTACCTACCATAGGAGGAATCTTTGAAGAAGGCCTTGCGACAACAGACGGCAGTATGGAGGCAAGAGAAGACTTCAACGGGGACGCGTTCAACTTATTTTATAAGTATAACCAGACCCTCGACTCTGAGCTCCTGAAAGAGATAATCGCCATGGCTCCTTCAGGTGGAAAAGTGTCAACAAATGGATAGTGTCTTTATTGTTGAGTCACACTTTGATGATGCCGCCATCTCAATGGGTGGTTTTCTGGCAAGCTTAAGTAATATCGAGATTCACGTCATTACTGTTTTTTCGTTAGATGAAACTATTAATCCTAATATTCCTAACAGGGAAGGACAGAGAAGTGAACAAAAAAGTGTTCGAAGAAAGGAAGGGTTGACCTATTGTAAAGAGATTGGAGCTATCCATCATTTTTTGGACTTTGAAGGTCCGAAGGACCAGGCTGGGCTGGACACTATCTCCGTGAAGCTGGACTCCATACTGGGAGAGGGTGATCTTGTCTTCTTTCCCGCCGCATTTGGAGATCATCCAGAGCATGTTTTTGTGAAAAATTTGGCAGCGAGATACCCATTCCACTTGCTGTATGAGGACCTTTCGCCTACGCCTTATTATGCGGAACTAATGACGAATTTTTGGGCTAGATATGACACACTGACTGCCAGCTACATACCATACTACCACGATATCGAAAAAGTAATTGACAGAAAAGTAGAACTGGCATCCATTTATGCAAGTCAATTTCTAAGATCCCAATATAAAAATCTCAAGCACATGGCTTATGCAACAGCTATTGGCGCCAAATTCTTGAACTCTGTTCGGAGCTTTGAGGCTACCTACTGTGAAAGGTTCTACATCCCTTTCAAGAGATATGGGCAGGTTGTGCATCGAGTTCGCGCGTTGCTAAGCAGCGGTGGACGGTATAAAAGTGAATGTTCGGAAACGCAATCGCTTCTGCATGGTGATGATTCGGCCATTGAAAATTTGGGGCTTAAGAGGGCTTTTGCTAAACGTAGAACCAATCGGGCGCTAAATGGATCAATTTTGCCTTTTGAGACGTTGAGTTCGTTACTTAAGAATGCAGGAGGAGTGGTAAGTACTTTAAAAATACAGAACCAGTCTTACTTGCAATATTCCTACCCTACCGCTGGTGCACTTGGTTCAACAAGAATTTCATTGATCTGTTGGCATGCGGAGGGTCTAAGTCCTAGTGTATATGGGTTCAGTTCCGAAATGAACAGGTTGGATCCCCTTAATGCTTCGCCGCCGGATATAATTCAGGTTTATAATGAAATGAGTCAAGAATGGGTTCTGGGTGCTTCGGTCTGCTTTTTGGTTGAGATTGACCCTACCTCTATCTATGAAAAATATGGTTTTCAGGCTGAAAAGATTTTATTGTTGGAAGCGGGGCATCTGCTACAGAACTTTCAACTTACTGCCGGTGCGCTGAATCTTCCTCATTTCATTAGTGGTTTCATTCCGGCTAGCATAAAGAGGATTTCTTCAACCAAAAATGTGGTGGGTCTTTGTTTTGTATCAGGGAATGGCGCAGCGCCGGTTAACGAAGGATTGCATCGTTCCACCACGTTAATTCCTCTGCCTACTCGAAATAAAGTACTTGAGCTCGCTGGTCAAGATATATGCATTGCTCGCTGCGAGATTCCCATTGCAAATATTGTGACTACAGGAATCGCCAAGCAGGAAGAGTTGGCAGAAATCAAGGCAAAAGCTGAAGCGAATGAAATTCTTCAGAGTATCCTCATTGGACCTAAGGCAATACAGAAGCGAACGCTCCCTCTAAATGGAGTACCTCCGCATGACATCCTTTCTGACCCCCTGCAATTGTCCCGAGGTTTTTATCATGAAGCGTATTTCGATGAATCAACTGCTTACTATTGGATTGGCGGCCAGGACCTTTTTGATGGGTCGGATATAGCTGTACTCACCGATTTCGTGACACTCAGCAAACGCTATCACAACGCTATTCAAATTGCGACGACTTGTGGTATGGCTGCAGGTGAGCGTATTGAGGATGTACGTGAGCGCGCGTTGGCTGAATTGATTGAAAAAGTGTTTACCAATCATTTCTCGTTGAACTGGCACATTGTTCACCATGATTTGATTGACAGGTTCATTGATAGGGTTTCGGATATCCTCAAACCAGAGCACTTTGCTTTTCGCGAAACTGCATTTCATGATTTTGTGATTTTTCGTTGCTTCTACAAGGATCAGCTTTTAGCGAGTGCATGTGGTTACCAAAAAAGAGGGGCGCTTTGGAAATGTTTGGAGGAGGCATTTTCAAAGATTGCTTACGGGATCAGCGCGGCCAGTTTCGAGCATTACGTAAAGACACCTCGCCTTGTCTGGAATGATGAAAAACCGGACAATCTTATAGACAAGCTCCGAGCCCATGATCTGAGTGTTGGGCTTTTTCAAATTGAGGCCATGCCTTCATACCAAATTGATGGAGAATTTCAGACGATCAAATTAATAGCATATGCCAAAGTATGAATGGATAAAATGGTGTGACCATCAATTCAGAAATATGGGGGTGATCAGTCTTTCGGCGCTCAGTTTTAATCATCATTTCAGCCGAAGGATTACTCTCATCAACGGCTTACACGGCGATGAATTGAGCTCAATACTTTTTCTCAAGCATTTTATCGAAAACCACGTGGCGGATACTGATTTCAGGATAGATATCATTCCTTTCGTAAATTGGCTAGGTCATTTCGAAGGAACCCGGAATTATGGCATCGGAGACATCAACTTTAATTTGGTAGATGCTTCCGACTCGGAAGAGATCAACGCAGTGATTGATGATTTGATTTCCTTTGCTTCTGGAAGTGAATTGGTGATTGACTTTCATAACTGGGATGCACTTTCAATATTGTTCGGAATTACCTTCGAGCAATCTTATAATCCTAAAGATCTGGCTCTTAGATTCTTGTGCAGTTTTGGCTGCCAGTTCATTTGGTCGATTGACCAAGAGCAACGATTTGAAAAAACCTTGGGCCATAAGTTCAGAGGAATCGGACAACCTTATTGTGCGATTGAGCTTCCCAGACCAGATGATCTGGTCTATGATCAATTCAAGGGTTATGCCGAAAGACTTCAGTGGGCAATTCGGAACATGAACAATTCTCACGAAATTAGTGTGCCGATTTTTGGCTCTAAGAGCCCCTTTGTAGCCAGGGTTAGTGGAGTTTATGCCCCTGAGAAATATCCTGGGGAACATGTAAAACTTGGAGATACAGTAGGTACCGTGTTTGATAGTACCAATTTCGAGGTAAAAGAAACAATCAAAGCGTCCCATTCTGGCATCATTCTACATTCAAGTACAGGGGAGTTTGTTTGTAAGAATCAGGTTTTAGGATTCATTGGTTTTCAATCATGAGAATTCCGTACTTTTCTAAACCTTTGGTATTCAGCGTTGACGGACTCCTCCTCGAATATGATTATAAGTATGACCACCCTAAGAAACATTATCGGTTGGATCCCAAACTCTGGCGCGTTTTTAAGGAGATCTCAATGGGCTACGAATTTTCCGACACAGGTTATTCGCTTGAAGGGATCCCGTTTGAAGCACTTGAATACATAAATCTACCCTTGCCAGATCGTGCTGATCGCATGATAGTGGATGGCTCGATAGGCGGACCTTCATACTGGGGTCGGGATTGCCATTGGCTTTTTCATGAACACGGATTCGGCTCCATTTTTATCAGCTTTTCCTTCAAACAGGTCATTATTGGTAGTAAAACTTTCGATCTTCCGGAGTGTCTGAGCAAGTATTCATACAGTCAGATCTTTCGATCAATCGTGAAGAATGTTGTACCAGATAACTTGTTGGTCGTAGGAAGAGAGGTCGCTAGCAAGCTCTGCGACATAAAAGGTACCAGGGTACTCGTAGAAACGGGTTTCGGGGAGTCAGACTTATTGCATTTTGAGCAGAATATGCCAGAGATCAATGATGAACTAGTAAAGAGAGCCCTAACCGAAACCTTGTTTCGAAATCATACCTACCCATGGGATAGTCTGTCTCATCTGATATGTGCCTCTGAGGCAGTAAAGGGATCAAAAATCAATGTCATATGGTCTGAGTTCGCCGCGGAAAGGGCCAAGAAGGCTTTCAAATCTTCAACAATTATCGCACAGCTACCAAGTTTTCATCTACCTTCAATCGTTGCTTCTTCTTCTGGTTTGAGAATTCTGGCAAGCACGGGTTCGCATATCATAGGTGATCAAACCATAAGATTCTTATCGATCGATGTGTTATGTCAATTGGTGAAGTCACTTAAAAACCTTCAATTAGTTTTGATTTCACGATTTCCCGAAAGGCTGGAGCATTTCAAATGCGAAAATATCAGTGTAGAAAAGATTGGTGATAGACAAGACTCAATCCAGAGGTATCGCCAGTGTGATATTTTTTTTCGTGTACAAAATGACTCAAGTTTACCGATGAGCTGTTTGGAAGCCATGGCGCTGGAGAAGGTAGTCATCATTAATGAAGCTGCGGGAATCGTTTCAAAACAGCTTCGACATCAGGAAAATGTGCTATTCACCCGATATGGAGACATTTCGTCTTTAAGCGCCAATCTTAGGTTCATTGTGCAACGGCGTCCACAACTGCGGAAGATTGGTAAGTCAGCAAGACAGCTTGCGCAAGCGCATTGTAATATTGAAAACAACCTCAGAGCTCTTTCACTGATTTAGATATGTGTGGTGTTTTTTTGGCGGTTGGGCGACTGGATGATGAGTTAATTAAAAAACTCATGTCAGCCAACTCAAAACGAGGAGATGATTACCAACAGCTGCTGAGAAGGGATAAATTCTGCATGGGAGTCCATCGCTTGACGATCAATGATGTGGTCAATCAGGAGCCTATCTTTTCAACTGAAAGCAAAAGCGTATACACAGTAACTAGTGGTGAGATTTATAATTATCACGAGTTAAAAAAGACGCTAGAATCAAAAGGGTATCAATTCAGAACTCGGAATGACACCGAAATAGTTTTGCATGGATACCTGGAGTGGGGGACTGGCCTCTTTACTGTTTTGAAGGGTATGTTTAGCCTTCTTATCGTGGATGTAGGAAATAACTGCGCCATTGTAGGTCGGGATAAGTTTGGGATGAAGCCTTTGTACTGGTCTGGAAAAGATGATCAGTTCTATTGCTCTACCGCCGCCAAGCCGTTGAATAGCTTGCACAAACGGGGGTTAAGCATCGAGCACTTCCTCGAATTCTGCTATCGTCAATATATTCTACCGCCTCGGACCATATATCAGCACGTGAATTGCATTGCTCCGGGGACCTTTATGCGGATAAATCTTGAGAGTCTTGAGGTATCGGAGAGCAGCTACTGGGAAAGCTCGGAGTTCTTTTCACATTTCCGTGAAATAGAAGAAGAAGAATTTGAGAACCGTTTTCAAGAAGCCGTCAACCGACATTCTCATTCAGACTTTGATATTGGGTTGATGCTAAGTGGAGGGGCGGATTCAGTGGCATTATTGGCCGCAGATCAAGGTCATTCAATCAGTCATTCATACTTTCTTCAAAACTCGGAGGATAAGGATCTTGTAACAAGGTTGACAAATCAGATCGGTATTCCTAATACGGTCATCCACGCTGTAGAAGACTTCTCCGATACCACATATAGGCGCTGGTTAGACGCGGTGGATGATTTCCCACCTTCCGATGGTATGAATACATTTATGATTACTACTCATAGCCAGAGTAAAGTGCTTCTTTCCGGGGTTGGGGCAGATGAACTCATGAATGGATATACAACTCTGTCGAACGCGTTTAGCGTCGCTGATTTAGCTGAAAAACGTAGTTTGGTGACCCGTTTCTTGAAGCTTACTCAACTCTTTCCAGATCGATGGTTGCGACCCGTTTTTGAAAGATCAGGTCTTTGTTTTTCGAAGTTTTACGAGGAAATAGTTGCTGACTATATGGATCTAATTAGTGACGATATAGGCGGTTACGAGTCCATCAGGGTGTTGTTGATAAAAACCTACTTGGCCCAGCGGTTACTGGTTGATGCAGATACGTTTTCACTGGTCAATCGCGTAGAGATTCGGGCCCCTTTTTTAGATGATGATCTGGTAAAGCTACTTTTCCAGATCCCAAATGAATTCTTTTGCTCACAGGGTGGAAAGTATGCGAAAATTCCCTTGAAGCGATATATACAAAAAGAATTAGGCGATGATTCCTTCAGGCGGCAGAAACTGGGATTTGTTATGCCCTACGAACATCTTCTTCACGTGTTAGATGCAAGTCTGTCCACTAAGGTCCACAGGTATCTGAACAGCTATCAACGCTGGACTATATTGGCAATGAATCGTTGGCTTGACAAAGTAGGCGCCAGTGAAATCCCTCCTTTTTATGGGTAAGTCGATCGCCATTAGCAACTACAGTAGTTACTCTGTCATGATGAAAGATTCATTAGAAGAGTTGGGACATCAAGTGCATTTTCTTTGGAATTTTGGGGAACGTTGGCGAACAGGGGATCTCAAGATGGCAGATACCATCATAATTCAGTGGCCTGAAGCTTTGCTAACTGCAAGAGAGAGGTATAATTCTTGTGAGAAAACTCTTGAGGATGTCCGGGAACTTTTGAAAAAGATTCATAAAAAAGCTCGGCTTCTTTATGTATCGCACAATTCAGCTCCGATTGATTCCATTAATCCAGTTTTTGAAAGATCGCTCTACCAATTGGTGCTAGATGAAGTAGACGTTATACTCCATCATTCCCTTTACGGACAACATAAGATAATGGAGTTTTACTCTGTTCCTGAACACGTTCAACATAATATTCTTCGCCATCCGGTCTATCGCCCGGTTTCATTCCAGACAAAATCATTGTGCAGATGTGTATTGGGGATAAATGACAAAAGAATCTGGTTATTGTCAATCGGTAACATTGCTCCATACAAAGGTCATGATAGAATGATCAAATATTTGAAGAGAACCAAGAATAAGAGACTTGGGTTGGCAATCATAGGGCAGGTTTACGACAAAGATTATGCAAGAGTCATTCTCAATTCGGTGAATGAGCTGGCGAAGGGAGGGATGGAGGTCTTGGTGAAATTTGAGTGGCTGTCTGAAGAACAATTGGCTTTGTGGGCACACGCAGCCGATGCCATTCTCTTTTTCCATGATCAAGACCATCTCACCTCTGGTCTTCCACATCTGGCAGAAGGGTATGAAACTCCTCTTGTTGGTGTTCATAATCACTACACAGCTGAGATATTACCGGATGCAAAGTACCTACTCGGTACAGAGCAATGCTCATCACTTCCGGCATTGCTAGACTCACTAGATGAGAAGGGTATCATTGCCGAGTCAAAAGCGTATCGAAAAACAAAGAACAGCAGCCTTGATAATTACGGGAGGAGATTGGTTAGGTATCTATTAAATTAATTCACTTATGGGTCAAGTTGGGGGAAACAATCTCGTCCCTCGTGAATCACCGATAGTTAAGTGCAAATTTTACTTGCAGTAGATCGTTTAGCCGAAAGACTTATCGAATGAGCCTCTACACATTTGTTACATATGAAATCGGAATCTGAGTCGATTACGCCAAAGGCCATACCCCTCAGTTGGGATGCTTTTTCGCTGGTTAGAATAGTCGTGAGGTCTTCCTCTAATAGGTTTCCAAATTTCGACTCTTGATAGTAATCTTGGCAACACATGAAAATATCTCCATCAACGCTAATGTTCAACTGGGTAAAGAACCTGCGGCACCCGTGTGTAGGGGCTTTAGACTTTATAAGGAATTCTTCTTTAATTAACCCTGCGCGATCATGTGTATTGTTAATAATGATCCGCGGCGGGGGGGTGTGGTTGGAGCGGAAGAAATCCTCTAGCTCCTCTCTAGTGTTGTGGGCTTCACTTAGCGAATTATTAATGCATATTTCCGTGGGAATCCTTTTCTTTATCAGGTGAAGTAAATGATTCTTTATTGCTGGCTTATAACTCATGCCCATTAGTCGACGGTACTGACTGGGCTGGAGGGTAGGGAGATTGACCACAACTAGTTGAGTATTTCCAATTTTAGAAAGCTCCTCAATTTTCTCTTGCTTCAATAGAACGCCATTGGTGAAAAGCCGTAGCTTGAATCCGAACTTCTTCAGTGACCTAACTTTGTCAATAATTCCCGGGTCTAATAGTGGCTCATTATAGTGATTTAGTGAAACCCAATCGATATTTTCGGAAGGGAGGCGACTTAAGATCTTATCAAAAGCTGACTGGGACATGGTACTCTTGGGCAGCGGATCTAATCCGACGGGGCAAAAAGAACACCTACCATTACATTGCGAACAAATTTCAATATTGACTGACTCAATTCGGTATTTTGACAGCTTTTCCGAATCTCCAATCAAGACACACTTCTTCTGAAGTTCCTGAAAGAGGTCAAGAGCCCTTTGGTGATCGGTAGCGCACTTGGATGCAAAGTGCTCAAAACTAAATGGATTCGGAAGGCCAGACAATAGATCTACAATCGAGCCTTCCAGTTCCTGGCGGGTATTACGGATCAAATTAGAAAACGTCCCGTCTCCATTATTGAGTAAATAAGGTGATACCACATACAGGCTTCTTTTAGTATCCATTTATTACTTCCTAGTTACCATCATTTGCATAGGACGCTACGGCCTTTCAGGAGTTTGCTTGGTATCTGCATCCATGGCATAGCAGGACATTACTGGCTTCTCGGGAGTTTCTTTGATTTCTGTATCCATGGCATAGCAAGACATTACCGGCTTCTCCGGGGTTTCTTTGATTTCTGCATCCATGGCATAGCAAGACATTACCGGCTTCTCCGGGGTTTCTTTGATTTCTGCATCCATGGCATAGCAAGACATTACCGGCTTCTCCGGGGTTTCTTTGATTTCTGCATCCATGGCATAGCAAGACATTACCGGCTTCTCCGGGGTTTCTTTGATTTCTGCATCCATGGCATAGCAAGACATTACTGGCTTCTCCGGGGTTTCTTTGATTTCTGCATCCATTGCATAGCAGGACATTACTGGCTTCTCACGGGTTTCTTTGATTGTCATATTATTCAAGTTTGAGATATTCTGAAAAAAGCTAACTAGAAATTTCGGTTATAACACAAGCTTTTACTATAGTTTACGGTAAATGTTTTTTACAAAGCCCGTTAAAGCTTCGAACGGCACAACACAAAAAGGGAGCAGCTGCTTCCCGGAATAAATCTGTGGCAGACCTACAGTCTCAACATACCATATATCTAAGTAACGGGCCGGTAAAGGAGGTGCAGTCTTCATCATTATGTTGACTACTGTTCCCTACGTCTCGGCAGGTTTTTAAGACAGTGAAGGCCTACAACGAGATTCACACACCAATCGTCAATTCCTAGCGGAATCGGAGCACTCTTTTGACGCTGTCTGCGGTGGCAGGAGGGGAGGACAGGATCGAATGTGTGTGGTTCAAAACCGAGATCAAATGCGTTAGGGATCGCAATGGAAATCCCGCTATCCGGCTCCGCAGTCACAAGGGATTGGAACGAAGAGCCCGGGCCGAAGGTAACGCTGTTTTCCACTATACTGGGAAAAACATATCGCATTTGAGCCACCAAGCAATTCCGCGCGAACCAATTCTGCGGGCCGATTATTTGTTGCCAATGAGAAGCTACACCTTATATGGCCAGCGATGGCTTACGGGAATGACTTCAGAGTCGCGACTCTTCAAACTGGCACAGATCCTAGCGCATTCACACCGGCCGGGGCTCGAAGAGAGGTGCAATCGCCAAATAACGGGAGGCCATTGGGTAGTGAGTTTCAACCGGCCGCAATTGCCTTCAAGGACTCAGTGTACCTCGCTTGGAAGACTAGAAAAGATGGTAAGCTGGCTTTGCTCAGCTCAGATTCCTATCTATTTGAAAAGGACGGATCTTCTCTCAATATTCTTGATCATTTAATATCAGGAGGCCCGGCCATGACGAATATTGACAGGAGGTTATTGATGATCGTATATCGAGGCGCACTAGGGGACTTGTTTAATGATGAGGACCAACATCTTTATATGATCAAAAGCTCGAATGGTGTGGATTGGTCAGACCCACAGATTATAGCTAGAACAGCTTCTCGAAATCTTAGTCCTGTATTATCCCATCTCAACGGCAGAGTTCTTCTCACTTACAATAGTCTGACTAATGACTACAGCTATTTGCGTTATTCTGACGATGACGGAAAAACTTGGAGTGATCCCAAACGACTTCAATATACAGCAAATAGTTCATTGACAGTGCCGCACGTCCTTGGCCTGGATACCCGAATTCGTGGAGGAGAGATGCTTTGGCAGAATCCTCCTGATCTATTTTACATTATTAGCCAGAGCAATGGCATTACAAGCTTGCCGTGGAATTTTGATATTAACGAGAGCTTTACATGGCGTAAGTACGGAAAAACTATTGTCCCTAATTCAATGGTTTATTACAACTTTAGGTACTACTTACTTTATTATGGAGATCCCTTGCATCTCAGTATTTCGACACAAGGGTTTGAACTTGGTGATCCTTCTATAGAGAAGATAGTAGTTGAGGTGAATTAGTATACGCCTCCGGTAGCATTGCTCTTGGGCCGGCAGAGGGCATTTTCTATACGGGAGAGACCTACAACGAAATTCACACACCAATCACCACTTTCAGGCAGAAAACGGAGCACTCTTTTGACGATGCCCGCGGTTGCAGGAGGGGAGAGAACATATACAGGAGGGACAGACAGGTACTGACGCCTACAAGTCAGCACAAGATCGAATGTGTGCGGTCACGAAGTGGAATCTAAAGCGTTAGGGATTGGAGTAAGCTACGCAGTAGCACTGAAAGCCCGACCCGTAGAGTGACGCCCAATAACTGCTGTGACATTCAGCATCTCAAGAATAGATTTGATAGCGCATTAGAAGCCATTTCGTAAGCCACACTAAATACCCTTTTTGGGGTCCACAAGGTATTGAGGCAAGCTAAAAACTCGGGCCCACGGCGACGGAAGCTTTAGAGAGGCTGCTAGCTTGGGTACTAGTAGGGCTAGCAGCCCACCAGTATTCTGCCTTGATACTTCGACCACTTCGTAAAGGGTCCGAGTTCGACTTCGTCTCAACACAAAAATCGTGTTACTCCCATTGCTCGAAAATCCGATAGCCGCAAAAAGTTAGCGCCACCTGGAGTTGCAATTGGAAGCAATGAGCACAAAATCAGTTTCTTCCTCAAATCGGATTTGGAACAGCTTCAGGAACTCTTGTCAGCATGTAAATCAATTCCGGATCGCTATAATCTCCAATCCAATGGTACTCGGAAAAACCGTATTCCATCATTTTGGATAAAGCCAGGTGCGCTTCAAAATCATTACGACCAAAGTCGAAAAATTCATAATTCTGATCTTTGATAACATAGTGACCCCTTGAATTCTCTGTGATTTCTAACGTGTCTCCGTCAATGTCAATGCTTCTCTCCTCGGGTAGGGGAGGAATGTTCGAAACAAGTCCCCTCGGAGAGACTGCGACTCCAGGGCCTTTGCCGTGACTGAGGTAATATTTGAAATTAGAAGTTGTGGCGCAAACTTGATCTATGTCATAGTGCCCGATGACTCTCTTGGCCAATTCAGCATTTGACTGGGAGCTAAAACTTGCAATCGAAGCAAGGACCGTCTGAATGCGATACACCAATGCCCATCTATTGTTTGCAGCTGTTACGACGCGTAAGTCCTGTGAATTGAATCTTTTAGTGTTGATGTTAAATGTAAGATTCTTAATCAGGTGCATGCACAGTGCAGTTGATTTTGCTGTGAGATCCAGCATGTTCCTCTTATTTTCATCGAATCCGGTCTCGAAATTATTATATACCTCTCTGTAAGATTGGTAGGCATTTAAGGCCATCCAGGTTACCATCCATTCGATTGCCCAATTGGATTTTGGCACTTTATTCCAATCGTCAATGGCTAAGCTTGTAGGAGGAACCTCATCGACGCCTTCAAATTGGTTGTAATATGATTGAACTTCCTGCACCAGCTGGCCATTCCTTTGCCAGATTACGATATTTTTGGCGAGCTGTTCCTCGTATGAGGCATGCCAATTTCCAGAACAACCAGCAGCATGGTGAGGGATGCTAGCATCCTGCAATGCATGAAGGATAAACCCGACCGCCTGGGGATCACGTCTTTGCCTGAACTTCAAATACCAATAACGCGCCATATTATCGAGAGGCATGAATACGCTTGCTGGGACGCCATTATAGTCGCGTATAAAGCGTGATCGGCTCTCTTCCTCTACGGAGTCGTATTCTCCCTTGTCTTGATGGAACGAATATCTCTCAATTGAAGACGAGCAATCTCGGTACCCATTGAATCCCGGGGCATGAACATAATGATCGCCTAAGTATGCCATAATTGCCCTATCTACTGGCATGGATCGAAAGTCCTTTCCATGAAATTGCTCAAACATATTACTCACTGAATCCGCCGCTTTGCCGGCATCTTGGAGCTTATGACCCAATGTCTCGTATTGATTTCCCTTTGCTGATCCTCGATCAAAACTGTAGCCGTCAAAATCATCATAGATGCCCGGTCCCTTTCTTATATCAATGAAATGATTAAAGGTCGTCCAAAAATTATTGGTCCCTAGCATTTTGGCAAATTGTCCAGTGAGATTCACTGTCGTATTATCGTCGTTTTCATCATTGTGTGGATTGCTGTCAAGTCGGCCACTCACCTCTACCAGCTCCAAATCTTGTTGCCAGTCCACGGCCATGCTGCCCTTAGCAATATCTGATCTCTTGTCGTAGAGTGGGAATTTCCCAAGTACCGTCTTCAGCTGCTCGAACACGAACAGCGAAAGCAATTGGTGACTAGTTTCTTTCATGACTTCATGATTTTGGATTCTTAACGAATTAGACTAAAAGATTATACCTGCTTCTACTCAAAACAGTCCACGGAACCTAAGAAATTTAACCTTCTCAGGAAATGATCGCAGTCATTCTAGCAGGTGAATGTTGTCACTGGGAATGACCCTACCTAAGTCTAGTCAATCTTTAGTCATGTTAGATACTGGTAGCCCGGCAGTGTCAAGCAGTGGAAGAGTGGTTGGGTAATGATTTCTCGTGGAAGGAAGAAGTATCCAATACACACACATTTTAGAGTTCGAAAGAAATCAACCAGAACAAATCATCTAAGATACGTTCTAGCTACTTTGTCAAGAACTTGCCCCACAGTTCTGATGGCCGTGTGTGGTCTGAGTGATGGGAGCTTGATTGCTCGAAAAACATGAATGAAGTTCTACGCTGCTTGACAGAAAAAACCGTTGAGTGACAGAACAATGTACATACTAAACACACATCTAACAGAAAGTAAAATGAAATTCTCAGTGAAAAGAGACTGACCCTTTGAGATTTCTTATGTAATATGCCACCGATAACAAGCTGATACTAAAGAAATGTCATCCGGAATTCTCACGAGATTCTCAGTCAAAGGACTATTTGGCAAAAGAGATTTGGATATCCAATTTGAAAATGATGTACTACTGATAGTAGCTGAGAATGGGTCAGGTAAGACAACGATTCTTCGTATCTTATACTATTTCCTTTCCAAGCAGTGGGTGCGATTGCTGGACTTCGATTTCGATGCTATCGTCGCGGATATTGGTGGAGAGAAAATTCGTTTCAAACGAAGCGAATACTTAGAGCGGACTTCGCAGAGCTTGGATGTTCCTGGACTAACAACTACCTACCCAGTTTACAAAAGATTCTTTGAGCAGGATCTAAGGGAGATCGACTTGCTAGATTTGATCCGAAACCCCTTAAAGGCCGCACAAATCGAAGCCGAGTATGACATCCCAATGAGTCTGCTTGTTAAAATAGTAGATGACTTAACAAAAGCCATTTTCTCGTCGATTAAGGCCGATTGGGAAACCACGGTTATTTACCTCCCGACATTCCGTCGAATAGAGAGAGAGTTCTCAGATGTATTTGAGGATCTGGATAAGAGAATTGAAGTGAAAATCAAAGCATTGTTGTCAGGCCAAATAACAGTAGCCAATCAAGAGGAGAATATTCAAGATCACTCCATTTCCTCAAGACTCGAATTAAGTCAAATATTCAGTGAGGTCTGGCAAAGGAGGGGTATGGAGAATTGGAAAAAAAAGGAGGCAGAGAATTATCATATGGAATTGGTCGAATTTGGCATGTCTGATATCAAATACGACTGGCGTAGTTATATCAGGAACCACTTACAAGATGGAGATGGTGCCAAGGAGTTGGATTCGAGGATTGAGAGCTTTTTGAACCTTTGCAATAAATACTTAATAGCCACACGACTAGTTTTTGAAGAAGGTAGTCTCTTCGCGAGATCCGAGTTGCAAGGGGTACTTGAATTAGATCAGCTATCCTCGGGAGAAAAGCAAATTATCTCAATATTCAGTCATTTGTGTTTAAGCAAATCTCCACCTATCATCATTATTGATGAGCCCGAGCTCTCACTTTCGATATCGTGGCAGGAATCCATAATTGGCGACATTTTCGGAGCGGGAGTTACACAACTTATCGCAGCTACACACTCACCCTTCATTGTATCTGATGATTTTAGGAACACAGCTCATGGTATCAATGAGTATGTAGCGAAATGAGTTACATTGAAAGATTCTTTCAAAAGAAAGATGATTACCAGCCTCGAACAGGGATCATCAAGCTAAAGCAGGAATTTAGAAGATTTGGTAGGCACGTTCATTTATTTGTCGAAAGCGAAGACGACTATGAGTTTTATCGGCATTCCTTGCAGGCTGTATATAGGGGCTATGCATTCTTTCCTTACGATCAAAAAGGAAAGAAAAATGTGATCGAAGCGTTCCTCGAAGTTGATTGGCGACTTTTCCCGAGGCACAGAATTCTATTTCTGGTTGACAAGGACTATGATGACCTTTTGGGAAGGTGGCCCATAAAAAGTTCAAACTTCTTCAAGACCAAGTATTACTCGATCGAAAACTACTTTGTCACTACGAAAACAATCCAGACGACTTTGTCCAGAGTATGGGGTTTAAAGGATTCGAAATTGCTGCTCGAAGCAAAGTCAGCTTTCGAGGCTTCACATAAAGAATTTGTACAGCATATGTTGCCCATAACGTCATGTATACTGATCTATAGGACCGACGAAAGACATATGAATCTGGATGCCATCAAAATGGAGAACATCTTTTTCTTTGACGGAATTGAGTTTGGGAAGAAGAAATACTTGATACAAAACAGGCACATGCAGTTGATGAAAGATTCAAGCGTGCCAAAAAGTATGAAAAGTCAATATACTGATACCAAAACACTGGATTATTTGGTAGATAGCAGCGGAGCGGACAGAAGGCTGATTGGTTACAGAAAATTAATTCTTCACTTCAGAAGATTGGAAACAGTTGACGACCCGAAAAAGATACTTCGGGGAAAGTACGAGTTGTGGTTTTTTCTCAGATTCCTAAATGCACTAGATTCGGCAATTATTGCCGATTTGAATAAGGAAATAACAGCTCACAACAAATCTGTTCCGCCGGCGGAGCAGAAGCAGAAGTACTCAAAGAAATTTCAAATAGATAATAAGAACATTTTTGATTTGCTTGGTTCCAAAATTGATACTCCTCATGATGTGAAGAAATTCTTTGAAAGGAACAGGAAGAATTCTTTGGTCCAGGAAAAAATGAGCTACATATCAGAAGTGCTAAGAAGCGCAGTTTTCCACTTAAGGATGAAATACTAAAAGAGATATGGAAAGTGCTAAGAGTATTTTCAATGACAAAATTTTCAGAATCCCCGACTACCAGCGAGGCTACTCGTGGGAAACAACTCATCTTGATGATTTTTGGCAAGATTTAATGAACCTTCAGCGAAACAGAATCCATTACACTGGGATGATCAGTGTTGAGGCTGTCCACAAAAAGGAATATTCCACTTGGGACGAAGATAAGTGGATAATCGAAGGTAAAAATGACAAGCCTTACTTCATCGTTGATGGACAACAAAGACTAACCACCATCATAATACTAATTTGGACGATCATTGACCGGCTAGAGGAAAACCAAGAACTAAGTTTTGAAAGCAAAGGAGAAATAGAGGCCAAATACATCTATAAGGAAAATCCAAAAGGAAGCATGAGGTCATATGTCTTTGGCTACCATCGAGATAATCCAAGCTATGAATTCTTGAAGCAAGAGATATTTGAGCAAGTTGGAAGTGAAAGACAAGATTTGGAGGAAACGGCCTACACCAACAATTTACTAAATGCAAAGAATTTCTTCATTCGGAAGATTTCCAGTTGGCCTCTCAAAAGACTCGAAGCCCTATATGACAAGGTCACAAAAAGGCTCATGTTTGACTTCAAGGTTTTGGAAGAAGAGCTAGATATATTTATTGTCTTCGAAACCATGAATAATAGGGGTAAGCCTCTTTCAAATCTCGAAAAACTAAAGAATCGACTCATTTATCTTTCAACTCTCTTAAAAGATGTCGAAGAGGACACAAAAAGAGAATTGAGGGAAAGGATAAATGAGAAGTGGAAGGTCATCTACAAATACCTCGGGCTCAACAAAGACAAAAAGCTGGACGATGATTCATTTCTTCGAAGCCATTGGATAATGTATTACAGGTATGAAAGAGGCGAACCCGAGTTCTACGCCAACGACATCTTTAATAGGATTTTTACTACTCAGCAGACCCTTCAAGGTGAACTAACCTACGAATATATCGATAGATATATTGATAGTATGGCGAAGGGCGCCAGAATGTGGTTTTGTATGTATAATCCCAGCCACCTTCATGCTAGAGAGATCTTGGGATCTGCAGAGCTTTTGATCTGGCTCAGAAAACAGAACAGAGTTGGGTTCAAAGCTTTCGCACCGCTCATACTTGCGGCTTTTGTAAAGGAAGAAGATCGCAGTAATTTGTTAAGTCTGATAAAACTGACCGAAGCCTATGTCTTCCTGATTTTCGATGTTTCTGGACGTCGATCAAATACCGGAACATATCATTTCAGTGCAATGGCAAGTCAACTCTACTCGGGAGAATTGAGTCTTAGTCAAATACTTGATGATATCAGGCTTTGGATATACGGTGACGATTCTGTTCACGGATACTTCGAAACGAACAACTTCTACACTTATTTGAGAGAACTCTTTGTACGAGATGCAACAAATGGGTACTACGACTGGAAATCTCTAAGATACTTTCTATACGAGTATGAGATATATCTCAACCAGAACTCGGACGAGGGGAGAGATTGGAACAAGCTACGGCACATCAATTATATCTTGCCAAAAAGGCCTGTTCTAAGTTGCTGGAAGTCGAAATTGGCTGGGTATAATAATTCAGAAAAGAAATATCTGAGCGGTAGTCTTGGAAATTTTGTACTCTCAGAATCTGCTAAGAAGGAGGATGTCGAAGAATGCTTCGAGGATCAAATGGCACGTTTCTCCAATGGATCGAGAATGGAACAATCTATTACACGCTACGGTGATTGGGGTCTTGAGGAAATTGCTGAAAGGGGCCTCATGCTGCTTTCATTCTTGGAAGAGCGCTGGGACGTTGATTTGGGTGGGGAAGAAGAAAAAACAAAGTTGCTATTCCTATTTGATTAAGAAGTATTCAACCCACCTCCTAAAAAATTATGGATCTTCAGATGATTTGGTGGTTGTTCACGAAATCGATTCTGCGCCGCGCGGAAGCCAGACCCAATCGCGCTGCCTTCGATGAATCTTCGGCAGCCAAAGGAGGTGATCTTTCAGTATTATCTTAAATAGGATTCGTTCGTCTGCGTCTTGGTGCGGTGGCCCGACAGAATAGCACTGCCTACGATAAATCTTCGGCAGTCAAAGGGGGTCAGCAGGTTTTATCATTATGTTTAAATAGAATTTCCTTCGCCTGCGCCCAGGAGGGTCGGCCTGACCCAATCGCGAGGTGCGGGTGAGCCGGAAGCGGTGGGAGCTTGATTGGGTCTTGAATTCTTTGGTTACTTTCTGTTTCAAGACAGAAAGTAACAGCCGGTCCGGCTTGAGGACACAAAGCCAGTTGCTGACAAAAGGAAGGAAAGTACAAGGCTCTGATATTGGATGGTATAACACGGGCAAAGAATTAGTTCCGGACTAGTCGAATGCGCCGGGGATATGACGTCCGGCGAATTCACTGAATCGTAATCTTATCAGATAGGGTCCCGAGCTCATGTTCCAATTCCAATACTAACCGATCACGATTAGACAAGTTGTTAGCAATAGCAGAATTAATATCTGTAATAAGAGCTATTTCCAAAAGACTCTCTTTGTTCGCAAGAGGGATCATACTGCTCATGTGAACTTTCATCTTCTCGTTCTTTGTGTTCTTGTAAGCACTGGTCAAACTATCTGACGCGTGCTTTTGGCATGCTCTGTAGCCCTTTTTGTCGATAATCCCTTCGGAGAATAAATATATCAGCGCTATATCCGTAAAGAAATAGTTAACCTTCGAAACTTCGTTGTTTTCAAAAACGGGCTGAATCAAAATAAAACCTCCACCTAATCCAATTGTGTCAGGCGCAGGTCCACCATAGCAGATCTCGCTCATAAGACTTCCAAATAGGGTGTACTTCGGGAGAATTAGGTGTGGATGAATTTCCCAAGAATGAGCGCCAGCCGTCTTTGAAGTCTTTAATTGCATACTTCGAGAATTACTCTCCAACTCCAAGACGACGTCGGTTCCATCCATATCAACCTCCGGCACGAAAACTTGAAGTCTTCTCTTGGATTTTGCTGCAGCTAACTTAAGATCACAAAATAGCTTATCGTTGAAAATTGACTCCTTTACTTTTGAATTTCGTGGCTCATACAAGAAGTCAACTATGGGTTCCTGCTGATTTCTACTTTTCATATTGGCAAGAACTACATTTACTAGAAATGAAGCAAGCTGTCATGCAACGAAGATTAGATAGACGACCGAAAACCCTCGTCGCATACACAAGGGGAGGAAACAAGCTGTGATAACCTTCGGAGTCAACCACTAAAACTGCCAAGAAAGCCCGACTGTCGAGTGCGACAAAAAGCGCAGGCCTGGCGAGTGTTTTACAGGCAAAAGCTAATCGCTGAGAATCGCGTATTTCAAACCAAGCTGCCCTAAGTATCGAATATCGAAAAATAGAGCATCAGATTTTGCCTGTAAATCTGTCGCCACAGCGAGGCCAAGTGAGCCTTAGCTCACAAGCGCGATGGCCGTCTTAAAACAGCTAGGCCAAAGGACTGGGGACAGCGTTGGCGCCCCAGTGGAATGTCCTGGAAATGACCGCATTTGAAATGAGATTCGCGAAGGACTTCCACGGGGCAAGTGCGTCGGATCGACTGAGCAGCTGGTGATCGAAAATGATTGGGACGAAGTTGAATTGAGTAAGTCGCTGCGTCATCGAAGTTGTCAACGTTGACGCTCAGTCGTTGGCGATGGCGCAGCGGCTACTTAATATAACGTCTAATTATATAACAAGCGAGTCGTTTATTGATGACTCGGTTTTCTGCGTCTCGGAGGGCTGGCCTGTGTGAGCTATTTACCCGAGCGCCGTGGCGAGGGCAAGCGGAGTGCAACGGAGCGCAGACATAATATGAATTATATAATCAAAGCTCGAAGGGGTTCAGAGCGCAAGCAAGGATTTGCATTTGCACTGATGCTTCGAGGGCCTCAGCATGACAGTGCATTGATTTCCAGAAAGTTAACCAGAAGCACCGATCTGCAAATCCGCAGCTTTGTTATATAATTTATATTATGTAAAATAGAGTCTCTGGACCCCTTTGCTGTTTATTATTCATCCAACCAACCCGCCCTACAACTGCCAACAATGCAAATAGCCCCCGCTCAATGCAGAGGCTATTACAAGTATTAGAGTAAACAGAACTCTATCTGGTCTCTCCGTAAAACACACCCAATGAATTATCGAATGCTTTCAGCAATGTATACCTCGAGCACGCCGTCATTGTCGACGTCCGTGAATTCTGCGTTAATTTCTCCGCGTATGTGAGCATAATTCCCTTCGGCCTTTTGGATTGTCCAAACCTGGGACATCGCAAAGGATCCTTCTCCACGCACGCCGTTGCCGACATACCTTCCATTCAACTCGTGGCCTGAGCTATTCGCCAATGTAAAATATCCATTGTAAATCTCGAAGCTTGACCCCTCATCACTTTCCAAATGCGAAAGCTTGATCGTGAACGCCTCTCCGTTGTCCGCCTGACCGGAACCTTCGAATTCATGATCAATGCTCCTGGGAATGGTGTAGATCGTAGTTTTCGAACGGCTCAGAAGTGTCGCCTCAGCTTGAAAAGTCTGTGCAGGGCTTGCAACTTCACCTTCCGAGGATGGTAGTACTGTGAGTGCTTCTGCTCCTTCCTCATTACAGGCAATTGTTACTGTGGCCAACAATGTCATAGCGATTAATTTCTTTAATGTGTTCATGATGATGAGCGATTAAAATGTGTAACTAAACCTCCCCAAGTAATCCTTCCTATCGTTGGGTGGTTGCCCGCTTACCGTATCAACCACTTACTTAATTCAAACGGCGGGCCGGATTCGCTGATGTCACCCGACCGTCAAGGTCTGTCACCGAATGTCACCATCTATGAATTTCTTGTCAAAATGCAGGAGCTTTCGACCGGACGCTGCATGTAAAATGCTTTAAATTCGCCGCCTATATAACTCCCAACAATAACCAATCTTCTACTACCTAGCTTTACCCACAAATGGGTTTTATCCGAACCATCTTCATTTTTCTCTGGACAGGCATACTGGTTCCTTTATCTCTGGTTATCAGTAAGTTAACTTCGGATCATCGCATTCCTCTTCGAATGGCACGAAGCCCCTGGGGCAAAGGCGTCCTTTTTCTTTCGGGGCTTAAACTACAGGTGCAAGGCCTCGATAGACTCGATGTGAACC
Organism: Cyclobacteriaceae bacterium; assembly: GCA_965227935.1. Lineage (GTDB taxonomy): Bacteria > Bacteroidota > Bacteroidia > Cytophagales > Cyclobacteriaceae > JAWPMT01. The sequence goes on along the minus strand of CBDDGS010000019.1, from coordinate 1,580,620 downwards.
AACCACATATCTACGTGTCCAATCATTCGTCCTACATGGATATCCCCTGTCTGTTTGCTGGCTTGCCCATTGACCTATACTTCATCGCCAAGTCCCAGGTCAAGAAGATCCCCTTCGTCGGATTTTTCATGAAGGCCACACAGATGATCTTCATAGATCAGACGACGCGACAAAAGGCGATAGAGAGTATGAACGAAGCTGGCGAGCTCATACGCAAGGGCAAATCCGTCCTCGTCTTCCCTGAAGGCACACGATCCGCTGGAAACGAGATCCGCTCTTTCAAGAAAGGCGTATTCGCCCTGGCGAAAAATGCGGGGATTCCAGTGGTGCCCCTGGCGCTCCGAGGCACCCATGACCGGATGCCCTCCGGGTCACTATCGATCAAACCCGGCCAGGTCCAACTCAGCATCGGCGACCCCATCCTCGCCGAGGATTTCGACAACCTACAGGATTTTATGTCCTCCGCCAGAACGAAGATGATGGAGCTGGTAAAATAAACCACTCTCACGCGAGTCGATGATGTACTAATGATGTAGTCCTCCCTTTGACCTTGTCCCTTCCAGCCATGTTCTTTGTAAGTCCATTAAGTTGTACCCAATTATGAATAATCGACTTCTTTTTTCTTTCAGTGCCATGCTGGCTTCAGTCTTTCTGCTGTCATCTTGTAGCAGCGATGACGAAGGTTCGGCAATTCCTCCGATCACCGAATACGAAGGGTTTACGCTCGTCTGGAGTGATGAATTCGATGGATCTGTAATCGATGGTACCAACTGGACCTACGAAACGGGTGACGGCACAGACTTCGGTCTTCCAGCTGGCTGGGGAAACAGCGAGCTTCAGCTTTACACGACGGATGCCTCGAATTCCTCAATCCAACAAGACGGCGATCTCTCTGTCTTGGCCATCACGGCTCTGGACAATGGCGACGGCACCTACAGCTCCACCAAGATGACTACCCGAGACTTGCGGAGCATCCGTTACGGCAAAATCGAAGCCAGCATCAAACTGCCAGCCGGTCAAGGTCTGTGGCCCGCATTCTGGGCGCTTGGTGACAACTTCCAGGACCCGATCGACTGGCCCGGTTGTGGTGAGATCGACATCATGGAGATGCTCGGCAATAATGTCAATACGGCTTACAGCACCATTCACTACACCAACAGCGGCAATACACGTTCGGAAGTTCAGGGCACCAGCTCAGCTGGTAGCTCCTCATTCGCAGATGATTATCATCTTTTTACACTGGACTGGTCACCGGAATTCATTCGATTCTACACTGATGGCATACTGGTTAATGATATCGCGATAGAAGACGATATGAAGGAATTTCAACGGTCCTTTTACCTGATTCTCAACCTCGCTGTTGGTGGTAACTGGCCGGGGTCACCAGATGCATCCACCTCTTTTCCTGCCACGATGATGGTGGACTACGTCCGAGTATATCAGTGGGACGATTTGCAGGCTGACCCCCCTCCTGCTTTGGATATCGCCGAAGAGACGCTCGGCCAATACATCGATCCATCACTCGCAACACAAGCCATCTCTGAAAGCTTCACGGAATTGGGTGAAGTAGCTCTCAACATTTATGGCGGCGGTGGCGAACCTGATGTAGCTTCCTCTGATGAGGCCATCGATGGTGCCAACAGTCTGCGTCTATCTTACCCTGGCACGAACTGGGGTGGTGCTTTCTTCGAGATGAGCGAGGGACTGGATTTTAGCTCCTATGCGAGCGGCGAACTCGTCTTTGCGTTACACTATCCATCTGATTTTAAGGATGCTGAGGTGAAGTTGGAGAGCTCCGGTCAGGCTTCAGCAGCTGCTGTGTTTCTCGTCAACTATACCCCGACTGACTTGGGTGATGGCTGGGTAGAATATCGAATTCCCATGACTGATTTCCAGGGATTAGACTTGTCAGATCTCAGAATTCCGTTTGCGCTCTGGAATCCCACCAACCAGGATGATACATTCCTCACGGGGGACATCTTGGTAGATAATTTGAGATTGGAGCAATAAGTGAGCTTGGGCTGAATCCGTTCAGCGGTCAGCCCTTCATAACTCATCTTCTTCAGGCTGGCATTTGTATTTGCTTTCATACCAGACCTATTGGTCCGGTGGCTGAATGAATCGTCTCGTTGTACGCAGACTTCATGGCCGCCAGCCTTACCAGTTGCCCTACGAGTTGCTCGACTGGCATTCCTCGGTCCGCAGCCTCACGTACCATGATCTCTTGTACGTCCCTTTCGAGGCTCAATTGCAGGGCCCCATCAGATAGATGTACCCGTTGGGGCAGCAACCTCATTTTAGTTGCATTACTCGTCATGGTCCCTTTCTTCTTCATTTGGTAATAAGACGAACGAGCCCGGCAAAATGGACGAAATCGGTGCATTTTATATAATGATACACCTCCAGGATTGAGTCTCACCACGACCTGTTTTCAGCCCTTCTCAATTCTTATGGGATTGAGCGCCTCTTCAAACTCCTGGCCGTCACTGAGCGTCATCCTTACAGCAAAAGTATGCACTCCTTCCTCCCATGGGGCCAGATCCAAAATACGCAACGTCACGACACCCTCTGGTGAATCATCACCGGACTGGCGCAATACGTAGTGCAAATCAATCGGATATTCGCCATCCTCCAATTGGCCCACGTCCGCAGTGAACAGATTCGCCAACTCGGTACCTGCCGGGATTTCAGGATTCACACTTCCTGAGCTCGTGATAGATAGCTCGGTAATGAATGTCCTCACAAAAGCTGCCACACAAGTGCATGCATTTGCCGCGGGAAATAGAGACATAGGTGACCGGGTCGACGCCACACGCCTGGGTTGCTCCTCCAAATCAAAACTAATCTGGATACCAATTGCTGCAACATTGGTGGTGTCCTGATTGGGCACAGGATCAGTCCCAATGACAAAAGCCTGCGCCAATTCTCTGACATCATAATCAGAAATGGCGTCACAGTCGCAATCTCCGTCCGAGGTAAGTTCACAGCCCACAGGTAGTATGGGGATCAAAAAGAATAAGGTCCAGATATAAGGTAGGCAGGCTTTCATAGGCAATTAAATTTCAGCCACAAGTATGCATGCAAAAACCAGTCCTCTTTGGCACAATTGTACAAAAGCCTTCGAAAAGCAGTCGTTATGTTAAATAGAACCAAGGGCTCACAAGTCTTTTAACGTATCACCTCTGTAGTCCGCTTGATTTTAATACTCCCCTCCCCTTCGCCTTTCCAGTTCCAACTCGCTTTTCGACTCGCCTCGTCCAACGCTGGTTATATCGCGTTTGGCTAATTAGTTATAATTCAACTTGTAGGGCACACTGTAGGCTGGATTGTTCGTTATAACCTGTATACTACTAAAACCACCCGCCATGAAAGAACCACTCTCTCTGTTCGGTAGTATCTGCTTGTACTTTGTGCTCATGATTCCGCTGCACTCCCAGGATCAACAGTTGTGTTGGCTCCAAGATAACTTGTGCGCTAATCCCAACCAACCTACCTACCTCGTTGGACTCCAGCCGGAAGAATCCACGCTCCTCTACCCTCTCCACGCGCCTAATGGGCCAGTGTTTGCCTCATGTGAGGATGGCAATGGAGGTATGTTCATAACCGGCAGCTTCACAAAGGTTGGCGACCAACAGCGAATGGGTCTCGCCCATTTCGATAGCTGTGGTCAACTCACAGATTGGGCGAGTACTTCCAGCATTGCTAATATACACTCCATAGTTGCCGGTGATCATGAGGTCATTGTCACCGGGAGCTTCCAAACTGTGAACGGTATCGTCGGCAGCTCTGGAGCCGTATTCTCCAAATCAACGAAGGAGCCATTTTTCGACTTCCCTACTGTCACCCCTGATCCTTATCTCGGCAAAATAATCGTTGCCGAAAGTGACGGCAACGGAGGTTACTACCTCGGAGGAGACTTCGTGCAGGTTGGTCACTACGCTCGGCGGAATATCGCTCATATTGATAGCAATTTTCAGGTCACCTCCTTCCACCCTCACGTCGGAGGTACAGTAAATGATCTTGTGATCGCCGGAGACAAAATCTTCCTGGCAGGTGACTTCTGGGAATCCGGCCAAGACGATAAAAACTTGGTCATTGCCGACCCTGTGACCAGTGAGACCCGCAGCTTTGAGGGATTAAGGGACAGAAGAACGATCAAAATCGCCGGTAATGATACCCTGCTATTCACTGCCGGCTTTCCAAATTCCGAGGAATGGGACGGTTACGACATAGTAATGCTCTATCATGACGGCCAGAGGTTGGAGCGAAGCATCCAAACGGATGGGATCATTGAAATATTGCATGTCGAAGGCGACCGACTGTACATTGGAGGAACCTTCAATACAATCGACGGACAAAGTCGTCCGCGTATCGGAAGTATTGACCTCTCATCCCTTGAAGTAACTGATTGGAATCCGCCCCTTGAAAGAGCCGTGGAAGCGCTCAGCGTGACAGAAACTCAAGTGCTTGTCAGTCAGCGCTATTATGGGCCAAATAGTGATGGGTACAATGCTTATGTTGTGGCTCTCGACGTTACCACAGGCGAGCGTATATGGGAGTATGGCATCGATGGTTTGGTTCTCGATATTGACCATGATGATACATTGGTTTATGTCGGAGGGTTCATAGGGCCGTACCATGAAGCCAAAGGGCTTATTACGCTTAGGCCAGAGTCCGGCGTCCTGGTAGATGACACCTGGAAAGTGTCAGGTGAGATCCATGCGATCGTAGTTGGTGAGGATGACTTGTTCCTTGGGGGTCGATCGACAGAGTTTGGCGGCAGTCCCAGAAAACATATCTGCTCATTTAGCAAGGAAGAGGGAGTATTGACCGATTGGAATCCCGCTCCATCCCGCCCACCCTCATTGGTCGCCGCAGCTTCCGGCAACGTGTTCATTGCTGGGTCCGATAACTCGAGCCCTGAGACAATCAGCGTCTACAACGAAGCATCGAAGGACAACATCCCGTGGCACCAGCAACCCGAAGACTATCTTATCGACCTTCAAATCCACCATGATACATTGTATCTGCTTGAAGCCCAAAGGGCGGATCTGCGACTCGTGAGCATCGACCTGGCGACATCTTCACGCAGTGCGTTGCCATTGCGGAGCTACATCGCCGAGCATATGGATATCAAGGATGACCAGTTATGGATTGCCGCCAACTACTACCCTGAGCACAGGGACAACCCCCAGGACTCTGTAGTAGTGTACAATCGCAAGACTGGCCAAAAGCTGGGCTGGGTTCCTGTCCCGGCGGAAGTTCAGGAATTAGCGATACATAAGGACAAAGTATATGTCTCTGGTTATGGTTGGTTCATGTCCATAGATCGGCAGAGCCTTGCCATGCAAGAATATCCGGCAGGGTACGACCTCGCAATTCACACGATGTTTAGTACTGGCACTGCCTTGTTCATGGCGGGCTGGAATGCCTCTATTGCATCTGGATCTGGCGGTATTCCTGCACCACCGGTGATTGTCGCTGAGAGCACCCCATCACATGTCACATTACATTGGGGCAGGCAGGCAGTAGCTGGTGATAGCATCATCATTGAACGCTCAGTGGAGACAGACGACAATTTTCAGTGGCTTGCCACGGTGGCTAGGGACAATGGTTCCTTCTTCGATGAGAACGTGACAACAGGCACTACCTATTTCTATAGAGCGCAAGCCAAGAACACTTGTGGGATAGGTCTCCTTGGCGAACAGACGAGTATCACCTACACACCACTTTCCGCAATAATCAGCGATAACCTCCAGAACCTATCGATTTACCCCAATCCATTTTCAAGCTCCTTTGTCCTGGATCTGAAGTCAGGGGAGAGTGCAGACTACGTTGAAGTCCATGATCTCCTTGGGAGACGTGTTCTATCACTCCAGCAGGTCCGTTCCGGGGAATCAATCACGGTACCTGGACCAAGCGGAATTTATGTTTTGCGAGCCCAGGTCCAGGGCAAGTCATTTTTTAGGACGATCCGGAAGCTATAACAACAAAAAAACCCCAACCGTAACGATTGGGGCTTATTTGATCTATTTGTCTAAGTGTATACCTTAATTAGGCTCGAAATACCTGATATAATCGATGATCATCCATTGAGGAAAGGTGGTTCCTGATGGATCACCGGCTCCCTTGTCCCCTCCTACTGCCACATTAATGAGCATGTAGAATTCCCGCTGGAATTCTTCCAGATCTCCAGGGGTGATATCTATCACGTGATATTGCTCATCGTCCAGCAGCCATCTAATGGCCGTCTCATCCCAAACAATGGAGTAGACATGGAAATTGTCGTTGAAGGTGCCTGACTCCAGCGTGGTATTACCGCCAAATTGCGCGTAATTACCGGCGTTGTCCCAGTGCACTGTTCCTTCAACCTTGTTGTCGCCCTTGGCGCCAAACAATTCCATAATATCGATTTCGCCACAAGCGGGCCAGCCCACTTCGTCAATATTGGTGCCCATCATCCACAAGGCGGGCCACATTCCCTCACCTTCAGGCATGACCGCACGGATATCGATACGACCAAAATGGAAAGACCGCTTGTCTTTAGTGATCAGCTTCGAAGACGTATATTCCAAACCTCCCCTTGACTGCTCTCGGGCTTCAATCACCAGATTGCCGTCAATAAGTGAGGTATTGTTCTCTTGATAGTACTGCGCCTCCTGATTACCCCAGCCACAGATCCCTTGATTACAGCCATCGCCATTGTCGAAGGTCCAAGTGTCGAGGTCAACAGCATCGCCGTCAAAATCATCCTCCCAAACGAGTGTCATGCCTTCATAAGACTCCGGAGACTCAAATCCGGTGGTCGGAATATTGAAGGCATGCTCATCATCATTGGTCAGCGTAATAATGGCAACATCTTTGTCAAGAGTGGCATTGAAAGGATCCAGCAACACGAACAAAAAGCTCTCATCCTCTTCCACATCATCATCACCGAGAATCGTAATGTTGATGGGTACGGATCGGACTCCCGCGTCAATCCTAAGCAAGGTGTCCACCGCCACGAAGTCTTCCTCCGTAGCAGTATTCGTGCGTGTCTGAGCTTCCAGCGAAATCTCGAAATCCACGGCTTGAGATAACTCAATCGTCACCTGCACCTGGCTTTCTCCATTACCTTCAGCTAGTGTGACATCCGCAACCGAGAGTGTCGGTAGCTCTTTCTCGTCTCCATCGTCGCCGCATGATAAGAACAGCGCCGAGATGGCCATCATATATATACTGAATCCTTTCATTGTGGTTATTAAAACTAAAATACCAAGGTTTAGTTTGTAGTAACCAGCTTAAATGTCCAAAAAGAACCTGTTGCGAACTCTACATATACAGTCATAGACTTTGGAGAGCTTGTGAAGTCAGACTCCACAATGGTGTAAGTAACAGACTCAGCTACAGCAGCACCACCAGAGACCTCTCCGTCATTGGTCACTTTAGCCAAACCAAGGAAAGCGCCGTTTCCTGTTACAGTAACCGCTGACTCAGTAGCAGACCACGCATACTCACCACCAACGTATGGAGTGACAGGAGCGCCACAACCGTCAGCATCTACGCCTTCTTGCCATGCTTCGACCCAAGTCTCATCGCCCATATCGAGTGTGAAAGTACCATCCTCAGCGAAAGTGTAAGTATCATCGAAGTAGCATGCTCTTGTGGTTACATCATCACCACTATTCTGCCACCACTCTCCGCTAGCGATAGCTGGACCCACTGCAAGTGCGCCTTCTTCAGGAGCCATCACCCAAGTACCAGCAACAACTGCGGGATCAAAAGGAGCTTCAACAACGATCGTCTCTTCAGCAGTATCCTGACCACCATCGTTAGAGACTGTCAAGGTAACGGTGTAGCTGCCACCTTCGGAATAAGTGTAAGAGGGAGATGCGTCAGCAGAAGAACCGCCGTCACCGAAATCCCAGGCATACGTGTCGGCACCAACAGAGGCGTCAGTGAAAGTAACAGTCAGTCCATTGACAGATGACGTGAACCTTGCACTAGGTGCATCAACAGTTGGCTCGTCATCACCACAAGAGGTTACTACGAGCACAGCGCCTACTACAAGTGCAAGCGCAGACAATTTTTCAATAAGCTTCTTCATACGATTTGTTTTTTGTTTTTTTCTTGGCTCAAACGTACTAATAAAGCATTGTTGTGCGAATTTGTTTACCACATCAATACTACATCACTACTTGAATATTGATATCTCAATACTACATCTATATTGATAAAAACAACGTTTTGAATTAGTTTTAAGGTAGATATTAGAAAGGTATAGCATACGTCATTTCCTCATTGATAGTACATCATTATGCGTGAACACACTCTTCGTTCCTGTCGATTATTGATGTGGTCGTTATGGGTGACTTTCTCACTCACGAGCAACGCCCAACACATCGGATTGCCGGCGATGAAGACGTTCACAATCGACGATTACGCGGGTGGCGGGCAGAACTATCAGGTGGCCCAGACAAAGAGCGGTGTCATTTGCGTTGCCAACAACCTGGGGCTACTCACATTTGATGGCTCCTACTGGAACAGATATGGCATCGCTGGTGGCACCAAAGTGCGGTCTGTGCTTCCTGTAGACGAGAGGATCTACGTAGGTGGGCAAAATGAATTCGGCTACTTCTACCCTTCTGAGCGGGGGTTCTTGCAGTACGAGTCGCTGACGCACCTTGTTCCCGAAGGTGAGGGCAACTTCGAAGACACATGGAGAATTCATGAGATTGACGGGATCCTCTATTTCAGTGCGTCGGGAAAGACCTTTGTCTACGACGGCCAATCGATTCACGTTGTCCGATCATCCGACACCCCGGGATTCACCGTCGAATACGACGATCTCCTTCTTACCAAAGACTCCAATAAGCCGATTCAATACTACTCAGACACCACATGGACTCCGCTGTATCCCCAGCCCAATTTGGCAGGCAGGTCATTAGTGAGTGCCATAAAATTGAGTGAAAGCGAAAGCCTGTGGTTTACAAGATCTGATGGCATCTTTCGATTCGACGGCACGAGGTCCAGACCATTTGCCCGTAGCTTGACAACCAGACTGGCAAAGGATGGGATCACCACGGTCCAACTCCTCAGGGATGGTGTTCTCGCCATCGGAACAGACCTTGGGGGCCTTTACCTCGTGGACTCTAGGTCAGGGAAGGAAATATTACAGATAGACGTAGACAAAGGTCTCATCAGCCGCACGGTCTATGATCTCCATGAAGACAGAACGGGTGCGCTCTGGCTGAGTATGAACAATGCGATTGTGAAGATTTCATGGTCTTACCCTTTCAGTTTCATCAACGAAGAAATCGGTCTTCCAGGAACAGGATATACGGCTTTGGCTGTCGGGCATACACTCTACCTGGGAACGAGCAATGGACTGTATACAACGGACATCTCACAGGGTTCTGTAGATCGTGTTACGCGGATCAATGGCATCAATGGACAAATCAACTATTTGCAGGAAATCAATGGTCACGTGCTCATTAGCGCCCATGAGGGTGCATTTGTACTCGAAGGTGGTCAGGTCAGGGCCATCGACCAGTCGACCGGTTGGTGGGGGTTTGTCGCGCTGGAAGACCCCAACAAGTTGATTGCCGGAGCATATGATGGCCTGGGGTTGTTTGCGAAGGCAGATGGTCAATGGCAGCTCGTGAGGCGGTATCAAAACTTCAGCGAGTCCTCGCGAGTGCTCGTATACGCCGGAGATTCAGTGCTCTGGATGACGCATGGATACAAAGGAGTCTACCGTTTCCGGTTTACGGGGGATTATGACAGCCTCCGTCGAGTAGATTATTTTGGCGGGGGCAACGGACTCCCCTCCCCCTACCTGAACAATGTGTTCGGCATCGGCGAGGAGATCGTATTCACAGCCGAAAATGGTGTTTTTCACTTCGATACCAGTAAGAATCAGTTCGAACGGCATCCATACCTGGACACACTCATTGGTCCTGGCGTTCATACGAGGTTCATGCGCGCCTCAGGCACGGGTAATATCTTCGCCATGACCACGGATTTCACCGGTCTGTTGACATCCAACCCCTGGAAAGGGATCACAATCGAGAAAAACACCTTCGACGGCATTCACAGCCTGCTCAATGATGACCTGGCACAGATCTCCGTTATCGCCGACAACCACGTGCTATTTGCCGCGAATTCTGGTTTTGTGCATTACAAGCACGAAGAATCTCAAAGCGAGCGTCAACCTCTGAATATCTCCATGCGAACAGTCCATCTCATTAATGGAGACTCGGCACTATTGGGCGGATTTGGCGAGCCAGATATGGACGGGGAACTCACGCTACCATTTGCCGAAAACTCTCTGGCTTTCACCTACTCCAGTGTTGACTGTCAACTCGAACAGTGCCTTTACCGGTATCGTCTGGTTGGATTCAGAGGTGAAAAGTGGTCCCAGTGGTCATCCACCACCCTGAAAGAGTTTACAAACCTGCGCGAGGGTGAGTACAGTTTTCAAGTACAGGCACAGGACATCCTGGGAAATGTTTCCTCCGTCGCCTCATTTCCGTTTTGGATAGAGCCACCCTGGTACCGATCGTCGTGGGCATATCTGCTTTATGTGTGCCTATCGGCCATGGTCTTGGTTCTCAGCGCCTCATGGTACCGGCAAAGACAGAATAAGGAACAAAAGAAACTCATCGACCACCAACAAAATGAGATCAAGGCAAAGGATACTGCACTGACACAACTCAGGAACGACAAGCTCGAGGCAGAAATTAGCCTCAAGAAAAAGGAACTGGCCTCGTCCACGATGCACCTCATAGACAAAAATGAATTGATGGGCAAGATCAAAAACTCGGTCCATCATATCATTCAACACCACGCTGGTAATGGGGCACTTACGAAAGACCTGAAGAGCATCGTCAAAGAGATTGACCGCAACCTTGATCAGGACGAAGCATGGGATCAGTTTTCTACGAGTTTCGATGAGGTACATGACGACTTTCTCAAGAAGCTGAGCAAGGAATATCCAATGATCACGCCCGCGGACCTGAAACTGTGCGCCTACCTCAGGATGAACATGTCGACGAAGGAAATTGCCAATCTACTGAAGATCTCTGTTCGGGGCGTGGAGATCGCGCGTTACCGACTTCGAAAAAAGCTCCAGCTTCCTTCCGAAACGAATCTCGCGGAATTCATGATCAAGTACGGCGCTTAAACCGGGAATACCCTCCGCACGTTGAGGTCAGCACCAAAAAAAGATGCCCACCCCTTTCGAGGCAGGCATCATCAATTTGTCCGATATGGACAGACTGGTCCTTTATTTCGTCAGCATGAACCTTCGCACTTCAGTGAATCTTGGTGTCACCAACTTCACAATGTAAGTACCTGGCTGATAACTGCTGAAGTCAATCGTTTCTTCCAGAGAGCCTTCGGTCTCCATCGCGTAGATGAGTTGACCTGAGGTATTGTAGATCTGCAAAGCAATCTGTTCTTGAGCATCTACATTGGCGAAAGCGAAGTTCACAAAGCTTTCCGCAGGATTTGGATAGATCAGGAACTCAGATCCATCCAACAACTGGGCCACCACAGTCTTTACTTCCTCCGAAGCTGTTTCCGTGTCAACCTCTTCCTCCGCAGCAATCATCGTCCTCGTGGCAATCATTTCCCCAATGATCTCTACGCTAAACGCAAGCGTCTGCTTCTTGAACTCCTTGTCTTTCTTACCCTTCTTACCCTTCTTTCCTTTCTTCTTTTTGCCTTTGGCCTCCGCCTCTAGCACAAAGTCACCAGCAGGTAGCGTGCCTTCCTTGAAATCACCGTCTTTGTCGCCAAAAACAGCAAACGGCGCATCCTTATCCTTCGTCTTGATCTTCTTGAACTTCTTAGGCTTCTTGGGTTTGTGTTTCGCGCTCTCTTTGTCCTTGTCCTCTTCGATTTCAAACTTCACTTCTTTCACCTTCTTATCGTCCCCAAGGACCAAAGCCTGAACGTTGAAGACACCGTTCTCATCGGCTGTAAGCTCTATCGTCTCGTTTTCACGAAGCGTGCGAATGGGTAAGTCCGTGACAGGGTCAATCAAAACAAAGCGATACACAACCGGCTGATCCAAGGTAGCAGCCAGAGCCGCATCCGCCTGCACAAATCCGTGTCCAGTCCCAAAATCAAAGCCTTCATCGAAGCCCGGTGTGGACGGGTCATCCATATCTATCGCCGTCATACTCAGAATTTTACCGATCTCATCGTTCTCCAGGTCGGGATCGAGTTCAAGCATAAGCGCTGCCACAGCCGCTACATGCGGTGCCGCCGCGGATGTACCAAAGAAGTTGGGAAAACCATCACCATCGGCGTCACTGCCAAAAAAGGTGTTGTTGCCGGCATCAGTACCCACAACTACCGGTTGGTTTCTGATTATGGGCTCAGCCAATCGGTTACCAGTAGCATCGACGAGAATAGGAACTCCGCCAGCCGAAGAGTAGCTATTGACCTGAGGGGGATCAGTGCCATACTCCGGTGCAAACACGTAGAACGACGCGCCGATGCCAAAGCCGCCATCTGCCTGAGAGTGTGCAACACAAGTACCACTCTTCGTATCATACTCCGCAGGATTTAAACCAGATCCCCAGTCGATGTATTTGAGTCTCCTATCAGAAGGACCCGCAAAGCGCGATATCGCCACTTCCAACAGTACAGGTGCTGGAGTTGGGTTGAAATAAGAGACAATCTCAATGGGAAAACCAGCTACGGGATTATCAAAGAAACTGGCATCCTCCAATGCTCCTGTTGTGCCATTGAATAGATACATGTCGTAATCTCCCTCAGGTGCCGGGCCGAAATAGGCCCCTCCGTCCTCGGGAGCAGCCGCAAATACCGAAGGATCATCCCACTGCAGCCAAAGGAACAATTGGGCACCAGGAGGTACTACGAAAGCCTGGAAATAGTCGCCTGTACCGCTAAAGTCATGCAGCTCACCGACATTGGGTATGTAGAAACCAGCCGGCGCAAAGTCGGCCTCATAAGACTCACGACCACCATTACCTGCTGCAGAAAAGAAGACGGCACCACGCTCTGCGACCTCCGTCGCGGCCTGGGCGATCGTACCATCCTGAAAGTACGGTTCAGCGAGATAAGCGATATCGTCTACTATGATATCACAACCTGCCTCCTCCAAAGCAATAATGCCATCTGCAAAGTCGAAGTACCCATTGGAAGCCGAGTAAAACTTGATCTCAGCACCAGGTGCCAGATCATGTACGATTTCTGCCATTGCACGACCTTCGTCAATACCAGGCCCCACGGCAAGCTCGGAAAGAACGTCCACAGGTGTGATGAACCCATTAGGGTTTCCCGGACCCGGGAGATCTCCCGTCCCCACACCTGAAGGAGCCCCTCCCAGGGTATTAAAGGCATCAGAGAGGATACCGACAGTGACGCCATCACCATTCACTCCGAAGGTGGCACGAGCAACATCCGCAAGCATCGCACGATCCCCTTGTGAGGTGGTGGAACCGGCCTTGTGGATAGGGCGATACTCTGGCATGGCACAATGCAGCGCACCTACACTTTCTAATTCCTTCAATTGACTCACGGGGACCCATCCGCAGACAGTACCTCCCATGATCATGCACTTCTGTCCTCCTGCCTCTTGCATTCCCGTCAATAGGTCTGCAGCGGCAGTCCTGGGCATCGCAGTGACCAAAACCATGTCACCGTCCGTGATCATCTTTTCAAAAAGCGGCGAGTTCACACCCTCCTCCGCTAATTCTCCGAGGCCCAGTGTAAGCTTCGAGCCTGCGGCTAACGACGCTGCTTTCGCGGCCATCGCTTGTTGAATCTTGGCTTGCTGATCGGCGCTCAATTGCTCGAGTCCGGTTGTCTGCGCGGACAAGGGATTGACGACTGCCAATACAAGCACAGTTAGCAATGAGTAGTAAATGGTAGATTTCATCTTCATATCGCAGTGTTTACATTTTCAGGTTCAGAGAAGACCTAAACTGGCAATGGCTCCTGTCGCAACGAGTCATACGCTAACATCAAAGTAAAGGCAAATCTGAAGAAGGGAATTGCAGAAATAGTGTGTCGTATGGCGTAGTTGTCCCAGTCCATTTCAGGTCAGGTAGTCTCTGTTTTAATGTGAGTAAATCATTTTCCAACTAGTAAGATAGCCGATTTTGCCGAGTATGCGACGCTTAGTAGTGACTTCAGTTCTTTGCAGGCGATGGCATGGGGGATTCAGTTACCTCGCCGCTACTAACGGTTTTTTCATGTGTTTTGACACCCACTTCTTGGTAAACCAGAATTTTAACAGGCTCCTTGCGGCCTTTTACTGTGACGCTCAGCTCTTCAAAGTCATTCTCTTGCCAATCATCATGAGCCTCAGACCCCGACAACAACTCATTGGCAACTTCCCGTGTAAGGATCAGGCGTGAATTGTACTTTTTATTCAATTGCTCGACACGCGCCGCTATGATCACGGTCTCCCCTGTCACTGAAAATTGCTTTCGGTGCTCCGTACCCACATTGCCAGCGACAACGTCGCCGGTATGCAACCCGATCCCGACTCGGGTCCATGGCACTTCACCCTCGGCGTTGAGCTCATCAAGCCTTGCCAGAATACGTCTCGAAGCGATCATTGCATTGTGTGCGTCGTTGCCATGACTGCGGGGAGCTCCGAAAGTAGCCATAAAGCCATCACCCATGAATTGGTTGATGTTCCCATGGCACTCGTTGATAATTTCGATCATGAAACCAAAAATGGCGTTTTGGAAGTCGATCAACTGATCAGGCTCCATCGCGCTGGCCATTGGAGTGAAATCCCTGATATCGAGGAACATGATCGTCACTATGTGGCGCTTGTGCTCGGTCCGTTCGTCAAGTAGGACAGATGCGATTTCAGGACTTACCTGCTGTTCCAGCAGCTTGGAAATACGGCGCTCCGCCACCTCTAGTTCGCCCTTGGCCTCTGCCAGATCCTCGTAGGCCGAGGTCAGTTTGTTGTGCTTCTTCCGCTTGGTGATGTACAAAAAGAGTATGATCAGGGTCGCCACCACCACTCCTGCGGCAATGACGATCAAAGAGTTCTTCTGCCGCTCCTGTGCATCCTTCTCACGCTGGATGGCCTCAATGTTGAGATCAGCGATTTCGTTTTGCTGCTGCAGGCGCTCCATCTCACTTCGCGCCTGATCTATCAGCATCACTTGCAACAAACTATCTTCCTCAGCTTTGCTCTGTAAGGACAAGTAGGCCTCGTAATAATTCCGTGTTTTGCCATATTTTATTTCATTACCAAGTGCGTTCTCCGTCCTTTCTATTGGATCTTGTCTCTTAATAGTGGCTATATCGGTTTTTTCTTTGGCAGCAACCAATGGAGGTAGTTCCACGCGATTGACCGTATCATAGGATGGAAGAGCCACCTGTTCACTCAAAACCCGCAACCGCTCGAAGGTCGCTATCTTCTCCTCGACCTGCTCCGCTTCTTCAATATCGCCGTTGTTGCGGAGGATGTTCGCCGCCCGTTGATAATGCGAAATCGCCATCGTCGTATCCCCCCGTTTCTCCGCCATTTTTGCTACTTGCAACTCGGTAGAGGCCGCCACATCATTCTTGGAATTGTTAATGGCCGCACCGACATCCAAATCCCGAAAAAATCTATTGAATGGACTGTCCTTTAACTGCCCCTTGGCAGCCAACGAATCGATCTTTGATAGATATCTGACCGCGACGGTGGCCATGATACTGTCTGTCTTCGGATCCTGAGATAGGGCCACTTCGAAAGCGTCTTTGGCATCTATGTATTTGCCCCTATTGTATTGTAGTACGCCATATGTCTCCTTCATAGACATCAAAACCACTCGCTGCTCAACGCTGAGCTCCTTTTTGGATTGCAAGAGGTTATTGGCCAATTGATCACCTTGTCGGGCAAAACGAAAAGCCCTTTTCTCATTCGACGATGCGTAGTGCAACGACAACCAATTGAGCAGTTCCAAACGCTCCGTGCCAGCGGCGGCCTTGAGCTGCCGCTCCTTTTCGTCGGCCAGCGTCTGAGCGGCCAGCGGCACAATCACCAGCGCCAAGGCGACGATCAGTAGGAAGGATCTGGACAGGTTGGTAGTGACTCGGATCACAATGCAGAAGATAAAAAAATCTGAATAGAATAACGAGTTGTAGACAGGCCGGTTGTGATTAACCAAGACTAATCCAAATACCGGGGGAGAATACAAAAAACCAGCACATAGGTAAGAACCTACTTTTAAAAGACCAGGGATGTACATCGCCCGTCAGGCCACACGCTTATTTGGACCGTTAGTTCCGAAGACCAGCGCAGAAAAAAGACTTTACCAAGTGCCAGAAAATGCGATTAAACACCACGTTTTCGGTCATTTGGTGTATCTTTTCCCTAAATCAACTACCCTAGTAACCTGACCAATTCATGAAAAAGTCTGCTTTACGGCTCTTCTTTAAGCGAGAGAGCTGGATGTCCATTGTACCTCATACTGGGTACTTTACGGCCCTTGTCTTCACCATTGCTCAATTGGCGCACATCAGTCCAACCCTTGCTCATTCGGGAAATTGGGAGGACGATATGCAACAAGAGGCAACCTCTTTTGCGCGCATAGACGCGGGAGGAAATGGCACCTATACAGATAGTGATGGAAATGTATGGGGCCTTGACAACTCATTTATTTTCGGCGATCCTGCCAGCAGTAGTAAACCCATCGACGTGCTGGGAACGAATGAGGATGGCCTCTTTCAAACCTATCGATATGCCAGACAATCCGCCGAGTTTGGTTTCGACATTCCCGTGAATACCGATGGGGAGTACGCTGTCATACTTTATATGGTGGAGCCCTATTTTGGTGTGCCAGGCTATGCATCCGGAGGTACGGGAAAACGTGTGTTCGACGTGTCCGTGGAAGGCACGACCGTCCTTGACAACTACGACCTCAATGCCATAGTCAGTCCGGGCACGTTGGTCGCTCATACCGTCGAGAATATCACCGCTGCCGATGGGATCATTAGCATCCGCCTGGTCTCTGAAGTCAACAATGCGATCATCTCGGCCATCGAAGTCGTCGAGATCGACGAAGAGCCTCCTGCTCCGGTTCTGCTCACACGATTGAACGCTGGAGGTAGTGGTGCCTACACCGATGGTGATAGCAATGAATGGGCGGACGACGATCCGCTAGTCACTGGCGCATCACGTACTGCAAGCAAAAGCTTTGACGTCGTCGGAACGGAGGATGATGGACTCTACCTCTCCTACCGCTTCGCCCAACCCGATGCCAATGGCTTGGGACAGGACTTCGGATACGATATTCCCGTACCCGCTTCTGGATCTTTCACAGTGAGACTACACTTCCTGGAGCCCTACTTTGGTGTACCGGGCCTTGGACCCGGAGGGATCGGCCGGCGAGTCTTTGACGTGGCCCTGGAGGGCAATACGGTACTCGACGATGTTGACCTCAACACCATCGTGACGCCCGGAACCACCTGGGTGACGACCTTTGAGGACATCGCAGTAAGCGACGGCAATCTCTCCATCAACTTTCAGTCAGAAGTGAACAATGCCATCATCTCTGCGGTGGAGGTGCTGTCTCAATCAACACCAAGCCAACCCGTATTCACTGGCGTAGATCCCGCCAACGGCGCCACAAATGTGCCTATCAACGGGTTTCAGATCACTGTGGGTGTCGTGACACCAGATGGATATGAGTTGGACGAGACCACGCTGTCTGGCAACGTCAACCTTTACAAAGAAACGACGCTTGGCGATGAGGTCCTGATCACTTCCAACGTCAATGATACCGGTGGTGGAGATGCTGTCATCCTCACCCCCTCTGAGGCCCTCGAGCCGTCTACCAAGTACATCTTCCGAATCGAAGGCGTCCAGGCCAATAAGATTGGAGACTTTCAGGATCGACTCACATTTGCCTCTTTCGCTTCAAGCTTCACTACCTCGGCAGATGACGACACCAATCCGGTGGACCTAAGGGGAGTATCTTTTATCAAAGTGACTGGCGCTCAGTTGGGCCAGGGTGTTGATGACCGATTCAGCAGCCTGGTGATCGGCCCTGACGGCAAGTTGTACGGAAGTACGCTGGCGGGGACCATCAAGCGCTGGTCTATCAACGCCGACGGCACGCTCAGCAACCTACAGACCCTCACTCCCTCCCTTTCAGGATCACCACACCCCGAAACGGGTGTCACGCCGGGACAGCCGCGCCTTATTATCGGTTTGTGCTTCGGACCAGAGGCTACTGCCAATAACCTGGTGGCCTATATCACACACAGTGCCGCGGTACTGAGCGATGGGCCCGAATGGGACGGTAAGATCACGCGCCTGAGTGGGCCTAATCTCGGCCAGGTGCAGGATGTAGTGATCCATCTGCCCCGGTCGAAGAAGGATCACCTGACCAACAGCATTATCACGGGGCCTGATGGCCACTTGTACTTCACGCAGGGAAGCAACACTGCAGGTGGTGCGCCCGACCCAGCCTGGGGTAACCGCCCGGAACGTCTGCTATCCGCTGCGGCCTTGAAGCTGGAACTGGACAAACTGCCGTCCAATTTGCCGCTGAGCGCCTATACGACTGACAACATATCGGTCATCAACAACGCGCCAGGCAACAGCATCGCAATGAGCGATGGCACATACAACCCCTACGCTACCAACTCACCGCTTACCATCTTCGCAAGTGGTGTGCGAAACGCGTATGACCTCGTTTGGCATAGCAACGGCTTCCTGTATATCCCTACGAATGGTACTGCGGGCAACAACACCAGTTCACCAAACGCGCCCGCCTCAGCGGGATATGTGCCTGTACGACGAATCGACGGTAGCATTGCTACAGACGCCTCGATCCCTGCTCTCAATGGCGGCGAAACGCAAAAGGATTGGCTGTTCAAGGCCAGTTTCCAGACCTACCACGGACATCCCAATCCACTCCGCGGAGAGTTCGTCCTCAATCATGGAGGTATCACCTACGATGGCATCCCCGGCCAGACAGGGCCGTACGTCGACGTGGCGAAGTACCCCGACAACCTCGGCCCCGATTATGGGTTTGTGCCTCCGGCCTATGATTTTGCGAAGAACAAGTCGCCCAACGGTGCTATCGAGTACCGCAGTGATGCCTTCGACGGCAAGCTCAAAGGCATGCTCATGGTAGTGCGCTTCAGTGGGCAGGATGATGTGATGGTCATGCGCCCGGGTGAAAGCTCCGGAGAGATCCTGGAGGTCTATGAGAGCGTGGTAGGCATGCAAAACTTTGACGACCCCCTCGACCTCGTCGAGGACCCCAATACTGGCAACATCTATGTAGCACAGTATGACCGTGGTGACGACGTCAATCAAAAGCTTGTACTCCTACGTGTCAACGAGACTGAAGGAGAGAACCCGATGGCGATGGACTATTACTTCGTCGATGCCGAAACAGATGAGATCGTGGAGGGCCCCATCATTGATGGAGATGTGGTCGATATCAGCAATGTCAACGAGTTCTCCATCTTCGTCGAGCGATACCCGGCCGGCACCGCCCGAATGAACTTCAATATCCTTGATGGCCCATACGCAGGTCATAACAAGACCGAGGGTGTGACACCCTACGCGATCTTTGGTGACACCCCCCGTGGTGACTACATCGGACAGCCCATCAGCGACGGAGACCAGTTTACCATTCGCATGCGTGCGCTCGATGGTGACGGCAATATCCTCGTAGAGGAGACCTTTAGCTTCAGCGCTAGCTCCAGTGGCGCCCGGACGCAAACCGAGGGCGACATCCCAACTGACGCCCACCCCCTGCAAGCTCCAACTGTCTACCCCAACCCACTGCTTGAGGATGGACTACTGCACGTTGTGGTGGGCACTGCAGCGGAAGAAGTCGCTGTTCGGCTGACGGACATTCTGGGTCGAGAGTACCTGCGAGAAACAATCAAGGTGGCCAATGATGGAGAGTTCCTTGTGGACTTACGACACCTATCACCCAACATCTATTTCCTCAGGGTGTTTGATGGAAGGCAAACCAACATTCACAAGGTGGTGAAGGACTAGGTGACTTTGTTATCAAAAAAAAGCCCGAGACCTGCAAAGATCTCGGGCTTTCTGTTTTTCAAAGACCGAAACGGTCACTTACTCTCTTTTCCAGATCTTGCTACGAAGGATTCCTACGTCGCTTTCCAGCAGTAGCATGTACATGCCCGTCGGAATCTCCGATGTATCGATGACCAACGGGTGATCTTTCTTTGGCGCCACTTCCCTGAAAAGGAGGCGACTGCCATCCAAGCCGAAGACACTTACTTTTATCGCCCCGTGGCCGACAAAGGACGCTGGCAGCGTGACCTGCAGTGCCCGGTCAAACGGGTTAGGATAAACCACGTGTGAGGCATCCTCCATGGGTAATTCGTTGGCTATCCTGGCACCCTCTTCACAGTCACACTCTCCCAGTACGGCCCCACGTCGCAACCAGTAGCACAAGCTCTTGGGAGAGTTACAGTTGGCTTCACCATTTACCTGACGGGTCTCGCAATTCTCGAGGTCGCAGACGTAGATCTTGTTTTTGTTGTTGCCGACGGTAGGCAAGTCAGGATCATCGAGGTCGATGGCCTCCACCGTGATCTCGTCAGTAGTGCTGCAACCCAGTGCGTCTGTGACCGTCACCTGGTAGGTTGTCGTCTCGGTTGGACATGCCTGTGGATTGGCAATGGACACGTCGCTTAGCCCTGTAGAGGGACTCCAGGAGTAGCTATAAGCCCCTTCGCCCCCACTCGCTATGGCTTGGAGGTCGACACAACGCTCTTCCTCAGGCGCATTGCCATTGCCATCGACTATCACATACTCGTCCGGACCAGCGTCGACAGTCACAGCAGGGATCACCTCGATGAATTGTACACAAGTACTGGTATTGCCATTGTCATCACTCGCCTGCCAGGTTCTATTGATGCCGTTCGCTACCTCTTCATCAGAGGAGGTGATCGCTACGTCTTCATCGCAGTTGTCGCTGGCGGCGGCCACTCCCGTTGAAGACGGATCTGTGCTGTTACCGCAGATGATCTGTACGTTGGGTGGGCAAATGATGGTTGGTGGATCTGTATCAGGCTGAATCGTGATGACCTGAATACACGAACTTTCATTGCCAGCGCAATCGGTCGCTATCCAAGTTCGCTCTATGGACGTCTCGCCAACAGCGTCACTATGGGTAACCGTGGGGTTCGGGTCGACACTGTCATTGGCTACCGCCTCCCCTGTGGCTGCGGGATCAGTACTTCCATCGCACACAATCGTCACATCCGCTGGGCAAATAATGGTAGGAGCATCAAGATCTTTGGTCAAAATCTGCTCACAACTGCTTGAATTACCATGACAGTCAGCCACCGACCACGTCCTTCTGATAAAATCATCGAACTCCTCATCCACAAACGATGGAGTTACATTATCATCGGTGTTGTCGAAGGCCACAGCTGACCCCGTCACCTCGGGATCACTGCCATCACAACCAATCGTCACATTGGGTGGGCACAAAATAGTAGGTGGCTGCAGGTCCCTCGTCAATATCTGTTCACAAGTACTTGTGTTTCCAAAGCAGTCCGTTGCCATCCATGTCCTTCTGATAAAACCTTCAGACTCCAGGTCCACGTACCTGGGCTCCACATTGCCTTCCGAGTTGTCAAATGCCACAGCTGAACCCGTCACAACAGGGTCGGAACCATCACAGCCTATGGTCACATCAGGTGGGCACACGATGGTGGGTGGCATCAAATCCAACGTAAGGGTTTGGACGCATTCACTGACATTGTTAGCACAATCTATGGCCCTCCAGGTCCTCGTAGTCGTAGCTCCCACCGTCACATCTGAATAGCTCACGTCCACGTTCGGATCAATGTCATCAGAGGCAGTGGCCGTGCCCGTCACTGACGGATCGGTACCATCGCATCCTACCGTCACATCCGGAGGACATGTGATCATCGGTGCATCGGTGTCTTTGAAAAGTATCTGATCGCAGGTGCTTGAGTTGCCAGCGCAGTCAATGGCTGTCCAGGTGCGGGTAATGGCATTGATATCCTCAAAGTCCGAGAAGGTGACGACTACATCTGGATCGAGATCGTCGGTAGCCGTGGCCTCACCCGTAAACAAAGGATCATCACCGTTACAATCCAGCGTCACATTGGGTGGGCACGTGATGACGGGTGGCTGTGTATCAAACTGCAGTTCCTGGACGCAGTCCGTCGTATTCCCGAAGCAGTCCGTGGCGGTCCAGGTGCGTAAAATTCTCGTCCCCAAATCGGTATCGACAAATGTCACAATGGGTGCGGGATCCACATTATCCATCGCCGTCGCCTCGCCGGTGCTTCCCGGGGTTGTATCATCGTCACAGCCAAGGGTCACGTCCGCGGGACACGTGATCAGAGGCTGCTCCTTGTCCTTATTGAGCCTTTGCGTGCACTCGCTGAAGTTGCCGAAGTCATCCGTAGCTGTCCACGTGCGGATGATGGCGTCATCCGTGTTTTCATCAGAAAAATCTATCGTCACGTCGTCGTCATAATCGTCTGTCGCGGACGCGCTTCCTGTGGCCTCGGGGGAAATATCTATGTCACAGTCCAGGTCAACATCTTCGGGGCAGGAGATCGTCGGTGGCGTATCATCGACGATTACGGTCACGTCAAATGTGCAAGACGCGGTATTCCCCACCGCATCTGTGGCTGTTGCCGTCACGGTCGTTGACCCCTCGGCAAACAAAGACCCGGGCTCGTGGCTATAGGAGACTGTCACTTCGTCCTCGGCATCCGACGCCAGGGCTTCAAAGTCTATAGCTGCGGGCGCTACACCCACGACACGGGTGATGTTGGCGGGACACGTGATCGTTGGCGCTGTATTTTGCTCGACAGTCCATACATCACCACCGTTGGCGCCATCGGTAACAAAAATCGTATTGTTGACTACGGTGATACCCCACGGGTAAAACAGCGCCTCAGACTCCAGACCAGACATCTGGATAATTTCGTTACCACTGCCGGCCTCGCGCTTCATTACCTCGTAGGCGTCAACACCATTGTAACGACTCGTATATATGTTTTCCTGTGCATCGACGAAAAGGGCCGTGTTGTACGCCCCCGTCTCCATAGGTTCTGGTGTAGAGTATGGGGGTGGAAGTCGAAATAATCCACCATCACCAGAGCCAAACATGCCCGTATAGTAGATATCCCCATCTGTAGCGACATCCAGTCCCCAAGGATAGGAGTTGTCAAACGCCAGGTCCAGGCCATTATAAACTACAGACCCCGTACCAGATAGATCCGTCGCGTCATACTGCACAATTTGGTACTTATCGACCCCATCGAATTCCATGCTGTAGAGATTGTCATCATCATCAACCGCGAGCGCCGTAAAGAATCTACCTTGTTGGATGGTTGTCACTATCCCGTACGTGGGGGCTGTAAGTTGCACAATTTCACCATCATTCGCGGGAAAGGCCTTAGCCACAAAGACGTCTCCGTTGCTGGCCACCGCCAGGCCCCAGGGAAAATCAGAAGGGGCGCCGAGTTGATAGCCAAGATCATCATAGATAACGGTACCTGCACCTTCACCATTGATGAATTTCACGACTTCATAATTCTCGTTTGTCGCATTGTAACGAGAAACATATACGTTCCCTTGTGCGTCGCTAGCCGCTGAAACATAGAATTCGCCACTGGCCAATGACACTTGTGCAAAGGCAGCCATTCCACCCACGCCCATCCAGCAGATGAGGGGTAGTGCATATTGCATGATGAGGTGTTGTAGTTTCATAGGTTTGGAGGGTTAGACGCACAAGTATGGATTTTGCCACCCACTGACAGCCCCAGCATGAATCTCTTCAAATCCGGGGTCGAGGGGCGACATCGGTTCGCCTTGTGCGACAATGCTTTTATAGTTTTTTTGCGTTGAAGTCCTGATCTTGAGGATATCGATAGTAGGGATTTTGAGGCCTGTCTTCATAGAGAAGCTGACCTCGCCCCTTGGCCCTTTGATCACCTCTCTCTGAAGCAATTGAAAGACACTATCCCAATCGCTCTTTCCAATATAAGGAAGGACATTCTTGAAGGCTATACCGGCCTCATATCCCAGCAAACCGTAGATGTTAGGCGGCTGTCCAGTTTCCTTTCTGAAAAGCTTCACAAAGTTCTGGTTGGCCCTACTTTCATCGCTGGTATTCCAAAGGGCTGAGGAATAGCAAGTGAGACCGAGATTATGCAGATCCTCCAACATGTCGTCAAAAACCATGTTCTCACACAAAACGAGTGGTATCTCGTTGTTTAGCCCATGTTTCTTCCACTGCTCAAGGAAGTCTCTGGCAGCGTTGCCACTGATGATCGCATGCACGTAGCTGGGCCTTTCCCGCCTTATGCTGTTAAAGAAGTTGTCAAAATCGACGTGGGTTACCATTTCACCTGGATTGGGAATATGGATATCAATCTCTTCCGCCCCGGCGCTCACCACCCCATGTCTGAATACACTCGATAGATGATAGCCCGCCTCGTACACGGTAGAAACAATGAGACCCTTACCACCAAATTCCGTTTGTGCCCAGTGCCCCAGGGCGTACTCTCCCTGCCACAACTGGTAGGAGGAAACAAAAACGCGATCGTTGTGAAATCGCCGGTGTGGCAGATACTCTCCCAGATCAAAGAAAAGACCCATCCCTTCCCGCTTGCTCAACATGGGGAGCAACTCGGGAAAACTTTGATAACTGATCAGTCCAGATAGTACAGGCACCTGATCAAAGAAGACCAGCTTCTTTGCCGCCTCGACCGTAGTTTTGGCATCTCCCATGTGTGTATATTCCTGGAGAAACTGGACGGCACCATTCGTGGCGAGTTCCTTACCTGCGCCAAAAAAGAATCCAGCCATCAGATGCTGTGCATAATGGGGATAGATACCCGAGTAGGGCGTCAGGAAACCGATCTTTACCTGATGGGGTTGGGCGATCATAAAATAGGCATCCGCCAGGGCATCAGTTATACAGAGGTTTTAATTTCTTGAGGGGTAGATTCCAAATAAGCAGATCACATAATGGATCGCTATGAAAGGCATCCTGTTCTCGTGCGACTGGCTGCCACCTGTATTTGCAATAGTACCGGGAGCCAGTGTTGTATTGGCAGGGGCACCATAGGCCAGAACAGATTGCGAGTTGGGACCTCCACTGATCCCCGGAATTTTCGCTGGTACCACTCCGTTCCCTGGTGTGCTGTCGGTAGCATCAGCCGTGGAAGCCGGCTGACCTGCAAAAGCGTGTGTGTGGGAAGGTATTTGTGTTGTATTCAATGTCACGGTCTCGACACCACCTTTTTGACCAACACCGTAGCTGGACAACCCGGGGCCTTGACCAGGGCCTATTGGAGCCCTTCCGCGAAGATCCGGTAGAGCAAAAGTGGTGCGGCCATCGCCTCCATATATTGTACCTAACAGGCTGAAAAGTGCCTGATTTTGAGCGATCGCCAATATTTGCCCCTGACAAAAGGACCAATTTCGCGGTGCGAAGTTACTGGCGAATAATAAGATCTGAGCTAGGACTCCATCCATGTTCGTATTACTTAGTTTAGGTTTTAGTTAATCGATGATAAATGTTTTTCCGTGCTATGTAGCCAACTGTAGTGGGCCTCTTTTGAATTGCGGAAATTTCACGTCTCTTCCTCCTTTTGCCATGGACTCCCTGGACAGGATAGGCAACACTCCTGACATGGCTGCATCTTCTGCTGGAATGGGAACAGTGCGCTGGCGCAATAGAGCCTCCACGAACCCATTGATCATACGCGCATCGGCGTCCGGAAACTGATCCGATCCCTTGTGGATATAGTTGTTTAACTGAGGTTTAGCCCGGGACCACGTGCGATCAGTGGAATGCTCATCTATCACCATCGAGTCAGAGACATCCATGAAGCCACCTTTGGTGCCATTTAATTGGTACCCTACGGAGATTCCGGCAGCTGATTGGGCCGCGTGTTGCACCCGTACCCGTACGTCGCCAAAGTCCACAGTGCTAACGAGCATCGGCATTTTACCGAATGCCACCTGGTGACTGCCTTTTTTACCCATAACTGGGTATGCATACTCCTCGTCACTCACCCTGGCTGTAGTGACTGAGAGAGGCTGTCTTCCTCCCACAAGGCGCGAAGCCATTCCAAGCCCATGCCCCTCGAGTTTCTTCAACTTACTGGCAGGCGGAGGAGTCCAGGCTCCTTCTCTTTGATAGAGGTGATAGCTACCGACTTTGATCTGTTCCACATCGCCAAACATACCTTCCTGTATCATCTTCTGGAGCGCCAGAAGGTCACTACGAAAAAACGTGGGATCCAGACTCATGTATTGCTTCCGGGTACGTTTTACAGCGTGAACGACGTCCTCATGTTCGGCGATCGTCATACCCATCACTAGTTCGCAGGCGACATGTTTTCCCGCTTTCAAGGCTTCCATGGACAATTGGTAATGCTTCCTGGCTGGTGTGCTGATCACCACCGCATCGATATCGTCACGAAGCAAGAGGTCCAGGTGCGCCTGACCTCCTTTGAAGAACAGCTCCGGTTTTCGACGATTGCTACGGGTGACAAGCCGCAAGGCATGTCGCAACTTTGCGGGATCCTGTTCACACAACGCGGCTATCTCGACCTGTGGATGTGCCAATAGGTTGCGCAGGTGGGTCGTGCCCCGTTCTCCCAGGCCGATAAACCCGAGTCGTAGTTTGGTGCCATTAAAAATTGGTGAATGGTAGAGGGAGTCAGCAACAGCTAACGGAATGGTAGGCAGTGCTGTCAAGGCCAAGCCTGCAGTGGAGGCTTTCCTGAGAAAGGACCGACGATTTTTCACGATAAGTAGTTAGTTCCTAACTGAAGGTAATGAAATTATTTCTAATAATTATGCAATTCACCTTCAGCTCATCTACCATCTGGCTTCCAACGCAAGACACCATACCGACAGGTTACCACCCCAAAATCTATCCTACTTAACGCACGGGCACTTTTATGCCCCGTTATGAACGTGAAAAGGTCCCACCGGCTTTGCAAAAAAAAATCAAAAAAACAAGTGCGTGTAGGTAGAATAACGAGAATACTTTTGGCGGCCCCCTGACAGAGGTTAGACGGTTCCTGACAAGCAGCCATGTGCCCACACCTCTCGTCCGGGGTCGGGCTCTCGCCTGTATGCTCGGCCGCGCCAGGCAGCCACACTCCGGTGAGGACACCGGCAAGGCCATGCCGGATGCCGGCTCCATCCCTGCCGCAAGTACCTCCTTAACAATGCCGATTTCTGGTACCAAACGTTGGGCAGTACTTCTCGACACATCTACTCAGTGAGTACTCGCCTATCCTTATCATACAGGGCTACCCCTACTCCTCGCTACACCGGTGTCTCCACCGGTAATCAACGGCGTATGGCGGCGGCGTAAGAATGCGCAACGTATATGCAGATCTCAGAAGACCGCCTTAAGAGAGCACCTGCTGATGCATTGGCTCGGGAAGTGTGGCGGCTTCTTCTTTGCTGCTGAGTCTTGTGATTGACCAGGTAGCGAACCTGCTGGCCATCCAGCCTATGCCGATGATCACTGCTAGCACAACAAGACCTGCTGCGAGTATTACTGATGCGATTGCGAACTTGATCTTTTCCATAGCGATTCCACGGTTGTGTCCGTGCTCCACCCAATGAAACGACCTCCCCGCAGTAGGGAGGT
The DNA here is from genome assembly GCA_965227935.1 of Cyclobacteriaceae bacterium. Taxonomy (GTDB): domain Bacteria; phylum Bacteroidota; class Bacteroidia; order Cytophagales; family Cyclobacteriaceae; genus JAWPMT01. Next base: position 1,552,982 of record CBDDGS010000019.1, on the reverse strand, counting down.
CATTCTCATGTAAAGGAATGTCATAAGATGTCAATTGACGGTTAGGTAAATCGACGCGTATGCTAGGAGCCAGCCTTCGGCTTCTTTGACATGATGATCTCCATGCCCTTCTCCGTCGCCAACTCGTTGATCTTGGGCACTTTCTCGTTCATCAGTGTACTCAGATCCTGCAGTTCCTTGTCGAGCTCACCTTCAAGGGCTTCCTTGACCTCATAGGCCTGATCCGTGGGCCGGAAGTCCCCTCGCTGCTGGTCCTGCATCAGGAAGGCCAGTCGATTGTTGACCCTGATACCATAGTTGAGCGGATCCTGGTAGGATTGGTTCTTCGTCATGTGGATGTTGTTCTCTATCACCGACATCTCTTCATCCAGCTGATCAGCGAGCTTCTTCAGCTCCAACATCTCAGCATCGTCACCGATCTTTTCACGCAAGTAGTCCAGGTCTCCCCGCGTTTCTCGTATTTCGATAATTGCTTCGTGCGCCTCAGACACCCGATCACGTACAGCCATCAGGAAGTCAAATTGCTTTTGATAATCGTCCGCCGTGTTCGGTAGTCGAGGATCCGGGATGATCGTGAAGTCCTGCTCCATAGATTCACCATTGACGGTGATCCGCACCTTGTAATCACCGGGAACAGCCTTCGGCCCGCGGTTCGGAGAGCTGTACAAGATCATCCCGTCAAACTCCTTGAAACCTGGGTATCGCATGTTCCACACAAACTGATTACCCCCTGTCTTTGCGGTCAGTCTACTTCCTCTTTCTTTGGAAATTGAGGCGTAAGACCGAATAATATCACCGTCAGACTCGAGAATATCAATTTTGGCCGAATGTTCATCTGAATTGTAGTCAGCAAGGTAGTATTGTATGATCACACCGTCAGGGTGGTTTTCGCCATCGAGGCGTTGGTTACGGCCTCCCCAGCCCCCCTGACTCATGCGGTAGCTGTCTTTGGGCTGATAGAGATGAAAGGACTTACTGGCAATCTCGTCCGACAGCTGGTGTAGCGGCGTAAGGTCATCGATCAACCAGAAACTGCGACCGTGTGTGGCGGCTATCAGGTTGTTGCCTTTTACATGGAGGTCCCTGATGCTCACAATTGGCAGGTTGAGCTGGAAAGGTTGCCAGCTGGCTCCATCGTCAAACGAGATGTACATACCCCACTCTGTCCCTGCATACAACAGACCCGGACGCGTGAGGTCTGCCCGTATGGCACGTGTGTAGTCCGTGCTTTTGATACCGCTGGTGATTACCTGCCACGTAGCACCGTAATCGGTCGTTTTGTACAAGTACGGGGTGTAATCGCCAAACTTGTAGGAAGTGGCAGCCACATAAGCACCCCCAGGCTGGTGAGGGTTGACGTCGATACAGTTGATCATGTTCTGCGTCGGTGACATCGGTGGTGTGACGTTGGTCCACGTCTGGCCTCCATCTCTGGTCACGTGCACGAGCCCATCATCACTCCCGATCCAGATCACTCCTTCCTCCTGCTCGGACTCTTCTCCAGCAAAAATGGTGGCGTAGAATTCTACCCCTGTATTGTCTTGCGTGATTGGTCCACCAGAAGAATACAGTGTCTCAGGCGCGCCCCGTGTCAAGTCAGGTGAGATCACCTCCCATGACTGCCCTTCGTTCGTGGAGACGTGCAGAAAGTTGGAGCCAGCATAGATCTTATTCGGATCGTGTGGGCTGTAGAATATGGGGTAGTTCCAGTTGAAGCGGTACTTCATCACTTCTACGCCGGAGCCTGCGGGATTGTCGGGCCAGACATTGGTGGAGCGTACCTGTCCCGTCCTATGGTCCATTCGGGTCATGTATCCTTTATAAGTACCTGCGTAGACAATTTCGGGGTTCTCAGGGTCAGGCGCCAGGTGGGCGCTCTCCCCTCCTGCCGATGGCTCCCAATCGCGCTCAGTAATGGCATTGCCGGACGTACGATGGGCAATGCGAATGGTGCTATTGTCCTGTTGAGCGCCATAGATGCGGTATGGAAAGATATTGTCAGTTGTGACCCGATAAAACTGGGCTGTCGGTTGGTTGTGATAGGTCGTCCAGTTGGCGCCGCCATCGTTGGAAACCTGCGCCCCACCATCGTCAGCGATGACCATGCGCTGATTGTCCAGCGGATCGATCCACAGGTCGTGGTGATCTCCATGTGGTGCGCGCTTCAATTCGAAGGTCTTTCCCCCGTCTTTGGATACTCCGTAGCTCACGTTCATGATGTAGACGACATCTTCATTTTGTGTGTCAGCGGTGATTCGACTGTAGTACCAGGCGCGTTGTCTCAGGGAGCGATTCTCATTGGTCTTTGCCCAGGTGTTACCACCGTCATCAGAGCGGTAGACGCCTCCTTTATCGGCCTCGATCACCGCCCAGACCCGTTGTGAATTCATCGGAGAGACGGCAACGCCGACGATGCCCCAGGGCCCCGGAGGCAAACCTTTGTTCGACGTGATCTCCGTCCATGTGTCTCCACTATCGGTACTCTTGAAGAGCTTCGAATCCGGTCCGCCGCTGTCCATCCGATAGCCGTTTCTCTTCATTTGCCAGGAGGCGGCATAAAGGATCCGTGGGTTATTGGGATCCATGACGATGTCACCAGCACCCGCCTTATCGCTCACATAGAGGATCTTATCCCAAGTCTGACCTCCATCGGTAGACTTGAAGACACCTCTCTGTTCGTTGGGCTTCCACAGGTTGCCGATCGCGGCGACGTAGACAATGTCGGGATTCGTCGGATGGATGCGAATGCGACTGATGTGCTCTGAGCTCTCTAACCCGAGGAACGACCAGGTCTTGCCGGCATCCGTCGAGCGCCAAACGCCACGACCAGAGGACACATTGCCGCGAAGTGTTTGCTCTCCCTCACCAACGTAAACGACATTGGGGTCAGACTCCGACACGGCCACTGCACCGATCGATCCCCCAAAGAATCCATCAGATATACAGAACCAAGTGTTGCCAGCGTCTTCGGTTTTCCAAACTCCTCCGCCAGCGGTACCCATGTAGTAGGTATTGCGATCGCCTACGACTCCGGCCACGGTCCCCGCTCGGCCGCCCCGAAAAGGACCGATCGACCGCCACTTCATGCTGCTGTAGACAGCCTCAGGGTACGATTTGGTGGCTGGTTCGGAGCGTCTGCGGCGCTGGGCCAGCAGGTCGGAAACAGATGAAATGATTAATAGTGCGGTGAGTGCATAGATGAGTTTCTTCATGGTCTAAGTAGCTATAGGACTATTTCCGACAATTTATGGAATACACAGGAGATTGCGAGAAAGGGAGTTATTGGAGCGGTTGAATGGTGATTTGGGATTTAGGATTGGGGATTTGGGATTGGGGATTTGGGATTGGTGTGAATGAAGAATTGAGAATGGGGAATTGGGATTGGGGATATTAATAACGGCTTGCGGCGGACGGTGTACGGCATTGGGGATTGGAATGGAGAATTGAGAATTGAGAATTGAAAATGGAGAATTGAGAATTGGGGAGTGGGGAGTGGGGATTTGGGATTGAAGATTTAGGATTGGGGATTTAGGATTGCAGATTTAGGATTTAGGATTGAGGATACTAATGACGGCTTCCGGTGGACGGTGGACGGCATTGGGGATTGGGGATGGAGAATGGAGAATGGAGAATTGAAAGCGGATTGGGTCTATTGTGCGCGGAGGGTTCCCTTTTAGGGAAGTGAAGGGTGAGCGGGGGAATTTAAAATGGGGATTGGAAGATTGAGGATTTAGGATTGAGGATTTAGGATTAAGGATTTGAGATTGGGGATTGGTTTGAATGCAAAATTGAGAATGGAAAATGGAAAATGAAGCCGTCATTCAGAGCTCGCTGCAGACGGGTAAGCGCAGCGAAGGATCTCTTTGACGGGGGTTTCTTCAGGGGGTTAGGATTGAGGATTAGAAAATATGGTCGTAAACCACCTCTTCCGAGTACTTATTGAAGATCATCAGTCGCACTCGTTCCGTGCGGATATGTTCGGAATCATCGGCCACCTGGAAGAGCCACAGAAAGTTATAGTCCGTTTGGTTTTCCTCAAACTTGTGCGTATCAAATCCGATATCGTCGACATAGTAGACGTCTGAGGAAAACGTCACTGCCCCTGATTCCCAGGTGATCCGCTTCTTTGGAACCTGGGGAAAATAGATTGGCAAAGCGGTCGTGAAGCCGTGTTGAGTAATGCTGTACTCGGAATCCTCACCAAAATCAAAGACTGCCGGAGCCACTGTTTCCCATGAATAGGTGGTATTTAGAAATTGGTCCTTTTTGATCTGAAGCTCCCCCTCCATTTTCTTACGTGCTTCAGCCGTCTTGACGACTCCTTTGTAATAGTATTCTTCGAGATCGATGTCTAAAAGGGCTCGGACCTTACCCGGACTCTTCTTCCATTCCACGGATGAGGCCCTCGCGTCCTCTACAGAAAGCTCGTAAGGTTCAATACTTAGCAATTGTTGGGAATGTGAGGAGTGTGGCGCTACCGCAAGTAGCAGTATCCAACTTATCAAAGTGACTTGTTGTGAGTGAGTGGTGATCATGGCGGTGAAATTGGTTCGTATTAGAAATACGACCGCCAGACTGGGTTTATTGCCGTAGGGGCTTGGAGGATTTGAAATGGAAAATTGAGAATGGAGAATGGAGAATGGAGAATTGAAAGCGGATTGGGTCTATTGTGCGCGGAGGGGTCCCTTTAGGGAAGTGAAGGGTGCGTGGGGGAATTTGAAATGGAAAATTGAGGATTGAAAATGGAAAATTGAGAATGGAGGATTGAGGATTGGGGATTGGTTTGAATGGAGAATGGAAAATGGAAAGTTGATTGCTCCTATTGTGCGCGGAGGGGTCCCTTTAGGGAAGTGAAGGGTGCGTGGGGGAATGGAGAATTGAAAATTGAGGATGGAGATTGCCCAGGATTTTGGGATTGGATCTACCATGCACGGAGGGTTGCCTTTAGGGAAGTGAAGGGTGAGCGGGGGAATCAACATTTGAAAATGGAAAATTGAGGATTGGGAACTCCAATTCCTCATTGAACATTCTACCATTCAACATTTTAACCGGGCCAAGGATAGTAGCGGCATCGGCGGGGGTTGCGGGAGGCCAGCGGGGAGCTAGATATAGCGGATAGCCTGGTGCGGTGCCGAAGTTGGTCACGACGCGATACAGACCACCTCACACGGTCGAAGGCATCGCAGGCCCTACACAAAAAGACAGGAAATAGAATACTCTGAAGGCGGTTCAATGCATCTGGCGACGCAGCTAGTCACAAGGTCGTAATAGCTGAGTCACCAGATAAGCTTCATTGCCCCTAACCTTGAATGTACTTCTGGCAACTCTCGCGGCTGCCTCTGTAGATGGCCATACCGTCGTAGAAAACGGCATATAGGCTAGGATCGGACTTATCACGTCCGACGGTGTAAGTTGTCGCTGGCTTTCCAAAGAAATAGTTGATCAGATACTTCACTGCTCTCATAACACAAACTATATATTGATTTACACTAATTAACTTCTCATCAAGTGTTCCTCTTGGCGATGTTATGAGTTAATGACCCAGATTCTGGTATTTTTCTAAGCAGGAACCATGCCAAAATGTTTTGTAAATCAGCAAGTGAATGACACAATTTGGGGATCCCTGGCCTTCCATAGAGCGGTTGTATTGTTAACGTCCAAAGGGGCTTTTACCCTATACATGTCGACGTAGTTTTTGAAGATCTTTTTGGCAAGGGCCTGAGTGACGATGGTGGTGAAGTCAGGACAGCGACCGTCCTGAACCAGTGTGCTGGAGTAAAAGCCTTGGAAATTGAGGCGAGCGGTATGGACAAGGATCCAGGTCGATGGGCGGGAATTTTATGACATAATCCGGTATTACATGGAAAAGTGGGTAAAATCCGGCCCTTATTGTAGCATACAGGTTCATTCGGCCTTTATTCCCCTTCATCCGCCATTTTACCATTTGACTACAAAAAACCGCTATTCGTCTAAAACCGCCAGCAGCGCTTGCACACCCTGTGAGTAAATGCTACTTTTGAAGAAACGCTAAAGGTTTCAAACACAAAATCTACTCGCCATGACAAGAGGAATGACACTTAGCTTCACATCGTCAAGAACCCCTTACCCCACTTTTGACAACCTCATGGAGTCTTACGAAAAGAAGATGGAGATTGACCTTAGTACCGGAGAGCGATCTACCGATAATGAAAAGGGATTCCTAAAACTCATGAAAGAGAAAGGCAAGAAAAAGAAATAATTCAACATACATTCATAGTGAGAGGGCATCGTCAAGTCGTGGCGGTGTCTTTTTTTTTGCGCATGAAAAAAGGTCGCCTCCTTCCGAAGACGACCCCCGTCACTCGCCCTGTTGGTCAAACCACCTACGGGCGGGACCCTAACCCTGTTTGACAACCTTAGCTGGTGATATCAAAGGTAGGGCTGCCCCTTCTCCCCTCGCCATCGTCATTATACCTGAATTTGGGTGCGAAATCCGGCTGCAATGCAGCGAAATGCCCAGTGTTTTAGGGGAAAATCACCCTATGCATTGGATAGAGAATGGATGATACTTGAGATATTTTTAGATTGACAAGGAATTCATTTAAAACTCATACCCATGTTTCTAAAAAAGTTCATTCAACGACTAAAGGCATTTTTTGGAGGAGGCGGTGGCGGAATTGGCAAAATCCCTCCCATTGGTAATGCCCCTGATGACCAGCGAGTTTCACTTAGGGCCCTGCATTTTCCTGATGGTGGGGATATACTGGAAGAGATAGAGACACCCGTCGGATATGCCTACCCTCGATCAAGAGGATCACTGGGAGAATCCGGGCGGCCTATTACGTTTGAAACTGCTCACCGCTTCATCAATGAGTATGTCCGCGATGCAGACGGCGACGATGTGGCCGCTATTACCTTTAATAAGGACATTCTGCTATTGCTTCTCTCCCAATCGGAATGTGAAGGAATAAGATTTTACTACGGGTGCTACCCCAAGAGTCGCGACAAGACGCTGGTGCTGGTGGGAGTTGATAAGAATGACAACGATCTTGGTGTGGAATTCGGTGATGGAGACCAACATAAATGCTTGTTCAAAGCCCAACCGGCGCAAGAGGACGCTGCGTCAGAAAAAGGTGGCTCAGACTCCGCAAGCCAGGAGTCACAGCCTGAAATGCAGATGTTTGCGGCAAGATCTGTGAGAGGTAGCGACAAAGCAGAACCTACTCTCCTATTTGAAGTAGGGGGCCACCGAAGGGTCAGAGAGCTTTGACCACCACTAGTGGAGGTAAGCGGAGCTGTCTCCCCTAATCGACTAACACCATGACCACAACTCACCTAATCTACCTGTTGCTGCTCACGGCCGCATTTGTTGTGAGCCTCGTTGCGAATAAGTTCCCAACCACACTTCGCATATTCCCCTACCTACTGGGGCTGTCGATTCTGGTGGAACTGATGGTCAACATCATTCATCATGGTCTTGGTATTGAGCGGGGATATTTGCCCATCTACCATTTCTATGTGGTCGTAGAGTATGCGCTGCTGGCGTATTTCTTCTATTCAGAGAACCGAAACAGCGCCGTCAAGCGAATGATCATGGGCCTATCGTTGGCTTACATAGCGGCGCTGTTTATTATTTATCTCTACCCTCTCCAGACCCTCCAGGACCATCCGGGTCACAGCTATAATGTTGGCGGCGTATTTCTCATCCTCATGAGCATCGTCACCCTCTTTATGCTCGAGCCAATCCCGGACTTGCCGATCTTCAAACATCCCGTGTTTTGGATCTGCGTGGGAATGATCATATTCTACTCGGGGGTGGTCGTTTTCAACGGGATCTACAACTACCTAAGAGAAACCTATCAGCTAACTGAAGCCGAAATATTATTGCAGACTATTGTTAAGGGAGCAAATTATATTCTTTATTTGAGTCTTATTAGGGCATTTCAATGTTCACACCAGATGAAGAGATAGTTTTCACAATCATCGTTTCCACGGGATTGATCGTCCTGTTTGCCTTGATAGTGATCCTGGCGGCAGTAGCTTATAAGAGACGCCAACGCAAGCACATATTGGAAATGCAACGATTGAAAGTAGAACACGAAAATGAGATCCTGAAGGCTGAGATCAAGACGATCAACAACCTTTATTGGGAGATCCATGGCAACATCGGTCCGCTCATGGCACTGACCAAGACCAACCTTACGGTCCTGGCAGAAGATGTGACCGACACGCAAAAGGCTGAAATTCATGAGATCAAGTCTCTGATCAGCGAAGCCATCGATGACATTCGCAGCCTCACTCGCAGTGTGAATACCGAGTACATCAAGCGACAAACGCTGGAGGAGCTAATACGGTTTGAACTCGACAATCGCCGACGTCGGGGACGTTTTCAATGTGAACTGGAAATGTCTGGTACCGAACCGCTTCTCAACGAAGAAGCGAAGGTGGGCGTGTACAGGATCATGCAGGAGATACTTAACAATATCGTGAAGCATGCCGATGCCCAACAGATCACGGTTCATTTTGACAATCACGAGGACAGATCAGAACTAACCATCGAGGACGACGGCTGCGGTTTTGACATGAGCGATCCCATCCACGCCGAAGGGACGGGCCTCATGAGCATCAGGTCCAGGGCCCGACAATTGGGCTGCGACTTAGACATCTCTTCCGAGGTGGGCAAGGGCACACGCGTGAACCTCACGCTGTACCTTGCGTCTAAACAATAGATATGGAGAAGAAGAAGGTAGCGCTGGTAGACGATCACAAGCTTTTTCGAGAGGGTATTAAGCGCATTGTCAATGGTTTTGTAGGATTCCAGGTGGTACTGGAAGCCAGTAGCGGGGAAGAGTTTGTGGAGCGGCTGGAAGAGGGTATCCATCTCGACGTAGCCCTTGTCGATATCAAAATGAGACAGATGGACGGCTTTGAAGTGACGAAATGGCTGGCAGAGCATCGACCTGAGACCAAGGTCCTCGCCCTGTCGATGTACGGCGATGAAATCGACATCATCAAGATGCTCAAGTGCGGCGCGAAAGGGTACCTGCTAAAAGATGTGGCTCCCGGTGAGCTCAATCAAGCCCTTGAAGATGTGGTCCACAAGGGCTTTTACGTGGACGACCGTGTGGGGCAAATCCTTATCAAAATACCCAACAGCCCCGAAAAGGCGTTCAGTGACTCAGAACAGACCTTCTTAAAATGGTGCTGCACAGAGCTCACTTACAAAGAGATTGCGGATAAGATGTGTGTTTCACCCAGGACTGTAGACGGCTACCGCGAATCCCTGTTTGCCAAACTGGGTGTCAAAAACCGTGTCGGCCTCGTGATCTATGCCATCAAAAATCGTATCTACCTCGTTTGAGAGTATCTCACGATGCCTGCTCGTCCTGGTGAAAGCGCTGCGGGCTCACGCGGTCCAGGTAGCGGCGTACTTGCTCATCAGCCAATAATTTCTCCAAAGTATTGAATTGCCGCCCCAGTACCTTCTCGGGATAGAGCTTATGGAGGTACTGGTGACAGTAATGGCAGACGTCTATTCCCCTAGTTGCCATTTCCTGCCGCGAATAGCGCTTGCGAAACCACTTGTTGGAATGGCACTTCCTGGGAATCAAGTGGTGAAAGGTCAATGCCTTTTCTTTTTGACATAATGCACACGCCATATCCTATCTAACCGTTCTCCAGCCTATGGTGTTTACTTGGAAAAGATGCTGAAGGCTGATTTCCAAACCAAGGCCATCTCAGCGGACCTAAGAAAAGGTAAACCTCCCCTACCACAAGCTGACGTTTTTTTATTACCAAAATATAATTGAACCAGACATAACATTCCGCACATGCGTATGGGAGCAGACACAAAAAAAGCCTCCCAAAAAATGGGAGGCTAGTTGTTTTGAAAGCTGCTGGTTGTATGCCCCTAATGGAGCAAGCAGATTGTCACGAAAATAAGCAGGGGCTAAGCCCAAGACGTTTCACGTCAAGAAAGTTGATACATTCGTCATATGTCCCCTCATGGATCACTTTACCGTTGTATTGGATCTCGAAGATCCCCTTTAGCACGGCATTTCTTCTAATCTGATACGGAGACGGAGCTCGGAAAAAGCAATCAAAAACGTACTGAATGGTCTTCATAAGCAAGCTAAACACAAATTTTGTTGGTTGTAATACTCTGTTTGCCAGTTCTTTTGGATGCTCTTACCGCCTCTTAAGCGTACAGTGAAGGACTAACGAAGACATCCTTGCGTATGATGAACGCCTGACATCCCTTGTAGGTCCCTTCAAAAATCTTCAAACCTTTAAAGAAGACCATATACCGGTCTCTGTGCTTGCCATGTCTCCTCAATTGATAAGAAGATGGCCGATCGAAAAAGCAGTCGAAAATGTAGCGAATCGTGTTGGTCATCATGGCTTCTATGGTGGTTTGTATTGTAATTAGTCTTATCAAAATCGGTTCCTGAGAGGTTTCAGGGGCCATTTTGGTATCAAAGAAAGGAGCAACCTAAGTGATCACTCCCTTCTCACATTTGTCTATGGCTACTTGAAACTATCTTTATGAGACTTGCGCCTCGAAAAACTGTGATCTTCCATGTGCTGCTACGAGATCCGTCAGGTACTCGTGCATCAGTCGCTTCTCCATCTGGGTCAATTCCTTCCAGATAAACGTCAATCTAGACGCTCCTGGGTACTTCCGAGCACCATTTAGCTCATCCTCAACCCTTGCCAGGAAGTTTCTGTAAGTAAAGTCCTCAAAAAACGACTGATCATGCACCATGCTATCCAATTCGAAAATCTTATCCGCAACACATCGCAATACTGCGTTCATTTCACCTCGTGTGATTTTCGACACCACCATCTTGTAGTCTTGACGATCCTCGGAAATGTGAATTTTTTCCACTTGCGTGTACTCCCCTTCTATCTTTCTCCAGAAAGCTTTGAGTTCATCTAAGTTGGTGGAAGTTATGCTGATCATCTAGTATCACTTAAATCTACCCGCACGTATCGCATGGCACAAATCAAAGTTGCCCAATTAATCCGAAGCGGCGCAATTGTTCCGTTAGACCGGAAGATGGGCTAAGTGAATGGGCATAAAAAAAGCCACGATTTCTCGTGGCCTTATATTGAGTTCTCTTGTATTTCTCAACCCTCGTCAGAAGGCAATGCGTCCAATTTATCCTGAATTCCCAGGGCTTTGTCGTCCATTTTCAGCTGTGAATAGATATAACGCAATGTTTCCATCCCCGTGCGGTCCATCGGCTCGAGCTCGTGGATCTTCTCCCAGAGAGGCATAGCGTTTTCCAAGGCCTTATCAATGAGCGGATCCATCTGCTCGGCCTTTTCCAGATCAGCATCTGAGATACCAAGATTGTTTCTTTCCTTGATGATATCGGTCGCTTTGTTGATCATCAATACTCCCATGTTGAAAGTAGAGTTGAAGTGATTGGGATCGATGTCGCGTGACTTCGCGTAGGAAGCCATGGCACCCTCCGGATCACCGCTCTCTTCGAGCAAGACACCCATAATGAAGTGAAGGTCTGCATTATCAGGTTCCGAAGCTATCTGCTTTTGCAGATTGGCCTTCGCTTCTTCTCCTTTCTCCATTTGGATCAGAAGGTTGATCTCATTTCGTGCCAGTGCATTGTCCTGAGGGAAGAGTTCCCGTGCCTGACGTGTCACCTCCAAGGCCTGCTCTCTGGTATCTTCATTACTGGACAGTATAGAAATATAGAGATTGAAGATATCGATGGATGTCACACCATTTTCAAGAGCTCCGGCGTAATTCCTCTTGGCTTCATCCCACATCTGTGCATTGTGAGCGGCAAGGGCTGCATTGATATACCCGTTGGTATCTTCCGGCATGATCATCTGCGATACTTCAAATTGCTTTACCGCCTCTCCAAAGTCCTCTTCACCGTAAGCGGTCGCTCCCTTGTTGAAATAAAACGCCCAGTAATTACTAATATGCTGATCAAATGCGACAGGCAAGCCACCGACAGTAGCACTCGCAGTATATAGCTTGTCTATATCACCCATCTCTTTTGCCTTCTTGAAGCCTTCCATGGCCTTCTCTGTTGGATTGTCAACAAGATTTGCCCCAGCAGTGTCGATCGCGGCATAGACACGGGCATAAAGGAACCATGTCTTAGGATCATCCTTGAGCTTCTCGTAGACACTAGCTTGATCGACGATGTCCTTCGCGGTAGCGTAGTCACCTTCTTTGAGTGCCTTCTCAGCAGCGTTAAGCTTAGGTTTCTTCTGGGCCATCAGGCTTCCGCTGATGGTACATAAGCAGAGTAGTAATAATATGGATCTCATCTTGATTTGGTTTCTAGCTTCAATTTTCATCATTTTTCTCACCATTGTCAACATTCTCGTTATCAACATCTTTCTCGTCTTCAACTTCCTCGATGAATTCGATCTTCTCTACAGCTGAGATCTCATCGTTTTCATTGAGACGAATCAGTTTCACTCCCTGAGTCGCCCTACCCATTACTCGCAGGTCTGACACCGGAGTGCGTATGGCAATTCCAGACTTATTGATAATCATCAACTCATCGGGATCAATTACATCCTGAATAGCTACGACATCGCCAGTCTTATCTGTTACGTTCATCGTCTTGACGCCTTTACCACCTCGCTTCGTGATGCGGTAGTCTGCCAGGTCAGAACGCTTGCCAAATCCCTTTTCTGATACCACTAATAAATTTCTGTTCTCAGCAAGATTGACACATACCATGCCAATTACGCGCTCAGAGCTCTCATTGATGCTGATCCCGCGTACTCCGGCTGCCATTCGTCCCATCGCCCGGACGTCAGCCTCGTGGAAGTGAATTGCCCTTCCGGAGTTGGTCGCCAGCACCACGTGACTATCCCCATCTGTCAGCCGAACACTCAATAGCTTATCACCTTCGTTGATGGTAATCGCATTGATACCGTTTTGTCGTGGACGACTGTACGCCTCTAGGGCAGTCTTTTTGATCGTTCCATTTGTCGTACACATAATGATGTACGAGTTGTTGATGTAATCCGGGTCAGCCAGCGTCTTCACATTGATGACGGCCATCACTTTATCTGCTGCGTCGATATTGATCAGGTTCTGAATTGGGCGACCCTTGGCAGTCTTGGTGCCTTCGGGGATCTCCCACACTTTGCGCCAGTATACTTTCCCGAATTCAGTAAATATCAACAGGTAATTATGTGCGCGAGCAACAAAGAGGTGCTCAGTAAAGTCGTCATCTTTTGATGTGGCCGCACGTGCACCGACGCCTCCCCTGCCTTGCGTTCGGTATTCCACCAAAGGCGTGCGTTTGATATATCCCTGATGCGAGATCATGATAGCCATCTCCTCATTGGGGATCATGTCCTCCGCCGTGAACTCGTCAGCGCTGTGCTCGATGTCCGTCTTGCGCTCATCGCCATATCGGTCCCGCACCTCGACCAATTCGTCTTTTATCAGCTGCATGCGCAACTCTTCGCTGGCAAGGATCGCCTTCAACCGCTCGATCAATTCCTTGATCTCCTCATATTCCTTTTGGATCTTCTCACGCTCAAGTCCGGTCAGCCTTTGAAGGCGCATCTCGAGGATGGCCTTCGCCTGGATCTCACTAAGCCCAAATCGCTCCATGAGCCCATCCCTTGCTGTGTCCGGATCACGCGAACTGCGGATGAGGTTGATCACCTCGTCCAGGTTGTCCAGAGCAATGAGATAACCTTCCAGGATGTGGGCGCGTCGTTCGGCCTCCTCCAGTTCGAACTGCGTCCTCCTCGTGATCACTTCGTGGCGATGCTCGACATAGTGATGCACCAGGTCCCTGAGGTTCAGCGTATGTGGACGTCCATTGACGAGGGCCACATTGTTTACACTGAATGAGCTCTGCAGTTGCGTTTGCTTATATAGATTATTGAGTACGACGTTGGGGATTGAATCCTTCTTCAGGTCATACACAATGCGAAGGCCCTGGCGATCGGATTCGTCTCGGATATCGCTGATCCCTTCGAGTTTCTTTTCGTTGACCAATTGGGCGGTCTTCTCGATCATCGAAGCCTTGTTCACCTGATACGGGATCTCAGTCACCACGATCTGCTCTCTTCCTGTCTTGGTCGTATCAAAAGTCGCCTTCGCCCGCAAGACGATCCTCCCTCTTCCCGTTTCATAGGCTGCGCGCACACCTTGATATCCGTAGATAGTCGCACCAGTTGGAAAATCCGGTGCGGTGACATGCTGCATCAGCTCCTCGACGGTGATTTCCCGGTTATCGATGTAGGCGATGACTCCATTGATGGCCTCCACCAGGTTGTGAGGTGCCATATTGGTGGCCATACCCACGGCGATACCGGATCCACCGTTGACCAATAGGTTGGGGAACTTAGCGGGTAATACGGACGGTTCTTTGGCCGAATCGTCGTAGTTTGGCTGGAAGTCCACAGTATTCTTCCCGATATCCGCCAGGAGCTCTTCTGAAATCCGGCGAAGCCTCGCTTCGGTGTATCGCATCGCCGCCGGGGAATCCCCATCGACGGAGCCAAAGTTACCCTGACCATCTACCAGTGTGTAGCGCATCGACCAGGGCTGTGCCATCCTGACGAGCGTGTCATACACTGCCGTGTCACCATGTGGGTGGTACTTACCGAGGACATCCCCCACAATCCTGGCACATTTCTTATATGGCCGATTATAGTTGACGCCGAGCTCATCCATACCAAACAGTATCCGGCGGTGTACAGGCTTCAAGCCATCACGCACGTCGGGAAGTGCTCGTGAAATGATAACGCTCATTGAATAATCAATGTAAGCGCCTCTCATTTCGTCCTCTATGTTAATTGGGATGATGTTCTGATCTCCAGCAGCCAGCCCCTCCTGATCGTTTTCAATATCTCCTTCTGACATCCAAAAAAAGCTTGTTTAGACTTCGCGAAAAACAGGCTGCAAGTTAAACATTTTTTTGATGCCAACAGCCTGATTCAGACCCTGATCAGTAAGGGTTGAGCTTACGCTTGTTACGGTTCTTGTAACGCCACAATTTTCTGTGGTTTTCGCCTACTTTGGGGTTCTGCTTCTTCCAGATAGGCTGGCCCCGGACTTCTATCAGGCGACCGGATTTTGGATGAGTGATCACATGTTTCAGTTGCACATGATCACTTTTCATTGGACTACGAGGGATCTCCGGGATGTTGATACTCACGCCGAAGCGGATGAAGAAGGTATTTTGATTGTGCTTGATGGAGCCGGAGCCATCTGGTAGCGCCATTGTGTAGGTCTTGAACTCATAAGAAGGCCTGAGGATGAGACGAAAGTACTCGGACCAATTTTGCTCAATGCTAATGCCCAAATTAGCGTACACGCCGTTCGTCATCAGGCTTTGATTGAACTGTCTCCCATAATTCATTCGTCCCACTTCCAGCTCCGCCACAAATGTATGGTCGAAATATTCGTAAAACTGATAGCCGAGGAGCCCATACCAGCGCGTGAAACTGGTCTTGGTGAAGTCCGGAACATAGTCCCGTATTTGATCATCAAAGCTACTGGGACGCAGGTTGCTCATGTATTGCCTCTCCCAGTTGACGCCAGCGCCTACTCGAAACTCGTTGATGTTGTAATGTACGGATAGGTTCACGGGGATGCTGTGGCTCACACCGGAAAACTCCAAAGCTGCTGTATCTGTATCCAGCAGAAACACCCGCTGCCGCAGTGTATCGTTGAATACGGGATTGGGCAGGTAGTTGTACGGCACGTCGAAGAAGTTATCATTGACAAGGGTGTCGCTCGGTAATGGATTATTCAGCCAGTTCGTAAACCCCTGAAATCTAGCAGGTAGGCTTTCATTGTTACCAGGGAGTATCACCTGCTGTCGGGCATCCTGATAAAAGTAGTACCCCTGAAGGTTATGCCGATAATTGGTGGCCCCATAGCCACTGGTCAGTGTAATGGAGAATTTGTTGAGAGCAACGAGCACGGGATTACGATAGATATCGTACTGTTCATAGATGTCGACACCTTGCCCAAAAAGTGCGCAATGGCCCACAAGCATGAGTACCAGTAAAGTACTATATCGATACATCCTGTTCAACGGCTCGCTAAATCGTTGCTAAAATACGTAAATACCTTTCTCTATATACCATCGAGTAACTCAACCTCGAAAATAAGCGTCTGATAGGCCCCGACGCGCGCTGCGTAATCGGGTACTATAAAGCTGGTAATCGCCTCATCTACCAGATAGCCAGGTATTACGACGGCACTCTCGCGATAGGCAAAGAAAGATGGAATGATAAGCAGCGCTTCCTCGCCAACCTCCATTTCGGCGATACCCAGGTCCAATCCAGGTATGACTGTATTTGTGTTGAATGGGTACTCGAATGCCAGGTTGAGAAAGCGATTGTCGAATACGGAGCTATCCTCCAACAGACGCCCCTGATAATTGATGCGAATGAGTTGACCGCTGGTGGGAGTCCGCCCTGCCTGTCCCGCCACCAAACGCTTGTAGATGACAGAGCCTGTCTGGCCTAGTCGCTCCACAGAGTCCAGTGGGTTGAGAGATAGGTCATCGAGGAGCGCATCGTCTATGTACTGATTGATCGCATTGCCTTCTTCGACGACTACCTCGGACTCAGACCTCACCTGCACAAGCTCCACTTCGAACTCGATGATGGAGTTAGCAGGAATCAGCGTGCTGAACTCCAAGGTGTCATAGGCGAGATAGCTCGGAATGATGAATCCGTAGGTATCCCCCTCATTCATCACGGGCAATATGAGATCCAGTCCGACAGGATACACGGCGTTGGCGCCCTGCCTCAAAACCAATGGATCACCATCATTGCGGTCGAAGATGTCAATGGGGATGCTGCTGCCAAGCACTCGGGCTGTGTAATAGATAGAAAGAACACCATTAGAGGCAGTATTACCCCCTGGGTTGAGAACAATCGGGTAATAGTAAATGCCGTTGGCATCTCTGGAAGCACTATCATTACCCACCTGCTCCAGATAGGCCGTGATAGTCGAATCTTGCGAGGCATCAGAGGGATTCTCCACGGGGTCGTTGCCGCACCTGCTGAATAGAACCAGCACAACGGCGCATACACACCAAAACTTTACTAACACCCGCTGCATGAACTCTTAACGAAACCGACTAGTGTCTATTGCTTTCTCTACTTGATCTGGAAGGTCTTTACAAACATTTGGAAGACGGGGATCGCGTTGAGACCGAGGTCCTCTCCTATCTCCACCATGCGCTTGTATTCGCTCTTGCGTATGGTCCTGTTGGGGTTGATGATGTCCTCTTCTTTCTCGAGAAAGAAGCTTGCCATAAAGCGAATGAGGATGTAAGGCGTTCGCAGCACTTCTTCCTTGAATTTGTCGTAGTTCACTTCCGATTCATGGTCGAAGCTTTCGGCCCTCTTGATCCCTTCATAACTGAAGGACTGCTCAATCGCGATCTTCAACACATTGAGAAACTTCGCATGCCATTTATCAAATCCCTTGAGCAAGAACTTCATTGCGTACACTACCGGGTCCTTCTTCATGAAGTACCCCCCCTTTGAGAGCTTCCGTGCTTTCTTATTGAGGGCCAGCTCCTCGAAGAGGCTCACGTTGCCATCGGCCATGGCAATCCCCAGCGTAGGGGTCATCATGACCAGGGAGAAGAAGTCGTGATCTGATATCTCGAGATAAGGTGCCTCATTCTTGATGAAATCCTTCCTGAGCTCAAAATTGGCCTCTTTGATCTCAGGGATGTCGATCATGGTCTCTATCTCGTATTCAGTAAACATGCAATCAGATTTTTATGCCT
Source organism: Cyclobacteriaceae bacterium (assembly GCA_965227935.1). Lineage (GTDB taxonomy): Bacteria > Bacteroidota > Bacteroidia > Cytophagales > Cyclobacteriaceae > JAWPMT01. The sequence goes on along the minus strand of CBDDGS010000019.1, from coordinate 1,535,229 downwards.
TCCTAAAGTAAAGTACTTTTCGCACAAAATGAAAAAGACTTGAATCAGTGGGTTCGTCGACCATTTTTACAGGTAAATCGGCCCGCTGAACGCTCCAGGACTGAATTTGCTCAGTACAGCGTTTGGTAACTATGGAAGTAAGTTTTGCCTTTCTGGCCGGCAAAATAGAACGACTCTCCTGGCCCCTGGTTGTCACCACCTAAGCTAAGAGTGAGCGTGTTTTCCCCAGGCTGCAAAGGGACCCTTGCGTAATGAATGCTGTGCGGTATGGTCTGCCAGTTGCGTGTATCCGCTTGCTCCGTCAGTGCATTGATCACACCCACAGCAAAGCCCAGACCTTCATCCTCCTTCTCTAAGGACTTCTCAGCGGCCTTCTTCAAAGCTGCCCGCAAGAGCGACCTGCTAAACTCCCAGACCATCCGCTGCTCAAGTACTTTGAATGCCACAGCGTTGATGTCTTCGGCCACTTCCAGTGTCTCCATACCCCGGCTGCTCTCCAGTCTGGCATCATAAAATCTCGGTCGGCGCTCGACGTACTTGGGAAAAGCCACACGGAAGAACTTAAGATCAGTCAGGTCCCCCTCTTCATCATCCTCCAGATCTTCAAGCGGAAAGGGAAATGAAAACCCATAATCGGCATTGTCAAAAGTGACGAAACCGGCTTCGCCTTCCACAATGGTGAAGTTGATCGACCACTCGTCTTTGATAGGGCCGAGTCCATTGTGCCAAAGAAACAGGACCTCTCCATGCTCAAGGCTCTCGTGCTCATACACAATGTCGAAGTCCTGCTCGTAAGCTGCCAGTTCCTCTGTAAAACCGGTTCGGTAGGCCGCTCTGAGCAGGTCATGTTTCAATTGATTGGGGGCTCCAATGCCAAACATCTCCGCATAGTCGTCTCTGTAGATCTCGTAGGCATTGCGATAGGCAATGAACGCATTGTTGTAGTCTCCGGAAGCGTCGTATATCATGCCCATCAGGTTATGAATAAAGGCATCCCTACGATACTTGGTATCAGACTTGTAGCGGTCACTCAGCTCATTCAGTCGGTTATTGAGACGACGACATTCCACCAAAGCACCTTCCATATCGTTCATTTTCAGATAGTTAAGTGCCTTGTAATACAGGAGCAAGATGTGCTCATGGTCCTCTCCCGGATACTCTACCACCTTGGGGTTCACCAGGTAGGAGGCAGCAATCTGGAAGTAGTTGTCCCGGTAGTCTTCGCCGAAGATGTAAGCTTGCTCAAAAGCCTCGTTGCTCATCTCCAGATCTCCCAACATGGAGTGCAATACCCCGGCGTTTGCATAATACAAGAAAGCAGCCTTCCGCTTCATGCGGCTCTTGCCTTGCTCCAGGCTCTTCATGGCCTCTTCAATATTGCCACTCTCAAAGTTGGCATTGAAGTCATAATTGGCCTGGTAGAACGTAGCACAGGCGCTCGCAAGCAGAAGAATCACGACAGCGTACCGTAACATCACAGAATGCGTGGGAAGGGCCCTACGTGGGCCGAGCTGCCCTGTCAGTTTTTGATGAGTTTCTTGATCTCTTTGTCTCCGATCCAGACCTTTTCATTGGTCTCGATACTGGCAAGCTCAAGATTGACTTTGTAGTTGATAGCCTTCTCGCGATTGTAAGCATCGGTCGTCGAATTGATAACGCCAAACATCATGAAATCCGCGCCCAATTCCCTGCCCCATTGTGCCTGGGTCTCAATACTGGCAAACTCTCCCTGATCGGCTCTTTCCTCTCTCAGCTTCTCGCGAAAGAGTGAATTCTGAACGACGCGCACCATGCCGCTATTGATGAACTCTCTCTCTACATCCTTTATGAAGGTCTCTGACTCAATATGCTCAGCGGTCTTATTAGAAACAATGCCCACAATAACTACTGGCTTGCGGTTGGTCGATCTTCGAAAATCGTTCAACCAGGGGCGGTTCAGCACGTCGCTGATCATTTCTTCGGCCACGAGCTTTGAATCCGTGTCATTCCAGCGCCCGCTGAGATCAATTTGTTGATCAGGGCTGACTCGGGTCACCGAGCGCGCACAACCCAGTACAAGCACGGTTATCAGGATAATTCCCAGGAGGTTGAGGTTCTTTTTCATAATTGGATAATTAGATTGAAATTTTTCACTATTCCCATAATCAATATCCGTGCCGAGCTAGAAATTCACCGTGGCTTTGACATTAAATAATCTAGCTGAGAGCGAATTCGGTATAGCAAAATTAGCACCATTTACATCCTCAATCCAGGTATAGGAAAGGGTATTATCCGCGGCAAAAGCATTTAGAACCTCCGCCCGCAAAACGAGGCTTTCGAAGAAGTTGTAGTGACTCAATCGAACGAACTTGGATAGCCCCAAATCCAATCGATAATATTCATCTCCCTGAAAGGAATTTCGAAGGTCGGGGCGATTGGGTGGCCCAAAAGGATACCCAGAGCCAATGTTGAGATTGAGGTAAACCCGGATGCTGGGATCATTCGGAATATGGTCTTCGAAGAAGATGCCAATATTCACCCGCTGATCGGTCGGTCGGCGAATATATCCTCTGCCGTCATTGGCAATATTTTCCTCTGTTCGAAGCAATCCCAGGCTGAACCACGACTGTGTACCAGGAATGAACTCGCCGTTGACACGAAAATCGATGCCCTGGGCATACGCTTCGGTTCGATTGTCTGCAAAGTAGCGGAGTCTGATGTTCTCTACATCATAGGCAATGACGTCGGTGAGGCTCTTCCAATAGACATCAGTATTGAAAATGAAGTCCCTGCCCCACATTCTGAAGACCTTCTCCACTGAGCCTATGACATGCAGGGACTTCTGTGCCTTGAGGTCAGGGACGATCTCCCCTTCCCTGGACCGCAATTCGCGATAAAACGGTGGCTGGCTATAAATACCCGTTGATAATCGGATGGCCAGTCTATCATTGATCTGCCAGCGATACTGGATCCGTGGACTGATCAGCAACTCCTCGTTTTGGTCCCAATAATTGAATCGAACACCATAATTGAGGATATGTGCAGAATCACGCGTGGCTGTCTGATTCTGGACGTAAAAAGAGTATTGAAGTGAATTGAGGCTGAGCTCATTGAAGATGCTTTCAGTCACCGTCACAAAATCGGACGAGTCAATAAAAGCGTATTCGTTGATGCGGTCATCGATCACCTGCCAGCTTACCCCCGCGCCAAACTCCAGCAGGTTTTGATCATTGATGATGAGTTCATTGCGAGATTCTGCATTGACAATGCTCGCAACCAGGTCATTGCGGCCGTAGTTGTAGTTGGTCCCTATTCCCCTTATGACCACACAATCGTCAAAAGTGCCGGAACCGGGGTCATTGTCCACATCGCAGAGCCTATAGCCCCCTTCAACATCAAAATACTCCTTCTCGAGGGTGCGCACTCCGGAGAGGATCAGATTGGTTGTGAACTTGTTTGAGACTTTGTGCCGCAGTCGCGAGCCCACCTGATACGTGTCGTAATTGAGGATTTCCTGCCCGATAAAAGCGGTCTGCAATCGGAAATTGGCCTGCACTGACCCAAACTCAGTGTCCTGCGAAACCGGCTCCGTGAGGTATCGATTTCGCGCATAGGCAAACAGCACGCTGAGCTTCGTACGATTGAGCTGCATTCGCTTCTTTTTCGTCAGGTCAAAAGTGAGGAGTGACTGGACATCGGTGAACTTCGGGAAGTACTGACCTTCTACCTCCAGTGTATTTAGTAAGTACCTCGAATCACGGTGCCGAACGCCGACGATGTATTCAGCACGATCTCCTCCCAGTGCCCCGCCGATATAGCCAGTACCTCCCAGCAACCCGAGCGTCACCGAGCCCTCTTGATAGCGTGGGGACTTGTACTCAATATTCAGACTTGAAGAGAGCTTGTCACCGTACTTGGCTTCCCATCCACCTGCATAGAAGTTGATATCTTTTACGAGGCCGGGATTGACGAAGCTGAGCCCCTCCTGCCTGCCGGAATTGGCCAGAAATGGTCGGTAGATTGGAATATCATTTACATACACGAGGTTCTCGTCAAAGTTGCCACCTCGAACTGAATAGGTAGAGGCCAACTCATTGTTGCTGGCAACGCCAGGCAACGTCGCTAACACCTGGGAAAAATCACCAAATGTCGAAGGCAACGACTCAGCGCTCTTCGGCGCTATCCGAATGACGGGCGCCACGGATATAGGATCTTGTATGGCCGAGTCAGTCACAACAATGCGATCGAGCACCGCTCGATCCTCAGACAAAGTAACATTCTGTTCCAGCCTTCCTGCGTCACTGAAGATGATCTGAATACGCTCCGTACGATAACCAACAAAACTGTAAACCACCATGCCAGATGGCTCAGGCAAGACCAATTCATACGCTCCATTGCTATCGGTGATGGTACCTGTTGTAGAGTTCTCCAATCTAATATTGGCGCCAAGTAGTGGCTGACCATTGCCATCAGTCACCCGCCCTTCCAGCACATATTGTTGCGCTGCCAGGGGCACCGTAAGCAAAAGGAGAATTCCCGAAATCAGGTGAATGCGCATACAGTATTATCAACTGTTTTTGAGCGACGTAATGTAGGCCTGCGGATCGTCGGACTTGAATACGGCACTGCCTGCCACCAACATGGTGGCCCCTGCCTCCCGAAGCTTACCCGCATTGTCGATGGAGACACCCCCGTCTACCTGTATTTCCAGTGAAGGATTGAGCACGTCGGCCATGGCTCTCAGGCGCCGAATCTTGTCATAGGTACGTTCGATGAACGACTGCCCTCCGAAGCCAGGGTTGACAGACATCACCAATACCAGGTGCAGCACCGGCAGGATATCCGTGAGAGACTCTACTGGTGTATGAGGATTGATGACCACACCGGGTTTTGCTCCCAACTCTATTATCGCCGATACTGTCCGATGTAAGTGCGGGGTAGCCTCTTCATGGACAGAAATGATCGAAGCACCACTATCTATACAATGATCCAGATAGGGATCTGCCTTGTCAATCATCAGGTGAAAGTCCAGAGGTTTGGTGGCGTATTTGGCGATCGCCTTTGTGACCGGAAAACCAAATGAGATGTTGGGCACAAATACACCATCCATGATATCGATGTGCAGAAAGTCACACTCGCTGTCGTTGAGCATGGCCACCTGGTCGTGCAAATGAGCAAAGTCCGCGGCAAGGATCGACGGACAGATCTTCAATGATGACATACTATCTTTTGAGTACCTTCAATGTTTGGCTTTCGTTTCGCCCCACCAATTTAAGGTAATATAGGCCAGTGGAAAGGCCTGAAAGGTCTAATTGGAATCTCCTACTCCGATTCTCCCCCGAAAAAGCGTACAGAATTTGACCACCAGTGCTGACCAGTTGGCCTGAAATCAATTGAAAGTCCGCCTTGGTGAAATCCAGGGTGAGTTGGCTGCCGGTGACAGGATTGGGGTAGATGATAATATCCCCACTGGGGTCGTCGACAGAGAGGATGGTTCCTGGTTCTTCCGGTCTGAAATTGGGTACACCATAGCCAATTTGGTTATTGGGACTTTGCGATCGACTGCCAGAGCTGCGCAGGGCGTGCAAAAGCTCAGCATTGGTCCATTCCGGATTTTTTTGCCAAATGCCGGCGGCCAGTCCTGTCACCAAGGGGGCCGCGTAGCTCGTCCCATCGCCGGAGGTAAAGCTGCTCCAAAAGACCGTGACACCCCGGCCTAAAGCAGACACGTCCGGCTTTATGCGATTGTCAGCCGACGGCCCTATCGAGCTGAAACTTGATCTCGACAGACCCACATCGACGGAGCCTACCGCGAGGACATTGGGGGCATCCGCGGGCGCCGAGAGGAATTGCCAGGAGGAGTTGCCATCATTTCCATTGCTCGTGACCAGGAACATGCCCTTGCTGAAGGCTATCTCAGCCGCCCGTGTGATAACGGTCGTTTCCCCATCCATCGCCGAGTACGGATAATCCATGCTCGCCAGGTCAAAATCAATGCTGTAACCCAGGGAAGTGTTGATAATGTCTGCGCCAAGGCTATCGGCCATTTCTGCGGCAAATACCCAATTGTATTCTTCTACGCGGTACTCGGTGGCCACTTCTTCTGTCACGAATAGTGCCACCTCGCTATTGGGCGCGAGGCCCTTGATCTTTTCACTACGATAGCCCGCTATACAAGATAAGACTGCAGTCCCATGGCGAGAAAACTGAAAAGGGTCGTAGGAGTCCGTCACAAAGTCGCGGACGGCGACCACCCGGTCCTCATCGAAGAGGTGTCTGAATACCTGCTGCTGATGTACCCCTCGGAACCCTCCATCAAGAACGGCTATCAGGAGGCCTTCACCCCGAAACTCTTCCTCGTGCATCAGGTCTCCACCCAGTAAGTTGTTCTGGAATTCTGTGGACCAGCCCGTTGTATCTGCGGCCTCCCAGGGACCCGGTGAAGGCATCTCACCCCGGGTAGTCGTCAGAACCTCATCAGGTGCGACCAGTTCGACGCTACTGACGAAGTCCAGTCCCTCGATGTCTCCAATATCTGCGGATGTAGCTTGTACCAGGGCACCATTGAACCACTTCGTCGTGAAGAATACATGGGTAATCTGGTTGAGTGCTTCCACATAAGCAGGGTCTACTGGCAGGTCCTCCTCCGTGATGGTGACGCCGTGCTTTTCCCTGCGATCCAGAGCCCTGTCTGATAAGAACTCCTCCGGACGATCTATTGAGAATGGGGTCGATTGCTTATCGTTGAAGAAAACCATGTAACGATTCGACTGGCTTTGTGCTACAGCGGCTGTACTGAGCAACAGATGAATGGCAACAATGACAGATCTACAACTCACCATACTCAATTAACACTTGAGAAAGAAAACGCCCCGCAATCACTTCTCCCAGCTCTTCGCAGCTGGAAGAGGTACAAAGCTCAAGAATCAGTTGGTCTTTTTGCACAAGACCTATTCCATTGGCATAAATCTCTGATCGCTTGTCCGTACCCACGATATCTGACTCCAAATCGCTGATGACCGTTTTGATCATCGGTGCCGCGGTCAAGTCAATTGGAGAATTCACTTCTGTCATGTTCACAGGATCGAACCTAAAGGTCACTGCCCCCATGTTGTTGAGCGCGTGCCCGTTCCAGGTCTTACCTTCTTCTACGGGGAAGACAAGCTTGATCAAGGGGACACTGTTTTCAGTGACAACAGCAAACTGCCCATTCTTGCGGGCAGTCCACAAAAAATCCTGCCGCCACGGGCTGGACTCGTCGGCACGGGACTCCCTATCGATGAGGTAGGTGACCTCACCCAATGACGAAACTATGCTATCAGTAATCACCTCCCGCAGCTGATAGGAAGAGGTGTCATTTCCTAAAGGTAGGATCACAACCTGCTCCACCTGGTAGATCCAATAATTGCCAGTCTGCAATGGATAGTAAGCCGAACCTGATAGATCCGGGTTGGGAGGGTCGGTATCTGTACAGCTATACAGCACCGAGACCGCTGTCAGCCAAAAAAAGACTTGCCTATGCATACTCTCAGTTTACAACGTCGAACTGGTAGCTTTATTCTTGGCTTGGTGCTGGTGAAAACTGGAATGGATCCAACCCCCACCGATCACATCATTTCCTTCGTAGAAAACTGCCGCCTGCCCCGGTGCAATCGCTGAAACTCCTTTTCCGAAGAAGACCTTCATGGTGTCTCCTACCTGCTCAATAATGGCAGGAGTCCCCGGATCGTTGTACCGAACCTTGGTGACAGTATCCAATCGCTCACCCGCAGGAAGGGCCTCGTACTTCTGGAGCGTGAGCTTCTTTACGTACATGCCGTCTCTGCTGAGCTCGTCAAAGGTACCAAGAACAACTCGATTTTTCTCTTTTTGGATTTCGGTCACATATACCGGGTATCCCAACGCTACGCCCAGGCCTTTCCTCTGACCTACGGTGTAGAAGGGGTAACCCTCATGCGTACCGACGACAGTACCATCTTCAAGGACGAATTCGCCGCCTGCGACCTCTTGCTCCAGACCATCCACACGACGTCGGAGAAAGCCTCGGTAATCATTGTCAGGGACAAAGCAGATCTCATAAGACTCTGACTTGGTTACCAACTCATGAAAGCCTCTCTGTGTGGCCATCTCCCTGATCTCTGACTTATGCAAGCTCCCCAGCGGAAACATCGTCCTACTCAGGCTCTCTTGCGAGATACCCCAAAGTGCGTAGGACTGGTCTTTGTTGGCATCCTTCCCTTTGGAGACCACATAGCGACCGTTCTCCTCACGAATATTCGCATAGTGTCCTGTCGCAATGAAATCACAGCCCAGTTTGTCCGCTCGCCTCAAAAGCGCATCCCACTTGATGTGCGTATTGCAAAGCACGCAAGGGTTGGGCGTCCTGCCGGCCAGATACTCATTGGTGAAATGATCAATCACATAGTCACCAAACTCATTTCGGATGTCAATGATGTAGTGGGGAAATCCCAGGTTTACAGCGATGTTTCTCGCGTCATTGATGGAATCAAGGCTGCAGCACCCCGTTTCCTTCTTACTACCTCCCGATGTGGCATAGTCCCACGTTTTCATGGTCATACCAATCACCTCGTACCCTTGCTCATGCAAGAGCACCGCCGCCACGGAGCTGTCAATACCTCCGCTCATGGCTACTAATACTCGTCCTTTACTCATAATCGCTCTGCCAGGTTCACAGCCTGGTTTACGTTGATAAAAAAGAAAAAGCAGAAGACAATTGTTCCCTGCTTTCTGCAAAGATAGGCAGGTCAGCGGTCATAGACATGTCAGTGCTCCTACTTTTGGCCCCTTATCGCTACTTTTGCCCTAAGAGAGGTATTTCCCTCAATATACTTATGAATTATTTCAAGGAAGACCAACTATATCGTCTATAACGAAATATTATTCCGAAATATCTCATTTCACCTAAAGAAATAACTACATGTCACTCAAAACATTCGTAAAGGTCAGTAACATCACCAATCTCAGCGATGCCCGGTACTGCGCTGGTATGGGTGTGGACGTATTGGGTTTTCCTGTGGACGAGCAGTCGCCGTCACATATTTCCCCTGAATCATTTGAGGAGATCACCGAGTGGATCTCAGGCCCGAGGCTCGCAGGTGAATTTGGCAAAACCACACTCGAGGACATCAAGCTGGCGCTTCGTTCCTACCAATTGGATATCATTGAGATCACGCAGGTTGATCTTGTGGAGCCCGTCGCCTTGCTGGGCAAGCCTGTATTCATGAAGCTGGACATCAGCACACCCAAAGCTTTCGACTTATTGAAGTCACGCCTTAGCTACCTCGACGAATTGGTCGAAGCCGTGACACTCACCAATCCGGATGGCAAAATGGCTGAGGACCTAAAGCACTTCATGAGCTTTTACAATGGCAATGTGAAACTGCTGAGGGGATTTGGTTTACCAGCGGCGGAACAGGAAGAATATCTGATGGGTCCGGGACTAACACTGGAGGCCACTGAAGAGGATCGGCCGGGATATAAGGATTATGGCCAGGTAATGGACATACTCGAGGCGATAGAGGCTGACTAACTGGTCTCCTTTTTCTCCCTCACGTCGAAAAACGCACCAAATACCGACACGCCTAGCGTGATAAGAAAGAAAAGCAGGCTCAGTGCCACTGCCAGGTTCTTGTCGATACCGACGTACTGATAGCCCGCCAGGAACGTCAATTCGCGTGCCCCGACACCCCCTATTGTAAATGGAAGAACAGCGACCACGGAAGAGGCCAGGAACAGCACCTGATACTCGAGGTACTGGCTGTCAAGTCCCAGAGACCAGAGGATGAAAAAGACACATATGAGCTGCAATGCCTGCGTGACTAGCGAGAAGAGCGTAGTGACACCAAACCGAGCCACGAAGCTTGGAAAAACCAACCTCTTCAAGGCGTAGAGGACTGGAAAAGCAAGGGCAGCCAAAACCCAACTTACCGTGGTAATCCAATTTGGCCAGTTGGGTACGTCCAATAATGCGATGCCAACAAGAGCCAGAAATGTAAGGGCTGCCATGCCGCTGATCCTATCAATCAAAACACCAGCCCCAAGTAACTTGACCGACTTACCAGATTCCTTGTGAAGAACGTAGACTTTGTAGCCATCCCCACCTATCCCGCCCGGCAGAAAAAGATTGTAGAACATACCGAGCCATGCCAGCTTAAGATTGCGCCAATCGCTGATATAGAGATCCATGTTTCGGAAGTACACCTGCAGTCTAAAGGCACTCGAAATTTTGGAGGCCGCAAAGAGCAAAATGGCTGCCGCCAACAAGAGCAAGTCCGCCGCGGACAATATAGACCGCATCTGAGGCCAGTCGATCGACCGAAACACAAAGACCATCGCTGTCGCCGAGACCAATATTCGAAGGGCGGCCTTCGCCCAGGACTTTTGCTTAGAAGTCACCTAGAACTGCTCCTTTATGCGATAGGTCTTTTTGTTTTGCGATTCGAAGTAGGTCCTGACGATGAGCTCCGCCACGATACCGATAGTAACAAGTTGGACACCACCCAGGACCAACATCACACCCAAAATGAGCAAGGGTCGGCCCCCGATGTCTTCTCCGTAGATGAATTTGTCTATCAGCAAAATAATATTGACGAGGACACCAGCAAGGAATGTAACCAACCCTGTGGTCCCAAAAAGATGCATGGGCCGCTGAAAGTACTTCTGAAAAAACACCATTAACAGCAGGTCACTCAACACACGAAAGGTTCTCCCCAACCCGTACTTGGACTTACCGTGCCTTCTGGGGTGATGCTTCACCGGTACCTCCGCCAGTCTGGCACCCTGCAGCTGGGCAAGCACCGGAATAAACCGATGAAGCTCTCCATAGAGGCCGAGATTTTTAGCAATGTCTTTCTTAAAGATTTTGAGCGTGCAGCCATAGTCGTGAAGGTACACTCCCGTCAATTTGCGGATCATCGCATTGGCCAACATGCTGGGAATCTTGCGCAGGAACATCCCGTCCTTGCGCTTAGAACGGATACCTGCGACGACATCGACATCATCAGCATGGAGTTTATCCAGCATCATCGGAATATCAGAGGGGTCATTTTGTAGATCCCCATCCAGTGTGATGATGTAATCTCCAGATGCGTGGTCGATACCAGCTGACATGGCCGTAGTTTGGCCATAGTTCTTGTTCAACACGACCGTCTTGATTCGCTCATCGCGAAATTCATGGATATTGGCTATTGTGCGGTCAGTACTGCCGTCATCCACGACGACCACCTCGTAGTCAATGTCGGATAACGATTGCCTGACGCTTTCAAAAAGTGGCTGGATGTTGTCCTCTTCGTTCATCACCGGGATGACCAGAGAAACCTTGTATGTATTGGGTTCCATGCGGCCGCAAATCTACAGGCTATGCCGGACGGTTGGAACCCTTTTTTGTGTTATCGGGTAGATGTATATACATTTAATGTAAATACCCATTTTATGGCTACTATTACCCCAACCTTTTCAAAACCTCTCAGGATAACCGCTACAGTAGTGCGTTACCTCCTGGGAGTAATTTTCGCATTTTTTGGCCTCAATGGCTTCTTTCAGTTCCTTCCAATGCCAGCCATGGACGGTGCAGCAGGCGCCTTTATGGGAGGGCTAGGCGCCGCAAGCTACTTCTTCCCTGTGCTCAAGGCACTTGAGGTCGTTGCCGGGGCCTTCTTGCTCACGGGTCGATATGTGCCTTTGGCCATTGCCATCCTGGGCCCAATTACTCTGCAGATCTTCTTTTTCCACTTATTTCTGACGCCCATCAACCCCGTGGCCTTTATCGTCTTCCTGGGCAACATATTTCTGGCCTTCGCTTACAAGGAAAATTTTAGTGGCGTGTTCGCCAAATAGTGAATTTCCATTACGCCCACAAAGAGCAAGCGATTCCATTATGGGATCGCTTTTTTTGTTTCTTTCACAACCTATTAGTAGGTGATATATCTCCCCCAGGTCGTCCGAGCACCGATTTGGCTCATCGTAAGATTTTTCCCTCTAACGGGTATTACCTACCATCAATCGTATAAATGTGTGGCTACGTGAGTTGACGTCTAAGTTTGAGTAAAACTAGCATTTGACAGACCGCCATGTTGCCAACTACCATTGAAGAAGATCGATGCATCGACCTTTCCATAGGGTCGCCTGTAGTCCATACCGGTAGCTTGCCTGTGGTGGCACCTGCCTAAGAATCCCAGCATATATGGACACGATGCTTTACCATATACCGACTATCCTATTGATCCTAACGGGTATCAGTACCCTGTATTTTCTATTCTTCGTAATAGCCAGCCATAGCAAGAAGAAAGAAGTGGGCCGTGTGCTCCACCCCACCAACCGAAAGATCCGGGTCCTCATCCCCGCCAGAAAGGAACACACCAACATTGAAGAGTGCGCGATACGTTCGCTCATGCAGTCCTATGACAATAACGACTTCGAAGTGGTCATCATCGCTGACGGCCTTCCAGGCACGACTTTGCTTGAACTGCAGGGTCTTGATGTAAGCATCCTACCCCTGGACCTCGAGGTGAAGACCAATGCGAATGCCATTAGGGAGGCTATGAAGCATCTAGACCCGAGAGACACTGACATTTATGTGCTGGTGGACCCCGATCATGTGCAGGAATTTGACTTCCTCGAGAAGATAAACAACGCGTACAATCAGGGAGATCGTGTTATGCAAGGGCACGTGACACCGAAGAAGCGCAACACTATCGCAAAGCGCCTCATCGCAGCTAATGAAGAAATCAATAACGCTATTTTCCGGAAAGGACCCGCAAGACTTGGATTGTCACCAGTCATCAAGGGGGTAGGAATGGCTTTTGAGAGTCGCCTCCTGCATCGGCTGGTACGAGATATCGATGGCGCCAAATCGTTCACGAGAGAAATGGATCGTTGCCTCCGCATCGCAGGCATAAAGGTCAGCTACCTGCCGACAGCCAGGATCTTCACGGAGCGTTTGCGCTTTGGGGCTTTACTCAAGTTTCCTTTGGGACGATCTCTACACTATCTGAAGAACCTGGGACGTTTTGCGAAAAAGAATCAACCCTCTGAATTCTTCGACGGACTCTTGCGCTCAATACTGCCCTGCAAGCTCTTGACGTGGACCGCAGGCATCGCTGCTGGCCTTTATTTCCAGGACCCGCAGCTGCTAGCGTCAACACTGGCATTTACGGGGGTTCTGTTGATCGCCGTTCCTAGAAAACTGTATCGGGCGCAACTCAGAGAGGTGGCTGCTGGCCTCCCTCGGGTATTGCGATTCATGTTCAAGTACACCGGTGGTGAGACCATCATCAGAAAGAGTATCCGCTTTAAAAACTTACCTTTAGAATACACCCATGAGGATCGGCATAGAAGCACGGCGAATATTTAGTGCTAACAGATCTGCCGTTGATCAATTGATCCTGGAATTGATCCACGGTCTGATGGCCATCGATGATGACAATGAATATTTCATCTTCGCAGCCCCAGGGCCAGAAACCCACCTATTTCACGAAGCTCCCAACTTCCATTTGGTATTCATCCACACGACAGCATCTCTGCTGTGGGAGCAGGTGGCACTTCCTCGGGAAGTGAGCAAGATGAGCCTTGACATCATGCACTGCACGACCAGTCTGGGCATCACAAATCCGAACACCAAAACCCTCGTGACCATCAACGACAGTGTCAATCTCACGAGACCTTATCTTGGAGGCAATATCATTCAGAAAATACGGTCAGCTTACCGCCGAAAGAGATTTAAGTCCATTGCCGCAGTGGCCAATGGCCTGGTGACACATTGCACTCACGACCGCAATGCCATCACCAAGAAACATGCGCATCTGGCAGGCAAGACGAAGACTATTCACCCTGGCGTCAGCAGCCACTACCTTTACACGCCAGCGCATCTACAAAGGCCCGCGCGCGTCCCAGCTCGGTACTTGCTCTACTTCGGTGGATTAGAACCCCGCAAGAACATGCGCAACGTACTGAAGGGCTATGAGCTCTATTCCAAGATGACAACCAAGCAAGCCATGCCCCTTGTGATAGCAGATGTCGCCGAGGATGAGTTGATCAACACGCTTACAGAGCTGAACTTGCACAAAATCAGGAGCAAAATCATTCTTGCTGGCCACGTACCCTGGGAAAAGTTGCCTTCCCTCTATAGTCACGCCACCCTCCTACTGTGCCCTTACCTAAGGGACACCAATGGCATTCAGATCATAGAGGGAATGGCTTCGGATACTGCCGTGCTCACCTCCAATACCTCCTGCCTCGGAGAGATCAGTGGCCGTGCCGGATATCGCGTCAACCCTTTCAGTCCAGAAGCGATTAGCCACGGTATCTACAAGGTCCTTCACGACAGTGGAACACGCAATCGCATGTTGGCCAAGGGACACGATCGGGTGCGCCATTTCCTATGGCCTATCGTTGCCAGACGCTATCAAAATATCTACATGGAGATCATGGCAGAGGAAGTCACGTTGCCATTCTCTTCGCAGGATCTAATTGCCTCCTGACCTCATCTCAGCACGACGCATGGGCATCTGATCAATCAGCTTATAGATCTCGGTGGGCTCGACGAGTTTGGAACCTCTGAACTTTACGCCTCCATCCTTTCCCACTAAAGCCAGGCCGAACTCATTCGGCTGCAAACCACAGGCAAGGACCACTTGATTGCCGGACATCGAGGTGCGTTCGCCGAAGAGATCCACCTCCTCTCCACGTACAGTGAGTAGTAAGATATCCCGGTCCTCAAGTTCATTTAGCTCATCAGTGAACTCACTGTACTGACGAGTGGCCATGTCAACGTCTTCTCCAGTATGGATGACGATGAGCCGCTGTTTCCAGCGGTAAATGTCAAGCGGGTTATCTTCCGGGGCTGCAACGACGGACTGTAGGAGCATGAATATCAGGATGTTCATACTCACACAACCCGTGTCAGGTGCTTTTTGATTTGACTATGTCCGGAAAACGCTAAAAGACCGTCAGCAAGGAGATATCGAAGACCATAATGGCCTCTTCCGGAATTCGTGGAGGTATACCATTGGGCCCATACGCGTGGTAAGACGGAATGTAGAGCGTGATGGAACCACCTTCACCAATCAATGGTAGGCCCATCTGCCATCCCGGGATCAGTCCACCGAGTTGAAAGATTGCAGCCTCGCCACTATCGAAGATTTCTCCGTCAAGGAACCTACCCTCGTAGTCAATGGCTATTGAGTTCTGAACTGTTGGGGACGGGCCGTCGCCTTGCTCGTGAATGATGTAGCGAATATCGGATGCAGGATCGACCTCCGCCTCAATATTGTTGACTCGTAGGAAGTCATCGATCACCAGTGCATCTGCAGCTATGCTCGCCTCGGAGTCGTATAGAGAAACCTCAAAGATCACATTGCTATTGGCCGGCAGATTCTCACCTGACTGACGCCCGAATGCCAGACCAGAGGGCGAATAGAGGGTCATGGATCCACCTTCGGAAATAAATGGGAAGGCGATGTCCCAGGCCAAAAGTGGGATAGCCTCAGGATCCACAGGCAAATTTTCCTCCTCTGCAAACAAAGTACCATCCAGCGTTTGGGCTTCAAATGTTACGTACAGAATAAGGGCCTCTTCGATTGGCTTACCCAGACCCACATCGTTAATGACGAACCTTAAGCCGGACTCGTCTTCGGCGGCGTCAATATTATTGTCTGATAGGTACTGATCGATTGCCTCGATGTCCTGTTGCAATTGGACGTTGGGATCAAAGTTATCATCAGATCCACAGCCACCGAGCATGCCTGCAAAGAGCACAATGGTAGCAAAAGGGATAGCATAGCGTTTTTTCATTCGTTCTCGTTTCTTGTTCTTAGAGGCAGCTTTTCGCCTCGTTGTTTCACAAAATTAACTCTCAATTGCGTGGGTAAGCAAAAATTGTTCCGGTGATTATGATTACTCGCCGCGCCGTCAAACATTTTTTTAGAACTGAAACTTGAGGTATTTGATCTTCTCCCCTTTCTCTGAGAAGATTTTCTCGTACTTTGTTTTCAGCCCAAAGTGTTCTTCAAGGAATGGTGACTGATACAGATCCCATGTGTAACTCAGGTTTCGTACGGGATAGTCCGTCTGCAACAGCTCCAGCGTGTACTCAAATAGCCCCGTATTATCCGTTTTGAACTTGAACCAGCCCTCTGGCTCCAACGCATACTTATACAAATTGAGGTAGCGCGGAAAAGTGAGCCTCCGTTTCTCGTCGCGGCTTTTTGGCCGTGGGTCCGGAAAGGTGAGCCAGATCTCAGATATCTCATTCTCTGCAAAGAACTTCTCGAAGAATAGCATCTGGGTCCTCAGAAATGCGACGTTGTCCAGGCCCTCCTCCTGGGCCGTCTGACTGCCGACCCAAATGCGTTCACCCTTGATATCTATTCCCAGGAAGTTCCTGTCTGGAAAGATACGCGCCAGGCCTATCGTATATTCGCCTTTGCCACATCCCAGCTCAACTACGAGGTCGTTGTTGTTTTGGAACATCTCTTCCCTCCATCTCCCTTTGATTTGCTCGTATCGCTCCTTGCCCGGCTCGAGCACATTCCGACTCTCAAAATTCTCGGCGAATCTTCTTCTCTTCTGTCTCACAATCCCTCAATTTCAGCCACGACAAACGTGCTGCCACAGACAACAATAACATCTTCGGGAGCCGCAGAATTGACAGCATCTGCAATCGCATCATTCACATTGGTAAAAGAGGACCCATTCAATCCGTAGGAAGAGGCCGCGCTCCCCAATTCATCCACCGACAATGATCGTGGTACGCTGCTCTGAGTCCAATAGTACGTAGCGTCTCTGGGAAACAGCTCCAGCAATTCACCAATATTTTTCTCCTTCACCATGCCAAATACAATGTGCTTTCGCCCCCTTTCGTGGGCTAGTTGTTCGAATAACCGACTGAGTCCCGATACGTTGTGGCTTACGTCGGCAATGACCCTTGGGTCCTTCCGCAACAACTGCCACCGACCTCGGATTTCGAGCTCTTTCAACCCCCTTCGAATATGCCGCTCATCAACCGCAAAACCTTTGTCACTTAGCAGTGCTAGTACATCGAAGACACCAGGGAGATTTTCAAGCAAGTACCTCGCCCCATTATTAATATATAACCCGTCAATAAACGTCCGATCTCCTCGCCGGACATTGATCATTTGATGAGACATGTCACTGTCTATCAGAGTGATAGCGTACTCCTTCCTTCGGGCTACGATGGGGCTCCCTTCCACCTGCGCCTTCTGTTCAAAAACGGGTAGCAAGTCCGGCTGATCTGCTCCGATCACAACCGGGACACCCCTTTTGATGATGCCTGCTTTTTCACCGGCGATCTTTTCGAGTGTATCTCCCAGGATGTCCATATGATCCCATCCTATCATCGTAATCAGCGAAGCAATCGGCGTCAATACATTCGTGCTGTCAAGGCGCCCGCCGAGTCCCGTTTCGACGACGGCAATGTCCACCTCCTTTCTGGCAAAATACCAAAAGGCCATGGCGACAGTCAGCTCGAAAAATGAAGGTTGAATGTCAACAATGGCAGGCTTCATCAAATCCACAAATTCCACGACTTCCTCCTGCTCGATCTCAACTCCGTCCACTTTGATGCGCTCGGTGAACTCACGCAGGTGTGGCGACGTATACAGCCCCACTTTGTAGCCCGCTGCAAGCAATATCGACTCCAATACGGCCGCCGAAGAGCCCTTCCCATTGGTGCCGGCGATATGGATACTCAGAAATCGGTTGTGCGGATCATCGAGCCGATCCAGCAGCCGCAAGGTATTCGTGAGGTCCTTCTTGAAGGCTGTTTTACCCACTCTTTGGTAGATGGGTAGTTGTTGATACAAGAACTGAAGGGTCTCCGCGTAGTTCATCAAGACCGCGAAGTACGTCTATTTTGTCTTAATTATGAAGGTAATAGTGCCCGTGCTGGTGGGAGCTGTCTTGTAAGAAGAGGTCTTGCTGAACGTAAGTGCCTCGACAGCCTGTCGATAGTACTTTTCTACTGATGGAGACACGGTGCTGGTCTGTGGCACGACGCTGAGGATATAGCCCTCATCATCAATGGTGACCTTGTAGACGATCTTTCCAGACTCCTGCGAATCGTCCTGGGGCGTCGGCTCAAAATCCCATATCCATCCACTCATTTGGAGGCTGGCCCCCTCCTGACCGGTCACATTACCATAGAGGGCTCTTTCATCTATTTCTGCCGCGGGCTCCCCTTGCACCTCATCACCAGCATCATTGCCCACTCCAGCACTTTCAGCGTCACTTTCCTCGCTGGCTGGGGTAGCATCTTCTGTCACCTCTTGCACGGGCTGCTGTATTACTGGCGGCGTGACTTGCTCTTCTGTCTGATCGCTCTCAGCGGCTTCGTCCGATTCATTCGATTCGGAGGGCGTGGCTTCTTCACTTTCAGCGTCTGACGCGTCCGGCTCGCCTGTCTCTTCGATTGGCAGGTCTCCCTCGGTGGGTTCCTCTATGGCCTCGTCACCTTCTGTTGATTGCGACTCTGAGGAACTGGCAGGTTCTGTGGGCTGCTCCTCCGCATTTTCCACCTGCGTGGGAGGAGTTGTGACGGGCTGTGGCTGAGGAGCGACGTTGCTACCACCAGTGGCAACCCCAAAGCTAAGCTCAATGCCGTATTCGGGGATCGGCGGATCAGGTTGGCGCCAGGCGGCCAGGAAATAGAGCACCACAAGCAAAACCACCTGTATCGTAGCGGTAATGGCTGCGCTTTTTCTATTCTTCGCCTTGTCCTGCTCCTCGTCCATTTCAATTGGGTTTTGTAGCAATAGATACCTTGGCCTCCAGGGCCGTGGCGATTGAAGCCACCTTCACCAAGTGGTCAACAGGCACCGACTTATCACAATGCAAGACCACCACACCTTCTTTACCATCAAACGAGCTACGCAACACGGGCTCCAGCCTGCTGGGGCTGATGGGCTCGTCGTCCACGTAATACTTCAAATCCTTGGTGATCGTCACACTCACCTTTTGTATAACAATATTTGAGCTCTTTGAGGTCGGTAGATTAACTGGCAGACCTGATGGCGTGATGAATGAAGCCGTCAGCATGAAGAAGATCAGGAGCAGAAAGATCACGTCCGTCATAGAGGACATGCTGAATGCTGCGTCAATCTTATGTTTTGGCCTTAGGTTCATTTTTTCGGCTCCTGTAGTAAATCAATAAAATCGATCGAGTTGAATTCCATATTGTGGATCAACTTCTGAACCCGTGTGATCAGGTAGTTGTAGCCGAGGTACGCGAGGATACCGACAAACAGGCCGGCGGCCGTTGTCAACATGGCCTCATAAATGCCACTGGAGAGCAGTTTTGGGCTCACGGCTCCCTCTTCCTGAGCAATGGCGAGAAAGGCCTGGATCATCCCTGTCACTGTTCCCAGAAAACCTATCATCGGCGCGGCACCGGATATAGTAGCGAGCAAGCCAAGGTTCTTTTCCAGTCGATACACCTCGATCTTGCCAATATTCTCAATGGACACCTCGATATTCTTCAATGGATGCCCTATCCGGGATATGCCTTTTTCGATCATTCTGGCCACAGGCGTAGCGGTTTGGGCACAAAGGATCCTGGCACCTTCAATATCGCCGGCAAAAACCTTCTGCCGGATCTGATCCTTAAAATTTTCAGGTGTTTTGGAGGCCTCGCGAATTACGAGAATTCGCTGCACAAAAATGTAGATGGCCACTATCCACAAAATGAAGATAGGGATCATCATATAACCGCCCTTGAGCATTAACTCTAACACGGAAATGGACTCCTCAACGGGAGGTTCTGTCACTACTTGTAATAGCATAGAGGTTTTTTACAATCGAATGGCTCAATACAATGGGTACAACGCAAAAAAGGGACAATCAGTATTGATGTCCCTTGATGCAAATTGAAAGTTTTTAATACCTGAGTGCCCAGGCATCCTCCCCAAAGTTGGGCCTGAAATCATTCAGAGCTTGGGCTGCCTCGTCATAAGAATTGAAAGATGCGATCGCCACCCGGTAAAACAGTTGATTTCCAGGAGGGCTAATGACCGTCGGACTTTCACCTGCTGTTGCCAGCTTCTGAGCAAAATCGTTGGCCAGGTCCTCATCCACAAAGCTACCGACGATAATGAAGGAGTTGCCTGTCCTCTCACTAATCGTCCGGATCTCCCCGGGACTACTTGCTACAGGCCTGGCACGCGGCTGTTGCTGCTGCGGGCGCTGCGCCTGAGGCTGTGGTGGGGGCGTGGTTCTTGGCGGAGGTGTTTCCTGTTTTGCCTGAGCAGTATCCTTCGCGGCTACTGGCTGCGGCTTCGGATCTGCGGTCTTAGCAGGAGCTGTCTTTTTCTGCGCCTCCCGAGCACGATCACCTCTTCCAGCATACCACCAAAATCCAGACGCGAGGCCCAGGATAACAACGGTACCAATGATCACTATCTTCGTAAAGGACGAACGGCTTTTCTCGTCCGCATAGCGGTACTCAGAGCCGGTGCTGAGCTCATCAGAGTGTTCTCCGAAACTATCGGCTTCAGAAGACTCTGCAGCAAAAGCCGCAGCCTCGGGATCCGGTTCGAAATCCCCATAACTGTCTCCACCAAAGTCCAAATCATCACTCGTAAAGCCTTCAACATTCTCCTCGATCCCCTCCAACTCTTCGTCAGAGATCTCGAAGTCCTCGGCGGTGAGGTCGTCGGTGCTTATGCTTTCCTCGTCGTATGCTGGCGCGTCGTCTGTCTCAAAATCGGAAGTCGTATCAAGATCCGAAGCCGAATCAAGATCCGAGGTCGTATCGAGATCGGAGGTTGCGTCAAAATCAGAGGTTGTGTCAAAATCAGGAGTCGAGTCTTCGGTCTCTGATTCTACGTCCAATTGAACTTCTTCTTCGAGCGGTGTGTCCTCCGCCTCTTCGTCCAATTCATCGTAGTCCAGATCTGGAAGACCAAAATCGTCGCCATCGTCGAAGAACTCGTTTTTATTCTCTTCTTCTTCTTCGTTGGTTCTATCTTCACTCATAGGATTCTTTTAAGTGTCGTCAATTTAGCAAAATTCCGGGTTTGGTGAAATACACATTAATAAATTGTTACTTACCACCCCGTTAGAAACGAAAGCGTATTCCTCCCTTCACTGTCATCCTCCTGGAAGGATAGTTGAGGTAATACTCGTAAGATTGGTTCAGCAAATTGTCAAATGTGGCGAATGCCGACAGCGACTCGGTGACCTTATAATCCCATCTCATACTCAAGTCCGTTATAGGCGATAAATCCACTACACTGCCATCTGAGGGGCTTGGCGCTTTCAATCCATTGACCAATTTTAGACTCGTTTGCCACGTCAGTCCATTCCAGCCTTTGGTGAAACTTATGTCCAAGGTAGACGTCGGCCTGTACCACGCTTCGATCTCACTACCAGGCTGATAATCGAAAAAAGCAAAATTGGCGGAGGCCGTAAAATCATCCTTCAAAATGACTGTCGCCCCTGCCTTCAACTCAAAAACGCCCAATTCATCCTGCTCGTACACTGCGGTGAAGCGCGAAGTATCTGTCTCCGAAGGCCTGTAATAAAGCGCATCCTCTATGTCCTGAATACGCGCGCTGGCAAACATGTGGACATTGGGGAACGGGTAGCCCTGCACTGTGGCCCATAAGGGCACTTTTACAATAGAGGATCGCAGCGTAAGGCTGTCTTCCAGCCACCAATTATCCTGGTACAAATCGACCAATCGGTTTTGCTTGATACGATTGTCTATACCCCCGTCCACAACCCATGTTCCACCTAACGGTAATTGAAAGCTCATCACAGCACCCACCTGTGTATTGGAGACATTGCTGCTGTCGCTTACGAAGTTGACCTGGAGGCCCAATCTAAATTTCACGACACTGATCGCCGTAGAGTACCATGGCGACAGTGATACCAAGGACCGGCTGATTTCGAGATTGCCACTGGAATAGGTTGACAACTGTGGTACGAGATCAAAACCCACCTGATTGATAGAATCCACATTCCACGTCAGGTTAGCGGGAAAGGCCAGATTGGTCTCTGAAGCAATATCCGGGGCATCCTTCGCCACGTTGTTCAATTGATCATACCGCGGCGCCACGACGAAAATGACCTCTCTACTCTTTGTCTGGGTGGCTATCTCACCTTCAAGCAGCAAGTGGTTGTATGACGCCCTGTCCAGGATAAGGTTAGATGAATCGTTTCCAATCGCCTCGTCTGGCAGTCCGTAGAAGTAGTACCCGTAGCTCTTCCACCCTGCCGATAGCCCAAGCTTGGTCTGAGCATAGTTTCCACTCACATCTGCCGTCATGCGGGTCTCGCTGCTGCCGCTGAGATCGTCACGTACCGGTCCATTCGCAAAGCTCTGATGAAAAAAATTCGCTCCATACCTCAACTGTTCCAGGCTGCCGTGGTGTACGATCCCAAACAATGGCGAGCCATAATTGCCATATCCGGCCCTGGCCTCAGTAGAAAACAGGTTCTCCTTCTCCTGTGGCGGCAAGGGCACGGATCTGAATGACGGATCGAATGCTGGCAGGTTTGTTCGGGGTTCTTCCACCTCAAACTGCAATGCGGGAGCTTCGATTTGGCGATTATCGGGAGTGATCGTCACCTGGGTGCGCTGCGCCTGCGGCAAAATCAAATCGCGCTCTTTCTCGATGATGACCTCCGCCTCTTCTATGTTGCCAGTGGTAGGCAAAGAGTCAGCCCTCTGCCCATGGACCAACTGGGTCACTATCAAAAAACTGATGACTACTAGATATCTCATCGTATGCTGTCTGTTGAATTTGATGGAACAGAGAGGGAATCTGTCTCGGTCGACTGCAGGAGACTTTCCCTTCGCAAGTCTACGTCCTCTTTCAGTTGTTGTGCGTTGGCAATGATCGCCGGATCTTTCGCATTCGCCAGGATGGAGTTGACGGTCGCCTCCGCCTGCAGCACCTCATCCAGTGACAGGTAATTAGCCACGAGCAACAAATACGCCTGATCTGTCCACTCCGAATAGGAGGCAAAATTGCTGAGAAGATCGAAGCACGCTTCATTGGAGGCCTTGAACTCCCCTTGCGACCGAAGGATCGTCGCAACGTAATAATTGGCTTCCGCGCCAATCTCATTGGGTGCCTGGCCCACAATGGCCCGAGCGATATCGAGAGCCTCCGGCAGTCGCTCTTGCATGCGACGCACCTTTAGTTGGACCATCTGAGCTTTCAGTTCGGCATTGAGTGGTTTCCACGAAGCATTCCTGATCAGATCTCCATAGAAGAAAGCACTGTCGGGATTCATCTCCAGATACGCATACATCAGTCCTTCTCTGGCCAGGTATTGTTCCTTGTTGTTGCGACTAGCGGCTTGCAGCAAATGGTAGTTGTTGATAGCGGCCAGGTAGCTCCCCGTAGCAAGCATCGCCTTGCCCCTCTTGTCAAGCACCCGCTGATAATACCCAAAACTCGGACGCTCTGCCAGTGTGTTGAACTCGCGGATACTTGCCTCCCACTGCTCTGATTGATAGTAGCCATCGGCCACGTAGTACTGTACATCCAGTTGGAAATTGCTCTCTGGGTACTGCTTCTCAAACTCCGACGCCAGGGAGTTGACACGTGAATAATCCTGACGGAAGTAGGCCGTTTTGATCTGTTCAAAATCGATACTCTCAAGACTACTGTTGGACGGATTGGCTTCCCTGAAGTAAGCGAGAACATCCGCAAATCCAGGCACATCGATATTTCTTTTTTGCAGGTCCTGTAGCGCCAGTATGGCGTCATTTGCACTCTTATGTGTTGGATACTGACGGACAGTGGTTACAAAGTCCTTTTGGGCCAGGTCGTACTGCTCCAGGTTCATATGGGCCAGCCCCCTCCTTATGATTGCAAATGGAAGCAGCCCACTGGTGGGTTCGGTGGCAATCAATTGGTCGTATTCCCTCAGGGACTCTTGAAACTTTGCTTGCTCAAACCACATTTGTGCCTTTTGAAAGCGCGCGTTGTCCGTATAGGGTGACTCAGGGTATTGATTCACGACCTTGTCAAATGCCTGAGCACTCAACTGGTACTTATCGGATTGGTAATAGAGCAGCCCCATCTGGTATTGGACATAGTCTTTTTCAGCCATCGACGTTGCCAATAGACCTTCGTACTGGCGCTCCGCGGCCTCATACTTCTTATTGGCATAGAGACAATCTCCATATCTAACACGGGCATCCGTCATCACACTGACGTCGTCATATCCCAGGTTGAGAAAACGGCTGAACAATGTCTCTGCCTCTGGGTACTCCCGATTGTTGTAGGCGATATATCCGAGGTTGTACAGCGCTAGGGCATGAAAATCGGGATATCTCCGGGCACTGGTCATCGCCAACACCTCATTGTAGAGTGTCTCGGCACGCTCAATATTTTCAAGATTGTTAAAAGCCTCGGCGGCGAGAAACTTGCCTTCAATAAAAACATCAAAGTCCGGCGTGAACACAAAGGATTTATCCAGGTAGCGTATTGCCTCGTCGAATTGACCATCACTGAACAGTTGCTCGCCTTTAAGGAAGCAGACCTTTTGGTAGGTAGCCCTGGTCTTCGAAGACTGCACCGTCAAGCCTTCTACGTACTGGATCGCCCGATCATAGTTGGTGGTCAGCAGCAATGCCTGTGCGACGAGTTCGGCCGATTCGCTCGACCACTTACTGTCTGGGTATTGCTTACGAAACTCCAGCAACTTGTTGATCCCCTCGTCATAGGCCCTCGCGGCGAGTCTGAGTTTGCCCGACAAAAAAGTTGATTGTTCCTTGATCTCCTCATTGTAAGACAGCCCACTTGCTTGCTCAAACGACTGAGAGGCAAAGGGATAGTTTTCTTCGTCGAGGTACAGCTGCCCCAATCGGAAAGCACTTAATTGACCAATCTCGGACTTATCGAGACCCGAGATCTTGTAGTTGTCGATGGCTCGCTCATGGGCATCTACCATGTCATATGACAGGGCATTTTTGTAGTAGACGATCGCATCTACCGCACCCTCCGAACTGGTCAGCGCCTGCTCAAATGCCGTTGACGCACCAACGTAATTCTTTTCTTCGAAGAGGACCTCACCCAGCAGTCGATAGAGAACCGTTTTGCTCTCCCTGGGAGCGGTAGGCGCCCGCTCCGAGACATAGCGCTGCAACTGATCCCCTTGCCCCAGTTGGTAGTAAGCATCCGCAATCAATGCGGTGACATCTGCCAAAGTCCCCTCATCGGCGATTTTCAAATACGTCAGCGCCTCTATGTAGTCGTTATTCTGATAAAGAATGAAGCCACTGTAATAGGCGGCTTTGTAGCGATACTCCCCGGGGTACTCAATCACCGGACGTAGTTGAGTGAGGGCCTCGGCCCGCCTACCCATGGCGTAATAACTGTAGCCTTTTTTGAATTCTGCTTCGGCTTTTTCCTTTCGTGAAACCTTGGAGTACGAAAGTTGATTGTATTGCTTCACCGCCTCGGCGTATTTCCCATTGTTGAAATAGAAATCTGCCAAGGCTAGGCGCAACTGCACAGCCTCGGGTCGTTGCGGATGGTTCGCCAGAAAAGTCTGACAGGCCCTGTCTTGATTGTCTCGACCCATTTTCAAACCGCTATAGAGGTGGATGAACAACACCCGCACCGCATGTCCTGAATTGGGGAAATTGTCGAGGTATTCCTTGCTTATCTGATAGGCCGCGGTCCAGTTCCGCTCAATCCATGCGGTCTCCAGGGTGCTGAACTGCGCCTCCTGGGGCCTTTGCCCAAGTGTGGACTGCGCTTCGACGCGTATCGTGAAGGCGCAAAGAATTGCGGCGATTATCCAGAGTTTTTTCATTGACCTTGAGTATTCAACCAACCAATAAACGAACATACTATCGATTCCATATAATGCGCGGGATTTAATCACGGATTCCGCTCATCAGCTTGTGCACTAACTCCTTTAGTAAGTCCCTTTCTGTGGGCACCAATTGCGTGATCCCTTTGCTTGCCAAATCCGCCTCTTCCAGGTAATGCAGGTTTCGAAGCACAATGGGCAAGCTATAGTAAGAGGAGGCCTTGACGTACTCCTCGGCAAAGAAAGGATGCACACCTATCGTTTTGGCGATGGTCTGCTTGTCTTTAGAAGGGCTTTGATGCACCAAAAGCAACTTGGAGAAGTACGAAAACAAATTAAAAATGGTGAGAACCAGGGGGTGATTGGAGGGGTTGGCTCCGAAGTACTGAACAATCTTCTGTGCTTTCAGACGATTGGCAGTGCTCAACGCAGTCTGCAGCTCAAAGATGTTGTAGTCCTTACTGATACCCACGTACCTGTGGACGGCTTTGTCGTCAATGGGCCCGTCTCCCGGCTTATTTAGAATGAGTTTGTCCATCTCATTCGCGAGACGTTGCAGATTATTTCCGATGTTCTCGGCCAACAACATCACCGCTTTGTGAGTAAGCTCAATGCCCTTCGCATGTCCGTAGCTTTGTATCCATCCCGGCACCTGGTTGTCATAGATCTTTTTGCTCGTGAGGAGTACCGAGAGCTTATCAAGCGATTTGCCCAACTTTGTTCGCTTGTCGATGGTCTTGTACTTGTACCCAAAGACGAGAATCGTCGACGCCAGTGGGTTCTCCAGGTATTGCAACAGCAGGCTCTGATTCACTTCCTTCGTCCACCCTCTCATTTCCTGGGCCTCTTTGACGATCACGACCTGCCGCTCTCCCATCATGGGATATTTCCTGGCCGAGGTCAGGACCTGCGGTATGTCGGTTTCCTTGCCATAAAGCACCAGTTGGTTGAAGCTTTTTTGTGCGTCATCGAGGGCATTCAACTCGATGTGCTGAATGACATTGTCGATAAAAAATGGCTCATCTCCCTGCAAAAAATAAACTGGTGCATATTGCCCCTCCACTAGCAGCTTAATGATTTCCGTGTAGTCCATCCGGCGGCAAAACTACAGTACAAGTACAGAACGAAAAAGTAACTGATAACCCGATGGGACAATGGGTGAACCGGCTCTGAAATGTCGAAAACGAACTTTTACCAATTCTTGCTCACAACCGCATTTGGTCCAAAAAACCTTAAAATTGGTACCCTCACGCCCCAAGTCTTCGACAAACGAAGATTATTGCTTATTTTGTCTAATGAAACTATGCATAGACGTATTTACAGGAAATGATTACATGGTCCTTTGCGTCCCTGGCGAGTGTCATCTTGTGAAGAAGAACCTATGTATCCGGCATAATGTCAAGTAATCGGTCAGTTTATATTGCCTTCAAAAAGTCCGCTCTATTCTGCCTGTTGGTGAGCTTTTCGCTGTTGGCTTCTGCCCAACAGTACGACAAATTCACTACTGAGGAAATGCTTTCATCCGAGAGCTCGGATACGCTCTTTATCCGTGCGGTCGCAATGAAGTCGTATGAGTATTCGGCGGTAAGTGTAGACACGGCCATCCTTCTGGGTAAGAAAGCGCTCGAGATATCCATTGAGGTCGAATCACAATCATCAGAGGCACTGGCCAATGTGGTGCTTGGTATAGCACATAAGGTCAAGGCTGACTATTACAGCACGCTAAAGTACTTTTTCGAGGCACTTCGCATTTATGAGGAACTGGGAAGAGAAGACCTCGTCATTCAAACCAAATCCCGATGTGCCAATGTCTATCAGGACACCGAGGAGTATGAGAAGGCACTGAAAATCCGGATGGAAAATCTGGAAGTGATGGAGTACGATCTATACTTAGGTTATGAGTATGGCAATATTGGTAAGATCCATGAGAACATAGAAAACTACGATACCGCCCGATATTATTACCAGAAAGCTCTGGAAGTATTCTCTTCGGTTGAGGATGATAGGGCCGTCTCAGGTAAGGGTATCGCCTTAAAGGACCTTGGGGGTGTCTTCTACTACCTCGATCAACCAGACTCGCTCATCTATTACATGGATGGCGCGGTGGAAATACTATCTGAAAACCACTCCGAGTTGGCTCAATGCTACCTGATCCTCGCCAGGACTTATCGCGACAAGTTAGGTGACTACGAGAAAGCCTATGAATACACGAAGGCCGCCAATGAGCTGGCAGTAACGGTCAATGCCGCCCATGTGGTCATGAAGAGTTATGAGGAGTTTTCAAGCTTATTTGAGGAAAGTGGGGACTACAAGGAATCACTTGACAACTACAAAAAGTACATTGCCCTTCAGGATAGCATCCTGGGCCAGGAAAAGCTCAAAGATATTTCACTGCTCGAAGCGAAGGACAACGAGATCCGCGCCTTGAATGAGAATAACCTTCTCAAACAAAAGCAATTAGCAGCTCAGGCTCGCTTTCAAAACTTCCTGTTGTTCGGTATTGGTTCTATTGTCATCTTGCTATTGTTCCTCTACCGCAACTACTTGATCAACAGAAAACAAAACCGGGAGCTCCTACAGAAAAACGAGGAAATAGAGATCAAGAACGAGGTGATCCTCAAAGAGCGGGACAATGCCCAGCGAGCATCAGCCATCAAGAGCCAGTTCCTGACCACCATGAGTCACGAAATCCGGACTCCGTTGAACGCTGTCATCGGCTATTCTCATCTCCTGTTGAACGAGAAGCCTCGAGACGACCAGGCAGAGCACCTCAGGGCCCTATCCTTCTCTGGAGAGCACTTGCTGATGCTGGTCAATGACATCCTCGACTTTAGCAAGTTTGAGGCTGGCAAGATTGAGTTTGAGAACGTCTCTTTCAATATCCATGAGATGGTAGAGGCCATAAAGCACGTACTGGATTTGAAGGCCAAAGAGAAGGGAATTTCGCTGGATGTGCAGATCGACGAGGACGTACCGGAAGAGCTCATCGGTGACCCCACACGCCTGGCACAGATTCTCAACAACCTCCTGGGCAATGGCGTGAAATTCACACATGAAGGTCAGGTACAGCTGGAGATCGCCGTCGAAAAGGTGAAGCAGCAACAGCAGGTACTGAGGTTCACGATTACCGACACGGGAATCGGGATTCCTGAAGAGAAGCAGCAGGAGATATTTAAGAGCTTTGAGCAGGTAAGTGTGGCTATCTCCACCAAGTATGGTGGCACAGGTCTGGGACTGGCTATCACCAAGAAATTGGTGGAAACCATGGGAGGTTCCATTAATGTGCAAAGCGAGGTGGGCGTAGGATCCACTTTCTCCTTTGTGATGCCATTCAAGGTAGAACGTCCTGAACCCAAGCCTGAGCCGAAAAAGAGCCAGGGTGAGCTGCATAGCCTCAGTGGTGTGAAGCTCCTGGTAGCGGAGGACAATATCATGAATGAGATGCTCATTCTGCAGTTCCTCAACACATGGGAAGTGGAGACGGATATGGCCCGCAATGGTTTGGAAGCAGTGGAACAGGTACAGAAGAAGGATTATGACCTGGTACTCATGGACTTGCAAATGCCTGAGATGGACGGATTAGAGGCCTCCAGAACCATTAGAGGCCTGGCTGATGTAAAGTTTCAGGAACTGCCGATCATCGCGCTCACCGCGTCCACGATGCAAGAAACGAAAGACAATGCACATGCCGCAGGCATGACGGACTTCTTGTCCAAGCCCTTCGATCCCAACGAACTGCATGGGAAGATAAAGGAATACAGCCAGGCTGTCCACCACATGAGTTAAGAGGCCACTGGGTCCTATTTATCAGCAAAACACTCATATTCTCAAGATCTCAGAGCTATCTCGGATGGAAGCATCGCCTATCAGCTCGCTCGCCTCATCCAAACTTGTCAATGCCTTGGTAATCTTAGAATAACATTTTCGCCATTGGCCTTAATCTATGGTCCATTCCTTGCTGCTGCTCGACTCAGTAGAGATACGGGTCAGAATTAGCGCTTATTCGGAGAACACACGACTATCGTGCTATCCTTTCGGCGTGCCACTTAGGAGTCCTGACAGCTCTTCCCTTAAGACCTGAAAGAGATCCTTTGAGGAAAAGGCATAAAAAAAAGGGAATGTCTAGACATTCCCTTATTCGTTGCTTGTTTATTCCTTACAGCTTAACGGCCGCGGAATGCTCCCGGAGGAGGAGGCGATGTTGAAGTCGGACCTCCAGTGCCACTATTGTCAGTGGCGGTCTCGATTCCCTTTCCTATACCTGGAAAGTTCTCTTCCTCTTCAGGGGTTCCATCGTCACTTGTTGCACCTGAAAATGGTGGAGGAGTGACTGGTCGTCCCCATCCCCCCTTGATCGTGCGCAACGCTGCTTTGTCTAACAACTTTTTTTCTGTTCTCATTGCGGTTGTATTTAAAATTACACTTTGCCGACGGACTATAGTACCGTCAACAATATCAAAAGTATGGCTTTAGAGGCCATATTCCAAACTTTTTCTAAAAATAATGCCGCGAATTCTGGACAGAGTACAATTATCGATAAATACCTACCATTCGTCGAAAAAATAACGCTCTATGACGGTGCCCCAAGCGCTAGGTATTACAAAACCGGTGTGTATTATATAGTGACTCTACCTATTTTTCAAGTGCCTGCTGGCATTTTTAATCAATTCTCCTCTCCCATTCGATGAATGGTCTCCATCATGGACTTTTTGTGTAGTTTGCAGGCCTTGTTTACGAAGATTTCATGTTTTCCATCTTTCGAAAGAAAAAAGTAGAGACCACACCTCAAATCCTGGACCTCGAGGGTCAGCCGCTGCAAGCCGGTGACCGGGTCACTTCTCTGCGCTACGACCTAGGTGAGTGCGAAATAGAGCTGGACGGCCGTGAGTATTTCTACAAATCTCTCTCCTCTGACCAAAGAGTAAGCTACGTCCGTATGATTGATGCCGTCACTGGTCATCAAAAGGTACGCAAAATAGACACCGGTTCCTCCGAAAATTAGTCTGGCTTCATGTTTTGCAATCGATTGCATTCCTGGCCAAGATAAAATTTCTTTTTCGTACCGCTGTCTGAAATATTATGTTACTTTTATGTCCGCATCGCTGACCAGCTTTGGATATACTTCATGAATAAAACACTATTCATTAGTGCACTGTCTGTACTAGGCATTGTAGTAAGCTATTTGAAAGAACCGCCTGTAGCAGTCAATGCTTCTGATAAGGTGGAGACTGCCAGTCTCCTCTCCCTGATTTATGAGCATTGGATGGACCCACAAGAGCCACTGGAGGCGGGAGATTCAGAGCAACTCGCAGACTCTGGTAAGACGACCTGGTCCCTGGCTGTAATTCCTTGCCTCATACTAATTATCCTCTTCTTTTATATCCACCAGCATCGAAGCCTTCGCCTCGCGCGCAAGCAAAGTGACACCCTCAATGAACTCAATGACATTATTATTAAGAAGAATCAGGAGATAGAGCTCATCAATAAGGTGCTGGACAGCAAACTTGAGAGTACCAATAGCATGCTCTATGAAAGTCAGCGCATCTCCAAACTGGGTAGTTGGGAGTATGAGTTCAAGACTCAGGAGTTGCACTGGACCAAAGAAACTTATCGTCAGTTTGGGCTGGTACCACATTCTGTACAACCCAATTCCGAACTTCTCAAAGAGCTACTGTCTGAAGAGGACTTTGAACTCTTATCTCGGGCACTCAGTAAGGCCATTGAGGAACAGACGCGTCAGACCGTCGACATATCTATTCAAACCGCCGAGGGTATCATTCGATACATCCGGGTCGAGTACTACCCTGAAGTGGTGGAAGGCAAGACCGTGCGGGTTTTCGGGACCAATCAGGACATCACGGATACGATCGAAAGAGAGCGCCACGAAAAGAACATCATTCGGTCTCTCCTGGAACTCTCGAGCTACTCCAACTTAAAGCACTTCGACTTCGATGTGTTCGTGGAATACCTTCTACGCCAGAGCACCAAAACACTCGAAGTCGATCGAGCCATATTGTGGTACTATGACGAATCAGAACGCGTCCTGGACTGCTACAAGGCATATGACCGTCGGACGAGTACCGTTCAGGTATTTCAGCCCGTGAACCTGGCTGAACTTCCCGAGTTCTTTGAATCGGTGGTTTACAACCGCACGCAAGCGATCGAAACCTTCGGGCACTCGATCATGGATTCCAAATTTGGGGAGAGCTACCTGGGGCCCAATAATATCGCATCGGCACTTTATGCGCGGGTACAGTTGGAAGGTGAGATCATTGGTGTTTTCTCATTTGAGAAATGCGGTGTCCCCTACTCATGGACCTTCTCTGACCAGCGGTATGCAGGTTCTATTACTGATATCATCGCCACGGCATTCTCGACCTATCAAAACCGACAGTTGGAGCAGGAAAAGGAAGCCCTGATCGAAAAGCTGATCAGGAAAAACCAGAATCTGGAAGAGTTGGCGTATGTCATTTCACACAACCTGAGAGGTCCTGCTACACAAATCATCGGACTTTCTGAACTGTACCAGGATCCTCAATCTAATGCTATCAGGAACGAAATCATTGAACGCATCCATGAGTCATCGATTGACCTCGACCGTGTGATCCGTGATTTGAGCGAAGTAGTCAAGCAACAAAGTGAAGATGAGAAAATCATCGAGCGACTGGATCTAAAGGCATTGGTCAAGACGACCCTCAAGGCCACAAAAAAGACTTTCCGAAAGGTGCCGGTAGAGGTCAATACCTCCTTTCAGGACGGATCTCCCATTTACGGTTCCAGGGCATTGTATGAGAACATCATCACCACCCTGATCTCGAATGCTTTCCAATACCGGAATCCGAAGGCTACCCTGCGATTGGAGATCACCGTGACTTTCAGAAATGATTCCGTCATTCTGGCCATTAGTGACAATGGGTTGGGCATCGACCTCTCGAAATACGAGCGAAAGGTATTTCGTATGTACCAGCGGTTTCACCCGGAAATACCAGGGTCCGGTATCGGATTATTCATCGTGAAGAGCCAGGTGGAGATGATCGGTGGTACCATCGAGGTGCTCAGCAAGCCGGGAAAAGGTACAGCGTTCACCCTTCAGCTACCCAACGTAGCCAAACGGACTTCACAGGCCAAGAGCCTGGCCACACAAGCTGTTTAGTACCGATTACCGCGATTATACGGCCGCAGCAAAGTGCTCGTCGTATATCTCATTCAATACCTCACTTGACAGAGGCTTTGAACGAAACCCCGCGATCCCGGACACTTCCTCGGCCCGCTGCAAATCTTTGGGATTAATGGAAGATGTCAACATGATCACCTTGGGTGCGCTGCCATTTAGCAGCAACTCCGAGTATTCTTGCATAAACTCCCACCCATCCATAAGTGGCATGTTGATATCCAAGAAAATAAGATCTGGTAGGTCCCCGTCTGACTCCTGATTCCGAATGTACTCCAGGGCCTCCGAGGCGGTCATTTGAGCAACGACCTCTTCCGCAAATTTGGCATGCCTGATAATGGCCTTGTTCAAAAAGTTGGTATGTTCGTCGTCGTCTACGAGCAATATTTTCCGTAATTTACTCATCCTCACTGGTTGATTAAAGCTGATTCTGGTTCTGTTCTTCATTCTACTTCAGACGGCCACAAAATCGCCATACCATTATGTAGAATATTATACAAATTAAGGAAAAAAATTGATAATTATTAACTACTCCGCCGAAATAGTGAGTTTTAACTAAACTCGTGAGCTTCCCCAAGCCGTTATGACCTTTGACCAGTCAAAAATCGACTTACCCATCTTTGAAATTCTGCCCGATCTCCAGGAGCAACTGGATACCACTCCAACTGTGATTGTTCATGCTCCGCCTGGCGCAGGAAAGAGCACCATCATTCCGCTGGCACTTTTGGACCACCCTTCCTCGCACGCCAAAAAGATCCTTATGCTGGAGCCGCGCAGACTGGCGGCAAGATCTATCGCCGCTCGGATGGCGGACCTCCTGGGGGAGCAGGTAGGCCAAACTGTCGGCTACCGGATCCGATTTGACACCAGGGTAAGCGAGTCAACCCGCATCGAGGTAATCACTGAAGGTATCCTGACAAGAATGCTGCAATCCGACAATGCCCTGGAGGATGTAGGCCTGGTTATCTTCGATGAGTTTCATGAGCGCAACATCCACTCTGACACAGCCCTTGCCTTCTGCCTGGATTGCCAGCAAGTCCTCAGGCCAGACTTACGAATCCTGATCATGTCGGCCACCCTGGATGCCTCGCACATTGCCTCCCTACTGAAGGCACCGATCCTTGAGAGCCATGGACGCCAATATCCTGTGGAACACATTTACACAGGTCAATCAGATGTGCGCCTCACAGGAGAACTGATGAGTCAGGCAGTACGCAAGGCACTACAGGACCAAGATGGAGATATCTTGTGCTTTCTACCTGGTGAAGCCGAGATCCGAGCATGTGAGGAACTTTTAAAGAAAGGATCAGTCGGTGCCAGCATCCACCCTCTTTATGGAATGCTGCCAAGAGCGGCACAGGACGCCGCCATCCGCCCTGATAGGAAGGGAAGCCGGAAAGTAGTCCTTGCAACCTCCATCGCAGAGACCAGTCTCACGATCGAGGGGGTCAGCATCGTCATTGACAGTGGCTGGAGTAGATCAGCGAGGTTCGACCCCAACACAGGCCTGACACGGCTGGAAACGGTTCGCGTGTCCAGGGATGCCGCTGATCAACGTGCTGGTCGCGCCGGAAGACTAGGTCCCGGGGTTTGCTACCGAATGTGGTCACTTGCAGACCAGGAAAGGCTGGAAAGCCATCGCCAGCCTGAAATCATCAATGCCGATCTCGCGCCCCTAATGCTCGATCTGGCCAACTGGGGTGTGACAAACCCTAAACAACTCACCTGGATCACACCTCCCCCAACCGGGCATCTCGGCCAGGCCCAATCGACCTTGGTGGACATTGAAGCCATAGAAAATGGCAAAATCACTAAACACGGTAAAGAGATTCAGCGCCTGCCAGCCCATCCACGATTGGCACACATGATGCTTCGCGCAAAGGATCACGACACCGTTTCTTTGGCCACAGACGTAGCAGCCGTATTGGAAGAAAGAGATCCACTGGGGCGAGAGGCGGGCATTGATATCAACCTACGAGTAGAGGCGCTAAGAAAACATCGAGAGGAGAAAAGAGAAGGAAAACGTCTGGCCAGATTGGAACGGGTGGCAGCCTCCTACCGCAGGCTATTCGGCGTAGAAGAAGACAATGACCTGCCAGACGCCTACGAAACAGGGTTCCTGCTCGCTCAGGCTTACCCTGAAAGGATCGCCATTGCGCGGCCTGGTAACAATGCACAGTTTCAGCTGGCAAATGGTGCACTGGGTATGGCTAGCCATAAAGACGAGTTGGCATTTGAAGAAGCGCTGGCCGTGGCTCACATGGACGCCAGGGAGGGGATGGGCAAGATCTTCCTCGCTTCGCCGCTAAATCCCCGCGACCTGGAGCCATTGGTAAAGGAACGAGAGATCGTGAGATGGAATGACGACGAGGAGACCCTGCAGGCGACTATCGAATTGAGAATTGGCAGTATCGTACTTAATAGTCGCCCATTGCGGGACCCCTCAGATGAAGCCATCGAAGATGCACTGAGCCAGGCGATACTTCGAAAAGGTAGCCTGTTGCTCGACTGGAATGAGGACGTCACCCAATGGCAATCACGAGTGCTCAGCCTCCGGCATTGGCGGCCGGACGACGGCTGGCCTGATGTCTCCACCTCCCACCTGCTGCAGACGGCCAAAGAATGGTTAGGACCCTACTTCTCGCAACTCCGACGAGCACAGGACTTCAAAAGGTTGGCACTACTAGACATACTCCACCACCACCTTCCCTACCACCTGCAACAGACCCTCTCCCATCTCGCACCAACCCGAATAAAAGTACCTAGCGGATCTCAAGTCAAACTGCAATACACGGAAGATGGCAGTCCCCCTGTCCTTGCTGTCAGGATCCAGGAAGTCTTTGGCCTTAAGGAGACCCCAAGAGTAAACGAAGGGCGCAATGCTGTATTAATGCACTTGCTTTCTCCGGGATTCAAACCTGTGCAGATCACCTCGGACCTGACGAGTTTTTGGAATGATGGCTTTCACGAAGTGAAAAAGGAACTCAAGCGGAGATATCCCAAACACTCATGGCCCGAAGACCCCTGGGAAGCGGAGGCCATCCGGGGTGTAAAAAGAAGAACAAATTAATCGTTGGATGTCAGCTCTTCCCGGTGCCTGATCTGGGGATTGTTGGCTCGCACGGCAGCCACTGTCAGCAGTAGAAAAATAGCAAGACAGATCCAGCCTGCCATGCGGTAAGATCCAAAGTACGTCAGAGAAAGACTGAACATTATTGGGCCCAGGGCGCTAAAGAACACGGTCATACTGAGTACCTGCCCTGAAATGGCTCCGAGATGTAACCGCCCAAAGTATCTGGGCCATGTGACAGACATCAGCACACTAAAGAGGCCCGAGGCCATGCCACTGCCAACAACGATCAGGAAGAAGGCTCCTGTGAAGTGCCCCAAGAGAATAATACCTAACACCCAGACGCAGACGCTAATGCCCATCGCGTAAAGCAGTAGTTTTAGTTGTATATGATCGCTGGTGATACTCGCCAGAAGCGTGACCGTGATAGCTATCACTGCAGATTGCGGGAACACACTGATCGCTCTCTCAGCATCGATCCCGGCCTCTCCAAAAAGCGAGACGACGTGGAATGTAAAGCCAGTAATGAACAGCCCGTGCATGGACACCATCAGGGCGAAGACCCAAAATGCATAATTACGAACCGCTTCCCTCTTGGAATATTGCTTGACCACAGGAAAGAGCGCCTTGGGTTCTGCGCGCCTGCTACCTTGGTAGTTACCATCCGGCTTCAGGTCACTGGCTTCGGGGTTGTCCCTAAAAAAAGCAAAAGCAAAGACCGGAAAGATAACACAAGCCACCACGGCGAGAATCTGCCATGCTCCGCTCCATTCCGATCTTTCGATCAGATAGAATAGTACGAGTGGCGCTACCGAGAAACCGAAGGAAACGACACTATTACTCAAGCCAGTAGCGAGTCCTCGTCGCCGCTCAAACCATTCCATCATCATATTTCTGGAGGTCATCGTCAGCACACCCTGGCCAAAAAACCTCAATAGAAGAAATCCAGTCGTGGTGAAAGCAATCACGATGATCGTCCGATCGACCACCAACCAGTCCATAAAGCGGGGCAAGACACTGAGATACAGCAAGATCAGGCCCATTCCCATACTCGAAAGAATTGCCAGCACTCGGGCTCCCCATTGGTCATATTTCTTTCCGGCCCACGGAAGTAGAAAAGAGCTACCAATGGTCCCTAGCATATAAGCCAGGCTCAGCTCATCCCGCGACAACCGCAATGCTTCAATCAAGGCGTCCGTAAAAACAGATACCCCCATCGTCTGGCCGGGAATACTCATGAGCATGCCCAGGGGGCCGCATATGAGAATGATCCAACCATAAAAGAATGGCCACTTTGCTGGATCGAAGGGAGTTTTCGGAGAGATCTTCAACATCGAGAGGCGAAGTTAGAGGTGTGAACGTTAACAAAACATGAAACTTTTCGAAGGTCTCCGAGAACAGTTGAAGTAGTGAACCCTACGATTGAATGATCTTATGCTACGAATCGAACACCTCTTCGGCAGCCGAGAAACTGATTCCAATTATATTTAGGTGATGGCATCGACAATCACACTACCGGAGCAATCCGAGCAAATCCTTGAAGAGAAGGCTACTACCGCCGCTGTCAACAGCGCAAGCCTACCTACCTATGTTTACGCCAGTGTCTTTGCATCCACCTGCGTTGTCGTGGGCATTATCTGGGACATTTCATGGCACATAAGTATTGGCAGAGACGGGCTCCTGTCCCCTCCCCACTTAGTGGTCTACCTGGGAGCCATCATTGCAGGGGTTTTCTCCGGCTTCAAAGTCCTGAAAACAACCTTTGCCGGGACGGATTCGGAGCGAGCGTCTACAGTCAAGTTCTGGGGCGTTTTTCATGGTTCTCTAGGAGCGCTATTCTGTATTTGGGGAGCCATCGCCATGCTGACCTCGGCACCTTTCGACGATTGGTGGCACAATACTTACGGTCTCGACGTCAAAATATTGTCACCTCCACATGCCGTCCTGGGACTAGGGATCATCATGATCCAATTTGGCGCACTGGTCAGCACCCTGTCTAGTCAAAACAACGCACAAACTGGTAACATTCGTGGTGTTCACAAGTGGTTGTTCATCATCGCCTCCGGCTTGCTTGTTGTGAGCTTCTTTACTCTGGCGACGGAATACCTCGACCGCCATGACATGCATCATTCGTCCTTTTATCAGATTTCGGCCATCATCTTCCCTGTACTCCTCGTGGCAGTGGCCAGCGCTTCCAAGTTGCGGTGGGCAGCTACAGCAACTACAGTGGTTTACTCATTGGTGTTGGCTTCGCTGGTATGGATCCTTCCGCTGTTCCCCGCTGAGCCTCTACTTGGTCCGATAAGAAACCACATCACGCATTATCAGGCATTCAAATTCCCTTTGTTGCTAATCTTTCCAGCTCTGATGATTGATATCGTACTCAATCGCTCTGCAGGTAAGAACCAATGGATTATTGCTGCAATGATCGGATCCCTTTTCGTGCTCGTGTTCTTTGCTGTTCAGTGGCCATTTGGTGACTTTCTGATGAGCCCGTACGCGCGGAACTGGTTCTTTGGGACAGACTCCTGGTACTATGCAAATAGCCCTGATTGGGAATATCGCTTTGCCTTTGCACCATGGCGCACGCACGGCGGATGGGTCCTCATTCGGGGATTGGCGATCGCCGCGGTTTTCGCTATTCTGTCGGCGAGAGTCGGCCTGTCCTGGGGTCAATGGATGTCCAAAGTACGACGATAGATACACGGTCTCTCAGAAGAATTCAAGACATGCTTAAAAAACTGCTTCTTACCAGCATTTGCCTAGTTGCTTTGCCTCTGGTCACCACGCATGCCCATGTAGGTAGCCCAGGTGTGGTATTCGAAGGGAAAGCCGGCCCCTATGACCTTCTCGTCAGCATCAATCCCCCTGACGTGATCCCTGGTATCGCGGAGATATCGATTTACACGCTATCCCCAGAGGTAGACAACATCAGCGCAAAACCCATCTACTGGGGTGTTGGTGATGAGGGGTCTCCGAAATCAGACCCTATGTATCCTGTTGAGGGCCAACCTGGTCAATATGAGGGAATTGTATGGTTCATGAGCAATGGGACGGCCAGCGTCGAACTCACGGTCACAGGCGGAGTCGGTGAGGGCAAGGCGATCGTACCCATAATGGCAACGGCTACAGCGCAGAATGAAATGGAAGCAGGCTTGGGATGGCTATTGGCCGGTCTGGGATTGCTCCTCGTCGTTCTCATGGTGACCATCCTCAGTCTGGCGATGAGCGACAGCCTGCTGCCACCGGGTGAAGGCGCTGGCGACGTCAGCAGAAAAAGAATCAAAGGGGCGATCGTAGCGGTCGTGGCCCTGGTCCTATTGCTATATGGAGGTAAAAGCTGGTGGGATGCCGAAGCACGATCCTATCGGCGATATATGTATAAGCCTCCGCAAGCCAATTCCTCAGTGGATGTTCTGGACGGCAATCGAGTGCTCACTTTCCAAATCGACTCGACAAGCCTTGGCCCCAACCGCCTGCCGATGGAGTACATGGTACCGGATCATGGTAAGCTTATGCACATGTTTATGATCCGGGAAGGTTCGCTCGATGTCTTTGCTCACCTCCATCCCAAGCGCGTCGATCCCATGACTTTTCGTGTGGCGCTGCCGGATGTACCTGAAGGCAAGTACTATGTCTTTGGCGACATCGTACGACTGAATGGGTTCACAGAAACCATCGCTGATACAGTACACATTCCTGCGGGCGCTCTGGCGGCCATTGACTCCTCTGGCGTCTTCAGCGATCCTGACGATACCTATATTTTCTCGACTGCGGCGAACGATGCTGTGGACTCCGAACTGCCCGGGGACATTCTCATCTGCGGTAAACCAGGGATCGAAACGCCTCTGCTCGACGGCAGCACGGCTGTTTTTGAGTATCAACGCGATGAAGCCTTCGAGACCGGAAAAGTCTACCCTCTCACGTTCGCGATCAATGCACCGGATGGGTCTCCCGCCGAGCTCGAACCGTACATGGGCATGATGGGCCATGCTGTCGTCTTCAGAAAAGAAGGAGGCGTCTATGTGCACCTACACCCTGTCGGCAACTACTCAATGGCTTCCCAGGAGATCATTGAAACGCGAATCGACGAAGACACACCCAACCCGTCCATTCCGGAGATGTCGCTGTTTTATGACAGTGTGAATCAGGTGGTCCAACACATCGCGCTCATGTCTGATGAGGACCGCAATGAGTTGCTTACCGCGGGCATGGAACATACGGGTCTTGGCGTTCATGAGGAGCACGGTGCGACTGTCACTTTTCCCTATGCCTTTCCGCAGCCAGGTGAATACCGTATATGGATCCAAATGAAGCGTGAAGGAAAGGTCCTGAATAGCAGCTTCGACGCCCGCGTTCTTTAGGCCTCCATTATCTCCGATTGCCATTTATCTAGCTGTGCGACCAATCAACCCCTATTGATAATTGGCACTGCGATTGGTATTAAATTCGTGGCCGTGAAAAGCTTGCTGGCTGTTGGATTACTACTTACTTCATTCTGCCTTGTTGCGCAGGACGATCAGTATTTTATATCGCGGGCCACTTCTCAGATCGTCATAGATGGTGTGCTCGATGAGGAAGCTTGGGCCAATGCTGAAATCGCAACGAATTTCCAGCAGTACTTCCCCTATGATTCGTCCCTGGCCGAGAATCAAACGGAGATCCGGTTGGCCTACGACGATCAGTTCCTGTATTTCGCAGCCAGGATGACCAATTCTTCCAAAGACAGGAAATATGTCGTCAATTCCCTTCGCCGCGATTACCGCGGAGGCAGTCGAGATGGCATCACTCTGATTTTGGACCCCTTTCAGGACAACACCAATGCCTTCCAATTTGGCATCAACCCCTACGGAGTACAACGGGAAGGGCTCATTGCCAATGGAGGCCAGCGAAGCGAGGACCTCTCACTGTCCTGGGATAATAAATGGTATGCTGAAGCAACGCGCAACGACGGCTATTGGGTAGCAGAGGCGGCCATCCCATTCAAGACACTGAGATTTAAGGAAGGTGCAAAGAAGTGGAACGTAAATTTCTATCGGATCGACACCGATCCAGCTGAGCGATCCACGTGGTCCCCGGTACCTCGCAACTTCAACCTTATCTCCTTGGCATTCATGAAAGAATTGGTCTGGGACCAACCCCTTGGCAATCCCGGTTCCAATGTTTCTCTTATTCCCTATGTCGCGGGTCGTGGCGCCCAGGATTTTGATGCTGAGGATACCTCCCCCAATCTTAGTGGTGACATCGGTGGTGATGCTAAAATCGCAATTGGTCCTGGATTGAACCTGGACCTGACCGT
This sequence comes from Cyclobacteriaceae bacterium, assembly GCA_965227935.1. Lineage (GTDB taxonomy): Bacteria > Bacteroidota > Bacteroidia > Cytophagales > Cyclobacteriaceae > JAWPMT01. The sequence goes on along the minus strand of CBDDGS010000019.1, from coordinate 1,493,901 downwards.
CAATCCCGACTTCTCACAGGTTGACGCAGACGTACAAGTGACGAACCTGACGCGTTTCGAACTATTCTTTCCCGAGAGAAGGCAATTCTTCCTGGAGAATGCCGACTTGTTCCAGGACGTGGGCCATCCCTTCCTTGCGCGGCCATTTTTCTCGCGAAGGATAGGTATTGCGTTAGATACAGCCACTGGTGTGATCGTGCAAAATCCCATACACTATGGCGCCAGACTCAGTGGCAAAATCGATAACAATACCCGTGTCGGACTTCTCAACATGCAAACCGCCAAAGACGCCGCCATCGGCTTGCCGTCACTGAATTACACGGTGGGTGTGCTACAACGCAAGGTCTTTTCAAGGAGCTCAATCGGAGGCATTTTCGTCAACAAAGAGAGCTTCTCCAACAACAGTGATTTGGATTCGGCCAATGCTTACAACAGGGTCGTAGGCCTGGACTACAACATCAGGTCCAGTGACGCCAGATGGAATGGGCGAGTCTTTTATCATCACAGTTTTGACAGTGACAAACCGAGCAACGACGCCTTCACACAGTCTGGCTGGATCAGCTTTCAGGGGCGAGCGTGGAACTTTGAATGGGCGCATGTTTATGTTGGAGATAATTATGAGGCAGAAGTGGGTTTTGTCCCTCGTAATGGTTTCTTCAGAATCAATCCTGGCTTCGGCTATACCATCCTTCCCTCTAGTGGAGCCTTCACGAGACATACGATGAAAGCAGAAGTCGAGTATTTCTGGGACAAGGAACGCGAAACTGATCGCCTCTGGGGCCTCAACTACGAGGCGCGCTTACTGAATACTGGTCAGCTGGAGGTAGCGCTGGAACGAAAGTATACGTATCTGTTTGAGCCATTTGATCCCAGCAATAGTGGGGGCCTGGAAATAGAGGCTGGCGAAAGCTTCACGTACAATGCGGCGAGTTTTTCATTCATGTCCGATGGGCGTAAGCTCTTTTCTTACCAATTGGAAGGTACGGCCGGCGAATTTTTCAATGGGCATCTGTACGGCATCGGTGGTATGCTGAATTACCGGTTTCAGCCCTATGTCGCCATCTCGATGAATTTCAACTACAACCGCGTTTCTCTACCAGAACCATTCGAGGACGCGAACTTATTACTCATAGGTCCACGTTTGGACGTAACGTTCACCAAGAAGATCTTTTTTACCAATTTTGTTCAGTACAATAGCCAGGCGGATAACATCAATGTCAATGCGCGACTCCAGTATCGATTTGCGCCTGTGTCGGACTTGTTCATTGTCTATACGGACAATTACAATACCAGCGGGTTGGGCGAGATGGGGTTGGCTCCAGTGAACAGGGCGTTGGTACTGAAATTGACCTACTGGCTGAACCTGTAGGAACTTGAACCAATTGATTATGAAAAAAGCAGAAATACACACTAAGAAAGGGGTCATGAAAATCGAATTCTTCGAAGACGACGCCCCGAACACCGTTAAGAATTTTGTTGACTTAGCACAGCATGGGTTCTATGACGGACTTACCTTCCATCGGGTGATCCCCAATTTCGTCATTCAGGGTGGATGCCCCAATGGTGATGGAACCGGAGGCCCGGGATATCACATAGACTGTGAATTGGATGGTGGCAATCAGTACCATGACAGAGGAGTGCTCTCCATGGCGCACGCTGGTAGAAATACTGGTGGATCGCAATTCTTCATCTGCCACAGTCGCGACAACACTGCCCACCTGGATCGGAATCATACCGTTTTTGGCAAGGTGTATGAAGGCGTCGAAGTCATTGACGACATCCGGCAGGGTGACAAGATGGATAAAGTAGTGATTATAGAGGAGTAAGGGCTTCGGCCCTTCTTGGGTCAAAACCACTCGAACTGTCACCAAGACGGCCCATTGATCATAAGGCGAATGCCACGCTGTGGCTTATCTTTGTCTTTCAGGATCGGGATATGGGAATTCTTCGTAAAATATTGATTGGACTTGGCGTGGTGATCCTGTGCCTCGGCATTTATGTGGTCTACCTCGCTATGACTACCAAGAGCCACAGTCCGGCCGCAATAGCACACTTTGCTGGCGATGACGTGGATATAGAGGTGCGTTACTGTCGCCCCTACATGAAAGAGCGATTGATATTTGGCACTGAAGATCAAGGGGCAGTCGTGCCATACGGCAAGAAGTGGAGAACCGGTGCCAATGAAGCCACACAGATCTCACTGACAGACGATGTCATCATAGACGGTCAAAAGCTTACGGCAGGTACCTACTCCCTTTACTGTGTACCAGAGAGGGATCACTGGGTCATTGCCTTCAACGAAAGAACCGACTACTGGGGAGCTGCCTTCAGAAAAGACCCTTTTGATGAGGACTATGATATCCTAAGGGTAAAAGGCGAGGTTGCGCCGCTATCAGAACCTGTCGAACAGTTTGGCATTTCTCTCCAACAGATGTCTGACTCGGTTGTCCTACTGAGTTTCGCGTGGGACCGCACCCAATCGAGCATCGCCATCAACCTCTAGTATTGGCCAATAAAAAAGGGCACACAAGGTGCCCTGAAAGATGGACGCTTCAGATGCAATGGTTTCGTGGCAGCTGGTTCAGAGTTTAGGCTGCAGCGTGATTCTTTAGATAGATCTCACATTGCTCCTTCGATCCAGAGTACAAAATGTTACTCTTGTTTCTCACTACCGTGTATGAATTCCAGTCCTTATTGAACTTGATCTTCAGCTTATCCTTCGAATTCGAGCTAAATAAATTAATCATCTTCCCACTCACTTAATTTATAGGTACAAGTTGCGGCAACCGGCCTTTACATTTCTGCCAAAAACCTTCACATTCCTGCTAAAAAATAAAAATTCCTGCAATTACTTGTACTTTAACCAGAATAATTGCACTTAAAAAAGGTGTGTAAGAAGAGCATATCGTGCAGGTGATATATTATCTGCACATAACGGACTAATCTGTCAAAGCGAGCAAAAATTTCTTGAACAGCTCACCATCAGAGATACTGCATCCGTTCTCTATCATTTTGAACATCTCCTTCTCCCTCGCCTGAGTATACGACTTGTCTGTGGTATAGAATTCGAGCTCCCCAAAACGCCGCATGAGCGCATCGACAGAAGCCTCCATGAGGTTCCATTCCGCTCCCGACTTAAGGTCTGCGCCCACCATGATCATCTTCTCAGGCAAGCATTGAAATGTCTTGATTCCAGTTGGACTCCAATGCTCCAGGAAAAGGTGCTTCCTCATGATACCCTCAAAAACTACGTCACTGAAGGCAGTGATAATCTCATTAGCACGATCGGTGCCTTTCAGCGCTTCCCACTCGTGAGCTTCCACGCCGTTGATGACCAGGAATTCAATGAACTCCTTCTCCAGTTCCTCCAACTCCCCGATCGATAGATTTCTATATTTTGGCTTTTTCATTTCCGAGGTATGACAATTGCAAACTTGGGGATAGTCGATGAATATGTTTTTCTGGTAGATGAAAATCTACCGCCTGAGCTATCAGTAGCATTCAGATCCGTTGGATTGAAGGCCTACCATATCAATGAGGCCAGAAAGGAATATAAGCGGGTGACGGATGATATGATTCGACGCTACGCGCTACACAACAAAGTGGTGGTCGTATCCGCAGACGACGATTTCGTGAAAAGCTATTTAGATAGAGGTGTTCCGGAGAAGTTGGTCTTCGCCTATGACATGGCCAATAAGCAACAGGTACTACAAAGCTTCCAGTCGCACCTCCTATTGGTTCTGGAGCTGCTGGAACAACATGACCTCGTGGAGATCAATCCTCAGGGAGCCAGAAGCCCCCTGAGTTAATGCTTTTTCTAGGCGGCCTGCTTCACCTTCTCCGCGACCATTTTTGGCTGTTCCTTAAGCCTGATGACCCGAAGTGCATTGAGAAGCCGGATGATCTGATAAGTAGGATCAAACTCATGCCAGCGAATGCCACCGAAATTAGCGCGGCTGCCATTCTTGTGGTGGTTGTTATGATAGCTTTCACCCATCATCAAGAAATCAAAAGGAAGGAAATTTCTGGAAGTGTCGCCGACTTCATAATTGCGGTAACCGTACTTGTGGGCGAACCAGTTGATGATAGCGCCATGGATCGGTGATAAAGCAAACTGCATAGGCAGTAATAGCCAGAGCCACCAAACGTCTACAAACGTGTAATAGATCCCTACATAGATAGCGCCCCAGAAGATCCTGGAAACCCATGATCGAGCGAATTTGTCGAACGGTGTCCACTCAGGCACGCCATCGGTAAATCTTTTGTCGACGACCATTTTCTTGTTGGCAATAGCAGAATAGATCGTCTTCGTTTTCCACATCATCTTCCAAATACTCTCGTCGTACTTTGGTGAATGTGGATCATCGGGTGTATCGGCAAAGGCATGATGCATCCGGTGCATGACGCCATAGCCGTAGGCACTCAGGTAGTTGGATCCCTGAAACAACCATGTCAAAACAAAGAAGACCTTCTCCATGAACGGACTCATCGTGAAAGCCCCGTGGGACGCATAGCGATGCAAAAAGAACGTCTGGAAAAACAATGACAAATACCAATGTGCGATGAAAAAAGGAATGATTACCTCCATACGACTTATCTCAGCTTAATACAATTTCAGTTCAATGATTCTCATTTTAGGAGGCATACCTCCCCCCCTAGTCCTGAAGACAATTGACTTCCGAATTTGTGACAGAAAAATTCTATTTTTTTGAAGAAGCGTGAATTTCGCCCGTGAGGTCAGCGATAAGGCTCGAAAGATCACCAAAACGGCAGGCATTTTTGAAGCTCGTGGGGAGCTTCAGTGACACAGAGAAATCCAGATGGATTTTGGGCAATTCACCCTTTACCTTGGCCTTGGCCCTACTGAACACTTTCCGGCAGTTGCTCGAGCTTTTGTCAACGATATGCTGGAGGTCTTCGTAGTCGATGTTGAAGGCTTCCCGCAATACATAGATCGCCTTCTCAGCGGGCTCAAGTTTTCTGTGTAGCAGTTTCCATGCCTCCGTGAGCTGATTTTCTATGTCAAAAGAAATGACAGCGTTCTCACCAAGGTCCTCATCGACGTGCTCCTCGATCACCTGAAGGTCTTTTGTGACTCGGCTCTGTTGATGGCCTTTGATGAAGTTGAGGCACTTATTGGTTACGGTCCGGACCAAAAATGCCTTTGTATTCTGGACCTGAGAAGTGTCGATGGTCATCCACTTCAGGAACGTATCGTGAACCACATCCTCCGCATCGGCGATGGAACCAAGCATCTTCACAGCAATCGAGTGAAGCGTCGGCTGATAATCAGAAATTACCTGTGCATGATTCACGTCTCAAAGATATGTCTGAAAGGTCAATGAAGAGAAATATTTCTGTCTGGAACGTGGCATTATATGTGAAGATTTCAGCTATTATTCCCAATCCGTGTAAATTCCATTTTTTATCTCAAAGAGAAATTGATCCAGAGACTAAAGAACATCGGACCTGGCGCTCTTGTTACGGCCGCTTTCATTGGACCCGGAACTGTGACCCTCTGCACTCTGACAGGCATCCATACGGGTACAACTCTGCTTTGGGTGATGCTCCTGGCCATCGTGACCACTATCTCATTTCAGGAAATGGCTGTTCGCGTGGGATTGTGTACGAATTGGGGGTTGAGCGAAGCCATTCTACAGCAGAGTCGCCATGTTATTGGACGATTCTTCGCTATTGTGCTGATCATCTCTGCGATATTCATTGGCAATGCCATGTACGAGGCAGGCAATATTTCCGGGGCGATTCTAGGTGTCGGCGCTGTTTTTCCTGAGGGAGCGCAGCCAGGCAGCTACCTCAATGTGTTGATCGCAGCCATTGCGTTTGTGATCTTGTACATAGGCAAGTATCGCTTAATTGAGCGCACATTGGTAATCACTGTAGCGCTCATGGCTGTCGCATTTATCGTGGCGGCCTTGGCCTCGCGACCTGAGATATCCAAGGCCTTTTCGGGATTGTTTGTTCCGCGCCTCCCTGATGGCAACTTGCTATACGTTGTGGGACTCATCGGTACCACGGTGGTGCCCTACAACCTTTTTCTACATGCCTCCGCCGTAAAGCAAAGATGGAAGGGGCCAGAAAGTCTGCCAGCGGCACGGTGGGATACTGTGTTCTCCGTCGCACTTGGAGGCCTCATCTCGATCGCTATCATCATTACAGCGTCCGCAGTATCCTCGAAGGTGTCAGGCATCAGCAATGCTTCGGATATGGCCCGCGTTTTAGAGCCCGCTTTTGGTCCTGTATCGAGGTATGCCATTGCCCTGGGTTTGTTCGCGGCAGGATTGTCCTCCTCCATCACCGCCCCGATGGGTGCGGCCTACGCTATTTCCGGTTTATTTCAAAACCGCCGATGGGTGTACCAGGCCACCTGGATGATCATACTTGTTTCAGGTCTCGTGTTTTCATTGACTGGCTTTAGCCCCGTGGCGATCATCAAATATGCCCAGGTAACCAATGGATTGCTACTGCCGATCATTGCCTTGTTCCTGATACTGACGGCGAACAGTTCCAAGATCATGACGAAATTCACCAATAGCCTCTGGCAGAATTTGCTGGCAGGCTTTGTTCTTTTGATAGCCATTTTGATTGCCTACAGGACGCTAATAAACATTCTATGAAGACCATAGATCTGAACGCCGATGTCGGGGAAAGCTACGGCCGCTTTGCCGTGGGGCAGGACGATGTACTGATGCCCTACCTCAGTAGCTGCAACATTGCCTGCGGCTTCCACGGTGGAGACCCGTTGACAATCCGGAGGACCATCGACCTGGCCATGCAGCACAACGTCGCTATCGGCGCTCATCCCTCTTATCCCGATTTGATGGGTTTCGGACGGCGGAAGATGCACCTAAGCACCGAAGAACTGAGTGCCGCACTTGCGTACCAAATCAGTGCAGTGAAGGGGCTGGTCGAGGCCATGGGTGGGCAGTTGCACCATGTAAAGCCTCATGGAGCCCTCAACAATCACATGATGGAAGATGAGGAGATCCTCAACACCGTCATCGAGGTAGTGCGCTCATTCGGGAACTCCCTCATCGTGTACCTTCCCTATGCCGAGCACATGCCCAAGGACCCTTCGGTATGGCTGGAGGTCTTTGCCGATCGCACCTATGAGGATGACCTGAAGCTTACGCCGCGGTCGGTTCCCGGAAGTCTGTTGGATGAGATCGAAGCAGCGGAAGATCACCTGGAAATGCTGCTAAGTGAGCGATGCATCCAAACACGTAACGGCGCGCTGGTACCCATCGACTACCAGACGATGTGCATACACGGTGACAATCCCGCGGCAGTACCCATCGCACAGTGGATTGACGAGCGAGTGAAACGAGAGAATATCCGCATCGGCGCCCTGTGAAATGAAGGTGTACGCCCTCAATGAAAGAACCCTCATCCTTGAGTTTGGTACGCGAATATCGGCAGAGTTGTCTCGCCGGGTTTTAGCGGTGAATCGAAGGCTACGTGAAACACCGTTGCCCGGGGTCCTTGATATCTGGCCCACCTATGGCAGTTTGGCCGTCCAGTTCGATGCCATGACGATCGACCAGGAAGAGCTCAAGTCTCACCTGGCAGCTTTGGCGGATTCGACGGCAACACTCGAAACCTCACCTCCGAAAGAGGTAGTGATCCCTACAAGGTATGACACGGATGCAGCCGAAGACATGAGATCTCTATCCGAATCGCTTCAGCTACCTCCCTCAGACATCGTGCGATTGCATTCCCAGTCTGACTACACAGTAGCGATGATTGGGTTCCTCCCCGGCTTTCCCTATCTCATTGGGCTCCCTGACGAACTCCATCATCCAAGGAAGGGTGCTCCATCACTGAGAATACAGGCCGGCTCTGTAGGCATAGGAGGATCGCAAACTGGGATCTACCCTAATGCGGGTCCCGGAGGCTGGTACATCATCGGCACGACAGATGTGCCCCTATTTGCGGCTCCTGATAGGTTTTTGCTGAGTCCTGGTGATCGCGTGCGCTTCCAACCTATATGAAGAAACAGTGGAGATCATAGAGGTAGTCACTCCCGGACTTTTCACGACCATGCAAGACCTTGGCCGCACAGGTTTTCGCGCCTTTGGCGTACCCACTTGTGGCGCCATCGACACGCTGTCTCATCGCCGAGCCAACTACCTCGTGGGCAACGCCCCTCACGAGGCCACATTAGAAATTACTCTGCAGGGTCCCTCGCTGCGATTTCTGGACCATGCTGCCATCTCTCTCTCAGGTGCGGACCTGTCCCCAAAGCTCAACAACATCCCATTGGGTTTGAATGAAACCATCTTTGTAGCCAAGGGCGATGAACTCACCTTTGGAAAACGACAGACTGGCTGTCGCACCTATTTGGCGGTGAATGGAGGATTCCGAGGAAAGGAGATGCTCACCAGTATCTCAACGCACGTTAGGACCAGCTGGGGTGGTACTGACGGAGGCCCGTTGAAGGTGGGGCAGCTTCTGAAAAGGAATACCGCTTCCAGCAAGATTAATTCCAGATCCCTGAACGTAGCCCCAATTGACAACACCACTCCAATCAGAATCTTTCATGGACCGGAAACCAGTCTCATAGATGAATCAAATCTCGTCAGTCAATCCTGGGTCATCTCATCAAGGAGTGACCGAGCCGCTTTGAGACTCGAGGGACAACCCCTCGCTACTTCTCGGTTTGAGATGGTTTCTTCTCCAATGGATATTGGCACTATCGAACTGCCTCAGGGTGGCAAACCCATCATTCTCCTCAACGACGGCCCAGGAGTGGGTGGCTATCCGAGGGTAGGCTCCATCATTCAGGCAGACTTACCGCGTTTGGCGCAACTCGCACCTCATGAAAAGGTACATTTCCAATGGGTGACTATGGAAGAGGCCGCGAGGGCCCACAAAGAACTATTCCGACTGTTTAGTACGCTGGGCTCATCCCCAGGACATTGACAAAAAACTCCTCCGTGGCTCGTTGCACCTCTTCATGATTTTCAGCCTGCAAAGGTGAAGTGATGACATGTGCTCCGGCGTTGGGGAATGCCTGCCCAACTTTCTCTGACTCCGCTGTGCTGATCGCATCAAAAAACTCAAGCATTGCAGGGACGGAGACCGTCATATCTTGCTCCTCCTCATTCTTGTAGTAGTATCCAAGGAATACCGGCTGCGTCACTTTCTCAAAGGTCTGTGTTGTCATCGTCTGCTCCATCATATCCTGTAGGGCGATGATCCCCTCGCTCCTATAGCGTATCGACCAGTACTTCTCTACCTCAGTACCCTCGTCCTCGGGACTTGTGCGGTAGTCTCCCACCACAGTCTGCAAGATCTGCTTCCCCCACGGATCATTGACGAGCCTCCCTGTAGGATCAAACAGCTCGATGTTCGGTGAGTAGAGTACCAGAGCATCCACAAGGTCTGGATTATGAGCCGCCAGGAAAATCGAGAGCGTACCTCCTGTAGAACATGACATCAGGATCACCTTATCACCGATGATTTGGCCAATGGCCAGGGCCTGTTTGGCGCTCTCAACATAGTTTTCAGGAGTGAGGTCCAGGAAAGCATCCTCATCCACCAATCCATGCTGACTGAGTCGAGGCAGGTAAATATTGCAACCAAAACGCCGGGCGACATCTACATGAACCGGGTACGACTCCATGGGGCTGGCAGAAAAACCATGAAGATAGACGATGGCGTACTCAGTCTTGGCAGGCCCGTCGGCCCAAAGAATGCGTGACTCGTTGTCTTCCTTGATCGGCGGCGCCATACTTTCATTGGAGCTGATATAGGCGTCGAGCTCCTCTATGGAAACATTGAGAGGTTCCACAGCTGGGTCCACGGGATCAAACTTGACCGTAGGACCCAATAAATAAGTGATGACAAGGACGGCGACGATGGCAAATAAAATGCCGAGTACTCTTTTCATTTCGGGTGGGTTTAGAGTTCCAAATCTAGGCACATAAACACCACCAAAGGTGGCCGACCACTACAAAATCCGGAGGATGTCGCCTTCTCTGACTACTTCGAATTCAGCCAGGTCTTTGGAAGCAGGCCCTGCCGTCACCCTGCCCAGGTGGTTGAACATGGAACTGTGACACCTACATGTCAGCGTCCCTCGCCCGAAAATCCAGTTTCGCGAGCAGCCCGAATGTGTGCAGACACTCGTGAAAGCTCTGATCTCGTCTTCCCAGTTGACAATCAGGACGTTCTCATCCGGGTGCAACACCCAATTGCGAGATATGATCTGATCAAACGGAGGATCTGTCAAATCAACCGTCAAACCCGTACCGCCGCCATAAGTCGGACCGTCATCGTCACTGCAACTCTGCAACTGAAGGCCTAGTGCTCCCAGCGCTGAAACGGCTCCCGCCTTGATAATAAACTCCTTTCGTGTCATGGTATGCTAGTTGCTTTTGATACTACTACTCCTCCGAATCAGCCTTTATCTCCTCATACATCTCCGAAGTCATGAGTCGGACAGTGAAATGCGTCTCAAAGAAAGAACCCATCTCCAGGTCCATCAACCCTTCCTGATTGTTGAAAGCATCCACATTGCAATTCATAGGCTCCAAAGCAATGCTACGACGGTCGCCCGGAATGTACACCTGCAGAAACATGAACTCCGGAGAGTGCTCCAGCAACAATCCCATGTGGTGCTTCTTCGAGTAGAGCGCACTCTTGTCTTGCATGATCAGCTTGAAGCAATCGTCAAATTGATGATCAGCTATCGGCGTGAAATGCTCAAAATCATGGTAATCCAATACCGCACCGGTAGGAAGATTATCGCTATCCAGCTCGACATGGCTCACAAAGGGCAACTTCATCTCCCACTCCGACACATTGCCATGGTCCAGCATGAAGTACGGGTGCCATCCAAGACCGACGGGCATGTGGGTATTGCCTCGGTTTTCAACCGTAAAGTGCGTCTCCAGCCGATCCGGATAATACTTGAAGGTGACATACAACCCAAAGGCGAAAGGATAATAATTCCGCTCACCGCCGTAGTAATAGGCCAGCCTAGCCTCGCCACCGTCCTGGGTGGCTTCGATGTTCTCTACCTTGAAGGGCTCCTTGCGAACGAAGCCATGTATGGCATTGCCCTTGTGCTTCTCTTCCGTGGGGAACTGGTACTCCACCCCCTCGTATTTGTATTGCCCCTTTCGCAGCCGATTGGGAAAAGGAAACAGTATCGCACTGCGACTGCCAGGGAATTCCGGTATCTCTTCTCTGCTCTCGTATCCATGGATTGTGGAAATCCACTGGCCCGCGGCCTCGAACTTGAGCAAATTCAACGTGGCCCCATGATCCGGCAATATCTCCATCACTACTTCATCGTCTTTCTTCAATTGCAGAACTCGGATGTCAGCATCAGTCGTATCCTGGAATGAGTAGGCCATAGTGGTGATGATTTGCTCATCCCTAAATTACCATTTTCTGGGATATTACCGCCAGAACCGCATTTATATCTGGTTTGAGGCAGCAATACTACTTTTAGGAAAAATATTGTAACCTTTGCAACCGGAAAACGAATACTACAAACAGGACATTGATAGAAGATGAAGAAATATCAGTTGGGAGAGTTTGAGGAGATTGTCATGCTCACCGTTGGGGTGCTGTATGACGAAGCCTATGGCGTCGCGATCAAACTTGAAATTCAAAGTCGACTGGGTCGGAAGGTCAGCGTTGGTGCGATGCAATCCGCTCTCAGAAGGCTGGAATCAAAGGGTTTCCTCGAGTCCCGACAAGGGGAAGTCAGCCCCACGCGTGGAGGAAAAGCCAAGCGCTACTTCACGATCACAGCCTTTGGGAAGAAGGCGTTGGAATACAACAAAGATGCCCGCATGGCCTTGTGGAATGACATTCCCGAAATGGCCTGGCGGGTCAAGTTCCAATGAAAAACTTCTCCGACAGGCTACTGCGCTGGTTTTGTCGTCGCGATTACTACACAGATATCAGCGGCGATTTAGAGGAACTATACCATCTCAACCTCCAGCAGTATTCCCCCACTCGGGCTTCATGGCTTTACCTCGCTGATGTTTTGCTTCTGCTCCGTCTGTCCCTGTTAAAAAAACTCGTTACACTACAATTATTCTACTCCGGAATGCTTACCAATTACCTGAAGATCAGTATTCGCAACCTCCTGCATCACAAGTTTTTCACCTTCATCAACATCTCCGGACTGGCGGTGGGGTTAGCCGCCTTCATGTTGCTGAGTTCTTACATTCGCTTGGAGAAAAGCTACGACCAATTCTTCAGTGAGCCCCAATCGCTCTATCGCCTGACGACGGATCAAATCAAAGATGGTGTCATAGGGATTCGCGACGCCATGTCTTTCAATCCAAGCGGTGGGGTGCTGACGGAGGAACTACCTGAAGTCCTGGAATACACCTGCACCTACAAGTTTGGAGAAATCGTATTCCGGCGTGGCCAGCAGGTACACTTTGAAAAGGGAATTGTGGCAGCTGACTCCAATTACTTTCGACTTTTTGACTATGACATACTCGCGGGTAATCCGGCAACAGCCCTATCCAACCCCTACTCGCTGGTACTGACGGAGAGCAAGGCCCGGGAGCTATTCGGGAACACCGATGTCGTGGGTCGATCCATTGAGGTATTGAGCGGATTTGACCGTTCGTTTGAAGTCACCGCGGTGATGCAGGATGTGCCTGAAAACACACACTATCACTTCGACATACTGATGTCGTTGCACACGTTGAGCGAGATCCTCGAGAGAGAAGCCTGGAGCAACTTCAACTACTACACCTACTTGCGTGTGGACCCTAAGGCCGACATAGCCCAGGTCCGATCGAAGCTGCCCGAGCTTTCCCGAAAGTACATCGGCGAAGAGAGCAGCCTGAACTTCCATCTGCAACCCGTCACCAGTATCCACCTGCACTCGGACTTCACGTATGAGCCCGAAATTCATGGCAGTGCCGAAGCGGTGAAGTTCCTGACCATCATCGCGGCGTTTGTCCTGTTGATGGCCTGGATCAATTATATCAACCTGTCGACCGCTCGTGCTGTCGATCGCGCAAAGGAAGTAGGGCTCAGAAAGGTTGTCGGCGCGGTAAAGCGAAATCTTATCTTCCAATTCCTAATCGAGGCCATGTTGGTGAACCTGGTCGGGACGCTATTGGCCGTGGTACTGGCAGAGCTGGCACTCCCTATCTTCAACAACATGATGGAGAAGGTCATCGCTGAGCACATTTGGATGGAGTCTTCGTTTCTATTGCAGGCGTTGGCATTTTTCCTGATCGGCACGCTTGCCACAGGCTTCTACCCTGCCCTTGTACTATCTCAATTCAGACCCGTGGCCGTTTTGAAAGGCAAATTCAGGCACTCGAAATCCGGCTCAGCCCTGCGAAAAGGACTTGTGATCGCCCAGTTTGCGATATCGCTGGCACTCGTTGCCGGTACCATGATCGTGACCCGGCAGGTTCAGTACATGCGCTCGCTAGACAAAGGTTACAATACGGATCAGGTCGTGGGTTTTCGTAATCCCAGCGTCAGCGACGACCAAAGAGAAGCGCGTAATGCCAAATTGCTGAGCTTCTATGACGCCCTGCGCACTAATGAAAACATCGTGAACGCCGCCTCGCTCACCAACCTACCCGGAGGCGGAAGTAGCGACATAAGCTCCAATGCTGGAGGCATTCGTCTCGCAGGCAAAACCGATATCATGGAGACGACGGTCTACATACAGGTATATGACGACAACGTGCTTGAGACACTGGGCCTGGAACTGGTGGCCGGCCGAAATTTCAATAAAGATCTCGCCATCGATACGGCCTCAGTCATCATCAATGAAGCGATGATGAATGTCTTCGGTCTCGACAACTTCAATGACGTATTGAACGAAAGGGTCCAATTTGGTCGGGATCCGGAAAATGATCGATATCCAATCGTAGGTGTGGTGCGCAATGCCAATCGCACGACGCTCAAGCGCAACGTGGAACCGACACTTTTCTTTTTCAACCGGACACTAGGGAACTCCATGGTGAAGTTGAAGGAAGCACACATCGCCGAGGGCCTTGAGGTAGTGGAAGCTGAATGGGAGAAGTTTTTCCCGAATACCCCTCTGGAGATCACATTTTTGGATGAGCGATTTGATAGGCTCTACAAAGAAGATCAGCGGTTCGGCAAGGCCTTCGGCGCATTTTCGGTACTGGCACTGGTAGTGGCACTGCTGGGATTGCTAGGTCTCTCCTACTTCCTGTCGGTACAAAGAACCAAAGAAGTAGGCGTGCGCAAGGTCCTGGGCGCCAGTGTTACCCAGATCATCACGCTGTTTTTCAAGGACTTCCTCGTGCTGATCGGGCTTGCCTCGATCCTGAGTCTTCCTTCAACGTACTTTGCCATGAATTCCTGGCTGCAAGGATATGCTTTCCGAGTAGGCTTTCCGTGGGAGTTATTGGTCATCGCACTGGTGGCGATCACTGCCTTTGCGTTGGTCACCGTGGGCCTGCAAACGCGTAGGGTGGCAACGATGGATCCGGCAGCAACGCTGAAATATGAGTAGCCGTATCGATAGGTCAGATTGCATCCCCGGTTGGCTTTTTCCTGAATTCTCCAGTCACTTGGGCATTTTCAAATCCTTCAATTGAATTGTACATACTGGGTATCCAATTCATCAAGAATTCTTTGGTCAGAGAAGCCCGACTTATTGGTGAGCAAGTAGGTGGCTATGCCTTTCTCTGGATAGATTCTCATTTCCAGGTAGTAGCCTCCGCCGCCGCCAGGATGGTGTACATACCTTTCGCCGTTGACATTCCCTGTGAACCATCCCAGAGAATGGCCTGAGGGTTTGCCATTGGATAGCGATTGCTCCTCGTACATGGCCTGCTTCATGTCCTGCGAAAGTATTTGACTATCGGCACGAAGCAGCTCCTGCAAAAAGACATTGAGGCCATTGGCACTGGATAATAATCCGCCATGCGCTGATCCATTCAAGTTGAGCTTCTTGAATGGGATCAGACCATTCACTTTCGGATGGGTGTACTTCTTCTTATCCATCAGGAAACCAAGAACCAACCCCTGAAATCCACCGCTGTGATAGCCGGTCACGGTATTCTCATCTTTCCACTGAAAACCAATTTCCTCGCTATTCAGCACATTTTCCTGGACATAGCTCTGGTAGGATTGGCTGGCTACTTGAGATATGATTTCTCCGAGCAGCACAAAGTTGAGGTTGGAATAGGAAGCTTTCGTTCCGGCCTCGGATTTGACTTTGGCCTTTTGCGTCAGAATGTCCCTATTGAATTTTTCGAAATCGAATGCGTCATCTTCTTCCGCCAGGTGAATCCAGCGAATCGGGAGTGGATTGTTGATGCCTGATTGATGTGCCAGCAATTGCCGGATGGTGATTTCGCCAAGGAACGTATACTGCGGGAGGTATTTGATTGCCCGATCATCCAAGCCAATTTTACCACTCTGCACCAACTGCATGACTCCAATCGCGGTGAATGTTTTGGTAATACTGAAGAGGGCAAATTGCGAGTGTGCATTGATCGGTTGATCACTCGCGACACTGAGGTTCCCTTCCTTGTGGGAATAGAGTACCGAGTCCTGAGAAACTACACCGTAGTAAATGGCCGGAGCGCTAATGTCCTCAAAATCACTGGATGAGTTGTTGCATGCTGCCGCTAGAAATGCCATGATAAGGATCGGAATAAATGGTTTCATCTCTTTTTTCTTCAAAAGAAATGACCTGCTCACCCCGGTCCATTAACAAATGATAAAATGCTCAGGAGTCCTTTCTCAATCTGCTGAGTGACACGTTGGTAATGCCCAGATAGGAGGCAATCATGCCATGCGGCACGAGGTTTTCGAGCATTGAGTAATCTTTCCTGAATTGTTCGAGTCGCTGCTTGCCTGTCCAGGAGATCAACCTTATTTCCTTGTTGATTTTTTGGAACAGTTCATTTCTCAGGATCGTGTTGGCAAAGTCGCGGATCTCAAGGTTCACCTCGATAAGCTTCTCAAATTCTCTAGCATCGACCTGCGCCAGCGTGCAATCGGCAAGAGCCTCCAGGTTGATCAGGGATCGTGAGTCACTGGTGCGGGTGACATAAGGGCTCAGCACGCTGCACTCTTCAAAGAAGAGGAGTGTAACCGGCTCCCCGTCCTGATTTGTGAGATAGCTGCGAACAATGCCATCCAAAAGGAAGTATTCACAGGAATTCCTTCTACCCTTCTCGACGATTATGGTGCCTTCAGGAACCTTTATCTCCGAACAGATGTCGGTGATTTCGATTCTGGACCTCAGGCTTAGGTTGGGGTACAGACGGTCAATGACTTTGTTAATTCTTTCTTTCATTGCAGAAGGTTAGATCCATGCAATTGATACGATACAGCGTGCCAGCGCCATGCGGCAGTCGTTGGCACTCGCTATTCTTGCCTCTTGACATCGTCTATTCTAAAACCCATGTCCGTTTGGACTATGGCAATCTCATTGGCGTGTGTTCGCTCAAACATCGTGTCTTCGATGGTGGCATGGACTATGAATGTGCCCGGTTCTGGTTGGGAGATTAGTTCGCATTGTGACACGACCACGTTCCCCCAGTCCTGCTGATCGATCAAGAACGGTCGTCCAATTCCGGCATACGATGTGTCGTAAATGTCACTCCATTTTTCCTCAAATTGTTCTTCCGTCAACGAGTTGTCAGTGGCATACACTACGCCAATGGCATCTTGCTTGTATTCCGCATATCGGTCAGTTGTGATTTCACGGAAGTGTTGAGGTCGTGATTGGTTGAAAAACTCAGGAACAGTTTTCGACAGCCATGCACACCCCTCATCAGCGTCCTGCGCGGTCAAAAGTGCTGTACTCGCGACCAATGTCGCGAGGAAAATCATAAACCGGCTCTTAAATTCCATAATTCTCATCGAATACTCATAGAATAAGGTACCCCAGGTGGGCCAAGGCCAAAATAGCGCAACTTACTGGGATTCGGAATCTAAAATTGGCGATTGCCCGTGGTGACGCTCATCCTAAAGGGCTCTATCAAATCCATCGCCATTGAACCTGTAAATGGCCGCCGGTGATTCACCAGCGAAGAGTAACTCACCTTCTTTCGTTTTGTAGATCGTCCAGATATTTTCACTCATCACTCCTTCATCCTTTGCGTAGTTCCTAAACTCTTCCGTTTTCGGATTGTATTTCCAAATCCCGGAATAAACAGTACCAAACCACATATTCCCCGTGGTATCTTCCGCAATTGAAAAAGCTCGATGGAGGGTATTTCCCTCTACATCTCCCTCATCTAAGCCTTGCGCTTTGGTGAAATTGGTAGTCTTCCTGCCATCGTAAGTAAATATCCCAGCGCCATTGTCCGCCATCCACAGCACTCCATTGCTGTCTACAAAAATTCCCCTTATGCCCATTTGACGCTCATCATTTTGTCTCCCCATTTCTTCCCGACCGATAGAAACAAAGGAGTTGCTCTGCCATCCAAATACTTTTTCCATGGTAGCCACCCAGATGGTGCCATCATGACCGAGATGGGCTTTGGTGGTCGGGAGGTACAGGTATTTGTTGTTGGCGGCTCTTGTCACCGAGTATGGGATAAAACCTATCCCTTCTTCTCTGATATGATAAAGGCCTGGATCGACGTATGACGTATCCGTAGGATCCAAGCCTCGTTGAAACCAACGATCGTTGGAAACGAAACTGTCTTCCATAGGCACTTCCGTGAACCGGTCACCATCCAACCGAAAAATGCTGAAGCCATTCTCGACCCAAATTGCTCCACGCCCATCTTTATGAAGATTGCCAACAATCCCCAAGCCCTCATCCTCAGAGAAATACTGGATGGAATTACCATCAAACTTCGCAATGTAGTCCGGACTTGAAAACCACAGATTGCCTTGACCGTCTTCCATGATATCCCGAATGCCACGAGTTTCCTTCAACCAGTCACTCGTATCTCTGGATACACCTCTGTCAATTACAGACGAAGCATTCGAATTTCTGTGGTTTGATTCCCGACATGCCCACATCGCAACAATCAACATAATTGCGAGATATGGCCATCTTATGTTTTGATGTACGTCCATCCCAATGTTTTATCTCCGAAAGTGGCTGCAATGTAATGGCATAGCAAAAACATTTACTAACAGCCACCTTCCCTGAAATCGGAAAACCCTGCGCAGAACTGCAACAGGGCTTTCATGGAAATCAATTCTTCCTTGTCAGAATAGATCGACAGTTAAGAATTGACCATTTGCTTCTTCATTTTCTTCACCTTCCGAGGGTGGGGCGTTCCATTTTCGACGTAATACTTCAGCTCCTCCATGATTTCGCCGACGAACGTCGAAAAGCCCTTTCTTAATGCTGGCCATGTGAAAATCGCCAGTAGCTTAATGTGAGACTGAAATTTCCAAGTCATTTCTGATTGATTTTCACCCACATCCTTGATGGAGAAATCGAGTGTGTTGAACCGCACGGGAAAGACAGCCGGCGTATCCACAAAGTCAATCTTCACGGTCGCTGTCTTGTCCTCTTCATTGTAAGCCAGGAACTGCTCAGAGGCTTTGATACCCTTGGGCTTCGTCGTGAGCTCGCAAACCCGACCATCTGAATGTGCCCCCTCGAACAGTTGTCCGTTGGACTGAGCATAAGAGTTGGGGACTGACGCCATCCACTTGTACGCGTCGTTGAATCCATGAGCAAACACCTTCCAAACCTCTTCGGCGCTCGCTTCCACTTTCATCACCTTAGTAAATCGAACCATGATTCATAGCTTTTTTAGTGACCGGCGGCTGCCAATGACTCGACCTTCGTTGGGTGAGGCGTTCCATTTTCAACGTAGTGCTTCAGCTCCTCTGCCAGCAGCTGAAAGGAGGCGGTCAATCCCATTTGGATCTTGCCCTCCATCTCCTCGGGCAAAGGCATTTTTGGCTCCATGATGGTATCCATACAAACTACTGTTCCATTGTCGGATTCTTGTAGATACCAAGTCGAGGCTGCTCTCCTGGCGATCTCCGGCGCTCCCTTGGTGATCTCATAGGAAAGAGAGTAGTTCTCTCGATCGAATGCTGTCAGCTCCTGAACGGTATTCCCTCTGTCGGTCGTTGTGTCTCGGAGCGAATAGTCGAGGCCATCGAATTTCGCAGGACCACCGGGCTCCGAAGTTTTGAAGTTGCTAGACCATAGATGGGCGTGTCCAAATTGGTTCCCCATTACTTCCCAAACCTCTGAAATTGATTTGTTGATTGATACTTGTACTTTGATTTCCATAATTGTCAATTTTCAATTGTTTGGCTATTGGATGCAGCCATCGAAAATTGTGACAAAACTTTCGTAGCGAAACCGAAGGAAATCCCACAACTGATTGATATACAGGTAAATAAAATTTCAAAAAATTATTCGTAGTGGCGATGCAGGTCGGGATCATTGATGATCTTCGTGATGATCGTATCTACGTTGAAGTCCTTTTTCGAAGGGTGGTTCTGGAAGAACTCTATGTATTTCTTGTCTACCGTATCAGCTACCTCGTCACCATGCTTCTCTGCATAATTAGAAATGGTCGCATAGTACTCTGGGTCGAACAACTTCGAATTCGTCTGCATGCGTCCAGCGGCTTCCATGGCCTTTGCTTTCTTCGAGCATCGGCAAGGGTTGTTCAAGTTGACCAGTCCACACTGCTTATTCATGAAAGCATGAAATTCCTTTCTCGTACGTGACAGTTTTTGCCGGTAATTCTCCCGGGAAAGGCCGAAGACCTCGGCACCCGTCTCAGAGTCTACCTTGAACACGTCGCCCACCAAATACAGCAAGCGCTGCTCCCTCGTCAGACACATGAGCATCCCGGACATGCACCTGGTTCTGGCCGTCTTGGTTCGCATCACCTGCTCCTCCTCTTCCTCGGGGCTCAGCTCCGGGCTGGGGATAGCATTGAGCTTCTCAGCAAAGTCTTCAAACCCGTCCCATTTATCCTCCATGGGTCGGCGCTTGGTTTGAAGGAATTCGGTGTAAACAATACGATAGGCCCACGTCCTGAACGAGCTTTTGCCCTCGAAGGAAGGCAGACTCGTCATGATCTTGATCAGGACATCCTGCGTCAGGTCTTTGGCCTCATCTTGGTCATTGGTGAATTTCCACGCGACATTGTAAATGAACGGCTCGTGAAGCTTGAGCAGCTGCTCCAAAGCGTCCTTACTACCCTCCCGCGCCTTTGGGATCAACGCTGAAGATTCTATATCAATTTGAGCACTTGACTTCATGAGGCGTTAGAGTTCAAGTTTATAATGATCCGCATCGCGCTCCAGCACAAAGAAATAGGGCTTCTCAGATCCTTTCAGATCCATCACACCGAGCATCGTGTTCTCATCGATTTTCGCAAAGTGATCGAATATGGCTTTCTGATCGTAGGCCATGGTACCTGTGACTTTTCCCCTGTAGTCGATCATACGCATTCGCGCTTTCCCCTTTTTCGTTTTCAGGATGGGTTTCAATAGCGCAAGAGCAACTCTTAGGGCCTTGATCTTTGGAAAATTGATCCCCAGGGGTATGAGTAATGGGTTGATGGCATAGAGGCGCTTCTTGTTCAAAGAACTGATCAACAGGGGATGCACGCTCTCCTCATTCTCGAACAGTTTGCCATACCAGCCTGAACACTCCAGCAATCCTTCCATGTAATGGCCTGTCTTCAATTCATAGCCTTTCCATCGCCCCAGCATGAAATCGAGCGTGGCAGGCTCAAGTTGATCAAAGATGGCCAGGCCCTCCTCAGTGGTTGCTTCTCTTTTCTCCAGTAGGTCTTTTGTGGTCATGTTTGAGTAAGGGTTAACAAAAAGGTCTAGAGATGCCAATAATAAACACAAATCATCCCTGTTGCCAAAACCTTACGAGATGGCTTCAATTCCTCCACCCTCCTTATGGCACATGGACGGTTTAGGCTTGGTTATCCCCGGTACTCGCTGATCTCAAACAGGTGACCGTCAGGATCTCGGAAGAAACATCTGGTTTCTGCTCCCCTGGTATATGGAGGCGTGATAAACTCGGCTCCCCTGCCTTTTAGTATTTGGTAGGAGCGATTGCAGTCCTTCACGCGAATGGTAAAGGCATGGCTGACTTCATCTTTATTGGTGGGAATCACAAAAGAGGTATCGGGCTTATCCTCAGTAGGGCCACCAGATGTCACCAGCAAAAGCCAGTTTCCCAGGAACTCCAATACCATCGAATCACCTCCGTATTCACGAAATATGCTAGCCCCCAGCACATCAACGTAAAAGACTTTAGATTTTGACATATCAGACACCACCAGAATGGTGGTCAATGCTGATTCCTCAAATGGGTTATAGTCATCGTCACTCATATTGTTCTACTCTTCATTGTGTCAATTCTTACCATTACCACGCTACTGTGTATTCCTTTGAGAGATCTATTCTAATCCTTACCAATCCTCTCGATGGCAATATCTTTATAAGACACGAGGGCTTTTCCACCACCATGGATTTGGAGTCCGATGAGGCCGTCTTGAGGTATGTCGGGGTCCTGCTCATAATAGTTGACGGTCTCCTCGCCATTGACAAAAATTGAAATCTGATTGCCAACAGCCCTTATCTCGTAGTCGTTCCATTGACCAGACATACCCCTTGGAGCTGCCATTGAATCGTATCCTGCAAGAAAGGTATTGCGCCTTGATTCATCATAAAGTGCTCCAGTCAACCTATGCCCAATGTCTGCTTGGTACCCAGACACCTCGTATGGCGGATCGGCGATACGCCGACTCCTGAACTGTACGCCGGCATTAACAAATCCCTCGTCGCCCTCAAGCTTAAATTTGAGCTTTAGGACGAAATCACTGTATGACTCGGTCGTGCACAGAAACTCGTTGTGAGGGACCATCTCGGAAAGCGAACCTCCAACAATTTCGCCGTTCACAATTCGCCATGTCTTGGCGGTATCACCCTCCCAACCTGAGAAAGTCTTGCCATCGAACAAGTCCGGCGACGTTGAGGTGTCACAGGACAACATGTACAGTGCTAGCAGGTACAGAAGGCTTTTCATAATCAAGGGCGTAATGTGGGCTAATCTGACGGCTAGTGGCTTCGGGTGTGTCCAGCCGGAAAAGGATATATCTATCCTCCCAGATTAAGTTATTGCTAATTTGTATTCCAATTACCAGCCAAAAAATCCTTGAATACACTAATAAATGCATTTCTCCATACTGCCGAACTTCCTGACATTCCTGCAGGCACGTGACCATCGTTAGGAATGATCCATAGGTAGGAATTAGGGATTGATTTATATGAGAGAACAGGAATATCAACCGGAAAAACTGAATCACGGTCCCCGTGCACTATTAGTGTTTCACTTTTGATCGACCGCAGGTACGGAGGAGTGAAATTCATATCGTCGTATGTTTCAGCCATGTTTCTGAATTGTGCAAGTAATTTCCTGATTTGTTCCTCCCCTCCAGGATGGACCTTTTCCATGGCTTTGACCCAGTGCTCTTGTGTCTCGTAATGTGCTTGTCTTTGAAATGCTCTGCATTCTTCCGGAAAAAAAGAGGTGGAGCTAATAAGTATCATCGATATTATTCTTGTCGTGTCCATGGTTGCCATGTGAGTTAAGGTCATCCCTCCGGAACTGTGGCCAATGGCTTTGAATCTTTCGATATTCAACGCGTCCATCAACCCAAACATATCCTGAGCGGACAATTTGTGTGTGAACACATCGCTTGGGTTGGTCGATCTGCCATGACCTCTCAAATCGGGAATTATCAATCTGTAATCTGCCGACAATTCTTCAACGTATAAATCCCAGGTCTCATGACTGCCAGTAAAACCATGGAGAAGAAGTAGCACTTCCCCCTCGCCATGTTCTTCAAAATAGATCTGTACTCCGTTGGTTTCAATTGAACTACCACCTTGGGCCAGAGCCATATGAAGTCCCAAGAAAAGTAAAGAGAGTGTCAAAGGTTTTTTCATGATCTTCTCATTTAGATTGGCATTTACATCACAGAAATTGGCTCAAAGAGGCCGCAATTTGCTAGGCACGCCGATGCCACTGGTGAACTAAGTACAAAATAACGCAACTCGCACCAAGCTCCAAGGCCTCAAGTGATTGGTAGTCAGTCAAGTCATTAAGATCTCATCGTAGTGCCGCCTACATTCTGTGATCTTTAGTCAGCCGCTTTAGCATGCCACTGAATATTACTCCGTGAAAGGGTAAGACCGAATACCAATAAAGCCTCCCCAATAATCCCAGAGGTCTAAATGTAGCCGTTTGTTCGAGCTCGTCTCCTACTACCTTGAATTCCAGCCACGCTTCGCCCGGCAGTTTCATTTCAGCGAATAAAAGAAGGCGGCCTTCGTCTTTGTCTGCATACAACACCCTCCAGAAGTCGACAGTATCACCTGCATTGATGCTGGTAAGATTCGTTCTTCCTCTTCTCAGTCCGACCCCACCGACGATCTTGTCCAACAACCCGCGGAGTCTCCAAAGCCAATTGGCATAGTACCAGCCTGTCTCACCGCCAATGCTCCAAATCTTGTTAAGGCATTTTTCCAGATCGTCGATCCTCCTCGTTCTCTTGTCAATGAAACAGCCGAATGTCGGGACTTTAATGAACTCGGAAATATTGAAATTAATACCGCTGCTTGCATAAGAATCCTTCCAGCTGGACATGATGGCATTGTTCTCAATTTTGTCAAAAGCCCTGGCCAGAGCCTCCTCATAACTCAAAGGCTCGATTCCGAGCAATGAGTTGATCCTATTGTCCCGGCATACGACTTCCACCTTCATGCTGTTAACAAGCGACACAGCAAGCTTGTAGGACGTGGAGGTGACGAAATACAGCCAATAGCTGGATAGTCTTGGCGTCATGACTGGAACAACCAAAATCGTCCGTTTCAAATTGCGGCTATTGGCAAAGCCCAGCAGCATTTCTTTATAGGACAAAACATCAGGTCCTCCTATGTCAAAGTTCTGATTGTAAGTCGCTTGGTTGAATAGGGATTTCGACAGAAAAGCTATTACATCAGTCACACCGATTGGTTGGCACTTTGTCTTGAGCCATCTGGGCGCTATCATAATTGGGAGCTTTTCGACCAGATCTCTTATGATTTCGAAAGAGGCACTTCCAGATCCTATGATTATTCCCGCTCTCAGCGTCGTAAGACTATATGAGCCTTTGCCCAGCTCAGTTTCCACGTCTTTCCTTGAGCTGAGATGTTTAGAGAGTTGCGATTCATTGACTATGCCGCTGAGATAAATGACTTGTTGGGCATTCGTACTGCTGAGTGCCTTCCTGAAATTGGTCGCAGATGTCTTTTCAAGGGCTTGGTAGTCTCTAGAAGCTGACATGGAATGCACCAGATAGTAAGCTGCATCAATGTCTCCAGGGATCTTCGTGAGCGACTCCTCATCGAGCAAGTCAACTTCAATAGCAGAAATCCGATCCTTGAAGGTAGATGGAGGTGTGAATCTTCGAAGGTCGCGAACGCAGCACACTACCTCATGCCCTGCCTCTACCAAAACAGGCAGTAACCTCTTGCCAATGTATCCCGTCGCCCCAGTAAGGAGTATTTTCATATAAAGTAGGACATATTCTCAGTGCTGTAACCCAAAGCCCTGACATCGACCCTGGAAGCCAACTACTCCAAATTAGCCAACTTCTTTGACTTCAAAAGGCTCCGCAAATCGAGGGCAAGCCGCAAATCCGAGCATTTAAGTCCCTATTTCGCCTCTAGCTTCATGTGACATATCTCATTTGCAAGGACCACCTCCAGCAACTATATTGAAGTGGCATTTGGATGCCACAACGATGAAGCACTCTTATGATCAAAGCGGTATAAAGCAGGGCGATCTTGGCGTTCTTATCGCCCTCTTTCTCCTATTCTCTTTTCACCCCTGCCTCGGACAGACTAAGCCGGACCGAAAGTTCCTGAGCGTCCGCATTGATCAGTACGACGAAGCCTCTGCTTACGGCCTCCTGGTGAAGTTCGAAGACAGCGCCATTACCATTCTAAATTACGGAGACCTCCTAACGACACAAACCTACCGCTATGACCAAATCGTTCGGATCATGTATTTCAAAGGAGGGAGTTTTGATAGGGGCTTGTTGATCGGCCTGGGTGTTTTTGCTTTGCCTGGCGCAGCTGTAGCCGGGGCGATGATAAATGCCGCTGCTCCAGCGGCTTTGGGCGTCGCAGGTGGCTTGGTCGTCGTAGTAGGTGGCGGTCTCATTGGGGGCCTGATCGGTTCTCTGGTGAAGGTGAGCATTTACCAGGAAGTATACGGGGATCTCGCACTTTTTCAAAAAAGAAGCGTGCGACTTGATAGATTCCAAATGGACGGACTTCCCAGTGTCCATTACACCAACAAAGGAAGAAGCAATATTCGACAGCTGGGGAAGATGAAGATTCGATAAACAAGTAAGAAGCCAATTCAACCTCAATTCGCTTTGTTGGGTCCAGCAGATTTCGAAATCGCCATAGGTTGGTGAAAGTTGAACAGTGACTTTATCGAAATCCAGGAGGCATGGATCGAGGAATCACTGACTTGATTGGCAATACTGAGAACATGCTGTGCTTGAAGTTCTGTCGCCAGCAATAAATTGGCAAAGAGTAGGAATAATCTCATAGCGGTATGGTCGCTTCGTCTTAGTCCGTACCAGATTCGGCCCTTTGCAATAATATCCATCAGTAAGCCATTTCGGATACCTCTGAATAAGAAAAAGAGCTATTACTTTTGTGCCTTCTTTCGAACCCCATCAACTTAAACCACTGGAAAATTGAAGGAGTCATACCACAAATGGTACTCGCAAGCACTCAGTAGGGATATTGAAATGCTGTCCTTCGGACACGCTGGCTATCCGATCATTTTGTTCCCCACAACCATGGGAAGGTACTATGAATGCAAGGACTTTCTGCTGATAGAATCTGTCCGCTGGTTCCTGGAGGAGGGATTGGTCCAAATCTATTGCCCTGACAGCATCAATGAACTAAGCTGGTACAACAAAGGCATCCATCCGGCGGACAGGGTACGCAATCACATCTGGTATGACAAGTTCGTGAAAGAGGAACTCGTCGATGCCATCTGTCACGAGAAGGGCCTCTCAAAAGTGGCCGTCGCGGGTCCGAGCTTTGGCGGCTATTTGGCGGCCAATTTTGCCTTCAAGTACCCGGACAAGGTCAGCCACCTTTTTAGCATGAGCGGTTCTTTTGACATCAAGTCCTTCATGGACGGCTACTACGATGACAATGTCTATTTCAACAATCCAGTGGACTATCTTCCAGGGAACAATCACCCCGACCTATGGAATATGAAGATCGTCCTGGGCGTCGGAGA
Organism: Cyclobacteriaceae bacterium; assembly: GCA_965227935.1. GTDB lineage: Bacteria > Bacteroidota > Bacteroidia > Cytophagales > Cyclobacteriaceae > JAWPMT01. The sequence goes on along the minus strand of CBDDGS010000019.1, from coordinate 1,467,617 downwards.
GTGGGATATTTGTCTCGAGGCCAATCAACGACTGGCGGATATATTCAATGAAAAGAATATCCCCTACTGGTTTGATTTGAGAAAATGGGCTGTTCATGACTGGCCGATTTGGCGCGATATGTTCCCTCACTATTTGTCAACACTTTAAAAGAAATATTCCCAAACCATGAAGAAAATTGGAATTCTATTCGGCATGGAAGACACCTTTCCATGGGCTTTCATTGATCGGGTCAATGAGAAGAAGATCAAAGGAATAGAGGCGGAAGCGGTTTCCATTGATCAGGTGCAACAAGCGAAACCAACGGATTATGCCGTCATCATCGATCGGATATCCCAGGACGTCCCGTTTTACAGGGCCTACTTGAAGAATGCAGCCATATCAGGAACGGCTGTGATCAACAATCCTTTTTGGTGGAGTGCCGACGAAAAATTCTTCAATAATGCCCTGGCCGAGACCATCGGTGTGCCTGTACCGAAGACCGTCTTGCTTCCTTCCTCGCACAGACCGCCGGACACCACTGAGCAGTCATTTAGGAATCTAAAGCTTCCCTACGCCTGGGATGAGATCATTGAGCACATCGGATTCCCGGCATATATGAAGCCCTTTTCCGGTGGTGGTTGGAAAAGTGTGTATAAGTTAAACAACAGGGAAGAGCTGTTTGCCAGACATGCAGAAACGGGAGAGCTGGTCATGATGCTGCAGGAAGAGATCGTTTTTACCGAGTATTTCAGGTGCTATGCCCTTGGAGGCGACAAGATCCACATCATGCAATACGAGCCGAGGAATCCTTTTCATCTCAGGTATGTTCGAGATGCCGCTCCCGTGGCCAAGAAACTCCTTGATACCATCGAAAAATACTGCATCAAACTAAACACAGCGCTGGGCTATGACTTCAATACGGTGGAATTTGCCGTGAGAGACGGTGTGCCTTATGCCATTGATTTTTGCAATCCAGCACCTGATGCTGACATCAATTCCGTCGGTCAGGACAACTTTGATTGGATCGTGGAGAATGCAGCCAACATGGCGATCGAAAAGGCCAAGACGCAGAAAGCGGGGCAAATGAACCTTACCTGGGGGACCTTCATCCAAAACCAGGTCCATGGTCTTCCCGTCGCTTCTGAGGGGAAAGCACCGGCGAAGAAGACCGCTGCTCGGAAAAAACCGGTAGCGAAAGCGTCAAGCAAGACCTCGGGCAAAAAGAAAGCGTAAACAAGAGATGGGTATGGAACTCACCTTAGGAATTGAAGAAGAGTACCAGGTCATAGACCCGGAGACCAGAGAGCTGACCTCCCATGAACAGCGGATCGTAGAGGAGGCCGAGAAGCATCTGGACGAGCAGGTGAAGGCTGAAATGCATCAGGCGGTCGTGGAGGTGGGCACCAAAGTATGTAAGGACATCGATGACGCAAGGAGGCAGGTGTCTTCTCTTAGAAAGACCCTTTGCAGCATTGCCAGCGACCTCGGTTACAGGATAGGAGCAGCCGGGACACACCCTTTCTCTGAGTGGGAAAAACAGCTCATCACACCCAACCCGAGGTACGATGAGATCATCATGGAGATGCAGGATACCGCGCGGTCCAATCTCATCTTTGGACTGCATGTCCATGTTGGCATCGCAGACAAGTCCATGGCCCTCCATGTGGCGAACAGCATGCGGTACTTCTTGCCGCACCTTTATGCCTTGTCCACCAATTCACCATTCTGGGAAGGCCGCAATACCGGATTCAAGTCTTTTCGATCCAAGGTCTTCGATAAGTTTCCCCGGACGGGTATTCCAGAGGCATTTCATACCATCGCGGATTATGAGAATTACATCAACCTGCTGGTCAAAACGGGTTGTATCGACAATGCGAAGAAGATCTGGTGGGACATCCGGGTGCATCCGTTCTTCCCGACCGTCGAGATACGAATTTGTGACATTCCACTGACGGTGGACGAGACGATCTGTATTGCCGCGCTTATCCAGGCGCTGGCGGCCAAGTTTCAAAAGCTTCGCGACCAGAATCTGAATTTCATCGTGTACCACCGTGCGTTGATCAACGAAAACAAGTGGCGGGCGGGCAGATACGGCCTGGATGGGAAGATGATCGACTTTGGAAAAGAAGAGGAAGTTGACACCCGTTTGCTGATCGAGGAATTGCTGGACTTTGTCGATGACGTGGTCGATGACCTTGGGTCGAGGAGTGAAACCGACAGGGTACGGGAAATACTCAAAAACGGGACGGGAGCCGACCAGCAACTGGCCGTTTACGAGGAGACCAAGGATCTGAAAAAGGTGGTGGACTACGTGATTGCACAGACGACGAAGGGAATCGACTAATTGATGGAGAAAGTCAAGCTGGCCATACTGGACATGAACAATAAGGCCCCTAATCAGGGGTTGCGCTGCATCCGGGACATCGCCATCGGATTCGATGGTGAGGTGGACTGGAAGATATTTGACGTACGGGCAGAAAACGAATTACCAGACCTGTCTTACGACATTTTTATTTGTAGTGGTGGTCCGGGCAGCCCTATAGATGGTGGTCCCTGGAAGGAGCGCTTTTCCGAACTCATCGACGGCGCATGGAAGCTGAATCAATCTAATCCACCCACGAAGAAGTACTTCTTTTTCATTTGCCATTCATTTCAGATGGCATGTGAGCATTTTGGTCTGGGTCAGATAACCAGGCGCAAAAAGAACTCCTTTGGGGTTTATCCAGTCCACAAGACCAAAGCGGGGAAGACCGATCGACTGCTGGAGGGATTGCCCGATCCCTATCATGCTGTAGACTCTCGCGACTGGCAATTGGTCCAGCCAAGACTGGAAGTATTTGAAGAGCACGGTGCCACCATCCTCAGCCTGGAGAAAATAAGAACGCACGTCGAGTACGAACGTGCGATTATGGCGGTACGATTTTCACCGGAATTTGTAGGCACACAATATCACCCCGAAGCCGATCCTATTGGCATGAAAGCACACTTTTCCAAGCCGGAGATGAGACAAAAGGTGATCGACAACTTCGACGAAAAGAAATACGAGGACATGATGGACCACCTGGAGGATCCGGACAAAATCGCCCTGACCTATCAAACGGTCATCCCTGGATTCATTAGGCGCTCACTCGAATCCCTGACGCAACAACGCTTTGCCCCAATAAAGACATGATCGAACGGTATCGGGAAGTCTTCAATAGAAATTTCAGCAAGGCCAAATACGAGGCATTTCTGGAGGATATCGCCCTGGAATTCAACTACAAGCCTCCCTTTCGCATCGCTGAGACACCTGTCTTTATTCCAAGGCAATTGAAACAAAGGCTACTAAAGGCCTGCGAGGACATCTTCTCTGTCCTTAATAGACCTGACTTCAAAGAGTTGACCAGGGATGCCATCAAACATCCGACCCTCAAAGTCCCTTCAGAGGATTATGATTGCAGGTTCCTCCAATTTGACTTTGGCGTGTGTCTGGACGAGAATGGCGAGCCAACCCCGCAGCTGATCGAATTGCAGGGCTTCCCATCACTCTACTTCTATCAGGATTTCCTCGCGCGGATGTACATGAAGCACTACGAGATCCCTGACAAATTCTCCGTCCACCTCAACGGTATGCACCGGGCGGAATACATCGAATTGTTGCGTCACGAGATCGTCGGCGACACCGACCCGAAACAAGTGGTACTACTGGAAGTAGAGCCAGAAAAGCAGGCCACGCTCATCGATTTCCTATGTGCTCAGCAGGTGCTTGGGATCAAGATCCTCGACATCAGCCAAATGAAAAAGAGAGGCAAGGAGCTCTTCTATATCGATGACGCAGGCAAGGAAGTCAAGATCCTCAAAATCTACAATCGCGTCATTTTTGACGAGCTCAATCAACGGCACGATATCGACCGCGAGTTCTATTTTCATGACGAAGTAGACGTCGAGTGGGTGGGTCATCCCAACTGGTTCTTCCGGGTCAGCAAGTACACCATGCCAATGCTGAAGGGTGAGTTTGTTCCAGAGTCGTTTTACCTCGACAAGCTTCCTGCCTATCCGGAGGATCTCAGCAATTATGTATTGAAACCCTTGTACTCTTTTGCGGGATCTGGTGTGCAACTCAATGTCACCCGTGAAATGCTGGACAAGATTGACGACAAGGAGAATTATATCCTGCAAAAGAAGGTGAACTATGTGCCTGTCGTCGAAACCATGGATGTTCCGGCCAAATGCGAGATCCGAATGATGAGTGTTTTCAACACAAGGGAGCAAACCACCAGTGTTGTGAATAACCTCGTCCGACTCAGCAAGGGAGAAATGATCGGCGTCAAATACAACAAGGACAAAGAGTGGGTTGGCGGGAGCGTCGGGTTCTTTGAGGATGATTGACGTTAGCTATTTGCCCATCAAATAGCATTTAGTCTCTCCTTGGCGACCCTCAATACTATTAAGCTAAGACTGTTTTGGGCGGCCCTGAAGTGAGAGATTGAGATCTAGTACTGAACCGCTCGTTAGCTTAATCTCTACTTCAGGGTGGGCTATCCACTTTATCACAGCCGCGCTATCAGCCCACTAGCCATGCTGGATGCCGTTGCTATCCCGGCCGCGAAAAACACTCTGAAATTCGGCGTTTCTGCCCCTGTTGGAGATAACATCAAAAAGGGTAAAGAGAGTGGTATTAGGAAGGACTGAGGGCCGATTGGCGCTACTGGAAAGGAGCTAGAAACGAAACGTGGCATAGGAATGCTAGGAGCATTTAGTCCCTCCCTTGAGGGAGGCTAGGTGGGTGAGCAAGAGGATTCTAAAGTAACCTGGCTATCTACTTAAGCTTTCCTCATAGTCCAAGACAAAACTCTCTAGTGTTCTCACAACATTGTCAAAATCCTGCATGACCTCGGAGTCGTGAAATCTGATGATCGAATAACCTAGCTCACGTAGCCTCAACTCCCTCAATTTGTCTTTGATTGCCACCTCTTCAAGTTGGTGACTGTAGCCATCCACTTCTACTATTAATTGCAATTCTTTCGAAAAGAAGTCGACAATATAGTGATCAATTGGTCTCTGGCGGAGAAATCGATAACCTAGACACTGGCGACCTCGAAGCAGGTCTTGCCACAACTTACTCTCCGCCTTCGTTGGCTCTTTTCTAAGTTCACGCGCCTTCCTTTTCAAGGATTTGTTGTAGTAGTTGTTTCGAGCCACTTCGTCAGTTATCACCCACCTAACCTCCCTCAAGGGAGGGACTTGTGTCTACGCAAGGTAGCTCCATTTACTAAATGCAATGAGGAACACCCGGACTTTGGCGTCAACTGTGTCTTTAGTGACAACAACAGCGGCGAAAAACAAGAGATTTTCTTGAGAGAAGGGCCTCACATCGAACTCTTAGGCGCAGGCAAGCTCGCATGAAATTCTTCCGCGATCCTTATCGTATAGTTTCCCAGTAACTCCAGGATTCTTTCCTTACTGTCCGACCGGACGATAAGTCCAATATGCCAGGGCTTCTTCATGCGCCAGACAATTTCCTCGTCCTGGAATACCGAATCATCCGGGTGCTCATAGCGGGAAAGCGATACCACAATACCCGCGTAGTCTTCCCTGATCTCGGGAAGCTGATACTCGGATTGGCCAAAAGTGGCGCTTTCAATTCTCGCCCATTCTCCCCACAAATTGACATTGCTTGCGGTCTCGACCATTTCCGCCAGGTTGGCGCCCCCTACCCTTGAGGACGTCTCCAGAAAGAAGATCTCGCCGGTATCACGCGAACGGATAAACTCCGTATGTGAGGCCCCAAATTGCATACCGAACGAGTGCATCACTCGCTCATTGAGATCAATCAGTGCTTGCTCTTCCGGCGTACCCAGATCTATCGTGTGTGAGCGAAAAACGCCACCACCATGCGCTACCTCGAAGGGAGTGTCCAGATACTGGCTTGCTCGCGCAAATACTACCTGTCCTTTATAATTCAAGCCATCCACGTGGTATACATCGCCAGGCGCGAACTTCTCCACCAGGTAGCGGTGTCGGTCGTCGCCCATGCCATGAATGACCTCCCATAGTTGCTCCTTCGAGTGTATTTTGGTGATGCCTGTCGCAGAGGCCTCAGATCGGGGCTTGATCAACCAGGGCGCCGGAATGGTATCAGCAAACCGGTTGATGTCTTCGTCGTGAAAAAGTGCGGCAAAGTCCGGGACCGGAATGCCTTTGTCGCGGGCCTGGATCCGCATAGCGAGTTTATCCCTGAAGAACCGAGCCGTACTATCTCCCATGCCGGGCATTCGAAAATACTCTCGAAGACTGGCCACTTTCTCCACGTCAAAATCATCGAGAGCAACAAAACGGTCAAATCTGGTGAACCGAAATTTGTAGGCGATACCATTCCGCACATGGTCGTCATTCCACTCGTCTATGTAAAGGACCTCATCAATATGGTCCCATGGCCAGGCTTCATTTTCCAGGGCCCTTTTGGTTAGCAGAAATACACGATTTCCCTCGTTCTTGCAGGATATCAAAAAATCCTGCCCCTTAAAAAATGTGGAAATACAAAGGAAATTAAGTGGTTGATCGGCCATCTTAGGAAGTTAGTGATTTCATAAATTCTACCAGCAACCGGACACCAAATCCGGTGGCACTTTTCATTTTGGCGTACTCTGATGATCCGAAGGCCATGCCGGCAATATCCAAGTGTGCCCACTTTGGATGTGCTTGAGTGAATGCCTCCAGAAACTTGGCGGCGGTGATGGCCCCGGCGATCGGTTTGTTGCTGAAGTTGCGGATATCAGCGATGTCTGAGTGCAAGTCTTCCTCAAACTCCTTGTACATCGGCAGACGCCACACCTTCTCATGGATATCTTCACCAATGCTCGACAAGCTATCTGCTATCTCGCGGTTTTCAGTGAACAATCCCGCCGCCGAATAACCCAACGTCCTGACCACACTGCCCGTTAGGGTAGCCAAATCGATCAGATACTCCGGTTTAAACTCCTCCAGGGTGTAGGCAATCGCATCTGCCAACACCAGTCGTCCTTCTGCGTCCGTGTCGATGACTTCGATGGTCTTGCCGGAGTACGAGGTAATGACATCGCCCGGACGAAAGCTCTGCGCATCCACAGCATTTTCTGCTGCCGCCACCACCCCGACCAAATTGATCGGCAGTTTCAGGCGAGCGGCCAGTTCGACCGCGCCCAGTACCGCGGCAGCACCTCCCATGTCACTTTTCATGTAGTGCATATTTTGGGAAGGTTTGATGGATATGCCCCCACTGTCAAATGTGATGCCCTTCCCGACAAGACCCAAGGCAATTGGGCTCCCTTCATCATGGATGTACTTGTTTATTATCAGGCGCGGAGGATGGATACTGCCTTGTCCAACAGCGATGTGGGCGCCAAAGCCCCTTTTTTCCAGTTCCTTTTCATCCAGTACCTCGCACGTATATCCGTTTGTAGCGGCCGACTCTCTGGCCCACTCTGCTATGAAGTCCGGTGTCTTGATATTCGAAGGGGAGTCGACCAGAGTTTTCACCCGGTTGATGCTGGAGGCAGTTTGCTGGGCATTGGTCACAACCGAAGACACATCCCGGTCCGAGACGATGCTGATGGTGGCTTCACTATCCTGCTGATCGGTTTCTTGATTCGATTTCAAAAACCCTATCTGGTAGGTAGCCAATTCCAAACCCAGCACCATACTGAAAATGAGGTCGTCGGACATCTGGCTGGCATCCACCTGAATGCTGGAGGACCACCTTTTGCGGGTTTGAAAAGTCAGTTTTCTGAACACCTCATGGCCCCTTGGTTGGTCGGACGACTCCCCCAATCCCAATAGAAATAGTTGCCCTCCGTCACGTGTGTAGAGGATCTCATACTCGCCAAAGCCGCCTTCGAAGGTCTTGAGCTGCACACTCGTCAGGTCGGCGATCCGCTCGTGATCAACCTGATTTCGTTCAAAAACTATGATCAGATCCTCTTTCGGATCAATGGATTCAATCGTTCTGTAAGTCATCTTCTTTCTGAAAAAAAAGCCATTGTATTGCCTTTGGGAATTCGTTGCGCCAGTGCTCTTCGCTATGGGTTCCATCATCATTGATAGACAATCTGAAAGCGAAGTCCGGAAAATCGTGATTCTTCTTTCCTAGAAAAGTGGACAGCCTCATCAAATTTGGCAGGTGCGCCTGACTTTCCTTGCCGCCACCGTACAGGTACATCCTCGAATGCGGCTCAGGTTGGTACATCTCGGCGTGCTCAAATGTCATATCTGATATCCACAGACTGGGAGAGAAGATCATCAACTTCCCAAAAATGGAAGGCTGGGTGAATCCTGCGTACAGACTGATCAGTGCTCCCATAGAACTCCCTCCAATGCCCGTGTATTTGGGGCCGGTCAACGTCCGGTATTTCCGATTGACGTAGGGGATCAGTTTCTCCTCGAGGAATTGGACATAATACTTCCCTTCCCCTTCCCCAAATTCCGGATGAGAGTACGGCAGGTATTCCTTAATGCGCTCCTCCTCACCATGATCAATGGCCACAATGATGAGGTCTTTCTTACCCTTCGTTGCAAGTTTACCCAGTGATTTGTCAATGGCCCAATCCCCAAAGGGTGCATGAGGATTGAAGAGATTTTGCCCGTCCTGAAGATACACCACAGGGTACCGCTTGTCGGTTTCGTGGTAATCATGCGGAAGCAGCGCAGAGATCTTTCTGTACGTATTGAGGTGAGGTATCTCGTAGTGTTCCTCAATGATTTCCAAAATAGGTTCGTATTCACTCATGCTGATGACGCGAAATTAAGCAACCCGGTTCATGATCTTCAATGTGAGGCGCTTTCGGTGTTGTTGTTTTCTCGCTCACTCACGCACTGTAGAAGAGTGCGTGTAGAGTGTGAGTGTGAGTAGGGATTAGCTTCATCGCTGGTGCGTCACACTCAATTCTGCTAAACAAATTGCCATATTCTCCCACCGCTTGATAATATTACAATTCAGAAGAAGCATAACGACTAGATTCTCCATCAAACATCGCCTTCGAAATATCGCCCTTTACCTTTTTCGGCTGCTCTATCGCACACTGATTGTGGTTGTGATTTTGCAGGTGGTACTGTTCATATTAGCGGGCATACTCTTCGCATTGAACAAAGAAACGATCCACGAGCAGATGGAAATCGTCCTGGCGAAAGATGTCATCCACGGCGACTCATTGAGGATCGGCGACCTCGACTATCAAAGTACTTTGCTGCTGCAGCCGAGAATCCGGATGAGGGAGGTCAAAATATGGGGAAAAGACGCCAGGCACTTGTCACCAGCATTTGATATCGATCGACTGACCATCACCGTCAGCTGGACCAGACTCTTCAAAACCATATGGAACGCCAGCGAATGGAGTCGTACACGCCCATTCGTCGTGATCAGAAATGATCTATTGAAAATCAACATGGCGGCTATGCATGTGGACGGCGGCACCATCACGATGACCAAGACCGCAGAGGGTAACAATCACCGACTGTTTCGCCCGCCTCAGGAACGGATACTGAAATTTGTCGACGGCGCACCCATGGCTGGAGGTTTTGAAATCGGCAGGTTCCACGTCACCAACGTGCAGCTCAACTATCACAAAGATGTTAGCGGCAATCCCGACGAGGCCCTGCCTAAAAAATATGACATCCTCCTGGAGGACCTATCCATGAAGCTGTCGTCCGACTCCATCGCCACCTATTTCGAGGACGTCGACATCGAAGGTAATATTGGATCCATTCTCGTCAGGGATAACGAGGGCCTCGTGGGCCGCAATTTCAAGGGTGATGGTGATGCTACATTGCTAAAGTTATCGCTCGCCCAAAAGGTAAAGGAGGACACGGGCTTTGATCTGATTACGGAGAATTTCAACTTCCAGTTCAATGACCTACAGGTGTCCGCCAATGGCATACTATCCTCCCTCAATGAGCGCATGCGTATGGAAATCAACTTCCAAAGTGAGACGGGCTCGACCGATCGCAGCAACCAGGCCCTCCTCTCCTTTCTTGAGCTGACACTCTCTGACCGATTCCTCAATATCATCAAGAGCTACAATCCGCTTGGCGAAATGGAATTTGATGGTAAAGTCTTCAATAAGGATTTCGAATACGGAGGCGACATCAGGATCGACCTTGCTTACAAAGCCCGGGATACGTCCTTCGAACTGCAATTCTTCGACAATGGGCAGCGCCACACCATTGACAACCTCGAATTCACCGGAGATTTTCGTGTGGGTGGCGGTCCCTCCTATTTGTCGGCCGACATCTCCGGAGGAGAGCTCTACGAAGGACAGGAGTTTGAAGGGCGGATCGTCCTCGACAATGTCTTCCGCCGTGAGACACTCGACTCACTGACCAATTCAGCCAACCCAGCACTCTTCGAGGTGCAATTTCATTCCACCGATATCGAATTCCCCAGATTCCTGGAGTTCCTCGAGTTCGAGGATTTCGATGTCGCCAGGGGCACGATCGACTTCGATCACTTCTTCTTCTCAGGCCCTATTACCAGTCTGTCCAAGTCCTATGCGGATCTGGATTATGGCGGGGATCTCGTCCTGAGAAACATCGCTTTCGAAACCGGACAGCTCGATCTTCCTTTTCCCGTGATACTAGAGGATGCCAATGGGCACATCCGCTTTGACCGCGCACATGTCAATCCACGACTGTCTTTCGTCCTCAATGGCTATCCTGTAGACATCACCGATGGGGGCATACGTAGCTTTGTCTCGTATCTGTTCGGCGAAGATGACCGCATGCATCTAGAAGACTTCAAAATAGGCCTACAGAATATCGATATCAAGGAGATAATAAAGCAAGTGTCTTCCGGGGATGTCAAGGAGGCGGTCACGATTGATGAGGAGTTTGCCAAAGACCTGCTGGGAAAGATCAAAGCCAATGTGTCAATGAAGGACTTCAAGGTCTCCTCTCAGCAGGTGAACATGGAGGGTCTGTACAACATCGAAGGCGTCCGTGGCATGTTCCCGACAAACATGTCTCAAGTGCAGTTGCTCGCAACCGTCAACGTAGATGATAGTGTCGTGTTCGTCCTCGAGCAGCAATCCCACAATGACACGGTGGCACTCCAGTTTGAGATTGCCGATCAGCCCAACCTCAAAGTGTCCGCAAAGCTGAAGACCGGGATAGAAGATATCTCCGACTGGGCCTGCAAGCTGGGGCTCGACGTTTCACTGGGCACACACCTCGCCTATCCCCTGGCATTAAAGTCCGATATTGGTGTTGAGTTCCGATCTGTTGATGGCCGCTTCGATTTATACCTTGATTCAGGCCCTACGCTTATCTACAATGAGGCGGAGAACATCTCTTTGCAGCTCGTGAATATGCAAGGGCTCCTAAGTCTGAGGGACAATCGTATCGATGGGCCCATGTCTTTTCAGGTATCGACGGCACTTGGTGATGAGATGATCAGTGTGCAAATGAATCTTACGCGAGACAGCATCAGTATACAAACACCCGAACGACAGCGACTGGATCTCAGAACAGCCAAGAGGTACCTTTCCCTTGTTTGCGAGATTGACCAAAACCTGCAGCGCCTAGCAAACCTCGAGGGAGAATTAACGTTCGACTTCAACCTTAAGGAGCATCGTGGCGAAAGTGGACTGGATGTATTGCTGAGTGCCGACCGTTCCGGGACACTGGGGATAGAAGGGTTGAACTTTGATTTTCTCAAGGGTGACGATGTCATCTCCTTTCAGGACATATCTGGTGACTTCGCCTACAATAATGACAACGTCCGTATCAATGAATTCAGAGGCACCTACGAGTCCTCAGATTTTGAGATCTATGACTCACAGGTCGAGGATCTACTCGGCTTCATTCTGCTGGGCAATCCGATCAAGATGGATACACTCCACTTGCATTCCAACGAACTCGACCTCACGAAGATCCTGGGAGTGAGCACAGGATATCAGTACGCATGTGAAGAAGATAACCCGACGCAAACATCTACGAGCACCACGCCTTGCATCAGCTGCCTTGAATATGAAGATCAAGAGGTGCAAGAGGAGCGTGAGTCCCAAGCCATCGCCTTTTCCCTGATCAACTTTATCAAGAGCTCCAGGGTGTCCTATGCTGACGCCAATATTTCACGTATTCTCTTCCGTCCGATCATTGGTAGCGAGACATTTGAGATCGACAACTTCCTGGCCAGTGGCTCCCTCAACGAAAGCGTCCTGCGACTGGAAGGCATGCGTGCAGATATGTACGAGGGCTTCATCCAACAACAGGAGCCGCTGGAGGTCTTTGTGAAGAGCGAGGACTCGCTCGTCGTCACCGGCGCATTCCAGGTAGACAGCCTGGAGTTACACGAGGTGGTCGAAAACCTCAACGGGCCCATGGTGGACAATCTCAAGAGAGACCTACTGGATTTCCAGGGAAGGTTCTCGATGGAATTCGACTTCATCGACACCTTGACTAGCGCTACCGACATCAACTCTCTGGAGATGCGCATCAAAAACATGGAGATTGTCAATGGATCTGCTCGGGAACTGGCGAGGGTCGGCATGGATGAAGCGTGGAAAGCCAATGTAGGGCCTATCAAGCGCATGATCGCCTCTCTATTCCTCGGTGGCTTTGATAAGAAATTTAACCGGCCCACACAGTTTGTTTTCAACCTCGACAACATGGTGTTGGATACTGGTTGGGTGACATTCGACCTACTGGAGTTCTACAACAATCAGATCAACGTTGTAGCGACCGGCTCGTATCATCTGGAATCAGGGCAACGTGACATTGACCTGCTCCTGCAACGGCGCGAAAAGGACTACGACTACTCCCAGTTCCTGAGTACGTACTGCAACAACGGCTTCCTCACGTATTTCAACATCGAGGAAGATGCTGAGAAGATAACCTTCATCAATCCAAGTAATGAGGAAGTTGCGCGGCGAAACGAAGCGTATCAGGAATGTCTGGAGCGATGTCCTTGTGACGATGCAACCTGCGTGCAAACCTGCATGGAGCAGGTACCCGAGCTGGTATCTCAAAAACTTGTGCCCAACAAGATTGCTTTCCGCATGGGCAACAAACGACTGAAAGACGACTGTAAGGAATAGCCTAATGCGGCACTACATCGCTTGCTTGGAGCTGTCCTCATTGCGACCGGGGCCTTTGGCCTTCTCCATAGGTAGCTTGGCCTTCATGAGTGCACTGGCAGCAGCCTTCTCAAGGAGCTCTTCATTGGCCTTGTAGCCGAAGCCCAGATCCTGCAATTCCTTTACGATCTTGGAGTACTCCTCCGCTCTGGTCATGGTAAAAGCCTCGCGGTTTTGGAAATAGACCGCTTCGATGATGCTGAGTGTCTTCTTGAGCATCTCAAAGAGCCGGTCTTCGCGCGTCTCCTCTTTAGGCGCGGCAGCCTTTGCGTACACCTCAGGGATGGTTCGCTTTAGCTGCTCAAAGTGCTCTCTCAAGATGTCGGTGGATGTCTTCATGGAAGTCTAAAAGTTAGGTTATCGGTTGCTTCGCTTATGCTAAATTTCGGTTACTCTATCGTCCAAAGTCTTTGAGTGTCCTGATCAGGTCGTTGGCCACTCCGTGGTCATAGCCGGGGGACAGCTCAATATACTGCTGAATCACCTGGGCCGCCGCGTCATACTGCTTCAACGAGACTAAAACCAGCCCGAGGTTGTAATAACTGTTAGGGAACTCTGGTGCGATCTCCGTAGAGATCTCATAGTGCGTTTTAGCCAGGCCGTAGTTCCCCATATCGGAATACACATTGGCCAAATTGTAATGCGCCTCGAAGTGCCTCGGATTTTCTACCAGCGACTTCGTCAGGTAATCAACAGCCTTCACATATTCATCACGCCGCGACATGAGTATTCCTAGGTTGCAGTAAGCATCTGCCACCGCCTGATCATTCTCAATCGCCTTCAAATACATATTCTCCGCGTAGGGGTCGCCCTTTTCATCCAGGGACAGCGCCTCCTCGAAAAAGTCATTGCCGTCCACCAAAGAACGAATGCGCGTTTCCGGAACGATCTGGTTGAAAAGGTTTAGCTGACCATGATCCTCGGGATCGTTTTTCTTGCGCTTGTGTACCTTCTTCGGGCCAAGTTTTCGGGGCGGCTCTACAGGAAACTTGATCACCTTTGCCATTCTACAAAATTAGCTCGCTTTTTTGGCTTTTTCTTCCTCTTCCTCTTTCTCGCCAGATGCCTTTTCCATTGGCTTCTTTTCCTTCTTGGCATCTGCGATGGACTGCTTCAAAGCAGTCATAATATCCACGACTTCAGGCTCCTCTTCCGTCACCATTACCACTTCCTTGCCTTCGATCTTATGATCGATCACTTCCCGTAATGCATTGTTGTACTTATCCTCCAGTTCTATGTCTTTGAACTTTTTAGTCATCGACTCCACGAGAGTATTGGCCAGTTTCAACTGGTCGGGATCCGCAGCTGTTTCCTTTGGCATCTGAGGTACATTCAGCATATTTCGAACCTCATTGGGGTATCTCAATTTATAAAGCAAGATGCCCGACTCGTGAGGCGTCAACAGCACGACACTCTCTCGATCGCGTAGCACTACCTTTCCTACACCTACTTTGCCGGACTGCTTCAAGGTCTCACAGAGCAACGCGTACGTCTTTCCCGCTACGTCCCCATCAGGACCGGCAAAATATGGCGCATCGAAAAGCGAATGGTGTACTTCGGACTTGTCAACAAATCCCTCGATCTCTATGAGCTTCGTACTCTTCAACTTGATCTTTTGGAAATCGTCATCCTCGACGATTACAAACTGTCCTGGCTCGTACTGATACCCCTTCACGATGTCCTCGCTACGTAGCAAGTCTCCAGTCACCTTGTCCCGCTTCTCATATTTTACCGGGTTGTGGGTTTCCTTAGATAACAGATTGAAACTTATCTTCTGGCCTGTATCAATGGCATTGTAGATGCGAATGGGGATCGTCACCAACGAAAATTGTATGTGCCCTTTCCAGATTGCCCGCATAGCATATTCAGTTTGTCAGCTAAAGATAGTTATTATTAAATAATAAATAAAAGTAACGATATCTATTACGCTGAATATTAATGATTTATACGAATAGTAAAGGGAGCGACGAGGCCTCCCATTTACATGCGTAACCAGAATTTAGGACATAGCTAAACAGAATACAAGCCCTGCCCCTGTCGCCCTCACTACCAATTTGGGTATGTTTACCCTAGCATTCTCCAGAAAACAGCTCAACCATTGACACAGGAAACCGCTTCACTCATTCTCAAAAACGGCTACAACGTCTACCTCACCGGGTCGGCGGGCACCGGCAAGACTTACCTGATCAACGAATACATCGCCTATCTCAGGCATCGCGAAGTCGCCGTCGCTGTGACTGCCTCCACCGGTATCGCAGCAACACATATTGGTGGTCAGACCATTCACTCCTGGAGTGGCTTGGGCATCCAGGACCAGGCGTCGAAGGAGGTACTGGATCGCATCAAAAAGAACAAGCAGACCGTTTCGCGCCTTTCGAAGGTCAGTGTGCTGATCATCGACGAGATCTCGATGCTTTCGGGGAAGATGCTGACAGCGGTCAGCGATGTACTCAAGCACTTTCGGAAGAGCGAGCTTCCATTTGGCGGCATTCAAGTTGTGCTCTCCGGGGACTTTTTTCAGTTACCACCGGTATCCAGGGAGCAGCGCTCCAACCGAGACAAGTTTGCCTTTATGGCTCCGATTTGGGTCGAGAGCCGCCTCCGGGTTTGCTACCTGACGCAGCAGTTTCGGCAGAAGGAAAGCACGCTGTCACAAATACTGTCCGAGATCCGGGACCAGTCTGTGACACAAGAGACAGCACTCCTGCTGCAGGACAAGATGAAAGAACGGCCCGATGAGGATGCGCTTAAGCTCTACACGCACAATGCAGATGTCGACAACCTGAACACTTCCCGGCTAGAGCAAGCGGCAGGCAAACCCAGGAGATTTGAGGCAGAGACCTATGGCAAGGGCAAGCTCGTAGAGAGTTTGAAGCAGACCGTTCTGGCCGGGCCGGAACTGGAACTGAAACCTGACGCCAAGGTCATGTTTGTACGCAACAATCCTGAGCGCGGCTATTTCAACGGCACACTCGGTGTGGTCACGGACTTCGACAGCAATGATGGACACCCGATTGTCACCACGACCGACGGCCTTCGGATCATGGCAAAACCTGAAGAGTGGAC
Organism: Cyclobacteriaceae bacterium; assembly: GCA_965227935.1. Taxonomy (GTDB): domain Bacteria; phylum Bacteroidota; class Bacteroidia; order Cytophagales; family Cyclobacteriaceae; genus JAWPMT01. The sequence goes on along the minus strand of CBDDGS010000019.1, from coordinate 1,451,486 downwards.
AGTAACAGATGAAAAAGACAATGTACTGGCTGCCTACCGCCAGGTACCTTTGAGGCTTGCCTGGGCCATCACCATCCACAAGAGCCAGGGGATGACCTTGGATGCCGCCGAGATAGACCTCTCGAAGACCTTTGAAGCTGGTCAGGGCTATGTGGCACTATCACGCCTCCGAGACTGGGAAGGATTGTCACTGACTGGGATCAATGAGGCCTCGCTGCTAGTCGATACGCTCGCCTTGAAAGCCGACCGACGATTTCAGGAGTTGGCTGCCGAGAATGAACAATGGATCACTGGGCAGGAAAAGGAAGAACTGGCCATCAAGAACCTGGACTTTATCGAAAAGTGCGGTGGCACCAATGATCCTGAGAAGATCGAATACAACCAGTCGAAAGAGAAGCCTACATCAAGGCCAAAGAAGAAGGAAGATACAGTACTTGCAACCAGAAAGCTCTTTGACAAGGGCAAGACGATCGACGAAGTGGCACATGTGCGCGACCTCACGGAGGGTACCATCATTGGTCATCTGGAAAAGATCATGGCGATGGACCCGGACTTCAAGATCGATCGGTTCCGCCCCCATGAAAAGACCATCAGTAAAGTAGGGAAAGTCGCGGCCCAGGCGAAGAAAGAGGCCAAGGAAGAGTTCTTTGACCGTGAAGGTCGGGTGAAACTGAGTGTGCTGCACCGGGCCCTAAAGGGTTCTCTGGACTATGAGAGTATCCGGCTGGCCAGGCTGTTTCTGGATGGGGATTCGTAGCTTTTGCCAGCGATCACTTTACGCTGCTAGCTTCCAAAAAACCTTCTCAGGAAGACGGTTAATACGAAACCATTTGACGTTACTTCACTCTCCCAAGGATCGCAATTCTGCTTGCTTGCCCTTTGGCAGACTTGCGACAATCAGATCATACGAGTGATCGATCAGCTCCAGGATAAGCTTCTCACCAGTTTCGGGGTAGACGCTGTTCCAGAGCTTCTTGTTCATGTGATAGCCGGGCTTGATACTATCGTACTGCTCTCGTAATTCGATAGCGCGATCGGGGTCGCACTTGAGGTTGATAAATTCGAAGTCTTCGATGCCCGTAATGGCGAAGATCTTTCCCATCACTTTGAAAACTAACGTGTCCGGCCCAAAGGGTAACTCCTCCGTGACACCGGATTTGGCAATACAGTAGTTTCTTATTTGCTCGAGCTCCATATCACTTGAATAACGCGAAGGAAATACCGCCAGCGATGAACCAATCAGGCGAGACATCACTCAAACCTACCCCTCCATAAACATCCAACTGGATGCTGTTATTGGCCAGCCAGGCAAAACCAGTGTCGAGTCGAAAATCACTGACATTTGACTGCGTGCGCTCATCATCTGAGTCCTTGTAGAAAAAAGCATAGGTCTCAAAAAACCATGTGAGGTCATCCAGCAGCCCGTGAGCATATAGGAGCGTGAAGGCATTGGTCACCTTTCTTGTATCTCCAGACCATTCCATTGCCTGGTTAAAGACAATCGTACCACGCTCTCCTGCGGACCACTGAGCACTCAGTCGCATGTTGGGTATCACATGGTCAGATTCGAATGCATCGTTACCCCCTGGCAGTGCGACCATCGTCGTCAGCGCCAGCTGCGGCACCCAACCTGCTTCCTCCGCCAATTTCATCTTGACACCAAGTGAAATAGGAGAGAAACCAACTGCTTCAAAATCTGATCCATCGGCCCCCACTTCTATTCGCTGCTGACTTATCGAGCCCCTCAATTCAAAATACTCATTCACACCGTATCGCAAGAGCGTTGTCCCGTTGGTGATCTCTTTCGTGTCTCCACCATCAGACTGTTGGTACTGAAATCCCGTCTCAATATTGAGCCGTCCGGGGGTGACCACATAGCCGGAATTGCTCTGGCTAGGCCTCTCAGTAACGATAGCTTCCTGGGCCTTTGCGGTATGAACTCCGAAGGTTGTGGCAAAAACAAAAAGGTACGGTAAATAATAGCGCTTTGACATGGGCGCCAATTTACTGAGAATGGCCATTGCCGCAAAAGAAAAAAGCCGTCACACGATGACGGCTCCTTTCCTGATTTGTCGAGCGTTATCCGAAGGATTTAAACTTGGATAATGCAATAGCCGTGACTACTGCATGACCCAGATCAAAAACTTCCGATTTTTAATGTCACAAAGAAGTTCCACTTCTCCAGCGCATCACTGCTGGTGTTGACGATGTCCAGGTCCTGGGTGAACCTCTTGCTCGCACCCACAGCCAATCTGAAATTGCGCGCCACATTCAATTCAATATCTGCGCCCGGCTCTATGTACCAGAAGACATCCTCATCGACCAGGCCATCACCGTCGGGATCTGTCATCGGTGGTAGATTTCCATCGTTGACAGGATCGTATCCCAGCCAGCCAGCACCGCCACCAACCGGGAAGGTCACGTGCACTACCTCATTGGAAAACAAGATCAGTTCGAGAAACAGGCCGCCATAGCCCCCAAGTGCAAGCACCTGCCTATCTACCGCAATCCCATCCAACTTGGCCGTTGGGATGATGCCATACCCCTCCCCGCCTATGGCCAGGGTCCGATTGACGATCCACCCTCCCCGAACACCGGCCATCACCATGGCTTCGTCATTGAAGGAAGTGGACTTGAAGGAAATCGCGCCGAAGCCACCTGAATGGTTCATGGTACCAGCCAGTGTCTTCACGCGTTTGCCTCGGCGCTCTTCATACCTGACACTACCGCGATCGTCATCGCGATCGGACTGATAATAGATAATGCGTGGTTGTGGATCCTCACGTTGAGGGATCGTATCAATTGGTGGGCTACTCTCGACCGGGAGTGGCTCGGCCGTCGATTCAGGCACGGTGTCCTGTTCTACCTCTACGGGTTGGGCCTCCGGAACAATCACGGAATCTTGAGGAACAGTGTCCTGCATAAAAATGTACGCTCCCCCTCCAGCTGACCAGGCCTGGGTGGATAGTAGTATCAATATTGTGAGGGGCAGCAAGCGAGTAATTCGTCCTTTTATCATTTCTTAATTGCTGAATTTCAAACAAAGGACAGTGCCTTTCACAGAAGGTTTCTTCATCAGTAAATTTTCTTCGATTGTGGTCATAATCCCGCTAAATTTGCCAGCCTTTACGATCAACATATCAAGAAGCCTAGAAATGGCAGAATACGACTTTACATCGCTAGAAAGCAAGTGGCAAGTACACTGGGACCAGCAAAATATCTACAGAGTAGAAACTGATCCGTCCAAACTAAAATACTATGTGCTCGACATGTTCCCCTACCCCTCGGGTGCAGGACTGCATGTCGGCCACCCCCTGGGATATATTGCCACCGACATTATCAGCCGCTACAAGCGACTTAAGGGCTTCAACGTACTGCACCCCATGGGCTTTGACAGCTTTGGATTGCCTGCGGAGCAGTATGCCATCCAGACAGGTCAGCACCCTGCAAAAACCACGGAGGCCAACATCACGCGATACAAGGAGCAATTGAGAAGCCTTGGGTTCTGCTACGACTGGTCCCGGGAAGTACAGACAAGTGACCCCTCCTTTTACAAATGGACACAGTGGATCTTCAAGCAACTTTTCGATGCCTACTATGACCAAGACCAGGACAAGGCCAGACACATCGACGATCTGACTGCCGAGTTCAACAGGTCAGGCAACGCCAAAGTCAACGCCGTATGCGCGGATGACACCCCAACGTTCACGGCAGAGGAATGGCAAAGTATGTCCGAGGCGGACCAACAGCAGATGCTCCTCAAGTATCGGCTTACCTACATAGCAGAGACCTCCGTCAACTGGTGTCCCGCACTTGGGACTGTACTGTCCAACGACGAAGTGAAGGACGGATTCTCCGAAAGAGGGGGGCATCCAGTCATCAAAAAGAAAATGCCGCAATGGAGCATGCGAATTACGGCGTATGCGGATCGCCTATTATCAGGACTCGACAAGATCGATTGGCCAGAGCCCATCAAGGAAATGCAGCGCAATTGGATTGGGAAATCCATCGGCGCGGAAATGGACTTTGCCATCGAAGGGCATGAGGATATCATCAGGGTGTTTACGACCAGGGTGGATACGATCTATGGCGTGACCTTTATGACCCTGGCGCCGGAAAACGAACTCGTAAGCAAAATCACGACGGCTGAGCAAAAACAGCAAGTGGAGGAGTACGTCTCGTGGGCAGTCAATAGATCGGAGCGCGAGCGCATGAGTGATGTAAAGAAGGTGACAGGGGTTTTTACAGGTGCTTACGCGATCAATCCATTCAACCAGGAAAAAGTGCCGATTTGGATTGCCGACTATGTGCTCGCGGGTTACGGAACAGGCGCCGTAATGGCAGTACCGTCAGGTGATCAGCGGGATTATGAATTTGCCAAGCACTTCGACTTGCCCATCGTGCCGGTCTATGAAAACATGGACATCAGTGAGGAGGCTGACCCGACGAAAGAAGGCAAAATGATCAACAGCGGGATCCTCAATGGCTTAACGTACGAAGCAGCCATCGAGCGGGCCATTCAATTCCTCGAGGAGAACAATCTGGGCGAAAAAAAGATCAACTATCGCCTCCGAGATGCCATCTTTGGCCGCCAGCGGTACTGGGGAGAACCTTTCCCGGTGTACTACGAAGGTGGCATTCCGAAGCTCCTCAGTGATGACAAACTGCCCAATCGACTGCCTGACGTCGACAAGTTCCTGCCAACCGAGACCGGTGAACCTCCACTCGGACGGGCTGCCGATTGGAAGACCGATGATGGTCACGATTTTGAGTTGACAACCATGCCCGGATGGGCGGGCTCGTCGTGGTATTTCTTCCGTTATATGGACGCGTCGAACGATGCTGAGTTTGCCAGCCAGGAAGCGATCTCCTACTGGCAGGATGTGGATCTGTACATGGGTGGATCAGAGCATGCGACCGGCCACTTGCTGTATTCGCGCTTCTGGACAAAATTCCTCTATGACATGGGCTGGGTACCTGTCGAGGAGTATGCAAAGAAACTTGTCAACCAGGGAATGATACAAGGTAGAAGCAGCTTTGCTTACCGGGTAAATGGAGAGAACAAGTATGTGTCGCGAGGTTTGCGTGGTCAATATGACACGACCGCCATACATGTTGATGTCAATATTGTCGCCGACGATGTATTGGATATTGCGGCTTTCAAGAGATTCAGACCTGATGCCAAGGATGCCACATTTGAACTGGAAAATGGCCAATTCCTTTGTGGTAGTGAAGTGGAGAAGATGTCCAAATCCAAGTACAATGTGGTCAATCCCGACGATCTCATTGCTAGGTATGGAGCCGACACTTTGAGAATGTATGAAATGTTCCTCGGGCCCATCGAGCAGAGCAAGCCATGGAACACCAACGGGATCGAAGGGGTCTACAAGTTCCTGAAGAAGCTTTGGGCGCTCCTTCACAACGAACAGTCGCAACTCACAGTCAGCGACGAGGAGCCTACCAACGAAGAGTACAAAATCCTGTACACGGCACTCAAAAAGAGCGAAGCAGACATCGAGCGTCTGTCCTTGAATACCGTAGTGAGCAACTACATGATTGCCGTCAATGATCTGCAGTCGCTCAAGTGCAACAAGAGAAAAGTGTTGGAGCCTCTCATCATAGGTGTGTCTCCCTATGCACCGCATATCGCAGAAGAACTGTGGCATCTGCTGGGGCACGACACCTCCATTGTCAATGCTTCGTATCCCGAGATCAAGGAGGAGTATTTGAAAGAGGACACCTTCGAATATCCTGTCTCCATCAACGGTAAGATGCGCGTGAAGCTGTCATTCCCTGTCGATATGGACCGCTCAGAAATGGAGCAACAAGTACTTGTGAATGAGGTGGTCCAAAAATGGACTGAAGGCAAACCGCCCAAGAAGGTCATCGTTGTACCCAAGAGGATCATCAACGTCGTTGTTTGACCAGCTCGCCCGCTTCGACGACGACCATAAATTGAGGTAAAATTCCTGTTCAAGAACGCATTCGCTCATTGGGTGAAACAGGTCTTCATTTACCAATAACGTTGTAGGTAAAATTTCTATTTTAGTTTCCTTAACGCTAATCTAATCAGACAGTTATGGGAATGAAGACCACACAGATTTTTTCAACTATGTTGGCGCTAGGCGCCATCTTTTTGTTAGGGTGTAGTTCCGAAGACGACACCCCTGCTCCTCCTTCCGCAGGCTTCTCCTCCGATGTGCAGGAGATCCTCGCCGGACGCACCGTGACATTCACTGACAATTCAACTGACGCTCCTGTTCAGTGGTTTTGGACGTTTGAAGGCGGGACACCAGAATTCAGCGATGCTCAGAACCCCGAGGTAGTATATACAGAGAAGGGCGTCTTCGATGTATCATTGATCGTATCCAATGAGCTAGGTGCCGATAGTATCATCATGGAAAGCTTCATCACCGTATGTGAAGGCGTAATTTCCATTGCTAATGACGAGGGTACCTATGACGGGGTGCTTGCGTACAACTCCGAGGACGCGGTAACTGGTATCGACCTTGATGGATCTGGAGTCGCCGTAGACTACGATTCCGAAGGTCGACTGGAATCCATTAGCTACCGCGAAGGCGACGAAGCATCTTACACTGTCCGATTCGACTATGACGCGGAGGGTGTTGTCGAAAGTGTGTTCGAAAGTGAGCCGGGACGAGTAGCGGAAAGAAAAGACTACACTCACACCACGAATTCTGATGGCTCGATTACCGTGACTGAGACCACTTATGCGGAGACCTCAGAAGGTAGTGGCGAGTTTGAACTGACCAATTCGTCAGCAGAGTACACGATAGTGGATGGCAATGTCACTGCCTTTGAGTTCATGGAAGCTGAGGCTGGAGAGAGCGTTGTGACAGAGAGTGGAACAGTGACTTATGGTTCGGCCGCATGGCGCCCTGAGCATGCCGCTCTCTTTGACTTGACGGGATACCCGCTGATCTTTAACGAGAATCTCTTCGAAGAGGTAAGTGTTAGCGATAGCGAGGGAATTGTAAGGTTCACCGGCGAAGCTTCCGCTGAGATGAATGCAGAGAATGAAGAGGTACTCACATTCGTTACTACTGGCGACGATAACATCACAGAAACGACCAGAATCACTACAGGAAGATCTTGTGAGTAGCGCACAGATTCTTCAACCAGAAACCACGAAAAAGGGAGCAAAATCGCTCCCTTTTCTTTTACCTGGTGGTTGCTTCGCCTACGTAGCTCCGTAATGTGGATAAATACTGTGGATAACTCACGCAAGCATCCATTTACCCCTACACTATACAAACGATTGCAAAGCCCCTCCTTTCCCCTCACAAGGAAACGCCCAAGTTCCCTGCCGAATACACATACACGGTCGTTACCCACATTGCCTTTTTAGCATCTCATTGTCCCCAACAAGAAAATCACGTACATAATTGATTATCAGTAAATTAGACTAGCATTTAGCTGTGTGGATAACCTTGTTGATAAGTTATTAAGTACCGAATAACGGTGAGATAATATCTAGGAAAATGGCCATATAATATTCTGACATTAAATGTACCTACCCGTATTAACCGTATAGTATACCGACTATGCGCCAAATAAAGTTTTCCACACCTATGTCGAAAACTGGGCCTCATAGCGGCCTATGTCACTCATTTCTAAGGGCTTTCACCGGGTTTTCGTGGTTCCGAACGAGTACCTGTGAAATAAGGGCCGCAATCCCCGTTCCCAGCACGATAAAAGTAGCTGGTGCCACATTGCCAAAATCGATGGGAGCATGGTACGCCATTTGTGAAACCCAGAGGTTATTGATGAGTATTCCGGCTGGCAAGGCGACCAAAAAGACCAACGTGAGCATCATGACATACCCTCGCCCTAGCGTAACCAGCAAACTCCGAAAAGAAGCCCCCAAAACCTTCCTGATCCCTATTTCCTTGGTCCTTGTTCGCAGGTCGTACCCGACCATTCCCAGAAAACCAAGTGAGGTAATGGTCACCGCCAGAAAACCAATCAATGTGAGAATGGAGCGGACATCATAAAACACCTGATATAGCTCATCCAATTGCTCATCCAGAAAACCACCGGCAAAGTCCCGAGCCGGATCGAAAGTGATCCATGCCTCCTCTATCCTCTTCTGCAGGTCACCACTGGCGGTAGTATTCACTCTGAAGTAGGCGTACTCGTACTCATCCGGAGTCACCCGCAGCCCCAATGGCCGAATGGATGCCATCAATGGCTCCCAGTGATAATCTTTCAAGACACCAGTGACCATGAGCCTTACACTATCTCCGTAGATAATGGTCTCTCCAATGGCGGCACTGTTACTTTCGAAGTTGAATCGTCGGACGGCTGTTTCATTCAATAGAATGAACTTCTCCTGGCCTGTTGTAGCCTGAGGAAAGTTCTTTCCTGCCACAAGCTCCAGTCCCATCACATCCACATACCCCTCGTCCACGCCGAATGTATATAGAGAAAACGGTTCGTCTTCAAACTGTAACCGCGCTTCTCTTCCATAGGAGCGACCAACTGCCGGGTGGTGGCTGACCAATGTCGCCTCTCCCACTCCTGATACTGAGCTAAATTCTTGTTTGATGATCTCAGGGTCATGTGTTTGCAGGTCGACGTAGAAGACATGCTCCTCATCAAATCCGTACTCGGACTCGACATAGTAGCGTGCTTGATCGCCGAGGATGAACACAGTCAGGAGCAATATGATGGACAAGCCAAACTGTATACCCGTGAGGGACCTTCTCCCCCAGCCCATCTTAAAGAAACCCTTCCTCGCGCTACTTCCCTGAACACTATTTCGCAGCGAGCTGATGACCTGCACCCGAGAAAGCACCATACTCGGCCCCATTCCCGTGAACACTCCCAAAAGCATGGCAAATACGACAAACAGCACGTAGGCCTCGGGTATATCCTCTAGTGTCATTTTCAGTTGATTGAAAATGACCAGCTCATTGAAGCGATCCAGGAGGTACCGGTACGCCACAATCGCCATGAGCAGTGAGAGGAACGTCATAAAGACCGACTCTGTGAGAAACTGCAACACGATCTGCCGCCTTGGTGCTCCATTGACCTTCCTCACTCCTATTTCTTTCAAACGGCCCATGGATCGGGCGATGAACAGGTTCGTGTAGTTCAAGCTCGCGGTAACGATCACGATCACTCCCAACACACCAAAAAAGAAAAGCATGTACGCGGGCAACGCGAAGCCCAATTCATTAGACATGAGTGGACCCGGAACAATGTCATTGAGCGATTGCAGGCCGAAGTCATACCCCGCGTGGTCCTCTTCCAGCTCCATGTGCTCCTCAGCCAGGGCCTGAATACTGCGTTGAAGGTCTTCTATAGAAGCACCCTCGGCGAGTACGAGATAATTGTAGTTCTGCCATATGTTTTCCCAAACCGCAGGGTCGGGTATTTTGTCTTTGGCTACCAGTCCCTCGATCGATACATCAGAGACGAGGGCCTCAAAGGCCATGTGCGTGCCCTTTTCTGGCTCACGCATGACTCCGGTGATCTCGAAAGTACCCATGCCCCGCCATTCAACTGTCTTGCCAATGGCATCTCCACCAGGGAAGAGCAACATAGCCTTCTCCTCCTTCAAGACCATCGAATTGGGGCTAGCGAGCGCCGTGCTGCGATCCCCGTCACTCAACTCAAAATCAAAGACCTCAAAAAATCGCTCGTCTGCAAACAGCGATTTGATCTTCAGGATTTTGTCAGGTGACTCCACCTCCAACTCCAGATCCTTGCTGATATTGGTGTAGCTCACCACGGACGATTCTGTCTGCATCAATTCTCCCCCAATGGGTTTGGGAGATGTCGCATAGGTGCCCCCAAAGAAGCTGTTGGTGCCTCTGTTATTTGTGGTTACCCGATAGATCTGATCGGCCTTCTTATGGAAGGTGTCATACTGATAGTGCGTTAAGATCAGGTTGATGAGTACAAGGCAGACCGACATACTGAGGGACAGTCCGAAGATATTGATAGCGCTGAAGTATTTGTACTTCAAGAAGTTGCGCCAGGCAATGACCAGGTAATTTTTGAGCATAATGACCGTAGTAAGTAGGTTAAATCATTTCAAGATTCCATCAGGTGACAATCACCACCCTCAATATGTTGCTATCAAATAGATCTTTTTTCATCTCTCAGGCAACTCCAATACAAAGATTGGTTCCAGAGAGTAAGCCAGATAATTGACATTGAGGAGCGTATTCCCTGAGCTTGACACCCGTCCCAGAAACTTCCTCTGCGTATGGCCCACTACCTGATCAATCCCGGGGTATGGATCTGCCGTCAATTCCAGATCATAATCACACCACAATGGTCCGCCGTATCCTGCTGTCCCTCCCCGTACTGTTCCGACAGCCGCTAGCTTCCCCAGCGACTTATCGTCATCCATCATTTTGTTGAGTTTCACAACTAACTCCGAAGGTCGACCAAAGGCGCCCATGTATTGTTCTACCCATCTTCGATGCAATCCCGCATGAGTAAAGACGTAAGAACGGTACGAGTATGCGACCTGAATTAAGGAACGATGTTCATGAAAGATGCTGCGCAAGTCCCCAGCCATGGATGGACGAAATCCAGAACCACGAAACCTGGGGTAATAGAGATACTGGATGTCGTGGTTGCCCCATAACAGCGTCACAGCGTCAGGATGATCAATCTTGAATTGGATAACATCCTTCAAATTTTCAAGAATGGTCTCATCATCGAACACATAGGAATCGACGTAATCTCCCACAAAAACATAGCGGTCAGCACCCAGGTCCAATGCGTCCTTCCATCTATCCGCTCCATGCAGGTCTCCAAGGCATGCGATCTTCATGTGACTTCACCGATTAGCGGACGAAGATGACACAATTAGGTAATGATCCCTAGCGTTTCCATGCTTTTCAAGCAAGAGCACAGGCACAATACCGTCATTTATAAAGTAAAGTGATATGTCGAATCATGTATTATAATGTCCTTTTAATCAATTATTTAATACCCATCAATTAAACTAATTAGTGAGTATTGAAACAATCTCCCCTTCTTGTACACCATTTCGGCTTTGATAGCTCAGCACTTCCACTGGACGTTATTCTACGATTTGTCAAATCAATGCAGGATACGTTGCTTGCCGTCCAAGACGATTTGAATGTGACCGAAAAAATTTTACAGTGAAACGTCACTTCCGCCTCGGTCGTCTTTGTATATTTTGGCAATGAAAACCACCTGCGGGATTCAGCGGTTTCTCAACAGCTATACAACCACTATCATCTTCTTGCCACTGTGCCTTTGCCAGGCATCGGTTCTAGGACAATCCCAGCCAGACTCCATCTCGGTCGTCCCGCAAGCACTCAGCTACGTCGACTCGGCCGCCATCCACAATGAAATTGTCGAACTCATCGATCACATCACGGAAATAGAACCCGACTTCGATCAACGGACCATCGACTACCTGGCACACTGCTACCATATTACTGGTTTTGAACCTGTGTGGCAGACGGCGCGGTATGCCGAAGCCCTGCTGCTCCTGAGGGACAGCCAATACGAGGGACTGCGACCCTCAGATTACTACGTCGAAAAGATCGACTCCTTGCGAATGCACTATGACGAGACCGATCCCTCCGTCAATCACATCAGGGTCGAGATGGATGTCCTGACGACCTATGCTTTCCTGAAATACGGAGAGCATTTGATGGAGGGCAAGCTCAATCCTACGGAGATCTTCCAGGAATGGAACTATACACGTCGGATCTATTCCGTAGAAGTCGTTGACGCGCTGATGAAGTCCATCGAATTCGAGGACCCACAGGCCTATCTTCAATTTTGTCGACCTAAGAGCCCCACCTATGCCCACCTGAAGTCGTGGCTAAGAAAACTGATCGACGATCACCCTTTCGATGCCGGGCTACAGCTACCAGAGGGCGTGGGTGCTTTGAGAGAGGGTGACTCGACAGGTTTTGTGCTTGATCTGAAGGTCTACCTGTCGCAGTTCTCGGACCGCAACGATTTCCACATGGACGCCATTTTTGACTCGACGCTGCTCAAGACCATCAAGCGCTTCCAAAGCCATCATGGCCTGGAACCCGACGGCGTACTGGGCAAGCAGACCGTAGCGAAGCTCAACATATCCAATGAAGACTGGATAGAACTCATCAGTATCAACCTCGAGCGATGCCGCTGGATATTGCACGACCTGCCAGAGCGGTACCTGCTCGTCAACGTCGCGGGATACAAACTGTACCTGTACGATCAGCATGAACAGGTCTACTCCTCTCGTGTCATCGTCGGCGAGCCGCATCACGCCACGCCAGTATTCCATGCGGACATTGAGTTTGTGGAATTCAATTGCACATGGACTGTCCCGTCTTCCATCGCGCGCTGGGAAACGCTACCTTCTGTCCAACAAGACGAGGACTATTTGGAGACGAGGCACTTCGAGGTGTTGAATGACGGAGGCGAAATCATCGCGCACGATACCATCAACTTTGCACAATATGGCCCCAGAAATTTACCCTACACTTTTCGCCAGCAACCAGGCCCCTGGAATGCACTTGGTCAAATAAAATTCATCTTCCCCAATAAATACAACGTGTACCTGCACGATACTCCCGCGCGAAAATTATTCACCAAAGAAGCCACGAGAGCATTTAGCCATGGGTGTGTGCGCGTACAGCATCCCAAAAAGCTAGCCGAAAAGATACTGGGCCCACAAGGTTATACTACGGGTAAGGTTGACCGTATCCTGGATAGTTCGGAGACGACGAGAGAGTTCCTTGAGAAGCCGCTTCCATTGCTCTTGACGTACTGGACCGTCTACACAGAGAACGACGGGAAAGAAATCTTCTTTGTTAGTGATATCTATGGTCGCGACAAGCGGATTGCCAGGTTGATGGCCCTTTGATCAGACACAACGTTCAATAAAGAATGATATATTTCACACGGCGTGCAAACAAGCCTTATCTTCGTTTGGCATCGTTTTTGGAAAGAACCAGTTATCACAACAATACTACAGTTATGAAATATTCATTCATCTTACTACTCTTGGCTACAATGGCCATCGCCTCTTGTAGCGGCAAATTGAAAAGGACTGACTCAAAGCTCAAAGCTATCGAGACACCCTTTGACAAGAAGAAGTACTTCTCTGATAAGAAGTTTTATCGCGCCATGGGCGAAGGGAGAGCTAAAGACCTAACAGTTGCCAAGAGAATCGCCGAGACGAATGCAAGACAAGCTATCGCCTCTCAAATAGACGTGCAGGTACGAAGCGTCGCCGAGCAATTCCTCCAGAACAGAAACATTTCCAACAAGATTGAGACAACGTCCAAATACGAAGACCTGACGCGCACAGTCATCGACCAGACGCTCAATCAGGTCAAGATCGTAGACCAGGAGTCGTTCCAGGACAAGAAGAAAGGAGACTTCGTACACTACGTCGCCATGGAGATGAGTACGACCGCCGTTCAAGACAAAATGGAAGAAGGTATCAACGCTGACGATGCCCTCAAACAAGACTTTGAATTGGATCGGTTCCGAAAGATCTACCAGGAGGAGCTGGAGAAGTTCAAGGAAGGACGATAAGCATTACTGCCATGAAGTCCATCCTGACGACGGCCCTTTTCCTCATGGCAGGCCTCGTATTCGGGCAGCTGAAAGGCGCACCTGACTGGGTGCTGGATCCGCCAAGTGATGATTTCGCTTTCCATGGTATCGGCTATGCCAATCCATCGGAAAACGACAATTACCGGATGCATGCCCGAAACCTAGCCCTGAGGGAATTGGCTGAGAAGATATTTGTTTCCATCGACGCTACCTCTGAGTTGCAGGTCAAGTATGAGAACGAGCAGATCTCCTACTTCCTGGACGAGCGGGTAGAAGTCGCCTCTTCCAACTACCTCATGGGCTATGAAATAGTGGACGAGTGGAGAAACAAGAAATCCACGGCCTACTACGTGCTCTTTCGACTCGACAGGGTCACCTACATGGAAAACCGGCGCAAGTTCTTCCAGCAGCTCTACGACATCGTAGATGTGATGGAAGCCTCTGCGGATGAGCTGATCGAGGAAGGGCAAGTGATACGTGGAATCAACGAGCTGTCGGAGGCCCTACTGCGGATAGACCAGGAGATGCACACGGTCATCGAGCCAGAGTACTCACGTCATCTTGAGAAAGAGAAGCTGGCGCTTGTTTACAAGATGGAACGTGTGCTCAGTCGCCTGTCATTCGATGTGGACGGCGAGTATGCCGTGGACATGAGTGACCCGAAGCCATTTGTGATCAGCAACTACGTAACAGATGCGGTATCCGGTGAGCCGGTTCACCATCTCAATGCTAAGCTGCTCGTACTGCAGGGAGATGTCTTCAGGTACCGGTTTGACAGGACCACAGAAAGGGACGCGCTGCTGGTGGAGGGCTTCTTCCCTGAACGCGGCTACGCACGTGTTAGGATCCAGGTAGAGCCCCCTATTCCAAAAAAGGTGAAGCAATCCATAGATGAAGCCGTGCTGCGCAGACTCACGTCACCTACGATCGACTTGAAGTTCGAACCGTACGATATCAAGATCGTCGATGCCAGTGATGAAGACAGTCCCTACGATGACTATCTGCGGACGATCACGAAAGATCTGGGACTGAATGAAGTCACTGACTCTCCTGATCTCTACATTTTCGTGGACACGGAGTCAGTTGCAGACCGCCGTGGTCGCAGCACGTATGTGGGTCAGTTTGACGGCCGGATCTGGATCAACAGGGACGCAAGCAGCATCCCGGATTTTGAGTACAGTCTACCGAAGAAGACCTACTATGCCAGTGACCGATACAAGGCAAGGAACGAGGCTTACAACAAAACGGTATTGGGCTCGAGTGACTTTCTGGTAGAGTTTGTTAGCTACCTGTGCTCAAAGCATCCGTAAGGTCTTCACCGCCGAGACAGCCAGTTGCCCACGGCCATGCCGGCAATGGACACGAAGAATCCGATGAACATCGGAGGAAAGGATGACGGAACAACGTACGCTCCCAACAAATAACTACCAAGGCCCAGGACCATGGACAACACCGCTCCCAAAGAAGTGCTTCTCTTGAGAAAGAGCGCACAAAACATGGGTACCAATATACAAACCAAACCAAAGATCGACGACTCAGCGACCAGGTCGTAGATCGACGTCCGTCCAAAGGCCAGGTAAGTGGCCACAAGACTGACCAAGACCACTGATACCCTACTTAGCAGCAGGAACCTCCTGTCATCAGCGTTGTGAATGAACAATGGTTTCAGGAGGTTCTCCGCCAAGATCGATGCGGGCGCCAGCAAGGCCCCACTGCAGGTGCTAAATATGGCCGAGATCAACGCTCCGTAAAACAGCACCTGGAGCCATAACGGCGCGTGCATTTTAACAAGCGATGTGAGCGCGTACTGGGTGTCCCCCGACGTCAACTCCGGTGACAGATGATAGACCAATAGCCCGAGGTACAGCGGGAGCATGGCAAACAGCAGGTACATGAACGCACCGGCATACGTCGACCGGACAGCCACCTTCTCGGATTTGGCAGCATTGGCACGTTGGAAGATGTCCTGGGAAGCAAGTGAACCAAAACCGAGCGTCAGCCAGGCGGCCATGTAATCCACCCAATCACTGAGTCCACTGCCTTTCGGGATGAATTGGAAGTGACCCACGGGCGCCGTATCAAAGACTTGAATGACATTCACCTCCCAGCTTAGGAAAATGACGAGTGCAATCAAACCAGCAAGGATCACGATGCTCTGGATGAAGTCAGTGATCGACACGGCCCACATACCTCCAGAGACCGTGTACAAGGTCACCACCAACGCGCTCGTGAGAATGCCTGCAGCTGGAGGCAAACCAAAAACGGCATTTAAGAGGATGCTCAATGCAATCAGCTGCGCCGCGATGTAACCAAAAAACGTAAGCGTCATGAAGAGTGACGCCAAGACTTCGACCTGCCGACCATACTGCTTGCGGAACAAGTCTCCTAAGGTGATGATATTGTTGCGGTACAGCGGGCGGACAAATACGAGGGCAAAAAGAAAGAGACATAGGAATCCTCCGAAAGGGTCTTCTATGACGCCCATCAGGCCATGCTGGATAAACTCCGATGACGCGCCGAAGACGGTTTCCGAACCATACCAAAAGGCAAACAAGGCGAAGGAACTTAGCGCGAAAGGCAGCTTGCGGCCGGCTGACAGGAAGTCGGCGGAATTCTTCACAAAACGCACGCAAGCTATCCCCAAAAGGGTAGTCAATACGATGTAGAGAATGACTGAAAAACTCAGCATGAGATCAGTTCAGGTTTTTCGAAGAAGCTGCAATATGGGGCAACTTTTGGTAATAGAAGAAGGCAGATTGAGACCGGGGAAGCCTGGTCTATTGACTCGAAACTGGCTAAGGAGGACGGCGGCAGGCCCGCACAGCGCCGGCCTGCCAAGAGGCCCCCTGAAGGAGAGACGGTTATTAACCAACCCATGAGAAAGCGTGTTTCTCTCCTTCAGGGCTGCGATGGGGCGTCCCAAAAGAAAAAAGTGCTATTGACCTGCCTCGCGATGCGTATTGAGTGTCCAACCGTACCGAACGGATAGGTACCGAATGACCATGACGACAAACATGGCCGCGAGCATATTGAGGGTGTGGAAGTCCGAGATCCGATCGAGGGAAACAAACACGACCCCTCCGGCCAGGCAGGCCGTGGCATAGATCTCTCGACGAAAGATCAGAGGGACGACGTTGCAGAGCACATCTCGCAGCACGCCACCAAAGGTCGCACTTACTACTCCCATGATAAGCGCAATGGGTATGGAGAGGCCTATCGCCAGGGTCGTCTGTACGCCAAGAATCGTGAACAAGCCAATACCAATGGTATCGAAAAGAAACATACTGCGGCTGAGCCGGATGACACGTTTTCTGAAAAGGTATGTGATAACGAGGGCGACGGTGGCGACAATCAGATAATTGTGGTCTCCCATCCACCCGACCGGCGTCCTGCCGATCAGCACGTCGCGGAGCGTACCCCCTCCCACGGCCGTGACCATACCAATGATGGCCGACCCGACGACGTCGAACTTCTTGTCAATGGCCGTGAGTATGCCGCTCATGGCAAAGACGCATGTGCCCAGTAAGTCAAGTGAATAAACCCAATCCATTCGTCAACGAGCGCAAAGATATGAACTCGCTGATTGGGTTTTGCTGACCTACAAATTCAGCCAGTAGTTTAATTTGATCACCAGTGCCCGGTTTTTGGAAGAAAAGTCGTTGGAGAGGTAGTTTTCCGAGTACACCACAAATAGATCAGATGCCGGGGCATACCGCCACTGGAAGCGTGAATTGACATTGACGTTGTTGATCTGATCATTGTACTGGATCCAGGTGGACCAGAAGATCGTGTTGGTGAAGGTGACGTCAAACTTGGGACCAATGAGGAAAAAAGTCGTGTTGTTCTCCTCTGCGTCGAAGGTGAGTCGATTGTAGTCTCCCGCAAGGCTCACACTGCCATAAGGCTGGAAGCGGTAGTTGAGCTCGAGTGCCAGGTTCCGACGAATGCCATTGAAGAAACCACCGTAACTTCCTTCCAATGCATAAGTCAGGAGCTTACGGCGATCAGATTGTATCTCGAAGTTGACGCTCCCAAAGTTGTGCTCCGATCCCGTAGGCAAGATCTCATTCCCACCATTGGTCGGATCGAAAGGCCGCGTGAGCTTGATATAGTTGTACTCATATCCAATGGAGTAGCTGGTGGTATTGAGCATCAGAAGCTCATAATTGAGTCGAAACCGATAATCGGTCAGCGCCTGATCCTTCGACCATGTCCAGTCATTGCGCATGATGGGTCCGTGTCGGTTGACCACTTTGGACTTGGGGTACCATTGATAGCCGATGTCGGGATTAATCGTGAAGAACCCTGTCCTGGGGACGAATCCCACATCCGCCACGTAATCCGCACCCACGTAGCGGTGCTCCCACTCGACCTCGAGGTTTTGGCCGCGGTAGCCGATTTCCATGGCATGGGCAATGTCTTGCTTGTCAGGGGTGGTAGATCCATGTAGGTACACCTTGCCTGCCCATAGGTCTTTGTCCGTGAGAAGATTGAAATCCAGGCCAAAATTGCGGTTCCAGTCGATGAGTGTGGTGTCCTCCGGCTGCACATTCATCGCATCTCTGCCGACGTAGAAAAACGAGATGTTGGATCGATCAAAAACCTGCCGCTGCAATACGGCCACAGCATAGTTCTGGGCTGAGAAGCTGCTGCTGTCCACCCGGTCGGTCATCATGTCCATGACCCCTATCCGCCAGTCGCGATTCAGCTTGCCACTGAGACGTGCACCAGCGATGATCGGGCTTTGAAGGCCAATGCGGCGCGAGAAGAAAGGTCGATTATCGCGGTCGCCGAGGTTGGCGAAAAGGTCATTATTTTCGAGAAAGAACTGGCGCTTCTCAGGGAAGAACAGCTCAAAGCGACTGAGGTTGGTCACCTGCTCATCCACCTCGACATTGGAGAAGTCCGGATTGACCGTTAGATCAAGGTTGAGCGCGGACGTCAATCCGATCTTGGCGTCCATGCCCGCATCGAATTCAAAATCTGTCCCCGATTCGGCGCTCTCCTTGATCATACGTCCGGTGACGTATGGTATGAGTGATATGTTGGTGCCCGCCGGCGGCGGAGGCTCGTCCCACTCCAGTGTACCCGCAAACGCCAGGGAGGCCGTCGGAAATTGCCGAGGCACGGGCGCCCATGCCGATTTTTCATTGCGCTTGACGTCGAGCCGGCTGAAGTTGATACCCCAACGATCAATGCCTTTCTTGTATCGGATCGTCTTGAATGGAATGGCATATTCGTGGTAATGCACTCCTTCTCCTTTCGACAGTTTGGAAGTCCATTTGTTGTCCCAATCGAGTAGCACGGTGCCACCATTGGCCTGCAATCCATCCCATTGGGCCCCAGCCGCAGATGAGCCAAAAGAAAAGCCGTTGGTCTTGTCCTGAAAGGGGTCAATGAACACGAGGAAGTTATCATTGAGCGAGAAAGAAAAATCCCGCCTTAGCGATGCGATGATATTTTCACCTGGCAGTTCGTCCCAGCAGGTGATGGCCATGTAGATGTTTTTGTCATCGTAAGCCATTCGCACTTCAGTTTTGGTTTCGGCCCTGCCGGTATCCATTGGAAGTACTCGAAAAAAGTCCTCTGCTATGTCCGCATCCTGCCATGTCTGTTCGTCAAGCATACCATCCACTTTGATGTCGTCAATGGCCCGGCCGATTTTCAGCACGAAGTCCTCTGAATTTTGAGAAAAGGCAGGTAAGCAGGCAAGGGACAGGCCTCCAACCACTAAGATCCACCGAACGGCAAAAAATCGCTTCATTGGCATAGAAAGTAAGTATCCTCAATCTAAGACCCAGACTCCAGAATCGAGGAGTGTATTGTTCGTTTCTTCACGGGTTGGTGTGCTATCAGATGTGGCACTATTTTTACCTCGTCGTTTTCGACTATGAATATCCTCATTATCCCGTCATGGTACCCCTCCGAAGTCGCGCCTAGCGCTGGCATCTTCTTTCGAGAACAGGCCGAGGCATTGGGCCGCAATCATCCGGATCTGAATATGGGAATAAGTACCTGGGGCCCGAATGACCCAGACCTGTTGCTGGAGGCCGGGCACTTCCTACAATGGCCATCGAAGCTACTGCAGTTCCAAAACCGGCAAGCATCCAGGAATGAACTGCTACCCAATTGTATTGAATACTTCACGCCAGCTCTGACGTGGAGTCGAAAGTGGCGGAAGGGTAATATTCAGAATATCATTAAATCAAATCAGTTAAATGCCAAATATTTTATAGATCAATTTGGTAAAGTAGACATCATACATGCTCATGTAGCACACCCCGGGGGTTACATTGCTAGGGAGCTAGCTGCGGAATTCCAGGTCCCCTTGGTGGTCACAGAACACATGAGCCCCTTCCCCTTTCGGGCATACACAGACAATCGGGATTTTGGTCGATGGATGTCGCCCGTATACCGGGATGCTGCGACAAACATTGCAGTGAGCACCGCCTTACAGGAGATGATGCAAAACAGAGGCATCGAATCCATCGTCTTGCCCAATCTGGTGGACGAGAGGTTCTTTGTACCCTCTTCTACTCCCTACGATTCGAAGGAGATACTCGCCATTGGGCGACTCGAGAACCAGAAGGGCTATGAGTATTTGTTAAGAGCGTTTCAGGGCGTGATGAAGTCGAATCCCGAGCATCACCTTACCATCATTGGGGAGGGTAGTCAACGACAGCAGCTTTTGGGATTGGCCGCCGAAATGGGGCTGGACAACCATGTGCGATGGCGGGGTGAATGCAGTCGGGAGGAAATCCGGGATGCCCTGCAACAGGCGTCTTTCCTGGTGCTCTCCAGCCTTCACGAAAACCTTCCGCTTGTATTACTGGAGGCACTCGCCTGCGGAAAGCCCATAGTCGCGACAGCCTGTAATGGTCCTGAAGACATTGTGAATGAAACGAATGGGCTCTTGGCCAAAGTCGCGGACGTCGAAGACTTGCAAGAGCAAATGCAAGCAATGATCAATGGTCGCAGTGAATACGATGGCGACGCCATCCGATCAGACTTCGAGCGAAGCTACTCCAGCAAAGTGGTCACCGCTGCACTCTTGGAAGTCTATCAACATGCCGTCGATGGGCATCAAGGTACCAAAAAATAGAGGCTGTGTAAAAAGCCAAATAGCACGTCATCCAGAGCGCAGCGTGGGATCTTTTTAGCTTGATTATCAGTACATTATCCTATAGAGATTCTTCCCTTTGGTCTGAATGACGGGCTTTTTACACAGCCTCGAAGCGAAAATTACCAGCTACCAACTTCCTCGTCCGCATTTGGTGTCGACTGAGGTGCCTCATCGCTATAGCACCCGTGATGATGTCCGTGGTGATACCCGTGATAATGATGGTACCTGTTTTGCCAGTACTCTGGTCCCACGAAGGCAAAAAGACTGCCATAAGTGATGGCAGCTGCTGCCAAACCTACCAGGAATCGATTGCTTCTTTTCATGATTCCTGATCTTTAGAAGTTTCACCTTCGCCCGTTCGAGAGTAGCCACCGCAACCGCGGCCATGCCGGGACCACCGCGTTTTGAATTCAGAATACTCGTCGTCACTCATCCCCCGGATCTTGTCAGCATAGGCCCAACCCCCAGGCCCGCGATAATATCGGCGACTGCCGAATACGCGAAATATGAAGCCGAAAATCATCAGCACTATTACGACCTTCAACAAAAAGAAGGGCATCAGAAAGAGCGCCGCGCCTAGCGCAGCACCTATCAATATGGTTTTAAATACTTGTGGATTCATCGTCCTTGGTTTTATCCGATTAATTCGAGATCTCAACCAGGTAGACGGACGACTCCGGGGATTACTTTAAAAAAAGTTGAAAAAATTTCTATTCGCCCTCTCGCGTGTCACATCGGTCCTTCCAGCGCTGGCGCAATTGCTGTCTTTCTTCGTCCGACATGTTGCGCCATTTCTCCCTCCAACGACGCGGTGGGCCTTGCCGTCTCCCCCACCGTCTGGGACCAAATCCCCCGAATAATATTCTACTCAACAGCAATAAACCCGCCGCTTGCCAAATATTAATTTCGTTCACATTCGTAGCTGGCACTAATATACTGTTCCATAGTAGCATGACGATTGCCGACAATGCTGCCGCCACCACCAACACCAAGGGGACAATAATGACTCCTTTCTTAGCAGAACGTGGTCCGAAACGTTTCATATATCAAAGGTCGTTAAGTTCATTGTATAGTTCTTGTAATCGCTCGCGGAGTCTGGCAACCGCATACCGCTTTCGGGATATGACGGTCTTCAGGTTAGTACCCAACTCATCGGCTATTTCCTGAAGGGTCATCCCATCCAATTCATTTTTGACGAAGACTTCTCGTTGCTTGTCGGGAAGCTCGTCGAGCGCAGCCATCAATTCCTCCCAAAATATCTCGCTAAAGAATTCATCCTCCGGAATGGCATCTTCACCCAGAAGCAGGGACTGAGCATCGTCACTGTCCTCGTCAAAGAACTCATCCCCCATGGGCAAGTCCGTCTTTTTCCGATACCTGTCAATAATGCGATTCCTAGCTGTACGATAGAGCCAACTCCCCACATTCTCCAGGTCCTCCAAATCCACCACCCGACTTAGCTGCAGCCAAACGTCCTGCAGGATGTCCTCAGCGTCCTCTTCACTCCTCACACGTCCTCGAATGAAGCTGAAAAGTCGCTGACTGTACGACTTGACGACATTGACGATATTGGAACCCTGGGACTCAGCCATTGCGGTGGGGAAGTTACTGCATCAGGTAAAAAAATTGCGATGACTCCGTACAAAGACGCTCAAACAAAAAAAGGCCTTCTTTCGAAGGCCTTCAAGAGCTCCCATCCTTTCTGCAACCTATACAGGCTGCTCACTCTCAGCTGTCAAAACCTCCTGGATGGGAAAGTTCTCCAATAGCATCTCCACAGCCTTAGGTATTCCCTTGCCTACTTTCTTCTGATTGACATTCAGGTCCCCGGCAGCGGTGGTATACCATAAGAGCTCGCCGCTATCTGCATCTTCCAAAGCGACTGTGACCGTACCCGTTGGTACCTGATACTCTTGCACGTGGGTGCTGGTCATGCCTGGACCTCCATACCAGCCTCTGCCCCATCGGCCATAGTATCCCCCGCCCATATCTGTACTCGTGCCGCGATAGCTCGTACGCGCGCCTTGCGCAATGGCGTAGGTGATTATGACATCGGGCGCTTCACTGACGGTCATGCCATTGTTCTCAAGACCATCGTGCAATTCACTTTCAAACCTGGCCATATTGATCGGATTGTTAACAACACTCTGGGGCTCGTCTTCGGATGTAGCATTCACAATTGTGTAGGTTCTATATCCTGAGAAGTCAACTCCTGCTTTTTGGTCAGTTACGACTTCCACACCAGAACAAGCAGTGAATAGTACCGCGATGGCTAGTCCGAGGGTGATTGATCTTGTTTTCATTGTCGTAGTTATTAGTGTTCATTGTAATAAACGACAACCCAATAGACAAGATATGGTCAATAATGTACTACTAATTGTATATATCAGACAGACCTATTGGAAACCGGGCGCAAGACGTCCGTTTGTGGTTCTTTCGTCGAATCAGAGCATGAAAGCGCCTCGTGCCAATGCCCTATATCAGCTGTCAGCAAGATTGGAAATGCGTCTGCTGGCGCCTGCCTGAACGGTCTTCCTCTCGTCACCATCAATAAATGCATGGATGGCCTCAGCTGTGGGTAGCGTTCCGATGAAGCTGATGGCTTGGACCGCGGTCATGTCTATACTCTTCTTAGCGGGAGGAGCGTCATTGGAGGTTACGACAAGGATTTGTTTCGCCGGCTCCTTCTCTTTCTTATGGACCGGCTTGATTGGCTTCGATGCTGGTTGTGCTACTTTGCCGCTATCGGATTTTTGATTTTTTTTTTACTCTTGGAAGAGGCCTTATCTTTTACCTGCTTCTTGGGCTTTCGGTCCTTCTTGGCGACAGGCTTCGCCTTCTTCTCAAGCTTTTTCTTGGACTTGTCCAGGTCCTGGATTTTGTCAATGGTCTTCTGGATAGATTTCTTGTCGGCCTTCTTTTTCACCTTGCGCAGCAGAGCACTTTCAGCACTCTTCGTTGACTTCTTCAGCTTCTTGAGTTTCTTATCGAGTTTCTTCATAGTTATCAACGCTATCCGATTTCTAAGATAATCGATAATAGCACTAATTTAACACGTAGCGTCAGAAGCTTGTGGCACAGTTCTCTGTCGAATCCTCCAACCATATGTCTCTGCTACTGCACTTCGGACGCCTGATTAGCATGGAATTTCATTATCATCGCACACGCTACTAGCCCTAGATATATGGAGCTTACATTGGACATGCCCGCTGCATCGCTATCATCCTACCTACAGGATCAGAAACTTCTGAATGAGGCGGACCAGATTGTGCACATTGAGAAACCCGGTGAAGGCAACATGAACGTCGTACTTCGGATTGTTTCCAATGAGCGTCGGATGATCCTCAAACAATCCCGACCCTACGTCAACAAGTATCCGCAAATTGCGGCACCTTCCAATAGAATCGACATAGAACGGCAATTCTACAATACCGTCAAATCCATCCCGGCGCTACAGGAAAAGCTCCCAAGAATCCATGGCTATATCCAGGCGGACCGGATGCTCGTTCTTGATGACCTGGGCAACGCCAAAGACTACACTTACCTCTATCAGGAAGGTCAGCGGCTTTCAGAGGGGGAATTACATCAGGCCACGAGCTTCTTGCATGACCTTCATGGCTATGCATTTGATCAACTGACGATTGACGCCTTCCCCTTGAATATCGATATGCGCCAGTTGAATCACGAGCACATCTTCATTTATCCCTTCCTTTCAAACAATGGGCTGGATCTGGATACCATCACACCGGGTTTGGCGCATGTCGCGTCCAAATACCAGGACAATGGTCGTCTGCAAGCCGTGGCCAAGGATCTTGGCAGGATGTATCTCACCAATGGAGGGCCGCATCTGCTACATGGGGATTACTTTCCCGGAAGTTGGTTAGCAACGTCTGACGGCTTCAAGGTCATCGACCCGGAGTTCTGCTTCTTTGGACCAGCTGAATTTGACGTGGGAGTGATGACCGCACATCTGGACATGGCCAGGCAGACTTACGATACTGACACGATACTGTCGGGACATCCCTGCGAACTGGATGCAACACTTGTTGGGAGGTTTCGATCCATCGAGATCATGAGAAGGCTGATTGGCCTCGCTCAACTGCCCGTGACTTTGTCTGTCGAGGAAAAAAGTGAACTTCTGGCTGGCGCATATAACCTACTCATGGCATGAGATATCTCCAACTAATGGCCATTGGCCTATTGATGGGTTGCTCTTCCGCACCACCGACGGATATCAGCTCGTTCCCCTCTCCCCAGGCTCCCCGATTAGGCTCCGAATTCTGGCCATCAGATCTGGCAAGAGATCAATACTACGACAAACTCCTGGGCGTGTTGGTAGGCTCTGCCATTGGAGATGCGATGGGCGCACCAGTGGAAATGTGGAGTCGCCAATACATCGAGGTCCAATACGGCTTCATCGATACGCTGGTCGCTGTCCGGAGGTCTGGCCAGGCTGAAGGGCCTTGGGAAGACAATCTCGTCGCAGGTGGCACCACCGATGACACCCGCTGGAAGTACCTCGTGGGGCAATACTTGCTGACCCAATCCGACACCACTCTCGATGACCGCTCCTTCGCGCAATTGATCGTGGATCTCTACCAAAGAGAATTGAAAGAGGTCCAATCCGTGGAGACCTTCGATCCAGAGCCGCTCGAGAAGGAGTTCCTGCAAGTGCAATGGCTGCAGGAATGGGCGAAGGTGGCGAAACCTTACGCAGACGATGACCTGCGTGAGTATAGCTACGCCGTCAATCGATTCTATGGCGGTGAGCTGGCCTGCGCCGGTATGCTCTACTCCCCAATGTTAGGTGCCTTCTTTCCAGGCCAAGCAGACCGGGCCTATCTCGAGTCGTATAAATTGGGACTCTTTGACCTGGGGTACGCTCGCGATATCTCAGCCCTCACAGCGGCCTACGTGTCAAAATCAATGCAACCTGGCGTGACACTCGATGACGTGGCCGCCATCACACAAACCACTGATCCGCTCCGTTATTTCAACAGCCGACTCGTAGAGCGTATTGCGTACCGGTCCTACACGTTGAGCAAAGAGATTGTTTACGAGGTCAATAAGTTGGAGAGCATGGATGCAGATCTCGAAAAGCGACTACCAAAGGGTTACAAGGGTACAGCCCTCGACCATATCCGGTTGATGAAGGCCTATGAGCTATTGGAGCAGCATTTGCAGGACATCCCTTTTCATGCAGGAGAAATACACCTGATCAACCTTACCGCCCTGGCATACGGTGAAGGGGACTTCAGGAAGACCATGAATTTCATCGTCAATTTTGGCCGGGACAACGACACCGTGGCGGCCGTTACCGGCGCTATCCTCGGTGGCTACCTGGGTTACAGCGCACTGCCCGACGGATTGAAGAAGGCAGTATTGACGACATCGAAGGATGTGATGGGGATCGACCTTGAGCTGCTGGCCGAGCAGCTGACTTCACACCAATTCCCGGAAGGTTAGCTCCTTTATTCGAAAGCCATCTCAAAGTCGACGGCGTCAGCAGTCATCTCCTCTTCGAAGAAAAACGATTCCTCTCCAAAGGCCGGTACCAGTTCATCCAGCCAAATGGCTTCAGGGTCGTACCTGGCGAAGAAGGGCACTCCTACCCAGTCCGGATTTCGTGCCTGCAGGAAGTTGAGAACAAATACTTTCTGACCATGCACCTCCTGGACACCAACGACCTGGACCTTACCCGGCGCAGCGGACATACTCGGACCGCGGACCGTTCGACAGATCCCACTTACTTCTTTGTAAGCGTCCTTGAAAATGCGCCACGCCCTATCCAATGACACGGCGAAGTAGTCCTGTGCCCCCGTATCCCTGGCCACGAACATGTAATAGGGAATACAGCCCAACCGGACCTGCTCCTTCCACATGGCGGACCAGTCACTGGGATTGTCGTTGATACCCTGCATAAGCGGGGCCTGTGTACGGACCTGACAGCCAGTACCGAGGATACGGTCTATGGCGTCGCGAACAGCCTGCGTCTGCAACTCTTGCGGGTGATTGAAATGCGCCATAAATGACAGGTGCTTGCCCAACGTCTTGACCCGACTAAAGGTCTTCAGAAGCTCCTCTGCGCCCTCATCATGTGTGAATTTGTAGGGCCAAAACGAAAGTGACTTAGATCCTATGCGAATGTTCTGGAGGTTGGGAAGGTCCGCATCGAGGATCTCGTTGAGGTAGCTGGCGAAGATCTCCGGAGCCATGATCATCGGATCGCCACCGGTGAAAATGAGATCGGTGACCTCGGGATGGTCTTGCAAGTATCGAACGACGAGAGCTGTCTCGCTCATCGCAAACTTCAAATCATCCATTCCCACGAACTGAGGCCAGCGAAAACAAAACGTGCAGAAGGCATGGCAGGTCTGCCCCTTACTTGGAAAAAACAACGCCGTCTCGCGGTATTTGTGCTGGACACCGGGTAGCCGCATCCCATCAATTTGCGGCACATTAAGCTCGAGCTGTCCGGCCGGATGAGGATTCAGCGTTTCCCTGATCTCATCGATGACCCCAGTTATCTCTTGTTTCCGATTGCCGCGTTTGATAAGATCAGCCACTTGTTCAAAATGCTCCTCCTGCAGCATGGCCTTTTGGGGAAATGTCAGCTGAAACAAGGGATCCGTCTCATAATTGTCCCAATCAATTAACTCATCGGTGATGTAATTATTCACTTTGAAAGGAAGCACATGGCCCACTACTTCGATATTGAAACGCTCTTCTTCATTGAGGAGCGCCATCTGGGGGATTTTTCGGAAACTGGCCAGGGAATATGCTTTGTAGTCTTTTTGGGTGGGCATCAGTATTGTTGTCGGGTTGGGTTGTCACACATTGCAACCAGCTAATCTAGCAAGGTCTCTCCGCAATACCGTGGATCTGCGCATTAATTCCTAGTTAATGATTTGAAAATTGCCCTTGAAATCCAAATAATATTCTGATTTATTGTAAGTAACGGACATAAATAGAAATTACATTTGGTATTCGCGAAACCGTGCGCTAGATTGACGGGTGCATTCAAATTCCATCAATGAGATCATTTATCGCTTTTCTCTTTTTCGCCTCCGCTGTCATTGCACATGCCCAGCCATCCGATTCGACAATTCTCGCCCAGTACAAAAGGTGGTCTGCCATGAGAGATGACTGGCCCAATCTGGCGCGGTACGCAGCCGCCAACCAGGCCCTGCCGGCATTGAAACCCGGTGAAAGGCGTGTCGTATTCATGGGCAATTCCATTACGGACGCCTGGATTCGGGTGTCGCCGGAGTTCTTCGAGGGTAAGCCCTATGTCGATCGAGGCATCAGCGGTCAGACGACTCCGCAGATGCTGGTAAGATTTCGGCAAGATGTAATCGATCTAGAACCCTACGCCGTAGTCATTCTGGCAGGAACTAACGATGTCGCCGGAAACACCGGGCCATCCACGCAGAAAATGATAGAGGGCAACCTTGCCTCCATGGCGGAGGTCGCGACAGCCAATGGCATCAAGGTCATCATGGCCTCGGTCCTCCCCGCCTTCAACTATCGCTGGCGACCATCGGTGGAGGACGTAGCGCAAAAGATCGTCTCACTCAACGAATGGATCAAGGGCTACTGTGAAGAGAAAGGGCACGTCTACCTGGACTACCACTCCGCCATGAAAGACGAACGTAATGGGCTGCCGGAGAGTCTCTCACCAGACGGCGTGCATCCCAATAAGGAGGGCTACAAAATCATGGAGCGATTGGCCGAAGAGGCGATCGCGAAAGTAATGGAGGATTAAACTCCTTCCACCGCATTCACATGTGATTACCTGTTTGTAAATTCATAGAAAAAATCCCTGAGCAATGAGCAGAAGAAAATTCCTACAACAAGCTTCCATTGGATTTCTGTCATTACCCGCCATCTCGTTCGACCAAAACAGAGATTGGTCAATCACGAACCTCCAAGGTGCTCCCGCCGTCACCCCCGAATATTGGGAGATGGTGCGGAAACAGTTTCCGCTAAAGGAAGGCCAGACCTATTTCAACAATGGCACCATGGGGCCCACCGCCGGTTATGTCATCGACAAGATCATCAACCACATGATGTACTGGGGCGAACACGGGGCTGAGGTAGACTACAAGAATGGATCAGGACCTGTACTGCTCACAGGTTATTTTCCTTATGAGGAGTTGCGCCAAAAGTTGGGCAAGATCATCAACTGCGATTTCAAAGAGATCTCTCTGACGCAGAATGCGACTTTCGGCATGAACTACGTAGGCATGGGTCTCGATTTGAAAGAAGGGGATGAACTCATCAATACCAATCAGGAGCACGGTGGTGGTTTTGGTGCGTGGCAACTGCTCGCGAAGAGAAGGGGCTGTGTATATAAGCAGGCGACCATGCCTGTGCCTGCCAACGATCCACAGGAGATCTACGATGCGATCTTTAAAGAAGTCACCGACAAAACCAAGGTGATCGCGATCCCGCACATCGTCTCGGTATACGGCACGGTCATGCCAGTGAAGGAGATCTGCGAGGAAGCAAGGAAAAGAGGAATCTTCACAATACTCGATGGCGCCCAGTGTGTCGGTCAAATCAAAGTGGACGTGAAAGACATCGGTTGCGACGCCTATTATTCGAGCCTACACAAGTGGCTACTGGCTCCAGCAGGAAGTGGGCTACTCTACATCAACGAAGACGTAGTCAGTGATATCTGGACTACCGTCGCCAGCTACAACTGGGACAACCAGGATGACCATGGCTTCCGCATCATGCAAAATGGTACAGGCAACGCCGCGATGATGACAGGATACGATGCGGCAGTCGACTTCTTCAATACAATCGGACACGACCGATGGATAGGCCGTATCAAGGAGTTGGGTGCCTACTTGCGCAGCGGACTGAAGGAGATGGATCATGTGACCATACATTCGTCCACCAATGAAGACATGGCCGCAGGGATCACCACGTACGCCGTGGCAGGACTGACAGGGCCAGAACTACAGAAGACGCTGTGGGAAAAAGAGCGACTGCAACCCCGTTCAGTGGGGACAGAAGTCATGCGCCATAGTACGCACATCTACAATTCAGAGGAGGAAATCGATCGGGCCTTGAAGGTGATATCGACGTTGGCCTAGGCCTCATTCTACCATTCTATCATGCTTCGCTTTTTGAGGTCGTAGCGATCGCCGGGCCTCAGGAAGTAGAAAAGCGTTTGCGCCTCGGGCAGTATCTTTTCAATGCTCCCTTCCCGTGACCAGAAGGTGTTGTCATAGATCAGCACATAGCTATCGCCAACGACGTCAAACTCATTGCCCTGCACGACGATCGCGGTGCCTTCATCAAGACCAATGCCCAAAAGCTCGGGCCGCTCTTGCAGAATGTTGAAAAGGTCGAAGTGACGATTGCGAGCGAGTACATGCTGATCAATGGCAATGTTCTTTACGAACCCAAAGCCGTCTTCGTGGTCTCCCATCATCTTCTGGTTGCCTTGCGTATCACCACGAGCCAGATACGAACCCTGTATTGTGGCTCCAGCCGAAGTTCCACCTATCACACCTTCTCTCGCAAGCACATCCCAAAAGAGCTGCTCCACCTTCGTACCCGCATAGGCATCGACAAGACGCCATTGCCTGCCTCCGCTGAACCAAACGCCTGTCGCTTCTTTTAAGGGGGCTATAAATTCGTCAGTATTGGCCTCATTCTTATCCCGGGTGTGCAGCAGTGTGACGTTTGTTACTCCCGCCTCGAAAAAGAGGTTGAGCCTGCGATCATCCGGCTCGTAGCTGTCCTGCCCACCTGCTGTTGGGATAAAGACGATTTTGGCCTCCTCACCACCGGCGAGCTCCACAAACCGATTGATGATGTCCTCTCCGATGCGGCCACCGCCTGCGATGACGAGAGCACCATTCTCCGGTCCACTGGTCTGACTCAGACAGAGTCCAGGAAGCAAAAAGAGACCAAGCAGCACTTGATAGTGTCGGAATTTCATATTGGATGAGTTTGTAAGAGAAATGAAGCCTTATTCGTTTTTCAGTACCTCAGCCGGATTCATGTTGACCGTACGCCACGATTGGAGGGTAATGACGAAGAATGTGAACACGAGCATAATGCCTAAAGCCACCAAATAATCAAGGACAGTGTGCTCCGCGCGATAGACAAAGTTGTCCAGCCACCTATTGACGCCCAGAATTCCCAAGGGCAGCGCCACCACCATTGACACAGCAATTCTCATCAGGAATTTGCCGTTGATGCCGAGAAGAACTGAGAGAATCGATGCACCAAAGACCTTGCGGATACCAATAGGTTTTCGCTGCCGGAGCATCTGGAAACGGACCGTTCCCACGAGGCCCAGGCACGTGATGACAAGCGTCGCCAAACCAAAAGCCAAAATGAGATTTGCCATCCGTTGCTCTTGGGCAATCATACGCTCAAACCAATCATCGAGAAATTGATAATCGAAGGGTGCCTCGATACCCGCTTCAAACCAGGTCTCTTCCAAATCATTGAGGACTTGCTGATAGTTGGAAGTATTGAACTTGACGAGAAGGTTCCTCTTCCACCCTTCCGTCCTTGGGTAGAAAAAGGCCGTCGGACGAATTTCCTGATCAAAGGACTGGAAGTGAA
The DNA here is from genome assembly GCA_965227935.1 of Cyclobacteriaceae bacterium. Classification (GTDB taxonomy): domain Bacteria; phylum Bacteroidota; class Bacteroidia; order Cytophagales; family Cyclobacteriaceae; genus JAWPMT01. Next base: position 1,420,195 of record CBDDGS010000019.1, on the reverse strand, counting down.
AATCATCCACAATGCCAATGATTTGGCTTTCCCCCGATGTGGAGATACCATTCATGGCTTTCATCCCCAGCAGTCCCTCGATATTGAACTTGGCAGCGGCAGCTTGATTGAGAATGATAGCAGTGGAGTCGGTGGCGAAGGAAGGGTCAAAATTGCGACCCTCAACAAATCGCAGACCCAGGGCCTCGACCGCCCCTTCGTCAAGGCCATTCCATTGCACACCCACGAATGAGGTGTCCTGTCCATTGATGACGCTTAAGCCATGTCCATTGTAATCACCGATGAATTCGTACTGCGTGCTGCCCGCCGCGTCAACTGAATTGAGCGAGGTGACTTGCTCTCGAAAGTACCGCCAATCACCCAAGTCGATCCCAGTAGCCCGGCTAATGTTGATGACGGCGTCACGCTCGTAACCGACGTCCTTTCCTTTGAGGAATTGTAGTTGCTTCATCACCATAACGGCCCCGAGCAACATCAGAAAGGTAAAAGCGAATTGGAAGATCACCAGTCGCGATCCTGCCCACGATTTGCCAGCATTGTCCATTCCGCCCTTCAAGGCGGGTGCCAACGGCTGACGGGAGACATTCAGCGCTGGGAGAAGCCCTGAAATCGCACCCGCAGAAATACATACGAGCAGAATGAACGCAATCGCCCATGGCTCGGTGAGTAGATCCAACTGCACTCCAAACCATCTCGGGAAGGCATCCTGGGCGGCAAATTGAACAATGACAACACAAAGCACGCCCGCGACGATCGACAGCAACACTGCCTCCTTGATCAGCGTGCTGAAAATTCGCCAGCGACTGGCGCCAAGCGTCTTGCGTATGCTGACTTCCTGTGCACGAAAGTACAGCTGGGAAGCAGTGAGAAGGACATAGTTGATGATCGCAACGAATAGCACCAAAAACGACAACATCCAGAGAATATCAACGAACGTCTCATTGCCAGCCTTCGCGTGGTCAAAGAGGCCGTCAACATTGAAATGGATGTCCGTGATGGGTTGAATGGGGTATTGCCAAAAGCCGCTGAAATGCTCTTCGCTGAGTGCCTGGATCGACGCCTCTATCGACGGCAGGTGGGCATCACTCTCCAGTTCCGCATAGACAAACGTCGTAAATGAACCAATCTGGATCTCGTTCTGTCGATCCCAGTACTCAGGAAACGAAGACCCCGAAACGACGTATTCAAACTGCATGTGGGAATTGGCCGGCACGTCTTCCAGGACCCCGGTCACACGCAAGGGCGTGTCATCACCATATTGATAGACGATTTGCTCACCAACGGCATCCTCTTTGTCAAACAATCGTTGGGCCAGGGCTCGTGTGATCACGACACTGTTTGGAGCGGCGAGCAGCTCCGCCCGATTACCATATTTCAACTCGAATCGCAGCACGTCGAGAAAATCCGGATCGGCATAAAACCCCGTGCCTTGCTTGGCAGTGATCAATTTCTCACCCGCTCGGAGTGTGACATCTGCCTGCACAGACACTGCCTTCGTCGCCCTCTTCACACCGGCTACGTCATTCTCGAGAAACTCCGCCCAGATACCATGTACGATGGCGGATTTGTATTCATTACTTCCGCCTCCCCGATAGATCGATAAGCGGTAGAGCTGATCGGCATTCTCGTGAAAACGATCAAAACTGCGCTCATGAGCCACATAAACCTGGAGGCTGGCAAATGCCCCAATCCCAATGGCGAGTCCAATGATGTTGAGAAGAAATGTCGCCGGGTCTCGACGAATTAGGCGAAGTAGGAATTTCATGGATTAAATGTAAACTATATTAACCACCCATTTTTAGCTAAGAAACAAAGTCACAAGCCAATGGCTCGCCTCACCCAAACAATCACTCTTATCTTTCTTGTTTTTACAATATTGTCTTGCAGCGAATCTGAAAAGGCCCAATCGCCAAACATTATTCTGATTCTCGCGGATGACCTCGGCTATGGGGACCTGGGATGCTACGGCCAGGAGATCATCGAGACCCCCAACATCGATGCCCTCGCGGCCGGTGGCATGCGCTTCACCCAGCACTATTCCGCAGCACCAGTCTGCGCTCCAGCCAGGTGCATGCTGCTGACCGGCAAACACGCGGGTAACGCCTACATAAGGGGCAATGACGAGTGGGCGGCTCGAGGGGCTGTCTGGAACTACGATTCCATGAACGCCAACCCGATCCTGGAAGGCCAGCGGCCACTGCCACAAACGGAGATCACCATGGCCCAGCTCCTCAAGGGTCAAGGGTACAAGACAGGTATGGTAGGCAAATGGGGCTTGGGTGGTCCAATGACGGGGAGCGTGCCTACGACGAGAGGCTTCGACTTCTTCTACGGCTACAACTGTCAACGACAGGCGCACACGTACTATCCCGTGCATTTGTGGAAAAACGAAGAGAAGGTAGCACTCAACAACATCAGCGTGGCGCCTCGCACAAAGCTACCCGAAGGTGCTGACCCCACAGACCGCAGTAGCTATGATTTGTTTAACCTCAATGACTATTCCGGTGATCTGATGTTCACCGAGGTCACCAACTTTGTAGCTGAGAATGCCCAGGAGCCTTTCTTCATGTACTGGGCCACACCCATCCCCCACCTGCCTCTCCAGGCCGACGACAAATGGCTGGCGTACTATGAGGAAAAACTAGGCCCAGAAGATCCTTACGTTGGGAATCGGGGTTACTTCCCTCACCCTGCCCCCAGAGCCGCCTATGCAGCCATGATCTCTTACCTGGACGAACAAGTGGGGATGCTCGTGCAGCAACTAAAGGACCTCGGGGTCTATGACAACACGTTGATCATTTTTACAAGCGACAATGGTGGGACGTATGACATCGGAGGCATCGATACTGATTTCTTCAATAGCAATGGAGACTTTGGCGCGGCTTACGGCTACGGCAAGGGCTTTGTTCGCGAGGGTGGTATCCGCGTACCCATGATTGCCAGCTGGCCTGGAAAAGTGCAAGCAGGGACGACCAGCGACCACCCGTCGATCTTTTATGACTACCTCGCTACCTTCGGGGACATTGCGGGTGTCAGCGAATTGCCACCGAACGACGGAGTAAGCTTTCTCCCGACCTTGCTCTCTGATGGAACACAGCCAAAGCACGACTACCTCTACTGGGAATTTCCCGGCTATCAGGGACAAGTCGCCATCCGAAAAGGCAATGAGAAGTTCATCTGGGGCAACCTGCTCAAAGAGGACAGCATGGCACTCTACGACCTCGGATCTGACGTGCTCGAAACCAACAACCTATTGATCGAGCAGCCGGAACGAGCCAATGAATTCCTGGAACTGATCAAAGCCAACCACACGATCCCGGACATCGAGCGATTCAAGATCGCACCATTGGATTCGTTGGTGAGTTTGTAGTGGTGTGGTAACTAGTAATTTGGTGATTGGTGCTTAGTAATTAGTGATATGGAAATTCATGCTTGTTAGCCTCTACTCAGCGTTAATCTAAGAGGACGGTGAAACTCCTCAAAATTGGTGGGCTACTCGAGCATGTTTGCAAGGAGCTTCAATGTTAAAGAGAAACAATTCCCCCTTTTCAAAGGGGGTCAGGGGCGCCCGGCCAGGGGGATTTTTGCCTCCCTTGATGTCTCCACTAACGGCCAACGGATAGTCACCAATCATCTCCACCCCCTACTCATCTCTCAAGTACTTCACCGGATTCACAAATGCGGCCTTGATTGCCTGTATGCTGACGGTGGCCAGGGCCACAACGACCGTCACCAACCCCGCGCCGGCGAAAAACCACCACTCAAGGTTGATTCGAAAAGCAAAATTTTGGAGCCAGTTCTGGGTGAGCAGGTAGCTGACAGGGATACCAATGACGATGGCGACAACCACCATCTTTGTGAGATCCAGCGTCAACAGACGCAACAACGCGATCTGGCTGGAGCCCAGTATTTTTCTTATTCCGATTTCTTTACTGCGACGCTCGAGTGTGAATGACGCCAGGCCAAACAAACCAAGACAGGAAATGATAATAGCAATACCCGCAAAGTAATTGGCCAACGAAGACACACGCTGCTCCGAGTAATACATGCGCTGGTAGCGCTCGTTGAGGAAGCTATAACCTAAATCGAATCCGGGATTGATCCCAGCGTGGATCTCATCAATAGTGCTAACCACATCACGCTCCGTACCAGGCGCCATATCCACGATGATGTAGTCCATCGACGAATTGTACGGGCGAATAAACACCGGCTTCACAATCTGATGGAGCGAGTTAAAGTGAAAGTCTTTCGTCACCCCAACGATCTCCACCTCGTCGCCCCATAGTGTCACCTTTTTCCCAATGGGGTCTTCAATCCCCATAAAGGCAATCCCGGCCTCATTGAAGATGATCTTGTTTCCATCTGAACTCAGGTCTTCAGAGAAACTCCGGCCTTCAACCATCTCGATTTCCATCATTTCGATGAACCCGGGAGCCACGAACATATTCTCAAACTCCGTGCGGTCATTGGGGTCCTTTCCGGGCCAGCCCACCCCGTAAGTGCCACCATTGTGCCCGGTCATATTATGTTCCGACCCGAACGCACCAGTAACACCTGGCACCTTTCGGATCTCCTGCAGGTATCGGTGAAAAGTAACGCTGTCCTCAATCCCGCCTTCCGAATACAAGATCAGTTTGTTGTCCTTCTCATAGCCCAAATTCTTCGATTGCGTATAGTCCAGCTGGCGGAATACCACCACTACGGCCACTATCAAGATCACGGACAAGGTGAACTGGAAGGTGACCAGACCCCTGCGTGCCCACGATTCACCTGTGGACTTGTGCAGTCGACCTTTTAGCACCTTGGCGGGACTAAAGCCTGAGAGATAGAGCGCCGGATAACTCCCGGCAACAAGTCCAGTAAAAACCGTCACCAGGACTATCGCCATTATCATCGTCCCATCCAGCTCAAGTACAATCCGCTTGTCCGTCAGCACGTTGAATTGTGGCGTCAAAAGCCACACCAGCAATAGCGCAATCGCCATCGACCCGGCAACGATGAGCATCGACTCGGCGAGGAACTGGAAGATCAGGACCCTGCGAGACGCCCCGACAGTTTTCTTGATACCCACTTCTTTCAAGCGCCGCGAGGCCCGGGCAGTAGACAGGTTCATGAAGTTGATGCAGGCGATCATCAGGACGAAAAAGGCCACGGCGCTGAACATCCTGACATACTCGATGCGACCCCCGGCTTGTTGACCATTTTCATAGCTTCCATACAAGTACCGGTCTGAAAACTTCGCAGCAAAGGGCTTACGGTGCGTAGCACCACTGTCTGTCTTCTGAATGATCAGATTCTGCACCTTGTCGTTGAAAGCCACCACATCGGCGTTGGGCTTGAAAAGCACATAGGTCCTGGGTGCAGTATTGAACCAATTTTGCACCCACTCATTGTTGTCATAGAAGGTCTTGAAAGGCAGCATGAAGTCCCAGGCAAGCGAGGCCGAACGGGGGTGCTTCTTGTAGATGCCGGTGACGGTATAGGGCGTTTCGCGTTGCAGCAGCACCGTCTTACCAACGACGTCTTCCGTGGTACCAAAAATCCGCATGGCAAGCTCGTCCGACATGACCAGAGAGCTCTTGTCCTTTAGCACCTCAGAGGCCCGGCCCTGCAGCAGCGGCAGCGTGAACATCTCAAAATACTCTTCTCCCGCCCACATGCCTTCGGCCTTCAGGGACTTATCCCCAAACTGCAGCGTGTAGTCAGATATCCAGGTGGTGGTGATGGCTTTCTCCACCTCGGGAAACTCCTCGACCAGCGCCTTGGACGTTGGCCCCGCCGTGGTCAGCCGGGTAATCATTCCTGTCCCCTGATCCACATTCTCGAGGAGTTGATACAGCCGATCATCGTTGACGTGGTGCTTGTTCATAGCCACCTCGTCGGCGACCCACAAATAGATAAACAGCACCGAGGCCAATCCCGAAGTCAGCCCCAGCAAATTGATGAGAAATGAGCCGCTGTACTTCTTGTAGTTGCGAAAAGAAACCAACAGCGAGTGTTTGAAATGATCCATGATATTGAGTTTTTGACTGAATTTGAAGGACCTGATGAGGCCCGGTCTGAATAGTAGCAGCACATCCCGACGAAACATCCAATCCGCCCGCCGCCTGCCGTACGCTTCGCACCTTCGACTGTGGTATTGACGGAGGTCTCCCTCTATGTCATCCACCACCTCCGGCAGACAGAAGAATCGAAAGAACCGCAGAGCTACAGACGGCGGCTGATTATTCGCGTTCTCCATCATTTCATGTTCATGTCAATGATGACCTGCGGCAAGGCATTCCACAGTGTATCTCGCGAATCTTTCATTTCCTGCATCACCCGTCGACCATACGTGGTGATGTGAAAAAACCGCTTCGGCTTCCCTCCTCTCGACGCCTCGGTTTCCCCCAATTCGCTGGAAAGGAATCCCTTTTTCTCCAGGCGCACGAGCGTGTTTTGCAGTGCGCCGATACTGACCTGGCGACCCAGACGCCCATCGATCTCGTCCTTGATCGTGACACCATAGGCATTGCCATGGAGTATGCCCACAGTGAGCAACACTACCTCCTCGAACTCGCCGATCTTCGCCTCCTTCATAATCAATACTACTATTTAGTATCGCTAAGATAGAAACATTTTGATCAATACTACTTTTTAGGATTGAATTTTTGTAATGAGGATTTGGGCGTGCCCCTGACGGAGAGTGCCGGTACGATTATGCTTGCCACTTGCCTCCTCCTCTCGTCAGGGTCGGGCTCCCGCCAGTCGTCTGCCTGCCCACAGACCCACTTCGGACTCCAACAATGGCGGTATCCCTCACGCGGATATCGCCAGTAAAATTACGATCCAGTCAATTGGTCATTCCTGCGAACAAGACGGATGTGGAGTTCACTCCCAATGGAATGTGATGCAGGAATCTGAATTGACTTTAGGCAGTCTCACAAGGAGACAATTCCACCTTTCCAAAAGAGGCCAATGCTATTAAGCTAAGGCTTGATTCTGTTCCTTTGTCATCCTGAGGCCCTCGAAGGAGGCAAAGGAATGATGTCTGCACTTCGAGAACCTCAGTGTGACATCAATTTCAAGCCTCGAAGAACCCTTAGCTTAATAGCGTTGCAAAGGGGGACCAAGGGAATTCATGCTCGGCCCCATCCTTTTGGTGAAAACACCAACAGCGGCCTCCGGAATCGCCAGCAAAATCACGATCTAGTCAATTCGTCATTCCTGCGAACAGGACGGATATGAAACTTGCTCCAATGGAATGTGATGCAGGAATCTGAATTGACCTAAAGGCCCCTACTCAGAGTAACTCGAAAAGGACTCTGAGACCAACGTAAGATCATGATCCTGACCGAGCATAAACACCAGAAACGCAATATTCAGAGAAATCAATTCCCCCTTTGCAAAGGCCGTCCGCGGAAGCGGGGTCAGGGGGATTTCTGCTTTTGCACTCGCTGGTGAGCTACAACAACGACGTAATGAACCCAACAGTAAAGCCAAATGCCGAAGTACCATCCGCCCAAAAGTCCCTTTTGCGCCAGACCTGATTCTCAAACAAGCTGAGGGTAAACGCCGACTTCTGATCAAAGTAGTACTCAAATGTGACGAGAAACGATGTGGTGAACAGCGACTTCCCAGCCTGTGTGATTTGAATCTGCTGGCCGCTGATATTCGCTTCCGGAAACTCGTAGATCTTGATCCCAGGTAGCACAGCAATCATCATCCTTAGGTCCTTATCCCCAAATCGATACCCGGGCCCAAGAAGCACATCCTGCACCTGCACGGTGCCTTCAATGGTATTACTTGTCTGGTTGACTTGAGATAGCCGATACCGGGATCCATAGGTGTCATAGCTTAGTCGCAGGAAGAGGTCGTTATTGTTCCGCACCCGATACTCAATGGTAGTCTTGATGGTCACCGCACCTCCAAGCAGACTGGAATTGGGCCACTGATAGCCGACGTCGATCGACGGAAGAAAGATGCGACTCGCAATTCCCTTCGGCGAATCATCCTGACCCCAACCATAAAAACAAGAGAAAAAAAGCAGTAGGAATGGAAATGATCTTTTCATAGCAGCGACGACCAAACTAAGCAACTCGATAATTACTCAAGGGTTCTAATTGTTTCGATTTGTGCAGATTCTGGTTGTCTTGGAAGAGTTAACCTCCTCTCATCTCTTTCTGCGATACTCATTTTGTACGATGGCGTCGAGAAACCGTGAGGCCTTCACATGCTCAAAAGCCAAGGTGTTATCCAGTGCCCCAAACAACGGACTTCCTCCTCCAAGCAACACGGGAATAGTGGATATGATCAGCTGATCGATCAGGTCCTCCTTGAGGAATCCCTGAATCGTCGTTCCCCCATCAATGTAAAGATCATGGTAGCCCTGGTCATGGATGATCTTCAGAATTTCCTGAATAGAGCCCTTCACCAGTTGGACTTTACCGACCAACTCGTCAGGGACAGCGCTAAGTGTTGTACTGAGAACAAACACCGGGATTTTGTACGGCCAATCGATGCCGAATCCCAGCACCGTTTCGAAAGTTGTACGGCCCATCACGATGGCATCAACAGACGAAATGAATGTATTAAAGCCCATGTCGTCATGATCCGGATTGGGAATGGCATGGAGCCAGTCAATTTTGTCTTCCTTGTCGGCAATGTACCCGTCAAGACTGGTGGCGATAAACACTTTGTTCATTGGTAGTGGGGTTTTGATCTCCTTTGGCACAGGACAAGATAGCAATCCCACTGCGCATAGGTACGACGGCAGTATAAATACCGTCATCTCTCGCCTGGAAAAGCGGACTGTCTTCTAAGCTGCTGCGCCAACCTCAGGCGGCCTCTTCGATGGCTTTCGCCAGTTTAGCCAGGCCCTGCGGCGCACTTGTCTCAAACATCTTCATGCCTTCGACGAGAGCCCCTGCTTTAGGGCCTGATAGGCTGAGCCGCTGTGTGATCTTTGTACGATCGGCTTCGAGCAATTCCATGACCATTTCGTTGTGGAATGTCGCGCCATCCAGAGGCAAGTCAATCTTCGCAAACTCGTCGTGCCGTAGCTCGACAATCACCCACTTGTAGGGGTCCTGACCCGGAGATTTCGTGGCTCCATGAGTTCCCTCCTCAAACGGGCCCTCAATCCGAATCCACTCCACCGCCTCTCCCTCTAACCGCTCCCAGTTGGCCACATCCGTCCAGAAGCTCCATGCTACGGACCTGCTTGCGCTACACTCGACAGCGTGCTCGAACTGCCAGACAACGTCACTCATAAACTGCTGATGTTGCCATCCCTTCTACTCAAGACCCAACTGGCCTTTCAATGCACCCCATTGGCTGGTCTTCGCAGCTTCCAGCTGCCCCAGGTGTCCGTCCAACTCGGCACTCAATTCCTTGAATACCTGATAGGCTCCATCAGTCGGCTTGGCATCGCCATTTTCGATACTGCGGCGCAAGGAGCTCAGTCGGTTGTTGAGGCGAATAGGAAAATTCAAAGGGTCCTGCGGGCTACGGTTCTTCGTTTGGTAAAGCGCTTCTTCAATCGTGGTGATCTCGGCGAGGAATGCCTCCGCGGAGGATTGCACGTTAGGATCTGCTCCACCCTCCAGGGCAGCATTGATGTCTGCTCTCATTTCCCTGATCTCTATGACCGCCTCATTGGCCAGGCTCTCTTTGGCGATGATGTCATTGGAAAGGTCAAATTGCTCCTTGAGATCGGCTTCTGTTACTCCTTCGAGGTTGGGATTCATCACGACTTTAAAACCAAAAGTCTCCGAGTAATTGCCCGTGGTCAGCCGTACTTTGTACTCACCAATAGGTGCCAGGGGTCCCCTACCTGGACGGGCACTCCAAATGATCATCCCATCAAAGGTCGTGGCACCCGGATACCGAAGATTCCAGGTGAATGAATTGAGCCCCGGAGCCACAGTCGGCTTGGTGCTACCTCCCCTCATCCACCAGGGAAGACTGGGGTCAGGTTTGTACTGCAGGTCCTTGCCGACAAAGGTGTCCACCACCTCGTCTGCCGCCAGTATCTCGATCTGAACGGAATCCACTTGTTCCTTCAGGTAGTACTGCACTTGCAGATTGTATACGCCTCGAATCACGTCACTCGGTTGGAAAAGCACAGCAGCCTCATCCAGGCGCGCTGGTGTCATTTGTCGCAGAGGACCGATATCATCGAGGATCCAGAAACCGCGACCGTGCGTACCGAGTACGACGTCATCGCTCTTGACGACCAGATCACGGATAGGCGTATCGGGCAGGTTCATCTGCAGCGACTGCCAGTTGTCTCCCGCATCAAACGAGACATACGCTCCATGCTCGGTGCCCAGGAAAAGCAAACCGGGCTTGACATGATCTTCACGGACAGCACGAGCGAAATGACCATCGGCGATACCATTGACAATCTTCTTCCAGGTCTTGCCATAGTCGGTGGTCCTGTACACGTAGGGTTGCCGGTCATCGACCTGGTAGCGGTTAGCCGCCACATACAAGGTACCTGGATTGTGCTGCGACTCATCGATGATGCTCACTCTTGAAAACTTGGGTAGATCCGGTGGCGTGATGTCGCGCCATTTCTTGCCGCCATCTCTTGTGATATGGATCTTGCCGTCATCCGAACCTGCCCAGATGGTGTTCACGTCGTGGAAGGACGGTGCTAAAGCAAAGACCGTCGCATAGATCTCAGGGCCATTCATGTCCATGGTGATGATCCCGCCCGTTTTGCCGAGCGTTTCGGGATCCGCGTATGTCAGATCGGGACTGATTTTCTCCCAGGTTTGGCCGTCATTCGTTGTCTTCCAAACATGCTGGGAACAGGTGTACATGATGCTTGGGTCCTGGGGGGCAAACATGATGGGGAACGTCCACTGCCACCTTTCAGGTAGTGAACTGGCCGGCTCTCCGGAGAAGAATCGCGGATACACCTGAATGTCCCTGATTTGCCCGGTCTTGCGATTGTATCGGGTCAATAGCGCACCCTGACTTCCCGCATAGAATACATCGGGATCGGTCGGGCTCTGCGTGATCCAGCCGCTCTCGCCACCGCCCACAGCGTAACCCCAACTGCCACCAAGACCCCTAGCTTGCATATGACCCCAGCCATCACTGGGCATGGCCAGCGTGCTGTTGTCCTGCTGTGCACCGGCAACATGATAGGGCACGTCGCTCGTGGCCATCACGTGGTAGAATTGGGTCGTGCAATAGTCAAGCTCCGTCCAGCTCTTGCCACCATTGATGCTCACCGATCCCCCGCCGTCATTGGAGTTGATCATGCGGTCGGGGTTGTTGGGGTCGATCCACAAGTCGTGGAAATCACCATGCGGGGGCTGTAACTCGATATCGAATGTCTTGCCACCATCTGTCGACTTCCAAAAGTCCACATTCAGGCAATACACGGTCTCTGCATCAAATGGGTCTGCGTAGATCCTGGAATAGTAAAATGCGCGTTGTCGAAGTTTGCGCTCACTATTGGTACGTGTCCACGTCCAGCCGCCATCATCAGAGCGGAAGACTCCTCCTTCGTTGGCTTCGACGACCGCCCAAACACGTTTCGGATTGACGGGTGAGACTGTCACACCGATCTTACCAATTGGCCCTTCAGGCATGCCGGGATTGTTAGTCAGTTCGGTCCATGTCTCGCCGCCGTTCTCTGATTTCCACAGGCCGCAATCGGGACCTCCGCCCCACATCTTCCATGCTTTGCGGTAGACCTGCCAGGTAGAAGCATAGATTACATTGGGGTTTGTGCGATCGATGATCAGGTCAGCGGCCCCAGCCTTGGGACTGACATAGAGTATTTTCTTCCAGGTGTTGCCGCCGTCGGTGGACTTGAAGACGCCGCGCTCTTCGTTATCGCCGTATGGATGCCCCAATGCAGCCACATACACAATGTTGGGATCCGTTGGATGCACGCGTATACGGGAGATGGCTTGCGTCTCCTTCAGTCCGAGATGACGCCAGGTCTTGCCCCCATCCGTTGTTTTGTATACTCCATCGCCTTGCGTGATACTTCCACGCAGTTGGGTCTCACCGCCGCCGATGTAGACGATATCGGGATTGGTCTCTGCGACAGCAACAGCCCCGATAGACGAAGAGGAGATCTTACCATCGGTTACTGGAAACCACTCATTCCCGCCATCTGTAGTTTTCCACAGTCCGCCACCCGTGGCGCCAAAATAATATTCATTGGGTCTGCCAGGACTACCGCTGCAGCCAAGGGATCGACCGCCACGATCGGGGCCGATATTGCGCCACTCCATGGTGCCGTAGAAGGATTCGTCTAATGTGTTTTGTGAATAGGTGGGGGAAATGGCCAAAGCCACGGCCACGAGACCAAGTAGTAGTTTCATCTGGTTAGGTTTTTTTCGACTCGATCAATAGTATCGAAGAAATACCTAAGATGCAAAGACAATGTGAAGCGTGGGTCGTTGGTAGGTGTGCCGGGAATTCGACTGTACGCTCTGGACGGGGACGCTACCTAATGCTATTGAGGTATTTCTCCAACATTGTGTAGCCATCTGAGGCGATGATGTTTTCTGTCATCGGGATTGTCCTTGTCCAGTGCATTGGCGTCTTCCCACGCATCTGGCATGCCATCATGATCTGAATCTTCTGGTGCAGAAGTGGATTTCAATTCCGGCCAACCACCCACATCATTCTGTGAGTCGATAATTCCGCATATTTTCGATGAGTCAGCAACTTTATGCCTTTGTTCATAGCTACCTTCATAAGTAGCCGTTCCGGTTCTTGTTTCTTCGATAATCCTTGTATCTATGGCATCTCTGACCGGAAGTACCGCTCCGGCATTATCAAGTACAAGTTGGTAAGCTTCTTCAGCAGACTGTTCATCGATTGGCATGGATTCCCAAGGTGTCGCAAGTTTGATTTTGTCGAATGAAATGTCGGTTTGCACGCCTCCATCCCAGTTGTCTGTTGACACTTTGGCATTGCCTTCCATGAGATTTTGAGCAATATACCACTTACCAAAATCATCGGTCGCGTTTCTAAATCCAGGGTTGGCAATTCTATATGATACTTCTCCAGGTTCAGTTGCAGGACCAGGTTTGTAATAATTGGCTATTACATTAAAGGTCGAGAAATTGAATTGCGGTTTGCCGGGTTGGGAAGCTTCTCCTCCGTAACAACTCTGATAACCCCAGTTGTAGATTACATTATTTCTATAATCCATGAATCCTGAACCAGAAGCCATTCTGGGATTTCTGCTACTATGATGGGCTAACAAATTATGATGGTAAGATCCATGATTTGATCCCCAAATTCCACCAAAACCATGAGAACCCTTCACATGATTAGAACCACTTAGACTTTCAGCGACAATGCACCATTGCACGGTGACACTATCACATTGATAAATAGACAAACATTCATCAATACTCCAACTGGCCGAAACATGGTCAATAATCGTATGTTTAAAGTATCGGCCACCCACTGCATCATAATCCTCGCCTGAAACGTCACCAGGTCTCACTCGAATGTATCTAACAATTACATGATCAGCATCAATGCTGAGAGGATGATTTTTCAAGCAAATACCGTCTCCGGGGGCAGTTTGTCCAGCGACAGTGATGAAGGGATTTCTGATATTGATTGGACTCTCCAGTTCGATGTTACCCGAAACTCTAAACACTACGGTTCTCGCTCCTTCAGCTTCAACAGCCGCTCTTAAAGTTCCCTCACCACTATCATTCAGGTTGGTTACCTCGAGGACAACACCACCCCGGCCGCCTTTGGCATATTTTCCATAGCCTTCGGCTGTGGGGAATGCCAACTGCTGAGAGCGAAGCAATGCAACATTCAAGAAAACGAAACTTAGTGTAAGTACAAATTTATACATTTTCATTCCTTCATATTTTACGGGTTTACCTGGAGCAAACCATTTAGAACGGCTCAAGGCCAAACGGCACAATTCGTTAAATCATCTCGATAACAAACCTTTTGTACCTTGTTAATTGAGGGGTCCCATCGTCGGTTACTTCAAGGATTATATGTATCATTATTCCTTCACCTGCATCTTTGGGTGAAATGAAGGTAGCGTTTGGACCATCTGCATTCTGAATATCAATGTCACCAAAGTAGGTCCCCGCTTCCTTATATTGCCACCAGCGATAAGTCAGCTTATCGCCATCAGGGTCTGTTGTGCCTTCAGCGCTCAATTTCAGGGTTCTTCCAGGACTCATTACTATATGATTTTTATTTTTCGTAACTACTTTAGGTGGGTGATTTGCTTCAGCAAAAGGCTTAATACACCAGTCAGCTCGAGAAGCAAAATCGTTTTGAAACGCATCGGCCCAACGCCATATGGGTCTGAGATATTTTCGGAGTGCGCTGTCATTTGGGATTTCTTGTTTCAGCCGCCCACGTCCCCAAGCTGTTTTAGTATACCACCTACCCTCTGGATATTCGTAGTCTTTTTCAAGAACTGGATCAAGCCATGTATTTCCTTTAACTCGAGTATACCGTCCACCCCATCCGCCCCAATTGGGAGACTCTGTACTTTGTAACCCATTAGGAATTGCATGTAAAAAAGCTGGAGAGTCACCTTCCGATCTAAAATCTCCATTATCATGGGCTTTATAAAGGCCGCAAAGAGCGCCATGATCCTTTAGGATATTCTCATTCATCCAGTTAGCGACAAAGTAATCTTGTTGCTCTTTGGGTAAATATTTCTTCCAATGATAAAAAATGGCAATGAACTGATCGGACACAATAGTTGGAATGAGGTATTTGCCCCAATGCGGCTTTATGTATTCTTGATACGTAGCATCTTGTTCCCAGATGAAGAAAAAACGCATCTTTTTTGCCACATTGGGCATTTCATTAGGGTGTCTTTCTTCAATGGTTTTAAGGGCTCTAGCTATGGTATTGGTTCCGCCCCAAGCCTGTAGCCAAATCGGTCTGTCGTCAGTTTCATCAAGGAGAACTTTCACAATATGTTGAGAACCTTCCGTTTTTTTGTCCATTTCACCCTCTGACTCAACGTTTCCAAGAAAGGTAATCGACTCTAGATGCTCAGGAGATGGGTATTCTTTGTCATGTAATACCAGGTTCTGATATACTTCTGAATAGGCCTTATAGTATGGGGCATACCAATCATCGCCTGCCCATTTATGCCCCTGCCAATGATATTGGGAACTCGAGGTGATAATACCTTCTATTTCCATATTATTAGCATATAGCAATAAGCGAACGAGAGAACATTCGTCATCTATTTCCCCATCGCTAGTAACAATAATTCTCGGCTTTTCAGCTTCAGCGGCAACCCGCAGACTCCCTTCACCACTATCGCCCAGATTGGTGACCTCATACACCAGTCCTCCACGCCCTCCCCTGGCGTACTTGACATATCCCTCGGCGGTTGGAAAAGTCAGCTGCTGTGCTTGAACGCTGAATGCGCCCGAAATGATAATGAGTATGGTTACGATATGTTTTTTCATAGGTGAAGACATGGGGTCCCGGAAATTTGCGCTTGGGTGATTAGGGCTCGATGGTGACGATCACCCTTTTGTACCTGGACAAGGGCGGTTCACCTTTATCGGTCACTTTCAAAATGAAATGGGCTGTTTCCGCCTTATCCACTTTGGGAGCAGTGAAATAGACCTGATGGGCATTTTCAGCAGCGGTCTCAATTGGCTCCTTGTAGGAACCGGCTTCCGGGTAATGGAACCATAGGAAGCTAAAGCTGTCACCATCCGGGTCAGTCGTATCAAAGGCATCCAGGGAGAAGCCCTCACCCGACTTCACGGTTAATCGATCAGGATGAGTTAATCCCGGAACGGGCGGATGATTGGCTTCGTCGAAGGACTGGGTACTCCAGTCCATCCTGGCCGCAAAGTCGTTTTGAATGTCATCGCGCCATCGCCAAAGTGTCACTTTGTAATCGTCGAAGGTGACCGTATCCTTCTTGACAGCACGCCCGTAGGCTCTAGGCACATAGGGTGTGTATTTGTCATACGCATTGGTCCAAATAGGTCGCGTCTCAGGAGCAATCTCTACCACAGAGTGGCCTTTCTTTGTCTTAGAAAAGTCAGGCTTATAAAGCTCATAGCGGCCTCCCCAGCCACCCCAGGAGGGATTATTGGGACTATTCAAGCCATTGGGGACCAATTGCAGAAATGCCGGAGTATCCCCCTCCATACCCCAAGTCACATCAGGGTAGGCAGCGCCCAGCGGTCCGTGGTTTTGCTGAATGTTTTGAGTCAGCCACGCATTACTGATAGTGGTGTTATCAATTCCCTGCACATTACTGTTGATACCTGTCCAGGTGGCACTACCATAGTGGTCCCCTGGACTTACTATGTAAAACAGCTCAGGGAACTCGTTTCTGATCCATATACCGCTATCATCCTGATCGGAGATCGTGTAGACCCGCAACATGGCAATGAGCCGTCGGGCTTCATTCTTGCTCTTGGTCTTCCTAATGGTGTAGAGTGCTTGCGCCAGGGTGTTGACGCCTCCCCATGTGGAGATCCAAAGCGGCCTGTCATCGTCTTCCTCCAGTGTCTTGATGATCCATTCTGATCCTTCAGAGTCCTTCCCATCTCCAACGCCCTGCATCCCATAGACGGGTAAACCTTCTTTGATCAACGAATAGAGCGACGCAGCTTCGGGATATCCAGGCGCGTGCTGCAGCAGGTTGGATTGGACTTGTTCATAGGCCTCGAGGACACGTCTAATGGAATTGGGGTGAATGGATGACTGCAGCCAACAGGAGGTGGTAGCCACGATTCCCTTGATGTCTATCTCATTGGAATAGAGCAAGAGACGCACCAGGGACTGGGTGTCGTCAGGGTCCGCCTCAATATCTGTGAGAATGATCACTCTGCTCTTCTGGGGATCCTGTGCTTGCAGATAATGTGAACAGACGGCCACCAGCAAGAAAAGTAAGTGAGCAGCAATTGGATTGGACTTCCGGGTCATAAATGATCTTGTAATTCCACCAGGCAAACCTCGCCTAGTATAATAGCAAATACTATTCATTTTTTCAGCAAAAGATGCTGAAATCCTAGATATACTTCATCAAAGTGTCTATGCTAACACCTTGCCGTCTTTCTCTTCTTCCCCACCCTCTGCTTGTCGACAACTTTCTGGATGTATTCTGTCGCCAACGGCACTTTACAGGCGGTCCCATTCATATCTACTCGCACAACCCCAATCTGCCGTGCGGCTTCGCTTGCCTTCTCCGTGAGCGCTTCAATGTAGGTGCCGACAGCGATTACAAACCCATTCATGGTGTAGCGGACACGATTTTTTGTCGTGGCAATTTCGGACACGACGCGTTGCAATAGCTGCTCATATCTACCGATGTCAAGGTCCTCGTCATCATTGACCGCCGCATAAGATGCCAGTGTCGACCAACCAGCTACAGCAATGTTTTCATCATCAGACCCTATCCACTCCATCCCGAGGTCAAAACCAAAGTCGGTCTCAGCGGCCACCCATGGCACGGCGTATTCGCTGAGGTAGTACCAATATGCTTTGCGGACCCACCGATCCAACTGCTCCCTGGTGATCTTCTTCTCGTCTGCCATGAGCCCTGCCAGGTACATGGCATCGGAATTGCCCGTATCATAGAGCTCGAGGGATAGTTGATGATTCTTCTTCGTTTGCTTGAGGATCTTCTTGAGATCAGCCACCTTCACGCCAAACAATGGCTCCTGGGCCCCATGTGTCATGAGGGTCTTTTTGGTTCTTTCATCTCCGTAAAGTTCCAGCTGGTCGAGGACTTCTTGTACCGTCATCATCGTCAATTCATTGGTTGGGTTTGGGACTAGTATAAAGATAAGTCAATTGCCCGAGGGTCAGGAGGCTCTCACTTCTCCTGGCAGCCGCATGCTCGCCCTGAATGATCTCAGAATCCGATTAGACTCATCAGCAAGGCCCTCGACGTGTCGAAGTCCCTTTTTTCATATTCACGAATTCGCGTTCTCCTCCTCATTCACTATGCCTTCCAACGGGGCCTCTTGAACGGCCTGCCAAAAGTGCTTGGTTGCTAGCATGTTTTCTATAAGGCTGGTTGAAGAGGTACTCGTCTTATCCTCCGTGATCGTGTGTTCAATGTGACTAAGTGACAGTGTGAAGAAATTCTGGCACTTGGGGCAGTGTGTGCCCCCGATTCGCATGAAGTGGTTGGTTCCCTCCCCCAATTTGACCGGGATGCCGTCCTTCAAAAAAGAAGTCTCCTGTTTACTGAATTGGTAGATGACATTCTCAGGGTCGCCGTGAACAAACTCCAGCAGCTTGTCATGTTCGACTGTCCACTCCTTGCAGCGCTCGCAGTACACTTCCGAATTGGCAACCGTCGCTGCCCCAATGATCGGGGCCAGAAATATCAGTAGACACTCGATGATCACCCACAACCAGCCTAATCCGACTAATTCAAATGACGCCACGTAGTCCTCTAGAAAGACCCATTGCACATCAGGGTGGAAGTATAGGATATCAAATTGCTTGAGCCCTGCCCACAACAGTGCGCCGTTTGTCAATAATACAGCAACACCCCCCATTAACGTCCCTATGAATCCACCAATCACGCTGTTGCGAGTAGCAAACGCTTTGATGGCTCGACGGCTGGTCCAATACAAATAGAAAAGGAAACCCACGAACAACAACAGCGTCACAAAGTAGTTCGAAAATGCCGTCGCAAGCCCCTGATAGGCCAAAGCACCGATCAGATAGGCAGCAGTGAGCAGCGGCACACTAAGCCAGACGGTCATGGGATATTTTCCAGACTCCTGGTAAGGAATCCAGTGCCCACTCCTTCGAAAAAATGCCATGAACGTCTCTCTTGTGATCTTTAGGTTGTCGACCAGGATCTCGTTAAGGTCTTCGTTGTCCTTTCGGACGTGATTCAACGTCATGTAATGCGTGTTGTCGCAGGTGTTGCAGCTTGCGGCATCCACACTGAACACGTCGGTGTCCTCGGTGGTAGCGTCAGCGGCCTCATCCAGTAACGTCAGGTCCTGATCCTCAAACTTCTTTACAAGCTCCGAGGGATTGCTGTAGGTGAACCGATAGAGTGGTTCTATGCGCTCGACCCACTTGACGCAGGTCTCACAAAAGACTTGAGTAGATACCGTACCTCTTGACGCGTGATAGGAAAGGTACAAGATCCCTGCTGCCTCAAGGAGCCAAATTATCGCACCCAGGACACCCTTGTTGAGAACACCGAAGATGGTGTAGGAGCCTTCAGCATACAGCTTCATGAAATCCAGCCAGAAGGTCGATGGATTGAGCAAACTCAGGGGGGCTTCGTCAAAGGTGATCGCAAGAAAATTGGCCCAGGAAAAGTAGACGGCCAAAGCCGCCAGGATCAAGGCGATGAAACCTGCGAGTCCCTTGCTCCGGTTGTCAGAGAAACTCACCGCCAGAACGAGGATCATATTCAATCCGAAAAGAAATACAGCAAAGACGATGACATTCAGAAACTTGATTGGGTTCCAGTGAAGGAGGCCTGCATATAGGAAGGAGACCACCCATATGGGTAGCAGGAGCAGTGGAACGACCAATAGCGCGTCGAGGTCAAATCTGCCGGTAGGATGATAGTATTGTCGAAACTTGGCCATAGGATCTCAAAAATGGGCATTATTTCTTTTTGACTGGAAGAAATCCGCGTAGACCGTAAAGGGAAAAGGTAGGCCGGCACCTTAGCAGTATGGCCCCACTTAGCGTGTTTGTTAAAATAGTACACCATGGAATATTCTGATTGCAAGTACTGAGACGACGCAATGAGATTCTCAGTTTGTGTGTAGATTAAGGAGTGAAACCCATTACTCCGATGAAGCTACTTTTTTGCTCCCTCTTTATTGTCACTATTCTTTCCGCACCTGCTGTTGCCCAAGACGACGACGGTGAGTGGATCCAGATCTTCAACGGCAAAGACCTCGACGATTGGACACCCAAGTTTGCCGGCGTTCCTGTCGGTGAAAATTACCTCAATACGTTCCGTGTGGAAGATGGGATGCTTCGGGTAGTCTATGATGATTGGGAAGAGTGGGGCGGCAAATTTGGGCACCTCTTCTACAAGACACCGTACAGCAATTACCGGATCAGAGTAGAGTACCGCTTCACGGGAGAGCAGGTACCGGGCGCTCCGGCGTGGGCCTGGCGCAACAATGGCTTGAAGCTGCATAGTCAGTCCCCTGAATCCATGGCGTTTGATCAGGCCTCACCTGTATCGACCGAAGTCCAACTACTTGGGGGCAATGGAACGGACGAAAGATCCACTGCCAACATGTGCTCGAAGGGCACGCACGTAGTCATCGACGGGAAGCTGATCATACCACATTGCTACAACTCCTCCTCCGAGACCTACCATGGCGATCAATGGGTGACGGTAGAGGTCGAATTGAGGGGAAGCAAAGTATTTAATCACTATGTGAACGGCGACCTTGTCCTCTCCTACTCCGACCTACAAATGGACATGAGGGAGGAGATCTCACGAAGGCTCGTAAACGGCTTCGACAACCTGCTCATCTCCGGAGGATACATTGGCATCCAGGCGGAGAGCCATCCCACTGATTTTCGGAAGATAGAGATTTTGCCGTTGGAGGAGTAGGCACGTAGAAATGTCGAAGTATTTCTCAGATCATTGCGAGATTCGTGCCGTGAAGACCTAACTGGTCTCCCCTTCAATGCTATTAAACTAAGAGAAGTAAGCTGCCTTCCAGAAAAGCAAAGTCATTTTGACGCAGGAAAAATCTATTGATGATGCTAGGCAAATCGGCTATTTATGTCAATAGATCCCTCCTTCGTCGGGATGACTTTTAGAAGGATTGCTTTTCAGGAAGGCTTGTCCCTACCTTAACTTAATGGCATTGATCCCCCTCATAGGGGGAGATTCAATTGTATTTCACTTGACGGCAACTCCTTTGCACTGGATAACCCCATGACTTGGAAGCCATGCATCCAAGCGATTCCAAAACATGATACTTTTTCTCGAAACCCTGGGAAAGGTGTCATTCTGGCCTTTTAATGAATCGCACCACGAAATGGTAGAAGCGATGCCAAAACTCCATGTATAAGCAGAAAGAACATTGGTTGTCACCCCTCCTCTACCAACAACCGATCACAGACGCTTTTGCTCAGGGACTCTTTGTTATGGCCGTCATAGCGCACGACCATGCTTCCGTCGAACGCCTCCACGGAGATGATCTGCATCCACATGCCCAGGGAAATGTCTCGGTTATTGAGAAAATTTAAGAAATCCGTGGAAGATGCACTGAGCGCACCTACCCTGACGCGCTCGCCGGCTTCGCAATCGCTCATGGGTTTGTAGCGCTTCTTTTGTACCTGGCCGTTGGTATCTGGAATGGGGCTACCATGAGGGTCCTCCGTCGGGTACTGAAGAATTTCATCCATACGGGCAAAAAACTTCGGGGAGTCAATGTGCTCAACCTGCTCAGCGATCTCGTGCACTTCCTCCCAACCGAAGCCCATCTTATCCACCAAATACATCTCCGTCAGCCGATGCTTTCGCACGATGAGCGCCGCCGCCTTTCGCCCCTCTTCCGTGAGGGTCAATGGTTTGTACTTCTGATAATTGACCAACCCTTGTTGTTGGAGGTTTTTCACCATGCTGTTGGCGCTGGGTTTGCTCACACCCAGATTGGCGCTTAGCTCAGACACGTTGACCTCTTCCCGTTCATTGGAAAGATGAAATAGTGCCTTCAGATAGTTCTCTTCGGATTGCGACGCCATGGCCGTCAAAGGTAGAATAAGAATAACAAAAACTCTTTGTTAGTTTAGTCTAACTTATTATTTTTGTTTTTCTAATGAAGTCATGAGTTGTGCATAACAACTGAATTCAACCGATGAGTCTGAACCGCATCATCTTTTCTCTCGCGCTGCTGTTCTCGGTAGCCGTGGCCTGGTCACAAGGTCGGATAACGGGTACCGTTACCTCAGACGGCGAGCCTGTACCTTTCGCGACGGTGAAGCTCAGTGCTGATCAGGGTACCCTCACGGATCAGTCGGGAAAATTCGAACTGGCCCTGCCTTATGGCGATTACATGCTGAAGATCTCCTCTATCGGATTTGAAAGCCTTTCTCGTGCGGTCACACTCTCCGGGAATCTCCATCAGAGCACCTAAGCCTCCGACTAACACCCTCCGTAGAGGCGCTGGACGAAGTTGTGGTAACCGGCACGCGGACGTCTAAAAGGATCACCAATTCACCCATTATCGTCGGCGTCATCCAAAAGGCCATCTTGGAGCAAACACAGGCAGTCAGCCTTTCCGACGGCCTCAAGTACCAACCGGGTTTGCGCGTCGAAACTGATTGCCAGACCTGTAACTACACGCAATTGCGCATCAATGGCCTGCAGGGTGGCTATTCACAGATACTTATCAATAGCCGACCGATATTTAGTCCACTTGTGGGCTTGTATGGGTTGGAGCAGATCCCCACTTCCATGATCGAACGAATTGAAGTCGTTCGCGGAGGAGCTTCGGCCCTATTCGGGTCTGGAGCGATCGGAGGCACTGTCAATGTCATCACGAAACATCCGCGAAAAAATGGGTTGTCAGCTGGGCATACCTTTCAGTCCATCGATGGCGCACAAGAGCACATCACCTTTGGCAACGGCACCCTCGTAAACGGCAAGAAAACCTCCGGTGTCTCATTCTTTGTCAACCGACGGGAACGGGAATGGTACGATGCCAATGGGGACAATTTTTCTGAACTTCCCAAGCTCTATAATTTGGCTATGGGCGCTACCTACTTCTATAATCCCTCATCTCAACACAATCTCGAGGTGAATGTCAGTACACTTCACGAACAACGTTACGGGGGTGAAATGGTCAATGGCCAGCCCCACCTGGCGCAGCAAGCCGAGGACCGCACGCATAATATTTTAGTAGGCAGCTTCGATTATCGTTGGAAGCTCAACGATGACAAGACCTCTCTATCGGCTTACGGGGGCTTCCAAATCGCTGAGCGTGATCACTACACGGGCATCTTCCCTGACGATGAGGACGAGATCCAGGAACATCTCCAAAACCCTCCGTATGGGCAATCAGAGAATTACACCTGGCAGCTAGGTACCCAACTCAACCATGAGTTGTCAGAGTTTCCTCTGGGTAGCAACACCTTGACAGCCGGCGTGGAATACCTGCGTGACATCGTACACGACGTCATTTACTCCTACCAATACCAGATCGACCAAAAGGCCCAGAACCTGGGGACTTTCGTCCAAAGTGACTGGGAAATGGGCAATCAGTTCAACTTGCTGACAGGCATTCGCATCGACCAGCACAATTTGATGGACCAGATCATTGCGAATCCTCGCGCCTCCCTCCTGTACAAGCCATGGAAGACGACACAAATCCGGGCGACGTGGGGAACGGGATTCCGCGCACCGCAGGCGTTTGATGCGGATATGCACATAGCATTTGCCGGAGGCGGCATATCCCGTATTCAATTAGACGATGACCTCACGCACGAGCGCTCCAACAGTCTGAGCACCTCCATCAACTACGACCTTCCCGGGGACCGATGGATTTGGGGATTCACGGTCGAAGGCTTCCACACAAATCTGAACGATGCCTTCTATTTGCAGCCCTTAGGTGAGGATGAATTCGGTGAAGTCTTTGAAAAGCGCAATGGCGATGGCGCCGTAGTTCAGGGCGTGACGCTCGAATGGCGCAGCAACTTCGATGAGAAAATCCAGTTGGACGCTGGTTTCACTATTCAGAGCAGCAAATTTGACACTCCTGTGGAAAACAGCGACGTGCTCCCCGCCAAGCGCGAGTTTCTACGCACACCTAACGAGTATGGCTACGGGACGCTCACTTACGACATCAATGATGCCTGGAACTTCAGCGTCAATATGAACTACACAGGCCCAATGACCATCTTGCATTTGGCAGGTGCACCGGAGCAGCCCGAAGATGATTACGTGGTTTCTCAAGCATTCACTGAACTGGGATTCCGCGGCAGCTACACCATTGATTGGAAGGCATTAGGACTGAATGTGCAACTATTTGCTGGTGCCAAAAACATCACCAATGCCTATCAAAGCGACTTCGACACTGGCAAAAACCGAGACAGTAATTTTGTCTATGGCCCTGCCGCTCCCCGTACCTTCTTCGGCGGCTTAAAGATCCAGTCCCGCTAAGGTGAGGCCTCTCCTATTTGCTGGTTCGCTCTTGCTTGGCACCGTTCTTCATGGACAGGAATCCGTGCGATGGATGACCTTTCAGGAAATGGAAACTGTTTTCGCCAAGGCACCCAAGAAGGTGTTCATCGACTTCCGGGCCGACTGGTGTGGTGCTTGCCTCCGGATGGACAAACATGCCTTCCAAAACCCGGAGATAATACGACTGCTCAACGAAGACTACTATGCCGTCAAGATGAATGCTGAAACGAAGGATACAATCACGTTTGGTGGCAAGACATTTATCAACCCCTCCAGCGTATCCGGCCGCAGGTCCTACCATGAGTTGGCGACGCTGTTGGGCAGCGACGATGACGGGCAGTTTGCACTTCCGGCCCTCGTGATCTTCGATGAGGAGTTCCAACGAATAGCCAGGTACGATCGGTACATAAACTCCAAGCGGATGATGGGGGTGTTGGACAGTTTTAGACGAGAGTAGAAATAGGTAAGGGGCAGAAAAAGAAAAAAGCACCTAATGAGATCCCAGGTGCTTTTTTAAACCCAAACCAATGAAAAAACTACTTATGAGGTAAATGTACTACCTCAAAACAGGTAGTGGCAAAGGCATTCGTTTGAATCGGGATTTTTGGCCATGAATGGGTAGAAAAGCCCGTTGAGTGTAAGTGTACTGCCGACTACAGAATATTCGGAAGCCTCTGAAGCTCCTGTTTCTACGGCCCTTCGCGAGCGCCCATCAGTCACTCGTCCTTCAATGCTTCCACGGGATTGGCCGTAGCCGCCCGCACCGTATAGACACCAACAGTCAGCCAGGCAATCACAAACGCCATCGCTCCTGCAACAGCGAAAATCCACCAATCCAAGGAAATGCTATACGCAAAGTTCTCCAGCCAACGAGCACCCACCCAATAGCTGATTGGCAGCCCGACTAGAATGGCCACTCCCACCATCTTGCTAAAGTCGACAGTCAGCAGGTTGATGATTCGCCATGTTTCGCATCCGAGGACCTTGCGTATGCCGATCTCTTTCACGCGACGAGCAGTGGTGAAGATCGCTAACCCAAAGAGCCCCAGGCAGGAAATCATAATTGCGAAGAACGCGAAGTAGCCCGATAAATCGCCAATGCGCTGCTCTGTCCGATACAAGGCGCCATAGGCTTGATCCAGTAGTTCGCCATTGAAGGTGAATTTTGGATAGAACTGGCGATACACCTCCTCCACTTTCTCGATGACCTGCAGCTCCATTCCAGGCTCCATTCGAACGATGAAATCACCTCCCCTTTCTCGAAACCTGATCAGCACGGGCTCTCTCTTCTGGTGCATCGATCCATACTGGAAGTCCTTGACAACACCGATGATTTTTCGCTTCTCCTCACCCTCGCCATAGCCCAATTCATAACCAATGGGCTCCTCAAGGTTCATCATTTTGACGGCGGCTTCATTGACAATCACGTGGGTGTAGTCATCATTAAAAGCAGGATCAAAAGAGCGCCCCTCCGCCATCTCCATTTCCAGAGTCTCAATCACCCCATAGCCCATCTTAGGTGACTTGAAAAGGTAGTTGCGATTATTGGGATCTTCGCCCCACTCGTAACCACTGCCGCTGTCGTTGCCCCAAAGGAACGGACCCATCATGTTCGCCACTCTTCTCACACCCGGTATGGCGCGTATTTCGTTCATTAACACCTGTACATCCACATCCGCCGATTGGCGATCACTGAAGATCAATACATTGTCACGGTTGTAACCCAGGGGCTTTTCCTGCATAAAATCCAACTGTCGACGCACAACGAATACCTCGGTAATAAAAATGACAGAAATAGTAAACTGCACAACGACCAAGGTCTTTCTCAGCCAGCTGCCACGAGCCTTTGGCAGTCGGCGTCTGTGGATGTCTATCGCTGAAAAAGAGGAAAGGTAAATGGCCGGGTACAGCCCTGCTACGATACCCAGTCCCAACGCTCCAAAAACCAGATAGGCCCAAAGTTGGGTCAGGTCGAATTCAAGCGACTTCTCTGCTATTTCATTGAACGTGGGCAGACTAAAATAGACCATACACAGCGCTACTATCAACGCCATAAGGGACAGAGTAATAGACTCTTGCAAAAACTGCAGCAGTAATTGCCGTTTGGTGCAACCGAGTGACTTCTTTACACCGATCTCTTTGAGCTTCACAGTGGATTGCGCTGTAGTCAGATTGATGAAGTTGATCCCCGCGATCAGCAAAATGAAGATACCGGTGAAAAAGAAGATCCTGACATTGTCGATTCGCCCACCTTTTAGGATCCCATCTTCGAAGTCACCATAGAGATAGTGATCAGAGTACTTCTGGAGAAAGACCGTGAACTTCTCGTTGCCAAGCTTATCGTCGTAATAATCATGGATCTTGGCTTCAAAGGTCTCCTTGTCCACCCCCGGCTTCAAGACGACAAAGGTCTCCGCATAGCCACCGCGCCAGTCGTCGGCGTTATCATCCCGATCTATCAGTAGCAGATAGTTGACGATGGCGTCAAACTGGGAAGAGGCGTTATTGGGCAAAGGCGCAAAAACGGCAGAAACAAAGAAAGTGGTATTAAAAAATGGATTCTCCCATTTGAAAGGCTTGCCTACGGCTTCCGACACACTGCCAAAAACCATCTCCGCCAATCGCTTCGAAATCACCACAGCGTTCTTGTCGCTGAGGGCGGTAGTGACATCTCCAGCCACCAGAGGATATTGCAGCACGGAGAATAGCTCGTTCTCCGCGAAGAGACCACTGATTTCAATATTTCCCTTTGGTGCTTCAGCGATTCCTTTTGGAATAAAGAAGCCATTGTTGACCCGCGTAATGTGCTCGATTTCCGGGAAATCCATCCGCATCTCTGGCGCCACTCTTCCAGAGGTGTATTCCCAGGTCACTAATCTATCCGATAGCTGAAAGTGGGTCATGACACGATACAGCCGGCTGTCATGGCTCGTGAACTTATCTGTACTCCACTCGTTGTGTACCCACAGAAAAATGAGCATGGTTGCCCCGAAACCGGCGGCGAGCCCAATGAGGTTGATGAGGAAACTGGTCTTGTACCGGCGGAAGCCCCGAAGGGTCATCGTGAAATTGTGCTGAATCATAGGAGTGCTATTGAGCTTTTGAAAAATATGGATGCGCTTCGCTAGTGATGGACGGATAAAGTGCAGAACTTGAAACCACAGACGAAAGGGCCGTTGCCAGGCGGGATACTCAAGGAGCTCCATCTTGTATTCTTGTAAGTCCCCTAAAATCTCATCGAGGTATTCACCTCGGCAGAGCCATGATAGCAGGGATTCCCATCGATTGTTTGGTGTCTTCATTGGAGGTTAGCGCTAGGCGTTGGGGACAGCCAGTTCAGGGATCTCTTGCCAAAGGCTCACCTTGATCTCTTGGCTTCGCTGGAGCAGTCTCTTTCCAGAAGCCGTCAGCGTGAATATCCGCTTGTTGCGCCCTCCCCTTGCTTCCGTGGCTCCCCCCAGTTGCGACTCGACGTAGCCCTTCCTCTCCATGCGGTTCACAGTGCCATGGACTGCACCAATGGTCACAGTTCTCTGAGCCCGTTCCCTTAGTGCTTTACGAATCGCCAGTCCATAGGCCTCTTCTTTGAGGATCAATATGAGGAGAAGAATGAGCTCCTCCAGTTCGCCTAAATGCTCCTTACCCATCAGATTAGTTATATTAAGTATAACAAATATACGAAGGGTGATTTAATTTGTTATACTTAGTATAAGAAATAGATTCAAATGTGTCCCGGAATTATGCTTAACTTTCTCTTCGTATTTGCAAAACAGCTCATCCCATGAACCCGAATAATCACAAACAACTAAGAAAGCTCATCAACGCCGGCTATCCCTTGTATACAGCTATCGTCTTTTTCATTGTCGCCGCCGTATTCGCATCGCAAATCGCGTGGAGCCTGCTTTCGGGTAAGACCCTTGAACCCGGAGGATTGATAATCCTGATCGTTGTTCTTGCTATAACTCTCGGACTAGGCTGGATCCTATGGAAAATTGGTATGGAAGCCAAGGAAAGAGAGGACGCGGTGGAATAACCTCCGTTGACTTGAGTTTATGTAGATCCACCCCTACCTCTTAACGATCTTCCTCACAGACAGCACCCCTTTGGTATATATCTGCAGTAAATAGATCCCGGCGGGCAGTTCACCCATCTGGAACTCAAACTCACCAGCCGCCAATGGGCGGGCCGTGATGGCGTACTCCTTGCCCTCAAGGCTTGTCATACTAAACGCGTGTGAGTTACCGGACGCTGTGAGATTCAGACGAAAGACATCAACAACAGGGTTGGGCGTAATGACGATCTCAGAACGCTGCGCATCGGCGACATTCAATGGAGGATTGACCTGCACCGTAAAGGAGTAACTAACACTCCCACCTCGCCCATCGTCGGCAGTGACCGTTACTTCAGAGGCACCTTCGCCCACATCAGTCAGGGTCAACTCGGTCTGATCCACAGAGACTGTCACCACCTGGGGGTCGCTGCTTTCTGCAGTGAATATCAAAGCATCGCCATCAGGATCAGTCACCGTCCCAGAAAGCTCCAATACCTGCACACCAAAGCCGGATCTTAGTGAGACGTCCTCCAGGATGTTGCCGAGGACAGGAACTTGATTCGGTGGTTCATTCACAATCACTTCAAATACGTCCGATACAATGCCACCATTACCATCATTGGCGGTTACGGTAATCTCCGCACTACCAGTGCCTACCTCTTGAATCGTCAACACCTGGTCTGTCATCGCCACCGAAACTACATCATCATCATTCGAAGTGGTTGTGATGACGAAAACGTCTCCGTCCACATCAGAAAAGACTGAAGAAAGATCAATTGACCAGGTCCCAAAACCTCCTACAAGGACAATGTCTTCAATCGGATTTGAGATCACTGGCGGGTTATTGGGCGGTGCACTCACGACAACCGCTGCGACATCTGATACTGTCCCTCCACGACCATCATCTGCAGTGAGGGTGATCTCTGCTGATCCCGCCCCAACTTCCTCGATTTGCAGTTCCCCGTCTTCGATAGTCACCTTTACCACCATCGTATCGCTTGATACCGCAGTTATGACCAGGCTGTCTCCATCTTCATCCACGAAGACGTCAGCGAGGTCCACAACCTCCAGTTCAAACCCAGCTTCAAGTAGCAAATCCTCAAGGGCGGTATTGACGACTGGAGGTGTATTGGGCTTTTCATTGACACTGACGACGAATGTCTCGGAGACCACGCCGCCATTCCCATCATCGGCCGTGAGGGTGACTTCCGCCGACCCCAGACCGACTTCCGTCAAGGACAGAACTTCTCCATCAAGCGCCGGTGTCACTACCTGACCATTGCTGGTGATAACAGAGAGGACTAGCTCATCGCCATCAGCGTCCACGAAAACATTGGAGATATAAATAGTCAGCAGTTCGAAACCTTCTTCCACCAATTGATCCTCCACTTCCGTACTCACTGTGGGAGCGCTATTCGGAGGTTTGCTGACCACCACCTGGAACACATCAGAGACTTTCGCACCATTCCCATCATCTGCCGTCACAGTGATCTCAGCAACTCCTGCAGCGACCTCTGTGATTGTCACAACCCCGGCGTTGATGGAAACGCCCACCACCTCCAAGTCACTGGAGGCTACGGTCAGGAGCAATAGATCGTCATCCTCATCATCGAAAACGTTGGAGACGTCCAACTCAATGGTACCAAAGCCCTCCTCTACTAATTGATCTTCTACGGGACTAGTGACCTCCGGAGCGGTATTTGGTTTCGGATCTACGATGACGACAAAGTCGTCAGACACCTGACCACCATTCCCGTCGGAGGCGGTGACTGTGATGGTCGCATTGCCGGTGGCAACCTCGGTGATTGTCAAGGTTTGGCTGCTCAGAGAGACACTCACTACACCCGTATCATCCAAAGTGGCCGAGAGCGTGAGCAGATCCCCATCATTGTCGTCGAATGCGTTGGATAGATCCACAGTCGTGGAATTGAAGCCTTCTTCCACCTTCAGGTCCTCCAGAGGCTCCTGCAGGAAAGGCGCCTGATTGGGTGCCTCGTTCACAGTGATCACAAACTTATCGGACGTCCTGCCGCCATTGCCATCATCTGCAGTAACTATCACTTCCGCCTCTCCAATTCCGACCTCTGTAATCGTTAGGTTGCTCTCGGTGACGGCGAC
Source organism: Cyclobacteriaceae bacterium (assembly GCA_965227935.1). Lineage (GTDB taxonomy): Bacteria > Bacteroidota > Bacteroidia > Cytophagales > Cyclobacteriaceae > JAWPMT01. The sequence goes on along the minus strand of CBDDGS010000019.1, from coordinate 1,389,890 downwards.
TTCAACTACTTGTATGTCGCCGCTCGTCGCGGTCAACACCATATCATCGTCGTCCGGATCATCGAAAACGGCGGATAGATCTACGACCAGTGTAGAAAAGCCCTCTTCGACCTCCAGGTCACTCAGGACATTTTCAATCGACGGCGGATCATTGGGCACCTCACTGACCAGCACGGCAAACACGTCCGACACCTCCCCACCGTTGCCGTCACTAGCAGTAACAGTAATATCAGAGGTCCCAAGGCCCACCTCATGGACCGTCAAAGTGCCATTCAATACCGAATTTGTGACTACACTTCCATCGCTCGAAGATGCTGAGAAAGTCACGTCATCACCATCTTCATCCTCGACGACATCCAACAGGTTGATACTCCACGTACCAAACCCAAGGGTAAAGGTCTGGTCACCAATGAGTTCATCAAAGACTGGCGGGTTGTTTATGGGAGCGCTTACTGTTACAGTGATGAGGTCGCCTATTACGCCACCCCTTCCATCATTGGCAGTGATCGTCACCTGGGAAGTCCCAAGCCCGATTTCGGTTATCGTCAAAGTGGATCCTGAAACACTAACAGTGATAACGTCAGTATCATTACTCGCCGCTGAGAGTGCAAGCTGATCACTATCGGCGTCCTCAAAGACATTTGAAAGGTCGGTCTCCAGGCTGGCGAACCCCTCGACCAATTCAACGTCAGGGAGGGCATTGCTGACGACGGGTGGATTGTTGGGCGGTTCACTCACAGTCACCACGAACACATCCGATACTTCACCCCCCTTACCATCACTGGCGGTGAGGGTGATCTCGGCAGTACCCAGTCCCCCCTCTTCCACAGTCAAGCTACCATTCAGAATGAAGGCCGTGACAACACTATTGTCACTGGAGGACGACAAAAGGGTGAGCACATCATCGTCTTGATCTTCAAATACATCAGATAAACTGATGGTCCAGCTAACAAAGCCCTCAGTAAAGGCCTGGTCGTCAATGCCTTCATTAACAGTCGGTGGATTGTTCGCGGGTTCATTGACGATTAGGGTAAACACATCGGCAATTTTCCCTCCTTTACCGTCGTCAGCAGAGACGGTGATTTCCACAATGCCTGTACCCGCCTCGGTAATCGTGAGCGTGGTGCCATTCACACTGACCGTTACAACGTCAGTATCGCCACTTGTCGGCGTCAATGTCAACTGATCCCCATCCAGGTCCTGGAACGTGGAGGAAAGATCGATGGTGGTGCTCGAGAAACCTTCCTCCAAGGCCACATCAGACAAGGCTTGATTGACCGTGGGTGGATTGCTAGCTGGCTCGTTGACTACTACTGTCATCAGATCAGACACCTCCCCGCCTCGTCCGTCTGAGGCCGTAACTGTAACCTCCGAGCTCCCCGGACCCACCTCGGTTACCGACAGCACACCGGCATTCACAGATACCGTAATCACCTCATTATTACTGGAGGTGGCGGAAAAGCTGAGGCCGTCGCCATCCGGGTCACTGAATACTGGCGACAAGGCAAGGGTCCATGAGGAAAATCCCTCCTCAAAAACCTGGTCGTCGATTGCGTCGCTGACGGTAGGTGGTCGATTCGTGGGTTCACTGACCAGGACGTTGAACACATCTGACACCTCACCACCCCGACCATCACTGGCCGTTACAGTGATAATCGTGGATCCCAATCCTACCTCAGACACCGTAAGGGTGGTCCCATTCACTGCCACTGTAGCCGTCGCTGAATTGCTGGTCGTGGCTGTGATAGTCAACGGGTCGTCGTCCGGATCCTCGAAGACCTCCGACAACTGCAGTGTAAAACTCCCAAATCCTTCAAGCTTCGCCTGGTCCGCAATGGCATTGGCCACAGATGGTGGCTCGTTCGGCGCAGGGATCTCGAAGATCAAGGGGTCCGAAAAAGTACCCTGAGATGTCTCCGCCACAAAAGCCACCGTCTGATCAACAGGTGTTACAGCATCCTGCGAAGCGTTGTAAAAGCTAAACGACACCGCCTCCCCAGCGGATTCATTGCTATGCACCAATATGAGGAAGAAGTACGCTTCGAGTACGGGGTTGAACGTCGATGAGACTACACCCCGTACTTCGTCTCCCACAAATGCCGCCATGACGTCCCCGGCCTCCACTTCCTCCCCCGGCAGGATCACCTTCCAGGTGATCGTCATGGAGTGTTCATATTGCGTAGGGTCTACGGTCCAGTTGTCCGGTTGGGCCGTAGCTTCGAGCATGGCGAGAAGCCCCAGCCAACACAAAGCAGCCTTGATCATCCTATGACCTCGATAAGTGATGGAGAACTTCACCGATCCTTATTTGGTCAGTTTGATATGCTTGAGCACCTGGCCACTCCGCACTTGTAGGATATACACCCCTTTCTTACTGGGCAGAAACTGGCTACCTATGCGCCATCGTAGTCTCCCTGCCTCAGCCTCGCGGGTCTCGGCATATATTTCCTTGCCCAGGAGGTCTATCATACGGACAGTAACCGGGCCCGATGTGGTGGTAGTCACGTCGAGGTAGAGTTGATCTTCAAAAGGGTTGGGGAAAACCTCAAGCTCAAACGGTTGGCTGGCCTCACTGTCAAGCAAGAGCACCTTGGGCCGATCCACCGTCCCCTCGATCTTGTCGGCTTGATAAACAACCGTACCCTCCAACTCCCGATATAGATCCTGGTCAGGGTCATAGAGCTTGAAGGACAACTTCTGGTATTCTTCGGCGGCAATGGATAGAAAGTACAACTGATCCTCTCCGACGGCAATCGGTTGGACGTAGCCTCGCACATCATCACCTCTGAAGGCCACCAGGACCTGCTCCGTATCCGTACCTATGGGACTTGTATATTGGATCTCCGCGATCAAGGACATGTTGTGGCCGCCATCATTGGGTGAAATAGGAAACAGCTCGGCAGGCTGAATGTCCAACTCCTCAAACCTGGCACTTTGAAGCGCTGATCGCTCAGGATAGGTCAGTGTTCCTCCGCCCGATGTGTACAGCATGTAGCCCTGGCCGGGTTTCGTCTTTGCCAATGAACCAATCCACCCCAATTCGGCGCTGACGTACATGGCAAATTGCGTCTCCGTCTTGATCAGATCTCCCGGGGTTGGGGAATAGCTAACCAGGGCCTCTTCAAGGGTCATTTGCTCTTGTGGTAGATAGCCCAGGTAGTTCCAGTCTGCGTTGACATCTATGCCATGATCATCGGTGGAAAAAGGCGCTCCCTTGAGTTTGATTTGCCCGGCATTGGTCAAACGCACTTTGTACATCTTCTCCGGCGTGAGACCACCGGCATCTGTCAAGGGGCCACTCCACGCTTCTCCGTTCGTGTTCTGATCAGCATTGTTCTGGTCTTTGATCACATCACCATCACTCCCAACGCCTGAGAATATATCGTCTACGGATGCCAGGTTATCATCATCGAGGTTGAGGGAGATCCAGGTCCATCCGGCGTTCAAGTCAATCTGCCGGCTGATGCGATCATCGGCCGATATATCGATTGGCGAGAGAACGGTCCCCAGGACACCATTAGCCTCAAAGGCCAAGTCCGGTGTCACGTTCTCATGAATTCTACCCGTGCTAGCGTCGTATATTCTTAGCTCAATGGTTTCCTCCTGGCGACTATGCACCGTCAAAAACACTTGATACGCATCCACACCTTGCACGTACTCAGGACTGGCCACACCTCTCACCTCATCCCCGACAAAAGCACCCACCTGATCGTAGGTGTCCTCAGAAACCACGCCCTCAATCACTAACCTGCCAAGAACACTCATCGAAAGCTCAAAATCGCTTTCATCTACCGCCCAATTCGGCGCATCTCCAAATACCCTAAGATCTACGAGAAGTTTTTCCTCATAGCCCAACTCAGACGAGAGGTTGATGCCATGCTCGTAGGTACCGATGTTCAAAGCCTCCCTGACCTCAAAATGTACTTCTATGATCTCCTGAGGATTGATGACGCCGCTCGCCTGTTGTGTGGATAGCCACACGGGTATGTTCTCCAGGGAGTAATTCAAGGCCGTACCACCATGATTGGTAAAGCTGGCAGTAATGACCATTTCATCCTCCAGTTGCTTCGTCAACTCCATGCCGGCCTGGTCCCATTTCAGTTGATTCTGTTGTACAAAGGCGGTCCATGTAACGGGGGAAAGCAGCTTATTGCCACTCAAGTCCTGTACAGACAGCACAGTGATCTCCAGCACTTGTCCTTCGATGCGCTCAGGATCCACGGTTGGAACAATCACAATTTCATCGTGATTCACAGCGAAATCCAATGAAAGCTCCTGCATACCTCGCACATCGCGAACTGGCGGCTTCTGATCAGAAAAGTGATCACTCAGATCACTGGATTCAGCGTCAGAGACCGCACTCAGATTATCCCCCTCGGCCTGATCAACCAAAGTATTTTCCATGAGGTATGCGCCCATGACGACTTCGTAGGTCTCAAAAGGGTGATAGGACACGAGGCCAGGTTCATCCCTTTCGATCTTGGTATTCTTATACTGAGAGATCAGCTCAGCGGGTCGTGCCGAATTCCAGAACCGGATTTCATCCAATGCACCGGTGAAGTACTGATCGTAGTTGGTAGTAGCAGGTGCTGGCATCGACATGCGGGCGCCAAAGGTGATTCGGGAACCATAGAAGTCGGCGAAGTTGTCGCCAGAAGTCTGATTCTGCGCCTCCGCGTCGATAAAGAGTCGCGCATTGGCGCTGCGGTCAACTACCAACGCCAGGTGGTGCCATGCTCCATCCAGGAAATCGGTAGCCGTCCCCTGAAAATCAAAGCCGTTGCTCAGCACATGAATCGTTCCATCTCCCCTGGCCTCAATGACCAGTACTGAGTTCGGATCAATGACAACATCTGTACCGTCCCCGAGGCCATTAGACATGAGCGTCTGGGTCACGCCCGTATTGGTCCCTTGAAACCAAAACTCAACAGTGAAATCCGTCTCGGTATCCGCCAGGATGTTCACACTATTGATAGTGAGATGATTGGTACCATCGAAATCCCAGCTGACACCCCCGGGCTCCAGGGACCAAGTCGCATGAATGGTGGCATTTCGTCCAGAGGTCTTGTCAATCGCCAGCTGGCCGAAGCCCTCATCCAAGGGCCAATACCCAAACAGGCCGGACTCGTTTCCAACAAGCGTCGCAGACATATTGGCGACAATTTCACCCAGGGATCGCTCATCCTCCCAGATCCGAAGTTCATGTACCTTGCCTTGCAGTTGGCCATCACCTACGGTGAAGACCCCTTCAAACGAAGGAGCAAAAGCCACATTCGATTTCAGGCCTAGCAATTCATCATCGAGATAGATCTTGATCTGGTCATTCGCGTTGTCATGAACAAAAGCCCAATGGTGCCAACTGTCCCACGGAGTCACCACGGTGTAGTGTTCACTCGGATCCACGGTCAACGTATTATTACCCACATGAAAAGTCAGGTCGTCCCCATCCTGTGTCACGGCGATCCGGTCTGTGTCACTACCGAATGTAAAAACTGTCTTCTCGGAGGCAGTGGTTTGTACTTCATTCTTCAGCCAGTATTCGATGGTAAAAGACTTGCCATTGAAATTGACATGGTCGATGTCCACCTCGTCGTCTTTGCCATTGAACTGGACGGAAGTAGCATGGGACACTTCGGCGCCATTGAGCACGCTTCGGACCTTGATGTTGAAGCCCTTTACAAACCCGGCCTCCAGTTCTTCACTGAACCTGATCTTTAGGTCATCCTCTGCACTCAATACCCCATCCTCGGGCGCTGGACGACCAAAAACAACCGGATTGGACGAATCGATGGTCCCTGTGAGGTAGTCCGACTCGAACACGGAGCCATCAGAGCAATGTGACCGTGCCCTGATCTGATAATCACCATCATTGAGCGAACTGATGTCCCAGGTGAAAGTGACTTCCGATGCACCATTGATGAGCCCTTTCGGTCCATCATACGTGGCGTACTCCGGCACCTGATCATCCTTGAAAAAAGTCATGACAGCTATGGGCGTTCCGGACAGGGTTTTGTACTGAAAATCAATCTTCTCGAAAGTCGACAGGTTGACATTGTAATCGTCCAGTTTGACAGAAATCTCGTCCCCGTCGGCATAGTTGATGATCCAGTTGTCCTGGAAGTTGCCTACCGCCACCTCGGAGCACTCTGGCAGGAAGCGCGCACTGACATACACGGTATCCGCAATCACACCCTGGCTGCTTTCGGGATTGAATTGACAAACGGAGTGAAGAATGATCCCGATGCTATCATATTCCAAAACCCCCGAAGGCCCCTTCTCAATCGTTAGCGTCTTTTCCAGGATTTCGTTGGCATTCACCAGGTACTGCCTCTCCGGAGTCAGGCCATCAATCAATAGGACCGCACCATCGGGATTGGTCGATTCATCAATGCTTAGCTCGTACCAGAGGTTGGAGTTGGTCTCACTTTCATTGCCCAACTTCAGATTGAAAACCGCCTCCTCCTCCTCAGGAACATTGGCCTGTATGGCTGGTTCGACGTCAATTGTGGGGCGCTCCCTCCTCAGCGTGGCGACATTGAGGGTATAACCCACGGGTTTTGTTGGGTCCAGGTAAAACGAGGAGATCTCCTCTCCCTCATAGGGGCATCTACTGGCCCCTCCACGAACTCCAAATATCGGACTAGAGATTTTGAAGCCCGTGATGTCCAGGTTTTCATCGATTCCATCCTGCTTGTCAAAGGAACTCAGCGCAAGCTGACCAATATGGTACGTCTCAAAGAAGAAAAATCCCGCATCTACAGCAAAGTCGGCAGTCGCGATAAAGGTGTTACCCCTCTTTAGTGCATATTTCAAGACGAGTCGGTTAATCAAGATCTTCAACCCGGTTGCGGCCCCAAAACCTATTCCGGCAAGCTTCAGCGTCTCCAATTGTGAATCTATGAAATCATCCTTTGAGGGCACATACTCGGCAAATTGCTCCCGGTCATACAAACCAATGCCGTCAATCTTCTTGACATCAATGCTGTAGTAATCGCCCTCATCCCGCTCATCGATGACGTAGCCAAACGTCATGTTGTGGTCAATACTCTCGTTGGAGGAGGTGCCTATCTCTGCCGTAAGATCAAACGTATTCCTGATCCTGATCCCAGCACCATTGGTCAACAAGCCAAAACCCGCATTCCACGTCAACCGGGTACTCCGCGTCGTTTTACTATTGAATTCGGTCCGGTAGTTCTGTGTAACCTCTGCAGAATAGGCACCACCACTGCCATCAAGGGAAATATTGGTCTCTAAAGTTGCATTCGCTTTCGCGGCCTCATTTACCGCCAGGTAGTTGACCCAGTTGGTGATCTGATCGTTGATGAACTCTACTGAGTCCATTTCCGGTTCGGGCGGACTGAAGGTGTAGCTCAGATTAGAGACGTCCGCGTCGGGATCTGTTGCCAGGATCTCCACCTTCAATTCGTCCAGGCTATTGTCGTCATTGTTCAGTCCGTAATAGCGATCACTATGATCGAAATGCGATTCATACTTGCTATTTGCCAAGAGGTCATCCCGTATCACAAGCAATTCAGGTATCAGCTCCTCAACGATGAATCGGTGAGAGTACATGAAGTAGGTGGGTTTACCATGGTCATCAATGGTAATCCCGTCGAGCACCGCCAGTACCACGTCACTTCCTTCTTCAGGGAAACATTCCAGGTTGTTGCTCTCGGCATATGCACGGTCCACTAGTCGCAGATTCTTGGTTTTAGAGATGAACACATTGACAGATTTACCGATGAACAAATCAGCGTCGGTGCCCACATCTTCCGGGTCTGAGCTCGTCTCAATTCGCTCATTGAATTTGTAGGATTCTGTATATTTCCCATCGGCATCATAGCCCCTCGTGAGCGTCATACCGAGCTCCGTAATATTCTCATTCTCTACCTGAAATACTGGTCCTGCCAGTCCTCCTCCTGATTGAAAGTCAAGGGCCTTGTCGTTAATGTGGTCAAGCCCAGTATTGGTACCTTCGAATAGCGACCAACCCTCTGCCATAGAATAAGAAGACCCCTGCTCCAGGTAAGCGTAACTATGTGTTCCGGGCGGATCCCGCAGTACAAAGTCCACCTGGTCCGGGGCATAGGTAACAAAACCCGTTCCCTCGAGGGGTTGCGATCCCAACACGTACGCCCGAAACAGGTCGCCCTCCCTCCAGGTGACCCCTACGCCGTTGACCTCGGCAGAGACTTCAAACGTCTTCGTAAACGAGGTCTCTCCACTAGTGGCAAAGCTTGGTGCACCCGCTTTGAACTGATAGCCAAAGTGTCCTCGCCTATCGGTTTTGCCAGTATTGCCGTTGGTAGGATCAAGTCCGATATTATCGATAATGGTAACTTCGGCATCTTCTACCGGCACGAGATCGACCAGGGCTCCATCCGGATGGTCAGGGTTGCGGTAAGACTCGACGAGGTACACGCTGACGCCGTATTCATGACCCAACTGGAAGAAGGGGTACGCAAACGGATTGTTCTGCGACAGGTCCAACTTCAATGGCTCACCGGTGGCCTGGTCTACGTAGGTGAGTTGCTGATCGCCGACAAAGTCCGTGCTATCGGCATTGAAAACCATGATTTGCGGGGTCTCCTGGATGGTGAAATTCAGCTGGTGATGATAGGTGAAAGAGTCGACTTCCGCCAGTTCGATGGACAAGGTATCCGCGCCTTCGATTTCGTAAGTAAACGTGGAGTCGTACAAGGTGGTAGGAATCAAGCTATTCCTGACATCAAGCGCCGCAATATCCTCTGCATCAATGAAGTAGTCGCCACTCGTCTGAATGTCTCCGATGATGAATTGTTCGGGTATGAGCTCCACTTCATATTCCCCGGAGCGTGAATCTGTCGTCACAGTTACATCCGGGAGTTCGTAGGCGGCATTTTGCAGGCTAAACGTGAGCTCAGCGGTACCTACGTTATTCACCGACTTCCTGAAGCCTGGGGTTTTGTTCGTTTCTCGATTGCCACCGACAACGCGTCCAGCTACCGTGATTTTTGTGTCGTCCTCGAAATTTAGGATCGGGATGTCCTCCGTAAACTCAAAGAACGTAACGGTGCCAAAATCATCCAAAGGAGGAAAGAAGCCTTCATTGAAAACATGTCCATCTTTCTCCACCGAGAGGAAATGATTACCAATCGGAACAATGATCTCGTAGTCTCCTTCGGCGTCAGTGCGAATCACCTTATTGTCCGGCCCTATGGAGGCCTCGCCGTCCACGAGGATCGTCACGCCTTGCACCGGGACATTGGTACCCCTGTAGGTCACTTTGCCGGATACCGTGAAGAAGGATATGTCCGTAAAGTTCAGGTCATTTTGGACGGTCTCTCCGTCTCCCAAATAGATAGACCTGGAGGAAGGGCTGAACTCATGCTGGCCAAACGCGGGTGTCACCCGAAAGATATCCCCGGAGCCATTGTAGGGGACATAGTCTGCGGAGTAATCACCAAACTCATCAGTGATGCCCTTTATACCTAGTTGCATGGCCGTGGGGATATCATCGGAGAATCCGGCTCCCTCCTGCAATAGGCCATCTCTCATATTGAAGTTCTCACCGGTCTTGGAGGCGTCGTATACATAATTCCGCACTCCCTCATCCATGCGATAGTAGATCTCCAGACCTGACTGCTCATTGCTGATCACCCGGCCATGATCGGCAGCCAATTCCTCGTCTGTCTTAGCCCTTGACCATATGCGGACCTCATCGATGTGTCCCTCAAAATACTGCTTAGGCAATTGGTTGCCATCAAAGACACTCGTCTCACTGCCTACTCCTATAAAACCATATCTGCCATAGATCTCACTTCCAAATGTGGCTCCCTTGGACTCAGAGGCCACCAATTCGCCATCCACGTACATTCTGGACTCGCCATTGTCAAAAACTCCCGCAACATGGTGCCACTTGCCATCGTCCACACGCATGCCACTGTACAACTCTAGTAGCCCATTATCCGTATTGACCCCCCAGTATAACAGGCCTGCCTTCGTCTGATGCTGGTTATTGACTGCCAATCTCCAATATTCAGTGACATCATAGGAAGCAATTATCTGGGAGCGGGACTCGGAGGTTTTAATCCATGCCTCTACAGTCACTTCGGTATAATCAGCGCCTGAATAATTGAAGTCCTCAATAGCGATGTAGGCATCAGTCCCATCGAGAAAGACACTCTTTCCAAGGTTGGCTCCATCTTGTCGCTCAATGTTCACTACGACATCCTCTACCGGGTTTCCCCCCTCGTATTCCACATGCCCATTGGCAATTCCAAACGGCTGCCGGAATCCAAGGTCTACTTCTTCGTTGGTGTATACCGTGGCATCATTACATTGAGCCTCACCCGTGACACGGTAGTTGTAGAAGCTACCCGCGGATGCCGTTGCGTCTTCCATAATGAGGTCATTGTCCACAAATCGGATCAATGAATAGTTATTTTCATCAGCGATGGTACGCTCTACTCTGAATCGATCTACCTGCGACAGGCTTCCATTGATATCCCATTCCACCCTGACCGCATCACCGAAGTAACCCTTGGAGGCAGTCACTCCTGAGATCACGTCACTGAGATCCTGCCCCAACAATCCTGTTTGCGTTATATCTGAGAACACGCCCTCGGTGGAACATTCATTGGTAGCACCTATTTTATACCTGTAGGTAGTGCATATCTCAAGATTGGCATCTGAATAGGAGGTGGTAGCAATATCATCAATCACAAACTCTAGCGGATCCGAACCATCCGTTCTTTCTCTTCTAAGAATGTAACCGTCCGCGCGGCTGTCTGCAGGGTCTTCCCATGATATGTCCAATTCATTGTTTACATCATCTACCACTACGGCCAGGTTAACAGGTGCTTTAGGAGGACGCGAGGTATACCCTACTGAAGGATCTGAATATTCACCAGATACATCACATCCATTGGCTCCTTCTCCGTAGGCAATGATCCTGTAGTAGATATCAACTTCGTCAGGCTCAAATTGAAAATTAAAACTTCTGGTATCTCCACTTAAGTTCCATTCTAACAAGGATGACGTAAATTCAGGGTTACCGGCCCTTTGGAGGTGCCATAGAGGAGGATCATCACCCGTCCAGGTCCAGGTGAGGTCAATACTTCGATCACAATTATCCCTGCTAGCTGTAAAGTCAGTTACTTTTGCGTATTGCTCTACTCTCGAGCCAATATCGCTTATAAGCTGATCGTCTGAGTGTATCCTTGAATTACCAATTTCCCAATAGGTCCTTAGTGTGTAAGTTGTGGAAGCGCCAGGGGCAAGACCGTCATCAACTGCTGTGCCGGCACCCGCTTCGTAGATGACTTCACTATTTCTGACTATTTCATAATAAGGAATTGTGTTGGTGCTGTAATCTCCATCCTTAAAATCAGTCCAGGTGAGTGTAACTTCATCCAATTCACAATCGCTGGCAGTAAAGGTCAGGTTCAAATCTTCAAAAGAAGGTGGCTTGACATGAGGCGTTTGCTGTGTACTGAGTCCTATGCGCGATTCATTACCCCTTGCATCAGTGTCGTCAGGGCCTGCGGCTAAGGGTGAACGGTCTGTAAATCTTCGATTATCAGCAGTACCTGTCGCCTCATTGCCATGATAATACCGTAACAGGTCATCCCAATTGGGATGCGTGGAGTTCACCTCTTCGTCAAAATACTTGGCAATTCTCGTAGAGCTTAGCCCTGTTTTCCAAAGCCGTACCTCACCGACATAAAAAGTACCGCCTCCGTAGTTGCCCAGATAAGAATCCCCGCCTACAACCATCAGCGTACGCTTATCACCATAGTCATTGAACATCCAGCCATCCCCGCCGTTTGACAAAACATGATACGCAACTCTTTCACCGTCGATCCATAATGTGACTTTTCTATTTTCAAACCTGACTGCCACATGCCGCCATTGATTTAAGAATGTGGGTGCAATATCAGTGCGGTTGTAGTCAAGGTCCCACGTCTCTGGAACTAATGGGTTAGTGTCAGTCACTAATTGCGTCTCGATGGTCCAGGCATCTGCATTTTTCTCCGGATCTCCGTTGTAAAGCAATGCTAATGTCTGATCAAAATCTCCTGCTACGTCATCTGTTCTAAGCTTGAATAAGGTGAAATTCTGATTGCCATTGTCCGTCATATAGACCCATGCCTCGAAAGTAAAATCACTGTCCTCAACTCCTAAGCGCTCATCGTCCGTAGCCGTGTAGATTCGATCGTTTTGGCTGTCGTTGGTCAAATCAATGGATCCCGAGCGATCGGGCGCCTGCCCCCACAGGTCTGTTCCGAAAAGTATCATGAAAGAGAACGCTACGAACTGTATGGCAGTCCATATGGCTGATCGTGAAAAGTGTTTTTTCATAGGTTGGTGTGGTTGACGGAAATCTTACGCTCCCAATCGATCGAACTCGAAGCGTAAAAAAACTTGCGAAAAAAAGTCGTTTCAATGGTCCTCTAAAATTAGGATTCACACCTAATGGAGATAAATTTGCCAGGAGGACAAAAGGGGTACACTAAACTGAGATATTTGGAGGGGACAGGGTCAGAAAACTTGCAGTGGCTTTCGCACAAAGGTCACGACTATTTGTACATCAACTTTCAGTACTGTACAACCGAGGAGCGAATCGCTATCAGCAATGAGGTGACTCCTATGATCAGAGAGCGCCCCCCACAATCAATCAGGATGGTGGCTGATGTTCGCAATACCGAGGTGACGATCGAATCGATGAGAGCAGTGAAGGACGACTGGCTACAGAATTATGGTCACCTGAAAAAGGGAGCTATCGTCGGGGTCACTGGTGTCAATAGCATGCTATACAAGCTCTGGGTGTACCTTAGTGGCTCGAAGGTCAAAGCCTACCGCACGCTGGAAGAGGGACGAGAATATGTCTGTTCCTGACCCTAACAATGCGTAGTATGGATGCCGCGGAAATCGATCAGCTACGCAGAGAACTCGCCTCACTGAGCTTGTATGCGGAGACGAATCGGGAACTCCTAAAGCAAATACAAAAGCAGGTCGAAGCGCTACTCTCCAATCCCAAAGCAGAGCTGTTTAAGGAGCTGACTAGCATCAATGCTATCCTGAAAAGTCGGCTCTCAGCAGACTTTGATTTTGATCTGATGAAAGTGCACTTCGAAGAAGTGCATCCCGAATTCTATGCCAAGCTTTCCAATCATTGCCCGGACCTCACTCACAAGGAATCTCGATTGGCGGCCTTTGTGAAAATGCGACTGACCAATAAAGAGATCGCCTTTCTACTGAATATTACTCATAATGGCGTAAAGAAGGCCATACAGCGACTTCGGAAAAAGATCGGACTAGGCGCGGATGATTCCCTGCGCAAGTTCCTGGACCAACTCTGATGGTACCTTAGAACAGGTTCTCGAATAAGTAGATCGTCACCAAACCCCAGGCCGTACCCGTCACCATGCTGAGGATGGCTAGAAGGATAGCGTGAGGCATTAGGTCTTTACGATAAGCTGAAGTGACGGCCGGCGCGGTAGAAATGCCGCCCAGGTTGGCCATGCTCGCGATGGGTACCCATACTACATTGACTCGCATCAGAATCGACGCCAACAGCATGAAGATGCAATGGGCCAGCAGCCAAATCACCACCAGCAGGACCATCACCAGCGGTAGTGAAAACTTCGAGAAATCGAGGCGCAGTCCCAGGATAGCCATGATCACGACGATGGCGATCCCTCCTACTCGCAGGACAAACTGCACATTCCAACGCTTGATAAGGTTCACAATCAACAAGCCCACAATCGACAGTACGATCACTTTCCAGAGAAATGACAGTCCGAGCAGATGCGCCAAGACAACGACGATCAGGATGATGCCCGTCACTGCCCATGGTTTCAGCTTCTTGATCCCAGTATCCTGTACATCCTCGATCAATCGAATCTCATTGCTGATACCAAAGAAGTTGTTCATCTGAGGGGTCCGCTGAATGAACTGAAACATCAGAATCGTCCAGATGTTGACCAGGATATTGTCCAACACGAGCACAGAAAGGAATAGTCCTTCCTCCGTACCCGCCACCTCTTTGAGCACTAATTGACTGGTACTCCCTCCAATCCAACCCCCAACGATTGGGACCAGCCCCTGCCAATACTCCCTATCGATGAACAGCTCCTGGCTTGCCGGGCTCATTGCAGAAAAAACGTATACCAGCAATACCGGCAGCGTGGCGATAAAGAAAGAACCAACCACAAAGACGATGATCGGCTTGATCCCCACGACTCGCAGTTGCTCAAAAGGCAGCGCACTCATCACCGTCACGATCGTAAATGGGATGATCCAGTCCTTGCTCAGCGTGTGCAGAAATACGCCACTGAGATCCAGCGAAAACAAGTGCGTGAATCCAGCCGGTATAACGTAGGCGAACAATATCGCTGGAAACCAATTGAGCAATGCCTTGATCCAGCGCGTCTGTCGGCTGTCGAGCCACTTAACCGCAAACACTGTCAGAACGACAATTCCTATGGCGAGCAGTTCATTCATCCCACTTCCAGGGCTCTGTTAAGGCCGCCAAACACATCTGTATGCCTTCAAAGAGATTGCCGACACGGAGATTTTCGTTGGGAGCATGAATGTTGTTGTCGGGGTTCGGAATTCGCACCGAAACAGCGGGCACACCCAATGTGGAAATGAATGGGGCAATAGGCTGCGACCCACCTGTCGTCCGCATCTTCACGTACTGCTCATCAAATACCCTTTGCATGGCCGATTCCAGCCACTGCCCGAGTGGTGATCGCATATCCGTGCGAAAAGGCTTGGAGCCAATGCGGTGCTCCACTTTTACAAGGTTGGAAAAAGTAGCCCGTTCTTCAGCCGTGGGTTCGCCGTCAATGATGTGGAAGCCAGCCGCCTCGATGTATTGACGGACCAATGCCACTTGCCTCTCGCCAGGGGTTTCTGGCACCAGTCGCATGTCTATTTCCGCAACCGCCTGATTGGGGATAAGTGTTCTCACTTCATCTCCGACCCAGGCCGCGCGAAGTCCTCGCACATTGAGAGAAGGATACTGTAGCGCCTCCTGATAGGTGTCACCGACAGCATCCGGCGTTGCGATACCCAGCGATTGCTTGATTTCCTCTAAATCTTCCGGGACGTCATTCATCAGCAGCTTTTCATCCTCCGATAGCTCAACGCCATCGTAGTAGCCCGGAATGGTCACCCTACCACTTTCATCCTTCATACCGCCCAGCAGTCGACTCAGTGCAAAGACTGGATTGGGAGAGAAATTGCCATACTGACCTGAATGAAGACTCCTCTCCGCACCGTAAACCGTCAAGGTCATAGTGGCAATACCCCTGGCGCCAAAAGTGAGCGTAGGCAAATTCGAGAGATGCCTTGTTCCGTCCATTATCAACATGACATCAGCTGCGAACAGCTCACGATTCCGCTCAACCAAAGGTGGTAACGTCTTTGAGCCCATCTCTTCCTGAAAGTCGGCGATAACTTTGATGTTGAAGTCCGGCCTTACCCCGGATTCGTTCATGATCTTGAGTGCTGTGAGGAATGCAATCGCAGGGCCCTTGGAATCGCTGGCCGAACGTGCAAAAACCCGGTAATCGGGATTGTAGTCAGTTTCCAGTCGATCCCATGGAATTTCTTGCCATTGATCGCCAGACCTCTCCTTCAATGCAGGTTCGAAAGGACTTGCCTGGTCCCATGCTGACGTATCAACAGGCTGACCATCGATTTGCAGGTAAAACAGTACGGTCCCCTTCGCTCCCCTGGTCCGTTTCTCAGCAAAGACATGGGGTACACCGTCAGACTCAAGTACCTGCGTATCGAACCCCAGTCCGTCTAACTTGTCCCTTGTCCATCTGACGTTTATGGCTGTCTGCTCCGGAAAGTGGCCGTCGTTGGGAAGGCGTAAGAACTCCCGGTAGTCTGACCAGGCTACAGGAAAGGCTTGTCTCGTCTTAGCCAATATTTCTTCCCTGGTCTGTGACTGCGCGACGGCCAAAGACCAGCACAATATAGCCATGAGGCTAAAGATGCACTTCTGCGTCTTCAAAATGATACCTGGTTATTGGTCCTCTGTGAGCAGCGGATCCTCGCGAATTGCAAGACTCTTCGTCATGCTGTTGCCATTGACCGTCAGCGTGACCTCATACTCCCCGGGGCCCGCTTTGCTGATGCCCATGCTTGGGTCAAGGCTCAAAAACGCCC
Source organism: Cyclobacteriaceae bacterium (assembly GCA_965227935.1). Lineage (GTDB taxonomy): Bacteria > Bacteroidota > Bacteroidia > Cytophagales > Cyclobacteriaceae > JAWPMT01. Next base: position 1,373,723 of record CBDDGS010000019.1, on the reverse strand, counting down.
CATAGCGATCGACTAGCCGTCGTTTGATCAGTACCGTGTCGCCCGCCGCCTTGTACGAGGCCATGAGTCTTCGGACCAGGCCCCTTGAGGTATCCATCTCGGCAAAGGCTCCAGCGAGCATCGCTTCTTCCTCCTCCGTGTAGGGCGCAGGATTGAACTGCCGATTCCAATGGTACTTCTGAAGACCTGGTGCTGAGCGGACCTCAGCGGTGAACTCCTCGTTTCCTTGCACGATCTGCAGTTGGACATCTACGCTATCCGTCCCACCGACGAAATAATAGACTGGTGCATCCACCTGGTAGACCGCCCGGGGAATGGACGATGTGGGACGAATGACATCAGGATTCTCACCACCGTACCAGAAATGACCACGCTGCCCTCCTCTGCTGACGTTTTCCCAAATTGTCGCCACAGGTTGATCAAACAAATGCATGGCCGCATTCCTCACCTCGGAGGTCATCTGCTGCAACGCATGGAGGTTGTCCATCACGAAGAGGCTTCGACCATGGCTGCCGGCCATCAAAGCACGATCACGAGGGTGGATCGCCAGATCGTAGACGCTCACCGTAGGCATATTGTCCATGAACCGGAACCACTGCCCTCCCCGATCCAGCGAGATCCAAACACCGGTCTCAGTACCTATATAAAGCAGGTTCTCATTCACAGGATCCTCCCTTACAACCCGTATCACCTCCGTGGCGGGAAGGTTGGCCATGATCGGATTCCACGATTTGCCGAAGTTCTCAGTAACGAATACATAGGGCGCATTGTGGTCACTACGGTGACCGTCAAATGACACGTACGCCCGGCCGGCCTCATGCTTGCTGGCGTCTACACGACTCACCCAGATACCGTCTGGCACACCGTTGACCCGCTCCCTCAGGGAAGCCCAATTAGACCCACCATTGCGGGTGACATGCAGCCTGCCGTCATCGGTACCTGCCCAGATGATGTTCTCGTCGATTTGAGAAATGGCCACTGTCGACAACGCACAATGGGTCTCCGCACCAGTATTGTCTGGTGTCACACCTCCACTGGCACCTCTTTTGGTCTTCTCAGGGTCATTGGTGGTGAGGTCAGGGCTGATGATCTGCCAGGTCTCTCCTTTGTCCTCGGACTTGAAAAGGTGATTGGCTCCATAATAGAGCGTTTTACTCTGTGACAGCTGGAAAGGCGCCGACCAGTTGTAGCGGATCGACTGTGTGTTCCATTGCCCCTCATCGTAAAATTCCTCGAGATTGGTGATTTTTATTCGGGTGGGGCTAATCCTTTTGATCCTATGGGTGACAGGATCGTACAGGTTGAGGCTGCCATTCTCCGCCGAGGTGTAGACGGTACGCCAATCATCCGGATCGGAGGCCGTATGCTGGCCATCTCCCCAGTGTACTTTCCAGTTGGAGTCGTTGAGGATGCCTCGAATGTCACGTGTGAAGCTCGCAGTGGCATAAAAGCCATTGTCCTGCAGACCGCCGTAGACGTAGTACGGGTCTCGATAGTCAAAACCGATACGATAGTATTGCGCGATGGGCAGGTTGTCAAACAGCTGAAACTTGTTGCCATGGTCGTGCGTTATCGACATGCCTTTGTCTGCGCCCAGGTAGTAGCGATCTTTTTCATTAGGGTCCAACCACATCGCATGAAAATCACCGTGCACTTCTTCGTCAGCACTACCATTGCGAAGGGTCTTGCCTCCATCTTCCGAGACCATGAAGCGTGTGGTGAGTAAATAGACGCGCTGATCATCTACGGGATTAATTCGGATCTGGCTGTAGTAAAATGGTCGATTGTTGTAGGTATTCATGTAGCTCCAACTAGCACCCCCGTCCTCGGAGCGATAGACACCCGAACCGGGCTTCGCCAGGTCGTTCGTTTGCTCCGCCTCCAATAATGCCATCACGACATTTGGATTGCTTCTAGAGATCGCCAGACCTATCCGACCCGTTGGCCCCGTCGGCAAACCGCTAGACAGCTTTGTCCATGACTTTCCTCCATCGGTCGTTTTGAAGATGCCACCATTGTCACCGCCACTCTGAAAGTGCCACGGCTTTCGCAGTCGCTCATAGAAGGAGGCATACATTGTATTTGAGTCGTTCGGATCCATTACCAGGTCATTGCAACCCGTCTTGCCATCGTCAGGGAGTCCATTGGTCATCTTTTGCCAGGTAGCGCCACCATCCTCTGTTTTGTAGAGACCTCGATCTCCTGACGTGCCCCACAAATGTCCGATCGCACAAACGCACAATGACTCAGGCTGGCCGGGGATCGTCGCTAGCCTTGCTATCTGATGGGTATCATTCAGTCCCACATTTTGGAAGGTCTTCCCTCCATCCCTGGAAAGGAACACGCCGTCTCCCCAAGAGACGCTGTTACGGTTGTTGGCCTCACCAGTACCGACCCAGATAATAGACGGGTCTTCCTGATTGACGGCAATGTCCCCAATAGAGGCCGTAGAGTAATCATCAAAAATGGGTGTCCAGGTCGTGCCAGCATTTTCAGAATACCACACACCCCCGGAACCAGTCGCCATCCACACCTTGCGGAATTGACCTTCCAGCGCTTCAATATCGACAATGCGTCCTCCCTGGTTAGCGGGGCCAATATTGCGCCATTGGTAGGCATCCATGATGGGCTGGGCCGAAACAGATATGAAGCCCAAGGCAAAAAGAAAAAAAGTCAGGCGGCGGATGTGCGAGTGGTAGGTTTTCATTGGGTGGTAGCGTTTCAGTTCTTCATTGTGTCAAAGGAGTCAGCATTGTATCCAAATCCCACAACAAAGGCAACAAGAAATATACAATGAGACTTAATAAGAGGATGGAAAGAAGGTTCATCCATAGTCCGGCACGGATCATATCAGGAATGCGTAAGTAGCCAGAACCAAAGACAACGGCATTGGGCGGGGTAGCAACAGGCAGCATGAATGCGCAGGAAGCCGCTACCGTCGCGGAAACCATGAGCAAGTACGGATGCAAATCTATGCTCACAGCCAATGACGCCAGAATGGGCAACAACATAGCCGTAGTGGCCAAATTGGAAGTGATTTCCGTGAGGAAGTTGACGGAGGCAATGATGACGACGATGACGAGTATCAACGCAAATCCCTCGATGAACGTGAACTGGCTACCGATCCAAAGTGCCAATCCGGTGCTTTTGAAACCCTGTGCCAGTGCCATGCCCCCCCCAAAGAGCAATATGATACCCCAGGGCATGGTTTTCGCTTCTGGCCAGGTGATGATGCGCTCTCCCCTCTTGCTGCTCGGAAGCAGGAACAAGAGAATGCCGGCGCTCATACCGATGATCGTATCTGTTATCCCAGGAATGAGCTTTTGCAGGACAAAGGACCGGCTGATCCATGCTACGGCTGTGGCTACAAAAACAGCCAGTACGACTTTCTCCTCGAAGGACATCTTGCCCAAGGCCGTCAATTGCTTTCGTATTTCTTCCTGACCTCCAGGTGAAGACTTGCCTCTCAGATCAAAAGCATAGACTGTCAGATACCGCCAGCAGATAAAGAGTAACAAAGCTGAGATAGGCAAGCCAAATTGCAGCCACTGGAAGAAGGTAATCTCTACACCAAAAGTCTCCTTGGCCACGCCGACAAAAACAAGATTGGGTGGTGTGCCGACCAATGTCGCTATACCCCCGATGGAGGCGCTGTAGGCAATGGAGAGCATTAGCGCTTTACCAAAGTAACTGGAAGCCTCTCCTACTCCCGATGATTCAAATTGCTTGACGATGGCAATGCCGATGGGGAGCATCATAACCGACGTCGCCGTGTTGGAAATCCACATGGACAGGAACGCTGTCGCCAGCATAAACCCCAGGACAACATGTACCAATTTCGTCCCCACCAAACTTATAATGCTCAGCGCAATTCGTCGGTGCAAGTCCCACTTCTCAATGGCTATGGCCAGGATAAAGCCACCCATGTAAAGGAAGACGTACTGATGCCCATAGGACATCGTTGTTGTGTTGACATCGAGTGCTCCAGTCAAAGGAAAGAGAATGATGGGAAGCAAAGCAGTGACTGCTATCGGGATGGCTTCGGTGATCCACCATATGGCTATCCAGGCAGTGGAGGTCAATACATGGAATGCCTCTGCGCTCATGTCCGCCGGCTTGCCCAGCAGTTCCAAAATAGCAAAAACCAATGGCCCCAGAAGAAGGGAAAAGGAGCGTTTATGCCGAATCATTTTTTCGTATATGATGAGAAATCAAAATTATCTACCGTTCTCTGTAAAAAATGAGCATCTTTTTGGTCCAAAATAGCTATGTAGAGCTTCTCGCCATCCTTGTCGGTGGTGGTAAGTCGCGCTGGAATATCGTAGGCTGGCTTCTTAGTAAAGAAGGCGGTGAAGACACAACCAATCAAGTAGGTGCCAACATTGGATGGGTGACTTTGATCTGGAACGAACAACTTTAGGTCAGGTCGATTCTTCCGCACTTCTGACCATACGGGTCCTACCGGGACTACCGCCGCATCAATCGATTCTGCCAATGTCTGATAAGCCAGTGTAATGCTGTCTTGCATCAGCGGATCAAACTCCCGGGCCCAGGTCGCATACAACACCGGCTCTGCGCCGGACGATCGAACAAGCTTGGCCAGTCGCTGGCCATACTCCATGAAGTCGCCCCATCTATTGAAGGCGCTGAGACTGTGATTCTGCAGCACCACATAATCCCAGTCACCATCAGCAATGAGATCTCGGGTCTTAAGGGACTTCGCCCCTTCCCAATGCTCCTGCCACGTGGCACCACCAGCTGTGGACTGGCGTGTGGTCAGAGTAACGCCCTTTGCCTCCGCCATGAGACTGACGGTCTGGGGAAGGTTGAAGAAGTAGGTATAGCTGTTGCCAACGAAAAGGACGCGAATCTCCTCCTGCTGACAATAGCCAATATGGTAAAAGAAAAGGAGAGCCAACAATAGTTGGCTCTTCCTTCTAAGTAGCAATGTCCTAATCAATGTCTCGCGACTACTACTGATTGACCGCAGTTCGCACGAAAATTCCCGGATCTTCATCGGGGGCGTTGCTATTGGTCAGTAGCTCGTCGTTCGAATAAGGCAAGCGCTCTGGATGTGCGGTCGCCGTCGCCGTATTGAAAGGGAATGGCACATCCAAATCAGGATCCGTCATTCTCAATCTACGAGCATCATTGAAAGGCATGTGAGTACCAAATCCAGAAATGTATCGCTCTTCAATGATCTCCCGCAACAGTGCATCATCCGCTGAAATACCGTCAAGGTTCTCCATTCCACCAGCCGCAAAATCCGCAGCATCATAAGCTTCATAAAGGAAAGGCTCGCCGATGAATGCGTCATTCAGCTGGCCTCCTGAATTCAACCATGCACGATAGTCATTGAGGTGACCGAGTGCCGTGTTGAAGTCCTGTGTACGGATGGCGGTCTCTGCCAGTGTCAACTGGTTCTCCTGGTAGCCGACCATTACCATTGGCTCAAACTGCTCAATGATACCGGAATTGGCTGTTCCAGAAGACGCATCGACCTCAAAGTATCCAAAGCGGGCCGTCTCGTCGGTCTTGGCATTACCCCTGTATACTGCCGTCGTATCATTCAGAAGTTGCATCAGGTAGCTATTACCCGTGCCAATGTCGCCTGCGCGAGAACCTTCCAGGATCTCCCAGAACAGATTCTTGTCACCTTCGGACTGGGCAGGATCTCCTCGTGGCACGAACAGCATGTTGTTAGCAGCATCCAAAATACCATTCTGGGCAGCCGCGTAGGCGCCAGCATAGTCCTTCATCAGCAGCAGGTTGCGTGCTTTCAAAGTCTGCGCTACTGCCTCCCAGTTGTCCGTATTGCCATTGAAGTGGATATCCTCGCTTAGACCACCATTACCAGCAGCGCTGAGGTCTGCGATCGCCTGATCAAGGAGTGTATTCACCGCCTGAAGGACAGAAACCTGCCCATCGAATTGAGGGTCGGCAATCTCGCCAGCTATCTCAGAATAAGGCACGTCACCAAACAAAGAGGCTGCTGTACCTATCGCCTGGGCTTCCAACACTTTGCAGATGCCCACCAGTTGCAGATTATCAGGCACCTGCTCGCGGATGTAGCGAACATTAGGCACAACGCCAATGTAGATTCGGCTCCAGGTGCTCACTGACTCTGCCGTAGACAAGTTGTAACCGTAGATATTGGAGTACAGTGATGTGAATCCTGTGAGTTGTCCACTGTACAATCCAGAGATCCTATTCAGGTGACCATTCTGAGCCAGAATATTGGCGAGCATGGTACCTGTGAGGAAAAGTCGGGCATCGACTTCCTCCGGTGTAATCTGGTTCGGGTTGTCATTGATACCGTCGACAAGATCCTGGCAACTGGAGAAAACTATAACCAGTGCCAAAAGAGTATATTTTAAACTTTTCATCTTTTCAGTCCTCAATGGTTTAGAAGTTGACTTCAATGGAGAAGAGGTAAGACTCAGTACTTGGGTTGGTGAAGTACTCCAATCCTCGGGCGTTACCTACACCTGTCTGGTTGATCTCAGGATCGATACCCTGAATATCATCCCAGTGGAACAGGTTTCGAGCCGTCATTGAGAAAACGACAGACCTTGCCTTCGTGAAGTCTCTAAAGGCCGGAGTATTCAGCGTGTAAGACAATGTCAGCTCTCGAATACGGGTAACTGTTGCATCCTCAATAGAGAAATTGTAGGCCTGATTGTCTCCAAAACCACCACCAATACCGGTTCGGTACCAGCTCTCATCAAGCAATACGTTGCCACCACCGAAGTTGGCAACATTACCTCTCACAGTAGTACCAGCTGGGATGACGTCACCTGCGTAATTGACCAGTTCTTCAGACGTTGTCAAACGATTGGCCGTTTCTTGCGTCGTTCCAAATCGGCGAAGTACCCACAGGGAACGAGGAGAGAAGAAACCGCCCTGCGAACGATCGACAAGGATATTGAAGGCCACACTCTTCCAGTTGGCTCTCACGCCGATCGCACCTGTCCAATCCGGGTTAGGGTCACCCAGAGTAATAGGGCTTGGAGTCAGCTGAGGAAATCCGTTGGCATCCAGGTCGAAGCTACCATCAGGGTTGGTCTGGGATCCTGTACCGAAGAGTTCGCCAAGAGGGAAACCAACAATGGCTCTTGAGCTTACTGATGCTCCAGGAGACATGTTGTAGGTCTCTGTACCTTCCAGTCTCGTCACTTTGTTTTCGTTAGTCGCCCAGTTGGCATACACGTCGATATTCCAATCCGAATCTCTGAAAACATTGTAAGTCAAGTCCAATTCAAAACCTTCATTTTCCATGTCTGCAGCATTGTCAAACTGCGTATCGAAACCAGCAGAAGGTGTCAAATCGATGGGCAATAACATCCCCTCGATGTTATTACTGTAGTATGTGAAGCCAAGGGACAGACGGTCATTGAAGAACCTCAGGTCAGTACCGATCTCAAACTCCGTCTTGATCTCAGGCTCGAGGTTGGGGTTTCCTTTGTCATCATCCAAACGGAAACCTCCGCCGAACAAGGCGATGTCCAAAGGATCACTGTAGGTGCTGTAGGAGAATCCGCCTTCAGCCAATGTCTGCGCTCTATGAGGAGAAGGTGCCACACCGAGTTGTCCCCATGCCACACGCAGCTTACCAAAGCTGAACACATTTCCGCCAGACAGGGTGGGTAGCTGTGAAAACTGCCAGGCTGCATCCACGGAAGGATAGCTAAAGTTGCCATCAACTGCCGAATGTGCTTCAATCGTATTGGAAGCGGTCACGAACACTTGCTGGAAGAAATCAAGTGATAGGACAGCATACAGTCTGTTGGATCGGATATTACGTCGCTCGTTCTCCACAGTGGAGTTAGCGGCTGATGTATTCAGATCTGAGGTAGGCTTACGAGCATTGACAAGGAAGCCAGTTATGTTCGAGCTGTTGGTTCTTCGCTGACGGTCATTGAAATTCCAGCCCACGGTAGCGTTACCCTTGATGTCTGGAGTGATATCGAAGTTACCTCTGACGATGGCGTCGAAGTTGATCTCACGACGACCAATGAGATCTTCGGCAAGCACTCCGTTTTGGCGGTCACCACCTGATCCGATAGGGAAGAAATACGTCCTCTTGTCATCGTAACCATCAATTCCACCGCGAAGAGTAAACTGAAGATAATCAGTCGGCTCTGCCTTGATGTCAGCAGAGAACAGGTATCTGTTTACATCAGTCTCGGCAACCTGCTCGTTGGTAGTCCACAGTGCGTTGTTATAAATCGGGTTTCGTGCATTACCCAGGTACCTCCTGTAGGATCTGTGTCTCAAAGGAACGGTAGAACCATCAGCTGCATGGTAAGTACCGATATAATCCGCCTGATCAAAATCCGGTGGTGTTCTGAGCAATCCAAGCATCAGCCCGGCGGTGTTCGAACTCTGCTGAGTTCTGTTGGAGCTGGATATACTCAACTGGGCTTTCGATGTCATGGATAGCCAGTCATTGAATAAGATCTTGTTGTTCAGACGAACGTTGGTCCTCTGATAATCGCTATTCTTGATGATACCCTCCTGATCCAGGTGGCTCAAGCTGAAGAAGTAGGTCGCGCGTTCGTTACCATCACTTAGTGTCAGGTCATGCTGCCAGAATTTTCCATCTTGGATGACCGACTCCCAGTTTTCGTCGACAAATGTCTCGCGGGAGTTCTTTGTGACAATCGGGTAATAGCGAGTGCCATTGAGGGCTTCGAAGAACTGACCACTCTGGTCTACTTCATCGGCTCCTCCAGAACGATCGGGAATATAATCTCCCCAAGCCTCTGCTCTAGTAGGGCTGTAGGATCCACTTCGCCCCTGACCCCAGGTATTCTGCATATCGTAGCGCTCGTTCACCCGGTCAATAGAGAGTGTACCCTTGTAGCTGGCTCGGAATTGCCCGGCCTTTCCATTCTTAGTCGTGATGACGATTACACCATTCGCCGCACGAGCACCCCATAGCGCACCAGCTGATGCTCCCTTCAGTACCTGAATGGACTCGATGTCGTTAGGGTTGATATCATTGAGTCGCGACTGCTGAGAAACACCACCTGTACGGCCTCCGGTAACGTCATTACCGCCGCCATAGATGGTCTCATTGGAGATGGGAATACCATCGATAATAATCAGTGGGCTTGTTTCTCCGAGTAGTGTATTGGCACCACGAATCCGGATAGTGGAACCGGCACCTGGATCTCCATTGGATCTGGAAATCTGAACATTGGAGGCTTTGGCCGAAAGAGAGTTCAACAAGGTGGTCTCTCCGGATCTCTTCATATCCCCGGTATTGTAAACCACAGCCGTTGACCCCGTCTCATCCTTTCGCTGCTCAAAACCCAGGGCTGTAACAATCACCTCCTGCAACTGCTCTGTGCTTTCTTCAAGCACCACATCGATGACCGACTGGCCACTCACTCGTACCGACTTGTCCTCGAAGCCAATAAAAGAATAGACGAGTGTGCCATCATCACCCGGCAAATCGAGTCTATAGTTACCACTGATATCAGTGGTCGTACCAGTGGTCGTTCCCTCCAGTAAGATGTTCACACCTGGCAATTCTTCGCCAGATTCCCCTGTGACCTTTCCTGTAACCGTCCTCTGAGCGAAGACTGCGGTAGTTAGTAATAGGAAAGCCAAGGCCATTGTACCTCGTAAAGTGTTCTTCATACGCATAGGTTTAAGTTTGATTTGCTAACAAGCCTCAACCAAAGAACCCCCACGAGAAGACGTTGAAAAGTGGTTTTTCATTTGGTTTGTCGGGCTAATCGCGCAATATCTCGTTGATCAACTTCAATTGTATAAAATCCAATTGGGCTTTTTTACGTATTTTGAAATTATGATGCCTTTTATGGAGTTTTAGCGATTTTCAACGAACTTTCCGTCCTGAACCAGTGGGTGATGATCGGCCTTTACGAAGAACTACTACGGAAATTGGAAGCTCTCTACGGAGCTTTCGACATTGAGTCTCACCGATTCACTAAATCGAGCAATACGGAGATCGCCAGACATCTTGGCTACAGCGATGCCCAGTTTTCCAGGCTTATTCACCAGTCTGCCACCAAAGGCGAATACGAACGGGCCATTCAGAACATCACGCGCATACTCCGCATCCAACAACTCGAGGAAAAGCTCAAAAAAAGACGAGGGAAATCTCTCACAAAAAGGCGACAACTGTATGTGAGCTACGCCGTGACATTGACGTCTATCATTCTGGTTGCCGTCATTTTTCTTCGTGGGAAAACTCTGAACGACACTCCACCGCAGTTAGATATGCCCCGGGATGACATGCTTCAATGGAGCTTCGAAACCGCCTTTGTCAACCCTTACATACCGCTTGAAGAGTTGCCTGACGATTGCAATTTCCCCTGCTATAAATACCAGGGCCAGTGGAACCTCGAGAAGACGTACAAGGTGCCATTCTTTCAGGAGCGTCCGGGCTTTCATTACCTGGCCACTGAAGTCAACATGTACGCCCGATGCCTTGAAGAGCCTTCTTCGGAAGGCAGCATACTTGAAGGCTACGAATACCAGAAGCATGAAATTTGGTACGACTTAAGGGAGTGGCCTGTCGATTCATTTATCCACAGCAACAATGATCTGAAGGAAGCTTATGCACAGCTGGATTTCTCCACCTCTCCTGACTTTGTTCGTCTTGCGGATGTTCATACTTTCTTTCGCAATGAGATCATAATCGACGGCGAGCGACTCAACCGTTCAGGCAAGGTGATTGGTCGAGACATCGAGTTCGTCGGAGAGGACGAGCTAAAGCGAACCATAAGCGAGAAATCTCTTTTGGAAGAAGTACAGCACTCGATCAATTCCATTGCAAGGAGCAAGCTGGAGGATTTCTCAAGGCCCATCTCCTGTGAGCCGGCTACCGTACCCGACCTCGACTTCAACATGATTGCCCAGGGAGATAAGATCAGTTTTGCCTGCCAGCTGACCACAGCGGGCGTACCGATGGGTTACGTGAAGACGTATGTCCTCAGTAATCAGTATATTAAGAACAGTTGCAGGCCGTTAGCGACTTTAGCCCCCTAGCTCTCTTGGTCAGGTAAACACCTGCATGTTCCAATCAAATGGTCGTAGGAGCCAACTCTTCACGGGTTTGGGGGGTATAGCCTACAGACGCCTGATATTAGTACTTAGTTGATGATTTTGAGCAAACCAAACCACGGCGCTGAGGTCAGCGCCAAGCTACCTACAAAACATGGCACCTTCGTCATAAGAACGTTTCAAAGCGAATACGATCAATTCCCACACCTGGCACTGCACACAGATAGCTATCTGTCACGACCTGTCGTTGACGTCAGGATCCACTCAGAATGCATGACCGGAGACGTGTTCGGATCCAAGAGGTGCGACTGCGGTGAACAGCTTGACTTCGCTATGCGGTGGATCCAACAGCACGAAGGTGTTATTGTATACCTGCGTCAGGAAGGCCGGGGAATTGGCCTGGCTAACAAACTGCTGGCATACAATCTACAGGAAGAGGGATTCGACACGCACGAGGCCAACCTGAAACTGGGCTTTCACTCGGATGAGCGATCCTATGATGGGGCCATAGGGATATTAGAGCAAATGGGTGTCCAATCTATCCGACTGCTGACTAACAATCCGGACAAGCTGGCGGCTTTCGAGGGGACCTCGATCAATGTAATTGAGCGCATTCCTATTGAAATCGAGCCTCAGGCGGAGAACGCCGCCTATTTGAAAACCAAAAGAGACAGGATGGGTCACATGCTGTCGACTGCTTCCTAAATCAAAACACTTTTCGATATGATTTGGGAAAGCATACTTCTAATAAAAGAGCAGGCGGCAATCAGAAATGAGTGGCCTGAGACTATCTCACTCTGGGTCCGAGGCGATTATGGCATTTCTTGGAATGAAGAGGACAAGAGTGCCGATGCGATCATCAGATGCAATACGGAGACAAAATCTTGCCTTGATGAAGGCTTTTTAGTGATTGATCTACCCTCTTCATCAACGCTGACACACGAAGAAACGACACTCCTTCAATTGTATGTACCCTACACCATGTTATGTGTGGAGTCAAATCGCAATCAGCGATGCATGGCGGTCTCTCATTTCGCTCAAACGCTGGACGGGCGAATTGCCACCAGTACTGGTGACAGCAAGTGGATTGGCAATGAGGAAAATCTCGTTCATGCCCATCGAATGCGGGCCCTCTCTGATGCCATTCTGATTGGATCGAGAACATTGCACATCGACAACCCCCGTCTGAATGTACGGAAGGTCGCAGGTAAGAGCCCTGTCAAAGTCATCATCGGCGGAGACAAATTGGCAATTGATGACTACAAGGCCATCGACAACAGCACGATCATGTTTTGCCAAAACCATCAACATGTCGACATTGCCAATAAGGTGGCATTGACAAAAGTCACGGCCTTCGATACGCAAGATATTTTGAAAGCACTCTTCGAAAGAGGCCTACATAGTGTGTATATCGAAGGAGGCGCCTGTACGACATCACACTTCCTGCAGCAGAGAACCCTGGATCAGGTGCAATTGCATATCTCTCCCAAGATCCTTGGTTCGGGCGTGTCCTCCTTTGCCTTTGATGGCATCTTCAACATGTCCGATGCCATAGATTTCAAGCAAGGGCGATTTGTGCCTATCGGTTCAGATGTAATGTTCATTGGCAACTTGTGAACCGATGAAGAGTACAGTCGAGCTATGGCATGACAAACAAAGATCCTGGCAACAGGAATCAGCACTCGAAGCAGTCTCGGTCGATGGTCTTCTGATTCGAGCTCAATGTTCATTGATAAGTGAGGGCACTGAAAGGTTGGTGATTAGCGGAGCTATCTCAGAAAGACTCGCCGAGGAAATGGCCGTGCCACACATGAAGGGTTCTCTTTCTTCCCGATTCACCTATGGCTATTCGATGGTCGGTGAAGTACTGGATGGTCCGCCATCCATCACGGGAAAATTGGTGCATCTCATGCACCCGCATCAGTCCATTGCAACTGCTAGCGTAGACGATATCTGTATAGTACCGGCAGAGGTCGATCCAACCACAGCAACTTTGGCGAGCAACATGGAGACTGCCGTTAATGCCATGTGGGATGCCAGGCCCGATCCGGGCGATCGTATTTTGATTGTGGGGTATGGAACCGTGGGTGCCTTGATCAGTAGCATTTGTTGCAACACGGCTGGCCTGGAGGTCTATGTCCTGGAAAAAGACGAGACCCGCCGAAAAATGGCACATGCACAGGGGTGTGCAGTTTGGGAAGCTGCGCAGACCGCTGACTTCGACATTGTCTTCAATACCTCCGGAACGACCGATACTCTCCAGCTAGCCTTGGAAGCGACTCGTACCGAAGGGAAAGTGCTCGACCTAAATTGGTACGGAGAGGCAGAGGTCCCACTGTCCCTAGGATCTGATTTCCACTATGGCAGAAAACGCATCATCTCCTCGCAGGTCGGACGTATTCCCGATCGCAAAGCGGCACATTGGGACTATCGCCGGCGAAAGGACCTGGTCTTCCAACTGTTGGCTGATTTGAACCCCCGATGGATTATCGACCGGGAAGTGCCATGGAGTCAGGCACCCGCCTACTACGAAGAACTTCGTGCCGGGAAACGTAACGGCCTTGGAACCATCATCAACTACGAACAATAATGTTTACAGTCAAAGTAAAAGGACACATCATGATCGCCCACTCGCTACCCGACGACTTCTTCGGTCCTGCGAAGCACATGCATGGGGCCACCTATGTCACAGAAGTGACCTTCAGAAGTCCTAAGCTCAATGAAAAGAACGTGGTCATCGATATTGGCCTGGCAACGGACATCATGAATGGGGTCCTGGCCACGCTCAACTATCAAAACCTGGATGAGCTACCCCAATTTCAAGGTCAGTTGACGACAACGGAGTTTCTCGCTCGATACATACATCAGGAGATCAAGTCACAGCTCCCGGAGCCGATGTCGCTCAAAGTTGAGTTGCTGGAATCGCACGTGGCTTCTGCCAGCTTTGAGGATTGATGGCGAAGAGGCTGGTCATACTGACAACACATTTTGGCTCAAACTTCTCTGGAGGATCCACGGCCACCTGTGAAGTGTTTTCCAGGCTTCAGGAATACTTTGAGGAAGTCCATGTGATTGGCACTGAATTAGGCGAGCACAACTTTGCACGGGTCATTTTCCATCGCTATCGAAGTTGGTTGGATGCCATTAAGCAGATTCGTGAGTTGAATGCACCCTCCACCCTCTTCTACGGAGATTTCTACAATTCATTTCTTTTTATTCTGGCGGGTGTAGATTTCCGCTTCACCTATCACGACAACTGGCCGGAGTTAGGTCGTTTTGGGTGGGGCAACTGGGTGAGGTCGCTCTTCTACACGACTATCTACCAATGGATTTTTAGAAGGTCAGCGATGACGGTGACTGTTTCCCAATTCAAGTACGAGTACGTCACCAAGTTTTCACCCAACTCGGTATTGATCAACAATGGATTCAACAACTCGGGCGACGCTTCAGAATCCGGCGAAACATTGGACCGGAGCAGTGAAAAATGCTTATTGATGGTGGGCAATGTCGATAGGCGAAAGTATCAATTGGCGCCGCAGGTGATAGCTGGACTTCCACGGGACGAGGCCATTGAAATACATATATACGGGCATATCATCGACCGAAAACTGGCCGAAAAATTGGCGGCGTACCCTCAGGTACAGTTACGAGGTTTTCAAAGCCCCATCCCCTATCGTGATTATCATGCGCTACTCCATACCTCAGTTGCCGAGAGTTTCGGGATGGTCTTCTGCGAAGCGATGGCCAAGGGGCTACCAGTGATCGCATTTGATACCGGTGGGGCATCAGAACTTGTAGGGGAATCAGGGGGTCTACTGATACCGCCTTTTGATATACCCAAAATGACAGAAGCGGTCAGGCTGCTTACATCCAGAAAATCCCGTATCTCTAGACCGGACGTCGTGGAGAATTATTCGTGGGACAAGACAAGCAGGCGGTACAAAGAAACTTTGGAGCTATGCTAGCAAGTCTACTTGTCTTCATGATCTATGCCAGCTTTGTGCTGGATCTGGTCATATGGCCTATCCCGAGCGAAGCATCAAGTAAAGCCCTCTGGTCTTCCAGATCGCGTGGATTCAAAGGCCGCCGCCGTTTCTTTCAGTGGATGGCTGCGGTCCTGAGCTTGATTTTCGTCCTCAGCCCCCTGGTTCTGGCTTTGATTCAATGGCAAGAACCCATGTATTTTTCATGGCTGTGGACGAGTGGTTTGATTTTGTCCATCACAGGTCGAATCCTCTCCCTTCTTGGCACCAGGGCACTTCGTAGCCACCATGGAAAGTACCTTGTCAAAAAGAATATTTTTCGTTGGACGCGAAATCCAATCAGCCTGGGAATCGATCTGACCTTCCTGGGGCTTGTGGTATGTTTCGGAAATTGGTGGCTGTGGCTAGGCTATGCCTGGTTTCTGGGATATATGCACTCCAAGATTTTGATGGAAGAGCGACACCTGCTCTCGAAGTATGGCGAGGCATACCAGATATATGAATTACAGACCCCAAGGTACCTGATATTTTGACCAGACAAGAGGAAATCAAGGACTGGTTCGACCAAACCTATCGGACAAAGGGAGAAGGTTATTTACGGCCCGTGGCGGCTTATGAGATCTTCGGCACACTGATAGACCCAGGCGTCGAGTCCCGGCACCTCGACGTCGCATGCGGCCCCGGCCTCATGCTACAAGCGCTAACCCGTCAGGATGTCCAGTTGCACGGCGTGGACATCTCATCAGAGGCCATCCGTCAGTGCAGGCTAAACGTACCTGAGGCCGATGTCCTCGAGGCCAATGCAGAGGACCTTCCTTATGAGGACAACACGTTTGACAGCATAACCTGCATTGGGTCACTGGAGCGGATGCTCGATCGGCAGAAGGTACTCGCCGAACAGTACCGAGTGGCTAAGCCGGGTGCGCGGCTGTGCTATATGGTGCGAAATGCAGAAAACCTGACGTGGAAATATCTATGGAAACCCTTGGGATTGCAAAACACCAAAGGGCATCAGGATGCACTTACGCTGAAAGAATGGAAAGACATATTTGGACGAGCTGGTCTTAAGACCGAGGCCATCTATCCGGACCACTGGCCCTACTACCGAATCAAGAGATGGTTTATGCCGGGGCACGTGGACTGCAGCGCAGTGCGAAAGTTCCCATTTAGTCTGGAGCTTGCCTATGAATTCATCTTCGTAACCAGGAAACCGTGAACGTCATCGGGTCCCTATACGACACTCTGTTTGATTTCGAGGCTCCGAAAAACTCCGGCCCCTATCCGATCCATAAATCACTGATGCTCGAGGCGGAACAAAAGGACCTCGTCGATTGGCTAATGGCCCATCAGCTTTTCCGAGCTGATACATCAATCCTTGACGCGGGCTGTGGCACAGGCAATACACTATTTAAGCTCCATGAGAAGTTTGGGATTACTGGCACGGGAATCTCCCTCAGTGAGAGAGAGGTGGCCTATGCGAAGAACCACGCTGAGCAATTAGGTATTGATCACCTCAGGTTCCAGCATCAAAGCTATGATGAACCTCTGGACGGCACCTTCGATCACATCATTGCCATCGAATCGCTGAAGCATGCAGAAGATCTGAAGCACACGCTGACTAATCTGACTGGAGCGTTAGTCACTGGCGGTTCATTGATCATTGCCGAGGATTTCCTGGTGACATCTTCCAGGATTTCCCTGGCACATCAACGAAAGTGGCACACCCCGGCTTTCACTACACTGACGACCTTTCTGGAGCTGCTAGAGGCTGTGGGATTCGAATCCATCCAGAAATATGATATGACCGATCGCATGACCTGGAAGAATCGCTATATTCTTAGTCTGCTAACGACCATTCTTCCTCAGGTACGTCGCGTCACCAGGGGGAATCTCCGCCAACAACTCGATATTTACCAAGGGGCCCTGCTATTGGAGAGGATGTATTCATTGGGGGAGGCAGCCTATTGTATCATAATTGCCAATAAGAAATGAACTCGCACAAGACTACGACTTACAGAAGAAAACTCATCTCCTTGAAAATCTACTTTGACAGGGCAAGGATGTATTTGGGTTATATCAATTTCTTTATGCTCAATCTCGTATTGATCAACTCTTTCGACAATCCCGTCTTGAAGACATACATCACCGATTTCAAGTGGCTGATCATACCGGCCCTCTTTGTGGTCTACTTGCTCTTATTGATTTTTATCGGTTACCTCGACACGAGATTGGGCTTTCGGCAAGAAGAACTTCGCAACAATGCAGCCATCAACCCGGTGATGCAAGACCTCCTCAATACCGTACATGCCATCCATGACAAAGTGGAAGGCAAGGAAACAAATGAAAGCTAGTTAGTCCCCACGACAGTGCTGCGCATTCACGCTTCACAACACAAATGTCTGACGATGTACTTCCTCAAGGTCATGACGCGGCTGTACAACCCCACGCGGTTCGTACGTCCGCGTTTTCGGCATTTTGAGGCGATAGAAGGAGAGTTTTACAATCACGTATCAAACTACCGGGTGACTTCAACGAACGGGTTTGCGATTCACCTCCCCTCCCTCAACGGCGATTTCCGGATCAGTAGATTTGTCCGGGATCCGCGAGACCTCATAGTATCTGGCTACTTCTATCATCTGCGAGGTGCCGAGCCGTGGTTCCGTTTCAGCAACCCCTCCAATAAGTACTGGGAGCCGATCAATGGGCACACGCCGGTGAACATGCCATCAGGAGTATCCTACAGCGAGTACTTGCAGGGACTGTCCAAGGAGCAGGGTCTTCTCGCAGAGATGGAGTTTCGAAAGAACCACCTTCAATCCATGAGAGAGTGGCCAGAAGATGACCCTCGCATCCGCGTTTTCCGCTACGAAGAGATACTGGGTAATGAACGACAAACCTTTGAGGACTTGCTTCGATTCTACGAAGTGACACCGATGGAGATCCGCGCCGGTGGATGGATGGCTCAGCGCTATGCACTCAAGTCGGGCAGGACTGGCAAGCACGTCCGCAACCCAGCCCCGGGGCAATGGCGTGAGCACTTCAGCAAAGCGGTTATCGATCACTTCAGCGAGCAATACGGTGACTTACTTGACCGACTCAAGTATCACTGATACGTCCCTGAAAAAAACGAGCCACCAGCGCACTCCCAAAAGATCCCAGGATCAACACCCCCATCACTTCGATCATCAGCTGGCTCAGAGATTGGCTCAATACAAATGGTGTCAACAGGGCCAGCAAGAATCCTATTGCAATAGTGGCACGGACTATCTTCGGCGGGAAGTCAACGTCTTTAGCCGGCAGCCAGAAGAACAGTAATTCGTAGGTATACCGTAGTGACCCGGAGATCAGAATCCAAGGCGATACAACACCTTCCTCTACCTGGAGCCACGACAAGGCGAGTACCATCATGGCATCAATTTCCATATCCAACGCACCACCAGCCGCACTCACATGCTGGAAGCGTCGGGCTGCGTAACCATCCAATCCATCCAGGCAAATGGCGAAAAACAAACCCGCAAAAATGTATTCCCCAGGCAAGACCTGGTGACCAGCCAGAAAGATCAAAACGATGACCAGCCGTGCAATACTTACCCAATTGGCATAGCCTATGACGGCTGGCCACTCAGGTAAGAATCGACGCATATGACTAGTGAAATAGCCGAACAGAAGAAGGGTACAAATGAGCAGATAGTAGATCGATGAGTACCGGATCGCAAGTGCCAGTCCTAATAGCTGGACCCCTGAGGAGAGCAACGCCCAACGCCGATAGAAGGCATCAAAGTTGTAAGCCATCAGGTTCATAGGTTGGCAATATTGAATCGGGCTGAGCGTAGTGTGCTCCAAAAGTGCGCAGAAAGATGGAGTACAGCCCCTCATGGGAAACGAACTGTTGGCAATCCTCTATTCCCTGACTGAAGCCATATACCTCCCAATCATGCAGGAACGCACGGTTTTTTGAAACAACATGCACTGGTGTAGTTCGTCCATGCCTCTCCGTATCCGCCAATATTGGCGGCTGATGATCACCTATGATCAAAAAGATATCCTCATGTTGACCATGTCGTGAGATGAAATCAGAAAGGTTGTCGAATTGGTATTGGATGGCGTTTATGTAGTCATCATCTGTCGGTTGGGCCAGGAACCCACGATGAATATGGGCCTGCCCGTCTTTGTGATTCAGCGTTCGCCAATCTTCGGCCATCTTAGGAGGTATGAAAGGAGAATGACTGTTTTTGGTCAGGTAGAATAGAACATAGGGCGCTTTTGCCTCCTCCCTGATGAGATCCATTGTATAATTCAGACAGTATTGATCTGGCGGGCATTCACCAAAGCCGTACACATCTCCGGTGTAGTGCAGGTCGTCTTTGAGCAACCACCGATCGATACTATAAAAGGTCCTCATCTCCTCATAAGGAACATTGATCCCACGAATGGGGCTGATTGGATTGAGATTGTAGTTCGTATACCCGGCGGTCTGAAGGAGCCGCAGGATGCTATTACTACTATTGAAATCCTCGTCCCGCAAATAGTTCTCGAAATGCGTGTTGTCTGCAATGCGCATCCCATAAAGCATGGAGGAGTAGGTGAGCCATGATTGCCCACCAGTGGTCGGGGATGCGCTGAAATTCGAAGTTACAGACCACCTGTTCGCGTCTAGCTGCTTCTGGAATTGTGAAAACATCGCATAGCCCCGATCTCTCACTTTTTCCTCCACAAATAGATAAGACCCATAGGACTCGATAAAGTGCAAATGGATATTCGGGGGATTGGGCTTCAATGTCAAACGCAGAGGCTCCCTTGCAGCACGAAAGACCTCTCCTATCCGCCTCCGGGCAATCCGTCTTGTATCTAGACTTCTTTCGATATTCTTACCAATCTCCACTATGGTGAAGTGAAAGCGATTGTAAACGTCATTCGGGTACTTACGGTAAACCCCAGTCAACAGTAAGCTTCTGGACAGCATGGCAAGCCACAGACCCCCAACGACATACAGACCAGGAGCGTCCCCCGTCATGTAGGCGAAATCGATGTACCAGGCAAGCGCTATGTGGAGGCCACCAAATAACCCAACTAAACCAACCAACGCCAACAACACCTTCCACGGTGACTCATCCCAAACAATCGCCCATCCATTTTTGAGCAGTTTCCCATCATTGTAGAAATTGGGTTCTGTCTCATAGATCCTCCGAAATAAGTACTGATACCAATTGAAGAGCAGTAAGAAGCTATACATAACAATCATCAAGGGCACGACTGGCCTCAGGTAGAGGACTCTTGCCAGGAGAAGTAACAGCGAAAACTCGACTGTATATCGAAAAGGATCCTGATTGGGGCTATCGATCAACCCAATGCGTCGACTGCGTACCCACTCTGACCAATAAGGAAAGAAGGATGAATTACGAAAATTCAGTAGGTAGTTCGGGAGGAAATGCAACACGTTCATTGCTGCGAAGACGACCCAATAAATGATCTCTTTTACAATCAAGGTTTCGGTTATGAGCTCTGTAATATTACCCAACTTCTCGTGACATCGTTGGCTAGCCCACTCGCAAAATGTCAGGTTGATTGCTTATTTTTCTGTTGACCTAATCTACGAACGATGAAATACTACTTAGTCCTCCTCATGGCCGTGGCCTCTTTGCCTTGCATAGGCCAGAACAACGAAATCAAAAGCAAGCTCGAAGAGATCTCCCACATAGATCAAAAGGTGATGATGCCCATGCGTGACGGCATTCGGCTCGCCACGGATATCTATCGACCCAAAACCGACAAAAAAGTACCGATCATCTTCTCACGCACGCCTTACAATTTCAACAGCTGGGGCGACGGCAAAGAAAGAACTCGTACCTACGAACGTGCCTACGAAGCCGTGAAGCGCGGATATGCCTACGTGGTACAAAACGAGCGTGGCCGCTACTTTTCTGAGGGCGAGTGGGACATACTGGGCGTTCCTCTGACTGATGGCTATGACGCCTTCAGCTGGATGGCCGAGCAATCCTGGAGCAATGGAAAAATAGGGACACTGGGCTGTTCATCTACTGCTGAGTGGCAAATGGCCGTGGCGGCCCTCGATCATCCCTCCCATGCAGCCATGGTTCCCATGGGTTATGGCGCCGGTGTCGGACGCGTCGGTGAGTTCTACGAGCAGGGCAACTGGTACCGGGGCGGGGCCGAGCAGATGCTTTTCTATTCGTGGTTGTACGGCGTGCAGCATGATCCCATGGCTCCACGACTTCCTCAGGGAATCGGTCAAGAGGATTTGCTGCGACTTCAGCGCTTCTATGATATGTCTCCCGAATATCCGCGCGTTGACTGGTCGGAAGCTTTCTATCACTTGCCACTTCAGGACCTGATCCAGCATCACGAAGGGCCCAAAGGCATCTTCGAAGAAATGGTCACTCGCAAGCCCAACGACCCCAAGTGGTACGAAGGGGGCCTTTATCACGATGACATGGACTTTGGCGTACCGGCCTTTTGGTTTACCTCTTGGTACGATGTCAGCATCAGCCCAAACCTGGCGCTCTTCAATCATATCCGCAATCACAAAGATCCCGAGATCGCCGACAACCAGTACCTCGTCATTGCCCCCACGCTGCATTGCGGATACTACAGAGCGACTGAGAACACGATGGTCGGAGATATGAGCGTCGGAGATGCACGCCTCGATTATGACAAGCTGATTTACGGTTGGTTTGACCTGTGGCTGAAAGGAGAAGACAATGGCCTCAAAGACGAATTACCCCGTGTGCAGTACTACACGATGGGCACCAACGAATGGAAATCTGCCGAAGCCTGGCCACCACCTGCTGCTGAGATGACCTCATTGTACCTGGACAGCGATGGCGGCGCCAACAGCCTGTTTGGAGATGGAACACTCGCGCTATCGCCTCCTGAGCAGGCAAGCCAGGACAATTACACCTACGACCCACACAACCCCGTGCCCTCACTGGGAGGCAATGTCTGCTGCATGGGAGGAGCCTTAGCCGGTGGTGCCTATGACCAGCGCGAAATGGAGTCGCGCAACGACATTCTTGTATATACATCGGACCCCTTGACTGAGGGCGTGGAGATTGCCGGTTTTATCGAGGCTTCCATCTATGTGTCGTCGGATGTGAAAGACACCGACTTCACCATCAAGCTAATCGACGTCCACCCTGACGGAACTGCCTACAACCTGGACGAAACGATCCAGCGGGCCAGATATCGTGAGGGATATGAAAAAGAGGTCTTCATGGAGGAGGGCGAGGTGTACGAGATCGCCTTCTCCCCTATGGCAACAAGCAACTACTTCAAACCCGGGCACCGCATACGTATCGAGATCAGCAGTAGCAACTTCCCGCGATTCATGCGCAACCTGAACACCGGAGGCAACAACTATGATGAGACAGAAGGGATCATTGCACACAATACCGTGCATCACTCCCCTGACTATCAATCGCAAATCAAGCTGCCGGTGATTGGGAAATTTAGCACGACATCGAGGTAATAGCCGGAGATAGGGCATTATTGCAGGAAGGTACTTGCGTAAATACCTTGAAGCAGGTATCTTCCGACACGGAACATTAAGTTCCTAAACCCAAAACCAAACAAGAAAAGAACTGCTATGGCAGACGCTCCCGCCAACGGTGACAACAATGGTGGGTCCGGCAACGGATCTGACTACTATCCTCTTTCGGCCGCTTTCCTGGCCCCGCTGAATTCCATCTTTGAAGCCCAAGTACATGCCGCCAGGTCCTTTCTGAATTTTCTGTTGAAGATGGGGTTTCGACATCAGTATACGCCACAGGACATCACACTGATAGAAAGCAGGGTAAAAGACATTCAAACACAAATCGACGCTCTCGGTAATGGCAAAAGCAATGCAGATGCTGTTCAGAAACTAACAGAGCAAAGGGACGAGCTACAGGGCATCATTGATGAAGAGAAAAATCGTCAGGATAAGAAAACTCGCATGAGGCAGCTCTTCAAAAAGAGAAAAGAGCAAAACACATTGACAGACCAGGAGATTGTTGAACTCAAGACCCTCAACGCAGAGACGGGTGAACTGTACCAGCAATCATTTGACATGATAGATGACACCGGGAATGGCGTCACGGTCAATATCCCCAACCTGGCCCTTTTGCCAGTCAAACCCCTTTCCATTCAGGAAGCAGATATTTCCTTCGAATTCAATGTGGAGAAGTCTGAAGCCTGGAAAACAAAAGACGACGAGGATCGCAGTAGACCCTGGTTCCTGATCAAAGAGCCGAAGTCGCTTCGCGGGGAGATTGCAACCACCAAGGCGGGCAGAAGTGAATCTTCGATCAAGGTAAACATGAAAATAGAAGCTTCGGAAATGCCTTCTGGCCTTGAACGGATGCTGGTCCATCTCACCAACTCGATAGAGTCGGTAGATACGGACGATTTACCAGATAAGAACCCATCTTCAGGTGCGGCAACAAGCCCTGAGACGCCAACTGAATAAAAACTAAAAGCATACATATACCACTTTAACACCACTTAACTATGGCTCAAAACCAAGGAAACCCACCGGCTGCTATTAACGACAGTACCGCGTCGCCAGCTGAATTTGCAAAGATCCCGTTGGATTTCATCATCGCCTCGCCCTTGTTGACGACCATCGAGGCCCACAAACAGGCGGCGCAGACAACCCTCGATTTTGTCAACTCCATCAAGGACAAGAATGTGGAATTCACATTCATGGAGCAGGTAGATGATGGTAGCACGACCAAAGAGGTGCAGCGAAAGGTGAATGTGCCATTGATTGCTCTCACCAAGATTCCCAGCCTCAACTTTGACTCGCTGAGCGTTAGTTTTCAATACAACATCTCACAGGTA
Source organism: Cyclobacteriaceae bacterium (assembly GCA_965227935.1). Taxonomy (GTDB): domain Bacteria; phylum Bacteroidota; class Bacteroidia; order Cytophagales; family Cyclobacteriaceae; genus JAWPMT01. Next base: position 1,349,865 of record CBDDGS010000019.1, on the reverse strand, counting down.
GTCACTGAGAAAAATGCGAACAAGAAAGCGGCAAAGGCGGAGATTTCCACCAAAGGGATACTGGCCAAATTCGTCGGAGCAAGCTTAAGCGGCTCCCTGGAAAATAGCAGCAGTCGGGAAAACGTAGTCAACCGTGGAGGTACCTTGGATGTAAAACTCCACGTAAGTGAATCACAGCTTCCGGCGGGACTCCAAAAGATCATTGACGCGACTGTGGAGGGCATAGAGATCCCAAAGTCGTAAAGGTCTCTCACGTACCAGAAGTAACCTGGCTTAGCGGGGCTTTTAATTTTATTAGTCCCAAAAGATTGAAAGCAGCCAGAGCGGCGGCAAGAAAACTGAGTACATGGAGCGGCCTACAACAGATCAGAAACACGTTCAAGGCCTGGCGAAAGGCATTATTGAAGAGCTGGTTCGAGCCAACGTGACCATGCATGAAATGCAGGTGGCGCAGTGGGCTCGAATGGCAGCACACCCGCCGAGGGGTGAACACCTCCCCAAGGACATCATGAAAGGGTTTGGCAGGGATCAGTTCCTGTCATTAAAAAGTGCAGAGCTCACGGTATACCTGAAACCAAGCCAACCCGGATTCCTTGCCCGTCTCAGGATGGGTTTGAGCATCATTGCAGGTCGTCGACCAGCTCATGACAACCGACCCTTCAAATATGAGTTGTGCCAACCTGGCGATGAAGAGGCTGTCGAACTAAAACTGCTGGTAGAAAAGCAAGAAGATGGTAAAATCAAAGCCTCCTACCAACCCGCTGACGAGGAGACCAAGACCTTGATGGGCCAATAAATGGGAAAGTACGACTTCATACCAGGAACCAAGGACTATCGCGAGCGCCTGAAAACGCACGTCACGAAGCGTTTTGGTTCCAGGCCATTGTCGGCGATCACTCATATTGCCATCCATCACAGCCTCACCAAAACGGGCTCCGCCGAGTCTTTTGCGAGATACCATGTCAATGACAACAACTGGCCTGGGATCGGCTATCATTTTGTCATAGGCAAGGATGGTATCGTGAAGTGGTGTCACGACCTTGAAGTACGGTCCTACCACGTGGGGAACAGCAACCGGAAAGCAGTCGGAGTTTGCATGGTTGGCGATTTTCGTTCGCAGGAGCTGCTTGATAAGCAGCTGAAACCCACCCTCGCCTTAGTCAAATGGCTGGTGCGTGAGCTGGCCGTACCCATCGACAATGTCTGGGGCCACTCGCAGTTTCCAGGATATGACTGGAAGGCATGCCCAGTAATCAACATGGATTCGTTCCGTGAAGGATTGAAGCCCAAGCCCATCATCCTGAAGCCCGAACCGAACCCCGCAGACGAAGCATCTTTCATCGGACCCGCCGACAAACGTATCAACTTCCCCGTCAGAGATTTCTCAGAGTTCCTCGACCCCAACGTCCTCACCACGCATCCCGGGGAGTCGGTGCTTCAGGCTGCCAATCGACTGAACCAGGACGATATAGGAGCCATCAAAACACGCAACAAGGAACTGGACCTGACCCGACCCACCAAGAAGCCAAAGGTGATAAAGGTGAAGGGACCCGTAGAAAAGCTACCGTCAAAAGTCAAAACCCTGATAGACTCGTTGAAAGCGAAGTCCTATGCCTTCTTCAAAAGTGACCACAAGCCCTACAACCTCAACATCGTCGGTGTGAGGAGTGACAATGCGGTCCCCAATTCATTCGATGACAAGATCTATGTCTTCTGGAAGTACCAAAACCAATGGCAGCTCAAAGAATACAAAGCCACGACTGATCCGGGGCTTACCTACCTAACAGATCCGATCAACGACGATGGCACCGCCATCCTCAAAGAGGGACAATATCGGAGCACCTACAAGCTTGGAAAGCATCGCAACAAATACGAGGCGCTGGTACAGGCAAAAGAGGTAACGGTGATCCGTGATTTTGATCGGGACAACAAGCTGGACTTCGACTCTGGCTTGGAGCAGACAGGCTTTTTTGGTATCAACATCCATCGATCCAACGCGAAGACAGAGTCCGTCCAGGTAGATCGCTGGTCCGCAGGATGTCAGGTTTTTGCCCGGGCCGCGGAGTACAACGAATTCATGAATCTCTGCCGTCAAGCACGATCAGAATGGGGAGAGCTTTTCACGTACACATTGTTAAACGAAAAAGACCTCGTTGGTTAGATGGATGACCAACCACTTTCTCACTGATCGCATACACTCCTCAAGGTCTGCTTATGGCGTAGTGATCCTCTTGGTGTCCACCTGTCTGCTTATCCGATGTTCCTCCGAGCCCAAAGCAACGATCACTGAGGCGACGTCGAAGACGGATACCATTTCTACGGTCATTGATCTTAGACCGTGGTTCCAGGCAATTCAAGCAGGTGAGTACAAGGACGAAATCCAAACTGTCCGCATCACGAAAAACTTCGTATCGGGAGTGCCAAAAACCTATGAGGCCATATCCCTCCGCAGTGTTCTCCAGTCGCAGATCGCCCTCTCCGCAGTGCCGCCTACAGCCATGGTCAAAATGGTCTGCAAGGACGGTTATGTTCCGGCACATCGCCTGGGCGACCTGCCGCTCGAATCGGGCTGGCTGGCTTTCAGGGATATTGACGCCCCAGAAGGCTACTTTTGGGAGATTAGCAAGGAAGAAAGCTACGCGCCCTTCTACCTCGTTTGGGACGATCCGGAGCTGGATGCCAAGTCCGTTAGCTGGCCCTATGGTTTGACACACTTTGAGATCACCCTTGAAGACCCACATGCCAGCATTACCCCGATGAATGACCATCGGGCCCTTCAGGGATTTCAGCTTTATGAGCAGCGATGCATTAAGTGTCACAGCATCAACAAGGTTGGAGGTAATGTAGGTCCAGAATTAAATTTCCCAAAAAGCATCACAGAGTACATGGAAAAGGAGATTATTTGGCAATACACAAAGGATCCAAGATCTTTCCGTTACAATAGTGCCATGCATGGAACAGAAGACATCACCCGGGAGGAGTTCGATTTGCTCTATCATTACTTAACTTACATGAGAGGGCGGCGGCCTCAGTCACCCTAGGTCTGTACCGTATTATGCGACAAACCCTGCCATGATCTCACCAGATCCCCGATTGGATTTATATGCTGTGATTCTGCTCATGGGCATCCTACCGGGACTTCTCCTGTCTGTCCTCCTATTCCGGCAATCTCACAAAACGGCTGCCAATACCTGGCTTGGACTCCTCACGCTATTGCTGACCCTCTCTCTGCTCGAGATCTTTCTCAACCACACGACACTGATTGTATACGTGATGGTACTCTACAATTTCTCCGAGCCATTGCAGTTTCTCTTGGGACCTGCCTTCTATCTGCATCAAAGGGCAGCCAACAAGACCTTCCCACGCCGAACCTACATTTGGCATCTCGTGCCATTTGTACTTTTCTTCGCCTATTGGACCATTGAGCTCTCCGCTCCCACAAGTCAGAAGTACAACAACTATATCGCAGGATATCTGCCAACCGCCCCCTTCCTACCCGTTGCCCATCCTAAAGACCTTGACCCTCTAAGTATTCGCGCCTTTGCGACGACCTGGGGGATAGCGTTACAGTTGTCCATTTACGTGGCGCTTACCAGCTGGGAATTCAGAAAGCGCTTCCTTACAAAGGCCCTGCACAAGAAGAAAATCTGGGTGCGAAACTTCATCGTCATTTGCGCGATTGGTGCAATGATCTTCTTCCTCTCCAAGTGGATCTTTGGATCTGCCCAAGGCGAGAATATTGTCGGTGTTTACCTGACGTTTCTGCTATTTGCCATCGGGTACTTTGCACTGCGCGAGTCACCATTCTTCCAATCAGAAGCCACGAAATATGGGACCTCCTCCCTGTCCCCCGAGAAGGCTGACATCAAATTGCGGGAGCTACAGCAATTGATGGAGACAGACAAGCCGTTTCTTCAAAGTGACGTTTCCATGGAGGCGCTAGCCCAGAGGCTCTCGATCTCTGAGCACCACCTCTCGCAAATCATCAACGAGCGACTCCAAACCAACTTCTTTGGGATGATCAATACCTACCGGACCCAAGAAGCCAAAGAATATTTGACAAATACCTCATTTGGCCATTTGAAAATTGAGGAAATCGGCTATAAGGTGGGGTATAATTCCAAATCTGCCTTTTATACCGCTTTCAAAAAGGAGTACAATCAGACACCCCAGACCTTCCGTCAGCAGGCACGAAAGTCCTGATCGGTAAAGTAGAACTCCTAATTGCCCGGAAACTACCGCTGCCTATTTGCATGAACTGATCTTCGAAGCAAGTCCAACAATGGACCATCATTCGATTCATTTCAAAAACTCAATTTGTACAAACATGGCAAACATCAAAAACTTCATTTCACTCATCGGACTCGTGCTCACTTTCGCAGCCTGCGATGATAATGACCCTTCGCCAACTCAAGAACTATCGGATATTTTGGGTGATACCCATCTGGAGATGGGAACATTCCTTGGTACCATTTCCTCGGAGGAGATAGCCAACATTGCGAGGCAATTCGGGGGAGTCTTTCCTGGCACCGCCTCGCAGGACGTGAACGCCTACCGGGTAGAATACCCGACCACCTACTACGACGGAACGCCGTTGACGGCTTCAGGTCTTGTCCTTTTCCCGAGCAACACTGAAGATATGCCGACACTCTCCTACCAGCACGGTACCATCATTCAGCAGAGGGAGGCGCCCTCCTACTTCGATCGTGGTAGTACGCTGGTCAATTACCTGCTGGTAATGGCCTCTTACGGCTATATAGTGACTGCACCTGACTACGTGGGCTATGGAGCTTCTCAGAAGGTGTCGCACCCCTTTGAGCACCGGGCAACGATGGGTAGCTCCTGCTTTGATATGCTGATGGCAGCCCGCGAACTCGCCGCCAAGTTGGAGCTCAGCACAACCGATGGCCTCTTCCTTGCGGGCTACTCGCAAGGGGGCTATGCGACCATGGCCATGCACCAGCATCTCTCCGAGAACTCTTCTTTGGAAGTAACGATGAGTGCGCCCGGTGCTGGGGCGTACAATAAGTCCGGGACTGTCTCGGCCCTGGAAACGCAGCAAATCGTCATTGACAACCCGGGTGCATGGCTGTGGAACATTCATGTCATCAACCAAACCTCCGGAGTCAATCGACCATGGGAAGAAATCATTACGGCGGATGACGCTGCCATTGTCGCTGCTGTAGACGACCCCATGCTCTGGCCCACGCGCACGGACTTTGATCGCGATCCCCGGGAGCTCTTCACACAAGGTTTCATCGATGGATTGTCAGATGGCTCAGATGAAGAACTACTGGGAGCCTTCAGGGACAATGACACCCACAGTTGGTCGGCGAAAGATCCGATTACCCTGTACTACGGAACCGACGACACGAGCGTGTTTCCATTTCATGCGGAAACCGCCTTCAACGAGCTAACTCGCCTGGGAGCACCTGTCGCCATCGTTCCTTTCGAAGGGCTGGACCATCAGGAAGCGGTGCTGCCATACTGGCAAGCCATCTTGCAGCAGTTTCAATCACTGCGATAGCTGCCAGAGAACCCGCTCGAAATGGGCGGGTTTTCTCTTTTCCAGATCGCTTGGCCACAGCAGTTCATCCCAAACCCGGCTAAATTTGTGGTCATGGACGGACCTGACCTAGCTACCCTACCTCCCCCCTCGAGCACCACCGCCACCTGGCGAGGAGACGACCTCCAAAAGGATGAAGGCCGATGGGTTTGGCAGCTGACCGACCAGGAAAACGAGGAACTGATACATGCCGCCAGACAAGCACTGAGACAGGTCGAATCTCCAGTTGATATCACTCTTCAGGAGTTCATCCTACCACACCTCTCGGACAAGCTGCGACAACTCAAAAAAGACTTGATACAAGGGCTTGGCTTCAAGGTCATACGGGGGCTGCCCGGCGCAAACCTCTCCCAACGTGAGATGGAGGCCATCTTCGTCGGAATAGGCACACATATTGGCAATAAGCGACCACAAAATGCCAACGGCGATCTGTTGGGACATGTTCGCGATGTGGGCAAGGCAAGCAGCGATCCCAATGTCAGGATCTACCAGACGAGCGAACGCCAGCACTTTCACACCGATTCTGCGGATGTGGTTGGTCTCCTCTGCCTTCAACCGGCGATGCAGGGAGGAGAGTCTTTATTAGTCAGTGCCGAAACCGTCTACGCCCAAATGTGGGAAAAGCGGCCTGATCTCCTTCGGCTACTCCTGGATCCCATCGCTACTGACCGGCGCGGAGAGATCCCTCCTGGCATGAAGCCTTTCACGCTGATCCCCGTCTTCTCTTATCATGATGGGAAAATGACCGTCTATTATCAGCGGCAGTACATCGAATCAGCCCAGCGATTTGAGGACGCCCCCCGTCTAACAGACCGGCACCGGGAAGCACTCAATCTATTTGACGACCTCTGCAATGATCCGGCGCTGTACCTATCCATGCATCTGCAGCCGGGAGATATGCAGTTTGTCTACAACCATGCCTTGCTGCATGACAGGACGTCCTTCCAGGACCACGAGGATCCAGCCAGGAAGCGAAACCTACGACGTTTATGGCTCAGTGTCCCCGAAGACCGCGAGCTTCCGCAGGTTTTTGCAGAGCGGTTTGGCAATATCGAGCCCGGCAACCGCGGAGGTATCTACCTTCAGTGACTATTCGTCCCTCAAGGACTCCACCGGATTGCTATTGGCGGCGCGAAGGGTCTGTAAGGCTAGAAACAAGCTCACTATCAGAATCAGCGCTATCGTCGCCGCGACGTAAATCATCGGACTGACACTCACTCGTTCGGCAAAATTTTGTAGCCAGTAGTCGGTAGCGAAATAGGCGATCGGCCAGGCCACCAATGCAGCCAGTACGACAAGTTTCGCGATGTTCCCCGATAGCAAAACCAGTAAGCTCCGGACGCTGGCGCCCAGGACCTTTCGGATGCCAATTTCCTTCTGCCGGATAGCGATTGAGTAAGCGACCAAACCGATGAGCCCCAGGCAAGCGATAAACACGGAGAGACCCGAGAAAAGCACCAGTATCGTGCCGGTCGTCATTTCCGATTGGTACAGATCCTCATACTGCTGGTCGAGGAAGAAATACTGTAAGGGCTTATTGTTTGTATGCAGCCTCCAGCGGTCCTCAATGAAACCCAATGTCTCAGCCAAATCATTCGTATGCGCTAGCCGAAGATTGACATAGCCATTCATCCAATCCTCCGCCAACTCCAGTGAGCTGGGGGCCACGTTTTTGTGCAGCGACTCATAGTGATAGTCTTTTACGACACCGATCACCGTCAGTGTCCGGCCTTTTTTGAATGCGGAGGTCAGCTTCTGGCCTATAGGCTCGTCAAACTCAAAAGCAGCAACAGCCGCCTCATTGATCACTACCGCATTGGAGTCCGCACCAAACGCTTTGGAAAAGAATCGTCCCTCGACGACCTCGATGCCCATCAGGTCCTGATAGTCATAGGTCACCTGGTTATTCAAAAACAGGAAAGTGCCTGACTCGTCCTTACGGCGGTACGACCGGATCTCGTAGTTGCGCCCTGGTACGGTTTCCGACTTCGAAACAGCCTCCACCGCCGGATGGGCCATCAAATCGTTTTTGAAGGCATCGAGATGTTGCCCCAGCCACTCTGACCTCTCGATGACCAGCACCTGGTTCTTGTCGAAGCCGAGGTTTTTACTAAGCATGTGCCTCGTCTGAAAGTATACGACGATGGACACGACAATGATGGCGATCGCCGCAGTGAATTGTAGCGTGACGAGCAGATTGCGCAGCCAGCCAGATCCACTACGAGCGGTGAATCCACCCTTGAGAACATCCACCGGTTTGAACCGCGCGATAACTACGGCCGGGTATACACCAGCCAGAATGCCGACGAAAAGAGCGAACCCGAAAAGCAGCAAGGGGATCCTCCAGTCGGAAAACAACGAAAAAGCCAGCTCCTGCCGGATCAGATGTTCGAATTGTGGTGTGAGCAAAGCTACAAGCAATGCGCCGATGACAGTGGCAAGAAAAGAGACCACTATGGACTCTACGATGAACTGTACCGTCAGCGCCCGTCGAGAAGAGCCAATCACCTTCCTGACACCCACCTCCCGAGCACGCGTCGCAGAGTGCGCCGTCGCCAGGTTGACGAAGTTGAAGATGGCAATAACTACCATGATGAGGCCAATCAAGCCGTAGACGTACAGATAGCTGATACTGCCCGGAGGTGTCATTTCGCCTGTCGCATCCGAGTTCAGATGGATGTCCGTTATGGGCTTCAGGTTGAAATAAACGGAGTTGCCAGAGGCTTCCCATTCGGAAATCGATAGCTCCGTGAAGTACTCGATCTCTGGTGCCATCCCTGAGTAGAATAGCTCTTGCATCCTCTCTTTGAGACCCACTATGTCCGCAGTCTCATCCAGTTTCGTGTAGGTATGGCACGAGTGCCCTCCGGCGATCCAGTGATTGCTATCAAAAGCCTCGTGACTACTCAGCGAGGCGATCATGTCCAATTGAATGTGTGTATTCGCAGGGAGATCCCGCAAAATGCCCTTGACGACATAGACCACCGTATCAGATTCGACCGTGAGCATCCGCCCCATAGGGTCCTCATTGCCAAAGTATTTTTTCGCTGTAGCTTCGGTCAGCACCATCGAATGAGGGGCTTGAAGCGCCGTTGCCTTGTTGCCCTTGATTAGCTCGAAATCGAAAATATCCAACAGCGAAGGCTCGCCGTACACCATTCCCTCCTCGCTGAATGTGCGATCGCCAATACCAACCAGTACCGGGTAACTCTTTAGCAGTCGGGTGACGTTTTTGATCTCCGGATATCCCTCGGACAATGCCCTCCCCATCGGGGCAGAGGTCGTGGCCTGCACATTCGCTTCCCCCCGAATAATGGCTTCGTTCTGTACACGATAAATGTGCTCATAGTCCGCATGAAAGCGGTCGTAGCTGAGTTCGTTGGCTACATACAACGCGACAAAGCAAAAGCTCGCAATGCCGATAGCAAGTCCGAAAATATTTAGGACTGCGTACCGCTTGTGTTTGACCAGGTTGCGGACGGCCGTGAAGTAAAAGTTTTGTAACATTCCAATATTTGAGTTTGATTGACCTTGTATACTCTTCCATGAGTAGGGCTGACAGCATCGGATGACATTCCACCAGTACCAAAGCCTCGCCCTGAAGGCTCCTGAGTCCTCCAGTCGTTCCTGGAAGAATTCCTCCAAATCGCCGTGCATCTCTTCGTAGAGTTCTGGCTTGCAATACCATCGAAAGAAGGCATGCGGTATGCTGGGTACCTTTGTACGACGACTACTCATGACGCTCCACCTATTTGCCATTTGAAGGCCATGTCCGGAATCTGCTGACGAAGACGATTGCGGAGATCCATTGACTCATCAAGCACCTTCTTGCCCACGGGTGTGATCGTAAATAAACGCTTCCTCTTCCCTCCTCTTTTTGACTCCGGGTCACCCAGTCGCGAGTCCAACATTCCCTTCTTCTCCAATCGATAAAGCGACTTGTGCACCGCACTCACGTTCACAGACCTACCGGACTGCGTGGAGATCTCTTTGGTAATGGCCACCGCATACGCGTCATCATACAATACACCGACCGTTAGCAATATCAGCTCCTCAAATTCGCCCAGGTTCTCTCTCGCCATAGGTTATTAAGTTGACTTTTGTCTGTAATATACGGCGACCCTTTTATTAAGTTGACTTTTGTCTATAAAATAATTTGAAACTACTTCCAGGCTCAACAGCCGCCTGGATCGCGGCCTGTCAAAGCTCCCTCGACCTGCCGAGGATCCTCATGGGTAGGTTCTTGAATCCCTGTCGAAACTCTTCAATGAGGCTGAAGATCTGCTTCAGGGTGATCATCTCGATCGTAGTAAGCTCTTCCGTGTTGACATAGGTGTCGGCAGATTTTCCATCCAACATCACCTGCCGGGCCTGGTACTTGAGGCTCATGGCCATCATATAGTAGAAAGCCTGCGTCAACTCATTGTAGACCTTCGCCTGGATGATCGAGCGATCTTTCAATTCGCTGAGCCGCTCTCCCGTGTTCGCCACGATCACACCGTGCTTTAGGGCATGGTACCTTGTGAAATCTACCAATACGCCGATCGCCTGATAGATATCAAATAGCTGACGGTCTCCTTTCGACACGGTCTTGATCCCTCGGAAAAATGTCAGCGGCAGATCGTAGGCCAGTGTATAGCTGGCCAGTCGCGAAAAGAACGTGGGACCCGGTTGCTTCAGGGCGGTATCAATGGAAGATCTCAGCCTCTGCCACACAGCCTCACTTCCCGCTACCAGCCGCAAGTCGAAAAATCCCGGGTAGACATCCATCGCCTTGGGGTCGCCGATCCATTGCTCATATTGGAGTTGCCACTCATCCACAGACTTCACCAATTCAGACATCGATGAAAGAAATCGGTTACCTGCGGGGTGGATACCGAGATTCTTCAGCTCAGCAGTAGTGCGCGTCATCAGCAGCTGATAATACTGTCGGAGCTCCTCCACCTCAAATTCGTCGCTCTCCCCAAAGACGAGGATCAGTTTCTGTGAAACATCCAGCATCAGTTCCTCTCTTCCGAGGTTACCAATGGCCACGATGGCAAATTCGCTCGGGGCCTCGACCAGACTCTTCACCGTCCAGTCAATGGTCTTCCGAAGGGCATCGTCTGTAGCCCGCGTGATGACACGGTTCAAAATCTCAGCCCGCACCTGCGACTCACTCATCTGGTGAATGATCTCCGGTAGCTCCCGAAACTTCGCTGCCAATTGCTCGTGCGTTTGACTCATCCGCAAGTCCTGCATGTACAGAAAAGGCGACTGGCCGTTGTCCTTCAGGAGATCGTTTCGTGTCAGCAACCCGACGGGCGCGCCCGCCTCATCGGTGACGATGAGATAGCGGATGGCGGACTCAAACATCATCAGGATGGTCTCGTAGACAAACGAGGTCCGAGGAATCGTCACCACCGGTTCCTCCATTACCGAGGAGACGGGGCCCTCTACATTTCGTTTCTGTGCGATCACCTTATTGCGAAGCAGTATGTCCGTCACATAGCCGATCAAGGCCCCATTGCGCTCGACAAGCAGGCAGCTGGTGCGGCTCTCCTCCATCAGTACCGCAGCCTGGAAGATGGGCAGATCAGGGGGGCAGGTCACCAGCGCTCTGAGGGAGACAGTACTCAGCCGACGGGTAAAAAGACCCTCCACGTCGCTGCCGCTACTTACCTTATCACGTCCCAGCACATAGTGCGCGTACTGGCGATTGAGCATCAGGGTACCAAAAAGGGAGACGATGTACTCCTGGATCACATCATACGTTTCGTAGAGCCTTCTGAAGTATTCGGGCGGCATTCGCAGCACCACCGTATTGCGGTCCACCTCCACTGTGTGAATCGACAAGCCACCATTGAAAAGCAGCGAGTGCGTGCCATACGTGGAGTATTTGGGCCATTCTCTTGACAACACCTCCTGCCCATCGCCGTCATAGAAGAACGTGCGATACATCCCTTCATAGATCAGGTCCACACCATCGATCTTGGTGTCATGCTGGATGTAGATCAGCTGCTTTTTGCGAAAACGCACCTCCGTCAGCCGGTTGATCATCCGCTTCACCTCGTCCGCCGGTAGGCGATTAAAGGGTTCCGTTCTTCTGATGAAGTTCTGAATCTCCACGGTGGGCTCCATGGCGGGAAGATAGAATTTATTCGGTTAATGTGGTCGTCCACCGGGGCATTTGTCAGTTATTGCATAAGGGCGGCCCCATGAAGTAAGGAGAAAGTCATTTCCAAAGTACACAGGCAGACCATGAAGTGGAGATTCGAGGAAATATTACCTATTTCGTAGACCGTTTTTCTCCTACTTCATGGTCGGGCTATCGCTACTCGCCGGCCAACGCCACAGGCCACTTCGGGCTCAGACATACCGCTCTATCCCTGCCGCCGCCGTCATTGCGAGGAGCGACAGCGACGCGGCAATCTCTGACGGCGTTTCAGCGAAATGCTACCTTACAGCTCAGTCCCCACTCCGAAACTGCGCGATCCACTCGTAGAATTGGCGGCTATGGTAGACCTCATACCAGCCGTTGTGACCTTCTCCTGGCAGTATCGTCAGTAAGCGCTTTTGGGTCATGGCCTCTGGCGTCAGATCCAGGGTAGTCTCGTGAAATGGCAGTCCCATCTCATCTTCGAAGTAGGTCACCACCTCACGGGCACGATCTACGAGCACCACCTGATCCCCTTCACGATGCACGATCCACAGCGGCTGCTCCGAAAGTGCCTCGCAACCTTCTTTGCAGTTGATGCGGCCTGCGATGGGTATCGTCGCGGCAAAAAACCTAGGCCCGTCCTTCACGACACCAAAACTACCGTGGCCTCCCCTACTTGCACCAGTAAGGTAGATCCGAGAACGATCAATCGGATACTCCGTGGCAACAGCATCTACAAGCTTTATTAGCTCTGCAGAATGATGATACCACTGCCGCTTGTTACGCGGCCCTACGATCATGTGTGGATTGATGATCAGAAAGGAATCGCGAGCCAATTGGTGGACCAGGTCCTCTCCTTGCTCCAGCGCCACGGCCGCAGGCCCGGCATCTTTGACGGCTCTGTTGTTGGGCGCGGCCGCGGCATCTCCCCCTTGCAGAAAGACGATGGCCGGATACTGCTTCGTTTCGTCGAAGGACTTCGGCAGATATACCCAGCAACCGTCAATGACACGATACGCCTTCGGCTTCCACCAGAAATGATCTCCACCCCTTGGACCGCAAGAGATCAGACATACCATGATGCTGATTACTATTGAGTAGCCCTTCATACTGCGATGGATCTATATGCCGCTGAATGAACTGAAGCCGCCATCGACGGGTAGCACTACTCCTGTAATAAAGCTCGAGGCCTCAGAGCACAAAAACTGCACCGCGCCTGAGAGTTCGTGGATCTCGCCGAACCTACGAAAAGGCGTTTGGTCGATGATCTTCTGCCCTCTGTCTGTGAGCGAGCCGTCTTCGTTGATCAGCAGTCGGCGGTTCTGATCGGCAATGAAGAATCCTGGAGAAATGGCATTGACCCGCACCTTATCCCCGAACTTCAAAGCCATCTCCGTGGCCATCCAGCGGGTGAAGTTATCTACCGCAGCCTTGGCGATGGAGTAGCCCATCACCCGGGTAATGGCCTGGAAGGAAGCCATCGATGAGATGTTGATGATACTACCCGAACCCTGCTCCGCCATGTACTTGCCAAATACCAATGAAGGGTAGACAGTGCCCATGAGATTGAGGTCCACGGCATCCTTGATGCCCGTCAATGGCACGTCGAAGATCGTTTGATCGATTTGCTGAGTGGCAGAGGGTACGTTCCCCCCTGCTCCGTTGATAAGAATATCGATCGATCCAAATCGCTCCATCACTTGCGCCGCCGCGTCTTGCAGGGCGTCTTCGCTCATGACGTCACACGGGATACCCAGAATATCGTCACTATACTTTGTTAGAGTCTCCACCTGCTTATTGACCTTCTCTGGGTTCCTACCAATGATTACGACCTGGCATCCAGCTTGGGCGAGGTCTTCGGCCATAGCTCCACCGAGTACACCGGAGCCTCCCGTGACAATAGCGGTCTTACCGCTGACGTTCATTTCCATGGCCGCAAAACTACGCATTTGGGGCAGTCTGCGAATGGTGGGCTAGAATTTGATCACAACGTCGTATTCCGGATCTGAGATCCGGCTTTATCATGAGTTCGCCATGTCCCTGCGGAACATAGCGAACGGCGTGAACGGTGTGAATAGACGCCGGTGGAGACACCGGCGAAGCGGAGGGGGTGGTCTAAGGCGTGTTTGATGTAAAAACCCCCCTGCACCCCCTTTGAGAAAGGGGGATTTACAACCCCCCAGCCCCCTTTTATAGGGGGGAGTTACAACCTCCTAGCCCCCTTTGTTAAGGGGGAATAGATTCTCCAACGGAATCGCAGATTCTGCTTCCTAGCTTTGCTAGTGGGCTAATGGGCTTAGAGAAGTCGGGCCCGGGCCAGGGATAGAGCCGGCATCCGCCTTGGGTCGCCGGTGTCGACACCGGCGAAGCGAGAGGTAGCGGGGGCGCGATACAGGTGATAGCCCGACGTGAAGTGAGAGATATCCTCAATGCCCGCTCCAATTTGGATTGGACTCTCTCACTTCGCGGGGCCCCCAGAGGAGAAGAGAGGCTTCTTATTCTTATGGGCTCCTGTCAGCTCTTGTCAAAGTTGATTTACAACCCCCCGGCCCCCTTTGTTAAGGGGGAAATTACAACCCCCTAGCCCCCTTTGTTAAGGGGGAATAGATACTCCAATGGAGGTCGGACCTTCTTACTCTCTTCTAATTCACCATCCAGCTGTTATTGCCCATCAGCAGCTTGTCGAGATCTGCTGGTTCATCGGCCTGTGCAGCGAGCTGGTCCTGAAGCGTCTGTTCGTAGGTAGGTCTATTCGCCTCGTAGAACACGCCAAATGGACGCGGAAGGCCTCCCTTCTCCACGGAATAGTCGAAGAAGCTCGCCAGTATGGACGCCTTGATCTTGTCATTGGGGTCGTGGATCCAGCAGTCGTCGGGGCTATGGTCATCCATCGACACGACCTTCGGCGTAAACCCATCGAGGTAAATGCCCTTGGTACCATTGGCGAAGAGTAGCGGTTTACCCGCCTCAAGGTTGATGACGTTCTCATCACGCAGCGTCTTGTCGGTGAAGACCTCAAAAGCGCCATTGTTGAAGACGTTGCAATTCTGATACACCTCGAGGAAGCTCGTGCCAACGTGGTGGTGCGAGGCAGCGATCAGTTCCTTCAGCTGCGTGGGATTGCGATCGATCCCGCGTGCGACGAAGGTCCCCTCCGCACCCAAAGCCAATGAAACGGGATTGAAAGGTCGATCCACAGAACCAAAAGGCGTCGACTTGGTCACCTTACCAGCAGGCGATGTCGGTGAATACTGCCCCTTGGTAAGGCCATAGATCTCGTTGTTGAAGAGAACGATATTGATATTGAAGTTTTTGCGCAGTGCGTGTATGAGGTGATTGCCCCCTATGGATAGCGAGTCCCCATCGCCTGTGATGACCCACACGTCCAGATCAGGAGAGGTGGACTTCACGCCGCTGGCGATCGCCACAGCTCGCCCATGGATGCCGTGGATCCCATACGTGTTCATGTAGTACGGAAACCGTGAGGAGCAACCGATGCCGGAGATGAAGACGAACTTCTCTTTGGGAACACCCAAGGTCGGCAATACGGACTGTATTTGCTTCAAAATCGAGTAGTCTCCGCAGCCTGGACACCAACGAATGTCCTGATCGGATGCGAAGTCCTTGGCTGTGATGCCATTGCTTGTGGTCTTGCCATTGGTCGGTTTCATGCGTTGATCTCTTTTAGGATTGCTTCTTTGATCTCTTCTACTGTAAAGGGCAGCCCCTGCACTTTGCTCATTTTGATAGCGTCAAGGAGGAATCTATGGCGAACCATCATCGCCAGCTGTCCGCGGTTCATCTCAGGTATCAGTATCTTCTCAAACCCCTCGAGCAGTTCCTGTAGATTGGCAGGGAATGGATACAAATACCGCAAATGAACATGTGCCACAGACACTCCCTGACTGACCAGGTCGCGAATGGCCGTCTCAATGGCTCCGAAGGTGGACCCCCAGCTGAGGACACATAGCTTGGCGCCAGCCTCACCCCGGTTGATCACCTGCGCTGGAATGTCCTTCGCGATGCCCAGCACTTTGGATTCGCGGATGGCTACCATCTGCTCGTGATTGAGTGGATCGTAGGAGACATTACCCGTCACCAGCTCTTTTTCCAGACCACCTATGCGGTGTTCTTTCCCCGGTGTCCCAGCCTTCACCCACGGCCGGACCTGTCGGTCATCCCGCATGTAAGGCATGTACTCACCATCGCTTGTGGAATCGGCGTGTTTGTTAATATTGAATGTAGGCAGCTCATCCGGCGATGGGAATAGCCATGGCTCGGCGCCATTGGCAATATATCCATCGGACAAGACCATGACAGGCGTCATGTACTCTACCGCCAGCCTTGTGGCCTCATACACGGTTTCGAAGCAATCCCGTGGGGACGAGGCGGCGACTATCGGCAGTGGTGCCTCACCATTTCTTCCATAGGCAGCTTGCAGTAAGTCGGCTTGCTCGGTTTTCGTTGGTAATCCTGTCGATGGCCCACCACGCTGCACGTTGATGATCACTACGGGCAGTTCGAGCATGATCGCGAGACCAAGGGCCTCTCCCTTCAGCGCTATCCCGGGGCCAGAGGAGCCTGTCACTGCTAAACCGCCGGCGTACGACGAACCAATGGCTGCGCACATGGCCGCGATCTCATCTTCCGCCTGGAAGGTCTTCACTCCAAAATTCTTGTGCTTACTCAGCTCGTGTAGGATCTCCGATGCGGGTGTGATCGGGTAGCTCGCATAAAACAGGTCCAGGTTGTTGTGATGGGCCGCGGCTACGAGCCCCACGGCCATCGCCTCATTGCCCTGGATATTGCGATAGCGGCCTTCGGGGAGTTTGGCCGACTGAATATTGAACCGGCTGGTGAAGGTCTCCAGCGTATCACCAAAGTGATAACCCGCCTTCAGCACGGTGACGTTGGCATCGCGGACGTCGGGCTTAGAGCTGAATTTGTCATTGATGAACTTGATGGTGTTGTCGATCTTCTGACTGAACATCCAGTAGACAAAACCGAGCACGAACATGTTCTTGCACCGGTCGATCTCCCGCATACCGAGACCAGACTCCTTCAGTGCTTCGCGTGTGAGGCGCGTCACCTCCATCGTGTGCACCTCGTATTCATCAAGGGTGTGGTCGGTCAGAGGATTCTCATCGTCGATGTACTTCGCAAGCTTTAAGTTCTTGCTGTCGAAGCCATTGCTGTTGGCAACAACGATACCACCTTTCTTGAGGTTGGGCAAATTGACTTTAAGCGCCGCGGCGTTCATCACCACCAGCACATCATAGTTGTCGCCCGGTGTGAAGACCTCGGCACTTCCAAACTTTAGCTGATATCCGGAAACCCCGGAAGTGGTTCCTACCGGGGCCCTGATGTCTGCGGGGTAATTGGGGAAAGTGCTGACATCACTACCAAACTGGACAACCGTATCTGTGAACTGTCCGCCTGTCAACTGAATACCATCACCACTGTCGCCGGCAAAAAGTATGACAACGTCTTCCGTTTCTTTTAACGTCTGCTCCATGGTTCTGCTGTTTATTGCCGGAATGTAGCCATTGACGATGCTCCCAAAGACAACATTGGTGGATACAAAAACTGACTTTTATCAGGAACCTGTAAATGAACATGGGCGACAGGCGGAACCTGCCAATCGGCCACTTCGTACAAGAGGGGGATGCGAGCGTTTATTCCAATCACTTTACTGCTTCTCGTATGCGTTGTTGGGTGCCGACAGGATGAGATCGTGCCCAAACGATTCTATCCACGCAACGACCACGAGGCCTACTGGTATTCTCTGAAGCAAGCGAACTTACTGACTACTGCCCTGGGAAAAGAGTGGTTGGCGGCCGCCGAGCGACCCTTCGATGAGCAAATCGATGTGCAGATCCCCTACCAGGAAGCCTTTGAGTTGTCCGACCGGCAGGCCGATGCCTTTGGTTACCGGTTCGATGTCAATCGTGGCCAGAAGGTGCTCATCAACCTGGAGTTGGTAGCCGATGACAGCGCGGCCGTATTCATCGACCTCTTTCGGGTTGAGAATGACTCTCTCAAGGATTTCCGCCATGTCGCCTCTGCCGACAGTGCCTATGACCTGGCATTTGAGCCGCGTAAAGATGCCTCTTACCTGTTGCGCCTACAGCCCGAGCTGCTACGCGGAGGGTTATTTACGATCACTATCGAGACGGTGCCATCACTGGACTTTCCCGTTGCGGGAAAAGACCGGCGTGCCATTCAAAGTTTCTTTGGCGATCCTCGCGATGGCGGCAAGCGCGACCATCATGGCGTGGACATCTTTGCCAAGCGACATACCGCCATTCTCGCACCAACGGATGGCCGGATCAGATCGGTCGAAACGAAGAAATTGGGAGGAAAGGTGGTCTGGCTGTACGACAGCGAACGAGGTGCTCATTTGTACTTCGCCCACCTACAGGAACAACTCGTCTCTGAGAGGCAAGTGGTGAAGAAAGGCGACACACTGGGAACGGTGGGCAACACCGGCAACGCCCGTTACACACCTCCACACCTGCATTTTGGCATTTACAGGCGTGGGCCTATCAATCCCTATTATTTCCTTGTGCCACAGTATGATCGCGCGGGCACATTCGAAGCAGACACGTCGCTGTTAGGTAAAGACGTCGCCATCGCCAAAGAGGCATTTCTCAAGTCTGCCATGGACCGAACGTCTGCGAACCTCGACACCCTGGCGGCAGATTCCCCTTTTCATATCGTTGCTGTCAATCATCGGTTTGTTCGCGTTGTCACCAATGATGGTCAGGTTGGGTTTGTTGAGAAAGCGGTTTTGTAGGGATTTAGTTTAGGCTGGAGAGTTGAAAAGTTGAGAGTCGGTTTAGGTCTCTCGATGTTTCAAAGATCCCTAATCCTCGAAAGATCGGGAGACCAATGATGCCCGGCGACGGCGAGGCGCCAAAGTCAAAACTGGTGGTCCAACAATTCTCTGGCGTTCTTCTTCAGGGCCACGCGATTGTAAATCGTGATGAACAGGGCCTGGCTTAACAGCAATACCCCCAACGTGGTGGCTGTCATCCTCCAATCAGTGCCATAAGCCACCGGGTGCCGAATCAAAGTGTCTGCGAGCAAATCTGTGAGTGCCATACCCAGGGGTGCCGCCACCAACGAACCGACGATTGCTGATACAATGCTGATCAAAAGAAACTCGCGGTTGAGAAGACTTGAGATGGTCGACACGGAGCCTCCCAGTGATTTAATGATGCCCAGCTCCCTGGTTCGCTCCTGCAAGGTGAGGTTGAGCACGATGATGATGCCCAGGAATCCCAGGATCATCGTTACCAGCCCCGTTACTTTGATGATCACGAAGGTGGGATCCAGATGACTTAGGATAGCTTGCACGCGCTCACCGATTGTGGTGCGGGCTGTCAAATCGATCCCCGCCATCAAAAAGGCGTCATCCACGG
This sequence comes from Cyclobacteriaceae bacterium, assembly GCA_965227935.1. Classification (GTDB taxonomy): domain Bacteria; phylum Bacteroidota; class Bacteroidia; order Cytophagales; family Cyclobacteriaceae; genus JAWPMT01. Next base: position 1,330,736 of record CBDDGS010000019.1, on the reverse strand, counting down.
CATTGGATACCTTAAAGTTCTCCTCGGCCGTCAGACCCTTGGCCAGGCTGATCGTAACCGCATTGAACGACTCCTCTACAGCCGCGTCCAGGGCCAGGAAGGGCGCCTCAATTCCCGCCTGTGTCCGGACGACACCGCTATATCGATAAGAGCGGACCTCCCCGGCACCATTGGCCAAGCTAAGGTTGGTATGAAGCGGTACGTTCTCCAAAAGGTGACTCATCTCTTCGTTGGCCACATACAGGCAATTGGAGCAGCCCCTATCAAGTTCGCCCAGTACCATATCGCCCTGATTCAGACGTACCTGCGGCACTACCGTCCGCACGAAAGCCGATTCCGGATTTCCACCAGTTGGTGGCGTGAATGTGACACGCTCGATCCTCGTAGGCAGGACCTCATCAATATGCTCCAGATCCTGAAGAAAGGCGATCTCCTCGACTGACGCATCTGTCGGCATCCGAAGGTTCATTTGATATTTGGATTCGTTGGCAAACATTTCGAGGTCTTTCCTGACTGATTGATCAGTATTTGTGGACGTGAAGAACAGCCCAACCCCCACTGCCATTAGCAGCATAGTCAGTGCAGTTCGAGGAGTGTGACGCAAGAGGTTGTTGATGTTGTAGCGGCTCGAAGGCTTGAGCATACCAATACTTCCAAGAAGAGGTCTTCCTCGCGGTGTGTAAAAGGTCTTGTTCATCGCTTCCTGGACAGTCGTCGCTGCCACACGTCGGATCGGTAGACTGCCGAAAACAAAGGGCACCGCTAGTGCAACGAGCACAACCAGCAAATGGATCGGTAGTGGCAATAAGTCGGGTACCACCTCGAAGTTCTGAAAAAAGGCGACCATGCCATTGTACAGCCCTGCAGATTGGTAACCCAAAGGCAAGCCTATCGCTATTCCCAATCCGATGAGTAGACAAAGGGCGACACTGTAGGCTGCGAGAATTTCCCGGTTGGAAGCACCAAGAGCCTTCATTACGCCTATGTCCACAGTTTGCGGAAAGACCCAGGTCAGCAAAATGAGGGACAATAGAATCACGCCCATAATCGACAGGATGGAGCCTCCAGTACGCTGCAGGAAAGACACTCCATCGATGACACCCTGGTGTATATGCTCGCCAGGCTCGGGAATAGAGACCGAGACAACTGAAGCACCTGCAGTCTGCAATTGACTGCGCAACTGTGAGGCCAGTGCCTCTAGCTCTTCCATACTTTCGCTCACCCGCGTCTCAATAAGCATGCGCTTCCGATTCGCTGGGAGGAAGGGGGTCAAAACGTCTTGTGACGTCGTATAGGCGTAAACCACTCCTTCCATCCTGGCCGGAGCCATACGTGGGTCATGCACCTTGCCGGCCACGACCCAGTTGACTGGGTCTTGTTCACCTGTAAAAAGGATCTCAACAGCATCCCATTCCTCATCAAGAAAGAAGAAAGCGTTCCGCTCAATGAGTAACTGCCCAGGAGCAGACAATGATGGGTCAGGTATCTCAAATCGATCGTACCGCATTTGCTCAGCATCGTCGATCCCATAGATAATCAGCGGCATCCAGCTTCCCTGTCGGTTTCGAATTCGGGCGCTGAGGGCGTCGCGGTACTCCATATCGATCACCTGGGGTTCAGCCAGTACCAGCGCCTGATGGTCCTCAGAAAAATTATCCACCGTAAACACCATATCCGCTGGATAGGTTGTCCCAAAGTTCACCTGGAAATCACGCTCGGACATGAAATAGGCGTAGATCACGCTACTGATGCCCCAGGATGACAGCGCCGCTGCGATCACCATGAGCGCCACCTTCAATGGGCCCCGACGAAAGTCGATAATCAGTTTTCTGAAGATCACTATCATGCTACTGCCACTTTTGGTGAGCGGCGTTCACTGTGGAGCCTTCCATCTTCGATTCGAATTACATGGTCGTAACCATCTTTCTGTAAGGCGGCGTGTGTTACAGTGATCACCGTCGTACCATTCTCATTCAGATGGGCAAAGAGCTCGTCGATTTGCGCTCCTGTGGCACTGTCAAGATTACCTGTTGGTTCATCCGCGATGATCACGGAGGGGTCATTCGCCAAGGCCCTTGCAATGGCGACCCGTTGGCGTTCTCCTCCGGATAGTTCGTTGGGGAACTTCGTCAACTTCTCTCCCAGGCCCACCTCCTGCAGAAGAGCGCCTGCTTTCTTTCGCCTCTCTCGCTTGGGGATCTTTTTTACGAGGTCCATGGCAAAAAGGACATTGTCCAGTGATGTCAATGTGGGCAACAGCTGGTAGAACTGGAACACGATGCCAATGGTCGTTCCACGCCATCGTGCTAGTTCCCCTTCGCTGAAGTGAGCCAGGTCCATGCCTTTGACGCTTACCTCTCCGGACGTGGGGCGGTCAATCCCGGAAATGACATTGAGCAGTGTGGATTTGCCACTGCCTGATTTGCCGATGATCACCACACGTTCGCCTTCAGCAATGCTAAGATCAACGTCTTGCAATGCATGCACGGGTCCACCCGCTCCTTCGTAAGTTTTGTTGATGTCTTTGAGTAGAATCATGAGTTGATTGGAATGTCAGTTGAAATAGTTTCTAATTGCGCCCAGGAAGGCCGCCCGATCAGAGCCATAATCTTCCACGGTTACATCACCCGTGGACAGCGACAAGGTCACCAGCGAATACTGATTCAAATTCAGCATCTCCACGATCTCACTGTCAAAATCCATATAGAGAGAATAGCTGCCAGGTCCCAGTGCAGTGGGTGCCGCAATCGCGGGGCTCATATGGTTCCGCTTTTGGGTCTTTGAAGCGCCAGTCATGACGTCTCCCCAGCCTGCGATGACCTGCACATTCGGGTCTGTCTGCTTGCCCCGAAACTTGCCAAACACATCTCGGAAAGATGTGTTGACACTCTGTACACAGATGAACTTCAGCTCCTGCACCTGCTCTGATTGTGTAAACAGATCACCGAACTGGTCCTCGATCGTTCCAAGCTTATCGACTACTTCGGACGCTTGCGGCTGGCTTAGCGCCCAGCCTGTCAGTATCAGGAAAGCGCTTATAGAAAGCATAGCTTTTTTCATAAATCATCAAATGAAATTGTTACAAGCCAAGAAACGGCTCATGACCAGGTGTGATGGTCTACTTCGTCCCAGCCGTACCAATCGGGTGTCAAACGGCTGTGAAAGAGGGGCTTAAGAATGTCCGTTTCGGTACTCGGACGGAGTCAGCCCTGTGAATTTCTTGAAGATCTGGTTGAAGGAAGACTTGGAATGAAAGCCCGCCTCCCGTGCTAGTGCAAGGATTGTGTACTTGCGCTGTGTATCGTCATCAATGAGACGCTTGACCTCATCCACACGGTACTGGTTGACAAAATGGTAAAAGTTATCTCCCACCCCACTGTTGATCACCTCCGACAATTGGTTGCGCCCCATGTCTACTTGTTGCGCCAGGCCTGCCAACGTCAGTTCGGGATCAAGAAAGGGTTTTTGTTCCTTCATGTAGGTAAGCAAAGTCGCTTTGAGATCACCAAGATCCTTTTCTGCCAGGGAGTGTTCGCTCGGGAGACCTTCTGGTGTTGGGCCCCGACGCTGCAGTAGCCCACGACTGGCGATGTAGAAAAGCGCAAGCGAGAAGAACATGTCACTGGCATGAAAGTACGCCCGTAGCCCGGGACCATGCACGAGCCCTGGCGAGACAATGGTGACAAACACAAGGATCACCACCAGCACCCAACTCATGCGCTCCACCCATGCCACCTCACGGCCCTCGACATTGGAGACCGTGCCGATGAGTAGCTGACGGTATTCTGCTGCCAACCGCCGCGTATGGTACAGGTAGTAAGCGAGCTGGATAATGATGAATATCCACGGCGACCCGATGAACCTGATCAAATAGAAGGCATAATCGCTTTCCCAGCCGATGATAAAAGCGGGCAAAAACAACAGGAGATGCACGAGTGCTGGGAGGAAATGGGCCAGGTCCACCCGCCTGAAACCCCGATCACCGCGCACGATGGACCTGAGGTACAGATAACAAAGCGGCCCGACGAGAAAGATGAAGGGCCCGGAAATGTGAAAAGGCGCCCCAAAACCATGGATCATGACCGGCTGCAGGTAATGTATCCTGAAGATGATCATTGATAGGTCCATCAATAGCCAGGATAGCAGGAGCTGACTATAGTTACTTCCCGATCGAGTTCGCCACAAGATGACGGCAAACACAAAGCCATTGGCGATGCCAGCATTGACGATGATGTCGGAAATTACCTGAGGCCAGTTCAATGGAAACTATTTCGTGGCAATCTACAAATATTGCAACGGCTTACCGACCGTGAAGTCGTCGGCCCGGTAGGTCAGTCGCTTTCAAAAGCGCGAAAACTCCTGATCTGAGGGACTTCCCTCGATTCGAGTACCCGGAGTCGGAGTGCGGAGGTTTCGATAGGTGCAATTTCCTGGATCCGCTTGTGACCAATGCACGTGCCCTCTCCTACTTCCCGCCACTCGCCGTTCACTTGTGCTTCCAGCACATAACGACGGACACGCTCACCCTTCCTGATATCCTCCTGGAGGATGATGCGTGTGACTCTTTTGCTTTCGTTAATCTCCAGAAGAAGCTCACTTCCACGCCCACTCGTCGCTGCAATTGGCAGGCCAAATCGCCTTTGTATCTCCACTCCCCACTCCTTCAGGCGCTTAACATCGGGCTCAGGCAACCTGCCTGATGGGTCTGGCGTCAGGCCCATAATCAGCGTAGAGTTGTGACCCACAGAACCGGTATACATCCGCATGAGGTGATCGAGCGGGAAAATATGTTCCTCATCACCGGGTTCCCAAAACCATTCGTGACGGCCATTGTATCCTCGCAGCGGCGCATCAGACATTGCCGGCATCCAGTATTGACCGTTTGGATCTCCGTGTTTCAGCAGGGTGATCTGATCCTTTTGTGTGTCACCGGAGTGGGAATACGGCGTGGGGAAGGTCGCCCAACATGGGTAGGGAACAGTCCCTGATTCGGAGCCACCCCAGCGCGCTTCCGCCAATTGATTGTTGTGATAAAACAGGCAGTTGGGTTGATACTTCTTCACGATCGGCAGAACGTCCGGGGCACCCAGGTCCGGGTGGCTGGCCCCGCCATCAAACCAGATCTCGAACAGCTCACCGTACCGCGTACAAATTTCTGTCACCATACCCTCCACCATCTGGTTGTAGTAGGCTTGTCGATTGTCGCGGAACTCCCCTTCCCCATTGACCTTGAAGTCATGTACTCCGAAAAAGGAATTCCAGCGGATACCCAGATAGATACCAGGCCTAAGGCCATACTTGCGGCAGGAATTGACAAAGTCCCTGACAATATCGGCCTTGCCATCTCTCCACTTCAGCGCTTTGACGGAATAGGGATTGACGTCCGATGGATAGAGCGCAAAGCCCGTCTCATGCGTGGCGGTCAAGATCGCAAACTTAAATCCAGCATCTCTTGCGGCCCTGATCCACTGATCGGTATCGAGGCTATCGGGACTGAAGATCTGGTAATCCGGGACCGGATTGGTACGATTGCCTTCGGGGCCGTTTTGGGCGTACTTCTGCCCGTCGAAGACGTGGAGGTCGTAGTGGAAGACCGCTCCCATTTCCGCCTCTTGCCACGCGAGTTGTTGGGTGTTGGGCGTGGGGAGGTTTTGGCTCCAGCCAATGGAAGCAATGCATGCGATAACTAGAAAAACACTGATTCTGGGGACTGAAGAAATGTGAATTCGTGTAAGTGGATTGGAGCTCTTCACAATTAGAAATTCACCTGGTTGATCAATGCTACAAGGAATAGGCTTAGTAATAACCAACCTATCAACCCTTCAATGATACACAGGTATCTCGCCAACCCCCGGGTTGGTATGGCTCCGAAGCCCAGTGTCACAAAAGAATTGACGCTCAGTGTAAAGGCATTAAAAAAGCTCAGAAAGAGATGATAGGCAAACTTCGCAAGGGGACGGGCAAAGGCTTCTTCGTTCTTGTCCCTCGCGACCTTCAGGTTTGCCCACATTTTTGATTTGGGCTCCTTGTCCCATTCCGACGGATAGAAGAAATAGACAATGGCGAAACAGATGATAATATAGAGTGACATGACCAGCGCCCGCGAAGGCTCTGTCCCATAGCCTGTATAAACCCTGGTCAGCTGACTCAATCGCCATCGGAAAACGTTACGGAGGCCTCCCTCCGTTGTCGCCATGTGCTCATATCGCAAGGTGTGTATGGCTTGCAGCTCCCGATAAACTGCATTCGCCGCCAGAATGTCTCCCGAAGCCTTGTAATACCCGTGAAACCGGCTGTAAGCCTCCAACAGGACCCTGACACGGTCATCAAACTTCATCTCCTCTACGGATGTCCCAAAGAAAGGAAGTGCGGCAAAGTGCTTAAAGCCAAATGGGGACTCTTCTTCACTCAAGTCTGTCTTGACATATAGCAGATTCCCTGACAACTGATTCCAATTGATATTCAGGACCGACCCGGGAAAAAGCACCCGATAAAGGCCCAGGCCCTTGTGGCCATTGAACTTATTGCCAATAATTTCCAGACGTTCGGAAATCTCCAGATCGACAAATTCCAGTGCGTGTGCAAGGTGATTCTCCTCTATCTTCAAGTTCCGCATATTTCCCCGAAACTCAAGTGCTTTGAGCGGCTTCTCACCCACCGATTCCACTGAGGAGTTACCCCAAACGAAGACATTTCCAACAGACGACGCATGGACACTCAGACTTGCATTGCCATAATCCATCCAGGTGTTGTTGATACCTGCGAGAGCGGAATCCAAACCATCAAACAGACCGGCAGTACCCAACTCAAATTGATTATGCGTGAAATCGATGTTTTCGTAATCATTGGCAAAAATATGAACCTCTCGGAGCCGATTCATTTGCAACCAGAGCGTACTAGGCCATTCAGACAGGCGATCTAAGGCCGTACTTTGGATATACATTCTACCCAGGTAGTTGTTGGATAAATGCATATAGTTTTGTTGGTCAATTTGTATGTCCAGCGTATCAAAATGGCAGTCTCCCAGATACAGTGAAGTGGCCTTCTTGATTTTGATGTCCAGAGTAGAGATCCTCAGCATTGACAACTGAAAGTGGGTCACACTGTCAAGCTCCAGCGTAATCTTTTTATCAATGATCAGATACCCAGCGCTGTCTGTCGGTAAGGCTGGATCTTGTGACAACAGATACTTTCCCATGGGCATTGATTGTTCATCTCCATACTGATCGACTTCCGTGGGAAGGTCAGCAAATGATACCGTAGGTAGAGTGAACGTCAACGCAGCCTCGTCCGACGAGATGGCTTCCTGCAGCACCTCTGACATGAGCGCCGGACGACCAGTTTGAGACCAGGCAAGATGTAAACTAAGTAGTAGGACTATCGCAGCACAGCAACGCATATTGTTGAAGGCACCTATGTAGGCACGGGCTATTTCTCCAGACAAATTAGTGCAATGAGAATGAATAGCAAACTGAATAATAGGTCCTACAAGCTACAGGGCTCTCGATATCCAAAGATTCGTGGCATTGGAATGGAATCAGAAGTTATGCTATCTCCTGGATGCCAGCGGCCATGATTCTGACCGTTTGCCTGTGCGCCTTGCAAACGCGAGATGGCTAGGGTAATTTTCTCTTGATTCTACCCAGGACCACGCCCAATGATGCGAAATCTACTTTTGGCCCTTCTCTTCTTCTATCAGGCAAGGATGGGCATTGCTCAAGACCCATTCTTTACGATTGAGGGCCAGGTGATCGATGATGAAACCGGCGAATCTATGCCCGGCGTGAATGTTTTCTTTAACAACACCAGCTACAAGGGTCAGTCGAACCTCGAAGGGGAATTCTCCATAAAGGCCGCTCACGGTACCTATGATCTGGTGGTCCATCAGCAGGGATACCGGACCTATCTGCTCGAACTGTCATCGGATACGATCACTACTCCCCTGACCATCACACTGAATCCGCTGAGCTTCGACCTGCCCGAGATCGAAGTCACTTCGACCCGATCCTCAGAATGGTACATGAACCTGATAAGGTTCAAGGAGGCATTTCTTGGCACCTCGGCCAATGCTGAAAAGTGCGAACTACTTAATGAGACCATTCTCATCATGGACCACAATGATGAGACACAGCGGCTAAAAGTCCGGGCTCACGAGCCTTTGCAAGTTCACAACAAAAACCTCGGCTACACCATCAGTTTTCTCCTCGAGGGCTTCGAGCTCAACCTGGAGCAAAACACGGTGTACTACAGTGGATTCGCCAGTTTCTCCGATATAGGTGACGCGAAGAATAGATATGAACGGCGCCGGAAAGCAGCCTATTTTGGGTCTATTCAGCACTGGCTAAAGTCGATGTACTCTCTACGGGCTGCTGAAGATGGTTATGGTATGACCGTCTTAGCCTTGGGGTCACCTCCTGTACTCGTCGCATCAGCAAAAGAACCCAGTGCGTGGGACTATCAGGAAGAAGTACAGTTTCATAACGATGTCCTGCTCACATCCGGAGCAAGGACGGTGGAGGTCAGGTATCGCAATGAGAAACCATCCGCTAAATATCGGCGGCTGATTGAGGACTGGGAGATCCAGGAGCAGGTCTCACAAGTCACCTTCTCCGGCGAGACGCTGTTCGTTTACCCCAATGGCCACTACACCCCTCTGACGGGTTTAGTATTCAATGGTCACATGGCCTGGGAGCGGGTTGGAGACATGCTGCCTATGGATTATGTGCCGGCGAGGGATGGTGCGGAGAGGTGAAGGGTGAAGTGCTTGCCGGGTTAAGCACACGTTGCGAATGCGAGCTGCGTGAATGATATGAAGCGGCCATATTACTGGCGTGCTTTCAGTACCTTTTTGGCTCTTGCTTTACATGACGAGCTCTTAAGATTCTGATTTCATTTTCTGTCACAAAATAGGCTATTCGACAACTATGTTTTTCAAAAGCACGGTGATCACCTGAGTTGTCCAATTTGAATTTATCCGGTGGAAACATTTCTGGGTGATCGGGCAACTTCCTGACAATCTGCAAAATATCTACACGCACTTTCTCCGCCGCCTGAATAGAGTCCTTCTTTATATGATTGAGATATTTCCTGAATGATGTTCTCGCTTCTGGATCCCAAACGACTTTCATTTAAGCCAGGATTCAGATTCCTTCTCAACATCTTCATGTGCAATCGAATTGCCGGCTTCTATCCTTGCATTCGCCTCATCTAGCTCCTTGTTATATTGCTCAATGCTGACGCGCTGATGCTCCTCTTTCCACTTCATTAGTTCCCCAATAACGGACTGATCCTGCAATGAAGCTAACCACTCCAGTAACTCTAATTTTTGTATCTGCGTATCGCTCATGAAGAAAAGCTTTGTTACAAAATAACGAATTCTTGCCTCAATTGTATTCATTTTCTAGCGCGGAAGTTACTTCCGTGCTATTCAATAAAATGAATCGGCAACAATCCCTTGCCACCAGTATAATCAACCGCACTGCTGTATCTCCAGCATCCGGGCTCCAGGACATATCCAGCCTTTACGGGATTTTCATGAATGTAATCGAGTTTCTGTAGCATCATCTGGTTATCGGACAACTCTATGGGATGATATTCATTCTGCCAAAAGCAATACTTCTGGTGCTTCTCGCTCTTTTCCGCCAGCTTCTTAAACATCCACAAAAGCCATTGCTTTCGACTCTCTTCGCTATTCTGCTCTATCGCCCTCACAATATGCACTGAAGTATATTTCTTGAAATCCCGAATGATGTCTTCCAAACGCTGTTCTCCTTTTCGCCCGACAATCATATGGACATGGTTAGGCATGATACACCAGGCATACACCTCCAGGCCCTTCTCCCGTTGACAATGCCCCAGACTCTGTACAAGCAAATCGCTGTAAGCTGATCGAGTAAAAATATCGATCCACTCAACCACTGCGAATGTCACGAAGTACAACCCGTCCTGATCTCTGATCTTATACTTTTCACTCACAGTTCAAAGATATGGGCTGGGGAGGAAGGGACTTCCTGACCAGCAAATTGGTAGAGCTCTCAATCGTGGGCAAGCAGAGGGGTTTGCCTAGGAGCGTAGAGCACGGAAGTAACTTCCGCGCTAGTGGGGAACAATCCCTTGCCACCAGTATAATCAACCGCACTGCTGTATCTCCAGCATTCGGGCTCCAGGACATATCCAGCCTTTACGGGATTTTCATGAATGTAATCGAGTTTCTGTAGCATCATCTGGTTATCGGACAACTCTATGGGATGATATTCATTCTGCCAAAAGCAATACTTCTGGTGCTTCTCGCTCTTTTCCGCCAGCTTCTTAAACATCCACAAAAGCCATTGCTTTCGACTCTCTTCGCTATTCTGCTCTATCGCCCTCACAATATGCACTGAAGTATATTTTCTTGAAATCCCGAATGATGTCTTCCAAACGCTGTTCTCCTTTTCGCCCTACAATCAGATGGACATGGTTATGCAGGATACACCAGGCATACACCTCCAGGCCCTTCTCCCGTTGACAATGCCCCAGACTCTGTACAAGCAAATCGCTGTAAGCTGATCGAGTAAAAATATCGATCCACTCAACTACTGCAAATGTCACGAAGTACAACCCGTCCTGATCTCTGATCTTATACTTTTCACTCACAGTTCAAAGATATGGGCTGGGGAGGAAGGGACTTCCTGACCAGCAAATTGGTAGAGCTCTCAATCGTGGGCAAGCAGAGGGGTTTGCCTAGGAGCATAGAGCACGGAAGTAACTTCCGCGCTAGTGGGGGAGCCGGTCTCTCAAGTGACCTTCTCGCGCGAGACGCTATTCGTTTACCCCAATGGACACTACACGCCTGTGACGGGTTTAGTGTTCAATGGTCACATGGCCTGGGAGCGCGTTGGAGATATGCTGCCTATGGATTATGTGCCGGCGGGGGATGGTGGGGAGAGGTGATGGGTGAACTGCTTGTATTACGACTGCAGAGGTTCCTCACTGGTATGGAAGACATTGAGGATATCGATAGTCTCTTCATTGACTTCATAAACAACACGATAACTCCATCTGAAAAATCGTCGAATATTACCTGGGTTGCCCGGGTACAGCTCGTCCACTTGAAACTTTTCAGGCATTTGATTGAGGCGCTTTGCGGTGCTAAAAATCTCCTTCCGGACGCGAATAGCGGCAGCGGGTGAATCGCGTTTTATGAAATTGCAATGACGTTTTAGAGATTCCTTGGCTTTGTTAGACCAAACTACCTTCTTCTTACTCACCAGTCTTCGGACTCCTTTTCGAGATCATCTTGAGAAATAGAATCTCCGTCCTTGATCTGCTGCCGAGCCTCATCGATCTCCCGCGAATATTCCATTGTAGTCAACCTCTTGTATTCCCCTGGGTCGCTTAACAAAGCAAGCACCTCTTTCAACTTCTCACTATCGTTCTCGTCGTTGATGATTTCTCGAAGTTGATTCTTAATGTCCTCCAATACCATACCGATAGATTTAATACTACAAAATAACGATTTCTAGCACGAATCTATTTTCTAGCGCGGAAGTTACTTCCGTGCTATTCAATAAAATGAATCGGCAACAATCCCTTGCCACCAGCATAATCAACCGCACTGCTGTATCTCCAGTATTCGGGCTCCAGGATGTAACCCTCGTCTAAGCGTAGGTTGCACCTACGCTCTCATATCATGTCTATCTCCAATAGATGATCAAGTCCCGCATAATTCCTAGCACTACTATACAGATAATCTTCGGCATTCATTACCCATCCCGCTCTCACCGGATTTTGATGTATATACTCCAATCTGCTATCCAGCATTTCATTCGTAGCCAATTCCACTGCATGATTCTCGTGTGTCCAAAACTGTTTCTTCTTCACCCTTTTATTGAACCTTGCATGATATTCGAACACAATGTTCATCCACTCCTGTCGACTTTCCTGACCTGATTCCTGAATCTCTTTCAGGATACTATTGGCAATGAAGCGTTTCATGTCTCGAACAGTGTCCGATAATTTCTCGTTTCGGCAACGAACAATCAGATGGACGTGATTGGTCATGATCACATACGCGTGAATAATCAACGCCTTGTGGTCCTTGCAGTACTTCATGCTTTCAATGACTATATCACGATAGACCTTTCTACTGAAGATATCCACCCATCCAACGACCTGGAATGTAAGAAAATACGTTGCACCTTGGTCCTTGATCTGATAGCCCTCCGGCATGTTGACTCTAGTTGTTATGAAAACAAAAAGATACGAAAGCTTAGGTACAACCTAAGCTTAGGACTTACTTTTTAGAAGCTACGACTAGACTGGGGGCTGCAGGACATATCCAGCCTCTACCGGGTTCTCATGAATGTAATCCAGTTTCTGCTGCATCATCTGGTTATCGGACAACTCTATGGGATGATATTCATTCTGCCAAAAGCAATACTTCTGGTGCTTCTCGCTCTTTTCCGCCAGCTTCTTAAACATCCACAAAAGCCATTGCTTTCGACTCTCTTCGCTATTCTGCTCTATCGCCCTCACAATATGCACTGAAGTATATTTTCTTGAAATCCCGAATGATGTCTTCCAAACGCTGTTCTCCTTTTCGCCCTACAATCAGATGGACATGGTTATGCAGGATACACCAGGCATACACCTCCAGGCCCTTCTCCCGTTGACAATGCCCCAGACTCTGTACAAGCAAATCGCTGTAAGCTGATCGAGTAAAAATATCGATCCACTCAACTACTGCAAATGTCACGAAGTACAACCCCTCCTGATCTCTGATCTTATACTTTTCACTCACAGTTCAAAGATATGGGCTGGGGAGGAAGGGACTTCCTGGCGAGCAAACTGGCAAAGAACTTAACTTGGCAGAGAGCACGGTCTCAACCATGAGCAAAGAAGAGGTCTCAACTTCGAGCATAGAGCACGGAAGTTAACTTCCGCGCTAGTGGGGGTGAACTGCTTGCCTGGGAGGAGGCACTCCTTGCGAATGCGAGCTGACGAGGAGCTCAACGACGGTGGATGACACGAAGCGGCAAAAACTACCCTTTCATTTTGGCCGGATCCTGCCTCGTGTCAAAGAAATCGGTGACGAATACACCTTCACCCTCTATTCGATAAATGATCTTCACAAAACCCTCTAAGGCTCTGCGATGGCCTTTACCCAAATGCTCAAGATGTACTTCCATCTGATAGTGATCATAGCTCACATCGAGACTATCCGCCTTGTCAAGCAATCTTGTTATCAAGAAGCTTTTCCAACGACCAACCCAACTCGTTCATCAAGAAATCTGTTAATTCATCAAGACTCTCGTAGCTTTGGTCAGTATATATGACCTTCATAGCCCGAGTCGAGCATTCAATTTTTGCTCAAGCTCATCACGAGTCATTGTTCGGCCCTCAGCAATATCTCGCTCCGCTTTCAAGGCCCTGGACGTGAGTTTATCCTTCAGAACCGGATCCAAACTTCTCTCCTCTCTTAAGACCAATTCCAACTTGTCGATGACTTCTTCGTTCTGAATTGCCAATATCTCCTCGATGAAATGAAGCTTCTTAGTTTGTAAATCCATACTACAAAATAACGATTTCTCACGCGAATCTATTCATTGGAGCGACTGAAACCGGTCAACTTTCTCCTTCAAACCCTCCATTTTGTACTGCAAATACGTTTCTAGTGCGGAAGTTACTTCCGTGCTATTCAATGAAATGAATCGGCAACAATCCCTTGCCACCTCGTCTAAGCGTAGGTTGCACCTACGCTCTCATATCATGTCTATCTCCAATAGATGATCAAGTCCCGCATAATTCCTAGCACTACTATACAGGTAATCTTCGGCATTCAATACCCATCCCGCTGTCACCGGATTTTGATGTATATACTCCAATCTGCTATCCAGCATTTCATTCGTAGCCAATTCCACTGCATGATTCTCGTGTGTCCAAAACTGTTTCTTCTTCACCCTTTTATTGAACCTTGCATGATATTCGAACACAATGTTCATCCACTCCTGTCGACTTTCCTGACCTGATTCCTGAATCTCTTTCAGGATACTATTGGCAATGAAGCGTTTCATGTCTCGAACAGTGTCCGATAATTTCTCGTTTCGGCAACGAACAATCAGATGGACGTGATTGGTCATGATCACGTACGCGTGAATAATCAACGCCTTGTGGTCCTGGCAGTACTTCATGCTTTCAATGACTATATCACGATAGACCTTTCTACTGAAGATATCCACCCATCCAACGACCTGGAATGTAAGAAAATACGTTGCACCTTGGTCCTTGATCTGATAGCCCTCCGGCATGTTGACTCTAGTTGTTATGAAAACAAAAAGATACGAAAGCTTAGGTACAACCTAAGCTTAGGACCTACTTTTTAAAAGCTACGACCAGATTGGGCTCGTACCCACTTCCAATCGCTCGGCCACCATACGCACCAGCTTGTCGACTTGCAGCGTATTGTACAAGTCCAGGTTATGGCGGATGCTCAGGTGCTCTACCCGGATCTTCAGCGTTACGCGCATTCTGTCCAGCATATCGGTCCTGATCCCGCCCAGGATTGCGATCTCCAGGATGTCGTGCTCGTAAAGGATGTGCTCTGGATTGGTGGTGTCGAGGTGGCGTTGGGTGGGTAGGTGCATTTTTCTCAAAAAGTATCTTCTGATATATCTATCACAATACTAGCAGATATATCAGAACATGACAATACTTTTCTTGCTTGATTATGGTATTTATATCACCTAATATTGAGATCTATCGATTATTTAGGTCAGATCGACTACTTATATGACATTAGGACAGCATATCGCATCTATCCGCAAAGGGCAAAAGCTCGCTCAGAACGAGCTAGGCAAAAAGGCTGGAACTTCCGGTGATCTGATCGGGCGATATGAACGTGACGAGGTAAAGCCCTCTATCGAAGTGGTCATCAAGATCGCCGATGCACTTGGTGTTTCCATCGACTTCCTGGTCGGCAAAACAGATGTCGAGATAGACCAATCAACGCTTCAAAGACTTAGCGAGATCGCCAAGCTACCTGAGGAAGGAAAGAAGCAAATCCTGATGGTTGTAGATGCTCTTCTGCGTGACTTCAAAGCCAAACAGGCCTATTCATAGAAAAACCCTCACATCACTGCGAGGGCTTCATTTCTTCAGGCACAAGCGACACGCTTGCGCAAGCGAAGGCACAAGCGACACGCTTGCGCTAGCGAGGGGGTTTCGGTAGAAACGAAAAACTGTTAATAAACAGAGCAAATGCAAGGCCAACTATCAAAATTGATATAAAGCCGTATTTCCACCTGGTTTGTTTTGGCCAATTGTCATAATGGCTGAAATATCGAAGATATTGATCTTTATGAAACACCAGCACGTGGCAAATTAGATAGGCAAGACTCAAACAAATAACAAACGGCATCCAAGAAAAAGGAATAGGGTTTGCAAAGAAGCTATTCAAAGGGAGTAAGAGCCCCCAAATCAGGAAGAAAACTGTTATTGTCAGTATGCCTCCAGATAGCATAATACCTAACCCGTAGCGCTTGTCGCTCCATGCTTTGTTCACAGCTTCCTCCTGCGTAATCCCTTGTTCTTCGAACTTCTTCTTGAAGATCGGAATCTTACCAATAAGCAGAGCTGGGTTCAGCTTATTTGACAACAAATGAAGCCTGTTGTCAAATCTATAAAGGCAATAGTGGATGATATTGAATAAAGATCTGACTCTTTCCATTATAGCAAAGTGATTCAAACGTTAGCGATCGTGGTAGTAATTTACAGCAGCTTCTCCCGCATAACTCCCTGTAAAGCTTCCCGCAATCCCTCCGATAAACCCTCCGATCACTGCACCCGGAACCGCTCCGACGCCGCCAAACCATACGCCTATACCTGCTCCGATACCCGCACCTATCTTCGCTCCTGCGATTCCTCCAACAATACCCCCCGTACTCGTTGCAGCAGCTTTCTGGGCGTTGTAACCAAACTCTCCCCCATCCATTTGATATCCTTCGATGGTGGAATAGATGCCTATGCCAGCAGATACCACAATTACACCACGACCCGCTAACCTATAGGTATTTGCCGATTTGAGGGCAGCTGCTCTACTGCCAGTCCATTGATTTGGACCCTTACCAGTCATATTAGTGTAGTATTTGCCATTCTTGCCGAGCCAATGGCCCTTACCAGCAGTGGCTCCTTCCATGGCCCCATAGATACCTCCACCAATTGTTAGAGCCCAATTTGACCTTGTGAAGTCAGTCATTCCCCCATTCTGAGAAATTAGATGATATCCCTCTACTTCGTCTTTCACTAATCTTTCCTGAGAATACGTCCGGGTTCCATAAGGGCTTAAGGTAAACGTACCGGCAATGTCAGAATTCAAAATCTTATTACCCTCACTGTCAACCGTATATATATCTTCAGAAGCAACATTGCCATCTCCAGTCATCATTGAGTTATGCATAAACTCATCCGCCTTGTCCTTCATTGAAGATCTAGGACACGTTGGACAATTCCCCATCAATCCAAGTGGATCGTTAAAAAAGATTGGATTATTGAATCCAAAGTGGTAGGCGCTAAGTGATGGAATGAAGCTTGTCAGGGGGTCTACCTGCGTAAACTTGCCAAGAGATGGATCATAACCTCTGAACAACGTTTCGTAGTTTCCTGTCGTGTTGTCCTTCTCAACATTGTTGTACTTATACAGGTTCTCCGGGGCCCTTGTCCATTCATTAAAGGTGAGGCCAAAGGGATAGTAGTCTTGCACCTGCTTTACGCCGTTGGTCTTGTGGGTGATATGCAGATCATCGAAATGGACGAAATTCTCGAAGTTCGTCGTGTCCGTTTGGTTGCTGACGTAGACATATAGCTTGCCGGCAGTCCTGGGGATGATCGAGGAAATCGAAAGCTCCTCCAAGGCTCCCGAAGCGGATTCGGATACCTGCACAAATCCACCAACCTCAAGATTCATGTCCTCGTCGAACAAAAGGTAGTTGAGATATCCCTGCGGCACCTCACCATTGGCCTCTCCGATGACTACGCCAGTGCCCACGGCCTGCTCAAAGCTGAGCTGTGACTGTGATATTCCCTCCAAACTGGTACTGGGTGCATTGATCGCACTGGCTGCCGCAGCCAATCCCGCTGCCAAAGCCGCCGGGTCCGCTGTCGGAGTACCGGGTTCGTAATAGGCAAACACTGATATATCCACAGTATCGCCAGCTGCCACGTTCAGGGTTGTCCATGGGCCGATCGGTTGCCTATTGCTCACCCTTGAAGATTCATTGCCATTCGGCGTATGATTGGCGCCCGGCCATCGCGTCGCAGCGACATTGGCGAAAACGCCCTCGTCGTATTCGGCATTCTCCGTCTCCATCGTAGCCAGGTATTCGATCACCTCTGGCTCTGCCACTACCACCCGTACGTTGCCCAGGTGGTCGGTGAGGTTGTACTCATAAAAGAAGCCTTCGGATTCTTTCACCGTGCGACCTTCGGCATGCTGCATGAACTCCAGCGCGCCATTTTTGTAGTGTATGCCACCCACATAATCCACCACTTCCGAGGCCTCGTCAGAGACGGATTCCTTCCTCAGTTTTACACCTGCCGCATCGTAGGTGTACTTCACGTATTTACCGGCCTCGTGGGTAAACGTTACCATCTCGGGTAAATTAAGGTGATTGTAGGTCACTTCCAAGCCCTTGTTGGCGTCCACGATCATGTTGCCATTGTCATCGTACTGGTACTCACCGGCGTTGGCACCGTCCGAGTATTGCTCACCGAAAAGGTCGTCTCCCCTGGCGTCAGCCACGTTGTCCAGCCGGTTGCCATCATAGCCATAGGTAAGATCATCCAGGTATACGCGGTTGCCCGTCGTCGGGTCAGGTCCCCGGCGTCGTAGGGCCTCAATGTTTCCATTGGCATCATACGCAATGCCCTGGTCTACACCCTCCACGACGAGACCGGCCACCTGATAGAGGTTGTTCATCCCCGGATCATCGTTGTTGTAGTAGTAGGCGTTTTTGATCCTGCTGGCTGCGTCGTACTTGTAGAGGTACTTCTGGCTACCCTGCTCGCGACCACCTACTGATCGCCACGCCAGTCTCCCAATATTGCCATTGTAGGCCTGGTGCTCTTCGTCTGTATCGAAGTAGTTGAGCTCCATCCCAAACTTGTCCGTCGCGTCGTCAAAATCCTCAAAACCACCATTGATCGACCGGAGCCATCCGCGGATGTTGTACTGGTAATCGACCGACTGCAAACCGTCGCCAATATCTTTGGTGATCAGTTGCCCAAGGGAATCGTAGCTGTTGCTGGCGATTACAGTGGGATTTGCCCCGTCAATCCGCTGTGTCTGCGTCAGGACTCGGTCTCCGTGGTCGTAGGTGAACTCATCCGCGATGGTGACGCTCCCCCCATTGCCGTCTGTATGTGTGCGGACCGTTTGCACGACAAGGGGAGACACCTTGTTTCGGTACTCGTTTTCAACGATGTCCTTACCATCGAGTTCCTGGTCATCGAGATAGTTCGAAGCGACTGTTTTCAGTACTCTGTTCCTATCGTCATAGAAGGTAATGGTCGTGATCCACTGGTCCGTATCGAGGACCCTGGTCTTGGTGCCCGTTACCAGTCCGCGAACCCTGTCCGTGGCATCAGGATGCTTTAGGGACTCGAGCGATTGACCAAACGCAGCTGCATCATAAAAGTCATAGTTGTCGTAGTACGTCACCGTCAGCAATTCATCCGGATTGACCGACGGGAATGCAGCGTCAGTATAGCCCTCCAGCGGTCCGTCTCCGGTGTAGTCCTCGGTGGTACTGCTCCCTGCCCCTTCGTAATGCCGGGCGAGTTCGTCTTCGATGCTACTCTCCTTTTCGATGACGGCAATCCCTGTCAGCACCGGTCGGTTGAGGTGATCATATTTCGTGAATTGCCAGTTGTTGCCGAAGAACTCTGTTTCCAACTGCGCCTCGGTCGTCACTTCAAAATCCTGAACGGTGGCACCATCCACCTCAAAGCCTTCAGTGAAAGTCATACTTCCGGGAGTTTCGATGAAGTAGTGCGCACTGGTAGTCTGCACACCGTTTGCCTCATGGTCGTCAGTAAGAATCTCGTAGTGATCCGGTGGGGAGGGCTGACTTCGCATCATGCCATCCTGCGTGAGCACCAGGCGGTCCTGGTCATCATACACCATGCGTGTCCACAGCGCTCCAGGGACGTGTTTGGCGATCATGCGCTGTCGGTGATCATACTCGTAGCTGAACATCCATCGGGACTGAAAGCCCTCAGAAGCAAGGGAATCCCAGGTCATGTTGTCTTCTCCGGCTTCTATCTTCCGTATTCCTTCCGGCTGCACGACGTGCCGCAGGTTGTCGTACTCATCGTAGAGATAGTAAGTCTGCGCGTAGGTTTTGCTGCCGTCAGTTGCCTCAGACAGCTTCACCTTTTTCATCACCACCTGGCCTGAGATGTTGGAGTATTCGATGGTCTCCCCTTCTGCCGCTCCGTTGTTTTCGTCCAATACGGCATTCTTGTACAGCTTGCCCACGGTGTAGTAGCCGGAGTTGACAGAAATGTGGTCATCCACTACCGTCAGCATCCGGACTTCATTTTCACCATTCACCTCGTACCTACTATCGACGGTATGGCCAGACCCCACCTTCCAGGCTTGTCCAGGGGCGGCCTGCGATAGTACACGGTTGAGTGGCGAAGACTCAAAGACGGTTTGTGAGAAGGCTGCATTCCCATCACCCGGGTATGCTTGTTCATAATACCCCGCCTGGGCGACTATTGCGTCTTCATGGAACTGGCCATCACTGGTCGTCTCTGCAAACGGCAGGTAATTTATGTTTTGCCTGCCATAGCTATCGTACGTTATTGGTGTGACCAGGTCGGTTGCTGGTGCAGGAGATGCTTCAATGCCAACAGACTGGACCGGACGCCCAAGTCCATCGAAATACGTGATGGATTGCTGCACCTGATAAGGATCTTTCACATCTGTGATCGTTCCCTGGAGGGGTTGGCGGGCAATGTAGGCCTTCACATAGTTTCGTTCCGGGAGAATCTCTACTTCTGCAGAGTTGATGATCCATCCGTTCTCCTCGCTCACGATCAGTTGATAAATACCCGGGTCCACCCGTGGTGCCTCCCAGGTAGATTCGGTGGTCGTTCCTACTGATCCACCCGACAACTGCGACGCCAACGTGACTCTTTCCCCCGACTGCGACTCCAACTGAACCTTGTAGGCATATGGGTAGTCGTAGTGATTGGTCCACGCCAGCTGACCGGACTGGCCTGGCATCAGCCGCTCGACCTCCACGGGCTGTACCAATGCATGGTCGACAGGGTCCCGCACCACGAACTCCTCAGAAAGGAAGCGCATCTGGTCCACTTCGATCAGGACCTGGTAGTCGCCTCCGGGAGGCATGGTAGATGACAAGCTGTGAGGGGTTGTTGGAATGCGCTCCTCATAGTCGGAGGTGTAGGCATCCTGACTGGTCGCCTCAAACCCTTTCACGAGCTTCAGACTGTAACCGCCCAGTTCAGTCGCATTCGCCGACCAGGAAATGTCGATAGTGCCCCCGTGGCTGTAGTCATCGCTCGCCAACGGACCATTGAACGTCAGCACCAGGGCGTCCACCTCCACGAATACCTCGTTCGTCACTCTCAACGTCGTTGGGGGACATAAGTCCGTGTAGGCGTATCGTCGATAATACATGGAGGACTTCAGAGGCTCGGCAAAATAATGATGCGTCCCTGTCGAGCCGGTGATGTCTGTCCAACTCTCCCCATCGGCAGACTCCTGCCACTGATACCGCGGCTCTCCAGCACTACCTGTTGCCTCTGTACCGATAAGCGCCTCGGGGGTAGAATTCCACTCAATCAGCTGATCTCCCGAGATCGTGCCTGGTATGAGCTTGCCATAGACGGTGATCTTTATTTCATTGGATTCGTCACTTTCACACTGCTCAGAGTCCGCCCTTCGACGAAACCAGGTGGTCTGGTACAATGTATCCGGACTGTAGCCCTTGCCAACTTCTCCCGCAATCGCTTCCCAATTGACATTGTCCACTGAGAATTCCCATTGATAGGTAATCGGACCAATCCCTCCACTGCCGCCCTCGGTATTGAGAAGTCTTTCCGGCACTGAGCCAAAGCAGATCGTTTGCGCATCGGAGATGGAGCCTCCCTCGACCGGGTCAGCGACGGTAACCTTCACCGAATTTGTCTCGGCAGTACCGCAGCTACCGGAAGTAACGACGCGTCTGTACCAGCGATCGGCGTACAGGATGTCCGGCGGATCAAGGCTCTCCTCGCTTCCGGCCACGACTTCCCAGTCCGTATCATTGGGCGAAACTTGCCAGGTGTACTGGTAGCTCGATGGACCTTCCCCTCCTTGAGGCAGCGACACCGACGAAATGAGACCCGCATCCGTAGCATCGCAGATCGTCTGTACGCCACCTATCGCACCCGGTGTCAGTTCATCCAGCACCGTGACTGTTACAGGTGCAGTGTACCGAATAGCACACCCGCCGGAGATCACCCCGCGACGGTAATAAGTGGTCTGAGTCAAACCTGCAGGAGGATTGTACCAATTGGGAGTCACGGGCTCCTCGATGACAATATCCGTCCAGGTGGTGAGGTCTGTGGAGTACTGCCAGCTGTAATCATAGTTGACATCGTCTCCTCCCACGGGCGCCTGTCCTGCGGTGATAATTGCCGGGTCGCCTTCATAACAAATGGTCTGGTCCCCAGAGATGGTGCCAGGGCCCAACTTGCCAAGGACGGTGATCTCGATTACGTTGGACTCGTCGCTTTCGCAGCTCTCAGAGTCCGCCCGTCGACGAAAATAAGTGGTCTGGAATAGCTCCCCGGGACTGAAGCCCTTGCCTACTTCCCCGCTGATCTCCGACCAGTTGATATTGTCTGTGGAAGACTCCCACTGATAGGTAAACGCACCAATCCCTCCGGTGGCGCCACCTGCATTGACCAATCGTTCTGGAATGGCTCCAAAACAAATCGTCTGTGCTTCCGAGATGGCTCCTCCATCGACGGGATCGGCAACCGTTACTTTTACCGAGCTGGTCGCCGCCGTCCCACAAGCACCGGATGTGACCATGCGCCTGTACCAACGATCGGCGTACAGGACATCGGTCGGATCGAGTGTCTCGCCAGCTCCGGCCACATCTTCCCAGTCAGCATTGTTGGGGGATACCTGCCAGGTATATTGGTAGCTTGATGGCCCTTCTCCACCTTGCGGCAGTGACACCGACGAAAGCATGCCAGCATCGGTCCCATCACATATCTCTTGCACTCCAGCGATCTCCCCTGGCGTCAGCTCGTCGCTCACCGTAACGGTCACAGGCGTGGTGTACCTGACTTCACAATCTGCTGACTCCACACCTCTGCGGTACATGGTGGTCTCAGTAAGTCCCGCAGGGGGATTGTACCAATTCGGCACAACTGGCCCTTCGATTTCGATGTCTGTCCATGAATTGCCATCCGTCGAGAATTGCCAGCTATAGTCATAGTTTTCATTGTCGCCTCCGACGGGTGCCTGCCCAGCGGTGATGGTTGCGGGGTCACCGCCATGACAAATGGTTTGGTCGCCAGTGATGGTGCCCGGCCCCAACTTACCGCGAACCGTGACCTCTACCGTGTTGGATGCTACGCTTCCACAGGATTCAGAGTAAGCCATGCGACGAAACGAGGTAGTCTGAAAAAGCTCACCCGGACTGTAGCCTTTGGCCGTAGCACCTTCAATCTCCGTCCAGGCGACCGTGGCCGTGGAATACTCCCACTGGTAGGCAATGGCGCCATTGCCGCCGCTGGCACCGCCTTCATTCAGCAGTTTACTTGGGATTGTGCCAAAGCAAATGGTTTGGTCATCGGAAATGGTGCCTCCCTGCAATGCAGGCGCGACCTCTATGAGAACAGGCGGAGTATTGGCAGATCCGCAGTTTTCTGAAGTCACCACCCGTCTGTAGTAACGGTCCGCCGTCAGATCCAGGGAAGGATCATACTCCAGGCCCGTAGCCCCTGAAATGTCGGTCCAGGTGTTATTGACATACCTCTGCCATTGATAGGTGTAAACACCCGTCCCACCTGAAGGCGAAGTTTTGTTGGTAATCTTCGCGGGGTCCGTCTCGTAGCAAATGGCATCCTGCGAATTGATCTCACCCGGATTGATCGCTGGTAATACGGTTTTTGTAACCGTATTGGAATAGGCTATATCACAATTGGCGGAAGTTGCGCCTCGCTTGTAAGAAGTAGTAGTCGTTAGATTTCCCGGGTTGTAGGTCGCATTCGTTGCCCCACTGATCACAGACCAGTTGACATTGTCTGTAGAGACTTCCCAGTGGTAAGCATAGGATCCATCGCCTCCAGCCGCATTTTGTGAATTCGTGATCTTGTCAGGGTTGCCGTTGTAGCAAATCGTTTCTGTTCCACTAATGCTCCCACCAATTACATGGTAGACAGTCACCACCACTTCATCCGTGTATTCGGTGGAATAGTCATCTTGCACACGCCTTCGGAAGGTTGTTGTGGTGCTGAGCGTCGGAGGATTATAAGCGGCGGATGTTGCTCCGCTGATATTGGAGTAGCTGGTCCTCGACGTCTTTTGCTGCCACTGGTATTGACGGGTGCCAAGTCCACCGGATGCATCCTGTGTGCTCGATAATTGGCTAGGGTCACCAGACTCGCAAACCGCCTGCGACCCGCTGATACTACCCGGGTAAAGCGCGGGGGCCGCTGCCGTCACGGACAAGGAAGCGATGACCGAACCACTTTGTTTGAACTCCAGTGTCTTGCTGCCAGGAGTCGACCAGGAGACCTTGCTGTAGTTTTTGCCGTTACTCACCCAGGTGTCGTGCACCGTGCCACCTGTTCCGGCATCCCAACTCACACGGACACCCGTGTAATTGACAGAGTATTCAGCTTGGACGCCAGCGATGACACTCGTCGAACCTGTGATGGACTGTGCCCAAAGCTCGAAGGGCAACATCAACAGTAGCAAGCAAGTGCCTATAATCCATCGATGCCTCCGTCTTCCCAGAAAGTCTCCCGACCTCTCGGGTTCAGGACTTCGACGTAGGTTCAACTTAGGGCTCATTGATTGGTTAGGTTGTACTCCTGCAGCTGTTAGAGGCTCTCTATGGATGCTATGGCTCAACTCCCTGACGCCCGTCGCGATTCTTCCTGTCTTTTTATTCACAGCCGTTGGGGTTATTGCTTCCAATGATTCTGACTCGGGTCTCGCCCACTTCCGTGGCGTCGCTTTGAAAGGTTAGCTCCGCTTCCCCGTCCCAATCGCCTTGGGTACTTTGCAATTGTACTTGTACCCAGTTGGTACTGCCGGGTAGCACCTCGACGAAAGTGTAATGTGGAAATCCGAGGTCATCGTACTCCATATCCACGTGAAGTGGCACTACCTTTTCGTCGTCGCTTTCAACGAATGTTACTGTTAAGAGCGAATTCCCGTCGTTGGTCACGGCGACCGGGAACGAAGCAAAGTTTTCCGCCACCCTGATGCATGTCTCCGGTAGACCCATCACCCTGGTAGCCTCGTCGACCTGGGCTGAATAACTGACAGTCTGGTCACCAAGCGGCGTGTGAAGAACAATTGTTCCTGAATTGGCACCCGGCACCACCGCGTCAAATGTGAAGGGTAGGTGGAATTTTTCCCCGGGGGCTACCAGAATATCAGGGATGAACTGATTGTCCCACGTTGATGACACGTGAGTCGGTAGTGTCATGTCGGTTATCAATAGCGGTTCATTGCCGGCGTTCGTGATCTCGATTTCCTCTGTCGCACTGGTTCCGGGATTCACGATGCCGAAGTTTAGCGACGTAGAAGTGGCAATGGTACTGCGACTATAATCGATGAAGTTGTATTCGTGTTCTTTCAGGACATTGTCGTCGGGGTCCCTGATTCGCCGCAACCGTTCGTACTCATCAAAATCGAAGGAAGTGGAAAGTCCATTAGGCCCGGTCGTCTTGACTACCCCTACCAGGGGATCATGATCGTAAGTACTTATCATAGCGCTCGAGGTACGGGGGTCCTGCCGAATGGCTTCCTCGTAGTCAGCTCCCTGGGCAGCTGCATAGGCAACGTTCAAGTCATCAAAACTCACGCCCTGACCCTGAACCAGAGGAATATCATGGGTATCGTCCCAGATAAATGAGGTGGTCACACCATCACGGGCGCGGTACTCTAACGGATGGCCCTCTGCATCGTAGTCCAGGAATGTGGTATTCTCCGTATAGCCTCCCAAAAAGGAACTGCCATCTACACTGGCCAGAAAGGGCTTGTCTATCTCGTGTGTGTAGGTGGTTCGCACCACTGGGATGTCGTGTTCGAACTCGTATTGCACACCAGATGCCCCTACTATCTTCCCGTCGACTTCCGTGATGGTCTCAAGGACGGGATCGATGAGATTCATTGACCGCAACTGCTGAATAATGGGCGAAGGTGGTGCGAAGTCCAACGGTCTCCTAAGGATGACTCGCTTACTGTTGCCCTCGCTGTCAGTGGTGACTATTGTACCCATTTGCAGTCTTTGATTGTAGCCGTAGGTGCTCTCCGTGGTGATAGTACCGGTACTAGTGTGTACCCACTCAGTGACTTTCTCAGGCGCTAAAGTGGTCGTGGCAATCTTGTAGGGAACGTACCAAAAATCCTCAAGACCATTGGAAGATATGTTTCCATAGTTCCATGCTCTTGGTTTGCTCGCGGTCTGGTAGGGGTAGTATTCAGTAGTTTCAGTCCGAACTAAATCACCCTTTGCCTCTCTATTCCCGCTATACTCAATCTTGCCATTCTCGTAGGCATTTGACCAATTGTCTTCAAAGTCTGTGAGATCAAGGTCTCGAGTTAATCGAGAAGGGATGTTCCGATACCGATAGACGGAAGAGAAACTCTCCAATGTCGAGAGGTTTTCGGTCCTTTCAACTACCCGTGAATACCCTACGTTTCTACCTTCTGCCGAATTAACAGCAAAAAATCTGTCAGCTGGGACTACTTTCTCGATTACTTGGTTCTCACCCCCAATCCAGAAAATTGAATAGTGTAATGGCTTCATCAAAAGCCCAGAGGACCGATCTCCAGCTTCATTGAGGTATTCGTATGACTTTCTAAGTCTATTTCCATCACCATCATCTGTCTCGATGGATCTGATGCGTAAACCACCTGCATAAGCGCTCCCCGCATCCCCGTTGGCATTAACCGCCTCAGCGCCATCACCTTCCTCCAATCCTGCCGCATAGTATTCATGACTGTCGTAGTTGAATTCTGTGAAACCGCCTGTAGGATAGTAGACCCGCCTCAATGCACCGGCGATGCCGTAGTCAATATTGGCGACAAAATCAGATTGCTGGAAGTAGATCCAAGAGGGATCAGAAACCGCCACATTGTTCGTACCCACATTCTGACCCATGCCTTCGGTAAGCGTCGCTTTCCGATTGTAATGGCCAAAGTTGTCAAGTCCGCGCGTACTCTTGCGAGGCACACCGTCCTCCCCATAATAATAAGTGAACCGATAAACCTGATCCTCCATCGTGACCTTGTCCAGTCGGCTCCGGAGCCATGCAACTTTGTCTTGCGTCCCATGGTCCAGGTAGTCGTAGTTAAAGTAGGACTGATGGAAATGAATGTCTTTGGACAATGAAGAGCCTGACAATCCCTCCACGCTGATGCCCGAATAGCGTCTGAGTCTGGCAGCTGCAAGGGGAAATTCGTCCGTGTTCTGGTACAGGTAGTTGCGCTCCAGGTCCTCCCTGTCTTCCATTTGGAAGGTAATCCGTATTTCGTCTGGGATCTCGATCGTCTTCAGGTAAACATGCTCCTGTATGGTCATGAAAGCTCCGAAGTTGGAGCCTGCCGTCCAGGTGGGCTGTGTGATGGAGGCGTAGTTGCTTTCGTACTCCTGATTGTCAGCATTCAACACCATGTCGTATTCAAAAAGGAGGATTCGCTTTCTGGGACCCTCGATTTTTGACAGGTACCACGACGTGGTGGGACGCAGCATTCCCTGATTCTTCAATTGCAATGGATCGCTATAGTTATTCTCTAGCTTCCATGCGGCAGGATTGCTAGCAGCGGTGCCCGAGGCGCTGGTGCTACGTTCGGGTATGTCGAAAGTGCCTTTGTACCCCGTTGGCGTATCGATAGTGAAAAGCCTATTGGCTTCATCGTAGGTAATGCGGCAACCGTCCTCATTGAGCTTGATCACCGGGATGTCATCGCCGGACTTCTTTCCCAGGACGAACGTGCCTGAAAAACCGAAGAAGCTGTAATTGAAAAGGTCCGGTCGTGTATCAACGGCTCCACTCGAGTAGTAGAGTCGCTGCCAGTATTCGTCATTGAAGACTATGGTATCAGGGATCGGCTCCGGGTCATACACATAACCCGGTACCTGCGATCCTACGCCCTGAAACAGGTCGTTCTTACCGAGAATGGTTCGAGATACGACAGCAGTAGCATTCAATGACCAACCCAATCCTACCTCGCTTGCTTCCTGATTGGCCTTGATTCCGGAGGCGCCGTAGCTTAGGCTCAATGGAATAGCCCACCCATCATAAGGAATGGTGTAGAGCGGTACACTCACATTGGCAGTGCCCGTGTAAAGATTGGGCTGCTGTGCTGCAAACCGGGTCATCTCGAAAGCGCCTGGTGAGGGAGGAACAATGTCTGGCACATCCTGCCCGAAGCTAACAATGGGTCCGAACGTGCACAGCAGCAGCAATGATGCGAATTGCAGCCATGTCGGTAGCCTGCCAGCTGCAGTGGTCACAACGCCCGGGTCGCTGACACGGTTCATTGTCTGAACCACGATATTTGGGATGGTTGGGATAGTCATGATGGTCAGGTTGGTTGGGTTGTTCATCGGTCAGATCCTCTTAGTGCTTCGACCGCTGCCCGTAGTTCAGCGATCTCTTCTTGCTGTTTTTGGTTTTGTTTCCGCTCGTCGATGAGGTAGAGCGTGAGCTCCTCGATTTTCTTCAACAACAGCAGGTTCATGGCACCAAGATCATGACCCTCTTCGGCAATCTCTTCTGCTGAGGGTACTTCGGGTAAGTGGCTGTTTTCTTTCACGTAAGCTTCGACTTCCTCAAGCGACTGGAGCTCGTAGTCCTCGCTGAAGACGTAGTCGGGGACAGAGTTTACATCGGCAACCACTTGAACTTTGGTCGCACGGATGTCGCCATCCACGGTGAGTTTGGCCTCGGGGGTGGTTGTGCCGATGCCGACGTCGCCACTCACAAGGAGGTTTGCATCCTGATTGCCAAACCCAACTTTGACGGCGTAGCCCGTATGGTAGTTTAAGAGCAGCTCGTGGTAACCGGAATTTTGCCAGTGCTTTCCGTTGATGTGTCGCGCTTTTATCCAGGCGTTACCTTCACCGCCGACATTTACATGACCTACTACTGTGAGTTTGCTGTCGGGGGTGGTAGTACCGATGCCGACGTTGCCACCCGTTATATAGCTACTGCCCTCAGAATGAAGCCGAATTGTGTTATTGGCGGTATTATCGTATGCATAAAAAATACCCCCCGCCTCATCATCATCCCCTCTCGCAAAATAAAACCGGTTTTCTCCGTTTGGGGATCGAATAACTGCATCACCCCCCTGCACATGAAATAATTGCGCCGGTGAGGTTGTCCCAATGCCTACATTACCGTCAAAGGAGAATCCAGCAAACCCTTGGGTAAATGAGTTAATATCAGAACTGTTCGCATAAAAGGTCTGCTCAAATAAATTGTCTCCCGCATCATAAAACCATTCAACACCGTACTTATTACTATTATTCTCAAATAGCTGAAGTCGAGGCCCGTTACCAGTACTATTTGCGGTACCAAATATTGTAACTTGAGTGTTTTCTCCCTCAAAAAAGGTTGCAGCCTGGGAAGAATTTAGTGTTACTGCTACCGGTGATGTTCCTACTGAAAGCCTCCCTGTTGGGGAAGCGGTTCCTATACCGACCTTACCTCCATTGAAGTAGGTCTTACCATCCGCGTCAATCCTTGTTGTAAGGGATCCGGCAGCATCATATAGGAAAGCGCTTGCGGCATCTGCTTCATCCTTCCCGTTATCAATAAAAAATCTATTAAGGCCTCCGGGCGTCCGAATTAGGAAATTACCCGCAACGTGTAAGGCATGAGCTGGTGAATTAGTCCCGATGCCGACGTTACCACTATGAGTCACCCTAAACCTCTCTAAATGACCCGGACCCGTTTCTGCATTTGTCTTAATAATGAAATCACTGTTGTGCTTAGACGGACTATTGTTGTTGTTGACAGATCCAAGGTGAACCCCATAGTGCGTTGTATTCTGAAGCCCTCCAATCCATATTAGCGATTCATCTCTATCTGCCCCACCGTTACCGTCTGTACTCCCAGCATTATTGAAAAATCCTGCAATAAATCCATCAGTCGCATCATCTTCGACCATCAGTCTCATTGCAGGCGAACTCGTGCCGATACCCACATTGCCATTCACCGCAATAGTCATCTTGTCCAACTGGCCATTCGTACCAAGGCCAAGGTCTCCGTACGACACAATGTCCAGGGCATTCGTACTTTGCGAATTGGTGGAGATGTATCCTCGTCTGACATCCGACCTGGAGAAGATGACGCTCATGCCATTGCCATTTCGGTTGAAGCGGGCTGGAGGAAAATCAGTATTCCCTACGTCCAAAGTATGCTCCGGATTGGTCTTTCCAATACCCACGTTACCATTGGCATCTATTCGCAAACGCTCGGTGTTGTTAGTTCCTAAGATCAGTGGGCCATTGGCTTGATTGAGGAGACGTGACTCTGCTGCACCGGACTGCATTAGATTCAACCCAGAAGCGTCGGTCGCTTGGCTTCTGATGGTTACTTCAGGGATAAAATCCTGTGCCCTGGCGATGAAGGCGATTGAAACAAATAGAGTAGAGAAGGCGATCTTTTTTATGGTTAGTGCACTGTTCATTGTCTGAACCGGGATATTTGAGATGATTGAGATCTTCATGATGTTTTGAATTTTTTGTTTTGGAGTCGGTGGAATTGCAAACGGGTGCTTCCGAAGTTCAGGAGAAGACCAACTTCCAGATTAAATGCCTCCAGGTAATTGAGAGCTTGGGCTAGGTGCACTTTTTCTAGCTGGATCAGGGCCTTGATCTCGACAGCAATGACATCAGCGACCAAGAAATCAACTCTCCTACTCCCAACCTGAACTTCCTTGTACGTGACTGGCATCTCGAATTCCCGTGCAAACCCCAGCGCCCGTGATTCCATTTCTTGTGCCAGAGCTCGTTGATATATCACCTCCTGAAAGCCATTCCCCAAGTGGTTATGCACCTCCATGGCACAACCGATGATCTTGCCCGTGAGGTCGGCATGCCTGTAGTCAGTTGGTCTCTTTTGTTGCTCTGCAATCATTGCTTTTTAGTTAGCGTCCATTGTTTTGTGTCATCTCACGTGTCTGAACCGGGATATCCGTGATGCATAAGATGCTCATGATGTCGTGCTCCTCAGAATTGAGTCGTTGCAATCCGAGAGTCATCGTATTAATGGGAGCAACCATCTCCTCCTTCTCAATTATCACCGGTATCATGGTTCAGACTTTTTTACAGCTTTGAGCTCGGCACGTATTTCATTGATCTCCTTCTGTTGTTCAATCACATACAGCGTCAGCTCCTCGATTTTTTTCAACAGTAGCAAGTTCATGGCACCGAGATCATGTCCGTCTTCGGCTATTTCTTCTGCGGATGGGACTTCTGGCAGGTGGCTGTTCTCCTTCACATAGGCCTCAACTTCTTCGAGCGACAGGAGCTTGTACTCCTTGCCGAAGACGTAGTCGGGAACGGAGTTCACGTTCGTGACCACACGTACCTGGTTGGCAAGAATGTCTCCCCCCACTGTCAGCTTGGATTTAGGGGTAGTTGTGCCAATACCCACATTACCAGTGTTCTGCTGCACCAGCAGGTGCTCATTACCAGCGACAGTATTGTGGGCCGAAAGGATTAGATCTCCATTCTCATTTGAACCAATGGATTGCGCACCACCATTGATGTCAGAATACCTCATTTGGATGGCGTTGAAGCCGCTATGATTCAATTGTGCCGTGCCTTCCACGTGCAGCCGCTCGACAGGGTTTGTAGTGCCAATCCCCACGTTACCCTTCGTGTTTATGAACATTCTGGTCGTAGTCGATGGATCGGTATCGTCCAGGATGTCTGTATTGAACGCTAACCCCCATGAGTGTCCACCCCCTTTCTGCTGTCCTATGTAGGCATTGTGATAGCGGCCTGGTGTGCCCGTCCAGCGGTAGAAGTAGGTGCCCGCCGCATTCGTTCTGTCCTCCCAAACACCATACTCTGCTCCTATCAGATCCTGGTCATCCCAACCATGCACAGAATGGCCTACACGCAATGAGTGGTTGTTGCCATCTATTTTCAGGTGACCATCGATGCTGACATCGCCCAAGCTATCTATTTTCAGGCGGCCCCTCTTTTGGTTGTCATCCCAAATACCGAATTCGCCATTTGATGGGCGGCTGTATAGCACCCAATTTGATTTAAGTTCTCCCTCATTCCAACCATCGAGTTCCAGGCGTGGAATGCCCTCGGAGGTGATTCGTATGCCATCCTGATCGCCAGCTTTGATCTCTAAGCTCTTTGCAGGCGAATCCGTACCAATGCCAACACGACCCTCAAAAAGACCACGCCGACCATGTTTGTCCACTAGAAGACAGGGGTACTGCGTGCCTGATGGCAAGTCGGCTAGAAAGGGTTGGCCGCCATGAAAAACGGCGGGAGCCAACTCGAACTTGTGCGTCGGCACGAAGGAAATAATTTCATGCGTGGAGAAGATACGCACGTACAACTCCACGATCGTGGATCCGACTCTATCAGACCCTGAGGAACTGATGTGAACTGCCATGAAGTTCTCCTTGAGCAATAGTCCATTATTGCTCTCCAACAACTCAAGCTGGATATACGGCGCCTCTGGAAAAGGCGCTTGCTGCTTCACTCGAAAAAAGAGCTTAGCCGTACCGGAGTACTTGCCGCGATTACCACCATTGAGCTCCAGAATAGAGGAACTATACCAGTACCTATTGTTGATTTCGACGGTGGCAATCTTTGTCCACTGGCCCGGATACTCAGTAACGGTATTGGACGTTCGATAGGTTTCTTGGGCCACTAAGGGGTGCTGCAAAAACAGCAAGAGGAGAGGAAGATATGATCGTAGTCGCATTTTCAGGAGGGATAAATCAGTTGTTTTTGGTTGGTTGGCTTTGCTCTTTAAGGCGTGCATTTTCTCTTTCCAGTTTGTTGAGGCGTTCGTTTTGGTGTATCATGTGAAGCGTTAACTCCTCGATCTTCTTGAGCAGGATTAGATTCATCGCCCCAATGTCGAGTCCGTGTTCCGCGATCTCTTCCGCCGAGGGCACTTCCGGTAGGTGACTGTTCTCCTTCACGTAGGCCTCCACCTCTTCGAGCGACTGGAGGTTGTAGTCCTCGCTGAAAACGTAGTCGGGAACGGAGTTCACGTCCGCTACGACCTTGACTTTAGTAGCTCGGATGTCGCCGTCTACGGTGAGTTTGGCGTCGGGAGCGGTAGTGCCTATGCCCCAATCGCCATCTGCATCTATGATGCCGCGCATTTTGGTCTGGCTCGCATCCCAAAAAACCAGTGAACCATTAGGTGCAGAATATATGGAGTACTTCCTACCTTCCGTACTCTCGAGTGCCAGAAAGGACACGTTGTCGTTTTGTATGTGCAAGCCGGTCTCATTCGATGAGAGGCTACCACTCGGGGAGGTAGTACCAATTCCAACGTTGCCATTACCCATGATCCTCATCTTTTCCGACAAGCCACTAAAAGCTCCGTCTGGATTGGTGGAAAATGATAAGTAGGACTCAGAACGACTTGCGGGATCGACGAACTTCGATTGGATCTCGCCAGTGACACCTGAGTAATGCTTGAATCGAATGGCTAATTCTGTGGCATTTCCAACGTCATACAGCTCCAGTTTCGAACTAGGTGAATCTGTCCCAATGCCCATGTTCCCGTCTCCTCTGATGGTGACAGCTCTAACAGCGCTTGCACCATGTCGCCTCGTGTCAATCCCCAAGGCATATTCATAGTTCCCGTCAGTCTGAAAGTTGGGGCGGTAGCCATAGATCCTGGCACCAGCAGTAAAGGTCCCTACTGAGTTGTACTTGCTACCAAAAGTCAGCTGTCCAGTAACGCCATCCGCATTGAAATCCTGGTCGCTATAAAGGCTCATATTGAAACCTGTGCCATTAAAGAAGGCATTAGTAGGACCACTAGTGGACCCATGCTCGTTTTTGCCGATTTGAAGTTTGTGATTGGGAGTTGTTGTACCTATGCCGATATTACCATCTTCCCTAATGGTCATTCGGGTGTTTAGTGACAGTGGGGAATCAGCTTCTCCGTTTGGCGCAGTTTTAAAGTACATGTCTCCCTGGTTCATCGCGGTTCCAACGGATATTTCCGCAGCACCACCGCCCTCAGAATACTTGTACCCATCCTTCCAGTATTGATTAAAACGGATAATGGCCTGATTGGCATTGCTGGTTAAGCCTATCTGAGGTTTCGAAGTGCCGTAGGATTGCCAGATCTCTCCGCCATTCACGACCAACTTGGCACCTGGTGCACTCGTCCCAATCCCAACATTGCCCGTCGCGCTTTCGATAGCCAACTGCTCACCCTGAATATCGAATGCGCTGTTAAAAATCACTCGGTTGTTTACACCATCCAACTGAAGAATGTTCTGTCCCTCCCAGTCTTTGAAGCTCAGCGTATTAGTACCTGGCGAGAGGCTCCAATGCTGTCCATTGACAAATGAATGGATCTTCAATTCACGGCCAACACCTTCCGCTCCAAGGCTAAGATTGCCTGTAATGGATGTATTGCCTTCTGTATCGATCGTCAACTTGTCCAGTTCCCCATTGGTACCGAGTCCAAGATCTCCATAGGAAACCAGGTCCAGTGCATTGGTACTCTGAGAATTAGTAGAAATGAATCCGCGCTTGACATCGGATCTAGAAAAAATGACGCTCATGCCATTGCCGTTTCGATTGAAGCGCGCAGGTGGAAAATCGGTATTACCCACGTCTAAAGCATACTGGGGATCAGTCCGCCCAATACCCACATTACCAGAAGAAGCGATGCTCATCTTCACATCTGATGCCGCAATGTCACTGGCATCGTCCGAGGCATCCACCAGGAACTGCATGCTTCCGCGACCATTGGAAACACCCTCATCGCGAACGTGGATGATACCTGACTTTAGAATATCACCGTCGTCTACACCAAATTTGATTCCGACGTTAGCTCCTGTGGCTTCGCTATCCCGGCGAATAGCCGTGCCAAGGTCGCCCAGGACATAAAGGCTCTTGTCTGGAAAGGCAGTACCAATGCCAACATTACCTTCCGTGTTAATCGCAAACTCCGCGTCCCTGCGCCCATCAGCATTCTTGACGTAGTCTGTTTGGCTTATATAGAAATTTCCGTTGTTATTTCCTCCAGCATACAATAAACCCGTAAACCATCCGTAATTCCCGCCTGCACCAAAACCTATAAGCGCTCGATCTTTTCCGGCAGGGCCCCTATCGATATAAAGCCGGGAACTTCCTCGATCAGCAGGGTTCGTAATCTTGATAGTAGAGAGTACTTCCAATTTCTCTGAAGGTTCATCGGTGCCAATACCTACATTCCCCTGCAAATTCTCACTCAAAACACGCACCCATGAAGTCCAACTCCCATCATACCGGCCGCGCATTTTGATACCCTGGTCAATCGAGGCTGAACGACCATAAGGTATGGCCAGTTGTGTTACGTTCCCCGTGCCATTTTTCTGGCCATATTCAAAATTGAATGGATGGTAGTAGTGGGGTGTATCATCGGGTCCATTGGGGGCATTGCCTCTTAAAAGGCTGTAACCACTTCCAGATCTTATGTTGCTTATGTCATTCCAATCATTCACGCCTCCCGTGGTCCGAGCCCCAATGCCACCACTTAAGAGGCCACGTATTGAGAGGTTGCCCGTGCCTCCCTCAAGAATCATAGGATAAAAGTTAGGATTGGTAGCATTCTGCCCTGTGCCCCAGTAGAATCCACCGTCTGAGTTCATCCCGAACATCAATTCAGAGGTCTGCCCAGCATTGAAGACAAAAGCACCACGACTTCCACTGAATTGCAGCTTATTCTGGAAGCCATTCACAGAAGGTGTGGTATTGGATCCAGTGATGGTCAGTGCTTCGACTGTCTCCTGGGCGTAAAGAGGGAGTAATGATGCAACGGCAAGTAGCGTGTTGAAAATCCGTTTTTTCATGGCCTTCACGTTTGGAACTGATCCGGGCCAAAAACAAGCTTCTAAGGGAGCCTTGGTATTTCAGTAAAAAATGTCAGGAAGTGATAGAAACGTTGTTTTGGATTGGGTCAGTCAAGTAGTATTAGGTTCAGTTTTAATTAGTTGTCCTTACGATAATAGCAAAAAATTGGCAAAATGTGGCAAAATCGCAACGGGATTAGCACATGGCAGATAAGCAAAGAATGGCGGCGTGATTCATAACGTTTTGTGCAAACGATAATTCCAGAGATGACGGTTCGTTGTGTTGTTCTTTGTTCTTTGATCACTGACATCGTTCTTTGATCTCTGTTCTTTGTTCTTTGATCACAGATCACTGCTCTTTGCTCTTGGATCTCTGAGTATTCGCCTCCATGATCAAAGATCTAAGAACCAAAATCTGACCTCAGCCACATAACAAAAAAAGGCCGCCCAATGGGCGACCTTCATTCATACGTTTTGGCCAGGAGCTAAAGCGCTCCGAGTTGCTGTAAGTACTTCTCTGAATTGGCCTTCACGTTCGGTGGAGGGTTGAGGGAAAGTGACTTCTCGAAGGCCTTGATGGCCTTTTTATTGTCTCCATTGATGGCATATGCCTCTCCGAGGCTGTCCCAGGCGTTGGCGCTCTTAGGGAATCGCTCGGTGTTGAGGAGGAACATTTCAATGGCCTTATCGTTCTTCTGCTGGTTGAGTAGCTGGTAGCCGTAGACATTGAGCTCCGGTTCGGTCGCAGCGGCAACCGCGCCCTTCAGTATCTCCTCGGACTCCGACTCCTTGCCCATAGCCAGCAGGATCCCGGACTTCACGCGAAGTGTGCCGAAGCTATTGTTTTGGGCGATCGCCTGATCGGCGTAGGCCAGGCCTTGTTCAAGATGGGTATTGTTGTTCAGTGCATAATTGGCCGCGCTCATCCATCCATTGAAGCTGAAGCCGGCCACACCCTTCAACTGCTGGGCGGCATTGGCCATGACGAGATCATCGACAGCGAACTCAACCTTCACGGGAAACTGCTTCTTCTCCCAGTTGAGCACCAGCTCGGCAGTGTTCTTATCAAGATTGATGAAATCAAATGTTAGGCGTTCTACGTGGTAATCCAAATCCCTGACAGTGATCTCTCCGCGCATTTGATCCTGTGCGGGTTCGTAGAAATAGCTGCCCCACGATTGGGTGTCTTTGGACAGTATCACTTCCCCGCTATTGTCTTCATTGATCACGAAGAACAAGGCGTAAGTCCCCGCGGGTACTTCCTTACCAGCAAATGTGACGGCATCAGAAAATGTGATCAAGGTGTTTTCGTTCGCACCGGCTCTCCACGGTGCACTGTTGCCATTGCCGAAGCCCTGGACATTCCAGCCATAAGGTACCAATTGACCCCAAACCTGACGGTCCCGGACGGAGGGTCGAGAGTACTTGACGGTCACAGTGGAGATACCGATCGTCTGAGAAACCTTCGCCATGGGGCTAGGTGTACGGGGTGTTTTCACTTGAGCCGTGAGGCCGATGGTCGCCAACAAGGCCAGGCAGGTGAAAGACATTTTGAAAAAGTTCTTCATACAAAAATTGAGTTGTGGTTAATACCTGTTGAACGGAAAGAGGCCTTTGCGGGGGATTGGGTTTTTATGTGAACGGTAGTGGGATTTTGTACTATTGGAATTTTGAATTCTGGATTTTGAGTTTTGAATTGGGTGCTGAGTTGGAACTCAAAACTCAGAACTCAAAATCGGCTCTAAGGCGAAGCAGAAGATAGCCTCAAGCTTGCGCGCTGCTAGCGGGGAGGCTAGCTGAAGCCGCCGCGAGGCGGGCCGTGTGGCTGGCCTTTGCGTCGGATCGAGGGGCCCCCACTCCTACTCACTCCTCAGAAACTCGACCGGGTTCATGGTCATGGTGTTGTGGAGCTTGCGCAGGATGACGACCATCCCTGCCACCAGTGTGAGCCCGGCGGAAGTCACGGTCATCCAGAAGAGGTGGGTCAGACTGACCTGGTAGATGAAGTCCTGCACCCAGCGCTGTGCGAGCCAGTAGACGACGGGAATCGCCAATACATTGCCGATGATGATCCACACGACCAACTGCGACGAGAGGCGGGAGAAGATGTGCCACTGGCCGCCACCGAGGGTCTTGCGAATGGCGATCTCCTTGAGCCGGGCATTGATCACAAAGAGGCTCAACGACAATAGGCCCATAATGGAAATGGAGAAGGCCACGACGGTGGCGTAAGTGATGACTTTGCCCATGCGAATCTCGGCGCGGTAGCTGCGCTCGAACTGATCGTCGAGAAAGTGGTAGTCGAAGACATACAGTGGATCGATCGTCGAAAGGACCGACGAGATGGTAGACAGACTTTCCTCAATGTTGTCCGATGAGATCTTGGCGATGAGCGTCGGTCGGTAGGGCTCCTCAACGTTGAGTACAAGCGGGCTCATTTTGTGCTTGAAGGACCGGTAGTGGAAGTCCTTCACCACGCCGACAATCGGTCCTACCCTATCTCCCATGTTGACGGTCTGGCCGACGATGGGCTCTCCCTCCGCAAACAGCCGGCGTGCGGCCATCTGATTGAGAATGAACTCATAGTCTTGCCCTGGCGTGGTAATAGTGAAGTCGCCACCCTCCACGAACTCAAGCCCTAGCGTCGCGGCATAGCCCTCCAAGGTCCTGATGTGTGCCACGTCGATGCCGTCGTCTTCGGACTTGTCCCTGCGATGGATGAACTGCCCACTGGCGCCACGCCCCGGAGCGCTCTGCGCGCCACCGACACTCAGGATATTCGCCTGTCGCTCCAGCTCGGCTTTGATCAGATCATACTTCTCCTGGTGGGGATCTCCCAAATTGTCGATGACCACTACTTGCTCAGAGTCATACCCCTTGGGTTGATTTCTGATGAAGTCCATCTGAAGATTGACAAACATAATGGAGATGAGAAGTGCGGAGGTGACGAAAAACTGGAAAACCACCAATCCCACCGTGAACTTGCTCAAACGCTTATCGGAGATCATTTGCTGCGTAACGACTGTGCGGCGGAAAAGCTTGAACGACGGCACAATCCCCGCACTCACCCCAATGCCAATAATAGCTGCGGCGAGGTAAACAAAATTGAGTGTGTCCCAATCCTGAATGCCGTACGGCTCAGCGCCGAACAGCTGGCTAAACGACGACTGATAAAACAGGTCCAACAGCACGATCGCCAGAATGGAAGCGAGCCCAATGACAAGCAGCGCCTCGGCCACCCCTTGTTTGACGAGGTGCCCCTTCCCTGCCCCGAGAATCTTTTTGATTCTTGTCTCGATCGCGCGACCATGGTTGCTGGCAATCTGCAGGTTCATGTAGTTGATTAATGCCAACGCCAAAACGACCAACGCGATACTGATAATGATTGTGAGTTGGTCCCGATCGCCATTGCCCATGCGCGTGCTGACGCCCGCCTTGTTGAGGTAAAGCTCTTCCAAAGGCAATAGGAAGTTGGCAGCCTCGTACTTGGGCCACTTCTCCTCCATCATTTGGTCATAGTGCAGCCCGAGATCGACTACGGCCCTGTCAGAGATAGCTCCTTCTTTCAACAGGACGTAGGTCTCGAACTCCAGCCCGCCGTTTTCCATTTCGTCGAAGTAAGGCATACCGACGACCGGGAGGGCGACATCGAATCGGTACACCGTGTTTTTCGGAATATCTGCTACACCTCGAATCGTATAGGTTTCATTTTCTACTGTGATCTGCTTACCAATAGCCTCTCCACCAAACATTCTTTCAGCAGCCTCCCTGCTCATGATCGCATCATTAGGCAGTTGGAAGCTCGAGGGATCGAAGCCTGCATAGTCAAACAGTTCAAAGAACGAGTAATCCAGCCTCAGTAAATCCACATCAGTGAAGCGCTGATCGGTGAGGTCCACGTCCACAGCCCTTGGTCCGAAAAGGCGCGCAGTATTCTCCACAAATGGGAAGTTGCTTCGAAAGCTTTCCGCCAGCGTACCAAAGGAAATGGACATCGTAGTGGCCCGGCCCTGGTTGAACTCCACCCGGCTGATGGCCTGGAAAATCCGATCCCCATTGGCATGATGGAGGTCGTAGCTGCTTTCCTGAACGTAGTAGTTGGCGAGGACCAGTGCGACGAAAATGCCGATCGTCAGTCCAATGGCATTGATGAGGGTGCTCAGCTTATTGTGGAGGATGCGGCGAACGGTGAATCGGAAGTCTGAGGTCATGGTGCTAGAAATATGTTGTCAAGTGTCAATTGTTGTGCCACTTACTTTAACCAACTGTTTATGAGGCCCTTATAGTTCGTGACGACTTGTAAGGATGCCCATAAACGGATTAGGTTGTGCGGATGTGGACAGTATACAGTAGCTTCCCAATTGACCACGCTAACCTGGTGGGCGGCCCCTGAAGCGAGAGAAGTTCGATTTGAGTACAACATGCTACCTGACCTCTCTCTACTTCAGGGTTGGGCTGTCCGCTCTATCACAGCCGCGCAACCAGCCCGTTTGTCCTGACAGAGAGAAAACAGACCACACCCATATACTCCAATACCAACGCTCTCGTCAGGACATGCCATGCTGGATGCCCGCTACCATCCCGGCCGCAGGATCAGTTGTCTTTAAGTCGATGTACGTTATGAAGCCACCGCCCCTACTTGTTCCCGATACCCCGGGCAGAACATTGTTGATTTATGGGACCCCGGAATAAATCCCATAGCCGTCAAGCAAAGGAGATGCCGTACACTTACCACAGAAATGGTATTTTTTAGACCATTAGATCTCCCCCTCGAGGGGGAAAAGGGGGTGATTTGTGCGCCAATTGGTTTCCTCACCCTCCTAACCTCCCTCACAGGGAGGGACTTATTGCCGCCACCGAGCCGTGCCAACTCTTTTGTGGTTCAATTCCCACTAGCTTAACGGCTATGGGAACAGTTCCGGGATCTCCTTATTTTGAATGATCAACCTTTTGTTGAAGGAGACCCCGGAATAAATCCGGGGATACCCTACTGATATTTTTTGATTCGTCACCTCCTTTTTATGCGTTCGGGCACCAAATGTCTATCCTCGCAGTGACGGTATTATCTCCCTTTGCGAGCTGGCCCGATCACAAACAAAGTATTACCACTGGGATCGAAGACTTCAAATATTCGGGCATTCCAATCTTCGTCTTTCGGGGCGGAGCGAATCTGGACCTGCGCGCTCCATTCCTTGTACAACTCATCGGCATCCCTGACTTCAAATGCCACGCAGGCATCCCGGCCGTGTCCGGGCATCGGTGCATCTATGGTGATTTCGATCGTGCCGCGGCGCAGTCCCATCACCCCGCTGATGCCATCGTCGCTGGCCTCGAATAGGACTTCGAACCCCAACTTGTCCACATAGAATTGTTTGGCGACTCGCAGGTCGTCGGCAGGCAGGATCGGTAGGGCTCGTTCTTCCATTTCTAAGCAAATCGGGGCTTAATCCAAGTTAGTGGATTTGTCCTTGAAAAAATCCCAAATAGCCTGATTGGCATCGAAGTCTTTGTTCAGATTTCCCAGGTCCCGCTTCTTGTAAAAGGTCTGCGCGTTGAAGCGAGAGTTGGGCCAGTGGTGACCTCCACCTTCGATACGGTAGTAGACTACCTCAGCATCGCCCTCAGCATAATGAAAGGTAGTGACATGAGAGCCGTCTTTGGTATTTGTATCGGGGAGCTGAGCAGTCTCCGGCGATGGGTCGCAGCGATTACGAGCCAACCAATAATCGATGGTCCCATCTGCAGAAAGGATCCCCCGATCTTCGATTCCGTCAAACAGGAAATCGTCAGTCCCCAATATCAATAGCATGGGAATGGGAGTGTCAGACGGTGATACACCACATATATCTTCGGATTGTGCTGTGCCGGCCGCGACCTTGCAAATGGCCGCGATCCGGTCAGGCAATGCATGAGAAAGCACTGACAAGAAAAGTGACCCACCGGAGATGCCAGTAAAATAGATTCGAGATGGATCGGCGGCATACTGCTCCTCCAAGCGATCCAGCAGTGCAACAAAGTAAGCCACATCCTGCTCCACCCTATCGCAGTCATCAAACTTCCAGACATTGTCAATACCATCCGGGTAGACGGCGATGAACCCGTTCTGATCAGCGGTTTTGCTCATCCCACTGTACAGCTGCATTTGCCAGCTTTTGGAGGGATTGCCGTGGAGGATGAAGACTACAGGGTATGGTCCATCATTGGGATCGTAGCCGTCAGGGAGATGCAGCGTATAAGTCCTCTTGCTTTCACCGATCATGAGCTTGCCGTTGGGACGAAGTGAGCAGCCCGTCCCGACAAACACCACCACGATGAATAGCGTGAAGTATGCCACTACTGTCGGTCGGCTTTGAGAGTGACGACCCAAAAAAGGTGTGGGTTTAATAGAATTCACATTACAGGTCCTATCTTGATGAAAGATATGAGAAAGTCCTGGTATTTGTATTGGGTCGTATTTGTTGGTGGCGCCTCCGTCCTGGCGGTGGAGATCCTTGGTACCAGAATTTTGGGGCCCTTTTACGGTGTGAACCTGTTCCTCTGGTCCGCGCTGATCTCTGTCACGCTAATTGCCTTAAGCGTCGGCTACTTCCTCGGAGGTAGGTGGGCCGACCGGGGACCCGAGGTATCGCGTTTGTGCTATCTCATCATCGCTGCGGGTATTTGGCTTCTGATCATGCCTGCCATCAAAGGACCTGTTCTATCCCTCGCTGAGCCATTGGGGCTTCGCATGGCGGTATTGACCTCTGCCTTTTTGCTGTTTACGGCGCCTTTGACGCTGCTGGGAATGGTAAGCCCCTACGCTATCAAGCTACGGGCCTCCAACCTTGGGGAAGTGGGGCGCATCGCCGGGGATCTGTATGCCATCTCTACCATTGGCAGTGTTGTCTCCGCACTACTGACAGGGTTCATTCTCATTCCCAATATCGGTGTCGCCAAACTCACCATGATGGTAGGGATCCTGCTCATAGTCACGGCATCCTTAGGCCTGATTCTCGAGAAACGAAGCACCGCCAGGCTGTTGCTCCTTGTGGTGTTGGCAGTCGGATGTCTAAGTGCCTCATGGCTCACCCCTTCAGAAATGGCACGGCCTGATGAGGGACTGATCGCCGTGGAGCAAAGCCCGTATGCGGAGCTGCAAGTTTTGGACAAAGACGGCCGTCGCTATCTGCTGATCGACGGAGGCACCCACACAATCATCGATCCCGAGACCTGGGAGTCGCATTTTCCCTATACCGCCGTGGTGGATATGACTCAGGAGTTCTTCAACCAACCCGGCCAAATGCTGCTGGTTGGCCTTGGTGGCGGCAGTGTCATGAAGAGCTTTGCGGCGCAAGGGTGGCAGGTAACCGGCGTCGAAATCGATCAAGCCGTCATCGATATGGCCTTTGAGTACTTTGGGCTTCGGACGTCTGAGGGTGAGGTCTTTTGCCAGGACGGACGTCAATTTCTGCAGTATCGGTCGGAGTCGTACGATCACATCGTCATGGATGCTTTTGGCAGTAGTTCCATTCCCTTTCATCTGATTACAGAGGAAGCATTTGGCCTCATTGCCTCCCGCTTGAACGAGGGTGGTGTACTGGCCATCAATCTCGAGTCCCGTTCGTGGGATGATTTGTTAGTTCGATCCCTTACGGCCACGCTGAAACCTCACTTTTCGACTGTACTCGCACTGCCGACACACAAAGAGCCAGAAGGCCTGGGCAACATGATCATTGTAGCTGCCAACAGGCCATTGCAACGATCGCAAGAGGTACCCCAATGGGCCATTCCTCCCCGAGAATACCTGGAAAGTCTGGATTACCGTCAGGACTTCGCGTGGCAAAACAGATTTGAGCCCGAGATCGGAAGTGCGCCAGTCCTCACCGACGACCTCAATCCCGTCGATCTATGGGCGGAGGCGATCAACCTGGAAGCGCGAAAAGACCTACATCGGTATTTTGGTGATTAGGGGAATTTGACTTTTACTGC
The DNA here is from genome assembly GCA_965227935.1 of Cyclobacteriaceae bacterium. Classification (GTDB taxonomy): domain Bacteria; phylum Bacteroidota; class Bacteroidia; order Cytophagales; family Cyclobacteriaceae; genus JAWPMT01. Next base: position 1,287,457 of record CBDDGS010000019.1, on the reverse strand, counting down.
TCTCACCACTAGTTGTTGGGTAAAGCCTGGATCTCACCAGAGACGATGACATCCACCTTATAGCCCTCGAGACTTGGAGGGATCGCCTCTTTCAGTTCAGGCGTTAGGGCGCTTACATACACCTGTATGCATGGCTGTTTCCCACAAAATCCTAGCGCGGTACCCTGGACTCCTGGGAGCTCCATTAAGCGCTCCGTATTTTCATTTAAGACTTGTTCGATGGGTCTATTGGTCATCATTCGGTTTTGTGCCGAACAGTGCGAAAGCACGATCACTATTAGTACAAGATATAAAGACCGAACTATAGTCATTGTATTTCATGCACACATCACCAAATTCAAAAAAAGAAGGTCCAGCATTGCACTGAACCTTCCTGATATGATTACATCTTTATCTTCTTAATTGGCAGCGCTACCCGTCGCTCCTATAATGGTGACACCAAAAGAGCCAAGCACATCACCTATCGGATTGGCTATGGTGCTGCCTCCTCCACCGGCAAAGAGAAGACCCACAGGATTGTTGGCCTCGGATCCTTTCTGTACAACGATCAGGGATCCAGAATCACCGCCGGAGCTGAATCCACCCCCTCCGATAACGATCTGATCAACGAATCTCGCTGTGCCAGTATCGTAACCTACATTGACCGTGGCATTGAGACCCTGGACGCGTCCATTGGTGCTTTCGGTGGTACGACCGTACTTCGTCACACGCATATTGATGGCCGCGGCACTCAATGTAGAATTCGGCGCGCCGTAGGAGACGGTTGCTCCCGTGACGTCGCTGGAGTTCACTTGGGCAATGGCCGCATCTACCAGGTTGTTGGCTGAAGTGGAAAAGATGATATCGACCGATTGAGAAAGTGTGGCAATCTGATCCGCAGCTGTGCCACCGTCGAAAGGGCCAGGCTGATAGATAGGATCACCATTGCTGGCCTGATTCTCATTGGACATCACATGATTGTTACTCAGAATATAGGTCGTTCCACCATTTGATACCAGGCAGCCAAGCGTTCCCGCAGTAATATCCGGATGCCCGATCGATACGCCATTGGGTGCAGGCCGATGTTTATTAGTGGGGCTAAAACTACCCCCTCCATCACCGCCTCCTCCTGGACGACCTTTTAGTTTTCTTATTTCTCCAGTCACCAGGAATACGACGGGCACATCCTCCAGCTCCACTGGCAATTTGTCGATGACCTCTTCAGTTTTGACCAACACCATCACAGCAGGAATCCCCTGGACTGTGGCGCCAGTTGCCGTACCTACGACATCGGGATCAGACATAAGGCTTTCTGTGTATCGGTCCTGAATCTCCATCACTGCCTGCACTTGCGGCAGATCCGCGGTAAGTTCGATAGCCGTTTGGTCAACGAATTCATCTAAAGGCATCTCCAGCTGCTCATTACACCCGAGTGGGACTAGCAGCAGAATGATCAGATAAAGGAGAGGTTTGCTAAGTAGTAGTTTCCGAAATCTCACTTTCATAGTAAGTCAATTGGTTAGGTTCTCTAAAAAGTATTATAGAAAATAACGGAAAATACCTCAGCAAAGCAAGCGGGGGATCCGATAATTCCATCTCGCATCGTTTTCGCAACAGGTTTCCTGCTTTGTCAATTACTGCCCGCGGCTATCTACAATTCGACGCACCTCCCTCAATAGCAATGGAAACGCGGGACCTGTCATCCCATGCCCATAGCCGTCCAATTCGAAAATACGAGTATCCTCATGGCCGACGACCTTCATCATACGCATCATGTAGGCGTTCTCTTCGTATCGACCGAGCAGCTCCATTTCCCGATCGCCCGTGATCAAAAGCAAAGGGGGTGCATCTGCACGTACATGATACAGGGGCGCCAAATCATCAATAATTGGCTGGGTGCCGTCAATCCCCCGCTCCTCCCGGACCGTGAAGTGGGTGATCGTGTGCCCGCTGAAGGGAATAAGGCCTGCAATGTCATTGGCATCAATGTCGTGAGCAGCCAACCAACGTTTGTCCAGGCCAATCATGCTGGCCAGGTATCCCCCCGCAGAATGTCCAGAAACAAAGATCCGCGATGGATCACCGCCATATTCCTCGATGTTGTTGAAAACCCAGGCCACGGCCGCGGCAGCATCCTCAATGTATTTAGGAGCTCCTATTTTTGGATAGAAGCGATAGTTCACTCCAACAATAGCAACATCCTGATTTTTAAGCGCTTTTGGTATTTCCTTATTCCCTGCCTTTAACCCACCGCCATGAAACCAGACGATCGTCGAAAACCCCTCCGAGTCTGCGGGATAATAGAGATCGAGCACACAACGTTCAGCGACATAAGCATCGGCTTGCCTGGCGGTCTCGTCGTAGTAAGGTAAGTTCTCCTCCAGCAGGTAGTCTGTATCCTGAGAATGGGTCGTGAGGAAAAGTAAAATAGCGGAAAGGGTTAACAAGGAGTTTTTCATTTCTCTTAGTTTGAATGAGTAGGTTGATATAACACACCTTCTTTCTCACAGAGAAGACCTGCGCGCTGAGAAGGATTCGTTTCATTTTCTTCTGCTCTTACCTGAAGAACGGTACTTCCTTCCAGAGGACCAGCACAAGGTAGGCAAGAGTAAATAGGATGCCTAAAACCAGAATGAAAAGACCATGCATGCGATCGTGCCCAGTATAGCCAGGCACCTGCGTCCCATCGGGAAGCGTTTTCTTGAAAGTGAGCATATGCCAACCAACGAAGAACCCTACAAGGCCACCAAAAGGTCCTCCCAGGTAACCGGCGTAAATCCAAGCTTTCGGACTGCTGGAGGGTGTGGCCAACTCCTCTTTTCTTCTTGCCTTCAACTCACCCAGCAACTCATCATCTACCGGTTTGCCCCGATCTTTCAAGATCCGCTGGGCCAGTTGATAGTCCATGGCACTCCATTCGTCAGGTTTTGACAGCAGTTCGAAAAGCTCTTCGTCATTGAACTCCAGCAGATAGTGGTCCGAAGGGATTTCTCCTTCCGTCAGCTCTTCGACTTGCTCTTCAACAAGACTTTCGATCCTCTCGAAATCTGAAGGCCGAACCTTTACGTGAATTTCTTTGGTCACCTTGTTGAAGGCGAATGAGGGATCAAAGGTCTCGGACGCATCTTCCACGTAGAATGGTATTTCGTGGCTCTCCAGCAGCTTCACAAAACTCGCGGCTGCACCTGGGTCCAGAAATTTGCGGATAGTAGTCAGTTCGTCACTCATTGTCTGCGGGTTTATGAAAGAACACAAAGCAAAGCATATCCATTCGCTCAATGTGAATTGTCAGGAATCTACGCCAAATCCGCCCAGTATTGTCAGCACCTGTCCACTCTGTGGCGGTCCATCCAATAGCGGCATGGCTTCGCCAATGAGCGCACGGACTTCGGGGATTTGCAGTGAAGCACCATGATCTTCCTTCGAGTCCCATACTTCGGTGATCCACACGGTATTGGGCTGGGCTTCATCAGTGCCCACGACATAAAGATGGCAACCCTTTGCCTGTGATACCAGATTCGAGGCTCTCAGAAGGATGTTTGCTAGCTCTTGGGTCTTACCTTCCCTGGCCTTAAGGTGACCATGCAATCCGTATTTGTTCATGTGTTCCGGGCTTTAGGAGAAGAAGATAGTGGCTGCAAAGCAAATGACCACTCAACTCAGCGACATCTCCATGACAAAGTCATCCATATAGAAGCCTTCACCGATGTTCATTTTCACCTCGTCAATAGTCGTGAAACCCCGCCGCTTGTACCAATTGACGGTATCAGAATTGTTCCGATTCACGGTCAGCCATATCGTTGTGAGAGATTTCCCCTGGCTTTCCGCTACCACGAAATCCAGCAAAAATCGCCCGTGCCCCGCACCTCGATTCTCAGCATCCACATAGATCTTACTGATCATCATTTTATTCTCGGCCTCATCCGGGCGGATCGACAGATAACCGACTGGCAAGTCTTGATAATGCAGCAAGTAATACTGATACCCCTCAGCGATCTGCTCCGTAATGGCCTCCTCAGTTTGGAACTTACGGAGCATGTGGTCGACCTGGGCCTGCCCGATGATGTCTACGAAATGTTGGTTCCAGATCTTGTGAGCTAAAGCCACCACAGTGGCAATGCTGGAGGAATCAATTACAGGTGCTATTCGATGCATACGTCCTTGGTGATCAACTCCGCGCCTTTCGCTCCATCGGCAGTAGAGAATGATAAATAATTGTGTTGATGGGTACGTCGGCACCATACTCCTTTGCCAGACTCACGATCGCACCGTTCAAATACTCCAGCTCGGAAGGTCGCCCCTCCCAAATGTCCCGTGCCATCGAGAAAGTGGCGTCCTCCGGCAGTGCGTCAATAAAGCGAATGGTATCCTCCACGTAGCTCTCCGGCACTGCTATACCTGCCGCCTGCGCCAGGCGCCAGTTTTCGCGCAACAGGTCGATCATCAATTCACGTGTTTCAGGATGAGAGCGCATCTCACCATTGGTTGTCCGGCTGATGGCTTCGAGTCCACCTACGCAAATGAAAATGAATTTCTTCCAGAGATCGATTTGAACGTTGTCCGAATGCTTGGTATGGATACCTGAAGATCGAAGGACTTCGACAACTTCTATCGAACGGGCCGTTTTCTCCCCACTGAGTTCTCCGACTACAACGCTCGGTTGGGCACCGAAATGTTTGATCACTCCGGGTGATTCGATCATGCTGATGATGCGACACAGGCCCCCAAGGACGTGATGCTCACCTAGGACTTCCGATAGCTCTTCAGCGGCAAGCACTCCATTTTGGAGAGGAAGAACCAATGACTCCTGATGGAGGATGTCTCTGAGACCGTCCCGAACCTCCTTGACCTGCCAGGCTTTTAGGGCCACAATGATCAAATCCGGACTTCCGAGTTCAGCGATCTGCTCAGTGGCTTTCACACTGTCCACGCGAAAGTCACCGTCGATACTTTTCACCTGAAGGCCGTTTTCCTTCATCGCCTGTAGGTGGCGACCACGGGCCAAAAAAGTCACGTCATGCCTTGCATGAGCCAATTTTCCACCGAAGAAGCCTCCTACTCCCCCGGCTCCGATCACTGCTATTTTCATATGTGCCAATTCGTGGTCAATCTACAGAAGACCGGGGAAACAAGAGCGGCGACCAACCATGGGTAGTGCTGAGTGTCTTCCTCAGGCCAACTCCTTTAGTCTCTGGTCGTATTCCTCCTCCAACTTCATATGTGCAGGCCAAAACGGCTCGGGCGCCCGACTGTTGAGGCGATCTTCGAGGATATCCAAATGATTGTGCCAACCCGCCAGTGTGCCCGTTCTGGTTTCATGGCTGTCTGCCAATTTCTCATGCGTCAGCGTCAGCTGGACCTTCCCATCCTGCTCTTCCAACTCAAAACGGACCACCCCCTCCCATTCTATCTCAAATAAAGCGGGAGGCTCACAGCGCAGCACCGTGGCCTTGGAAACGAATCCGTCTCCGTAGTCTTTGTACTTTTCAGGTACTGGATCAGGCGGGCAGAATTGGGAATTGTTGAAGATCAACTGCATGCTGCCCCCGGCCTTCATTTCAGTGGGGCCACCAGCGAACCAAAGCGCTCGCTGCTCTGGATCGGTGATGAGCTCCCACACCCGATCAATTGTTCCGGGAAGGAGACGCACAAACTGTAGCGTATTAGGGGCAATGAGGGTACCGTAATTGTTCATATCTATTTATCGTTTTCTGTTGTTGTCTGTCTCCTGTTGCAACAAGGCTTCGAGCCGATCAAGATTATCATTCCAAAACATGCGGTACTGGTTGACCCACAAAGCCACCTCTGCCAGCTTCTCCAGCGCGGCCTTACAGTAGCGCTCCCTGCCCCTCTTCTCCATCCGCAACAGGCCGCATTCATCTAATATCCGCATGTGCTTGGAGACAGCCGTCCGACTCATATCGAAGTGACTGGCCACTTCATTTACATTCATGGGTTCTGATGAGAGCATGGTCAACAACTGCCTTCGCGTGGGATCTGCAATAGCCGTATAGACATCTCTTTGCATAATATGAAACCTTTTAGTTTCAAATATAATTAAATAAAACCAAATGGTTTCATGTAACTCATAATTAGCTGTATTTCAACGCATAAGGAGCGTAATGAAACAAATGACAAGTTCTACGAACTTAGTTTTACGTTAAATAACTTAAGAATACGTTTGATAACTTAAAAATAAGTTCTACCCTTGTATCGCTGATACAATGAAACTCAATAGCGGTATGATTACTTTGACTAAGGCGGAGGAGAAGATCATGAAGATCCTTTGGAGGATTGGGAAAGGTTTTATCAAGGATATCCAGGACCAATACCCGGACCCCAAACCCCCTTACAACTCAGTCTCGACGATTGTGAGGGTACTCGTGCAAAAGGACATCGTCGGCTACACCGCCTACGGTAAGTCCCACGAATACCACCCACTCATCTCAAGGGAAGAGTACCGCAAGGGGCAGATGTCTCGCTTGCTCTCTGATTATTACAATAATTCGTTGAAGCAGGTGGTCAACTTCTTTTCCGAAAGCAAGCAGCTAGACGAAAAGGAATTGGACGAAGTAATGCAGCTATTGGAAGAGCTAAAATCGCAGAAGCATGACTAAGGTGATCATCTATCTGTTGGAGTCAAGTGCCGTGCTGGCCCTGCTCTACCTACTCTACCTCCTGTTCATGAGGAAAGAGACCTTATTCGTTGTTAATCGATTCTTCCTTCTCGGCATCCTGGCGATTTCTTTGGTCGCTCCGCTGGTGAGTTATCAGTGGCTACCGGCTTCTGCCGAAGTGGTCCAGCGCCAGGTGGAGGACCTGCGGGACGTCCGAGGCAGCTATTATGAAGCCATGGAAGATTGGATGCAAACATCCACAATGGGCGAGCGTTCACCATCCTCGTCCTCGACATGGAGGGGTGGATCCTGGCCTTCAGCAGAGATAATCAATACGATTCTAATGGGGGCGTATGTACTGGGCGTGGCACTCTTTCTTGCACGGTTGGTATGGACATGTACATGGATCCTAGGGCTGAAACGAAAGTACCCAACGATCAAAGTAGATGGCATCCCCGTGGTATCACTCCCAACAGCAGTTTCGCCATTCTCTTTCCTGGGTTCCATGTACGCGGAAGATGAGCTTGTTCATAGCACGGAGTTTCAGCAAATATTGGAGCATGAAAAAACACACATACGGCAGCGGCATTCCGTCGATTTACTTCTGGTCCAGGTACTGGGAGCTTTCTGGTGGTTCAATCCTGCCATTTGGTTGATCGTCAAATCATTAAAACAAACACATGAATACATAGCGGATGAACACATAATCAATCGGGGTTATTCCTTGGTGGAGTATCAGACCTTGCTTTTGAGACAATTGATCAGCAACAACTCTCTGGGGTTGATACATCATTTCAATTTATCATTTATCAAAAAGAGAATAACCATGATGAAAAATACAAGATCAGGGTGGGCCGGTAAGCTTAGAGTCACACTAGCCCTATTCACAGCGGTCGTAATGGGCGCAGTGATCGTCCAATGCAATGCCAATTTTGAAAGCCAGCCTGAGCTGGATGTCGCCATAGAAACTGGAAGGCGCGCACAGGCCGTGGAGCTACCTGTTATCTACGACAATGGTTTGATTCACATCTACGATACGGATGATGCGATAGAGATCACTGTCCACTCCGACCAGATACTGGTCGATGGTGACAAGCAAGACCTGGAAACTTTGAGTAAGGTCATAGCAGCATCGAATGTAACCGAAAGAGGCGTCGTGATTATGCGAATCGACAGAGCACAGACCATGGGTCTAGTTAGGGATGTCCAGACGATCCTCAGGGAAGTCAACAGGCGCAAGGTGCTGTACATCGGAGTCTCCGACCAGGGCAAGACTTTGGAGATACCCATGCTTTTGCCGCCGTCGCTCAATTCGCCCAATCCCCTGCCGGAGATTGACGAGGCCTATTTGATTGAGCATAACATGGAGCTTCTGAAGCTGCAGCTCGGTCAAGCCAATGGACCGGAGCTTCAATCGACGGTCTACCAATTCGTGATGGAACAGCATGAGGTGGGTCGGAACTACGTCGTGAGCGCGAAGTTTGAAAACGACGATACCTTCCAGTCCTACCTGAACAACCTCGTCTATATCAGCGAGGGGTTCAACCAGATCTATGACGAGCGCGCAAGGGAGATGTTTGGAAAGAGCTGGGCAGAGATCAGCAACGTCGATCTGAAGGACAATCCCGACATCAAGGAGCAATACCACGCGGTGAGAAAAGGTCTCCCACGAGCCATTTCCGTCGCGGAGCCCGACTAAGGGTCCAAAGGTCAAAGACTTGAAAAGGGCTTCCAGTTGGGAGCCTTTTTTTGTTACAGATACCCCTATTGTGGATAGGCCAGTTTGAAATCTGGGCATTTATCAACAGCTACGAACGTGAACCATCGAAAAATGAGAATAAAATAGTCGTCCGAAAGACTTTCCGAAAAGCTCCATAAAACCGTCAAGTACCTATTTATAGCGTCCTAATAGGTATTTTTACCCAAAATTACTAGAATGTGGAAGTTGTACTTATCCATGACTAAGGTTGCACTTATCCCTGTTTCCTTCTAATTTTCGACTGCGTTTAGATACGTGATTATGAGAGCCCGGACCAGAGCAACCCCGGCAGGGGGATTATTCTTTGAAAACATTAGATGGACGAGGGGACTGTTGAGCATTGGGCTTGCTGTATTTTTCATCGCTTTGGGCACGGTGGAGGCAGAGGCGCAACGTCGCAATCGCAGACCTAAGGGATACAACCGCACCATCCACTCCAAGAAAAAGTCCATACGCAGCTACCTAAATCAAAACAATCGTGGATATGGAAGCGGCTTCAATTTCCGACCTTACTATTTCGTGGGAGGTGGTATCAATGCCTTCAACTATTTTGGAGATCTGGCTCCGGTAAATCGAGCGGCCAGTACTGACATCTCGTTTACAAGACCTGGTTTTGGGGCTTTCGCCGGGTGGAAGTTCCACCCCAATGCAGCGGTTCGCGGCAACTACAATTTCGGCATTCTACGCGGTGATGATTTCTCTGCTGACCCTGTCCGGGATCAAAGCAGCTTTGCCCGCTACGAAAGGAACCTGTCCTTTCGCAACATTCTGAATGAACTTTCGGCCAATCTCGAGCTTTCCCTGCTGCCAGAGATCTATGGCGTCCGACGAAGGCCGGTGATCAATGCGCACCTCTCCGTCGGCATTGCCGTGTTCCACCACAATCCACAAGCCAAAGTACCGACCAATGATTTTCAGATCGCTGATGATGCCCCCCTGCCTGCGGGGCTTTCTCCCGGTGACTGGGTCAATCTGCATCCACTGGATACCGAAGGCAGTAGTGCGATCATTGATTCCAATGGTAATACCGTGGTGCCACGAGGCGTAGGGGCATCCTACAGTCGGATACAGCTAGGTATCCCATTGGGCGTAACAGCAGTCTCCCACATCACCCAGGAACTCACCGTCGGACTGGAATTTAGCTGGCGGCTCACGTTCACAGATTACCTCGACGACGTCAGCGGCGCATACCTGGACCTTGGTGCTTTCGAAAATCCTGTAGCTCGATTGTTCTCGGACCGAGGTGTGGAGCCCATTGCTGTTGTGAGTGGTGAAGCTCGCCTCCCTCAGAATATCACCACTGTTACGCAAAATGGGCAGGATTATCGCATCAACAGCACAGTCGGATCTGGCATCGATGGATCCATACGGGGCAATCCCGATGATAATGACATGTTCTTCATGACCCAGATCAAAGTCTACTACTCCTTCAGATAAGCATTCTGGTTTAATTGTCACCTACGACCTATTTTCCCGGCTCATAAGGATCTGGTTGCCCCATTTTGATGGGAGGGTTCTCTCGCAAAGAGGCTGAATGCTCCGCCAGCTGTTTCAATGCGGCCTTGGGTACCCAGGTGTTCGGGAAGAGTACGTTGTTCCTTTCCTGCGGATCGGCATAGAGGTCATAGAGCTTTGGCATATCATAGGTGATCACCTTGCTACCCCAGGTTTCCTGCTCTTTAAAGTGCAACTTCCAGTTGCGCCATTTCACGCCAAAAATCTCGTTGCCCATGTAGACAACAAAGCCATCGCGACCTGACTGCTCTTGATTTCCTAAAAAGAAATCGCCCATATCAATCCCATCGATGGGTCGGTCGCCAGGCACCTGTCCTCCCGCGATTCCTGCTATCGTCGGAAATAGGTCCATAACGTGTACAATCTCATCGCTGGAAGTGCCAGCTGCAATTTGCCCAGGCCAGCGGATCACAAATGGCACTCGTAGAGCCCCCTCGTAACCAGTAAACAGCGTCCCCCTCCAGGGGCCAGCTGTACCCTGGACAGCTGTCTCAACGGTCATATTGGTATTCCCAAAATCAATCGCCTCTGGCCCATTATCTGCCGTGAAAATAAAAATCGTATTGTTGGCTATGCCCAAGTCGTCCACTTTGTCCAGCAGCTCACCAAGATAACTGTCGATTTGCATCAATAAGTCCGCCCAAAGCCCCCTGCCTGACTTCCCCTCAAAATCGGGATGAGGCATCGTTGGGAAATGCGTGGCAGTGTAGGGTAAGTAAATGAAGAATGGCTTCTCGGCAGCCGTCTGTTCCGACATGAAGCTCATAGCTCTATCCGTAAGGTCTCGATCTATCAACGGCCTGTAGTCCAGTCTGTACGGTCGCACCTGGCGAGGTGTCGAACCTTTGGTGCCTTCCATGACATAGGTTTCAGGGACCCCGCTATCAGCAAATCCAGGCGTGGAGGTGTAAACGGACTCATCCGTCGAATTGGGCACCCCATACCAGGTATCGAAGCCCTGGTCTGTGGGGAATCTTCCATCTGTGCGCCCCAGGTGCCACTTGCCGAACATCCCGGTCGCATAGCCCGCGTCTGACAGCATTTCGGCCATGGTGACCTCCCATTGCACTAGCCCGTACACTCCCTCCCCCAGAGGGACAGCAGCGTTGCCACTTCTTACAGCATACCTGCCCGTCATCAGGGCAGACCGTGAAGGTGTGCATTGCACTTCTACGTTGAAGTTTGTCAAGCGTAATCCTTCACTGGCGAGCTGATCCATCCGGGGTGTCGCGGCACCACGTATGATACCCCCTCCATTGAAACCGGGTTCTCCCCAACCGAAGTTGTCCATGAATACAAGGACAATGTTGGGTTGATCCTGGGCTTGTAGAAGTCCGACAAAGGATAGTAACAATGCCAATACTGAAGAATAGAGTTTCGTTCTCATAGTGGTTTGGGTTAACGTTTGGAGCGCTCTCGCCCCGGCCTTGTAGGGAGCTAATCTAGAAAAATTGGTGGAAGTCAGGCCATCACTCCTTCGAAATCGTGACCTTCTCTCCGACCCTTTCATTTTTCTCTACGCATTGAAGCATGTACCTGGCGACGCTCTGGCGACTGATCGTCAAACCTGGTTTCGGTGAATTATTTAGCGTCTCGCGAATGGCTTCCTGTTTCCTGGAATTCGTAAGCCCAACAGGACGAACTATGGTCCAATCGAGGTTCGAGCCTTCAACCAAAGCCTCTTGTCGCTCATGATCCCGATAGGCCGCGCCGATATTGCTGTTGTCAATGAACCACCGGAACCAGCCTGGAATATCTTTCTTAGTTTCTGCAGCGCCCCATGCAGAGCAAATGACCAGCCGCTTCACTCCTTTTTCAGTGGCTATTGGTATCAAGTGGCCCATAACTTCTGAAAGGAAATGATCCGGGGTCCTTAGTGGTGCCCAGGGAAAATCTGACTTCCTTGATACATTCAGCACGCTTATGATGGCATCACAGTCGTCGACGGCTTCCGCCAGAGACCCGAACTCATTGGGCATCCCTTCCAAAAGCTTGAGCTGAGGGGGTTGATCGTCAAGCTTGCTTGCATCCCGAATCAGACAGGTCAGATCATGCCCTCCTTCCAGCGCCAGTTGCCTAACCCATTTTCCCGTGCGACCTGTCGCCCCTAGTAGTAGGATTCGCATATCGCAAAGTCAACCAGTGAACTCGGTACCTTCCTTCACGAAACAGATGGGACTATTGAAAGGATCCTTCGCATAAAAAAGGGTCTCTCCCCAAGGCTTCTCTTCAATCTCTGAAAGGCACTTTCCCCCGAGCTGCGTAAGCCGTGCTTTGATCTCTTCCAGGTTGGGAACGGTAATGTACAGGTATTGATTCTTGTGGTAGCTCCAGGTATCCTGACCATCACCGTCGGCCTTCCAGTCATAGCAGGCCAAAATAGTCCCACCCAGATCAAAATAGTGACGCCCCGGAGAAACACGTACTCCCGGATCATTAAACAGGCCGGAATAGAAAGCCGCTGCCTTTTCCACACTGTCGACCGGCAATATCACCCTGAACAATTTCATTTTTGAAACTTTACCTCTTCGAAAAACATGATTCGGTAAAGTACTCAAAACATCCCATTGTCATAGATGGGTTGATCAGGTACTTGATGGACGGCAATAAAATGCGTCCAAACTCAGAACATCCCGTTATCATGGGCCTGAGATTCCGGCACCTTTTGGATAGCGTCCCAGTGCTCAACGACCTTTCCATTGGCATCGAAGCGAAAAAAATCCATCGTCACGTATTCCTCATTTCCCGGCCAGGTCTGACGTGTGTGCAGCGCTACCTGGTCCCCTTCCGCCACCGCACGGAGAAATTCTATGGACTTATCTGGATACTCAGACTGCATCCTTTTGAAGTAGTCAATAAAGCCCTGCTTGCCATCTACAACGTCAGGATTGTGTTGAATGTACTGTTCACCCACATATTCGTCGACGGCTTTTTCGGGATCTCCGAGATACGCGGTACGATAAAATGCGATGGCGTTGGCTTTGTTCCTTTCGAGGTCCATTTCGTCCGATTTCGTGATTGGATGTCATAATAATCGCAATGGGCCTCGATTGATTCCTATGAACAAAAATTTATTTGGTACTAAAAAATAGAACATATATCAGAAAGCCCCGTATATTAGTTCTACAAATTAGTACCTTATGAAAGAATCAAAGCTTGGGGACTTCGAAGAAAACCTGATGCTGATCGTCGGCATCCTTGACCAGGAGGCGTACACCTACAAGATCGCCGAAGAATACGAGGAGCAAACTACCAAGACCGTGTCTATTGGCTCCGTGCACTCCACTCTGGAGCGGCTTACCAAAAAGGGATTTCTCAAATCAGAAATGGGTGCCCCTACTGCTGAACGGGGTGGCAGGCGCAAGCGCATCTACGAGATCACGGCCGCGGGATACAAAGCCCTGGAGTCTTCCAGAGATTTGAAACTATCTCTGTGGAGTCAGTTCCCTCGATTTGGCACTGTGAAGTTTACCCTCGTGTAATATGAGCGAACAGCCACCCAAACTGGCGCAAAGGCTCCTGTTTCTCTTCCTACGCGAAGACCTGGCCGAAGAAGTGGAAGGCGATCTGGATGAAAAATTTCGCTCCATGACTGCCAAGCATTCCCCGAGACGAGCACGCCGCAACTACTGGTTTCAGGTCCTCGGCTATTGCCGACCCTTTGCTTTCAAATATTTCAGATTCCAATCTCCAACAACGATGTTAGGTCACAATCTCCTTATCAGCTATCGCATCCTACTTAAGAATAAATTCTTTTCCCTCATCAATATCGGTGGCCTGGCCATGGGCATGACCGTCGCCATACTTATCGGGCTATGGATCCACGATGAACTTTCTTTTAATCGCAACCACGATAACTATGACCGTATCGTGCAGGTGTTGCGTAAAAATTATGTAGCTGACGAGACTTTTGTCAACAGTTCGCTGCCGGGGATGACTAGCGTCTACCTGGCCGACAATTATGACAACTACTTCGAACACGTGTCTGCCACTTTTTTTCGTCCCAGCCCCCAGACGGTCCAGGTCGGCGACCGCTCATTTGAAGAGATGGGCTACTACTTCCAACCCGACGCCCCTCACCTACTGACGCTGACAATGAAGTCCGGCACAAGGGACGGCTTGCAGGATCCCGGTCAGGTACTTATCTCAGAGTCGTTGGCCACCAAGTTGTTTGGGGAAGAAGAGGCGTATGGGGAGATCGTTACGCTCAATGCCTCCGCCAGTCTGCAAGTAGCGGGTGTCTATGAAGACCTACCCCACAATTCGACTTTTGCGGAAGTAACATTCATGGGGTCCATGCAGCTGTTTTACAACGAGGAAAACCCGTATGCCTGGGACAACTACAACATGAAGCTCTTCGGTGTCTTGCGCCCAAAGGTCGACATCAAGGATGCCTCGCTGGCGATCCAGGAGACCTTGCAGCCGCACGTGGAAGACTTTAATGGGACCGTGCAACTCACGCTCCTGCCCATGAAGGATTGGCACTTGCGCTCTTACTTCAAAAACGGCGAACCGGCCACAAGCAAGCGCATGCAATTCCTACGACTCTACGCCTTGATTGGTGTGTTTGTCCTGCTGATTGCCTGCATCAACTTTATGAACCTCAATACGGCACGCTACCAAACCCGGGCGAAAGAGGTGGGTATTCGCAAAGCGATGGGGTCCTATCGCTCCCGATTGATTGGACAATTCCTGACGGAATCCACATTGTATGCCGTCACCGCCCTGGTCGTCGCCTTGATTGGTGCAGGGCTTCTCTTGCCATGGTTCAATGATATTGCTGATAAGCAGCTCGTCTTTCCCTGGGTCAGCCCTGGATTTTGGCTGCTTTGCCTCCTGTTTGCGGTATCCTCAGGTCTCCTCTCTGGCAGCTACCCCGCGCTCATGCTGTCTTCCTTTGACCCGATCGGTGCATTAAAAGGCAACCTATCACAGGGTAGAGCGAGCGCCTGGATGAGAAAGCTGTTGGTAATCTTTCAATTTACGGTGTCAGTGGTACTGATCGTCGGAACGATTACCGTCTATCGACAAATCCATCACGCTAAGAACCGACCCATCGGTTACAATCAGGAGCGACTCATCACTGTCGTAGGTAGATCTGATGAATATTATAAGAAGCAGCAACTGATACGGGATGAGCTGTTGAAAACGAATGTCGTCGAGGAGGTAGGAATGGCTAACTACCCACTCACCACCACCCTTGGCAACAACAATGGCTTTGGATTGCGAGGTGAAGCGCAACCCTTTCAGACGACTTTCAACACCATCTACGTCTCTGCAGAATATGGAAAGGCTACGCAATGGGAGTTGGTCGCAGGTAGGGAGTTTAACCCCGAACTCGATGAAAGTGCTTCCATCATTGTAAGCGAATCCGCTGTGAGAGAAATGGGCCTGAGCGACCCCATCGGCAAAGAGATCACTTCGCGCAGTGAACGAAATGGTCATACGGTGTTTCGAATCATTGGCGTGGTCAAAGACATGATCAAGGGCTCTCCTTTCCAGCCACCTGTGCCGCTCATGTTATTTGTTCCTGACTTTCCCCTGACCTACTCCTTCGTACGAATAAGAGAGGGCGCGGATCTTGCCGAGGCCCTGGGTAGAATTGAGGAGACCTATAAAACGGTAGCTCCCTCCAACCCTTTCAACTTCCAATTTGTGGATGATGACTACCTGACGAAGTTTCGCTCCGAAGAGCAACTCGGCGGACTGGCTGCATTCTTCAGTGTGCTGGCTATCCTCATCAGTTGTCTTGGGCTACTGGGCCTGTCGGCCTATGTTGTGAATCGCAGAGTGAAAGAAATCGGTATCCGAAAGGTGCTGGGTGCCACAAGTTCGCAGCTGTGGCAAATGCTCAGTAGTGACTTTGGGGTATTGGTATTGATTGCTTGTGGGATCGCCATCCCGACAGCCTGGTACATCATGAATGGCTGGTTGGAGGGCTATGAATACAAAATTGGTGTGGATGTGTGGACCCTGGCATTTGCGGCGCTATCGTGCGTGGTCGTCACATTGGCAACAGTGAGCTACCATGCCGTTCGCGCCTCGATGGCCAATCCTGTCGACAGTCTAAGGTCCGAGTAAGCGACTACCTGCCGACCAAGACGAACGCACCCCAATAGTAGGGATGGTCGTACTGCCTGCGCGTGGTCATTTGAGCGTGTCGAAAGGCCTCCAGTTTATCGGTCGACTCAACGTACTTCTCATAAAAGGCGATCATGAAGTCCTTGGTCGCCTCGTCATCCACCTTCCATAAACTGGTGATGACGCTGGCGGCTCCGGCGGCCTGGAATGCACGCTGCAAGCCATAGACTCCTTCCCCAGCATCGAAGGCGCCGAGACCTGTTTCACACGCGGAGAGTATCACCATATCCGTCGACTCCAGGTCCAGCTGCTGGGCTTCATAGGCGGTCAGTATGCCATCGTGGGAAGCACCGAGGACGTCCGCCTGGTAGTAATTCACGACACCCGACAAGAGCAAGCCCGAGTTGACCAGGGCATTGAAGCTTCGGAAAGCGCTGCTGGTACGTCCCTCCACTGGAGACCAGTAGCCATGTGTGGCAACATGCAGAATATCAGGTGAAGACAGTTCATGAAGTACGTCCTCGGTGGCAGCCCCTCCCAGGTAGGTATCGACCGCCACTCCCTGTCTTTGCAGCGCTTGCTCAATCGCCACTACTTCGACTTCTGTCCCAGGTAAGTCTGAAATCTCCGCGTTGCGAAAGTTGCGGACGAATGAGCGCGTACCTCCGGCGGCTACAGTGGGTTGATAGTCCGATATCTCGTAACTGGGTCTTCCGATCAGCACAGATTGTCTGAGATCCGATTCATCTCCTTTCTGAATGAGGTCTTGTGTGCTAGTGAATTGCTGGATCTCGATCTCATCGAGGAGGAACTTGCCGGTTTCGGGATTGCGAAGCGTAGGTAAATTGATGAGGTGAAAGATCCCATCTGGCGCGAAATAAAGCTTATCCACATCCTGCAGGTGGGGCTTGAGGGGCTGCCAGTACCTTTCGTAAGACTGCTCATCCTCCAACTGATACTGGATGGCATTGCGATAGTAATCGTAGAATTTTTCATCCAGGGCCGCGGCATCTTCGCTGAAGTAGATCACTTCGACATGATCAGCGTTCCACTTCAAAAGGTAGGCAACATAATACGCCTCCTCCGAAAGATAGGCCTGATCGCGCCATGTGAAGCGCACGACTTCCACCGCGGCCTCCCCCTCCTTTAATCCTGACCTCACGTCCTTCCAACTGGGCTCGTCCACTGTGACCGTCTTTTTAAAATCCCGGGCGAGCGTGGCCAATCGATTTTCCAGTTGATCGATCTCAGTCTGCAGCGCTTCCAGTGTATCGGTCGAAAGCGTCGTGGCCAAAGGATTTTCTGCGGCCGCAGCGTTCAGGGACTGCGCGACTCCCTGATCACTTTGTGTCATCTGATACAGGCGTATCAATTCCTCCTTCTTTTCCAGCCATCGGTTGTACAGATGCACGACTTCGGGGCTGCTCGAGTGAAGAAAGGCCTGCCGTTTCTTCCTGGCACCCCGGAGGGCGATTGATTTTGTCAACAACGTGTTGTCGAACGCCTGATTGGCAAGGTCTGGAGAATAGGACTGCTCCTGAAGCTGGGCCTTTCTGACGAAGGAATGGAAATTATCATACCCATCTCTCAGCTTGGTGTTGTAATAAGCCACAAAGGCCTTCTCGCCAAAGGTGAGGATCATGTCGTTGAGCCAATGGATGTTTTGGCGGTACAGGTCACGATAGGCCCTCAGCGATTCCTTGTAATCGCCATCTCTCATCAGGAAATAAGCGTAATCCGCCATAGGCCGCGTTGCCAGTGAAAAATCTCTGGTCTCCTCCAATTGCTGAAGGACGCCCTCGTACAGCGAGCGGTATCTTTGGTCCCTCAGGAATCCGTAGCGCTGTGCTTTGGCACTCTTCAGGGCGTAGGTCAGAGGATATATCTTCTCAAACTTTTCGTAGTAGGTATCGGACTCGGCGATCGCGGTTTCATAATCGTTCAGTTGGCCGCGTTTCGCATCGAACAATGACAAGTAGGGCATGTAATAGGTCGGGTAGTTAGGATATTGCGCGGTTAAGGCCCGGTGCATCTTTCGTTGCGCTTCATCGGCGTCTGCCCAGCCTTTTCGTGCTTCTTCCCACATCCGGATGGACTCAAAGCCCAGACCTTCATTGATCTTTCGCGGCTGCTCGTAGGGGTCGTAGCCCAGGTCGGAGGGCATTGTCGCACCCATGATGTCGTACAGCTCATTGGAGTCCCTGATGTATGCAGCATAGTCGCCAATACTCAGGGCATAAAACGTGGACATGGTCTTATCATATATCCTGTAGGTGACGCGATAGATAGAGTCAGCCTGGCTACCCAATTCATTGTTGAGATCCATGAGGCGCTCTGCCTGCTGGAACTGCCCCATTTTCATGAGGAAATAGAAGTAGTTGAAAAGGATGACCGGTTCCTCTCGTCTCCCTTCTTCCACAAGCCGGTAGGCTATGGTGTACAATTCCTCCGCTCGAGAAAAATCTCCGATGGTTTCAAAGTAGTTGGCAATAGACGAATAGTTATTGAAAGTCTGCAGCGTATCGTGCTTCTGCAGAAATCGCAGTGCTTCCTTCCCAAATGCGGGATCACGCTTTTTGGCAAACTCCATCTGATATTCGTAGAGCCATTGCAGCACGGGCGTGTCGTAAGATTCCGGCTTTTGCACCTCCGTATTGAACTGAAGTTGTGCATTGGCTTTCTTCTCATATTGGGCGGCAGTTTCCTCCTCACCGAACAGGGTCCGGTAGATATTCCCGATAATGAAGTAGTTGCTATAGGTCTGCAACTCTTCATTGTCCTCGAGTAAAGCGACGGCCGCCTCCGTCAGTTGGAGAGCTTTCGCCGTATCAGCAGCCTGCAAATACACCTCGGTGTAGGCGGCCTCAAAGTCTTCCTGGCTCTGCGCAAAAGACGAGGCAAACGGGAGGCACAAAGACGCGATGAGTATGGCTCGAACCAATCGGCTGGTCACGAAGGATATCATGGCTTTGAAGATATGGAAAAAGGAAAACCATCAAAGGAAAGTGGAGGGAATCGTAAATAGCGGTGGGTGAAAGAGGGTCACGATAGTCTGGCGATCCCTCGCAGGGTTTTGGAACCCTTCGAGGGATCGCATCAAGGTGCCCAGAAGGGCTCACCGGCTGGTATGAAGGCAATGGGCACTTCGTCCACAAACCCTTTCAGCCACTCCGCGCAGTACTCCATGCCGGGTTCTTCGGACGTAGCGTGACCCAGGAAGATCAAGGCTTTGTTCATCCCAGCGCTGATGGCGTCACGCACGTATTCGACAGTCTCCCACTCCAGCCCCTCACCACCAACAAGGACTTCGACCTCATCCAGCTGCAGGGTGTAGATCTGCGGCATCGTGCCCGGGGAGCCAAGCTTCAGGCCCACCTTTGTGATCTGCATGTCAGGATCTCCCAGTACCCGGATCGTACGTGCTTTTGTCAGTTCCTTTAGTTGTGCGGCCAGTGCTGCCAGCGTCGTTTGCGGAATGGTGTAGAGTACTTTGTCCTGCTGGTACCGCTTCCAGCCGAGCTGAGCCGCCATGCCCTCGTAGATCCCGTCTGGCTGGGTCTGGTGCCAGTGATCGTGAAATCGCCATACGACCATGTTGTTGTCCTCGATGAACTTTTGCTTAGCGGCTAACACCTTGTCCCCCTCCAGGTGCTCTGTCTTGTCGAAGTGGTTGTAGAAGGTCGGCTCGTGCGTGATGACCATGTTGAGGCCTTGGGCCCTGGCCTGCTTCAGGACGTCGAGTGTGGCCAGAAACGTGGTAGCGATGCCCGTGATCTCACTGCTCTCTCCTCCCGACTTGAAGGTGTCCACGGTCTCATCATTCCACTCACAGGTCACTTCCTTTTTGATGCGGTCGACTACCTCACCGGCAGTCATGGACTGGGCGCTAGTCGGGCTGGCGATGAAGACGATGACAGATAAGAGCAGGAAGAGGCGTTTCATGGGATGGGTTTTTGGTTAGATACGAAGGTAACGTCTAATCACCCCCCTAGCCCCCCTCAAGGGGGGAAATGATTCTCCATTCTTGAGTTTGTAGCGTCACCCGCCATACCCGCTCAAAGGACGAGAGAATCCCCCTAGCCCCCTTTGAAAAAGGGGGAATTGGATGCTCATCCGAAAGACGTCTACGTTTACTTGGATCATCTCAGGTATTCGCGTGACGATCTGGGGGGCCGGACGATCGGGCCGGCGAAACCGGAATGACGGGGAATGGAATCACCCCCCTAGTCCCCCTCAAGGGGGGGGGAAGATTCCCTAGCCCCTTACAATGCTATTAAGTTAAGGATTCTTCGAGGCTTGAAATTGATGTCACAATGAGCCTGCCTGACGGTAGGCAGGGTTCTCGAAGTGCAGACATCATTCCTTTGCCTCCTTCGAGGGCCTCAGGATGACAAAGGAAACAGAATCAAGCCTTAGCTTAATAGCATTGTAGCCCCCCCTCAAATGGGGGGAAGGATTCTCCATTCTTGAGTTTGTAGCGTCACCCGCTATTCCCGCTCAAAGGACGAAAGAATCCCCCTAGCCCCCTTTGAGAAAGGGGGAATTGGATGCTCATCCGAAAGACGTCTACGTTTACTTGGGTCATCACAGGTTGTCACGCCACCTATTCCGCAGGCTGGCGCTATGGCGCCAGTGGGGACACCGGCAAAGCGACAAGAGAGATTCCGGTATTCGCGTGACGATCTGGGAGGCCGAGCATTGTGGATGAAGAAACCGGAATGACGATGGATGGAGAATCCCGCGGCAGGGATAGAGCCGTCATCCGCCGTGGGCGCCGGTGCAGACACCGGCGATGCGAGAGGCTGCGCGGGCGAGATACAGGCGATAGCCCGGCCATGAAGTAGAGAGTTGACGATTGTGCCTGGAGTCGGGTGACTCCTTCTCTCACTTCATGGGTCGCCACGCTGTCGCTAAAGCTTTTTCGTACGAACCCAAAAAGATTGTGGAAAACTAGCGCAAACACCCAACGATTTCAATGGTTCATATTTAGTCGCTCCGACCTGTCAAAGGTCATTTGTGAGCGCCGCCAATTTCGATAAATTCCGCTCCTGTGAGAGCACTCGACACTATAGCTTGAAACTATAAGTAAATAGATACTATAAATAAGATTTATACCAACTTTACTATCTGAAATCCATCAATAACTATTAATTCAACAATGGAAAATAACTCGAACGGTCAAGGCAAATGCCCCTTCACGGGTGGTGTCCTCAAGCAAAGCGCTGGAAGAGGAACCCGCAATAAGGACTGGTGGCCCAACCAGTTGCAACTCGACATTCTTCGTCAACACTCTTCGCTCTCCAACCCCATGGACGAGGACTTCGACTATGCCGAGGAATTTAAGAAACTCGACCTGGCAGCGGTCAAGAAGGACATTGCGGACCTGATGACTGACTCTCAGGAGTGGTGGCCCGCGGATTACGGACACTATGGTCCATTTTTTATCCGCATGGCATGGCACAGTGCCGGGACTTACAGAATTCAGGACGGCCGTGGTGGCGGCGGCGCGGGTACACAGCGATTTGCTCCCCTTAACAGCTGGCCTGACAACGCCAACCTGGACAAGGCCCGACTGCTCCTGTGGCCTATCAAGCAGAAGTATGGCAATAAGCTCTCCTGGGCGGACCTGATGATCTTGACGGGTAATGTGGCCCTCGAGACAATGGGATTCAAGACGTTTGGTTTTGGTGGTGGCCGCGCGGACGTCTGGGAGCCGGAAGAAGATATCTACTGGGGTAATGAAGGTGAGTGGCTTGGTGACAAGCGCTACACAGGTGACCGTGAGTTGGAGAACCCCCTGGGGGCTGTGCAGATGGGTCTCATCTATGTGAACCCTCAAGGCCCTAATGGCAACCCTGATCCTGTGGCTGCTGCGAAAGACATCCGTGAGACATTTGGTCGCATGGCGATGAACGATGAGGAGACTGTCGCGTTGATCGCAGGTGGTCACACCTTCGGCAAAACACATGGTGCCGGACCTGACTCTGACTACGTAGAGGCTGAGCCTGCTGGCGCGTCTATCGAAATGCAGAGCATGGGTTGGAAAAACAACCTGGGCAAGGGCAATGCTGAAGACACCATCACCAGTGGTTTGGAAGGTGCATGGACGACCACGCCTACTGAATGGAGCAACAACTACTTCGAAAACCTCTTCGGTTTCGAATGGGAAGTGTACACCGGTCCTGGTGGTGCTAACCAGTGGAGACCCGTGAACAATGGTGGTGCTGATACTGTACCTGATGCGCACATCTCCGGAAAAGCGCACCAGCCTTTCATGTTGACAACCGACTTGTCTCTCCGATTCGACCCTGAATACGAGAAGATCTCAAGAAGATTTTATGAGAACCCTGATCAGTTCGCTGACGCTTTTGCCCGTGCCTGGTTTAAGCTGACTCACAGAGACATGGGTCCTAAGGTACGCTACCTGGGTGCTGAGGTGCCATCGGAAGACCTGATCTGGCAAGATCCTGTCCCTGCTGGCAATACTTTGAGCGATGCTGACGTGGCTACTTTGAAAGGAAAGATTGCTGATTCCGGATTGACCGTTTCGCAGATGGTATCAACTGCCTGGGCTTCAGCCTCCACTTTCCGTGGATCTGACAAACGAGGTGGTGCTAACGGTGCTCGCATCCGATTTGCGCCTCAGAAGGACTGGAAAGTAAACAGCCCTGCTCAACTGGCAACAGTGCTGCAGACACTTGAAGGCATCCAGAAAGATTTCGGCAACGTCTCTATGGCTGACCTGATCGTCCTTGCCGGAAACGTAGGCGTCGAGCAAGCAGCGAGAGCCGCTGGTCACGACGTGACTGTGCCTTTCACTTCTGGACGAGGTGACGCTAGCGAAGAAATGACAGATGCTGAGTCATTCGAGTGGCTAGAGCCTGCTGCTGATGGCTTCCGCAACTACATCAACAAAGCGAAGGCGCACGTCTCTGCTGAGGAGATGCTCGTAGACAAAGCACAGCTGATGACATTGACTTCACCAGAGATGACAGCATTGGTTGGTGGTATGCGCGTGATGGATAACAACTTCGACAAGTCACCTCACGGTGTGTTCACCGATCGCAAGGGCGCATTGACGAACGATTACTTTGTCAACTTGCTGGACCTGGGCACAAAATGGGAAGAGGCATCTGAAGCTGCAGATGTCTTCCAGGGCACTGACCGAAAGACGGGAGACTTCAAGTGGTCCGGCACACGTGTTGACTTGATCTTCGGATCGAACACGGAGCTACGGGCAATTGCCGAAGTCTACGCTCAGAGCGACAACGAGGCGAAGTTTGTGAAGGACTTCGTAGCGGCGTGGGCGAAAGTGATGGATCTGGATCGATTTGATCTGGCCTGAGATAAATCATGTGGTTTGTGAGGTACAAACTACAGTGAAGCATAAATAAGGATGGTTTGTGGAAACACAAACCGTGGATGACATGACATCATCCATGTGCAATTAGGTGCAACTAGGGGCGGCCCGATTTTGGGGCCGCCTTTTTTTATCTCGACCGCCAGCATCAATGTGGAGAACGGCTTGCTAAGAATTGAGCTGGAGAACGAGGATTGAACCGGCGCTGGTGTAGCTCAAAGAGAAAGCGACCTCTCTTCCGTAGGTCGCTTTCTGTCTTTTTTGATTTCTGATGAGTCCCTTACGCATTTGGAATCAGCGAAGCCTTCGACCTCGACATGAGTTCGACGTATGCCCGGGCATTGGCGGCGATCGCCGCGGGAGCAGGGTCAAACATCGCCCCGTGAAAGAGATGGAGATGCTTCACTTTGCAACCACAATACTCGAAGGTGAGCAACACATCGTTGATTAGATCTGCAACCGAAAGGCCCTGCTCATAGGACGCGCGGTCACCGCCTGTGGAAATAGCGAAGCTGATTTGCTTGCCTTGAAGTCTGTCTCCACCGGGTCCAAAAGCCCAACCATAGGCGAACACTTCATCGAAGTATTTCTTCAGGGCAAAAGGAGTACTGTACCAATGGATCGGAAACTGGAAGATAATTTCCTCGTGCCTCTCCAGTAGTTCCTGCTCGGATTCGATGTCAAATTGCAGGGATGGATATCGCTCATAGAGAGCGTGTAGAGTGAATTGATCCGATTGCCGGGCCAAAGCCTCGACCCATGCCCGATTGATTTGGGAATTGGCGATATCCGGATGCGTGATGATGACTAATTTTTTCATGATTGCTTATTTGTTGAATACTGGGGTGGCCAGATGATCCACCACCTTTTCAAAGTCGTTTTTGCTGATCAGTTCGGTCAACTGGACCTCACTGTGAATCCCGACTGACAACAGCCGGTACAGGAGCCGCGCGGGGCTTCCGGAAAACTGCATAATGCTGTAGGTTACAGGCTCCGTAGCACCCACAAATTGGGAGATAAGCTTCCCTCCTTCTACAGAGATCATGTCTTTGCCGAGCGTTGATAGCGTATCGTACTCATCGATGACCGTGTCCCAGACCTCGGGTGTCACAGTCGATTTGATCAGATAGTATCTCATGACTCGTCAGGCAAAGTGCTGCAGTGAAACCCAAGGTCGTGTAACTCACCCATGACGCCGTCCACGTCAATCTGGTCTGACTCTATCCGGAGCACATGGTCGCGATCCTGCAGGTCAAAGTCTACTTGCCGCAACTGTTGCCGATCCATCAATCTTTTCCTGACGTAAGAAGCCATAGCGTGCTCATTGACGTCTGTTTTGAATACTTCTATCATGGGGGGAATGGTTTTGAGCAGGATGCACCAGCCAAGGAGCAATCCTGCCATGATCTGAGCCATCTTCATGCACTCGTGACTCGTGAGGCTTTGATCGACTTGCTGATATGCCTGTAGGCTGCGACCATACCCACGTAGAGTACGCCGATCATCCAAAAGCCCGGATCACCGAAGAATGCAGCGTGACTGCCACCAGCCGGGATGACGAGCAAAGGAACCGTGACCAAGGCATCGAGGACAATGGCAACAAAGAACATGGCGGCTCCGAGTATGAATCCGCTGGTTTCGTAGCCTTTTCGATAGTAGATGTGTGCACCCACCATCGTCGCGGGTATCAACGTGATCGCCAGCACAAGATTTGCCTGCAACTCGGGATCCGACATGATCATGACAAAGTGGGATCCCACGAAGGCTGAGACCCCGATAACTTGAACAATGATGGCTGAAATCACAGCACTTTTGACATTTAGACTTTTCATAATTGAAAATGCTTTTGAAGGTTTGTTTGAAAATTGATGAGTCAAAAGTGAGGGGCACGACGCCCTCCTTCGTCCCGATAGATCTATCCGGACTTCTCAGATGAGGATCAGGACTTTTTGTGAACCGTCAGCCCTGGCTGTTTTGGGAAACCCACGCCTTGGGTGTCAGACCCGTTGACTTTTTGAAGAAGTCGTTGAAGACGGACTTGGAATTGAAGCCGCTGTCGAGGGCGATACCCAGAATGCTCAAATGGTTGCTGTCAGGATCAAGGGCGCGTCGCTGGAACTCTCTAAGCCTATAGCCATTGGTGAATTCGTAGAAGTTCTGGTCCAATGCCTCATTAAGTAACCAGGAGAGCTTGTTGGGGTGAAGGCCGACGTTCTTCGCTAATTCGCGTAGGCCCAAGTCCGCCTTGAGATAGTCCTTTTGCTCCTCCATACGGAGCCGGAGTGAAGTTGTGTACCGTTGCACATCCTCCTCAGTTAGCATCAACGCCTTGTCAGACGCGGCTTTTGGAATGCCGGTACGGATTGATTGATCCGGAAAATATTGCTTGACCAGATCCTCAAAAGTTGACTCCTCCCTCAATGCAGAAAGGAATGGGTCATGCTTGAAATTAATCACCTGACCCACGCGCGTCAATGCTTTCTTTTCCAGAAGTTCGAGTGCCTCAGCCGTGTCGTAGTTTGCCAGAAGGCACATGTCCCAACCGAATAGTATCCCGGGATGATTTCGCACTTTGCTCAGCGTCCCCACCACGGTCGCATCGTTGGTCACTCCCTCATGCAGCAGGTCAAAAACGACGGCATACACTTCCGGAACCAGTAGGAGATCATTGGCGCCGACCAACTCATCCAATTCTTTTCGTGCACCAAGCTGAATCAGGCAGGCAAGCTTGAGCTCGATCAGTACGTTGAAACCAGGTGCGAGCGCCAAACCCCGATCGATAAGCTTGACAGCCTCAAGATAGCGTCCCTCGAGATAAAGGATATTGGCCTTGGTATAGAAGTGATTGGGCGCCAGTGGGCTGATTCTCAAGGCCTCATCAATAAACTTGTGTGCCCTTTCGAAATCGCCCAGTGCGGTATGGATCTCGGCAATGAATTCATTGGTATTCGCATCTTCAGGTTGAAGCTCCAGTGCCCTCGTGAGCATGCTGTGCGCTTCCCCATAATTCCATAGTCCCCAAAACAGATGCTTCGCTTCACAGTAGTAACCGTACACAGAGGAAGGTTCCAGACTTCGCCCTTTCTGAAACATATCTTCGGCCCTTTGAAAGGCCTCTACCCTTTCCATACCACCCCATGACCCCATGAAACTGTAACTTAACCCTGCTCCGAAATAGGGCCAATCAAAGTTTGCATCTGCCCGAATGCTGCGGGTGTGAAAATCAAGCGCATTGGCAAAGCCACCCATATCCCAAAGATTATGATGGTACCGTCCCCGGAGAAAAAGCTGGTACGCCTCCACGCTTTTGGTGGGCGCTTCTATGAGGTGATCCTCAATTTCGAGGTGGCCGAAGTCCTCTCTGATCTTGTTGGCAATGAGCAAACTGATCTCATCCTGCAACTGGAATATGTCTGTGAGCTCCCTGTCGAAATTTTCCGACCAGATATGAAAACCATTGTCCGCCCGAATCAACTGAGCAGTGATTCTCACTCGGTTCCCGGCCTTGCGCACACTACCCTCAAGCACCAGGGCCACATCCAGATCGGCACCGATTTGACGAATATCCTGCTTTTGATTTTTGAATACAAAGGCCGAAGTGCGCGCAGTCACCTTCAGGCCTTCGACCTTACTGAGGGCATTGATGATCTCCTCCGTGACGCCGTCGGAAAAATACTCATTGTCAGGGTCGGCACTGAGGTTATCAAAGGGAAGGACGGCTATGGATCTCTGGTCTTGCAATGGCCTCTGCTCTCGAGACTAAAAATAAGTATCGATTGATTCATGGCACAGCGTCGAGCGCAAAACAGTGGCACAATTACGATGACGGCTCCTATTGCTGAACCCGTAGACCGCCAATCTTACTCAGCGTGCATTTTGAAGGAGCCCGGTTTGTCCCACTTCAATTTCACATTCAAAATACCGTAGTCCGCCGGCTCCTTCGACCCCGTAGCCATCTCTTCAAAAATTTGTCCATTGATCGTGATTATCTGTTGTGCGAGTACATACTTACAAAGAAAACTGGCACGAATTGCCAAACCGTCTAATCACTCTGGAGCGGTACCCTATCCGCATACAGGTGTAGCAGCAATATGTCGGACACCGAGTAGGTGACTGCCGCATTCCTCGGATTCGTGACGCGATAATCAGTCCCAGTCAATTTCATCATGTCTTCGAGCTTGAATACCGGCCCCATCACATCGAATGCTCTGGGATCACACGTAGCATCATGCACCAGCCGAACGAAGCTGGGCTGGGGCTTGCCGTTTCTTGTGGTGGTACCAATTTCAAACTTCACGGAAAAGCACTCCTCCAACCGGTCACTCGCGGGTGGTGGCGTAGACCCACAATACCAGTCAGGGCCAGACGTCAACGTCGCAAGGGCGTTGTCTCTCTCCCCAAAATGCTGATAAAACTGGGCCAGCGGTATGGGGACTCTTGTATTGTTGGGGTAATAAGCATCGATATCGCCACTAGCGAAGGCCTTCAATAGCCGGTTAGGTATCTCTTTTGCCATGGAGTTTTGCGGCTCGCTGGCAAATACCCTACTTAGGCGTACGCGCTGAGCCAATACTGAATGAAAGCTCAATAGGACTATGGCCAGTACCGACAACCTGATCATCATGGTGATAGCAGTTGGGACAACGTTTCGCGGGTATCGCCTTCTTTTTTCACGCCTTTCATACGGAAAGTGAAGTCGCTCGTATCGGGAGTCAGATCGTCACTGTTTTGAAGGAGGCTGACAGCCCCTTCTGCGTCGATGGTAAACATCTTGAAAGCCCGGTCTCTGACAAGGAAGAACTGGCTTTCCCAGTTGTATTCCGGAAAATAGAAAACGGAATTGATGTCTTCATAAACGATATATACCGTTGATTTCATGGTTTGATTCGCTTCATCCCTGAACATCGCCTGGATGTACTGGTACTCCACACCGTCCAGGACTTTGTCGTAATTGAATAGTCCGAAGTCCGAGATCTCCATGGATTGAAAGATCTCCCGGCGCGTAGAGTCATAGGCACTGAATCCGCCCCAACCGAAATCGTCTCCATCCCAGACTTCTACAACCTCTTCGGCCAGCGAGCTGCTACCCCACAATTCATCGTCCTCCACAAGCGCCTGCGTACCTATGGGCTGGTAAGCATCCCAACTGTCGGACGTCAAATTGTATTTATAGCCCTGCGAATCCCGGGGAGGTACTTTGTCTACGCCCATCTGGACCATGATACGTTTGCCTTGCTGGACAGTCATAGTATCCGCGCCGTCCAGTGCATAGATCTCAAACATACCACTTGACTCCAGCTGAAATCTATCAGCACCGAAAGCGATGTGCATCTGTACATTATGAAGCACCATGTCCACTGGGTCCAGTAGCTCGCGATAATGAACCAGCACCGAGTCGTTGCCGGAAAGCAAGGCACCTTCCTGAATGAACACATGACTTCCTGAGGAGGTAGGAAAATGGTAACATTGATTGGCCGGGACCTTGTATTGCTCGAAGCCGACCTGCTGAGCGTGGGTCATGGCGGCCACTGCGCATAACACGGCAGCCATGAAAAATCTTGACATCATAAAGGGATATTTGTTAAACCTGCGTAATGAAAACGCATAGGCAGGCCGCTAAAGTATGTCTCCCCATTTCTGGCAGTATTGTCCCAAGCTTCCTGGCAAGGACATCAACCAGCAGCGGACCCTTCCTCCCTTAGTGCTTCAAAGACAATCTCCAGCAACTCATCGATCAGCTCCTGTCGCAACTCAGGTCCGTCCTCAGATCGGCTCTGGTTATTGAGAATCGCAATGCTGACCTTGTCCCTTGGATCAAAGAACATGTGCGAACCGTATCCTCGCATACCTCCGGTATGTCCCCACATCGTTCGGCCAGCATATACGTTGCGACGCGTGCCATAGCTGTAGCCGGTGAAAACCTGATGAGGTATATCGACGTAGGAGCTCATCATCGCAATCTGTGAAGAGCGCGAAACGGCATCACCATTGTAAAGGTATTGTGCCCACATGGACAGGTCAGAAGCTGTGGAAAAAACATCTGCCGCGCAATAGAATATACTGTGAAACGATGGGCCATAGGTAGCCTTGATGTCCTCGAGTGTGCCATCACCATCACTGTCCCTCCAGGGCGTAGCAATTGGCTCCGGAATCGCCTCATTCGTACCGAAGTACATGTTGGTGAGATTGAGCGGAGACCAGAACTTCCCTCTCATCACCTCTCCCACCGTCTTTCCGGTACTCGCTTCAATGATCATCCCAAGCAGGAGGTAGTTGCTATTGGAATATTGATGCTCCACACCTGGGGTGTTATAGGGCTCGCCGATAAACGTGACAAGGTCTGAGTTAGGAATGGGTGTCGATGGATCGGACTCCGCGCGATCCCATAGCTCTGAGAACATATAGCCATTTAGCCCAGTGAAGTGTGATAGTAACTGTCTGATGGTAATGTCGTTGTCAACGTTGGGTAAATCGAGCGCGAGCCAATCGCCAATCGTATCATCGAGTGTTAGAATGCCTTCATCAATCAGCTTCATGACGGTGGCAGCAACGACGGTCTTTGTCACACTACCAATACCGAATATCATATCGCTTCTCACAGGTTCACCCAATGCGGAATGACCGCCCACCAGGTTCCAGCGTTCCTCCTCTCCTACTCTGATGGAAACTGAGACTCCCACGAGCTTTTCGCCTTCTTCACCGATCTTCTCGTCGATGACCTCCTGTAGGAGCATTTCGGTAGTAACTGGGATTGGTTCTTCGTTTTCGGAGCATCCTGTGAAGAATGCGAGGACACAGAGAATAGGCAGTGCAGCGCCGCGAGCAGTCAGGTAGCGAATCATACTTTGAGTTTTTGCTATTGCAATAAAACACAAAGAAACATCACTTCCCTTATTTCCGAGGAAGCTGAGATAAGAGCGCCCCCGAAGTGAATAACGCTTCAAGTGGCATACTCACAAATAGCATTTGCTCATAAGGGTGCTCCACCCCCGCTTCGAAGAATAACCCGATGTTGCCATCAGGCAACGACGCCAGGCTCGAGTAAGCCGATGGTCCTTCAAAGATCAGTTTAGCATTGGACCATGATTTGGCTTCATTTGTGCTGGTCTTTACAGTCATGTGGGTGCGCTGATAGGATGTGGCCGGATTGGAGAAAAGGAACATTCGCTCACCTCCCAACGAGCCATGGTCTATGATACTCCCCTGACATACAGGCTCCACCAACTGAGGGTCGTGCTGTACATCTGACCAGGTCTCCCCTCCATCGCTGCTAAAGGCCAAGGCCCGGCTCGACTTGCCATGATACGACCTCATATTCATCATCAACCTACCATCACCGAGTTCGACAAGCTGACTTTCATTGACTTCTGGGGTGATGATCTCACTCATACGCCAGCTGTCTCCGCCGTCATCACTCAATAGAACATGCGCGCCATATCCAAACCCGTCCCTGGAGGTGTTCTCCGGATCAGAATAGCTGTTGTTACAAGGGATCACGAGCCGACCAGCATATTCCTCCCCTTTCAACTGGATCCCTACACCCGGGCCAGTAGCGTACCATCCCCATTCGGGAACCTTTGCGCTTTCAAAGAGATTCTGAGGCTCCGACCAGGTAAGTCCATCATCATCGGAATACGTCATGTAGGGTACCCGGGTACTGTCGCTCTTCTTTCGTATGATGTCATGCTCTCGGTCGGTGCCGAGGTTCCAGGTCATGAACAGGAGAATCCTGCCGGTGTTTTGATCCACCACGGGGCAGGGGTTTCCGCAAGTATTGCCACCATCATCCCACACGACCATCTGGTCGCTCCATGTTTGACCATTGTCCAGGGATCGCCTGAGCAGCATGTCGATGTCGCCGGAATCGCCACCCTCGCGCCCTTCTGCAAATGCCAGAAGGGTCCCGGCTTTGGTGACAATCAAAGAGGGAATCCGATAATTGTTGTGGCTAGTGTCTTCCTGGCTCCAAAGTGTTGTTGAGAAGATCTCCCGCTGGGCCTTATTCGGCGCCTCGCAAGCAGTCAATACTAGCACCCCAAGAACAAGGTAGCACATGGGTTTCCAGATCAGCCTCGATCCAAAACTACTGGCTTTCATACACCCTCCTTCCGTCAACAAAAGTTTGCAAAACCTCAACATCTTTGATTTGGGTAGGATCAATCTCCAAAAGATTCGCGGACAGGATGACAAAATCCGCCAATTTACCCTTTGACAGGCTCCCCTTCGCCTCTTCATCAAAAGAGGCATAAGCAGCACTGACAGTGTAGGCCTTGAGGGCCTCCTCCACGGTGACTTGCTGCTCCGGCACCCAGCCATCAGGGTTCGCGCCGTCGAGGGTTCGGCGTGTAACCGCCGCGTAAATCCCGTAGAGTGGATCGGGAGGTGCCACAAACCAATCGCTACCAAAGGCGACGCTTGCTCCATAATCTAGTAAGGACCGAAAAGCGTATGTTGACTGAATGCGGTCGGCACCAATCACTTTCTCTGCCCACCGACCATCATCAATCGCATGGTAGGGCTGCATACTGGGAACTACGCCTATCTCAGCAAACCGTGCGTAATCCTGCGGATCAATGTGCTGGGCATGTTCGATTCGAAATCGCTTGTCTCCAGGCCCATTTTGCTCAGTCGCCTGCTGGTACACATCCAGAATAAATCTGACGGCTTCGTCACCAATGGCGTGTACCGCCACCTGCAAACCCGCTTCATCAGCGCCTGTGACCCATGCTCGGAGACTGTCCTTGGGGTTGATATAAATGCCACGATCTGCCGGGCTATCAGTATAGGGCTCCAGGAATGCGGCGGTATGTGAACCAAGTGAGCCATCAACAAAGCCTTTGAGGCCCCCTAATTTGAGCCATTGATCTCCTCGGCCACTCTCGTCAATCGCAGACTTCAGGTTTCGCCATTCCGAAAGGGGTGTCAACGCATAAATACGAGTGAATTGATCTCCCCTTTCCATCGCCGTGCGAATGGCATCGAGATGAGCTTCCGTTGCCCCCACATGATGAACAGAAGTCACGCCGAGGGAGGAAACATACTCCATGGCTGCCCTAAGTGCCTGGGCATACTGTTGGTCGGTAGGTGAAGGGATGACCCGCCCTACAAGCCCCATGGCATTGTCCTTAAAAATGCCTGTGGGGTTGCCTTGCGCATCTCTGACAATCTCTCCGCCCTCGACATCCGGTGTGTCGGCATCAATGCCTGCAAGGTCCATGGCCTTGGAATTAGCCAGCCCCATGTGGCCATCAAGGCGGCGAACAAAAACAGGAATTTCCGTTGTAAATGGGTCGATCCAGTCTTTCTTTGGTAGCTCCCCTCCCCACTGCTCGTGGTCCCAGTCACCGCCCGTAATCCAACCGTCAGCTGTTTCCGCAAACTGCGCTATCCGACTGGAAAACTCCTCTGGACTTTTAGCATCCCGAAGCTGGACACTGGCCAGTGCAAATCCTCCGGTGAAGAAATGTACGTGGCAGTCAATGAATCCAGGAACAATCATGTTGTTGGCCGCATCCATCACATCCGTAGACGAGGATTGCCATTGGGTCACCTCATCATTACTGCCGACCCCAAGGATGATTCCATCCTTAATGGCCATGGCCTTCGCGGATGGCACCAACTCGTCACCCGTCCAAATTTTGGCGTTGACTACGATCAGATCTGCATACTCACGATCTTGCTGGCATGAATAGATGACGAGGGCAAGGAGTAGCGTACCGAGGAATCCGAGAGGTTTCATGCTGTAAACATAATGTAGGTGTCGCGAGTAAGTGCCCTGATTGATTGAGAGTTATCAAAAGCGGATCCAGCATTCATGCCATTGCAAGAATTCGAGTAACTTTCTCCTCTATTTGAAGTCCCAACACCAATGAAAAACCTAACATTCCTTCTTGCCTTGTTAGCGATCGTGCCCTGCACTTTGGCCCAGGAAAACGTAGACCTCGAAGCAATCGAAAAAATCAAAGATGAAGGCCTCAACAGATCCCAAATTGAGGAGATCGCTCACAATATCACCGACCGGTCCGGCCCTCGGCTCACCAATTCACCAGGATATCAAAGAGCCGCCAGCTATGCATTGAAGCAACTTGGAGAATGGGGGTTTGAGAATACGGAATTAGAACCGTGGGGTGAGTTTGGTCGCGGATGGGAGCTGAAGAAAAGCTACCTCGCCATGACGAAGCCTTACTATATGCCCTTGATCGCATTTCCCAATGCCTGGTCGGAAAGCACCGATGGTTTTATCGCTGGCAAGATCGAGAAGCTCGACATCGTGGACAAAGACGACTTCGGCGACTTCGAGGGTCAGCTAAAAGGAAGAATACTGATGTTCCCTCCTCCTCCTTCCTACATCGCACAGAAGGGAGATCCTTCCCCTACATTCGAAGCTGACGCGGTGCGATTCACACCTCAGGAGTTGGAAGCGATGAAAGACCCGATCGACCGTGAAAGTCGGTGGACACCGCAGGAGTTGACGGCCAGAGCTGCCAGACGCCAGGCACGAAACGATGTTAATAATTTCCTGGCGGCGCAGGAGGTTGGACTTGTCATCAGAGGAGCTGTGGGCAAGCACGGTACCTTGTTTACCAGCAGTCGCCGGGATGGTTGGGTCGCTGATGCGACCAAGGGCTTAGCAGAATTTAACCTGGCACCTGAGCACTACTACCTTATTGAGCGTCTTGTAGAAAATGGTCAAGAAGTGGAGATCGAAGCGGAGGTGCAAGTGGAATTTCAAGAGGAAGATTTGCAAGGCTACAATGTGCTCGCAGAATTCCCCGGGACGGACCCGGATTTGAAATCGGAGGTGGTGATGCTTGGTGCACACCTCGATTCGTGGCATGGAGCCACCGGTGCTACAGATAATGGCGCTGGGAGCATCGTGATGATGGAGGCCATGCGCATCTTGAAGGCCACAGGTCTGCAGCCGAGAAGAACGATACGTATTGCGCTATGGGGCGGCGAGGAACAAGGCCTGAACGGTTCCAGAGGATATGTCAAAAACCATTTTGGTGATCGCGAAACGATGAATCTGAAACCTGAGCATAGCAATATCTCTGCGTACTACAACATCGACAATGGAACTGGCAGGATTCGCGGCATTTACCTACAGGGGAATGAGCAGATGCGTCCCATTTTCAATGAGTGGTTCGAACCCCTTGACGACCTCATTGACGCAAGGACCATCACCATCAGAAATACAGGTGGCACTGACCACTTGCCGTTTGACTGGATCGGCATCCCGGGGTTCCAGTTCATCCAGGATGGTATCGAATATGACACACGGACACACCACACCAACATGGACACGTATGATCGGTTGGTGATGGATGATTTGCGCCAGATCGCGGTTATTGTAGCGTCATTTGTGTACAATACCGCTCAGAGGGATGAGAAGCTTCCAAGGGAATCCGTGGAAGACTTGCAGACGAGGTAAGGTCGATCACTTATAGGTCTTTGAGACGCCCGAAACCCAGCTGGAAACTTGAATAATGGGGGACCATAGAAGGCCCGGAAGTAACTTCCGCGCCAGACGAGGGCACGCGTTGCAAACGCGCGCCAGCATTGGTATGATCGGTTGGTGATGGATGATTTGCGACAGATCGCGGTTATTGTAGCGTCATTTGTGTACAATACCGCTCAGAGGGATGAGAAGCTTCCGAGGGAATCCGTGGAGGACTTGCAGACGAGGTAAGGTCGTATAAGCTGTTCCTGTGACGCACCGCTTTACCTCAAAAGGTAAACCGAGCCAGACTTCACCACGCGGTCTCCCTGGCATTCGTCGAAATACGACAGGGACCAATAGTATGTACCCGAAGGTTGGTCGTCGCCATCCCAAGGCTCACCGGGGTCCTGGGTGCGGTACACTTCCGCACCTGATCGGTCAACGACGTTGAAATCCAATTCGACGAGATCGGCGAACAAGTCGAATGCAAATACATCGTTGATGCCATCCCCATTGGGCGTGAAGGCATTGGGAACTTCAACTCCTTCTGTGACAAACACTTTGACCGACTTGCTGGAGGACAGCAGGCAACCCAATGAATCGATTTCGTAGGTGACCTCCACTTCCCCGTTCGCGAGTTGGTCAGCATCCAATACCGACGCGACAATCAATTCACCATCCAATCGCCACGTGCCTCCGGTGGGTCGGGCTGACAACTCGATCATCTCTTCCTGCGAACAGATCAAGTCTGGAAAATCGAGCACGAAGTCTACCTCGGGCGTCAAGATGTCGATCGTGTCTGACTGAAAGGAACACCCGTCCACGACAAACTCGCAATAGTAGCTGCCACCGGCGGAAACCGAGGTCGCTGCCCCTCCACCCGCCGAAGCAACAAACGAAAACGAATTTGTTGCCTGGAAGTACCATTGGTAGGAAGTCGCCTCCCCTACCACATCAAGTGCCAGCTGCCGTGTTTCACCCTTGCAGAGTACCGTTGATCCGGCCACGTCGAGGCTACTATTGATTACGGGCGCCAGCACATCGAAAACTACGGCCTCCACGCAAGATCCATTCGAAACCTCCACCAGGTAGTTCCCCGGCTTGGACACCGTGAGTGAGGAGGCGGAAGTGCCCTCCGGCAGTGGCTCGAATCCCGAACTAGAATCCGCGCGATAAAACCAGGAGAAGTCCACATCTAGCACGCTACGTACGTCCACAAATAACACTCCCGGATTGCCATCGCACACTTGCAATCCATCAGGTGCCTGCGCAACGATCTCCGGCCTGTTCTCATCTGAGAGCTCTACGACGAAAGCACGGGCATCCATACAGCCCTTATTGCCGAATGCTAAGAGATACTCGCCGGGTTCCGTCACGTCGATATTGGCGCTACCGTCAAGACCTTGAAGTCGCTGCCAGCCCATAGAGGGTGTCGCCCGATATGACCACTCAATCTGACCGGGAAATGCATCAAACTCTGCGAACAAAGGCACCGATCCTCCTTCGCACAAGAAGGTGATATAATCCGAACCGTCGACCAGTTCCGGAGGACTTGCTACTTCGATCACAATGGAGGACTGACAGTCACCCGATTGAAATGAAACCCTGTAGCCGCCAGGAGCCAAAACGGAAGGATCAAACGTGCCTTGTACCACGTCAGTAATACCTGAGCCCGACCAAATCCCATTTGATGCGCCCGTAACAGACAGGTTGACTGGGGCTCCTTCGACGCAGAATGCCTCCCTGGGATCTACGATCTGAATCGACTGCCGAAATTGGTACACGGCCCCCGACAAGACCCCACGATCAGTACTCGCTCTTGGAGCACCGATCATCCAAAGGCCATCGATCACCTCGATCTCCTTACCAAAACCATCCCCAAGAGATCTGTTCTCCGCCTCCAAAATCGATACTTCATGAACTGAAGCGCTCGCAAAGGGCAGATCGCGATCAAAAACATAAACCTGTCCCGCTGGACTCGTCAGGAGGTCCGACACCGAAGAAGCGCCCTCATTAAAATGCGGTGCACCGACCAGCAGATAGCGGTTGTCAATATGAACTTCATAACCAAAATCACTTAAGGGAATCGGTTTGTCTGGCGTGAGTATCCATTTCTCAGGGATCGAACCTGACCAACCACCGGTCGGTCTTTGGAAGACGTAAGCCGCACCAGCCGAGATATCAGGTGAGTCACCGAGCAACTCACCAGAGGCCCTTGAGTTCAGAGCACCGACAACTATGAGGTCATCGTGCATGGCAATGCTATGGCCAAACTGATCGATGTCCTGCTGGTTACTGGCAAGGAGTCTCGCGTCTTCTGTGGCTCCTTGCCACTGATTGTCCTTCTTTCTATAGACATACACTTTGGCGTCTTCTGCGCTCACTGTCGATCTGCCTCCCGCCGCCACGACGATCAGGGAGTCGCTTAGTATCACCTCCCTCCCAAAGAAGTCAAATTGACTGTCATCCTCGGGCCGTAGGCTACCAGTGAACTGCCACGTTCCCGATACGTCTTCATAGAGATGCACCCGACCCCTATCATCCCTGTTGGTCGCATTGAACTGCGTGATTGCCAGCACCTCATCGTGCAAAGCAATGGCTCGGCCGAATCCTTGGCGGCTATTGTCAATGGGTACACCGGCAACGGCAATCTCCGGGGACAGCACACTGCCCATTAGCTCCCACCCTTGATCGGACAGCTGGTAGGTATACACAATTCCTTGTCGATTTTGATAGAAGGGTGCAGCCACAAACAACAAAGAGTCGCTGAGGGCATGCGCTGCACCAAAACCTTCATAGGCTGCCTTGTTGGGCGATCTTACGACCTGCCTAAGCGACCAGGGTGCGCCCTCGGCTTGCCGATGGTAGAGGTGAACCGCTCCGGCACCCGGTGCCCCTTCATCATCACCGGCAGCTGTCACTGCCATCCACTCTCCATGATGGCTCATCTCATCGCCAAATCGATCTTCAGCGGCGCTGGAGTCCGTAGCCTCCAGCAATGTTGAGTACTCCTCCAAGGTGGCAAAGTCCCCATCAGGTGGATCATAAGTATAAAGTCGCTCGAAACTGAAATCATTGCTTTGCAGGTCTCCAGGCAAATTGAGGACCAGGTGCTCGTCATTAGCCCTGATCTGATCGCCAAAATTGAGTCCAATGACCGGGGAAAGCAGCAATGATGTTCGAGACTGGTCCTTCCAGTTGTCGCCCGTCTTTTGAAAGACGGAAAGGGCAGCTTCGATGCTTTTGCCGTAAAAAATGTGGTCCTCATTGGCGGCCAAAACGACCGTTGAGAAATAAGATCCCTGCTGTCCCGTACGGAGTATAGCTGTCTCCTGCAGCGTCCCACTCCACCCCGTGTCCGGCTTCTCATAAACGAATGCTTTTGGCTCGAATCGGCCATTTTCGGTACCGTAATCGCAGGCTACAACAACCGTGTTTTCGTAAACGGCAACTTGACTACCAAAGCGTTGTTGGTTTGGAAGACTCGGCGCCAATGTGACCGTTGGTTCACTGGGCCACGACCCATCGTTTTCCCGAACATAGACAAAGGCCTTACCACTCGACTCGCTGTCGTCTCCTTGAAAATCAGGAATTCCAATGACCAGGACCTCCTCTGATACCGCTACCTGCAGTTCAAAATTGGTGGCCCCGTCCCCTTCAAAGAAAGGGTCAATCACCGTCACTTGCTCCAGTCCAACTTCAGCCGTGTAGTGATAAAGATTCACTTTGGAAGACAGGCCGCCGGTGTAGCCGAGGGCCAGGACCCCTCCTACCAAATCCATGTTGAAGACTTGTACCACCGCATTCTGGTCAAGCGACGAATCAATCCGGCCGACGTAGGTCTGTCGGTAGTCAGCCCATGAGTTTCCCTCCTCCTTATCAAAGAAGTAAAGCACATCCTGGTTGGTGCCACCATTATCGTTTTGAGGCCGAGCAACAACTGAGAGAGCGTCGCCGTACAGAGCTACCTCGCGTCCCAGTTGGAGGCCCGCAACGGGTTCATCCGGCTGAATGGAGGTCAGTCGGGTCCAATCCTGCTGCCCATATTCGTATATATGAACAGCACCACCTCGAAATGTTTGGATGTCATTCCATGATTCTGAAACCGCCAGGACGTCCTCGTGAATATCGAAATTGAAGCCGAAGCGCTTGTAGCGGCTGAGGGTCTCCTCTGGGACGAGCAAGTCTTCCTGCGCTATGCAGAGCTCCTGCCCAAGAGCACACGCACCATTCCCCAACAGCACAATAGCAATGATCACCCAGCGCATACAACAAATGTATCGATTCGGAAAAAGAATCCTGCTAAGCTCAGGAGAATCGACACAGCTTGATGCCAGGGCAACAGCGCCTTTGGACAGGTAATCACTGCCGCACAGAAGGCGTCGGTAGTTCCGATTCTCAGAGTAGGGTCAAGAAAAATGCCAGGATACCAAGGATAAATACCAAGGCCCCGATCACCATGAATCGCTTCCTTTGCCGCTTCTCTGATTCCATCAATGGACGAATTCTTCCTTCCCGCTTGTACTTCTCCTCAATGGCTACACCGATACCGACACCCAGGGCGACACCCACTCCAATCATGGCAAAGTTGTCAAGAGCGATGGACAGGACGAGACCCAGCGGGATACCAAAGGCCGACCCAATTCCGACGAAGTGGCCCTCGGGAAATTTTATTGCATGATTTTCCATACACATATAACCCGATAACTGTGGTGTAGGCTCCAGGCAACGGCTGAGATAAATCAGACATTGGACGGGAAAGGATCATGCGAGATGGCTGTGACCACGAAGCCCGTTCTCGTCTTGGGCTAGTGAGGTTTAAACTCAGGGATTGCTGTCTATAGCATTATCCTCCTTTCGATAAGGCGAACCATACCTGGCTGATTCCGACTTCGATAGCGAATGAATCTTGAACCACCTGAAGACGAAGCATGAAGCTGTGAAGGTCATATAAAAAGGCAGTAATGCAGCTAGCGCCATCAAAATACCCAGTAGGTTTCCTGTTAGACCCTCAAGGCCCCAGAGACCCAGCCACACGAGGAATACTCCAAGCAGAAATCTTAAGGACCTGTCGATTTTTCCAACATTGCGCATCAGTTCTTTTCCCTTTGATTGCTGAAAAATACGATATCTGGTTTACAGGCCCACTCTATTAAAAGGATTGCCCTGTAAAGATTATCAGAACTTCAAGTTGTTTGTAACCACAGGTAAAAAGGCTACTGCCTCCTCAAAGTGTAGCTGATGTCAATGGACTGAACCAGCTCAGCACCGGCTTGCGATTGCTCGATCGTAGTGTCCAGGCCAAACCGTAGAATGTCCTGAGTCAACTCCAGGATGTCGTAAGCACCTGAGGCCACTTGCGTGACACCACCGACGGTATTGGTACCACTCGATACCAGCTTATTGCCCTGTATTTCCCAGGTGCCCGCTCCTATGACATCAGTGAGCGTCACTTCTGAAACGACCGTCTCTCCCTCAAAGGTCGTTTCCAATTGGATCGTATAACTCCCGGAACTAGACACCGTATTGGGGTTCTCGCCAAACTCCACGGCACAATCAAATGCGACACCGGTACCCACAAAAGAAGTTTCGGCCGTTAAACCGGCATAATCTACGAGCGAGGTTCCCGTGTAGTCCATACCTGTCAATTCCCAGCTTCCAACAATAAGGCCTGAGGATGGGTCCACACTGTCCTCGTCACCCGAGCAGGAGATAAGAAGTGTGGTACTGATCGCAATCAATGCAAAAAGGGTATTTCTTGATTTCATCATGTTCCTGAAAAATCGATTCGTTGTTCTGAATGTTGTTTTGGCTTGAATCCCCCATCGACGATTGTGTCTGAAGGTCGTTGACTAAAGCTAGCAATTCCAGCCGCAGAAAAGGAATTGTCTGGATACAATGGCCGTTTCAGTGATTTGGAACCGTATTATTCGAGAGTGAGCGTGATCTTGGCTGTTTGATTCTCCTCGGGACGCATTCCATTTCTCCTCATTCCCTAATTTCGCATCTCACTCAAGCTCTCCCGATCGCACGTATGTTGAATTTATCTTTTGTCTTATTCCTTCTCACACAATCGCTCTTCACCCCTCATGGCGATCCAGTACTGGCTGAGATTACATCAGCTAAATCTACTTTCGATTCCCTTGTATGGGCGGATGAATTTGAGGGGAATGGACCTATTGACTCCGAAAAATGGTTTCATCAAACGCAGCTGCCTCCTGGAGGCCAATGGTGGGGCGGACTTGTACAGCATTACACGGATCGGGAGGAAAACACCTATCAGCGAGATGGCTTTCTAAACATTGTTGCCAAAAGAGAAACGTTCAAGGATCAGGGCAGGAAAAAGGAGTTCACAGCCGCCCGGTTGAATTCGAAATTTGCCTTCACCTACGGCAGGGTGGAAATACGTGCCAAACTCCCCAAGGGCATCGGTACCTGGCCGGCCATTTGGATGCTCAGCAGGAATATCAGTGAAAAAGGCGCCTACTGGGAAAGGCAAGGATATGGGACGACCAGCTGGCCTCATTGCGGTGAGATCGACATCGTGGAGCACTGGGGAAAGAACCAGGACTTCATCCAGAGCGCCGTACACAATGGATCAAGCTACGGCGACCAGGTAAAGAACCTCGGAGGTCAAAGCGTGGCCAATGTATCCGATGAGTTTCATCTCTATGTACTGGAATGGTCGAAGGATAAAATGGTTTTCAGCGTCGATGGTGTGGAGCACTACACCTACAATCCACCTGCAAAGAATGGCGAGACATGGCCGTATGATTCCGATTACTACCTCCTGCTGAACATTGCCATTGAGCCCGAAATCGAGCAGGGATTCACAGAAAGTTCCATGGTCGTGGACTACATCAGAGTGTATCAGTAGACCAAAGAACTATTCTTTGGTTCATTATTTTTCTAGAGCTGATTTCGAACTATCCCAAATTGCAATGAAATTCTCCTCAAGAGATTTACCCACGCTTGTAGAAGTACTTGTAAGGGTGAAAGACGACTTCGTCAGTCTTTTCGCCTTTCCATTTGAATCGTATTCGATAGGACGGAAAAGGATAGCATCATCTACGACCACAATGCTAAAGGCCCTTGGCCGTCCATAGTAACGCAAGTGCTCACTCACAACCACACCAAACCTCCCCAAGACCTTTGTCGCGTTCTCAATGCAGGCATTAAGCTGATCAAGGAAATCTTCATCCGCGTGAGCACTGCCAATTACGTCATTCGAGGATTGAGGATCTAGAAAGAGACACTTGAAGTCAAGTCCATTATCCTTCTTTTTATTGAGCTCCTCATAGAACCACCAATGCTCCTTATCAAAGACTTTCCTGTTCTTTCTACCGTAGATGTATAGTCTCTTCTGCGCATTCTTGAAAGCCGATTCATAAACAGCGTGGCTTTCGAAACCTTCCGAGAATTGAACAGTAGTTCCAGACTCAGGTTGGGGCAGACCATGTTGTTTTAGAGCTTCAAGAATTTGTGGGAAAATCTTAGAAGAAGATTTGAAATGGATTTGGTTTAAGGTCTCTTCAACTGAAGAATAGAACTTGTCCCATTTTAACTCAAATTCTTCTTCGAGGATCTCTTCGCGTATCTTCAGATCATCTAGTTGCTTATTCAATGCCTTCAGAAAGTTAAGGAAGTCCGTTTTCAGCAAAGTAGTAGCTTGATATTGATTCAGTGGGCTTATTAAATCTGAAGGTTCCATGCCGATAAGAACAGGGAAAATCCTAGACGTATCTAGAGTTTTGGATAAAGCCCCAGCCTCGAACATCAGCCATGGAGAATTCTGGTTTTCAGGGGTAACGCATATGATTCCAAAATCATGGTCAGCGAGTCTATTGCCTATCTCCTCACTCCATTTAGATCCCTTTTCAATATCCTTTGAAGACATCCAAGGTTTCAGTGGATGTAGTATTCT
Source organism: Cyclobacteriaceae bacterium (assembly GCA_965227935.1). GTDB lineage: Bacteria > Bacteroidota > Bacteroidia > Cytophagales > Cyclobacteriaceae > JAWPMT01. The sequence goes on along the minus strand of CBDDGS010000019.1, from coordinate 1,244,782 downwards.
CTCCAAAAAAGCGTGCAGTTTCTCAGCAAAGGCTTTGCTCCGAATACCGGACCAACTAACAAAAACATTCATCCGGAAAATGTAAAGAGAATACAACAAATGCACTCAATGCCGAGAGGCAAAATCGGCTCAACAAATACATTAGGAAGTTATCCTTCTAGGGACTTAGCCAAAGTTGGAGGGCTAACGAAAATCCTTTACGCAACGTACGGAATTACCTGCGACTGCTTTCTGACCCTTGTAAGCAATCAAACGATCCAGGTTACTCAACACCCAATCCCTCGCATGCTCTTCGTCTATCTCCTCGGCTGACCAAAAAGTCGCGGTAGAGGTGACGGCATAGTAGCCTGTGCCAATAACAGCATTGCCATATGGCATCGCATTGAATAGGCTCTTGTTAGTACCTTGGTTTCCCCCGTACCACAAGTCATTTGTACTTTTCAGATGTTGCCCTGCCTCAAGAAGTCCTCCGAAAAGATCCGCCAATTGCGTCCACTCTACATTGTCCGGTAAATGCCAACCTGCAGGACACGCCGTCATCGCGGCCTCCCATGTGTACAGCCGACCCATGATCTCGCAGTTAGATTCGAAATCGTCATAGCAATAGGAACTGTCGGTCTGGAAATTGAGGTTCTCGGCCATCCAGGTCATGCTCGAATTGATGTCGTCCGTTGATTCAATCTGGTAGGAAACAGTCTGGTATTCCCGTCCATCCCGGGGATCTGAGAAGTTTCCGAGGATTTGAGCACTCAAGGGAAGTTGCAGGGCCAGCAAAGTAAGGTAGATGATTGGTCGCATCGGGGTCATCATTGTTGATGAGTGAAGATCAAAAATCATTCCGTCCTCATCAACACTTCAATCTGCTCCTCGATTTCTTTCAGTTTCGTAAGCGCCTCCTCCATGGGAAGACCTTCGCTCATCCACGGCCGGGTATGCCCAATGTCCCTAGACTTCGTCTTCTCTCTCAAACAAAATCTGGTATTACCAATATCATTTCCAGTCAAATTGGGCGGCCGAAATGTCACTTCGAACAACATCAAATTGCTCTGAATCAACGAGACTCATAGCTCTGAGAATGCCATCTTCGACAAAGAGAATAAAGTTCAGATCGCTCCTGAATATGGGCATACTCTCGGCTCCAGACTGCAATGAAAAAACTGGAAATGATGACGTCTCTCCAACTCTGTAGAGATCGACATGGGCAAAAACTCTATTTCTGAAATCAATTTCTCTCGAGGAATAGGCAATTACCAAGTCTCCATTCTTCGAATAACGCAAATAGCCGTAGTCCTGCCATGTCGCAGAGGGAGTAATGAATTCATCCGAGCCATCTTGCCGATTGATCATAGTTATCAGTTCGTTTCCATTGAACCTAAAGCAGTATGCCGCATCCAAACTGGGAGAGATTGCCACTGAAAGCAGTACTGGATTCAAAGCAGCTAACTCTGCGGGCACTATCAACTCCCGAATGCCCAATTCGGGGCCATGGAAAACTACCTCACCATCATGAAGCATGTACAGCGTTTGACTGTCGAAGCTCCAATCAATCTGATCTACAAAATCGTAGTCAAGCACCGTCTCCAACACCTCACCCGCTCGATTGATGATAACGGGATTCCCAGATGAATTGAGGAAAGCGATTCGTTCGCCATCTTCGGTGATTCTAAGTTCTTCTTTCCCTGTATCAGTAGTGACAATTTCGGTCGGTTGTCCTTGCCGAAGATCATCGACGTAAAACAGTCTGTCATCCTCATCGGTAAAAATGATGTTAGACGAGGAAGGAAACTGTCCACCCTCCAATTCATCCATTTCTGGACTCTCACTGCAACCAAATAGCAGGAGGCTAGCAAAACACACGGCAATACTTCTCATGATCTAAATGAAGATTCTCATACCACATGGCATGATGTTAGAAAATCAAATTCACCTAATTGAGGATTGTAGTTGGGGGATGTCTCCTTATTGCTACCAAAGGCGAACATCGTTGTAAACATCATTTCAGCTTGTTTTGATCTGAATTTCAACCTTGTCGACAAAAAGAGAGTGACTTGGATGTTTTGAGACGGGCTTCAATCCACCCGACAACCACGAAACTAGGAAATTCTCGTATTAGATAAAAACAGGCAGAAGTAGATGAAATGTAGATCCTGAATTCATGATCTCGCCCATTCTGCGGGATTGCTGCAGGTGGTATGACCTGCGATCACTCCTCCAACAACTCCCTGATCTTTCCTTCAAGCTCTTTCAACTTTGCCAGAGCTTCGTCCATTGGGAGACCTTCATTCATCCACGGCCGGGTATGCCCAATGTCGGTCAGCCAGGCGTCCTTCATCAACACCTGCTTCTCATTGACAAGGGCAAGGAGTGCTTTCCCATTGGGATGGTCAGAAAGGAAATCATCAACCTCTGGTGGCAACTCCGATGCCTGGTTACCCAAAGACAAGAGCACTTGGCGAGCGATGAACCAATGACCCGACTCCGATGGATGCACACCGTCCTTCGCGAACGCAAAAGTTGAGTCGATCCTCCTCCTGTCTTCCAACGCCTTTCGCATCGGCCAATGGATATCAATCACCTGCCAATCATTCGTATAGCGCTGGCTGATCAGCCAATCCGAATAGATATCCAGCACGTTGGCATAGGCCGGGCCCTTTCTTTCATCAAATACCGGAGGCGTGATATGGATGATATCCGCTCCACTCCTCTTCACCTCCTCATCCAGCCAGAGGATGCCATCCTTATACCTCTGAAAGCGATCGTCGTCAAAAGGCAGATAGATCCCGTCGTTCATGCCGTAGCAGGAGAAAACGAAATCGGGCTTGGTCTTCCCCAGCACCCTGGCCAGCCGCTCGTGCAAATCCGGGCGCGGGAAGGCCCCACCGGCATGGTTCTCCTCCGACAGCCCCGACACGGTCTCACTGGGAAGTCCAACGTTGATGAATTCATAGTGCTTCTGAGGATGATGAGCCAGGAAATATGCCTCAACGAACTCAATGTATTTCCCTCCATACGTGATGCTGTTACCCAGGAAAACGATGCGCTCGACGTCATCGGGGATCTCGTAGGGCTGAGAATGGGATGGAAGGTGAAATGCTGTAAGGAGGAAGACCAAAGCAATTTTGGGCATGGAAGATGTGATTTGCTTGCTACAACTCCTCCACCAACATGATGTGATTGCCGCACGTGTCATTCAGCACAGCAGCTTTCACATTGTCCATCACAGTCGGCTTCATGCTGAACTCAACCCCTAGGGCGACCAGTCGATCGTATTGCTCTTGTGCATCGTCGACATCGAACTGCGTATACGGGATCCCGGCTTCAAGGAGCGCGTCCTGAAAGACTTGCATCGGCTCAAAATGGAGAGGTGCGGGCTCCAGCAATATTTCGGGTACCTCCGAATCTTTGGACACCAGCGTCAGCCATCGATTGCCGTCTCCCAGAGGATCGTCGCGCTTCACGATGAATCCTAGTTTCTCAGTATAGAATCTCATTGCTTGTTCTTGATCCCGAACAGGGATGCTGATGATCGTCGCTCTCATGGGTTTTGGATTTCGTATGCTAAAGATCAAGAATAAGCCGCTGATTTACGTGATGAGCGATGATCTTTTTGAAGATCCCGTGAGATTGACATGCTCATCCTGAAAACAATTTGTATACCTAGAATATCTACATATATTTGTACCTAGAATATCAAGGTATATGAAAGCTATCTCAAAAGGGCTCATGGCCGCGTCCAACAAACCGCTGATCCTCAGTATCCTCATGCAGGGTGAGAATTATGGCTATGAGATCCTTCTGGAAATAGAACGCCTCACGAACGGTGAACTCGATTGGTCGGACGGCATGCTGTACCCCCTCTTGCACAAAATGGCCAGCGATGGTCTCATCCAATGGGATTGGCGCATCCTCGACAACGGCCGCAAACGCAAGTACTACTCCATTACCAACCTGGGCATTGAGGCGCTGAAGACTGAAAAAGAGCATTGGGAGTTCATGAATGTCATCCTCCAAAAATCCTGGAACAAGCTGAAAACAATATGAAGAGGAGTTACGATCTGGAGCTGGCAATAGAAAAATGGAAACGTCGCCTGCTGGCCGCTGGCAATCTCGACGAGGGTGAAGTAGAGGAAATTGAGGACCATCTACGGTCACGCATTGCACGGAAGATTGACGAGGGAAGCAGTGAGCGGCAAGCGTTTCAGTTTGCCACTGACAAAATCGGGGAGTTCAAGGCCATCAATGAGGAATACGCTCAAGCCAAATTCGCCGGCAACATGAGTCTGGCCAGGACGCTCCTGCCCGACATCCTCATCCACTACTTCAAGGCCGCCAGTCGCTCCCTTTCCCGCAATCGGCTCAATACCCTTCTCAATGTGGCATGTCTCAGCATTGGATTGATGTGCATATTTTTCATCAGTCACTTCATTGCCTTTCATCTGTCGGTCGACGACCTATACGAGGACAAGGGACTGTATCGTGTGGTCTATCACGTGATCGATGGAGATACCGACGACTTCTCCCCACATGGACCCGTACCCTTTGCTCCCACGGTAAAGGAGGAAGTACCTGAAGTCAGTGATGCTGTCCGCATTTGGATGTCGAGCCCCGTTTTGAAAGTGGACGACGAGCTCTTCTATGAAGATGGCATGATCTTCACCGATCCTTCGTTCTTCCAGTTTTTTGACTTGCCCCTGCTGCTCGGCGATCAGGCCACTGCCCTATCGCGACCACAAACCGTGGTTATCTCCGAAAGCATGGCCACCAAATACTTTGGAGATCAGGATCCAATAGGACAAGTAGTACACTACGATGGGTACCCCGCTGGTCAGGTGGCGCTGGAAATCACAGGTGTCTTCAAGGAATTGCCTGAGAACACCCATCTCGACTTCAATCTCGCGGCCACGCTTGTGAGCATGGACACGGAAAGAAACAACTGGGGATCTTTCAAGCCCATCTACACTTACCTGACGCTGCACCACGAGGAGAAAGCATCAACCGAAACAAAACTCAACCAGCTGGTAGACAAATACATGTCCTATCGCCGTACCGATGCTGATCTCTTCGAGTACCACCTCGAACCTGTGGAAGACATTCATATCCGGAGCGACGTGGCCAGTGCGATGAAGCCAGCGATCAATGCCTCCCTTCTATGGACAATGGCCGCCACAGGGCTCTTGATCCTGCTGCTGAGCGCTATCAATTACATCAACCTCAGCCTGGCACAACTGTACAACCAGTTTCGCGAAGTGGGCATTCGCAAGGTCTTCGGCGCTACTCGCCAACAGATCAGGGCACGGTTCTTTGTGGCTGGCGTTGTCACATTGGCGCTGAGCATGGCCCTTGCTGGTGGCCTCGTAATGCTACTTATCGACAGGTACGAGCAATTAAGTGGCCTTCATCTCGAATGGGCAAGCCTGCAGACCTATCGGTTCTTTTGGCCCCTCGTAGGTACGGCAATGGCCGTCTGTCTGGCGGCCGTTTACATCCCCAGCATTCGACTGTCTTCCCTGCGCTTGCAGCCGGCACTGCGCCAAAAGCTTAGCACCTCTCGGTCAGGACTTAGGTCCGTTTTTGTCCTGATCCAGTTTGTCCTGTCCAGTGTCTTGTTGGTGGGTACATTGCTCATGCAAGACCAGATCCACTACATATTCAATCGTGAACTGGGGGTGGATAGTGATTATGTCGTAGCGATCCGTCGCCCACCACTTGATCAGGCATTCCGGGATGCGCTGGACCAAAACCCCATCATCCAATCCTTCGCGTACTCCCAGCTACTTCCACTCAACGAAATGAGCTACGATGGCCGCAGGATCAACCGTCCCGGAGACCCGGTCAATTACTCCGCGATGAGTTGCTTCTCAAGTCCGGAGTATTTGCAGACCTACGACATTGCATTGATAGCTGGCAGGGCTTTTTCTGACAACATTCAGAGCGACTCTGCCGCCTTCATCATCAACGAGCAAGCGGTCAAGGCCTACGGCTTTGACTCCCCATCTGCAGCGTTAGGAGAAACGCTCATCTGGTCTGGAGCAGTAGAAGGCAAGATCGTCGGTGTCATCAGGGATTTCCACCTGAGGTCGCTGCATGAAGAGATTGGCCCGCTGGTACTCCTTCGCATTGGCCAGGAGAATTGGTACAATCAGTATCTATCGGTGAAAATCCATCCCGGGCAACGCGAAGCCACGATTGATTTCCTCCAAAGCAATTTCAGCCAATATGTGGACGATATGCCGTTCGATTACTTCTACATCGATGAGAGCTATCAGCTGATCCACGCTGAGGACCTCAACTTTAGTCGCCTTGCGGTAGTCTTCTCGTCCATTGCGATCATCATCGCACTGATGGGACTCTTTGGCCTGGTCAATATCGACCTCAACAAAATGATGAAGGAGATCGGTATCCGGAAAGTACTGGGCTCCAGTGTTCGCGGGATTTTCGCATTGATCTGTTACGACTACGTCCTTAGGATACTTGTGGCCTTCGCACTCTCAGTACCTATGGCGGTCTACTTCATTGCGCTCTGGCTGGAACAGTACGCTTATCGCACCAGTATCCGTCCCTCGACAATCGTCATTGGTGGACTGCTGATTGTATTCATCTCAGTGATCACCATTTCCTGGAAGACGTACAGGGCGGCGGTGGTCAATCCAGCACGCTTGCTCAAGGAAGAGTAGCTCGGCACTGAGAAATGTCCCTCACTTTGATGACTTGATTCACTACCCTTAGCGATTGGGCGGAAACAAGTATCCGTCTATTTTTGCGCTTCATCCATTCCATGAAGAATTGTTGACACTAGATCATTTGCTTGTAGGGCAATCGGCGACCATCAGCAATGTGGCCAGCAGTTTATTGACGGCCAGGTTGACGGAGATGGGGCTTTACTTGGGACAGCATGTGAAAGTGCTCTTCAAGGCGCCTCTGGGGGACCCCATTGCGGTCCAGGTGGGTGACTATGTTGTTGCCCTGAGAAACGCCGAAGCGCGGCTGGTGGAGGTAGAGTCCGATGACGCATGAATGCTAGAAAAGTAGCCCTGGTAGGCAATCCCAATGCGGGCAAGAGCTCGCTATTTAATCGGCTGACTGGTATGAACCAGCACGTCGGCAACTATCCTGGCGTGACTGTTGACAAGTACTTCGGGTCCTATTCCACGAAAGAGGGACAAGCGATCGAAGTGATCGACCTGCCGGGCACCTATAGCCTCTTTCCCAAGTCCAGTGATGAAGAGATCGTCTCTGACGTACTACTCGATCACCAGCACCCCGACTATCCACAGGTAGCGGTTGTCGTCGCTGACGCCAGCAATTTGGAAAGAAGCCTATTACTCTTCACACAGGTAGCAGACCTGCAGATGCCCGTCGTGTTGGCGCTCAACATGTCCGACATGCTCGCACGGGAAGGCCTCGAGCTAAATGTCGACAAGCTCAGCGAAATGCTGGGTCATGTACCGGTTGTCCCCGTCAACGCTCGCAATGGCGATGGCATCGCCCAACTCAAAAAGGTGATGGAAAACGGAGTGCCCGCAAAGCTTCCTGCCTTTTTGGAAGATTCTGCTATTGAACACGTCCTGAATCACGAGGGTGTATCGGAAAAAGAGCAGATTGAAGATACTGAAACCAGATACAAGCGGATCCGCCAGATTCTGCAATTTTGCCTGAAGAAAAAGGCACCAACCCAGTCACAACGGGCACGTACTCGCAAGATTGACCGCGTGCTCACCCACCCCGTTGGTGGGTACGTGATCTTCCTTTTTGTCCTGTTCCTCATTTTCCAGGTCGTCTACAAATTGGCGGACATGCCTATGACACTCATTGATGGGTTGTTTGCCAATCTCAGTGCCTGGACGATACAAGCGCTACCCGCCGGTGTGCTGACCGACCTCGTGGCCCAGGGCATCATCCCAGGTATTGGAGGTGTTGTAATATTTATTCCTCAAATCGCGCTACTGTTTGCCTTCCTCGCATTTCTCGAAGAGACGGGCTATATGTCCCGGGTAGTCTTTTTGATGGACAAGCTCATGCGACCATTCGGCCTCCACGGCAAAAGTGTCGTTCCGCTGATTTCAGGTGTGGCCTGTGCGATCCCCGCGATCATGGCAACCCGCGGCATCGACCAATGGAAAGACCGTCTGGTGACGATCATGGTGGTGCCACTCATGAGCTGCTCGGCGAGGTTGCCGGTGTATGCTTTGCTGATTGCTTTGGTCGTCCCCAATGAGCTCGTTTGGGGTGTGATCAACCTCCAGGGACTGACACTAATGGCGATGTACCTCTTGGGATTGGTTGCTGCCCTCCTGGCTGCCGCTGTCTTCAAGGTCATCGTAAAAGCGAAGCGGAAGAGCTTCCTCATCATGGAGATGCCCATGTACCGGAGACCACGTTTGCAAAACGTAGGACTCATCCTCATCGAAAAGACGCGGGTGTTCGTCTGGGAGGCGGGAAGGATCATCCTCGCCATCTCCATCATCCTTTGGGTACTGGCCTCGTATGGCCCTCCAGGCCGCATCGAGGAAGCGCGAACCCAAGCAGTAGAAATGGGACTTTCCGAGGAAGAGCAGGCCTCCATCCAATTAGAAAATTCCTGGATAGGCCTCGTAGGGAAAGGAATCGAACCAGCCATTCGTCCATTGGGATTTGACTGGCAGATCGGAATCGCGTTGATCACTTCATTCGCGGCACGGGAGGTATTTGTAGGCTCAATGGCAACGATCTACAGTGTCGGCGAAGACTTCGAAAGCGGTGACACACTCCTCCAACGGATGCAGCAGGAGAAACGTCCGGATGGCACCAATGTGTACAACCTCGCATCGGGATTGGCGCTCATGGTGTTTTATGCCTTCGCGATGCAATGCATGAGCACGCTTGCCGTCACCAGACGAGAGACAAAGAGTTGGAAGTGGCCCGTCATCCAGCTGACGTATATGACGACAATGGCATACGTGGGTGCCTTTATTACGTACCAACTATTGAAATGACACAGGGCATCATCGTCGGCATCTTGTTTTTGGCAGCCATTTTTTTCATGGCTCGGAAGCTATTTTTCAAAGGCAGCGATACGGAGGCAACATGCGAAAAATGTGCGCCCTCATCCAGCAAATTGGCCAAAGGCGAGTAGTCCACATGGACCAATCCAGGAACTGACGAGCTCAATCGGCTATCCGGAATGCACGTAGCTATTTACTTCAACCCGAAGAGTGGATACAGCCACCTTATCCGTCGAATAACGAATTCATACAATAGCCAACTCCCACCAAATGTGCCAACGGTCATGATCAGGAATTTTGGCCAAAATGGCCAATCAAGGCCCATCAAATAGAAACCAATGAGGATCGTGATGGTCTGGTGCAGAATGTAGAAAGGGTACACGGCACGATTGCAGTACGCCAGTGCTTGACTCTGGCGATTGAGGTATTGGGCTGCGAAGCCAAAAATGGTCAGGATCCACGCCCACAGGTTGACAATCTTGAGCGCCGCTTCAGTAAAGTGCACATAGATGTTGTCCTCAAAGAATACCCACCGGATCAACAACCCGATAAATGTGAAGACGCCCAGTATTAGGGTCTTGTGCTTGATCTTGTCGACCGCCTCCCAGAAAGGCTCTCTAATGGAAATCAGCAAGAATCCATAGAAAAACAAAGTCAGGGAGCTCGTGAAATTGAACCAGTCCCAGACCAGATTGTGGGTGATATTGAAGAAAGGCTCCATCAGGGATTCATAGAGAAAGAGAGGAATCGTCAACCAAAACAGCGACCAAGGCTGTCGGGCCAATCTCTTTCGCCAGCCTTGGAGGAATTTCGAATCGGGATGATTTCGCATCCTGATAAACACCGGACTCAGCAGCAGGGAATAGATCAATAGATAGGGCAGAAACCAGAGGTGATGCCAACTGATATTGCCAGAGGAATAAGCTCCCTGAGTGAACGCCTCGGTCATCCACCACTGGACATAACCCATTTCCAATCCTTGAGTTACACGTTCCAGGTAGACCTGAGGTGGCACGATCATGAGCATACCAAAGACGAGCGGAATGCCCAACCGCTTCCAACGCTCCAAACGAAACTCCTTGCCCGATCGATACGACAAGGCGAAGGCCGTTCCCATTCCGGAGATTACAAATAGAATGGGCAGTCGCCACTGGTTGACAAACAGCATGGGCCAACGGGCCTCCGGGTAGATGACATTGTTTTTGATGTGCCAACCCCAAGGCACAAAGAACATTCCCACGTGGTATAGGATAAGCAAAGCGAACACGATGACTCGCAGCCAGTCCAGGTCGTAACGCCGAATCTTTTCCATTGGTCTTAGTGCGTATTCACGAAAATACGCAAACCAGTCAGCCAAATTTTGATGAGAGCATTGAATTGTTGAAGGGTGGAGCTGGAATGCCTCCACGGAGCTTCTATCCACTTTTACGAAACTCGATGGGTGACTGCCCCGTCCAGCGTTTGAAGGCCCTGTTAAAGGCACTCTGCTCGGAGAATCCAGTCTGAAAGGCGATCTCAGCAACGCTCCTCGACGAGTTCTTAAGCAGCTCCTTTGACAGGCCCTCCTGTGTCTTCTTGATGAGATCACGAAAGGTGACGCCATTGTCCGATAGTCGCCGGGTGAGCGTACGATTACTCATGCCCATGTGCTCCCCAACCTGTGTGATAGCAGGGATGCCGCTGGGCAGCGCATTGGCAATGAGCTCCTCCACATCGGAGACGATTCTGTTAGAAGCGATCTCAATGCCATTAGTCTCCTCTTCCACCCTCTCGACAAGAAATTCATTAATGCTCTTATCCGCTTTCGCAGTCCGAGTCTCCAGGTCCTTTGTCGAGTAGCTGATAACATTGTGCAGCTCATTGAAGGAAATGGGGCATCGGAAAGCCTCCTCGTACCCGTCCAGCTTTCTGGGCGGCCCATGTTTAAAGGAGACACTGACCGGAGTCATGTCGGTCTCGGTCATCGCCTGCAGCACGACTACGGTGGCAGACAAGGTCGCTTCGTTGGATAGTTCCACGCCGCGCCGATGAGTCTCCCTATTGAGGTACACATGAGAGATCTCCTCCCCTTTCTCAATCTTGAATACGTAGGTATTGGACAGCAGCTTGAAATAGCGCTCGGCCCGATCGAAGATCTCCCCTGCCCATGAACAGGTACGCCACGACAGTCCCAGCACGCCGTAGTCCTCGATTTTCATCGCCTGCCCTATTCGCACGGAGAAGCCTGGCCCCAATCGCTGGTCGAGTATCTCATGAAGTTCGAAGAAGTGGTCGGCAGGGACCGCCTGCAAGTGATCCATATCCTCTGCGGGCGTGCGCAACCCCTGCAGCTCTTCCATGTGCATGCCTTCTGCCAGGGCATGATTGATCATTTTTCGATACAGGTTGATGGAAATGTAGTTGGCCACTGCGAGTCTGCGTCAATGTACTAGAAACTGACAGCGGTCAAGATAGTTTTTTAGGCTTCATCCGATGAGGAAGCACCTGACAAAAGTGGCCTTGATTCGCCATGCTTCTTGTCCCAGGCCGCGATTGTCTCCTTCAGCTCCTTGGCACGGGCCTTGTACTTCTTACTGATGTCTTCAAGTGTCTTGGTCTTGTCTGTGAACAACAGCTTCGAGCCCTTGGCCTTGATCACCGTGTCTCCGTATTTATCCAAATCCAAACCGGCCACGACGCTGTCCATCTCAGTCATGACACCCTCCACCACGGTAATAAGTTCGGCCCGAGCAGCATTCCATTCGTCTTGTGACATCATCGCTAGCTTCGCGGACTTTGCGGCGTTTTTGAGAATGGCAGAACCAGGGACGAAACTGATAAGCGTCTTTCCCGCATCCTTCAGAGTGCCCGCCTTCTTTTTGATGATCGCCTTCATCGCCAGACCGGCGCTTTCCGCTGCCGCCGTGGCTTCATCGTGGGCAGTAGGTGCCTCCGTCTCTGCAGCTCCCATCGCAGACCCCGCAGCGGCAGACCCCCCAGTGACTCCGGCGGATTCAGCAGTAGCACTTACGGCAAGCCCCTCAGCCCCAACCGACACCACGCCGGGGACGCCGATCAGTGCCGTTCCTACCAGGATAGCGGTGTTGCCCAAACTCAGCACTGCGGCTTTGATGGCTTCCCGGTTCTTACCCTTGGATAGATGCTCCGATGCCTCTCCCAGCACGCGGTAAGCACCCACGAGCGACAACCCAAACTGCTTAATGGCCTCGTCCTGCTCATCGCTCCTGGCCTCACCAGACAATAACGGGACAGTATCGTCATCATCATCCTCCAACTGTATCGTATGATTCTGAGGGTGGCGCTGCACTGGCTGCAACATATGCAATGCATCATGCGATTGCTCTTCAGCATGATCATGAAGGGCCTGCAACTGGCTGACTTGTTGCTCAGAGACGGCATCGTTGGCTAATTGCTTGAGCTTTCTTTGGGTAGTGGCTTCGACCCGTTCATCCTCCAGATACGTTTGGTGCTCACTTGACTCGTTGCCTTTTCTAGCAACCGCCTTCGAAGACTGGCGGGCATCAGACTGGGACTTATCGGCATGCTGAGGCATAGACTAGACCATTAACTGCATTGAAATTACACTTTTACTTCCAAACTGCCTATCAACGCCCCTGAATGGGGTTACGACTTCCTTATTCGGATTTGTCGGGTACCGCGGCGTACCGCAAGCAGATCATTGCAGATGATTTGGCTCCAAGGAATAAGTCGAGGCAAATAGAAATAATGAAAAAGACACTAATTCCATAGATAATTGGCCTCAACGAACCCATGCCGGAGTAAAAATTTGAGAAGCGGGCATTTTTACAATATGACCAACGGTTAAAGGGAAGTATCCTTCCATCTTTCTGAAATTTCAACATCTGTGAGGGTGCTTTGGAAAGGTTGCAACCACAATTGCCCAGTGTCCGAATTAGGACAATCAACCGGCATCTTGTGGGTTTTCGATTGCCAGTGAGTGGACCTATAATTGTGTCCATTCGGTCCTAAGAGATCATTCCAAGGACCACGCTTTCCTTAACGCCTAACACTTATGAAGACATCCAGACGTCAACTCCTCAAGAATGGCCTGCTCACGGTAGGAGGTCTCACTGTAGCACCTCACCTAAGTCTTGGAGAGGCTTGGAGGTCCGCTCCCAAAATCGACGCTTCCGGTAGAGCGATCTATAGTCCTTTCTTCAAGGAATACATAGAACTCTCCCTGGAGAAAACATCTGAATTGCGTGCAAAGCTGAACGCCAACGAGAACCCGTATGGACCAGCGCCAAGTGCCCGAAAAGCATTCGCCGCGGCTGCCACCAGTGGCAATCGATATGCATGGCGAGAGTTATTCGCACTGATCGATAAAATCGCAGCAAAGGAAGGAGTCACTGGCGAAAACGTCATGATGGGTCCAGGATCTTCGGATCTGCTGGAAAAGTTCGGCCTTGTGCTCTTCATGAATGGTGGCAATATCGTCTCTGCTGACCCAGCCTACATGTCAATGATCAAAGTAGCTGAGGCCGTCGGCGCGTCCTGGAAGGGCGTTCCGCTGGCAAAGGATTGGTCGCATGATCTTGATGCCATGGAGGCGGCAATAGATGACAACACCAAACTAGTCTACATCTGCAATCCCAACAACCCCACGGGGTCGTTGACAGACGCAAAAAAATTGGAAGCCTTCTGCAGAAAGGTTTCGGATCGGGTCCCCGTCTTCGTTGACGAGGCGTACCTCGAGTTCCTCCCTGAGGACGAGCAGCAAAGCATGGTGTCTCTGGTGGCGGAAGGCAAGAATGTCATTGTCGCCCGCACTTTCTCTAAAATTCATGGAATGGCTGGCTTGAGGGTAGGATACGCCGTGGGCTTGGAAGAAACACTTAGTCAGTTGCAAGTCATCACCAGGGGTGGTATGGGTATCACACTACCATCAGTTCTAGCCGCCACGGCGAGCATGGACGATGTCGACTTCCAGCGTAAATCGCGGAAGCTGAACACCGAAGCCAGAACGTATGTCTGTAAGGAACTGGAAAAGAGAGGCTTCGATTACGTGGAGTCGGTCACGAGCTTTGTGCTGTTTCCCATCGAAATGGAGGGTAAGGCCTTTCTCGAAAAAATGCGCGAGCAACAAGTCGGTGTACGGGCGTTCGACCTCATGGATCGAAACTGGTGTCGGGTGAGCATAGGGACCATGGATGAGATGAAGATCTTTGTCAGTGCCCTGGACTCTGTCCTAAGCTAAAACTTCGAAGCAAAGCCAACGTGGAAAAGACCCTTGGACTATTGCTGATGATTGGGCTGGGACTTCTGCTACAGCGGAAGATCGGCTCCCCCGAGCAACTCAAGGGCCTCAAAGTCCTCATACTGAGTGTAGCGCTTCCCGCGACAATCTTCGTGGCGCTACTCAATGTGGAGTTGAGTCAGGATCTGCTCATACTCCCACTACTCGCTCTTGCAGTGAATGGACTACTCCTGGGAGCCACGCATCTGTCACGTGGGCTTTTCAGTGAACTGGGCGCTGCCCGGCAGCGTACCATGATGATGCTCCTCCCCTCCCTGGCACCGGGTTTGAGTTGTTTTCCATTCATCGCCGAGTTCCTGGGTGAAGATGCTGTGGCACTTGCCGCTCTCGCTGACGTCGGCAATAAGTTCTTTGTACTCATCCTGCTATATTTTCTGGCGATCCATTGGTACCAACGCGTGAATGTGGCCACCTCATCGGGCGAGGGAAACAAGCTCAAACAGTTGCTGCTGGCACTAGTAGGTGAACCGATCAACATCGTGATGATCGTGGCATTGGTTATGCTGGCCTTCGGGCTCAACCTGCAATCCCTACCAGGAGCTGTTGGGTCTGTAGTACTACGCCTGAGTAGCATTATGGCGCCATTGATCCTCCTTTTTATTGGTTTGGCGGTGAAGATCACGCGCAGTGATTTTGGGCTCATTTTCCGATTGCTCCTGTGGCGCGCCGGCCTTGCACTCATGGTGAGCGCAGCTTTCCTTGCTTTGCTACCCGGTCTCTCGGTGCCGATGGCGCTGCTGGCCATCGTTTTTCCCTTGAGTTCGTGCAGCTTCTGGCCATTTGCTCATATGAGCGCAGTGGATATGCAGGAGGAAGGCGCTGGTCGCACGTTTGACGTGGGCTTTGGGCTCTCTACGCTGGCGGTGTCGCTCCCTTTTTCGACCACACTGATATTGGGCATATTCTCCTTTCAGTCAACAGTAGCCAATCCCATCCACCTGCTGGTTTTGGGTTCTGGGATGCTGGCCATAGCGTGTACGCCTTGGTTCATTGCCAAAATAAAGCATCAGATCACCGCATCAGATCGACGAAACGAAGAGCCGGTCACTTTTCCGGAACGGGTCATGGAAACCAGACATGGTGGACTGGAAAAAGTCTAAGATTCGGCAGGTGAGCGGTCTCTAAAGTGGAACCTTGCTGGCTTCCTAGCTTATCATCGACATTTCATTGATCACCACTTTCTCCACAGCATCCTCGGTCGCTTTGAGGAACTGTGCCAGGTGCGCGCTCTCCATGTGACTTTTCCATAGCGCTTTTGTGCTCCAGTTTTCATAGAAGATGAAGATATGTGGGGACTCATTGTCCTGATGCAGGTCGTAGTTGATGCATCCTTCTTCCTTCCTCGTGGCTTCGACGACCTTAGACATTTCGCCCTTGACGAAGTCGACGCTGTCATCCTTCACCACCACTTTGGCGATGATGGTCAGTGGTTTGTTTTCCATAAGTAATTATTGGGTAAGCTCTAAATCATTTGATGTACTTCATAAGTCAACTCTACCATGCCATTTTTGAAGGCCACTGTGTCCCTCAGTCGCAGTGGCAGTTCTCTACCGACGAAATCGAAGAATAGAACGCCATCACCCAATACAATGGGCATGATGGACATCACAATCTCATCCACCAAATCCAGACGGAGAAATTGTCTTGTCAGATCCGCTCCACCAACCATCCAGATATTGGAATATTGGCCCTTAAGGTCATCAACCAGCTCCGCCAGGTCGCCAGTACGAAATTGCACCCGATCCTTGTCACTTTGGAGTGCCCTGCTCGTGATGACAACGACAGGTTTGTCACCATACGGCCATCCAAGTTTCATCGCCAGTTCATAGGTATGAGATCCCATCACATAGCAGTCAATTCCGTCGAGGAAATGCTGCACTTCTTCATCGCTTAGATCAGTCCCTTTCTCGTAATGATCCGGGGATTCAAACCATGACATGTCGCCGTCCTTTTTGGCAATAAAGCCATCGAGGCTGGCGACCATGTGAAGCGTGACTTTGGATGGAACCTGCTCCATACATCAAATGTAATGGAGGTCAAGGTCATTCCTGAGCCTACCTAATGTCATCCGTCGTCAAAAGCTCCATCCACGCCCGAACATCGGCCAAAGGTTGCTCTACGCCGATCTGATTAGGCTGCAACGTCCGTCCGGGATAGCCCTGCTTGGCAGCTTCGTGCGTATCAAACAGCTCCAGCTGATGATTGGCTTCCGGATAGACTTTCAATTCGGCAAATCCGGGGTTCGCCCTATTGACCGCCCTGACCAGCGTGCGAGCGGCGGCGATGGATTCAAATTGATCGTACTCACCAATCAGTACCAGTGCACGAGCACCGCTTTCGACCCACGCCCGGGCAAAGTTGTGACTTTGGGCCTGCTGATGGAAGGTGATGGGTCGGCCGTAGTGTTTGGTCTCGCTATTGTAGGAGATCTGCTCATCCCAGACCGTTCTCATGGCAGGTTGCCGCTCAAAGATCTCGTCCAATGGCAATGACTTGGTCAGATAGTAATGAAAGAACTCTGCAACTTGCTTCATGTCGCTGTCAATTTCCGCAAGGCTCTCACCCGACAACTCCCGTTGCAACCTTTCAAACATCATCATTCGCTCGAACCACGTGGTAGCACCTCCAGCCCGCACGATGATCCCATTGACACCTTCACCTTCCGCAACCAAAGGGGCCATAAAAGCACCCACGCTCTCCCCATCGATGAAGATTTTGGTGGCATCAACGCGAGAGTGGGTCTTGAGCCACCGCAAAGCCTTTCTCTGGTAGGCGATCGTGCCATCGAAATCCAACTCCGAGCAATGACCTTGACTGTCTCCACAGCCGGGTTTGTCTACCCGCAAGACGATCGCACCTGTCGTCTGAATGAGGCCTCGCAAAAAATTGATCCAGCCCCTCTGATAATCGACAGGCACTTCTGTACTGCTACAGCTGGTCCAATCTGATATGAGTATGGCCGGTAGTGGGCCTTCCGTATTTTCAGGGATCGTGAGGAGCGTTCGGAGCGCTGTGCCATCATCGGTCACAATCGTCCCATAGTAGGTGTCCACTCCTGAAAGATCCTCAAGCTCAGCACTCTGTGGTGTGAATGAAATTTGTGATACTCCCCCCTCCTTTTGGATGGCCAAAGTCACTATAGCTTCTCCCGGAAGATTTTTGAGCATTTGCGAACCCATGATGCCAGTAGGAAACTCCTCATCATTGATCGCCAGGATCACATCACCTTCCTCCAAACCGGCCTGGGCAGCGGGAGAGTCTGACTGTAACTGCGTCACCAGAATTTGCGTCGTATCGAATATTGATTGGTCATCCGCCGACTCAACACGGAAACCGAGGTTGGCGCGCCGATGTATCTGTCCATCCCAATGAGCGTTGGGGTACTGCTGCCAGATGGACTGTTGTTGGGCCGCCAATGCCATGGGAAAAGCGACCAGGAATAGTAGAGTTTTTGCCTTCAACATTTTAAAGTTTTGGCTTCAAAATAGTCGGCAAGACCAACTCAAACAGGCCAACTATGTGAGCGACAACTGTAATGATGTGAAAAGCGTATATTTCGTGACCACGATCTCGGCGACAATGTTTAAAAATGGCTACCTCCTGAATTCCCGAATCCTCACACACGTCATCTTTTGGGTGCTGTATTACGTCTTCTTCAGCCTGATTTGGGCCAACGCTGGTCAATACTACGCCAGCTTCGGCCTTGAGTTCTTGCTCCTGCCCATCAGAATATCCGCGTCATACATCGTGCTCTACTCTCTAATGCCAAGGCTACTACTGAAAGGCCACGAACTGAGATTCGGACTGATGTATTTGCTGGTCATCGTCGTGGGCGGAATTCTCCAGCGTGTATTTACCTATTTCTATTATGAACTCCTGATACTCGAAACAGCTGCCGAGATGTTGACCGTGCCATCCGTGATCAAGTCAATTGTTCTGATCAATACTACGGTCCTCCTCCTATCGGCTATGAAGATATTCAAGCACTGGAAGCAACTGCGCGAACAAACGGGGGCTTCGGAAAGACAACTGGTGGAGATCCGCGCCGAAAAGCGCAATTATCGCGTGGACAGTGCCGAGATCATGTACGTGGAAGGGTTGGGCAACCACGTGATCTTCTATTTGACCAAAGCGAAGAAGCTCATCAGTTACATCTCTCTCAAGGAAGCGGAAGAGCTGCTGCCAGAAACATTTATGCGCTCGCACAAATCTTTTGTAATCAATAAGGCGCTGGTGGAATCATACACTTCTGACTCAGTCGAGATTGGAGGGAGAATACTGCCCGTAGGAAGATCAGTACGTCTTGAGTTTTGATTTGATATCAACTCCCTCTTTTACCTGACAGCGCTCTCAGTCTCCAGCCCACAAAGACCATCGCAACACCGACCAAACCATAAGTCAAATGGGCTGGTGCATAAAACTGCCCGATCAGGATGATCTGAACAGTAAGCCAAATCACGAGTAGCGCCCCACATGCCGTCGTCGCCGCGGGAAAAGACGAACGCTTTCGGATACCCAGAAAGGCGACGACCAAGTTCAAAACACCATTGACTGAAAGTAAGATGAGCCCTGGAATCAGAAAGCTCTCAAAAGGCGTACGCTCGAGCAAAGCAATAGGCAATTGCAACCATTCACCCGAGGGGTCGATGACGAGACTACCCCCTCCGTAGACGGCCGAAAGACCATTGAAAATGAGCAGAGAGATGGCAGCTATTCGCATGAGCTTTTTATGTTAACAGCAAGATAAGCCCTGCCACCATAGATTGGTAGCCGGTTGAAGAGGAAATCTCGGTCCTAATTCCTACAAACAAGAAATATTAATTAGTTTTACTCTACAAACAGGAATTATAACTGTCATGAAAGGAGAATACCTCGGGGAATTCGAAGAGCTGGTCCTACTCACCGTTGGCGTTTTGGGGGACGATGCCTATGGTGTGGCCATTAGCGACGATCTGAGGGAGCGTTCGGGTCGTAAGCCGAGTATTGGGGCGTTACACACCGCCCTTACCCGATTAGAAGACAAGGGATACCTCACGTCCAGAATGGAAGAGGCCACACCCGATCGTCGAGGGCGACGCAAGCGGTTTTATTCGCTCACGGCCTCAGGCGTCAAAGTACTACGCGAGGTCTATGACCGGCGTACGGCCATGGTCCGACTCATCCCCAACATTCTGGCCGAATGAAACCCATCGACCCTCCTGCGATACTCCAGCGGTTCTTCCGTTGGTTTTGCCACGATGCCCATATCGAGGGGCTAGAAGGCGATCTCTATGAGATATTCGACCGGCGCGTGGAGCGGCAGGGAGCTTTTATCGCCAGGTGTCTCTATATCATTGACATGGTCACCCTACTCAGGTCATCGGTCGTAAGGCCGCTCAAGCGAAACTCAAAACTCAACAACATGGGAATACTTAAGAATTACATGAAGACGGCAGTACGTCTGGCGTGGAAGCGCAAGAGCTTCTCGGCAATCAACCTCATTGGTCTCACGATTGGGATCACGTGTGTGACGTTCATCTCTCTCTATGTTCATGACGAACTAGGGTATGACCGACACATCGCTGATGCCAATCTCAAATACCGCTTCTACAATGTCGTCGAACGGGAAGGTGGCAATCAGGGCAACTACCCTATCGTCCCTCCCATGTACGCCACCAGCATACGGGAAAACTTCCCCCAATTCGAGAAGGCAGGTCGCGTTCTGGCCGACTATGGCGGCACGATTTTCAATGTGGGCGATCGGGCCTTCTCAGAAAAGAATGGCATCTATGCCGAGCGCGAAGCGATCGAGATTCTGGACCTGGAGATCGTCGCGGGAAGTATCGAAGATCTGTTGGCTCCCAAAAAGGTACTTCTTTCGCAATCCACTTTTCGGAAATTTTTTGGCGATGAACCCTTCGACGGCCAAACCCTCCAACTGACACGCAGTACGCTGGACATCGCCGGGATCTACAAAGACGTGCCCACTCAATCGCACCTGCGACCAGACTACATCTTCTCTTTCGAATGGCTTGAAGAGGGCGTACCGGAGTCAAGGATGAACTCGTGGCGCTGGCAGCAGTTCTTCACTTATTTCCAGCTGAAGGAGGGCACAGACCATGAATTGCTTCAAGGAGAATTTCAGAAATACGTGGCTGGCATCGCCCACCCCATTACTTCAGAAGTTGGCCTTACTTATCTGCCCTACTTCCAAAAGCTGTCGGATATACATCTTCACTCCTCAGACTTCCAATGGGAACTCGCCGAAGTCGGCAATTATGAATCGATCTTGTTTCTCTCGCTCGCCGCAGGGATCATCCTGCTGATCGCTTGCCTCAACTTCATCAACCTGACCACGGCACAGTCTATCAAGAGGGCAAAGGAAGTGGGTATCAGAAAATTTGTGGGGGCCAGCCGCACGCAAGTCCTGACGCAGTCGATCATGGAATCGTTTCTCTACTGCCTTTTAGCGGGTGTGGTCTCCGTGGGCTTGATCATCTTGGGCCTGGAATCATTCAACCAATTTGCCGGCAAGTCCTTCCTGATGACCGATGTTTTCAGCTGGGCAAACATCGCTATCATGGTTTTGGGTATCGTGACCTTGTCACTGGTATCAGGTTGGTATCCGGCGCTGGTGGTGATGAAATTTCAGCCGCTTGCGGTACTCCATGGCAGCGGTGCGATCCGATTGGACATGGGTGGCAGAAGATTTCGCTTCGACGGTCAACTCCTTCTGGTTGGTGGCCAATACGTCTTGTCGATTGGCCTGATACTCGTGGCCCTCATCTTCAGCGATCAGTACCACTACTTGCTCAATAGGGACATGGGCTTCAACAAGGACAACCTGCTAACCATACCACTCACCCGGAACATGCGAAAGGATCTGGATGGATGTCGTGCGGCTTTCTCAAGGCATAGCGGCATCGATGCCACTTCCTTCTGCTATGGTGTACCCGGTGATATTGTCGCCGGCGATGGCGCCTTCTTTCCAGAGCTGATTGACCATGAGTTGTCCTCCAACATGTTCCTGGTGGACGATCAATACCTGGAGGTCATGGACATCGACGTGATCGCGGGAAGAGGCTTCTCTTCAGACCTTGCCAGCGATGCCTCCGGGGCGTTCCTTATCAACGAGACTGCCGTCAAAAACCTTGGACTCGATTCACCCGAAAAGGCGCTTGGCACCACGGTCAGATGGAAAATGTGGGTAGCAGAAGATACCTTCAAAGTCGGCCGTGTAGTGGGCGTGGTCCGAGACTTCAACTACAAGAGCCTTCACCACGAGGTAGAGAATGTCATTCTGCACATCGAGCCATCCTTTGTCACAAGCATCGTGATCCGACTCAACGGCAATCAACTCCCGCAGACGCTTGACTTCGTGGAAAGTGCCTATCGCGAGTTCGAGCCGACGCGGCCATTTGAGTACCAATTCGTGGATCAGTCCTTTGCTCGCTTCTACGAGGCAGAGCTCAAACTTGAGAGGTTATTCTCATTGTTTGCGATGCTGGCCATCCTCACAGCTGTCATCGGGCTCTACGGACTCGTCAGCTATTCCGTGCTGAGTCGCAGCAAAGAAATCAGTATCCGCAAAGTCCTGGGTGCTGGTGCGGGGATGATCTTCCAACTGATCGCTCAGCGGTACCTCTTACTGGTGTTGGTGGCAATGGTCATCGCCCTGCCTCTCTCCTACTATTTGGCTTCGTCATGGTTGGAGAATTTCGCCTATGCCATAGACATCTCGATGAATGTGTTTGTCAAAGTAGTTGCCATCACTCTGGCATTGACATTATTCACCGTAGGATATCAGGCATTGCGCGGCGCCTTCGCCAACCCGGCAGACCGCCTGAGAAATGAATGATACCAAAAGGTTCCTCGTTCAAGTCGAACCTGGAACCTTGAACATGAAACCTGAAAACCCTACTCGCTCCTCAGCATTTTGACAGGATTGACAAACGCCAACTTCAGGGCCTGGTAGGAAACCGTCAGGAATACGAGCCCCACTGTCACCGCACCTGCCAACACAAAATACATCGGGTTGATATCCACATGGTAGGCGAAGCTTTCCAGCCAGTTGCGAAGTACGAGGACTGCCACGGGCACACCGATTAAGAAGGCCACGCCGATGAGGATCATGAAGTCGCGAGAAAAGACCTGGATGATGTGGGGAATGGATCCGCCAAGCACCTTGCGAATGCTCATCTCCTTGGCACGCTGATTCACCACATAAGTCGCCAGCCCAAACAAGCCCACACAACTCATCACAATGGCGATGTACGTGAAGATATTGAACAAGGTGGCCGTATTTCTGTCCGCCTCATACAGCATGCTGAGGTCATCTTCGAGGAAGGAAAAAGCGAAAGGTGTCGCACTCAGGTCTTGCCATTTCGCTGTCACCTGGTCTAGAACGGCTGCCGTCTGTTGGCCATTGATACGGATGACCGTATTGCCAGGAATGAACTGCGTATTGCCATTGAATATCACCATAGGGCCAATCTCAGAATGAAGGGAATAAAAGTGGTAGTCCCTGACTACGCCTATGATATTGAGCTGCTGTGCATTGGCACCGGTAAGATTATTGATGAATTTCAAGCCCAGCACCGATTCGATGTCCCGACCCATCGCCAGCGCGGCGCTTTCATTGATCAGCACGTTCAGAGAATCATTGAACTCTCTGGAAAACCCTCGCCCAGACAATACTTCCATGTCCATGGCCTCTAGATAGTCGTCGTCGATGGTTGACGTATTGACCCGGAGATCGGCAATCGTCGGATCGCTCACCTCAAAGACATTGCTGCCATGGAAAATCCCCGGAACCATATTCGAACCCCCGAGGGCCTCGACCCCCGCCATGCTTCGGACCTCATTGACAAACGCATCATAATTACTCCCCAATCGAAATGATTGCTTCACCACCATCAGGTTGTCTTTGCTGAAGCCAAGGTCCTTGCGACGCAGATAATCCATCTGGCTGGCAGCGATGATCGAGCCTGAGATCATGACAATGGACATTAGGAACTGCACGACGATGAGCGTATTCCGAAGCCATACACCCCCCGAACTGGATTTGTAGCTACCCTTCAGCACGCGAGACGGCTGCAGTGCACTGATCGCCAGGGCAGGATACAAGCCAGACAGCAGCCCGACGATGGTTATTGCAAGGAAAATTCCCACGATGGCCAACGGCGCTGCAAGGGCATCGAAGGCAAGGGAGGTCCCCAGGAGTCGGTTAAACTGTGGAATAAAGGCCCACAAAAATAGAATAGCCAAGGTGGCCGCGATCAAGCAAACCACCAATGACTCGGTCAGAAACTGATGAATGAGTGTGCGTCGATAAGACCCCAAAACTTTGCGAATGCCTACTTCTTTGGCGCGCTCAGTGGATCGCGCAATAGAGAGATTGATGAAGTTGATCGCCGAGATCAGGAGAATGATCATGGCAATGGCGGAAAGCACATAGATGTAAGCAATGTCACTGTTGGGCTCGATCTCTACATCCGTTTTGGAGTGTAGGTGAATACTCGTGAGGGGCTGCAGGAAGTATTCAAAAGCATGGCCTTCTTCCTTCCAGTTCGCGCCGATGGCGGTGGCCAGGCTCGCACCCCCATAGGTCTCTACCATGTCGTCAAACTTGGCCTCCAGGGCCATGGGATCGGCATCCTCCCTCAACCGGATGTAGGTATTGATCCACGGGCTGGTCCAGTTGTCACTGCTCTCCGCCGCATCCAGAAATCCCAGTGAAGTGGTCGTGCCCAGCACATCAAAATGAATGTGTGAATTGGCAGGAATGTCCTCAATCACCCCGGCGACCACCAGGGAGCTATCATTGGACAATAGCTGTCGCCCGATGACGTCAGTATCCCCAAAGTACTTCAGGGCCGTGGAGGCGGTCAAGATCACATTGTCCTCTTCGTCCAATGCTGTCCCCGGATCCCCATGAATGAAGGGATAGGAGAAAACGTCGAAGAACAGCGAGTCTGCGAACAGGTACCGCGTTTCGATAAAGGATTTCTCGCTGTCCGGAAATGTGACCGTGATCTCGTTTTGGAAGAACAACCGGTGAATCCGCGTGGCCAGCTCCACCTCGGGATAGTCGGCGTTCAGCACCGGCGCTATTCGGACACCAGATGTGCCAAAGTCCTTGGTGCGGCCGGGATAAACCCTATGCAACGCTACACGATAGATGCGGTCACTGTCATCGAAGAACTTGTCATAGGAGGTTTCAAACTGGATGTAGATACCTATCAGCAGCACACTGGCCAGCCCGACGGCCAGGCCCATGATGTTGATGAAAGCATACACTTTGTTGCGCATCAGATTGCGCGTGGAGATCTTGAGATGATGAAAAGTCATGGGAATGCGTCCTTGTCTATTGAGTTTTTTGAGAATATGTGGTCGAAGGAATCGCAATGCCTCCCACCAGTAAATGAGTTTTGCAGGCCTACCTGCCGCCCGATTGTCTTCAAATTGCTCCGCCAGGTCTCCGAGGATTTCATCGACCCAGCAGCCATCGCACAGCCGTAGGATCAGAGCCGTCGCCCATTTCGGTGGCTGCACCTGGCTCACACAAACTTGAATAGGTCCTCGACTGCGATCTTCTGCCACAGCGACTGGCGCACCTCATGCAGTTCCTGCACCACGTCCAGGCCTTTGCCCGTGAGCGTAAATAGTCGCTTGCTGCGGCCTCCTCGCTTTTGACTACTACCACCCATCTTGGACTGCAGCAAGCCGGATTGCTCCATGCGATAGAGGATCGTGTGTATCGTGCCTAGAGACATGCCCTTGCCCCTCTCCTCTTTGATCGTCTGTTGAATAGCGTAGGCATATGCATCGGGATGCAGCGCCCCGACTGTCAGCAATACCAACTCTTCCTGAGTACTGAGATCTGTCATATCATTTGTTTTGTACTCAAAAAACAAATAAAAGGTTGCGCTTTTTTGATGGTTTGGGGGCCTCCTGACGGAGTTTGACGATTAAGGAGAGTACTCGGCCGGTCTTCCTACTCTCGTCAGGACCGGGCTCTATGCTATAGCGCGGCCCCGCCAGCCACCGCCAATTTTGAGTTCAGGAGTTTTGAATTCTGAGTCTTGCAGAAACGGGGTGCAGACTTGGTTTAAAAGTCCGAATTGCCAAACTCAAAATGTCCCTGCCGGCTGCCGCGTCGATCCCTGGCCCGATTAAATACGAGAAAGGACATTTCCGTCATAATTAAGGTCAGGAACACCGAAAACAACTAATGAAAAGCAATCCTTCTAAATTTCATCAGGCTCTCGCCGTGCTAATTTCACTGTACAATGGAAATGACATCCTGAATTGAGTTAGACCCTCATTTTTGAGGCAAAAATTAATTACGGAACGGCGCGTTGGCCCGGCACAATCGCGAGGTAAGCGTTGGCCAGTAGCGTAGGAGCTTGATTGTGCCAAGGATTTTTTGGCGGTCCGCCGCCGCGGCTCGTTTTTGGCGGTGCGCCGCTGCGCTCCTTCAAAAATGAGGAGCCCCGCGGCTCAAGCGGTGAAAAATGGAATGTATTACGTGTGTAAAGAACTTGATTCCAACAACACTGAAAGAGCAATTCAACTTACTGTTAACCAATCTCTCGAAGGAGTGTCCTTGGCTCCAAGGAGGCGACCGACCATCGGATCGATTAACTTTTGAAAACGTGAGTTCTATTGACACGAATAGATTTCACTGGCCTTGCGCTTCGTTACCTCAAGATAACCAGGCTTTTTTTTGAGGCGTCGGAGATCGGTCTCTCTTAAGAAACTGCGTTAATCTAGAATTCAATAATTCAAACATTCAATATTCCTCGACTACTGTTGCTCAGTACAGAAGTCCACCTGCACATTTAAGCCGTGATTGGAGTGATATCGAAACTCCCCGTTGATCTGACGAGTCAGGCCGTAGATCAATTGGAAACCGAGCTTCTCTGACTCTGACGGCGAAAAGCCCTCAGGTAGGCCAGGCCCATTGTCTTCTACCTCCACGCGATACGTTTTATCATCCAGACGCTTCAATTCTATGCGCATTTTGTTTTGCCCATTGGCGTCGAAGGCATATTTGAACGCGTTGGTGATCAGCTCATTCAAAATGAGCCCAACAGGGATGGCCAGATTCAGCTCCAGAAAAGTGTCCTCCACTTGGGTATCTATCTGCGCGATGGCCTTCTTGCCCGCGAAAGACTGTTCTATCTCCCTTACTATCTCCTGGATAAATCGGTGGGCGTGCACCTTCTCCATATTACCAGATTGGTAGAGGTTTTTGTGAATGAGGGCCATGGAGTTGACGCGGTTTCTGGTCTGCTGGAGTACATCCCGGCTCTCTTGGTCCTCCACCATCACTTGCGCAGAGTTCAGCAAGCTAAGAATGATCTGGAGGTTGTTCTTCACCCGATGGTGTATCTCCTTGTACAGCGTTTCTTTTTCTCGCAGTGTATCGGTCAGATGACTTGCCAGCGTATTGAGCTGCTCATTCTGACGATTGAGGTCCTGGTTGATTTTCCTACGCTGCATGACGAGTCGTAGGATATAGATAATGATCAGGATCGCCACCACCACTGAAGCCACAGCGATATTTCGCATCCGCCTTTCCATGGCCAGGTTGGCCTGGTACATCCGCTCCCTCTCTGTGGCAATCAATTGGGACGTCTCCTCCTCCTGTTCCAGGGTCATGCGGTAGCGCAGTACAGCGATTTCCGTGATGTTCCGGGCACTCAAAATCTCCCTGTTCAGTTCCTTCTCACGCTGCTGGTACGCATAGGCTCGCCGGTATTGTCCGAGGTCTGCGTACAGCTCACCGAGGAAACCACTCGTTGTCATCTCATGATTCCGTATGCCCTTCTCCAGAAACCACCGATTGGATTCTGTCAACAAGGCTTCTGCTCTTTTGTAGGCTCCCTCGACCTGGGCCATCTTGCCGAGGTACGCCTTCGCCAGATAGATATCTCCTTGCGTCTCCGCCAGGTCTCCGATGTTGATGCACAGCAGGTAATGTTCTTTCGCAGCTTCAAACTCATCCATGATGAAATAGTAGTAGCCCATGTTCTCATGCATGCTGCTTAGGGCTGGCTGGAACTCCTGTCGTTCAAAAATGCCCAGAGCCCTATCATAATACCACTCGACACTGTCCATATGCCGGCGCAGTAGATTGCTGCCAATGGCCTGGTACGACTCCGCCATGGCCACGGAATCTCCCCGCTCTCGTCGGAGACCCAATGCCTTCCTGTAGTACTCCGCCGCACGTTCATGATCTTCGATGGCCGAATAGATCAATCCTACATTTTGGTAGTAGGAATCCACCAAAAACGCGTTGCCGCGCCGGGCGTAGGCCTCTTGATAATAGGTGAGCGCATCGACAAGGTCTGAGGTGCGATAGGAGATTCTACCCAGTTCAAAGTAGATCAACGCAAAGAGCGTCGAATCGCGGCTACCATCATCCAACCTCAGGGCGTCCTTTAATAGACTACGTGCACTATCGAACTGGTCCCTCGCGTAATAGAGGGATGACAGCGCTTTGACCGTCTTCAGTTCCTTCTTTACTTGTCCAGACCTTTTTCGAAGGAGGCGGCTTTGCTCATAATGATAAATGGCACTGTCAGATGGACCCAGCCGCGCATAGCATAGCCCCAAATTGTAATGGGCAGAGGCGGTATTGTGCTGATCACCCGAAGCAATCGAGCTAAGGAGGAACTCCCGGTAGAACATCCGGGCGGAATCATAATCCCTCAGGCGAAACTGGATGGTCCCAAGCTGATTGGTCGATGCCTGCACATGCGCTTCATGTCCGGTGGATACAAAAAGGCTTCGGGCGGACAGAACGTCTCGCATGGCCTCGTCGTACTGACCAGTTCGATAGTACGCCTTGCCACGATCGAATAAGACCCGGGCTTCACCAAAATGATACCCAATGGCCCTGGAGGCGCGCAACGCTTCCTGAATTGGTGCTTGACGCAATGAATCTACTGCCAACCTGCGGTACCTGGCGATCATCGTATCCACCTCAGCAGAACCCACCTGCGCCAGCACGGTAGTGTACTGAGCCCAGCAAAGACTCAAAAGCAATATGGTTGGCCATCGAACGATGATCCAAAACTAGGGATCCGCCCTGCGTTCCCCCTACTGAAGTAAGTACATTCGGCTACAACGTCGCTTACTCGTCAGGAATGGGTGTGTTTGCGGTCGCTAAATATATTTCATACAAATACTGAATAAATGCAGACTTATTTTTCATACATTTGATGAATAAATAGATTGCAATGAAAGGAACGAACCTTGGCGAGTTCGAAGAAATCGTCCTCCTAACGATTGCTTCCCTGATGGATGATGCGTACAGTGTGAGCATCACGGACCGCATCAAAGAGGTCACTGGTCGCACGACCAAGCTGGGAGTTGTCCATGCCGTGCTCCACCGTCTGGAAGACAAGGGCTACATCTCATCGGATCTGGGCGAACCTACAAAAGAACGTGGTGGTCGCCGAAAGCGATTCTTCCAGATTTCCAAGTCTGGCAAAGTGGCGTTGCTTCAAGCCAAGGCGCAGCGCGACAAGTTCTGGGATACCATTCCCTCCATCGTTTTCGAGGGCTTGAAATGAGAAGGCACCCGGGCACTCCCCCAACGTGGATGACTCGTTTCATCGAATGGTACTGCAAACCGCAGTACGCCGAGGACCTCCTGGGTGACCTGCACGAGTACTACGAACGCAATCTCTCGAAAAGTAAAGTATGGGCTGATCTCAACTATATGTTGGACATGGTCAAGTTTTTTCGGCCCTACCTGGTAAGAAAGGCAAATCTCAATAATAGACTGATTAACATGTACCTACTACACAACTACTTCAAAACCGCCGTACGGTCAATACGGCGTAACAAGCTCTTTTCAGGCATCAACCTGTTTGGTTTGGGCATATCGATGACGGTATGTCTGCTCATGATCGCGTACATAGCTGAGCTACTCAGCTATGACAGCTTTCATACTAAGCGCGATAGGATCTATCGTATCAACAACACCTATGAAAGCATTACCGGCAGCTTTGACTCCAAATTTGCGTCGACCTCCATCCTCACTGGCAACAAGATGCGCGAGGAAGTTTCGGGATTGGAAGAGGTGGTCATCATTCGCAAAAATTTCTCTGATGACTTGCGAAAAGGCGACAACGCCATCAGCATCGGTGGCTACTATACTGAGAATGAATTCTGGAAGATCTTCTCATTCCGTTTGATCCATGGCGATGCGGAGAATTTGCTTAGTTCCCAGGAGTCATTGGTGCTATCACAAACGGCCGCCCAAAAGCTGTTCGGCGACGAGAATCCCGTGGGACAGATCATCGAGGGATCGAAGGGTAACTATACAATCACCGGCGTATTTGAAGATGTGCCGACCAATTCGCACATGAGGTTTGAGGCACTGGCTCCCCTATCCAAGATCCTGGCAAAACACGCCCAGGAAGACGATCATGAGTTCCTCGGATGGCGCAATATGTGGTCCAACTACGTGTACTTCCTGCTCCCCGAAAATGGTAACATACAATCGATTCAAGAGAGCCTCAACAAGATCGCGGAGGTTGAAAACACGCAATCAGATCGCTACAACATAACGCTGAGCGTCGAGAACATGAACGACTTCGTGCCCGGTGAAGACAAGTCGAATGAAATCGGGCCCAACTTCGGCTGGAAGATCGTCTATCTGCTCTCGGGGCTGACATTGATCGTCATGATCTCTGCCTGCTTCAACTATACCAACCTGTCCATTGCCCGATCGCTGCGACGATCAAAAGAAGTGGGCGTTAGAAAAGTGATTGGCGCCAACCGGAGCCAGGTGATCATGCAGTTTCTGACCGAGGCAGTCGTCATCACACTACTATCTCTGATCCTGTCGTGGGCGCTTTTCTTCTTTATACGCCCTCAGTTCATCAGCCTTTTCGGGGAGAGCGACATCAGTCTGAAGATCAACAACAGCGTTATCCTGGCTTCTTTCATCTTTGCCATTCTCACTGGGTTCCTGGCGGGATTGCTGCCGGCCATCTTTCTCTCCAAGCTGAAAGCCATCTCCATCATCAGAGACATCACCACCAAAAAGGTATTCAAGGGCGTGAATCTGAGACGAGTGCTCATTGTATTTCAGCTCACACTCTCAATGGCATTTGTCATAGCCACGGTCATTGCCTATCAGCAGTACAAGTACTCAGTCAACTTTGACCTGGGATACCGCACCGACAATATCATCAACATCAAGTTGCAGGGCAATGATCACCAGTTGCTCTCCAATGAACTCGAAAAGATCCCGGAGATATCCAAAATCTCAAATAGTACGATGATCATGAGTGTCGGCACGATCTGGACGGAGCGCTTCTTTTACAAGGACCCGCTCGATTCCGCGGACATGTGCATCAACTACATCGACCCAGCATTCACAGAGGTACATGACTTTGAGTTCGTGGCAGGTGGAACTTTCCCCTACGCGCTTGGTGATGGAGATTCAGCACAGTTCATCATCGTCGACCGTCAAACGCTCGAGCGCTTTCAGATCGAAGACCCCTACCAGGCCATCGGCGAGCGACTGGCAATGAGCATCGATGGTGAGAAACGCCCATTCGAAATCGTGGGAGTGATTGAAGACTTCCAGTACGGCACCATCAACAATGACAAACGGCCGGTAATCTTTCTGCAGGGAGGAGATATCGAAGACTTCTACTACGCCAATGTGCTTGCCAACACCTCGGAACCTATTGTCCTCATGGACAAGATCGACAAAGCGTTCAGGACGCTGGACGATCTTCACCCACTCCAGGCGAAGTTTTACGACGAGGACATCGACAGGGCCTATGAAGATTTCTCCAAGACCTTCCAGATCTTCAGTTTTCTCACTACGCTGGCAATCACGATCGCGCTCATGGGCTTTATGGGGATTGCCGTATTCTCCATGGAAACACGGATCAAAGAGATCAGCGTACGCAAGATCCTTGGGGCGACAGAAAAGCAGTTGGTCGCACTTCTGAGCAGAGGTTTTTTGTGGATGATCCTCATTGCGGCCGGGCTGGCTACACCCCTTACCTATCTGTTGTTTGCTAATGTCATCCTGGAGAACTTCGCTAACCGAACGCCTATCGGCCCAGCCGACCTAATGTCGGGAGGGTTGATCATTCTGACATTTGCCGTCCCCATTGTGGTTTGGCAAACGGTGAAAGCGGCTCGCTCAAACCCAGCGGAAACACTGCGAAACGACTGATGAGCGCCGTTATTAACAATAGTTAGTCATCATAAAATTTAGGGTACTTCTATAGGTATTGCGTAAGGATACGGCCGACATTTGTGGCGAACCCCGTTCGTCAATGAAGCTGCATCACTTACGCAATGCCACTATGGTGATAGAAGATGAGGACATCGTCCTGGTCGTGGATCCCATGCTTGGCCCAAAGGGCAGCCAATCACCATTTACCCTGTTCCGCTATCCCCCGAAGCAAAACCCGACGGCCCGCTTGCCGGAGAATATGTTGACGCTGTTGGATCGTGTGAACCACTGCATCATCACCCATCGACACCCGGACCATATCGACCGCCACGGTCAAAAATGGCTCATTGACCGGAACATACCCGTGCTCTGCAGTACGCACGATCACGAGCTCTTCCGCGGTCGCGGGCTGTACGTCACCCATGCGGTAGACTATGGCCAGGAAGAGCCTTACCTGGGTGGTACCGCGATCGGCATAGAAGCACGTCACGGCTATGGATTCATTTCCAAATTCATGGGTAAGGTGATGGGATTCATGCTCCGACTACCAGGCTGTCCTTCTATCTATCTCAGTTCGGATACCATCTATACAGAGGCTGTGGAGGAGGCCCTCACTCAATACAAACCTGACATTTGTGTGATGGCCGCCGGCATGGCGCGCCTGGACATAGGTGAACCACTGCTCATGGACATGGACGACATGGTTCGCTTTGTGCGAGACGCCCCGGGGATTGTGATTGCCAACCACATGGAGGCACTCAACCACTGCCCAGTCACCCGCAGGCAACTAACCTATCGATTGGGCCAGGAAGGTCTATTGAAAAAAGTCTGGATCCCCGAAGATGGGGAACACCGGATCTTTGAGGTGCAGAAGGCCAATTGATCAATACCCCACTGCCGCACCTTCTCCACTGGCGGAATCGGAGGCTCCGACCAGTACGCCACGTTCGGTATCATTGACAATACCCATCAACACACCGAGGCGCTCGCGTGGAATGGTCTTGTGGCCCAGTGCTTCCAATGCCTTTCGGGTATCCGGTGAGAGCTTATCTTCCTCGTACATGATCCGATCCGGCAGCCATTGGTGGTGGATTTTCATACCTTCAATGGCACGATCAATACGCATATCGTAGGCTAATACGGCCAGGACTGTCTGGAACACTGTATTGATGATGGTCCGACCACCAGGACTGCCAATCACAAGATGAGGTTTGCCATCCTTGGCCACAATCGTCGGCGTCATACTCGAGAGCATGCGCTTCTCGGGCGCTATCAGGTTGGGTGCCGAGCCTATCTGTCCCCGGCTGTTGGTGACACCAGGCTCCGGATTGAAGTCGCCCATTTCGTTGTTGAAAATGAAACCAAGATCTTCCGCCACCAGTCGGGAGCCGTAGCTGAACTCCAGCGTATAGGTCAACGAAACTGCATTGCCGTCTTTGTCCATTACCGAGAAGTGTGTCGTACTATTCCCTTCGCCGTAGAGTTGTCCGAACCTCGAGCTGTCGCTGACGGAAGCCTTATTCCTATCAAAAGATTGCATCCTAACCTGGGCGTGTTCCTTGGAGGTCAACCGGTCGATCGGCATGTCAGGATTGAAGTCAGGGTCTCCCAGATGTTCGGCCCTATCGGCAAACGCTCTACGCATTACTTCTGCCACCAGGTGAACATATTCCGTCGAGTTGAACTCTATGTCCTCCAGGTTCACCTGCTCCATCATGTTCATCATCTCGACCAGAGCGGTCCCTCCTGAACTGGGGGGAGGCATAGAATAGATCGTGTAGTCCTTGTAAGTACCGCTGACGGGCTCCCGCTCAATGGCCTCGTATTTTGCCAGATCTTTGCGCGTGATGATCCCACCATTTGCCTTCATCCAGTCCTCTATGCCTTTGGCGACAGACCCCTTATAGAAGCCGTCTCGTCCTTTGTCTCGAATGAGTTTCAGAGTTGCAGCAAGCTCTGGTTGCGTCCAGGTCGCCCCAGGTTCTACGATGTCTCCCTGGTCATTCCGGAAATACTGATCCATCATGGGGAATCTCTCGTCTCCCTCGAAGCCCTTCGCAGCCCAGTACAGCGACCAATTGAACTCAAAACCTTTCTCCGCCAGGTCTACAGCCGGCTGTACTACATCCGCCCATGGTAGCTTACCATACTGGGAATGCGCCTTGTGCAATCCAGCGACAGTCCCCGGAACCCCAATGGACTTGGCACTTAAGTGATGCTGCATAAAGCTCACCTCTCCGTTCTCATCGAGAAACATATCGGGCGTCGCCGCGAGCGGAGCCTTTTCCCGGAAGTCAATGGTAGTGGCCTTGCCGGTATTGTCCAGATAAACGATGAAACCACCTCCTCCAATATTGCCAGCCGATGGGTGCGTGACCGCCAGAGCAAACGCCGTGGCTACCGCTCCATCTATGGCATTGCCACCCTTCTTCAAAACGCTCACACCTACTTCCGAGGCGACCTTGCTAGTGGAGACGACCATCCCATTGCGGGCGTATTCCTGCGCCCAAAGTGACTGGGGAGTCAACGCGAGCAACATACCAATAACCAGGTGATTGACAGATATCTTCATAAGTAGCTTCATTTATCCGAAGCGAAAATATCCATTATCGACCGAACCCTGGTTACCGCTTGCAAAAAGCGCTTGCTCCTATTCGTCTCTCAGAGCATCTGCCGGGTTGAGACGGGCGGTCTTCAACACCTGAAAGCTCACAATACCGAATGCCAGCGCAGCTGTGATCAAAGTGGCGTAAACAAAAAGCATGGGATTCAACGTCACGTGATACGCGAACGTGTCCAGCCAATCATTGCCATAGTAC
Source organism: Cyclobacteriaceae bacterium (assembly GCA_965227935.1). GTDB lineage: Bacteria > Bacteroidota > Bacteroidia > Cytophagales > Cyclobacteriaceae > JAWPMT01. Next base: position 1,210,504 of record CBDDGS010000019.1, on the reverse strand, counting down.
CAAAGGAAAGGAACAGCCAGCAGGTTGCCTATAAGCACCAACAGCAGGAAGTTCTTTGAAAGTAACAGGACGATGTGGCCAATCGTGGCACCCAATGTTTTGCGAATACCGATCTCCTTGGTCTTGCTGACCGCCATCAGTGAAATCAAACCCAGCAGACCAATTCCCGATACGATGATAATGATCGCAGCAAAAACCCCGAGCACCTGCGCGAGCTGGATTTCCTCCCTGTATTGTCGATCAAAATCCTGATCGAGGAAAGTAAACTGCAACGGGAAGTTCCCATAAAGCCCCTCCCACATTTCTTCGACCGCCTCGACCAACTCATAGGTCTGCTGCGTCTCAAACCTTATGGCATAGTATCTTCCATACCGATGACCGGCGTAATCCATGGCCTTGGGCCAGATCTCACTCTGTAGCCCAAGTCCGTGATAGTCCTGAACGACGCCGATCACCGTACCTGCCGGAGCCTGTGACGGGCTCACGATCTCTTTCCCAAGGGCCTCTTCCGGAGTGACCCAGCCCATCTCTTTCATGCATGTCTCATTGATGATTAACCCATCTCGCAATTCACTGGGGCGCGAGAGGTCGAAATTCCTTCCAGCCAACAGATTGAGCCCGAGGACCTCCAAGTAAGTTTCGTCAATGGCCATGTACTCCGTATGTACCGGCTCATCATTGACCTGTCCCGGATAAGCCCATTGACCCTGCCACCCGGGTTTTCCTGGTAATGCATTGGTAAATGATACAGACTCAACCCCCACAATGGATGCCAGCTCGGCTTTGACCACGTCACTACCCAACTCCCCTGGTGCGTTCGTGGCATTGATGACGAGGACCTGATCCACATCAAATCCCAGGTCCTGCGTGCGCATGTAGCCCAATTGCTGGATTACCAAAAGCGTAGCAAGAACGAGCCCTGAGGACACAAAAAACTGGAAAGCGATTAGGGACCGTCGCAAGGTCAACCCTTTTCGAATATTGTTCTCTATCCCTCTGAGTGCTTTTAGGGGCTGGAATCCTGAGAGTATCCAGGCAGGGTAGAAACCTGCCAGTAACGTAACGGTCGGAATGAGAACAACGGCTCCCATGATGAAAGGGCGATTGACAAAGGTCATCAGGTCGTATTGCTTACCCATAAGCATATTGAAAAAGGGCAAGAATAAAGTCACCAGGACCATCGCCGCAATGAAGGCAGCCAGCGTTAATAGGAAAGACTCCAGCAAAAACTGGCTGACAAGTGCCCGCCGTGGAGAACCATTCACTTTCTTGATGCCTACTTCTTTGGCACGCTGTAGTGAACGCGCCGTACTCAGGTTGATGTAGTTGATACACGCGAGCAGCATGAGAAATCCGGCAATAATGATCAGGGTCATTACCCGCTTTCTCGATCCATTTGGGCCCATCCCATTGTAATAGGGGCTGTCCAAGTAGACATCACTCAAAGCCACCAGGTCGGTGGAAAAATCGACACCCATCTCATCCATCCAGTCTCCCACATTCTCCCGGTAGATCCCGGCAGCTTTTGACTTCACCCCTTCTGCGTCGACACCTTCCTTCAACAACAAGTAGTTTCTCACATTGAAATTGCCCCAACCTTCTGTATAGCTGAAGCCGCGCATGCGCTCGTAGGTCGCAAAAGAAATGAGACCATCGAATTGGATATGCGAATTGGAAGGAGGATCTGCGACGACTGCCGCTATCCGAAACTCCATGCTATCCTGCACGATGATCGTCTGACCGATGGCCTCTCCCTTAAAGTAAGTGTCTTGTAAAGACTCCGTTACTACCATCGAAAACGGCACGGCGAGTGCCTCCTGAGGATCCCCGGCTACGGCTTCAAAAGTGAAAATGTCCATGAAGGAAGGTGTAGTGAAGAACATGTCTTTCTCATAATAGGTACCTCCTCTCTCCACCTGAATGGTGGAAGTAGCTCTTGTGCTATAGGCCTGTGCCTCCACTTCGGGGTACTCAGTCTGTAATTTGTAGCCAACAGGCCAGGCATTCGTCTCCATGCCTCCTTCGCCTTCGCCAGTAGCGGTGACTACTTTGTAGATCCGGTCTTTCTTCTCGTGGAAATTGTCAAAAGACAATTCTTCCAAAACGTATTGCAATGTGAACCCGCCCATGGCCAAGCCGAGGGAAAGTCCAATAAGATTGATGGCCGTGTGACCCTTGAATTTTAGCAGTGAGCGGTAAGCAAGCCTAAAGTCTCTCATAGTTAGAAATAATATGCCCGTGTGTCGTTGTGGGATCTTTTTGATCAACTGCAAGCGGAATAGTCGAGTGACTGCGATGGCATACCTCCTTTTTGCTCGGCGCATGCCATACTGCTCAATGTCATCTTCAAATATCTCAGCGAGGTCTCCTTCAATCTCTTCCAGGTACTCGTCTTTGATGATTGCCCTAAGCAGTCTGTATGGCCATTTGGGTATTTGCATGCGTATTTAATCGCGGTAATATACGATAAAGGACCAGGTACCTCTCCTACTCTCAACGCCCTTCATTCGATCAAAACTCAACTTATATTATTCGCAATTGCAGTAAATATATGGGATATTATTCGTAATTGCAGTTTTTTTGTTTCACTCGCAGGCAAAGAAGTTTTTGGGTGAAATTATTTGGGCATACCTGTCAGGAAAAGCAACTTGCCGGGACCGGATTTCACCTTGCCCACCTCCCAGGAGAAGCTCGAGCCATTGTCCAACTCTTCGATCAGGGAGTTCATTTCCTTGACGGAATAAGTCCTCAGGGACGACACCACGCCATCCCACAGCACGAACAATGGCACAATGGGTATGAGGTAGGTAAATAGTAGCCGGCTCAGTCTAAACGGTCGAATCATAGGGGTCATCAACAGTACCGTAATCGGCGAAAAGATCATCGCAATGATGCTGGGAACGCTCCTCTCCTGCCCCTCAAATATGGCGATGGGCCTACCCTTGTTGACAGCATCCTGCAAAATGGCTTTAGCATCCTGCGGTCGGAAATGGTGAAACGACAGGAACATGGTCCGTACACCCTCCAACTCCTCGGGGACGTCTCTGGCATCGACGGACCCATCATGGCTCCCGATGTGGGGGTGATCTCCCTGGATCCTCCTCATCGCCTCATTATTTGGATGGAGATCCGTCAATGTCACATCCAAGTCAGGGAGCTCCTTTCGAAGTTGGGGATAAACAGCTACCAGACCTCCCCCACCTCCCGAGCCGAGGTCAACAATTGCCGGATGCTTCGATTGCTTAACAACTGCGACAAGTTTGGGCACTATCGGCTCAAACATTTTGGTCTTCTCTGATAGAAACCCCAAAAAGTCCGTGCCAAAATCACGGAGCAAAGTTGGAAACCACTTTTGGTCTTCCCATTCAAAAAGGTGGATTCTAGCCATGATTCTCTGTTATCCTCTGGTTCCGAAAAGTCGTTGGAAGTTACTGAATTCCCACGGGCTTGTTTGGAGTGGTCTGTGTCAATTATCTCCTGGAATTTCAGGTTTTTCTATAAATTCCGCCCCAGCACTAAATCACGACCAATGGCTAACTTCAATATCGACGCCAGGCAACAGATGACTTACGACGCTATTGTCATCGGCTCGGGCATCTCCGGCGGCTGGGCGGCAAAGGAGCTTTGCGAAAAAGGACTCAAGACGCTCGTTCTCGAAAGAGGGCGTCTCGTGGAGCACATCAAGGATTACCCTACCATGAATCATGATCCCTGGGACTATGAGACCCGCGGGGCATTGAGTCCTGAAGACAAGAAAAAGTATTACAAGAACATTCGGACGGGCTTTGTCGGAGAAGACACCAAGCACTTCTACGCCAATGACGAAGAGAATCCCTACACCGAAGTCAAGCCATTCCTGTGGGTCCGAGGACATCAGACAGGAGGCCGTTCCCTGCTTTGGGGCAAGCAGTGCTATCGCTGGAGTGATCTGGACTTCGAAGCCAATGCGAAAGACGGTTATGGCGTGGACTGGCCCATTCGCTACAAAGACATCGAGCCCTGGTACGAGTACGTAGAGAGGTTTGCCGGGATCAGCGGGGAACCCCTGGGGCTTCCCCAACTGCCTGACAGTGTCTTCCTCCCTCCGATGGAGATGAACTGTGCGGAGAAGCATGTAAAAGACAAGATCGAATCAGAGTTCCCAGGTCGGAATATGATCATTGGTCGGGCGGCACACCTGACCGAAGCGATCAACGGCCGAGGCAAGTGCCAATACCGAAACCGATGCAGTCGGGGCTGTCCCTATGGTGCCTATTTCAGCAGCAATGCCGTTACCCTCCCCGCTGCAAGTGCCACGGGCAATCTCACACTGAGGCCCCACTCGATCGTACAGTCGATCATTTATGATGAGGAGTTAGGTAAAGCAAGTGGCGTACGTATTATTGACGCCGAGACCAGTGAGGTACTGGAGTTTTACTCACGAATCGTTTTCTGCAACGCCTCCACGTTGAGTACTACGCAAATCCTCATGAACTCTGTCTCAGACCGATTCCCCAACGGCCTCGGCAATGACAGCGGCGAACTGGGACACAACTTGATGGACCATACCTATCGCATCGGTGCGACGGGTACTGTAGAGGGCTTTGAGGACCAGTATTACAAAGGACGACGACCCAACGGCATCTACATCCCTCGCTATCGCAACATCAACGAGGAAACGAAATCCGACAAGTTCGTGAGGGGCTTTGGGTATCAGGGTGGTGCTGGCCGTGCTGGTTGGGGCCGTGGAGCTAGCGAGGAGGCATTTGGAGCCGATTTCAAAGACCAGATGATGCAACCGGGACCGTGGGAGTTCTTTATCACTGGCTTTGCCGAGTGCCTACCCTATCACGAAAACAAAGTCACGCTCGACAAAGAGAGCCTGGACAAATGGGGACAGCCCACGTTGGCCATCGACTGTGAGTTTAAGGACAACGAGCTGGCGCTCAATAAGCAGATCAAAGAAGATGCTGTGGAGATGCTGGAGAAAGCCGGATTAAAGGATGTTATGGGCTTTGACAACGAGCACGAGCCAGGCTTCGGCATACACGAAATGGGTACGGCTCGCATGGGCCGGGATCCCAAGACTTCGGTACTCAACGGTACCAATCAAATACATGCTGTGAAGAATATATTCGTCACCGATGGGGCGTGTATGACCTCGTCTTCTTGCGTCAATCCGTCACTCACTTACATGGCCATTACCGCAAGAGCGGCGGACCATGCCGTTTCCGAACTCAAAAAGAATAACCTATAAATCATGGACAGAAGATCAGCCATTCGCAAAACCGCCGTGGGAGCCGCAGGAACCGCCCTCACTCCCACTCTTTTGTCGCTGCTACAGTCTTGTCAAAGTGTCGATCGCCCCAATTGGCAACCAGTATTTCTCACCGGAGAGCGCGCTAGATTCATGACAGCATTTGTCGATACACTTCTACCGGCGACCGATACCCCGGGTGGTCTCGATGTCAAGGTAGATGCATTCATCGATAGAGTGTTTGGCGAAACAATGGATGAATCAGGTCAGAATTTTGTGAATCAAGAGATTGACAAAATTAATGACCTATCTAAGACAGAAATGGGGAGTGCTCTGCACGAGCTCAACACGTCTGACCGGGCAGCATTCTTCGGAGTCTTGGAGAAGCAAAATAAAGGCAAGTTTCGTCCGTCGGTTTGGGGGACTCCTGTAGGAGAAGAGAAAGAGCCGGTGGGCTTTTACCGATCTCTGAAGTCTACCATACTTTGGGGCTACTTCACATCAGAGAAGGTTGGGAAAGAAATCCTCAACTACGATCCCATACCGGGCATCTATCAGGGTTGCGTCCCTCTGGAAGATGTCGGTAGCCTCTGGAGTCTTTGAGCAATTATTTCAAGGGCATTCGAACGATGGCTTCGGTGCCCTCTCCCAGCTGCGAACTGAAGGCTATCGTGCCTTTGTGCTCTTGCACAATGGAGTAGGAAATCGAAAGACCGAGTCCTGTACCCTGTCCAGGCTCCTTCGTAGTGAAGAACGGATCAGCTACCCTGCCAAGGTGCTCTTTGGGAATACCCTTGCCACTGTCAAAGATTCGGATGCGCGCGTAGCCATTGTCCACCTCGGTGAGTATCTCGATGCGCCCTTTCCCATCAATAGCCTGTATGGCGTTGGTTAATAAATTGATGAACACCTGATGGATCTTGCCGACATTCCCCGCTACGATGATGGATCTGTCGACGTAGTTTTTCACAATTTCGACCCGGTGTCGAAGCTGGCTATTCAGCATCAACAGACAGTTGTCTAAGATTCTGTGGATATAGCAGTCCTCATCGAAAGTCTCGTTGTTGCGACTAAACTGATTCAATCCCGAAACGATTGAAACGGACCTATCAATACCGGTGCGAATATTTTGCAGCAACTCAATAATATCCGGGTCTTCTATACCCTGATCTCTAAAGTATTTGGTCAGTCCTGAATAGCCCCCCTGGATGTAGTTGAGCGGGTTATTGATTTCATGAGCCACTCCGGCGGTCAGGATGCCCAACGAAGCCATTTTTTCAGATTGGAGTAACTGTGATTGAGTTTCTTTGAGAGAATCCAGTGTAGCCTTCAACTCCTCGTTTTGAGCACGAATGATCTCACCTTTTTCGTGAAGTTCTTTGTTGCTCTTCTGCAGTTCCAAAACTGTGTGATCCAGTTCGTTGGTGCGTTCGCTTACTAATTGCTCAAGATCATTTCTGTACCTCTCCAGCTCAGATTCGTTGGCCTTTTTCTCCGAGATATCACGAAGCACTGATTGCACATGCGTGCTATTGTCTATTTCGATCAAGTTGAGACCGACGGATACAAAGAACAAATCTCCATTGGGCCTCACGTGCTGCCAGTCAAATACCTGTGGACCCTCTTCCATCAGCTTCTTGAAATAGTACATGACTTTATCCACGGACCTCTGTCCATCGGGCTGATACTCGGGACTCAACTGCGGGGCCTCAATGCTTCGCAGGTAGTCGTCATCGCACTGAAACAATTCCAAAGTCTTTGAATTCCAGTCGAGGAATTTCCGACCTTTCACGAGAATAATCGCGTCATTGGAAGACTCAAAAAGCGCGCGATAGCGGTTCTGGTTCTCAGTAAGCTGCTTGTACTGCCTTTTGATTGTCTCGTAATAGTCGTCCAAGAACCTCCTGTAGTTGTAACCTACGTGCAGCAAACCCCAGGCAGTCAGCAGTATGATCGCTCCTTCCGCGTACCAGGTCGTGAGTTCATCTACAAAAAGCAAAACATCGACGTCGTACGTCAAATATCCCATGGCGTACAGATGACCTGCTCCAAGATACACGAGCAGGTACACAAACAACGCGATCAATGCGTATCGGTAGGAAACCAGAAAAGCAATGTATATCGGAACAAGCGCGATGTAAATCTTAGCGGAAGCGAGAAAGCCGAAGGCGCCAAGAGCGGAGATGACTACAACCAAGACCGTCAATACCAGAAGCACGATCTTGAATGACAAAGAAAACTTCTTTCGGAAAATGGCAATCGCCAAAAAGAACGAAGTGGCGATGATGATCACATAGGAGTGAACAGTTATTCCATACGTGAAAGCACGAAATACTGAAACCAGGATACCAACCGCGGCCAAAGCGCTGATAGCGACAAAGGACTGGTTGATGACTCTATCTCTCAGAGCATATGAGTCGACCTGACGAGCTACGACGGCATGTTCTCTATTCTCCATCCTCGGGCTTGGCCCCCTTGGGTTGTGCGCCTTCCAATAACTGATTTACTTAAAGGGCCCCAAATATATCTAAATATCGAAGCAGGATCAAGAATTGCACACGCCGTCGCGGAGGGCCACGCTTTATTCTTCATCGTGCAGGCGCCAGCACTCAAAGTCTGGAAGCAAATGAATAGGTCCCACTCCGGACCCTAAAGGTTTGGTCAGCCTCCATCCACACCAATCCATCGCGCAATTCATCGACCAGCTGAGCTCCTTCGCCAGGCACATAGACAGTAGCCTCACAGCCTACGGGGACCTTTACTGTCATCTGAAAATTACCCTCCGTTTGCCTCCATTCGATGCCCGCTTTCCCGTATGCAGTCTGGTTGTCGTACACCATATAGTCCATCTGGTCTACGGGTTGTGGTTTGAAAACAAGGTGTCTGTAGCCGGGCTGTTGGGGATCCGCCTGCATACCCGCCAGTTGGCGGTACATCCATACAAACCCGCCGCCAAACATGGGATGGTTGTAAGAGCCACTTTCATCCCAGTGCTCACGCGTCGTAGTCGAACCGAGCTCCAGCCAACGGCCGAAACTGGGCTCTTCGCGTTTGTCCATCGCAGCATAGGCCAACTCATTCATGCCGTTTTCGGCGAGTACTTCGAAGAAAAATCTCGTCCCGAAAATACCTGTATCCAGGTGCCCATTGTTCTGGGCAATGTTGTCCCTTACTGCCTCAATCACCCGGTCCTTCCTCTCTTCAGGAACTCCCATTCTCAGAGCCAGAATATCGCCACCACCATTGCCATAACTGCCGATCCCGGCATCATAAAAAGTATTGTGGAAGGCCTCGAAAGCATTTTTTGCCAAGGTTTGATAGTGCCCTGATTCCTCAGGATGACCCAAAACACGAGCGGTTTCGGCCGTAATGGTAGCGCAGCGCCAGAAATAAAAAGTATGGACCATCTCGTCCAGGATCGGATCCCCCGGCGAAACCCATTCGCCAAGGTTGAACCATTTGAGCACCTCCCCACTCCCATTGCGGCGTTGTGCATGAATAATGCCGTCGGACCTACGCCAGGTCTCCAGGTACCCCACATACCCTTTCATCGCCTCGTAGTTGTCCCTCAACATGTCCTTCGCCCCATAGTAGACATAGAACTCCCAGGGCATCTCGCATATCGCCGCTCCCCACGCCACACCACCACCACATCCTGGCTGCCAGGGAGCGCCATTGGGCACATAGCCTGTAGTGACATCCTGAGCTTCATTCATGTCCTGGATCCACTTGTAATAAAAATTGCGGGCATCATAATTATGCATAACTGTCGCACAAGCCACCTGACCATCTCCCGTGTACCCCGAGCGTTCGCGGTGTGGGCAATCTGAGGCGATACCTCCATGCATATTGTCCTCCTGACTGCGACGCCAGATGGTGTTGATGTCATTGAAAAGAGGATTGGACGTCTCGAAATGAGCGGTAGCCTCAATATAGGTATTGACAGCTTCGGCCGTGATGTTCTCGGGGCTCAACTCCCCTGGCCAGTTGCTTATCTCGACGCCGCTGAACACAAACCAGTTGAACCGTGGCGCATAGGACTCCTGGCCTTGACCACTACAGATATACTTGTTGTCTCCCGAATACAAGTTGCCGTTGAACATGATGTCGATTTCCTGACCCTCTTGCCCCTCGATGTTGCTCAACCGGACCCAACCGGAGATCTCCTCACCAAAATCCACAAAGTGATTGCCATTCTCAAGTCGGGTGATCGTCTTGGGCCGCAGCGTTTTGGTCACTTTGTCGGGATGGGCCGTGTGCGCCACAAGCTCCCCCTCAGGGGCCCTTTTGACCGCCGCCGGTTGCCAGGCGCTATCATCGAAGTCGACCTGACTCCATCCATCGTGTTCACGTCGGGCATCATACGTTTCGCCGTAGTAGACCATATTCATCAGAATGGGACTCTGCGCCACCTTCCAACTTTGATCGCTCGTGACTACCTCTTCTGTGCCATCAGTGTAGGTAATGTGCAACTGGCCCAGAAACCGGGGAGTACCGTACCCCTCCGCCCAAAACTTTGCCGGATTGTAAAACCCATTGCCAAGAATGGCACCTAAGGCGTTCTCTCCCTGCTGAAGGTATTCCTTGACATCATATGCCAGGTACATCACCTTGTACCGACGAAAGTTGTCATCAACATTGATGTAATACTCCGGAAGTTTTGGTCGCTTGCCGTAATTGGTCTGATTAGGAACCAGGACATCGTCGCCAACTTTTTGACCATTGATATGCAGTTCAAAATAGCCGAGGCCCGTGACGAACATGACAGCCTGTTCTATCTCCTTGTCTAAGTCAATCACTTTGCGCAAATAGGGAGCCGGGGGCCCAAAGTCTTCGGGTCTTTGATTGGGATAGCGGTCCGGTCGAGCGATGGGCTGCTCCCCCTCCCAGGGCGCACCAATCCACGAAGCCTGCCAGTCTCCCGGTTCCAGAAGTCCCATGCGCCAGAAAGCTGGCTCACTCCACTTCGAGACGTTGTCAGATTGGTCCCAAACACGCACTTGCCACCAACACTCTTGCCGACTAGCCAGAGCCTTGCCATCATAGATTACACGTATGCTCTGGTCTCCGATCACTTTTCCCGAATTCCAGAGATCAGCGTCACCCAGTCCTTCAAGAGAACTCGCCACGCGTATTTGATAAGCTGACTGGGCCAGTCCCCGAGCTTCCGGGTCCCTCTCAGTATTAACCCAGCCCAAACGCGGCGACACTACGTCCACCACAGCGGGATCACGAAGGTACTCGCAGCGCAGATCGGCTGGGAGAATGGCACCATCCGAGGGTTCTTGTCCACAAGAAGTGATGATCAAAAACACCACCACTAGCAAGGACGATATGATTGGACGCCTGGAAGAATCGACTTTTCTCAGCATGATGGGTCATGGGTTACGATAGTGGAAAAAATCCGTTCACTTCGGAATTTAATGAAGCTACCCGTCCAAAACTATCCAGTACCAGTCGGTTCTCTGTAGGGGAACTAGTAACGTTATATGGGAAATATATACCATTAGACTGGATAAAGTCAGAGTTGTTGCTATCTTGGAGTCCGATAAGCGAAAGACGGAGATGGGTCAGTAACTGAAAGGCTCCGACACGACTCTGCCATCTGGGCTTATTGACACCGCCTCATGAAGAAATTAGCCTTAGTACATACCATCAACTGGTACGATCGGGTCATTATTGAGCCTTTCGTAAAGCCGTGGCTGCAGGAACATCCGGATGCTGAGGTGATCAACATCATGGATGATTCCCTCCTCTTGGAAGCACAAGCAAGCGACGGTCCGACAAAAGAGGTGATCAAGAGGCTGATATTCTATTTTCAAGCGGCCGAAGCCACCGGCGCTGATGCCATCATGACCACCTGCTCCACGATGGGTGTGGGTACTCGAATTGGGCGTGAATTTGTGAACATTCCTCTCTTCAATATTGACGAACCGATGGCCAAAGAGGCACTGATGGTTGGAAAGGTTTTTGGCATTGTCGGGACTTTCGCCGCCGGGCTGTCGTCTACCGTATCACTGATCAAGCATGAGGCCATAGAAGCGGAGAAGTCGATCGAGATACATGAGGCCCTCAACACAGAGGCCTACGAAGCACTCATGCATGGGGACGTGACTCGTCATGACGAATTGGTACGTAACGAACTAGCTCGATTGGAGAAAGAAGTCGATGTACTCATCCTGGGGCAAGCCAGCCTGGCGCAGGTAGCTTTCGATTCAAATGTTCCGTTATTGCAAGTGGGTCGGAGCGGTCTGGATCACGCCGCAAAGCTGCTGAACCTGCGCGTCGTACCCCACAACTAGTACTCGAAATCGGGGTGCTTTGCGAGTTCGCCTTTCAGCAAACGATACTCCCTGGCGGCCTCCTCTCCCAGCTTCGTTGTATCGAGCGGAGATTGTTCCAGCGGGTCGCTCTCCAAATCATACAATCGCCCATTGTCGTAGAGTTTGTGACGGACGGTTCTCGCAAACTGATTACGGTACTGGTTCACTCTTGCACCCCACTTGGGATCATAGTGCACAAAGGCCGTTTGCCGTTCTTTGTAATCGCCCCCATTCAAAACCGGCAAGAAGCTCAAACCATCTGACGGTGCTGTCCGTCCGGCGATTTCAGCCAAGGTCGGAAAAAAGTCACTGAATTCTATGAGCGAGGGGTGCACCACCCCCGACTGTCCCCCCGCCGGCCAATGGGCGATCAAAGGAACCCTGGTACCAGCATCGGTTGTGTTGCCCTTACCCCCCTGGACCCACCCATCGACGGTCGCAGAATGGATTGTAAAGTGCGTACCATTGTCACCAGTGAAGATCAGTAGCGTATTGTCCAGCAACCCCCAACTCGCAAGCGAGTCGGCGATTCGACCCACGAGCTTGTCCGTGTAGGCCACCATGTCCTTGAAATAGGCCGTATCCTTTTCATACCTCCTATTGGGATCTTCCCAGGCTTCCACATCGGGCGTTGGCACGAAAGGCTCGTGTACCAATACCATAGGATAGTAGACAAAGAAGGGTTGATGTTTATTGCGGCCGACGAAATCGATCAGGTAATCAGTAAAAACATCCGGACCATAAATAGAGGAATCCCTTGGAAGGGCCTCGCCATTCACTTCAATCAGCGCGTTGGCAAATCGCTCCCCTTCTCTGCGGGCCCTCGTCAGTTGCCACAGGCAGTGCTCGTCGAATCCCATACGTTGGGGCCTGCTGGCATCCTGCCAATCGCCAAGCTCGTCTTTGTACGCGAGTCCGTTCAGCTGCCACTTCCCCACAATGCAGGTGGCGTAGCCTCCCTCCTTCATCACATTGCCAAAGGTCTGATAAGCAGTGTCGAGGTAGCCGAAATATTCGTAGTTCCGGTAGTTGAATTGACCGGTCATGATTTTCACCCTGGAGGGTGTACAAAGCGGCTGTGAGATGCATTGATCGAATTGTACCCCGTCTCGCGCTAGCTGATCGAGACGCGGGGTCGAATAGGACGTGCTGCCGTAAGCACCAAGACACTCATACCCCATGTCATCGGCCATGATCAGTATCACATTGGGCCTATCTGACTCCTCTTCCTGCTGGCAGCTGCAGCAACCAAAGGCCAACAGGCATACAAACGCTACAAGTCGCGAGATACCGGTGGAAAAGTGAGGTCCTATGTTCTGATATGAGCTTGAGGATCGCCGCCTTGGGAGTCCAAGAGTATGATTGAGTTGGTAGTTCACATTGGTATTATTGGCTTTCAAGCTAATATGTGCATAAAAGACGAAAATTGGACGGCCACAGCACGAGGATTTCAACACGGCTACATCAGCCCCTTTCCTGAGTTCATTGGCTGATGCCTGCTTGATGCGTTAGTTAAGGTTCACTATCTACATATTAATTTTTCAAGAAAATGTTGTCATTTATCCATGAACGGAAAGAATTATTGCATTATAACGGTAATAACTAGGCAATAAGCGCCACCGTTGTTTATATTAGCAGTTCATACAACCTGGCCTTCGCTGAATCATACAACCAATTGACTACTTTTTTCGGCCATGAATTTGACTACCTATCCCGAGGTGGACCTACTGGAAAAGGTGCCACCCGCGTGCGCTCAAGGCGAGATCCGGACTCCGTCCAGGATCACCCAGCATCCACCCAATCACAACTTACCTTTCTGGACTACAGTCATGACCCGACGTCAACGATGGGGTTACGATGCACTCATCACCCTTTGGCTCGTCACCGTGACGATCTTTTGGGTTTGGTGGTTTGACGCAGACCACGTCACCACCTATAGCGGATACATCACCACGACTTTATTGCTTGCGTGGACCACGCTTCTTCCTGTCTACTTCCTGTTCTTCACGCGTCGCATGAAGCAGGTAAATACCCGTATGCCTATTCCAGAAGATTGGCGTGTGGCCATGATTGTCACCCGAGCTCCTTCCGAACCTTTTGAGGTGGTAAAAAAAACACTTGAAGGCATGCTGCGACAGGAGTATGTACACGACACCTGGCTAGCCGACGAAGACCCGACGGAAGAGATCAAATATTGGTGCAGCACGCACGGGGTCAAATTGAGTTGCAGAAAAGGTATAGAGGCTTACCACAGGGCGGAGTGGCCTCGGCGTACGAAATGCAAAGAGGGCAATCTCGCGTACTTCTACGACATCTTTGGTTATCAACTGTACGACTTTGTCGTACAGCTTGACGCTGACCATATACCACAAGATGGCTATCTCGAGGCCATGCTGCGCCCTTTTGTTAGTAGCGAAATAGGGTACGTTTCGGCACCCAGCATCTGCAACCTAAATGAGGGAAGTTCCTGGTCATCACGGGGGCGATTGTATGCAGAAGCTTTCATGCACGGCCCCCTTCAGGCTGGATACAATGACGGCTATGCACCTCTTTGCATTGGCTCTCATTATGCTGTACGCACGAAGGCGCTGCAGGAGATCGGTGGATTGGGTCCCGAACTGGCCGAAGACCACTCGACAACACTGCTAATGAATGGCCATGGCTGGAAAGGCGCCCATGCGTTCGATGCCATTGCCTACGGAGATGGCCCACAGACCTTTGCTGACTGTGTAACACAGGAGTTCCAATGGTCTCGGAGCCTCGTCGTCCTGTTATTCACTTTGCTACCTAAGTACTGGAAGAAACTATCCTGGAAAAACAGGATCCTGTTCCTGTTCTCCGAATTATGGTACCCGCTGTTCGCAATAATGATGCTGATAGGGACATTGCTGCCGGTCATTGCATTGGCAACGGATACACCACTTGTACAAGTAAGCTACTTTGACTTTTTGGGGCATATGCTACCCGTGACAATTGCCACGATGTGCTTGACCTGGTATTTGAAAATTCACGGGTGGCTCCGCCCCACCAACAGCCCTATTTTTTCATGGGAAGTAGCGCTTTTCCAAATCGTCCGTTGGCCATGGGTACTCTATGGCACAGCCATGGGTATAACGGCTGCCATTCGTAAGAAGCAATTGCCTTTCCATGTGACTCCCAAAGGAAAAGTGCCCGAACCCGGATTAGCTCCCAAGTTGTTCGTCCCGTACGTTTTGATATTGGCGATCACTTTGGTCTTTGGGTTCGCCTATTCCGAGGCTATAGATGCCCGGGGCTATCACTACTTCGTCCTTCTCAACGCGACGATTTACACCACTGCCTGTTTCAGTATCCTCTACCGTCAGGATAAAGAAAGGAAACAGCTAATCCAAAGCGAGCTATGAACAGAAGCACAAAACAGTGGATGGTGCTGGCGCTACTGGCGCTGGCCACGATCACGATGATTGGATTCAATGGGCGCCAGGCGTTGCATGGCCTGCTGTGGTCCGAGGAATCTGTCTCTCCTACCCTCGAGGCGCCGGCCTCCGGGTATCCGCCTATATCCTTTGGTATTTTTGACCCTGATCAGGCCCATGAGGAGGACGACCTCTTCAAGCTGGAAATGATCTATATATCGTGGACGAGCAGTGATTACGTTGAAACGCTCGAAACACTCCATAAAATAGATGCTCTTGGTCGGAGGCCCATCGTGACAATCGAGCCCTGGCCAAAGTACAGCCATGCGGGCGATGACATGCTTCATGCCATCAGCGAAGGTCTTTATGACGAGGAGATCGACAAAACCATCGACTTGCTTAATGACTTTGGGCAAGAAGTCATGATCTCTTTTGCTCATGAGATGGATCAGGATCTGGTAGATCGATACCCGTGGTCCAGCGTATCGCCAGACGCCTTTCAGGAGGCCTACCGGTATTTCTGGAATCGCGTGGAACAGTCGGTGGGCCCGGAGGTGAGCTGGATTTGGGCGCCCGTAGCCAAGGCCAACTGTCAGGATTACTGGCCTGGCGACTCGTTTGTGGATATCGTGGGCATGCCTATCTACTCTTTCCCGTCGTGGGACAAGAGCTACTACGGCTATATTCGATCTTTTCAAGCGACCGCCAAAGACAAAGTGCAGTATGTGCTCGGGCTGAATAAGCCGTTGATGATTGTGGAGTTTGGTGTAACAGGCGGCTCCTACTATCAGCATTATTGGTTGCAGGAGGCATTCAGAGAGTTCGGCAGTATCCCCAACATTCAGTCTGTTGTGTTTTTTCAGAGTTCAGACACTGACGGCGCCTGGGGTTCTGACTTGCCAACCCCCAATTGGCGGACAGATGAACAGCTGCTAGTTGACCTGATCCAGTGGTACGAGCAACAAGTCGCTGATCACTCTGACGAATTGCAGATGCACGCTGGGTTTTAAACTCCCATTGGGCGAAAGCCTACAGGTACCGATCCAGTTGGCTACGCCTTTCGAGAATGACGTTGTCCATCCAGACCCCATTTTGGCGGGCGATCTTCTCCCGGTAACCGATCTCCCTAAATCCCACCTTCTTGTGGAGGTGGATACTGGCTTTATTTTGCGGAAACATCGCCGCATTCAATGTCCAGATGCCATTTGCTTCGCTTTCACTGATTATCTGCCGCAATAAGGAGGAACCTACTCCCTGCCCTTGGCAACCCGGAGCCACATAGACACTAACCTCGGCAACACCGCCATAGACACACCGATCGGAGACTGCGCTGAGGGCGACCCACCCCACAATCTCGCCCTCAGACACCGCCACCAGTCTTCCATACGCGAGATGGCTCTCATCCCAGGATTCCCAGGAGGGTGCCGTAGATTCGAAAGTAGCAATGCCGGTGGCAATGCCGAGTTCATATATTTGACGGACAGATGACCAGTCAGATGGTACAAGTGATCGTATTTCCATTGGGTACGGTTTAGACTTTTTACTACGATTTATGCCGATGTCTGTTGAGATAATTTTGAACGCCGTCTTGATGTAATGATAGCAACAGCCAGTTCTCCGACCTTTTCAGCAATTTTGCAAAAATGACCGCAAGCGATATCATTCTGGTAATACTCAGTGGACTTGGCGTCTTCCATGGACTCGTCGTGGCAATAGTGCTAGGATTTTTCCCCAAAGGCAATCGTCTCTCCAATATTTCGCTCAGTCTACTTCTGCTGGTGCTCTCATTCCGAATTGGCAAATCCATCTTTCTGGAATTTGCTCAAGATATCGATGTCAAATTGATCTTCACCGGACTGGGGAGTATGATGATCATTGGGCCCCTTTTCTACTTATTCGTCCGGAGTGCCACCAACAAGAGTTTTAGGTTCAGGCCTTCTTTCATGGTCCACTTTGTCCCCGCGGCCTTCGGCATCGGCTTCGGACTGTGGTTAGAGCAAGACCACTTGAGCTTGCTACCCAAGTGGTTTTTCGCCATCATTTTCATTTCTTATTATTTGCACTTCCTCGCTTACCTTCTTGTGAGCCGAAGATTCACCCGCAAGGAAAGGCACGAAGGCCTGAACGAAAACACCTACCAGCTGCTCACCCTCATGTACTACGGGCTGCTGGTGATCTGGGTGGCGTACGTCCTCAATCTCTTCGATGACACAGTGCCCTATATCATCGGCCCGATACTCTATTCGATCGCCGCATATACGATCACTATCAGGGTGATCCAAAAGGGCTATTTCAACAAGCTGGAACAAAGGAAGTACAGCACTACACCCTTGTCTACCCAGCGACGCGAACAGGTCTATCAAAAGGTTATTGAGCTAGTAGAATCCGAGGGGCAATACAAAGATGCTGACATCAGCTTGAAGCGGCTGGCAGAACAACTCAAAGTGAGCAATCAGACACTATCGATGGTGATCAACCAGGAGAGCCATCAAAACTTCAACACTTTCATCAACCGCTATCGGATTGAGGACGCCAAGCGACGATTGGTGGACCCCGAGTCTCAACATCTGACCATCGCATCGATCGCCTATGACGTAGGATTCAGTAGCCTCTCCAGCTTCAATTCCGCCTTCAAGCAATTCACTCAGAAAACCCCTGCCGCCTTCAAAAAAGAGATGATGAAATGATCTTTCGATCTTGCGAAATGATCATTTTGGAAGATTTACGTTAGTGAGGGTTCTTGATTTGCCAGAAAAAACAATCGTTCTGTTATGGCAAAGTTTAAGAGAATCATCAAATGGTCCGCACTCACAATCTTGGGAATAGTGACATTGGCCATTGCTTTTGGGATGTGGTTTATGAGCCTCCTCAAACCACTCGAGACACCTTCCAATATGACGGAGACCATCCCCGGTGACCTAACCTATTTGAACTCGGACTCCATCCGGCGAGAGGCGAAAGTGCTAATAGTGGTTACAAGTACTGATCGAATGGGCGCCAGCGGCAAGTCGACCGGCTACGAATTGAGTGAATTGGCAAGGGCGTACTACGTTTTTGTAGCGAATGGATTCGATGTGGATATCGCGAGCCCGGCCGGTGGAACTCCTCCCCAGGTACTGGATGATGAAGATATGGGCGTGTACGATTACGCCTTCCTAAATGACCCGGTCGCACAGCAAAAACTGAGTAGTACAATCACTATGTCAGTTGTCGAACCCGGTGAATATGCGGGAGTATTCTTTGTGGGTGGCAAGGGCACCTTGTTCGATTTCCCGAACGACGCGGATATCCAAAGAGTCGTGCGTGAACTCTACGAATCGGGCAATGCGATTGGCGCAGTTTGCCATGGCCCTTCAGCACTCGTCAATGTGACACTCACTAATGGCCAGCCACTGGTTGCCGACAGACGCATAAGTGGCTTCACCAACACGGAAGAACTATTCCTGATACCTGATGCACGCGACGTCTTCCCCTTTCTCCTTCAGGACAAATTGCTAGAGAAGGGCGCCAGCTTTGAAGAGGGTACGATGTATCTGCAAAACACGGTCACCGATGGGCAGGTGGTGACTGGACAAAATCCCTGGTCCACCTGGTCAACTGCTGAAGCAATGGTCGTCGCCATGGGGTATACACCAAAAGCGCGCTCAAAAACGAGTGAAGAAAACGCCGTCGAAATCCTGGGGATGTATGCACACCATGGCTACGACAGAGCATCGGATCGCTTAGTGATCTTACACAGGCAAAACCGGCAGGTGAATCGCGAGCTCATCGCCATTCACAGTATCCTGGCCGCAATGCAATGGGATCCCAAAAAGGCGGTAGGACTCTTGCGGCTGCTGACTCGTGCTAAACAGCTGGTGTCGTCCGAAGCCTGACAACATGGACAATGGCGCGGTGGTTGTTGCAGAACTAGTCCCCAGGATCAAAAACAGCCACCGCCACTTTGGAGTCAGCCGTTCCATAGTACAAGAACCATTGGTCCTTGAAGTAGACGAGACCCTCCACAAAGCACACATCATTTACCTCCCCGACCAACTCATACTCTTTGTCGGGATGGATGAAATAGCTCTCGGTACGATCCAGCAGCTTATAGGGCACCTGTCCATCATAGAGCGCCTGTCCCGCGGCGTACGTAAAAATCGGCAGGGCGGGATCATTGAGATTCTTCGCGTTGCTGCTATTGTAGATAAGAACAATGCCTCGATCGGTTACAAGCGCATAGGGACCAGGCTCCACTAACCGGCTATCAAAATAGCCCGGGCGTGGGTGAAGGACAGAAATGAACTGGTTGGATTCAGCATTTCGCAGGACCTCCCAGGAAATAAGGTCTTCAGACGTAGCCATAAATAGCCTCGTGTCCCCGAAGTACATCCAGTACTTGCCATCGATTTTCTTCGCCACGATGCGACTGCCAACCTGCTCCGAAACAATGGCGCCGGATTTTGACCAGTAGTCTTCGAGGCCCTCGTCGCGAATTGCCAATCCATGCTTTTCCCAGCGAAAAAGGTCCGGCGAGGTCGCCAGCGCCAACCGGGCTGTCTTCCCATCATAGGCAGTATAGGTCATCACATACCCACCATCCGGATGCTCCACTATGCGCGGGTCCTCCGTCCCATCAAAGTAGCAGGAAACGCAACTCTCAGGATCTACCGACTCCCCCGCTCTTTTTCGGTAGTTCCACTCTTTGTCGTACATGCCATCTTTGGTTGGATAGAAGACAGGAGCCGATTGTTTCTCGAAATTCAATCCGTCCTCGCTGATCGCCATCCCGATTCTCGAAGTGCCCGTTTCGTCCTGGGCACGATACAAGAGATGTACCTTACTATCCTTTACGACAGCGGTTGGATTCAGCACATTTCGCACCTCCCACGATACGGACCGACCAAGCAACGAATCAAAAAACACCACGTCCGGCGTTGGCTGCAGAATCGGATTCAGGCTATCCACTTTCCGGAAAGAGGGAAATCCCCAGGTGTCGTTGGTGGCGACGCGCCGCTCTCGTGTCCCGTCTTGGGTACATGCCAGTAGACCGGCGAAAGCAAAAGCCAGAAGCATCCATTTTCTGTACGTCTTCATGGTAGCAAGGAGTATTTGTGTGAGTTCAAAATAGCAATTTTCCCGGCGAAACTTTGGAATCGCCCAAAGGTGGGACGTAAATTCCCAGAAACTCAGATCAATCCCATGAAGGTACTTTTTATCGGCGGCAATGGAAATATCTCCGCATCCTGTAGCAAGCTAGCACTGCAACAAGGCCATGAAGTTTTTGTCCTGACCCGGGGACAATCCAGCGACGACTTGCCTGACGGCATCCAGCGCCTGCACGGAGACATCAATGATGTAGAGCACATGTCGAAACTTTTGACCGACATGACCTTCGACGCTGTCGCCAATTTCATCGCATTCCACCCTGATGACATTGATCGGGATATTCGCCTTTTCTCTGGTAAGACCGATCAATATGTTTTTATCAGTTCCGCGTCCTGCTACCAAAAACCGCTTTTGCATCCTGTGGTAACGGAGTCCACTCCCTTGAAAAACCCTCACTGGCAGTACTCCCGGGACAAAATCGCCTGCGAGGATGCGTTGGTCAAAGCATATCGAGAGCAAGACTTCCCAATAACCATCGTACGACCCTCGCTGACGTATGACACAGTCATACCTGTACCAATCGGCGCCTGGAAACAGTACACGGTCGTGGATCGGATCCGGAAGGGGAAGCCCGTGATCTCACACGGCGAGGGCACGACGCTATGGACCATCACTCATGCAGAAGACTTCGCCGTTGGTTTTGTGGGCCTGCTGGGGCATCAACAAGCCATTGGTGACAGTTTCCATATTACGTCTGATGAGCTGCTCTCGTGGGACCAGATCTATCAGGCCGTTGGCGCGGCCATTGGCAAAAAGGCAGATATTGTCCATATACCTTCCGCCTTCCTGGCAAAGTATGACGACCATTGGACCGGAAGTCTCATTGGCGATAAATCTGTGAGCGCTATTTTCGATAATTCCAAGATCCGGAGGTTCGTACCAGAATTCAATCCGACGATCACCTTCAAACGCGGCATAGCACGCACCATACGTTGGTTTGAGGCGGACCCACAGCGGATGGTCGTTTCAAAAGAAACGGATGCATTGATGGACAGAATGATTGATGACTATCAAAAAGTAATGGCGTCGGCCGGCACGAATTGAAATGGGCAATTCATTTTCAGATGCTCTCTTTCCAGCTCCACATTCCATCATCGATACCAAAAAACCCTTAGTATGAATCTGCAAGTGTATTTGTCCGGTGAAATTCACAGTGATTGGCGCCAGCAAATCATCAATGGATGCGCCGAACTACCCATCGACTTTCGGACACCAGTAGTCACTCACCAAGCTTCTGATGATGCTGGTGATGTGCTGGGCGCAGAAGACAAGTCCTTTTGGAAGGATCACAAAAGTGCCAAGGTGAATTCAATCCGCATAGGTATGGGGATCCAGCAGGCGGATTTGGTCATCGTGAAGTTTGGAGACAAATACCGCCAATGGAATGCGGCTTTTGACGCCGGGTACGCAGCGGCGTTGAACAAACCTTACATCGTCATCCATCCAGAGGAATTTACCCACGCACTGAAAGAAGTAGACGCACAAGCTCGGGCGGTAGCCCACAATGAAGAGCAGGTGATCGGCGTCCTGAAGTACCTCACCACGCAGGTATAGACTATTCTGCCAGCATTTCGTTCAGCTCCTCATATCTCCCGAGCATCCCTTTTTCATATTCCATCAAATCAAAGAGGACAAGGGATAGGGTCAGTTTCGCATCCTTGCTCTTGTTCAGTGTATTTTGATAGAAGAAATTGATGAGGATCCGCTGATTCGCTTCATAGTTTTGATGCTCGGCGCGAATGGCCCCCAGCTTCTCCAAAACAGGGAACTCGATCAAGGACATGTGACTGGCCTGTAAAAGGTTGAGCGATGTCTCGTTGATATCCGGCGTTGACAGTCCCCGTACCTTTATGATGATCTCCAGAAGTGTCAGATCGGTTTCGGAGTAGTATTCCAATGAGTCGTACGTCCGCTGCTGTTTGTCCAGCAGACCATTGATCTGCTCTGCATTGGCTTGATTCTCTGCCTGTATCGAAGCTATCAGTCGATTGATAAATCGCTGTTCCGATCGAGCCATTTGATAGTCACTGAGCCACATGGCCAGGAAGACACCCAGTACCACCGGGATCATTTGCAACCCCAGAGAGGAAATCAATCGACTACGGCTATTTATTTGATTTGCCATTCTTCATCAGTTTCGTACGTGGTAAAAATGGCAATCATCTGCTCAATTTCAGTGAAGACCCGGCATTTTTGAGGTAAACCGAAACCTCATGAAGCAAACACTGATCCTTCCAGTCGTGGCCATGTTATTGTATGTCACGACAAATGCGCAAGACAATGGCATTGCCCCAGTGAACCCCAGCGCATCTCAAGATGCCAGGGACCTACTGGCGTTTATCTATAGCATCTCGGGAGAAAAAACACTGACAGGACAGCACTGTGCCCCTTTGGTCGGTTCCAACAGTCTATCCGTCAATCATCGGATCACGGGCCAGTACCCAGCTGTCTTTGGCCAGGACTTTGGCTTCAGCTTCCCCGGGTACTGGGACGGCATCAACTTCAGGCAGAGAATAGTAGATGAAGCCATTAGGCGACACCATGAGGGTTTCATCATCACGCTCATGTGGCACGCCGTGCCCCCTACGATGGACGAGCCCGTGGCTTTTGGTGAAGGGATCCAGAGTGAGCTCTCTGATGAGCAGTGGCAGGAGCTCGTAACGCCTGGCACCGACCTGCACGAACGATGGAAGTCCCAGGTCGATGTCATCGCCTGGTTTTTGAAGCAACTGCGCTATGCGGACGTGCCTGTGTTGTGGCGACCGTACCATGAAATGAATGGTGGCTGGTTTTGGTGGGGAAAAAAACGAGGCAAGGATGGGTACAAAAAGCTGTACCGAATGATGTTTGACAGATTCACCAACTTCCATCAGCTCAATAACCTCATTTGGGTGTTCAACGCCAACGAAGTCAAGCTGGGAGTGGATAGTTACGAGACGTACTACCCAGGAGACGATGTCGTGGATATTCTTGCTACGGACGTCTATTCAGAAAACTTCAATAGCAGGAATTATGAAGAACTCCTCGAACTCGCGGGGAATAAACCCATCGCATTGGGTGAAGTCGGCGGCCTGCCGACGACGGGCACCCTCCGTGACCAACCGAGATGGGTGTGGTTCATGAGCTGGGGCGAACCGCTAGGATTTGAAAGAAATAGGAATGAACTGGTCGACTTGTACAAAAATGAATCGACGATCAGCTTCGAAGATCTGGAGTGGGTGGACGTCGATAAACCCAGGCTGCACTACCCTATCCTTCGATGAACGGCACGGTTCGTTCGGCAAAGGGTAGAAAATGGTCTATAAACGTGCATTTTAATTAGAATAATACCATTAATTCTAAGAATTAGTCAAAAAAAGACATTCATTTCGATATATTCCTGTTCACCACGAAATAGTCTATAATCCGTGCCAGTCACTCGTTCTGGCTCACTGCGCTACCTACATTTGTAATACTTGCACACAACGTTAAAATGTTTTGTGCTCGTTTTTCACTCAGCGTTTCTAGCATTTATGGTTTAGGTAGCCCCTAATCCAGTAACCGACACAGACAAACAAAACGGGCTTACACTATGAATGCGAATAAAAGATTACAGGTTCTTGCTATCATGCTGCTCATCGGCAGTATCATCTCTCTAGGAGCCTCAGCACAGACGACCATTGACGAGGACTTCCTTCTTAAAAAGGCAGCCGTGCAGGCAGGTCTCATCGACAAACATCACATTTCTCTTGTAGAAAAATTCACAATCATTCATGATCACGAAGTGAAGCCAAATGGCTTCGTGGCCATCCGATGGAAGAACTTCCTTGGACAGTCGTTTCGCCAGGAATTGCAACCCAACTACAAGTCGCCTAAATCTTTGTATGGCTACGACGCGGCAGTCCATGGCAATATTGCAGCGATCTCCGCACCCAAAGAGGGTCTTATGAAGACAGGATCCACCTACATCTTCACTTATGTCGATGGTAAGTGGGTTGAGGATGGCAAAATCGTTGTAAATCACGCCGAAGCCAATGATGGTTTTGGGTATCAGGTAGCTGTATATGAGGGTAAAGTGATCATCGCAGCACCCGGCAGAGACGCCGACGGCGCGGATGAAGGTGTCGTATACATCTACGAAAAGGAAGGAGGAGATTGGAAGGCCACCACGGAAATCTCTGCAAAAGGATTCTTAGTAGACCTGCACTTTGGCCGAAATATGACCCTGTTTGATGGCCAGCTGATGATAGGCGTGACCGAGAAAAAAGATAACATTGGTTCTGGTAGCAGGTACCTTTTCGATCTAAACTCAGGTAAATCAGGAGTCATCGAACTGCTTCCTTATGGAACACCCGCAGAAAATCAACACAACTCTGTCCACGACGTTGCTGTTGATCGCTAAAAGAAATTAAAAGCCCTAACAAGCAATCATCTTCTCGAATACAGCGGTGTCAGTATTGGCATCGCTGTTTCTTTTTTGCTTCCCCTCACGTTTTCCCCTACGAACCTGCCGGCTTGTCCGGTATTTTCCCTTTGATTCGCTAACGCTCTAATAGCCATCATATGGCCCCAGCCCCGAGACCTGCGCAGGAAGCGGCTTGAGGCTTCTCTCCCATATTCTGGTAAAAGCACCGGTATTTGACACATACCCACTCATCCCTCAATATTCCCATTCATATTCCATTTTTCCCTGCTCAACGCTTGTTCAATACGTTACTATTTCATACTTTTGGAACCAGATAGATGAGACTGACAATGTGAAAAAGCTGCTCCTCATCTGTCGATAATGGGTCTCACCCATACACCCACTCCATGAGACCGCCCTTATGATCTCAACCCCAACCTCTGAAAACTACTTACTTTAACTAAGCTCAAGGACCATGTGACCATCAGTTCACGGAGCTTTTCCAGTCCCAGGTGTGGGAAAGTCTCTAGGTCCCTTTGCTTCAAATGAAGAACGCGCTGTGCGTGGACTTCGACCCTATCAACCACTAGGACCCATCCATTGAACATGAGAAGGTGGCCAGAGAAAAAAGGAAACCTCTGGCCATCCTCCCTGACGAACCAATCACTTCTCCCCTACGATCCGTACGCACCTCCCCCGAGCAAAAGGTCATACGACCATTATCTACAATTATTTTGCGTTGCACAGGGCCCTAATTCCCGTTGAAACGGCACTTTTCTCGTTCATTCTTGAAAAATTCCCATTCAATCATTGCAAGAGTCAATTTCTACTTCTATATTTGGCACATAATTAGAACGTTAGTAGAGACAACAGCCGCCAGCTTACCCATCTCACTCCATCTCAACTGACATTCGCTCATCGAAAAGAACCACTTCAGGAAAGGCACTCACTAAAACACTACGAACACCAAGTTCAATTGAAATTTTGCCTTAGATGAAAAGATTTTACCGCCATACAGTACTTGTCATCGCCATTGCCGCCGCAAGTCTCCCATTTGCTGGGTACGCCCAAACCTCTTCTCATAATTTTAGTAACGACGAACTCGCTTTCTTGCGTCAGCGCCTTGAGCTAAAGAAGCCGGCAGCTGAAAGACTAGCTGGTTATCAAATCAGCGGTAATCCTGACCACGACCAAAAAGCAGGACGAGCCTATATCCATAAGCAGTTCGATGAGAAAACTGTGAGTCTAGCTGTCCTTTCACCCAAGGAATTGACTCCCATGGCCTATTTCGGCTTTTCAGCGCAGATCAAAGGGGATCTCGCGGTAGTGGGTGCTCCCGGTGATGGCATTCTGGCAACCGGGTCGGTCTACGTTTTTCGTCGAATGGGGAATGCTTGGGCAAAAGTGGCCCGCCTCACTTCGACCGATTCCCAAACGAGGGACGATTTCGGCTTCTCTGTGCACATTGCTGGTAAGTACATCTATATCGGCGCCCCCGGTGCTGACGTCAAATACAAAGACAGCGGCGCCGTGTACATTTTCGAAGAGACTGCCGCAAACACTTGGACGCAGGTCGAGAAACTCGTTCCTGACAATGAAAAAATGATCACTTCCTTCGGTATGTACATAGAAGACGCCGGAGCAACATTTATAGTAGGTGCTGAGACCATCAATGTGGGTGACCTCGATCGCAACTTCGCCTTCGCCTATTCCCACCGAGACGGTTTCTGGTCCACGGAGCAGGCGCTTCTCTCCTCTGAGCAGATCTATAGGCACATCGCCGGAAACCCTCAGATCTCCAAGGCCCGTTAAAAAATTAACTACCGATATACAGCCTAACCTTTAAGCCTCAAAACCCCAAATGCTCTTTGGGGTTTTGTATTGAAAAAGCAGCTAGTATACGTTCTGGAGCCAAAAGAGTAACTTTTGAGTAGGTCATTCCATTCATTTCAACGTATCTTGTACACTGGTCAAAGAACGAATTATGAAGTGGTTGAAAGGACTGGTCGCTGTACTCGCTTTAATACTCACAACTGGCTGCTCCGACGATTCAGAGGATCCATCGGTTAGACTCGACGCCTACGAGTCAACTTACGCACTCATCCAGGGAGAAATATGGGACCGGGACTGTACCAGTTGTCACGCCGCCGGCACTTCCTTTGCACGCCAATCGGACCTCATCCTCACAGCGGACGTATCTTACGAACAGCTTGTCAATCGTGCACCAAAGAATCAGGCCGCTCTTGATGACGGGCTCTTGCTCGTCGGTGAACTGGGTATCGAATCGCTTCACAAGAGCTTTCTTTGGGAGAAGATCAATGCCCCGGACCAGGAGCACTTCTTCGCCGACCACCCGGGATATGGATCACTCATGCCTCTGGGAGGGGATTTCCTGACCAACGGCGAGCTGGAGTTTATCAGGAAATGGATCATCTCCGGGGCACCGCTGGAGGGCAAAGTCGCCGAATTGGATCTACTAGAGGATACCACAAAGTTTCAAGAGCTTCCCTTTGAACCGCTTGCGCTTCCTGCACAGGGGTATCAGTTTCACGTTGAGCCCTTTCCGATCCTTCCAAACCGGGACCGAGAAATATTCATTTATGAGGAGTTGAACAACCCTGAGCCCATCTACATCAAAAAGATCGAGATTACAATGGCTCCCGGTTCGCATCACTTCATCCTATACAACTTTAGTGACGAACTTGCTGCAAATGCCCTCCCCCAGCCTGGTGTGATCCGCGATATCTACGACGAAAACGGGAGTTTCGATTTCAATACACTTCTGACGATGCAATACCACCAATTTGTGCAGGGTACGCAATGGCCTAACACCACCTATCAATTCCCGGAAGGTGTTGCTTTGCGACTGCCAGCAAACACAGGGTTTGACCTCAACAGTCACTATGCCAATCGGACTGACGAGACCATCATGGGCGAGGTATATGCCAACGTGCACACGGTACCGGTTGACGAGGTGAACCAAGTCGCCGAGATCCTTTGGCTCAGCAACGAAGACATCCGGCTGCCCGCGAAGCAGACCACCACACTCACCAAAACCTTCACCTTTGGCGAAGATCGGGAGGTCTTTCAGTTATGGTCACACGCCCATGAGAATATGACCGAGTTTCGCGTCTTCATCGCAGGTGGCCCACGTGACGGCGAGCTGGTATACTATACCAATGACTGGGAGCACCCACCCATTCTCCAACTGGATCCCCCCCTTTCGATGGCCGCAGGTACTGGTTTCACGCTGGAAGCTAGCTATTACAATAACCGGGAGCGCACCATTGTCTTTGGGCTCCAGAGCACTGATGAGATGATGATGCTATTTGGGGCGTACTATTAATGCGCTCTGTAGGTCATGAGGCGGTTCCTGATCACCCTTTTTGTGATGTTTGTGCTCTTCAGCTGTTCCACACCTGACGATGGTAGTGCAAAAATGCCTATGGCCACAGCGGAGGTTTGGTCCATTCGACAACAGCCTGACAGCAGCTACGTAGTAGGGAGTCTTCAGGTAGGCAGCCTACAAGCATTTCAAATGGACGGCTTCTTACGACTAGAGATCATTGTAGAGGGGCTCACTCCCAACTATCGACACGCAGTCCATCTACACATGGGCACTTGTGAAAACCCCAGTCATCATTGGAACCAGGGCAGCAATGAAAACTACTGTGAAGTCCTCAACCTTGGTGAAGTCTGGGCCCGACCAAAGGCCGGGGATGTTGGTAACGTCAACACCGACGCTTCCGGCAGCGGTACACTGGTAGTAGATTCCGAGTTATGGTCCATAGGCACGGGCCACAGTAGCGATATATTGGGATCGGTGGTAGTTGTACATGGTGACCCTGAAAATTTCGACCGCGAGTGCTTCGAAAATCACACGCATACGCATGCAAATCCGAAAATTGCCTGTGGGGTGATTGTAGCGCAATAGGCTCGTAATTTCAGGACAACATCCTGCTCAATCACAAAAATTCCCATTCAACGGTCAGAATTCCGGCCCATTCATTGGAGATGTGGGACAAAGGCGGTAATTTTCAGGTTCATCATGGCTCCAAATCCCTTATCCACAGGGTCATACACTGGAGTGAACTAAAGAACTGATTGGAGATAGTTTCTCGCTGGAAGCATCACAAGACCACCCAGTCGATGAACAAAACTACGCCAAGGCTACTTTTGCTGCTTGCAGTAATTGTGTGTCGTACAACCGGTACGAGCGCTCAAAATACGGTGTCTCCAACGTTTTCTAATGAGGAGAAGGCCTTCCTCTTTGATCGCCTGCAACTATCCAAGGACCCCGAGGAAAGGTCCAAAGAATACCAAATATCCGGTTTTCCCAACTTCGATGACAAGTCGATCGGCCGCGCCTACATCCATCGACAGGTCGATTCAAAAGAACTAAGCATGGCTACTCTTGCGCCAAAGGGGCTCACGGCCAATGCAGCTTTCGGCTTTGACGTGGATCTTCTTCATACTACGGCCATTGTGGGGGCGCCGGGTGGCGGACAGCTGCACCAGGGTGAAGCGTACCTGTTCGAAAAATACGGCCATATGTGGCGCAAAACCATGCGTTTCGCTGCCCCAGATGGCGCCCCTCGTGATGATTTTGGCTATGGTGTGGCGCAGACAATGACAAAAGTGGCCATCGGAGCGCCCAGCGCCAATAGTGCCTATCTGCACACCGGAGCTGTATATGTGTATCAATCGCCAAAAATTGGTGAATGGACGTTTCAGCAGAAAATCCAGCCACGCAAAGACCGGAATGTCGTTCGATTCGGAAAGTATGTGGAATTCCGCAACGAAATGCTCCTCGTCGGTGCGGAAAGCTACAAGGAACAACAAGATATCGCGTTTGTCTACGAATTCAGGGAGGGTGTTTGGACACAGACTGATTTACTCGATACCACGGAAGAGCTTCAGGTCTTTTTTCTTAATCGTCCTTTTCCCCAACCAGGTGATACTCCCTTACAGGAGGACTCAGATCTCGTCGGCGATGACCAGGCCGAAATTGTTGTGGGGACCAAACACAGCGAACTGACGGAACACTAGCAGCTTTATTTCATTAACGTGTACCCGGAACGTTATTTTTAGCTTCCATCGGGTCTGACAAACGTCTTGGTGGCCTTTGATTTCTGGTGGACGGACTTGATTTATATTTACTGCCATCCATCAACTGAAACCCGATGTTAAAACGACTCGTCTTCCAATTCCTAAACCTCTACCGCAAAATTCGGCTCGGGTGGTTGTCACTAAGAGGACTTAGTGAGACAGATGTACATGACCAACGCATTGTCACTGGAAAGGCGTGGGAAGAATTCTGTGATTCATTGAAAGCAGCAGGTGCTGCCATGGTATACAGCGGTGCCCCCCGTGACGCATTCAATCAGGCGGAGGGCTTTAGATACCTCTCTCGAATGACCCGTGCAGGTTTGGAAGCCTTTGTGGAATATGCAGACCCAAAGTTCCCGGTGCTTCGGCGGATGGTCCATGAGACCGTGAAACTCGGCGCCGATAATCCGGACAACTACTACATGAACTGCAAAATCAGTGGCGAATACGAGTACCGACTCTACGGCAACCGAAAAACAGCTCACTACCTGGGTTTTGCGACCCAAAGAGGAGATTATGGCAAAGAAGGCGGCATGCAACTATCGGGCGCCCTGGAGGCCTCCGACCTCGAAATAGAAGCTGATGGCTCCTTTGAGATCATGCTGAGTCAGCAGAAAAAGGGGAAAAACTGGCTGCCCATGGCCCCGGATTCGAGCCTCCTAATCGTACGTCAGACTTTCCTGGATAAGGAGTCCGAGGACCTGGCGGACATACATATTGAGTGTATTGGCGGCCCAGATCGACCAGACCCACTGACAGCAGAGCTGGTAGATCAGGGACTAGCATCTGCCAGCGCTTTTGTGGCCGGTGCCGGCATGTTCTTTGCGAGATGGTCCGCTGGTTTCAAAAAGCACACCAACACCCTCCCCCTATTTGATCCGGCAACTTCCACAGCAGCGGGCGGTGATGAAAACATTGCCTACTATCACAGCCACTGGGAACTGAAGGAGGGCGAGGTGCTCCTAATCGATTTCATACCGCCGGATTGTGACTATTGGAACTTTCAGCTCAACAACTATTGGATGGAGTCGCTGGACTACAGGTATCATCAAGTGACACTCAACAAGCATTCTGCCCATGCCAATGAAGACGGCTCTGTGAGACTCATCATATCCCATAAAGACCCTCAATTGCCTAACTGGATAGAGACCGCTCATCATGATGAGGGCACGATGTGCCTCCGTTGGGTGAAAGCTGAGGAGTGGCCCACCCCCTCGACTAAGGTCGTTACCTACAATTCATTGATCAACCCGGGCAATGACTGATAATATCATCAGTTCCGGCCAGGTAAAGCCCCTGCCCTTCCCTGTCAGGAGTTTCAACTCTCTGGCCGGAGGTGTACAGAAATGGCATTCAAAGCCTATTAAGGCCGACCAGCTAATGAAGCGAGCCATTCGCTCCTCCCGATTGAGTGATTTCGGCCCAATGGACTTTGTGGAGCCACTTGAGCAATTGGTGGAGTCACTCAATAGTGAGGCCAACCTTCATCCTTTTGGTAAGTTCGTCGCGCAGCAAAGACTGGTCAACCTTCTCAACAATCGCCTCAGGGCTGTAAAATGGTGGACGCAGCACCCCGAAATATTGCAGGAGACAATTCCGCCTCCCCTTTTGATTGCCGGCATGCAGAGGACGGGCACGACGCTCCTCCACCGCCTCCTGGCCTTGGACGAAAGGATCAGATCGCTCAAATCATGGGAGGCCCTCAACCCTGCCCCATTCGACAAGGGGGATCCCGACAAGAGAATAAAGGAGGCCAAAACCAGCGAGAAAGCCGTCAAATACCTGGCCCCCGACTTCTTTGCAATCCACCCGATCCAGCACCTGTCTCCAGAGGAAGATGTGCTGCTATTGGATATCTCGCTAAGAAGCACAGTGGCTGAGGCTACTACCAGTGTACCGGGTTTTGCCCGCTGGCTGGAAGAACAGGACCAACGGCCCGCCTATGCATTCATGAAGCAGCTACTACAGCTGTTGCAATGGACCGGGCCTCGAGGACGCTGGGTACTCAAAAGCCCGCATCACCTTGAGTGGCTGGATGTCGTAGAAGATGTCTTTCCCGGCACACAGTACTTGCAGACACATCGGCATCCCGCGGCCATTGTACCGTCTCTGTGCAGCATGATCTTCCATGGTCGAGTAATGTTCAGCAGCCAAAACGACCCGAAGGTCGTGGGTGAACAGTGGATCACGAAAATGGAACGCCTACTCTCCCGGTCGATGGCTTTTCGAGAAAACCACAACGCGCAATTTCTGGACATCGATTACCACCTGCTCGTGAGTGATCCCCTTCCTACGATGGAGCGTGTCTACGATTTCCTCAAGATGCCACTCGACGATGTGCAGCTGAAGAAGATTGAAGATTTCCTCAAAAGCCATGGCCAACATAGATTTGGCCGCCACAAGTATGAAATCAAGGACTTCACAGACGAGGATATCATGAAGCGGCCCGTTTTCAAAGAATATGTAGACAGATTTCAATTGGAGAAAAAAGGATGAGCAAACAGAAATACCAAAACCCCGTATCAGCAACCCTATCGGGCATTCGAGATCTGTTCCGAAAGCAAGAGCCGATAGGCCAACTGGACGAGTCTGTCAGTATGAAGGGCAAGACCTGTCTGATCACAGGCGCTAATTCTGGATTAGGATTTGCTGTAGCGACACAATTGGCGGAGAAGGGCGCTACGGTCATCATGGCCTGTCGAAGTGGCATCCCTGAAGCGGGTGAGAGGATCCGGTCGCTGACCGGTTCTTCGACGGTAGAAATGGTAAAAGTTGACCTCAGCGATATCGACGCCATTGACAAATTGATCGCCACCCTTCAAGAGAAGGGGCTTGTCTTTGATGTCGTCATCTGCAATGCCGCTGTAGTACCCGCAGGAAGCCGTGAGACACCCCAGGGATTGGAGCAGATGTTTATGGTAAACTACCTAAGCAAATTCATACTGATCAATGGGCTATTGGAAAACCAACTGATCCGTACGGCAGGCCCTGCCACCTCTCGTATCATTTTTGTGTCTTCCGAATCCCACCGGTCAGGACAAGACATTGACTTTGACAACCTTGGTGCCTTTCAACACTTCACGATGAAGGCCGCAGTGGCTCGGTATGGGGACTACAAGCTCATGCTGACCACGCTAGCATCAGCCCTTCATTCCCGGCTTTCTGGCGCCAAACCACCTATCAATGTCCATGCCCTCTGCCCAGGTGCCGTAAACACGAATATTGCCCGGGAGGCGCCATCCTGGTCAAAACCCCTTCTCAAGGTGATCTTCTCTCTGTTCTTCAGTCCACCTGATAAGGCCGCAGCACCGGTAATGTACCTGGCGTGTGCGCCAGAGCTTGCCAAAGAAAGTGGATACTACCTGCACCTTATGCAAAAGAAAGATGCCGATGAACGGGCACTGGACCCTGAAAACCAGAAGGAGCTATGGGATAAATCAGCGGCTCTTGTGGCTAGCGTCCGCTCTAAAGATCACGCTGGCAGCATGTCCTGAAACCTGGTCAAGAGCCTGAGAAATAGATTGGGCATCAGTCGATCAAACATAGCCAAACGCCTGGTCTCCGAAGAGATCAATGCCCTGGGCTTGTTCTTCGATACTGCCTGCAAGATCTCGGCCGCCACATCCTGAGGGTCCATTCCCTTGCGATCGAGGTACTCCTGGATTTGCGTTTTCCTTGCTGGATCATCAATCCTTGACCTGGAAATCATGTGCGTCTGGACAGGGCCCAAATAGGCCACTGTCACGCCTATCCGCTCGGGATGGAGCTCTATCCTCAGCGCCTGGCTAAATCCCTTCAGCGCGAATTTCGAAGCACAGTAGGAGGTCTTCCCTGGAAACCCGAAAAGTGCCGCAGCACTGGCCACGTTGACGATTTGTGCCCGTCCTGCCTCTTGAAGAGCAGGCAAGAAATACTTGCACATATTCACCGTGCCCATCAGGTTGGTTTCCATCACCCACCGAAAATCCTGCAGATTGTGATTGGCAAACTTCGCATCGGCAGAAACCCCGGCATTGTTGAACAGAAGATCAATTTTAGGGTGCCTCTTCAAAATGGCATCCCTGGCGGATTCCACAGCTTTCTCATTGGTGATGTCGCATCCGTAGGCAGAGACCGCACCCTCTGATTGAAGGTTAGGCTCCAGCGCCTCTAACGCCTGGCGGTCATTGTCAATCATGACCACCTTCAGACCTTTCTCGAGAAGCAAGCGCGAGAGATTCAACCCAACGCCATGGGCGGCACCGGTGACAATCGCGACCTGACCTGGGACAATTTTCATAGGCGCCAAGATAATCTAATCAAAAGCTTTGTAATAGATTTCTAAGGGCTCGGAGGCCAATTACTGATCCCAACGAGGGTAGACAGCTATGGGCTTCAGGCGCTTGGGCGTAGTTTAAGGGCTATCTGCAGAAGGGTGTCTTCCTCCCCTACATTGTCGGGAAATAAGATGTACCTCAGGCCTGGAAAAGGTGTCTCGTAACCCAATTCCCAAACAGGGATACCCTCAGAGATTTGCCCTCTGACCATTGCGCGACGAACCTTTAGTACTCTGGTGGCAATCTCTGACGTGATCCGGTCACCTTTTGCCAATAAAAATCCTGGACGTGTATCTGTGTGATCCAGTACTTCAACAAGGAAATCATGCCAAAGGCCCTGCTCATTATCGACAGCGAGGTCATCAGCGGCTTCAAAGTAGACGGCAACATCGGCACCCTTTTGTATATGTCCTGAGATCTCACCGGCGACTTCCTCAGCCGACAATTGCCCCTCCTTTATCGCCGTAGAGGACAAGGCAACCGGCTGCACTTCTGTAAAAGACAGTAGTGCCTTCAGTTGATTCTGGGACTGCTTGTGGGAGGACTCCACCAATATCAGTCCACCGTTCGAACCATTTCGAACCTCAGGCCCTTCCAACATCGCCCGCTCCGACTTCGCGCAGTACGCCCGAACGAACGAGGCAGCAGTCCGGTAGATGAAGTCGCGACCTTCCTGTTCGGCAATCCTCAAGGCAAGCGCCACTTTTTCCAGATCATAATAAGAAGCGGCATTGACGATGACAACTCTGGCTTCCAGGTTGAGGATCCATTGCGCCAACTGTCTCGCGTATAGGTCACGAATAATGGGGATGGGGATGGTCTTGATTTGATCTCTAACGATCCGGTTGAGGTATTTTTCTTCAATCCAATCTACCACATGCGAAGAGCGGTATCCAAATACCTCATCCTCTGCATAAGGGGTCTCGCCTGCAGGAACCAGCGCTTTCCCCTCTTGCACATAATGAACATCATCCAAGGTATAGCGGCCTCCTTCCATGAATGCCGGAATGACCACTTGCAAAGCTTTTTCCAGATCGAGCGACTGCTGTAATTCTTCGATCTCCAAAGGATAGTGACCTCGTAGTGTGGAATCACTTCTGCTGATCACCCTGACATCACGCCCAGTGAGCTTTGATGCCATGGAAATGTGCTCTCCTATTTCCCTGTTGGCTTTGCGAGCGTCCTCACCGCTCATCCGGCGAGTGTTGGTCAGGACGTAAATGAGGTCCTGAGCCGATGATAGCTCAGCTTGCAGACTCTCTACCTTCCAGTCCGTCAAAACGGGCACGTCATGCACGGTCTGGGTGCCGGTAGGATCATCGTCCAAAACGATGACTGTCTCTCGCGAAGTAAATATTAGCTCCGAGGTTCTGGTTTGCAGGTTCGTATCCTCGGGAGCATTGAAATATTTTCCAGCGTCGTCAATTGTCATGCTCACAGGCTTAGTCAGTATCGGTCCACGCTATGACGTCCTTATCCGCTGTAACGGGGCCGGAAAAAGGAACACTCCATCATGAGAGCTTCATAATGATACATCACACAGGGCCGTTATGCGTTCCAATTTAGTCAATACTTTCAGAATTGTCTTAGCGTCACTACAGAGGTGGGTGCTATATCTGCCGTTTTCTGCATTGCATGTGGCGAGGACCCCTTCTTTGTAGGACTTACAGCTCTCCTAAAATGAAGTCCGTCGCATACCTGGCATGCAAAAAAGTCGTGTCGAGAAGTGGCAGTTCAAAGCCCTCCTGCTTGATCAGTATGGGCAACTCCGTACACCCCAGAATGATGGCTTCAGCACCTGCTGCCTGTAGTTTGTTCATCAACTGAAGATACCAATTCCTCGTCGCTTCCCGGAATTCACCAGCGGTAAGCTCATCAACAATCAATCGATGCGCCTCATGGCGATCGGCATCATCAGGCACCATCACTTCCATGCCCCATTTCTCCGATAGGTGACCTTTGATAAAATCAAACTCCATTACTGGCCGTGTTCCCAGGAGTGCCAATTTCCGGACCTCCTGGCGGCGTGCTTCTGAGCCAATGGCATCTCCGACGTGAAGGATGGGTATGGACAGCTGAGGCGCTACATCGGGAACCACTTTGTGGGGCGTATTGGCACAAATGATTATTGCTTCGGCTCCGGCCTCCTGCAATGTTTGGGCAATGTCCCGATAGGCAGCGATCACTTCGTCCCAGTTCCCCCGCTTCATCAACGCAACATTGAGGCTATAGAGCAAAAGCGGCGGGTTCATATGCCGATCATCCATCCGCTGATTGATGATCTGATTGATGTAGCGATAGTAGTCTATCGTCGAGTGCCATGACGTACCACCTATCATTCCGAGCTTTCTCATGAGGACCCAGGGTTTACATGGACAAGGTAGCAGAAAATCGCTCGTGGCGATCGAGAATTGCCGGAAGTAAAAAGGGATATTGAGAGTAATGCAAAGTATTTTTGATGACTACCCATGCGTTTAGAAGACTTCACAGCGATCGATTTTGAAACGGCGGACTACAACCCCAACAGTATCTGTCAGGTAGGCCTCATCAGGGTTGAAAATGGCGAAATCGTGGAGACCATGAACGAGTTGGTGCAACCTCCCAAGAACCGATATCACTACAAGAACATCGAAATTCATGGCATTCTACCCGCCGACACACTGAACGCCCCCACCTTTGACTACATCTGGCAGGACATGAAACTATGGATTGAGGACCAGGTAGTGGTAGCTCACAACTCGGGTTTTGATGTCAACTGCCTGCGATCTACGCTGGCGTACTATGACGAAATACAGCCACATTTCGAAGAGCGCTGCACACGCCGGATCTATGGTCGGGGGCTTTCCTATCTAAGTAGGAAATACAAGATCCCTTTGAAGCATCATGATGCCTACAGTGACGCGCATGCCTGCGCCCAGCTGTATTTAAAGCATTTGAAAAAGCAGAGCTTGCCAAAGACCGGCTCTCTGTTCTGACATCGGCCCGCGCCTGAGATCAACCATTGGGACGCAAGACCAGCGTGACCTTGTTCCAATCGGCAGCAGCATTGATCACTTGCCTAAACTCCTCGAAACGCTCCTTTGGGAAAAAGATGCTATTGTAGTACTCCTCGATGGTGACTTCCAGTCGGTTGCCACTTAGCTCATAGTCAGAGCGAAAGGCATAGACTACCTGATCGTCATCATACACTTCTTTTGTGATCCTTATGTCGTCCAGGTTCTGCGCTTCGTAACCCGGCGGCAATTCGACGGTGATCTTTCGGTCGTAGCCGCGGTTATAGACATTGTACACATCAAACTGTCGCTCATCCTCTTGATAGAGTTCCGACTGTATACCAATGACCGCCCCAAGGTTGAACAGCAGTGAGGGGCCCGCCTGCTCCAAATAGGCGCTGGTTGAGAGTTTGGAGACAAAAACCAGGGGCTCGTTCCACTGCTCGAAAGACGTATTCTCCTCCTCAATGGTCACTTCATGTATTTCGGCATCGGGTGCGATGTATCGGACACGCTCATTGATCATCTCGTCGCGCTGCTCTGCTGTCATCCACAAAAGCGCTGTCTTAAGCATTTCAGATTCACTGCCGGTGGATGTCAATCGGGCCTCCACCTCGTTGGTAGCCATATCTTCGTCGAAGGTCACCGTGATCTCCTGATTGCTCATGTTCGACTCATAGGTCGCGGCAGGTATGTAATCGATCCTCGAAACCGGATAAGAGAAATCAGTAATCAATTGCGCACCCACGAACAGTCCTTTTTGGGCGGTGAGCTGCGGAGGAACAGACCCGTACCTGTTGGTCATGTGGTGCGGAGCAAAAAAAGTGTCTTGGGTGGGCAGATAAATTAGGAACTCATCCAGGTACTTCCAATTGTCAAAATCCGGATTGAACTGGGCCTCTGATCGATCAATGGTGATCACAATTTCGTAGTCGATTTCCAGGTCCTCCAAAATCGAGACAAACAACTTAAGAAAGGCCCTCCGGTGCGCCAGCCGATTGGTGATCAAGTAAGAAAGGTCATCGGGTGCATACTCCTCCTCATAGAATTGCGACTTTACAACATGCTCATAATGTCGGAGTTTCGAAATCGCGTCCAAATCATCCTTGGGGCGGTTCTCCTTGAGAAAGTCCGTCAGCGCACGTGACTCGTCCTTTGTCAATTCATGGGCACTTTCGTAGATCTTGCGGCCGGCATCGGCAAACGTATTGAGCCGTCTCCCCCCAGAATAGCTATTGTAGGCAAGCTTGCCCTCAACCCTGATCTTATTGGCATCATCACCAGCAAAGCTCTCGGCTTTGTATCCCGGGACGTCCTGGAGGCTGACACCGTATACGTTCTTTGAATCGACTGTATCCCGCTGCACAACTTGTGCGGTGTCGTTGACGATCAGAAACTCATACTCCAGGTTTTCCGGGCAAGAAAGCGTGAAGTCAAGTTGCTTCATCGGCGCCTCGTATTGCAGCAATTGCCAAACAAAGGTCGAACCATAGGTTCTCATAGTGTAGGTATACTCGATCTCACCTCCTACCTCTGCGCCCTCTACAGCGAATATTCTGTAGCCACCTGATTCCTCCTCATCCTTCACCTCTTTGATGTTCTCCTGATCGAGTTCCAGGACCTTGCCTGAGGGACTGATAGTACGCGCCCGAACGTCGAAGATGTCGATAACATTTCCCGTAGGGATGTAAATCTTGTTGGTGCTTTCCAGAGCGTTGTCATTCGCGGCCCGAAGGATCACATGATGACCAATATCACAAATGAGATTGCCTTCGTCATTGTATTGGTAGTCATAAGTAATGCCACGATACAAGTAGTACAGAGGTAATGCCAATTCCTCTTCCGATAGCTGGTAGTTGGTCCGGTCCTCCACCCAGTTGGTCTGGGCCATTGTAACTGCCAGCTGGAGCATGCAGAGAAGGCTTAATACCGGTTTTAGATATTTCATTCCCCCGTCTTCTTGAGAACCACAGAATTTCGCGTCGCTTTCGAGTAGGCCTTGATCCCTTCATTCCAGCGATCGAATCGCTCGGGCGCAAGCAGAAGGAAGTCGAGATCATACGTCTTGGTGACGAATAGCCGCCGACCATCGAGCCGGTAGACAACACTGAAACTAAAATCATCACTGGACCACGATTGATTATCGGGTTGGTACGACAGCATCACATCCTCCGGGAGGTCCAGCACGGTCACCGATCGGTGAATGAACTTGTAGTCATTTTCCATCGGCGTGGTGCGGTCTTCGATCGTGCCGTTCACGAGGCTCTTGTCGAGCAACAGATTGAGGTATATCTCGTCCCCGATCTCCCGGTAGTAGTCTTCCACCTTAAACTCATAAGCGATGCTGATGGGCTTGTCCAGGTCTTCGATGGCCGACAACTTGTAGTCTTTCAGGAAGAACTTATTGTTACCCTTGGTCAGGAGTTGCTCCATGAATTTTTGCTCTCCATTCTCTGTACGACGAATGAGCCGATGGGCCTTATCCACGCGGGTAAAGCCACTAAAATGGATGCTCCCAGTACCTTCAAGGGTACCCTCAGACAGTCGGGCGAAGACCGTATCACTAATCACACTGCGCTCCTTGCGCAACACAGGCACCTCTTTGATGACAAAGTGATCTCCGTCACCGACAAGGCTCTCTTTGCCCTGGATCATGCTTGTAGGAAACCCTAACGGGGAATAACTCCCTGTCGCATCCAGAAAGAGCGTGCTATCTCCCATATCGACCGTCGCAATCATGTGATTGTCGACAAGAGGACTGGCCATCTCCGTGTATCGGTAAGGGAGATCGCGCGACCCGATCCAGGTAAATTTCGCCGGAATACCTTCTGTGTTCAACAGTCCCACCAGCAGGCAGGACATGTCCTTGCAATCGCCGTACCGTTTGTCCAGAACATCCCCAGGGGGATTAGGTATAAACCCCCGCATTCCCTGCTCAAAAGCGATGTATTTGACATTTTGCTGTACCCAATAAAAGATCTTGCGGATCTTCTCTATTTCGGTATCATCTTCATTGACAATTTCTCGGGTCAATTCCTTGAGCGACTCGTCTGGGTCAACGTTGTTCAGAAAGCTTCTGTACCATGCGTACAGATCGTCCAGGGAAGAGAGCACAGGAATCCTTTCACCGCCTGAACGCTCATAAGAGGCAACAAGAACGTACGCCGATGGACTTAGGTAATTGAAAGATGGGTTGTCCTCCTCGTACTCTATCGCCGGAAGTGACTCTGCCCTGAATTCGTAGACACGCTGCCCATCACGACTCGATTGTTGGAATTGGATCATCTCACTAGCTGCAGGTCCATACATACCTTCTTGTATCTCAACGCCTTCCGGCACTACAACTGTGAAACGCGCCTTGGCCACTGGCACATAGGACTGAAAAAAGAACTGTCCCAGCAGATGAGGATCGGTCACCTTCCACGTATGCCGCGTAACTACCTTACAACCGACGTTTACCTCTGGAAAGTTGTAGGAGATGATCTCGGTATCATCATAAAACACGTAGGTATCCCGGTCAAATGATCGCTTGAAGTCCGTGACATCCACCTGCTTATACTTCTTCTTTGATGGGACCAGCGTGTAGGCCTTCAAGTCTTCCACAGCACGAAATGAACTACTGTAGACCCTATCCTTACCCCAGCCACCGACCTGGTCCAGAATAAGACGCTCTTCATATTGCTCTACGAGGATCTGCAGCGAGTCTCCGACAATCTCCATGCGCACCTCACGCCAATAGTCCGTGATGACTGCACTTTCTTCAGGATACGC
The DNA here is from genome assembly GCA_965227935.1 of Cyclobacteriaceae bacterium. GTDB lineage: Bacteria > Bacteroidota > Bacteroidia > Cytophagales > Cyclobacteriaceae > JAWPMT01. The sequence continues at coordinate 1,169,829 of CBDDGS010000019.1, read as the reverse complement.
CGCTCGGTATCTGGCGAGTTCCTCCTCAGGGGTCACGGCCGACGAGGCCACCACCAAGGGGGCACAGATCAGCCAGCCCATGATCAGCCCGATACACTTCCTCCAATTAATAACCCTTGCCATTCCAATAATATTCCTCTGAAACTAACGATCCATCGGCACGATATCGTCGATGCCACCCGTTTTTCTCGTCGTCAAACCATTCAATTTCTTCCTTCAAGACCCCAGAAGGGTAGTACTTCTTCTCCTGGCCATGCTTCTGATCATAGAGATATTCGGTGGAAGACTGCAAAGTTCCATCCTTGTAATATACCGTGGCCCGCTCAAGCATACCCTGATTGTATTGATATTGCTCGTGTACGGGGCCCTCAGCATAATAATGGACAATCTCCCCATGGTATACGCCATCCTTGTACCGTTGAATCGTAGATGGCTTCCCATTGGCAAAAAACCCTTCTACCTTCAGCTCTCCTTGCCTGGGAATGAGCACCGGTTCGGACAGTTGGCCAGGGGCTGCCTCATACTGATAGCTCACCACGCCCCGATTGTATTCGTAGTGCTTCTGTATCTGCAACTGTCCCGTTGTATCATAGAATTGGCACTTCCCATCTTTCTTACCGTCGCGGTACTCACAAACTGACTCGAGTTGGCCGTTCTCGTAATAGAACTTCACATCTCCCTGCAGTTGACCTTCGACATCGTAAGCGTACTCGGCTTCCAGGCCACCACCCTCAAAATAGTACTTCCATTCACCAAAACGATTGCCATTGAGGTATTGACCTTCTATCAGCACAGCGCCGTTCCTGGCGTAACTAACAAATCGCTTCGACTCACCATTCTCCACCTCGTAAACCGACTGTTTCTCCCCGGTTCGATAGTAAAAGGTCGCATCGGTTACGTCATCGCCGCACTGCCGTGACACACTGTATCGTGACTTGCCGGAAGTATATGGAAGCTCCAACTTACCTGACCCTTTGGGCAGATCTACCTCGGAGTATTTTTCACCAAGTGAATCAAATACCTGAACAATGACTACCACGCCATCCTCATAGACGTCTGTCCTCATCAAGTAGCCCTCCGGAGAATAGTAGCTGTAGGGCCCCTGCAATACGGCATCGAAATAGTAACCAGATTCTTTCAGTGACCCGTCCACATAGTATTCACGCCATTGCTGCTCGATATTGTTATTGATGGCCCAGCCCTCCCTGGATACCTGGCCATTCGGATGGAAGCGGCGATAATATCCGTCCATATCGCCCTCATCATAGGTCGCCGAGAGCTCGAGAAAGCCCTGATCTGTGTATTGTTTTAGCACTCCGTGCCAATAATCGTTCTTCATCGTCCCTTCCTGATAGACCTTGCCATTGCGATGGTAGGAAACACCGGCTCCACTCATCAATCCGGCAATGAGATTCGTCTCAGTCAATTTTTCCCCAGAAGCATAGTAGGATATATAGGGCATATTTCCATTAGGGTCCGATGCTTCCGAAAGGACATTTCCAGCTTTGTCAAAGAACTTATAGCCCACGAGCATCCCTCCATCGAAATTCCGTTCTGAATGCTTGACGCCGTCTCTATCGTACCAAACCGTCAGGCCGTGGAGCTCACCCTCCTCATCGTACAATTCGGTGCGCATTGGTTGCTTGTTGCTGTAGAAGTATTGCCACTCACCAGCACTGTGGTCCTCCGCAAATTCTCCGCGGCTTCTTACTTCCCCGTTTGGATAATAAAACTCCCAGTCACCCGTCGCGAGATCCGCCGCATACTGGCCTTTCTCCCGCAGCGTTCCATCAGCATAATACCGGGAATACGGTCCCTCTTTCTGATCTCCCTCATAGGTAGTGCGTTCCTCGACGGCGCCGGTCTTGAAGTAATTGACGTACTCCCCCACAAGGTCACCGTCACTCAGCTGGTACACAGTCTTGACCTCCCCGGTTTTGAAGAAAATCTTCCCCTCACCACGCTCCTCGCCATCTTCATAAGGATAGGCTTCGGAAATTGGACCGCAGGCATGGTACCAGTTGTACGCACCCTGTATCTTCCCGTCCCTGTAGGTACCCTCGCTGCGAAGATTCCCTTTTTCGTCGTAATACAAAGCCTGTCCCGACAGCTCGCCGTTGTCGTTGTAATGGCGGCGGCTTTGAAGTATGCCTTTGTCCGAATAGTACTCCCACCAACCTATGACCTGACCCACTTCATTGTACCATCCCCTTGCCTGAAGTCGACCATTCTCGTGGTAAAACTCATAGGGACCGATGTTTTCTCCATCGGCATTTTCCAGGCCAATCGCCTGCACTTCTCCACCGGAGAAAAACCAATGTGAAAATTGCCGTGTGCTATCCAGCAGGGTTCGCTTATTGACCAATTTGTTATCAGTGAGCAGGTCATTGGTGATGTCAATCCATGCATCTTGCTCTTTCTCGTGCTTGTCAATCCAATCAGTGACTCCCTCATTCCCACTGGAGTACAGCATAAAATAGACAAAGTCAGTGGTGAGGTCGTTCCGGGCGATCTTTTCAAGATAGGGTACATAGAAATCCATCCAAAAGTCATCCGTGGCAGCTACGTACTTCAATTTATTGATCAACAGTTCGCTCTGTTGAGCCGCCGGCGCCTCAAAATCAACGCCTGATTTGTACCGATCATCAAAAGCCGCCTTGGACCTCAAAAGGTTGTCATAATGGTCGAAACAGCCATTGTCTATTTCCAGTGTCAGACTTCCCTCCTCGCGCAAAGACTCATTCATCAGCGAATTGAGCCGGACAAGTGCCCAATTCTGGTCGGGCTCGAGCGCGAGGTACGTCAAATAGGAAAGGGCCGCTTTGGTGCGAAATTTTGTCCTCGACATAATATTCCCCAGCATCTGATGACTACGCGAGTAGAAAGGTTTGATAAGTGCCACCCGTTGGAAGTGGTCGACGGCCTCCAAGTATTGTCCCATCCTGTAATGGGCGTAGCCCGCATTGTATAGCAGGAAGTGGTTGTAAGGGAAAAACTCGAGGCCTCGCCGGTAGACTGCCAATCCCTTCTCCACTTGATCATTCTGGAGCAGGGCATTCCCCGATGCGATGTAGAAGTCCGCAGCAAGGTCAGAACGGCTGTCTATCAATGTCACTCCCAGATCAATCGCCTCCGCTAACTGGTCATTGGCGGTGAAAACCGTGAGCAGTTGCTCCTGAGCAAGAAGATAGTTGCTATCATAGGGGCTTACTTCCTTCAGCAGCGCCACTGCTGAATCATACTCCTCCCGATCGTACAGCCCCGAAACCACTTCCAACACCTGGTTGGAGTCAATCAATGGCAATGTGTCCTGGGGCGGAGAGTATGTGGAAAATAAGCACAGAAGGATCTTTAGCATATATGACCGTACACTAAGGAATGAAGTTGTCTTGTTCTACAAGTTTATAAAAACTGATATAAATCAGTAAGTAACGCCTACCGTTTCGTAAGAAAATCGCGGTGAGAGTGCATCGGATAGGCCTAAAACTAGTCCATGGTCAGTCGAAAGATCCCTTTTCCCTCAATTCCGACGTACAAATAGCCATCGGGGCCCTGCTCAACACTTCTCACGCGACCTATTCCCTCTGCGATCTTTTCCTGGGAAACGATTTGATCCCCATCGACATCCGCGCGGACCAGGTACAAGAACTTCAAAGACCCGAGAATCAGGTCTCCCTCCCATCCTGGATACTTGTCGCCGGTAACGAAGGTCATCCCACATGGGGCGATGCTGGGAACATAATAGGCCACCGGCTGCTCCATTCCTGGTTTGGCAGTTCCTTCAGCGAATACCGTTCCACTATAGTTGATTCCGTAGCTAATGACCGGCCACCCGTAGTTCTTTCCTGGCTGGATCAGGTTGATCTCATCGCCACCCTGGGGGCCATGCTCATGCTCCCAGATCTTGCCGGAATTGGGGTCCATTGCTAACCCCTGCGGGTTGCGATGGCCATACGAATAGATCGCTTCCTTCGCCCCCGCACGACCAACAAACGGGTTAGCGTCTGGGATCGATCCATCATCATGGATGCGATAGATCTTTCCATTGTCCCTGGAGATATTTTGAGGGTTGACATCGCGACTGCCCCGATCGCCAACTGAGAAATACAAATAACTCTCTCTATCAAACTCCAGTCGACTGCCAAAATGCTGACCCTTCGTGGTATTAGGCGTGGCCTTATACAGGATCTTTTGTTGGGTCAATCGACCGTTCTCGAAAGTAAATCGAGCGATGGTCGTATTCCCGCCTCCGCTACCACCAGGGCCACTGGAGTAAGACAGGTAGATCCATCGGTTATTTTCAAAGTCGGGATGCAGTTCGATGTCCATCAGTCCACCCTGACCCCGAACATAAATATCTGGAAGCCCCTCGACCTTTTCCTTCACTAGTTTCCCTTCCCGAACCACACGTAGTTCGCCCTTTTTGTCAGTGACGAGCATATCTCCATTAGGCAGCCAGGTCATTCCCCAGGGATTCTGTATGCCGCCAGTTACTTTCTCATAGGAGATCCTTTTGTTGTTCTTTTGAAGGTTGGCAGGTTGAGCAAACGCTGCAACACCCAGAAGGATGCATAGTGCCAGACTTAGGATTCTGATCATAGGTAAAATTTGTGTAATCGTCTCAAATTAAATGTACGGCAAACTGGATAGGACCGTGATCAAAAGTAAAATTGCGGTGTTATTTGAGGAATGAACGGCTTATTCACCATGGAGGACCTGCCCACGATGGATTTTGAAAACCCAATCGCGAGACATCGCATACTGATAACGGGCGGCCCCGGATTCGGTATTACCACCACCGTCCAGCGTTTGGCGGCCAGAGGTCACACGACCATAAAGGAAGCCGCAAGGTTCGTCATCAAAAGGGAAATGGCGGCAGGGGATTCACAGGTTTTACCCTGGAAGAACCGTAGGGCATTCGATGATGCGATCGCCGAGGTGAAAGTGCAGGACTATCTCGACGCACCTCAAGATGAGGTCGTATTCTTTGATCGCGGACTACCGGATTTCGTCGGTTGGAGTCGCTACTATGACAAGGATTACGCAAGATTCATTCCTATGATGGAGTCTTACCCTTACCACCAGGTCGTATTCTTCACGGTCCCGTGGGAGGAGATCTACGAGCAAAATGACGAGCGCCCTCTGACTTTCGAACAAGCCTCGGATGTCCACCACATCCTGGTCTCCGCCTATCAGGAGTTGGGATTTGACATCCAATTCATGAGAAAAGTGGGTCCTGAGGACCGGGCAAATGACATCCTCTCCGCCTTGGAATTGTAGTATCCAAAAATTCATTGAGATTTAACTTGTATATACAAGTTTTTCGGTACCTTCGTCAGGAACTCAAACCTGAAGAATACAATGCTCGATCTTGGATATGTCTCTGCCATTCAAGCTGACCAATCTTTCGAAGAAGTCATCACTTTCGCATCAAACCATGGGTTTAAGTGTCTGGAGGTGATGTGTTGGCCCAAAGGCAAAGCTGAACGAAGGTACGCAGGCGTGACCCACGTGGATGTAGGTGCTCTTGATGACGAAGGTGTATCGTACTTGAAAGGCCTTCAGCAAGAAAAAGGTGTCTACATATCCGGGCTTGGTTATTATCCTAACCCTCTTGAGGGAGGTGAGAAGGAAACTGTCTACATCGAACATATCAAGGACGTAATCCGGGCCGCCGCGAAGCTGGACATCCCGGTAGTCAACACATTCATCGGCCGCGAGCCCAGCCATTCGATGGAATGGAACCTCGGTCGTTTCAAGGAAGTGTGGCCTGACATTATCAAGGTGGCAGAAGAAAACAATATCAAGATTGGCATCGAGAACTGTCCTATGCTCTTCACCAACGACGAGTGGCCCGGCGGGAAAAACCTGGCCATCAGTCCGGCAATCTGGGACATCATGTTCGACGCGATCCCCAGCGATCATTTCGGCCTCAACTACGACCCCTCCCACCTCGTCTGGATGCAGATGGATGAGGTACAGCCGATTTATGATTACAAAGACAAGCTCCACCATATTCACTTGAAGGATGTGAAAGTCTACAAAGACAAGCTGAATCGCCATGGCATTTTAGCGTACCCTCTGGACTTCCATTCGCCGAAGATCCCCGGCCTGGGAGATGTCAACTGGCGAGGGTTCTTTTCTGCGCTGACCTCTGTGGGGTACAAGGGTCCGGTGTGTATCGAGGTGGAGGACAAAGCCTACGAGAAAACGCCGGAGGACATTGCTGCGGCCATCCTTACCAGCCGCAATTACCTCAGCCAATTCCTGGTTTTGTGAGTCACGGCACTCCCGCCTATCGCAAGCTCCACCAACGCCTTAGGGATCAAATCCTTGGTGGCGAATATGAAATCGGAGGACTGCTACCCTCTGAAAACGAGCTCAGTCGTGAGTACAGCATCAATCGCATGACAGTCCGACAAGCACTGAAGGAACTCGTGCACGAAGGGCTCATTGAAAAAAGGGCTGGCAAGGGTAGTATCGTCACTGCCACGCGCAAGACACTGGGCCTGTTGTCTTTCAAAGGATTTTCTGAGGTCACGGGCGCCCGGGAAATGGAGGCCACTACCGTGAACCTCGAGCCCGCTACGATTGGGGTTTGGCCCTCTCCTTTCTTTTACACACTCACTGATGCTGAGCAGAAAGTGGGATGCATTGAACTCAAACGCTTGCGCAGTGTGCATGAGCATCCTGTCATGGTGGAACATACCTTCATCCCGAACCTGGACCTGCCTGGTCTGGTAACAGGCTTGCAACAGAACGGCTCCTTATTTGGCTACCTGCAGAGCACTTTCAAGGTAGAAGTGCAAACGCTGGAGCAGGATATTCAGGCCATTGGTGCACCCGCTGGCTACGCTGCACATCTGCAGATCGAGCCCCATCAGCCGATCCTACATATCTATCGAAAATACGGTACTAGCAAAAAGGGACTATTCATCTATAGCTCCTTGTATTGCAACACGCAAAAATTCACTATTGGTAACACCTTCTAAACTCACTATAAATATGAATGAAGTACAGGCACTTGCCAAAATGATCGACCACTCGCTTTTGCATCCCACCATGACGGATGAAGACTTAAGAAAGGGCTGCGCTATTGCCAAGGCTTACGACGCCGCTTCTGTGTGTATCAAGCCTTATGCTATCCGAATGGCTGCTGAGGCCTTGCAAGGAAGCGACGTGCAGGTCGGCACGGTCATTGGCTTCCCCCATGGTAATTCGTCCACAGCAATCAAAGTGGCCGAGACCATCGCGGCCTGCAAAGACGGCGCTACTGAAATCGACATGGTCATCAACATTGGCAAAGCCCTCGGCAGCGATTGGGACTACGTCCGGGACGAAATCGATCAGGTATGCAAGGCTACGCATGCGAACGGTGCCATTTTGAAGGTGATCTTTGAAAACGACTATATCGAAGACGATCAAGTCAAGATCAAGCTGTGTGAGATCTGTACAGAGGTGGGTGCTGATTTCGTCAAGACCTCTAGCGGATATGGCTTCGTCAAAGGCGGTGACGGTAAGTACTCCTACCAGGGTGCGACGCATGCGGATCTACAACTGATGAGGAAACACTCCGGACCAGCGGTCCAGGTAAAAGCAGCAGGCGGTGTCCGAACATTGGAAGACCTGCTAGCGATAAAGGAATTGGGTGTCACCAGGGTGGGTGCTACAGCTACGGTAGCCATGCTGGAAGCGGCGAAGAAGAAATATGGTATGGCTGCCGGAGACCCCGTCGACGATACCGCTCCTGACTGATACTGATGCCGGAGAAAGATCTGATTGAGGCTGTCCTAGGCGGGATCGACGATTGGGAAGTTCGCCATTCGGCCATCATAGGTGTAGATGGCTACATCGATAAGATCCAAAGGGCCGTCCAATCACAAGGGATCAGCGGCAATGAGTACTTTCCGTCTCTGGCCGAATTTGGTGAGCACACCCGTCAGGCGGCAGGCAAGAGTGCGCAAGTCGAATTGGAGACTACCGTGGTGAAGCCTGGAGGCAACGCCCCTATTATGTCCCACGCCTTGGGCTGTCTGGGTGTGAAAAATCATTGCCTCGGCACTTTGGGAGACGGTTCGCCCTTGGGAGTATTCCAATCCATGCATGAGCAATGTGCGCTACATACCCTTGGACCTCCGGCAGAAAGCAATGCCCTGGAGTTTGATGATGGAAAGCTTATCCTGTCTGACCTGTCGGCATTTGCTGGAATAGACTGGGAAATGCTCAAATCAGTCATTGGTCTCAACACATTGCGCAGCATGACGAAAGACGCTGAATTGCTGGCGTTGGTGGGCTGGTGCAATCCCCCTCATGCCACGGCCATCTGGAGAGGATTCCTTGAGGAGATCGTAAAGCAGCAGGAAACACCTCGCCCTAAAGTTTTCTTTGACCTGGCAGATCCATCTAAGAAGTCTGACAGCCAGATCATGGACGTACTGCAAGTAGTTAGCGATTTTGCCGGGTACTCTGAAGTGACCCTTGGTCTCAACGAAAACGAAGCCATCAAGCTCTACCAGGCATTTGGTCGCGTCAATGGCGCTGACACCAAGCAAGAGGACTTAGAGGCGATCTGTTCCTACCTCATCGAGGAAATGCAAATTCATGAATTGATTGTACACCCCATCGACCGATGCCTTGCAGTCACAAAAGAAGGGGTAATAACGCTCGACGGACACGTGGTCAAAAGGCCCAAAGTGAGTACCGGTGGAGGTGACAACTTCAATGCCGGCTATTGCTATGGGCATCTGGCCCTTCGACCTTTACATGAGCGATTACTCCTGGCAATGGCGACCTCTGGCGCTTATGTGCAAAATGGGCATAGTCCGGACAAAGCCGCCATCAAAGAGTTCCTTAATCAAATGAAATCTAGTCGCCTCTGACGCTCAGTCAACGATGGTCCCCCAGCCGTCGAATTTGCTTTGGCACTGCGATGCCATTTCAGTCATTTGCGCAGACCACTTCTCGATTCGATCCTCTTGTAGATCCATCGGAGGTGTCCATCCATTGACCAGATAGGTAGAAACTGACGAATCACTGGGCGTGACGTGTACTTCATAATCGAGAGACCGCAGGTTATTGGCCAGAATGTGTGCCCACTCAATCTGTCGGGAGTAGAAGAAGAACTCCACTTTGTGGTCATGATCACCGGTGCTCAGCTGATCAATAAGCTGGAGCAAACGAGCGACCTTTTTATTAGGTTGGTTAGTGTTTTCCATGGTTTGTTAGTCGTTCAATAGCATAATTTCGACAATTCCCTCGTGAAAAGCTAATTTACACCGCACTAAGTATGCGCCATCTAAACTTAATCTTTTCGCCCTGAATTCCTATCTTTAGAAAAGTTAGCATTCTACTACCCATCATGAACAGACGTAACTGGCTCCGAAAAACTACTGGCGCAGGCATCGCTTCCATGCTCGCTGCCCCCGCCCTCGCCTCTAAGCTCACAGAGGAAGAAATCATCAAGTTCAACCCACGGCCGCTCGAAGGCCTAATTCGGTTGAGCTCCAACGAAAACCCTTATGGCCCCTCGAAGGTCGTGCGTGAAGCCATGATCAATTCATTTGACCATGGTTGCCGCTACCCCTATGGGTATGCCGGAGAGCTGGTGTCGATGATCGCCAAGAAAGAAGGCGTCGGAGAGAACAACATTGTGCTCGTCGGTGGCTCGACGGAAGGCCTTAAAGTGGCGGGCATCACTTTCACTGAAGGTGGTGGTGAGATCATCGCGGGTCGCCCGACGTTCCTGTCCATGATGACCTACGCCAAGCAGTGGGGCGCAGACATCAACTGGGTGGATGTTGACGAAAACCAGGTTTATGACGTCAACGAAATCGAGAAGCGGATTTCCGACAAGACGAAATTGATTTTCCTCTGCAATCCGAATAACCCGACTTCCACGTTGCTCCCCGCGGATCAACTCAAGGATTTCTGCAGTACTGCCGCAAAGAAGACAATCGTCTTCAGCGATGAGGCATATTACGATTTCATCGAGGAACCCAACTACCCTTCGATGGTGGACCTCGTAAAGCAGGGTGAAGATGTGATTGTATCACGCACATTCTCGAAGGTCTACGGACTCGCTGGCCTCCGCATTGGCTACCTGATCGCCAAGCCGGAACTGGCCAATAAGCTCCAGAAGCGTGTAGTGGCATTCACGAACGTGCTAGCGATAAAGGCCGCGATCGCTGCGCTGAAGGACGACGAGTTCTACCAATTCAGCCTGCAGAAAACCAAGGAAGGCAAGCAGCTCATGAAGCAAACCTTCGATGACATGGGTCTCGAATATGTGCCTTCCCATACCAATTTCATGTTCTTCAAGACAGGTATGGAGATCGCAGATTTCCAGGCCAAGATGCGCGCTCAAGGGGTCCAGGTAGGCCGTCCCTTCCCTCCTTTCAGGAATTGGTGCCGCATCAGTACAGGTACCATTGAGGAAGTAGAGCGCTTCAACACAGGGCTAAGGCAGGTATTGGGGTAAGTGGTTTTGAATTCGGAGTTTGGAGTTGTGGAGTTTGAGTTTAGAATTCTGAGTCAGGCTAGACGATGAGTAAGCCCAAAGTAGCCCTCGCCTTGTCCGGTGGTGGTGCCCGCGGCATTGCGCACATAGGCGTTATCCAGGTCCTCCTAGAAAGGGGATACGAAATACACTCGATCGCCGGAACATCCATGGGGTCGCTCGTTGGTGGGATATATGCCCTGGGAAAGCTCGATGCCTTTACGGACTGGATGCTGCAGCTGGATCGCCGGGAGATCTTTCGTCTGGTGGACTTCACCATCACCGATCAGGGATTTATCAAAGGCGACAAAGTCTTCGGGGAAGTCCAGGAATTCATTCCCGACAGTCGGATTGAAGATCTGGCCATCAACTACGTGGCAGTGGCGGCGAACCTTACTCAAAGGAAACTGGTCGTATTCCGTGAAGGCAGTGTCTATGATGCCATTCGGGCATCCGTCTCGATCCCCACGGTCTTTACGCCCGTACAGATGGACAAAGACCTGCTGGTAGATGGAGGCGTGCTTAACAATCTTCCTATCGACTTGGTCCACCGGGAAGAGGGCGACTTACTGGTGGCGGTAAACGTCAATGCGGACATCCCCTATGAGCCTCCGGAGGTGGACGATGAAGAGGAGAAGAAATCCATTTATCAGAAGAAGCTTGATGAGTTCGTCGAATACTTTCAGGGACTATTCCCCAAGGACGACAAACCCCGGATGGGTTATTTCGAGCTACTTACCAATACGCTGGAGCTCATGATGCAATACCGGGACCGCCGAATGCTGGAGCAGCACCCCCCTGACATCTTGGTAGAGACGTCTCACGACGCCTGTGAAGTCTTCGATTTCTACAAAGCCGAGGAGATGATCGCCGTGGGAAGGATGCAGGCGGAGAAGGCACTGGACAAAGGCATATAGGTTTCAGGTTCAAGGTTCAATGTTTGAGGATGCCTGAATAACGTTGACCGAACCAAACATTGAACGTTAAACCTTGAACACGGAACAAGAGGAAAGAACAACGAACAAAAAACAGCTAGCACATAGCTATTGATCCATGTCGAAATACTTTAGACACCTCAACGCCCGTAGGGTATTCCATCGACTCGGCTCACCTGCCTTCTCCATCACAAAGTGGGTCTGGCCCGGATAGGGTGCATTCAGTTTCCATCTGCCGTCCTTGCCTCTTTTTTTCATGAGGACGTCCATAGCAGGTTGCATTCGGTCGTCCCATGGTACAGCAGCATCTCGGAAGTGATCCAATGCCCTCAGGATGTCATACTTCCATCTCGAAGGATAGGGCAATCTCAGGAAGTCCTTTTTGATCACTCTTCCTGTGCGGTCCGACAGGAACAACTTGTGTTGCAGGAGGAACCCGACACTGGCTTGCCTCACTGCTTCAAGCTCATCCGTTCGATACTGATAACCGTGTTTGGTATACTCTGTGATACCCTCTAGCACAGAGATCGTGGAGTGCATGGAGCTATGGCTTGGCTTACCCCGGTTGGACTGGCAATTGAATCCCCCATCCGGCATTTGCTCGTTCAGCAGCGCATCGACGATTGAGGCCATGTCGCCCTCTTGCATCTGAAAGTAGGAGCCATAGTTGAGGAACATGCCGTTGACGCATACGTCGCTCTTCTTGATCCCCTCGCTACTAAGGTTGATGCCGCCGTCGTAGGATTTCTCGTGATCCAGGACTTTTTGTAAGTACGCTTCGACCGCTGGTATATCCTTTGGCGGCTGCAAGTTCTTCAGGTCAAGCAGAGAGTAATGCGATGAGATCCACTTGGGCTCATAAAATCGCTTGCCCCAGTGTCCATCGGGACGCTGCTTTTCCAAAAATGCCTTACCCCACCCTTCGATGGGAATACGAGCTTGCAATTCGAGGCGATCTGCACCCAACAGGTCTCTGTGGACCTGGTACTGAATCGAGACGTCAGCATCGAGGAGCCAACTAATCAGGGGGTCATCCATGACTTCGTTGTTTTCAGGACAATGCTAGTGCCTTGGCTGCCTCTGAACAATGATGAATCTCAGGGAAGAAAGAGACCTGTATAGGTCGCTACCCCTCCTCCTTTATCTGCAGCCGGTGAAAGAACCGAATGCGAAAGATGTTCTGGCTGGTCTGTAATCCACCCTCAACGAGCAAGCGGGATTGCTGGCGGATGTAGTGGAGTTCGTAACGAAATCCATCCGAAATCCTGTGGCCGAAGGCGGCATGCGTCCTGGCGTTGTTGAGAAAGACCTCCAGGGCCGTTTCGCTATTGAGGACTTTGAAGCCCTCCCACATGACCTGAAAGTAGAAAGGCCTGCCGCCATCCTTCAACCTGAAGTCCTGGGTCTCCAGTCCGATAAGGTATCGAAACCGGCCATTGAAGTCATCTGGGATGTTCTCATCTCGATAATAGAACCACCGCTGCTCCAACCGAATTCGATAGAAAAGTTCTACAAAGCCAAAATCCGGCCATTTCACGTTGACCTCCTCATGCGTCCGAAACTCATAAACATTGGCTTCGCTTTCATTGAAGGTGGTGAAATTGGCCACAGCTACCGAAACCGACCAAATCTGATTGAATCGCCATCGTACATTGGGGCGCACCAGTATTTGATTCCAATCCTGATTGGAGAAGAGGCCCCTGATCCCCACGTCCCCACCATAGGTGAACCTTGGTGTAGATTTGATGGGCACCGTCAGGGCATAGTTGCTCCATAGCTGGAAGTCTACTTCGTTCGACGAAAGACGACTCTGACCGAAGCAATACAAATGCCCAGCCAAGAACACGATCAGTATAACCCACAGTTTCTTCACGGTGCTGCCGGCATTCTTCGATGCTTTGTGGCCTGCTCGTACGCATAGGTCAAACCGATCAATGTAGGCTCATCGTACATCCTCCCGAGGAATTGAAGACCCATTGGCAGGTTTTTCGAAGAGAACCCCATCGGTACAGTAAAGGCAGGCTGCCCCGTATGGGGACTGATGATCTGACTGTTGTCCCCAAGATATTCCTCTTCGAACTTGTCGATGGCTGCTGGCTGAAAATTCCACGAAGGATAGATCAGCGCGTCCAGTTGCAGAGAGTCCATGGCACGCTCGATCCCCTCACGGAAAGCAATGCGGAGCACATCAGAGTAAGGGTCAAGGCAAGGAATCTCACTATCGGACCATCTCCCCTCATTGGCGGCATTTCGTTCCAGACGCCGAAGCGCCCATTCCGAACTGGAGCCGACCCGAATGACATCTTCTAAGGTCTGCAGCGTATCTGATTGCACGTATTCCTCGAGGAAGGCTTCCAGATCTTCCCGGAAAGAGGCGCACCATTGATTGTCAGACAGTGCATCGAAGTTGGGGACCCTCATGTCAACGACCGTCGCTCCTAATCCCCCAAGGTCTGTGACGGCCTGGTCAAATGCCACTCGAACCTCATCGTCCATCTCCCTCGCAGTAAGGTCTTGCAACACCCCTATGCGGGCACCAGACAGTGCATCAGATTGCAAATAACTCAAGTAAGACTCAGGCCGCTTTTCTTGTCCATATTGTGTGAGAGGATCCTGCTCATGATAGCCAGCAATGACCTGTAAGACACGTGCCGCATCCTCCACCGAGCGGCACATCGGTCCTACCACATCATTGCGCAGATACAATGGCACGATGGCGCTCCGACTGACAAGTCCCAGCGTCGTGCGAAATCCGACCAGCGCACAGTGCGAGGAGGGCCCTCGAATGGAGTTACCGGTATCTGTACCGAGTCCAATGATCCCAAAGTTGGCGGCAATGGCTGCACCCGTGCCTCCACTCGAGCCTGCTGGTACAAAGTCAAGGTTGTAGGGGTTTCGGGTCGTGCCTCCCGTTGAGCTTTCCGAGTGCATAGGGCTAAATGCCCACTCCGCCATGTTGGACTTTGCCAGGACGATCGCTCCGGCCGCTACTAGTCGCTGAATGATGAATGCATCCTCAGTCGGGATGTAGTTTTCCAGCGCCCACGAGCCCGCCGTGGTCGGCAGTCCCGCCGTGTTGATGTTGTCCTTGACAATGACGGGAATACCATGCAGGGGCCGGAGAGTACCTGTCTCTTCGAACTCTTTGTCCAAAGAGCGGGCAATGTCGAGTGCCGCCGGGTTGACCACTGTAATTGCGTTGATCTGTGGGTCTAGCTGCTGGATGCGCTCGAGGTAGGCCATCACCAATCGCTCACTGGTAAATTCGCCTTTCAGATACGCCCGATGCGTTTGGGCAATCGTCAATTCCTCAATCTTGAGCCCGGGGCGCTCCGTAGGTACACACCCTGAAAGTAACAACAACGCGAGTACGCTGAGGAAAGAAACATATGACCTTGATCTCTTCGTGAACATTGGAAGTGGGTTTAGCTGGCAAAATAGTGCAACGCCTCCGGAAGGGCAATGGCCGGACTAGTCGCTCACGAGCAATCGAAGGGCCACTCTTCTCGCCATACTCTTTGAAAGCGATCCCTCCTCTCCCATGCCGGTGGCCTGCAACCTCACACTATCAACCCCATTTTCTATCAGCCTTCGGCACACAGCCTTCGCCCTCCGCTTAGAAAGGTCCAGATTGTACTCATCCGTCCCTGACGGGTCGGCATAACCCAAC
Organism: Cyclobacteriaceae bacterium; assembly: GCA_965227935.1. Lineage (GTDB taxonomy): Bacteria > Bacteroidota > Bacteroidia > Cytophagales > Cyclobacteriaceae > JAWPMT01. Next base: position 1,154,729 of record CBDDGS010000019.1, on the reverse strand, counting down.
ACCGTGACCGAGAAGGAACCATAGGTCTCAAGAAACACTGCCAGGGAATCGACTGCCGCGGTCGCTCTCGCATCCAAACTGTCGGAGTCATGAGCGAAATACACATTGTCCAAGCTCACCGGCTTCTTGTCCGAGAGCTGCTGACCGAAAATGGTTAAGGGTTCCAACATAAAATCGTCATAGATGTAATACAGTGCCGTATTCTGATTCTTGATCGTGACACGCCGCTTGATGAAATGGCTTTCATTGCGTGGCATGAAATGACCTACCGTGAGGAACCTCTCTCCTCCCTCGGCCCTAAATACCTTCTCCACTGTCACCCACTGGGAGGTCGCAGCGACTTCGGACAGAATCGAGATCGTCTGGTAGTTCATGTGCTCCGCGAGGATGCCTTCGTTGAAAAACAACGAATCCTCGGAGAAAGCAAACGAGAACGTCGTAGTAAAATGCATACTTAGGTCTACAGCCCGCACGCTGTAGGACAAGCGATACAGCGTACCTCGCCGTAACGGACTTCGAAGTCTGTTGGTAATGTACTCTGAGTAGGGCCGATCCTGCCATTGAAAGGGAACGTCTGCCAGCAAACCCACATAACTCCTTCCCTCCTTGGCCTCCGCCCGTCCCATATAGTTTTTCGGCACGTGCATGCCATCCTCAAAACCACAGGCACTGTAAAGATCAGGCGTCCCCAGTGTCGGCGAAAACCAGTGGTCAATGACAATGGGGTCTTCATTGGAAGAGGGGCGCTCCGGGCAATCGGGAAATTGCTCAAAGCCAGGGTTTTGCACAAGGTTCTGACCCACGACACCCAAGGCCCTAATCATCAATGTAATAAGAAACAGTGCGGCTCTCTTCATCATAATCGATCGTAAGACGGACTCCAGTATTAACGAACTAGTACTTCAAGAGACAGGGTAATTCGAGAAATTTAAGAAAAAACAGGAGTAGCAACGAGCAACTAAGAAATTGTTCGATTTTTATTTCGGCAAAATCGAAACAAATAAAAACCGGTAGCGTTCTATTAGCTAGTTCGGCAAAACCGAAACAAATAGTTTGGGAGGGAATGGCTAGTTTCGAAAAGTCATGAGAGAAAAGCTCACACCCCCTCAATGGACCGATCGACTACTGGAGTGGTTCTGCGACAGCCTACTCTGGGAGAGCATCCGGGGTGACCTTGAGGAATTGTTTGTGGAGGACGCCGAATTGCACGGGCCTCGAAAAGCGCGCTGGCTATATGTATTGCATGGCATCGGTTTTCTGCGGCTCACATTTATGCACAAAGGAAAAAGACTGACCACCATGACCTCATTCTGGCAAAATTATCTCCGCACCATTCTTCGATCTATTCGCCGACAGAAGGCGCTCTTCATTATCAACCTTTTGGGACTGACGCTGGCCATCTCCTGCGTACTGTTTGCCGTCGTCTACATTCACGATGAAAGCCAGGTCGACCGCTACCACACAGAAAGCGAGCAGCTATATCGCCTCTATAAGCGACACATAGACATTGGCGAAGATGTGGACCACCTCACTTACGAGACGTCTGGGATGATGGGCCCTACCATGTACGATGAGTACCCTGAGGTGATCGGTTATTCCAGGGTCTTGCCCTGGTTTGGGGATGTGTACCTTACCCATGAAACCCAGACGGTGGCGGAGCCCAACGTGCATTTCGCGGATTCATCATTTCTATCATTCTTCCAAATCAACATGGTCCGCGGGGCTGCAGAGAGTGCCCTGGCGCCTCCTGGTTCCATTGTGCTGAGTGAGGACCTTGCCTCCGCCCTATTCGGTGAAGACAATCCCATGGGAAAGCAGGTCGTCGCCATCAACGACATCAAACTGACGGTGACGGGTGTCTTCGAGCGACTGCCGAGACAGGCATCCCTGCAACCCCGTGTGGTCATTTCGTGGAGCACGACAGGTCCCAATGGCCCCCTCCCCATGAACTTCATGAACAACTGGCTTGCCCAGGGCATCTATACATTCGTGCAACTACAGCCCGGTTCCGATCCTACGGCATTGGAAAAGGCGCTACCGAACATGATGCAACAGCACTTCCCGGAGCGCGCAGAAAACTATTTTTTGAAGCTCATGCCTTTTGAGCGCATGTTTCTATACGGCGACGATATCCTGAGCGGACGTGGCATGAAGGTTGGCTCAATCAGGTTTCTAATGACATTTGGATTGTCCGCCCTACTTATCCTCCTCATCGCCAGCGTCAACTACGTCAACCTATCTCTCTCGCGAGCTTCGCAAACAAAAACCGAAGTCGGTATTCGCAAGGTCCTTGGCTCCGACAAGGGCCAGTTGATGGCACGCTTCGTTCTTGAAACCTTTCTGAGTCTGGCCATTGCAGCCATCGTCGGTTGGATCATCGTCTACCTGACTTTGCCCTCTATCAATGTCCTTACCGGCAAGGACCTTCCCGTTGAGGCACTATGGGGTCCTCTACCCCTCCTTTCGTTGATGGGTTTTGTGATCCTACTCTCTTTGAGTCTCGGTCTGTATCCCGCGCATATCCTTTCGCGTCCGTCGGTATCCGTCATTTTACAAAATACTTCCGGCACCAGCCGGGGCGCTAACCTCTTTACGAGAGCACTGCTCACCATCCAATACGGAGCTTCCATATTTCTCATTATCACAACGATGGTGATCATTCGGCAGACGAACTACTTGGAGAACAAGCCCCTGGGTTTTGATAGGGAGCAGGTGCTGGTGGTCGATCTAGGCCAGCTCGGATCAGACGCCGATGTATTTGAGAACAAACTACGAGAGCACCCCAATATCCTCGAAGTGTCTGTCTGCCGATCAGCCCTGGGATCAGGGTCCTACTCTACGACCACTGTTCCGGAGGGATACACGGATGAACTCACCACCAGGGTCTTCGGTGTAGACCAGGAGTTCTTTGACACCTATGGTCTCGACATCGTGCAAGGCCGGGCATTTAGGAAAGGATCGCGGGCCGATTCATCGAGAATCATCGTCAACCAGGCATTGGTCGACTTCATGGGATGGGAAGACGCCACGGACAAAACGATACGCATATCTGGGAACGACCCGCTGTCCATTATTGGCGTCGTCAATGACTTCCATATCCATTCGCTGGCCACCAGCGAGGTGGAACCGATGATCATGTACCTCAGCACACAGGAATACTACAATGCTTCCGTCAAACTGGGTAGCGGCGACTTGCGCGAGACCATTGACTACATCGACAAGAGCTGGCGCGCTGTAGAGGAGCGCAGGCCACTGACATTCCATTTCGTGGATGAATGGTTTCAGGCACTCTACGAAAACCAAAGGCAGCTACTTCAGGTGACGACGATCTACTCGATCATCAGTCTGCTCCTTTGTGGCATGGGCTTGTACGGGATCACGTCGTTGATCTTGCAGCGCCGTCTAAAGGAAATGAGCATCCGCCGGGTGCTGGGGGCGACACTGGGCAATTTACTAGGCCTCATGAATCGTCAGTTTCTGTGGATCATCATCATAGGATTTGCCGCGGCTACTCCCCTGGCGTACTACGCCGTCACGCAGTGGCTCGAGCAGTTTGTGTATCGGATAGACACTGGGCTCGGACCGTGGATCATCGCGCTCATCAGCGTATTGACCGTGAGCGCAGCCATCATCAGTGCTCTGTCGGTGCGCAGTGCAACGACCAACCCTTCCGAACACCTGAGGTCTGAATAAAAAAATGGGAGCCAAAATCGGCTCCCACCTTCCAATATTATTAGCTTCCCCAACTGCGTTTGCAGTGGAGACCGACGTTTACTCCGGCTGCGAGGCTGGTGCTAAAAGTTCCTTCTCGATGACTTCCTTGAGTACATTCTTCGGAAGTGCTCCAGCCTGCATCGCCGGCTGACCTTCCTTGGGAATGAACAAGAGGCTCGGAATACTTCTGATCCTAAAGACCGACGCCAGTTCTTGCTCCACTTCTGTATCTACCTTGTAGATGATGATGTCAGGATGCTCTTCTGACAGCTCCTCCAAAACAGGCGCCACCATCTTACAGGGTCCACACCAATCCGCGTAGAAATCGATGATCGCCGGCTTTTCGCCTTTGTACTTCCACTCCTTTTCAGTGGTGTAGTCAAATACCTTTTCCTTAAATATTTCCGCAGTTAACTTAACTGTTGCCATTGTTTCCTCCTTTATTTCTGGCGAAAGTAGCGCTTATCGCCAGGTCTGTTCGTAACAATTGTTACTTCACAACGCCCGGAGACTCCTCGTGGTTCGAACGTAGAGATACATACAAGCCAACTGTCGCCCGCCTTACGCTGTGATCTCCACCCAGTTGCCTTCAGGATCCGCAATCACACTTTCGTAGTAACCGTCTCCAGTTGTTCTGGGCTCCCCCACCACCTCGTAGCCCGCCTGCCGAATTCGCTCGGTAAGATCATCTACCTTCTGTTTGGAGCCTAATGAAATCGCAAAATGTGTGAGACCAATAGCGTTGCCTTGAGAATCGGACTTATCCACAATATCCTCCCGATGCATCAGCTCAATCCTCGCTCCACCCTCAAAGGAGAGGAAATAAGATGTGAAGGACTTCTTGGGATTGTGGTACTTGTCATTGGCGACCAGGCCAAAGAACCGGACATAGAAGTCCTTCATCCCCTCCAGGTCCTCCGTCCAGATCGCCAAATGATCTATTTTCATGAGGTTCGGTGTCTATAGGATTTCATTGAAGGCATCGCACCCCTACTCATATTTCAGGTTATCTGAAGGATTGGTCACAGCCGCCTTATACGCGTGAATTCCCGTTGTCAACATAGTTATCAACAAAATGAGCAGAGTTACTAACACAAACAGGAAGTAATTCACAGTCGTGTGGTACTCGAAGTTCTCCAGCCAGTCGTTGGCGAACAAGTATGCGCAAATAAACGCCGGCAGGGCTCCGAGCAGCACAAGCCAAATGAACTCCGTCACCAGCAGTGAAATGAGCCCTGAGACAGTGGCGCCCAGCACCTTGCGGATGCTGATCTCTTTCGTACGCTGTTCCGCAGTGAAGGATGCTAGTCCGAGCAGCCCCAAAGCGGCAATCACAATCATCATCACAGAGAATCCGAGGAACAGAGTACCTCGCAACTGGTCATTCTCGTAATCTTCCGCAAAGTTCTGATCCAAAAACTCATATTCGAAAGGAACATTGGGAAACACCTCCTGCCAGCTATTTTCGGCATGCCTCAATGCCCCTTGTATATCTCCCTGGATTTTCATCAAGACCTGTCCATTGTTAAATCGGGGGATAAACAGCAACGGCTCGATCGGATTATACAGCGATTGCTGGTGAAAGTCCCGGGCTACCCCAATCACTTTGTGGAAAACAGTACTATCCTGATCAAATTGGAAGCGCTTGCCTATGGGCTCTTCCCAATTGAAACGATTCACCATGGCCTCATTCACGACCACCGCGCTTACGGTATCTGTGGAGAAATCAAGTGAAAAATCACGACCATCCACAAATTCGATATCGAGTGTCTTGAAATAATCGAAATCAACCTGAAACAGATTGACCCCATACTGATCCATGACTCCTTCGTTGTTCTCCACGGACATCAGGAGCTTACCAAAGCCGTCCCCCGGGATGGAAGTGGAGGTACCCGCATAGGTGATATTGGCGTTTTGATTTAGCAAATTCCTCAAGACCGGCCACCTTGAGCGCGTCCTGTTGGACATGGAAAAAGATACTACCTGCTCCTTATCAAATCCGAGATCCTTACTCCTGACGTATTGCATTTGGTCGTAGATGACGACTGTGCTGATCAACATGAAGATAGAAATCATGAACTGAATGCCCACCAAGATTCTCCTCAACCATTTATTGCCAGATCGCTTAGCGGAGCCCCCTCCACGTATGGCCTGGATAGGGGTAAATGCCGAAAGGTAAAACGCCGGATACGATCCGCTCACGATACCAGTAACCAATACCACACCCAAAGCAATCAACCCAACTATTGGCGTAAATAAAGCCTGGAACTGGAAACTCGTGCCCAACAAGTTGTTTAACAAAGGTACCAGCACCAGCAGAATCAGTCCACTTAGAATCATGGCTATTATCGTAATGAGCAAACTCTCCGCTATGAATTGACGAATCAATAGGGATCGCTGAGCACCCATCACTTTGCGAATCCCTACTTCCAGCGCACGCCGCATCGAGCGTGCCGTTGCAAGATTCATGTAGTTGATGGAAGCAATCAAAATAAGGAATATTGCCACCGCGGCAAAAATGTAGATGTACTCCATATTGCCCAATGGCATGGGCTCACCCTCGAAGTCTGAGAGTAGGTGGATGTCTCGAATATTGATTAGGTCATAGACAATCTCTATATCAAATTGATCAAAGATCACGGCTACATAATTGTCCATAATCTCTGTATTCAATTTCTCCTCTACGAATTTCTCATCTACTCCCTCGTTGAGCAACAAATAAGTGTAAACACCAAATCCACCCCAGTTGTCACTCGTGTAAAATTGTACAGTGCTGAAGGAAGCCATCGCACCTGCCCTTAGGTGGGAGTTCATCGGCTGATCTTTGTACACTCCAGTCACCTTGTAGGAATTATTATCGGTTTCCAGCAGTTCACCCATCGGATTGGCGCCTTTGAAGATTTTATCCGCTTCCGACTGACTCAGGACGATGCTATTGGGCTCATTGAGCGCCGTCTTTGGATCTCCCATGACAAAATCATAGGTGAAAACCTCAAATACGGTTGAGTCCACGAGGTAGAGGTCCTCAATATAGTAGCTGATGTCATTCTGTCTGAATCGAGTTCGACCTTGGCCAGAGTATCTAACAAATTGCTCCACTTCTGCGAAAGTGGTTTTCGCAGTCCGTGCGAGTGGCATTTGCGAAGACGACCAATTGAAAGCGTCGTCAGGTTCTGATATCCGGGAAGAAACTCGGTAGATGCGGTCGGCTTTTTCATGATAGTCATCGTAACTAAGCTCCTGAAACAAGTACAGGACTATCATAAAGCACGAAACAATTCCAATCGTCAGCCCTAGAATGTTGAGCGCAGCATAGCCAGGCTGCCGCGTTAGGTGGCGGAATGCCACCATGAAATAATTCTTGATCATGAGTTTTTGACTTTGGGCGATGTTAATCCGGGTGTACCACAATGCCAAGTAATTAATGTTAAAAGGTGTCAATTCTCAGATGGTGACCGAGATCAATAGGTGAATCTGAGTCGCCTGCCCCGCCAGCGCAGGGCTGGCGAAAGGACCGTGCGGCTGGGCGCCCCAAAGGAATTTACTACTGCAATCCCCTTGTCCTCATCATCCGGGAAGATCTCGACACTGTTGCCCACCTCCTCCGCCCACCGTAGCTTTGAGGGCACAATTACCCGACTCATCCATGAATAGAATCTCACTTACTTTTCTCGTCATCCTCCCGATCCTCGTCGCACTCCCCTTGCACGCTCAAAACAAGCGCGTGGAAAAGAAGATCCTCGCTTCCGTGGATGCGCACAACGACGAGATGCTCACCCTCCTCGAGGAGCTGGTCAACATCAATAGCGGTACCATGAACCTGACGGGTGTCAAGCAAGTCGGCGATATCCTCCTGGAGAAGTTTGACGCCCTCGGGATGGAAACGGCGTGGCTGGATGGTTCCTCCTTCAATCGGGCTGGCCACCTGTACGCAGAGCAGAAAGGAAAAGCAGGTACACCCACCTTCCTGTTGATCGGTCACCTGGATACGGTGTTTGAGCCTTCGAGCCCCTTCCAAACCTTCAAAATGGTCGATGACAAGATCGCCAGTGGACCCGGAGTTGATGACATGAAGGGTGGTGATGTCGTCATTCTACAGGCCCTGACGGCACTAAAAGATGCCGGCGTGTTGAAAGACATGAACATCATCGTGGTGATGACGGGTGATGAAGAGCTAAGCGGCAGGCCGTTAGAGCTCTCCAAAAAGGCACTAACCGAAGGAGCGGAAAGAGCCGATATCGCCTTGGGATTCGAAAATGGTGACGGTAATCCTCAAACGGCAGTTGTTGCCCGCCGTGGGTCCGTAGGCTGGGAACTGACCACTAAAGGCAATCCGGCCCACTCCTCGCAGGTATTTTCCGAGAAAGTAGGTGCCGGAGCCATCTATGAAATGGCCCGTGTCCTCAACTCGTTTTACGAGGAACTCTCCACTGAAGAACTACTGACCTTCAACCCAGGCGTCGTCCTCGGCGGCACGACCGTGGACCACGACCAGGCCAATGATCAGGGCACTGCCTTCGGCAAGTCCAACGTAGTCGCCGAAACGGCCATCGCCACCGGTGACATTCGGGCCATCACTCTCGACCAGCTCGACAAGACCTTCGAGACGATGACGCGCATCACGACAGAAAACCGCCCTCTGACGACGGCGGAGATCACTTTCGGTGAAGGCTATCCACCCTTTGCCCCTACAGACGGGAACTACAGACTGTTGGGCTATTTCAGCACGGTGAGTGAGGAATTGGGCTTTGGAGAGGTGACCGCCGTGAATCCCAGGAATGCTGGGGCCGCCGATATTTCCTTCACCGCCGGACTCGTAGATATGGCCATCGACGGCATGGGCCTCGCCGGTGCCAACGACCACACGGTCAACGAAACAGCAGACCTGTCAAGCTTGCCGGTACAGAGCAAGCGGGCGGCGATTCTGATGTATCGACTGGCGACGGGGGTGTACGAGTAAAACATAAACATGGAATGATGAGAGGCTTTAGGACACTTACCCCATCGCTGGCAATCATAGGTCTGCTTATTGTTGGATGTGGCCCAGAGAAGGAGGAGCTGCCCCAAATCATCACTGTCCTCGGCCCTACGACTCCTGCACCTGGCGCCACCTGGCTGTCACACGAACACATTCTCGTGGACTTCATTGGAGCAGACAGCATCGAGCCGGACACCTGGGATCATGACGAAATCATGGGCGTGATGGTGCCCTATTTGGAGGCACTCAAGGCATACGACGTCAAGTACTTTGTCGACCCTACCCCCAATTATCTGGGCAGAGACGTGGAGTTGCTGCAAAAGATCTCACAAGCTACAGGTCTCCAGATCATCACCAATACTGGCTATTATGGTGCCCGCAATGATGCCCATGTCCCTTCCCTCCTGCAACACCTCAACGCCCGGGAAATGGCGGGCTTTTGGATCAGCGAATTTCGGCAGGGAATAGGTGGCACGGACATTCGCCCAGGTTTCATCAAGATCGGCATTGACAACAGTGACCCACTCGACTCCACAGACGCCAAACTCGTACGAGCCGCAGCCATGACGCACATCGAGACTGGTCTCACCATCGCTGCCCATACGGGAGCCGCCAAGGCCCTGTGGCCTGAGCTGGAGATACTGGCACATGAAGGGGTTTCCCCGACTGCTTTCATCTGGGTTCACGCCCAAAACGAGGAGGACAATAGCAACTATCTACGTGCCGCCCAATTGGGATGCTGGATTAGCCTCGACGGCGTAGGTTGGGGCTCCATGGATCGATATGTTGATAAGCTCGTGTTTCTGCGGGACAACGGACTGCTTGACCAGGTACTCATCTCTCATGATGCCGGGTGGTATGACCCTCAAAAATCTGAGCAGAACATCAAACCATATACTCCTGTATTTGAAGAGCTTATACCTCGGTTATTAAGTAAAAACTTTAGTACCGACGATATCTCCCAGCTCCTCTCGAAAAACCCGGCAAAGGCCTTTGCTATACAGGTAAGGCTAGCGAAGTAATCCGGCGGTCTTATCGCCATTTTCGAAGCGCTCCCACGCCGCCATCAACTCACTGTCGGTCATGTAAAAGGTGTCCATGAACCACTTACCCCTTTCATAGAAGGCGATCGTGCTGGTGTCGTAACGCACAAAGTGCGCATACTGATAGATCTGACTGCCAAGGCCGTGATAGATCGGCATCAGATCCGTTGTGCGCTCATGGGTGGCACGAAACTCGGGGTCACTCAGGTACTTCCAACCCCATTTGCCCATCTTCCACACGCCAAGCTTGTGGTAGTAGACAGTGTGTCCCAGTTCGTGGGCGAGGATCCCCACCTGCGCATCAAACGGCAGCGAGTGCATCAGGATCGGATCCATCCGAGACCCCTCCACCTCCACCAGCAGGATCTTGTATTGCCTCTTTTTCCGTGGCCCCAGGATCGACCACGGGTTCATCGTAGATTCCATCGGGGCACCATCAGGTACTAACTCCATATCGATCTTCAGATCCTTTAGTTCGGGATACGCCGAAAAAGCAATCGCGGCTGCCAGCTCATACCCAGGGGGCAAACCCTTGTTGGGGCCTATGAGCGCTTTGATGCTATCCAGATCATAGTCGTAATTAGCGAGCGTATCCGGAAAGTCGTAAGGCACGATATCAGCTGGCTGCTGCGCTGGGTCTACCTTTTGGACCAGTACAAGTGTGGGGATCACGGCGAGAACTGCGACAACGATCAGTGCGGCTTTCACGAATTTCTTCATTTGGCTATGGAGAATAGTTAAAGCTAAGCAATGACATGTTAGTCCGGAGGGTCATTCCCGTCTAACGTCCATTTGGTGACGAAAAATCTTGCTAACTTCCGCCAAAGCCTAACAGAAATATGAACTGGGGACTTATCGGATTTGGTGGCATCGCGCCCAAATTTTTGGCAAGCCTTGAACACGTACGGGGGCAGAAGATCTACGCGATTGCATCCAGGTCCAACTACGACAACATACAACTGAAGTATCCGCAGGCGAAGGCCTATCGCTCCTATGAGGAGCTACTGGCCGATCCTAAAGTCGATGTCGTGTACATCTCTACGACCCACAACTTTCACCTCCAAAACACGCTGGATGCATTTGCCGCAGGCAAGCACGTACTTTGCGAAAAGCCTCTCGGAGTGAATGCCGACGAATGTCGCCAAATGATTGAAGCAGCGAAGAAATCGGGCCTGTTTCTCATGGAAGCCATATGGACGCGATTTCTCCCTGCCTACAGGGAGGCGATGAAGCTCGTAGCCAAAGGTGAAATAGGTGACCCAGAAATGGTGTCCGCAGATTTCGGATTTCAGGGCAATGCCTCCTTTGATGGCAGGCTCTTCAATCCCGACTTGGCCGGTGGCTCCGTGCTCGACGTAGGTATCTACCCCATCTCTTTCGCCCTGGATGTCTTTGGCAGGTCCCCTGAGACGGTCAAATCCATCATCAGAAGAAGCAAAACTGGCGTGGATGCCTCCACCTCCATGTTGCTGGATTTTGGCGGTGGGAAACATGCCAAACTCTATTCCAGTGTGATCACCGAGACGCTCCAGGAGGGGCTTATCTATGGCAGTCGCGGCATCATCCGATTGAGTCGTTTCTTTCGCGCGCAAAACTTCCAGGTCATCAAGGGAGGTAAGGGCGAAAAGCGGCGCATTCCTTTTGAGCATACGGGCTATTACCACGAAATCGTAGAGGCAGATCTCTGCATCAAAAGTGGCTTGAAAGAGAGCCCCATAATGCCATGGGGCGACAGTCTCAGAATCGCAGAAACCATGGACAGGGTCCTCGCGGACCCTGAATGACCTTCCGTTCCGATGCTATTGAACTGATTGCCGCTCAAACGTCACAATAGAAACTACCCCCTGCGGCACATTCCCCCTGCTACTGCTAAACCGTAGCTCGAGTAGCGCTTCTCCCAGATCCCCGCTGAGGGGTATCGTACCTCTACCTACCTTGTAGGAGCCCCTCAGCTCCTGATCGGTAGACTGGAAACTGCCTGTTCCTACCGGCTCACCATCCGCATGCAGGGTGACCGTCACCTCATCTGTGGTAGTCACTCCCTCGAGGGACAGTGAGGCCACCCCTGTCAAATCCAGCGCACCCATTTGAAGGATGACGCCATCGGCAAAGAGACCGTTATTGATCTTATCAAAATCTGTCCTTCCCCGAACGGCAGTGACGTCCAACTCTGCACCTGTTCGCTCAAAGCGACTTGAGGAGACACGATAGTGGCGGATCTCGTGACTTTTAAAGGCCTCCAGTGCTTCGATGTCCCCTGAGCCCTTGTCCGTGTAGCTCGCCTGCAAGAAGTAGCTACCGGGATTCTCATCACCCTGATGATCGCTCAGGCTGATGGACCCTTCCAGCGGCAGTGAGCTCGTCTCCTCACCCAACGATAGGATGTATTGGGCGATACTCTGGGCCTCTTCTTCTGACAACTGAGGATGGGCCGCCATGGCCTGCTCTCCCCAGACGCCACCTCCCCCGTTAATGATCTTGTCGGCCAGATAGGCGACGGCCTCCGAGTCATCTTTGTATTTCTCTGCTACCTGCAAGTAGGTTGGTCCTATCGATTGCTCGTTCAGCTTGTGACATGCCGCGCAGTCACTGTCATCCATGATGCGCTTGCCATCCAAAAAGTCACCAGCCATCTGGTGACCCTGGGCGATCTCAGTCATATCAAAGCCCATTTCCAGGTACTGGCTCGTGACGACGACAGCTGATTCATCAATACCCTCACCAACGTTACCGTCTTCCGGATCGACCACCCGGATGGTGTACGCCAGGTCCGTGACATCCCAGTAGAAGGACCTATTCCCCCCTATCTCAATATTGATCTCCGGCGGCGCATTGCCCACGACGACCCTCAACTGGCGCTCGGAAGCATTGCCCTTGGTATCGCGCACGGTCAGCGAAGGATAATAGACGCCAGGTTTGGTGTATTCAAAAGTAGGATTGCGATCACTGCTACTGGCTGCCCCATCAAAATTCCACTCGTAAGTCAGCGCATCCTGATCGTAATCCCTGGTACCCTGCGAACTGAAGCTCACCGTATGAGGCGTAGCTCCCGCGGCCGCATCAGCCGAGGCCACCACCACTGGCGGTCGATTGCCGCCATTGTAGGTGATTCGCAGTAGGCGTGCATCGTCGTTTTCACTGAACCACTTGGTGCCGTACTCTATGATGTACAGACTGCCGTCACGGGCAAACTGCATGTCCATGGGATTGTGAAATTTCTGGCTGGGCATGAAGGGCTCCATTTTCACAAAGTTCTCATCCTGGTCTTTGGTGACAACATGGACCCACCCGCGCATCCAATCATAAATGAATAGCTTGTCATTGTAGTAGTCGGGAAAGCGGACGTCACTGGCCTCAAACATGTCCTGGTAGTAGACAGGGCCTGCCATGGCATTGCGGCCTCCCTGCCCCACAATTGGGAACTCTGGTGAGGCGCCATAGGGATACCAGATGAACGCTGGCTGTGCTGGGGGTAGCTCTTGAATACCCGTATTGTTCGGGGAATCGTTGATGGGCTTGGCAGGGTCAAAGCGCTCGCCGGACTTCTGAGCAGCAAAGTCATAGTCGTAGTACGCCTTGTTGTTGCCGACAAAGTACGGCCAGCCGTAGAACCCGGCCTGTTTCGCCTGATTCACCTCATCGTGTCCTTTCGGACCGCGGAGCTCACGGTCCTCTCCGGCATCGGGACCTACCTCACCCCAGTAGAGCGTACCCCGCTTTGCATCGAGGGAAATTCTGTAGGGGTTGCGGTTCCCCATTACATAGATCTCTGGCCTAGTGCCCGGAGTACCCTCAGGAAATAGGTTGCCTTCCGGAATGTCATACGTGCCGTCCTCATTGACCTTGATCCTCAGGATCGCCCCCCGAAGGTCATTGGCATTACCACTGGTGCGCTGCCCATCCCATGGCTTTCGACCGGGCCGCTCATCGATGGGCCCATAGCCATCCGAGGCGAACGGATTCGTATCATCACCTGTCGATAGATATAACAAGCCATTGCTGTCAAACTCGATGGATCCACCGGTATGGCAGCACTCTTCACGCTGGACAGGCACCTCCAAAATGCGCTGCTCAGTAGCCATGTCAATGGCATTGTTCTCAAACTTGAATCGTGACAGGTACTGTACGGGCTCATCGCCCGGATTGGAATAGAAAAGGTACAGCCACTGGTTATTGTTGAAGTCAGGATCCAACGCCAACCCCATCAGTCCGTCCTCATTCCCTGTGTAGACGGGAATCTCTAAAACCACCGACGTCTCTTTCGTCTGTGGATCGTACATCATCACCTGACCACGGCGCTGGCAAAACAGCACCCTATAGTCATCCAAGACCACCATTTCGGTAGGTTCGTATAGCTTTTGCTCCAGCACCTCGATCGTGAATCGATTCTCTTCCGGTACCTTTTGCGATTTGGCCAAAGCATAGTTCAAACCCTTGAAGCCATCCAGCACCCAACTCAAGCCGCCCCATACGTGCCTCACAAACAAAGGCTGAGTATAGGACTCCGAAGTATGGCCCATGCCTGTGTAGAATGCCCGACCGCCGTCAAACTCGTGGTACCAGGCGATTGGGTGCTTGTCACCATTCGTACCCCCTTCGTAGGTGCTTTCATCCAACCAAGCAAGCACATTCAGGTTGGGATTGATGTTCTTGAAGTTGTACCACTCATCTGTCTTGACCCATTCGGCTGGTATGGAATCAGTCGCCGGATGCTCGGCCGTAATCCGTACAGTTGCTTCATGTACTCCCGGCGGGTGGCCAGCAAAGTATGCGCCGACCAGTTCACCATACCAGGGCCAGTGGTACTCGGTGTCAGTCGCGGCGTGGATCCCCACGAATCCACCCCCTGCTTGAATGTATCGCTCGAATTCGGCCTGCTGATAGTGGTCCAGTACATCCTGTGTCGAATTCAGGAACATCACCGCTGTGAATTGGCGAAGCGAGTCCTCTGTGAAGTAGGCATCATCTTCCGTGAAGACTACATCGAAGCCTTTTCGTACGGAAAGTCTCTGCATCATCTGAATACCCTCGGCAATGGACGAATGCCGAAAGCCAGCGGTCTTGGAAAAGACCAGCACTCTGGGAGATGACGGTGATGAACAATTGGTAAGGAAAACAAGCGCCGCCAGGAAAAGGGGCGCCATGATTCTCAATCTGCGCGGTAGTCTCATGAACTCTTATAAAAAAACCCCCGCCAAGATACCATCTATTCGACTATAAGAAATAGGCCCTTGTCCAAAATCGGATAGGGAGATGGTTCAAGTGGATTTACTCAGGTTACACGGCCAGCCTACAAACGCTCTGCTGTCACAATGACTCTTTGAGAAGGCCATCGGCGTAGGCTTTCAGCAGTCTCTTGAGATCCGCAATATCCGACTGCAGGCGCTGTCCATCATCGAGGTCTCTGACCTTTTGCTTGGTCGAAGACTGATCCAAAACCGTCTCGCTGCTGGCAATGTCCACTTCCCTCTCAATGGCCGCAGTGCGGGACACAAATGGTTCGTGAGCGATCAGCTCACGTCCGAAGCAGTTGTGAATAAGCGTGTAGCCCGCTATACCCGTCTCATCCTGGTAGGCCTTGCTGAAACCACCGTCAATCACGATAAGCTTACCATTGGCCTTGATCGGACTTTCTCCCTTCTTGACCGACACGGGGACATGGCCGTTGAGAATCACACAGTTGCCTGTCGAGAGCCCAAATTCCACCAGGATCTTGTTGCACGTCGCCTCATCATCGCGGAAGTGATAGTAGTGATCCTTCACTTCCTCCTTTGGGACGTCGTCCTCGAGGAAGTATCGTTCGAAGGTGGCCATCTTGTCCTTGCCAAAAAGCGGCGAATCCGGCCCCGCCCACAGGTACCACATCAGGTCTATGGCGTATAGTCTCTCAGGTGTACCGGGCCTGCCGGCACTGGCGATCTGCATTTGTTGATCGAAGAAATCCAGAAAGCTCCTTCCTGACATAGGTCCATGCCCCAGATCCACCTCCTTGAATTGCCCGTCGGCGGTAAGGGGGATGCATCCGTGATAAAGTAGGTTGCTGTTGGTGACCTTGTACATACTTCCCCTGCGAAACAATGTGTGCACATGTTTCTGTAGGCGTTGGCTCTTGATAAAGGAGGCCTTGAGCTTGTCGACGAGTTCGGTCTCCTGTGTGGTTAGTTGATAGGGATCCTTGGGATCGATGGTTGGAAAAAAATCGTCATTCAATGGGTACCGGACGCCTCCGATTTCGATAGCGCCACCCTCATAATCAATGTTGCTTAGTAGTAGGCGATCACCCATTTTGAACTCAGGGCGTCTTTGGATGAGCTGACCCTCCAACTTAAACTGAATGATCGAGATGGCCTTGTGCATCAGCCGATTGAGCCACTGCTCCGA
The DNA here is from genome assembly GCA_965227935.1 of Cyclobacteriaceae bacterium. Classification (GTDB taxonomy): domain Bacteria; phylum Bacteroidota; class Bacteroidia; order Cytophagales; family Cyclobacteriaceae; genus JAWPMT01. Next base: position 1,138,613 of record CBDDGS010000019.1, on the reverse strand, counting down.
TTCATTGAGGAGTTCGTCACCGGCAACTTTGGGGTTGAAAACAATTCCCTGGTCCTCCTTGTAGTGCTCTATCGCAAACGAGGCCAGCGCGATCAGGTCGACGCCATAGCCCTTTTCAAGCGTGCTTGTGTTGGCGTATCGGAGAGAGAGTCTCAAAACGTTAGCGATGCAAGCCTCGTTGCCCATAGCCGCTCCCATCCAAACGATGTCATGATTGCCCCATTGAAAATCAACGGCATGGTGATCCGTCAACTGATCCATGATGATCTCAGCGCCAGGACCTCTGTCATAGACGTCGCCGATGATGTGCACCTTGTGGATGGACAGACGCTGAATGAGCTTCGAAAACTCTACGATCAACCGGTCTGCCTGACCGACTTCAATGATACTCCCGATGAGATGATCATAGTAGTCATTGGCCTCCCCCATTTCTCGCTGGGCAACCAATTCAATGATGAGCTCATCCAACTCGTCTGGCAGTAGTTCACTTAGTTTCCTTGAGGCGTATATAGAGGCAAATTCCCGCGTGAGACTTATGAGCCGCCCAATGACCTCCTTATAAAAGGGTACGGCCCCCTCATTTGGCCGTATCAATGGCAGCTTTTCTTCGGGATAATAGACAAGCGTAGCCAATTGGTTGATCCCACCTTCGTCAAGCTCCGCCTGAAAGAGCTCTTTGATCTTAGCCTTGATCACCCCAGAGCCATTGCGGAGCACATGTTCAAAGGCCTCATGCTCACCATGCACGTCGCTGAGGAAAATCTCTGCCCCCTTGGTCAAATTCAAGACGGAGCTTAATAGAACAACTTCCTTGGCAGCCGCTAGTCTTGTTGGATAATCTTGGGATAGAAGTCGTAGAAATTTGTCGTCGGATCTCATGGTGGCGTGTGACAGAATCGCAACCTAGCGAAAAGCAAGTGAAGAAAAAACTCCATATTCTGGTAATGGCCTAGCCTCGCTAACAACAGAAGATCCCACCCTCAGCGACAAACATTGACATTTCGACAGGAATAGTAGCTCCGAATTTGCAATACAGTTATATTTGATATACCAACTGCTATGAAGACACCCCCGCCTAAATTGTAACAACACGGAAGCAAGGGTAATTTTTTGTGACCTGCGTTGTTTGTCCAACATCAGACCTTAGAGAATTTCGGTGGCAGTCAATAATGGCAGCTAGACAATAATCAAAGACCACCCCGTTTATGTCAAGGATGATTGCTCTATTCTTCCTCGCGATATGGACTACATTGTCAGTCCCGGCAACAGGCAATGATGTACCGACCACTGTTCGGCTCATTGAGAAGGACAGCGTATGGTTACTCAATATGGACCTCCCTTCAGAGGTTATCGAAGCCACCATGGCAGCCTACCTGGATGAGGGTCTGCGCAGGGAGCTGAGCAATGACGAATACAAAAGAGAAATACTTGAATACGTGAAAACCCACTGTCGACTGATTGTAGATGGTCGCTTGACACCCATCGAGCAATTGGGACTGCAGTCGAATGAGAGTACTGCGACGGCTAATTTTTCGATACCCGAGATGCCAAGACGTCCTCGCCTCGTAGAAGCGCGCATCACGATGTTTTCAGAATATGAGGGACAGAAAAACGTCCTGGCCATCAATCGCCTCGAGACACCACTCAAGCGATTTTCGCTTTCGAGCGATAATGATTTCCGTGTCCGTGTGGCCTTCACCAACGGGGACCTGGTGGAAACTGCAGAAAGTAGGTCTCTTGGTTTGCGGGGACTTTCCTTTTACGCATTGGTATTCATGGGCTTAGGCGCCATCTTTTGGATCCTCACGAAAACGCTCTGGATGCCAGCTGGCAGTAAAGTCTGAGAAGGCCATCGAAGCCTACACCCGTATGGCACCGATCCATTCGCTGAAAATTCCCATGTGAGAATACCACAGCGAAGAAATACCAGAATATTTCTAAATTCATGACTAACAATACTCCACATCCGGAGTGAAATGCATCGCGTATGAACAGCACCAGATCTTTCCAAGTTGCGATCGTACTGATAGCTACCTTCCTGATGGTAGGTTGCTCGAGTGGACGCAGAACAGTTTCTTTTGACTCTGCGAGGCCTGCTGATATCAATGTCCCAGGAGATGTCCAGACGTTGCTGATTGTGGACAGAACCAAATTCAACAAGAAAGGACTCAACATCGTTGAAGGCGTCCTGACCGGCGAGATGCCTGACGAGGACAAAGCTGCCACTCAGGCCTGGATCAGTGCTTTCCAGAACCAACTGCGGACGGCGAACCGGTTCTCCGTCAAAATTGCCAGTACTCGGCTAGATGGGAACAGCCTGACCAGCGCCTTTCCCGACCAACTCAGTTGGAACCGGATCCACCAACTCTGCGGACAGTACAGTGCAGATGCGGTTTTGGCCATCGAGATCTTTGACACAGACTTCATCATCACCGACGGCAAACGCAAGAAGAAAGAAATCGTCGAGCGCGACGGTGAAAAGGTAGAAATTGAAGTGGACGAGTTTTACGCCAATGGTGTGGACAACATCAAGATAGGTCTTCGTTTCTACAACCCTGGCGACCGGACGATCCTGGACGAACAACTGTTCAAAAGGACAGGCTCCTGGGAGGCGGCAGCCTCCTCGAAGGCTGATGCGATTGCGCAGCTCATCACCAAGGCAGATGCCACCAGAAACCTGAGTGCCGCCCTCGGCAGCAACTATGCCTATCGCATCTCGCCTATGTCCGTGCGTTTGACCCGGGCTTTTCGCGGCAAGTCCAAAAAATCTCCTGCCCTGGAGCGAGGCACCAGATATGCCGATGTTGGCAACTGGAAGCAAGCAGCCGAAATATGGCGCACCGGCCTCATCAGTGCACGAGAGAAGGACGCAGGATACTTTGCTTACAATATCGCCGTCGCACATGAAATGATGGGCAATATGGACGAGGCCATCCGATGGGCACAACGATCCTACACAGAGTATGGCAACAGAGACGGCCGCAGTTATGTGAATATGCTCAATCGCCGAATTGAAAATGAGGCCATCGTCCAGCAACAGATGAACCTCCCTCCACCACCGGAACAAGAGGAAAAGCCCAAGATCAAAGTGCGGGTGAAGAACTAGATCAAATTGCCCTCGCACGATTGACCAAATCCACCGGTTTTCTCCCAACGGCTCCTACCCTATTGATCGCATTGAAAAGCGTGCCAAGGGCTTCTTTTGAGGCTTCTCTGCGGCATTGCTGCCTTCCTACCCACTCTTCCTTCAAAAGTTCTGCATTAAGCTCAACTGAAAAGGCCGACCGACTCCTGTCACACAGAGGGATATAGGAAGCGCTTCTGATGAGAATAAGGTCACGGTAATGAGGTTACCCCTCGGGCTATTGCCGGACTTAAGGTAAACCCAGGCGAGTCTGGCCAGCCCCTGGAAAACCGGTGCCATGGGAGACTCTTCGGAACACCCAGAAAAAGAAAAAGCACCCTGCTGACCAAGGTGCTTTTTTCTTAACCCAAACCAATGAAAAACTACTTGTATTGAATAACGCAGCTGTGTAGGACGCGTTCATCAAGCTTCGATCTTTGGGTGTTAAGTGTCGTTGAACAGGCGGATTGTGACGAGAGAAGTGATCGGGAGACGGAGGGGCGTTTTTTCCGAAGGCGAGCTTGAGGGGCTATAAAAAAGAAAAAGCACCTAAATGAGATCCCAGGTGCTTTTTAAAACCCAAACCAATGAAAAAACTACTTATGCTTCGAAGGTAATGGTGCAGGCCATGATCGCATAATCAAAACGTTTGAAGTGCAATTTTTACCGATAAACCGGAATAAATGGACGATGAGTGAGATTGGGGAAGTTGGAGGCATCTGCGGGGCTGTTGCCGCACTTGGCACGGGTTCTTAAAAATTGAGGCATAAAAAAAAAGCACCCATAGACCAGGTGCTTTTTTGAAACCCAAACCAATGAAAAACTACTTACGATATCAAAGGTACCAGGCCGCAGAAAAGTTGCGAAATCGTATCGTTGAACATGGCAATTGAATTCCTGAATGGGAAAAAACATGGAGTAAATACGGGTAAAAATAACTCCTAACTGATCTATTTCTGCCTTCTACCCTAACCGGGGTAATCAGATAATGAATCGACTTCGCCTGGAAAGCCTTCAGCAGAGAATCGTTTTGGAGGCCTACCTTTACCATGCACAGAGTAAGTTGCGTGGCTCATGAGAAGAGGAGAAATACTGATACTGGCCCTGGGCATTGGACTTGCGATAGCTAGCACGCTCGCTCGTCTGAGCATTCCCGGCTGGCTGTTCCTTTATGGTCTACTCTCTGTGTTACTGTTCGGAGCAGCACATACCCTCTTCCTTCATCAGGTCTCTCGTCACTACTATCGTTCTGATCATCTGGTCAAAGGTTTGCTATGGCTGGGGATCCTAAGCTTCCCTGTGATCTTTTTATTCCAATATGATTTCGAAGATGCTGATCAGAGTTTCTATGTCTACGAATATCTTACCGGCAAAGGCAACAGTTCTTTCGAGAGCTACGGCTTCCTTGTGTCCGTCGGCGCGGCCATCGTTTATCTGGTCAACTTGTGGGTGGTGAGGAGGAGGATCAAACGGCAGGATTCGTATAAAAAAGAAAAAGCACCCAAATGAGATCCCAGGTGCTTTTTAAAACCCAAACCAATGAAAAAACTACTTATGCTTCGAAGGTAATGTCCCGGCCGAATTCACCACAATCATCACGCCTGAGTCGGAATTAATCGGGGTGAATCGGAAAAATGAGTTGATGAGTTGAAGGGAGAGTATTGGAGAGTGCAATGAGCGAAGAAATGGTCGGATCACCGGTAAGAAGGAAGGTGATCAGATCCCTTGTAAAAAGAAAAAAGCACCCAAAATAATCCCAGGTGCTTTTTGAAACCCAAACCAATGAAAAAACTACTTACGAGGTAAAAGTACCTATTTATGGGGCCTGCACTAAACAAAAGGGTTATTCGCTGGAAATCACTGACTGAACCGGCATATTCCTGATTGAATGGGAATTGGGCTAAATAAGAAAAGGCACCCAATCTGACGTGTGTGCCTTTTGAAAACCTAAACCAATGAAGAAAACTACTTATAGTAACTTATACTATAACTAACGCCCCAACTTGAGGTATTGATTTCGATCTACGTCGTAGAGACGCATTTTGACGATGAATGGCACCGAATCTTCGGTGAATAAAAAGCGTTGTATGGGAGATATCTTGAGGAGCGGACATGCGAGGAGTCATTCAACTACAAGGCATAAAAAAAGCACCGAGAAATCCCAGGTGCTTTTTAACCCAAACCAATGAAAAACTACTTACAATACTAAAGTACGACCTCAATTGAGGTATTGTGGCCTAATTACGTCGTTAGGAAGGTTTTTGCCGACGAGTGGCAGGAAATGTTCGGTGATTGAAGAGGGATTTTCGGAAGGGCTGCCAGAGGGGCCTAAAAAAAGAAAAAGCACCCAAATGAGATCCCAGGTGCTTTTACTAAAACCCAAACCAATGAAAAAACTACTATGATTCAAATATAGAGTTGCGGATGAGGCAACGCCAGTGACGCGCTGTGAACTGGAATTTTTCAGGCTTAACTTGGGAATTTTGGGATGAACCAGAATGAGGTATTTCAGCCTTTTAGCTTAATCAACCAACTTTTTGAAGACAGGATCGCGCAAAGTGCCATTGTCTGTGATCATCGAGTACTCCACTTCGCAGCCCAACAATGGCTCCACCCAAATGGTCTTGCTCTCCTCGTGCGCAGCGGTGGCGACAGGCTTTTCCACCTTCTGTAATCCATCAAGTCCTTCTCGCACCAATTTCAACAGGGTCGTGTCGAACCCGGACCCCACCCTGCCCCGGTAGGTCAGACCATCCTCGCCCTTCTCAGCTATCTGCAGCGAACCAAAGTACGGATGACGATCCCCCTCACCCGCAGTATAGCCAATGATGATGAAGTCTTGTGTAGACTTGACCTTCACTTTTGTCCATACCGATGAGCGCTTGCCGGGAAAGTACTTGCCCAATGGGTCCTTGGCCATGATGCCTTCGACGCCGAGCTGTTTGGCGGCCTCAAACAAAGCGGGTCCATCTTCGACGATCTCCGAGATCCGATAGTTCGTTTCCTTTCTGACCGAATCATTCATCCACTCACGCCTTCTAAGTAAGGGCTCGTTGAGCAGCGACTTGCCGTCTACATAAAGGCAATCGAACAGGTAGCAGTAGGCAGGATTGCGCTTGCTGATGCTTTGGAAGTCCCTCGCATTCTTAGTCATAAGGCGCTTTATCACTTTCTTGAAGTCAGGCTTTCCATCCGAATCGAGACAGACAATCTCGCCATCAAAAATGGCGTTGTTGACACGGAAGGCCTCCTCGGCGACATTCAAGTCTGGAAACTGTTCAGTAATGTCATTCATGTTGCGACTGCGAATGACAAGTTCGCCTTCATTCAGTGTGATGATCACCCGAATTCCGTCCCATTTTACTTCGTAGATGTAATCCCCCAGTGGTGGCTTCTTTGCTGCTTCCGCCAGCATCGGCTGCACTTCTCTCTCGAGATAGTTGACCTGCGGCTTATCCACCCGCTCAAGGAGCCATTCCTTGTCCTTCATCAGGTGCATCCGAAACTCGCCATTAAACGTCTTACTGCTGAGTCGAAAATAGAAACCATTCTTCTTCTCCTTCGTGATCTCATAGCGGCCGGAGGCGAATACCCACATCATCCCACCGCCGTATTCACCTTTGGGTATCTCTCCTTCAAAAGTCAAATACTTCAGCGGATGATCTTCAGTCTGCACCGCCAGGCGCTTCACTCCCGGCATGGGTGGCATCCCACGAGGGACAGCCCAGGACTTGAGGGTTCCCTCCTGCTCCAGGCGAAGATCGTAGTGCAGATGCGAGGCATGATGTCGCTGGATGACAAATCGGTTACCGGTCCCCTCATCGCCCACAAGATCCGGTTCGGGAGTCTTTCTGAAGTCTCTCTTCTTTTCATACTCTGCCAGTTGCTCGGTAGTCTTTCGACGATCATGGGGAGGGTGCTCCTTTTCAACGCTCGCCCGTTTGTCGGTATGCAAAGGAATGGCCCAGGCACGGAGGGACTCCCATGGATCTCCCTCTGCCTCTACCATGGCCGGCACCGTCCGGATATTCATCTCAGAGGTCGCATTCAGCTCCGCCAGACGTTCCCATGATAACGGCGCGGCCGCTGTGGCCCCGATCCTACCTCTCAGACTGTAGGCACCGATGATCGTCTGCGACGGGCGGTTTCGGTAGATATCCACCAATACTCTACCCTGACGCGATTCCTTCTTGATGTGCAGTGTCGCCTGGGAATTGCGCTCAAGGAACGTCTTTGCCAGCTCTTTGGCGCACTGGAAGCTCTCCTCAAATGTGTACTTGGCAACAATTGGGGTCATCAGGTGCAAACCCTTGCCTCCAGTGGTTTTGACGAAAACCCTGTAGCCGTACCGCTCGAGGTGTTCCTTGAGATGGAAGGCGATGTCTTTCAGATTGGCGAAATCATAGTCTTCAGGAGGGTCCAAGTCGTACACGATGTAGTCAGGTGAGGCTGTATTGTTGCTGAGGCAGTGCATCTGGTGTAGTTCGAGGCAAGCCAGGTTCGCCAACCACACCAAGGCCGCCTCCTCCGTGGCCACCACATATTCCTTCTTTCGATCACTACCCAGACGGACATAGTCAATCCAGTCCGGCGTCCAGTCCGGTCGGTTTTTTTGAAAGAATTGTTCACCGTAAATGCCGTCGGGGAATCTGACCAACGAGAGCGGCCGCCCTTTAAGGTGGGTAAGAATAGTGGGCGCCAGTCCAAGGTAGTACTGAATGATCTCTGCCTTGATGACATGGTCCTCCGGGTACAGGACTTTGTCCAAATTGGAAAGGTCAAGCTTTCGCTTGCCTATTTCGACATGGACTTTTTTCGACTTGGCCATCTCTTCTCAATCCCAGGAGGTAAAATAAGCACTAACGAGGACTGGAAGAAAAAATGGCCACTGGGAAGTGGCCATTGAGTCTATAAATTAAAATCTAATGTGATGTCGTAATTACCATCTGTTGCGGTCACCACCGCCGCCGTAACCACCGCGACCTCCGCCGCCGCCATAGCCACCACGACCGCCACCGCCGCCGTAGCCGCCGCGACCTCCGCCACTATTTTCTTTTGGGATTGCTTTCTTCACAATGATCGTTCTACCGTCGAACTCTGTCTCGTTCAGTCCATTGATGGCTTCAGAGCCTTCTTCTTCAACGGGCATTTCGACAAAGCCAAAGCCTTTGCTTCGACCAGTCTCTCTGTCCATAATAATTTTCACGGAATCAACCGTTCCGAATTCTTCAAATAGTTGCTGCAATGATGCTTCTGAAGTATCATAGTTCAACTTTGTAACAAAAATATTCATCAGAAATAAGTAAAATAAAGTGCCGAGGAGTCAAAGACCCGATCATCACACCTTTATAATAGGGAGGGAGTAATGCGGAGATCAACTTATCGACTTTGCAAAAGTAGGGTATTTATTCGTCTACTTCCAGAATTTTGAGATGATCTGTTTCATTCATGGCCTCTAACTGAAATGATTTGCCCGTATAAAAGAGTTTGTAGAGCCCAAGATTGGCATGTCGGAACTCATCCATGTACGAGAGATCGTAGCCCAATAACCACGCCATCAAAATACGTATAGCCCTTCCATGCATGCAAATTAGCACCCTCCTCTCCCCGGACTGACCGAGAATATGATCCATGGCCTTTTTCTGACGGTTCATCACATCTATCGGGCTCTCACCCCCTGCAACGGCTTCTTCGAGGTGGCCGGCTTTCCATCTCGCAATGGTGCTTTTATACAAGTTTTCTGACTCCTTTGAAAAGCGAACCCCTTCCTGAGACCCCCAGCTTATTTCATCCAGACCGGCGAGCTTCTCAAAAGGAAGACCTTTGTCTATGAATAATTGAATGCTTTGTTGGGTTCGTTGTAATTCAGAAATGTAGATCTTATCAAATGGCTGGTCTTGGTAATACTCGAAAAAAGCTTCAGCCTGTCGCTGCCCCAACTCATTGAGAGGCGCATCTATGCCTCGTCCCTGGACCATGCCCTGCTTATTATAGTCGGTCTCTCCGTGGCGTACAATATACAGTCGCTTGGTTTTCGGTGTCTCCGTCATATTTTTGAGGAATTTTTGGCGAAAATAAGAGGTACTGCATGTTTCCGGAAACAACCCAGACTGAATCACTCAATAAGATGTCTAATCGCACCATGGTGTCACACCTGGGCATAGAATTTACCGAAGTGGGAACTGATTACCTCAAAGCCACCATGCCTGTCGACGACAGAACAAAAACTCCAATGGGCCTGTTACACGGAGGAGCGTCAGTAGCGTTGGCTGAAACACTGGGGAGCGTGGCATCAACACTACTAATTGACCACCAAACGCAAGCAGTCGTTGGCCTGGAAATCAATGCCAACCATGTCAAAAGCGCCAGAGAAGGTTTGGTCACGGGGACCGCACGAGCGGTGCATGTGGGAAGAAGAACACATATTTGGGATATAAGGATTGTGAATGAAGAGGATCGCTTGGTTTGTATCAGTAGATTGACCACCACGATCATCGATAGAAGGATCAACTGAAAGAGCTGAATTTGAATCGGATAGAAAACATCGAAGCCCTTACGTCTCTGAGTCCCGCCCAGCTTTGGGCAATGGCGGAGGATAAGCAATTTCCCATGGCCACATGGTGTCTGCCGGGCAGCGAAAGACGCTACTTGCTCATCGACCTTGGTGCAGCCCGTCAGGTGAATGCTGATGATCTCGAAGACCTCGGTCGAGGATTCATAGTGAATCCGTTTCAGGAGGCGCACCCTCCTCAGCCGCTTTTCCTGAAGGCTGACCTGCTGATATCGTGGGAAGGCACTCAGAAAAGTTTTGAAATCTCGCCATCCCTCTCGTCATCGCAACTTGATCAATTCCTCTCAGATCTTGAAAATGGTAAGCAGTTAGAGCAGCCACCACTCCCACCCGCTGAACAGTACAATTTCCAGCAGGCCGTGGAGCAGTGCTTGCCAAAATTGGATGGGCATCACCTGCTTAAGGTAGTACTCTCAAGATGTGACGACCATCATCTACCGGAGGACTTTCAGGCCTTCGACAAATTTCTCCAACTGGTCGACCGGTACCCGGAGGCCATGAACTACCTCCTCTATTTGCCTGGTGTAGGCAAATGGCTGGGGGCCACACCAGAGTCTCTTTTGCATACGAAGGACCAGCAGCGATTCACCACTGCCGCCTTGGCTGGCACGCAATTGATCAAAGATCATGAGCGCCTACAGGACGTTGCCTGGCGACAGAAAGAAATTGAGGAACAAGCCATTGTAAGTCGATACATCATTGACTGCTTCAAAAAGATCCGCCTGAGGGAATTCGAGGAGCAGGGTCCCAGAACAGTAAAGGCCGGGCGCCTAGCGCACCTGAAAACAAACTTTAGCGTTGATATGGTGGCGACACAAATGCCAAAGCTCGGAAGTATCATGCTTGATCTCCTCCACCCCACTTCTGCCGTCTGCGGTACGCCGATGCGGCCAGCCCTGGAATTCATCCGTGAGCATGAGCATTATGATCGCGAACTGTACAGTGGCTTTCTTGGACCTGTACACGTAGAGAATGAAGTGAGTTTGTTCGTCAACCTACGATGCATGCAGATCCGAGGCACTGTCGGTAGATTCTACGCCGGAGCAGGTATCACGCTCGACTCCGACCCGCAAAAAGAGGAAATCGAAACGGAACTCAAGCTGCAGACGATGAAAAGTGTGGTTTTTGACACATGATGCATCAGGCGGTTTTTGATACCTCCGAAGTACTAAGGCAACTGGGTTTGCAGCAGGCCGTGATATGCCCTGGTTCGCGCAACGCCCCACTCGCCGTTTCCTTCGCTCGAAATCCTCAAATCGAATCATTCAGCGTCGTTGACGAGCGATCGGCTGCTTTTATCGCCTTGGGAATGTGTCTCGAAAGTGGTAAGCCAACGGCGGTTTGCTGTACGTCCGGGACCGCCTTGCTCAACTTTGCTCCAGCCGCCGCCGAGGCTTTCTATCAGGAAATCCCACTTGTACTGATCTCAGCCGACCGGCCCCCAGAATGGATCGGACAGCGAGATGGTCAGACCATCCAGCAGCATGGAGCACTGGCCCCACATGTAAAAGCCAGCTACCAAATGCCGGCGGACCTGGACCATGGAGACGCCCAATGGGAATACCGTCGAAAGCTGCAAGAAGCGATGATGACGGCGCAGCAATCCCCGAAAGGACCCGTTCATATCAATATCCCTTTTCGTGAACCATTCTATCCTGAGGACGGCCAACCACTAGCATTTTCGAAAGAAATACCCGGTCTGACGTCACTTACAGCAACACTTCAAGTAACCGCTGAAAACGTGAGGCCTTTTCTCGATGATTGGAAGGTCGCTCATAATAAAATCATTGTACTGGGACAGGGAACCCCAGAGAAGGACGTGTTACAATCATTGTCCAATCTTAGCGCTAATTCACACATCCCAGTCATCGCAGACGTGATTTCTAATGGTACCGGTATGGGTGAAGTTGTCACGGGTCAGGATCTGTTTCTGTCCAATAAAGGCCTATGGGAGTCGCTTCAGCCCGACCTTGTCCTGACGCTGGGCCAATCGTTGATCTCGAAACAACTGAAACTGATGTTGAGGCAGGGAACGAAACACTGGCACCTGTCATCAGGCGAACGGACAAGCGATACCTTTCAGTCGTTATGTGGCATTATTAAAGCTCCACTTCAAGGATTTGTGCAGCTACTCGCTGCAGAGACCTCTAATGACAAGGCCTATTTTGAGAAATGGCAAAGCCTGCAGCGCCAGGTAACCCAATTATTGGAAGACAGGCTGTCACGGCAGCCATTTTGTGATTTCGTGGCTATGTCAGAGATCATGGCTGCCCTTCCTTCAGACGTGGAAGTTCATCTTGCCAATAGTATGGCGGTACGATATGCCAATTTCTTCCATCGACCAGGCCAGCAAGACGTGACCTACCACGCCAATCGCGGTACAAGTGGCATTGATGGTGCCAACTCTACAGCGGTAGGCTTCGCAATCAACTCAGACAAAACCAACCTTTTGATCACGGGAGATCTCAGCTTCCTCTATGATCGCAATGCATTTCTGCATGATCAGGTGCCCGATAACCTTAAGGTCATCGTCATCAATAATTATGGTGGTGGCATTTTCGATCTGATCCCGGGACCGCGAAGACTATCTCAGGAGGAAAGGACGCGATATTTAGGGACCACGCACCAGCGCACACTTCGGCTATTCGCGGAAGAGGAGTCATTTGCCTATTATGTAGCCGAGGACAGGGAAGGTCTTCAAAAGGGAATGGCGTCGCTATTTTCGAGCGCGGGAAGAGGACTATTGGAGGTGCAAACACCTCAAGACGCCAATCAAGCCGTGTATGATCGGATTAAAGGATCCATGATGGACCTGAGAGTTGACTAGCGGCAACCGCTGCCGGAGAACTCCACAAGATTACCCTCGATCGAGTATTCCATGTCAAAAGTCTCCGCAATAATCCGGACAACCTCATTTCCGCGTTTCTTCTGGAATTTGGCTGTCAGTTGGCAACTGCCTATGTCGCTGTTATTGAATTTTACCTCCAGGCCGTACACTTCTTCCAGCACCGAACCTACGGTGTGTAACTGATCCTGGTCAAATGAAAGGAGCCCGGAACTCCAGGCCAAATAGTTCTCGTCCTCTATTGTTCGCTTCTCAAGCTTCAATTCGGCTTTGGTCAAAATACCCATCTCTCCTTTTTCCAATACGACCTGATCTGACTCCTCGCCTGCTATAGCTTCTGGCGACACCTTGACTATACCTGTGGCAACCAATACCTCCGTACGGTCCGCTTCTTCCGTATCGACGACAAACGATGTACCCAGTACTTCTACCCGGGTGCCTTCCGCCAATACAATGAACGGTCGACTCTCGTCCCTGACGACGTCGAAGAAACCTTTACCCGAAATCTCCACTACCCGCTGTTGATCACTCATCTCAATAACAGAGAAAGTCCCACCCTTATAGAGGTTGAGCTGAGTGCCGTCCTCTAGTTGGTGAACCTCCACCATAGGGAGTATGTCCTGCATAGTGCCACTTGTGGATGATGTATACAACCACCAACCGAAGCCCAGAAGCAAAGCGATGACTGCAGCGTACCGTACGTAGCTCCACAGCCCCACCGTCTTTGCAGGCTCAGCCACAATGCTTTCAAAAATATCCTTCGGGGGGATTTGTTTTAGGTCGTCCGAACCAATCCAGAGTTTCTTCGTTTCAAAGAAAAGTTCTGCATTGTCAGCGCTCTGATTGCGCCAACGCATGATCTCTGTGATCTCGTGCTCGGTAGCCTCGCCAGAAAAGAATTTACCTAGTTGCTCTTCCATCTATTTACTCGAACCGATAACTACTTCCATAACAAAGTAGCTAATCAAAACCTCTACAGGTTATTATTACAATTTTTGATTCTTCGGGTCGTAGTCTATCGGCACAATATCGGCAAAACGCTCCCAGGCCCAATACCCTACGGTAGAAACTCCAAGTGGCTGCCTAATATGACCGTTGGCATCCACGATAACCGAAGAATCTTTTAATCTGAGCATTGACCTTTGCACGTCCGGTTTCCTGCTCAAAAATAGAACATAATCTCTAGTTAGCATAGCCTGCTCCTGCAGGTCACTCGCCATCCGGATCAAATACAGCTCACTTTCCTTTTCTCTGGCATACTCGACATACAGGTAATTGGGAAATGAAATCGTCCAGCTGAAGTCATTGTTTCTAACCACAACGTCCTCAGAACGGGCCGTTTCCGGAGTGGGATCCGAGATTTTGACGATGTCGTCCGCCTGATACATTCTGAACCCTTCTTTCTTCAAGCGATCCTGCACGAGCGCTTTCAAGAAATGCCTCAATGAGCCACTGTAGCTTTTGTAGCGTGCCTTCTTCCATCGCTTGCGATCCTTCTTATCCAGTATGGGCAGCTGCTCGAAGCGTACATTGCCATAGTATGTAAGCCCGTCGCTAAGATTCTCGAATCGCTCGAGCTCGTAGATGATCATATAGCCAAGGGCCTCATTGCGTATCCTCAATGGGGCGCTGGCCTCAGCAAAAAGGGAGTTGTTGGCATCCGTGTAGAACTCCAGCACATCGGGATTGAGGAGTGCACATCGGGAGGCATTGAGTGTATTGCCAAAAAACTCTCTTTCAAAGATCTTGTAGGCTTTGTCCCAGTCCTCTGTGGGCTTTAGCCGGGTAGAAGCCACCTCGATTCCCTGCAGTTCATTCGTTCGCAACCGCAACCTACCATTTACCGTCAGGTCGCCGGTTCCCTGAACCTTTACTTCAAACAGCACCTTGTGAAAACTCACATGCGAGAATACGAGCTCATAAGTACCCCAGGGAACCTCGTTGAAGCGATAGAAGCCATTCTCATTAGTCACCGCGCCGATAGATGTACCATTGAGATACACGTTCACCCCTGGTATCACTTCATTCGTCTCTGCATCCCTCGCCCAGCCGGCAATGATAAAATCACTCTGGCGGGAAGGTGATACCTCGGCATTGGGCTCCTTCTCACGCTTGAGTATGATTTGGTCTCCATCAATCGAATACGTCAGTTTGGTACCCACCAGTAGTCTATCCAAAAACTTGGTGAGTTTGTCATCCTCTGACTTGATGGTGTACAGACTACCCGCAGGAACTATCGTAGAATTATAAGAAAAGAAGAAACCCGTCTGTGCGGAGATGCTGTCGAGGATTTGCTCAAGTGGCACGTTGCTCGCTGACAACGAGACCGTTGCGTTGGACTGCTGAGCCACGGCGGGGTAAGTCAAAACCAGCAATAAAAAAATCCAACACCCTCTGCGCATACACAAAACTAATCTCTTTTCATCGCCGTCAATCGCGTACGAAGGAGCTTCAGCGCCTTACCCATCTGCACCTCCACAGTTTTCACTGATATCTCCAGATGGTCCGCTATTTCCTGGTATTTCAATCCTTCATAGCGACTCAACTTGAATATTTCGCTGCAGCGCGGGGGAAGGTTGTTCACCTCCTGGAGGATCATCTCTTGCATGTCCACGGCTTCGTCCCTGAAATGACTGTCCTCGACGGATTCCTCCATGGACTGGATAACATACTGACGGTAGCTGTCTTTTACCTTTTCGTGTTTCAGGTGATTGAGGCAAGTATTGTGAACCGACCGGTACAAGTAGCTCTTGATTGATGAGTCCAAAGCAAGGTGCTCACACTTTTCCCAAAACTTCACAAACACCTCCTGTACTATTTCCTCGGCATCTTCCCGGAGGTCCATGAACCGATAGGCATAAGACACCATGATGCTGTAGTATTCGTTGAATACAAGTTCGAAAGCGCGCTTATCTTTGTTTCGAAGTCGATCTACCAGTATTGATTCGGAATCGGCCAATGCTTTGAAAAATGTTGCTTATAGTTGAAAATCAAGAACTTTCCACTGATAACATCAAGAAGAAAGCTTTTGACCCAAATAAATTTTCCCCAAACGCAAATTACGTAATAGAATTCATTGTTTCGTGGTTAAACGGCACGCAAGACTTCCAGTTTCATACCTCGGGGTCCACAGGCAAACCTAAATCAATTCACCTATCTAGGGAAGTACTCGAGTACAGTGCCCGTCAAACAATGGAAATTATTGGGTGGCCCCCCACGCCCGACCACAGATTTCTGCTCTGCATCAACCCACACTTCATCGGCGGTACCATGGTCATTGTCAGGGCATTATTGTCAGAAGCGATACTGGAAGTGGTGCCACCATCAAGCGACGTTGTGGTCAATCACCCCTACCACCTGGCTTCCATGGTACCGATGCAGGTGACCAAGATCCTCGAACAGTCTCCAGAGACATTCAACCACCTTCGCCAGGTGCTCATTGGTGGCGGTCAGCTGCATGCCAATGTAGAAGCTCAGCTCCTGCCACTTAGCACACAATTCTATCACACGTATGGTATGACGGAAACTGCCTCCCATGTTGCCTTGAGGAAGATCGGCCAGCCGTATTACAAGGCCGTCGGTGATGCTCACTTTCAATCCGCTATAGATGGATCGCTCGAGATCACAGGTACGGTGACCGATGGCCGGGTTGTGCAAACGACTGACATCGTGAAACTTGTTGACAATCAGCAATTTCAATGGTTGGGTCGCAAGGACTTTGTCATTAACACAGGCGGATTCAAAGTGCAACCCGAACACGTTGAGTCCACAATAGCACCGCAACTCCACGGAAGATACATCCTCTCCTCTCTTCCAGACGATCTACTTGGACAACGTGTAGTTTTAATTGCAGAAGAGTCATTCAAAGAATTGGATTTCAGTAAATTACACCCCTACGAAAAACCCAAAAATCTGTTTTTCGGCCAGAAGGTCATCTTGACCGCGAATGACAAAGTGGATCGAAAAGCAACACGCGACACCCTACTAAAGACCCTGTCCCTTGAAAGTTAAACTGTCCTACCAAACGCTGCACCTGCCTCCCCCCTTCGCCTACGCGTATACGCTGGATATGAAGGCGAAGGAAGGGTCACTGCAAGTGGCGTTTGACCACGAGTATCTCCACCGCGAACAGATCAGCACTGAAGAAATAATGGAGGAGGGTTTTTCGGAGAACGATAACTATTCCTGGCAAGGCGAATTGCCCCATGTC
This sequence comes from Cyclobacteriaceae bacterium, assembly GCA_965227935.1. Lineage (GTDB taxonomy): Bacteria > Bacteroidota > Bacteroidia > Cytophagales > Cyclobacteriaceae > JAWPMT01. The sequence continues at coordinate 1,121,863 of CBDDGS010000019.1, read as the reverse complement.
TGGTTGGAAGTAGTGCAACAATTGCTGTCGGAAACAGCAACCACTAACCAAAAGCCAGAAGACGACTTTCAGGAAACCTACCTGCACCTGGACATCGTAGATGGGCAGATCAACTCAGGTTTTCCTGAGAACCCTGGCGATTGGCAATACAAAATGGAGGAGTTGATACAGGCGATTTATGAAGTATCTGGTCGCGAAAAGGCTTTCTACCTCTGTATCCACGACCAATCCAAATCCAGTCGTGTGGAGATCCATGCCAGCTTCGTGAAAAGACAGCTTGAAGTGATCACCAAAGGTTCGAAGCGCTCGAAAGACTGGGATTTCCTGGGCGAAGTCTTTCTGGAATTGGAAAACATGTCGATCCCTACCGATGGCAACGAGCGAATGACAAAAAAGGGTATGTGGCTGACTTTTGACGATCAGGCTTACTATAAGCTCAACGAAGCTGAGGCCAGACGTCTCATAGAGCGAGTCCTGGCGTAGGTCACCAACCTACCAACCAACTTAGTGTTAGAAATGAAAAAAGGCCCCTGCTTGACGCAAGAGGGCCTTCCTAGTTTCGTCTGCAGGATAGATCAGCCCGCTGCACCTTTGTACTTCGCCGAGCCAAAGCCCAATAATGGGTAGAAGATGAACGGCAATAATATCAGACCGATTGTGAAACCTATCCCTTGTCCAAAGCTCTTGGAAAGTAGATTGGCGACAATGATCGCGATGACCAGATTCACAATTGGGAGGAGCAGGAGAATGATCCACCATGCCGGCTTGCCCACAATCTCCAACAATACGATGATGTTGTAGATGGGAATAATGGATGCCCATCCTGGCTTTCCAGCTTTTGTGAAGACCTTCCACATGCTGGCAATTAGAAGAATTACGAGTCCGATGTAAAGAATTACACCAAGAGTTCCACCGTTGTCCATAATAAATTGTTAAGTTAGTTTAGATGCTAGCCGGAAAATATGACTATTTGCAGTACATAGCAAGTTTCAGGCAGCGGATCACGCCATTAAGCGTTCATTTTGAGGCCGCAATCATAGAAAGACCTTAATTTAGGGATTCACCATCACGCCTATGCAGTCCAGAAGTCTGTTTTCTAAATTTCGGTCGTCAGTCGCACAATTTTTTGATGGTATGACGGTCCTGGAGTTCATCGCCAGAGTACTATTCGCTACCCCGATGATCTTGGCTGGCATCGTGCACTTTTCCCGGACTTCGGTAGTAGCGCGGCTCGTCCCTCGTTATTTGCCCAATAGAGAGCTTTGGGTTTACTTGACAGGTGCTGGGTTCATTCTTGCCAGCATTGCCATCATACTCAACCGCAAGAGTCGCCTTGCCGCTTACGGCTTGGGCCTCATGCTACTCCTGTTTGCACTGATGATACACATGAAGGGCTTCCTCCGAGGCAATCCCCTTGCCTCCAGTCTTTTCCTTAGAGATATTTCGCTGGCAGGAGCTTCTGTCTTTCTTGCGATCAAGTCCCGCAACTGATCGCTGTCGCTGTCAGAACAAATTGTAGTTACCCCCTCGACGGAACTTGGTTGTGTCGTATGGCGGCATCGACTTTCCTTCAAAGTACCGCTTGTGTGATGTCTTGAAGAGCTGCTCAATGATGTCGGCATAGTTCCCAGAACCTGACAGCCTCCTACCCCACTCGCTGTCATTGACATTGCCACCGTGCATCGCACTGACCAGATTCCAAACTTTTGAGGCACGGTCCGGAAAATTCTTTACCAACCAGTCCCTCGTAATTTCCCCTATCTGACCGTTGAGACGTACGATCGTGTAACCCGCTGTCCTTGCACCCGCCTTGGCGGCCGACTCGAGGACCTGTGGTATCTCGTGATGATTGAGACCCGGTATTATGGGCGCGTTCATAATACCTACGGGAACGCCAGCGTCTGTCAGCTTCTTAATGGCATCCAGCTTCCTGGCGGCGCTCGCTGTTCGGGGCTCCATTCGCTGCCTAAGAGATTCGTCAAGCGTAGTAATTGAGAAATAGACATGCACTAACTGTTCCTCAGCCAGTGGCTTGAGCAAGTCGAGGTCACGGGTTATGAGTGCGTTCTTTGTGATAATCCCAACCGGATTGCGGTACTTGAGGAACACTTCCAGGAGTGACCTTGTGATCTTCAGCTTTTTCTCGAGCGGCTGATAGCAATCCGTATTGCCTGATAACATAATGGACGTAGCCTTCCAATTCCTATTGAGAAACTGTTTTTCCAGCCGCTCTGCAGCGTTCTTCTTTGCTATGATCTTGGTCTCAAAGTCTAGTCCCGCACTGAATCCCCAGTATTCATGCGTATTCCTTGCGTAGCAATAAATGCAGCCATGTTCGCATCCCTGGTAGGGATTGATGGAATGTACAAACGACAGATCGGGACTATCATTCTCCGAAATGATCTTTTTCGGGGTCTCGTAGAATATTTCTGTACGCGGCCGCTCAACCATCGCTGGTTCATCCAGCCCCTCGTGGTGAGCGTAGGTGACTGAATGCTTTAGGAAGCGATTGGCGACGTTGATCTGTGCTCCCTTACCCTTTATGTACTCCGAATCCATAGAGTAAATATACTAATTTCATTAGCAATAAAACTAATATTATTAGTATAAAATCCAGTGTATTGCTACATCATTTAGCAATCTTGCTGGACTTGCTGAGACCCCACGCTGTACCTACCCCTACGATGGCGCCAAACAGATGCGATTCCCAGCTTACTCTGCTGTTCATCGTGAATAGTCCGTAGACCAATCCCCCATAAATCGCGATGATCACGAGGCTGATAAATAGGGATCGGAAGTCCCTTTTGAAGAATCCCATGGCAATGAGGAAACCCGCCAGGGCATACACTACGCCACTTGCGCCAATATGCAAAGAGTCTCTAGCCAGCAGCCAGACAAAGAAATTGGTGAAGAGGTAGCACTGAAGAAACACCTGGTTGGCAATCCGATTGTAGAAAACATACAGCGTTACCCCCAGGAAAAGCATGGGGAAGGTATTGCTGATGATATGCTGAACGCTGCCATGGATAAGCGGTGCGGTCAATATGCCAATAGCGCCCTGCACGGTTCTGGGCCGAATGCCAAGGAAGCCCAACTCGACATGCAGAAAAAATTCAACGCTGAAAAAAACCCACATGAGGAAAACAAACCTCAACGGGGGTACGATGCTAGCCCTTTGCAATATTGGAATCTGTCAGTTTGAGTAAAAATAAAAAAAGCCGCCCCGTTGGAGCAGCTTTCATAATCTATTTTGGGATGGATCATCAAGCCCCGATCTTCTCGGGATCGGTGATCATCTTCAAGTCCATCAGTGTTTGCTCCTCGTAGCTCACAGATAGGTACCCGAAAATACCTCCGGATGCTTCGGCAATCTTTTTGGCAAGATCCTTAAGCGAAGCGTAGAATTTTATAGCAAATACTCGATCGATTTTCGGAAGGATATGGTTCAGCTTGCGCAGTTCCTGCTCAATGTCCGACGTCCGATCACCCACATCTTCAGGCAGCTGTTCACTGAACTTGGTGAAATTCTCTTCGAAGTGCTCTCCTACTGCCTTGTAGTAGTCCACCAATTGTTCGCGGGCTCGGCTTTGCTTGCTTCGGGCGACTTCAATGGCTTCTTTCCGTTCGGACTTGTCGATCTTCCCGTCTGCACCAGCAATCAAGATGGCTACATAAACGGGGGCATTCATCATTACCTCTATTTCGTCTGGGCGCAGGTTCTCAAACTCTTCGATTTCCATGTACTGCTGTATTGTTTATCTGAAGTATCTATCTGTAAATAATCGCTCGAAAATATACATAAAATCGGACATTCAGGTGGTCGATTCGCTGGTCGGGTAGAATTACTGAGGAATGCGCTCTCTTACTTGTATTGGCTCCTTTTCACCCAAAAACTTTGGTTGCTGACCGAGGAACCAAACTTCGAAAAGGGCCACGGGTCTTGCGAGGATTTCGCGGGCCATTAATTTGAATGGAATTGTATCAGGACCCTGCGCAGCAAACCCCACAGCCTGCAATCCACTATGCTGTGCAATGAACAGTGCGCGGGGCAAATGAAAGTACTGTGTGACGATAATAATGCTGTCCTGACCAAAAATCGCCCTGGCCCTTACGATGGAATCCAGCGTCCGAAATCCAGCATAGTCCAGTGTCATGTCTTCATATTCCACCTGCTGATCTGACAGGGCGCGCTGCAGCTCGATGGGCTCATTGTACTCTCGCTGGCTATTGTCACCACTGAGCAATAGATGATTCACAATCCTACTATGGTACAGCTCCGCCGACGCATCGACTCGGCCTGAGAAAAACATGTTCTGATCGCCCTCTATGGTCCAGCGGCTGGTACCCAATGTCAGCGCTACAGGATAACCCCGCTCGAGCTCATCCATTTCCTCGATGATCGAGGAGCGGTACGCCAGGAGCATACCGGCATTGATGACCACGATGAGGATGATCACAGATAGTGAGAACCAGATGAAGAACTTTAGCAGTTTTCTCATGCAGCAGTCTTGTCAACCCGAAAGGTTGGCCAGCACAATATCGCTATTTTTCACAACGGCTTTGTACCATTCTAGTTTTAGTTCCTGACGTTCTTTTTCACTCAGTCCCCATTCGAAGCCGCTGTTCAGCAGTTTCCTCATGAGATGGTCCATGACAATAGCAACGCTCACTGACAGGTTGTAGCTGTCAGTAAAGCCTCTCATTGGGATCCTGATCTTCCGTTTGGCACGTTGCAAAATCACATCACTCACCCCTGCATGTTCATTACCATAGAAAACAGCGGTCTTCTGAGTGAGCTCGAAGTCCTGAGGATCCATGGCGTCGCTGCCTACGGTTGTGGCTACCAATTCATAGCCTTGTTCCTCCAGAAGATCCAGACAAGCGGTCTCCTCAGGTCGCTCGTGTTCATCGTGATGATGCAAAGTCAGCCACTTGGACGCACCACGCACTACGTAGGGGTTGACGTTGTAGATGTTCTCTCTCTCAATGGTATGAATGTCCTGGATGCCTAAACATTCGCAGGTCCGCAATACTGCACTCGCGTTGTGTGGTTTGTAAATGTCCTCGAGGACCACAGTCAGAAACCTGGTCCTGCGGTCCATTACCTGCTCAATCAAGTCACGCTTGTTGTCAGTGACAAACTCCTCCAGGATCTCTATTTGCCTCGAGATGGACACTTGGTCATGAATCGTCTTTTGGTTTCTCCCCATTGAAAAGACCCATTTGCTGATCATCCTCCTTTTCGACCTCATCCCTCACCGCCTTTTTCAGCTCGTCGAGGTTCGAAAGCGACTCGTCGTCCGCGGACTGATTACTTTCAGTTGCCTTCTCTTCCACTTTAACCAGAGATTGCACTGGCATCTTATTACCAATTGCCTTCCAGCCCTTTATATCTATCAATTCCTCCAGCTCAAACGCTTCATGCTCATGCTTATTCTTCACGCGATAGGTTACATCCACTTTAGCATTTTTGCTCATCGTGGCAAATAGCAGTTTGGAACCTTTGGCGTCTGAAATAAACGGAAATCGCTTGTTGACTGAGGTTGTCTCCACCAGAAATCTCTTGATGAAAAAGGTCTTACCACCTCCATCGTAGTGGATTGCGGCGACAGCCCTGTCCGGATAGAACTTTGACAGACTCAGGACCTGTCCAAGGTCATACCTGTTGGTGAGCTCGAAGCTGGTCAGTTCATAACTACCGTCCTTGTAGAAAGCAATGATGTTGTCGTTTGCCTGGAAGTTGCCGAGGTACTGACCTCTCTCCTCAGAATTGAGACGTCCGATGGCCGGATCGTACCAGATATCGAGTCCGCCAAGGGTAGAAACACCAGCTGTCTTCAGCTGGATCTTCCTTACTGGATACCGCGTGAGAATGTTCCCTCCTGCCGAGCGCCCTTTGATATCCAGCGTGGCAAAGTCGAAATCAAAAACTTTTTTGCGCGCAGAACTTGCGGCTGTCAGGTAGACCGTGACGACTTCGGCCTCGCCATTAGGGTTCGCAGTGAAATAAAGCATCTTCGAACCTTTCGAACCCTTGGTCAGATCGTATTCCTTGTCTCTTGTAACTGCTGTCACCGCAAAACGCTTGGCCATCGACCGGCCCGTCTTCCCGTCCACATAGACCAGGTTGTAGATCATTCGGTCATCACCTTTCTTGAAGACACCTACATGCAGAATATTCTTGCCGACGAAGACCTTGTCCTGTATCCTCGTGACCATACAAACGCCATCCTTACGGAAGACGATGATGTCATCGATATCTGAGCAGTCGCTGACAAATTCATCTTTTTTCAGGCCATACCCTATGAAGCCGTCCTGCCGGTTGACATAGAGCTTGGCATTATTGGCTGCCACGACCGTTGCTGCTATCGTGTCAAAACTGCCAATTTCTGTTTTGCGCTCTCTACCCTTACCATATTTGTCCAGCAGACCCTGGTACCACTGAACGGCATAGTCGATCAGGTTGGCCAGATGATGCTCGGTTTCCTTCAGCTCCTCCTCGAGCTTACGCATCATCTCATCTGCCTTGAATGAATCATAACGTGATATTCGCTTGATCTTGATCTCCGTCAGGCGTATGATGTCGTCTCGAGTAATCTCTCGGTAAAACTGAGGTTTGAAGGGCTCTAGTCCCTGGTCAATCGTCTCAATAACCGACTCCCAGGTCTCGCACTCTTCGATATCGCGATAGATTCGGTTTTCGATAAAGATCTTTTCGAGGGATGAAAAGAGGATCTTCTCCAACAATTCCTTCTTCCTGATCTCGAGCTCCTGACGCAACAGGTCCACCGTCTGATCGACAGACTGTTTGAGGATCTCCGAAATCGACATAAACCGTGGTTTGTCCTCCACGATGACACAGGCATTCGTTGAAATCGATACTTCACAGTCTGTGAAGGCGTACAGTGCATCGATGGTGATGTCGGGTGATGTTCCGCTCGCCAACTTCACCTGTATTTCTATGTCCTTCGCCGTATTGTCGATGACCTGCTTGACCTTGATCTTGCCCTTGTCATTGGCTTTGATGATCGAATCGATCAATGACGTGGTTGTGGTGCCATAGGGAATGTCCCTGATGACGAGGGTGTTCTTGTCGAGCTCCTCAATCTTGGCCCGCACCCGTACTTTGCCTCCACGCTGCCCATCATTATAATCGGATACGTCAATCTTCCCTCCTGTCTGGAAGTCCGGGTAGAGTTTGGTCTTCTTGCCCCGCAGCATATCCATCGCAGCTTTGAGGATCTCACAGAAGTTGTGAGGCAACATCTTGGTTGAGAGACCTACCGCGATACCCTCGACTCCTTGCGCGATGAGTAATGGAAACTTGACAGGAAAAGTGACCGGCTCCTTCTTACGGCCATCATACGACAGCTGCCAATCGGTCGTCTGAGGATTGTAAACTACTTCAAGGGCGAACTTCGACAGCCGTGCCTCGATGTACCTCGCAGCTGCCGCACTGTCGCCTGTTCGCACGTCCCCCCAGTTACCCTGCATATCGATCAGCAGATCTTTCTGGCCCAGGTTGACAATAGCGTCGGAGATGGAAGCATCACCATGTGGGTGATACTGCATGGTGCTGCCTATGATGTTCGCCACTTTGTTGTAGCGTCCATCATCCATTTCTTTCATGGCGTGCAAAATCCGTCGCTGTACGGGTTTCAGTCCATCATTGATGGCGGGTACCGCCCTTTCCAGAATTACATAAGAGGCATAATCCAGGAACCAGTTTTCGTACATGCCGGATACCGGCAATACTTCCTGAATCTCACCTTCTTCGGAATAATCTTCCATGGATTATCTATAAATGCGTTGTTTGCAGAATATTCAAATAACTACTGATCCTCTTCCGAAACTTCCTCCGGCTCGCTGATCACGAGATCCTTTTCGACTCGCAGTTTATTGATGATGAACTGCTGACGATCCGGTGTGTTCTTCCCCATATAGAAGCCTAGCAGATCTTTGATCTTCGTTTCCTTCTGCAGGATCACCGGCTCCAGCCGGATCTCGTCGCCGATGAACCCAGCAAACTCGTCGGGCGATATCTCGCCTAGTCCCTTAAACCGAGTAATCTCGGGCTTGCCCCCAAGTTTGGCGATGGCCCTCTGCTTTTCCTCCTCACTATAGCAGTAATACGTCTCTTTCTTATTGCGAACTCGGAAAAGGGGTGTCTCCAAAATGAAAACATGGCCACTTCTCACCAACTCGGGGAAAAACTGCAGGAAATACGTCAGCAACAGCAGTCGAATATGCATGCCATCCACATCGGCATCGGTGGCGATAACAATCTTGCGATACCTCAGCCCCTCGAGACCATCCTCTATGTTCAACGCATGCTGAAGGAGATTAAATTCTTCGTTTTCGTAGACCACCTTCTTCGTATGGCCGAAGCAGTTGAATGGTTTGCCGCGAAGGCTGAAAACTGCCTGTGTTTGTACGTCCCTTGATTTCGTGATGGATCCACTGGCGGAGTCTCCCTCGGTGATGAAGATCATCGTGGAGTTCTTCACCTCTTCGTCCACCTTCCTGTTGTCATTGTAGTGTGCCCGGCAATCGCGCAGTTTCTTGTTGTGCAGATTCGCTTTCTTCGCCCGCTCGTTCGCCAGTTTCTTAATTCCGGCTATTTCCTTCCGCTCGCGTTCCGACTGGAGAATCCTCTTGAGTAAAGCATCCGCAGCTTCCTGATTGCGGTGGAGGTAGTTGTCGAGGTTGGTCTTGATGAAGTCGTTGACGAAGGTACGCATCGTTGGCCCCTCAGGGGCGACATTCTGCGAACCCAGTTTGGTCTTTGTCTGGCTCTCAAAGACCGGTTCCTGCACACGGACGGCGATCGCCGCGACGATGCTTGCCCGCACATCAGAAGCGTCAAAATCTTTTTTGAAGAATTCACGCACTGTTTTCACCACGGCCTCACGAAAAGCCGCCAGGTGCGTACCCCCCTGCGTTGTGTTTTGGCCATTGACGAAGGAATAGTACTCTTCCCCATACTGATTGGCATGAGTCATGGCTATTTCGATGTCATTGCCCTTGAGGTGAATAATGGGATATCTCAGGGTCTCCTCATCCGCCTTCCGCTTCAGTAGATCACGAAGGCCATTCTCAGAATGATATTTCTTGCTATTGAGGGTAATGGTCAACCCAGCATTCAGGAAGCAGTAGTTCCAAATCAGATCCTCCAGGTAGTCGGGGATATAGTGGAAGTTTTTGAAGATCGTGCCATCGGGCTCGAAGACAATGAGTGTACCATTGCGCTCCTGGCTCTTGGTGACTTTGTTGTCCGTAAGCACTTCGCCCCGCTCGAACTCCGCCAATTTCGTTTGACCATCCCTAAAGGACTGCACGCGGAAGTAGTTCGACAAGGCGTTGACTGCCTTGGTACCGACACCGTTCAATCCCACGGATTTTTGAAATGCCCCCGAGTCATACTTTCCTCCCGTGTTGATTTTCGAGACGCAATCGATCACTTTACCAAGAGGGATCCCACGGCCGTAGTCACGCACCTCCACCCTGTGCTCGGTGATTTTGATATTGATGACCTTGCCATAGCCCATCATGTGCTCATCGATGCAGTTGTCGATGATTTCCTTCACGAGCACGTAGATGCCGTCATCATAGGAAGAGCCATCACCCAATTTACCGATATACATACCCGGCCGCAATCGAATATGCTCCTTCCAGTCGAGGGATTTGATGCTATCCTCGGTGTACTGAACTGACGGTGCTGACATAGATTAGAAGTCCATTAAAAGCTTGAATTCCACAATTTTAAATCTTGAAATTATACAAAATAGCATTGAGAACCGATAAAGTTTTTCCACAAGGTCTTCAGTATTTCTTTACATCAAATTCATAATCAATTGATTTTCTGGACTTTTTATAATGACCGGATAATGATTCCCAAAGTGCAATTTCTACCCACGATAGGCTTAGGGTATGGTCTCGTTTTGGCATATAGTTTGTAAGTTCTTGGGTAACTTTTTGACCTACTACTTGCACATGAGATCCATACTTATCGCCATATCCCTCATCCTCTGCATCGGTGCCTTTGCCCAGGTCGGGGAAGTGAAAGAACGTGCCAGGGAGCACAAGGAAAGCGGAGATAGTGGCTCCTCGTCTGATTCCTGGAGCTCGGACGGAGACGATGAGCTTGACGCCTTCTTCCTGGAAGCTGCCTGGTTTATCATCCGACTGCCTTTCGAGGGGTTGTATCTCGCGCAGGTCCACCAGCTCCACCGACGATACGAGGAACCCTGGAGAATAAGCTTTGAGACCGATGTTTCCGGTGGGTTTGACCCCTCTGGGAACGTGTCGCTCCTTACCCCTACTATCCGGGGTAACTGGGGGCTGCTATCGACGCAGCTCCGATATACTCGTGTCTTTGATATGACGGGAACTCTGAGCACATGGGATTGGCAGGTGGTCCAGTTCAATATTGTCAACTCCCGATCCGTTCGACTTGTCGGAGGGCTTGGCTTCTCTCACGAAGTGGAAATAGACCAGACGCATTTTGAGGGGTTGGGTGAGCTGTCTGTTTTCGCTATGGGTGGAAGACTTGTGCCAACTGCGGTCTTCCGATGGTCAGGGGATGGCTACCCCCGCAAGGATTTCTCCCTGTTTGCAGACTTCCGACCCCAAGGTCATGCAGACGGTCCGACGACGAGCTTTCGGCTCGGCTATCAGCATCAGAACTGGTACGGCGTGAAGTTCAATTTCATCAAAGCCGGCATCGGCATCATCCTTCGGTAGAAAGGTTTTTGGCCTTGAATGCCAGGTAGATAAACCCTCCTATCCACACCAGCAACGCGATGGGTCCGAGGAAATTAAGGTAGGCATAACTTGATGGCGAAACGCTGAGTGAGTTGTTGATCACACCTATAAAACCCACCAACAAGGTGATGTAGACATTGATTGCAGGACTACCCGCTTTGAGCCAGGCGAAGATGTTTTCGCTCTTCTCCCTAAGCTGTTTTCCGACCATGCGAAAGATGGCGACAAATACGATATTGACCACGAGAAAGAAAGAAGCCACACCGTAGAAGAACAGGTCCCTACCGATGGTCATCCCGGCGTCGTCCGGCACGATCTGGACGTCCAATGGAATGTAGGCATACACCAGTGTCAGAATACCCAGAAAGAGCACAATGGACAAAAATCTGACAATACCTACAACCTTTACCATGACCAATAGATTTACTGAGGCAAAAATACCTTGAGACTTCGAGTTGGCAATCCTTTTATATTCGAGTTATGAACCTCAGATTGAACAGTAGGGTTCTGGCATTCGTGCCGGTGATCCTTTTAGCATGTTACTCCGCTCCCCAGATCGATGGCTTTGATAGTCAGCGGTGGAAATCGGCATTGACTGATTGTACGGACTACAGACTGCAGCACGTACAGTTGCTACTCGATGAAGAAGGCACACTGAAGGGTGAAGGTCAGAACCAGGTTCAGCAGCTACTGGGTAAACCCACACGACACGAGTTGTACAATCGCAATCAAAAGTTCTTCTACTACGACCTCAATTGCGAAGGAGATACGGCCATGTATCAGCTGCGCATTCGCTTCGATGCTCTGGGCAAGCTGCGAGAGATGAGTCAGGAATTGAAGCCTTAGTTATTCGAAACGCAGCGACTCTATGGGATCTAGCTTGGCCGCTTTCCGGGCAGGGAAATAGCCCGATCCCAGGCCGACCAGCGTCCCCACGATCAAACCAAAAATGATCCATAACCAGGGAATCACAAACGGCGCATTGAACACGGAACTCGACAGGAGGTTACCGACGAGTAAGCCCAGTAGAATACCGGTCATTCCCCCCAGCTGACATATCACGATCGCCTCAATAAGAAATTGCCTGCGGATCTTTAGAGGGGTAGCTCCCAGTGCCTTGCGTACGCCAATCTCTCTCGTGCGCTCCGTGACCGAGACCAGCATGATATTCATCAGTGCAATGGACGCCCCCAGTAGTGTGATAAACCCGATGCCGAAGCCCGCTGATCGCAGGTAGGTGATGATCTGCCCCAGACGCTCAGCCAAAGACCTACTTACAGGTACGTCGAAGGAGTTCTCCTCCCCGATCCGATCTGCTCGAATCCGTCGCATAAGCCCTGTGGCTATCCCTACAGCATAGTCCACCTGCGTGGGATCAGGCACAGCCACGGTTGCCTCGTATCTTAGCTGTCGATTCTTGGCCATCCTTCTGGCCGTCTCAATGGGGACCATCACCGTCCGATCGACGGAGGTATTGCCAGTAGCGCCACCCTCCTCTTTCAGTGTGCCGACCACTTTAAGCCGGACGCCTTGCGTGACGATATAATCGCCTACCGGACTCTCGAAATCCTCGAAAAGCTTGTCCTCCACTTGACTGCCGATCATACAGACGAAGGCTCCATTCTTGGACTCTCCTAGTGAGAAGCCTCTTCCCTGCTTCGTGTCGTATCCTTCTACTACCAAAAAGTCTTCATCGCCTCCGCGGATCTGGAGGTTGGGGTTGGTCACTTTATTGCCGCGTTTCACTTCAGCAATGCCAGTCACCCATGTATTGAGACTGACGGTACCTGGTCCTGTGTATTTGTCCTTGAAGATCCGTAGATCGCTGTACGTCAACGGGGGGTAGACTTTCGCCTTGCTCCCATCGGTGCTACTCCGATCTGTACGACGACTTTCGATGTCAAAAGTATTGGCTCCGAGGTTGGAAAAACTCTTGGTGATAGAGGCCTGAATCCCGTCCACAACAGTGAGACTGCCGACCAGAGATGTGATGCCAAAAGCGATGATGAGGGCCGTCAGAATTGTCCTCAGTTTGTTGGCTTTAATTGATTTTAAGCCTTCCTTTACGTTTTCCTGGAGATCCACAGGTCAAATGTACAGGGTACAGATGCAACCGCAAAGATGACCTGTGAGGATATTCATATCATTCTACTTTGAATTCCGTTGAATTACTACTTACCTTTTTGTTCAACAACGATCGATTGAAGTCTATGAGGAGATTGGGAATAATTACGGCTATGGTATTGATGTCTTGTCAGTTGCAGGCATCCTATTTGTTGATACCCATGGACGAAACACAGAGCAACCACCTGAAAGCATATGGCATCGCCTATTGGACACTGGAGAAGGAAGTAAATGTCGATTGGCTGCTCAACTTCCGCGGGGGCAGCTTCATGATCAAGTACCTGCAGCAAATCGAGAACGAGCTCATCATCCGCAACGTCTCCTATCTCGTCATCTCCGACGCGGACGCCAACCAGATCCTCAATGAAATCGGCAGCCCATCGTCCAATATGGATGTGATGAAGCTGGAAAAATATCCAAAGATCGCCGTGTACTCTCCCAAGAGTAAGCAACCATGGGACGACGCCGTGACACTTGTACTCACCTACGCTGAAATTCCTTATGATGTCATCTTTGATGACGAGGTCATGTACAATGAGTTACCGAAGTACGACTGGCTCCATCTCCACCACGAAGACTTTACCGGACAGTACGGCAGGTTTTATCGCAACTATCGACACCTGCCCTGGTACCAACAGCAGAAGAAAGAATATGAGGAATCGGCTCGCAAACACGGCTTCTCGAAGGTCTCTCACCTCAAGCTGGGCATCGTCCAGCGTATCAAGACCTATGTAGCCAGTGGTGGCTTCCTTTTCGCGATGTGCTCAGCTACAGACACTTATGACATTGCATTGGCAGCAGAGGGAGTAGACATTTGCGACGTAATGTTTGATGGAGATCCCGCTGACCCCCGTGCGCAGCAGAAGCTGGACTTCGAAAAGACCATGGCCTTTGAAAACTTCACGATCGAGCGCAATCCTTTCGAGTACGAGTTCTCCAACATTGACAACCAGCCGCAAGAACGCGGCCTTCGCGAAGAGCGTGACTACTTCCATTTGTTTGAATTCTCCGCCAAATGGGATCCCGTACCTACGATGCTCACGCAAAACCACGAGAAGATCATCAAAGGATTTATGGGCCAGACGACAGGCTTCAAGAAGGACCTGATCAAGGGTGATGTGCTGCTGATGGGTGAGACAAAGTCCATCGACGAGGCCAAGTACATCCACGGCATCCTCGGCAAGGGATTCTGGACATTCTACGGCGGACACGACCCTGAAGACTACCAGCACTATGTGAGTGAGGAGCCTACTGACCTCAATCTACACCCCAACTCTCCGGGATACCGGCTGATCCTCAACAACATCCTCTTCCCCGCTGCGAAAAAGAAGAAGCAGAAAACTTAGCAGAGTTTTTGGGTTTTTAGGTTTTTGAGTTTTTAGGTTTTGTCCTTTTGGGACGTACAGATATTCAATGCAGGATAGGAAACCACGCAGCTATCCAAGAGGATGACTGTTAATCGCGATGCCGGTGTCTTCACGATAGCCGTCAACTTAAGGAGATGCCGTACCACCTACTATAGAATTGGTGTTTTTTAGGCCATTAAATCTCCCCCTGGAGGGGGATAAGGGGGTGACTTGTACGCCAATTGGTTTCCTCACCCTCCTAACCTCCCTCAAAGGGAGGGACTTATGATCTGCCACCAAAGCCGGGCCAACTCCTTTGTGGTTCAATTCCGACTAAGTTGTCGGCTATGGTGTCTCCACCGGCTAGGAGAAACGCGCCACGGAAGAGCGCGGCTGACCCGCTCAGCGGAGGTCTGGCCGCAAGGACTGTGCGGTGGGGCGCCCCAAATCGCCTAATGCATCCTATCGCCGCGGACCTCTAATGTCCGAATGATCTCGGCCTCGGCCTCCAGGAATTCCTTCCAACGTTGCTCCACATAGTCTTCGGGCATGTACTCTTTGGCCAGCTCAAGAAAATTGTGGTAGTGACCCGCCTCTGAGACCATGAGCTCGTAGTAAAATGTCTGCAGCTCCTCATCGGCAATGTTCTTCCAGAGCAGCTTGAACCGCTCGCAACTCCGCGCCTCTATAAGAGCATTCATCAGTAGTTTCTCGACCAGCTGCTGCTCGCGACTTCCCCCCTTCTTCAGGATCTCCGACAGGCGAATGACATACTCGTCCTTGCGCTGTTTGCCTAGTTCGAAACCACGCTTTCGCAGCTGCTCGATTACACGCTCAAAGTGCGCCCACTCCTCGGCAACCACCGGCGTGAGCATATCTATCAATTTGGCCCGCTCAGGGTATTGGACAATCAGGGAAATACAGGACGACGCGGCTTTCTGCTCGCAATAGGCATGATCGACCAGAATATCCTCGATCTGTTTTTCGGCGATATTCGTCCAGCGCGGATCGGTGGGTAGCTGGAGGCCGAGTGTCGTTTTCTGTAGGTCGTTTTCCATCGTCAGTCAAAGAATAGCCATCGCACGCCCAGGTCAAATACTTGTGCCTGACCCGGATACAAAGGGGTCACAAAGTAGCCCGAATTGGTGGCCTGGTTGAAGTGGGTCACCTTCACAAAGGCAAATATCTTATCAATTCTCATGTTGAGGAAGGCGTCCATGGCGATGAAGCTGTCGATTTTGAAATCGTCCTGCAGAAAGAACTGACCAGTGACAGGGTCATAGTCATTGGCCAGGTAGCCAGACTTGCTGTGCGCGCTGACGCCGATCTCCACCGGCACGGATTGTTGGAAGATGTTACCACGCCAGAAGTAGCGCCCATTGAAGAAAAAGGATGGCACTCTGATGAGGGACGAGGCCCCACCCGTAACAACCGTGTAGTACGCTTCATTTTCGAAGTGAAATGCACTCCCTCTTTCCTTGCTGGTGGTCAGCTTGAAATCAAGATCTCCTCCGAAGCGACTCACCAAAGCCGCACCTGAAGCCTGTGCCGCTTCTTTGTTCTGGTCGAAGTAGATGAATTCGTCGAGATTGGTAAATCGGGCCGTTGGCGAAAAGTACATTGGCCCAAGCCGCACCTTGATGCCCCCATAGAGCTCATTCGTAAAGCCCTGGATGAAATTGTTGCGCCATTCGTAATGGTTGCCAAAGTACCGGTCGGCAAGGTAACTAGGCTTGTACCTCATAGAAGTGTATCTCGCGAATAGGAAATCACTGTCCAGCGTACCTCTCAGCAGGAATTCGCCCGTAGGCAACGCTTCGGCTTCCGCTTGCACACTGAAGGACTTCCAATTGAGTCGCATCAAGCCGCCCAGGTAATTCTCTGCCTCCTTCGGCGCATCAAAAAACACGTACTCGAAATCGACATCCCTCCTTCTGACATAAAAGCGATAGAATACAGACGCTACGGTACCTTTCAAGCCTACTTCATTAGTCAGTGAATTGAACTGATACCTCTCCTGTGTACTATCGATATCAAAGAGAAACTGATCGTAAAAGTCCCTGTAGCTCAAGGCTGCTGAACTTTCGTAGTGGTCTTGATACGTCTGCTTTTGTCTGAACCGATCAAATTGGTGATAGAGTTGGAACTGCTTGAACAGTGCGTACTCATGATAGAGATGGACATTGCTGTAATTGATAGCGGCGAAAGCATCATCGAGACGTATGCGGGAATCCAGGTACTGGAAGAATTCGAACTCCAATGGCTCTTCCGACTCCACATATACACCCCCAGTCTCATCGATATCCTGATCCCTGGCCGTGTAATTGAACAACAGCTTGTAAGGCTTCTCAGGGTGTTCGTAATAAGTGTAGATATCGTAGCCTGTACCCTGCGCATTGCGATCACCCTGCGTCTGCTCGGCGCCAATTTGCTTATCCGAGGCCATCCGATGGATATCAAACCCGGCGTTCCAATTGGGGCTGATATTCACGGAATATGACAAGTCAAGGCTGGACCTACCCCGACCTCCGAATACCGCTTGTGCCTCTATGTACGGTGACTTGGTATTGTAGTATTTGAGTTGATCCGGGTACTTGAACAGATAGTCATAAGAATGTAAACCCGAGCGCTTTCCGATCATCGATGGCATCTCCGGAAAAACCGGCCCCATGGCAGTGCCATTGTTACCTAGGTTCTGGTAGAACCTGTCTCGCTGGTCGTAGTAGCGATAATTTTCGAGCTCATAAAGGGTGGTGTCTATGCGGCGCTCAACTTCGATGTTGTTTTTGAGATCGGGCTCGTATATGTAGTACAGGGTACTGGGTCCATAGACCAACTTACTGGAATCATCCGTGATTTGACACAGCGACTGCAGACCCACCAGCACGAAAGCAACAACGAGTGATCCTCTGAAAAGCACGCGCAAAACTAATTATCTTTCTCATCCCCCGGTACCTCCCGCTGGTAATCCCGGAGACTTCCCTCAATCGTATCCAACATTTCTCGCTCGCCCACCAAAAAACGCACCTGAATAGGCACATAGAAGCACAAAAAGCTTTTGAGTTCATCGAACTGCATCAGCTTCACAGCATCTTTTTCAGTGGTGATCAAACCCACATCGGGACCGAGTAGCCTGACCAGGCGAGCAACGTTCTTGCTACTGTAACGATGATGATCGGGGAATCCTATAAATGTCTCTATCGGAAAGTGCTGCTCGCACCATTTTCTAAAGGGCGCGTTTGAAGCAAGACCGGCCACGGCCACAAACTTCCTGGCTGGCGCTCCCGAGCTGGACATCTCAAAAGGTACAAGGTCTCCGTATTCTGTAGTCGAAAACGAAACTGGGGCATCAGAATATCGGGCGATGTCGGAGGCGCGAGCCTTTTGATGATCTTCGGTGATCTGGGCAGGGCACTTGGTCATGGTCACTAGGTCCGCTCTCCTCGCTCCTGATCGGCTCTCCCTCAATCTTCCTGCGGGCATGACAAAGTCTCGATAAAACGGTCGCGACCAGGTCGTAAGTAGTAAACTGACAGAGGGCTTCACCTCTCTGTGCTGATAAGCATCATCAAGAATAATTATATCATTGTCTGGCTGCTCTGTCAATATCCAGGGAATGGCCCAGGCCCGCTCTTCCGCCACCGCTACCAGCACACCGCGATCCATGTATCGGCGACAGTACATAAAAGACTCATCACCAATCGTTTTTGGGGTGTCTTCAGGAGTAGCCCTACGGAAGCCCCTTGTGCTGCGTCCATAGCCTCGACTGAGGATCGCCACCTGCTTGCCAGCAGCAAGAAAGTGCTCGGCAAGCCACATGACGACGGGTGTCTTGCCCGTCCCTCCAACCGCCAGGTTGCCTACACTGATCACATTGGCATCAAATTCAAACGAGGGAGTGGAACCTATATTGAAGAGGTGGTTGCGAAATCGCGTGATGCCATCATATAGAATAGCAAAGGGAAATAAAATAACTTGCCACCAAACCATACTTGTCTATGAAGGTCAAAGATATTCTAAACGAGCTGGAATCATGGGCCCCACCCGTCTACCAGGAGTCGTATGACAACTCCGGACTGCTCGTGGGCAATGCCTCCTCCGAACTGAAAGGGGTGCTCGTCACTTTGGACGTGACGATGGAAGTGATCAATGAGGCGATCCAGGAAGGTACGAACCTCATCGTCGCCCACCACCCCCTGATTTTCGGAGGCCTCAAAAGACTTACTGGCAATCACTGGGTGGAAAAGTGTGTGATTCAGGCGATTAAGCACGATATCTGTATCTATGCCATCCACACAAATTTGGATCACGTACACGATGGGGTCAACTCGAAGATCGCCGAAAAGATCGGACTACAAAGTGTCAAGGTATTGTCACCTAAGAATGATACCCTCAGCAAGCTGGTGGCCTTCGTACCAAAAGAAAGTGCAGAAAAGGTATTGCAGGCCCTCTACAAAGCTGGCGTCGGTGAAATCGGCAATTACGACCACTGTAGCTTTCAACTCGAAGGTGAAGGCACCTTCCGGCCCAATGAGAAGGCCAATCCTACCATCGGCTCCCAACTACAGGACGAGACTGTGTCTGAAAAGCGCCTGGAAGTAATTCTACCTACCTATAAGCAACGATCTATCATCCATGCACTCAAGGCGGCACACCCCTATGAGGAGGTGGCCTATTACCTGCAGCCGCTGAGCAATGAGAACCAGGATGTCGGCAGCGGTGCCGTTGGCGTACTGCCCAATCCGATGGATACCCGTGAGTTCTTCGCGATGTTGAAGGAGAGCATGGAACTCGAGGTCATCAGATGCACCGCCATGGTCAAGGAAAACGTGCGTAAGATTGCTGTGTGCGGAGGTGCCGGACGTTTCTTGCTGTCCAAAGCCAAACGCGCTGGTGCAGACGTCTTTATTACAGCTGATTTTAAGTACCACGACTTCTTCGAAGCGGACAACGACCTAATAGTTGCAGACATCGGTCACTACGAAAGTGAAGTGTTTACAAAGGAATTGATCGGTGATCGTTTAAAAGAAAAATTCGCTAATATTGCAGTTCGTTTGTCAGGGGTGCGCACTAACCCCATCAATTACATATAATTCTCTTAATGGAACATACGGTTGCGAAGAAGCTAGAGGCCCTCATAAAACTTCAATCCACAGATTCAGAACTAGACGAAATTAAGAAAATCCGAGGGGCATTGCCCGATGAGGTAATGGACCTGGAGGATGAAATCGCTGGCTACCAAACCAGAGTTGACAAACAAAATCAGGAGCTTAAGGACATTGAGAATAACATCTCTGCCAATCGTACTGCTATAAAGGATGCTGAGAAGCTGATCCAGAAGTACGAAGATCAGCAGATGAATGTCCGCAACAATCGCGAGTACGACGCGATCACCAAAGAAATCGAACTCCAGAAACTGGAGATCCAGATCCTTGAAAAGCGCATAAAGGAAGGCTACGAAAAGATCGAGTCTAAGAAAGAGGAAATTGAGGGTACAAAGGGTATCCTTGATGAGCGCCAGAAAGACCTGGAAAGCAAGAAGGGTGAACTCGATACCATCACCAAGGAGTCTGAAGACGACGAAAAGAAACTAGAGAAAACTCGCGCTAACGCGGCAAAGAACGTCGAAGAGCGGCTGTTCAAGTCTTACGAGAAGATACGCCTTAATATGCGCAACGGACTCGCTGTGGTCCCTGTGAAGCGTGGCGCCTGCGGCGGATGCTTCAACATTGTGCCTCCTCAGAAGCAGGCTGAAATCCGAGAAAAGAAAAAGATCATCGTCTGCGAGCACTGCGGAAGAATCCTTTCTGACGTAGAAGACGAAATCGTAGAGGAGGTCAAGCCTAAGAGAAGAACGAAGCGGACGGCGAGCTGATAAATTTTGAATTATGAGTTTTGAGTTTTGAGTTGACCACTTTGGCAAACTCTGAACTCAAAATTCCAAATTCACAGCTACTTCACCCCCAACTCCGGATGCTTACCTTTTATAGTCCTGAAGTAGGACATCATCTTTTCTATGTCGGTATCCGCATCCCCTGTAGGATCGAAGGGCTCCTTGAACTCGACCACCTTGTGGGCATAGTCGAATGAGGCCATTACAATGGGCACCTTAGCTTTGACAGCCACCCAATAGAACCCTGTTTTCCACTTAGGCACGTAGGAGCGTGTACCCTCTGGAGCGATGGTCATGATAAACTCATCCTCTTTCTCGAAGATCTCGACGATCTGATCTACTAGCTTGGTGTTTTTCGACCTGTCTACGGCATAACCGCCAATACTCTTCATAAACCATCCCACCACCGGAATTTTGAAAAGCGAATCCTTGCCAAGAAATCTGGGTTTGAAACCGGGATACATGTACTTGATGGGCAAGCCCACAAAGAAATCCATGTTACTGGTGTGTGGTGCCACGGCAATCACATACTTAGGGATATCAGGAGGACGCCCTTCTACTCGCCAACCAGCTGCTTTGAACGCCCATGTGAAAAAAGCGCGTCTCATGACTCTACGTATACTCCCATTTGCCCGAATTTATCGATCCGGTCCATGATCCGTTGCTCAGCGTCCATGCTCGCAAGTTCTTTGTAGTGCTTTTTGATGGCCTTCTTGACCAATGCCGCGGAGGCCTTTAGATCTGTGTGTGCTCCCCCAAGTGGCTCAGAGATCACACCGTCGATGAGCTTGTTCTTCAGCATGTCAGGAGCTGTCAACTTCAATGCCTCAGCCGCCTGCTCCTTAAAATTCCAGCTGCGCCAGAGGATACTCGAGCAAGATTCGGGAGAGATGACAGAATACCAGGTGTTCTCCATCATGAGAATACGGTCACCAATGGCAATTCCCAGCGCACCTCCTGAGGCCCCCTCACCCACTACTATGCAAATGACCGGCACGCGAAGCATAAACATCTCTTTGAGATTTCGGGCAATCGCTTCGCCCTGGCCTCTCTGCTCAGCTTCGATTCCTGGAAAAGCACCCGGAGTGTCTATGAGTGTGACGATGGGCTTCTGAAACTTGTCAGCAATCTTCATGAGCCGTAGCGCTTTGCGATAGCCGTCAGGGTTGGCCATGCCAAAGTTGCGCATCTGACGCTGCTTGGTGTTGCGTCCTTTCTGCTGACCGATCAACATAAAGGTCTGGCCATCGATGTTACCGAAGCCTCCCACCATGGCTTTGTCATCATTCACGGCACGGTCGCCGTGCAGTTCGACAAAATCATCAGTAAGTTGATAGATATAGTCCAACGTATAGGGACGATCAGGGTGCCGCGACAGTTGCACCCGCTGCCAGCGTGTGAGGTTGCCGAAGGTCTCCTTTTTCAGGGCGACAAGTTTCTTCTCGAGTTGTTCGATGGCTTCTGATACATCCACATCACTGTCCGTTGCCAGTTTCTTCATTTGGTCCAACTTCTCCTCTAACTCAGCAATGGGTTTCTCAAATTCCAGCAGCATACCTGGGTCTCTTTTTGCGGGCAAATTTAGGAGATAAAATCTTTATGTGATCATGAACCGGAGGTTTCCAAATCTGTTTGGAACTTATGATCATCAAAGGCTGGAAAAACAAAAAGCCCCGATTGGGGCTTCTTGCGGTCCGGACGAGACTCGAACTCGCGACCTCCTGCGTGACAGGCAGGCATTCTAACCAACTGAACTACCGGACCTCCTTTTTAAAGGAGACGCAAAACTATAAGGCTGTAACGTATTATACAATAGTCAAGCGCACTTTAATTTACCTAAAAAACTGGGCACAGCAACTTCCTCCTAAGGATATTATTCCATATAACGCTTTTTAATCCCCATCGCACTGTTGACTAACCAGATGACCCTGCGGGATTATCAATGGCAGCCTCCGGAGTAAATTACTCCCCTGAAACGAAGGAGCTTCCTACACAAGGTGGGCCATTCGGCACACTACTCAGGTACTCTCTGGTTTAGGAGACACGCCTCACGGTCCGGGAACACGGATATAAATTGGATACCGATACTCGCTTCACTTCCAAGAAGGACCCGTCGTTCAACGACGAAAAAGTCAAATTAGACAGCGTCACACTTGAGGTAAAAAGGCTTTCACATCACATAATGAGAGGAATACCCACGAAACTAAAGGGTGACTGTGTGTTGCGATTGATCGACCGAATATCCCCACTCATCTACAGTCTCTACCCAACCATCGCATTTAGCAAGCCCACGGATCACGGTTGTCGTAAACTTGTTTAACCGTCCTCATTGAGACCGAGGTCATTGGTAGAGACTCCTCCGGACAAGATATTTACCGGACAAGAACCAGGTCACTGCCATTGGAATTAGCACAAGGAAAATAAGATGTCAAGCAGGAGAGACTGACGATGATTTCGTCAGTCTTTTTTTTGTCCCAGGATGAAGGTGGTAGTGTGCCGAAGGCGGGAGTCGAACCCGCACGAGATTTCTCTCACACGCCCCTGAAACGTGCGCGTCTACCAGTTCCGCCACTTCGGCTCAGATTAGGATTGCGAATATAGATGATTTTAATGAGTCGTCGAATCTAACGACAGTTGGATTTGACGACTTCTGTGCCGTGACATTGCCATTGCTCACCATATATAGATTCGTAACAGATCGTCCACTCGAAATCCCGGGTAGCGAAGGCCGCAAACAGCTGTTCACTCCACCTGAGATTCTCCGATCTTATCAGGTTGATCGACTCTCCCGCTGGTAGCACTCTATTCTCCACAGATGATCGAAGATGAGGGAAGTAGGTCTCTCCCACCATTCGCTGTACAAGCGTGTCCAATTCGGAAATTTCCTCACCTTCCAGCCGTATGGCACTGCTCTTTATGAGCGCCGGCCCTACCCCTTTGTTCGCCACCTGCAATGCAAATCCATCCTCCTGGTTGTAGATCACCCGCCATTCCAGATAAGGCCACACAGACGCGTGCTGCTCCCGCTGCATGATACGCGTCTGGTATACATAGACCGACACGGTCGTGATATTGATGACGATGGCCATAAGACCGACGACCAGGCCCCTGTCTATGGGCTTACGGGGCGGACGAGCACTTTCCTTTTCTTCCATCGGAGCGTTTCGATATTTGCAGCGACCAATTTAGGCAAAGAAGGTTGGTCTCCATCCCTGCTGAAGCTCGCTTTTGTGATATCAATTCCCCCTCACCGGGCTATACGAGGCATTGGCAATCGCCTCATTCGCTCCACTGGTTTCCTGCTCTTCACGGAGTTTGGAAAGTAGCCGTTCAGTGATCTCAGGATTTCTGCCACTTATGTCATTTTGCTCCGACACATCGGTACCCAAATCAAAGAGCTCGACCTTTCCTGTCTCGTAAAACTCGATGAGCTTCAAATCCCCCTGCCGGATGGCAGCTCCAGGCGTCCAGGCACTGCCGTGGTAGTGTGGGTAGTGCCACCAAATCGATTGTCGACTCCAGTCCTGACTACCTATCATCAAGGGCGTGAGATCTTTCCCATCATACTCCTGATTGTCAGCGACACTTATGCTTGCCATTTTGAGGATCGTAGGTGCCAGGTCATGTCCCACAACTGGTGTATCCACTGTTCTACCTTCACTATTCGAGGCGTCTTTGATCAAGAGGGGAACACGAATACCTCCCTCGTACAACCACCCCTTGCCAGCCCGAAGGGGCCGCACTGAAGTTGGAGCCTTATACCTGCGGGTGCTGTCCAAAGTAGACAGTCCACCATTGTCGGAGGTGAAAACGATGACGGTATTATCATATAAATCCCTGTCTTTGAGATAGGTAACAAGCCTACCAACATTGACATCCATCGCGTGGACCATAGAGGCATATTCCGCATTGTGCTGGGCCACTGTCGTGGTCCCTGCTCCCTCCTCCTTATGGAGTTCCTCCGGCAGCTCCAGGGATGCCCTTCTCGTTCGGTACTGCTCCACATACTCCAGATTCGGCTGAATGGGGGTATGCACGGTATAAAAGGAAAGGAAGGCGAAAAAAGGCCCTCCTCCGAGGGTATCTATGAAATGGATCACCTCGCTTGTCAGCCTATCTGTGAGGTACTCTCCTTCGGGGCCATCCGTCATTTTGGGGTTTTCATAAGGAACGTAGTAGCCGCCAGGTGGACTGCCTCGGTGGTGTCCTCCGACATTGATATCAAATCCCTGATCTTCAGGGAAATATCCCTCATCACCCAGATGCCACTTACCTGCAAACATTGTAGCGTAGCCGGCTGCACTTAGTGCTTCTGCGATCGTCTCATGTTCTAGGGGCAGCTGATCCAGATCGTCTGGCCCCAGGAGTTGCCGGTTTCTGGGGTCTGCACCAGGTATCCAGTCTGTGATATTCAATCTCGCGGGATGCAACCCGGTCATAATAGCAGCGCGCGACGGAGAGCATACTGAGCCCGAAGAATAAGCATTCGGGAAACGAAAACTCTCATCGGCCAGCCCATCAATATGGGGCGTTTCGTAGAATGCGCTGCCGTTGTAGCCGACATCATTCCAACCGAGATCGTCCACCAAAATGAACAATATATTGGGAGGCTGCTCTTCAGGCTGACAGGCGCCAAGGAGCGTTATTACTGCTACAAATACCGTAAGTCTAATCATTGCCTTTTGGGTTCACTTCTAAAAGAGTACGCATGCCTTCCTTGCCATCGATTTGCAGATCCGCATCTATCTGACTGGCCAGGCCGGTGATGATGGACATGCCTATCCCCCCTCCTTTCGCCTTATCTAGATGGTCGCTGAGCCCTTTCCCATTATCTGTCACCTCAATGCGCAGTTGCGCCCCCTTCATAGCAGCCGAGACATTTATTAGGTTTTCCGCTCGAGGACGATCACCAAAAGCATGCTTGAGGCTATTGGCAATGCACTCATTGATGATCATGCCGATTGGAATGAGTAAGTCGATCGCTAACTCTACTGATTCGATGGAAGTCGTGATTTGCGATCGCAAGTTGGATGACATCGGACTGACGACCCTGCTCACGTAGTCCTTCAGGTTGATCCGTTGGAAGTCGTCAGATTTATAGACTGCCTCATGCGCTGAGGCGATGGCTCTCAAAGAATTCTGAAGATCCGCGGTCGAGACCTTTTGATCTTCATCTGCTCTAAGACCGACAAAACTCATGATAAACTGAAGATTGTTCTTCACACGGTGGTGTACCTCATTCAACAAGACCTCCTTTTCTTGGAGTGTCCTCTTAAGGCTCATCTCCAGGCGCTTGATCTCGGTGATATCGAGGTGGGATCCACACATCCGCAGCGGCTTCCCGCCCTCATCCCATTCAAACACCTTCCCGCGATCGTGCACCCAAACCCATTCACCGCTTTTGTGCTTCATCCGGGACTGAAAATCATAATACTCAGAGTCTCCTTGAAAATGCTGCTCCAGGAGTCTATTGGATTCCTCCAGGTCGTCCGGATGTGCAAATTTGACCCATGTTTCTATGCTGACTGGCTGCAGTTCATCGAGGGAGTAACCAATGATCTCCGCCCACCTCTCGTTGAAATAGGTCTCTCCGGTTTGGACATTCCAATCCCAAATACCGATTCTCGTCCCCTCAATGACGAGCTTATTCCTCTGTTCTTCAATATCGTCTGCTGCCATGAGTCAGGCTTTTGGTCGTGCTACGGCCAGTGTAGAATTTGCCTTCCACAGCGTGAATATTGCGAAATCTCCTTGAGCATCCAAGATTTCGAAGAAAAGGTCAGGAAACCCGTAGACCAATAGCCGCTCCTCAGTTCAGGGTCAACACAGCAATCCAATCCCCCTTCCCGGGCGTCTTGATTACCAACTGTTGCCTGCCATTCACTTCACTTTCCGATGTCCATTCGCTGGTCATGACATTGAGCCACTGCAGGGTACCTGTCCATGATGCAGGTAGGGCTTCAACCTGCACCTCACCGCCATCTGGGAAATAAAGCAGATACAGTTCGCCCGGGTTTCCCCGCAAATAGACCTCATTGTCCTCAACAGCTGAGAGCCGCTCCTGCATAGGCTGTGCGGATATGAAGCCCACAGCATCTGTCAACGTGCGCATAGATCGAATAACCGCCTGCGCCTCTTCACCAAGGCCGAGTCCCGAAGTTGGTCTATGAAACCGTACTGCAGCTGATCCATAGAAAGCACTTCTGATGAAGCTCTGTATGCCATTCTCTGTACCGTGCCCGTGTCGGCCAAGGTCATTGCCGTAGGTCTTTACATTGGTCACGGGACGTAGATTACCGAGGTCTTTGAGCCGCTGGATCTGCGCCAGGCCATTATCAAAATGACGCTGACCCTGCTGGTGGTTGTTTTGAGAGACCTCCACAAAATCGTATATCTCCGGATGATCAAAAGTCTCGCGATGTGTTATGTGGTTGAGGTCGTGAGGGTCCCACATTTCAGTGACGTAAACGGTCTTGCCTTGTGCCCGCGCCCTTTTGTGAACATAGTCCGCCCAAAAGGCTCCCCAGTCCGATGTCACAGAGGTCTCATTATCAATGCAGTATAGCACATTACCAAAGGGAAAAGCGATGTCCAATATCCTGTCGACAAACGCCTGCTGATACCTCAGTACCGGTATGTTGTTGAGCTGCGAAGGGATCGACCAGAAGAAGGGGTTTTCAGTCCAGGTCGGGTGTGTCTTCACCTCCAAAGGCAATTTCACACGCTCCGCTGTGTAGTTCGAATTATTCTTCGGGTTGAAGGGGTTGACCAGCCAATTGTCACGATAAAAGTCAAATGTCGCCCAGATCTCTATTTGCACCACGATTTCACGTTGCGAGGCAAGGGTAAGTAACCGCTCGAACCGCTCCCAATACGTCTCGTTCCATCGGTTCAGATCATAGAGGCCCTTCCCCTCATCAAAATGAAAAGCCCAAACATTACCCTCATCACGGGACGACATCGTATTGCGCACATAATTGCCACCCAGACTTGCCAGTAAATCCAGATGATCTTCCAGGTTAGCAACTTGAAATAAGTTGTCCTCTACGGACCCTCCCAGCAGCAACCGAGGTTCACCATCCATCGCCCAGTACTGCGGGAATTCATCGCTTATGCTGATGTCTTGACCATGTATAGACAGTGAAACAATCAATGAGATGAGAATGCATAACAGTCGGCTAGCCATCAATTAATCATTGGTTATCTCAAGTTTTGAAAAGAGCCACCCATTCCCTTCCTCGCGTTGTTCGGGAAATGTCCAGTGTTCCGTCTCATAGTAGGGCGACCACTCCTTCTCGCCGGGAATCACATTGTATGCGGCGTGCATCGACGTCGGAGGACAGACGTTGTCGTTGTATCCCCAGCTATACCAGCCTGGCACTTCGACCCTTCTCGCGAAATTGACTACGTCGTAATAGGCGATGGTCTTGCTCCATCGCTCCAAAGTTGTCTTGTCCAAATCTCCCCTGAACATATGCGGCCATCCGCCAGAACGGCCATGAGCGTACCCGGTAAGATCACTGAGTGCGGGATAATAAGCTGCCAGGTAGTCAACCCTATCGTCAAGTCCGGCCGTGATAATTGAGAGCGCACCTCCCTGACTTCCACCATTCACTGCCAGCGACTCACCATCAAACTTTTCTAGTGAGTAGATATAGTCAATGGCCCGCACGCAACCGAGATAGACTCGCTTGTAGTAATACCAATCCCTATCATCGAGGTTGAAGTTTTGGTAGCCGGCGAGTGCGCCAGTTGCCAGCGACTGATATACCTCCGGGTCCATGTTCACGGGTATACCATGAATACCCACGCGAAAAACAATTACGCCATTGGCGGCCCTATCATCCCGACCGTAAGGCCGAATCCCTGCCCCTGGCACGGCCAGGATCGCCGGATACTTTCCGGGTGCCTTCGGTACTGAAAGCATGCCATAAAACCTACTATTGCCACGCCATGCCCCGGGCATCCGAACATTTTGTAGGTTGACATGATATACATCGATCTCCGCTGTGCACAAGTCAGGCTGTAGCGTGACAATGGGATCCATAGGTATCTCGGCCAACTCTGCCTTTGCATTGTTCCAGAACTCGTCGAAATCCTCTGGGTGATCTACGGTCGGCTGTATCTGCCCGGGAGCAAACCCAGCACTTCCAGCGCCACGATAGGTCTCCCCGGCATACTCAAAGGTGACAGCGCACCTGACAAACCCTGGCTCCTTGATCACCGGTCCGCGAAGTACAGTACGGCCCTCCTTCAAAGTGAGGTCCCCCTCCTTCATAGGATCGACGTTCTCAAAGCCGTAAGAATAACTGACCTGGGCATTTGGCACAGGCTGTTCATTGACGAGGATACTAATATTGTAGTCGGCACGATCGCCCAATTCATAAGTCCAATCCAATTCCACAGGGGTGACTTGTACCTCGACTCGCTGCTTTCGTGGCTGAGCATGCGCCGACATGACAGCAAGCGCAATGATCACTGTGAGTATTTCTTTCGTTTGCATTTTGATCTGGGTTTAGGGTTGGAAGCTATCTGATTTTGTTGGATCCCGATTGCAATCGCAACACAAGGTCCCCGTAGTTAAATGTACCACTCATTCCCTCAGGAAGCGTGATGGTGCCTCGAAGTTTCCCCCTTCTGATCTCATAGTCCACTGCGATGCGACCCTTCGGATGTGGCATGTCGGCCTGCAGGCTCGTAAGGTCTCCCAACGTTGGACTAATCTCCACTGTCTCAAATCCCACATCCGCTGGCCGGATACCTGCGATGATGCTGAGATGGTAGTATGCAGGATGAGCGCTCCAGGCGTGGCAGTCGGACCTATCATGAGAAGCGAACCCTGTTTCACCGGTAGTAGTCAAACCGCGATCGATGAACTGCTGCCAGTGGCCCAGATTGGGAATGTATAAGTCCGGTCGTCCCACTTTGTCCATGGCTTTGAATAGAAAGAATGAAAAATAGGAGCTTGCATATTCGACAAAAACATCTTCCTCCAAAACCCGCTGAAGGAGTGCCGCTTGCTCCTCTGCGGGAAAGATGTCACACAGAATAGCCATGATGTTTGTATGCTGCGAATAGACATCGGCCCCCAACTGGTCAGTAAATAGCTGCTTGTCATCATTCCAGGCTCCCCGAATCACAGCATCCTTGAGGGCACTGGCCTTTTCATCAAAGCCATGAGCCTTTTCGGCCAGACCCAGTTCGCCGTACAACTTCGACGCGCAATCCAAAGTATGTGCATAGACGAGTGAAACCAATACCGACCCTTGGGTTTTATCCAACTCGTCACGACGCGGTAGTCGACCTTTGGTGATGCTCCAGTCAATGAAATTTAGCCCCGGCAGATTGCCGAGAACACCAGTGCTCTCATCGATGCGCTCATCAAAATATTGGAGCACCCGCTCGATTTCCTCAGTGAACTGAAGGACAAATTCTTTGTCACCTCTTAACATATAATAATCCTTCAGGCTCTGGATCCATGCCAACGACCATGTACCATTGTCCCAATGCGTTCGCTTGGAGGGATAGGCAGAAAACATCAACCCCGTTTCGGGGTTCTGTGACTGGCTATAGAGACGCATCACTTCACGAAAGAGGCGGTCGTCGGTATTGTTGTAGATCGAAATATTGCTGATGGGCCTATTGTCACCACCATAGCTCAGTTGCTCGTAATACGGCGTGTCATAATATGTCTCTCCAGAGCACATTCGCAGGGTTTGCTGGCTCATCTGGAAGATCTCATCGAGGCGCGCATCACTAGACACAAATGTTGCCATATCTCGATAGGGGTAACCAGAATACTCGCTACTGAATGAAACAATTTCCAGCGGCTCGTTCTTTGTGACAATGTCGAGCTGCACATACCTGAAGGCCCGCTTCCAGAGGGGTCGGAATGTCCGTTCCTTACCGTCTGGTAGAAAGACGTCCCAAACGCCCTCCATGGAAATACCATTGACAGAGTCGCGGTGACCTTTGAGATGGACCGCCTCGTAGAGCGCTTCAGCGTACTTAATCTCGATTTCACTACCACTACCGCCTCTTATCGTAAGTTCTGGATACCCCATTGTAAAGAGCTCATAATCAAAAAGCAGGGTCGCCTGAGTGTTGGCCGGCACAGTCGCAGTAGCTCCCTGCAAAAAGCTGTCTGCCCCGTCAACATTGATAGCCCGACGCACCTTTTTGGGTTTCTCGACATAGCTATCCATAAAGGCAATATTCCGAGGGACCAACTGCCATGGAGGTCCAAACCTTGCGCCAAATCCTCCCCGACCCTGTTGGAAGATCAATTCCTGCGCCGCCACCCAACCGGCATCGTCAAACCCATGGTCCTCCCACCCCCATGGATACTCCTCAGCATCTAACCGGTCGCCGGGGCCACAAGCGTAGTACCCATAGAACCAGCGGTGTTCGAAGAGCATCTCGTGGTAAGTGACTGGCTGGTACGCTCGGTTTTCATAGCATCGCCAGGACGAATTTGTATTGATCTCCTCCTGCCATTCCGGGTCTTCGGCGCGGACCATCAGGGCGGTTTGTACCGAGATGAATGCATCAGCTCTCTCCGGGCCCTGATTGAATACCGTTGCCGCCAGTAAATTCTCACCGGGCCGGAGGAAAGGCGCAATGTCGATGACATCGTATTTGTAGGTTGTCAAATCTCCCTTGGCGGGACCATAGCACAGCCGCTTACCATTGACGAAGAAGTGATATCTATTGTCAGCGCTGATGTGAACCACCAACTGCTCAGGAACCGCCTCGAGGTCAAGTGTCTTGCGAAAGTGGTAGACCCCGTAGCCCTGATTATTCGCCGTAGGGTAGGCAATCCATGGCGCCTGCTCTTGAGCGAGGGCTCCTTCGAAACACATGATGGATAGGAGGAATAGTAGCTTCTTCATCACCAATTCATTAACCCATTTCAATGTCCTCGCCCAGTTCTTTCAAAGCGAATTCCAGGGCCCAGCTGGTAAAGGCCGCATAGTTGAAGTCCTTGTATTTCAATCGCTGGCCCGGTTCACCCAGATTCTTCTCCAGTACCTCATATATGATAGGAATCAGGGGCCTGGCCTTCTCCCCTACTAATTGGATGGCTCTTGCTGCCTCCAGAGAAACCCATGGCCTTTCGCTTCGCACGAGGGCTCCCAGGGTTTGCACAGCTTGGGGATCACTCCCCAAACGCAATAACAACTCCGCCGCTGCGATCTGCACACTTGGAGAAGGATCGCTCAACAACTCCTTTGCAGCAAATAGCGCATCATCTGTCAAGCCGTCCAATTGTTGCAGTGCCATTATCCCCCAGTATCGCACACCACTGTCTTCGTGGCTCAACAGTCGTACCAGCTCTTGCTCTTCGGTGCTCCCAACTTTATCCGCGGCATCCAATATCTCCATGACCTGGAAGTCAGTCTCTCCGACGGCGTATTCGTAAGGGGACGAACCTTCGGACCGCAGCATATATTCCGACTCCGTCAGCAGCCCCAGGTCGCGAGTATATGACATCCACGCCCTGAGCTCACCGCTAAGGGTCGTTTGTATCTCTCGGTATCCCTTGTGCCCCGCGAGATTGTTCAATTCATCGGGATCTGATTCCAGGTCGTACAGTTCCTCTGGCGGCTTGCTGAACCATAGCTTGTTTTGCTCGGTATTGTTCAATCCTGCTTTGCGGGCATTCCGAAGGGCTCGGTAGGCGGTCTTTTGATCCCCATTGATATGACCAGACTGGATATAAGGCAGGTGCGGCATATAATGCCGGATATAGATGTACCGACCATCCGTCACGGCCCTCGACATCTCAAACATATCGTCCGCACGGTCCCTAGCCGCGAAGGCGTATGGGCGCGGTGTTGGCAATTCAGCACCCAAAAAGGGCTGACCCTGCATGGTTGAAGGAATATCTGCCCCGGCCAGATTGAGAACCGTAGGTGGGAAATCCACAAAACTTACGATCCGATCCGTGGCTATGCCTTTTTGAGCTGGCATCAGGTCCTGGAATTTGTCGGGAAACTGCACAATCAAAGGCACGTGGATCCCTGTATTGTACAGCCACCTTTTGTAGCGTGGCATCCCAAAACCATGGTCACCAAAGAAGAACACGATGGTCTCCTCAGCCAGGCCGTCTGCTTCCAGCGAATCCATCACCTGGCCCACATTGTGGTCCAGGAGTTGCAGCACATCGTAGTACCGAGCCCAAACGGCCCTGGTGTCTTCTGTGTCGGGATAATAAGGTGGCAATTTGACCGCTCTGGGATTGGTGGGCTCCAAACCGAGGGCAATCAGATCTCTGCGATTCTCCTGATAGCGATCCTCATTGTTCACACTTCCTTCATGGGAGGGCCCGACATTGATGAAGCTGTAGAAAGGACGATTTTCCTCTCTGGCCCTCCACGGCGCCAGGCTCCCAGACCAATGCTCCCACCGA
Source organism: Cyclobacteriaceae bacterium (assembly GCA_965227935.1). GTDB lineage: Bacteria > Bacteroidota > Bacteroidia > Cytophagales > Cyclobacteriaceae > JAWPMT01. The sequence goes on along the minus strand of CBDDGS010000019.1, from coordinate 1,089,324 downwards.
TTCGTCGGGTCAAAATTGTAGTCCGTCTTGTTGCGATTGGAAGTGAAGTAGCCCGCTGCCGAAAGGTACTCGGGCAAGGTCTTTAGTGTCTCTGGAAATGGCGTTTCGCTTCTCAGGTGCTGCGTCCCAAGAGAGGTGGCATAGATTCCTGTCATCAAGGTCGACCTGGATGGCGCGCAAATGGGAGCAGTAGCATAAGCCCGGTCAAATCGAATGCCGTTTGCAGCCAGCCGATCGATGTTGGGTGTCAGGGCCCGAGGGTCTCCATAACATCCCAGCGCAGGACCTATATCCTCAGCAACTAAAAAAATGATATTCGGACGTGCGGTCCTGGAGGAAGCGCTGTCTTCCTGCCTCCCACAGGAAAGGAGGCAAGCAAGAAGTAAATAAATGGGTGTGTAGTTGAGACGCAATTGCATGAAGGAATTTAAATCAATTTGGAAAATTAGTATCCTGCACTTCGGCTTGTGTCCTGCGCTTTCGCGATTACCACTTCCATGGAGAGCCACCCAAAGAAAAAAGGCACTTTGGTCTTCGACCGCCGTGCCAAACCTTTTCCCAATAATAGTATGAAGAATCGCTGTGTAGCGGAGTTAAAGAGACGAATACTTATGCTAATGGCTATCCTGTGGGTACCGGAGGCAACCTTCTGCCTCGAGCCAGCAGACACTGATCTTCACCTCTGAACATTCTCATACGCGTGCTGGTCTCCACAGCATCTCACGTAGCCTAGGGAGATGACACCTTCCAGTATCACACTTTGGGCAGTTCCCAAGGTTTCCGGTACTCGGGCTTGATGTACTGATTCGCCGCCTTGCCCTCCGAAAACTTGTTCTTGGAGTCATCCCATTGCAATCGACCTTCCTCTGACCTCACGGCAATATTGGCCATGTGTGCATATAACGCCACCTGCCTGCCAATGGCCGGAGGACAAGCCGTCGATCGATCATCGGATTTGATGCAATCGAGAAAATTCCTGGCATGGACTCGATGGTTTTCCCCTTCGACTTTTACCTCCATCGGCTCCATGGTGTGCGCTTTCTTGTCATTGTCCCACTCTGGGACCAGCTTGAATCCTGACCTGTTGGCAACGATGGTGGCGTCATCGCAAATGAACCGAAGCCCATAGAGCCTGTCGTCGGGGCCATTCTGCGTACCAGCGGTATGCTCCCAGGAAATCACATAATCCTCCATCGGCCAAACCACCGACATCGTGTCGAACGTCTCGTGGTTGTGATCTGCATACGACAAGTTGCGTCCATAAGCCATGACTTCCCTTGGCGCACTTGTCACTTGTCCAGCCCAGAGCGCCATATCGATAAGATGCACTCCCCAGTCCGTCACAAGTCCACCTCCATAGTCCCAAAACATTCTCCAGCTGCCGTGAAACCTCGTCGGATTGAAAGTACTTCTCAGTGGCGCTGGCCCCTGCCAAAAATCGTAGTCCACACCAGTGGGAACCGGAGTATCAGGCTTCTTCTTCTGTCCTACGCCATAGTTGAAGTTGGCCCAGATCTGGACTTTCCTCAGTTTACCGAGTTGGCCCGAATGAATGAGTTTCATGATCTGATGCCAGTGCGCTCCACTTCGCTGTTGTTGGCCGACCTGAACGACGGCTCCGTACCGATCAGCGGCTCTAACCATGATATTGCACTCTTCAATGGAGTTGGCCATTGGCTTCTCCACGTAAACCGCTTTGCCCTCCTGACAGGCATACACGTAGGGCAGGCAGTGCCAGTGATCGGGCGTGCCTATAATGACTGCATCGAGATCTTTATTCTCGAGCATTTTACGAAAGTCACTGTATTGCGTAGGTTTCTGGCCAAAGTCCTTCGTCACCTCTTCGGTTCGTTCGCCAAGAATATTCTGGTCCACATCGCAAAGGGCAATACATCGGGCATCGTCGAACGACAGGTGGTTTTTCAGATTGCCAAACCCCATACTTCGGCAGCCGATAAGACCTACATTTACTGTGTCAGAAGGGGCCACGCGTTTCGCAAAAGAGAATGTAGGTGCCACGGCAAGACTGGCTGCGCCCAATCCCGCTTTTTTTACAAAAGTTCGTCGTGTATCGTTACTCATTCGTTCAGGGTTTTAAATAATATTTCTAAGGTGTTCAGTGGAGACTTTGCACATTCAAATTAGATGCCCCATCCACATTCCTCAAACCAGTAAATAAGCTTCCGCTTCTTGCCATAATTAAGAATGGGTTTGAAATGCATGGACCCCAAGCCCACGAATCGTCAAACCAGCCACTGGCTGATTCATGAGCTGTCTCCGATTCACTGGGCCGGGTCCTCCGCAAGGCTAAACTTACTTGATTCCCAGGCAATGACCTTCCCGTCCACTCCCGAATTGTTTGTAGCTTGGCGCCACGATGTCTCAGCAGTTCGACAAGACCCTCAATAAAGAACTTATTCGGTTAATCCTCGATCAAAAGCAAGCTGAACCACTTTCGAAGTTGGGTTTCTTCTCCAAGCCCACTGTGATCACTGATGGACCCTTCGCCGGCAAGGTCCTTAAAGTATATCGGTCATCGACCAGCCAGGAGAAAACACAACAACTACTAGCTGATCATCGGCTGTATATCGAGCAACTGCAAAATCTTGGTGTTTCAATACCACAAACCGAGATGCACATCGCGCAAAGTGGCAGCCGGTTGACACCCTTGATCCTGCAAGAGAGGTTTGAACCAGAGACATTGGTAAGGCATCAACTGGAAAATGCCGATAACATTGAAAGCTATCTTTCAGTCGTGGGTGCCCTGCTCAACGCCACTGTAGCTTTCATTCTTGCGAAGTCCGAAAAAAAACTGGCCATTGGCCTCCACCCCACCACAAGAAACTATGCCTACCGAAACAGCCAGCTCGTGTACTTCGACACTTTTCCTCCCATGGCAGGTCTACAGCGAGAAGTCAATAAGTACATCCTAGGATATTCCCCGATTCCCAATGCCTTGATCGCCCTCCTTCCAAACAGCCTGCTGAATATTGTCTCCGATGAATACTACGATGACTCAAAAATGATTTCTGGCATAGTCGGTAGTAGCTGTCGACTTCGGCCGCAGGATCGGCATTTGATCCTTGATCATTCCCGCGAGTTAATCAAGCAAAGCCAGCTGACGACTTCCTGTAAGACCAAGATACTCGAGACCCTATCGCAACCGCCCAGGCTTCCCGCTATTTGGACGTTTGTCCGTCGAATACTTGGTAAGCCTGGGGCACCAAATATCCACCAATGATCGACAATCTTGGCAATCAATCGATCACATTATAGCTATCATTGATTACAAATCACCTCATTTACGACAATTATGTCAATTGATAAGGTTTTCAATTGTAAAATTCATAATTGAATAGGATTAGAAAATGCAAACGATTGTGATTATTATAAAAAATTCAATATTTCTCAATTTTTAGGGTCTTTTTAGAACTTAATAATCGCATTTTTTTAAAATTCCTTTAGTTTTGGGGTCGTTCTCAAACCACAATTTGAAAAAGTATGGCGAAATGCAAACTTGAGTACATCTGGTTGGATGGGTATAAGCCAACTCAGAGCCTACGAAGCAAAACCAAAATAATCAGTGACTTCAGCGGGAAACTGGAAGACGCCCCGGAATGGTCTTTCGATGGAAGTTCTACAGAGCAAGCAGAAGGCGGTAATTCTGACTGTCTGTTGAAACCGGTCTTCATCTGTCCTGATCCGGCGATCGAAGATGGGTATTTGGTCATGACTGAGGTGTTGAACGCGGACAGCACTCCCCACGTCTCAAATGGACGAGCGACTATTGAAGATGAAGACGACGACTTCTGGTTCGGATTTGAGCAGGAGTACTTCTTCTGGGATCCTGAGACTAATCGACCAATTGGTTTCCCCGCAGGTGGATATCCTGCCCCTCAAGGGCCATACTACTGCGGTGTAGGCGGACAAAATGCCGTCGGTCGTGATATGAAAGACGAGCACCTGGAGCTGTGTTTGGCCGCTGGATTGAACGTAGAAGGAACGAACGGTGAAGTAGCAACCGGCCAGTGGGAATTCCAAATTTTCGCAAAAGGCGCGAGAGATGCTGGTGATCAGATCTGGGTAGCACGATATATGCTGGAGCGCCTGACAGAAAGATATGGACTGATGATCAATTGGCATCCGAAACCTCTCGGACAGCTCGATTGGAACGGATCAGGTATGCACGCCAACTTCTCAAACACCCTGATCCGAACAGCTGGATCTAAGACGAAGATCGAGGAAGTGTGTGAGGCCTTCCGACCTGTTGTCGATGAGCACATCGCTGTATATGGTGCCTACAACGATCAGCGCCTTACAGGACTGCATGAGACTGCCGCTATCACAGACTTCTCATACGGCGTATCGGATCGAGGGGCGTCTATTCGAATTCCTGTCTACACCGCCAACAATGGCTGGAGTGGTTACCTGGAAGATCGACGACCTGCTTCCAACGCGGATCCCTACAAAGTAGCAGCAAGAATCATCAAGACGGTAAAGACAGTTAGTTAATAACTGATTACCCACATGAAATGAAGCCGGTCTTATCAGATCGGCTTTTTTTATTCACCTTCCCCAGTAGTTAGCCAGCCCCCTCTCCCCTCGTCATTCACAAATGGCCTTTTGTTGGTAGGTCTGCACTGATTTGTCTCCTATTCGTATAACAAATAAAAACTCTCATTTATTATGCGACAACTACTACTCACTTCACTCGGGATTTTTGTATGCTTCGTTGCTTTTGGTCAGGAAGAAAAAGCGATCAAGGACATCATCATCAAAGCCTACCTGGAGGGCAGCCATGTCAATAGAGACGCTCAAGCCATGAGGGACGGGTTTCACGCCAATTTCATCATGTTTGTCAACCGAGACAATGAAGTCTCGCAGGTAACGATTGAACAGTGGGCAGGTCGTGTCGAAGCAGGAAAGAAGAAAAACCCGGATGCCCCGAAGCCCGAGATTGACTATGACTTCCCAATGATCTCAGTTGCGGAGAATACCGCCGTTGCAAGAATCGAGGTAAAAAGAAATGGACAACACATATTCACCGACTTCATGTCTCTCTATAAGGTAGAAGACGAGTGGAAGATCGTGGGAAAGGTTTTTCAGTCCTATCGATAACCGATCAGCACTTCCATCTATGTGCAATAAAAAAGGTCCTTCCAGACGGGAAGGACCTTTCTTTTCTTTTGTGAAGCGTCGATTACTTCACTTTGTCGACGACTGCCTTGAAGGCCTCGGGGTGATTCATAGCCAAATCGGCCAACACCTTTCTGTCGATATCAATGTTTTTCTCTTTCAAAAGACCCATGAATTTGGAGTAAGACAATCCGTGCTCTCTCGCACCGGCATTGATTCGCTGGATCCACAGCGCACGAAACTCCCTCTTCTTGGCCTTTCGGTCCCGGTATGAATACTGCATACCTTTCTCGACGGCATTCTTCGCTACCGTCCAGACATTCTTACGGCGTCCGAAGTATCCCTTCGCCTGCTTCATTACTTTTTTGCGGCGAGCTCTGGACGCTACATGATTTACTGATCTTGACATTTGTTCATTCTTTTGACAATTGGCGCTCCGGTTTTCCGGAAACTTCAGGCCAAATCATCGGGTTCAACAATTAAACCAAAGGATTAGACATTAAGCATGTCCTTAATGTTCTTTTCATCACGCTTATTCACCACAGTGAAATGACGAAGATTTCGCTTTTGCTTGGTCTCCTTCTTCGTCAGAATGTGGTTTTTAAAAGCATGCTTCCTTTTAACTTTTCCAGTACCCGTCAGCTTGAATCGCTTCTTGGCGCTGGACTTAGTTTTCATTTTCGGCATTCTCCTATCTACTTTTATTCAAATACTACTTCTTCTTGGTTGTTGGCTTCGGGGTGAGAATGATGGACATCCTTTTCCCTTCCAGTTTCGGCAACAACTCCACTTTTCCTTCCTCTTCAAGGGCTTGCGCAAACTTAAGCAACAAAATCTCCCCTCTCTCCTTGAAGACGATCGTTCGCCCATGGAAGTGAACAAAAGCTTTCACCTTCGCCCCATCCTGGAGGAACTTCTTCGCATGGTTTAATTTGAAGTTAAAATCGTGATCATCAGTATTGGGACCAAATCGAATTTCTTTGACCACGGTTTTCGCAGCCTTCGACTTGATCTCCTTTTGCTTCTTCTTCTGTTCGTACTTGAACTTCGAATAGTCGATGATCTTGCAAACAGGCGGATCCGCTTTTGGCGATATCTCCACAAGGTCGAGACCTTGCTCCTGTGCCATCTTAATGGCTTGATCTGTGGGGTATATGTCTACATTGACATTGTCACCCACGACTCTTACCATTGGCGCTGTGATCCGTCCATTGACCCGATAAGGCTCTTCGACTCGCCCTCTATAGGGTCTTCTTCGTTGTTTACCGATTGCTAACCTCCTTTTTTGGTTCTACCATTGCGAAACGAAACGCAAATATCGACATTATTTTCGATTGTCACGTATATCTTCATTATTTGTCACACGGTGATTTTATGCCGCTTAGGCGCCGCTTCACTAGACCTTACTACGGCTCTTGAAAAGCGATATGAAGTCGTTCACTGATTGGCTGCCCTGATCCCCTTTGCCGTGCTCCCGAATTGCCAGGGTACCTTCGTCTTTTTCCTTCTCACCAATGATCAACATGAAGGGTACTTTCTTCACTTCTGCATCCCTGATCTTCTTACCTATCTTCTCGGCACGTTCATCCAGGAATCCACGAATATCGTTCTCCTGCAGCTCCAGATGCACTTCTCTGGCATAATCATGGAACTTCTCCGAGATCGGTAGAATGGCAATTTGATCCGGTGCCAGCCATAGTGGGAAGTTGCCTGCAGTGTTCTCTATCAGCAATCCGATGAAACGCTCCATAGAGCCAAAGGGTGCCCGGTGGATCATCACAGGGCGGTGCTTCAGATTATCAGAACCTGTATACTCCAGTTCAAATCGCTCCGGCAAACTGTAATCCACCTGAATGGTTCCCATTTGCCAGCTGCGACCAAGGGCATCTTTCACCATGAAATCGAGCTTCGGGCCATAGAAGGCGGCCTCTCCCAACTCCACAGTCGTGGTCAATCCCTTTTCTTCAGCGACTTCCTGTATTTCTCTTTCTGCACGTTCCCAGTTCTCCTGCGTGCCAATGTACTTCCCGGGATTGTTGGGGTCTCGCAATGACACCTGCGCCGTATACGACTCAAATTCCAGCGCATCCAATGTATACGTGACCAAATCGATCACCTTCGCAAATTCCTCTTTCACCTGCTCCGGCCTACAGAATATGTGGGCATCGTCCTGTGTAAAACCTCGCACCCTGGTAAGACCATGCAACTCCCCGCTCTGCTCATAGCGGTATACCGTACCGAACTCCGCATATCTCAGCGGTAGATCCTTGTAGGACCGGGGGCTAGACTTGTATATCTCACAGTGGTGAGGGCAGTTCATGGGCTTCAGAAGAAACTCCTCGTCCTCGTTGGGAGTCTTTATTGGCTGAAAGGAATCTTCGCCGTATTTGGCGTAGTGACCCGAAGTGACATAAAGTTCCTTTCCACCAATATGCGGTGACACCACTGGGTCATACCCGGCTCTCACTTGCGCCCGGCGCATGAAGTTTTCCAGTCGCTCCCGCAAGACAGCTCCTTTGGGTAACCACAGTGGCAACCCCTTCCCTACTTTTTCAGAGAAGGTAAACAGGCCCAATTCCTTGCCCAACTTGCGATGGTCACGCTTCTTGGCCTCCTCGAGCATCTCGAGGTACTCCTTCAGCTCTTTTTGCTTAGGAAAAGTGATACCATACAAGCGGGTGAGTTGCTTCCGCTTCTCATCACCCCTCCAAAAGGCCCCAGCCACGTTGAGGATCTTTGCCGCCTTAATAAAGCCAGTATTCGGGATGTGTGGCCCCCGGCAGAGATCGGTGAAATTTCCTTGTTGGTAGAATGTAATGGTGCCATCCTCCAGTTCGTCGATCAGTTCCAACTTGTACTCATCGCCCTTCTCCTTGAAATACTCGATGGCATCTGACTTGCTAACCTCGGTTCGGACATATTCATTCTTTTCCCTCGCGAGCTCCATCATCTTGTTTTCCAGCTCGGAAAGATCCTCAGAGTTGAACTTCTGATCCCCAAAGTCGACATCATAGTAGAAACCTGCATCGATGGGAGGTCCGATCCCAAACTTAATGCCGGGATAGAGGGCTTCGAGCGCCTCTGCCATCAGGTGCGCGGAGGAGTGCCACATGGTGGACTGACCATCTTTGTCCTTCCAGGTCAGGAGTTGGAGCGTCGCATCCCCCTCGATTGGGCGATTGGCATCACGTACTTCGCCATTGACTTTGGCGGCGAGTACATTGCGCGCCAACCCCTCGCTAATGCTCATCGCCACATCCATGGCGCTCGATCCTTTGGGATAAGTGCGTTCACTTCCATCCGGAAGGGTAATCTTCATTTGCTCTGGGGCCATCTAGTTTACTTCTTTTTTTCCTTCAAGATCCAGGACAGGAATATCTCGCTGGGCCTCTCGAATTCTGCGCAAATATGCAATTTTTCGGTTGATCTGATCGCGTTCTGCCAAAGCCGTAACATTGGTGGAATCCACTTCCAAAACACGTTCATAATATCGGAGGGATCGGGCGAGCCAACCACGTGTGTGGTCTACCTCTCCCTTTCGCAGCAATGCCGGCAGGTCCGCGTCATTGGCTAACAATATCCTGTCAAGACAGTAGTGAGCGGAATCCCATTTCCTTTCCCATTGATACCAGTGAGAAAGCACAAACAAACCCTCTCGATTGATGGACTGCCAGACCTGGTCCTTCGCAAACTGCATGGCGCCGGCGGCATATAATTGCTGTGCCAAAAATAGACGCATCGAGGGTGTAGCATCCACGGCAAACAGGTAGTCTTCCGATAAGTAAATCACCTCTGTAAGCTTCTGCTGGTGGAGGAGCAGCGGTAAATACAGGCGCAAAAACTCTTCATCAAGTCGATAATCATCCCGCGCTTCACGCAGGTACAGGAAGGCCGATGCGGTGTCAGCCGCAGAGAGATAAACTTTCCCAGCCCAAAATGCCAGTTCCCGATCGCCGCCATAAAGCCCCATCATACCCTCAAGCACCGCCACCGCGCGATGGGACTGACCCATTTCCAAATACGTTTTGACCCTGTACCTATCCATCCAGTTCTGTGAGAAGAATGTGGTATCCAATTGGTCAAATAGGCCATTCAAGGCGGTGAATTGCGCATTTTTGAAATAGTAGTCGGCGTACATCTTTGCAACCAAAGGATCCAGGGGTAGTACCTTCCGTGCCCTCGCCACGGCCCTACTTGCCGCAGGGGGCCAGTTAAGCCGTTGATAATAATCCAGCTGGAGCCTGATGTAATCGAAATTAGCCGTGTCAGTTTTCAGCTCCTCTTCCAGCTGCCGGGCAGACTCCTGGTAGAACGCCGCCGAGATAACCGGCCGAACTATGGGGTCCTCCGTTGGCCGCACATTGCAGGCGCAAACCAATATCAGCAACAATAACAGATAAATGTTTCTAGGTCCTTCGCGATGTAACATGTGGTTACAAAATTAGCTGGAAGCTGACCTTCAAACCAAACTTACTCACGTCTGGTCTGTCGAGGTAAGTCAATCGATGGAAGGCATCGATGCGGCCAATCTTAAAGATATTCTCGATGCCATAGCCCAATTCTATGTATGGGGTGGAGCCGAGCGTATAGAAAGGCTGCGTGTTGATATTACCTGCGTCATCAATGACAAACGCCCGATTTCGATTCTCTTCCGACATGGAGCCATACAGAATATTAGCATTGGCGACAAGGCGCCACTTGAGGTCCCGAAGCACGGGCACTTTACTCAGGATCAAACCTTCAAACGAATGCCTCAATCGCAGCTCTACGTAACGATCACTCGAGAATTCAAAGAAGTCCATCAGATTATAAGCGAAGCTCACGTAGAAAGGTGTCTCGTTGCCCAGAGTATTGAACAGCAACGGATAAGGCAGGTCGCCAATTACCATCCCTGCGTTTAGACGATACCGGGAGACGCCCAATCCGGCCATCTTCTGTCGCTTTTCTATAGACAATCCCAACCTATGATATTCGAAATCGCTTCCCAGTACTCCCTTGGGACCATAGGTGTATGACAGTGTGATCGCCGGCCATCGGACAGTACCCAGACTTACGCGCTCGTTGTCGTTGATCACGAATACTTCATCCTTGCCCCATCGCGTGGAAACTGTGACTTCTGAAATGTCGAAATCGCTGCTGGCGGCCAAAGGATCTCCTGGCACATCTGTACGGTATTGGAATCCATAAAGCGGGTGAAAAGATTGTTGTTTTAACTCCACTTTTTGCTGGAGCCCTCGCAATACCTGCCTTTCAAATATGATTCGATTCTTACGATAAGAGAAGGGCTGGCGAAGCGTGCCAAATCGACTGAAGGTATAGAAGAAACTGTTGCCTGAGACATTGCGATTGAGGAGCCATATCTGTTCGATTTCTTCCTGACGCTCCAGACGAAACGTGGTCCACCGCTTGCGCGAAAGAATCAGCTCAAGGTACGCCTGATACTTTGATCGCCGGTCGCCGAAACCATACCCATAATACCCACCAACAGTGAAGTGAGGACTGAGGCCCATGCGCGTCCGAGCGGCGATGCCGAGGCGAAAGCCCTCCACATCATTGAGACCAAAGAAAGTCGGATAAGGCCCGAGATCGAAATAGTCATTGAGTCGGATGTAGCCACTTGCTGCAAACTTTGCCGCGTCAGTGGCCGTCTTGATGGTAGGGATGCGCTTCAGTGTATCGATCATGCGATAGACGTTTTCCTCGGTTGCCGTGAGCGTATCATGTCTGTGCTCCTCCCAGAAGCTGTCATCGTACATGCGAAAGTCCTCCTCCATCGTCACCGGGTTTTGATAGAAGGCAATCGGATGAGGTTCATTGACCTTGATGTCTCGTGCCGATACGTAGAATTTCGCCAGCATCCCGGCTGTGTTCTGACTCAACTGCGCAATGTCGACCACTACCCGGGACTTCTCAGGCATCCAGGCTCCGGCATCGGTTCGCGTGAGATCCTGCTGAATCTTGATTTTCTCTATGTAATTGATGTTGGCTTCGCGTCCTACAGTGGCATCGATTCGCTTCAACGCCCAATCGTCTTTCGCGATCCACATCATACCTCGAAAGGCCAGGTCCTGCTCTCTCTTGGGCTCAAACTCGATCCTATAGCAGAAGTCATCTCCAACAAGGCTGCTGTCCTCCAAATAGTAATGGTAGTAACCCTTCCAGCCATTGGCGATGGGCGATACGAACTCCTTGTTGACGATGTTCAGCCAGTTTTGGTAAAAATTGTACTCCTGTAAAGTGGAGCCTATGATCTGTGAGGTGGTGGTACCATCGGTGAGTCCGACGCCGCGCAACTTTGTCTTTATGATGTTTTCACGGCGGTATGTTGGATCACTTCGGTAGTAGTAGGTGGATAGCGCTTCGGATATAAAGATCGGGAGCACTGGCTGCCCGTCTTCCCCGGCAATTTGCTCAATGCTGTCCAGTACACTTGTGATTTTTTGTACGAGCTTCCGGTTTCTGAACTTCTCGGAAATGTTGTCGACGTCAACTTCAATTTTCGTATAGCTCTCATATTCGTACGCCTCCAGAGATCGCTTATCGTTGCGCTTTTTGTTGGCCACAACGTTCCTCATGATCGGCCAGGCGGGATTCTCTCCAGCATACACGACCACCTCGTCGAGTTGTGTGAGGTTTTCCTGGAGTTGAAAATTGACGACCTGTGTCGCTCCTATCTCTACAAACTTTGTCTTGGAAATGTAGCCTATGTATCGAACCTCGAGAGAATCTACTGGCGCCGTGGTTTGAACCTTGAAGTTGCCGTCAAAATCGGTAATACCTCCGTCAGTCGTGCCAACAAAAACGACGCTGGCAAAAGGGATGGGTGTGCCTGTTTCCGACTCAATTACTTTCCCCGAGACTATGGTAGTACTTTGTGAAAAGCAGGCGGCGGCACTTAGTAGCAACACTAAGTTGAGGTAGAACTTCACAAACCTTATTGGTTACACCAGTCTTAACGCAAAAATGGTGCATTGTTTTGTGAAGTTCTAGTAAAATCTACCTAATCGTTATATGGCAACTTTTCCTTGATCTCCTTAACGTCTGAGCTGATCTCTTTGACCAATCCCGTTAGCCTCTCGACGGACACTTCTTCAGCCGCCTCTGGGTCAGGGAATTGTATGCTGATATAGGCCTTGGCTTCCCAAATTTCTTCTATCGAGTCGCCCTTTACTTCGTAAGCAGAATACGATTTGTTGTCCGAAACCAGGTACAACGTTCCGCGATCATCCAAATAGTTGAACACGCGTTTATAGACTACTCCTTCCTCCGGTGTGACAAGTACGTAGGTCTTCCCATTTTTGATATCTCGGACTTGCTCTACATACCTACCAATGATGATAGTACCGGAAAGCAGCGGCAACATGGAGTCGCCCTGAATCTCAAACGCCCGATAAGTTGCATTGCTGGGAAGTGTCGGCAGCCGAAACTTCGGTAGTTCCGCGATGAACTCCGGATCCGCATAGCCATTGAGGTACCCGGCAGCCGCCTTCTGGGGTACAAGCTCAATATTCTCTCTATCAGCCTCGTCAACGGTTATCGACAGGACTTTGACAGACTTGTGCGCGGCAGGCACGTTGCCTCCTGAAAGATCCTGCTGGATGAGGGCATCAGTCGAGACCTCCAGAACGGCCGCAATGCTTGAAAGGGTCTGCAGTCGAGGCTCAGCCCGACCTTCTTCATAAGCTCCGATCAGTGATCGCTTCACTCCCACTTTTTCCGCGAACTGTTCCTGGGTATAACCCGCTTGCTTGCGCAGGGTCTTGATGTTCGTAGCGATGTAAGACATATCAATAGTTTGGATTATGGTTCTTCAGTTTCAATATAGCAGTAAGTATTTCAATGATGTCTGCAATCTCCGACAATGCGGTTTGCAAGGTAGCACCACTTCCACCCTCTTTGGATAGTAGTTGTAACCAATATTGAGATTCCAGCGCATGGACACAGGCTTGCAACATGTGGTGGACATGCTCTCTCCGCGAGTCATGCATCAGCGATTTTCTGACGAAGACACCCGTTTTCACAGCGCTGAAATGTAGCTGTTTCAGACGCCACGACTCCTGATCCTCCCAGACATGGTGTTCCTCCATCAAAAGCCTGGCAAAGTCAAAGCACTTTTGTTCCAATAGCTGTTCTCGATTCATCAGTTCTGATCGAAGAAAATAAAACTCATCCGATCCTGACACCGCTTACCAATCGAATACAAATGGATCTGTTGAAAATCAGTAGCCTGCTCGATGTTGTACAGTCTATCCTCGATATTGGAAACGACCGATTTCAAAGTCTGGTCAGACTCAACGAGTACGTATCCGTGCAAATTCTTTCGGTCCTTCACCCTCGCCTGGAACTTGACCTGACACTTGCCCGACTTAAGGCGTTTCGTACTGAGCTTCAAGTTGAAAGGGTCATCACAGGCCACATCGGCCCTCGCTTCTGAAAGCACTTCTATTCGGACATTTCCATCGAGAGGGTTCATAATTGCTATATTTATTAGTATTTACTAGGTAAACTTATACCAATTACCGTAGTAAATGAAGTAATTACTAAATAAATTAGCAAAACAACACCTCCAAGGTTGTTATTAGCAATTTGGAATTACCTGCCTGGTTCGGGTAGGTAATTCTTCTCTGAAAATAACAAATTATGGACTCAGCACCTACCCGGTCAATCTTACATATGGACCTCGATGCTTTCTTCGTCTCGGTGGAGTGCCTCCGAGACGATCGGTTGAAAGGTATCCCCCTTATCATCGGTGGCAAGGATGGCCGAGGGGTTGTGACGTCGTGCAGTTACGAGGCCCGCAAGTTTGGGGTGCACTCGGCCATGCCGACAAGGTTGGCACTGCAACTCTGCCCGGATGCAAAGGTGATCTCAGGAGATATGGAAGCGTACAGCTATCACTCCCGGATCATTACTGAGATCATTGCCGAGGAGTCGCCGGTATTTGAGAAATCCTCTATTGACGAGTTCTATATCGATGCATCCGGCATGGATCGATTTTTCGGCACATTCAAATGGGCCACGGAGCTGCGACATCGGATCAAAAATGAGACCGGCCTACCAATCACCGTCGGTCTCGCGATCAACAAGCTGGTTGCCAAAGTCGCAACCGGAGAAAATAAACCCGATGGCGCAGGGCACGTCCAACCTGGAGATGAAAAATCTTTCCTCGCTCCCCTACCTGTTCGGAAGATCCCTATGATTGGTCCCAAGACCACACAGTTCCTGGCGGATATGGGCATCACACACGTGCACATGTTGAGAGACATGCCTATTCGATTGCTGGAACGAACCTTTGGCAAAAATGGACGGGGACTCTGGATGCGTGCCAATGGCATTGACAACAGCCCTGTGGCACAGTACAGCGAGCGCAAATCGATCTCCACAGAGTGTACGTTTCATCAGGATTCCATCGACATTACGCGAATGAAAGCCATGCTGACCGCTATGGTGGAGAAGCTGTGCCATCAGTTGCGTGAGGAGGGTAAACTGACGTCTTGCGTTACGGTCAAGATCAGGTACGCCAACTTCGACACGGAAACCAAACAGCGGCATGTGGCATATACCTCCAACGACCGACACATTCTAACGGAAGTGCTCGACCTATATGATAAGCTGTACACGCGAAGGATGCTCCTGAGGTTGGTGGGTGTAAGATTAAGTGGGCTGATCCAGGGGCATTATCAGATCGATATGTTTGAGGATTCTGAGGAATCCATCAAGCTCTATCAGGCCATGGATGCCATCAAAACCAGTCATGGTCCCCACTCCATTGTGCGCGCATCGACCCTGGGACTTGACAGTCGCATACGGACCAACACCAATGCCTTCCAAGGATAATAATTGACTATAAACTCTCCCAGCTAATGCCTCGGATATCCTGCCACATTTCGTTGCGCAGATCCCGAACTTCGAGGATAGCTTGTTTGCCAGCACCGGTCAACTCAAAAAGTCGCTTGGCCCGGCCCCCTCTGCTGTCACTGGCGCCGCCCATATGACTGGTCAACAGGCCTTTTTTCTCGAGGCGCATCATGGTAGAGTGGATAGTGCTGATGGTCACTTTGCGGCCAGACCGGCTTTCGACTTCCTTTTTGACAGAAATACCATAGGCATCGTCCGCAAGAATACCCACCACGAGCAAGCACAGCTCCTCGAATTCCCCGATGGTCACCCTTTTCATTCTGACGTCAACGATTGATTTGTTACCATTTTGCCGATGTAATACTCGGCAATTCCTGGCACATAGCCAAACTTATGCCTCCCACTAGCTTAGGGTTCCGGGCGATTGGTTACGTCATCGAAGTACCGATCAAAATCCGGGTGCTCTGTACCCATCCAGCGATCCCAGAAGGTGAAGTACAGTCCGTAGTTGTATCGAAAGCGCTTGTGGTGCTGGTCATGGTGGGCCGCGCCGATGAGCCATTTCCCAACAGGGTGTCGCGACCATCCCTTAGGAAACATCTCGTAACCAAGATGATTAAGGGTACCCGACACCGTCATGATCATCAATAACACCAGGAGCATGTAAAGGTGCAATGGAATGAACAAGAGCAGCGCCGGTATGATAAATGCCTGCAAGACGCTTTCAATGGGATGGAAGCTGAAAGACGTGTGGGCATTGGTCTCCAGACTGTCGTGATGCACCTTGTGGATCAACCTGTATATCCGGGGCTTGTGCATCCACCGGTGTAGCCAATAGTAGTAGGTCTCGTGCATGAAAAGATAGATCGCCAGCGACACCGGCAAATACCATAAGGGATAATCCGACAGATCAACATATAAGGCTGTCCGCCCCTGCTGCCACAGGATGAGGAGCACCGTCCCACTCATGGCAAAAATGAACGAAGTGATGGCGGACCAGCCAATTTCTCGTCCGGTCTGTTCGCCCACGTTATCCAATTCGTGCAGCGCGCGATGTTGATAGCGTCTGCGAAGAAGATGATGCCCCAGGCCTACGAACAGCAGATAGCGTAGGAATATGATCACGAATAAAATGCCGGTGAGCGTAAGGAAGTTGCCGGCATGCGTGTAATCTGTAGTGAGGATCTGCTCCATCTGGTGAAAAACTTTCCTCAAAACTAAAGCGAATCGGCGAGTCCATCCCGGGGCAAATCGAGCCTTTGGGTTATCTTGCCGGGCATAAAACTCCGGACTTGACCCTACGCGCTTCTCTTCTTTTGCTTCTTTGCTTCTCCTTCGCAGGTATACAACTGGCCCATGCCCAGCAGGAGCCCGCCGAGGAGAAGGGATTTTGGGCAAGATGGGACTCGACCAGGAGAGCCAAAGTGGAGCAGGGACGCCCCCTCTTCAGCCCTTATATCGCCCCGTCCTTCACGCCGGAGCTGGGTTTTTTCGTCTCAGGCGGTGGCCTTTATTCCTTTGCGACGGACCCTGACAATCCCGATGTCGACCGATCGTCCATTCCTTTCGGCGTTGGTGTAAGTACCAACGGATCGGTGTTTTTCAATTCGCGTCCGACGATCTACGGAAAGGGCGACAAGCTGCGGGCCATTGGTGACTTTTGGTTTCGGGATCAGCCAGACCATTACTTCGGAGTCGGCTATGATAATGCCCGCAATACCGAGCTGTCCGATTCTACCACAGCCTACCGACGGCAGTGGATCCGGGCCTATATGAAGGGCATGATGAAGGTACGGCCCAACCTATTTTGGGGAATGGTTTTTGACTTCAACCGCACAACTGCTACCGACCTCAATCCGCAAATGGAAATGGACCCTGCCATCGTAGAGTACGGCACAAAAGTGACCAATACGGGCCTCGGTCTATCTATCCTCTTCGACAGCAGAGACCTTATACAAAACCCATACAAAGGGATGCTGCTCGACCTCAACTTCCTGTCCTACGGCCAAATATTTGGTGGAGAAAACAACTACCAGGTCATCGACATGGACTACCGACAGTACGCCAATGTTGGCAAACCTCGCAGGACACTGGCATGGGAAATGCGATTTCGTCATACCTTCAACGACGCCCCCTGGCCCGAACTGTCACAAGTAGGCACGCCATTCGATTTGCGAGGCTATCGCTGGGGTCGTTTCCGGGACGAGGCGATGTTTTTCAGCATCGTCGAGTATCGCCACATGCTCACGACCACTTCCTCTGGCAAAGGCTGGAACTTCATGGAGCGTTCCGGACTGGTGGCCTGGGTGGCTGGTGCTACGATCGGCCAGTCCGTCAATGACTTCGACCAGTGGCTACCCAACTTCGGTCTAGGGTACCGCTTCGAGGTGGAGGACCGCATGAATCTGCGCTTTGATTACGGTGTGGGTATCGATTCCAGCTTTTTCTACATTTCCTTCAACGAGGCTTTTTAGGGACCGCACAATCCTACGCAAACCCTCCCGCACGACCTTCCTCGTGCCGGGCCTAGCCTGCAGACCCGCTACCCTACGGCGCCGGCAGACCTGGTCTAGGCCTTCGGCTTACGGCATGTGTCATTCTTTACCAATCACCTCATTGTTTATTTTACTTCTTATTACACCCAAATACCATGAGACTTCTCTCACTTGCTATACTACTTGGTCTGCTGACGGCCACCGATTCCCTTTCTCAAGCCACCGATTCGACAGCTGTATCGACACAAAAGACAAAGCGAACATTTGATCCTAGTGGCAAAATATATAACAAGCATACTGGCAAGAAGATCAGCGACCAAGAGTTTGCGAAGTATATCCAAAATGATCCCAGGGTGTCTTTCGAGGAGGTTGTAAATGAGTATGGAGAAGTCGAAAAGTACCTTCTCGATACGACTACGCGACAGGGGCATCGCCTGACGGAAGCTAACCAGCCGAAAACAGACAACACGTTCCCCAAATTCGTATTTGAATCAATAGATGGAGAAACTCTGAGCAGCACTGCGCTCCTGGGGAAATGGGTGCTCTTAAGGTTTGAAGTCTTTTTGCCAATGATCCACCGGCCATCGATCGCGGCGCTTGACCAGCAAATTTCTGACGCTCCCAACAGAGACGATATTGCAGCCATCAGTTGTTTTCTCGAGTCAAAATCGGAGTTGCGCAAGCAATTGAATCTGGACTTGGAAAACATCCGAGTCGTGGCGGACGCACAACTCTTTCATTCCCGGTACAATATCACACGAATGCCTACCACCATACTCATCGACCCAGAAGGCAAATTGGTTCGTTATTACTACGCTGACGATAAGATTGACCTTGGCGTGACCGGCAACTGATTGCGCATTCCAGATTGCCTTATTCCGCAAAGCTTGCTTGTTTTGTAACGGTATCGGCTATGGTCAATAGAGCAATCATCCTTCTCCTCTCCATCCTGTTTCTTGCCTGCCAGCATGAGCGAAAACCTGCAGGTGTGTGGATTTCTTTCGACGATAGAAGCGTCGACGCCTGGTATGGACTTCGGGATCTGTTCGAAAAGCATGATGTAATTGCCACTTTCTTCATCACGCAGCCTGATTCCCTTTCCAGCAGCGAGATTGCCAAACTCAAGGAACTACAGCAGGACGGTCATGAAATTGGCTTTCATGGGAGCATGCATGTCTTGTCGGAACACTATATCAAGGAGCATGGCTATGATGACTACCTGGACCGAGAGATTGACCGTGGTGTAGCAACAATGCGGGAGATGGGCTTCGAAGTCACGTCCTTTGCTTACCCCTATGGCGCCAAGTACTGGTTTACGGATTTCCTATTGAAAAGGCGATTTCAACTTCTTCGTGGTGTCGCCGCTCTTGCCGAAGAGAAAGATCTCACGACGATGGATGAGATCTACTATACCTTCGGTGGGGACCGTACACTGGATGCAATTGGGTTTGACAATAATGCGGGCATTACCCACAGCATGCTGGCGGAAGCCATGACAAGGGCCAAAGAAAACGGTGAACTAGTGATGCTCTATGCGCACATCCCGACCGATTCACGTGAAAAGGGCTATTACTTCGATGTCGAAACCCTGGAGTTCATCATCAATCAGGCGAAGGCTCACGAACTGGTGTTTTATACCGGGCAAAGCCTGAGGTAAGAGCGGTCGATCGAGAAATCCCCTAATCCTCATTAAAAGGGGGATTTGGTCCTTTCTATAGAAAGCGAATTCCGCTCCTGGGAGGCCCAATGCTATTAAGATAAGGATTCTTCGAGGCTTGAAATTGATGTCACACTGAGCCTGCCTGTCGGCAGACAGGCCTGCTTGACGGTAGGCAGGGTTCTCGAAGTGCAGACATCATTCCTTTGCCTCCTTCGAGGGCCTCCATCGGCCGCCAAAGGCTAGCCGACGGCGCGGCAGGATGACAAAGGAAAGAGAATCAAGCATTAGCTTAATAGCATTGGGGAGGAGCCAAGAGTGGGTCATAAAAGGCCGAAAGCATAGGACTCGGATGAGGCAAGATTGTGGGTTGGATTGAGGGGCCGATAGCCGAGTCATGCGCTCGCCGTGAAGTAGAGAGTAGGCCATCTGTTATAGTCTAGTGGAATAGAACTCTCTCACTTCACGGGAGTGAGTTGGGCCCAGCGCGGGAAGTGCGATACCCCCTATCCCCTTTTTTGAAGAGCTTAGATTGAACTAAAAATCAATGAAACAAAATCTAATATAATTAGTATATTTACTAAAAATATTAGCTTGTTTCTCAACTGCCACTCTTACTTCTCTTTTCAGTACGGCACGCTGTCGATCACGGCGCTATTTGATGAGGCGAAGCGGCATGACGTGCGCAAGCTGGTGCTGACAGATATCAATAATACGTCGGGTTACATTGAGCTGCTGCGGATTGCCCGGGAGCGACGTGCAGAGTGGGACCTGGAGGTGATCGTCGGCATTGAATTTCGGCGAGATGATCGGCTGATGTACATCGGCATTGCGAGGAATAACGCAGGATTCGAGGAGCTCAACCGCTTTCTGTCGCGGTGCAACCTTAACAGTCAACCTATTCCGCCCAAGGCGCCACATTTTGAGAACAGCTATGTGATCTACCCGATGGAGAATGTCCCGGATCAGCTCCGTGATCATGAATACGTCGGCATCAAACCACACCAACTCAACCGCATCTACCGAGACTATCTAGAGGTACCCTCGGCACCTGGGGAGGGGGACAACCTGGTCGAGCTTCCTCCCCAAAAGGTGCCACTCAGCAAGATGGTGGCATGGCACCCGGTCACATTCTCAAGTGAGCCACAGCTGAGCAAACAGCACTACAATATCCATCGACTGCTGCGAGCCATCAGCCAAAACACGATCCTCAGTAAGCTCTCGATGGACCATCAGGCATCACCGCACGAACTGATGATGTCGGAGCAGCGCTTTCAGTGGCTGTATCGCCAGTATCCTCCGCTAATGCAAAATGCCGCTGCTATCCTGGAGGACTGTCACCTGGACCTGACGCTGGGGACGGACAAAAACAAAAAGTACTTCTTCGACTCGAAAAAGGAGGACCGCGAGTATTTGATTACAGAGGCTACCCGAGGATATGACCGCTGCTATGGTGGGCGCAAAACACCGGTGACGGATGAGCGCTTCCAGCGGGAGATCGACATCATCGGCAAAAAGAACTTTGAGTCGTACTACCTGATCAGCTACGACATCGTGCGCTATGCGCGGGAGCAACGATTTGAATACGTCGGTCGAGGTAGCGGTGCCAATAGTATGATCGCCTACTGTCTGGGCATCACCAATACGGATCCGATCGAGCTGGACCTCTATTTTGAGCGGTTTCTCAATCCCGAGCGCAGCTCGCCACCGGACTTTGACATCGACTTCTCGTGGAAGGACCGCGACCACATCTACGACTACATCTTTGGGAAGTATGATCCCAACCACGTCGCCCTCCTGGGGACCCACACGACCTACAAAGGCCGCTCCAACCTGCGTGAGCTGGGGAAGGTATTTGGCCTCCCCAAAGAAGAGATTGATAAGATCATCCAGTACCCTAACGACCGCCCCAATGACGAGATCGCCCGGCTGATCTTTAAGTATGCCGAGCTGATCCATGGCATGCCCGCCCATATCTCCATTCATGCGGGGGGTGTGCTCATCACTGAGCAGCCCATCTATCAATATACAGCGGTCGACTTACCGCCTAAAGGTTATCCTGTCGCGCACTTTGAGATGCACAATGCCGAGGACATGGGCATCTTCAAATTTGACATCCTCAGTCAGCGAGGTCTGGGGCATATCAAGGATACCCTACAGCTCGTCCAAAAGAATCAGTCCAAGGAAGAGGACATCAACCGCTTTCACGATTTCAAGAAGGACGAGAAGATCCGCAAGCTGCTGGAGAAGGGCAATACGATGGGTTGCTTCTATGTGGAGTCTCCGGCCATGCGCATGCTGCTGGGAAAACTGGAGTGCCAGGACTACATCACGCTGGTGGCGGCTAGCTCCATCATCCGGCCCGGTGTGGCTCGCTCTGGCATGATGCGAGCATATATCGAACGGCACCATGCCGTAAGCCAGGGCAAAACCTACGAGGCCATTCACCCTAAAATGGATCAGCTGATGAGTGAGACCTACGGGGTGATGGTGTATCAGGAAGACGTGATCAAAGTGGCGCACCACTTCGCCGGACTCACACTTACCGAGGCGGATGTACTGCGGCGAGGCATGTCCGGGAAATACCGCTCCCGCAAGGAATTCCAGAAAGTACGCGACCAGTTCTTCAACAACTGCCGTAACGCTGGCTACCCGGAGGCGGTGACCAATCGTGTGTGGTTTGAGATCGAAAGCTTCTCGGGCTACTCCTTCTCGAAGGGGCACTCTGCCAGCTATGCGGTGGAGAGCTACCAGAGCCTTTACCTGAAGGCGCACTATCCGCTGGAGTTCATGGTCGGCGTGATCAACAACTTTGGCGGGTTCTATAAGACGGAATTCTATTTTCATGAGGCCCGCATGTGGGGCGCCGCCATTGAAGCTCCCTGTGTCAACCACAGCGAATACCTGACGACCATCATTGGCAAGTCTATTTACATCGGGTTTATCCACCTGAAAGACCTGCAGCAGAAGATCGCACAAACCATTCACCAGGAGCGACTGCAAAACGGCCCATTCAAAAGCCTGGACAATTTCATCCGGCGTATTCCACTTGGATTGGAACAGATCAGAATTCTGATCCGCATTGGGGCTTTCCGGTTTACCGGTAAGAACAAAAAAGAACTCCTCTGGCAGGCACAACTGTACTTTGGGCAAAAAACAGCCAAGACCTACTTCCTAGACCTGTTTGAGGAAGAGCCTGAATCTTACGACCTCCCCTTTCTCAATCAAATGCCTTTGGAGGATGCTTTTGACGAAATGGAGCTGCTGGGATTTCCGCTGTGTGACCCGTACCTG
The DNA here is from genome assembly GCA_965227935.1 of Cyclobacteriaceae bacterium. Lineage (GTDB taxonomy): Bacteria > Bacteroidota > Bacteroidia > Cytophagales > Cyclobacteriaceae > JAWPMT01. Next base: position 1,066,884 of record CBDDGS010000019.1, on the reverse strand, counting down.
CTACTGGATGACAATGACTTCGGCAATACGTTTGCGCTACAACTGAAAGGTAAGCTGGGACGGCAAGTGGAAATGGTCGGTTATCTCGTTACCACTAAGGACACGAGCACCAAAGACGGTAAGCGCATGCACTTTGGCACCTTCTACGACCAAAAGGGCGAGGTATTCGACTCTGTGCACTTCCCTCCTGTGGCGAAGAAACATCCGTTCCGCGGGCGTGGTTTCTATCGACTGAGGGGCAAGGTCGTGGAGGACTTCGACTACCCGATGCTGGAGGCCGTGTGGATGGAAAAGCTCGCCATCAAGAGTAAGTATGGTGATGCCCCTGTGAATGTGAACCCAAAAGTGATGACGAGATGGTAGAGGCATTAATTGATTATCAAAGATGAAGAAGTCCGGATATGCCGACCTGCCCCTTCACGGTGGACGAGTTCCTGAGTGGCTCGCCCGACGCATGGCATCGATGGGTGGCGCCATCGTAGAGGCACTGTTGGTCGAATACGGCAAAAAGGAAGTTATCAAACGACTCAGTGACCCGGCGTGGTTTCAGTCGTTGGGATGCGTGCTGGGCATGGACTGGCACTCCTCCGGTATTACCACGAGTGTAGTAGGTGCATTGAAGCGATCGATCAACCAACGTTCACAAGAGTGGGGGCTGTATGTCTGCGGCGGACGAGGCCGGCATTCGCGCAAGACCCCAGCAGAATTACTAGCCATCGCACACAAGACAGGGCTGAATGGCGATGAATTGGTCCGAAGTAGTAGGCTGACAGCGAAGGTCGATAATACGGCCGTTCAGGATGGCTTTCAGATTTACTTGCATTCATTCATTCTCAGCGACGAAGGCGATTGGGCAGTTGTACAGCAAGGCATGAATGGTGCTGTAGGCTATGCCAGGAGGTACCATTGGCACTCGGGGGATTTGAAGAGTTTCGTCAACGAACCACATGCTTCCATCTACGGTCGCAATCAGGGGCCCATTCTCAACCTTACCGATCAGGACGCCTCTACCGCCCGAACAGGCATTCTTGATATCGCCGCCGAAGACACTACGCGAATGGTACAGGAGATACGTAAAATGCGACTACCGGCTCACCATGACGTCCGATCCAGTGACGTGAACCTGCGAAGACTAGGCACCGTGTTGGCATTGTCCAAAGAGCTGCCAACAAAGGACTTCGAGTCGCTGCTCCTGATCGAAGGGCTCGGGCCCCGCACACTTCAATCTTTGGCGTTGGTGAGTGAAGTCATCTACGGTACTCCTACACGATTCAAGGATCCGGCGAGGTTTTCATTCGCCCATGGCGGCAAGGATGGACATCCATTCCCAGTGCCTACGAAGATCTACGACGAAAGTATTGGTGTTTTGAAGTCGGCTGTACAGCGAGCAAGGATCGGACACCCCGACAAGCTAAAGGCACTGAAAGCACTCCACTCAGCAGCGGAAAGCATGGAGTCCAATTTCATTCCCAATGGCAACCTGGAAGATGTGATCGAGCAGGAAAGAAGGGACTCATGGAAATACGGGGGGCGCACGGTGATGGGACATTCCCAACCTCCGAAACCGAAGCAATTGGACTTATTCTGACTTAGACAGACTCCAGCACTGTCGCCACCGGCTGCTCCTCAAGGACCTCCTCCCTTTCTGCAACCACGCTCTCCGGCTCTTCATGAATCCACTTGCCGCCAACCACAATCGCCATAACCACCGAAGCACCAACTGCCAATAACGTATTGACCTCGAAGCCCCACCTTGTATAAACAAAACCCGCTACTGTGGAACCCGCGGCCATACCAATCTGGCCTAACGCTATCATGAGGTTCATGGTCTTCCCGCGATCCTTCTCTGATGTCTGATCAGCGATTTTCGACTGATAAGAAACTGAACGGCCAGTGAGGAATAGCATCACCAGGAAAAAGACAAACGATGCCCACAGCACATCTAGTAGAAAAAACAAGCTCACTCCCATCGCCCCCGCCATGGATAAACTCGTCGTCATGGTAACAGGCACGCGCCCTACCCGATCCGCCAGACGGCCTGCTATCGGCCCACCGAATAGCGTCGCCAAACCACCAATAAGGAAAAGTAGCGCCATATCCGGTGCCTTCGCTCCCTTCGTTTGCTCTATCCACGTAGGAAAATACACAAGGTACATTGTGACACTGAAAAACATGAGGACATAGCCTAAGGCAGCTTTTCTATAGAATGCCTGATTGATCAGTTTACCATAACCTGCCAGTACTCCCTTCTTCTCAAGCTTTCGGCGCCCTTTCACCTCAAAGGGCTGTGGCACAAACTGATTGATCAGAAAAAAGCTACAGGCCATTACCACACCCAGGATCACGAAGGGTGAACTAAAGCCAAACTGATCAGCAAGGAGAATACCCGTAGGTATGCCGGCTATCTGACCAAAAGCACCACCGGTGATGACAACGCCATTGGCCCAGCCCCGTCGATCATATGGAAAATAGTCCCTGATGTACGCCACGCATGAGCCGGTGAGAACACCACCACTGATCCCGGTAAGCAGGCGCAAGATGAGCAGTGACATATAGTCAACGGCCAACCCATGCGCCATCAGTGCCATTGCCATGAAGCCGCTGCCGAAGAGAAGGATCTTGCGACGACCAATTCTATCAGAAAGATACCCCGCAAACAAGGCGGAGACTCCCAGCATCAAGGCGTAGGCCCCTATTAGGGTTCCTAACATTTCTTCAGGTACCTGAAGGTCCCGTTTGATAGCGGGTAGCAAGGGTGTCAATATGAAAAATTGCGTGCTCGAAGCGAACATGACACTCCATAAGGAAATAATAACTGAAGTCGACTTTCTACTTCGGGCAGTCAAGGGGGCAAGAGGTTTGTAATAGAGAACGGGAAAGCGGCTGAAACGATGTCCAAATTTCCGTAACTAACCATATCTCAGTACGAACGCCCAATATCAAGGAACCAACGGGAAAAACTTCAAATCCGCGTGTATCAAAAAGGCCTGAAATGTAGAGGAAATTGTTGCGGTGAGGGCAAAAATAAAGGGCCCCCCTAAAGAACCGAGAGAGACCCTAACACCGCCAAGACTCAAATATTGTTATTTTTCTGAATGTACAAAAGTCTTTGCCAAAGTTTTTGTCATTTTTTTAAGATTTCCCTCGATTTAACCCGGAAAAATGCAATTTGATTTATCTAAAAATCAAAAACAAAATAGGCTCCTTATCGGAAGATACCTTGAATAGTGAGTCAATAAATAATTCGGCTATATCCACATCGAATAGTGATTATTAATCAACCTGCGAAAGATGGCCAATAATGGCTCAATGCGTATAAGTACGTAAGGTTCCTACCAAGTTGCAGGTACTTTCTCTCCGAAAAATACCCAAAACAGGGTATTTCAAAAGAAGCGTTTCAGAGGCATCTTTGAATCATATAACTGCAAGACAAATCAGCGCGTCAGATGGCAACCCTGCAAAAGAAGTAGGGTATTGGCCTACGGAAATGTAGGATCATCACAGCAACAAAACGTACCCTGTACAAAGGGTTACATTTTAGGCTGGAGCAGTATTTATCTAAGTGTTGATCGCTTTGATACTTAGGTAAGAATGATAGTAGCAACTAAAAACATTCTTATGAACGCCATGGAACTGATTTGGTATAACCCAGACCTCGACCTTTATCAGAAAGGCAACAAGCGCGACCTTCGCTTTATCATGAAGGCCAGCATCAATCAGGACCGCTTTTCCGTCCTCTATCAATTCAACAACAACTCGCAGAAGCTGGCGAAGAGAATCCTTGATTCACTGAACATGGTACGTGACAATCGTCTGACGGACGCGCGATTGTAATCACTTCAATACAATTCGGTTATTTTAGCCACCATGCGTCGGTGGCTTATCATTACATCCCTCCTACTGACAGTTGGCTGTTCACAAAAAGTAGTCAATTTCGTCAATGAAGACTCAGACTTTGGGTCCTACTCCAGCTACATCATTCGGAACTTCAAAGTCTCCGAAGCGAACGTAAGTCCCGAAGGCGAGCGCCTCCTGATGATCCTGGAGACCAGCCTCGAAAATCAGATGCGCCGCCGTGACTATAAAAAGGTAGGACAATCACCAGACCTCCTCCTTCGGTACGAGCTGCTGACTAATCTCAATTCCCGGACAAACGTGGACCAGACACCCTACAGCCCCATTGTCAGGGTCAACACCCGAACATTTAAGGAATCGGCACTGCTGGTCGAGCTGACGGACCGCAAAACGAGAAAGCTGGTATGGCAAGCCAGCATCGACATGAAAGATCCCGGGAAAAAACCTGCGGATCGCTTCTTACAGGAAGCCATAGTGAAGATGTTCAATTCCTACCTATATAGAGCCAACAGCTCAGAGCAGGATCAAAGCCTCATAAGTAATGACTGACTACGGTTTTTGGAGTATCATCCCTCCAGTACTGGCCATCGCCCTGGCCATTCGCACCAAGCAAGTAACCTTCTCTCTTCTCCTCGGGCTTTTCGTCGGCGGTTTGATCATGGAGGGATGGAACCCATTCCGGGCGTTTGTGGGGACACTCGACGCACTCATCACGGTGTTTGAAAGTGCTGGGAATACACGGACAGTCGTATTCACACTACTCATCGGGGCGCTTATCGCTCTGATACGGGCAGCGGGGGGTGTTCAAGGCTTCATTAACCTTATTCAAAAGAAACTATCCAGCTCCAAAAGCCCGAAGAGTACACTGCAAGTCGCTGCAGGCCTCACTGGTTTCCTGATTTTCATCGAGTCAAACATTTCTATCCTGACCGTAGGCACGGCGTTTCGACCTCTCTTTGACAAGTTCCAAATAGCAAGAGAGAAACTGGCGTATTTCGCGGACTCCAGCTCTGCACCCTCCTGCATCCTATTCCCGATCAATGCCTGGGGAGCCTACATCATGGGACTACTGGCCGCCTATGAGACGCTTGATCCTTTCAAAACTCTCCTGCTATCCATTCCTTTTAACATCTATCCCATTCTGACGCTTGTTCTAGTCTTCTACCTGGCATCGACGGATAAGTCCTTTGGGCCCATGAGGCATGTTGTAGCAAGACGAGACGATGGTTCCGTGGAGACTGCGACTGGAGAAGGCAATTGGCTGGATATGCTGCTCCCATTGCTGGTTATGATCTTTACGATGCCGCTTTATCTCATATACACAGGATGGTCTGGGGCGGAGAGTGGATCCTTCGCGGACACACTGTGGCTCAGCATTGGAAACGGATCCGGCTCGGCTGCCGTGCTCTACGCGGTCACCACAGCCGTAATCTTCGCCGGTATCTATTTTGGGACCCGCAAAAAGATCAACCTGCAGTCTTTCTTCGATCATTCCATGAAAGGCATGGGCGAAATGCTCATGATGGCACTTCTCATGGTGCTGGCATTCGCCATCGGCAATCTGTGTAATGCTCTGGGTACCGGGCAATACGTCGCCGACATCACCAGTCGCTGGCTTAACCCCGGGATCGCTCCGGCGCTGATCTTTGTCACTAGTAGCTTCGTGGCTTTCGCGACAGGTACCTCATGGGGGACCTTCGCGATCATGATCTCTATCGCTGTACCTCTGGCTGAGGCTGTGGGATTGAATCTGTACCTAACGATTGCGGCTGTGCTGGGTGGAGGTGTCTTTGGGGATCACTGCTCGCCGATTTCGGACACCACACTGATCAGTTCAATGGCTTCCGGGTCAGATCACATCGATCATGTCCGCACACAATTGCCCTACGCTCTATTCACAGGCAGTCTGACGACCATTATATATGTGATCCTCGGATTTACGCTTTCCTGATACGTCACATGGAAAGTTGGATTTACGCTTTCCTGATACGTTACATGGAAAGTTGCAACTTGGTCCGGCAGTTCGGCTAGCAGGAAGGTGCCGTAGCATGAAGAAGGGGAAAAAGTGTAAACTACTACAGACAGGGAATGTTTAGGTATTTCGAGCGATGAAGGCAGAAAAGGGACAAAAAAATCACCTTTTTGACGCCACTTTGGGGTGACTGACGCGCATCAACTCGGATTCAGCACTATAATTCATCTAATGATGTTGCCATTTTCTTATTAAGTCCTCAATACAACCGGTTCGTTTTTAGATATTCCGGCTCAAAACAAATCTTTATTGTTAGAAGTGCATTTTTTAGGGTTCACGGGAAAAACTTTTGACTTATGTACAGTTTTTGCGGAATTTTACTGCCGCAAAACAACCGCAAATTTTTGAGCACGATTATGAAACACACCGCCCGAAAAATGGTCCTGCTGATAGTGGTCTATATTTTGTTGATGACATTTTTTGTCACCGAAGAACAGAATATCTTCCAATCAATCGCACAAAACTTTTACAGCTTAAGTATTTACAAGCCCTTCTAGCAGATTCTCTAGCCGCCTCTCAACTCAATTTCGAGGGAGTCCAACTTATCATGCATCAAGAACGATGACTTGTCGTAGTTGGGTATGGGTATCAATCCCAGGTTATTGTTGGAAAAACCGTAGGGTTCCACTGGTATACTCATGAGGTTCGTATCCAACTCTCCATTGCCGTTCACATCGTGATAAATGCTTATTACATAACTGTGTTCCGTCACGAGCTTATCTAAGTCCAAAACTACCTCACTTGATTTGACTGGAACCTTCGCTGACATGACCACGTTATCTGTCAAAAAATCTTCACGACGATCATAGACCGCGAGCATTACCTGCCCCTCAAGCTTGCGAATATTGGTGACTTTGACCCTAAGCGCCTTACTCGGATCTTGCCCCTGTATTTGTGCGAGTCCCGATTCGGAGAAGAATAGACAAAGGATAAATAGTAGATAGGTGGCTCTCACCATACCGTTGTATTTGAGTTGAATGACCTTTAACCCTGGTTGATACATTGAACTTTGCTAATTGCCTGCTATAATAGTAAAATTCGCGATACGACCTATTAACTAATTTCTTGAACGGATCGTATTTTATCTTGATGAGAATAATAACGATAGTGATTCTATTAGGCTTCTGGCACTCACTGCTCGGTCAGAAAGACGATAGTGCAGTGGAAATCAGAGATGAAAAGACCGTCGATGGTCTGACCATCTATGCTACCAACAAGGGCATCGTACCCTATACTATCGAACTGGACATTACGCAAAAGAACTTGCAGTCGAATCTGTCGTTCCCTGCCAAGATCGTAGTGGAACCAACTCTCGACCCGATTCCCATCGCAGTACTTACAAAAAAGAACCCCACTCAGGGTTGGAGTTACAGCTCCCGGTATACATTTTATCGTGGAGATTATCGCTCAAGGCACGAGGACGGCTATGCTTATGCCCTACCCTTCGCTAAGGGTAAGGAATTTGTCATGAGCCAGGGGTATGGAGGCTCATTCTCACATCAGGAAAAGAAGGCGATAGACTTCACTATGCCTGAAGGCACGAAAATTCTCAGCGCCCGGGATGGCCTCGTCGTAAAGGTGAAAGAGGATTCAAAAAGGGGCTGTCCAGACCGTAGCTGCATGGACATGGCCAACATGATCACTATCATGCATGAGGATGGAAGCTTCGCGAAGTACGTCCATCTCAAGAAAAATGGTAGCACGGTAAAGGTGGGTGACAGGGTAACCCGCGGCGAACACATCGGATATAGCGGCGCAACAGGCTTCGCTTCCGGCCCGCATTTGCACTTTGAAGTATACCTCCCAAGTCGCGGTGCTACGGAGACAGTCGCTACGTATTTCGAAACCGCTCCGGGCCAAAAGGAACGGCTACAGGAACGCCAGAAATACGAAGCCTTCTGATCGGCTAAGGGTTAGTGTTCAAAATCGTCGCTATAGACAGAAGGGGCGATTTCCCGAAGATTGTATCGACTGCTCATCACCTCAGCATATGCTCCAGTGGAGCGTATCGCCAAGACATCGCCACGCTCACTGAGTGGCATAGAAATCCCGCGAGCAAATGCGTCAGAAGTTTCACATATCGGCCCTACAACGTCGTAGGTGCCTTCGCCGTCTGAAGACGACAAACTTTGGATTTTGTGGACTGCCTGATACAGCGCCGGCCTGAGCAACTCTGTCATCCCCGCATCGACTATCAGGAAAGTCGTCCCTTCTCCGGGCTTATTGTAGAGGACCCGAGTGATTAGAGAGCCACATTGTCCGACGAGCGAGCGACCCAACTCGAAATGTAGGGTCTGATGATCTCTCAAGTTCAGTTCATCCTTGAAGTACCCAAAGTACCTTTTGAAGTCGGGGATCGCGGTGCGATCAGGATCCATGTAATCGATACCCAATCCTCCACCCACATTTAAGTGAGGGAGCTCAAACCCCTGATCCTCGAGATAGGTTTGAATTTCATTCACCTTGCTGATCAATGCTGAAAACCTGGACAAGTCCGAAATCTGCGAGCCAATGTGGAAGTGGATGCCGATGAACTTCATGTGCTCCAGACGCTTAATGTAAGGAATGGCCTCAGTCAACTCTTCGAAAGTCACACCAAACTTATTGTTGCGCTTACCCGTGGTGATGTATTCATGTGTGCCCGCGTCAACATTTGGGTTGAGGCGCAGGGCAAAATTGGCGGTCTTGCCACGCTGACCTGCAAGCTGCTCAATGACCTCCAGTTCCTGGATCGACTCGACGTTGAAGGCAAAGATCTCCTCATCGAGCCCCAGAGTAATCTCCTGATCCGTCTTTCCTACACCTGCAAAGACCACATCGTCTTTAGGGAATCCCACCTCAATAGCTTTGCGCACTTCATTGCCAGACACACAATCTGCACCGAACCCCGCTTCGCAAATCTCCTTCAGCAGTCGGTTATTAACATTCGCTTTCAGCGCGTAATGAACTCTAAAAGGGTGACCGTCAATCTCCTGCTTCACAGCCTGTAGCGTGCGCCGTAGAAGTCCGATATCGTAGAAGTAGAAGGGTGTTTCCAGCGACTCGAAATGGTCGAGATAATTCGAATCCATGGCTACTTACAATATTTGCCCAATGCCTCTTCCGCACCCTCTACCTCGAGGTTACGCGCCTTGATCAGATCTTCGCAGGCAGACCGTGAGCGATTGAGTTGTATTTTGAGCGCTCCCCGGTAGAGGTAAGCGTCTCCCAGGTCGGGATTTAGCTTCAAAGCCAGGCTATATGACTCCAGCGCAGCATCAAAATAACCCAACTGGTGCCGACACCGACCCTCCAAAAAGTGCCCTTGAGGGGAGTTTTCATTCAAATCAAGTGCCCTTCCAGCATCCACCAATGCCTGCGAATACTGACCAAGCTTGTAGTGAACGTGCGCCATACTGATGTAGGCATTGACGTTGCGCTCATCCATTCGAATCACTCGCTGAAAATCGGCCATGGCTTCATCGAACTTACCCAATTCCTCATACGCTCGTCCCCTGTTGTATACAATCGATATATCAGGGTTCTCACTGAGCTCATCATTATAAGCCTCGACAGCTGCCTCGTATTTGCCGGCGTTGAATAGCGCATCGCCTTTACTCGTAGGGCCGGAGTTACAGGACATGACGAAACCCGCCAAGAGGATCCACAGTTGATTACTGTTCATTGATATTTTCAGATATAATAGGTGGTAGTATCAATTGGGCCGATAATCTGGCCCATACTTAATGTTTTTGTAAGAAGTGATTTCGCATGATGCACGACCAATGAACATATCTGCCGTCATCTTCAGCGGCAGGCGATTGCGATCGGCGGAGAACCAGGCAGTCACAGAGTTTTCTCCATCGAATACTTTGTTGTCTGGCATCACAGGAATGAGCTTGTGTGCTCGTAACTTCCCCACACCGGTCTTGACCATCTCGATGCCTTGATAAAGGATCTTGAAGTGATAAAACGTATCCTCAAAAAATGTATCAAGGGTAATTGTATCCCCTTCTACATACTGCGAGAAATCTGTCGTTCTCATCACCAGTATACCACTCAACATGTCATACATAGCTTGTTCCGGATCGTACTCGTAGTGATTAACTGAACTCTTGTCTTTATCGAGCCGACGACGATCCACGCGAATTTGGCCAGAATCCGGCACAATATGTACGCGTTCTTCCAACTCATATTTACCTTCCTGGATATTGCGGTAGGTGAACACTGGGGTGAGATCGTCTTCCTTTATTACCGCTCCCCATTCATCGTCGACGGATGCAAAGATATTCAACAACCCGGCAGTCCCACCATTGACGCGCATTTCGTAGCAACTCTGGCCGGACCGATACTGAATGTCATCCTCTATCTGGACCGTCGCTCGTCCAATATGAAACCACCCGTAATGCATACTGTACTCGAGGACCTCTCCCCGATCAAAGGGATAATCGACGGCTGCCGATCCATTTCCACCTTGCGCGGGAATTTGCGTGGGCAATAGACAATAAATGCCAAGCGCTAAATGCGAGATAATGGAGTTGATGAACATACGAACTGACCTCGATCTATATTAACGATCAAACGGCCACATCATTTTCCCTAAGCGCGCTATTAAGGGAGGTCTTTTTGTCGGTACTCTCTTTTCGCTGCCCGATGATCAGCGCACAAGGCACCTGGTACTCCCCGGCAGGGAAACTCTTTGGAATTGTCCCAGGAATGACGACGGATCGCGGCGGCACGTATCCTCTGTATTCCTTTGGTTCGTCGCCAGTCACATCAATGATTTTGGAACTCCCAGTCAGCACGACATTGGCGCCCAGGACGGCTTCCCGGCCGACACGTACGCCCTCCACGACGATACATCTTGATCCGATAAAAGCGTCATCCTCAATGATGACAGGTGCAGCCTGTAATGGTTCTAAAACCCCTCCGATACCGACACCTCCGCTAAGATGAACGTTCTTGCCTATCTGGGCACAGCTACCAACTGTCGCCCAGGTATCTACCATCGTACCTCCGTCCACATACGCACCAATATTGACATAAGACGGCATAAGTACTGTGTTGGAGCTAATGAACGAGCCATATCTGGCAATCGCATGCGGAACCACCCGAACGCCCAATTGGTCGTACCCGCTCTTGAGCTTGATCTTATCGTGAAATTGGAAAGGCCCGACTTCGATCAACTGCATCTTCATCAATGGAAAGTAGAGAATCACTGCCTTCTTCAGCCATTCGTTGACCACCCATGCATCGCCATCTGGCTCAGCAATCCGGCGTTTGCCATTGTCCAGGTCATCAATGATGGTCTTGATCGCTACCGCGATTTCTTTGGAATTAATAAGCGACCGATCTTCCCAGGCGTCTTCAATCAGGGACCTCAATTCCATGGATAGGTTCTCTTTTTCGAATGGATGGCTTGCAATGCTGTCAATTCAGATGGATGGTGACTAACTCTCGTTTGCTGGTCGAAAACAACTAAATCCTCACTTAATATCATAAGGTTATTTCAAAAAAAATGAAGAAAGGACCACTCCAAGACGCATAATACCTAATCCAGCATACGCAGTTCTGCCAACGGCCAATGGTAAATGGGCTCAATTTTTCCTCCTATAACCAAACCCGGGAGTCATTTCCTTCCGACAAAAGCCACTTCACCCATTTTCGTCCTAATCCATCCTACAAAGATGTGAAGCGTCGTCAAAAAGAAGAATTAGATTAGACTAACAATTTATTTAGATTTGTATTTTTACACTGAAAAACGGATATAAAGAGACTTGCGACAGATTTCAGCATTCACGCTCGATTCAATACCAAAGAGACACACCATTCATAGACGAATGGCAAGCTTTCTCATACCCATAACCTTTGTCATCTTTTTCAGCAAATGCCAGGTACCGACGGGGCAGTCCACCATGACGACCAAGCCCACAGTTGTAGCCACCACTGGTATGCTTTACGACGCAGTACAGAACATAGGTCAGGACGACATAGACGCGCAGGTCATCATGGGACCCGGCGTGGACCCTCACTTGTACAAAGCAACCCAGGGAGACCTGGCACGTTTGACGCAGGCTGACCTGATTATCTATAATGGCCTGTACCTGGAAGGGAAGATGGGTGAGATCCTGAAGCAGCTGGCTGAGAGAAAACCTGTAGTAGCTGCAGCCGAGTCTATTCCAGCTGAAAGACTGCTAGCTACGACGCAATTCGGCCACTCCTATGACCCACATGTATGGTTTGACGTGAGCCTATGGAAAGAGGTGGTCAAGACCATTGGGAATAGCCTCCAGACTCTGGATACGGCCAAGGCGAGCGTTTTCCAAGGTCGTACGGAAGCATATTTAGAAAAACTGGATTCGCTGCATGAGACAGTTGTGTCCAGGATTGCGATGATCCCTCAGCAACAACGTGTGCTTGTCACTGCTCACGATGCCTTCGGCTACTTTGGGGAGGCTTACGATATGGAGGTGAAGGGCCTGCAGGGTATCTCCACCGTCTCAGATTTTGGGCTCAAGGATATTGCCGAAATCACCGATCTCGTCATCGATCGAAAACTAGCAGCCATTTTTGTGGAAACGAGTGTTTCAGAAAAGGCGATCAACGCCGTCATCGAAGGTTGCCGTGCGAGGGGCCACAAGGTCTCTATTGGCGGGTATCTGTATTCGGATGCAATGGGGGCATTTGGCACCAAAGAAGGGACCTATCTCGGCATGGTGGATGCGAATGTCAGGACGATTGTGGAGGGCCTGCGGGGAGAGACCATCGTTACTGCCATAGAGAGTAACAACAACAGCCTATGAAGCCGATGGCCAACGATATCGCCCTGGAAATCCACGACCTGACAGTCAGCTACGACAAGAAACCGGTACTGTGGGGCATAGACCTCGATGTCCCTTCAGGCTCCCTGACTGGCATCATCGGGCCTAATGGAGCCGGAAAATCCACGCTAATCAAGGCGGTAATGGGTCTTGTGCCTATGAGTTCGGGATATGTAAAAGTCTTTGGTAAGGAGCTGGAATCTCTACGAAACAGGGTCAGTTATGTCCCCCAAAGAGAGTCCGTTGACTGGGACTTTCCTGCCTCTGTCTTCGACATCGTACTCATGGGCAGATATGGCCAGCTGGGTCTTTTTCGGCGCCCTCGGAAAGCCGATAAAGAAGCAGCAATGAACGCCCTCCGACAGGTCGGCATGGAGGCCTTTGCCCATCGACAGATATCCCAGCTCTCAGGTGGGCAGCAACAGCGTGTTTTTCTGGCCCGAGCCCTCACTCAACAGGCGGATATCTACCTGATGGACGAGCCATTTGCTGGCGTGGACGCTGCGACGGAAAAGGCCCTGATCGGTATCATGAAACATCTCACAGAGCAAGGCAAGACGCTGATCGTTGTCCATCATGATTTGCAGTCCGTGGCTACCTACTTCGACTGGTTGATTATGCTTAACCTGCGCCTGGTGGCCTCGGGGCCTACGGAGGAAGTATTTCAACAAGCAGCCCTGGAAGAAACTTACGGTGGCAAATTGACCCTACTTACACAAGTGGGGGAATTGATGAGAAAGAAGGGGTTTCCAGCGCGAGAATCATGAAAGATGCCTTCATAGAATTCTTCACTTTCTCCTACCCCAACATCAAATATGTGGTGATCGGAACGGTGCTGTTATCGATCTCGTCAGCTCTCGTCGGCTGCTTCACCTTCCTTCGGAAGAAGTCGCTCGTAGGTGATGTGGTCTCTCATGCTGTTCTGCCCGGAATTTGCCTGTCCTTTCTGCTGGCAGGCTACAAGAACCCTCTGCTGATTGTCATCGGGGCATTCGTCTCCGGTTGGCTGTCAATTGTAGTTATGGATTATGTAGTGCAGCACTCTAAGCTGAAAGAGGATACAGCTACAGGTCTGTCACTATCGGTGTTTTTTGGGTTTGGCATATTGCTGCTTACATTCATCCAGCATTCAGGCAACGCCCAGCAAACGGGGTTGGACGCCTTCCTCTTTGGTAAGGCCGCCGCTCTCGTAGGGCAGGACCTGGTGGTGTTTGGAATCCTGGCGGGGCTTACCCTGATCATTGTCTTGGCCTTTTACAAGGAGTTCAAGATCATTTCCTTCGATATGGCCTTTGCGAAATCTATGGGCTTGCCTGTGAGATTCATCGAGATGGTATTGACATCCGTCACCGTGCTGGCGGTAGTCGCCGGCATCCAGGCAGTCGGCGTAGTTTTGATGGCAGCCATGCTGATCACCCCAGCGGCCACGGCAAAATTCTGGACCGATCGACTTCACAAGATGCTGCTGCTAGCCGCTGTTTTTGGGGGCTTCTCCGGCGTGACCGGCGCATTCATTAGCTATGCAGCACCAGCGATGCCGACGGGGCCTTGGATGGTCATGGTACTATCTCTAATAGCGATTCTGTCCTTCTTCTTTGCTCCAGGCAAAGGGATTGCCAACAGAGCTCTGCGGCAGTTTCGAATTCGAAGGACATTACTGGATGAAAACTTGCTAAAGGCCTTTTATGCCGTCGGCGAATCGAAAGGGTCTTTCCAGCCGCCTTTGACGATAGATGCCATTCAAGAACAGCGGATGTTTACTCTAAGGGATCTCAAAAACGGACTGACCAGACTCGTGAATCAGGGATATCTCGAGCGGGATGGTGCCCAATGGAGCCTTACGAATGATGGCTTGAAAAAAGGTCGGCGGGTGCAGCGACTGCATCGCCTCTGGGAATTGTATCTAACAGAGTACCTCAGTATCGCTCCTGACCATGTGCATGAAGATGCCGAATCCATCGAGCACGTGATCACACCCGAGCTGGAAATCGAATTGGAACGCCTGCTGGACAATCCGCAACGGGATCCGCATCAAACGATCATTCCCTCACGAGACTAATGGTACCATGAATGCATTGATCATCATCGTAACGGGAGCCCTGGTAGCCAGCAGTTGCAGTTTGCTGGGTAGTTTTTTGATCCTCAGAAGAATGGCCATGGTGAGCGACGCCATTTCACATGCTGTCTTACCTGGTATTGTAATCGCTTTTTTGCTGGGGAGCGATATTGACAGTATTTGGATGCTTATTGGTGCTGGATTGGTAGGGCTGCTCACTACCTTCCTAATAGAGTTTTTCCACAATAAAGGCCAGTTGCAAACCGATGCCTCCATCGGCGTCACCTTCACATGGTTGTTTGCCTTGGGAGTAATCCTACTCTCCTATTATGCTGGTGACGCGCATATAGATGAGGAGTGCGTCCTTTATGGCGAAATAGCCTATGTGCCTTTAGACCTGATTGTTCTCAGTAATGGCTCCATACTTGGACCCAAGGCACTGATCGTCCTTGCAGTCGTTTTCGTGATTAACGGAACCTTCGTATTGCTCAATTATAAGGAGCTGAAGGTCACGACCTTTGATCCGTCTTTTGCAAGATCTGTGGGCATCTCTCCCGAGAAATGGCACTATGCACTCATGGGACTGGTTTCATTGACTACCGTCTCCTCCTTTGAGTCTGTGGGCGCCATTCTTGTTGTCGCACTGATCGTCACACCTCCAGCGACTGCGTATCTCATGACCAATGATCTGAAGAAAATGCTCTTCCTCAGCATGGGCCTGGGTTGCTCTAGCTCACTCTTCGGCTATTTGTTAGCCGTTTGGCTCGATGGTTCGATTGCCGGCGCTATTGCTACCGTAGCAGGTTTGCAGTTTGCGGTGACATTCACTGTTACCAGATTGAGTAAAGAAAGAAGGCACAAGACCAATTTAGGGACTGCACCTTCCTAGCTCCAATTCATACACCTAGTACTTATCTTCGGACGATCACCTTCTTCATCCTGTAACTGTCATCGCTGTGTTGGATACGGAGGAAGTACATTCCACCTTCCAAACTTCGGAGATCGATCACTGCTTTGCCGTTGATAATATCGCTCATCTGCGTGACCACTGCTCCTCGTGCCGTATAGAACTCCACAACTTCCATCTTATCAGATTCAATCATCAGAAAATCCTGGGCGGGGTTGGGATAGACATTGACAATTATGGAAGGGACAGCTTGCACTGAACCGAGGACTTCGTCTCTCTTCAACTGGTCAACTTTGATATCGACTGACGGCAGACCAGGACTCGCCAATACGATTGTCGCCCGCCGATCACTGGGTCCACGCAACCTCTCGACAGAGACATTCAATCCGTGATCTGTCTTGGTGACACTCAACCAGTCCTCATCCACACTCACAGTATAGTCAGTATTGGTCTCAATGGCCACTGTAAGGTCGCCACCTTTCTTATCGATCATGAAATCAGTGACAGGAGCATGCAGGAACAACTCTTCTAAACGTGCATCCTGGGCAACATATACTTCCGCTACAATATCACCATTGCCAATCACTAGCGTATGGGACCGAGTGGAAGTTGACGTGTTCTCAGTGCAGGTGATTTCAATCTGATCGTCAATGATGCTGGCACTCATCCATGCAGGTAATGACTGTACCGTCCAATCGGGCAGGGAGGTCTCTACACTTAGCTCGAAAACACTCCCCACACTTTCGGCTGTGAGGGAGTCATCAGACAAATTGATATAGTGTTCCAGAGGCTCCTGCAAGACGACTACACTCCGAGAGATACCTCCTCCATATAACCTGATCGTCGCCTGCCGGGAAGAAAAATAGGCGTTGGCCTCATAGCTGACCAACAATTTCTTCTCGTTGGCTGCGTCACCATCTTCGTAATCAAACCTGAGCCAAGTTGCCTCACTGTCCGCCTGAAAACCATCCAAATTTGTTTCAACGATGAGGGTAGCCACGCCACTTCCCACAGGAAGGGATAAGGACCTCCTTACAGGCTCCAGGTAAGTAGCCACACCAGTCCCCGCTGCCTGGATAGTCAATGGTTGCGTGGTCGGAATACTTGTAACGAAATTGAGTTCGGCTTCCTGAGGTCCCTCCCATTGAGGTGTGTAGAGAAGTTCGAATTGCACTTCTTCACCCGGCTCGAGAAGCGAATTCTCCAATGTGACTGAAAAATTGAGATTCTGGCCGATGACCTCCAAGACCTCCACGGCCCGGCTTCCTTCATTTCTGAGCGTTAGGACCTGCATTGCTGACATACTGGTCCTGACATTGCCGAAGTGTAATGAGTCCCTTGATACAAAGATGGGCACCCCCGCGTCTTCCTCTGCCAGACCCGACAATGCCACGGAGAGATCGCCTCCTGTGCCATCGTGTCGGATCACTGCTTCAGCAGCAACTGACCCTTCGGTCTCCGCTGTGTAAACAAACGCTATCCAGCGACTTGCATTCGGCGCTAATTCAAAAGATGATCCATCTACCTCGAAGTCGCTGTGCGCCAGGGCAATTTCTATGATTGTCACCGCAGAGGGTCCACCGTTCGTCAGGAGTATAGAGTCACGCTGCGTGTCGCCAATCGTTGTGACGCCAAAGTCAATGCTATTTCGGTCCAGTGACAATTCACCCGGTGCCAGCTCACCCCTCGCCTCCAGTGTGACAACAATATCAGCCCCTGCGCCATCGTGTCGGATCACTGCTTCGGCAGCAACTGCTCCTTCGGTCTCTGCTGTGTAAACAAACGCTATCCAGCGACTTGCATTCGGCGCTAATTCAAAAGATGATCCATCTACCTCGAAGTCGCTGTGCGCCAGGGCAATTTCTGTGATTGTCACCGCAGAGGGTCCATCGTTCGTCAGGAGTACAGAGTCACGCTGCGTGTCGCCAATCGTTGTGACGCCAAAGTCAATGCTATTTCGGTCCAGTGACAACTCACCCGGTGCCAACTCACCTCTCGCCTCCAGTGTGACGACAATATCAGCCCCTGCTCCATCGTGCCGGATCACTGCTTCGGCAGCAACTGACCCTTCGGTCTCCGCTGTGTAAACAAACGCTATCCAGCGACTCGCATTCGGCGCTAATTCAAAAGATGATCCCTCTACTTCGAAGTCGCTGTGCGCCAGGGCAATTTCTGTGATTGTCACCGCAGAGGGACCACCATTCGTCAGAAGTACAGAGTCACGCTTCGTGTCCCCAATGGTTGTGACGCCAAAGTCAATGCTATTTCGGTCCAGTGACAATTCACCCGGTGCCAACTCACCTCTCGCCTCCAGTGTGATCACAATATCCGCTCCTGCGCCATCGTGTCGGATCACTGCTTCGGCAGCAACTGACCCTTCGGTCTCCGCTGTGTAAACAAACGCTATCCAGCGACTCGCATTCGGCGCTAATTCAAAAGATGATCCATCTACCTCGAAGTCGCTGTGCGCCAGGGCGATTTCTGTGATTGTCACCGCTGAAGGTCCACCATTCGTCAGGAGTACAGAGTCACGCTTCATCTCGCCAATCGTTGTGACGCCAAAGTCAATGCTATTTCGGTCCAGTGACAACTCACCCGGTGCCAACTCACCTCTCGCCTCCAGGGTGACAACAATGTCAGCCCCTGCGCCATCATGCCGGATCACTGCTTCGGCAGTAACTGCTCCTTCGGTCTCCGCTGTGTAAACAAACGCTATCCAGCGACTCGCATTCGGCGCTAATTCAAA
Source organism: Cyclobacteriaceae bacterium (assembly GCA_965227935.1). Taxonomy (GTDB): domain Bacteria; phylum Bacteroidota; class Bacteroidia; order Cytophagales; family Cyclobacteriaceae; genus JAWPMT01. The sequence goes on along the minus strand of CBDDGS010000019.1, from coordinate 1,048,488 downwards.
AGATGATCCATCTACTTCGAAGTCGCTGTGCGCCAGGGCGATTTCAGTGATTGTCACCGCTGAAGGCCCACCATTGGTCAGGAGTACAGAGTCACGCTTCGTGTCGCCAATCGTTGTGAGGCCAAAGTCAATGCTATTTCGGTCCAGTGACAACTCACCCGGTGCCAACTCACCTCTCGCCTCCAGGGTGACAACAATGTCAGCCCCTGCGCCATCGTGTCGGATCAATGCTTCGGCAGCAACTGACCCTTCGGTCTCCGCTGTGTAAACAAACGCTATCCAGCGACTCGCATTCGGCGCTAACTCAAAAGATGATCCATCTGCTTCGAAGTCGCTGTGCGCCAGGGCAATTTCTGTGATTGTCACCGCTGAAGGTCCACCATTCGTCAGGAGTACAGAGTCACGCTTCGTGTCGCCAATGGTTGTGACGCCAAAGTCAATGCTATTTCGATCCAGTGACAACTCACCCGGTGCCAACTCACCTCTCGCCTCCAGTGTGATCACCATATCAGCTCCGGCTCCATCGTGGCTGATCAATGCTTCGGCAGCAACTGTTCCTTCGGTCTCCGCTGTGTAAACAAACGCTATCCAGCGACTCGCATTCGGCGCTAACTCAAAAGATGATCCATCTACTTCGAAGTCGCTGTGCGCCAGGGCAATTTCTGTGATTGTCACCGCAGAGGGTCCACCGTTCGTCAGGAGTATAGAGTCACGCTTCGTGTCGCCAATAGTTGTGACGCCAAAGTCAATGCTATTTCGGTCCAGTGACAATTCACCCGGTGCCAACTCACCTCTCGCCTCCAGTGTGATCACAATATCCGCTCCTGCGCCATCATGCCGGATCACTGCTTCGGCAGCAACTGCTCCTTCGGTCTCCGCTGTGTAAACAAACGCTATCCAGTGACTCGCATTCGGCGCTAATTCAAAAGATGATCCATCTACTTCGAAGTCGCTGTGCGCCAGGGCAATTTCTGTGATTGTCACCGCAGAGGGTCCACCATTCGTCAGGAGTACGGAGTCACGCTTCGTGTCGCCAATGGCTGTGACACCAAAGTCAATGCTATTTCGGTCCAGTGACAACTCACCCGGTGCCAACTCACCTCTCGCCTCCAGTGTGATCACCATATCAGCTCCGGCTCCATCGTGGCTGATCACTGCTTCGGCAGCAACTGACCCTTCGGTTTCCGCTGTGTAAACAAACGCTATCCAGCGACTCGCATTCGGCGCTAATTCAAAAGATGATCCGTCTACTTCGAAGTCGCTGTGCGCCAGGGCGATTTCTGTGATTGTCACCGCAGAGGGTCCACCATTCGTCAGGAGTATTGAGTCACGCTTCGTGTCGCCAATCGTTGTGACGCCAAAGTCAATGCTATTTCGGTCCAGTGACAACTCACCCGGTGCCAACTCACCTCTCGCCTCCAGTGAGACAACAATATCAGCCCCTGCTCCATCGTGTCGAATCACTGCTTCGGCAGCAACTGCTCCTTCGGTCTCCGCTGTATAAACAAACGGTATCCAGCGACTCACATTCGGCGCTAACTCAAAAGATGATCCATCTACCTCGAAGTCGCTGTGTGCCAGGGCAATTTCAGTGATTGTCACCGCAGAGGGTCCACCATTCGTCAGGAGTACAGAGTCACGCTTCGTGTCGCCAATAGTTGTGACGCCAAAGTCAATGCTATTTCGGTCCAGTGACAACTCACCCGGTGCCAACTCACCTCTTGCCTCCAGGGTGACAGCAATATCAGCCCCTGCGCCATCGTGTCGAATCACTGCTTCGGCAGCAACTGACCCTTCGGTCTCCGCTGTATAAACAAACGCTATCCAGCGACTCGCATTCGGCGCTAATTCAAAAGATGACCCATCTACCTCGAAGTCGCTGTGCGCCAGGGCAATTTCTGTGATTGTCACCGCAGAGGGTCCTCCATTGGTCAGGAGTACAGAGTCACGCTTCGTGTCCCCAATGGTGGTGACGCCAAAGTCAATGCTATTTCGGTCCAGTGACAGTTCACCTGGTGCGTCTCCGGTTACTTCCAGGAATACCGGCACTTCCAGAGGTGAATCAGGACTATTGTATGAGAATACGATGTACTGCTCATAGTCTCCTGGGTCCAGATCTCCAGCATCTACAGTGAACTCAATGTCCCGACTCTGCCCCCCCGCAATGGTGCCTTCCCTTTGCTCCGTCGTCAACCAGGTCTCTTCACTGGTCAAATCGACAAAAGCCTCCATAATCTCCAACATCTTCGCATCATCCAGGTAATCGCCATCGCCACCAGTACTGAATAGTAGATAATTGATTCGCGATACCTCATTGAGGTTAGACACCTCATGGTAATCGTCATTCGTATTGAGACTGAACTCATGCGTTGCGACGCCATTGCTCTCAATTATGATGAGGTGATTGACGGAGGGGTCTCCCGCGTCAAACACCCGCTTTACAAAGCCCAAATACGTCTTACCCGACCTGTTGATTTGTAGCACAGAGCCATCAGCGGATCCGCCGCCGTCCGCTCCCAAATTGCCTTCAATTTTGAAATTACTAACACCATCAAGGTCTGCCACCAGCACAAAGAGGCCGGTGTATTTCGCGGTGAAATAGGAGGCTGAACCAAAGGCTAGATGATTGGAAATGTCCCCGCCAGTGTAGTCAACAGGACCACCCAAATTGGTCGATAGAAAATTCCCCGCATCGTACATATCCTCTCCCCCATCTCTGATGTTCGTACCAGTTTCGCCATCACTGAAATCATGCCTATTGGGGATCAATGAGGTAATACTTGCATTTGATTGATCGAGGGCAGACTTTATTTGATCCAGGCTTGACTGTGCGATTGTCGGTATCACAGCGACTCCTTGCGCTGGACTCAAATGGGTTTGCTTAGGTCCTTCGACCACATCATTGGATTTCTGGTCATCACTCTGCGGGGTTGTACCATGAAAGATCGCGCTTTTATCCAGGACTGTGCCGGCAGCGGCTGCATCGGTACGATAGCCAACCGAAAAAGTAAGCTCTTCGGCATCTGCGACATTGGATAGTACCAAGGTTCTTGTTGTTGTGGTACCTTGTTGCAGGGTCAAACCCAGGCTATCCGGATTGACTGTCAGATCTGGCTGACGAACGCCGGTTCCCTCCAATGCAATGGCCCTTACAGGAAATCGAGGGTCGTTGGTTTCGAGTCGCAGTGTATCTACGTGCGCCCCAACTGACGGAGCGACGAAGCGCACGATCACAGTGGTATCTTGTCGAGGGCCTATCGTGAAATTGTTGGCATCCGTAGAAAAGGCCACACCCCCGTCCATTTCGATAGACTGGACCACCAATTCGTCTGAACCCAGATTGATCAGCTGCATGAGCTGCTCCTTCTCCTGTCCCACGAAACCATTGCCGAATTCGAGCCTATTGGGTGCCTGCAAGTTGGCCACTCCATCGATCTCGAGGTCCACTTTTATAGAATCTATCGTCGTATGGAAATCAGGTAGTCCAAGAAGAATATTGCTCGAGTAGTTGCCACCGACGAGCTGGCTCGCATCAATTTCAATATTGAAGTTGACTGACTCGTTCGCAGCCAATGTGACGGCTTCAATTGAAGGCTCCAGCCAGCGCGGGTCTTGCCTGATTTCGACAGCATAGTTGTTGCGGAAGAACGTCTCATCGTCATAGGCGATGGTTAGCCCCTGGGTCTTCGTCCCATCTTGAATTCCCACACTACCGTTCGTCGGATTAGCTATGTTCTGATACAAAAGGAGGATCCTGCCATCCTTGTGCAATTGTATCTGAATGGTATAATCACCGTTTCTCGTCGCCCAATCCGTCCAATTCGTAAACTGGACGATAAAACGATCATTATCGGCGTCCTGGTAGTAATGACACGTGCCACCGGGGAAAAGGTCATGACCCATCCACGCGATGACATTCCTTGGTGCTGAGTTGGAAGGCAAAGGAGTTGTCCATAAACCGAAACTGGTTTCCGTGAAACTGATCCAGCCGTTGCTGCTGATAGAGATGCTGGAATAGGGATCTTCGAAAAATGCGAAATCAAATCCCAGCGGTATTAGGTTGGAATTGTCGTCATCGCCTAAGGTCACCGCTGTACCCAGTGTCTGAATATCCAACCAATCGAATGCCACACCTTCGTCGGTATCCGCCCAGACATAACCGCTCAGGGTATCAGTACCCGTCAGAGATGACACTTGTCGATAGGCATTCACGTCTGTCTTGCCCACCGTCACAGTTCCGATAGTCGGCACGAAAGATGGCGTCGGGCGCCGCACTGCATCTGTGGTCAACGTGAAGTTGAGCGGGGTACTGTGATTATTCATCAGCGTGACTGGATACGAAGCTAACTCTCCCGCCGCGTGAGTAAGTGAAAAGTGATCTTCTGAAAGAGTAATACTTGGGCGATCCGACCCGATTCCCTGTAGTGCAATAACGGTCGTGTCCGCGTTGGAGTAGATCGTCATCTCCGTGGTATACTGCTGAATCGCAGTCGGTGCGAACCTGATTCCAAGATCATAAGAAGCCTGAGGGGCAACCGAGAAGGTAGATTCTGCCGGAGAGAATACCGCATCACCTACATCGATCCTCGTGACGTCGAGTCGTTCGAAGCCCGAATTGATAATTCGCAGGTCTACAACGGATGTCTCATTGATAATTCCGTAACCTACATCAAGCGAAGAGGCAACTGTAAGGACCGGTTCAGTCGTTGGGACTCCTACTGCATTCCAGGCTTCGATGACGGCCAGGTGTTCTGAACTATTCTCGCCATACAGATCAATCGCTGACTGCTCGGCCCCTACGCGGGCATCGATGTAAGTAGAACCTGAAGTAAGGTAAACGGTCAGGTTCCTATAGGCAATGGCGTCGGCAGCATCCCTCCCGATAGTGGGAACGTTGTAATCATATCCAAAATCGTTCGTGCCCGTTCCGCCTTCTACCAGCAGGTAATACCAGAAGTTCTGAACACCGCTGTTGTAATGAACGCCTCCGTTGTCACCGGAGCCGGTGTACCAAAGATCACCCAGATAGGTGTCTGGCTGTCCCTGGCTATTCGGATCACTAATCGAGCGAATCATCCCATTGCCGCTGGCATAGATCTGGTCACCAAGGTTCCAACTGGCGGTGGACGGAAAGGTCTCGAACTCGATCGATTGGCCGAAAATGTCGCTGAACGACTCGTTGAGGGCGCCTGATTCGTTTTGATAAATAAGTCCGGCACTGTATTGGGTCACCGCATGTGCAATCTCATGGCCCACAATGTCCAGGGAAACAAGGGCTGTAATTGAAGTTCCGTTGCCGTCCCCGTAGGTCATCCGGGAGCCATCCCAGAAGGCATTGACGTAGTTCGTGGAATAGTGAACATAAGATCGAATGGCTGCACCCGCACCGTTGAAACTGTTTCTTCCGTGCTTGTTCATGAAGTAATCATAAGTCGCACCAGCACCAAAGTGCGCGCTCACTCCAGCCTGGCTCTGCTGCTCGTCAAAGTGACTATCACTCTCCATGAAGAGCTGCGCACCAGAGTAATTCGTCGAGTTTTGCATGTCATAAGTGTAGATGCCATCGCCGCGGGTAGTCTCGCCCAAGTAATAGTTACCGGCATCCTCCGTAACAAGCATCGACACATCCCCATCATAGAGGGTTTGACCAGAGCCATTGATCACATTATGATGGATCTTGTCATACTTGTTGACAATCTCCCCGGTATGGGCATCTACTTCGACAGTGTATCGACCAAGCGGTTTGGAGGCGTAGACATCAAACGAATAGATCAATTGAAGTGGAGCCCCCTTGCGGTAATCTCTGGAGCTGATGGCCAACTCGGCTTGAGGAAAATAAGTGGTATCCGGGTTGTTGGTCTCGTCGCGAAGAAATGCCTCCAGGTCGTTGTCCTCCCACGCATAGTCCTGAGCACCGACCTGCGCAATTGCGATTTGCAACGCCTGCTCTTCGGTAATTGAAGGATTGGTATTCACCTGAACCTGGCGGTGCAATCGCCCATTGGCCTTAGTGACCCAATTGTTTCCTTTAACGTGGAAGACATATTCAGCTCCGCGAATTTCAAGGTCATTATACGTTTCCTGGTACTTGAAATGCTGGTCTCCCAACTTATCTTGCAAGACGTCAGTGCGCTTGAGGTCACAGCCAAGGGCTAACCTGAAAGTCGCTGGCATTGAAGCAATCGTCCCGAAAGGGGTTTTGTCCTCAAACTGTACAAACGTTGGATCACTATTGCCGTCAGTGACGACGAACCGTGCATTGGAGACGAATTGACGAGCTTGCGCTCCTGTGTGGCCTGTCCGCGTCTGGGCAAAAGAAGCGGTGGCCACAATGGTAGCCACCACTAACACGGAAAAACGTGTTATAGTAAACATTAGCTGGTTCAGTTTTAGTTCTTGTGTATTAGGTTGAATACACATTCAAAACTGTAGCAGAATAATGCAAAAAATTATTTATATAGTACCATTGATGGATTTCGGTGGATGAACAAGAATGATCGACGAGTGAACGGAAATTTTCGATAAATGAACCTAGATGATACAATAGTGGCTCTTTCAACGCCCCCCGGCGTAGGCGCCATAGGCGTCATAAGACTCTCAGGATCAACGAGTTTTGATATTTTCCAATCCATCTTCCAAGGCAAGGATCTCCATGCCTCCTTGTCTCATACCGCGCACTTTGGGTTGATCAAGGATGGGGATGAGGTAATAGACGAAGTGGTGGCTACCATTTTCAAGGCACCCAACTCTTACACAAAGGAGGATGTCATTGAAATATCCTGCCACGGATCGCCCTACATTCTGAAGCAGGTGATCCAGCTACTGTTAGACAAAGGTGCCCGCCTGGCAGCTCCTGGTGAGTTTACGCAAAGGGCCTTCCTTCATGGGCGTTTCGACCTCGCCCAAGCCGAAGCAGTAGCCGACCTTATTGCTGCAGAAAGCAAGTCCGCCCACGACACGGCTATGAAGCAAATGAGGGGTGGCTTCTCCAATGAGATCAAGCAACTGAGGGAACGTTTGATCCACTTCGCTTCCATGATAGAACTCGAACTGGACTTCTCCGAGGAAGATGTGGAGTTTGCTAGCCGAGGGGAATTGACGGCTCTGGTCCAGCGCATTCAGGTGGTTGTCACGGGTCTAATGCAGAGTTTTGAGTTGGGCAATGTGCTGAAGAACGGAATACCGGTGGTAATTGCCGGTAAACCGAATGCCGGAAAGTCCACTTTGCTCAATGCATTGCTCAATGAGGAGCGAGCAATCGTCAGCGACATACCGGGTACTACCCGTGACGTGATCGAAGATGCGATCAACATCAATGGTATCATTTTCCGTTTCATCGATACTGCGGGATTGCGTGAAACAGACGATACGATCGAGTCGATCGGTGTCGACAGAACCAAGGAACGGATGCGCCAGGCCAGTGTCATTATTCTTATGGTGGACTTGGAAAACGAGACCTTGGCTTCCATCGCGGCACAACGACAGGATGTCGAAAAACTTGGGATCCCCTACCTACTTGTTGGGAACAAAGAAGACGTCTCGCAATCGCCCGAACTCACGAAAGGCTTATCGCTGACCATTAGTGCAAAGGAGCACTCCCATCTGGAGGAACTGAAAGAGAAGCTCCTCGAATTGAGTAATGTCGAGTCGCTGTCTTCACCGAATACAATCGTCACGAGCAGCAGACATTACGAAGGTCTCAAGTTAACAAGTAACGCTTTAGATAAAGTGCTTGAAGGAATTGATAAACAGATCACTAACGACTTTCTTGCGCTAGAAATCCGTGAAGCACTGAATCACCTTGGAGAACTAACCGGGGAGATCACAACGGATGATCTGCTGGAGAATATCTTCAGTAAGTTTTGTATTGGGAAATAACGGAAAAACAAAGTGGCACCTTGAAAGAGGTGATCAGCCTTTTGCCATCAACCCCTCAAAAAACAAAAGCGTGTCGACCAAATGCTCCTGCCAATAGGGCCACTCGTGTCCACCAGTAAATTCCTCGTAAGTATGATCGATACCAGCGGCTTGCAGATCTGCGTGGAGTTTGCGATTGTGCTCGATGAGCAGATCGGATTCACCGCAATCGAAGCGCAATGGCGGTAAACTGGACTTGTTTTCCACGATGGCCGCAAAGGCATCCTCGTCAGATACCACCTCCTGTCGATAATGCCAAAGCGGTTCTTCGACAAACAACTCCATCTGACTGATCTCCGTGATGGCACTATGCGCCGAAATACCCGAATACTGTTTCCCGTACTTGGCCCCTACTCTCAGGGCACCGAAACCACCCATCGACAAGCCACTGAGGAAAAGAGGTGAGCGCTCCGTCAAACCGTCGACATTCTCCCGGACTGAGGTAGGCACATCTTCGGCGATCCACTTTTCGAAGTCGCGTCCGTCGTGGGCATTGTAGGCTGATCCGTCTCCCCACAGCCCGTCCGATGGCATGGCCAGGATCATGGGGCGTATCTTACCCTCATTGATCAAGCGTGCCGCTGTCAGGTGTGCCGCACCCTTGAGAGCCCAGGCCCACGCGCTGCCATAGACACCATGCAAAAGCGTAACAACAGGTACATTTTTAAGTCCCCCTTCTGGCACATACACACAGATGTCTCCCCTGCCCTTCAAGTGCTCGGACTTAACAGCTATGAACCTCAATCCATCCCGCTCGAAGCTGGGATTGGATAATTCTGTTGTTCTGAATTTCGATTCCCCCATTAGTCAAATACAATTACGCCCTTGGCATTTCGGCCCGTCAACATATCATCAAACGCTTCCTGCAACCGGTCAATCGGATACGTTCGGGTAATCATCTCATCCAGCAGTAGGTCCCCTTTGTCATACAAACTCACCAGCTTGGGAAAATCAATCTGAGGACGGCAGCCACCGTACAGCGGATTGATGTATTTCTTGTCCCATTCGAATAGGTTCATGTCGATCGTGATCTCCTCCTCGATCCCGCTGACTTGCACCGCGGTACCCGCATTGCGTACCATCGCCAGCGGGGCTGCCCCCAACGCCGGAATGGCCGTACATTCAAAGGCGTAGTCGGCACCCCGGCCATTGGTCAAGGCCTTTACCTGCGCTGCCGCCTTCATGAGCCCCGTATCCTCTTTGTCCGCCAACACCTGGTGCGTCGCGCCAAACTTCCTGGCCATTTCCAGTCTCTCCGGGTTAATATCCACGGCGATGATCTTGGAAGCTCCGGAAATCCGGCAACCTTGTATGACGTTGAGGCCGACGCCGCCCGTACCCAATACAACCGCGCTGCTACCGGCCTGAAGCTCCGCTGAGTTAACCACAGAGCCGTAGCCAGTCATGACACCACAGCTGACGATACTCGACGAAGCGAAAGGTATGTCGCTCGTGACCTTCACACATGCGGACGCTTTGACCAAAGTATATTCAGAGATGGTCCCCAGATTGAAAGAGCGTTCGATGGATTTGCCATTCCATTGAGTGCCTTCCAAATGGGCATGCCCCGGTGTATAGCCATTGCCTCCTGCCGTCACGGGCGAGTTCTGCTCACAGATGTGCTGGTTCCCTTCCTGGCACTGAAAGCAGGTCATACAGGGCGTGGCCCAATTGAGGATGACCTTGTCGCCCGTATGCAGGTCCGTGACAGCCGGGCCCACGACTTCCACCACACCGGCGCCCTCATGCCCCATGACGATGGGCTTCCCCCAGCTCAATGAATCGTGATCCGTATGGCATAAGCCTGCGGCCTTCATTTTGACCAGTACTTCATCTCCATCTGGCGCACTGATGACCGTATCGTCGATGATAAATGAACCGTCACCTTTGGCGACCGCCGCTCTGGATGTTGTCGTCATGATTCTGCTATTCTAATTACAATAATCACCTTTCTGCCCATTTACGCGATCGCGTATTTTGACGATAAACTATGCTATTTTGTATCTGATTCAACTTCGAAGATGAGAATAACAACAGAATAAGTGAGCTTTAGCTACCAAAGACCCGAACCGAGACTCCATGAAAGCACTTTTTGAGAAGGTCGACATCGACAAGGCGGACGGGATACATGCCTTCCAGTTTGAGAAGAACCACTTTGACATGCCTTATCATTTTCATCCTGAATATGAGCTGACCCTGATCCTTGAGAGCTCAGGCATTCGGTACGTCGGCAACAACATCTCGGATTTTGAGCCAGGTGACCTGGTGCTGCTGGGTAGCCGCCTGCCCCATTGCTGGAAAAATGAACGGGATCATCGTGGACCCAGTAAGTCCATCGTCATACAATGGAGTCCCGATATCATTCACCATACGCCGCTCTTCGACCCCATTCGTCAACTCTTACAAAAAGCCCAAAAAGGGCTTAAGCTACCGGCAACCAGCGAGGATGCGATCCCCCATCTAATGCGTGAGATCGTCGGATCCACAGGAATCGATCGCTATCTGGCCCTTGTGAAGGCATTGAGCCTCATTGCCACGATGGATGATCTGAAGTATATCGCAGGGGAGTCCTATTCCTATGATTTGAGTAGCAGTACCACGACACGACTAGAGAAGGTGCAATCATACGTACACGATCATTTCAATGAAAAGATCAAGCTTGCCGAAGTCGCTTCCAACCTCCATATGACCGAGCAAGCCTTTTCGCGGTTTTTCAGCAAGGCCATGAAGAAGCCTTTCTTTCTGTTTCTTAATGAATACCGGGTCAATCGCGCCAGCCGCCTCATCTTCGAAACGGACCTGCAGATGAGCGAGATCGCCTATAAATGCGGCTACGAAAGCCTGCCCTTCTTCTATAAGCAGTTCAAAAAATTTAAGGGCTACACCCCCCTTGAATTCCGCAAAATGTACCGCCAAGCCCGGAAATAGTCATCATTATTGTCTCTTTGCCGGTAGTATCTGACCAATGAAGGGCAAAATAGATCATTCATCGGTTAAGATAAACGAAACAGATTTCTGGGATTTTCTAGTCTTTTGGAGGATAAAATCCACGAAATGAAAAAGAGCGAATTTCCCGATGCCTTCAGCGACGCCCGCAGCGACAAAGGAACCGGTCAATATGTTGACCAGGGCGATGTGGTGACGATGTTGCTTCGATTGAAGGACGTGCGCAAGACGGCGAAAGACTTCAAGACCTTTCGGTCGCAGGATGAGCGACCCGGCCGAATCGTGGTTCCAACGGAGGTCGACATTGCCGTCGTCCGGCAAATCCCATTTGAGTTGGACCCTCCGAAACACACGACCTACCGAGCCCTGGTGGAGCCATGGTTCAAGCGACCCGATGACCCGGAATATCGGGAAAAGATCGAGCACATCATTTCAGAACTGCTGGATGAGGTAACAGCGCAACCATCAACCGAGGTCGTCGAGGGGTTTTCCTTGAAGCTGCAGTCAAGGGCGCTCACTGTCCTGCTCAACTTGCCCTACGAAGAGGCCGAAACCTGGATCTCATGGGGTACCCACGTCTTTCGTAGCGAGGACAACCCGGTGGATGGCGACAAGGCCCAGGTGCTCTACGATTACATCGACGCACAAATCGAACGAGCCCGTCAAAATCCCGCGGACGATCTCTTTTCCGTTCTGCTCAATACGGAGGTCGACGGTCGTAAGATGACCAAAGACGAAGTCAAGGGGGTCATGGTGCTCACCTTTGCTGGCGGTCGCGACACAGTGATCAACGCCTTGACCAATACCATCGCCTACCTGGGTGACCATCCCGAGGCATTGGAACACATCCGTCAAAACCCCGATAAGATCAATTTCGCGGTCGAGGAGCTGGCGAGGTACTTCTCACCGCTCACGCACATGGGCAGAGTAGTCGATGAAGATACCACAGTGTGTGAGCATGCGGCAAAAGCCAACAGCCGGGTTTCGCTATGCTGGGCATCGGCCAATCGTGATGAAACGGTCTTCGAGAACCCCAATGAAGTAGACCTCGAACGCAAGGCCAATCCTCACGTGGCTTTCGGCTTTGGCATTCACAAGTGCCTCGGGGCCACCCATGCCCGTCAGGTACTGCGAACCTTGCTCGCTGTACTGTCACAAAAAATCAAGGCCATCCATTTAATGGAGGCCCAAGACAAAATCGAAGACTGGGACGACTTTCACCGCAAGGTTGGCTTTGACCGACTCGTGGCTCGCTTCGAAAAACACTAAATCAAGAAGAATGGCAAAAATTACCTTTATCACCCAGAGTGACGAATCGGTCACAGTTGAGGCACACTCAGGCAACATCATGGAACTGGCGGTGAACAACAACATCCAGGGCATTGAGGGCGAATGCGGAGGCGTCTGCTCCTGCGCTACCTGTCACGTGCATGTCGCTCCCGACTATTTTACGAAAACGGGCACAGCTGGCGCTATCGAAGCAGATATGCTCGAACTGGATGACAACGTTAGCGAACACAGTCGATTGGGCTGCCAAATCGAAGTGTCAGAGGAGCTCGATGGTATGATCCTGCACGTAGCCAATGAGTGACGTCACCGCCACCGATCAGCGATGCGTGATCATCGGAGCAAGCCATGCCGGTGTCACTTGCGCGTTTGCCCTGCGCCAGGAAGGCTATCAGGGTACCATCACCCTAATCGATAAGGACCCACATCTCCCCTACCACCGGCCACCGTTGAGTAAATCTTTTTTGACGGAGGACGAAGGAATTGAGAAGTATCAGTTGAAGTTCAGGGAAAGTTATGAGAAGGAAGGTATTGAATTGCGACTGGGAGAGACGGTCGAGGGTATTGACAAAGAGAAGTGCACGATTTCCGTTGAGAGTGGCGAATCCATCGCTTACGATCAGCTGGTATTGGCTACCGGAGCCAGTGCTCTCGTGCCCCCTATCTCAGGAATTGATGAATCAAGGCGCGTTTTTATCCTAAGATGTGCTAGCGATGTGTTGGAAATTAAACGGCAATTCCTTCAATCATCCAATAAGCGAGTTATCATCATAGGAGGCGGATTCATTGGATTGGAAATGGCCGCATCCTTCAGAAAGCTGGGTGCCGAGGTGATGATTCTGGAACGTGAGGATCGCTTGCTGTCCCGAGTGACAAGCCACATGATGTCGCAATACTTTTATGACCTACATACAGGGAATGGCGTCGAGGTGGTACTCAACAGCCAAGTTGCTCAAATCAACGACCACCATAACAGCTGCGAAGTCACTTGTGGTGACCAATCGACCTACTACGCAGACCAGGTCATCATGGGAACCGGTATTTCTGTGAATCTCGAACTCGCCACTCAGGCAGGTTTACAGGCCAAGATTGGCATAGAAGTTAACGAGCAGTGTCAGACTAGTGACCCTCATATATGGGCCGTCGGAGACTGCACCCAACACCCGAACCCGCATTATCAAAGGCAGGTGCGATTGGAATCGGTACAAAACGCCACAGACCAGGCGAAGATCGCCGCTGCCAGCATTTGTGGAAAGGACACTGCTTACAACAGCATCCCTTGGTTTTGGTCGGACCAGTATGACGTCAAGCTACAAATGGCGGGCTTGTCAGAAGGCTACGACACCGCAGTATCCCGAACAGAAAGCGACAGTGCCAAGCGATCAGTTTGGTATTTCCGAGGGGACGAGCTACTGGCGGTCGACGCCATCAACAATCCAAAGGCCTATGTTTTGGGGATCAAATTCATCAAAGGCCGAGTGAAGATCGACCAGACAAGGTTGGCCGACCCAACCGTCGAAATCAAAGAAATCGCAGTAGCTGTAGAGGGCGTGTGAAATGAATTTTATACCCAACAATTTGGAATTCGTCCCTCCTGAAAAATGGAAACCATTTGTCATCTTAGTAAGACCAACTGTTTCCTTGCGGCTCAGGTAAATTGACAAACTTCGAACCATTCAAAGCTCTATCCAATCTTATGAAGAAACACATTCTCAACTCTCTTTTTATCAGTGTATTGTTGGTATTTACCCATTGCACTCCACCTACTACTGATCAAAAGGAGGCGGCGAAGATATACCCGGACTCCATCTATGACCTGAACGCCATCACCAACAAGGAGACGTTGAGCCTGGCCTCCAAGCGGGCATTGGCGCGCGACTATTACCAGGGCCCGGAGTGGTTCATCTCCTTCAAGGAGTTTGACCTAAAAGGGGATCTGGCCTACGAACCGGGCATGATCCGTCGGGATCCCAGTGATATCATAAAAGTCGGCGACTTGTATTATGTCTACTACTCGAAAGCTTCCGGCAAGGTCTATGGCTTCGGCACGGGAGACCCGGACAAAAAGGTATTCCCGTGGGACAAGACGGAAGTCTGGTATGCCACTTCAACAGATGGATGGACTTGGGACGAAGAAGGCATCGCCGTAGGGCGCGGACCCGCAGGCAACTACGACGACCGCTCTGTATTTACACCACAAATCATGGTCCATGAAGGCAAGTACATCCTCGTGTACCAAACCGTCAAGTCACCGTACGTCAACCGCGTGAAGAACCAGGTGGGCATGGCGATCGCAGATTCACCAGTCGGACCGTTCGTCAAACTGAATCAGCCCATTCTTTCCCCAACAGATGATGGAGAATGGCTAGGTGAAGAAGACAATAGGTTCTTGGTGAAAAAACAAGGATCCTTCGACAGCCACAAGGTCCACGACCCTACCCTGCTCTATTATCGGGATAAGTTCTATCTCTACTATAAAGGGGAGCGCATGGGCGAGCGCAACACCTTTGGCGGTCGCGAAATCAAATGGGGAGTGGCCATCGCTGATAAGCTAGAAGGGCCTTACGTAAAATCCCCTTATAATCCCATCACCAACAGCGGGCACGAGCTGTGTGTCTGGCCTTACGATGGCGGCATTGCCGCCCTGATCATTACGGATGGACCTGAGCGCAACACGATCCAGTGGGCTCCCGACGGGATCAACTTTGAGATCAAATCACACATCAAATACGGTCCGCCTGCCGCAGGTTTGGATCAATCTGTCAACAATGAATTGGGACCGACAGAAGCACTCAAGTGGGGCTTGACCCATAAGTATGTAACGTACGATGAACAACAAATCAAAAGGTTTGAAGGCACGCTACCTCGGGTAGCGCCATAATTATATACCAGATGAAAGCAGCGTATTATAAAGGAAACAAAACGTTTGAAGTTGGCGAAGGAAAGATCGTTCCACCGGCTCCAGATGAAGTCAGATTAAATGTCGCCTATTGTGGCGTTTGTGGCACCGATGTTCATATTTACCATGGTGTAATGGATCAGCGTATCGGCCCTCCGCAAATTGTTGGGCATGAGGCTTCGGCCTTGGTGGCCGAGATCGGAGCAAATGTCAATAATGTCAAGGTCGGAGATAAAGTGGCCGTGAGACCACTGAAGTTTGGCGCTCCACATGCTTTCGACAAGGGACATGCACACGTAAGCAAGACGGTTAAGATCATTGGGATCGATGCGCCTGGTGCCTTTCAAAATAGCTGGACCGTTCCCGCTTATTCTCTACACCATTTACCTGACAGCTTATCACTTCAGCACGGCGCATTTATCGAGCCCTTGGCAGTCGCCTGTCACGACGTGAAAATTGGGCGTGTGGTTTCCGAAGAGCATTGCCTAGTCATAGGCGGCGGACCGATTGGAACATTGATCGCCTATGCTCTGAGGGACAAGGGCGCCAATGTCATCATCTCCGAGGTCAACGAAACGAGGCTGGCCATGTTGAGCGATCTAGGCTTTGAAACGGTCAATCCGATCAAACAAGACCTGGTTGCCGAAATCAGCCGACTCACCAACGAAAAGATGATCGACTGCAGCTTCGAAGTCTCGGGCTCGGCAGCAGGTGTCGAGGCCATGACACAGGTAATGAATGTACGAGGGCGTATCGTGATGGTCGCCATCCACGGCGGAGGACCGCGGCCGGTGGACCTATTCAAGTTTTTTTGGTCTGAATTGGAATTGCTTGGCGCAAGATTGTACGAAGAAGACGACTACGAGGCCGCCATTCAATTGGCCGCTTCTGGCGCCATTCCTTTCGAAAAGCTGACGACACGGGTCAACACCCTGGATAACATCCAGTCTGTCTTCGAAACCATCGACAACAACCCTGCGGGGATGAAATACTTAATTGACTGCCAATCCTAACCAACGACCATGAGCATTCTCAATCAATTCAAATTAGCTAGTAAGACAGCATTGGTGACTGGCTGCAAGCGCGGGATCGGAAAGGCCATGGCCGTTGGACTCGCCGAAGCGGGAGCGGATATCATTGGCGTCAGCGCCTCCCTCGAGAAAGAAGGTAGCGCCGTCAGCAAAGCAGTAGAGGCTACAGGCAAGAAGTTCTCTGCCTATCAGTGTGACTTCAGTGATCGCAACGCCCTCTATGCATTTATCAAAGAGGTCAAGGCAGACCATCCACAAATTGACATCCTCGTCAATAATGCCGGAACCATACTCCGCAAGCCAGCGGCCGAGCATCCGGACGAGATGTGGGACAAGGTTGTCGAAGTGAACCAAAACGCCCAGTTCATTCTCACCCGAGAGATTGGCAAGGAAATGGTGGCCCGCGGTTCGGGAAAGATCGTGTTCACCGCCTCCCTCCTTACCTTCCAGGGCGGTATCACGGTACCTGGCTACGCAGCCTCTAAGGGCGCGATTGGTCAGCTGACCATGGCCTTCGCCAACGAGTGGGCCGGCAAAGGCGTCAACGTAAATGCCATCGCCCCCGGCTACATCAGTACCGACAATACCGAAGCCTTGCGGAACGACCCAGATCGAGCTCAATCGATTTTGGCACGCATCCCGGCTGGTCGCTGGGGAGAAGCAGAGGACTTTGCTGGTCCCGTCGTTTTTCTGTGTAGTGAAGCTGCGGCGTACATGCACGGCAGCATCATGTTAGTGGACGGCGGCTGGATGGGCCGATAAATAGGCAATGACCAAAAACCCCCCATGACTCCGCCATCTGTGAGCAAGGCATTCCACAGGTCTTCTCCGTACTCCCAACCTTTACGGACAGGTTCCTTGACGTAGGCATTCAGCTCAGGACATTTGGTGATACGCATGTTTTCGGCATCCCATTCGATACGTCCGCCAAATCGTTGGGCTAGAACTCCGAGCAAAGCCACCTCCGTCATCGGAGAACCAATCGCCCAGTTGGCCCAAGCCAAAGTTGTAGAACCCACGCCAGGTCAGGGGATGGTAGATTTCGTTGTAATCTCTCTTGGTATTGGGCCCCAGCCACAGTTTCCAATCCATGGTATCAGGCGCCTTTTGCTTCGCCGGAGGCATCTGAGGGGGGCCTCGAAAAGTACTTACTCTTAAAGTTGGGACCCTGATGGCCCATGTTGGTCACGACCCCATACTTCGCCTTCTTCAGCGTTCGGGCTTGCCAAATGTTATGAGTGAGTGGCTTTTGGGTAAAGACATGCTTCCCTCGCTGCATGGCATCCATGGTCGCCACGAAGTGGGTATGATCTGGCGTGTTCACCACCACAGCATCGATGTCATGGCCCATTTTGTCCGCATTACCCTGAAATCACTGTACGTGGGCAGCCCTGCCCTATCATCGGAAATCTTGTACTATCCACATCACAAAGGGCTACAATGTAATCGTCCCCAAAAACCCGATAAGCCTGGCCCGCAATGCCGCCTGCACCAATCAATGCAATGTTGGGCTTACTATTCGCCGATCTGCCTGGTTTTCCGATGGAGAATTGAGGAAGCAGGAAGGCACCTACAGCTGCCGCAGATGTCTTTTTGACGAACTTTCGACGGGAAGTTTTTGGATATAGGTAGGTGGATTTCTAGGTTTTCATTTTCTTGATTTCAAGGGTATCTTTTTGAATTAGGTGGAAATCGCTACTCAAGCTTAAACTCGCGCTTGGTGGCCTTGCTGGCGGTTGGAAAATCCTTTGGGATCGGTTGGGTCACGTTCCCCGTCGCGGCCCACTCCACACCACGCAAGAAGGAAACGATGAAGCCCACACTCTCAAAAGAGTAATCCGCGTGACCGAGGGTCGTGTGGAAGATCCTACCTTCTCCATAGCTAATTGCCATCAGCGCAGGCTCATGGCGATCTGTAGGGGGCTTGTCTGACTGGTCTTTTCCCGTGGCCAGGATTGTCAGATTCTCTGCTGGACCCCTGAGTTTCGCGTAGCACTCATCCTTCGTCGTGAGCCAGGTAGCAGGCATGCCTCTGGTGATGGGATGATCTTTGTCTCGGATCGTGATGAGTATCTCATTCTGTGGGCCATGACTCCCGGCGTTTCCAGGGGACTCGTCACGGACCAACTCTCCCTCATTGGTGTAGTAGACGTAAGGGCCTGCACTTTCATTTCGCCCCCCCCAACCACCAAGAGCAATCATTTTATTGTAGGCCGGCCAAGATGGGAATGAATTGTCTGCCGCGTGCACGGATACTAATCCACCACCGCCTTCAATATAGGCTTCGAACTTCTCCTGGGTCTCCTCTGGCCAATCCGCCGCCTTCCAGCCAAAATTGGAAATGACGACATCGTATTGGTCGAAATCAGGGCTGAAGTCCGGATCCTGCTTCGGTTCCTTGAGATCTTCGCTATCGCCCACATCGGCGAGGGGCAAGAATGCCTTCTCCTGTTCCGCCTTCCAGGTGTATTGTGTGCGACTGATATCCACAACAAACAGTCCGGACGATTCCAGGTACTGCTTCATCATGATGGTCGATTTTGGCCAAACGGTATGGTTATTTTGACCATCAACGATGAGAGCTCTCAATTGAGCATCAACTGTCCAGCAGGCAAGTAAGCCCAAGGCGGTAAGAATCGCACTTTTCATGATTTTCGGTTTTCTATTACAAGCATGCTCAATTCTGTCGTATTTCCGAGCTATTTGCATAGATTCTTTTTCACTAGCCATGGATTCGCCACAGCTTGTTGGTAGATCCCCTGGCATAGGAAACAAGCCCACCCACTCGAGCCTGGTCTTTCCCAAAAACACTGCTTCCCAACAATGATATCATTCCTACTCCCAATTTTCATCAATCACGGCCTGGATGTGGGGGTAATTGGCATCGGTTTCGTTGAGGTCTGCACGGAGTTCAGTGAGCTGGGACTTGAGATCAGTGATGACTGCGGCGTAGTCCGGATTGTCGTATTGGTTATTCATTTCCTTTGGGTCGGAAGTGAGGTCGTAGAACTCCCACGCGACAGGTGTATGGCGAGTGAAGTCATTGCCCCAACTGCCACGATTCCAGTCGGCAGTGGGATCATCGGTATCCACCCAGTACTTGCCGTAGTAGAAAATCAGCTTGTACTCCTTTGTGCGAATACCGAAATGTGCCGGATTGGCATGGCGATGCGCCAGATGCATCCAGTAGCGGTAATAGGCTGCTTGCCGCCAGTCGTCTGGTTCCACGCCCGACTCAAGAATCGACTTGAAGCTCTCTCCCTGCATGTAGTCCGGCGCCGTGCCACCCGCCAACTCAATGAGTGTTGGTGCGAAGTCGGTGTTACTGAGGATCGCGTCACTGACGGAACCGGCATCAATGGATTTCGGATATCGCACGAGCAACGGCATCCGCATGGACTCTTCGTACATCCAGCGCTTGTCGATGTAGTCGTGCTCGCCCAGCATGAAGCCCTGGTCGGCGGTGTAGACAATGATCGTATTGTCCAACAGCCCTTCCTCCCGCAGGTAGTCGACGATGCGCCGGACGTTGTCATCCACGCCCTTGACACAGCGGAGGTACTTCTTTAGATAATCTTGATAGACGGCACTCGTATAGGCGCGCTCATCTTCGGTCATTTCGAAAGGCTCCAATGTGGCGGGGTCCAGGCCCGGAGCATTACCATACTGCCTGTAGATGTCTCGATCAGGATAAATATTGTTGGCCTGGTGTCGGACTACATTGCGATGCGAAACGGATGATCCAATGATCCGCACCAAAGAGTCAGCCACGCCCCGGGTAGCTACAGAGCCATTGTTGCCATTATCATACAAGCTTGCAGGCTCGGGAATGAATGTATCCTGGAGATAATCTTCGTATCGCGGGGCGTTTTCAAAATCGTCATGGGGCGCTTTGAAGTGGTGCATGAGGAAGAACGGCTTTGTAGGATCCCGCTGCTCCCTGAGCCACTCCAGGCTGATGTCTGTGATCACGTCACTCGAGTGCCCTTCGTAGGAGGCAACGTTGTTTGGCCACGCCTGATCACCACGTACGCGAAAGTCGGGGTCGAAGTACTTCCCCTGCCCGGGTAGTACTTGGTAGTAGTCAAAAGCAGCGGGCTCATGCTTGAGGTGCCACTTCCCTACAATGGCAGTCTCATAACCTAACTGCTTCATCTCCCGCGGAAGGTAATGGTTCTCTGGCGCCAGTCGCCCCTCAAGATCGATGACGCCATTGGTTTGGGCTCGCTGCCCGGTCAGGATCGCCGCCCGGCTGGGCACGCAGATGGAGTTGTTGACGAAGCAGTTGGTAAAGACCATGCCCTCGCTTGCCAACTCATCCAACGTGGGCGTTGGTTTCAAACTCGCTAGCCGACTGCCATACACCTCAAAAGCCTGTGTGGTATGGTCATCAGACATGATAAAGAGAATGTTGGGCTTACGCGGAGGCTCTTCGGTGCATGCTGATACCAATCCGACCGTCAACACAAAAAAGAGGAACCGCCCTATGGTTGTGGTGATCTGCGGCAGGGATAGAGCCAGTACCCAGCGTGGCTGACGGGGCCGACATACCAAGGTACGTAAGCCATGGAATACGGAGCGGTCTTTGGGCGGTCCCGGCACTGCGGTGGGCAGCGCGGCTGAGGTAGAGGTGATAGCCCGACCCTTACGAGAGAGGGGGCCAGACAGGGTCACCAGAAAGGAATCGTGCCTCTCTGTCAGGGGCCGCCCTAAGGATTCATCAAAATAGTTCGTCATATTCTTGTTTCTCGCATGGTTTGGTTACAATCATAGTTTTTAGCGCTGGATCGCCAGCACGTGCGCAAAGTCTCCGGTTTGAGAGCCAAGTCCACTGACGACCAGTCCATCCGCCGTCTGCTCAAAATCCAGCGTACCTTCTCTTCCGAGTAAGCTAACGTCTTTGATTTCCATTCCCGAAGCATACTCACTCTCGCTTCCCAGGGACTTGATCGTCACTTCCCCTCCTTCGGGCCATGCCATCATGATGGCGTAGAGCTTATCGCCCTTTTGGGTGAATCGGATGTCTTGTCCGGTGAATTCTTTGTTCTGCTTTTCGGTATGATGTCCGGATTCCACCACTGTCGGCCCTTCACCAAAGGTGCTCCAGTAGTCCGTCTCATAGATCGCCTCCCCGTTGGTAGAAAGCCAATCTCCAATCTGCATAAGGATCTCCTGCTGGTCCTCTGGGATCGTGCCATCCGCCTTGGGTCCGACATTCAATAGCAGGTTGCCGTTTTTGCTGACAATGTCCACAAGATCGTCGATGAGTTGGTTGGCGGTCTTTGAATCCCAGTTCGTGACGTAGCACCAGGAATTCTTACCAATGGATGTGTCCGTTTGCCACGGCAGCTTTCTGATGCCCGGCAGTTTGCCTCTCTCGAGGTCGTAGATCACCGTCCCTTCCGGAAAGGCCTCGTGACTAAAGTTCTTGTCGTTGATCACCACTTCCTTTCCCCACTCAATGCCTTTGTTGTAATAATAGGCGGCGATCTTGGGTCTTAGTTCGGCGAAATCGGGAATATCGAGGTAGAAGTCAAACCAAAGGATGTCAGGCTGATAATTGTCGATAAGATCCACGGTCCGATCCCACCACCGCTGCTTGAACTCCTCCGTCGGTGGCTGCAGTAGGTCCTTGCCTTTGGAAGAATACAGGTCGGCGTACTCCGGATCGACGGTATCGAAATGATCTTTTTTGTTGTAGAAAGACCAGTTGAATGCAAAGTGCGAAGACGCTCCCATGATCAATCCCTGCTCCCGTCCAGCATCGAACAGCTCCTTCAAAACATCACGCTTTGGCCCCATGTTGGCGACATTCCACCGGGTGGTATTGGAGGCATACATGGCAAACCCATCGTGATGGTCGGCCACGGGCACCACGTAGCGCGCACCTGCCTTTTTGAATATACTCACCCATTCATTGGCATCGAAGTTCTCCGCTTTGAACATGGGAACGAAGTCTTTATAACCGAAGGTCTTCTGATCACCCCAGTTTTCCTGATGGTGGACGTAAGTAAAATTGGGACCATCCGCCTGGTGGTTGAGCTGGGCCGAGAAGGTGGCCGTATCCATGTACATCCGCCGCGGATACCATTCTGATCCGAATGCCGGTACGGCATAAACGCCCCAATGGATGAAGATGCCGAATTTCTGATCATTGAACCACTCCGGGTCGCTGTAATTGGCCTTGATGGACTCCCAGGTCGGTTCGAAGACTTTCTTGTTTTCGGCTGCCTGGCTTTCGCTATTGCCGGGTGTGCAGCCCTGGAATGGAAGGATGATACAAGAGAGAAAGAGTATGGTAAGAGAGAAGAAGCTTTTCATTGTAAATACTGTGCTATGTCGTTCTTCAAAAATTCAAACATACACCGAAGAAGACGCATACCCTTGTCTCAATTAGGGAAACATATGGTCATCGGGAGAGCTACTTCCAACATCTCGCCTTTATGCCATCACCAAACCCCCGTGAATTCAGAGTTTCGCGCTCCCCTTGCACGCACTATGGTTGCTTGCCGAACAGCCGCATGATCGGCTGACCCAAACCATCCGGCGTTGTGTAAACAGGTCTGCCTTCCACGGTATAATGTGTCTCCGGAGGGATGCCCAAGGCATGATAGATGGTCTGATGGATCTGGTCGATGACGACGGTATCCTCTATCGACGAGCAGGGGCGCTCTTCCGCGGTTTTACCGAAAACCAATCCCCTTTCAATGCCCCCACCCCACATCAGGATCGAGGCGCCGTCCGTGAAGTGACGGTGCATGCCATAGTGCTTCTCATCCTCAATAATATCGGGTACCATGACCTGGTCTTTCACCTTTTCGCCGGGGCGTCCCTCGAGGAGTGCATCACGGCTAAATTCACTTGCTAGTATGATCAGTGTCCGATCCAAATGCCCACTTTCATCAAGGTCCCTGATGAGTTGTGCGATAGGCCTGTCGATGTATTGCTTCATCTTTCCGGCTCGTAGATGCCCATTTTCGTGGGTGTCCCAGCCGAGGAACGGCTCGTATTCTGAGGAAACGCTGATAAACCGCGCACCTTGCTGCACGAGTCGCTTCGCCATCAGGCACCCCAATCCAAAGCGTCCGGTGTTGTATTCATCGTAGACCTTCTCCGGCTCATCCTGTAGGTCAAAGGCCCTGACCTCGGGAGAATTGAGGAGGCGGTAGGACTGCTCCATCGATCGCGCCAGTGACTCCTTCTGGTAGTCATTGCTTATATCACCGACCGCGCTTTTATCGATCAATTCCTTATAGAGCTGATTGCGAGCCTCAAAACGCTTGACAGACATGCCTTGCGGTGGCCGCACACTTTGCATTCCGGACGAGGGGTCCGGCACGAGAAACGGGCTGTACTCTCCACCAAGGAAACCTGCCGAGTGAAAGGCCTTAAGCTCCTCTCCCTCCCCCACAGTGAACCTTTGACCCAATGAGATAAACGGTGGGATGACTTCATTCTTTGGGCCGAGTTCCTTGGCAATCCAAGCACCGATGTGCGGGACCTGCACGGACTGGGGAGGCTCGTAGCAGGTATGCCAGTGGTACTGGTGACGGGTATGCAGGATGTGGCCCAAATCGGCCGATCGATAGGAACGAATGATCGCTCCCCGGTCCATCACGCTGCCGATGGCCTCCAGGCCCTCGGAGAAATAAAGGCCGTCTACGGCGGTGGGAACCTTGGGAAAGGTGCTCAGAATTCTCTTGCTCTCTACGCCTTTTGTGTAGGGCGTGTAGGCCTTGGGATCAAACGTTTCAGTGTGCGCCATCCCTCCTGCCATGTACAGGAGGATCACTGCATCGGCCGTGGCCGGGATTGTGGGTCCGGAGCAGGAGGACAGGAAGCTGGCTGAAGGTATGGAGGTGGACAATGCCGCGGCTGTGGCCAGTCCCATCTTTTTGATGAATTCTCTTCGATGTATTTCTTCGAGGTTTTCCATGGTTCAGGTGGCGTGGCGCCTGCCTTTCAGTCTTATACTTCCAAAATAATCCAACTCTGGCGGACTACCAACCTTATCTCCATGCCGAAACACCTCGTTGCAACTCACAGCTACTGTTTTCGGAACGCATTAAGCTACTCTATTTCCCACCCCTTGAGCCGGGGGGCTCCTCATTTTTGAGAGAGCGCAGCGGCGCACCGCCAAAAACGAGCCGCGGCGGCGGGCCGCCAAAAAATCTTTCCTCCAAACAAGGTCTTCCGAGATAAGGCATCACTCTCGAAAGGCTCGTTGCACCAAGGACTAGCGAAGAGAACTACCTTCGATCTAGGTTGTGGCACGACTGAGTTTGGAGGAATCGAACAGAGGGCATTCTCTCGAATACAAAAAATGGATTCAAGATCAACAACCAGATTTAATGTTGTAATGCCGTGCTAGGAGCATAGCTAAGTTTCGGTTTCGGCCAATGCAATTCTCTGGCCTATTCCTGCAAGAGGTTACCTAGGCTCAGATAGAAGTAGAACGACTCAGTTAAGAGGATTCTATAGGGTATTCTCTTACTCTCCGAATGCCAACCTTTACCGAGGTGCTACAACCTCCCAATACCGTCTCGGCGGGAAGGCCGGACCAATCGCGGGGCAGAGCGTAGGCCCAGTGTGTGGAAGCATGATTGGTCCTTGACTTCTTTGCTTACTTTCTGTGTCAAGACAGAAAGTAAGAGCCCGTCTGGCTTGAAGACGGGAGAGACTGGTCTATTTTGACTCTGCAAATGGAACGTTTTCAACCGCTCAAGCCCCAGGGGCTCCTCATTTTTGAGAGAGCGCAGCGGCGGACCGTCAATCATACCCCCATCGCGCAATTCCCACGCGCGCCTCGCGATTGTGCCGGGCCTACCCTCCTAGATGCAGGCGAATTATGACTTGGGCGTTAGATCCACACTCCATGTGGTTAGGAGGTGCAAAATGCATTGCCCTAATTAATGAATTGAAACTCCGGCAAGAGCAACGTGGCCCAGAAAAGGTCCTGAACAGCAGCTACATCGGGCTTATCTCCGAGTGCACTAAGAATGACTTTGTTCTCGGCATCGCTTGGCATCCTCCCAAGGCACTGCAGGTAAAGCTCGTTGGCAAGCGATGCGGGGTCCGACGGATAGTCAGTCAGCCAGCGTTGGGCTCCCTCTGCCAGCACCTCGTTGAAGAACTCACCGTTGGTAAGCTCCAGCGCCTGCAAGAGGGAGGCTTGCTCCTCCCTACTCGTGGCCACATTTTCCCGCGTGGGCCTGCCCATCGCCTTCATGAATGGGTCCAGCTTGACCAGGGATGCCCTGGCAAACCGGTCTTCCCCAGCATCAAATTTGAAATTGATCATCTTGCCCCAGTAGTCGGGGTACACCCGGACTTGCTGCCAGCTGTCATCCTTAAATCCAGCCCCCTTCCATCCATTTTCCGGTGACGCATCGGTACAAACCCACTCCTTATCCGATTCGATGATCGTCTCAGTGCCATCATCGAACACTACCTGCATTCTGAAGAGAATCCCCGCAGGATTCGGTATGGGTCCCTCATTTTCTCCTTCAATGGCAATGACGTTCTCGCCGGCTGTGAGCAGTCCGTCTACTTCCGCTCGTCCGATCTTTTCCCAATTGTCACCGGAGGCAAGACGCTCTCCATTGACAAAGAGTGCATAGGCATGGTCCACCGAGATCATTACCCGCGCAGAGGCGATCGACTTATTCGGTAGCGAAAAGGACTTCCTGAAATATCGTTTCCCAGGTTTAGGCAGCACCCGCCGATCAAACTCGATCTCCTCATGCCATATGCGTCTGAAACTAATGCCCTGTGGCTCTGGATCAAAGGCCACGGAAGCATACACCGGCGTGATCACCTGGCTCACAGCATCCGTAAACTGCTCTGCACTCAGCCGGCGCACCAGCGGACCTCGGTAGACATACTGTCCTGTCTTGATGGCCATCGGATCTTTGTAGCCTACAGACGGCAACTGGTAGGCTTTGCTGGTCATGATGTTTTCGATCAGGTACTTCAGGTCATAGCGGTGATCGATGAAATCTTGCGCCAGCCAATCCAGCAAGGCGCCGTCCCAGGGATCATTGTCCATCTCATCGACAGGCTCTACGATACCGCGACCATTCAGTCGTTCCCATATTCTATTGACGATGGTGCGATACAGCCGGCCGTTTTCAGGCTGGACCATCGCCTCCGACAACAGTTGCAATCGTTCCTTCAGGGTCTCCGCCTCCACCGACCCTAATTCTGAGTAGATGAACTCTGTTTTGGCCATTTTACCCGTGGGCTTGTCGCAGCGGTGCAACTCCAGCGTGCTGTCAGCGAAGATGTTGGCAAAGGCGTAAGTCTGCTCCAACGTGAGATTACTTACAAAACTATTGTGACAGGAGGCACACTTCACGTTCATGCCCATTAGCGACTGCCCGATGTTCTGGGCCGCCTGCATCGCCGTGGTCTGACTGGCATTCACCACCCCTCGCCATTCGATCCCCTTGATAAAACCCTCGGACGCCTCACCTGGATCGATGAGTTCTTCGACCATTAGATCATAAGGCTTGTTTGCCAATAGTGAACTGTACAGCCAATCCGTGATCTGCTTCCTACCTCCGGTAATAAACCCCGTACCTGAATAGTCGTTGCGCAGGATGTCATTCCAGAAGCTGATCCAGTGCTGTGTATAGTTGTGGTCATCAGCGAGCAATGTCCGGATCAGCAACTTGCGCTTGTTTGAGTCGGGATTGTCGGCAAAAGCCTGAATGTCCTGAGGCGTCGGTAGCAACCCAATGATGTCCAGGTACGCCCGTTTGATGAAAGTGCGATCGTCCACCACCTCGGGCCATTCAATTGCTCTCCTCCCGAAGTAGTCATCGACCAACCGATCGACCGGATGGTCGTGGCCCCTTGCCGGCGGCAGCTCGACCCTGGCCAGTGCCAGTGGTGCCTCAGGAAAGACCTTCACCTCTCCCTCCACCCAATGGGCGCCGTTATCGATCCACCAGGCAATCAGGTTGATCTGTTCTTTTGTGAGGATGGCCCCTTTTTGCGGCATGAAGTCATCATGGCCTTTGGGCAGTGTGATCCGACGTATGAGCTCGCTGTTTTCCGCGTCGCCAACCACGAGTAGCGGACCGGATTCTCCTCCTGCAAATACCGCCTCGCGATAGTCCAGCCTTAGCTCTCCTTTTTGCTTCTCTTCACTATGGCACTGATAGCAGCTATGGGCAAACATCGCTCGCACTTCGAGGCTCACGCGATCCAATTGTTTGATCGACACGGAGTCCTTTTGAGAGACCTCGGACAACAGTAACCCAGTCCTGGAGTGATCGAGATAGTCTTGATTTCCCGGCAGCACTTCTGTCAAGTAATCCTCTCCGTGGGTGAGGCTGGCACCCATGTGCCCCGTGATCGTCAGGACAATCGCAGTGACAATCAATGCTCCTCGATAGGGCGCGAAGTTGGGATTGGTTTGTTGCTGCGTTCGTTGGAGCAACCAGGCCGTGACCAACGAGGCAGCCGTGGTTATCAAGCCCAGCATCTGGTGATTCCGCACCAGATTGCCTGCATAAGCATCGAAATTGGCCAGAAGCAAGCCCATTACTGAAGAAAGAGCGGCTGAAAGCGCGCCCAGGTAGACGAGCCATCGGATGCCTTCTCGCAAGCCCTGTTTTCCACGGATAGCCAATACCTCCAGCGACAGCGCGACGAAGAGCAGCGCGATGGGGAAGTGGACGATCATCGGGTGCAGTCGTCCGATCAGCTGAAAGATCCAAAGGGAAGCGAGGCTACTCATTATTCTTCGGCTGAGAAGATACTGATTGATTTTGACTAATCCGAGTTCTATTTCTTCGCAAGCGGACGCTTATGCTAAAAGTAGGGAAATATAGGCGAGGTTCGTGCGGACACGAACCACGGAGGAGAGCGGACGCTTATGCTAGATGACATCTTGCATTCTAGAGTGATAGACCAACTCTCAGGTGGAAACACCTGAGAGCACACATAAAAAGACAATCACTCACCGCCGATCATGGCATGGTTTCTGACCCCCGCCGGCTCCTACCATTGGCTAGGCCATTGTCCTTTTTCTGACTGGACGTTTGAATACCGTCTTCTGAAAGATTTTCTTTCTCCGGTTCACTTGCTCATCGGAGTAAACTGCTGACATCAGGTCCAGGAATTCCTGCTGCAGTTCCTCCACTGTAAAGTTCTTTGGTTGAAAGCAAACATCGAAAAGGGTGCATTTGTCCCAATAGTTTGGACTGATCAATCTGTCCTGCTGCTTGAACTCATCGTAAAGGGACGTGCCAGGAAAAGGAGTCAGCAGGGTAATCTGCACTTCAGCCAGGGGACTGTTCAGGATGTAATGCTTGGTACGCTCAAAGGTCTCGCGGGTGTCCGAATCAAAACCAAACACAAAGCAACCATTTACGGAGATTCCGTGAGATTGAATGGCGTTGATGGCGCTGTCATAATTCTCCAGTTGTCGGTACTTCCACTGCCCGCGATCAACTTTTTTGAGCGTTTCGCCATCTATGGTTTCAAGTCCGATAAGCACTTGAAGACACCTGGATTCATGAAGTAAGTCCAGTAGCTCCTCATCATAGGCGATGGAGATATCGGTTTCGGTGAACCAAGGAAATTTGTACTCTTTAAATAGCGTCAAGAGTTTTCTTGTCCATTCTTTATCAACAAACGTATTGTCATCTGCCAGTTCGATGAAGGGTTTACTACAGTTTTCAAAAATGGCTTCGAGTTCCTTTCGGATTTGCCCGATGGGCTTTTTCTTATAGCTACTGATGGTTCGTGATGCCGCACAGAAGTTGCATTCCCGGGGACAGCCTCTCGTGGTTTGCAGGGTAATCCGGTTATAATTTGAAATACCCAGCAGGTCAAATCGAGGAACCTTGGTTTCACTGAACTTGACTGCAAAACCGGGGTCAGTTATAGAACTGTAAAGTGGTTTTAGCTGATCCCGCTGGAAATCTTGTAACAACACTTCCCAAATGGTCTCGCCTTCACCCTGAACTACACAATCAGTATAATTCATAGCCTCTTCGGGTAAAGCACTAACGTGCAGCCCCCCAATGACCGTTGTGGTACCTTGATTTCTTATTTGTTGAGATAACTGATAGGTATCATTTATTCTTGCTGTGGTAGCTGAAAAGGCAATCACATCTGCCGAATAATTCAACAACCTACTCGTCGTATCCTCATCCATTGCATCCACTTCCGTATACGCCACTTCCCAATGGTTCGGAGTGTGTGCCGCAAGCGTGATAAGACCCAGACTTGGCAAACTTGCAATCACCTTACTCCTATCTACAAAGCCTGGTAGTGTCAGGCCGGTATTGAGTAATTCCTGATTCACAACACGAACGCCACTCATCGCGACAAACAATACCTTGTATGAACGTTGCATCATCGTCATGCGGAAGTGTGTGGGAAGATAGCACGCTCCGGACGTATTCCGCCTGATTAACGACAGTCCAGTTTAAAACATCGGTCATCTATTTTTCGGGTAGATTTTGTTAACATCCACAAACAATTTTTTCACTTACTCTTGCAACCGATGGAAGTCTTAAAAATCAACAAATTCAAGCCGGTTTTTTTGATCGCCGGGATTTACGATCTGTGTATGGGAATCACTTTTATGTTTTTCCATCGTCGTGTCATCAACATATTGGGCATTTCCTCTAACCCTGAAGAGTTGGCGCCGTACCTCAACCTGATTGGCGCTTTTTTATTGGTAATGGGTTTGGCATATTTAGTGATTTATCAATCAGAGCTTACCCAAAATCGGGACCTGATACTGATAGGTTCATTCTTCAAGCTGGCATATGTGCTGGTAGCATCTATATTTTATTTCCGAGATATCATTCCTCACCCCGTATTTTTTACCGTGTTTGGAATCATCGACTTCATCATGTTCTTGTTTATGATTAGATGCTATTGGGAATTGACTAAGCTTAAATTGAACTAGTGGAATCAAATGTAATAGTGGCTTGGGTAGCTATGCTCCTGGGAGCGGTGACTGGTGCCTTCCAGGGGCTCTATTTTCATCAAGAAGAATGGATGGGCGGCTATGGTTCCTGGAGAAGGAGAATGACCCGGCTGGGCCATATTTCGTTTTTTGGAATAGCGTTCATCAACCTCGGGTTTTATAGTACAGTCCAGTTAATGAACCTTGAGTCCGAGGTTCTCTGGCCCTCAAGGCTATTAATAGTGGGGCAGTTTGGTATGCCCATCATCTGCTATTTATCAGCTTTCTATAAACCTGCGAGAAACCTCTTCTTTATACCGGTGCTTTCGGTCGTTGGCGCATTACTCCACTTGCTATTCATTATGCTCAGTTAGGTCAATTCCCGATAACATGAATCAGCCTGACAATAGTGCTCTCAGTACCAAATTTGAGTATATCTTGGGTTTACGCTAGAAAAGCCAGTAGTCCAAGTGCAGCGTACACGTGGCTTGTGTTCTACTTTTCACCAAGTCAATACAGAGGTATTTATTTCTCGACCAATCTTTCACCCGACCAAGCCCAAATCTTCCAGTACCCCTTCGACGACATTGATTTCCTCCTTCGTCAGGTTCAGCCAATCGTCCTTCATGCGGAAGGTGCTCCTCCCCAATATCGCCGCGGCCGCCTTAATGACCGGCACCCCCTTGCCCGGTAGCACGGTCACGAGTCGGTAGGCATCATTGAGGGCTTTCTGGTGCGCTCGCATCGCTTCCCAGTCCTGCCGCTGGAAGGCTTCGTAGACCCCTACATTGGCAGTGATACTGACATTGCCCAACCCCGTCACTAAGGCCATGGCGCCTGCCTGCAGTGACGAGGAGTGCAGCAGATCATCTCCCTGCATCCAGCAAAAGCTTTCCGACGCGTGTGACGTAGCTCCCTGGACAAAAGCCTGAAAGTCACCGGAGCTATCCTTCACTCCCACGATGTTGGGATTCACCGATAACTTAGCCAACGTGTCCAGCAGCACCGTCTTGTTGACCACCTGTGGGATATTGTACAATACCAGGGGCGCCGGGGCAGCAGCAGCTACCTCCACAAAGTGCTTGATGATCATCTCCTGATCGGCTGGATAGTACAACGGCGGCACTGCCACCACATAATCTGGCGACAGGTCTGCAATTCGCTCCATATCTGAAATGACCTGGTGCGTGGTGGGGAGAATGGAACACGCATAGAGATCGATCTTGCCCTTCGTCACGGATTGGATGATACTTAGATTTTCACGCCGCTCATCTTCCGAGAGCAAGAGCCCCTCTCCGGTGGAGCCGTTGACAAACAGCCCATGCAGACCTCCATCCATCAAGAAGCGCGTGAGTTTCTCCAGCATCAACTGGTCAATATTGCCAGCATCATCGAAGGGTGTCAAAATCGCGTTTACTACGCCGGTGGGCGTCTTCATGGTAGTCATTGGTTCGTATCTTTAGGTGGAGGCAGAAAACGGGCGATCACATAGGCGGAGAACATGAGCGCGGTGGTGCCGAAAAAACCCGCCAGTATCTTTTGATTGGTATTGAAGGCGTCGCTGAAGGTCACCCAGGAAATCGTCGCAATACTGAGAAACACCGCAGGCAATGCCGCTCGCGAATCCACTCGCTTGAAAAGTAGCCCCACGAGAAACAGCCCGAGTATCCCTCCACCGAAAATTCCTGATATCTGCCACCAAATGTCGAGCGCCTGCTTTACAGAAATCATCGCTATTCCCGTAATGGTACCGATAGCACCAAAAGCGATCGTGAAAAGGCGTAGGTATGTCACCACTTGTCGGTCGGGCAGCGCCGATTTGGATAGCCGCTTTACGAAATCTTCGATAGATACCGTCGCCACACTATTAATGCTTGAGCTTAAGCTACTCATCGCGGCAGCAAAGAGGGCGGCAATCAGCAGTCCTCGCACACCGGTGGGCAATTCATTGACAATGAAAAAGGGGAATACGGCATCTGCCATCTCCGGCAGGTCGGCTCTGGGAAAGACCTGGTAGTAGGCGTACAAGCAAGTTCCGATTACAAAGAATACCAATGTGAGGGGGGCATAGGTCAGGGCTCCCAACCATACAGACTTGACCGCTTCTTTATCCGACCGGGAAGTGAGGTACCGCTGGATGTAGGTCTGATCTGTTCCCAGATTTCGGAGGTTCTCGGTGATTCCAAATAGGACCACCATCCAAAAAGATGATTGCACCATGTCCAATTCGAAAGAGCCGAGGCTCATCTTGTTGGATGCCTGGGCGATCTCGATGACCTGCGAAGCGCCTCCGGGAATGCTCCCAATTAAGATTCCTACACAAAGCAGCGCACCGCCGAAAAGCACGATGACCTGCGCAACATCGGTCCATATCACCGCTTCGATTCCCCCGACGAACGTGTAAAGTGTGGTCACGATCCCCGTCACGATGATCAATGTGACGATGTCCCATCCCAAAAGCTGGTTCAGTGTCAGGCAAAGCAGATAGAGGATGACACCGGTTCGGCCCACAGAAATCATGATAAAACTGATGCTCCCGTAGACCCTGCCCCAATACCCAAATCGGCGCTCGAGAAACTCATAAGCGGAGACTACCCCGAGATTGCGGTAAAACGGCAGAAATACCCGGACAGCCACAAATGCCACCATCACGACCGTGATACTGAAAACCCAGGCGCTCCAATCACTGGCGTAGGCCTTTCCTGGATAGGCAATGAATGAAATGCTACTGAGCAAAGTCCCGAGGATGGAAAGGCCTACGGCGAATCCCGACATGGATCGACCGCCGACTGTGAAGCCCGAAGATGTTTTGGCTCGCTTTGAGAAATAGAAGCCCAGGGCAAGGACCGCCAGCAAGTAGAGAATTAAGATCGTTAGGTCAGTCGTGTGTAGCATCAGGTCACTGGGCGTCCGGTTAATTTAATCAAACTGAGGTCTTTTGGGCCCAAAGCTTTGGGTATTCTTTGTATCACACTGAACAAGAGATGTTTACATATTCACAAAGGGCGCATCGCTCTGCAGGAGACAAATGTCGATGGCTGGGCATCAGCCCGCTGTTCCCATTGACGGCGACGGCAATATCCTGTCACCTGGGGAGGAGTCTATTGGTCGTATTGATCGGTAAGGCCTGCGCTAACGGAGATATCTCTTTGTAAAAATTAGAAGGCAGAAACGGCTGAGGGGTCGTTTCTGCTTTTCTTTGGAACTGTGAAAGTTCACTTCACTACTACCCTTTCCGACATTTTCTGGCCATCAGCTGTGATCAAATGGAGAAAATAGAGCCCGGGTGCCAGGTCAGCAGTAGATATAGTGAGCGATTGATCCTTACTATGCCTCGTCTTCCGCATCAATTGCCCATTGACATTGTAAAGCAGAGCGTCAGCATCCCGTATCAAAATGCCAGAATACTCGACGTGCAACGCAGTCGTAGTTGGATTCGGAAATACTTTCAGGCTGCTTGACTGCGGATTGGTGGTAGCCGCAAGGGGCTCTTCAATTAACTCGACAATGACGGTCCAAGTATTGGTTGTACTAAGGTCCTCAGACGTAATCGTGTACGATACCGGAACTGTAAAATCCTGGGGCTGCCCAGAAGGTGGTACAATCGAAGCACCGGGGGAGATCTCAATGTTTGTCGGTAGAGAAGAGATACCATAGGGAGTCAAGACCTGGAATGCAATGGATTGAGAGGCCTGATCAATCTCCTTGTCTTCCACCTCGATATAATTGGGAAATGAAAAGCTGATCAACTCCGCCTCGCTGGAAAGCAAAGTGACTTCTTCTTGGTAAACAGTCTCAATCTCATCAGCACTGAGCGGAGCGTCATAGATCTTCAGTTCATCAATGAGACCATCGAAATAATGCTCTTCCCCAGGCAAAGAACCGACACTCAGATGGCCCTCCTCAGAAAATGACGGCATATCAAACCCTACGGCCTCATCAGCCACCAAATGTCCATCGACAAATAATTGCATGGTCTCAGCATTCCAGGTGCATACCAAATGGTGCCACTGTCTATCAGACCATTCACTTACATCCAGCTGTATCGTACGTACTTCGGATGGCTCATGACTGATTGAGAAAAACAGATCCCGGCTGTCGCCCAATACCAAATCAAAGCTGGGATTATTGTCAACATGCAATATCCATTTAGGTGATTCCCTACTAACCGAATGAGGCTTCACCCAAAGCGAGAATGTGCCTTCGGCGGCCAGGATGTTGTCGGTCAGTTCATATCTAAGGATATCCCCCCAAGCAACCTGAACGCCCTCTTCTCGCACACCGTCTTGAAACATTTGATCACCGTAAAACAAGAAGAACGATGGGTCCTCACCATCTTCCGTCTGCAAAGTGGCGTTGAAAGTGGCGTGGAATGTGAGGTTCTGGCACACTCCGAAATTCAATATCGAGAATAGTTGAACAAGGACTATCAGTCGGCGAAAGGAAAGAGATTCCATCTCGGTAAATGCTTAAGAGCCAAGACAATGACCGCTCACTGCGGTATGAAATAGAACGACGCCAGAAGCTGTTTATTTCCTAATTCAGCGGAATTCTCCGTCACCAAAAAGGCGGTCACAACATCGAAAAATGATCCCGGAACGGGAGCGGGTCGTTTCTGCCTTTTTTATGATTCAACCTTCTTTTACGATCAAGCAATCACCCACGACACCATCACAATCACTAGCCACAGCACATAGAAGAATTTCCATATCTGTATTTGGCTGTGGTTGGTACTCTTATTGAGATAGCTTTTGTAGAAATAGGCTATCAGCCCTGTCACGGCAAATTGAACAACACTCTTCCAAATCGCCTCCGAAAAAGGGTAATAGATCAGGAAACAAATAAGAGAGATGACCGCAATGACCACGAGTTGGGTGCGCTCGGTTTCGGAGAGGTAGAGATTGTACAGTCGCTTGAACATGGTGTGGGTCTTTTAATATTTGTCAGTGTTCCAATGTAAGTTCGTAAGATCTGAGGGTTTATGCCCCTTCCTTGATATGAATTGAAAATGGAGAATTGAGAATGAGTTCTACTCCCTAAGACATCACCCCGCAGATACAATCAGTAGGTCTTCGAGTCCCGGCTTATTTCTCACGACGACCACCCAGTCCTCCTCCGGATCAGTCGGCGGCATTCCCAAGCTTTGTGCGCTACCACCTTTGACCGCCTTCACGGACCCAGCACTCAGCTCCCCTCCTGACCGGGGATTGTACCAAAGGACCTCATAGGTCCCCTCCTGCCCGGATAAATCAAGCTCTGCCGTGCCTCCGTCAGGCAAGTAGACCAAATACAGCTCAGCCTCCTTCGCAAAGCAGTACTTCGAGTTGTCGTTGCCGGGATTACCGACCAATGCGTCCTGGTTATCCATCTCCCAGAAAGGGATCTCGTTCGATGCAAAGAAGTCAAGCGCTATAGCCGCATATCCCCAGCTCTGATCGCGACTTCGCCAGTCGTTAAGGCCCAGGTCGTTTTGTGGCAAGGTGTAACCAAAATAGTACTCGACTCCCGCGCCGCCTGCCATCAGGTTTCCCCATAGGCAGTACTTCCGAATGTCGTGTAAGGTGTAATGCGTCTTGATCTTCTCGTAGTCCACGACGCCGCTGAAACCTTCATATCCGGTATCTGGCGGCACCCCGGTGTGGTGAGGATTCTGCTCGTCATTGGCCACTACCCATTGCTTCCCGGCATCTCCGGATGCTTCGATCCAATGAAGGGTAAGCTGATGTACCTGCGACCACATGTTCTGAAGCGACAATCCTGTCAATGTGTAATCCGGCCCTAAATGGGGCGTGTATTTGCGGTCCTGCTGCCCCGGATAGGTGTGCAGCACGATGTGATGGTCGTAGGGGTCAACAGCCCTAATGTAGCTGGCCATTGCTTCCTGCTGCTGTGTACTCTGTGTGTTTTCCTCTCCAATGTTCCAGTTCAGTGCTAATTCGTAACCAAAGCGCGCAATCAACTCACGGAGATAGAGCTTCCGCTCGGGACCCAAGTCACCACCGTCTAGCGCTGCCTCCTTCGGCTCAGGATCATTGTCATCATTTTCCGTCTCCTGTAGCTTGAAATGGAGATACAAGCCCAATTGCTGACCATGGTCAAATACGACCTGCCACTGATCCAGCTTGGAACAGTCGAAATGGAATTTGTCTTTAGGTTCGACGTACGGCCAAACGTCCTCTCCATCACCGCCGACATTGTAGGTTAGAAATGAAAAAGAATTGATGCCTGTGGAGGTCAAATAGTTGAGCGCACCGATCAGGCCTTTGCCTTTTCCACCCTGCCACGTGGGATCTCCTTCCTTCCAATCCTGCGTATGCGCGTTCCAGGTTTTCAAGTTAGTGGTAGGTGCTTCATCTGGTCGATCTTCGCCCACGCCCTTGATGGATCTGGTCCCGTCAAAGTCCTCATAGGCCAGCAGGTTCTCGGGAGAATCGGCCCCGGCCTTCAAAAAGTATTTGCCGGAACCCGCAAATCGAAGGTAGCGCTCCCCCACATACTGGAGGCGGCCCACTGATCGGAAATCGCGACCTGTCTTGTCCGTCGCCCCAACCTCAAAGCTTCCACTCGCCTGATTAACAAGCTCACCATTTCGAGTGATGTCAGCGATGGCTAGTCCGTCCCCGGCCTCAATTCGTAGTTCATAATCCCACCGGCCAGGTTTGTCGGGAGAAAGGTGCACGCGCCACTTGTTCCCCGATGAAGCGGATGTCTCCCCAGCGTTGCCATCGGCGGCGAAGTAGCCGGGGATCGTATAGCTGGGGCTGCCTGACTCGTGCGTCAAGACTGCCGTCATCCGGTAGTCGAGGAAGGGATTGGTGTCGGCGTCAGTCTCATTGGCTGTAGGACCGTCCATCGTGAGAGTGACTTTGTGCCATTGCTTCAGTTCGCCGGTAACATCGACCGTCATAGGCGTCTGACAAGCAAAGACAAGAACGACAAGTGCTGTACAAAGAAAAGTAGTTCGTCGGAGGTTCCTCATTGGGATATGATCTGCTGTAGTTCGGTTTGTAATCTAGTCACGACCTCGGGTCTCTCAAGGAAAAGATTGTTGGTTTCTGCGGGATCTTCAGCGAGATTATACAACTGGCCCGTAGGATCTCCGGGTTCGGGCTCGATCCTGCTGGGCTTGGTAAATCCCCCGGACCCCAACCGGTCGATTAGCTTCCATTCACCCGAGCGGATCATCATGGCACCGGAAGCAGATTTGATGACAAGAGGTGTTCTATCCGCCGCTGAAGAGGTTTGCCCTATCAATGTGGACAGAAAGCTCTGACTATCAACAGGTATGCCCTCAGCGGCGGCTCCGGTTACTTCCGCCATTGTGGCCATTACGTCCGTGAAACTCACGAGCTTGTCCGTTTTCGCGCCAGCCTCCACTTTCCCGGGCCATCGAACGATGAAAGGCATGCGATGACCTCCCTCCCAGGCATCTCCTTTCATACCCCGAAGCCCGCCTGAAGAGTCATGCCCCAGCCGCTCGACATCCTCATCGTACCAGACGGGGCCATTGTCGGATGAAAATACGAGCAGCGTGTTGTCGTACATTCCGGCTGCCTTCAATGCGCTGATGACACGCCCTATCTGATCATCGACCATCATGAGGAAGTCACCGTACATGCCGGCGCCACTCTTGCCCTCATATTCAGGTGACGGCAGCCACGGCGTATGAGGTGCTGGATACGCCAGATACAGCATGAGTGGCTCACTGTCATTCGTCGCACTCGAATGATTGTCAATGACACTGATCGCCTCATTGGTGAATCGTGGTAGCACACCTTTCAATTCCAGGTCCTGGGCAATCCCGCCGGCGCGCCAAAAGGCTCCTTGTATCGGCGACCACCCTTCCGAATAGTTCGCGCCGATGCTATCCGACGGGGGATTGATGGCCTGATTGCCACGAATGTAGAAGTACGGCGGAATGTCTGTCGAAGCACGAATACCGAAGTAGCTGTCAAACCCCCGATCCACGGGACCACCGGGAAGTGGATTCTCATACCCGTTTTCCTGAAACCCAAGGTGCCACTTGCCCACCATCGCGGTGCTATATCCCCTGGTCTTGAGAAGTAGCGGAACGGTCTGCTGATCTCCCGCTATCAGGGGCTGCTGGCGCCATGGCGAGACATCTGTGCGAAAAGGGAATTGACCTGTCATCAAAGCATATCGCGACGGATGGCACAAGGGTCCACCGGCATGGGCATCCGTGAAGCGCATGCCCTCTTGAGCAAATGAATTGATATGGGGCGTAGGTATCTTGGATTCGGGATTGTAGCAACCGGGATCACCATAGCCCATGTCATCGACCAAAATGATGACGATGTGAGGAAGGGGATCGGACTCCTTACTTCCGGAGGCACAGCTAAAAATGATGATAATCAGGGATACACAGACGAACAGAGCAAAGCAGGACTTGAGAGATTTCATTGAAGAAGGCATTTACCCCCAATGCTCGGTAATTATTGGGAGTATTCAAGGGTCGAGCTATGTTGATTTTGGCAGTTCTACCGAAGTCTTGTTTTTGGTTGAGTAGGACTCAATACTCCTCTTGCGAGCTAACAATAAATCCCTTAAACACCTGTTGATCAGTTATTTATTAATCTTTCTTTTGTTTTCAAAATGTATTTAGCTCCAGCATTTTCCACCGCTCAAAGCCGCGGGGGCTGACACTTTTTGAGAGAGCAAAAAGTGTCCAAAAACTCTTTCCTCCAAACAAGGTCTTCCGAGAGGGGGCATCGCTCGAAAACAGCTCGTGGCACCAGGGACTAGCGAAAGGGATTACCTTCGAGCATAAGAAGTGGCACGACTGAGTTTGGAGGAATTTCCCCAAGAACGATCCATAGGATACTAAACGTATCCAGTTCACTGGCGCAATTGAACCACTGTAATGCCCCATAGAGACACAATGGTGACGTGGAAGTTAAGGGCTCCTAGGTGGAATGCTTTTTGAAAGGTATCCAGAGCGCCTCTAATACCCTTTGGCCTTTAGCGCTGAATATTCAATCAGTGCCTTAGGTATTATCCAAACCCAATTGCAACCGGTTCGTGACATAGTCCAGCTCTTCTCTGGTCAGGCGGCCGGAGCGCTTCTTGATCATGGAGTTCAGTCTGGCCAGGTCCTCGTAGTACGCTGCTTCGTAGCCATACTCTTCTTTCTTTAGCACGTAGTCGTAAGGTCCTCGCTGTGAAATGAGCTTCACGAGCACAGGGGCGGTTTCAACGGCGAGAAAGAGCAGCATGATGAACCAGTGGGCCATAGCTATAGCGGCGCTCTTGGCAGCAAGCCTACTCAGCGCCTCGATTCGGGAGGCCAGTCCTGTCAATTGGGCGTCTGCTACCCCAGCAAGGGCGGTCTGCTGTTCCGCCTCTAAATCCGCCAATTGCCCCTGCTTTTCAGCCATGATGGCATTGTTGGTCGTTTGCAGTGCCTCCAGCTCAGCCTCCACCCGGTCGGCATCGGCTTTTTTGATTCTGTAAATAGGGCCGGCATTTCGTTGTTTCGTCCCACCGGTGCCATCGGCTTCCTCCTGCGCAATTCTTCGGAGCTCATCGCGGCTCTGGGTCTTTTCTGCGATTTCAGCTTTCAGGACCTGAATCTCGCTTTGTAGGCGTTCGCGTGTACTGACAAACCGATCTTTCACGGTCAGTTCCTTGATGGCCTTGTCCTCCTGGATCATCAGGGCGATCTCACTCTCGACCTCCTTCTCGAATATCTTCAGTTCTAGTGGCTTCGCAATAACGATCGAAATGATAATGGCCAAAATGATTCGAGGTACGGCTGCTAGCAACTCTCGGTTCGTGTCCCCATTCTTTCGCATGCTCGATACAATGTATCTGTCCAGGTTGAAGATCATCAGGCCCCAGATCAAACCAAATACGACGGCCATGAAGTAGTTGTCAAATACGGTATAGAGCGCGTATCCACCCGCGATAGCGGCAAAAACGCCCGTGAAGAAAATGGTGGCTCCTATCCCCACATACTTGCTTGACTCAGAAGGACAATTGGAGAGGATGGGCTTGCTGGCTCCAGCGCACAGCCAGAAAAATTCTTTCAACCGCTTCATAGTTGGCTCTTTTAATACAACTCCAACGTTACGAGTGAGGCTTTGTTATCCTTATGCGGCTTTACTGGCTTGAATTGGTCATATACCTTGAAGTAGAAACCAGGAGCCACTTGGGTCCCAACGCTGCATGGAGGTCGGCAGGGTTGACAAACTAGAGCCTCAGCCGGTGCCCTTGCAGAAATGTGAGTCGCGGCGCTATCAACTCCTCTCCTGGAAGGGGCTCAATGCAAGTAAGTTAAGGCCGGGATTAGCCTTCCTGAAAAGCAATCGTTTAAAAGTCATCCCGACGAAGGAGGGATCTATTGACATAAAAAGCCGATTTGCCTAGCACCATAAATAGATTTTTCCTGACGTCAAAATGACCTTGCTTTTCTGGAAGGCGGCCAATTCTCTAAGCTTAATAGCATTGGGGAGGGCTGAGGTAGGTTCTGTCTCTTGCGCCATAAGCACTACTTCCTCGATACGATCAGATTGAGGGCGAGCCTGTTGCTATTGACAGCGAAGCTAAACTCAGTGTTGAGTCGGTACATGTGCAGGTACCTGACCCCCGCATGAACAACCATTCGGCCCATGGTTTTGCTAATCCCGACACCTCCCAGTAACCCCACTTGACTGTCATTGAGCGCAAAGGCTCTCTCCGACCTATCCGTTCCGGTTCCATCTACTCGTTGGGTAAACACTTCGGTGTCCGTATTGAAGTGGTAGTCCCAGACAACCCCTCCTTGTACATAAACCCCGTATTCTCCCTGCGTAAGAGAGTATCGCGCGGAAATCGGCACGGAAATTACTCCCAAATCCATCGTGACGGTCTGTCGCTGCGCGAAGATGCCCGTTGTCTCAGTCGTCGACGTGTAGGTCGCTCCAAAATATTGGCACTCAATCTGGAGTGCCAGACGATCGGAAACCCTTGGCGAGGATATTGCGATCATCACGCCAAAATTGGGATCGGTCGAACTGTAGGAGTCTTCCAGGTATTCGAAAGCTGCCGTTGGGCTAGGTACTTTGACCGTGGAAAAGGAAACGCCGGCGATAAGGCCTAGCTCTACCTCTGTCCACGCCTGACGACTTTTGTATTCTACAAAGTCCGCCTCCTTACAACGATTGTATCGGACAACTACCTCGGTCAGGCTCTTCTCTGAGAAGGCAATGTTCCGGCTGAGCTCCCCCACGTTGCTCAGGCAGTCCGACAAATACGTCGTGAGCACGCCCCTCCAGCGGCTACTCTCTTTTGATATCATCACGCCGTCCTTCTCCTTCACCTCAAACTGCTGCTCCAAAACATCCTGTCGATCTCCAGTCTTGAGAACAAACAGCTCTCCCTGCTTGTAGATACTTAATTGGCCGAAGACCAGCGCTTCGGCAAATGAGCCTTCAACAACCTCAGACGTAAACGCCTTACCAGCGGTATATCCAAAGCCCAAGATCTGATCTGGCGTATATTCCTCAATGACTAAGTCTTTCCTGAAGAGACAAGACTTGAAATTCTTTGCATTGTTCCTGACTTTGACTTCGCCGGCCACGGTATCACGCTCCAAGGTCAGGATATATCCCTCTCTGAAACCTGATTGCCCGCTAAGCAATTGAGGCAGGCTCAAAAGAAGCGGTAGTACCATAAGGGTCAGTATTCGTTGTGTCTTCATAGTGCGTAGCATAGAATGCACTTGAATGTACGGAAGTCAAACCTCCGCATAAAGCAATGCTGAGTCAACCCCTGATCCCCTTGGGGGAGCAAGCAAAAAGTGGGGTTCACCGATGATTGGGTTATCTAATATTGGCTACCTGTCCAGCGGGCAAAGGGAAAGATTTTGAGGCTTACTTCACGAACCTGCCCCTCAATGGGAGAAAAATGGCCTCCTTCAAGCGCAGCTGTTCGGTATGTTCCGACAGGCATGCCCATAAGTGATAGAATAGGGTTTCATCTCATAACAATCCTCCAGACCAGGCCAAAGGAAGGTGGAATTGCTCATTCCCACATCAGAAATCAGCAACAAAGCCAATAGGCAAGTCATCGTTGCTTGCTTGTAAAAAAATCAACCTGCCGTCTTTTAGATCCATTCTTACGGGTCGTATTTCGTAGAAGAAACTATAAACGGTTTCTTCCCCTCTGCTTTGACCGGGTTGCAAATCAATGAGCACTTTCTCATAAACAGGTCTGATTTCATGGGGTTGTAATTCTTCATTGTATACTTTCATCAAATCGTCCGGGTCATACACCCATGCAACCAACTGTTTTCCGGTAGAATGGTACCCTTTGTATCCTCCATACGGGTCGGGCGGATTATTCTCGTCGGCTTCTCCGTACCATGTATC
Source organism: Cyclobacteriaceae bacterium (assembly GCA_965227935.1). GTDB lineage: Bacteria > Bacteroidota > Bacteroidia > Cytophagales > Cyclobacteriaceae > JAWPMT01. The sequence continues at coordinate 1,006,107 of CBDDGS010000019.1, read as the reverse complement.
TCCATACCCCCTGGTCATCAGCATCAGAACTCCTTTTTTTGTCTCTGTTTCAATCCAAACAACCGAGTACACCCTATTGGCAAGCCACCAATTCTCAGGTGCCTTCTCTTCATCACTGTAGGCCACCAAAGGCATAGCGATCATTGTCTCACCAATTTCCCTGGTTGGGTCAAATTTTACCGCGAAAAGATTGGGTCCCCAACGCCCCATGGCCGCACCAGATGTACCTTGCTGGCCCGACAAAAAAGTAACTCCAAGCGACTTCAGTTGCGCGGGGGCATGACACAGATACCCTCCGATCCGCATGTTGTTGGCCAATTCATGATCGGCATTCCACATACCAAACGTTTGGCCGTTACTATAGGAATCACCTTTCTCCAAATAGCCAAAACTATCGTAGTCCGTTCCCTCTGCATTGTACCACACGTACTTAGTGAAGTAGACCCTGTTTTCAACATTGACCATATCCCCAAGCCGATAGCCATCCAAATCGGAATACCCGGTTGATGATAGATTGTCGGTGGGATCGAACCATTCACTGGTCAGCACTGCGTCAGAGCCATCCAATGTAGCGGGCAAGCTCATCTGTCTTACCTTTTGGCTGAAATCATGGCCTTCGACAAGAATTGAGCCCTCGTCCAACATACAGAAAGCACCTAATGAATAATGGAAGTTCTGGTTGTCTACACCATCATCACCGTCTGGCACCCTAAAACTTCCGGTATAGGCCGATTCTATGTCATCCCAGCTAATAATGCCTTTGACCGCGGTGGTGTTGGTACCACTCCCGAATGGCCCAGTGTCTTGATCTTCCTCCTTTTCACAAGAATACAAGAGAGAAAATAATCCCAAGACTATCAATCGTAACGCCTTCATATTTGTCCTTTTTAGCTAGTTCTACAGTAAAGAAACTCATTAATCCCTACTTTCTTATGGTGGATTCTTCTTTTATCACATATAACGCAATAATAAAGCATAGCCTTGGAGGATCAGGAGAGAAAGTTCTGGGTTTCACCTCTTGCTGCGCTCCCGCTCTTGGCTATTATCCTCACTCCCGCTGGCCATAAGTGGACGGTGTGCCCGCCTGCCGGCAAACGCAGGACACCGTCCAGGCATCGTGGGATACCGCTCCGATCGGGTCCAAGTGGATGGTGAGTGGCTTCGATTAGGTGGATTTTCTTGACTGTCATTGCGAGAAAAGCAGTGATTGGTGATTAGTGATCAGGAATCTTTCTGGCGTTCCGCTGGCGGATTCTGCACACGTAAATAAGATTTCCGATAACTAATAAACCAATTACTAATCACTTCAATCGAGCGTATTGCCATTTTAATTTCAATTCTCCGAAAGCCGTGCGGTACATGGTCGAGAGCTATGCTGAAGAAACGGGGAGGAAATTGAATCAGAAACCACAAGTTACACCTCCGGCTAAGCTTGCGGTATGGGGGGTTGTCAGATATTCTATAGAGCACGAGGGAAAAGTGGATCTACCATCCTTCCCTCATCTTTTTCCGGACACTAATGATTAAGAATTAAGAAATATCGTCGCAGCTTTCGATGCAGTTTGTTCTCGATTTGGTCCGGGACTCAACGAGGTCACTTTCCAATTCTCAGCAAGACGGTGTAAATTATATATTTATCACCAACCCCACCAAATCATGAACCGTATCAGCCTGCTTGCTCTTCTAGTAACCACCACCATCGCCCTTCAGGCCCAGCCAGAGTGGACCCCTGAGCTTATCATGAAGTACAAGGATATCCAGTCCACCGAAGTTTCGGCAGATGGCAAATACGTGGCCTACGTAGTGCGCTCGGCCATTATGGAGGGAGAAAAGTCGGAATACAACAGCCAGGTATGGGTGGCAGCTACCGAGGGCAGCATGGACGTACAATATACCCGGGGTGAAAAATCTTCCACCAATCCGGCCTTTTCTCCTAATAGCCAGCAAATCGCCTTTCTGTCTAATCGGGTCGGGGATGAAAATCAACTCTTTGTCATGCGCCTGATGGGGGGTGAACCGGAACAAATTACAGAGGCAAAGTCTGGCGTCAATTCATTCAAGTGGGCACCTGATGGCAAGTCTATCGCCTACGTTTCTAGGGACCCGGAAACGGATGAAGATGAAAAGGCCAGAAAAGAGAAGCGTGACATCATCCTCGTGGACCAAAACTATAAGTACAATCACCTTTACCGCATAGCGCTGGATAAGAGTGAAGATGGGCGGCGACCGACGAAACAACTCACCTCTGGAAAGTTTAATGTCAATTCCTTCGACTGGACACCGGATGGTAGGACCATTGCATTTTCCTACTCGCCGGACCCTACGATCAACAGCATTTTCCTTGAATCGGATATCGCAACGGTTCCGTCGGATAGTGGCGCTATAAAAACTTTGGTGGAGAGGCCTGGGCACGACGGATCTCCGCATTATTCACCTGATGGTCAGTGGGTTGCCTTCCAATCTCACGGAGGTCAGCCTGAACCTGTGGGGCTCCAGGATATCTATCTTGTGCCATCCCAGGGTGGAGATGTAAAACCACTGCCTAAAACACCCGATCAGCAGGCGGAAATCGTAGCGTGGAGCGAAGACGGTACTTTTCTTTATGTAAAGGAGACCTACAAGACTTCACAAACCTTTATGGCCCTGCCTGTAGAAGCATCCGGCGCAGGATTAGTGGGTGACTATATGGGCATGACCGACTCCACCCTACCCATTCTCACCTCTTTAGACGGCAGCGCCAATCACTTTTCGGTGAGCCAAGCGGGCAAAGTCATCACCTATTTGTTTGAAGGCTCTGACCTACCTGGAGAGGTCTACTCGGCAGGGCTAAAAGGAGAAAACCCCAAAATGTTGAGCAGGGTCAACCAAGGTTTTAGGTCAATGAAATACGGAAAAACGGAAGTGATCTCCTGGAAATCCAAAGATGACCTCGAAATAGAAGGTATTCTCACCTATCCTCTAGATTACCAGGAAGACAAAAAATATCCCATTGTTCTGCAAGTACACGGAGGGCCGGGTGGAGTGTTCACAAAAAGTTTCTCCGGTAAATCAAGCCGCTACATGGTACAGTATTTCGCCCAAAAGGGCTACATCATGCTACAACCGAATCCCAGGGGAAGCCGGGGCTATGGCAAGGAGTTCCGCTATGCCAATGTGAAGGACTGGGGCTTTGGGGATTATGAAGACCTTTTGGCGGGGGTAGATCATGTCATTGACATGGGAATTGCCGACCCTGACAAACAGTTTGTAATGGGCTGGAGCTACGGCGGTTACATGACCAGTTGGATAGTCACCCAAACCAATCGCTTCAATGCGGCAAGCATGGGCGCTGGTTTACCTAATCTGATCAGCATGGTATCGACGACCGACATTCCGGATTACGTAGTGGCCCATCTGGGAGGAAGAGAATTCTGGGAGGATTATGAAGAATACGAAAAGCACTCCGCCATCTACCATATTGCCAAAGTGAAAACCCCCACCCAAGTTATTCATGGAGCTAACGACCCCCGGGTCCCCTTCAGCCAGGGACAGGAATTTTACAATGCGCTGAAACGCCTGGGAGTAGACACTGAAATGGTGGTGTATCCGCGCACTCCGCATGGGCCTCAGGAACCCAAACTGCGCAGGGATGTCGCGCCCCGGGTGATGAATTGGTTTGAGAAGTATCTGAATTAAGAAGTAAGCATGCCATGAGTTCAATGAAGAAAAGTTGGCATATTCACAGGCTAGGGGTATAAATCAGATCCCTGCAACATAAGCCCCTTCCAAAAATTGGCAAATGGCCACCTCGGCATGCTCCCTTTGATCAGCACGATAGACGACTGGTCGGCCCAATCACGGGAACTGCGGCAGGGATGGAAGCGGCATCCCACCATGCCTGAGCCGGTGTCCTCACCGGCGGCGCGCAGGATAGCGCGGGTGGAAATACAGCGGACAGCCCGACCCCTGACGAGAGAACAGCCCAGACGAGGTCAATGGTGGGGAATCATGCTTTTCTCTCCGTCAGCGGGCCGCCCTAAAAAACTACTTAACCCAACTCAATCTTTTGATTGGAGGTCATGAAGGGTTGGTGATAGTATCGGTTGCCAGTGGCCTGGTACAACGCATTCGCCAACGCTCCAATCACTGGTGGAAGCGACGGCTCGCCAAGACCTGTTGGATCGATGCCATTGTCCACGAAGAAGACCTCAATCTCCGCCGGAGCCTCGCCGTTCTTGATGAGTCGGTAGTCATTGAAATTGCTCTCCCTCGGGGCGCCATCCGCGAAAGTGATCTGGCTGTACATCGCGTGACCAATGCCATCGATGATACCGCCCTCGAGCTGGTTGATTGCGCCTTCTTTGTTGACAACAATGCCACAATCGACGGCACACCAGACTTTTTGCACCTTGGGAGTGTTGCCCTTCAAGACCACGTCGACGACCTGTGCCACATAGGACCTGTGACAATAGTACGCTGCAACGCCGCGGTACACACCGGGTGTGGGTTGCCCCCAATTGGCCTTTTCCTTGACCAATTCGAGCACGCCGGCATAGCGCTCGGCATCATAGTCGTTGTCGTCGCCTACAGGGTTCTCCATGGCTCTGTTGAACAGCGCCAACCTGAACTCAATCGGATCCTTGCCAGCGGCCTCGGCCACTTCGTCCATGAATGACTGCTCAGCGCCGGCTATGAAATTGGACCTGGGTGCTCTCCAGGCGCCGGTGGAGATCTTGGTTTCTACCCCGACATCCACGGACTTAAAATTGTCCAGCGTCCCCGCCGGAAACCGGTTGGCGAACAATGGGCTGGAAGGTATTCCCGCGCCCTTTACCTGCCAGGAGGATAGCTCGTTGTTCTCGTCGATGGTAGCCGTGTATTTTACCCGGTAAGCGGGCCGGTAGATGCCGTGGGTCATGTCATCTTCGCGGGAGTAGATGAGTTTGACGGGGCCACCGATCTTTTGCGAGATCGCGGCAGCTTCCAGACCGAAATTGCCATAAAGTCGTCGGCCGAAACCTCCACCCATGCGCGTCATCTTGACCAGTACCTTGTCCTCGGGCATGTCGAGCAACTCCGCTGCCCAACCACGCAATCTTTCGGGTGTTTGTATCGGACCCACCAGCACGGCCTTATCGGCGGTCACATCCGCGAAGAAATTCATGGGCTCCATCGCATTGTGTGGCAGAAAAGGAGCCGAGTACGTTCTTTCAATCACGCGATGACCTCTGGCAATCATCTGATCAGGATTGCCATCCTGGCGCGCTACCTCTCCCCTTTGGTTGTCAATGGCATCCCTTAATAGTCGCTCGTGGTCCTCGCTGCTCTCAAGGGCCCCATCTGCCTCCCACTCCGCGACTAGCGCCTTCTTGGCATTCATCAGTGGCCAGGTGGACGTGCCCGTGATCACAATCATTTCATTGAAGGCATTCATGCGCGACCTACGGTTGTCGAGGGATATATCGATCGTAAAGACATCTGAGATGCCGTCCATCGCCTTGACCGCTGTCGCGTTGAAAGATTTGAGCTTCATCCCAAATGCCGGCGCGTGGACTATCGTGGCGAGAGTCTGTCCCTCCTGATCATAATCCAGGCCAAACAGGGGAGCTCCAGTCACGATCTTGGGGCCGTCGACATTCTTGACGCTTGTGCCAATGAGTTGGAAATCTTGGGGGTCCTTCAGAGGTACTTCTTCGGGTACCTGGATCGAGGCCGCTTCCACGGCCACCTCACCATAGTTGAGTTCATCGCCTGTATTCGTATTTTTCAGGATGCCCTTGTCTGTGGTAACCTGCTCAATGGAGACTTGCCACCGCTTGGCTGCTGCTTCGACGAGCATGCGCCGGGCAGTCGCGCCCGCCATCCGCAGAATCGACCAACTGCTCCTGATCGAACCGCTGCCGCCGGCTACCTGCCGCTGAAAACTATTTGTATCCAGATCGGCCTGTTCGACCCTCACCTGCTCCCAGGCCGCATCGAGTTCCTCCGCGACGATCATCGGCATGGCGGTCTTGACGTTTTGTCCCACTTCCGGATTGGGAGAAAAGATCGTCACCAGCCCATTATCGGCGATTTTGATAAAGGCATTGACGTCAAACCACTCTTCCGGGATGCTCTCCCCCACCTGCTGCGTGCAGGAGGCCAGCCAGTTGAAGCCAATGAGGAGTCCGCTACCACTGGCGGCGGATACTTTCAAGAAAGACCTTCTATTGATGGATGTTTTTACGAGTGTCATGATGCTCAGTTTTTCGGAGTTTTTCGCCTCAAAGGAGGTGTTACCTTGTCCACTTTGGAATCACCAAAAAGGTACTGGATAAATGCGGTTTCGAAGTAGTCTTTGGAGGTATTTTGGGGAATAGTCCATAGAGAAGTAGTCCATGGTCCATGGTGTTTAAGTCCATAGTCGATAGTGTTTTAGTCCATAGTCGATAGTTATCTCATTCACCATGGACTATTTACTATCGACTATCGACCATCGACTATTGACCATCGACCTGAACAACACCATGCCATTAATGGGCCATCATCACAAGCCCAGACTATTTCTAAGCGCTTGAATCATCTTAATGATTTCGGTGAGCTCTGCATAGAATTTGTCAAAGTCGTCTTGACTGATAATCTTTCTTCGTCTACCGACATAGAGGCACGTGATTACTTCAATTCCTGACCTGAGGGCAATGCCAAGAAATCGGTTGAACTCTTTGTTGCTCTGGCCAGTGCTACCCTCTGCTATATTCAGGGCAATCGAATCCGCAGCTCTCTTAATTTGAGAGGTCAAAATGTATTGCTCTTCTTTAGGGAATCCTTTCGTCAGCTCATCAACCTCACCTGTTAACTCGACAGCCTTTTGCCACACTTTCAGATTTTCAAACTTAAATGCCATAGTATTTGACTATTAACTATTGACCATGGACGATCGACCATCGACTATAGTCCATAGTCGATAGTCCATACTCAATTCCCGACACCAATCTGTTCATTGATCTCCCCCACCTAGCCTACCACTTAACAATTCATCCAATTCTTTCACAATGCCCGAATTATTCTCGGCCAAATTCACAGTCTCCTTCGCCTCGCTCGTATGGTCGTAGAGTTCATAGTAGCCATCATCATGACGCACCAATCGATATCGATCCGTGCGAATGGTACTTGCTCTGCGCCCATAGGATATGGCTGGGTGTCCACTACCTGCTGGATCTTGCAGCAATCCCATCAAGGATTGACCTTGAATGAAATCTGGAACAGCGACATCGCTCAGTTCGCAGAGCGTGGGGAATACGTCAATCGTCTCCACCATGGCGTTCGTTGCTTCACCCGGCTGTGACACCCCTGGACTCACAACAATCAAAGGAGATCGTAACGATTCTTCAAAAAGGGCATGCTTCCCCCAAATGGCGTGTTCACCCAGGTGCCACCCGTGGTCGCCCCACAATACGATAGTTGTACTTTCGGTAAGTCCCAGAGTCTCGAGCGCCGCCAGCAACTTGCCCACCTGTGCATCGGCGTAGCTCACGCAAGCGGCATAGTGCCTTCTGACTTCCTCCGCGAAGTCCTGATCTTCCCGGGGGTCGCGATCCCAGCGATTGTATCGCATAAACTCACCAGACCGATGCCAGGTGGACTTGTCTTCCGGTTGATCAGGGTGCGGTGTCGGTGGCAGAGAAGTGTCTCCATAATGCATGTATTTGGCTGGAGCCCCAAAAGGAAGGTGCGGCCGAATAAAGCCCACCGCCAAAAAGAAGGGCTTATCTCCTGAGCTCAAGCGATCCAGCTCTTGCAGCGCTTTCGCAGCAATCAATCCATCCGGATAGATATCATCATCCCCCTCTGTACTTTGGAAAAGGTCCATCTTCCCGGCATCAATGCGGATCTCGCCATGGGCCAGCCCATGCATGGCTCCCCGCGGATGCTGCCAGGGGCCTGTGGGCATAAGGCTCTTATCCCAGGAGTTAGGCATTTCAGGTTTTTCGGGATCATCCCAATCATCGCCGCCCATGCCGCCGGGGTGATGAGAAACCTTTCCTATTGAAACCGTTTCATACCCATTCTGGCGAAACCAAGCCGGCATGGAGGGTGGAACATCTTCTTCTCGCACAATTCGCTCTGAGCGCTGAAACAACGCATTGTTGCCTCTTGGTCCATAAAGTCCCGTGAGGAGCGCGCTTCTCGAGGCACCACAGGTGGGGGCCTGCACATAATGTTTGGAAAACACGCGACCATTGGCAGCCAGCCGATCGATGTTTGGAGAATGGATGTAGTCCACCCCATAGCATCCTAGTTCTGGCCGCAAGTCATCCACGCAGATTATGAGCACATTGCGACGCTGACCCGAGGCGAAAGCAAGAATGAGCATCGATAAGAGGAATAGCTGAATTTTCATGGTATGCTTAATCATTTGAATGGGTGAGCAGCGTTTGTCAATGGTATTCATCGATCATCGGCTTCATTGTCACTAGCTTCCGAGAGCTCCGGATATTGCTGTTGAACGCGCTCCAATGAAGCCGTGCCGTATTCGCTGCCTTCAAAACTGCTCCTGGTAGACTGGTACCAATCGCCGAAAGCTTCGAGGTACTGCTCCAACGTATCTGGATACTGCGTGGCCAGGTTGGTAGCTTCGAATGGATCCTCCTGCAAATCATAAAGCTCTTCAGCACCGTACAGCTTGAAACCTGTGCCATGGTAGGTGAACTGCTGCCTACTCGCAAAAGCGATCGGTTTTGGGCGCTGCCAGTCCTCCCCTTTCAACAGGGGCAGGACGCTGACACCATCGAGGACATTGTTGCCGGTGTTCGGAGTCGTACCGAGGGCCTCCATGACGGTGGGCAGGTAATCAGAGGTCACTACCGGCGTCTCCACGACTGCGGGCTCCACCACCGCCGGCCACACCACCAATCCAGGAACGCGAACGCCGCCCTCATAGAGGCTTCGTTTTCGGCCCTTAAATCCGTTCGTACGACCCGGTGATTGCCAATTGCCTTCTGGACCATTGTCACTGCAGAACCATATCATCGTGTTGTCGGAGGCACCGAGTTCCGAGAGTCTCGCCCTCAGTCGTCCGATCTGCTCGTCCATGGCGGTGACGCAGCCAGCGAACTGCTGCATCTTAAAGTCTTGATCCGCATACATCGCTGCATACTCAGGTCCTGCGATCACTGGCAGGTGCGGCGCATGAAACCAAATGACAGCCAGGAAGGGTCGCTCTCCCTCCACCGACTCTTCAATGAAGGGAATGGCGCGATCCATGATCACGCGGGAATCGTCGCCCCTCAGATTCTCAGTCACTCGCCCCTCGGGCGTCCAGTAGGCGGTCCCGTAGTCCTGGTGTTCTTGTCCCTCTTTGAGGTAGTTCCATCCGAATTGCAAGCTCTCGGGTTCCTCGAAAGAGGTTGGTTTGAGCATGGGGTCCCAGGTAGGTACTTTCGCCTCAGTCGAGAAATAGGTATCAAAGCCATGCTTCGTCGGGGGATTGAACAACTCCGGCCTTCCGCCTCGATTGGAGTCTTTGTCCTCCGCGGAAAACGTGCCCAGGTGCCACTTACCAAAGTGACCTGTCACATAACCTTCGGCTTTGAGCAATTCCGCAAGGGTCACCTCCTCTGGACGGAGAATACCTGAGTTGGCGGTGAAAACCCCAGTCCGATAGGGATGCCGACCTGTGAGACAGCTGGCGCGTGTAGGACTGCACACGGGCGCGGCCGCGTAAAAGCGGTTGAAGGTGATGCCTTCGCGTGACATCTGATCGAGATGGGGCGTCTTGATGATGGGATTGCCATTGTAGCCAGTGTCACCCCAACCGAGGTCATCGGCCATCACCAGGATGACGTTGGGAGGACCGGGTTCTTTATCAGGCACACAGCCGTAGCTCATGCACAACAGAGTAAGAAGCAGTAAAAGTCTCATTGGCTCTAAATTATGTCCCATCTCCACCCACTCGCTCTACCTCCACGGAGAACGGAAATATGCGCCTTCCCTTGAAAGAGTAGAAGGGTATCAAATCACAATCCATTGCCGGCAGCCGGACATTCTTCATTTCGATCATATCCGTAGCCTCTTCGTTCGCTTGCTGATGGATGATCTGACCTGCCTCCAGGTACATTCGGCCCCCACCTTCGATGGGCTTCATGAACCTGATCTTGACATTGTAGGTGCCTTCCGCAATCGCCACCCTCCAAAGGCCATGGACCTCCTCAGCATTCCAAACGCCCCGCTCTCCGCCGGCATCATTCCTATTGAGAATGGTCGGATTCTCGTAAGGGGAGCCGATCGCGATTCTCGGCGCATCCACAAGATTCGGTGAATTCACCAATTCGGTGTACAGTCGATCCAATTCGCTCTTCAGTTCCGTGGCCAATCCCTGATTCTGAGATACGATGTTCTCCGACTCAGATGGGTCGTCATTGACATTGTACAACTCAAAATCCTCAAGGGGCGCATCGTAGTCCGCAAAGCCCACGAGCTTGTAGCCCGCCCGCTGCAGGGCGATGTTGTTGTAGCGCTCCGGGTATCGGCGGGTCCAGTAAAAGAACAAGGACCGATCCGTCCAATCTACGTCGCCCTCCAAAAGCGGTACGAAACTCCTGCCATCGACAGCTAGATCCGTAGGCAAGCTCGCCCCACACAGCTGGGACAAAGTCGGTAGCACATCGAGGTGAGCTGTTGTCTCATCAATCTGTCTGGGCTGCGCGTATTTCGACGGATATCTGAAAAAGAATGGCACCCGCGTGCCGCCACGGTAGACGCTGCCTTTGCGGCCATTCATGTAGTCGTTGTATCGACGCTGTTGAGGGCCATTGTCGGTCATGAAGATGATGATAGTATTGTCAGCAATACCCAGCTCCTCCACCTTGTCCAGGAGCTTGCCAAAGTTCCAATCGATGTTTGATACCATGCCATACACTTTTCGCGCATCCTCTTTGTCGCTGTCAGTCATCGTGTGCCGAATCGGCTGGTCTGTCGCTGTCGTAGGGTCCACATCGGCGTACATGTCGTAATACTTCTGTGGCAATTGCAGCGGTGTATGAGGCGCATTGTAGGCCACATAACAAAAGAACGGGTTGTCGCGATTCTGCTCGATGAATTGGATGGCATTATCAGTAAAAACGTCGGAGCAATAGCCCGAGTACTGCTCAGTTTGGCCATTGTGCCACAAGATGGGATCGAAATAGCTGCTGTCCCTGCCAGCGAAGAAGTTGGTGACATCACCGGGCTGGCCCATGCCCCCGGCGAGGTGAATAACAGACTCATCGAACCCCTGATCCATGGGTCTGGAAGGATAGTTGTCCCCAAGGTGCCATTTCCCAAAGATGCCCGTGGTGTAGTCGGCTTGCTTCAGCACCTCGGCCAGCGTCACCTCACCGGAAGCCATGATCGCTCCGCCGTTGTAGGTATCGCGCACTCCGGTCCTAAGGGAGTAGCGCCCTGTGAGCAGGCTGGACCGGGTGGGTGCACACACCGGAGACACGTGGAAGTTGTCAAAGCGCCAACTTTCTTCAGCAAAAGCGTCGATCCTTGGCGTTTGAATCAAGCTGTTGCCGTGGAACCCCAGGTCCCCGTACCCTTGATCGTCCGTGATAACGAGAATGACATTGGGGCGCTCGGAGGCGGGCGTCGTTTCCGGTGTGGAGGTGCAGGCCGTCAGCAGTACCAGGCCGCAAGTGAGTGTTCTTATCATTTGTTGTGTAGTCAATTTACCGGATGGCATTGCTTTCCAGTGTTCCTATTTCACGATTATCAGTGCCCCTTTCAATCTCAACATTCAGGTCGCCCAACTCTGCCCGGGCCTGCTCTACCACTTCCATTATTTCGGCCACTTTCTCCGGATGGTAATTGATCACATTGTACTGCTCTCCGGGATCTCGCATCATATTGTATAGTTCCGGCTCCTCTACGGTTGTGCGAATCCTCCGACCGCTACGACCGTCCATACCAGGCTCGGTATCATAAGAGCCATAGGTGTGCGGCAGTACCAATTTCCAATTGCCTTTTCGCACAGCGTTCAGATTGTTTCGCCCATAGTAATAGAGCACTGTCTCTCTGGGGTCAGAAGAAAAATCTCCTTTCAAAAGTCCACTAATATCAACGCCATCGATTTTGTTATCAGAAAGTTGACCTCCAGTGATGGAGGCCAGTGTCGGCATGAGATCTATGGCACAGGCCAGCTTGCTACAAACGGTTCCCGACGGGATCTCTCCCGGCCATTGCACAATGAAAGGCACCCGTTGTCCGCCCTCCCAACTGGTCGTTTTCCCCTCTCGGAGCCCTCCTGCCGAACCGGCATGATTCCCGAAGTTGAGCCAGGGTCCATTGTCGGTCGTGAAGATGAAGATGGTATTGTCGGCGATGCCATTTTTTTCGAGGGCCTTCATCATCTCGCCGACCGACCAGTCGATTTCCATCATCACGTCACCATAGAAGCCCTGTTCACTCTTCCCTCGGAACTTGTCGGAGACACCCAAAGGGATATGCGCCATGGTGTGCGGTACATATAGAAAAAAGGATTGATCAGCATTACGGTGGATGAAGTCCACGGCCTTTTCCGTGTATAGTGTCGTGAGTTTGTCCTGCCCGGCCATATCAGTGATCCTTTCCGCTACCGTATCGCCGGCGATCAGGGGCAGTTCCGGGTAGGTCGTACGCCGACTGTCGCCCGTGATCAACGAGCCATCGACATCGCTGCGAGGCCACATATCATTGGAATAGGGAACGCCCACGTACTCATCAAACCCGTGTTGCTTCGGGAGGAATTCCTTCTGCCAACCCAAATGCCACTTTCCGAAACAGGCCGTGGCATAGCCCTGGTCTTTGAACATTTCCGCCATCGTGTACTCCTCCGTGTGGATACCTATATCGTGAAAGGGAAAGAGCGCACCAGAGATACCGATTCTATTAGGATAGCAACCTGTGAGCAGCCCAGCGCGAGAAGCTGAGCAAACTGGTTGGGCCGAGTAAAAATTGGTGAATCGCATGCCCTGGCTCGCCATTTGGTCGAGGTTGGGTGTCTCAAACCCGGTGGCACCGTACACGCCTACGTCACCGTAGCCTTCATCATCAATGAAGACCAGGACTACATTGGGCTTCCGTGGCTCCTCTCCTGAGGGTGCGGGGGCACAGTTTTGTAAGAGAATCAGCGCCAGAACAGCATAGGCAAGCTTTTTCATGGTGAGTAGGGTTTTGGGTTTTGTATATAATTGAGGCCCAGACCTCACTGGGTAATTTGTGGAATTTTATCTACTTCGCTCTCCCATTCGATCAGGCGCAGGAGGTACTCTTGTTTCAATGATGGGTGCTCTGCACTCAAATCAGTAGACTCGGATAAATCAGCCGCGAGGTTGAAAAACACGGTATCCTCCCCTGTCACAACCAACTTATAATCCCCCATCCTCACCGCCTTGCGATCGCGGTATCGCCAGAACAATGGCCTTTCGGGCAACGTCTGTCGCTCGAACAGCAATGGCGTAAGATCCACTCCATCCGACACCAGATCCGAACGCTCAATACCGCAAACGGAAAGTATCGTCGGAAAAATATCCATGGTGATCGCCGTCGCATTGGTCTCACCGCTTTGAATCTTCCCAGGGAAGTAGCCTATGGCGGGAACGCGATGCCCCCCCTCCCACACTTGGCCCTTACTGCCTCGCAATGGTCCATTGTTCGCCAGTCGCTCACCACCATTGTCAGAGACGAAGAAGACGAGTGTGTTTTCATCGAGGTCCAGGTCCTGGAGTGTCTTCACGACGCGGCCAATGCCTTCGTCCATGATCTCGGTCATCTCCATGATTTTACCCGACACATCGCCATCGCGGCCGATATTGGAAGGGTCTCGCCCCGGTAGTCGATAGGCGGGATCAGACCTACCCTGAAAGGGATAGTGAGGCGCTTCATGGGCAATGTACAGGAAGAAGGGTTGGTCTTTGTGTCTACGAATGAAATCAACCGAATGCTCGGTGATCAGGTCCGTCGAATAGCCCTCCTCATACAGGGAATCTTCATTGTCCCACCAATCATAGATCCCCACACCGTCATAGTGTGAGTGATAGTCGACATTACCGCTCACATACCCTACAAACTCATCGAATCCTTGTCGCACGGGGTTGAATTCCCTCCGGTAGCCCAGGTGCCACTTGCCCATCATGCCAGTTGTATATCCCCCCTCCTTCATGGCATCGGCAATGGTGACAGCCTCGAGATTCAGCCCTCTTTCACGGGCTTCGCCAAAGGCATACACAACTCCTTCGATGCCAGTCTTTTGCTGATAGAGTCCGGTCATGAGGGCAGCCCTCGTAGGGGAACACACAGTGCCATTGCTATGGAAATCAGTGAACCGAAGACCATTCGCCGCGAGCCAGTCAAGATTGGGGGTCGCAATGCTGTCATTGCCGTAGCAACCCAGTTCACCATAGCCCAGATCATCGGCCATGATGAGGACGACATTAGGTCTTTGCGGGGATACTTGCTGGCAGGCCGTGCCAAGCACTATCAGCCCCAGGACGACCAACGGAAAGTACAGGTTCAATGGGCGCTTCAAGGTGCTGCCCTCAACCCATAACATCCATTACGCCATTGGCATATCCGACGCATTCTGCCAGTCCTGGCAAGACATCGTCCGCATCCTTCTCGTACTCCAATGCCATCACACCCTGGTAATTGATCTCGCTGAGTGCACGGAGCACACCTGGCATATCGATCACTCCCCTACCAAACTGGATCGACCGACCTGCCGCAGCCGACTGGTCGACATCCTTCAGGTGCAGATCATACAACCGATCGGCATATTTCTTCAGGTTTTCGATCGGGTCGAGGTTCAATCGTTGCACGTGGCCAATATCGATGCAGAGTCCCACACGAGGATCGAGGGACTTGACCTTTTCGTAGGTGACTTCGGGCGTAGGGTATACATCATCACCGGGACCGTGATTATGTATCGCCACCTTGATATCTGTTTCCTTCACGTTGCGCTCCACAAGCGGTAGCAGATCGTGATTAGGCACACCAATGATCGTTTGGATCCCGGCCGCTTTCGCATAGCGGAAGGCATTGTTCACTTCGTCTTCCGACTTCATGTAGATGACTCCAGCCCCGTACAGCGTGAGTCCAGCCTTCGTCACTTTGTCGGCGGCGGCTTTGATATCGGCATCACTGCTCTCCAGCGGCAGGTGCATACTCTTCAGGCAGAGCATCTTCATTCCCAGGCGCTTGGCCATATCGATCGTTTGGTCGAGGGTATAGCTCCTGGTCGTGTAAGAGGCCAGACCCAGCTCCAAATTGGCCGCCTTGGGTCGATTCGCGGAATAGTTTCGGGTAGATGCACCTACGGCGGGAGTCGCCGCAGCAAGGCCACCGAGGCCCAGTAGTTTCAGGAAGGACTTTCGTGAGTATTTCATGGTTAGGTCAGTAAATGCGTAGGTGTAAAATACACAATACGGAGTTATGATCTTGGTTCTGGGATCTTGGTCACTTGATTTGGGCGGCCCTCTGAAGTGAGAGAAAGTCCAATTAGTTACATTTTGACGTGCTGTGTATCTCTACTTCAGGGGTCGGGCTCTCCCCTGAAGTAGAGGTAAGGAGAATAAGCGTCTGTTGGAATGTTCGTCAATCTCTCACTTCAGGGTATCACGGCCGCGCGACCCATCCCGCAAGCCTTGCCGGATACCAGCTCGATCCCTGCCGCGAAACGGCCATTGTTGTTCGTTCCTGGTTCTTTGTCCATCAACCCGCCATCCATCAACTTCCTTCCCCCTTCTGATAAACGCGCACGTAGTCAATCTCATACCTGGTCGGAAAACTGGTTTTGGAAGGGTCGCCACCTTGCGTCCCACCGATAGCAAGATTCAATAGGATGTAGTGGGAAGTTTCCCTCAAGGGGTTATTTACCTCCCCGCGCTGATTGACTGTTTCGTCCAGATCGATGGTATTGAGCAAGAGGCTGTCCAGAAAAATATCAATCGAGGTGGCGTCCCACTCCATTCTCCACACGTGGAACTTCTTCCAAAATCCGGGATCACCGATCTGCTCCACGGGGATCTTCTCATCATCCCACAGCGCCTGATAACGCTTCTCTCCAGCCCATGCGGCATTCGCAAGAATACCACCATCGTAGTATTCCATGATATCAATCTCCCCTCCTGTTGGCCATTCGTGACCAGAACCCAGCGTCCAGATAGCCGGCCACAACCCCTCCTCAGGGACGATTCGAGCTCGAACCTCGAAGATGCCGTATTGCCAATCATGTAGGCCTCTGGTGGTTACACTGGCGGAAGTGTAGTGGATTTCCGGTCTTTCGGTTCTCCAGTCATCAGAGCCCTCTACATAGTTGGGATTGGGCCTATTTTCCCGCCTGCCTTCGATTACCAGCAGGCCATCCTCACAAAAAGCGTTGTTAGGTTGGTACCACTGCAGCTCGCGGTTCCTAACAAACCCTTTCTCGTACGTCCAGTTTGCAGGGTCGGGGACACCACTGTGGTCAAACTCATCAGACCAGACCAATTCGTAATTACTGAGATCCTCCATGGTTTGATATCCAAGGGGGCGATTTTGACGACCATCACCGCACGCGAGGCACATGGCACAGAGAATCCAGGCCCATTGTCGTATCGAGCAGATCCTCCCCGGCACTTTGGATGTACGAGCTAGGAGGTGCTCCATTCCTCAAACGTCTCCGACAGGTCCAGTTCGTCATCCATTTCTGCTTGCAGCTTCTGCAGTTCCCTAAACATCGTTTTGATCCTGTCCGCGTTGGCGGGATCGCTGGCGACGTCGTTGACCTCCTCGGGATCCGCCTCCAGGTTGTACAGTCGCACCATATTGGCCCGTGGATACAGGATCAGCTTCCATCGGTCCTTGATGATCATGCGTTGGAGATCCACGTAGCAACCGTAGACCGGTTCATAGTTGTGGGCCTCTGTCTCCCCCTTCGCCAGGGGCAATAGCGTCTTGAATTCCATCGATGCGGGTTGCTCGGCCTTCGCCAACTCGAGGGCCGTGGCCATCACATCCTGCAAGTACACCTGCTGCTCCCGGGCCTCCCCTTTCGGAATGCCGGGACCAGACACCATCAGTGGCACCTTCATGCTATGCTCATACATGTTTTGCTTGCCTAGAAAACCATGCCTGCCTACAGACAGCCCATGATCGGCGGTGAAGAAGATGTACGTATTCTCCATCTTGCCCGTAGCTTCAAGTGCTTCGAGAATCCTGCCAATTTGGTCGTCCATGTGTGTGATCAAGGCATAGTATTCCTGCTTGTGCACCTTCACGGCATATTCAGTTCTTGGGAACGGTGCCAAAGCTTCATCTCGCAATCCCGGACCATTGCCAATTTCGTATCGGTACGGATAGAGCGGTGCCCAACTTGGCTCCAGTGAAATACTGTCTAGCGGATATTTGTCAACAAACTCCTGCGGTGCCTGTCTCGGATCATGTGCGGCATTGAAAGCCAGGTACATGAAGAAGGGGTTCTCCTTTTCGGAAGCCATTTGAATAAAGTCCAGGGCATCATTTCGCAAGACCTCGCTCCAGTGTGTACCTCCCTCCCAAAAGCCGCTGAATCGTTTGTCCGATGGTGACCAGGAATCATCATCAGGGCCCTTTGGCCTGTTGTACCCAACCGGCATGGCATCGTCCAAATCAACCTCAGGATCGTTGAAATCGACCTTTTTGCGATCCCTCCAAAAGTCCGGCGGCATCCCTGGTCGGACGTGTCTCACCGCCTGGAAGACACTATCTGCCGGGGCCTGTACATGCCACTTCCCGCTCATGTAGGTATCGTAGCCCACTGCTTGCATCCGTTGCCCCCAGGTTTGATCGAAGTCCTGACCTTCGCGCCATCGGTCGGATTGCTCGCGGGCCCGCCAGACCGAAAGCCCAGATATGATCATCGCCCGGCTAGCCACACAGATCGCCCCATTCCAGCCACCCATGTTATAGGCATTGGTGAAGGAAGTCCCGGACTGCACCAACCGATCAAGGTTGGGTGTATGGATTTCGCCGTTGCCCAGGGCCCGAATTGCGGAATAGGTGAGATCATCAGCAAAAATGAAAAGGATGTTGGGTTGTGTCGTCCCCGGCTTATCTACTTGGTAGCAACCGTGCGGAACAAAAAGTAGTAGGGTCAAAAAAGTACAGGCGAGTGACCAGCGAGAGAGTTGAAATAGGTGATTCATCCTTGTGAATTTAGCCCACTCGGGCGAATTCTCTCTGTCAAATGTGAAGTGTATCACAGTATCACCCTTGGAGTAACCTATACTGGAAAATGTGGACGAAATAATGGAAATTACAGCTGACTGCTTTCGAGTTGAAGAAACTTCCCAACATCCCACTGACTCCACACTTGAAGTCCCTGATTTTCGTCCTACTTGGACTTCTCACAGCCTGTACGTCGCCGTTGCCTGAAGATGTTGCAGAAGCCTTCCAGCAACTGCCCGACCAGCTGGATTTCAATGTCGATGTGAAGCCGATTATTTCCGACAAATGCTTTGCCTGCCATGGGCCTGACCGTGCTCAGATCAAGGGTGGCCTGCAGCTCCATGAAGCCGCAGTCGCATTTGCGCCACTTCCCAATAGCCCAGGCAAAGTGGCGCTTTCGCCAGGGAGCACGGCCAAAAGTGAGGTGTATCACCGCATCATCTCCACAGATCCCGAGTATTTGATGCCCACGCCAGCCTCCAACCTGGCGTTGACAGCTCGTGAGAAGGCTGTGTTGATCAAGTGGATTGAGCAGGGGGCAAAGTACGAGCCACATTGGGCCTTTCAAAAACCTGAGCGCCAGGATGCACCCGATGCTGCGTGGCCAGCGGTCAACGATATTGACAATTTCGTTTTCGGCAAGCTCGTCGAAAAAGGTCTGGAGCCCTCGCAGGAAGCGAACAAGGAATTGCTCCTGAGACGCGTGAGCCTCGATCTGACGGGATTACCACCCACACTTCAAGAGATCGATGCTTTCCTCGCGGACACCTCCCCTGACGCCTACGAGAAACAGGTGGACCGCCTTCTGGACTCTCCGCATTACGGGGAGAGAATGGCCACGGACTGGATGGATCTCGCTCGCTTTGCAGACACCCATGGCTATACCGTGGATCGCTACCGGGACATGAGCCCCTGGCGTGACTGGGTCATTGACGCCTTCAATGAAAACATGGGCTATGATGACTTTATCACCTGGCAGCTGGCGGGAGATCTTTTGCCGGACGCGACAAAGGAACAGATCCTCGCTACGGGATTCAATCGCCTCCACCCCCAAAACCAGGAAGGTGGCATTGTCGATGAGGAGTTTCGCGTGGAATACGTTGCTGATCGGACAGCGCTTTTCGGGCAGGGTTTCATGGGACTGACGTTTTCATGCGCCCGTTGCCATGATCATAAGTTCGACCCGGTCTCACAAAAGGAATTTTACGAGCTGTTCAGCTTCTTCAACAACGTGAATGAAACCGGGCAGATCTCGTGGGACAACGCCACACCGGTTCCCACCCTGATGTTGCCAACGGAGGAGCAGCAGTCAATCATAACCTATCTCGAGGAAGCGGTTGAAAAGCAGGAAAAAGAGCTCAACCTCATCGAAACCAGTGAAAGAGAAGCGGCGGATAGCTGGATTAACGGAGGTCACTACCAGGAACTAACCGCTGGGAAGCCAACCAAGGGGCTTATTGGTGCTTTCCCTTTGGACGGTGCTCTCGACAATGGAGCAGCAAACAGTTCCGGCCACATGGAGCGGATGTTTTCCAGCAGTGAATTGCCCAACTTCCAGAAGGGCAAAGAAGGGCAAGGCCTGCTACTGGATGGTGACGCATGGCTGGACCTGGAGCATGTCGGCGTCTTCAAACGGAACAATGCCTTCAGCGTTGGACTGTGGGTGAAGCTGCCTGAAGAATTGGATGAAGGCGTGATCTTCCACAAAAATGACGGGTCCCGTCTCTACAGCTTCAAGGGTTATTCGCTCTACCTGATCGACGACAGGCTGGAACTGATGCTGGCTCACACCTGGCCTGAGAATGCCATCATTCGCAGGACGCAGACACCCGTCCCGCGAAATAAATGGATCCACTTACTGGCAACCTATGATGGCTCCAGTTCGGCAGAAGGACTCAAGCTCTACATGGATGGACAACCGGTTGCTACTGAAATCCTCAACAACAACCTCTACAAGGACATTGTCTTTGGCTACACCGAGGACATGGACCAGCCAGGGAAGCATGAACCCGGCCTCCAGATTGGTGCCCGCTGGCGAGGTAAGGGGATTGGTGGAGCTTTCGTCGATGACATTCTTGTTTACAACAGGGAGTTGTCCGCCATTGAGGTCATGCAAATCGCCAACCCGGATGCGCTGAGGTCCATCGTCAACAAACCCTCAAACGCCTTGAGTGCCGAGGACCGGGAGCAACTAACCGATCACTTCGTGGCCCATCATTCGTCCGCCTACCGAACTCAACTCGCTCAGGTAGCTCGTGCCCGACGACCCCTGGTGGATAGCATGGAGCAGATCAAGGAGATCATGGTAATGAAAGAAATGCCCAGACCACGGCAGGCGTTTGTCCTCGAGCGGGGAGGCTATGAAAACTACGGCGAGGAGGTATTCCCAAGCACACCCGAAAGCATTCTCCCCTGGAATGAATCACTCAACAAGAACCGCCTGGGACTCGCACAATGGCTACTCGACCCCGACCATCCGCTCACAGCCCGAGTTGCCGTGAATCGGTTTTGGCAGAGTTATTTTGGGCAAGGGCTGGTAAAGACTACCGAAGATTTTGGCAATCAGGGGGCTCTACCGAGTCATCCCCGACTACTTGACTGGCTAGCGACCGAATTCATCAACTCCGGTTGGGATGTCAAGTACCTTCAGAAGCTCATCGTCATGTCCAGCACTTACCGGCAAAACTCTGTTGGGACTCCCGAGCTGCGCGAGCAGGATCCAGACAATGTATGGTTGGCACGAGGCCCTAGCATGAGACTATCCAGTGAGATGGTACGCGACAACGCCCTGGCAGCCAGTGGCTTGATCAACACCACCATTGGAGGCCGCAGTGTGCGACCCTATCAGCCGGATGGGCTTTGGAACATGAATGGCGGCAGATACGTCCAGGACAGCGGCGAAGACCTGTACCGCAGGAGCCTTTACGTATTCTGGAAACGCACGGTCCCCCACCCCACATTACAGACATTCGACCAGCCAGAGCGAACCGAGTGCACCGTCCGAAGACAAAAGACCAACACGCCACTGCAAGCATTGGCGCTCCTCAACGACCCTACCTACGTGGAAGCGTCCAAAGCTGTGGGTGAGCAAATCTCCCGAAAGAAAGATGTCACTGCGGGCATCAGTGAGGCGTTTCGGCGCCTGACAGGTAGAAAGCCTGCGAATGACGAATTGACGTTGCTCGTGCAATTGCAGGAGGAAGAATATGGGAAGTTTAAATCCGATCCCGCCAAAGGCAATGGATGGCTGGAAGTTGGAGAGTACGCTATTGATCCCAAACTGGATCGAGCGGAACTCGCTGCGAATGCGGTCGTCGCCAACGTGATCCTCAACTCCGATGCCTGCATAACGAAAAGATAAAAAGATGTGTCACCACGAACCTGTCAGAAGTAATCATCCCGACCTCCGAGCGGCAGAGTCCCGCATGGACAGACGCCAGTTCCTTACAAAGACATCGTTGGGGCTAGGGTCGATTGCATTGGGTTCACTGCTGGGCACCAACCGACTACTCGCGAACTCAGCTCCGACCACGGATCCATTACTCCAGGCGCTACCTCATTTCGCGCCAAAGGCCAAGCGCGTTGTCTACCTATTTCAGAGCGGCGGACCTTCACAGTTCGAGACCTACGACTACAAGCCACGACTCAAGGAGATGTTTGGCGACCAACTCCCGGATTCTGTCCGGCAGGGTCAGCGACTCACGGGCATGAGCGCTCAGCAAACGTCGTTACCCATCGCACCTTCGATCTATGACTTCCAACAGTACGGCGAGAGTCGCGCCTGGGTCAGCGAGTTGATGCCGCATACGGCCAAGATCGTGGACGATTTATGCTTCGTCAAGTCCCTCTACACCGAGCAGATCAATCACGATCCAGCTATCACCTTCTTTCAGACAGGCCATCAATTAGCGGGCAGGCCCTCCATAGGTTCGTGGGTCAGCTACGGCCTTGGTTCGGACAACGACAACCTGCCTACTTTTATCGTGCTGGTATCGAAGAAAGGCGGAGGACAGCCTTTGTACGCACGGCTTTGGGGCAATGGGTTTCTGCCCACCGAGTACCAGGGAGTCCAGTTCCGCTCAGGAAAAGACCCTGTGCTTTACCTCAACAATCCAGAGCACTACGATGGCGAAGACCGGGCCCGAATGCTCGACTATCTCAAGCAGCTGAACGAGGTACAACAAGGCACCTACGGTGACCCCGAAATCAATGCACGCATCTCCCAGTATGAAATGGCCTACCGCATGCAATCATCGGTACCGGAAGTGACGGATTTATCCGATGAACCGGATTACATCTTCGACATGTACGGGGAGGACAGCCGCGATCCGGGGACCTATGGCGCCAATTGCTTACTGGCGAGAAAACTCCTGGAAAAGGGGGTGAAGTTTGTGCAGCTCTACCAGCGTGGTTGGGACCAGCACTCCTACCTGCCCGGTGGCATCAAAAACCAATGCCAAATGACCGACCAGCCGACGGCAGCCCTGGTGCAGGATCTGAAGCAGCGAGGACTGTTGGAAGATACATTGGTGATCTGGGGTGGCGAATTTGGTCGCACAGTGTATTCGCAGGGCAAGCTCACCAATGACAACTACGGCCGCGACCATCACCCAAGGTGCTTCACGATGTGGATGGCCGGCGCCGGTGTGAAGCCAGGATTTACCTATGGCGCCACCGACGACTTCAGCTACAATATCACGGAGAACCCCGTCCACGTTCACGACTTCCATGCCACCCTGCTCCATATCCTCGGCATCGATCATGAACGATTGACGTTCAAAACTCAGGGAAGGCGTTTCCGACTCACCGACGTGCATGGCCACGTCGTCAAAGACATTCTTAGCTGATGGATCGGCAGAGAGGCCATATTGACAATCGCCGCTTCTGGCTTCTGATGACCATGCTGGGGGTTCTCGTTCTCAGCTGTGGTGATACAAAACCCGAATGGATTGCTGCCTTCGATGACGCCCTTCCTGACCAGGTCGATTATAACTTTCACGTACGACCCATCCTCTCGGACAATTGCTTTCTGTGCCACGGACCGGACGTGGGCAACCGGAAGGCCGGTCTGCGCCTAGATACACGAGACGGAGCCATCAAAGCATTGGAGAGCGGAGCTGGTCAAGCCATTGTCCCACGCTCTTTGGCGCGCAGTGAAGCGTTTGCCAGAATGATTTCAGGGGATCCCGAGCAAGTGATGCCGCCGCCAGATTCACACCTTCAACTCTCCGACAAAGAGGTCGCCATCCTCGCCAGGTGGATTGAGCAAGGAGCCGAATACAAGCCCCACTGGGCTTTTACACCACCAGAGGAAAAGGAGCCGCCGCCTGTCGAAGAAGAATCCTGGGTAAGGCAGCCAATCGACCAGTTTGTATTGAGCAGACTGGAAAGAGAAGGCCTCGCGCCCTCGCAGGCAGCATCCAAAGAGACACTCATCAGACGCCTCAGTTTCGATTTGACGGGATTGCCACCCGGCTTGGGAGAAATCGATCAGTTTGTCGCTGATAATACTCCCGATGCCTACGAGCGACTGGTGGATCGCCTATTGTCCTCACCATCGTATGGAGAGCGTATGGCGGCGACGTGGATGGATGTGGCGCGATATGCTGACAGTGATGGCTATCTGGACGACAAGCATCGCGACTTCTCACCGTGGCGCAATTGGGTCATTGGTGCTTTCAATGACAACATGCCCTACGATCAGTTCATCACGTGGCAACTCGCTGGCGACCAGATCCCTGACGCTTCCAAAGAAAGCACGCTGGCTACGGCCTTCAACAGACTGCACAAAAAGAATGGCGAGGCCGGGATTGTCTTTGAGGAGTATAGGGTGGAGTACGTGGCAGACCGAACCAATACCCTCGGCACGGGGATCATGGGCCTGTCACTGGAATGTGCCAGGTGTCATGATCACAAGTACGACCCGATTTCGCAGAAGAACTATTACGAGCTGTTCGCGTTTTTCAATAGCACTTTTGAGCTTGGCACAGCTGTCTATGGACCCGGGCAGGTTCCAGGACCGGCACTACTGCTTAGTAGTGAAGTGGAAGATCAGGAGATAGAAAAGCTCCAAGCGATGATCTCGAGGTATGAAAAGGAGGTCAGTCAGACCTACCAGCAGGAAGCATCCTTTGATAATTGGTTGAGGTCAGCCAAAGTGGAAGATCTACAGACGACGCTATCGAAAAGCTTGACCGCCTACTACCCGCTGGACGACATAAAGCCCACTGATCGCGAGAAGACGTTCACAAGCGCAGAAGCCATTGGCACAGGTGCCAACGCCACGTTGAGGCAGCCAGTAATGGGTGAAGGATTCAAGGGTAACGCATTCTACGTCAGCGACTACAACAAATTAAAGTTGGGAGAAAAGATTGGCTGGTACGACCGTACTGATCCGTTCTCCTTCCAACTGGCCCTACGACCGGACACCCTCTATCCTGAGGCGGGTGTGCTTTGGCACTCCGAATCTATTAGGCTGGGTTTGAAGGGCTACTCACTCCACCTCCAAGACAATCTCCTGCAGTTCATCATCGCCAGGAGTTGGCCTCAAAACGCCCTGCAAGTGACTACGAAGAACCCCATTCCTATCGGAAAATGGAGTCAGATCACGGTCACTTACGATGGCTCAAGCAAGGCATCGGGGATATCGCTCTTCGTTGATGGGAAGAAACAACCGGTGACGATCGATTACGACCATCTCTACAAGAGCATTTTGTGGGAGCCCGACATACATACCTATGGTTTTGAGGGGATCACGCTCGGCGCTCGCGACAAATTCATTCCCTTCAAAAACGGCGGTATAGACGAGATCCAGATCTTCGATCGCGAGTTGTCCGAGTTGGAAGTACTGTATTTGAATGATCCGGAGCAGATCGAATCGACCTACACCAACAAGGATCAATACCGCGACCTCCTCCAAGACCACTACTTCACTGTGCTCGATCCAGTCGCTCGTATGAAACGAGAGCAGCTGAAAGACGTCCGAGATAACGAAAACCACTTCATAAGCGACATCACCGAGATCATGGTGATGGGCGATCTCCCTGAACCGAGGCCAACCTTCATCCTCGACCGCGGCGTCTACAGTCAGCCGACAACACCGGTCCACCCCAATACGCCAGAAAGTGTCTTGCCCTTTGGGGATTATCCCAGAAACCGGATCGGGCTCACTCAATGGTTGTTTGACAAAAAAAAATCCGCTCACCGCTCGGGTGTATGTCAATCGCATCTGGCAAATGTATTTTGGCAAGGGCATCGTCGAGACTGCCGAAGACTTCGGCGCACAAGGTAGTCTGCCCAGCCACCCCGAGTTGCTCGATTGGCTGGCCCTGCAATTCGTAGAGAGCGGTTGGGATATAAAGGCATTGCACAAGATGATCGTGATGTCGGCGACCTATCGCCAAAGCTCCGAAGTCACCCCTGAACTATTGAGCAAAGACCCTGAAAATACATTGCTCGCCCGCGGCCCCAGGTACAGACTCCCTGCTGAGATGATTCGCGACAACGCGCTCGCCATCAGTGGGCTGCTCGTAGACCAGCGCGGAGGAGAAAGTGCCTATCCCTACCAACCAGAGGGATTGTGGACCGAGCTCACGACCAAGCATTGGGCCTACAGGTATCTGCAGGAGCCCGGCGACGGACTCTACCGTCGTAGCCTCTATACGATATGGAAGCGGCAGTCCCCTCCCCCGGCGATGCAGATATTCGATGTCGCGGACCGGGGCGCATGTGCTGTGCGTCGTAAGGTCAGCAACACCCCACTGCAGGCGCTCGCATTGCTCAACGACCCCCAGTACGTAGAGGCTTCGAGGGTGCTGGCGGAAGAACTCATCACATCGGAAGCAGATACGTCGAAGAGATTACAGAAAGCATTTCGGCTGCTGACCGGACGAGCGCCGGGCATTGAGGAGCAGCAGGTGCTCGATGAATTTTACAATGAAGAGTTGGAGAACTTCGTCAAGGACGAGTCCAAAGCACTGGCCTTTCTGAGTTCAGGCGAACAGCCCTGGAATGACGATCTGAATCCGTCAGAAATTGCTGCCCTGGGCGTCGTTGTCAGCTCGATCATGAACACCACCGAAGCCTTCACCAAAAAGTAGTCACAGCCATGGCTCCTCAAGAACTATTTCATCAACAATCGCGACGAGACTTCATCAAGAAGACGGGATTGGGCATAGGATCCCTTGCCCTCTCGCAGCTGCTAAGTGGGAAGGCCTTGGCGGCAAACACAGGCAATGGCGGTGGCGGCATACTGGGGACAGGCCACTTTCCTGCCAAGGCGAAACGCGTGATTTACCTATTCCAGAGTGGTGGACCCTCCCAAATAGAGACCTTCGACTACAAACCCCTTCTGGACAAATGGCACGGGCAGGAGATACCCGACTCCATTCGAGGGACCCAGCGCAATTCGGGGATGGTCGCCAGCCAGTCGACATTTCCGTTGGTGAGGTCAATTTATGATTTCCAGCAGTACGGGCAGTCCGGCGCGTGGGTGAGCGAGCTCTTTCCACACACGGCGAAGATTGTCGATGACCTGTGCATCGTCAAATCTGTCTTCACAGAAGCGATCAATCATGAACCTGCTGTGATGTTCGTCCAAACCGGCTCGCAGATCAGCGGGCGCCCATCCATTGGATCGTGGTTGAGTTATGGCCTCGGCTCGGACAATGACAACCTGCCCAACTTCGTCGTCATGGTCTCCCATGGTGGCGGAGGGCAGCCCCTGAATTCGCTGTCGTGGAACAACGGCTTCCTTCCCTCCCATCACCAGGGTGTCCAATTCCGTTCTGGAAAAGACCCTGTGCTCTATCTCAATAACCCTCATGGCATAGAGAAAGAGGACCGCAGGAGGGCACTCGATCGGATTAAGCAACTCAACGAACTGCAATTGGACCGTTGGGGTGATCCCGAGATCAACTCGAAGATCAATCAGTATGAGATGGCGTTTCGCATGCAGACATCCGTTCCGGATGCTGTTGATATCTCTGGAGAGCCCGACTATGTCTATGAGATGTACGGCGAAGACGTCAAAAAGCCCGGCTCTTATGCCGCCAATTGCCTACTGGCTCGCAAACTGGCCGAGCGTGATGTGAAGTTCATCCAGCTCTATCACACTGGCTGGGACCAGCACGGCAACTTACCGAGAGGTATTCAGAAGCAGGCAAAAGATACCGACCAGCCGACGGCTGCTCTGATTCAAGACCTGAAACAAAGAGGCCTATTGGAAGATACTTTGGTCATTTGGGGTGGAGAATTTGGGCGCACTAGTTTCTCTCAAGGACAGCTGACAGCCACCAATTACGGTCGTGATCACCACCCCGGTTGCTTTACGATGTGGATGGCAGGCGCTGGTGTCAGGCCAGGAATGGTGTACGGCGCCACAGATGACTTCAGCTACAATGTCGTAGAAAAGCCGGTGCATGTACACGATTTTCAGGCTACGCTGATGCACCTCATGGGAGTGGACCACGAGCGACTTACTTTCAAATACCAGGGACGACGTTTCCGCCTTACCGACGTGCATGGCCATGTCGTAAAAGACATCTTGAGCTGATCTTGCTCAAAAGTGCACCATGGCCTTAATGACGCCGTTTTCTGGCTTTATCCAGTGATCGAAGTTGGCGATCATGTCTTTGTAACCCACCTCATGCGTGATGAAAGATGAGGACGGAAAAGCGCCGCTACTAAGCACCTCTATTACATGTTGGAAATCCTCCATCGTCGCATTGCGGCTGCACATAATTGTTGTCTCCTTCGAATGAATGGATGGGTGATGGAAAGACAGCTCTCCATTGTACAGGCCGACAAGGATATAGCGGCCACCATGGGCCATGTACCTGGGACCGGATTCCAGCGCCGCAGGGTGACCCGTGGCGTCAAAAACGGCTGTGGCCAGATCGCCTCCAGTCAGTTCGAGGATCGTATCTAAAGCATCATCGTTCACATTCACTGTGTAGTCCACCCCCAAGACATCCTTGGCATAAGCCAGACGCTGGTCATTCACGTCCAGGGCGATCACATTCGCACCCTGCACCTGAGCCATTTTCATGAGGCCCAACCCAATGGGTCCACATCCGATCACTACAACGAATTCACCCTCCTCCAGCGCAGCTCGCCGGACCGCATGGGCACCTATACCCAAAGGCTCAACGATGGCCATCTGCTCGAGAGATAAACCTGGTGCAGGTATCAATAGCCGTTCATCAACCGCAATGTGCTGCTGCATACCCCCATCTGTGTGGACTCCCAGCACTTTCAATGCCTGGCAGCAGTTCGTCTTGCCCTTTCGGCAGGCAATACAGGTTCCACAATTAACATACGGCATGACGACGACCTGCTCACCGGTGGCCAGAGATGATCCCTCCGCTACTTCGACCACACTCGCTGCCAACTCATGACCGAGAATCCGGGGATAGGTGAAAAACGCCTGATTGCCGGCGTAGGCATGCAAATCCGTCCCACAGACACCGACTCGCTCTATTTTGATAAGGGCCTGGCCACTATCAGGTCTTGGCGTATTTTTTTGCTTAAGGAGCAACTGTCCCGGCTGTTCACAAACGATGTAGTCCATGAGCTCAATTTAGCGAGATACTCATATCCCAAAGGGCCAGATAGCACAAAAATCCAGGTTGAACCTGTGGTTGCGCCGCCGTTGGTGTTTCCACCTACGACTTGGATCTCGATCAACTCCTTCAGACGGTTGGTGAAAACACCAACAGTGGCTAGACAGTGACAAAGGTCAAAAGTGGTATGGAATTGGCTCGGGTAATGGGTAACAACAAATAACACGACATCCCGTTGTACCTAACATGAAGCCGCTCACTAACTACCTCTCCATCCTCCTTGTAATTTCCGTTTTTTTCGTTGGCTGCTCAAGCTCCGATGATGACGATGATCCGACGCCGGGCGACGGCGATTGGTCGCTGGGTACCTACCAATTTTATTCATTGAGCCCGGTAGTTTTCGGACTCACCGAAGAAGGCAGTGATCTTAGACTGGACCTGACGCAAAACGCTATCTGGTTTCAGGGTGATCAAGCCGGCCTGCTATACACAGAGATCACCGGTGACTTTTCCATCAGCGCCACCGTCAAGGCCCAACGTTCCTCTGACAACACGCAAGCACCTGACTGCAACGTGTGCCTTGGCGGCCTCATGGCCAGAAACCCTGACGATGCCGGAGGTGAGAACTATGTCCATATTGTTGTTGGGAGAAACCCTGCTGGTGTGGGCGTGGAAACGAAAACCACCCTGAACAGCGTCTCTACCTTCACTCCTTACGACGACAATCTCTCAGAGGCTGAGCTTCGCATGACCCGGGAGGGTGACGCTTTCACCCTCTATCGTAGGGATGTGGGAAGCACGCGCGCATGGACTGCCGTTGAAACTTACGAGCGTCCTGACCTCCCTGAGACCTTGCACGTGGGATTCAATATCTATACCTCCGTTACTGGAGCGACAGTGGCGGATTTGAGTGTCGCATTCGAGGGGATTGAGCTTACAACGCAGTAGTCAGGCTGTTGAAGACACCAACAGCGGCGGAGAAGCGTATCCAGATTTTGAAGGCAAACATGGCAATCCTGAAAAGCAAGTCTCTATAGGTCATCCCGACGAATGAGGGATCTTCACAAATCCATAGACAATTTGTCTAGCAACATCAATAGATTTCACTAGCCGCGCGCTTCCTAGCGTCAAATGACATTGCTTTTCGAGGGCCTCCATCGGCCGCACGCTTTCGCCGAAGCTTTAGCGTAGGAGCCCAAAGGCTAGCCCACGGCGCGGCAGGATGAAAAAGCCAACAGAATCAAGCTTCAACTTAATAGCATTACCAGACCCTCAAGAGAGGGATTAGAATGAAGTCACTCCAGCGAGCTCATGATCTCATCGTAGATTGGGAAGTTGTCGGGGATCATTACGAGCTCCCCATTGCGCACTTCTCCTTTGTAGTTGGTGCCATCCGTCACTTTCTTGATCACTCCATTTGAGTTGACGAAGAAGTTTTTGGGATAACCATTGATACCTAATTGCTCATAGAGTTCCTCGGCATCACTGATGATTGTGTACTCGAGCGGGAACCTACTGAGGATCCTCTCGACCTTCTTTTTTGACTCAGGGGCAAAGGCGATGAAGACCGTCTGCCCATCATCGTACTTCTCCTTCAGTTCGTTCAACTCCGGAAACTCCTCGATACAAGGCTTGCAAGTGACACTCCAAAAGTTGATATGGACTTTCTTGCCTGCCAGGGCACTACTGCTGACGGTGGTACCTGAGAGGTCGGCATACTCAAAATCCGGAAGGTCTTGACCAGTGTACTTTTTTATAAAGGCGACATCACCAGTCGGCTCGGGCTCTTCACCCTCCTTGAGGTTTTCAACTTTCACGACAAAGCCCTTTGCTTCAAGGGCATTCTTTTGTTTGATGACTGTGCTGTCATTGGGATCGCCATTGATCGTCACCTCTATTTGGGCGTGCGCCCATCCCGACACCATGATCAAAAGGATTAGTACTAGTTTTCTCATGTTTGTGTATTTCCAGATTTTGAAACTGCAAAACTAGAAACAAGGTTTGAAATCGGAGGACAAGGGTGGCCTCGGCAGTTGAGGTAACGTCGCATCTATTACTGAGTAAAGTCATTTACGGATTTCAGCGATCCTCGTATCTTGAATGAAAATCCAAAGTCATGATGCGAATCACATACTTGGGGCACTCGTGTTTTTCAATAGACCTGGGCTCCAATTCCATTCTCATAGATCCTTTCATACGCGAAAATCCACTTGCGGAGCACATCAACACCGATTCGCTCAAACCCTCTCATATATTCCTCACCCATGGACATGTCGATCACGTGGCAGATGCCGAGTATATTGCCAGGAACGCCGCCTGCCCCATCGTGGCGTCATTTGAGATTGCCAATTGGTTTGAAACCCGCGGCATCCACAGTATACCGATGAATATCGGTGGTGAAATGGATCTGGACTTTGCGAAGGTGAAGATGGTCAAAGCCGTGCACTCCAGCAGTCTCCCTGACGGGTCCTACGGGGGCGAGGCAGCAGGTTTCCTAGTTGAGACCTCCGACGGACTGATTTACCATGCCGGTGACACAGCCGTCACCCAGGACATGGCATTTCTAAAGCACTTCTACGGGCCCATCGACGGGGCTATACTCCCGATTGGAGATGTCTTCACCATGGGCGTCCAGGACGCTATTCTCGCTGCTGAACTCATCGATTGTCAAAACATCATAGGGTGTCACTACGATACTTTCCCTCAGATCAAAATCGACAAAGAGGCTGCCAAGAAATCGTTCGAGGATAGTGGGAGAAAGCTAATACTTCCAGCGATCGGTGAGTCTGTAGAATTGCCTTCTGTATTGGTCTGACGAAAAAGGCGCAGATCAAGCTACTGTCTTGCTTTCGCCCTAAAGGTCAGGTTGAATCGGGGTGAAACATCCTCCTCCGTGGGCAAAAGGGCATGCTGATACCGCTCCTGAAATCCCTCGCCCATGAGGACCATGCTGCCGGAAGGTAGGTGCAGCAACTTTGGAGCATCCCGATCATTCCTGCGGAAACCAAACACACGTGTCCCACCCAGGCTCAACGAGGGAATAGAGCTTGTATCTCCAAACGCTGTAAGGTCAGCATGCCAATCGACATGGGCTATCCCATCAGCGTAGTAAATGCATACGCAAACTTCGTAGGTCTTTCCAGTATGCCGCTCAATCTGCTGTCGAAGAGGTATCATCCACTGTGGCCAGGGTATTGTCTTGCCATGTAGTGACATATCACTCGTGATACCTTGGTCCGCAAATATTAACTTGGGTGTCAGCATGGGAATGACTTGGCCATTGGCGAGCACGATGTCTTGCTCAAAGCCATCGAGCAATCCTTCCAACTCACCAAATACGTCTTCAGATTGCTGCGGAGGCAAAAACTGCTCGTAGTAGAAGACCTCTGCGTCACCTACCAAGCTCTTTGTGGCGTCAAAATCACCGTTGTTCATAAGCCCTGCATTTCCCAACTGCAGCTCCCAAGTTACCGTATCGAGCCTTGATACCGACTGTGAAGGCTAGAAACCTCATGGCAACAGCACTCAGAAGTCGCCAAACAATTGTGAGACGCGCTGGCGTTGTGTCCTGCTGACAGGCACCTCATGTCCATTGGAAAGAACGAGGTAGCCCCCATCTCTTTTGACATATCGCTCCAGCTTTTGCTTGTTGACCAGGTGGGACTGATGGACGCGAAGGAAGTCCTGCTCCTTCAACAGGTCATAATAGTAACCCAGGTTCTTAGAGGTGATGATCTCCTCGCCCGAACTGAGATGAAACCTACAATAGTTGTTGTCGGCCTGGAGGCGTACAATGTCCCTCAGCGGTACCAGACGAATCTCATCCGTCAGACTCAGCGCGATCTTCTTTTCTTCCTGATTGAGGAACGCCCCCAGGTTTTGAAAGCGTTCATCTTGATGGACGCTCGTCGTCTCCAGTCTGCTGACGGCCTGTACCAACTCCTGCCGGTCGATGGGCTTCAGTAAGTAGTCGAGCGCACTGAACTTGATGGCCTTGAGAGCGTACGCATCATAGGCTGTGACGAATATGACTTTGAAGGGGACACGATGAGCATTGAGCAACGAGAAGCCATTGCCCCCAGGCATTTCAATATCCAAAAAGACCACTTCTGGAGAAGTAGTCTTAATCAAATACTGGGCCTCACTCACGTTGGCAGCCTCGCCTAATACATTGATCTGGGGGCAATACTTCGCCAACATCGCGATCAGATTCTCGCGATTGTTGTGCTCGTCGTCGACAACGATGGCTGTAAACTGCCTCATCTACAGATCAAGAGGTAATCGTATTTCAACAATGAATCCGCTGTCGCTGGTAGCACGAGCCTTGACGTCTGCATCCGCACCTCCAGCTTGCTTGCGAATAATGTCCAGTCGACTTCTGCCCAACGCCATCCCTTTCCCCTCTTCAAATTGTGGAGAAGAAGGTTTGCCATTGTCCGTCACCTTGAGGACCAGTTGATCATTGCGCTGGCCAATGTTTACAGTGATTTCATTAGCCCCATGTTTATGGATCCCATGAATAACTGCATTTTCCAGATAAGGCTGAAGAATCATATTGGGGACAAGACTATTCAAATCCACGGAATTCTCAAGCTCAATATGAAAGGCAAAAGGGTTACGCATGTTTTCCAACTCCAGATAAAGTCTTGACAGGTTCATCTCATCCTCCAACGAATGCAGGGCCTCATCGGATTGGGCCAAAACCGTTCGAAGGAGCTTGGACAGCTTGACAATGTAGTCGTTGGCTTTCTCGATTTCGCTTCGATTAAAAAGGTTCTGGATGGCGTTGAGGGCATTGAAGAGGAAATGAGGATTGAGTTGAGCTCGCACGGCCTTCAACTCGGCATCGGCAAGCTGCTTTAGAAGCTCGGCGCTTTCGAGTTTCCTACGGGCATTGACACGATAGAAAAGGAAGGCGCCAAGGACTACTCCAAAGCCCCCAAGCATGTAGTACCCTCCCTGCTTCCAAAATGAATATTGAATGGTATAGGTGTATGTCAGCTGATTCAAGCCATACTTCTTGCCACCGTGTCCAATGGTGATGGTATAGGTACCAGGCTTGTCAGTACCCAGGTAGTAGCTGGTCTGATCATTGAAGCTTCTTTCTGTTCGAAGGAAGTCGACGGACTCACCATTTCTGACCACCTCCACACTCGGTGCATTGGACACAAATGACAGCATGCCAACGTCCTGAGGCAGGACTGGATTCAACGGCCTACCGCCATCGTCCAGTCGGCTGGCAAAACCCTGTTCGAGCCAATAGTCGTAGGACTTTTGCTCTGTATCCTCACTACCAAAAATATTGGCCAAGGCCTCATTGGTGTAGATCTCACGTTCATCGATCTCATCATTTTCCAGGAAAAGGTGCAGCGATATCGGTTCATGGTCGACACGCCATTGAAATTCGAGCGTAGCGGGAGGTATGTCGTCGCCATAGTTATCGTCCCGAATGACCGTCAATCGATCAAATGCGCCTCCAGCGTATGAGATACTCCCGACGTACCCCACTGCTCTACCCTGATGGGAATAGTTGAAGTTTTCGATATCTCTGGGAGAAGAATTACCCCTCATCATCATGAAGTCATCTGCATTGGTCTGGGTGACAGACGGCAGAAAAAGTACGATTTGAGATTGATAAGGTAAAACAAGGTTGATGGGGAGTCCGTCGGAATCGAAGCCATCACAGATGGTCGCGATATCCACGGGTCTGTCGTTGGCATAGTCATGGACCTTGATGCCCAAAGGAATGGGTCCGGTAGAAATAACTTCGGTTTGTGCCAGTACCGAGGCACAAACCAAAGTAAGAAGGAAGCTAATGGCACTTCGCATGTTTTTGAGTTTTTGATTTGATGCGAAGTAAGAGGTCAACTCGGTCAATTCTTCGAGTGATGAGGATTCGGTGGTTTCGAATGAGTATTTGGTAGCATCGCCCGGTAAAGTGTATTTGATGCAGCGCAAAAAACGAACTCTGAACCACTGTTCCAGCGATCGAGCGCGTGGTAGAAGTCGGCCTTTTGCTATGCAGCAAGATAAAAAAAGGGCACCCAATTTCTTCAGGCACCCCATTGATACTTTGATGGGTAGTCACTTACCGCATCCTCTCTTTGTATTCTGCTTCTTGCATCTGGTTCTGAATTACCGCCTTGTCGCCTACCATCACCAGTGTCATATTTTCGTATTTGATGTACTCTTTGGTGATCTCAGATACTTTCTCAGGAGTGACGGCAAAAATATTCTTCACCCGCTCCGTGAGATAGGTATCATCCAGTTCGTGTAGATCCATGAAGTTCAATTGCCCAATAATCCCTCCAGGTGTTGAATTCTGAAGTACAAAAACGCCCGCGGCGTAGTTCTGGATGCCTTCCAGCTCCTCCTGGGAAGGAGGCTCCTCTTGCAGGAGCCTGATCTCCTTGGCTATTTCCTTAAGTGCCGCTGAGGTGTGCTCGGTGGTAACATCGGCATTCTCGGACCAAACGGAGGTACCCTTTCGTGTCCGTACCGAGCTACTTGGAGAGTAAGTGTATCCCTTGTCTTCACGAATGTTGGAAGTAATTCTCGAAGCAAACGAACCTCCAAGCAATGAATTCGTGATCGACAAGGCGATGTAGTCCGGGTCATCTGGCGTCAGTGTTGGTAAACCGAGACGGATGGTCGTTTGGGGTGCTCCCTGTCGGTCAAACAGAGCAATCTGATCCGTCTGTTGGGCGGTCACAGCCGGGTAGTAGACTTCCGGACCTTCCTGCCAGGTAGCAAATGACGTTTCGACGGCGGTCTTTACCTTCTCTTGGTCGAACTTGCCCACGACGTACAAGACACTCCGTTTCGCTCCAAAGTTGCTGCTGTAAAAGTCCTTGACCATGTCGATGGTGAAGCTATCCACCATCTCTTCCGTAGGATAAAATCTACCATATGGGTGATCGGGATAGATGATCTTGAAGAATTCAGAAGATGCCTGCGCCTGCGGTCGTGTTTGCTGCACTGCTAATGAGCGCTTCAAGTCATTCTTGAGTCGATCAATCTCCGATTCCGGAAAAGCAGGATTCATGACCATATCGCCCATGATCGCAATAAGATCCGGGGCGAAGTCTGAAAGCACCGATCCGGAGATAAAGGTCTGATCGGCACCGACACTTACATTGATGTCGCCCCCCATGGCTGCCGCTTTCTTGGCAATAGTTGCAAAATCCATCGATGCCGTACCTTCCCGAAGAAGATCCGCCGTCAGGTCCGCCAGCCATACTTGATCTGCTGTTTCATGGATATTTCCCGTCTTGATCACCAACCGGATATTGACCTTGGGAATCGCCCCATACTGAACCATTGTGGTCGTCATGCCATTGTCCAATGACATGGATTGTTTTGCCGGTAGCACGAAGTCTTTGGGCGTACCCCCTGCTGGTGGCGTTTCCTTCTGTGCCTGGGCACTTTGGGTGACAATCAGCAGGAGAACAAATAGGTTTTTTAAGATCTTCATCAATTTTCTGCTTTAGGGTCCAAAATGAGAACTGTTCGATTGGTGCTTCGGAGGTACTCTTTGGCTGTCTCTTGAAGTAGCTCAGGAGTGACCTTTTTGAATTCTGTCTCGATCGTATTTATCAACGAAGGATTGTCGTCAAACAAAGCAAAGGAACAAAGTAGATCGGCCCTTCCCACGCCGAAGAATCCACCGATATCATCATAGAGGCTTGATCGAATCTTGACCATGGCCAGGTCCAACTCCTCCTGGCTGACTTGCCCGAGTGAGGCAACTGCTTCATCATAAACGGCAATGATAGAATCTGGCGACACCGATGCATCATGTATCAAGTTAGACATCCAGAGCATCGGCCCATTGTAATTGAACATATTGCCCAGGTAGTTGATACCCCCCGAGATATTGGATGTATAGCCTCGCTCTTGTACTAGCTCCAGAGAGAGCTTGCTATCCTCTCCTTGCACCATCAGTTGATCAATCAGGCCCATGGCAAAGTACTCAGGCGTGAAGCGATCGGGCATTTTGTAGGCAATGGCAATGGCAGGACGATTGGCGAGAGGGTCCTCTTTTGTGAATCGCTTTTCAGCTTCCTGTCGTGGTTCGCTGATGTCTGGCTTCGCCGGAAGCTCCGCAGTGGAAATGCCACCGAAGTATTGCTCGACCCATTCTTTGGCCTGTCCGGTCTCAAAATCGCCCACTATTGAAAGTGCGGCATTGTTTGGTGCATAGAAGGTCTTGAAAAAGGCGTCTACGTCTTCCAGCTTCGCCGAATCAAGGTCCGCCAGGTCTCCATAAAAATTATGGGCATTGTACCAGTTCTCGTTGGCATATTGCGGCATATCCAGCCACGGAAATCCACCGTAGGGCTGATTCAGCACATTTACTTTCACCTCATTCTTTACGACGCCTTGTTGATTGGTGAGGTTCTCTTGTGTAATGGCAAGACCACGCATACGGTCCGCTTCTGCCCACAATACCGTTTCCAGTTTGTGCGCTGGCATAACCTCAAAATAATTTGTGAAGTCGAACCTCGTCGAACCGTTGAGAACTCCTCCATTCTGTTGGACAAGGTTTACGAACTCCATCTTACCCAGGTTTTCTGACCCTTGAAACATCATGTGCTCAAAGAGGTGGGCAAATCCAGTACGATCACGAGGCTCAATACGAAAACCGATGTTATAATACACCGCTACCACCACCGTGGGAGCTGTCTTGTCCTGTGATAGGATAACTTTTAACCCATTGGGCAAAGTATAGTACTCAACCGGTACGCTAAAGCCGGTATCAGACTGCTCTTCACCGGGCTGGCACCCGACAAATACCATGGCCATGAAAAAGAGCCTCCATGACCATTTCAAAGGTGATTGCTTCATAAATAAAGTTTTGATTGTTGCTGCAAATACTTATTTCGTGGGTATGCCGCTCCTCCGGCGACATTCGACGCGATCCAGCACAAAAAAGGTCGCTTGCTTTTCTGCTACGAACTTAGGCGAATGGTCGATCACTTGCAACCTTATTTCTTTTGGCTAAGAATGGAAGTCGCATAGAGATCACAGGAGTCTCCGCAGACCGGGAGCGAGCTGTAAGTGGATGACGCTCCACCAGACAGCGGAAAAGCGCCGCAAGCATAAGCCGAAGACGAACGTAGCCCAGCGCTGTATGCGGGAGTGAAGGCTGAGGCATGCGCTCGCCCTGAAGTAGAGAATACTACTGCCGGGATTTTGCAGCGTTTAGATCTCTCTCACTTCAGGGCGAGGAAGGTAGTGTGGCTGGTCAGCGGGAGAGCCTGTGGGTACTCAAACCCTTCCTCATCACCTGGGCGAATAGATCCTGGCGGCTGTCTTGCGTACTTCCTCGATATCCAGTGTCATTCGGCGGCGCTCCTGGCTAACAAACATCTCCATCTGGTCGTCATAGTGCGGACTGTCGGGTTTATTAGAGGCACCATAGACGTTGGTCGCTTCGATGATCGGCAGGCCATTCTCGGGATAGCGAACAAGCATTATGTAAGACTCCCCTGCGCGCACGCGCACCTTACCCTCCCCCCTATCTGTAGAGTGCATGGCGGTGAGCACGTCTGGTATACCCCAGACGGGAAGTACCTTGCTGCCTCGAACGAGTTGTTGGAACTCCCCAAGTGTAACATCTATCTTACCAAAATGCTGCCGCAAGTGACTCTTGACCTGTTGCAGGCCAGCAACAAACTGCTCGGATGTAACGGCTTCGAAATCAATCGGTCCAGGCATATCGCGCAATGCGGCATACAAGATCAAGAGATGCGCCGGACCTATACGATCCTCCTTGGCCTGGCGGTCCCAGCGCTGCACGATTTCCAGTACGTCGGCGGCGTCTCCTGCCAGCGTCGGATCCAGCTCAAAAACGGGATTGAGATTGATGGCATACATCAGTGAATCTGGCAGCTGGGCATCATACTTTATGTCCAGGAAGTCCTGCCAGCTGAGTCGGTCGTATTTCTCCATCAGTTCCATGAATCTGCGACTGCGATTGTTTTCAAACTCCCGATAGCCCATGGTAGGATCGTAGTCTTCAATACGGTTGTTGTCCCCCGCAGCCGTCGCGTTGAAGGTCGAATTGTTCGTATTGAAAATATAGCCAGACGAGGGGTTGGTGATCATGGGCAGGTCCTCAAAAGGATGGTACTCTGTGGGCAATGTTTGGGACGTGTTGCCAGGAAGGGTCCCCCACCAATTGTAATCCGGGTGTCGCTGGGGAATGTGGCCGTTGCCGACGTAAAAGAGGTTGTTGTATTTGTCGGCGTAGATAATGTTGAAACTGGGTATGGCGGTCATTGAGAGCACCTCCTTGAACTCGTCGAGGTTGGTGGTCTTGTTCATCTTGTACCACTGCTCGATCGCTCGGATCTCGTCAAAAACTCCCATGTTGAAGGCGAAATAGCCTTTGTCGTTTTTGACCACAGGGCCGTACTGCGAATAGAAGGCATCTCGCTTCACACCAATCTTCAAGCCAAGGAAGATCTTGACCTTGAGTTTGATCCTTCGTTTCTCCAATTGATGCCACTGATCATCAATGCGATAAGTCTCCTCGCTTTGAGGGTGCATCTCGAGCTGAAAGACGTCTCGTTTATCGAAATAGTTGACGGTATGGGCCCAGCCCAGGTGCTCATTGGTACCGTGAAATACGACCGGCCCACCTGGGAATAACCCGCCCATCATGTTCCACCCTTCGTCGCTGACAAGATGTGCCTCATACCACGCTGCGGGACCTTCCAGTGGCTGGTGAGAATTGACAGCGAGAAAGACATGCTCACCATCAGTCTTCTGGCGATTCATGGCAAATGCATTGGAGCCACCGGCGTCGAAGTCCACTGTATCCACTTGCCCGGCAAACAATCGACGTATAAGGTTGTCAGCGCCATCCTGGACGGCCAACTGCAAAACGTAGGCTTTGAAGATATCGGTCGGGGTGACAGGGAAGGCTTTCTTCACAAGCACTTCCTTTTTGTGATGCCGGGCATATGCATTGGCCCCTGCGGCATATCCCTCCACCAGCTTCATGAAGGCGGGGTCTATTTTGTCCCACTGCTCCCGAACAATGTCCTCGCAGCGCAACAGGCCGACGACATAATCGATAGGTGCTCCCTCTTTTCCGATGTATCGACCGAGCATTTGCTTGGCTGCGAGCAGCGTCTGCTGGATGGTCTTGAAATCGTCTTCGGCGTGTGCCCACGCAAGGCCATAGGCGACCTGTGCATCCGTGGGTGCGTAGATGTGTGGCACTCCCCACTCGTCACGCATGATCTCGATCTCCTCGGGGTTGAATTGGGCTTGGGTGTTGAGGGCGAGAAAAAACAGCAAGGCTAAGGGGAAGCAGGAGGCTGAGGAGAAGGAGAAGGCTAAGGAGAAGGGGTAGGCTAAGGGGAAAGGGGAAGTGAAAGGGAGCTGTCGCATCGTGCGGCTAAAATAGAGGAAATAGCCATTCGAAAAGCCCACCCGTCTGCGTCGATGTAAACAAAAAAACCGCAGCGCTTACCAACACACCGCGGTTCTACTTAGTCCGGTGTCTCAGGCCAACCAGGATTTCTGGCATGGACTGATCTTTGAGTCAAGGGTTTAACCTTGAATATCAATCTATCGAGTTTCTATCCGATGATCAATAGCAGTATGGCAATCCACAAAAACACCCAAAGCAGTGTTTTCAAAAAGGATGTGTGATGCAATGTGATCATTTCGCCACCCCTCCTATGGCGCATTCGCGATGGCTTGCAACGCTCAAACGCGAGTTTGCAGGTTTGTAATCCTCAATTGAGCAGACGGGACCTGCTTCCCCGCTTGCTTGCATAAAAGATAAGGATTGCCCCACAGCTGTGGAATGACGAATGTCAGGTGGTGAGAGATGAGGTGAAGGATAGAGGATAAGGCTAAGGGTGCGGAAGGCTAGTGTGATCGTGGGAGGATTCCAAAATACATACCTGGTAGTTACCTTTAACCTGGCCACTGACAAGACTATGAAAGCGTCTGTTCCCAGAAAACGTTTTACGAGTGATTGGAAGCCATTCCTACCACTTTTTGGGTGGTTGGCGATACTCATTCTTGTGGTGGGTTTCGTGCGATGGAAGTGGTTCGGCGCGTCAATCGGCTACTTGATCTATGAAGCGACCTTCACAGCACTCTTGGTAACGGTCGGAATTCTCCGAACGATGTATCCAGCATTTCGCACGATCACCACCAAAGGCTTTATCTACTACTGGAAGTTTACGGCTACTTTGGTTCTGGCGCTAGGTCCTATATCGTTGTTCTACCTTTTGTCCAAACTCATGCTAGGGGAATCTGGCGCGGTCATGCAGATAATCACGATGTTCCTGTCTGTAATGATATGGCTAACCTTAGTGTCCGTCATTAGCGTCGAACAATGGAGGGTCTGGGCATTTGAGCACATAAGAAGATTAGGCTGGCTTTCCCCATTTATATTCCTGATCAATTTCGCACTTACATCCGTCATCCTTTTCAGTACCTATAGCTTTTCTCATTTATGAAGTATGGACAACATATGATGATCCAAGGATTCCTGTGAGTCTTGAGACGTACATGAATCAGTTCTTGTGGCACATCACCGATGCCCTCCCAGCGCTCAAGGTAAACCAGACATTGGCATTGAAAGAACCCTTGAAAATGGATGGCCTCAGCATTCTAGGGGTGTTGTTGGTTGTGTTCAAACTATCAGTGATCATCCCGGGCTTAGCGGCTTTTGTGGGTTACTACAAAGGACTACGAGCGCCAAAAAAGGAGGAAGAAAGTCAGACTCACGCTTCCGCTCATTGGAAAATACTCAGGCGAAACAAGCGACGGGCACCCTATTGGAGTCGTCCGAGGCGCCGAAGAGCAAGAAAGGCGAGTCTGCCACATCGTGAATAAACGCTTTAACCTCCATTGCCTTCCGGATCCTCGGAAGGATCTGCTGCTTTCAATCGTTTTTCTAACTCGTCGATCGCCAGGCTTGAGGATTTCATGGACTTCAGCCATTGTTTGTTCTCAGCTGACAGTGGTTCCTGGATAGCATGAACATAAGTCTTCAACACTGTCAAATCGCCCTTGGTAATTGTTGTACGCACCTTGCCTATGCGTGATTTTAGTTTCGCTAACAGCTTACGGGTTCTCTCATAACGCTCGGCATTGCGTAGGTTTTGATCTGTTAATTCCCGATTACTTACGTTATTGGATATGGCCTGGACGATAATGGCCAAAGCCGCCAGACTCGTCCAGTCTAGCCCAAATGAGCTGACGATCCCATTGATGAGCAGCACCACACCAGCGAGAATGGCGATCATATTCGAGCTCTTGTTGGCGGTTTTACTCAGCTGTCGCGACCGCACGTCATAATAGCTTAGCTGTATGTCAATTTGGTATCGTCGGAAATACTCGAGTACCTGGAGGTGGTCCTGGGCCGTACTAAGAAGCGGGCTCTCCGCCAGCCGATTGAAGTAGCTCAGGCGATACTCTTCTGCTTCGGATCGCTCCCCCATCCAATTCTCAAGCAGCTTTCGGTTCTTTATGATCATGATAAAAGTTGCCGACGCTGCACTGAACGCAATAGTGAGAATCGTGGAGCACGTCAAAACAGTTCGGGCCACTAATTCTGAGACACTCTCGTGGGTATTCAACCATCCCGAAAGAAGCAGGGTAGTGGAAAACAAAGTGGTGAAAAACGCGCCCCATCGAGCGTACAAGGAGTATCGCTTAAATTCATTTTGAGCGGAAATGGCCTTTTTATCACTCTGTAGATACTCGTCTGTCAGATGTTGTATCTCGGGGTCTCGAAGTAGTTCAGAAAGTTTTGGCAGTTTTTCTTTGTAGAGGTCAGCATGATCCGATGGTGAAAGAATATAGTCGTCCGGTTCGTTTTCACCGATAGCAGTTTCTATGTCCATTGTGAATGAGGTCTGAGGTTTCAATATAGTGATTCTGAATTGGCTACCGATGGTTTCGCAACTCGCTGGGCTCTTCCTTAGCCATCTTCCAAAACATCGAAGCGCAATTGAGAGCTCGCGCTGTCCGCAACTGACTCGATAAACTGGTGCCTATACGCGGATAACCCCGCCTGCGATCAGTCGGTCTCAGTTATCGATCCCAAGAAAGCCCAACCTCCTGATAAGCAATAGGTTTGTGAACGCGAAAGGGATACTCCGAAGCAAATCTTGGGCCCCTGCCAATCACCTCCTCCAAGGCGCAAGCTCCCCGCCAACATTCCCAAATATTCCGTATCTTCCAATCATGGAACACTCACAACGCCTCCAGCATCCCAAGCAGCGGAATAATGATAATGCTGCGAAATCCTCCAGTGCCAAATCCATCCAAAACAAGCGAGATGAATCAGCTGATCAGGCTCAGCTGATGCAAGACATTGAGAACAGTCCTATACAGGAGAAGCAAAAGGAGTTGACTTCCAATATGGAAGGAGGCGAAAAGCCTGCGCAGCTTGCAGCCATAGAAGAGGAAGAGCCCGTGCAGGGGAAACTCATCGCCCAGTTGCAGGGACTGGAGGAAGAAGAAGAACCCGCCCAGGGGAAACTCATTGCCCAAATGCAACCCGAAGAAGAGGAGCTGCTCCAGGGAAAATTTGCAGTCCAACGACAAGCTGAGGAGGAAGAGGAGCCGATGCAGGGCAAATTCGACGCTGCAACCAACCAGCAAGCACCTGTTCAAAGGAAGGGTGGGCTGCCTGATAACCTGAAGAGCGGAGTAGAACAGCTATCGGGAACGGATATGTCAGATGTGAAGGTTCATTACAATTCAGAAAAGCCTGCGCAATTGAATGCCCTCGCCTATGCGCAGGGAAATGATATCCACGTAGGTCCAGGCCAGGAGCAACACCTGCCGCATGAAGCATGGCACGTGGCGCAACAAAGACAAGGGCGGGTATCTCCTACCAAAACCGTGAATGGTCAACCGGTCAATGACAACACTTCGTTGGAAAAGGAAGCAGACGTGATGGGCGCTAAGGCAAACCGTCTTCCATAATACTACCTCGACCACGCCTGCCGTCACGGTCCGCTACGATGCGCACCTGGCTCAGGGCAGTGTACACGCAGAATGGCCATTTCAGGACCTCTATCGTGCCTTCAGCATTGGAAACTGAGATGATCGAGTGCCTATCAAATCGCTCCAGAAACT
The DNA here is from genome assembly GCA_965227935.1 of Cyclobacteriaceae bacterium. Lineage (GTDB taxonomy): Bacteria > Bacteroidota > Bacteroidia > Cytophagales > Cyclobacteriaceae > JAWPMT01. Next base: position 962,263 of record CBDDGS010000019.1, on the reverse strand, counting down.
GCACCGGCTTTTGGTGATCGCGAAACGCCACGCTCTTCTCGATATAATGGCCAGCCGAGTCTCTTGAAGCGAGGAATTCAAAATTGTCATCGAGGTACCAGGCGACGACATTGTCATCCTGGGCAGGCACAACGAGATAGCTGTACCTCGAGCATGCCTCTGCATCGCGCGGAACAAATTCCATGTCGGTGATCTTTTCAAATCCTTCCCGCCAGTTTTCTGAGCCGAGCATCGTATTCGTCTTGATGTTCCACACCTCAGCATAAGAGGCACTGTCTTGCGGCGACCATAGCCAGGAGCCCACTCCGATGATCGTGTCGTTGAAGACCTCAAGGGCTGCGATCTCCCGGTACCTGCGTCTGTCGGGTTTAGGAGGTGCGCAGAAAAACTCCTTCGATTGATCGCCCAATAGATCCAAGGCATAGAACAGGCTATCTGATGCTGTGACGAGTAGATTGCCGCTCGGTGAGATCTCCATGTGCTTCATGTCCACCACTCCTACATTGAGGAGTTTGTCTACGGCATCCGCTCGCCACAAATAAATTTCCAGGCTATCCCTATTGGACTTCTGATAGCATATCTGCAACGGGTTGCTACCTCCTACGGTGAAGTTCACCACATTCTGTAAGCCCTCGTCCAAGAGCTGGGTGCTACCGTCCTGCAACGAGTGCCGGTAGATCCTACCGGACTCCGTCAGTCCTGCCACTTCGTTCCTATTCAGAAAATAGGCTTTCTTGAAGTACTCCCTTCTTCGACCAATCCTGTTCGTCATCAGCGATATCGTGCGGTCCACCGTGGCATGTCGGATGGAATCGCGCGTGGTGATCAGCACCGACTGCGACGGGACATTCGTATCCATGTGCAGCAGCCTGGACCTACTTACCACCCGGCGATCGACCGTCCTGTGATCTGGGTCCTGCTGCTGGAAGTACTTGAGTGCTGACACGATGCGGCTGTGGAATCCCTGGCGGTAAATATCGTCCTCGGTGATAGTCGCGAAACCCAGCCACCGCTCCCATTTGCTTTGGTTGCGCATCTGCTCCATGAGGTCCAGCATGTCCACAAACTCCTTCTTCTCCTTACAGGGGTTCTCTCCCTCCGGGCAGTCAATGGTGAAGTCCGACATCTCAAAATAGGCGATGAGATCGGCTCTCCGCCTGAAGTGCACCTCCTTTGCAATAAAATAGGCAATGCCTGTGACAACGAACACAAGCAGGATTAACGTCCTGATAATCGTGCGCCGTCTCAACCGACGTCCCTGCGAGGCAATGACACGCTTGTTTCTTTCCACTGCCTCTTCGGCGATCCTACTTTGATCGATGAGTGCGAGAGCGTCGCCATAGCTCCCATGATGGACGTCATTGATCTCCCCGGGTCGCTCGCGACGCCACCATTTCAAAACGTACTCTCCGTTGCCGATCCAGTCTCTGAAAGTCTGCAAGAGACTCCCGTGCAAGAGCACGCTGTCCTTTTGGACGTGCAGCATATTGCCAATCAACTCGTACAAAGACCGACTTCTTATCTCCTCAGTGGCGAAGAGCTCAAAGGGGTTGGCCGGTTCGTACCTGCCTTCGAGGGCGGCCCTGAATAGCAGTGGATCTACCAGCCTCACAATTTGATCTCCAAGCACCTCATCACCAAAGTGATCCGGCACCAAAACCCGCATGGCGCGAAGCTTAGCTACCAGGCCCAGTGTCACTTCCGTCGGTACACCCAGCAGATCCGACAGGTCGCTCACGTAGGCGTATCGTGGTCGCCAGCGCCCCTTGTCCTGACAGACAATCAACCGTCGGAAAAATACCTCCGTGAGTTGAACGACCATTCTTCTATGGTAGAATTGGTGCAAAGCGTCGATCGGCGGCATTATGTCTAAATCCGCCTGAAAGCGCCTCACGTGCACAGGCAGCAACCAGGAGTTGGTCATCGTTTTCTCCGGAATGTCTCGCAAGACTTTCAAAAGAATATCCTTGAACCTTGTTGTTATCTTCTTTTTGCGACCCAAGAGGTTTTCCAGGGTTCTATTGAGCAGCAACCATTCCGCACCTGTCTTTCCCGATACGCGCAACAGGAGGTTCCGCAGATTATCGTCCGTTCCCGGAAAGGTCGTGGAGGCGGACAATGTCGCAAAGTGCTCGAACGTATGTCGTAAGACTTCCTCCCGTGTCAAAACCGACAGGGAGGTCGACGAAGGATTGCTTCTGAATATCTGAACGCTTTCAGCACTCATCATGTAGTCCCGACTCCAATATTCCCGGAGGTAGAAATTCAGATGTTGAGACTCGGGATCTGTAAACCAGGACAGTGGCTCTCCATACAGCGTCTGTATCTCTTCACTACTTGGGCCGAGGCGCGTCTCGCGGAACTTCTGACGTCGCCGTTCGATCTGTTGCATCGACAGGCAGGGCATGTTTTTTAACCGTCCCTCGACGTCATCGGCAAGCCCTTCTCTCAATCCTAAAATGACAAATAGTCTCTGGCAGTTCTCCGTCACACTTGTGAGCATCCGGAGAAAATCCTTGGGCTTGAAATCGGAGGCTCGGGATGCCTGCGACCTTTCACGAAGAGGTTGCAGAAGATTCAGATCCTCCATGTGGTCGATGACGATGAGGATATTCTTTTCGGCACCTATTCCAAGGCCTTGTTGTATGAGTGTCTCGAGATTGTCGGAAGGATCGAAGTGCGCCAACTGCTCCGCCAACTTCTCCGAGGCATTGGGGTCCTTCTTCGCGCCCTTGCCGCTATTGCGAACAATGGTCTTTGCCAGGTTGTGCCAGGGATCCATACCAGGAGTGAGTAGTTGCAATGTCACCCACTCAGTGATATTCCCCGGAGAGAAGTGGCGCCGCAGATACGGCAGCATCGCATGCTGCAGGTATGACGACTTCCCTGACCCTGTTGGGCCCATGATCGTCAGAAAGTGCTGACCCGCAAATCGATTGTCCTCCTCATCCTTGGCATTCCAATACCTTTCGATCAGGAGCGACCGACGCTCACGCCGATCCGCCTCTTTGGAGGGATCTATCGTCGGTGGCTGCTCCTCAATCCTCATCTTTCGCCTTCAATAGATTGACCAATCCCGCAGGGCTCCCCTTCCCTCCTTTCCAGGAAAAATAACTACGCTCAAACTTCCTCATCATCTGGATGTTGAACTTCTTGACCTGCACATGAATGTGCGCTGGTACGGTTTCGTGGATGAGTTTGTTGACCATTTGGTCAAATGCTTTGGTCTGAAACCTCGATACCCAATTGGGGAAGATCAGTGTCATCCTGTTATTGCACCAATTGGGTGTGGTGCCATCGCGGAGTACAAAGAAATAGTCCTTCAAGTCTCCAATGGTTGGCAGGATGTTAGCAAACGCATTGATTATCTCACTCTGCACGCTCTCTGCTTCCTTCTTTGTGATAAACGACCTGGATGTCTTGAAAATCGGATCCATCTTGGTCGGTCCGATCTGGATCAGATACTCTCCTTTTGCCTTCTCTATGAAGATGTTCGACTTATCGCTGGCGAGTTCCAACAGCTTCTGGATCTGTTCGCTTTGCCCCGAATGATGGAAGTACTTAATGCTTTCCACTTTGAGGTCGTCCATCTTGAAGACGATCTTGATGTCCGTGGAATCCTTTTTTTGCAGCAGGATGTGCTCGACGAAAAAGAAGCCCTCGCTGCGTTTCGAAACGCGTCTGAGGTGATGCACCAATCGCGTCATCCCATCGATCGCCTCCTTATGTGAATTGGCCTCCATCACCTTCACAGGCATAGGCCCTTCTGTCGGCCGATACAGCACGATGAATGTACCGTTCTCCATGTCGACCACCTCATAATTCCTAAAGAAAACGCCCAGTGTGTAGAAGTTGCGGATCGCGGCGCCATCCCTCAGTGGAAAGGTGAATTCCCCTTCTGCTATACCAGGACTGTCATCAGCCAAAGCAACGTACTTTTCGCCACTTGGCAATTCCAATTCAAGCCACCTCTTACGCGCCTGCTTCCCTCGTGGTTGCTCCGCTTCATTGGGGTCCTCCAGATGCTTGACAAGGGAAATATCGTGATACTCCTCTATCCCCAGCATGGTAGCAAAGCGCTTCTTGAGGTGTGCCACGTTCGCTTCCAGTTCATGGGGCTTCTGCATGTCGTAGCCACTGTACCTCCATTTGCTGAAATTTGCATACTCTTTCAGAAAGGTGGCCTTGGCCTTCAACTGCGATTGGAGCAGTGCATACTTTTCTGTAGTCCCCTCCGTCGATAGACTTTGAATGGATCGCAGGTTTTGGCTATCGAATTCAAACTTGTCGCCAAGCCTGGCCAATGCATGCGCGATAACACGCGATTTGCGGTCCAGATCACGCCTGTTCAGGTCCTGCAGCAGAGGCTCGTAAGGAACGGACTCCTCCCCCGGAGCAGCGGGAATGTCCATTTCCTCGGGGTCTGCCAGTCGATAGGTGGGTTCGACCTGGTTGGCATCGAAAAGAACATCCGCCTCCACCAATTGCTTGATCTGGCTGGCGAGAAAGACGTCAAAAAGGAGCAAAAAGCTCCTCAGCCGCTTGGCATTTTCTTTTTCTCGTCGACTGGCATCGGGCATCGGGCCGTATTTACCTACATTGAAAATGCCCGGCAATCCGTATTGCACCGATTGATATTTTGGGGCCTTATCTCGCTCCTTTGGTTGCTTGTTCTTTTTCGATTCCCGGGTAGGATCTTGTTTCGCCTGCGCCGTTCTGAAGCGTATCACCTCACGTACACGCTCGAATTCAAAGCTATAGGCTACACCGTCTTTGGTGACTCGCAGCGGCGGCAGTTGGTCGATATCCCCATAGAAATACTGACCGAAAGTGGGGTATTTTGCTTCATCGATGGTCACAGCATCATCGCTCTGAGAATGCCCGTCAAATAGCAATCTGAAAGAATCCTTCAATGTGCGAACACCGGGAATCTGCAGGATGAGCTCCTTGACTTTTGGTCCCGCTACAGCCGTGCGTCGCGGCGTCAGGTGCCGGTCGTCGATATGAAGATTGTCCCGCATAGGATTGTTGTACGCCATTGTGGGGCCTTCTTCAACAATCTTTGTGATGGGAACTGCCGGGTTGACGTAGTCTTCCAGTGCCAAAAGGATATCGGCCACCACCACTTCTCCTTCATAGTTGGGCTCGATCTCGATGTCCGCGAAGAAAGTAAGGAACAAGGGCTCAAGTATCTCGATGTCCTGCTTAGCGAGGTTCTCACACAGATTGCGATTGGCATGATAATGCCCAAGGACCTGCCGTCGCATGTACTCCAACTCAAAGGCTACATCCTCCGCCTGGAAGCCCAGTACTTCTTCCTGCGCCTCATGGGTCAGAATGATCCTACATTCGTACAGACCTTTGTAGCCATTCTTATCGGATGCGCGAGGAAACCAGCAGTTCCTTACCCGCTTGAAAAGGTGCCCGAGAATAAATTTCCGATAGTCCTTCTGAGTAAGAGGTGCGAAACTCAAGATCTCCGACGACTGGAAAACGCCCATGTCGGGCAGTCGATCGATTACTCCCCTTTCCGGGTGCTCGAAAGCCAGGGCCAGATCATCTTGTGTGCGGAATCCCAGATCGGTCAATACAAAGCAGAACTGCTCCAGCAGCGTAATGCCCGGATCGTGGGTATTGAAGTCTGTCCACAAATCGCCACTGAGCTTGGAAATATAGCTTATACCCTCTTTGAGCATGTGCTCAAAGTCTTCACTGGGGCGAAGCTTATTTTCGTACTCTATGTGGCGAGAATCACTCATCAGACAGGACTAGCTTACCAAATTATGATTCCAAAGTTTTGTGACATAAAAGGTAATGGTAGAGTAACCTTCCTCCTTCTGCCCATAATCACTCTTCGTTTTGATGAGTAATTCATACTTTCCATTTTTTCCGGCTGCCCACTTCATCTTCAGCTTGTTGCGCCACCCTCCAGAGCTAATGGATTGTGTCATACGTACCGTGCCTTTGGAATGGGCATGGGCCTTTACCGCTATTGCATGGGCGATAGCGTACTTACCATATTTTTCCTTGGCGGAGGCATAGGCCATCACTTCGAAAGCACTGATGCCCGTGAGATTGCCAATGACCACTTGCCACATACCATTGGCGGAGACGACCCCCTTGAAAGTACCTATTCGCTCCTGCATGGCTACTCGGCCTTTCACATGCAGTCGGTGACGAGGATTCGTTTCGCCCACACCCACTGCGCCGGATTCGTCGAAGTACATGATCGGCTCTTCCCTGCTATTGCGAAAGATCAGCCCACGATCACTGTCTTTGGTCCCCAGGGACAATTGGAAGTTAGGGTCGTGCGCCGCGTACTCCTGGCAAAATGACATCACCACTTTGCTTTTCTTGCCAGCAGGAAAGAGCTTGAGCCCATTCTCATCGTCAAATGAGATGCCGTCTTCCTGCCTGTTGACGCACGAATCAATTAAACTCTCGAAGTGCTTCTGGTCGGGCACGTTGCCTTTGGCAAAGAAGTTTTTGAGTGTCTTTCGATTATTTACTCCCATATCGCTACTCCTCAGTTTTGATATTGAATATCAGGTATTGATTGTGGCTGCCACCTTCCCCGGCTGATTTCGAAGGCTCCTCTTCCTCCGTGATCACAAAATCCTCACCGATCGCAAGGGTCTCTATTCTGCTCACCCTTGGCGCCACGTAACTCTCCTCATCGGTGACTTCTATCTCATGCTCCTGGGCGGGAAAGAGCACTGACCATCCGGACACAGCTTCGCAAACCTGCTCATGGCTCATCTCCGCAGAATCAAGCAATCTGGAGAATCCATGATCATCCGTATGCAAGATGGTGAACGACAGCCGCGTAACAAATTCCACAAATTCCAGGCCCATCAGGGCATCTTTCAAGTCTTCGAATTCAAACACCTTGCCCAATGGGAACGGACTATGCGACTCATAAAACCATGGGCAAAGGAAGCGATTGATGGCTCTATTGAGCTCATGCACATAGTCCTCCGACTCCCCGACAAACTTCACCTTGCACCTGATCTTCGTGAGCGGATACGAGGGATTGACCACGCGGAAACTGGCATAGGCAGTACTGTGGTCTTCGAGGAAGGTCTGAATGTCGTTGAGTCGCCGATAGTTCAATGTAGGTCGGTACAGCTCTCCGTGGCTGTCGAATTTCTTCACAACCACGACCGTCGGAGCGGTTGCTTCCCGACCGAACTCCTTCTGCGCCCGGATTGCCTTCACCTGGTAGAGATCGTCGAACTGTTCCAGCAGCAAGTGCTCAATGTCCCAGCCATTGCTTATCCGGCCCTTGTGTCGCAAATGTTCGCTGACCCTGGCTCGCATGTCCAGATCGCGCTCCTTCCTTGTGCCACCAAAAGACCTAAATGGTTGTAAAATCCCATTGATCGCCGTGTTGGATGAAATGAGCGAGCTGATGGTCCTTGCCGGAATATGGTCGTGCCACTCGCCACCCTCTGTGTTGGCCATCCATCGGTACTTTGCCACGTTGGCATACACACCTCTCACCTTCGAAAGCAAGGAGACATCCCCGGTGGCAAAAGCGCCAATCCAGAAGCTACCACCTGGTAGCAGTGTATTGTCCGTGGAGATCGCGTCTGGCAGCCTAAGATTGAGGATGCCTGTGGATGTGAAATGATACGTGTGGTCGTGGACGTTTTTTGGGTCGAATGGCATCCACCGATCGTGGTGGAGGTAGTACCATTGGATCTCAGGAAGAGGATCCACGGCGGCACCCTGGATGCTTTCCTGTAGTTCGAAGAACAAGGTTAGCGATTGGGCGGCGACTACATCCTTCAACTCCAGGAACAAATGGCCGTCGTGGTCATAATGCGGAAGCAGGTAATCAGAGTGGCAATTCTCTCCGTCGAATACTTTCCTCACTCCAAAAGGATGGATATGATAGATCCTGTGCCCGGCGGCGGGGTCATTTTCTCGCAACCGTGACCTATCCAACACCATAGATCCCGTCGATTGGTAATCCAGGACAATGTCCCGAATGGTAGGTGAAAATGGTTCGTTGGGGATCGTCGTATCGTCTCCCTTTTTCGACTGCTGGATCACCGCTTGGGCAAAAACCTTGGGATAGGATTTGAAACCGAACCCGAAAGTTGGACCCACCAGCTCCATTCTCAGAAACCCGGTTTTCGTTTTGTTGTCAAATGATAGCTTGGAGGGCAGGGCATAGTCGGGCTTCAAACCCAGTTTTTCCAGGTCAATATCTGTCAACTGGGTCTGGCTCGTCAAGGTCCCGCTTTCCTCCTGAAATAATGCCTTCTTCTCGCGGGTCTCAGCTTCTGGCTCAAACTTATAGTTGCGAAGACCGGCCACCGACACCTGAAAGCTGTTATTGTCGATCTCCTGTCCGTATCCCTCGTAGTACTCTTTGAGCCCCCCCTCTGTCTCAGGCAGGTTCTGCCAATCGATGGTGAGAGACATGGATTTTAGCTGGCGCAGAAACAACTCTCGATGACCTATCAAAAGCGAATTGCCCTTCTGGGGTGTCGGTCCGAAAGGGAGAAACGGTCCTCCCGCATCGATCTGACCAATGTCGTTGTAAAGAACAAGGTCTTTCACACCTGATACTTCCGCGTCGACTCTGACCTCTCGCAAGCGAATATCCTTTAGCAGGGAATAGGCATAGACATTTCGGCGCCGGATGAGCGTGATCCTGGCGACCGGCCACTTTGGGGCGAAGGGAAGCGTATCATCAGCGACGACACCCAACGCGGGCTGTGATCGATCCAGTTCAAAATAGATCTTGATCTCCCCATTCATCCAGCTAGTCGGCGGGAGCACTTCGTAGTTGGGAATCGGCAACCACCCCCCTTCTGTCGAGAGTTCAATTTGAAGTGTATCCCGGAATATCTTCAGGAACCGGGTGTTGATGTCATCGAGTTGGTCGTCTCCTTTCTTTTCAGCTCCCTGCGAATCACTGTCCCCCGGAGACAGGATCTCCAAAAGTGGTTGCAACGAATCCAGGTCACAGACCATCACAAGGGAGACTTGTCGGTGGCCCTCCTCCAGTACCAGGTAGGGTGATTCGAGGTAAAAGCCCACTTCTGAAAAGGTATCCATCTGCTCCCCTGTGGATGAAATGGCTCCCGGCTCACCGAATCCAGCCACGGGATCTTTGCCAAAATTCAAACCAAATCCATCCGAGAACTGATTGCCAAACGCCTGCTTGAACAGCCCTGAAACAAACAGGAACCTCGACCCTTCGAACACTTCAATGTTGCGATCCCGAAGGAGCAACAGGGACTTGAACGCCACGACTTTGGCATGGGACAGGACTACCTCCTGATCATTGGTGTAGAGGATGTCTCTACCCGTGCTGTCCAATCCCGCACTCGCGTGACTCCCCGGCATCAGCGAATGCTGTCGCTTGTGGGTACCAAGCTGGAACGAGAGGTACACCTCATCCCCCTTGTCGGTATCGTTGGATTGCCCCAACATCTTCCGATATAAGTGATTAAGAAAATCATCCGTGAAGCGATTGATGTCCTCCTGCACTAGCTGGTAGAGCTTCAGAAAAGAAGTTGTGAGCGCGACATGCGGCTCATGAAATGGCTGCTTTTGTGATTCCTCATGCAATAACTTACAGCGAGCCTGCAGGCGTTGAAAGCAATCGACGATCTTATAAAATGGCCGATCCAGGTATTGAGCAGGAGACCCCTTTTCATCCATCTCTGTCCGCTCAGAATATCCTCTCTCTTCCAATCCCCAGACGCGCGTGATTTCCTCATCGTCCTCACCCACGACATTGCAGAAAGCCTGGTACAGTTCGGCGAACTGCTCCTGATAGGACTCAAGTACCGCCGCCACATTGTCAAAATGAAAGAGCGATTGCTCAAAGCGACTTAGCCTTAACCATCGGTCCAGCCGATGAAAGAAGACCATCACGAAATCAATCAAATCGCCTTTCGCAGACTCCCACTCTTCACCATCGCCATAGGCATAGTCCAGACGTCGGAGCAAGACTCTGTATTCGAGGACAATTTCATTGATGTCGTAAGCAATGATCTCTGACAATAAGAAGAGCGGATCGTGCTCAAAGAAGTTGCGCCAGGTGGTTTCATCGCTGAAGGGCACTTGCTCGGCAATACGCAAAAAGGTTGCCATCAGGTCTGGCAGCTCACGTTCATCCAGCTGGATGTGCTCGGGAGAGAGCTCCGGCCTTACTCTATCGAAATAGGTGGTGCCAACACGTGAGAGTCCCTCCTGCATATTAGAAACCGGTGATGTTAGTGCCCTCCTTTATATAGAAGGGAAATACCTTATTGGTCCTGACATTGATCTTGCGAATGGTGTAATCAATGAGGATCTTCAGTTCGCCATCCTCATAAATATTGGAGTCATCGATCTCGACCAAATTGAGCGTGACCCGCGGCTCGTACTCCAGAATCGCCTTTTCGATCGCATCCTGTATTTTGTTGAGCGTAATGCTATTGACGGGGCTGAACACCTCGTAGTGAATACCACAGCCAAAATCTGGTCGCATGATCCTCTCTCCGGGTGCGGTAAAAATGATGATCCGAAGGCTTTCGGCGATATCTTCCTCCTCGCTGACCATGCGAAGGGTCTTCGATGACTCGTCGAACTCTGGTGGGAAACCCCATCCCCGACCTAAAAAGCTTTTTTCTCCTGCCATAGCTACCCTCCTATCATTACCGTTGGCAAACCCAACACAATCGACCCACCATGGGCAGTACTATCTCCCATGCGGACCGCTGGCTTGCCGCCTATCATTACTGTCGCCGAACCCTGCACACACGAATCCGGTGGCCCTACGCATACAATACTGTCACCAACTACCGAAGCCGGCATGGAGCCGATCAGCACCGTCGGTACTCCAGGCCCTACAATCGGGCCGCCAACATGTGGGATCGGTGGGGTTCCGGGTGTCTGCTGTGGACACTGATGCATATCACCGACTCTTGCTGCTGGAGGCATCTCTCAATTGATTTGTACAATGGAACCTTGAACTACTACCTGCCCTGTCGACTTGAGCGTCGAAGAAGCAGACCCCTGCGCCTGGAAGCTCACATTCGCATTGGCATTGACATTGGTACCCGTCAGCTCGACGTCACCCCCTGTGGACTGAATGGATATCCCACTCATCGCCTTCAGCTCAATCCCGGACTTGGCGTTGAGGACGATGTCGCTCGCACTGTCCAGGGTGATACCGCTGCTGTCCAGGGTCACCGAATTGCTATTGAGATCTGAGATCTTGATGGCCTTACTATCGTCATCGATCACGATGCTATTGCCCCCCGGCGTCAGCAGTGAAATGACTTTTTTCTCATCATCAAACTTGATCTCGAGCTCTGCTTTGGTGTAAATCGACTTCGTGTAATTGTCCGAATCGGGTGTGTATTTTGGCTTTCTGGCTTTGCTGTAAAGCGACCCCAATATGACTGGAAACCGAGGGTCCTCGTTGAGGAACCCAAGTACGACTTCGTCGTCTATCTCGGGAAAGAAGTAGTGACCGCAGCCGTCGCTCGAGTACGGACTGGTCAGCCGCGCCCAGATGCCATCGCCACCTTCATCGATAATGGGCACATCCACCCTGACGCGGTAGTCGCCGTCGGGGTCCTCGTCTATTTGTTTGACCTTGCCAATCATAAGCCCGTCTGTCGCGGGCAAAAGTCCTTTTGCGGGTGTCGGCTGTACCGGTGCTTTAGTGTAAAACCACTCGGGATCCCAGCCTAGGCGGTAAGTGCTCCTCCAGCCCCCAGCAGCCATGTGGTGTTTGACGCCAGCTACGAGGGCTACGCCATTGAATCGGCTACCAAATCCCTCCAACTTGATGTATCCTCCTGTGGTTACCATGGTATTTCCAGGGCAAGAAACAGTTCCCCGGATGCGCGAGGCGCGTGATTTCAGTAATGCCGCCGATGCCCAATTCTTCAGGGAGGAACTGTCCTCCGCGCTATTTGTGCTGATAGTAGTCGCAGTTGGGTGAGCCACAGGCGACAACTTCTTGCCGTCCAGGTCGCCGGGGCCAGATCCCGAAGGCTCTTGAGATTGGCCGTCGACCATTTCCTGCTTCAGGTAATCCCACGAGCTGCACGATACCGACTGCAGCTGCGTACGCGCATCCATCTGTCCATCAAACTCGAAGATATCTGTACCATAGTTGAGGACCAGTCCTTCAGATCCCGATAGCTCGATCTTCTTCACATTCACTTTTCCGTCCTCACAGAAGACGCCCATGCCATTGACTTCGGCTCGCATCACCAAAAAGTCCCAGTCTGTGCTGTCGTACTGCACCACCTTCTTGTTGGTGACCGTCGTGGAGTCTACACTTTTGTCGACGCTGTAATCTCCTAATATCTTGTTGAGTATGTCCTGGTCGGTCATATCGGTGAACAGTCTGCTCTTGCGGACCGTGGTCATGGACACGGCCTTATCGTGACAGTGGATCTCCAGGACTGATCGAATGGAGCCTCCCCGAGACTTCACGCTTAAGTTGTGGGAGGTAATGATCCCTTCGAATGCCTGGGTCTCTTTCAGATGGTAACCGAGCTTGATCGTAACCGTATTGCCTGGCACAAAATCCGTCGTCTCGCTGATCTCGAAAGTAGACTCCTCCGGGGAGCCATCGACGAGGACGACTCTTGCAAAGGGAACCTTGTTGACTCGACGGTCAATCTCCACGGTCTCTACCTCATAAAACTCCTTGATCTCGGAGCCATCGACCAAAATGGTAAATGAAGGTAAGTCGATCTCATCGTGGAGGGGTCCCTGCGCCATATCCTACTTGTTGAAAGGTGGAAAAACTAATTGCATACCTGGCGAAAGATCACGGACCGACCGGAGTCCGTTGACTCGAGCCACCTGGACATAATAACGGGGATCACCGTAGACTGCGGAGCACAACTTGGGCAGATCGTCTCCCAAAACGACAGTCTTCACGTGCGTGAGGTCAGGCGAGTTGGTGTTGGCACGCATGGCTTTGGTCTCAGGATCGACGTAGCCCTCGAAGTCTGCATTGACCTTTACCCGCAGTGGCGTGCCATCCGCCTTGAACATTTCATAGCTAAAAGAGATCGTGTCGAGAATGCACTCAAAATAGAAGTACTTGCCCCACCGTACTTTCAAGTAATTGGGCTTATGGATATTGCCGTTGGTCTTGAGGCAAAGTGTCTTTAGGTCCTCGACGGTTTTGGATACGTCGTCGACCTTGGCCTTGGGCTCGGTGACGGGGACGACACCGGTGCCATCGAGGTAAAACTCCAGTGACAACTTCCTACCCTCCTCGGCATTGTTTACCGGTGCAGGTATGTCGCCATTGGCCAGCACATTGTCATTCTCTACAGTGCTCGCGAAGACCTCTTTATAATTTTGTGGATTTATTTGGCAATAGAACTCCTGAATGGGCTTGCCATTGTACTTGGGATCGTCGTAGGCCTCTATTTGTAATTTTTCAAACTGCGTACGGGCCATTATCTATCCGATTCGCGTCGAAGCATCTCCCGGACGGCGTCTAAACACTCCTGGATGATCTCCTTTTTCATCGATCTCATTCCTTTCCTATCCTGGGCCGATATGGGCTCTTCCTCCTTGATGTCAGCCTGGATGACAAATTCGTTCACTTTAATGCTCATTGGACTTAGGGGTCAAATCTTTCAAAATAGGTATAGGCAAAAGAGATGGTCTCTATTACGATTGCGCTGTTGCCCGTCGCCTGGGCATTGAGACTACTCAATTCCAGCTTCTTGGGGTACGCGTTCCAAAACTTCCAGATGATCAGCGGCTGGCCATCCTCGTTCTTAAGCTTGAGGATGATATGCTGAAGTTTGATAGGTTGCTGGTAGTAGTTGTTGTTGATCACATCATTGCACCACTTTGCGATCGACGAGGTTTTTGGCATTACACCTCGTTTGAGTACCAGGTCCGAATAGCTAGTATTCTTGGGAAGCTTTAATTGATAACGGTTTTCACCCCCCTCAGGGACTTGCTGCGTCTCGAGTTGGGCGGACATGCCGCCGACCTCAGAGAACTTAGAGTCCAGCTCGTCTTTCTTGCCGTCAAATTCGACGGAGAAATAGAGTCCGAGAGGGGGGTAATAACCAGCTTCACCAAAAGCACCTACATTACTACCACTAGCCATGGTCCCAGCTTACTTGCCACAGCTTATGGTGTGGAGATCTCCAACCCTTCGTGAGCGAGCACCAACGTTTCGATGGCGGCATCGCTGCTCTGAGAGTTGAGGTCTGTTCCTTGAACTTGCTTCGGAAAGGCATTGGTAAGCGTCCAGATGATCTCGGGATCGCCCTTCTCGTTGAGGAGCTTGATGATCACCGTGCGTCGCTCAATGGTATTGAGCTTAAGCTCGCTGAACCATGTGAAGAACTCCACATCGCCAGTAAATGTACCCTTCTTCAGTGTGACGTCGCTAGACTTCTTAAGTCCAGGCATTTTAATGGTCGAAAACACCGGGCTATCGCCATGGCGGTATTCAACCACGTCAGTCTCAATATCTAGGCCCGAGACTTCCTGGAAGGATGCTTCCAGGCCCCCATCTACTGTCACCTGGAAGTAGAATTTGGGTAAGGGCCATATATTATTCTGTTCTGTTCCGTCTGCCATAACTTAATATGCTTTCAGTGTTGGTTATGATTTTTGCATTTGTTGTTGGATCGTAATCTCGATGAATTCGGCAGGACGAGTGACTGCCACTTTCACAGTGACCTTCATCAATCCCTCGAGCACATCGATGCTTGTCATCGTCACGCCCAATCCGATGTCAACGCTGAAGGCATCATCAGGGGTGGTACCGGCGAGGGCACCTTGCTGCCATTGATCCTTCAGGAAGTTGTACATCATGCCCTTCACATTCACCCAGGTATTGGCATTGTTAGGCTCAAAGACGTAGCCCTCACAAGCAATTTTCAGAGACTGCTCGAGCATAATGACTGTACGTCTCACACTCAGGTATCTCCAATCCAGGCTGTTACCATCCAATGTACGTGCACCCCATACCAATACTCCCCTACCAGGGAATGATCTGATCGCATTGATGGACTTGCCATTCGTCGGGGCATTCAAATCTCTTTGTTCTTTGTTATCAAGTTCGATGGTCAGGTCATTGACCATGGCCAGAGAGACGTTCGCAGGAGACTGCCAAACACCGCGGGTGTTGTCTACCATACTGATGACGCCGGCAGCTGCACCACTAGGAGGCAACAGGTTTTTCGCCTCTACCACCAGTCTCAACATTCTCTTGTAGCTGGGGAATAGTTCGCGGCAGTTTTGGTGGATCAAAAAGTCGTTGAATGGATCCTCACCTTTGATGGCTGCTAACTTGTCCAGCAAGGCTGTTTGCTCTTCTTCCAACTCGCCAGACTCCTTGGCGACGGCATCCTTTACTTTGGCGATGTCCGCGAAGACATTGGCATCCAAATCAGGAAGGTCATTGACGCTGGAGTTCACCCATGGGTAGTAAGCTGTTCCCCACATCAGGTTGTTTTCACCAACACCTTCACGGAACTTGGTCACCTCTGCGGCATTCTCATTCCAGCCCAGATGCCTGTCAGCACCCTTGACATCGAGAATGGCTACGCGATTCTGCATCTCCAGATCCGCGCAGTGGTTGAGCATAGCCACCTGGACGTCTTTCGGGTCCTCCAACAACATAGCGTCGGGAGCGACCAACATGGTTGGTTCTCTCTTGCGCTCGAGCTGGAAGATACCTTCGATGAAATCATCCTTCTTGGGCTCAACAGCTACTGCCTTGAGCTCATCGTCGGCATACTGTCCAATGGATACAATGTAGCAATCACTACCTCCGTTGGCGAAGAATAGCTTCATGCTTTCGTACAGATAAAAAAGATTGGCGGTCGGCTTGGCCAACTCTACACCATCCTCTTCGACTATTTCGAACTTAGTATCAGGTCCGAAACCAAACGCTTCATGATAGTCAGCCAGGGAAGAGATCTTCCAAGGCATCATGTGAAGCTTCGATGTACCGGTCTTCGCTTTTTGGGTATACCCAATAAACGCAGGCACCGCCGTAGGTACTGCCACGGCAGTAGTCGGAAACGAACTTTCCTCCTTAATGTAAACGCCGGGGGTTCTATAAGCCATAATTATTAATAGTAAATGTAGGTTTCTGATTTTGTGACATAAGCTTCGCCTTCTTCATAGATTTGGATGGTATCTACATCGGGATAAGTCAGCCGCTTTTGTATCACAGCCTTCTTATTCGTATCGAGGTCAAGCAGCTCAAGCTGAGCGGTCAGGGGATCATCCTCTCGCTGCTGTAGCGCATAAGGTTCCTCTGACTCCACTACTATGGCCCGCTTACCCCGCAACTCCTCGGCTTCTTCTATCTCCGAGAAGGGCAAAGTCTTTCTTCCTTTTTGGATGGTAATCGCCGTACACTCACGATTAGTAGGCCCCACAAACTTGTAGACCCAGGTGACGGGTCGGCTCCTAAACGAAAGTGAATAGTTCGGCTCCCCTTCCAGAGGGACTCCATCAGGTGATAAATAAATATTGATAATCCCAGGCGATCGAAGTGTCGAGTCCACGTCTGTACAGAAGTACTGCACGGCAGGCTTGTCATCTGCCTCTACCTTCAGTGCAAGTCCTTCCCAGACGCCCGGTGCCAATTCGTGGAGTTCGACGCCTTCGCCCTCGAAGAGCACATCGTCGAAATCATCGCGAACTTTCACGTGGTCGGCCTTCTGATATCTCGCCAACAGTTTTACCATCGAGCAAATTTTGTACTGGTAACTATTATCAATCTCGTCCTTCTCATTTAGGTGATAGACATAGGAATCACCCAAAACGGCAGAACTTGTTCTCAAATTGTTAAAAACTAATTTCTCTTCCAACTTTAATTGCATAATATTAGTGAAATTCAGGAAGTAAGGGGTATCTACTTGAAGAAATAATGAAATCATAGCCCCTTTCTCGAACTTGTGCGCGTTCGCCCGATCTTTCATCAAAACGACTACTCCGCTGCCCATCTTCTTGATGTTCAAGCCGTAATCTTCACAAAAAGCCAGCGACTTCTCTGTCGGCTCTAACGACACGTCGGTAGGCCTCCCATCCTGATAGTACTGATGGTAGAGTGAGACAGAAAAAAGTTTTCGATAGCTGGCCTTCATTCCCTACTCTTCATTTACATCAAATCCAGTAACCTCCGGAATTTCCTTGACGATACGATCAAGATCCATCGTCAACATTCGCATTTTATATATCACCGAGGGCATGTACTTCAAGCCCATCATGGAAAAGATATTATTCAACTCTGCATACGGCAGTGTCTCCAGTTCAAACACAACCCGCTCGTCCGGGAAGTCACTCCCGAAGAAATCCCGCGCCTCGAAAGCACTCTTCTGCTGGAAGAAGTACACGACACCGGAGATGAACTTGAGCGCCTCCAGGTAGTTAGAAGGATTGAAGTAAGCCGTGAACAGGATTTTCAGATTCAACTTCACTGAACCCGCCGAACTGAAAAAACCTGCATTGCTGCGATTGAGCTGGGATGACGCTTTCGTTATGCGCTCCTCCTCAATGTTGATCAATGTGGCGATCACCTGATTACTTCCTTCGACCACAATACTGCCGTCATGATCAACGATGTTGGAGAGACGTACCTTGTCGGAAGTCGCTCCGTATTCGCTCTGGAAGAACGTGTTCAACTCGTTGATGATGATGGGGAGTACTTTCTGGATCATGCTTCTACAATTGACAGTTGAACCAAACTCCAGTGTATCAACCGGATCAAATACACACCCAGGATACCCAAAACGACACCGATGACATACAGGTAAATCTGCAGATTGCGCTCCTGCTGTGTCAGATCTGGCCCCACTGGCTCAAACTGGATCATGTACAGAAACAGAAAGCCCGTAGGGATGCCGACGATGACAGCCCCGATAAACCACAATATCTCTCTCGCCACGATCTTCATCAGGGTAACTCTCGTCTATATACCACAAATGATTTCAATATCCAGTAGGCGAGATAACCTCCCGCCAAGCTGACGATCGCCCACAGCATCCAGCTCACCGGTATCTCAAATTGCTTGATGAAAATCAAGATGACCACCTGAGAGACAATCAGTCCCACCACAAGGAACACCGCCCTGAAGTACTGATTCTCAAACAACGACCGTCGCACTCGAAAATCAAACAATGACAAGAAGAGTCCAGCGATCATGAACACGATGAGGATGATCAGACCTGCTCCGACCTGGTAGCGGGCGTCATCCACTTTCTTCACAAACCCATACAGCTGACCCCGGTCCACTTCAACCTGCGCCTGATCGATCGCCACCAGGGAGTCCGACAAGTTCGTCTCGAGGGCATTCCACACTTCACCAAAACTGGAGGCGAATCCCAGCGACCACACCCCTACTCCCGCGGCCTGGTTGCTCTTCGCCCACCGGAATTTGGCGTCGAGGCTCATTTCATTTTCAAACCAATAGGTAGTTTGTCTACTCTCTGAGAATCGGCACGAAGTGGACAAAGGATCATAAATGATCCGACCGACGTCTCCCGAGGCCCGTACCTGACTAGCGAGGTCATAGATAGCATCCGGGAAGACAAAATCTGTGAATGAATACCTACCGCCGGCGTTGCGCCACTTGGTCCCAAGGAGGGGGAATGAGACAATGAGTTTTCTCCAATCGATACTATTCTCCGTGTACCGCCAAAAAGAGTCATCAATCGACGCCTGACCATCATAGGCATAAAGCGGCGCGGGCGCGGTCTGCCGACTGATGTGTCGGCCGATCAGTTCTCGCCCACCTAGCACAAAGTAGTCCACGTAGGGATGGAAGGCTTCGAAGTCCAACGGCGTCCTATTCACTCGCGCCGGCGGGATGCTGACGGTGAGGAACGGACTCTTCTCCCGGTCGAAGTCGTCGACGGCTTTGTGCAACTCCTGAATGAACACCTGAAAACGACCCAGGTTGCTACCATTGATACCGTCAAACTGCACATCTACACCATCCAGTGGAAACTTCCGATTGAACTCTTTGAGTACTTCAAAAACTCGCTGCTGCACAACTGGTCTGGAGAGGATCTTCTCAGTACGATCGGCGTCTTTGCTCGCTATGGTGAGAAGCACCCTCGGCTTGAGTACCAGAGAGTCGCTGCGCACCGCTGCAAAAAAGTCTTTCACCGCCACGGAATCGTCGAAGAAGGTCCAATCGCGAGGATCGCCGGTGTTCTCCTCTACATCATAGCTGTAATAAGAAATGATAGAAACCAGGTCGAGCTGGTAGCTTGGGAGGTTGAGGTTGTTCCAATAGGGATGCCAGGCGATCACCTCCATCGTGCCATCCAGCACAGGACGGCCATAGTTGACATAATAGCGCCCGTACCCATCGGTGAAATAGCTCTTTGCTTTCTTGTTCTCAGGGAAGGTGACGATCTCCTGCGGGTGCATGAGTTTGTAGAGGTCACGGAACTGACCGAGGGTACCTCCTCGTGGCACGTACGTAGGGATGGCAATCGATTCCTTTAGGTTCTCCTCGTTCTTCTTCGTCTCCAATCTTTCCAGCCGCTTATGAAAGCGATTGAAGCGATTGTATTTGGTCCGAAGATCCCTCAGTTGAGCCTGTGGGAAGGCGGTCGTTGCAATCGTTAAGTACGTCAGTATTAAGCAAATTAACTGGCTCCGCTTCATCAATACCTCTAAGTCCGGTTGAATCTACGAAAAAATCTTGAAATGGAAACTACGGAGAGAGTGTTGACTTGATGAATGCCTTGATTCTTATGACTGACTGGGAAATTTGCTCCTGATTGCGGACATAGAAGTATTGCCAGTTGCGCGGTGACGTGTCGATCGTACGCCTCATGTTCTTCCAATCGTCCCAGGCGATATTGGGACGATCAGTTGCTTCCACATTAGTGGCTGTTGCATACTTTACACTTTGGCAGTCCTGCACATCTCCAGTGAACACACTGAGCCGATCTCTCAAAAAGACGTCCGACCCCTGGAGTACTGTGACCTCCTCCAGGTAGGTAGTGTCGATCTTGTTGCCATAGGGCAGGCATTCAAATTGAAAAATCAATCGTGCCGTTGGGTCTTTGATCAGGGTATCCAACTCGAGCTCAAGCAGGGGCAGCTGGATCTGCCGAACAGATGGACGCACATAGTCTTCCGCGGGGGCCAGGACGATTTGCTGATCATAGAAGAATACCAGCTGATAGACAGGTGGTGGTGGAGGCGGGATAATGATCGGTTCGAAGTTATTGGGAAGGTAAGTGGGCGTCACATCCCTTGATACCGTCACTTCGAGATCGATGGGAAACTTGCTGAGCTTGTCAGCCGTCCAGGTCATGGCACCACTCTCTCCAGCCGTCGACGTATGGGTGATGACTTTCTTCTTATTCTTCTTGCGAAAGCCTAAAAAACCAAATCCTTCCAAGGCCTTGCTCTCGTCCTGTGTTTGGTCCTTTTCAGCCTTGCTTACGTTTGGATGGCGTTTCGTGAACGACTGATGCAAGTCCTCATTGAGGCGCATTTCCATCGCGGCCTTCTTCTTCAGTTTCTTCAGGGAGTAAATGGTCGTGGCGATCTTGTCGCCTATCAAAACATCGACAGAAGCAGTCGCCCCCTCCTCTCCTGTAATTCTCAATGTCTTGGAGAACTGGTACTTACCGTGAGTGATATTTTGGCCACCAGACAGCGTCCCCACCTCCAACTTGCCGACCACAGGGTTCGTGGAATGGTTGTCAATCCGGAACTCGTAAACTCCGGGTGTGGTGGTCATTTCTTCGAAACCTGCCACGACCAATGAATCCTTGGCCAAGGTATCACCTTCGGCCATTCGGATGTACACGACTTTTCTGCTGACCTCGGCAGGTGCCGAAATGCTCAACTTCGCAGCCATACCCTCCAGTAGCTCCCACGATAAGCGCAGTTGATTGTCTGCAGGGATCGTGAATCCACCAGTGTTATCGAGCTTGATCTGCTCTCGCTGCTGAAGCCGATCTTCCTCCTGCGCCACTCCCGTTAGCACCAAAAACCCACAAACCACAAAGAGGAGGTATCTCACAGATCTGTCTTTTGCCTTTCTTTTTCGACCCACTCGTCGAGTTGTTCCTTGACCAGTTGCAAATGGGCATTGCGCACAAGCTCCATGACCTCGCGATTGTTGTCCATCTCCTGCTCCACCTGTTCCTTTTGTAGCCCCGCCAGCATAGTGAGCCTGCTATTGAGTGCGTAGTTTCTGGCGTTGATGGCGTTGACCTCCTCGATCTCGTACTCGTACTCCACGGTTCGAAGTTTATGGTCGTAAGGACCATAGGGAGATAGGAGCTTTGTAAGGATTGGTGCCGTTTCGATGGCAATCAACAACAGAATGATCATCCATGAGGGACCAGATGGCAGATTGTGCAGGGCCGTTAATCTCGCTAGCATCCCATCGGCGACCACCTGCTTCTCACTTGTCAATAGATCTATCTCCTCCCGGATCACCACGATCTCTGCGCTGTCCAGCGTCTTTGCCTCGAGGTACTCCTTCTCAATCTTTTCAAATTGCTCCTTCGCTCGGAGGCACTCCCGGCCCTCCCCTCTCTGGCCTGTACCGCATGTACCTGCACACTCGCATTGGTATAGTTCGTAATACTTGGCCCGCAGTTCAAACAGATTCTTGGTGGTCTCTCGATTCCTTATCTCCGTAATAAGATTTCGCTTGGATTCGACATTCTGGGCATACTGAAGGTCGGACTGCTCCTGCTTTTCGATTCGTTGATCGTTGAGGTACTCGTTAATCTCTTCCTGGAAAATACGCATCTCCAAAGGCTTTGAAATGATCACCGCCATGAAGATCGCGAGGATCGCACGTGGCACCATCTGCCGCCATTCGCCCCCAAACTTCTTGCTCTTCTTGATCGTGGAGACAATGAATCGATCGAGGTTGAAGATGATGGCACCCCAGACAAAGCCCAAAGCCACAGCCACCCAAAGGCTATCGAAAACAGTGTAAAGCGCATAACCTCCAGATACACCGGCTAGCACTCCTGTCGTCATGATGGTCGCCCCGACTCCTGCATACTTGTGATGCTCAGAGCGGGGACAGTCTCTAAGGATGTCCGTATTCGCGGCCGAACAAAAGATGAAAAACCGCATGATCGGCCCCATCCAATCCGTTCCCGCTGCCAGATCTGGTGATCGTTTACTCTGCTCCATGCCCCGGATTTTGATTTGCTTTTCCCATATCCAAATACGCATCCACATCTGGAGGTTGCTCGCTGGCCAACTGCGTCATCAATCGCTCATACTGCTCCGCCAACTGCTGTCGGAGTTCTCTGATGTCGGCCTTAGGCACTACCTCTATAGGGTCTTTGACTCGTGCCAATGAAGACACCCGCTCGAGAAGCTTGTCGCGCTCCAATTCCACAGGAAAGGCCTTGAAGAAAAAAGTGAACTTGCTGGTCACCCCTTCGGCGCCAATCTGAACGTTCACCTCCATGTCCTCCTCCAATTGGAAGTCGTGCTGTCCCGATAATTGCTCTATTCCGAAAGGTTCCACCCGGCAAAAAGTAGCATTGCTTCCCTCCCATTCCAACCTCACCAAACTCTCCCGTTGAAAGCCGTAAAGATCCCTATACTTCGGATGAGGGTCGATAGCAGTAAATTCTTTGGTCCACTCGTTAAAAACCTTGACGCGAAAATCCAATAGCACATCCCGCGTCAGCTGCACAAAGACGGTTTTGTACTTCTCGAAACCACGGTCATTGGTCGCTTTGAAAGTTACATACGTGGACTTGTGGACAGGCAACTCAGCCAAACCCCGAAGCGGTACTTCCTCGTGATCGATGATCTCCAGGCGGGTGGCATTCTCGGAAGACCAGGTCAATTCTACCACTTCCCCTCTGTCAACCAGCGGTAGCGAAAAGGATGCTTGCAATTGGATATCGGAAGTTTCCACGAATAATGCTGGCGCTTCGTCAGCGAAAGCATACTCAGCCTTGAAATTCACAAGTGATGTGGTCAACCAATCGCCGTCTTCCATGACCAGCACTTCCCGGAAATCTCTTATGCAATACAGCCGCGTATCGGTGATGGCGAAAAACTCTGCCCCTCTGCTGCGGAATTGCAGCACCTTCTTCAATTGCAAGGGGTCCATCTCAATGAGCTGCCTTTCTTCCTCGTCCAAATGAAAACGGATGCTAACGGGGTGCTCGTCGGCCGACAAAATGCGTTGGCTGAAGTACAGGTCAGTAATCCAGCCAGAAGAGAATACGAGGTCGTATTGCGCATCTCGGAAAAACTCCGCCACCTCTCTCTTTGTACTCTCTTTCATCTCAATCTACCGGTTGGACCCGGAATTGTCATTAGCCTTCCTGTTACGGACCTAATCTGCTTCACAATCCAGCAGTTAACACTTTGCTGGTTCGTCACCATAATTGACACATTATGCTTCCTCACCTAACTACTGGATTCTCTTGCACATTAAGTCCTCACGACGAAACTCTAATCACAAGTCCGGGTTGAACGCTGAAAATTACCCAAACATCAAATGTAACGCAAGCAGCCATCTCCCCATCAAATCGTTACTCCCTCCTTTGAAAGCTCTTTTGTAATGGCAGCGATCAGGTCCGAACTCTGCAAGACCTTACCTTTTCGCTTGCTCAATTCGAGGGCACATTGCCTCAGAATGTTGGCAATGTTGGCTCCAGTGAGATCGAATCGCTCAGCCATGGCCATGAAGTCGATATCATCCGTATCGAAGTTTGAGAAGTAATTCTCAAACAGCTGGATCTTTTGCTCCACAGTCGGCTTCGGAAAGTGGATCATCGTCTCAAACCGCCGAATGAAGGCCTGATCCATATTGTCCTTCAAGTTGGTGGCAAGGATCACGGGACCCGCGTAGTTTTCAATCCGCTGCAGCAGATAGGCCAGCTGCTGATTGGCATGCTGGTCGTTGCTGGAGCTGACCTTCGTCCTTTTCCCAAACAAGGCATCCGCCTCGTCAAAGAAGAGGATCCAGGGCTTGTTTTCCGCAATATCAAAGACATGCGCCAGGTTCTTTTCTGTTTCGCCGATGTACTTAGAAACCATGGACGACAGATCGATCCGATACACATCGTAGCCAATTGACTTGCCCACCAACGTAGCCGTCATGGTCTTACCAGTGCCCGGTGGACCATGGAAGAGCACGCGGAATCCCGACCTCATGAATCGACTGATACCGTAATCCTCGACGATGTTCACACCGCTTTTCATCCATTGGATGACGTCGTCTAACTCTTGCTTCAGTGGCAAAGGAATGACCAGATCATCCCAGGTAAGTCCCGTCTTCAGCAGCTTGGCAGGAAACTCGATATTGAAATCCGGCTTGTAAGGTCGACTCAGCAAGAAGTACGTCAGGTATTCCTTCGACAGTTTGATGGCCCCATTCAAAAGTGGCTCGTCATTGGCGACATTGTCCAGAAAAAGGATGTTGAGCTGGCGAAAGGCGTGATCCTTCGAGAAATACTCGAAGAGATGGAAACGTCGAGCGAGGTCATTGCCCGCAATGAGGAATGAAAGCGTCTCCCCTGTCGGAATGAAGCCCGAGTGTTGCTGGCCTGTCAGTCCACCGAACTCGGTGAATGTCTTATCGAAGTTCTTGTTCTTCGCAAAGAAGATATCGAAGATCTTGGGCTTCACGTGGATGGCCACCGCAGTTGCTAGCACAATGCGCTCTTCAATGCCCAGCTCTAGTGACCGTATGGTCTCTGTATAGAAGGACTCCCCCTCCAACTCCGGCGGGGCAATTGGGATGTCTTTCTCCTCATCGCCCTGCGCTTTGAAGTACACCTCGATGCGCCAATTGATGACTTCCGTCAGCCACCTCAGCTCCCGATCGATCGACTCAGCGCTCGGCTTTATAGACTCGTTTTCCATTCTACTGTCACTCTTTTCTCCATCCATGGATACTTGACCAATCGGAAGTTCCACGGAATATTGTCCATCAAGATGTCTTGTGTTTTGCGGTCCACTGTCAATTCCCAACGGTCATCCATTTCGCGCAGTACACCGGGCCGTTGCAAAAACGTCTCCCGAATAGCCTCGGGTGAGGAACTCTTCAATTTAGGCCAGTTCTGTATGAATCCCTGCCATAAGCTATCGGTGACCTCCTTCTCCTGCTCGGTCAACTCGATGCTCTGTGGAACAGGTGTCGTCACGGGCAACCCGCAGAGTATCTTATTGAAGACGAGTAAATACTCTTCCGCAGAGGACTCTCCCATCGCCAGGTAATGAAGCAGGAGCACAGCACGCTTAGCGGCTTCCTCATTCTTGAAGGCGTTTCCCTCCACCAGTTCCAGCATCTCGAAGTACTTCATCAGGTAGGGGTTGAACAGCACCAATCCAGAATAAGGGCATTGGTAACCTTCCGTCGATCCGGGCAACGCCTGTTCTTCCTCATCAGCCTTCTCGAAGCGCGCCATTGCCGTAGCCATAGCCTCTCTGATCTCTCCCTGACCTTTCCACTCTTCCGTGATCCACTGGCGACTCCGAATGAGCTTGAAGATAAAGGCCGGGTCCACCCTCAGGCGGATATTTCGGAAGAGCGTGTCCACAAATCGATCAATGCTACGTACCCGGGTCTGGATGACTAATTCGAAAAGGGACAGGTAGATGAGCATACGGATCCGTTCCAGTGTCAGGTCAGGGAATACATATCGAATGATGTCTTGAATGGGCAACCACGCTTCGAGGAGCTCAGGCGTGATGCCGAGGGCCTCCAGCACTTTCCTCACCATCCTCTCATCTTCCCTCCGCAGGAATTGCTCCACATGCCTCCTGTCACTGAACACCCGGCGCATGATATCCGCCAATTCATTGGGGTGATCCAGTAGGAAAGTCTCGAAATGCTCCATGAGCTGGGCCCTGGTGCTGATATCCGATGCCGGCGGCAGCGAGCCGTAATAAAAGAAGTGTGAGAGCACCTCTCCTACTCCCATTTCCGCAGGTACTTGCAGCGAAATCGGCCCCATGCCAGGTAACTCGGGAGAGAGGTTGTCCAAAATGTCCAACAGCACATTAAATCGTGGCTGCCCCTTCTGAACACGCTCCGAACTGATCTCCCTGAGGTCTTTGATCAAGTCCTCGGTTGTATAGCTGGAATGGTCCGCCATGGTCGCGAGGAACACTTGGAGGAGGCCACCAGCATCACTTGGTCGCATACGTTGCAACAGGAAATAGATCCTTGCCAATGTCCTCGGCTCGAAGGTGTAACCGACCTTTTCGGCCCATATCCCCAGTGCGGCCGTGACGGTCACCAGAAACCCACCAAGGGATGACTGCGAAGGCATGGCCCACCTTTGGAAATTGGCCATCGGCGAGGGCTCCAAAAGAAAGAGCATCAATCTTTCACCTGCTTTGGTATCGTTGAGTTGAGAGGCCACCAATTCCGCTGGCATCTCCAGGATCTCCCGCCGAAGTTGCTCCTGGTATTCAGAAGCGGACGATGGCTTTTTCCCGTCAGGGAATGTGACCCACCAGGGAATCCGCTGTTCCTTCAGGGCATACGCCAATGCATCGAGCAATCCGGTGAGACCCTGCTCCATGGGCACTTGAAATTCCTCCACCATCTCCGGCGTGCTTTGAAGCTCTAGTCTCGTTGGGGCTAATGGCTCCACCGAATAGTTGTCTAGCACCTCGAACAAATGAGTTTGTAACTCCGGACTCGCGAAGGTTTCCTTCTCCTGTACCAATCGGGCCCAAATTCTGGGTGCCAATCCGCTGCGTTCTAGCAGCCGCGACGACATACGCTCAGCGGCAACCTCCTTATCTGTGACCTCCCGTACGAGCAATTGGACCATCACAACCTGGAACAGGTAGTCCATTCGCAGTCGCTCCGAAGCCATCAGTGCGGAAGACTCCATGAGCTCGTCCAGGTCTTTCCGCATCGACTTCAGGTACTCCATCGAGTCGACCGAGCCTATCAGTTGATCGAATTGCGCAGGCCCCACCATTTCCACCAACCGAAGGATCGCCACCTCTTTCTCCGAAAGCCCCCGGAGTACCTTTCTCAAGGAAGCGGGGTCTTCCTGCAGGAGAATTTCGACGACATCAATTGGGGAGATGTCCTTCCAGACATCGCCTTCTAGTTTTTTTCCTGTCTGAAAGAAATAGCTCAGATACTCGGATGTCTGGTATCCACCCAGCAAATCGTCACTGGCAATCATTCTGCGAACAGTCGCATTGGGCAAGACCGTGGCGATAGATAGCTGATCCTCTAGTTTCGCAACCAATGGGAAGGCTTCCGGAAAAGCCTCCCTGGACTGGTCACCTCTCAAGAGATCGGCAATCTGTAAGGGCACCAGACCTGTTGTTCTCACGAAAGTCTGGGCAAGTTTTTGAATGACTGCTGCTTCCTCAGAAGAGGGCCTCTCACGCATTTGCCAGAGATCAATTGTGGATTCCTGCACGAGTCTTTGCCTGATCGTAGAGGGAAACTTCGATTGCTCCAGGGCTGCCAACAAGTCTTCACGCAACGCCTTCCACTGCGGATGTGTGATTTCCGAGCGAGACATGAAATGCTCCCGCTGATCTGCGCTGAGTGTTGAGAGCAAACGCCGAACAGCTGTCTCCTCTCTCCTGTCCCTCATGAGGTCCTCTAATTCATCGGGATGTTGATCCAGCAGCCAGCTTGCCACCTCACTGATGGTCCTCGCCCCGAAGGCTTCATCCAAACGCCATGCTCCATCATCAAGAAAATCATGCAGAGAGTCACGCACCACCTGCACATCGGGCATTGGGGTTTCGGTAGATTTTGGACCTTCCCTCTCAAGTAGGAAGGCGATTTGAATCCTGTCAATTAAAGACCATGAAATGGGATATGCTTCTCGACCCTGATACAAGATGGATAGTAAATCCCCATATGATGGAGTGCGCAAGTCGGTCGATTGGTAGCTGGGCTTGCTCTCCTGAAAGAATAGGATTTCAAATACTGATTGTTGTACAGCGACTCTCTGTGTGGTGAAGCTTGAACCTATAAGGACCAAAGCTGCTTCTATGAGGGCCTCTCTCGTAGCCTCATCCCATTGCCCGGAAGGGATCTTCACTTCTTGATTCGCATCCTGCAATTCCGCCAGCAAATGGCGAACACCCTCATACTGGAATGGGGCGACAGCTCGGATGAAACTCAGGATTTCGTCACCATCCAATGTATCCAACACCAGGCGCCAGGCGTCTGTCTTTAGCTGTTGGCGAAGGACAAAAGCAGCATCCAACACCCCCTGATCAATGGCGGAGAGCACCACTTCGGCAACATCTTCCTCCTCTTCGAGTCCTCTCGATTCGCGAGTGCCTTCGAAATCCGCCAGCAACTCCTTGATGACACCTTCGACCATCGAGATGACTTCAGGGTGCCATTTCCTCAGAACGGAGATGGCCGTTCCCGTGTCATCCACCTGCTGTATTTCTGACAGTCGAGCATAGCCCTGTTGATCGGCATAGGTCTGGAGGAAGGATTCGAGAAAGGCTTGTCTCTCGATGGTGGAGGCGGCTGAAATGACCATCTCGCCCAGCGCCAATAGCATGGGGTGATCGATTCCCTTCGTCAGCTGCCAGTGGCTGCTAAATTCCTTTCTGAACTCTTTGAAATGCTCAATGACCAGGCGGTCAGGGAATACCAAGCTCAGCATGGACAAAACGTCGTCCGCGGGCAATAGCCCCACTAATCTTGTTCGGAAAGCGGCCTGCTCAAATCCTTCGGCGACAAAGTTCAAAACCAGTGGCTGCTTCTCCTCAAGCCACTTCTCCATCACCTCGGAAGGACTCATTGGCAGTTGCCAAACACCCGTGGAGAGATAGGCCTGCAATGCCTGAAAGTGATCCTCACCTATCTCCGCAGGTGTGAGGCCCGGATCCCTGGGCGCTGATGTGGTAGCAACGTCCAAACTAGTGGCAGGCGGCTGAGCTTTAAGCCAGTCCTTGAATTGGCCCTTAAGCGTACCACTCCGAAAGTCTGGCTGCTGCTCCCAGGCTTGCAACCAACTCGCCGAAGACACTGGCCACGATCGAAAGACCTCCGACATGGCATCTTTCATGATGGCCGGACCACTCTTTCCAGTTGCCAGCAGCGCCTTCACAATGTCCATTTCCACGTCATTCTGCATGAGTCTGGCTCGCGCAGGTCCCAATGGAGTAGATCGAACCATCTCACGGAAATCCGCAAGAAATTCCTGCAGCTCCTGAAATCTCTTGCCCGGTCCAGGAAACAACTGGCGGTACCGGAGCACATCGACTAGTGAAAGCAGCCTGTGCAGCGGCCCCGGCTGGTCCCGCAATACCAACAGCAACGATGTTACGCTTTCGCGTGCTCGTTGTACGAGATCATGCCACTCCGCAGCAAGCGTATGGCGATGGACGATGGGCGCTGGCAACAGCCCCGTTTGCAAGTAGGATTGTAATGCGTGGAGTCTGGCAGCCACCGCTTTGGTGCTCTCCTCCTCTACCGTTGTATCCAGTGTCGGCCTTAGCTCCGCTAAAGTATCGTAAGCAGCCAGGTCTGCGTCCAATTCCGCAGCTGTCGGAAAGACCGGCCTTTCGATGCTGATCTCTGTTTTTCGCGGTGGCTCTGTGCCCTCCTCACCGGCCTTCTTTCCTATCGTAAGACGTCCAGCCTGATCGCGGTGAATGTACTGGGCCAGCAATGGAAAGTCTGCTGCATAGGTCTCGGCGGCCATGGCCTTCAACCAACGATCACCCATGGGGCGTGAGTAGAAGTCGTCTCTGGAGTAATAGGATTGTACTTTTTCAAAGAAGAATTGGGAAACGGCCACCCTGAACAATGACTCTGACCGAACCGAAAAACGAGTACTCAACAACTCATGTATGGCAGCTAGTACCGCAGTACGTTTGCGTGCTTCTCGATGTGTAGCAGAGTCCTGCAAGACAGCATTGGCTTGATCCAATTCCCTAACCAGCGCATCAAGAGGACGCGCAAGTAATGGACTGATGGCATTCATAACGACCATCAATTCCTGCGAAGACAAGGGGTGTAATACCCTGTCCCATGTCACGCGATTGTAGGGGATCGACGACACAGCACTCCGCGTCAACCGACCTTGCCGCACCATCCTGACCACTAGCTCACGAATCGAGGGATCCGTTGTAGAAAAAGCTTCGTGTGTCGGCAGTGCGAGGAGGAGGTTTCTCAGCGTTTCTTCGTCTGCAGGTGCCTGAAGTCGGCTTTTCTCCAGGATGTCTCGTTGATCGGCCAGTTTTTCCTCTCCGAGGAACCCCAAAATGACCAACTCCAGTACGGTATCTAAATGCGCGCGAAAGCGCGACTGAACCAGCAAATGAATGGCCTGATTCAATGCTTGTCTTTTTTGCTCGTCCTTCTGGTTCTCTGACCATCCAAGGTCTGCACCCAACTTATCCAACTGTGACATCACAGCCGTCAACGGCACAGCAATAGCGGGACTCAACGCCGATAGCACATCGAGCAGCTGATCCGAGCCTATTGGATCAAGTAGTCGATCTAGCGATTTGGATGAATAAGGAACGTCGGCGAAAAGCGTGCTCCTGAGACTACCCTGCTTCGTCATCCTCGTAATCAGCGTCCTAATGAATTGGGAGGTAACAACATGCTCCTCGATACCTGGGAGGTCCAGTAGCAAGCTCTTGAGTAACTCCTCGTCGGTAGACAGCACTGACAATCCACTGACTTCCCGAAGATCCTCTGCGGCGATCAAGTGTTCATCTGCCAGAAATGAGGTGACAATGGTTTCGAACACCCGATCCTTACTGACAGTGAACCGGCTTCGAACCACGAGGTGAATGGCTGCTGCGAGCGCCTCCTTTTTCCGAGTGGCCCTGAACCCAGTCGACCATTGTTGGACAGCGCTCATTTTCTCAAGGCGGCCAAAGAGTGTTGTCAATGGGTCCTTAAGGGATGGGCTTAGTGCGTTGAGCACGCCTGACAGCTGGTCGTTCGAGAGAGGCCCTAGCAATCTTCGCCAAGACCCTTCGGTGTAGACCACCCCCGACACCAATGACCGGGTGAAGCTGCCTTCCGTCATCATGCGAGATACCATGGATCTAATGGCCTCAGATGTCGCCAGGCGCCGATCACTCGTTGGCGATTGCAGGAAGGACCTGAGCATCTCCGGGTCCGTCACTTCCTCCAGGCGCTTCAATTCTTTGAGTCCAAGACCAGCAACCAGGCCCTTATCCGCCAGATATTCTTCAGCAATCGACTCCAACAACTGCTCGGAACGAACGGAAAACCTTGTCCGCACCAAATGGTGCACCGCGGCGCTTAGTGAGACTTGTCGACGTGTCGCTTTGATGTCTTCAGACCATTGCAATTGGGTTGTCGCCTTTTCCAGCCGCTGCACGAGTGATGCCACAGCATCCGCAACAGCGGGCTCCAGCGCCTTGATGATCTGCATCACCTGATCGGGAGATTGTGTTTCAAGCAGGCGACCCCACGATTTTTCCTTGTAGGGCAGAGTGGCCACAAGCGCTCTAGTCAGCCTCCCCCCTCTGATCATTCGGGCTACGAGCGAACGAATGGCCTGCCTCGTGTTTGGATAATTCCTGCTCGTCGGTAAGTCGAGGAGAAGCGCCCTCAGGGCGGCCTCATCCGAAGTCACTTCTATACTTCCGACATCCCTGAATCCCAGTCTCGCTAGCAACTGCTCGTCGCCGAGGAATTCGCGAATCATCAACTCCATCAATTCCGCTTGCGTGGCCCTGAATCCGGATTGCAAGAGCAAACGAATGGCTGCGACCAAAGCGGCTTTCTTTCGCTGAGATTTCAGATTGACGGACCAGCCCAAGCTCGCTGCTACCTCATCCAGTCTTGAAATGAGTGCGGCAGCGGCGACCCCCATGGAAGGGAAAAGCGCCGCAAGTAAGTCCAGACATTGATCCCCCGTCAAGGCGTCCAATATGCGGTCCCATGCTCTCTGGGAATAGGGGAAAGGGGAAATGAAGGCGCGGGTCAGGAGACCTCGTCTTGTCATCCGCGATATGAGGGATCTGATGAACTGGGGGGTGGCGGGATATTCCGAACCCCTTGGTCTTTCCTCTAAAAGCAGACGGAGCAACTCCTCATCACTCAAAATGCCAAAACGACTCAGCTCCTGAAGATCCTCCTGAGCAATCAATTTCTCATCGCCCAGGAACTCCCTCACCATCGAGTCGAGCAGCCTCTCTGTACTGACTGAGAACCGAGATTGCACAAGCAGGTGAATGGCTTTTTGTAGCGCGGCATCTTTTCGGCTGGCCTTCAACTGCGCTGTCCAATGCATCCCTGTGCTCATCCTATCCAGTTGGAAGAGTAATGATGTCAAAGGGCCTGCCAGCGACGGACTGAGGGCCGTGATCATATCGATCAGACCCTCCGTACCCATTGGTGCCAATATACGATCCCAGGAAGTCTCCCGATAAGAGAGACCCAGGACATAAGACTTAGTGAGCGTCCCTCTACCCAGCACCCGATCCAGCAAGGACGCGATCGATCGCGTGTCGTAAGCAGTCGCCTCTTCAGGTAGACTTGTCAGTAAAACAGTCAGGGCATGTTCATCCGAGATGGCCAACCCCCTGTCTTCTGGTCCTCCCAGGTAATGATCAGGAGGGCGATGATCCCCGAAGAATACGAGCACCATCAATTCTACCAGGGCATCTGGTGCTGCAGTGAAACGCGTGCGAATCAAACGAAGAATAACTGCCCGCAACCCGGCCTCAATCTGCGCGCCCAAATGCCTTGCACTCCACTGCATTCCGGCCACCGCCTCTTCCAATAGTGGGAGGAGTCCTCGCAATCGCGCCGCCGCTATTGGATTGAGCGCAGTCAGCAAGCTGAGCAATTGCTTTTGAGACAGTGCCTGAAGTAGGAGTCTCCACGAAGATTCGCGAAAAGGCAAGCCCATTAAGAAGTCCGGATCTATTGTGCCTGCCTCCAGTAATCGTGTGATAAGATCCCTAACAGCCTTCTTGTCTGATAGCTTCGACTGTCCTTGCGTGAGCATCGCCACGAGCTGTTGCCTGTCATCGGACATCTCAAGCAAAGCCATCTGCTCAAAAAGCCAGCGTTGAGACGGTGAAATGACCTCGAGAGGTGACACCCCGCCTAAAGTCCTCTTTTCGATGTATCTGCTGACGTGATCCTGAAGGACCGCAATAACATCTTGTTCCTCGATTGAACTCAATTGCAGAAGTACTCTCTTGAGGTCATTTGCTGACCACTCTTCTACCAACGTAGTGACTGCTTCCTGGAAGACCTCAAATCGTTGTAATGCTGGTTGGAGCTGATCACTTAGTCCGAACAATACTTTCAAATCGCCGAGTGACAACGTGCTCCCGAGACGCCGGCGGAATCCCTCATCCTCAAGGGCCTCGATCAATTGTTCCATCACGCCTGCCAACTTTGGCTTCGATAACGTCTTCAGCTGTCGCAATGTGGAAGACCACGATGATGATATGCCTGCCAGGAGTTCCATGGCACTGAGCACTGCTAAGTCTGTGGCATCGGTAGTACCCTTCGACAGCTCCACCAACTGTGCCCATGTAGGCTCCGTTACCTGTTCCTCCAAACGGACCTTCAGTTGTTCTTTTTGGATTGCGCGGGATATCAGCTGACGCGCTCTGGCAGGCTCACGGGCAATGATCCTGGCCACGACCTGATCAAAACGAAGCCCCCGTTCCACAAAATAGTCTGAGTAGCCAGTCTCAAGAAAGATCAGTATGTGGTCCCATTCATCATAGATATAGTCTCCCGTGGGCTTGGTTCCAACGCCATCCCAGCCCTTTGGTAGTGTGACCAAATTGGTGGCGAGGTAATCTTCCAACTGACGCTTGACACTCGTATCAAACTCCTGCAAAGTCAACGATCCAAGATTCAGCTCGATACGATCAAAGACGACATCTTCCATCTCCTCAGAGTACAAATCGAAGACTTTATTGATCATCTCCAGTAACTCCTCCAGATGCGCATTCAATGCTTCCTTCACAGCAGGAGTGGCCCGACGGTTGACCAATGAAATCTTTAACCTCTCTATCGTGTGGCTGGTGATCATTGTTGATGAGTCCGAACTAGTACATCAAGGACATAACACTCTAATTTACAGGAAATATAATCGGTTATGCTTAAATTTTTTATTTAGCCTTATCAGAGGAGAAAAAGACTTGTCAAAAAAGCTTGTGGCCGGATAGTTGGTCAGGCCTCACGCACTCCAATTTGTCTTACGATACCGTTATTAGTAATAACAACCTCATCGCAAAGCCTCTATCATTTTTGGCGCTTACACTGAACGTTTTGTCTTGAATTTTTACTAAATTCGATGTAGAAACTACTTATTCTCAACCAAGACAACCCAACCTAATGCGCCTGATACTGACGTTCATGATGCTATTCGTGGCTGTCATGGCCTGGCCTCAAGACAAGAATATTTCTATCCAGAAATTGAAGAAGAGGCTGGTGAAAATAGTCAACGAACCTGACCAACCGATCCTCTGGGATATGAAGAGGAAGTACCTAATGCCCCTGGTCGAAGACCCCTGGGAATCCGCTTCATGTATCCAACCCATCATGGACCGATTGGCGTCCTCCACCACTACTGGCATTTCCGAGCTCGTTGTTTTGCCTGTACCTATACCGAACGCGGCGGCCGTGAAAAAGAACGGCCTGATGGTGACGACCGGCCTCCTGGACCGCGCTAAAAGTCCCGACCAACTGGCATTTGCCGTAGCACACGAACTGGCTCATCACGAGCTAGGGCACGCGCGGACCACGCCCCGACCGCTGCTGTGGACGCTCGTCCTCGCTGGACGCAAAAAGATGGACCTGGAGACCATCAGAGCCCTCAAGAGTGATATCTATTTTGAAAGATCGACACTCCGAAGGCAGGAAACTGAAGCAGATGTTCGCGCCGTACAAATGCTGATCGATGCAGGTTTTAGCCCTGGCGCTATTGGCACTGGACTGGATCTTTTTGATACCAGCAGTGAATGCATGATCGACGAAGACGCACTGGTCGAGACCTTCTCGTCCAAAGGTCATCCATTTTATTCCTATTGGCTCAAAGATCGGATCCCTCTTTACATGAAAGAGCCAAGGTCACTTTTCAATATGGAGATCGACTCACTCGAAACACACCCTCCTCTGGCCGAACGCAAGGCACACATCAGCGACATGCTCGCCGAGCAAGAGGCCCCCGAAAAGGTGTTACCTTCTCATCCGCCTTCACAGCTTCACAAAATGCAAAATATCATGGGCACGTACGCTATTGGTTTGTACGACTGGAGCTTCATGCTGGCGCTCAGGGCACATCTGGAAGACCCCGGCAACGCTGAGATCACTTCTTTTCTGACGTCACTGTTATTGGAAGTATACCATGTCAAAAACCTGGGTATCGCAGATGAATTCATTCCCAGGGAAGTCTATGACTATGAGCCCGATCTTAGGCTTGCCAATACCTTCCTCACCAATCTGAGGAAATCACAGATCCACCAACTCGCCTACAACTTTCTGACTTCCTCGCAGCGATTTGATCCCGAGAGTGAGGAACATATCTACCTGTACTGGAAGCTTAGTACATTATTAGATCACGACGAAGCGGCAGCTTGCATTAAGCTGGCCTATCGCCAGAGGTTTGAAGACGGGATCTATCGGCGAAGTATGTCCCGGGCGTTTTGAGGTAAGCGACTACTGCGACCTTGGCTATCAACTGCTGAAGGTCACTCGAGGAACGGGACCTTCGCCTCCTGATACCTAGGCTTTTGTACGAACTCTCGCATACTCTCCATCGCAGCTAGTGGATCCTCTACGATGAACATATTGATCAGCCAGCCGGGAATGCTCCCTCCCGGATCAGCAAAGAATTGGTATTGCACTTCGACCTCCTCATCTGAGATAGGCGTCAAGAGCCAATAGCCCTCAATGTTGGTAATTCGGATCATCTTATCGCCCGCTGGCCGATAGTCTGGCAGGCTTGTGACTTCCATTCGGACGATCCCAGTCTCAGGATCCTTTGCATACGAAAAGCGAGAAATCATGTCCCGATCAGTAAAGGGCCAGGGAAATGCCAATGCCGTGTAAGCTACATGAGAGGAGTTGTCCTGTTGCCCCAGCAACTCTCCCTCTTTGACATGATTGTACCAATCAGGTGCTGCCTCTGCGTCGATGAGTAAGGCCACAATGCTAGAC
Organism: Cyclobacteriaceae bacterium; assembly: GCA_965227935.1. Lineage (GTDB taxonomy): Bacteria > Bacteroidota > Bacteroidia > Cytophagales > Cyclobacteriaceae > JAWPMT01. The sequence continues at coordinate 926,139 of CBDDGS010000019.1, read as the reverse complement.
ATGGAGGACTGGACGTTGCCTACTGCTCGAAACTCCTTGATGGGAGAATCATCGCGGTCTCGCAGATAAACCCTCACCCCGTCTTTTTCCTTGGCCAGCTCCCAACCTTCTTCGTCCTGGGAAAAAGACACGGCCGGTAGCAGCATGGAAAGGAGTATGACAACAAGAAAATGAGAATACTTCTTCGGCATAGGGAAATTCAGGAACCAAGGATCAACTCATTGTTAACCGAATCAAATACGTTTTGATTGCGGCGGCGGCCAAAATAATGGCCCGTATCAGTCAATTACTTCCAAAATGCCCTCTCCAGTGAGCCAGTAGTGTTGATTTGGTGCGATGGAGGAGATCTCGGTAGTTTCCTTCGAAGGCCATTCCACCTTCACCGATGTGATCCTATTGAATCTTCCCAATCCAAAGTGCACCGCATAGTCATTTTGGCTACCATAGCCGGTGACGGGGTACACCCAACGATACAGGGTCCTCGACTCCTGACCATCGGATACTTTAAGCGTAACCCTTGCACCGATCGCAAACGGATTCACTCCCTGCTGCATGAGCCGAAAGGTGACCCAGCCTTCCTTATTCGTCTTATTCTCATATAGCTTGTTGATCTCCTCATCGCCACCCCAATTGGCGACGAAGAGATCCAAATCGCCGTCCCGATCGAAGTCGCCATGGGTCACACCAGCGGATGTGTCTGCATCCGCCTTCAAAACATCGTCGAGCACTCGTTGAAACTGACCAGCACCCTCATTGAGGAACAGGAAGTTTTGCATATCCGGTCCGTAGGTACCATTGCCGATGTACAGGTCGAGATCGCCATCCAGGTCGTAGTCTCCCCAGGCGTGTCCTTTGGAGGCGCCGCCTATCTGAGCCGCCAAGGGGCTATCCAGGTCAGGTGCTAGCGCCCCACTCCCATCGTTGAGGTACAGATGGTTTTCCTTGTCAAAATTGGCAACGAACAAGTCCAGGTCTCCATCATCATCTACGTCAGCCCATGAAACCCCATACGAATAGCCAATGTCTTCCGTCACATGGCCACCATCCACTTTCTCAAACTCCCACTTACCGAGGTTTTTGTAGTAGACGTTCGGTTGTCGAGCATTGGCGATGTACACCTCGGGCAGTCCATCACCATCGGCGTCAGCACAGCCACAGGCTCTAGCACGCCCTTCCCCTCCGGTGAGCGGCACATCATCTCTTCGAATGAAAGCTCCACCCGCCTGATTCTCATAGGCCCGGTCGCCATTGTGCCGATAGCCAACCATGAAGACATCGAGGTCACCGTCTCCATCAAAATCTACCCAGCAGCTCATCGATGCGCTGACGGTATCTTCGACCAGTGGCCCTTCCAGGACTCGCTCAAATCCTTGACCTCTCTCGTTGCGGAAAAGGAAGTTGGGCTCGAGGCCGCGGCTCACCACGAACAAGTCCAGCCATCCATCATCGTCGACATCGACCCAATTGACGCCCTGCGAATCTCCACCGTATTTCACGGTTTCGGCGATCGTACCTCCTACCACCTCTGTCACCTCTTTGAGTTGCCCGTCGCCTTGGTTTTCGTAAAAGAAGTTCTGCTGCCCTCCCGCATTCGCCACATAGAGATCAGGGTCTCCGTCATTGTCAAAATCACCCCATGCCGTGCCACGCGACACACCCGCGTCCTCTGCGATACGCTGACCTTCGAGTGGTTCAAAAAAGGGTGGCGACTGCGCGAAGGTGAGACTGGAGACGAGGGAAAAAAGTAGAGATGCAAGAAAAAGTGAACGAAACATAAAAGGAAGATACATAGATGGTGAAGGTCCGCCAAGTGCTCGGGACGGACAGCTACTCCCTGCTAACGAGCCGCTTATCCCACTTACCTGAACACGTCATTGGCCCTTGCGTTCAGCTATTTATGACGCTCACCTTTCGTCACGCACTTCCCTCTGACCGACCTACGCTGGAGCTGTGGGACGAGCAACCTCACAATATCGCAGCGACCGGACCTGACGATGACTGGCAGTGGGAGACTGAGCTTCCGCGACGTCCTGAGTGGCGGGAGTTCCTCATTTTCGAATTGGAAGGTCGGCCATTGGGTTTCGTGCAGATCATCGATCCCGCGGAGGAGGAAACACGTTACTGGGGGGATATTGCGCCCAACCTCCGGGCCATAGACATCTGGATCGGGATGGCCCAAGACCTGGGCAAAGGATACGGTACACAGATGATGTCCCATAGCCTGGACCGCTGCTTTGCCACACCTGAAGTGACAGCCGCGATCATCGATCCGCTGGTAAGTAACAAAAGGGCCATTGCCTTTTACGAAAAAATGGGCTTCGAATTCGTCGAAGCAAGGGTCTTCGGGGAGGATGATTGTCTTGTGTATAAGATAACCAGACGGCAGTGGGAAGAATCCCAAACGCGTTGATCGAAAATGACTACTAAACCTATCTAAAACTCAACATCATGCAAAAACACCTACTCCTCCTGGTACTCCTGAGTGTCGGCTTGAATGGTGCGGCTCAGGTGAAACCTGCGATTCCCGAAGAGACTAATCAACTAGCTCCCCTTATCGGCAAATGGCATGTGGATCGGGAAGTGCGCGCACCTACTGGAGAATGGCGAAGGGATATTCCCGGTGTCTGGACTTTTGAATGGGGCCTAAAGGGACACGCCGTCATCGACGTTTTTGAAACTGTGCGCAAAGACCAAAGCGGCCGGGATTCGGTCAGCATTACGGGCATGAATGTTCGGATCTATGATCCGAAAGAAGAACTATGGAAGATGAGATGGGTGGAAAATCAGAATCGGAAGTTTACAAGCTTCACCGCACAAATGGTCGATGGCGAGTTTGTGATGGAGGGAAAGAACGTACAAGGCCGAGATGTGCGGGTGTACTTCTATGACATAGAGGAGGATTCATTTCTATGGCGACAGGAGTGGACATTTGATGGCGGGCAGACGTGGTTGCCGGTGGTGAAGTTGAGTTGTAGGAGGATGTGAAGGGGAGTTTAGAGTTGAGAAGTGGAAGAGTTGAGAAGTGTATTAGTGTATGAGTGTTTGGGGGGGAGTATGGAGGAGTTTGGAGTTGAGGAGTTGAGAGGGAGTGTGGAGAGTTAAGTTGAGAAGTGGAGGAGTGGAGATGTGGAGGAGTTGAGAGGGAGTGTGAGTGTGAGCCGTGTCTGGGCAATTGAAAAAGGCCGAAAGCGGAAATGCGAGATGAGGATGCCAAAGTGATGGCCAGTGGGGACGAAAGCTCGCACCGCGCGAGGGGGCTCAGTGAGATGGCTCTTGCGAAAGCCTGTGTGATAACAAATCACCAAAAGTGTAAGTCAAACACTTGTTCTTCGATCAATTGATTCGGAATTAGGAGTGCGGAGTCTATATTGGGGTACTAATGAACCGATCGATCCCGTTTTTCCTGCTGTGTCTCGTGGGTGGACTTGTCCGGGCGCAAGGGATCGAAGGGACGCTGATAGACGCAACGGATCGGCAGCCCATGGAGTACGCGAGTGTGGCGATTTACATTGCTGAAGACAGTACTCTTGCGGGCGGGGCCGTGACCACTCAAACCGGAACATTTAAAGTCGAAGACCTGGCGCCGGGCACGTACTATCTCTTAGCAAAATTTCTGGGTTATGAATCGGCGGTCGTCGAGGACATCACACTGCTGCGGGATGAGATGAAAGAACTGACCGTGATCACACTACACCCAAATGAGCAGCTACTGAGCGAAATCGAGGTGACAGGTGAAAAATTCACGACGATCCACAAGGTCGACAGGCAAGTATTTGAGGCTGCCAAGTTTCAGGCCAGCCAGGGCGGAACGGCGACGGATGTACTCCGCAACCTGCCCTCAATCGCGGTGAATGCCAATGGGGAGATCAGCGCTCGTGGCTCGACGGGCTTCGTAGTGCTGCTCAATGGCAGGCCCATCCAGACGGAGGCATCGGTAGTGCTCAATCAATTGCCCGCCAACGCCATACAAAACATCGAGATCATCACGGCACCTTCTGCCAAGTATGACCCTGAAGGGAAAGCGGGCATCATCAACATCATTACCAATGAACAGTCTGCGGACGGTACTTATGCCCATGTCAATGTAAAAGGTGGATTTCCTAGCATCCAGGACTATGACAATGCGGACTATGCGCAGCGATATGGGGCTGACTTCACGATCAATCATCGAAAGAAGAAGTGGGATCTCGCCCTGGGTGGGAGCTACCTCCGCAATGACATTGCCGGCCGCCGCGAAGGAGATGTGTATACGATCGACAATGATACAGTCACGCGATTCCCCTCTGACGGTGAGCGAAGTTTTGACGAGCTGAACTACTCCGGGCAATTCACCGTGCGGTACCAGCCGAACGCGGCCAATGACTACAGCCTTGGTTTCTATGCCGGCAAGCGCAGTAAGGACCGGACGGCCGACATCCTCTACTATGACAACCACGCCGTCTACGAGGGCGAGCGGCTGTATACACTCCAGTACTTCAATGAAAACCTGCGAATAAGGAAGGGGGATTTTGTGTTGGGGAGTCTGGACTATGGCCATGTGTTCGAGGATCAATCCCGGGTCAGCACTTCTTTTTTGTACGAGTACACCTTACTGGGAGGGCCGACCACCAATCGGAATCTTGGGTGGCCGGACACCAGCATTATCCTACAAGACGAGTACAATACGAACGATAATCCACTCCACGGTGTACGATGGCAGCTGGACTACGAAAGCAAGCCCCTACCCTTCGGCTCATTGGCATTTGGCTACCAGTTTCGAAACCTTGATCATACGGGAGACTTCGTCTATGAGCGTCGCAACAATGAAACGGGTGAGTTTGAGCTAGTGCCTGAGTTCTCGAGCGAAGTCGATCTTCATCGGCAGATTCACTCCGCGTATGGCTTGCTGTCGGGCGAGAAAGGCCAATGGACTTACAGCGCCGGCTTGCGCTTTGAATACATGGATCGCGCGTTTGATCTGCGGGATAAGACGGGGGACCTGGACACGACCTACCTGTATGACTTCGTAAAGCCCTTTCCATCCGCGAGCGTCCAGTATGCCGTAAATGATGAACTCCGGCTAAAAGGTGCCTACAGCCGTAGGATCGAACGGACCACCACTTTCAAGATGAATCCCTTCCCGGAGCGGGAGCACTCGGAAACGTTGGAACAGGGAGACCCAGAACTGCTGCCAGAGTTCATTGATCTCGTAGAATTGGGATTAGTAAAAGACTTTGGAGAGAACTCTCTCTTCGCCACGGCCTACTATCGAAACATCAACAACCTCGTCAATAGGGTCAACACCGTCTACAATGACACGATCCTCAATCGCATCTACTCGAATGTGGGTGATGGCGTGTCCCTGGGCCTCGAGATGGGCGCAGAAATGAAGTTTGCCGATTGGTGGAAGGCTTTTGCTGGGGGTAACGTGTACCACTATGCAATCGATGGTGAGTTCGATGATCGCCCCGTGAACACCAGTGCGTGGATGTACAGCATCAATGCCAACACCACTTTTGACCTGCCCAAGAAGACCAGTATTCAGTGGTCCATCAACTACATCGCCGATCGCATTACGGCGCAAGGCGAAGACTCCAGATTCCTTTCTCCCAACCTGACCGTTCGTAAGGGCTTTAAAGGCGATCGTCTGGCGATGACTCTCCAGTGGCTCAACATGGACATGGGATTACTGAATTCGAACGAACAGCGCATCTCCACCTGGCGGGATGGGGAATTCTTCACGACGACGAACTACGTCTATGAGGTAGACGTGCTCATGCTCAACATCAGCTACACACTCAATCGGTCAAAGAACAAGGCGAAGTTTATCAAGAGTGAGTTTGGGGCGAAAGAGTTTTAGGGCCTTATCCGTCACTCAGAGTGGGGCTGGCGCGCGAGGCCGGCGCGAGTTGATAAGTTGATGAGTTGAGCAGTTGAATTGTGGTTCAATGTTCTTTGTTCGGGGGTTCGTTGCGCGTAGATCATTGTAGGTAGCATACCTGTTGCTGTCTTTCATCGTGAATGTCGCCCCATAGCTTATGAAACAGGTGAAACCTCGTTAGCTTTCAACCTCCAAATTCAATGAAACCAAACCAATGGGGAAGAACCTCACCAGAAACATCTTCATAGGCCTCTTTGCAGGTATTTTCGTTGGCCTTTTCCTTGGGGAATATGCCGCACCGCTTGGCTTCCTCGGTGACGCATTCATCGGTCTCATGCAAATGACGGTGATGCCCTATATCATCGTGTCACTGATTGCGAACCTGGGGAAGATGGAATTGACGAAGCAGCGCAAACTGCTCACAGGTGCGAGCTTTCTATTGGTGGGACTGCTATTGATCGGGATCGTTTCCCTCGCCGTATTGCCCTTCTTCTTTCCGCAGTGGCAATCGTCGACCTTCTTCAGCACCTCGTTCATCACGCCGCCGCCACCCATCGATTTCATTGAGATCTACATTCCTTCGAATCTGTTCTTTTCCTTGACGGAGAACATTGTCCCGGCTGTAGTGATCTTCTGCATCTTCCTGGGCATTTCACTCAACTCCATACCAAAGAGAGAGTCCTTGATCCACGCATTTGAAGTCCTCGCTGCGGCGTTGAACAAAGCGAACAAGTACATCATCCGTCTCACCCCGTTTGGATTGTTTGGCATCGCTGCCAATACGGTGGCTACGCTATCTCTATCTGAACTCAGCCTCTTGCAGGTCTATGTGGTCATCTACACGATCGCCGTGGTGGTGTTGGGGTTCCTCTTACTGCCGTTGTTGGTGTCGGCGGTGACCCCATTTGGGTACAAAGACATATTGGGCATACCCAAGAACTCGCTGATCACGATTTTTGCCACCGGCAAGATCATCATTCTCCTGCCCCAGTTGATCGAGAATGTCCAGCAGCTATTCGGCAAATATGGACATGGTGACGAAGAGACGCAGGAGAGCGCAGAGCTGCTATTACCTCTCGCCTATCCATTCCCCAATCTGGGGACCCTCGTAATCATGATTTTCGTGCCCTTCGCTGCGTGGTTTGCCGGCAAGGAACTCGGCTTTCAAGATCAGTTGACCTTTCTGGGGTCCGTCCTGATGAGCAGTTTCGTCGCACCAGTAACTGGCATCCCATTCCTGCTGGACACGCTCAAGATCCCTGCGGATTTGTTCCAGCTCTTCATTGTCAGCACAGCACTTACCGACCGGGTGCGTGTGGTGTTGGGAGCCATCCACCTCCTGGCCTTAGCGATCATGGCCATCGCCTACTCAAAAGGCCTGTTCAAAGTGAATTACCCAAAACTCATCAAAGCCTTGGGTGTGAGCATAGCCGCGGCCCTGGTGACCCTCATTCCTTACAAAAGCCTGATCGGCGATAGCTTCCAGGACGCTTTCGACAAATACACATCCTTCGTCCAGATGGATCTGACCCACGATCGGGTGCCCGAAAAATTCGGCTCCGACGTGGAGCCCTTCATACCATTGGGCATTGCGCCTATCCAAGAGCGTGGAATAGTCAGAGTCGGCTATAGTCGAGATATGCTGCCCTACGTCTATAGAAATCAGGACGGGGAACTGGTCGGTTACGATGTAGAGCTGATGGAGATCTTTGCCGCCGAGCTTGAGCTGACCATTGAGTGGATTGAAGTGCCCAGGGATAAGGTAGTGGCATTCATAACGGGCGGTCTGGTCGACGTCTATGTCAGCGGCATCCCCGTGTTGGCCGATCGGATGACGCTCGTAGACTACACTGTGCCCTACGCCGAGATTAACCTGGCCCTGCTGGTGAAGGATCATGATCGGAAAAGATTTCGGACCATTGAGCACCTGAGGGATGCTACCGACGCGCGATTTGCCACGAACCAGACGGGCTATTTAAGGCGACGCATCGAAGAGGAGGTTCCTGGGATTTCATTTGTACAAGTGGAGAGCGCAAGGGACTTCCTGGTCGAAGAGGTGGAGGCAGATGCTATGTTCTTTAGTGCCGAAGCGGGTTCCGCCTGGACGCTGGTATACCCCGACTACAGCGTCGTCAAGCCAGACGGGCTGGATATACGTCTCCCCGTGTCCATGGTATTGGCGAAGAACAGCGGTGACCTGGAGGAATACCTCAACGAATGGATCCGCCTAAAGGAGTACGATGGTACCCTCAATAGCCTGCATCGCCACTGGATCCTCGGCGAGGGTTCTGTTCAGAAAACGAAACAGTGGTCAATTCTAAGAGACGTACTTGGGTGGGTAGAGTGACTACTTTGAAGGATCGATAACAGTAATACCCGGCTGGCTGAATTGGTCCATCTTTGGCAGAGCCTGAGCACCTTCGGCCAGTCCAATCACCCGATCCACCATCTTCTCCGGGTCAATTCGGCCGGATCGGATCATATCAAATACGGCGTCGTACCGGAATGCCTGCATGCCGTGGCTTCCTATCAACTCCAACTCATTGGCGATGACCAGGTGCATGGGAACAGGCGGCATGGCGTCCTCCCCCGCCATCAGGCCCACTTGAATGTGCTTCCCGCATTTACGTAAGGAGGCCACTGAGTTTTGGAGCGTCACCACACTACCTAAGGCATCGACGGACACCTGCGCGCCTCCTTTCGTCACCTCGTCGATGGCCTCGATGACATTTTCATCTCGCGCATTGACCGTCGTCAACGCTCCGAACTGCTTGGCAAGCTTGAGGTTGGCCTCATTGATATCTACAGCGATCACCTGCGCTCCCAAGGCTGCGCCTATCATGACTGCGGATAATCCTACGCCTCCGCATCCGTGCACGGCCAGCCATTGCCCCCCCTGCAATTTGCCTTGGTCGACAACTGCCCGGAATGATGTCACAAACCGGCAACCCAAGCTGACTGCGGAAAGACTAGTAACATACTCCGGCAAAGGCACGACATTGAGATCTGCATAGTGCAAGGCTACCAACTCGGCGAATGACCCCCAGGCTGTAAACCCCGGCTGAAACTGATGATCACAGATCTGTTGGTTGCCGGAGTGGCACCATTCGCAATGCCCGCAGCCTGAGACGAAAGGCACCGTCACCCGCTCTCCTCCTTTGAAGTTTCTCACGCTCGCTCCCACTTCGACCACCTCACCGACCAACTCATGCCCTGGTACATGTGGCAGCACGATATCGGCATCATGGCCCATCCAACCATGCCAATCACTGCGACAAAGCCCGGTATACTCTACCCGGACGATCACACCATCATCAGAACACTGGGGATCCGCGACGGTGGTGAGCTCCGGCTGCTCTCGAAATTGCTCGAAGTAGATGGCTTTCATTAGGGGAATTTATGAATTCTTCTTTGTTCCGAGTTCAAGGTTCAGCGTTCCATGTTCTCAGAACCGCCAAACAACCCCCAGCCCATTCGAAGCAAACGATACATTCTGCATCAATTGATAGAGCACCTTGGAATTGGACTGGTGGATAAAAAACATCGTGAAGTCAAACAGCATCAGAAAGCCGCCCTGAACCAACAGTGCATTGCCAAACCCGCGAAGGCGGTTTGAGTTTTCCTGACCCGTCTCAAATCGACGAGCGCGCTCCTTCAAGTACAGACCTGTGACCATATATGCCGCGTCCAGTCCGGCATTGAACAGTAGAAACTGATTGATAAACTGTTGCTCGGACAGTGTCTCCGCCAGTGTGAATGACGCTGGATCCGCTAAGGCAGACTTATAAGAGAACCCCGCGATGAGGGTATTTACTGCTCCCCAGCCGGCGTTCATGCCCCAAAAGTATTTGGACTCCCCGCTATTGGTGGCTACACCTATCCCTCCAGCGATGACGTTGCTCAAGCCCCAAACACCCAGTACCAGCATCCCACGCTTGTTGATGGAGAGGCGGTCAGCATTGAAGTCGGTGAGGGACGTAGACTGTGCGGTAGCAGCAATAGTAATACAGAACGTGACAAAGGTGAAGAAGATCAGGCGTTTCATGCCTTTCAAACACCGCCTGTCGAAGAAAGTTTCAACCGGCGAAAGCCCTACTTTTGCGAACTTTCCGTTGTATGAACATGACACAACCGCTTAGCTTTTGTAGAAGCGCTACAATCCTCGCGATGATATTACTGTCGAGTGTGGCTTATTCACAGGACGCTCGCTTTGAGTTCGTCGACAATGCTGATACCGCGATGCTCGAGATTACCATCGGAGATCTCGCCCACCAGACCGACCTCTCCGACTACATACGCAGCCCCTCCTACGTCCTCGATGAATTCACTTTTTTCAATGGCCAAAAGACGTACGCTATCCTAAGTGTTGGATTTCCATCACGTGGTGAATACACCGCCACAGGCATGTGTGCGAGCGGATCAGAGGAGTTCATCGTCTACCTGGCTTTTGACCAGGAACTGAAAGAAGTTAAGCAGCAAATCTTCGCCGGTGCCTCTTGTCTCCGCAGCATCTACCCTGATATTTCATTCGATGATCAGGGTGTGTCTTCCCTCGCGGATCTGGACCCCAACTTCAAAGAGATCAAAATCGCATTCGAAACGGAAGAGGAGAACTGGCATTATATGTTGACGCGCGACGACCTTTCGGCTTTCGTCAGAGACCCGCAGGACTGACCTCCTCACTGGCTCCGACTGTGGCCAGGCGATGGCTCTTGGCAAGGTCTATCGTCTCCAGGATCGAATCAACAATCAACTCTCGTGCAGTCCACGTCAGGTCATGGCCCCGTCCCTCCACCATCTCCACCTTCACCTCGGCAGCATTGGTGAGCTTCTCGACAGCAAAAAGGGCATTTTCTGGAAAGACAAGACCATCTTCCTCCCCATGTAAGATCGTCACGGTCGCTTGCACCCTATCCCAAAACGGCAGCATCTTCTCTAGTTCCTCCTTATGCGAGAGCTTCTCTTCATTGGCATTCTTAAACACGGTGGGTATCATCCACTTCAACGGCCATGTACTCGTCGGGTAGGTCAGCCAGTAGGTTGTCTCTGCTCCTGGTTTCAGCGAAGACGACTGGAACACAACACCGTCTACCAGTTCCGGATAGTCCATGGCGAGTCGAGCGCAAACCGTGCCTCCATAGGACGATCCCAGCAGGACAATCGTCTCGTGCTCCTTGCGCTTCTCGCGGAGGATGGGGGCAATCGCAGCGGCCTGGCCCTCGACTGATGTCTCCATGTCCCCGAATCCCGAATAACCATATCCCGGCCGGTCCACGGCACCCATTTTCGCATGTCTCAGTAGCAAGCTATCACTTAGGAAAGAAACCCAGAAAGTGGAAGAACTGGGTGAGCCATGAATAAACAGCACATACGGTAGCTCGTCATCTCCCAACTCCACGTACCTCATGTCCCGATCCCCGAAGTCATAGTGATTGACTTGCGCCTCATATCCCATATTGTTCTGCAGTTCCTGGACAAACGCGCCATCCGAAGTGCGTAGCTCCAGAAAGTCGTAAGCGAAAACCATGAAGCCGGCAAAAGCAACAAAGACGTAAAAGCGCTTTTTCTTAAATATCCGGGGGATGTTGGCCATACTGCCTATTGGATGCTATGCTTTTGATTGTCAACTGAAATCAAAAAAAATGGTTTCAGCCATTCGTTGAATCGTCCGATTGAATAGCTGGATAGGTCTCGCAAGTGATATACTACTGAGCTCTGGCTTCGGCTATTGCGGTGACCTTCTCCTGAATGATCTTGAGCAACAGGTCAATTTCGGCAAGATGCGTGCGAAACAACACGATGGCCACGCGGATCCAGAAGACATCATCGATGGTCGTGGAAGACAGGAATATGCGTCCATCCTTTTGGATAGAAGAGATGAGCGCTTTATTGAATTCATTGGCGTCCCCTTCGCTCCCGACATAGCGAAACAAGGCGATAGACAACTCTGGTTCAGGGCCTCTCTCGAAACCATCCAGCCGTGCTATTTCCTTATGAAAGTACCGCGCCAGGTGCAGCTTCTCCTCCAATGCCGCACGAAAAGGTCTCAATCCAAATAGCTTCAGCGGCATCCACATACGCATGCCCCGAAAGTGCTTTGTCAGTTCCGGAGATACATCGGCCGGCGAGATTTCCTCATCGTGGTCGACGATATCTTGTAAGTAGTCCGCCAGATAGCGGTGAGCGTTGACTACCTTTTGCTTTTCCCTGATTAACACGGCTCCCGTCCCAAAAGGTAGAAAAAGCGTCTTGTGGGGGTCCATCGTGATGGAATCCGCCTGCTCCATGCCCTCGTATTTGTGCCCTATTTCAGGGACCAACTTGAAGAAGCCACCATAGGCGGCGTCCACATGAAACCAGAGCCCGTGCTTCTGGGCAATCCCAGCAATCGCCTGCATTGGGTCGACAGCGCCAGTATTGGTGGTGCCAAAAGATGTGTTGATAAAAAACGGCTTCAAGCCCCCGCTGCGGTCCTCTTCGATGCATCGCTCCAGAACCTCCGGTGATAGCCTCAAGCCCTCATCCAGAGGAATATACCGCGCCTGAGCTTCCGAGAGGCCAGCTATACGTAGCGCTTTCTTGATGGAGTGATGCGCTTGCTCAGAAAGATAAATCACGCATCTTTCGACGTCTCTTGACCTGATCCCATGGGCTTCTCTTGCAGTGACGATCGCGACAAGGTTGGCAATTGACCCCCCAGACGTGAGGTTGCCGATGGAAGTATCGGGAAAACCCATCAGCCTGCACATCCAGCGAATGAGCATATTCTCGAGACGTATGGCGCCGGGAGACGCAAAGAACACACCCGCATAAGCATTGGAGACCGCCGCGAGGTAGTCACCGAGAGCTGACGGATAGAGGCCACCGCCAGGCACATAGCCCAGATGCCCACCGGACGCGGCGTTGATGCCCACTGTATGGATGTTGGCGGTCATCCCTTCGAGCAGTGCAGTCAAAGCCGTCCGCTCCTCAGTGATGTCCAGACCTTCCCAATTGCCCTCGTGTCCCTCCGGGTCATGGTAGGCCTTGCTTTCATTGAGGTCCATCAGGACCTGATCGGCATAATGCAATACCTCCTTGTTCCAAACATCTCTTTGGGACGCTGATGGGTCCAGGAATCGTGAGACCTCCTCTAACGCTTTGATCTTCTCAATCATTTGTGGGCTGACTTTTGCAAGTGCGGGCCAAACTTAATGACTTATGCACTCATGGGAAGAACCCAGAAAAATCCTCCAAAAAAGTAAATGGGAGACGGTCAGATATATCCACTGACAATGTCTCCCTTTCAATCCCATCCTAGCAATTGCTAACGATAGTAACAATTCATCACTCGAAATGCAGCCACTGGAGGGCCCTATGACGCTACCTCGGGCTGCCACTTCCAGGCAGTCCAAATGATGGCGCCAATCGCCAGAAATTCTATCACCTTAAAGAACAGGTCGTCCATGTCACTTGGTGGCTCGGCCATAATCACGCCGATAGTCAAAATCGCCGCGACGAGGTTCAACGGACGACTCCATTTCCTCTTGAGCAATACAGAAAACAAAAACATGGCAATGGGAATCTCTACCAGGAACCCTCCCAATAGCATAAGTTCCTCTGTTACCTCTGTCCCGTTGTACACTCCAGTCAGGAGCATTTCCAAGTGCGACTTCATCGTAAACTGATGAATGTCTCTGAAAATGATGTTGAGCAATATGAACAGCCAAAAGGCTGCGAGTTTGAAGTTGATCTTGATCTGTTCCATTGTTGTGCCATTTACTTGTTTTTGACTATGCAAAACTTCAGTGAAATGACTGGAGAGGCTTGCACCACAAGTCCGATTTATTGACTCACAGGTCGGGCTGGGTATGACAAATTTGATGGATCCTGCAGTCAGGTCTGGACGGGATTTGTGGTCGAAAGAAGAGAGCCGACGGCCAAAAAAAAGGGAAGCTCGACGGCCTCCCTTTCTCTCAGATCTTACTATCCGGGAATACGCAGGGTGCGTCACCCACCGTTTCCGCAGATCTGGCGCTGAGTGGCCAGGGCACTGTCCTTGCCCCAATTGGGAGCAAAGGGTGATGCGGACTTCTCTTCCTCAAACAGCTCCAGTGCCCGGGCGATACTTGCACAGGCTTCGTCACTGCTGGTCCCCATGAATTGCGCAGTGCCATGCTGCATATTTCCCAGCAGGAAGTGCGCACGGGGGTTGTTGGGATTCAAGGCAATGGCCTTTTGAAAAGCACCAAAAATCATCGGGCTGTAATTAGGCCCCCTCGTGGCGGGGTCTACGGTCAACTTGATCATTTGCAGGTAACCGCGCAAAGTTTCCAACTCCGAATCATCGGGCAATATCTCTGCGCCTTTGTCCACAGCGGCTAATCCCAGGTCGAGGTACTTATCCTTCTCCTCTGGTAATTCCTGCATGGTACTCATCCGCAAATAGCCAAACGCCGCGTAGTAGTGCGGTTCCCATCGCCCCGTTTCCACCTCGCCAATTCGATTCAATTGGTTGATGGCTGACTGCAGCGCCTCAGGGCTTTCCGCTGAAAAAATCGCTGGAATGCTCTCCCCCATGGCCTTCTCGAAAGGTCCGTTGGCCAGCGTCCATGTGGCAGCCAGTAGACCGATCAATAGTGATACATGCTTTCTCATAATTTGTGTGATTTATTGTTGTGAATCTTGGTTTACAAATTGGGTAGCTGGTTAGCTCCTTTATTCTTCGAGAAGGTGATAAACACCCCAACGAAGATGAATCGCTTGGCTGCGGGTGTGATCGCCCGACCTGCGTATACTCCATTCGCATCGGGCGTGGCCGCATACTCATAGCCGAAAATGTTATTAGTACCCAGCACATTATTGACCATCGCGTGGAAAATGACCTGGGTGCTGTACAAGTAGCTGATGTTGAAGCTCAGATCATGATAGGCTGGTGTGCGTCCACTCATGAACTGCTCGGTGTTGGGATCATGGTAGGCCCGTGGGCTTGCCATCGAATAAGTGAATCCTATTTGACTCTTGATGTCAGTAATGAACTGCTTCATGACAATGGATAGGTTGTGTGCTGACGCAAAGGCTGGTGCGAACGACCCCGGAAAGTCCTGGTATTGCCGCTCGGTGTCGAGGAAGGAATAGCTCACCCAGTAGTCTGTATTCTTGAAGGTCTGCGCATCCCGCCAGAAGACATCGATACCTCTCGCATGCCCCTCCCCGTCAAAGGCATAGGTCCGTGGATCGTATAAGTGGGTGTAGCGCACGAGATCCTCGTATCGCTTCTCATAGGCCTCCACTCTAAACGTCAGACGCTCCTTGGTCCATTGGTAATTGGCGAGGAAGTGGTGGGCCCGCTCCGGCGCAGCGGAAGGCTGCGATAGTGTGATTTGTGTCGGCGGTGCCTGATAGAATTGGCCATAGGCCAGCGACACCTGGCTGTGCTCCCCAGTCTTGTAGGCGGTCGACAATCTGGGACTGACCACCCCCTTCTTGTTCAAACTGCTGTACTCAGCCCTGATGCCCGCTTTGAACGCCAGTGAGGACGAGGCAAACCACTCGGCCTCCGCAAAGGAAGCACCCAGTCGCTCGTGAAAAGACTGCTCAAACGTACCCTCCCCGACTAGCGCCTGATCCAACCTCGTGCCTATCAGCTCGCCACCAAACATGAGCGCCAGTCGGTCCGAGTGCTGGTAGTCCAGACCCACCTTTGAGTGATATCCCAGCAAATCCTGCCGCCTGCTGGCGCTGTCCCTGGAGGCGAAATCGTCGCTACTAGTGAAGGCAACTCCGGTCTTTATACCCCACTTCTCACTGAGCATTTCACGGTACGAAGTATTCACATGTGCGTAGTCATTGGAAACGGAAACAGGCACCTGTACCTCCGGCTGCGCAATGTCCGATTCGTACAACGCCAGGTCCGACTTGCTGAGATTGGTGTAGACCTTCAGCATACCTGTCTTGCTCGTCTTCCAGCGGTAAGCGATGTTGGCATTCAGCTCCTCTGGGGCTTTGTCCCAATCGAGGCGCTGGCTCATCAAGGCGAAGTAGGGTGTCAGATTGGTGTATTGGACCTTTCCTGCGACGGATCCGGATTTCAGTGATTTGGTTGCCGAGGCATCAAGGCCCACGGACATCAGGGAGAGATCGGCGCGGTCGTTGTCAGCCACATCCTTCGAGGTGAGAATGAGTGCAGAAGAAAGCGCCTGGCCATATTCGGCCGAATAGCCACCCGTCGAGAAGCTGGTCCCTTTGAACATGAATGGGGAGAACCGACTACGACTGGGTGTATTGGGCGCCGACGGGCTGTACTCATTGTGCACGAGCATGCCATCGATGAAAGTCTTCGTCTCGCGGCCATCTCCACCTCTGACGAACAGCCGACCCGACTCCCCTACCGCCTGGGTGCCGGGTAGCGTGTTCAATGCTCCGGGGATGTCTGCAGTGGCGCCGGCCGTGGTGACGATGTCGAGGGGTTTGAGTACCTCCCGCTGTCCTTCTTCGGCGGCGTTGAACGTGCCCGCGGTGATGGCGACGGCATTGAGGCGATTAATGGCCTCCTTCAACTCCACCTTCAATTCCAAGGTCTGAGCGTCCAGGACAATTTCGGCCTTGTGGTAGCCGATAGATGAGGCGATCAACGTCAGGCTGTCAGTTGCATAGGTCTCAAAAGAGAAGTGACCTTGCAGGTCTGTGGTAGCACCATCGTACGTCCCCTCGACATACACATTGACACCCAGAAGGGCCTCGCCCTTTTTATCTGTGACCACACCTGAGACGGTGGTCTGCCCCCAGGTGTAGAAAGCAAGCAGGGCGAGAAGGAGAAGTAAGATGGCTTTCATGTTCTTGACCTTTGGATATTGACCTGGTCAAAAGTCTCCAGCACCTCCCTCCTTTTCTAATTGGCCTTACCGAACTGTAGGATTGCCACGACGAATTGTAGGGTCAACACGATCTGTTATGGCCTTGGCTGGAATCATGAACAGACAATGAACTTGCAACGATTGGAAATCAAGACCCTATATCCCTCCGACCTTTGGAGCCCTCACCCCACTATGTCATCTGATCCGCCCTGTATTTCGCCAGCACTTGATCATTGAAGGATCTGCGGGTCTCGTTGCTATCCTCTTTCGCCGCTATTGCTCGCAGTGCCTCGATGTACGCCGAGTCAAATCCATTCTCAACCGCTCCGTAGACCACATAATCCAAATACCACTGATAGGGCGCACCTTCCGTGAGGTACTTGCTTTCATGTGCGATATAAAAATGGGCCTCCTGTTGTCCCATAGTCCCCTCAAAGTTCAAATAACCATACTCATATCCGTAGCCGAGGGCCTCATACTCGTCGAGGACTTCCTTGTGCTCCCATGGCATTTGGTGAATAACGCCCAGCACGCTCTTTCCTGCGCATGGACGCACATTGGCCTTGGTCGAGCCGTCAATGCTGCGCTTATTGAAAACCAGCTCGAAATCCTCCAAGACATGGTTCTTGACTTTCTCAACTGAAAAAACCCGGCGCTGAATGCGCTCCATCAGCAGGTTCGATCCATAGGAGAAAACGTAGAACATGATCAGAATGTAATGTATTTCTTGCGCATGCAGTGGACGTTCTACTACTCTCGTCGGACTAAATCATTTTTCCATCCTAAATTTCCACCCCAAACAAACCAATCATGCCTAAACATATCCTCTCCCTCTGTCTGGTGTTCATCACCTTCATTGGCTTGGCCCAAGTTGATACCAAAGGACTGGCCGACGCAGCAAAAGGCCTCAAGCTTCGCAGCATTGGTCCGGCTCTCATGGGTGGGCGCATCGCAGATATCGCTGTCAGTCCTCACGATGGCAGCACCTGGTACCTGGCAGTGGGTTCCGGGGGATTGTGGAAGACCACCAACAGAGGCATCTCATGGAAGCCCGTCTTTGATGACCAGCCCTCCTATTCCATCGGCACGGTTACCGTGGACCCAAGTATTCCAGGAACCGTATGGGTGGGGACAGGCGAGAACGTCAGCGGCCGCCACGTGGGATGGGGTTCTGGCGTATATAGGAGCCTGGACGGTGGCACCACCTGGCAGAATATGGGGCTCCCCAACTCCGAGCACATCGGCAAGATCCTCGTCGATCCAAGAAATAGCAATGTCGTTTATGTAGCAGCTGAAGGTCCTCTATGGTCTTCCGGCGGGGACCGGGGCTTGTATAAGACCTCAGACGGTGGATCGACCTGGCAACAGGTTTTGTCGATCGATGAAAACACCGGGGTAACAGATATTGAGTTTCACCCCTCCAACCCCAACGTCCTATACGCAGCAGCCTATCAACGGCGACGACACACGTGGTCGCTGCTGGGTGGAGGCCCCAACTCGGGCATCTACAAATCCACTGACAGTGGCGCCACCTGGCGCAAGGTAAAGACGGGCCTTCCCTCAGGGGACGTGGGCAAGATTGGACTGGCTGTGACGCCAGCCAGTCCTAACCTGGTCTACGCAACCGTAGAGGCCAACGAAAAAGAAAGAGGCTTCTACCGCTCCCAGGATGAGGGCGAAAGCTGGGAAAAGCGAAATGGCTATATATCCGGCGGAACAGGACCTCATTACTACCAGGAAATTGAAGCGTCACCTGTCGATCCTGATCTTGTGTATCAAATGGACGTGTTCATTCATGTCACCCGCGATGGTGGTAAGACCTTCGATTACCTTGGTAACGGACGTGAAAAGCACAGCGACAATCACGCACTCTGGATCGACCCGGCGGATGGCAGGCATCTTATCGCTGGCACCGACGCAGGCCTTTATGAGAGCTTTGATGAAGGATCCACATGGCGCCATTTTCCCAACCTGCCGATCTCGCAGTTTTACAAGCTGGCACTGGACAATGCCTCGCCTTTCTACAATATTTCCGGCGGCGCCCAGGACCTGGGCACGTTGATAGGCCCAGTTCGGACGATGAACACTGAGGGCATCCGCAATAAGGACTGGTACGTGCCATTGGGTGCTGACGGCTACGACACGCAATTTGATCCTACCGATCCCAATATTGTCTACATGGAGATCCAGCAGGGCGAATTGGTCAGGCTCGATCGTAACAGTGAAGAGGTACTCCACATCAAACCCCAGCCCTCTCCAGAGGATCCTCCGGAAAGGTGGAACTGGGACAGTCCTGTGCTCGTGAGCCCTCACAATTCACAGCGACTGTATTTCGGATCGCAACGCGTCTGGCGCAGTGACGACCGGGGCAACAGCTGGACACCCATCAGTGGCGACCTCACCAGCAACACCAACCGGTATGAGCTCGAGCTCATGGGTCGGGTTTGGAGTACGGATGCACTATATGACAATGGGGCGATGTCCAAATATGCGACCCTCACCAACATGTCGGAATCACCCCTTGTAGAGGGGCTCATCTACACGGGTTCTGATGATGGGCTTATCAACGTGACCGAAGATGGCGGCGCGAATTGGCGCAAAGGTGGCAGCATGAAAGTGCCAGACCGTTCCTTCATCAATGATGTGGAGGCATCGCAACATGAGTCGGACCGCGTTTTTGCAGTAGTCGACGCGCATAAGTTCGGGGACTATCGACCCCTCATCTACATGAGCAATGATCGGGGAAAGGGCTGGCAGTCCATCAGTGGCGACCTACCTGCCACGACCATTGTCTGGATTCTAAAAGAGGATCACTTAGACCCCAATTTGCTGTTCATCGGCACCGAATATGGCATCTATTTCTCACCGAACCGCGGAACGAACTGGATCAAGCTTGGAGGGGGGGTACCTACAATTTCCTTCAGGGATCTGGAGCTGCACCCACGGGACAATGACCTCGTCGGTGCTACATTTGGGCGCGGTTTCTACGTCCTTGACGACTACTCTCCATTGAGGGAAATGAGCGCAGCCGTCAACAACAAAGCCAATACGCTCTTCTCTGTGCGCGACGCCTGGTGGTATATCCCCAACGAACCCATGCAGGCCAAAGGGGCTCCTACTTTGGGGACCACTAGCTACGTCGCCGAAAACCCACCGTATGGTGCAGTCTTCACCTATTACCTGGCGGACGTTCCCAAAACCTCCAAGGCACAACGCCAGGAGCGGGAAAAGGAATTGAAAAAGAACAATGCGAGCGTGCCATTTCCAGGCTGGGAGGCACTGGAAGAGGAAGGCATGGAGCTGGAGCCCCAAACACTTCTACTCATCACGGATGGTGCCGGCAACCCCGTGAGATGGCTCAAGGGTGCCACCAGCAAGGGACTACATCTCACAAGTTGGGACTTGCGCTATGCGCCTCCCTACCCCATCAACTTGAGTACCCCTGGTTTCCGTCCTCCCTGGGCTGGCGATCCAGAGGGACCGCTTGCTGCGCCAGGCACTTATAGCGCCCAGCTATTCCTCTATCATGAAGGCAACATGCAGGCCCAGGGCGAGCCCCAGGAATTTGCTGTGAAGCCAGTTCCCAATTTGCCGCAAGGCACGGATCCACAGGCCGTCGCTGCCTTTCAACAGTCTACAGCCGAGCTCTCCCGCCAGATCTCCGTGGCAGGAAGACAACTGTACGAAGCCAGCGAGCGCTTGCGATTCCTAAAAGCCGCCCTTGCGGAAACGCCCAAAGCCACTCCGGAACTTTTCGCTCAGGGCGACGCCCTGTTTACCCAAAGGGCTCAACTCGACCGAAGGCTCTATGGTGAGCGGGCACGAGGGCAACTAAACGAGTCCTCCTCCCCATCCATCGCCGCTCGCGTGGGTGTAGTGACCTACGGGCACTGGAGTACACGGCAGATGCCCACCGAGACCCAAAAGCGAAACGTCGAGATCGCACAAGGGCAGTATGACGAGTTCAAAGGGGCATTGAGCTCCTTCCTGAGTGAATTATCCGCTTATGAGGGCGCATTGGAAGCAGTTGGAGCGCCTTATACGAGAGGGAGAAGGTGACGTAATATTGACCTTGCGGCTGGCTCAAAACGTAAGTCCTCATAAGCTGCCGCTTCGCTGAAAGTACTGATCGACCTGAACCGTTTCGAAGACTTCCCTCTCGACATCACATTGGCTTGATTGTCCATTGGATTGTACGATCAGCACAAATTGCTCAGGGCGATTCACTTCCTTCTTCATGGGAGCATCCAAATGAACAGAATACCAGTCGATCTCCTCTCTGTGTGATGGCACATGCACTTTGTCAATGACTACGCCTCCATCACAGCCACAAGTCTCGGCGAAAAGGTAGATGGTCACACCTGTGACCATCATCAAACCTTTGATTATTAGAATCGCCTTCATGACTGCACTATTTTGGGCTGGCGAACCAGCGCACTCACGGCGTATATATGAAGTGCAATCGCTATGGGTGCAGTAATCCCCAGTACCAGCATCATCGGAAACGAGCCCGCCAAGGCGGTCGAAGGATTGGCGTCACTCCAGATCGGGTAGTTGGTCAGCAGTATCCTCGACACATTCAGCAGATCCAACATTCCAGCGCCGGTAAACAGCCATGCGGCATTCATGCCATACTGATTGCGTTGATACATCAATATCGATGCTGCTATCGCCAAGATGCCCGTGGCAATGTCGCCATATCCGGCGCTAACAAAATCCTGAGGTCCCATGCCAGATTTCGCCATGAGCAAGAAGACGGCACCAAAGATCCTGAAGAACTGTGCCCCAACGATCACATGCAAAGGGATCACATTTAGCACCTCCTGGAAAGAGGAACGAAAATATATGATGAGTAAAATGCCCACCGGCAATACTAGGCCCACCAAGAACCGCGGAATGATATCTCCTTCCCTGTATTCGAAGACGCCAGCGAATGTGAGTGCAAACAGGAGCGCCGTCCAGCCAATGACACTGAACAAAGCCTGCCTCCAGAATACCCTTTTCTGTTGTTGATTCCAAGTAACTGCCTGCACGCCTTGGGCAAGCACGTACAACAGAGCCACCGGCGAGATAATGCCCAGCAAAATGCCTGTGGCTTGGATTATTTGAGTTTCCATCAGTATATGATTATTGGTAAAAAGTCTATTGAAATGAGCCCTATCGGACCGTGTTTTTTAGCAAATACTCACCCGTGAATAGCTGCTGGTCCTTCTCTGCCAGGGGATGATATTGGGCAGCCTGAACATCGCGGAAGAGGATCTCCAAACCCGTCTTTTTGTAATAGGCCTTCCCTCCAATGGTTTCCATGGCCTTACTCACCACCTCGATGGTTGCCTTAGCGACATTGGTTTTTCTAGTGAGCATCTCCACTGCCAGCAGGTCATCGAAATCACCGTCCAATTCCTCGGCCAGCCGGACCATATCGGTATGTATCACAGTCGCCTTATTCAGCAGGTTATACAACTCCCCTAATTGATAAGTCGCGTGAGGCTTCAGTCGCGATTGCTGCTGT
Organism: Cyclobacteriaceae bacterium; assembly: GCA_965227935.1. GTDB lineage: Bacteria > Bacteroidota > Bacteroidia > Cytophagales > Cyclobacteriaceae > JAWPMT01. The sequence goes on along the minus strand of CBDDGS010000019.1, from coordinate 903,932 downwards.
AGTTGTGCTTGTGTGATAGCAAAGGCTTTCTTCGCAATACCCACATAGGCCGCCATGATAAGCGGCATCGCCACACCGAGGACCACATTCCAGAATGGATGGAACTCCCCTTGCAGGCGCTCCAAAGTAATGGCTGCGTCAGGGATGAAGACATCTTTGAAGGCGATGGTTTGCGATCCTGTACCGCGCATACCGAGGGTATCCCAGTCGTTGAGCAAGGAAACACCCTCCACGATCATGGGCACAGCGAAGTGCAAGACGAGGTCTCCCTCCGTCGGATGCCGAAAGGGTGCGCTAGTCACCGCAACGTCCCCGAAGGCAGACTGGCTGGCAAAGTGCTTGTAGCCACTGAAGAGGTATCCGCCTTTGGTTCTCTTCAACTCACCATTGGACTCCAACCAGTCCCTGGCTCCGGTGCTAATGAGCACCACATTGTCATGGGCAACCTTTGCCAGCATTTCCTCCCCTCCCTTTCCCCGGCGATATCGCCAAACGGCGGCCGCAACCAGGTGCTGGTGCATGGCCATTGCGAGTGCTGTCGAGGCACTGTACGTCCCCAGAACTTCCACGACCTCACACATCTCAGCATGAGATAGGCCCCCGCCCCCAAACTCCGTCGGGATCTGCCCCTTGAAAATGCCGTGTTCCTTAAGCAGGTGGTAGTTGTCCTCCACAAACAAGGCCTCTTTGTCAGTCTTGGTTGCATTTTTCTCAAGCTCTGGGCCCAGTTCATGCAGACACTCAATCAAGTCTATGGTCTCTATTGTGTTCATATGTAACAGATTTTCTCTCGTGATATCTGCTACAAATGAACGTCAACGGCGAAGGCCCGTCTATGCTCACAAGTCCACGCTATTGACTGAGGAGCTCAGGAAATGGAAACGATTAAAAAACCCCCATTAGAGAGTGCTGAGGCACTCGTTGCGATAGGTCAGCGGTGTCTTACTGAAGCGCTCCTTGAAGGTTCTGCTGAAGTGGGAGGTGTCCTCAAACCCGCTTTCATAGGCCACCTGTGAAATGTTCAAAGCGTCGTTGTGCAATAACACCGCAGCGTGTTCCAGGCGCTTGGTACGCAGCCATTTGCCCGGGGAAGTATCGTAGTGGTTTTGGAAGTCCCTTTTGAATGAAGACAGCGACCGGTGGCAGAGCTTGGCAAAGTCTTCCATCGACAGGTTGTAGCAGTAGTTTTGCTCCATGATCCTCGGAAGTGAGGGCAGATTTCCCTGAGCAAAAGACTTGAAGTAGTCAGCTAAACCCTGATAGTCCTTACTCGTCAAGATACTTACAAGTAGTTCCTTGAACTTCAATTCCAGAAGGGTATCAGCAGGCTTCACATCGCTACTAAAATGAGGCAACATGCCTTGAAAAAAGCCCGTCAGAAGTGGAGTAGCCGGCAAACGTAAAATGGCATCATCCAGCGATTCCGACTGTGGCGTCAATGACACTTTGCCTTTGAGTTCCTCCAATGTGTTTTGAATGAACTCGTCAGTGATGAAAAATACTAGCATACAGAAGTCATCGTCAAAGAATTGCCTGGCAATGGCAGCTCCTTTCTTCACGTAGGCTGTATCCCCGGAGTCAACTTCGACGGTACCTTGCAGCGTGCGCCAGGATTTTCGACCACTTAGTACATGCAGGATATAATCCGTTTGCGTCCAGATACCAATCTCTTCATCAGGAAAAGGACAACTATACTCCACACACAATAGGCCATCGAGCTTGAACTTGTTGTAGTGTAAACCGTCCCTTACGTTTTCAAAGAAATTTTGCATCCGCCAAAGAATAACCTGGGGTTAGTTTTTAATACTGAAAGATAACGTCTGGGTTTCAAATAGGCCGGCGGGATAATTTGGTAGTGCTCACTCCATCACAGCCACTACCCGCGCTGGCGCAGCCGAGGCACCCACGATCTTCAGGGGAAATACTGCCACCTTGAAACCCTGGTGGGGCAATGCCTCCAGATTCACCAATTGCTCCATGTGCCAATATTCCTTTTCTCGACCGACCAGATGTGCCTCCCAAAAATACTCGGTGTCGCCTGTCTCCTTCGCCTTTTCCATCATATGAGGTAGCGGCAGGTCCCACCCCCATTGGTCGATGCCCATCACCTTGATCCCCTGATCAATCAGCCACTCCGTCGCGGCAGCACTCATGCCTGTTCCTACCTTGTGGAAGTCCTTTGTCCCATTGAATTGGTCCCTGCCTGTTTTGATCAAGACGATCATTCCGGGTTGGATCTGCAGATCATTCTCTTTCAGAAATTCTTCCATATCCTCCACAGTGATGGGGTCGAAATCCGCTTTGTGCTTCATATCGATGACCAGCCCATCGGCAAAGCACCATTCCAAGGGCATTTCGTCCACCGTCTTGGATCGTTCACCATTAGTGGTTGGGGAATAGTGCCACGGCGCATCGATATGAGTAGTGGCGTGCACGCCCATCTTTTGGATCGTATCGTCTGCCCAGCCCTCAAAGCCCTTCGGGAACAGCTTGAAAGGCAAACCTAAAAAACGGAGGAGCCATCGCGCTTTCTTATGTGGCTTATGCTTGATCTTCACCTTCATGAACCACGGGTCCGATGAGTTGTATTGAATGGGTTTGGAGAGGTCTACAATTTTCATTTCTTTGGAAGCGTTGTGCTCATCCCTCGTTGATTTCCGATCCTCATTGTTCGTGAATCTTTCTGTATTCCGTTGGTGATTGATCGAACAACTCACTAAAAGATGAGCTGAAGTATGTCTGACTGCTGAACCCCACTCGATAGGCAATCTCGGATACGGTATCCTCGCTATCCACAAGCAGTTCAGCTGCACGGTGGAGCCGATAGCTCTTCACGTACGTTGTCGCCGACTTGTTGGTCAACGCCTTGAGTTTGCGATGAATCTGGGACCGACTCATCCCGACCTCCTTCGCAAGGTCGTCGACACCAAAGAGGTTGTTGTCCAAATTCGTCTCAGTGATCTCCTTCACATGGTTCAGAAACTGATCATTGATGTCTTTCTTCTTTTCCATTACGGGGCGGGACCAAATCGTATCCTGGTAATGCTCCTGCAGTTTCTTGCGCATGTCTATCAGATTATTGATCCGTGCGATGAGCTCCTCTCTTTCAAAAGGTTTGACGAGATAATCGTCAGCACCCTGTTGCAACCCTTCGATTTTATGCTCCTTCGATGCCTTCGCTGTCAATAGGACCACGGGCACATGTGCCGTCTTTTGGTGGTTCTTTATTTCGGCACACAATTGCAGGCCATCCATCTTCGGCATCATCACATCACTGATAATGAGGTCAGGCACATGCTCTGTGGCCATTTGCAACCCCTCAAGTCCATCGCTTGCCTCCATAATGCGATAGTTGTCTTCCAGGATAGATCGTATGAGTTTTCGCAGGTCGGCGTTGTCCTCGACGATCAACACCAACAGTTCATTGGCCTCGGTATCTTCAGGTGCGTCGACTACCTCCTGTTGGAGGATATGATCGGGCTTGACGAGCTCAGGGGTCTGATGATCCTCCGTCACGGCCTTGTGGTCATCATCATACGCCAAGGGCAATGTGACTGCGAAGGTCGTCTTGCCGTGTGCGCTGACTACCGAGACCGTTCCCTGATGGACCTCCACCAGTTCCTTCACTAAGGCCAGGCCTATCCCCGTACCCTCGTGCTCTCGGGTGCTTTCGGCATTCACCTGGTAGAACCTGTCAAAAAGATGAGGCAGCGCTGTGGCATCAATTTCAATTCCGGTATTTGACACCTCAATACGGAGAGTTTCATCTTGTTTGATAGCCACGTCGATGATACCTTCTTCCGGGGTGAACTTCACAGCGTTGGACAGCAAGTTGGAGAGCACCTTTTGTAGCTTCTCGTGGTCAAAGTAGGCAATGATCGGAGCGTCCGTCGTGCTACTCGAAAACTTCTTCCCATTGAATAGCAGCAGTTGCTTTCGCGAAAGCGCCAATGACTCAAAGACGGCGTAGTTTCGCTTGACATAGGTGACGATATCATCCTCTCGCAGTTGAAGTCTCTCCTCGCCTGATTCCAACTTGGCAATGTCCAACAACTGATTGATTAGTTCGAGGAGTCGATTAGCGTTACTCTTGATCGTCAAGTGGTCCACACGTACTTTTTGATCCTTGGTCTTCTCGATATGTTTATTTGCCAGGCCAAGAATAATGGTCAGCGGTGTCCTGAACTCGTGGGAGATATTCGCGAAAAAGCGCGTCTTCAATACGTCCATCTCCTTCAGTTTCTCGTTTTGGCTCTCGATCGCAGCCTTGAGCTCTGTTTGCCGGTTGACGTAGACGTACTGAACGGCAAAAATCAGCGCTGACACTCCCGCTATGTTGAGGATAAAAATGCCGTTGATAAAATCCTCGGAGACCGAGGTACTGAATGAGGCTTTGAAGTAGGCATTGAATAGCCAGGCCATTATGAGCAACATGAAATAGGCCACAAACCATTTCACGCTGTTCTTTGTCTTGAAAAACACCAGCGCCCCTACAGGAGACACCAACGCCCAAATGATAACTGCGCTGCTGCCAATGAAGCCGCCCAGGCTCGCTTGCAACAGAAATGGCAATATCAGTATTAGAAACAGCTGGCTATTCCGGAAGAAGTAATACCGCTTTGTGATCCCAAAGTGTATCAGCGTGAGGAAAGAAAGGATACTGTAGGAGAAAGGGATAGCCCCTGATAGGTACAGCCCATTATAGAAGTACAAACTGGACCATAGCAGTCCAAGCGCAGCAAACGGGACGGCGAGCACCGTGAGGCTCGACTTCATGATTTTCTCCTCTTCACTGTCGCCGTCCTTGATACCGACCTTACCTAGCGCAGCTTTCCATTGACTGAGATTCATGATCAACAGTTAGTTCGACCCAAATATTCAAAATTTCCTCATAAAACACGATGACTTAGACATTTGACGAAAGGTCGTCTGCTATTCCAGCTAAACCCACAATCTGATATGTGGGAACCATTTTTTCTCGACGATTAACTGTCGTTGCACGGCGAGGTGCAACATCGCTTAATCAATTCCCCTGGTGCCTTAATGCTTTTGAAACGGTGGTTAATCCCCGCGACTACTGCTGATGTGAGCTTTGCATTATTCGAAAATGAAAAGGGTAGTCACCTACCCGATCACACTCATAACATCCAAATACTATCATTATGAAAAAGTCAAGAACACTAAGTAGAACACGTATCTATCGGATCAAAGAGCAGGGATACTTCTCCCTTGCCGATGCTGAAATCACCGCCCTGGCTATCGGCAATCGCATGGCTTATCAGCTATGTCTGCTAGTGATGGTAATAGGCGTTGTCCTGCAGAATCCGTACCTCATTGGAGCCTTAGCGATCACTGCCTTCCTGTCGGTGGTACTCCCCAATCATCCCTTTGACCTCGTGTACAACCAATTGGTCTCAAAGATCATGAAGCGTCCCGCGGTGCCGCCAAGATCCGTACAGTTGAAGTTTACCTGTGGTATCGCCGCGGTATGGCTCAGCACCATAAGCCTCCTTCTCTTCAAAGAGCAGGCAATTGCCGCAAACATCATGGCCGCGGCCTTGATCGGGCTCGCGTCGCTTGTGAGCTTCCTTGACCTGTGCATCCCATCGCGGATATACAACGCCCTATTTGGCATCAAAAATTAATCACATATAAACCGAAATATCATGACTGTAATAACTGAAATCGAGCAAAAAGTAGATCGCCAAGATCTTGAGGCCAAGGTCAAAGAGATGTACAAGGATGTCGCAGAGCATCCTGATAAGAAGTTTCACTTTGAAATGGGCCGCGACTTGGCCGAGCGCCTCGGCTACGATCCCCAAATCCTCGACCGTATTCCGGCCTCTGCCATCGATTCCTTTGCTGGCGTTGGATACCATTTCGACTTTGCCCGCATCCAACCTGGTGAGCATATCGTCGACCTGGGAAGTGGATCAGGTATGGACGTATTTTACGCAAGCCAACTTACCGGCAACATGGGAGAGGTAATCGGCATCGACATGACTCAGGCGCAACTGCATAAGGCGGTGGCGCTGAAGGCGACGCTACAAGATGCCAATATCACCTTTGTGCCGGGCTATATCGAGCAGGTGCCCATAGCACCACGATCTATCGATGTGGTCATCAGCAATGGTGTCATCAATCTGTCCAGCGAAAAGAGCAGGGTGTTCCAGGAGGCGGCAAGGATCCTGAAACCGGGCGGAAGACTGGCCCTGTCGGATATCGTGTCGGAAAGGACCCTACCCACCAGTATCTCCTGCAACAGCACCTATTGGGCTGCATGCATTGGTGGAGCCATGCAAATTGATGCCTACCTGGACCTTATCGCCGAGGCGCAGTTCGATGTGATCGATGTAGCGGTCAATCCTTATGGCTTTATCTCCGCTGGTGCCATGGGTGCCACACAGGATTATGGAATCAAAAGCATCTCTCTGCTGGCGATCAAGAAGTGAAACTGGTCGCATGAAACATAAAAAAGCACCTGCTCCCGGTCACGTTTTAGCCGAATCGGGAGTAGGTGCATTTCGACTGCACCAGTCAGAAGCATCAACAGGCAGTCGGGTGTCCGTCTTATTGCTGCGACAGAAACTGCACGTCCAAACCTACCCAGGTCCGGGGTTTGAATCCCTTCCACTCCTTCTGCTCCTCTCTCTCTGGCGGGCTCAGGTAGGACGCATAATCACTCTGCCCCTGCAGGTGCATGCCAAGAAATGCCGTGATGAAATGTTGGTTGACGTTGTTGATGCGCCGTTGATCCCAAACGGAGTCGGCGTAACGGAGGTACTCATCGATGTGCAATCCCGGCTGTGTCGCCTCGGGTGGTGGTGGGTTGGGGGCAATGTTGTGGCGTGCACCTTGATAGGTCAGCAGATAGCGATCTGTGTTAATGGCTCCATCGAAGATGGCCTTGACCCCATTCTCATGACCGGAGATATCATCTTCGCTGCCCGAGACAAAAAACGTGGGCACACTCAGTCCCGCCAGTCCGTCCGCATCCCAAACACCTCGTGCCATCCCCCACGGCGCCATCGCTACGACCGCCTTTACCCTTTCGTCCATCGACTCCAGATAAGCGGGATTGCCCGATTGCCGCTGTTCCAGTGCGCGACTACCGCCCGCCGTTGCCTGAAAGAACTGGCCCGCTCCAGCACTGTACCCTGCTCCTGCTACGTTGATGACGCCGTATCCACCCATGGAGTACCCCACGAGTCCCGTATTATCGGCATCGACCAGCCCTTCGAGGAAAGAGCCACTTCCCACCGCTCCTAACCGGGCCATTTCATTCAACACGAAGAGTACATCCAAAGATCGATTGAGCAGTGTGCTCGTGAATTTATTGGCATCACGAAAGGTGGACTCTGTATGATCAATAGCAACTACGACGTAACCTTTAGAAGCCAAGTTTTCCGTCAGGTAAGTCATCAGGAACCGTGAGCCGGTATAGCCGTGTGACACGATCACCAATGGATAGGCCGCGTCGCGGCGATCAGGAGCGGCATCGCGGGCTGAGCGACCCAAGAATGTAAAGGGAATCAACGAACGATCGGGCGTATTGGCATTGCCCATGACTTCATCATAGGTAATCATTTGCTCCTGACCCTCGCCTAGTTCCGCGGGGTACCACACCTCCACAGTCAAGGGACGGTCATACAATGAGTCTGCGTTTTCCTTGTTGTAATTCAGAACATCCAGTTGGTCCTTGTTTACCAAGTCGATGCTCCTCACACCGACGGCATAGTTACCACGGGCGGAAAGTTCAGGCGCATCAGGAAGAGGGTCACCGTAGACGAAGGGCTCATCGTTGGATTGGCCCAGCAGAAGCTGAAGGCCTATAAGTGAGCAGCCTAGAAAAGCTGCGAGGGTCTTTTTGTTCATTGGTAAGGATTAATGTGGGCAGAAATTAAAGAATAAACAGGAATTGGGTTTAGCACTTAGTGACCTACGGACGACGATAAAGCAAGATGTTGGCTCATGCCCACTCACTCTACTTTCTCAAACCATTGGTTCCGCGCGCGGAAGTTCGACGTGCGAAAGCCACTGACCGCACCATGCTCATCTCGATCGAACACCACCGACCCAATCCACCATATGCCTCCCTGAAAGTCATCAATCCACGCGGGCGTTAGTTCTATATCGCCATAGTCGAAATGCCACATCTTCAGATCATCCCCGTCCCGGTCAATTGAAATGTAGGTATTGAGCTCCGAGCTGAAGTACTTGCCGACATAATCGGAGGCTTGCACAGGATCATATTCAAAGGATTCCGTCATCCTCGGTCGCACCTCGTCCATGTATACAAAATGTGTCACATTTCCCTGGCCGTCTCGGTGAAATGAGATCGTCCTGTTTCCATAGTCCGGTACGCGAAAAACTGAATCCGAAAGTGCCACCATCGGAAAGTCCATCTCACCGGTAGCTTGCGTCCAGATCTCATCCCCTTGCCTGGTGATGGTCACATACCACGTGTCCCCTAGTTTGTAGGTACCCACGTAGTCGTTCAGAATATCCGTAGAAACTTTCACCATCTCTTCCTCCCCAGCAGTCTCCTCTTCTTGAGCTTCTTCCTCCTCCCTCGGTTCTTCGGGAACGAAAAGACCGGCGACGTCCCTGGCAATACCCGAGACGTTGTTGCCGAAGTTGCTCAACACAATGATGGATAAGTCGTACTCAGGCAGTAATGCTATGTAGGTCCTAAAAGACGCCCAGCCTCCCGAGTGACTTACCCACCGAGTGCCGTTGAATTCACTGACACCCAAACCAAAAGCGTAGGAGATCTCATCACCATTGTTCAACACTCCCTGCGTCAGCATGCGAAGGACGACCGGGTCCTCTTCATCAATACCTTCCTGGAGAAAATTGGCCCATTTGACCATGTCAGTCGACGTCGAGTACATCGAGCTCGATCCCAACGCCGTGAGCAGATTGGGGGACACCTCATAACCCATGCCACCTCTATAATAGCCCGACACTCGTCGAGGGATCGTCTCATTGTGATTGTCCAGGAAGAAGGTGCTCTCCATTCCCAATGGCTCAAAAATGTTCTCCTGTGTCCAGACGCGAAAACTCTTTCCACTCACTCGCTGGACCAACTCCGCCAAGAGGTTGTAGCCAGTATTTGAATAGGCATACTGATCCCCAGGAGGGAAGTTGAGGGCTCGCTGATTATAGGCCATGCGGAGGATTTGGTCAAATGAAATCACATCGCCAAAACCCCGGCCACTCAAGGGAAGCGTACTCGTCCAGTCCCGAACTCCACTCGTGTGGTGGACCAGGTGATCGATGGTGATGGTCTGATCAAACTCGTGTAGCTCCGGGATGTATTGCCTGATGTCATCAGTGAGGGCGATTTCGCCCTCCTCGATCAATCTCGAGATAGCATAGCCTGCAAACTGCTTAGAAACCGAGGCTAAGTCAAATCGGGAGTCGGTGCCAATGGGAATCTCATACTCGAGGTTGGCATAACCATATACTTTGTTGATGAGGACCTGTCCGTCCTTCACCACCGCGATGGCTGATCCAGGTGTGAGCCCCTCGGATGATGGTTGGCACAGTTTGTCCACCAGTGCTTCAAGCCCCTCCGGCGTGTCCGGTGACTGCTGTGACTGACAGGCGCCCGATAGCAGCAGCGCCACAAAGATGGGAATGAGAGATCGTAAGGCTTTCATGATTTGAGTTTTTGGGATGGCAAAAGATAGAGAATCGAGCAAGAAACCTGACCTTTCAGCGCCTTATTATTTGGAGAGAGCGACCTTGCTTCTGTGCCGAGGGCTGTCCCGCTCTTCACTCTCACTGCGGCCGCGGGACCTAACCCGCAATCCAAGCCTTGTGACCGCTACGATCGGGTCTAGGTGGCTAAGGCTGTGGCTTCGAGCATTCCCCGTTCTAATCATGACCATACTTCATTTGCATCCTCTCCACCATCCCCTTCACTCGATCCCTGAATGCAGGAGGTCCCAATACTTCGACCTCGTCCTTAAAGGAGAAAATCAGGTTCTCCACCTCAAAGTTGGGAATGACCTCGATCTGAATGACCGTCGATCCATCCTCCTCTTTTGACAGCACCTTCTGTGAACCGTGAAGCGGCTTCGTGTCAATGTAGCTCGACATGAGCTTAGAAAACTTCAGCTGGATCTTCACCGCCTCCTGTTCCTCCTCTTTGCGAATGCCCACAACATCCTCAAAGTAGTCGGCGAAGTCCCATCGCTTATTTTCGATGTAATCAGTATCTGACAACACTTTGACACCACCGATGCGGTCCACACTTAATGTCATCAGTACATCCCGCTTCGGGTAGTATCCCATGATGTACCACCGACTGTCGTACTCCTTTAAGTGGTAGGGATGAATCAGATGTGTCCTCGATGATTCAGCGTCAAATGTCTGGTACTCTACCTCGACAGGCGTCTTGTCCACGATGGCTCGAAAGAGCGGACCGATGTACTCTTTGCCCTTCAGAAATTCATTCGACTCGAAAGCAATGACATGTGGATCCGCTACCTGCTCAAAAGTCCCCAGTTCCATCTTCGATACCACCTCGTCAATCCACTCAAATCCCGGCAACCCTGAGAATCGACTGAGGATCATCGCCGCGTCTTTGATATTATCGACCTCCCCCTGATTGAGTGGTTGGTTCGCAAATCGATAATCGGGATCCTCATAGCGATAGTATTTCTTTCTTCCCTCCCAGTACGTGTCGATTGGCGCCTGAAACTCCACCTGCATGTCCTTGATGTCCTGGTAGAAGGTGGTCCGCCCGATGGTCTCAAAGCCGCGGTACACCAACTCCTTGTTGATCTCTGCCAGCAAGTCTTCATAGGCATACTGACGCCCCGGATTCAGCAAGCACCGATCGATCACCTGGTACCTGATGAGAGGTTTTTTGCTTTCAGGCATGGGGCTAAAGTTAATACCTGCATTTCATGCCCTGCCGGGCTGGCCTTCATTTTTGCCTTGATGCAAAAACGAAGCAAAAAAATCAAGAACCAATCATGCTCCCCCAGCTCAAATCCATCGCTCTCCCCGCGATTGGTTCGACCCGACCCTCCGTGACGCAGCGGACAACGGTAAATAAGCTCCAGCGACTGAAAAGATGGTATAAGTCCACGAAACTCCCTCCGCTAATGCCTTTAAGCACAGTCGAAGCACTATTTTGATGAGATGTTGTGCCTTCCGGCAGCCCTGGTGCACAGGCTTTCCCCGGCGATATCCTATCTCGGAAGACCTTGTATGAAGGAAAAAGTCCTCTGGATACTTTTTCCCGGTTCGCCGCAGCCATCAAGACAAAAATGAAGACCGCCGGTAGGCTGAAAAAACTCCAGATCGCTCCAAGAGTTCTGAGCCAGAGAATGCCAGGATGAGGTGATCACTTCTCAAAGAACAATTAAGATCTACTTGTCCGGTAAAACCGGACAAGTCCACAATATCCTTGTATCATCAAGCTCAACGACCTGTCTCTGGGTGTTTCGCAGAAGATGATCCCATCCAGGTCCGCGGCAGATGACGCAAACAATTGCAAAACTGAAATAGGCAAAAAACTGTAATCGCTCATGGAAATCTGGATCACAACCCTCATCGCCATCACCCTGCTCGCCGCCACGATCATCTTTTTCCAGCGCAAGCTGGGGCAGACCCTCTCCCTACTGGAGGTCGAGCGTGAGTATGTCCGAAAGGACCTTTACACTGAGCAGCGACGCAGGTGCGAAGAACAGGAGTGTGCCATCAATGACCTTTTGACACAGAAGGCAATACTGGAAGAACGCGTGACCAACGAAATGGCCAAACTCCAGGAAGCCAAGGCACGGTACGAGCAGATGGACAAGAACCTCCTACCCCAGCTTGAAGCCATGGCGGGGCGCATCACACGGATGAACACCGAAAACTTCAAAAAAGACTCCTCCCAGCAACTAGATCAGGTCCTGCGGCCGTTCGAGAAAACGATCCAGCGCATCGAGCAGCAGATCAAGGAGACGAACGAAAGCCGCATTAAGGATAGTACCGAGCTTCGCAGCGAGCTGCAGAAGCTCGGTACGCTTAACCATGAGCTCCAACTGGAGGCCACCAACCTCACCAACGCCCTCAAGCTCAACCCCAAGCAACAAGGCAACTGGGGAGAACAGATCCTCGAGACCTTGCTGGAGAAAGCCGGACTCGTAAAGGGCATCCACTACCGCCGGGAGGTCACCGATCACACCGATGAGCGCAAAGTGCGGGCCGACGTCATCATCGATCTGCCGGAGGAGCGCCACCTGGTGATCGACTCCAAAGTGTCCCTCAATGCTTACAGTGACTATTGCGGTGCGGATCCCGAGGAAGCCGAAGTCTTCCTCGAGCAGCATCGCCGAAGTGTCAAGAACCACATCGACATCCTCGCCAAGAAGCGCTACCAGGACATTCACCAGATCAACACGCCTGATATGGTGTTTATGTTCATGCCCATAGAAGGGAGCCTCATCGCCGCCTTGCAAGATGACCAGGGTCTATTTCAGTACGCGATCGAGCGGGGTGTGATGCTGACCACCGCGTCCACCCTGTTCGTATCGCTGCGAATCGTCGCGGAGCTGTGGCTACGCAACAAGCAATTCGAAAACGCGGAGAAGATTGCCGAGGAGGCCGGTAAGCTCCACGCCCAGGTACTGCGGTTCCTGCAAGAGATGGACAACATCGAAAAAGGCTTGTCCACTGCAAGGGACGCCTACGACACCGCCAGAAAGCGGCTCACTTCCGGCAACAACAACGTGCTAAAATTGACCACTCGTATCGAAGACCTCGGCGCCAAAGTGAAGCCTGAATCCAAGGGACTGGTTAAGAAAATGGCGAGTTGATCGCCTTGGAAATGCAGCATCCATCCTATAATCTGGAAGAATTGATGGGGCTCAGAGCAATCAATCCCCCTAGCCCCCTTTGAAAAGGGGGATTAATCTCCTTACTGCGGCAGGGATCGAAATCTGAAACCAATGGCGTCAGCGATAGATGGTTGTACAGAAGTCCTCTACGCCCTCAAAAACTCCCTCCCTAGCTTCACCACGGCCGCCAGCGCCACTGCAGCGATCACTACCAGGCAGATATTTGCGTAGAGCACAACGCCCGAGGGAATACTCATTTGTTTACCATACAAGCCATAGACGCCCCAGGCGATGGTGAGCGCCGCGACCACATATCCCCGCCAGATGGCCAGACCGATGGCCAGCACTCCGGCGATGATGACCAGCGCGATGCCCCACTGCCACCCTTCGAGACCCCATCCTCTCCATCCCCGATAGGTGAGGTACACGGCCACGTTGGCTATAGTTGCCACACAAATCCAGCCCAGGTATACCTGTAGGGGAAATCTCACCACGGACGAAAAGCCCTCGGTGCGCACATTGGCCATGACGAGGGTCGAGAGGATCACCACCATCAGTACCAGCGTCCAAAAGAAGTGTCCATAGTGCCACGCAAAGATCCATCCCATATTGGCCACAAAATTGATCACCAGCCAGTACCCAAGGGACGCATCGAGGGAAGTGCCGTGGTTGGACGTTCTGTTCATTAGCTGAAATATCACAAAGAGCAGCAGCGTCGTGTAGATCAGGCCCCAGATCGTGAACGTGAAGCCTGCAGGCGTGAAGTAGTTTTCATACATCGCCGATACATCCCCGGTCGTCTTACCATTGATGGGTAGGATATTGGCCAGGGCGTTCACAGCGATGACACCGAGAAAGGTGAGCAGGTTAAGCAGTCGATTAGCCTTCATTCGTGCCAGGACTTAGGTTCAGCGTAGTCAAATGTAATAAGGACATGCAAATCGCGGCCCGTGAAAAACGCCCTTTAACCGCAGACAACTTCCCCGGGGCGACAATTATCCCGCAGGTTTCATATTGCGGATGGCTGATATCTTCCAGGTACCCTCGTCCTTCACCGCGACGAAGGTGCTCCACATTTTCCGCACCGAGCCATCGGTATTTTCGATCTCGTAGCGTGCATCGACGATGGCCGTCATCGGGTTAAGGAGGCGAATATGATCGACCGTCAGCGTTCGCTTCCCGGGATTGCGCGACGAGCTTCGGAGCATACCCGCCATGGCCGTGTCCTTGCCCCTTCGCCAGGTACCCGAGGAGACCAGCTGATCAATGTCCGCGACCAATAGCTGGTCGAGTAACACTGTGTCCCGGTCCCCCCTCGCCTGACTGTATTGGTCGACCAGCCCTCGGAGGGCGGCCTCATCGTCAGATTGCGCTCCCGATATCAAAGGGACAGCGCACAGAAACAAACACAGGTAGAGGTATCTCATGAGTCAGGCCAGGAAGGTGAAGGGGAAATGTAGTCAAAATCACCCGATTCGACGTGAACTGACTGAAGGTCATCGTGGTGTGGAGAGAAAAAGGCTACTACGCTGTGGCTTCCTAATTGTCCGGAATTGCACCAAAGGCCAGAGCACCGACGCATCTAGATTTTAGAAATCTCCTAAGAGGGGGAATACTCTGACAGCTGGCGCCAGTCGTTTTGGAATTGCAGGGCTGCTTCCTTGTCGACGGACAAACCTACGACCTTCTGCTCATGTACGCCTGTTTCGATACTGACGTATTTCAATCGCTTCTGCAGTAGCATCTCGAAAAGGTCCCCATTGCGGTACATGTGCACTTTGGCCATGCGCTCGGGATTGGTCGGCTGATGGCTGCTGACAGTCAGTTCGGTATTATCAGTGAAGACAAAATGCACCAGCGTCCCCTCTCTGATCGTCTTGTATCCACCTTCCACATACAGGTCCAGGATGTACTTGCGTCCCTTGCGGTAGGGCAATACATTGATGAGTTGGTTGTCGGTCTTGGCAAGACGGGTATCACAACCCTGGACTTCCAGCCGCCCGTTGCTGCCGTAGGACAACATATCGCACTGTCTCGTCGTCAATTCCTGTTGTTGGGGCGCGGTGCTGGCCGTCGTCACCTGCACTTTTTGCTTTGGCTGAGGGGGCAAGCCGACACCTAATATGACTATGCCGACAAGGACTATGACCGTTACGCCTACTATGATCTCTCTCATGACCGTCTGCTCGTAGTTGGAATGATTGAATATCCTAACTAACCGCGGCGTGTCCAAACGGAGCGACGTCAGCAAGGAGAAAAGTATCGTGAAGTGGCGGGATTTTTTTGGAAAAGTGCTGGTCGTTACTTGCGACTACCTGTTTTAGTGATTATTGCCCTCAACGGGGCGGGACATCACTCGTATTTTTCATGGTCCCCGAAACTCCAATGCTATCAAGTTAAGGATTCTTCGAGGCTTAAAATTGATGTCACACTGAGCCTGCCTGTCGGCAGACAGGGTTCTCGAAGTGCAGACATCATTCCTTTGCCTCCTTCGAGGGCCTCCATCCGCCGCCAAAGGCTAGCCGACGGCGCGGCAGGATGACAAAGGAAACAGAATCAAGCCTTAGCTTAATGGCATTGCCCGAAAACCTAGGGAGCGACCAACGCTGCCTTGACTTCGCGGGCTTCTGGTGGAATCGGCGTCAGCACCAATTCACCCAACTCCGTCACCGAGCCATCAAAATCCCTGTGCAGCTCCTGATCAATCGTGGTGGCATACACTTCAAAAGACCGGCCTTTGGGGAATTGGAAAGAAAATTGTCCATTCGTTATGACTTGTGTAAGATGAATTCTCTCCTTCCTTGACATCAAGTGCACCCTGGCGACATCGGCAGTGCTACCATTTTCATAAGCGAGTGACCCCTTGTACTCAACAATGTCCTCCTTCAGATATTTATCTAGATTGATCCATCCCACATAGGGCAGGTTATACTCAAAAACCGACTTCTGCTCTTGTAGTTGCTCTTTCTTCTCCTCTTTGTAGGCCTTCCAGGCTTTTATCTCCGGGTGGTTGAGGTACTTCTCATAGGCAATGCGGAAAGCCTCCTCCTGCTGCTCATAGACGACCATCTTGTGCTTGTGGTATTCATAGGACGCCCTTAGGTCCTTTACGTAGCCCACTGACCATCTCATCCGTTTATCGGGGTCCGTTT
The DNA here is from genome assembly GCA_965227935.1 of Cyclobacteriaceae bacterium. Classification (GTDB taxonomy): domain Bacteria; phylum Bacteroidota; class Bacteroidia; order Cytophagales; family Cyclobacteriaceae; genus JAWPMT01. The sequence continues at coordinate 887,938 of CBDDGS010000019.1, read as the reverse complement.
TGTGGAGGTACTCGCTTCCGACACGTTCAAAGTTGGCATCAATATCCGCCAACAGTGCTTTGGCCGACTCTAGCTGGCGCTTGCCTTCAAAATCAGTCAAATTCTTGGGTTCCTCTATCGTCGGCTTTGGAACCGGTGTTTCTGCAACGCCCAACGGCACCCAGTTGATATCGCCATCCTCCGTGGGCTCCCCCTGGAACAGCTCGATGTCGGGGTCCTCGTCTATGGCAGGAAAGGCCACACTCAAACCCACCTCCGGGTTGACGCGCAGTTGTTGCCCATCTGAAGTAGCATTGAGGTAGTAAGTGCCCGCAGTAGAGAGCAGCTGGTCACCGGCCAGGGTGGATACGCGAGCACCCTTGAAGTCATCCATGGCCTGGATCTCTTTTAGCTCCAGTTGGATGTTGGTATTGATAGGGTTGCCGTCAGCATCGAGTAGTGCATCCTTCTGCACGTAGATCAGCGTACCCCGGTCTCCAATGACATAGGGATCCTTTTCGACATCTTCGACGGTGATTATCTGTGAAGGAACGTAGTCGATGCCCGGAGCTTCGAGGGCGGCCATCTTCTCGGGGTCCATCTGCGGACCAGAGTTGGTAGAACAAGCGCCGAGCATCAAAAGTGTGACTACACCTGTGCTCAAGCTGAAGAAGCGGAGTTTGCGTCCCATGGTGTTGGCGGTTTTGTTTAATAAACCATCAACGCGCAAATCCCAGGGATATTTTTGAGGGGCATGGACGAAAGGCCAGGAATCTGGAGGGGGACAGAAGCAAAACGCACGAGTAGCCAACGCTCACGAGCAAAGGCCTCACTCCCTTCTCTCCACCACCAACAAATAGTCGACCTTGGCCGTGGCGCCCATTAGTTGGAAGGTAGGCCGGACATTCGGCACGATGGAAATCACCTCGCCATGGAGGCCATTCAGGAAGCGCTCCAGTGTCTCTTGCATGTCCTTGCTCTTGACGTCTAGTCGATGTACGCGATATCTCATGATAGAAAGAGCGGTCATTTGAGCACCGTCCTTAGTAAAGGAACATGCGAAGATTGGGGGGAGTTTCTTCGGGGGCTTGGGGTGGTCCTGCCTTTGCCGATTGAGCTCTCAAAAGATGGGTACCACGGACCCCTGCCCTTGCCGCACATAGGTCCTGACCACGGTTACATTTAGGCTGATCTCTCCTGCGCACCCCCAGCCCCTAAAGGGGTCGCCAGCGCTTACAAGTACTCTACCCCAGTCAGAGGTTGCTTCCGAGCCTGTTACATATTATGGATCTCACAGCCCACTCAACCCCATCCCGTCACTCAGAGCGGAGAGCAGCGTAGCGAGGCGGGGACACAGCACTGCCTATGCCCATCGCCGCAATAGCAGTTCGTGATGTAAGCGCTGCCTTGGGAAATCATAGCCATTCTTGTGGTAGGAGGTGACGTACCTGGTAATGTGATGATTCATGAACTCCTGCTGTTCCTCAAGGTTGATGTCAAACTGGCCTCTGGCCATCATCCAGCCATATTCGTCCTTGACGCAGCAGAGATGGCCGGAGGCCGACCGATTTGTTTCGGTATATCGAAGAAGTTGGTCGCACTGCCCAAGATATGGCAGGGGATCGATTCCACAGGCCCCGATACCTTGCGCCAGCGCCCTCTTAAATGCCTCCAAAAAGTTTGAATGGGTTTTCTTCGTATGCCTCAGCACAAAGAAAGTGAACTTCGTCAGCGGATTGGCAATGACCAAATGCCGTTCACGTCTGAGAAAGAAGACATCCGCATACCAAATCAGCAATGGATCGATGTCTGCTCCGGAAGGTGCCAAATCATCATAGACCTTCGCTCCCAGGTACCTTTGCACTTTCTTGGACTGGTAGAGGTGGACGGGCATCTATTTCAAAGTTCTAATACGAACCTTATTTGTCGCAACGATCACAAAACTCCCTCTCAATGATTCCAAACGAGCACGCAGCAAATCAAGGAGGACCTCTAGTATATGATCAGAATCTCGTGGCGCATACCGTAAGAGTACTACGCTGATATCTTTCACGTGGTGGGCGTAGACCCACTCCCCAAAATCCTTATCTTCGGTCAGGATAATCCGTTGATTGGCTCTTGCCAGTTCAATTACGTGACTGTCCGATACACCAGGATGCTCTTCTCTTATTGATAATACGTCGAACCCATTCCCCCTGAGAGCTTCGATAAAGTGACGATCGATGTTCTCATCAGCCAGGATCACGAAGCACGCGGTACGATGATCTCCTCATTGGCTATAAGGTCTGAGGCGTATTGAAAGGCCGCGAGAATGTCTGACCGTTCGAGATGCGGGTATGCTTCCAATAGTTCATCTACTGATACCCCATCGGCCAGCCTTCGGAGAACCAGCTCCACGGTGATCCTTGTCCCCTTGATAACTGGCTTCCCACGCATGATTTCAGGATCGGTCTGAATTCTATCTAAATCACTCATCGCAAAAAATCAATGTTAGTCTAAATATAAACGATTTATGTCTTGAGAAGGATCGATTTAACCGCCGTCGGATCGGCTCCATGCGCAAGTCTGCTACGCCATATGATAACCCTTTTAATGAAATTCACTACCTTGGGTGACACCCAAAAACTCCAAAACAACACCGGATGAAAAAGCAAAAACCAAACGGCCATGATCTGGAAATAGAAAAGCTCAAACTACGGGCAGAGCGAGGCGCTTATTTTGATCCAAATCTGCCAGAGGAAGTGGAGGATGATTTCATTAGCTCCATCAAGGCCTTTGAGGAAGCAGCTGAGCGGAAGGAAACGAAAAAGGTCAGTGACGTGCTAGGAAACCCATCATTTCAGCCTGTTGATGAACTTATAGACGAGGAATTGCCCTCCGCGATTGAAAACCTTTTGGATGTGTATGAGGAGCATCAGATGAGTATCGACACCATCTACAAGGTAGAAAACAGGGACTTTTATCGCTTCCTCACAGAGGACCTCCCAGTGTATGAAATGAATGTCATCAATATCCCGGGATCATTCACATGCTTCACCTACGAAGATTGGTATCGCAACGATGTGGAAGACATCAAGCAGACTTCCAGAGAGTTCCTCGACATGCTCTTTGATCGCTCATTTCAGTTTATGCATTTTCACCTTGCCAAGACATGTGTACTAGATGGCGAGGAAATGGATGACAAGGTATTCTGCACAAGGCTTGAAAGCCACCTTGCGAACTTGAGTTCCTTGCAAATGGACAAGCTTGACCTTGGAGAGCCCGCTATGAATGAGACATCTGCAAACATCGACGCCTTGGTGTCTTACAACTTAACATCTGGAGAAGGCATGGACGATTCTCAAAGGGAGAAAGTCATCCTGACATTCGAAGAATCTTTCGGCTACTGGTCCATACGACAGGTGGAGATTGCAGGTTTAGGGGTTCGATAACGGAGTACGGCCAGGGGGGCCGACACGAACTCGTTGCAGGCTTGGAAGAACTTCTGAGCCTGATTGAATAACATCGAAACCACCTGCCCAGTCTCAAACTCCAACCCGTCACTCTGAGCGGAGAGCACGTAGCGAAGAGTCTATTTTATCATGGATCGCCTTCGGGCGGAACCATTGTCTGAACTGTGATAGCTGAGATGCTCGAGATCGCCTCCTCACTGCCCCAGCCCCTATCTCCTTCGCTCCTTACCCTTGTTGCATTTAGGCTGATCTCTCCTGCGCACCCCTACCCCTAAAGGGGGCGGCCAGCGCTTCAAGTACTCTACCTAGTCAGGATTTACTTCCGAGCCTGTTACATAATATGGAGCTCACAGCCCATTCTCAAAACACAACCCCGTCACTCAGAGCGGAGAGCAACGAAGCGAAGAGTCTATATTATCATGAATCACCTTCGGCTGTACATTGTCCGAACCGGATAGCTGAGATGCCTGAGATGGAAGGATCGGCAAGTACGACACAAGAGCCTGACGCCCTGTGCTAGCAACCGTCAGTTACCAAACCGCTTGTTGAAGTACTCGAGGTGTTCCCGAACATGTTGCGGCAGTTGCCACTGCTTGGTCCGGTGAGCTATCTCTATCAACACCAGGTCATGCAGACTTGCCAATGTGGAATCAACCGAGATCGAGTGCACAGCCCAGCGCGCAAGTTCTTGAATTTCGCTACGATACTGATCCTTATGTTCCATCTGATTCCCTGGTTAGTATTGGTTGGAGATGTCGACATCCAAGTGGTGGCAGCCGTCATCCCGCTTCTTTCTGAAGGTACGTAGCCCACTGATACTTCCATGACTGTCCGCGATGAAAGAGGTAATTTCCAGCTGAGTGCGGGTCTGAGCGCGTCACTTGGTCCTTCCCTCCTCCGTCATTCCCAGCAGACTGAAGAGAGTGAACCTTTTATGAGAATGGGACATGGAAGCTTCACCAGAAACAAATCCCCCTTTTCAAAGGGGGCGCAGGGGCGCCACGCTGTCGCTGAAGCTTCAGCGTAAGAGACCGACCAGGGGGATTGTAGCATGTCTGCGCCGCCACACCTGGAGGACGCAGCGATGACAATTTCACCAATTCATCATACCCAATCGCGAACCATTTCATTCTTAAATGATTTTTACTGGTTGAATCCAATCAAAATATGAGCAATACTCTTTTCGAGCCTTATGAACTAGGCACCCTTTCCTTGAAGAACAAGATCGTGATGGCCCCCATGACCCGGTGCCGAGCTACTGCTGACCACGTCCCAACACCCGAGTTGATGAGTGAATACTACGGCCAACGCGCCAGTGCCGGCCTCATCATCACCGAAGGCACGGCCCCCTCACCCAATGGTGCGGGATACGCCCGTATTCCCGGTCTCTACATTCAAGCACAGGTCGACGCATGGAAGCTAGTCACGGACCGTGTTCATGCGGAAGGAGGCAAGATATTCGTCCAGATCATGCATACTGGCCGTGTCAGTCACCCACTGAATATGCCCGAAGCTGCTGAAGTCCTGGGCCCCTCAGCGATTGCTGCTGCTAACACCAAGATGTACACCGACCAGGAAGGCAACCACCCGGTGCCAGTACCACGTCAGATGAACCAGCAAGACATCAACGAAACGATCGAAGAATACGCGGCTGCCGCCAAGAACGCGATCGCCGCCGGCTTTGACGGCGTGGAACTGCACTCTGCCAATGGCTACCTACTCGAGCAATTCCTCAATCCCCACGCCAACCAACGAACAGATGAGTATGGTGGCACCAAAGAAAACAGGGCCCGCTTCGTGCTTGAAGTGGCCAAGCAGGTGACAGAGGCCATCGGTGCTGACAGAACAGGCATCCGACTCAGCCCGGGAGGCGCGTTCAACGATGTCACGCCTTTCGACGATCAGCACGCGTCATTCGTGTACCTCGCCGAGCAGCTCAAGGCCCTGGAGCTTGTGTACATCCACCTGGTAGATCACAGCGCCATGGGTGCACCCCAAGTCAGCCTCGAAATGAAGAAGGACATCAGAGATGCCTTCGGTGGTACGATCATCCTGTCCGGCGGTTATGACAAGGAGCGCGCGGCTACAGACCTCGCTGCAGGACTGGGACACCTGGTCGCTTACGGTCGACCGTTTATTTCCAATCCCGATCTGGTGGCAAGGATGGAGGCCGACAAAGAGCTCGCACCACCCAACTTTGATCTGTTCTACACGCCTGGGGAAGTCGGTTACACCGATTATCCGATGGCCGAATAACGACTGCCTTCAAAAGCACAGAAAGAAGGCATTCCCCTCTCGCAGTTCAATAGCTCCGACCATGGAGTCGATAGCACGTACAAAAAATGGCATTCTACTCCCCTCCCGGGAGGGGTCGGGGGTGGGTTCCGAAAAGGGACTCACCTCACCACATCACGTAGTCGTTCTCGCTGGCACGTGTTTGCAACACCTGCCCCCATTCTGACCTCATCACGGTATTCCCACTGGCGCGGAAGTTACTTCCGTGCCTGGACTTCAGCCGGATCTCGCCCCCGCCGAAGCTCTCAGGAAGATCCGATCTAGTGAGGGCTTCCCTCCTCCGTCATTCCCAGCAGACAAGGCAAAATTGACTTCATTTCGTGCATTGGCGTGTCTGCGTCGGGAACCTGGAGGACGGGGTCGGAAGTACAACGCACGCGTTGCAAACGTATCACCGACGCTCGCAACTTCGTCATTCCGGTTTCGCCAGGTGAGGCGCCAAGCGTTCACACACCCGAAGGCGAATACCGGAATCTCTCCGAACCGATAACCGGCGGATCCTGCCACCACTCTCAGCGCGATAGCCCCGCCAGCCTACGATCAGGCGATAGGAGCGTCACTGTCCCCCTTCTACGTGGTCATTGATAGCGGAGCACGGCGTCAGCGAAGAGTCAACAGGACCATCCTATTTTCAAAAATGGAACAACCGCTGATCAATGTCATTGCACATGATATGGAGTCGAAGTACCTTATTAAGGTGGAATCAAAAAGGATTTACATGTCTCACTAAAAAATATACCCCCACTGGCGCGGAAGTTACTTCCGTGCCTCGACACCGGATCATACCCACGCCATTGATGGGCAGGAAGGTCCGATCTAGAGAGGGCCTCCCTCCTCCGTCATTCCCAGCAGACTGGGCAAAATGGGATTCATGTCGTGTATTGGCATGTCCGCATCGGGAATCTGGAGGAGGGGGTCAGAAGTGCGCACGCGTTGCAAACGCGCGCAAGCGAGGTGTGACTCGGAATGTTCACCAGAAACAAATCCCCCCTTTTCCAAAGGGGGCGCCGGGGGATTTGCATTCGGCTTCCTACAAAGATCAATCCCCTCCTCCGTCATTCCAATCCTACAAACCCACCAACAAGTGCCCCAAGCTCCCCCAATCCCACGTACTTTCCTCCGAATTGATTAAGATTAACTACTAATTTTAGAAATATGAACCTAACCGGAAATACAATCCTCATAACAGGCGGCTCAAGGGGCATAGGCCTCGGCATGGCAAAAGAATTCCTCGCGGCCAAAAACAAGGTGATCATCACCGGCCGCAATATGGACAAACTGCAGAAAGCCAAGGACGAACTCGGTGACCTCACTGTCATCCAAAGTGACGTGAGCGACCCAGACTCCGTGCAAAAACTGTACGACCAGGTGTCAAAAGACTTTCCAGACCTCAATGTGCTGATCAACAACGCCGGCGTCATGGCCACGATCGATCTACAAAACCACGACCTATCCAGCGACGACCTGACCAGGGAGCTCGATATCAATGTGAAGGGCACCATCTGGATGAATGACGCCTTTTTGCCCTTGTTAAAGAAGAACAAAAACTCCGCTACCGTCACCGTCTCGTCCGGCCTGGGCTTTGTGCCCCTACCCATCTCTCCCATCTACTGCGCCACCAAGGCCGCATTGCATTCTTATACCTTATCCCTAAGAGCGCAGATGAGCAATACCGATGTCAAGGTGTTTGAACTGGCCCCTCCCGCTACTGAGACCGACATACTCGATAGTTTCGAGGAGGAAGACATGAAAGGCGTGTCCATGATGACGGTGGAAGCCATGGTCAGCGATTTCCTCAAGGGCTTCGCCAAGGACAAGCTGGAAATCTGCCCCGGCCAGGCCAGCCAACTGAAATTCATGAGCCGTTTCTTCCCCGGCTTTATCCTAAAGCAGCTGAGCAAGACCGTCAACAGGATGCACGCATCTTAGGGAGAAAACGAAGGTATTTGGAGAGAGCGGGCATGGTTTCACCCCTTGCTGTTGGTCCCGCTATCCACTCCTATCTCGGCCCCGCTTCCGGCCCTGTGCCGGGACCTCCAGGTGAAGAGCACATAACATGAGCGTGTAAGTCGACACAGGTCCCGGGCCCTGACGAGAGAGTCGGCGATCAGTATTTTGGGGGTTCGTCTCCTTTCTCTCTGTCAGGGCAGGCCTCGCCGGATATCCGCTACTATCGGGTCTAGGTGGCTGGGGTGGTGGCTTCGGGCCAGACAAAGCCCGTCATTGCGAGCCTGCCTGCGGTAGGCAGGCGCAGCGCGGCAATCTTCGACGGGCGGCGACTCAGAACAAAGTAGCCGTCAGTGCGGCACCCCCCCTCGCTGGCGCGTCTGCGACGCGTGCCTTTAATATCACCCTCCTCCGTCATTCCCAGCAGACAAGGTGGATGGTGTCTCCAAAACCTCTCAAAGACCCACAAGTTGCCGGACCTTGTTCCGGCACCCCCAGCAAAGTAGGTAGTCACTTGATCTATGGATGTAACCCCTCGCTGGCGCGCGTCTGCGACGCGTGCCCAATATCACCCTCCACCGTCATTCCCAGCAGACAAGGTGGATGGTGTCTCCAAAACCTCTCAAAGACCCACAAGTTGCCGGACCTGGCCGGTCGCACTTGTTCCGGCACCCCCAGCAGAGTGGGTAGTCACTTGATCGATGGATGTACACCGGACATTTCTACCGTGCCAAATCGTAGCACCCCTCCTGCGTCATTCCCAGCTGACATAGCACGTTGAGGTTCTTTAGTGCAGGTTCAATTGTCCGTGTTGGGAATCCGCGAAAATGACCATCAGAATATATTGCGCATACCTCTTGTTGTATCAATAGGGAATTTGTGGTATTTTGCTATATGACCAAATCAACAAATTTTATCTACTTAGTCGTACTAGGGCTCATCTTTGGCTGCCAAGGTGATAAAAACTCATTATGTGCCGAGCAGCTCCAAAAAGTCGACAGTCTTCAGTCTGTCATCGCCAATCAACAAGTACAGATAGCTGAATTAGAAGCACTTGTGAATCAAACGCGAAGGCAGGCTGAGCGATTATCTGAGGAGTTATATCTAACCAAGACCAAATCAAAATAGATACTATGAAACCCAAACAACTAATTACCGGCATTTTCCTCGTAGTCCTCAGCTGCGAACAGCCTGATCCAATACCTCTGACGTTCTATGAAGAGATGACACAGCATTTCGAATCCTACGGTTTTGAGGTCGTAGATCAGGGAGATTATCGCGAGGTAACGATCGATGGTATTGAGCGACACAATCAAATTTTGAGCGATTTACAGTCCCTTTTTAAGAAAAAATACAATATCTCCATTGATTTTGATCACTGGAAAAATACCCTTGTCAACTCGAATGGCCGAGTCAAACATTGCCGAAAAACAACCTACACTTTCAGCTATCGTCGCAATGGGACGCTATGCTCTTGGGTGACGAAAACCGAGTGTGATTCGGTTGACGAAGTTGCGACTAAGCTTCTTTGGTGCGAAAAAGTTGATCATCCCCATGTCGATGCCGATAAGTAAACGAACCCGTATACAAATCCGTTAGCACGTCCGCAGTGTGGCCGCGAATCCCTACATGGCGCAAAAATTCCTTCCGAGACCATAAAATAGTGTAGGAATCACCACCCTAGTATTAAAAATCCACTGCGAATGCACTGTCTGCGTCGGGAATCTGCAGGAGCTGGAGCAACGGCAACCATTGCCTCTTTACACAAAACGAACATCAACCCGGCGGATGTCCTCTTCAACCCTATAGGCCCTCACTGTCGTCTTCTTTGCCTGATGATCTCTTCAAAATTAGGCCCAGTCAGCGCGCTGCCGAGTCCTGTCAACAAAGCGACCACCAACAGGAAGAGAATTGCGTTGCCTTTCAACTCAATCCCAGCCAAGTAGAACGTGATCATACCTCCGATCATGAAAATCAGAAAGACGGCAACAAACCAGATGAGGCGAGATTTGGTTTTGGTGGGCATGGGGGAATTTATTCAATTCATTTGAAAAGGAGGTTTTTCAGAGTGACTCTAGGATGGGCGTCGTTTAATGGGCCTGTCGCCCTCCTCCGTTATTCCAGCAGACATAGTGAATTGAGATCCCAGCAACCAGCTTAAAAGTCCGCGCCAGTAATCTGCAGGAGGAGATTGTTCCTCCATCTCATTATCATTACCCCATGAACCCAATCCCCCTATCCCAAGTCGCTAGTCGCTTGCAAAACGTCACCGATTGGATGCTCTCAGAATTCGACGACGCTAGCCCCAACTCCTGGCTGCGGCATGTAGACTTCATCCAAGCTCAGACCCAGGCATATCTTCAAACCAGAAGAGAAACGGGCACCATCCTCTTCGAAGATCACTTCGGCGTCGATCCCTGGCTGTACGCTCAATACCAAAAGGCAACGACTATCCAACACGATCCCTTCCTTCCAAAGGACCTTCGACGTGCCATATATGAGCTGTACGAACAGCGAATCGATCAAATGACGGAAGTGCAGGATCAGGTCCTGGATAGATTCCTGATCAACCTGGAAAATGGCACACTAAGTCCAGCCGACGCCGACCAAGCGTCCGAATGGATCTGGACCCAACTACAAATCGGCTATCTCGAAGCCGGAGTCATCCCCGGCCAGATGAAGGAGAAGATCCTGGCGGTGACGGGGATGGTGGAGGGGTACGTCCTCCCAAATCAATAATTCAAAGGAACAAGATGAACAGAGAAGAATTCTTGACGTGGGTGGATCGGATTTATGCCGAAACCGCACTGTATGCCCAGGAGAATCAGATTCGAAGATCAATATTTTACAGCTACCCTCATCACCAACCTCACCTGATGATCATTGGTGATAACCCTGGAGGTGGAGACACTTACATTCAAGAAACGTACCCCGAAAAGGGCTATCACGCTTACATCGAAGAGAACTGGGACCTTGCCAATCTCATGAGGGAGGGGTTCTTTTTTACTCCCTTCTTGAAATCGGTGCTAATGCGTAGTGTCAAGCTCAACCGTAATTTCTTTGGCAGTCGGTCTATCGAATCATTGAAAGAACGCGGACAAATCAGGACTTTCGATTTGTGTCGTGGCTGGTACCTGAGGATCATTCAAGAGCTTCAGCCGAAAAATATTCTCGCGGAAAGCATCGGTACTTACGATGACCTACGTAGGAGCCTCAAGGGCAAGCACGTCAAAAACGTCCCCTACGAAAGAGGCCATGTTCGCATTGGGCATGCCAATGGCGTCAAACTAATCGGTTTGTATCATCCCACAGGAGCGAGAACCAGATATCGCTATTACAATTCTGAAACTTCCTATCGGCAAGTTCAGCGAATCCTAGAACAGGAGTTGAAGTGAAGTGAATTAGGTTAGGTTCAACCCGTCATGCCTTTGCTATTGGTCACGCCGACTTCCCCTTCCCCCTCTCAAAACACAGCTCCGGCAAAAGGATTCTGAAATCTTTATCGGAATTTTCAGGCCGCCAGTAAAGAACGAAATTCACCTTCGCGCTTTTCAATCGATAGCCTTTTTCCTTCCAGGATTCGATCTTTTGTTCGAATTGCCTTGAGAACTTCAAAACAGGTTGCCTACGTTCATTTAGGCATCCACCGTCCCCCAAGGTCAACGCATCTCCACTTCGACATTTGGCTAGCGCATGCTGTTTGTTGATGAAGTAATCTAACCAAACATCTTTGTGGGTCAAATGCATGACCATTTCCACTGAGGGCGAATAGACATTCCTGTCTTCTACCCTTTCCAGGTTCGTCGCGGTCAGGTCATCCAGATACTTACCATTCAAGTGAATGGTCAAGTTCTGCTTCGCCCTCGTCATGGCAACATACAGCTGTCTTTTTGCCACATCCGTTGAGGGGTCAAAATCTTCAAGCAACAGAAAGACGTTGTTGAATTCCCGGCCCTTGGCCTTGTGGATCGTCGAAACAAAAATGGTCTCACCCCTTTCATTAAAGAAGTCTTCCAATTTGGATTCACGAATGAACACCTCCAAATCCGACTTATACTTGTGTTTCGGGTGGGTTGCTTCAAAGTCCCTGATGATATTGAGACAGATTTCCACAGTCGAGCTCTGCTGAAAACGATCCTTCAATTCGCGTTTAGCCTGTTCCCACAGATCCTGATTGATCAACGCGACACGCTCTGCCAAATTCAAGTGACTGAGAAAGAACCGCACTTCCAGTAGGTCATATAGATTGAAGCCATCGTTGGTTTGGATCAACTTGGCCGGTACTCTATTTCTCAGAAGAAGCCCGGTGACTTGTAAGGCTTCATCATTGGTTTTTGTGAGCACACAGGTAGTTCCAGTGAGGTCCGTCGTGACGATGTCCTGCACCACCGGCGTTATGAGATTTTTGCTCCGGTAACTAACGAGCTTGATCCTGCCATCATCCTCTTGTTTAGCGGCGATTGGTTCATGCTTCAATCGATGCTGGATCTTCTTCACAAATTCATTGGTGAATTCCACAAGGTTCTTTTTGCTCCGGTAGTTCTCCACCAATTCATGCTTCACCGCACTATCTACCCGCATGATCTTCTCGAGGTATTCAGAACTAGCTCCTCGGAATTCGTAAATGTTCTGATCATCATCCCCCACGGCAATAACGCGCATCTCTTCATTCTGAACCATCATCGTCCTAATCAGATTAAACTCATCCTGGTCCATGTCCTGGGCTTCATCAATGACCATCACGGCTTTCGCAATGCGGCTCGCTTCTACTTCGCTTTTCTTTATCTTCTCAATGGTCCTCTTTAAGATCTCCGAAGATTTTTCTAGGGTGCCGACCCTTCCCAACAAGTCAAAACAGTACGAGTGGAAAGTCTTGATCTCCACAAAGTTGGCAGCATTACCAATTAGCTTGAGCAACCTCTTCTTGAATTCCGTGGCCGCAGCTCGTGAAAAAGTGACCATGAGCAACTGCTCGTGCTTGACGTCCTCCATCAATAGCAAGGAGGCCAATTTATGGACCAATACTTTTGTCTTTCCGCTCCCCGGGCCTGCCGCCACTACCATGTACTGTGCCTTATCATTGATGATTTTCAACTGCCTCGGCGACAATTCTCCAAAGAGCTGTTTGAACTTCCCGGGAGTCATCTTCAGCTTGAGCTCATTGGCCTTGCTACCGGGAAAATACTTTCGAAGGAAAGAACTGTAGTTCAGCTGAAAATAGTCCTCCACAAATTGCAGCGCCTCCCGGTAGTCATCCAGCATTCTCTTGGCATACTCGCCCACAATGTGGATTTGCTGCACCTTGTTGTCATAAAACCGCTCTAGTTTGCTGTAGTCGTCTTTCGTGTATCGCTTCTTGTTGTCCTCTTCAGTCCTTTCGATGGTCAGCCGATTGTAAACCACCAGAAAGCCCCCTTCAATTTTAATCGCGTCGATTCGGGAAAGGTAGAATAGGGCATCCTCTATGTCTTGGATGGACGCCTTCTGCCCAAAACTCGAAATCGCATTCTCGAACGCCGCTTTCAGCTCATGGACCGAAAACTCGACCAAGTCCGTTTCTTTGCCTCCTTGAGTTGGAGCATTCGCTCTCTCATACAGCAATTCCACAATGAATTGCGCCAGTTCATGCCTCTTAGTCAATTTTTCCTTCAGATCCTCTTGGGGAAGGCGCCCCAGGACGACCACATGATTCTTTGAATAGTCCGCACTCCGTTGATTGATCCAGTATTTGATGGTCCAAAAGTTGAGGACGGTTTTGATCCGGGCGGGTGTGACATCTTCACAACCGTGCTCCTCAGCTTGCTCATTCAGTTCTTTGATATGAAACGTCTGCTCTTCTTGCGTGATCAGAGGTAGCAGAAAAAGCTCAATCCTGCTATACGTCTTCAGAATACTTAGCGAGCGATTATGATTCTCCCCCTTCTTGATGAAAGCCGTAAGGTCTTTGGCGTCCGCCAGGATCTCTTCTTCCCGTAGCAGGTTCACGGTGCTGATGACCTCTTCTTTGACGATCCCCAGATGGTCACTGATGTAGTCAATTCTTGATTCTGCGACTTCATTATCAGATTGCTTCCTGCTCTTACTAGAGAAAAGAGACTTGATGATCCTGATGCCGTTGGTTTTTTGATTTTCTTCAAACCTTTCGGAAGCATTGATCTTGTCAATGGCCTCCTGAGCATTTCTCGTCTGGATGCTGTCCGCGTATACCCTTGGCACATTTTGTCCCCTCTTCAGGTAGCCAGCCTCTTCCAGCGCGGCGATGGCCGTCTTCACCCGGGTCTCAATCTGATAGACACTTTCGTCCCAGCCCGCCTTGCGTGCGATTTCCAGCGCCGAGTTTGAGACCTTCGAACGAAACTTCGTAATCCCTTTGATGGCCTTCCACACCTGCTGGATCTCTTTGATGGAGAGCTTGGTCTGATTCAACAGAAGAAAGTGCTTACCCAAATCCTCTTCGTTGAACAGCACGTAGCAGTCTGCCCTGATGCTTTCATCGCGTCCTGCCCTCCCGGCTTCCTGCACATAGTTTTCCAGGGAGTCGGAAATCTCATAGTGGATCACCATTCCGACATCCTTCTTGTCCACCCCCATCCCAAAAGCGGAGGTAGCCACCATGATCGAAGTCTCTCCAGATATGAAGGCATCCTGGTTGGCAGTTTTTACCGCAACCTCCATCTGGCCATGGTAAGACCTGGCGCTGAAGCCATCATCAGTCAGTCGCTTAGCCAGCATGTCTGCTTTCCCCGTTCTCGAAACGTAGATGATGGTCGGGCAATCCTTCTCCTCCAGAAGCAGTCGCAATGCCTGATACTTCTCCTCCTCATCTTTCCGCGCGACCACTTTGTATTGAAGGTTCGTCCTCGAGGCTTTTGATGTAAACAACTCCAGTTCCAAACCAAGCTTGTCCCTGAAATAGTCCCTTATGTCCGCGATGACCTGCTGCTTCGCCGTGGCGGTGAAGCAAGATACCGGGATGCCATCCTGGAGGTTCTTCTTCTCTTGGATGGACTTGATGAAATCGCCGATGTACAAGTAGTCCACCCGAAAGTCTTGGCCCCAGGATGAAAAGCAATGGGCTTCGTCGATGACAAAGCGCACAACATTTCTTCCCACGATCAGCCGCTCAATGGTCTTGGACCTTAATGATTCAGGGGATAAGTAGAGTATGGAGGCAGAACCATCCTCCACCCGTTCAAAGGACTTGGCTCTTTCAATGGGGTCGAGCAAACCATTGATGGTCACCGCTTCCGTAATGCCAGATTTCTCAAGGTTATCGACCTGATCCTTCATCAAGGATTGCAGCGGCGAAATGATCACGGTCAATCCCTTGGCATTTTCACCACTCATTAACGCCGGCACCTGAAAAGTGATGGACTTCCCACCTCCCGTGGGGAAAATAGCCAGCAATGATTTGTTGTCAACCGCCGCTCTCACCGCCTGCTCTTGCAACGGCTCGCCCCCGTAGGTCCTGTAGGAATCAAAACCAAAGAACCGCTTCAGTCCAATGTAAATATTGAAATGCTCATCGCAATACGCACAACCGCGCAGGCAAGGTTTGTTTCGCAGGAGGTACATGACCCGCTGCACCTCGGGGTAGTTTTTCAACACCCAGGGTGGCGTGATGGAGTAGCGATGGTTGGCATGAACCAGGGCCAGGCAATACGCCAGTTCGATCGCGTGAGCTGAAATCAATCGGGCAAGGTCCGCGCCTTCACATATCTGGCTTTCGAATGCTTGTCGAATGAGCCCTTCCGCATCAGGGTATGAGCTCGAGTATCCAACAAATCGGAAGAAAGCCTGAAACTCTTTTTTGTCATGTAGGAGCAGATAGAGAATCTGCCTGACTACTTCATCCAATTGATGAAAAGCCGCTACTTCATCATGAAACAGATCCCTGGCCTTGATGGAGTCGTTGAGTGGATTGTTTGCCTCCTCTGTCTGCAGTTTGTCGTCTTTTACGAGTGCGTGATACGGCCGTGTCGGAAAAAGTAACGGAGACAGATATAGCGTGTCGACGATGTTGGCGGGATGGATGTTCGCATCTCGCAGGGCTTTGCCAATGTACTTGACATCGTGGTTGAGTATGTTATGTCCGCAGATGTATTCCGTCCCCCGCAGGAATTCGGTAAGCGCCACCACGGAGGTTTCATGAAACGAGGCTCCAGCGTCCTTGATACTCCCGATGTCCAGGATCCTTCCCTTTTTCGGATCGACTTCCGTATCCACGAATGCAATTGATCTCATCTATACGAGCATATCTGGCTGGGCATACTCCATCAGCACATGATTTGGGGTAAGGAAAGGCATGGGCACCAAGAAGAGCCACATCCAGTTCACCAGAGGAAAAGTAGTGATTCTGGGGTTAGTGCGCAATGACAGTAGCTTGGTGGCGCTTTGAGGGGGTGGTAGGCTGTGCTGATAGCCTGAAGGGTTTTTTGGAGAGAGCGAGCGTAGTTTCACCCCTTGCTGTTGGTCCCGCCATTGGCCGCCCTAGGCTTGCCGGCGGCGGCTTATGGCACAGACATAATTAGGTTGTTAGGGATCTCTCCCCGGATATCCACTGCTATCAGGTCTAGGTGGCTGGGGGTGGTGGCTTCGGGCCAGATAGGCTCGTCTTGCGGGCACCGCGCGGCAATCTCGGACGGCGTCGGCCGATTTCATATCACATCGCTCGGATTTCGCCATCGCCGAGTGCCTGACAGGAAGATCTGGACTCGTTGGGGGTCAACATCAGACCCCTCTACATCTACCGCCTGACAATATCCGCAACATCATTCTTCAGCGAATCCAGTTCAAACAAGTTATAAGGCAAGAAGAATATTTTTTCCTTGGCTTCTGGTTCCAGTTCACCAAGGTCTTGATTGAAGATAAAGCGATACTTTTCTAATTTTTCTGTTTGCTCCAAGGTAAACACTATGATTACAACCAATAAATCCTTGGAATGCCTGCTCTTGTAATTCTGTCGAATTCTAGATGCCTCCAGGATTAGATCTTCGATTCTCGAAGTCTCTAGTCTTCGATATTTTGCCAGAAATCCAGTATCCCGATTCTCTCCCTTCAGTAATGCATCTAGCTGATCATTCACAACGGGAAAGGTGCTAGACAATTCAAACTGCCTCCAATAGGTGTCCTCGTCAATCGCATGCCTGACAATCCGACGAATAGTTTCAAACGTCAGTTCGATAAGATCGATATCATACTTTGATATCTGTTTCTCGGCTCTTTTCCAGGATTCATCATCTCTCAGGATTTCATCACCTTTGTTAAGAATATCCAAAATCGTTGGATCTGAAGACTCCAAAAGGTTACGCGTTTGTGGCATCTGCAGACGTTTCAGATGCTCAAACAATGTCATATTATCCGTTGCAGTAACATCCCCGTGAATATACTTGTGGGTCGCCCTCACAACCAGTCGGAAATCTTGGAAGTCTTGGATAAATTTCTTTATTCGAGCTTCATTCTCAACTTCATCCTCAGATTTAACAGGCTCATTCAAAGGTTCAGGCCGAGATTTTGATCTTAAGATATTAGAGAGAACAGTCTCATATCTTTCCTCATAGAACCCCTGAAAAGGCAATCTCTTTTCTGGTCCATGGCTTCCATTATGCTCCTTATCCTCCATCATTCAAAACTTCAGTCACGGCATCGTCATCATAGCCTTTCTTGCCCTCTGGGTTATTAATTATTTGTTCCTGCGTCATATACAAGTTCTGCAGATAAAAATCGCACACAGCATCATCTGCGTGATCGTTGATAATGACTTGGAAGGCCCGTTGAATACCATCAACATACAGCCCGTAGTTGGTTTTCAAATTTTCTTTGACCCCAATAAAACAACTACCGGTCTCGTCAAACTCTGCATCTTGACGAATTAGATTGACAAACCTTCTTGGAATCAAATGAGAGCGAAAGATGTAGTAAGCCAACATTGCATCGATTTTCTCATCTTCAATCGATCCCTCCGTCATTGTATCGAAGAATCGTCGTAGTTTGTCAGGTGAGTGCAAACTGACATGAAAGGTCTTTGAGAACAATGAAGACAGGACGCTATCGTCTTTGAATTGCTCCGAGTGGTAGCGATAGTACAAAGACTGGCCTGCCACAACAATGAAATTGGCATTTCCGGAAACCAAAAACGGTTTCATCTCATTCAATAGCTTGTCAATATCACTCTCCTCAATCTTGTCCAATTCATCAAGAACAAAAACAAGGTTCAGCTTCAACTCCTTCAAACCTCGCAATACCTTATGGAGATAATACTCAGCGATTTCATCATCATAAAGCGTTTTAGATTGAACTTCTTCTTGCTCAGTGATGGTCGTCGTTTTTGTTCGCTCCGTTTTGAACGAGCCAAGCACTGACCAGAGGAGTGATCCTATTATCGTGACATACGCGACAATGTCTGCATGATTTTCAAACCAACCCGCAAGCCAACCTGTGGCGAATAGCCCGGCTACCACAATAGAAATATGCTTTTTCAAACCCTCCATTAGGGCCTTCCAATCCCATGTCCGCTTGGATTCTTTCTTTTTTTCAACAGCCGATTTAGAAATCTCCGTATTCGAGATATCATGAAAAGTTCGTCGGTACAAGGTCTCGATCTCTGTCTTAAGATTACTATCCAGACGCTTGTAATATTCGTTATCATCTAATGAGAGATACAATTCCCTTATCAGTTTTCGAAGGAGGTGGGTTTGGTCATTGTAGCGTGCGAAACTTGTGTGCACAAAAACAACCTTCCCGTTTGACTTATCATCTGTTATCTCCTTCTCGACCTTTCGTAAAAAGGAAGTCTTACCCACACCTCGATAGCCTGACACCAGAAAACAGCTCGGATTGCCATTCAAGATCTCATACTTGAGCTCCTCCAGTTTGGACCTCTCGAAGATATAATAGGCTTCCTCCTTTTCCTCTCCACAAAAAGGGGAATCGAATAGTAGTTTTGGTTTAAGGTTTATGCGCATTTGGTTGCCTATAGGGCAAAAAAGTATCTAAAGATACTGAGAAGTTCAACAGGCTACCAATGGAAGTAGCTCACGATCCACCGCGACCAGGTCTTTGGAAGAAGTATCCCTTCTTTTGTCTGGAAGCGTTCTTTTTTGTTCTAATCAAGGCCACACACAGCACAGCCGTGATGGCGATAGGGATGTTAACAGACCAGGCTATTTCCGAGTCAAAATCGAGTATTGAATACTCCTCATGGCCCAAGAAGAATGTTATGAAAAGACCGAACCACACCAATAGGATCGTGATGCTAAGAATCTTATTGATCCCCGACACAGAATGAAATGTGCCACTATGGTAAAGTGTCTTGTACAATGGCCCTGTTATCTCGTCCTCCAACATATCGATATGACCTTCCCAATTCTCTTGCCAACGTTTGCTCCCTTGATTCACAAGATACCAGGCAAGGCTGAAAACGATCCCCAACAATATAAAGTACAATTCGAATTCCCAGGGACTCTCCAGCAAACCTGAACCAGGTTTGGCATTCTTTATGGTCAAGTAGCCACCAATTAACAACACAATAAAACCCCAGAAATATGCGGCCCTCTGCCAATACTTATTGATTTCGAAATCTCTGTTTAACCAAGCTCTTTCCAGAGCCCTTTCCCGAACTGACCACTCCGATTGGTTTGCTTTTGTATTTGGAAATTTCTTGAGATACGCCTCCTGTTTATCCCGCTCAGCTGTTCGCTCGCAATCACCCCCTCGATCATCCTCTTTCCGTCCAGAAGGACCATCAACAAGTTGGGGCAGATAACTTCCCAAAAACGCTATTGTATTCGTCAACTTCTCCTGAACACCAGGGTGATCTACAGATTTGTTGAGATCGGCGAAGTTATCTTTGATGTCTTTGCTCATTTGACTGAATGTCTCCTTATTGAGACTCCCTGGTTTAATGAGGTTCAAAACAAATTCTGGCTCATGAGCAATTTCGTTCCTATATGGCACGTGGTATCTCTTGGCGTAGTGACTCAAAAACTGCTCAGAATCAATACCCATCTCCTTAATCTTATCTATCACGGACTGAGCCACTACGGTTCCGGCCCAATGTTGGGAATCAGCCTTCGAATATGCCCGAACTAGCCCTTTCCCAAAAACTGAATTGACATTGTAAGTGCCGCCAGCACTATTTTCCTCTTTATATGGCACTGCCACTAACTCATCATAGACAAGGGCACCTCGAACAGGAAAAGTGTACCCTATTGAATGCCAATTGAACCTATGTGCAACTTCAAGTAGCTCGATCAAATCCGCCTCATCATCACTTTCAGTGTAAAAAATAACCGAATCAGAGAAGTTGATACAATGGATACGGGATTCAGACAAATCAGCTTGAAATCCATGGGGCGCTTCAATGAATTTATCTTGCCCAATAGCCATTTCAATATCTCGGAAATTATTACCCATGATTTGTTTTTGAAAGTCCAAATCATTGTTGAGTATAAACTCCTTGAAACCGAGATAGTCGAAATAGGCAATGAATCTTTTCATAACTACTCCTCCAACTTCGTCGCCACCTCCCTAAAGCTCTGAAGAGCTGCCTCGATGTTCTCAATAATCTCTGCTGCTAGTATGTCTGGCTCCGGTAGGTTGTCCAGATCGATCATGCTGTCATCCCTGAGCCAGCTGATGTCTAGACTTGTCTTATCTCGAGCGAGGATCTCTTCATAGGAGTACATGCGCCATCGACCCTCCTTATTTTCCTCTGACCAGGTCTCTTTGCGCTCATGTCGGTTCTGTGGTTTGTACAGCTCTACAAACTCCTTGAGGTGCTCGTACTTCAATGGACTTTTCTTGAGCGTGTGGCTCACATTCGTACGATAGTCGTAAATCCACACTTCCTTCGTCCAGGGATCTTTCGCCGCGGGTTTGGCATCAAAAAACAAGACATTGGCCTTCACACCGTGAGCATAGAAGATGCCGGTAGGGAGCCTTAGGATGGTATGAAGCTCCACCTTCTCCATGAGTTTCTTACGTACCGTCTCACCTACACCTCCTTCGAACAAGACATTATCAGGCAAGACAACTGCGGCCTTACCAGTGGTCTTGAGCATGGATACGATGTGCTGCAAGAAGTTCAGCTGTTTGTTGGTGGTCGTGACCCAGAAGTCATTTCGGTTATAGCTAAGATCCTCTTTCTCTTCTTTGCCTTCTTCGTTGGTGATGGTGATACTGCTCTTCTTACCAAAAGGCGGATTAGCCAGCACATAATCGTACAAATCACTGGGCTTGGTCAGTAAAGCATCCTCCCGCCTCACCGGAGGTTCCTTGTCAAGGCCACCAATGTTATGCAGAAAGAGATTCATCAGGCACATCCTTGCCGTGGAGGCTACAATTTCCCAGCCGTGAAATGTTTCTTCCTTGAGGAATCGCTTTTCCTCTCGGTCCAATTGCGGATTGTCAATAAAATCGTAAGCTGCCAAGAAGAATCCTCCTGTGCCACAAGCCGGATCCGCAATCATTTTCTTGGGTTCAGGGCTAACACATTCGACAATCGCGGTGATAAGCTCTCTAGGAGTAAAATATTGACCTGCCCCACTTTTAGTGTCTTGCGCATTCTTTTCCAGGAGACCCTCGTACATGTCTCCCTTTACATCCGCCTCGATTTTTCCCCAGGTCTCTTTGCCGATCATTTTCACCAATCGGTCTAGCTTGGCGGGGTCTTGAATCTTATTCTGTGCTTTGGTGAAGATTTGACCGAGCATACCCTCCTCTGTACCTAGTTCACGAAGGAGCTCCACATAATGGGCTTCAAGTTTGGCCCCACTTTTAGAAACAACGCTTTCCCAGTTGTACTTGGTTGGAATGCCTGTTTTCAATTTGCGCGGTGGCTTCTCCAACTCATCAGCCATTTTCAAAAATAAAAGGAAAGTGAGCTGCTCGAGGTAATCAGAGTAGCTTACGCCATCATCTCGAAGTGTGTCACAAAAGGACCAGATCTTAGCAACTAAATTTTCTGTCGTCATAAGGTTCTAACAAGATGTTTGAGCCAATCATATCCATCTAGTTCTGCATATACCATTATGCAAGCTTTTGCCGTACTAGTAAATGGCTTTCTCTCCGGGTCCATGAGTTTTCTCAATTCTTTAAAGCATTTCTTAATCATACCTTTCTTCTGCACTAGATCATTAGAATTATCAATAGCTTCTTTCGCGTCCCTTATTTGATCAACGCAGTCATCCCACACAATCTTACGATCTGTGTTTAGCTGATCTAAGTCGAGGTGATAGTAAAAGATCGATTGATTTACCCGGTCAATTTCGTCTGCTTCGGTAGTAGCAGGAATCGGAATTCCCTTATCAAAAGTGATCAGACCAGCATCGTCTGGCTCAAGTGGATCAAGTAAAATTGGAATCTCGCAGTTGCAATTCTCTTCATCATTCGCCACCCGCCCATTATCCAAATCAAGAGGAAAGTACTCTCCCTTACCTTTAACATAATCATTATCACCCAAGCGGTCTCTTCTTCTCTTATTGGCTAAGGCACCAGATAATCTATAGTTGAACCAATCATAAGCCAACCACCAATAGCCATTTTCCTTGTGAGTGACAGACTTACTCTTCGGGTTTGTGTAGTCCACCTTTTGCTTAGAAATACTCTTCGGCCTGAAATGATCTATTTCGAAATCTCCGTTTCCAATGGGTGCATCAGAGTACCAGCATTTATTGTGAGATAAAGCGAGCATTATTGGTTGAAGCTGATTCCATACCGGATGTTCACGAATGTATTTTTTCTTGTCCTCTAATGATTTCCCCTCCAATGCCTGCATTTGTTCTAGTTTGATTGCCTGCCAACCTAACTCTTCAGCCGCTGTTCGAAACCGATTTTTGTCGATATACCTCATTCGTCCTTTTCCTCTTTTAGAATTTCGTCCAAAACCTCCTTGGCTATTTTGTCCAATTCCTCTGATTCTTCTTTCGTATATTTTCTATTGGTATATGCTTTATTCCGACTTGTGAGTTTTATGAATTGATTGTAACGACTATCTGCAGTTTCGTCATTAAATCCAATTCGGTCGAAGTATTTTTTTAACCTCTCAAAAAGATGCTGATCTGTGTCGTCTAATTTACCCTGCACCAATTTGGCTTGCAGAAACCGTTTCTGATTAAGTAAGTCTTCCAGTTTCTTACTCATTAAAGAAGGGATACCGAATAATTCACTCGTTAGAATCTTGGAAACACTCATCTCTCTTGGACTGATATATGGATTAAATGCCTCAGTAGTACCCTCTTCGTTCTTTTTGAAAATTTGTACTTGGTTCTTCTTCAGGTTTCCAATAACCAATGGATCGTGAGAACAAAATATGATTTGGGTGTTTTCCTTTCGTTTGACCACTGAGTCGAGATAGTCCAAGAACTTCCACTTCCACATTGGGTTGAGGTGCGTATCTGGCTCATCGAGGAGAATCAATGACTCCTCATCTTTTGTGAATTTCAATAGGCCCAAAACGGTCAAGAGCTGCTTTTCTCCTTCACTGAGTTCTGACATGGCCAGTTCTCCATCTACGTTTTCTTTCTGCACCTTGATTTTAACATCATGAAGCATATCCGAAATGTAGATGCTCTCAAGTGCGTTGAAGAGGGCGATCTTGCTTTTGTATTTGAATTCTATTAAATCAGAAAATGTCTCTCTATCCTTTAGGTAGAGATAGAGACGATCCTGCGTCTCAGCCTTTTTATATGATACATCTACCCGAGCCCTGTGCTGAATAGGGGCAAAAGAAAACCTTAGTAAATCATCCAAGAAATCTCTTACCAAGCCCTTGGCTCCCCAAAGCAGAGCAGTCCTATTTTTCCTTGACTTGGCCCATTCAGGTTCCCTGAGCATAAATAATGCAGAACCAAAATCTTCGATTCTTAATTCGTCTTTGAGGAACTGGAGTGTTTCTTCCTCACGATCTTTGAACATGTAAAAGGCAATAAGGGCAAAATTGGCATGGATATTTTGAGCAAGGAAGATCCTACGGATGGTATCGAACTGAGCAATTTTTGCCCCCGCTTTGATTATCTGATCATAATAAAGTTTTTGATGAGGAATATATAAATCCGCTAACCGATCGCTGATACCCGAGTAGTAGATGAATACATGTTTGGGCAAATAGCGCTCAATATCTTTGGTTACCGTGGTGGTTTCGGTTTTACCATTGACTTTAAAGGCGTACTTATTATCATCAAGATCAATTTCGATGTCGTTACCTCTGCATTCATATTTGATGTAGTAATTAAACGCATGCTTCTCGATCTTCCGCTTATAATTGTACTCGAGGTCTAGATCCCGATAAATGATCACCAGGGCTTCAAGAAAGTTTGACTTGCCAGTGGCATTCAAACCCAGTAGGACGGTCTCCCAGGCGTTTTCATCAATATCAATCCTGAAGTCATCGAGATTCTTAAAGCGGGTTTTGATATGTACCTTATCGATTCTCATTCGGCAAGTGATAGTAAGGACTCTGTGCCTTTTTTGACTTCTTTCACCTTATCTTGAATCTTCTTGAGCTCAGCATAGAACTCTTCTATATTGTCTTTATGCCTACTTTGTTGCCACACGTCCTTTGCCAACATGGGTTTCTTCGATGCTTTGAGCACCTCTTCAATGCTTAGTTCTTTACTCATCTTCTTAGGTTTCTTCGGTGCCTTTTTCTTTTGTTGTTTCTGCTCTTCCAAGTACTTCTTTTTCTCTTCTTGAATTCTATTGATCAATTCAGACGCGGATTCATCATTTGGATCTTGATTGACCAATTTCCCTTCAAATGCCGTTTTTAGAATACTTTGTCGCAGGACTTCTGAATTTTGAAGTCTAAATCTGATCTCAGCTTCTAGTTTATCAATTATGGAAAATTGAGATTCAATTTCAGATACGATTTGGTCTTGTTCTTGTAAACTCATGAAAGGAAAAGGCAACCCCTGAATTATGCTAAGATTCAATACGTCCATAGTTGCACCATGAGTATGGGTTGAATACAAGCTCTTAAGGAAATAGCTCTCAAAGTAATACTTGAACATAAATGGCAAATAGTGCTCCTGATCAAGCGACAATTTGATCAATCGAGGATTTATTATGCCTTTTTCGCAATTTTCAGGGAGTACTAATACTTTACCTACAGTGCCCACAAGACTTATTAATACATCTTGTGGCTTAATACTACAGGATATTAGCTCGTCATATTTTTCTTGCCCAACATAGTAATCTCCATAATGAGCGTTACCCGAGATTACTTGCTCCTGACCATATATCTTGTACCCAGATTTTGTATAAAACTCCTTTTTCAGGGAAGAACCAAAAGGCCCTGCTTTAATTGAATACTGTCCATATTCTGAAAGTTGATCAATTTTAGCCCAACTCCATTGAGCTGGCAGTGAAGGAAAGTCTTTGATATCACTTGATGAAAACTCACCAAGGTCCTTCATTTTTCTTGGCTTCCCAGGCCTCTTTCCTCGCTTCCCCTCTTTCTCCCAATTCTTCACCGCCTCTTTCCAATCTTTCAACTCTTGCTCGTATCTAGCCTGGCGCTCTTCCTTGATCCGCTCCAGCAACTTCTCGGCTGGTTCGGGATTGTTTTCTTTTCGCCACTCCTCCGTGAGCTTGCCCTCAAAGGCATGCTTCAGCATAGCCTGTCGATAGACTTTCAGCTGGTTTTGCGCCAGCTTAAGGTTCTCTACTCCATTGTCCAACTCACTAAAGAGCTCCTCTATCTTAGCGACAATGCGGTGTTGTTCTTTGAGGGAGGGTAAGTTAAATTTTAACTGGCGAACAATGCCGAGGTTTATTCTTGGTCTTGTGGTGCCTTTAGTAAATTTCTCAAATTGCTTGATTAGCCCAATTGAATTGATCTGGTAAACTAAGAATTTAGGATCAACATAATTATGAGTAATCCTCGCTCGAATTAAATCAGCGACAATAATTCCCTTTTCATATTTCTTAGGGACAAAACAGGCCTTCCCTACAGGGGCTCCAAGTTTGGTTATTATAATGTCACCACTAAGGAAGCTATGGCGCTTTAAAAACTCCGCTTTCTCATCTGTGATAAAATTTATGTTCTTATCAACAAACTTATTTCGTTCGATATTCTGAATCCTCAAAACAGGAATGCCTGCACTCTTGTATTCGCTTGCCTTGAGATTTGAACCAAAAGGACCATCGACAATTTGGCTCTTTGGATCCAAAAACAGATCAGCTAACATCACTTGTGACCATGAACCGGGTATTCCTGATACTTCTTCCATTTAAGCCACCAACTCTTTATTCAGTTCATCAATCATATTGTCCATGTCTTCCCCAAAGAGGTCCCACATCTTCATCATACCTCCTTTGGCATCGAAAGGGCTAAAATCCAGGTCATCACGCTCCAGGTGAAAGGAAGTGGCAATATGGTCCTTGATCATTCTCAGCCAGGTCATTTGCTCTGGGGTGTATTTCACCGGACCGGCCTGTTTCTTGAACACCCAGTCTTGAAATCGCTTATCCACCACTCTGTTAAAAGGTACGAGTCTTTGGTCCAGTCCCACGACTCTCCGCACTAAAGCGACCAAAGCGGTGAGTTCATTTAATGGCGAGCTGTGTTGCAAGCCATCCAAGTGCTCATAGGCTTGCCAGAGTCGCATCGGCGCCAGTGTAGGCTTGTCTTGCTTCAGCTTGTCCAATAGCTCCTTCACTAGGTTGTAGGTCAGCTCTTTACGATTGTAGGGTTCATCATAAAACCAACTCAAGGCCAAAATCTCATCTTTGTGAGCCACTATGTATTCTTTGAAGTTATTGACCATGCTTTGCGCCTTCTCCTTTTGTTCCGTATCCCAGCCAGCGAACTCCAACTCATCGATGTTCACCACATCTATGATCTGCTCCAGGCTTTTTCGCACGTTCTCGACATATTCGATCAGTTCTCCGGTAATGGGGTTACCAGCTTCTCGTCCCATTTCCTGTTGCGTTTCCTCCTCCTGTGCCGGAGTTGGGTCACCATGCCGGGTAATGGCTTCAGCCTTCACTCTGTCCGGGTCAAAAACAGCCAGAAGATCTTTCATCATTTGATTGATGGTTTTCCCTCCTGCCAGTTCTTTGAACTTCTCCTTGTCGTCAGGCGAGATTTGCTTTTCAATGCGCCCAAGTCTACCTGCCAAAGAAGTAAATACGTCCTCATCCACAGCTCCCATCATCGCCATGTGCATTAAGTCTTTGAGAGGTACCGTTCGCTTGCGCTCCAGTGGTCGGCTATCGGTCTTTACCTCCTTCATCACTCCTATGGCATCCACAATCACAAAATGATCTTTCGTGGCTATAGCAGAAGGCGTCACCTTTTTGAGGTCCTCGAACTTGATGGTTCTTGTGCCCCGCCCTTTCATCTGCTCGAAGTAGCCTTTGGACTTTACATTTCGCATAAAGAGTAAGCACTCCAGCGGCTTTACATCCGTGCCGGTAGCGATCATATCGACTGTCACTGCAATACGCGGATGATAGTCATTTCTAAAGGAGGATAAAACTGATTTCGGGTCTTCTTTGGTTTGATAGGTAATCTTTTTGCAGAAGCTATTGCTTTCCCCAAACTCTTCACGCACAACATCAATGATATCATTGGCGTGGCTATCGGTCTTAGCAAAGATTAGGGTCTTTGGCACCTCCTTCCGCTCTGGAAATATTTCGGGCAGCTTCCTTCGAAAAGCCTTGATGACATTTCTAATCTGGCTCGGATTGACAACGTCTTTATCAAGATCTTTCCCTTTATACGCCAACTCTTCATCCACCTGCTCCCAGCGTTTTCTCCGGGAAAGCTTCTCCCGCTTGTCCACAAATTCATTGGCCTCAATGACTGCTCCAGCTTGAGTAATTTTCGTTTCGATTAGGAACGTGTCGTAAGTCACATTCACACCGTC
This sequence comes from Cyclobacteriaceae bacterium, assembly GCA_965227935.1. Taxonomy (GTDB): domain Bacteria; phylum Bacteroidota; class Bacteroidia; order Cytophagales; family Cyclobacteriaceae; genus JAWPMT01. The sequence continues at coordinate 860,394 of CBDDGS010000019.1, read as the reverse complement.
CGCCACGGCTTCCTCGTGTGGGTACTCACTAACGACATTCTCTTTGAAGAAACCAAATGTTCGCTTATCTGGGGTAGCCGTGAGCCCAATAAGAAATGCATCAAAGTAATCCAGCACCTGCCGCCATAGATTATAGATTGAACGGTGACATTCGTCAATGATGATGAAGTCAAAAAACTCAATCGGTATCTTCTCATTGTAAACCACCGGAAGAGGTTCCTTAGTCGTGATGACCTTTTCATTCGGATTCTCCTCTTCAGCTTTCTCATCCAACTCCTCTCCTTTCAGAATGGAATATAGTCGCTGAATGGTGGAGATGATCACATGCGCATCAGGGTTGATGTAGCTGGACTTCAAGCGCTGTACCGTGTAGAGTTCAGTGAACTTCCTATTCTCGTTGGGTGGCGTAAAAGCCATGAACTCTTGCTCGGCTTGTTCGCCCAAGTTCTTTGTATCCACGAGGAAAAGTATGCGTTTGGCTTCGCCATGCTCCAGAATCCGGAAAATGGAAGAGATAGCAGTAAACGTCTTGCCAGCCCCAGTAGCCATTTGAATTAACGCCCGTGGCTTGTTCTCTACAAATGATGCTTCCAAGTTCCTGATTGCTTTAAACTGACAATCTCGCAGTCTGCCTTTGTCCAGTTCTGGGAAAGTCTGAAGTCGAGCTCGGAGTGTTTGGTCCTTTTTCAGTTCGTCTTCGATGGTCTCAGGGCGGAGAAACGAAAACACTTCCCTTGCGCGTGGCTTCGGATCACGCAAATTCCAGAATTCAGTGATTTCACCGGTGGAGAGATACACATATGGCAGTGTTTTATCATCGACAATCCACTTCAGTTTACTCGTGGCGTATTCCTCGGCCTGCGCTTCATGTGATTTTAAGCGACCTCCTTCATCCGCTTTCTTCGCTTCGACAACTCCAACGGGTTCTCTATTAACAAAAAGTAAAAAGTCAACGGGTCCTCGTTCTGTTCGATATTCTTTTACTGCAACACCCTTCGCAGCATTTAAATTGATGCCTTTCAAATCCTGAATGACCCAACCGCAAGCCCTCAATTGCTTGTCGATGTTATCACGCGCTATTTGTTCAGGATTTTGGTTCATTGTTTATGTACGATCCACTGGGAGTTGGACCCTATCGCATTTCACTATTTGTATATCACGCACTAATATACGAATGTCACCCATCCAACGAAAGGTAATCTAAATCACCATAATAGAGTGTGCTTTCAATTGCTCTCTCTATGAGGATTTCGCCTTACCGGCGGGCAAAAATTCCCAACGAAAGTATATCTTGGAGACTACGACAGCCTTGCAAAAGAAACAAGCAGAGGTACTGGCTACCTTATCACCGTACGTAAAGCATCTTATAACGCAGCTATTATGCCCAACAATCCACCTGATCAAATCAATACAGAGCCTCGATTCACCTGGGTCCCATTTTTTCAGGAAATCTCGCGTAAGCTCCTAGACTTTGAAGATCGGCAGGAAGAGCTGATTGCGGTTCTGCAGAATGTAGGCATTAGCGAAGGATTTAACGATAAGGACCAAGCCGGCAGTAATATCACGCTTTCAGAAATCGATCCTTTCACCTTTTTTGGCTACTTCAACAAATATGGTTGGACCCGCCGGCGAGAATATTTAGCCAACCTCAGAGAAATATGGAATCTGAAGACTGCGACCCCTGAAGATGATAGTGGGATTCCAACGGCGCAGGCCCAGGTCCTTTGGTTATTTGCCTACAAGGGAAGGAGAAATGCAGATACAATACCTTCGTTTTGGCGGCTGTTCAAGAAGCTGCACGACGGCGACATGCTTTCGAAGTTGTTTAACGACATGTTGTCCAATGATCAGAAATTTCCAGGAGTCAAGCACGCCAAGCTCACGCAATACCTGTATTGGGCTTTTCCAGAGCGCTTCTTTCCTATTGACAGCCAAACACGTCCCTACCTTGAACGTCGAGACATCTCATCAGAGTTTGATTCATGGGAGGAGTACGAGCAGGTGCTTTCACAAATCAACGAACATCTGGCAGAGCCGTACCATGTGCTTTCATGGCGAGCATGGGTAGAAGGCAATGAACTGCGAGGTTCCTTTTACGACCCTTTATTGAAGTTCCTGAAGCAGGCGAAAACAGATAATTTGAAAAAGCAAGGGTACCCATCCTCCTACAAAGAGCTGGACGTACAACTGAGTTTTGGCGTAGGGAATACAGCCAAAGTTCCCTGGATTGCTTTTTTGCGTCCCCCGAATAAAGTGTCCGAAGGGATCTATCCTGTCTACCTATACTACAAGCAGCAGCGCCTTCTCATCTTGGCCTATGGGGTGAGCGAGACGACCACGCCTGCTAGCTCCTGGGACCTGCCCTCCGAGACAAGGACAGTTAAGCAGTGGTTTGAGGAGGAACTAGATACGGTTCCCGATCGCTATGGGGCCTCATTTGTGAAAGAGACATACCGTTTGGATCAGCCGTTGGACCACCAGAAGATCCGGGATGATTTGGATGACATCATTAGCGCCTACGAAGCCCTGACATTTGTCACAGATACTCTTGTTGAAGAAGAGGCGGAGGAGTATCAACGCAAGCGCTACTGGTTGATCGCCCCAGGGGAAAAAGCACGGCTTTGGGACCAATGGCAAAAAGAAGGCATTGCGGCCATCTCATGGCCTGAGGTTGGGGACGTCAGGGACTTCCCCGACCGAGACGCGCTTACCGAGAAATTAGTAGAGGTCAACCCCGACGGCTCCAAACTTCAATACAACACCTCTCTTGCTCTTTGGGAATTCGCCAAGGTCATGAAACCAGGTGATATTCTCATCACAAAACAAGGCAGGTCCGAGTACCTGGGATACGGTGTGGTTCAATCCGAGTACGAGTTCTACCCTGACGATCCCAATTATCCACATCGAAGGCAAGTAGAATGGCAAAAGACTGGCAACTGGCCGGAGGAAGTGGGCACCACTGTAACTAAAACTTTAACCGATATTACAAAATATCCTGAGTATGTAGATCGGTTGAAGCGTCTGATTGGCATTGAGCAAGAGGCAACGATCTCAGCCAATAAGAACTACTGGTGGCTCAATGCGAATCCCAAATACTGGCGGATTGATGACTTTGAATTGGGTGAGGAACAATTCTATACGACCCACAATGAGAAGAAGAACAAGAGAAACCGCTATGAGTATTTTCAAGCCGCGCAACCTGGAGATTTGATCATTGGCTACCAGTCAAGCCCCATTAAGAAGGTAACAGCAGTATTTGAGGTAACAAGAAGCGCCTTCGTGGACGACGACGACGGCGAAGAGAAGATTGGCTTTACGATCCAAAAGTTTCTCCCTGAACCTATTCCACTGGATCAGGTACTGGCCATGCCCGAAATGGCAGAGGCTGAAATAAAAAAGAACCGCCAAGGAAGCCTCTTCAAACTCTCTAAGTCCGAATACAATGCCATACTCGATCCCGAGTTCAAACTGGAAACCGAGGTCGAAGTATACGGAATCGATGATGCACTCAAAGACTTGTACCTGAGTGAAGAAGATTTCAAGCGAATACTAGATACAGTCTCCTATAAGAAGAACATCGTTTTGCAGGGGCCTCCTGGCACAGGTAAAACATTCATTGCTAAGCGACTGGCCTATACACACATGAAGGAAAAAGATGAGACCCGGGTAGAAATGATCCAGTTCCATCAGTCCTATTCCTACGAGGACTTTATCCAGGGCTACCGACCAAGTTTGGATGGCACCTTCAAACTAGAAAGCGGCGTATTTTTTCGATTCTGCAAGCGGGCCCAAAACGATCCAAACCGGGATTATTTCTTCATCATCGATGAAATCAACCGAGGCAACTTGAGTAAGATCTTCGGGGAACTAATGCTGCTTATCGAGGCCGACAAGCGAGGGCCCAAGTTCGGCGTGCCTTTGACTTATACCCCAATAGGAGAAAACAAATTCTATATCCCGAGCAACTTGTATCTCATTGGAACGATGAATAGTGCAGACCGTAGTTTGGCGGTTGTCGATTATGCTCTCAGGCGTCGCTTTGCCTTCATCGACATGCTCCCTCAGTTCAACGACAAGCTTAGAATTGATTTGGTCAATAGAGGTGTTGACGAGGGAATTGTAGACCAGGTCATAGAAAGAATGAACAGTCTCAATAAGTTCATCAAGGGTGATCATAGCCTCGGAAAATGGTTTCAGGTAGGTCATAGCTACTTCTGTAACATACCAGAGAAAGGTGGAGATGATATATGGTATGAACACATCATCACCCACGAGATCGAGCCGCTACTTAGCGAATATTGGTTCGATCAGGAGGAAACAGCGCGGTCCCAAACCTCCAAGCTAAGAGGTTGACCGATGTCGATTCCCATCCTCAACATCTATTACCTGCTTTGCTACGCTTGGGATAAGCTCGAGGAATCTCAGAAGGTCAGCCTTGCAACTTCTGACTATGAAAACTACTCCGAGCTCTTTACCCGAGTCTTGCTCAATGGCTGCGCCTACCTATTCAAGAAAGGGCTAGATCGGGACTATGTAGACGTCACACAGGAATACCGAGGTATTAAAGGGAAGATCGATTTTGGAGAGTCCCTAAAGCGAAACTCATTCCAAAAAGGTAGAGCGATTTGTGTGTTTGATGAATTTCAGAATGACATTCTTGCCAACCAAATTCTTAAAGCCACACTCTATCGACTTGGGAGGGTCAAGGATTTGGATAAGTCGCTCACCCATGAGATTTGGGACTACTATTTTCGTTTAGGAGAGGTGTCGGATCTCTCCTTAACCTCCACGCATTTCACACAAGTAAAAATCCATCGGAACAACTCATTCTACGACTTCTTGATTCATGTCTGCAAGCTCGTCTATGAACATACAGTGCTAAACGACGATGATGGAAATTATCAGTTCAAGGAATTTACTGGGAGCGATAAGGAAATGGCTCGGCTTTTCGAGGCCTTCGTATTCAATTTCTATCGCAAAGAACAGAGTCAGTATCGTGTACGTCGTGAGGATATCGTCTGGCAGGCCATTCCGATTGGCGACAGCAACGTTGACTACCTCCCCAAGATGCGGACAGACATCACCCTGGAAGGTGCGTATTCGAAGATCATCATGGATGCGAAGTTCTATTCCAAGACGGCTGCTAGCTACTACGACTCAGAGAAGTTTCACTCATCCAATCTGTACCAGCTACACGCGTACTTGAAGAACGTGGAGCTGTCAGATCAACATCCCGGGAACGCCACATGCCAGGGCATATTGCTCTATCCTCAGGTCGACAAAGCCTACGACGAAATGTACGAGATTGGAGGACATGTGATCAGGATTGCGACGGTCGATCTGTCCAAAGAGTGGAAGGACATTCACGAGCGATTGTTGGGGTTGGTTCGCAAGCAATAGCTGGCATACGGCTAAGGAGATCTGGTACCATCTTGAAGTGACACTAGATCAAGCCAACCTCTAAGGGCGAAGAAACTCCTAGCGCACAGACGCCTCACTCCAATGGGAGCCATGGGTTTCTGTATTAAACATTCAGGCTTCCGTCTAACCAATAAGGCTGGCAAACGCAGCCCTCGCTGCTCTGTGCATCATGACGATCGCAGCATCTGTCTTTGCTGGCCTCGTTTACAACGCATGTCTGACTTTCTTCCACTGTCATTACGGGTGGGTACGACGACACAATCTTACGCCTAGAAGTTGAGGTTTGAAGTCGCTAGACTATAGTTGAGCAGTTTGCGTATGTTGTAATATTATTTTTCAGTAGGACCTATACCAATGCCTAATAATCTCCAGTAATTTCATGAATCTAAGGATCGTACAGTCATATAAAGAAGTCTATAAGCGGAATTTTGAGCAGATCAGCAAGGAGGAAATATATAAATGGAGGGCTGTCAAGCAGTTTCAAGATCATTTCGATCTGGAGGCCGATGATCTTCATTCCAACATGAAAATCTCGCTAAGTAAGGTTTCCAACCTGATGGACTCAGGTCAGTATTACCCCAAAAGAATGCTATTGAGAAATACGGGGAAGAATCCCGAGCGTATTAGGGAATTGTTTCGCCACTTGTTTGACGAAGACCTCGATTTATTGCAGAGAATAGCATCCTTTCGAGCATCCTTCAAAGTGTTGAATTCCGACTACTTCCCAGATGACCAAGATTTTCAGGATGCAAGGGCCCTCCTGGTTTATCTGAATCTGCGCTATCCCGAGCGATATTATCTCTACAAATTTGAGATGTTCAAGTCCTTCGCTCGAAAAATAGAGTCGTCCTACCGCCCGTCACCTGGTAAGATGGAAAATGTCGGGCAATTCCTTAACACCTGTGAAATCCTTCGACACGAGCTCGAGCAGGATCAGGAATTGCTTCGACTCCATGCAACCCGACTTGACTCAAAGTGCTACAGGGACAAAAACCACCACATACTTACCCAGGACTTCATCTACGCCATTGCCAGCCATCTGGAAGCTCCCGCTTCGGCGCATCCAAATAAGGTAGATATCACCCAGATTCGGAAGGTTGAAACGGAGCATCTGGCCACGTCAAAGACCAAGATTGATTTCACTCCCCGGCTCATTAATCACCTGAAAAATCAAAGAGAAAGCAAACGTCTCGGGGACCTGGGCGAGGAATTTGTAATGCAATATGAGAGAGATTGGCTGAAGAAAAATGGGAAAGAAAAATTGGCGAAGAAGGTTAAGCATGTGGCAAAAGAGCAGGGAGACGGTGCCGGATTCGACATACTGTCCTACGGTGAGGGTGCTATAGAAAAACTCATAGAGGTGAAGACTACCCAAGGCAGTATGAATACACCTTTCTTTATCACGCGAAATGAATTAGAAAGGAGCATCCAAGACTCCGGCAAGTACTTTCTCTACAGAGTTTATGACTTTGACGAAAAGAAGAATACCGCTAAGCTGTTGATAATCCAAGGGGACCTCAGCTCTCTTTGTCAAGAACCTACATCTTATAGCGCCTCTCTGGACCTACCCGATTAAGAGAACCTGCTGATCAACCTCGTCAAATGAAGCCGAACCTCCAGATCGGCGGGCCGCGATAGGGAGCGATGCAAAAAGAGATTCCGGTATTCGCACAACGCCTGGAGAGAAAGGGACGATCCTATAGCGAAACCGGAATGACGGATTGGGAGGGCGATGACTAAGAGATTCCGTGACGCTGGGGGACGGGTTTGTTCTTCCCCTGCCCTCACGATGGAGAGACGAGGACATCCTCAAAAGCAACCTTACCAATGTCATGCTGACGAAGGATGCATCTATTGGCATAGAATGACGATTTCTCTAGCAACGCCAATAGATCTTTCGTTCCTCAAGATGACTTTGCTTTTGAGGATGAAGATGGGGGGGTAAGACGAGTCTAATCCCCCCCTTTGTTCCCCTCGGAGAGGTGGAAAGGTGTCTGCATATGATTTCGTGAAGCGGAGTTTACCCACCCCTAACCCCTCCCAGGAGGGGAATAGTTGCTGCATATGAAGATGTGAAGCGAAAGAGGAAAGTGCCTTCTTCCCCGGATCGTGCTTCGGGAGGGAGCGGCAGACCCGCAAGGTCCTGTGGAATGCGCAGCCATCGCTGGTCTAGGGATCGTGATGGCTGGAGTATCTGTTCATCAGCGATGATTCCACAGGACAAGCGCCGGTCTGCCAAGACGATAAGCCCTGTGGATAGTTCAGAACATCGTGTGGTACCGCAGGATGGTGTCCACAGGGCGGGTGCGGTGGGGCGTCCCAAATAATTATTCGGTTGTACCAATGCGAAAAAATCCACTTGTCGTGCGCCTTCCTGCGCACCGATGGCAGATAAAAATATCACACAATTCCCGGACCTGTTCCGGGATCTCCTGCTTCGGAGGATAATCCTTTTAAAGGGGAGACCCCGGAATAAATCCGGGGATTACTGCTTTTGATATTTTAATCTGTCATCTCCTTTTTGTGCGATTTGGAAGCTTTTGAGATTCGGGGGCTAGGTACGCTTAATCCTCACGACATTTCCCTGCTGGTGAGCTCCCCATACCTGCACAGCGCATTCGCCCATCGCATTTGGTCGATGCTGTGGCAGTCGGGTTCGAGGAGCTGGGGTGAGGCGACGAGGATACATAGGCACTGGGCGCGGCTGGTGGCGACGTTGAGGCGGTTGGGGGAATAGAGGAAGCCCATGCCTCGGGGGGCGTCTTCGGGTGAGGAGGACGTCATCGAGTAGATCACGATGGGCGCTTCCTGGCCCTGGAACTTGTCGACGGTGCCGATGCGCTGGTGGGGCAGTCGGTCTTTGAGGGCGTTGACCTGGCTGTTGTAGGGGGCGACGATGAGGATGTCTGTTGGGCCGATGGGCTGGGTCTTCCCTTCGCGGTCTTGCCACCGTAGGTTGGCGGCGAGGATGTCAGACACGAGCGCGGCGATGGCTTCGACTTCTTCGGGGGATTGGTTTTGGTTGCCTTCATGGGCGACGGGCAAGAATCGCAGGCCGCTCCCGGCCCAGGGGCCGTGGCCCTGTATTTGCTGCTGGGAGAGATCGGGGTGGGCCTTCAGTCGGTTTTCGTAAAAGATCTCGCTGGTGTAGCTCGTGATGTCTGGCGGCAGGCGCCAGGTGGTGTCGAGAAAGAGCCCTTTGTCGGGCAGTATGGTAGGGTGCCCCTCCTCGAGCAGGTGACTAAGCGCGGAAACGTCGGCTCCCTCGGGATGGGCGCCTTGCTGGGGTTGCTCGAGCTGCTGGGGATCGCCGAGCAGGATGATGTTGCGGGCGCAGCCACTGAGGGCGAGCACATAGCTGAGTGCCATCTGACCGGCTTCATCCACGAACAGGTAGTCCAGTACACCCTGGGCTTCTTCCCTGGCCCACACGAAAGCGGTAGCGCCGACTACTTTGCTTTGCGTTGCAGCCTCCAGGGCGGCGTCATTACTGTCAAGCTCTTTGATCTGGTCTTGTTTGTCTTTGGGTACGTCGCCCTTGTGCGCACAAGGTGGCTCGATCTTCGCCTTCTCTCCTTCCTCCTTCACTTTGAGGAGCAGGTTTTGGATGGCTTTGTGGGACACTGCCGTCACGCCGATCTTTTGGTTTTGCTGCCACAGGTGTAGGATCATGTGGGCGCCGGTGTAGGTCTTGCCGGTGCCGGGTGGTCCCTGGATGGGCAGAATGGCGTTTTGTAATAAGGGCGCGATGCGGACGGCGGCGTCTTTGGGGGTTTCCTCTTCCTGTCGGAGTATCGTGTTTTCTGAGAGGTTCGGCGGCTGGCGGAGCAGGAGGTCTTTGCCGGCGTCGTAATGGCCGTTGCGGGTGAAGCCGTGTTGGATAATCTCCTGGGCGAATCGGTAAAGCGCTGATTGCAAGAGTTGGTTGTCGAAGATATCTCTGATGTGAACGGCCGCCGGATGGATATCCTTAGAAACCTTTCTCTTCTTGATGCGCACCCATCCCTTTTCGGTCGAAATCGCTACTACCTTGCCGATCGTCTCTCCCATCGGCTCCACCACCTCATCCCCCTCTCCGATGGCTACCTCCTGCCCTGGAAACGAGTAGTGATCGATAGGCAGCTTGTTGCCGTCCTGTTCCCGGGATTCAAAAGTCAGGTAGGCTATGCCATCGCGATCGTCTAGCAGTTCGTCTACCTCCAGCTCATGGAGCCGGAAGTATTCCCACCACTGGTTTTTGTTTTCACGCCGCCAGTACTCGATCATATGTGCGAGCAGCCAGCGGGCTTTTTGTTCTTTGGAGCGGTCCTTGGGTTCCTCGGGTATGTCGGAAGTCAGCGCGTCGAACAGCTTTCGGGCCTCATCGCCCATCTCGTCTACCTTGTCGCTGGCATCGCCGGTTTTGTTTTCGGGGCGGGTCAGCTTGTGCCCGTCAGCCACCGCCTGCTGGTAAATGTCCTCAATCCACTGGTGTAAGTACAGCGTCGCCCAGCAGTCGTCTTCGTTGTAGTCGGCAATGAGGTCATAGTCCGCTTGAGGGATCTGGTCCATGGCATCCAGTTCGAGTGCCGTACCGAATCGCCTTCGGGCGGCGGCAGATTCCTGCAAGGGCGCTTTGCGCTCGTAGTCCGTGAACTGCTCCATCTCTTTCAGCGAGTAGCTCTCCACACTCGCCTGCAAGGACTCCCGGATCACCCGGTAGAGGTCGATGAACCGCTCTGCGCGCAGCAGCTTGTCGACTTCCTCCTCCCGCGTGGCATGGCGCATGGCCAGTCGCTTCATGGCGCCGGGTTCGTAAGGCGCATAATGGTAGATGTACATATCGGGATACTTCTCCCACCGAGCCATGATCGTGTCGATGAACTGTTGGAAGGCGGCTTTCTCTTCCTTGCGGTTGCGTGCCCATAAGGGGTGGTATCGGTAGTCGCTTCCCTCCTTGCAGACCCATCCCAGCAGGTATTCCATACCCCCATCTTCGTAGAAGTGGTCCCCTTCGATATCAAAGTAGATGTCGCCCTTACTCGGCGCCGGCAGCCGGTGGAGTCCTCGCTGGTCTTCGATGTCCAGCAGTTCGTGCAGGAGTCGCTCCTCCCTCCTCCCCTTCAGCTGGATCTGTGCCTGACCGTGGATCTTGTCGTAGGTCAGGGGATTGCCCTTGGCGGGCTTGTCACGATACGGCTGGTCGAAGGAAGCATACGCCTCCAGCGTTTCGAAAGATTGGTTTTCCAGTTCCTTCAGCTGCCCACTGCGAATGCCCGCGATCAGCGACAGGTGATCTGCCTCGTGCCACTGGCGGTCGCAGTGCTTCCACCAGGCACATTCGCCACACTTGGCGACGGGAAGGGGTTGTGTTTCCGGCGGATCAGCCACGGCGGCCTGCAGCTTGGCTTTGACGAGGTTGTAGTAGGCGCGAAACTCCGCAAACTGATAGGCTTCGGTGGGGAAGTCCGCTCCTGGCTTTACGACAAAGAGCTTCTCCGGATCGCGGCCCTGGAGCTTGCCGAGGATCTCGGAATACAGGCATAGCTGCAGGATGGTCGTTGCCCGCGTGTTTTGCGCCAGCTTGGTGTCTTGTACTTCGTAGTGATAGTCGCCGAGGTCGCTCTTTCCCTCCTTTCGAATGAGAAAGTCCGCGCGTCCAAACCACACGCCCTCCCGAAACGTCGGCTGCGTGATCACTTCCGCCCCGCGCCGTAAGGCCTTATGCAGCTCATCATACGGCTTGTTTTGCAGTTCCTCGACCGACTTGCCCATCGCCTTCAGGTGCGCCAGATAGGCGTCTTCGTGTTCTTGTCCCTTTTGCTGCAGCAAGGCTGTGTGTGGATCGGTCCAGTCGGGTTTGTCCATCTCCCCCATTGCACTCCTCTTATTGAGGTTCGTCAGGTGCTTGCAACCGAGATGGTTGGTAATATCAGAAGGGGAAAGCTGGAATGCCTGGTCGGTGTACTTCACTCAAAAAATTGTCAGTAGCTGCCTACAACGAAATATAAGAAGAATTGGAAGTATTTGAAGGTATTTGCTAGCGTATTTGCGTGAGAGGGGATTTTGAAGAGTGAGCGAGTAGTGGATTTACCCTATGAACCTGCTACTCATCTATGAGCCACTCAATCCAACAAAGACAATGATAGCGTCAGGAAATAGTCTCGATCAGGTCGTCGATCTTTTCCTCCCATGTCAAGACAATAGGATGGGGCAGCTCAAGGTAGCTTTACCTCACACCGCTATATAACATGATAAAATACCCAATACTGGGTATTTGAATTACGACAATCATCACCCATTTTCGCCCATACCTCAACTAGAGGAACAAAACCTAAACCTATAGACACATGTCATTTCGCTCTGATATTCAGAAGTTCATTATTTCTTTTCTCATTGGCCTGGCCCCTAGCATTCTGACAACCGGATTCCTGGTGGATAGACTAGGGACCATTTTCAGCTGGCAGTCGGAACAAGCCTTCAACGTTTTCATGTCGCTGTATTTCACAGTGCCTTTCGGCATTATGGCAGCTTCTCTGATCATGCTGCCCTGGAAAAAGACCCTCATCATTTTCCAGGCGCTATTCCTTGGTGTCAGTGCCCTCCTGGTCGTGCTTTCCACACAGGTTCTGGGGGTTTCCTTTTCAGACTTTCAGGCGATCGTTATTGTCTTTTATGTCACCAACCTACTCGTCGTCGCTATCGCCATCTATATACAGTTTCGCCAAGGACAGCTGCAGTGGTTAAATGAATATAAACCAGTGATTTTCGAGTTTGCGGTTTTGTCATTGGTGCTGATACTTATCGGCTCCCAGTTTCTTCGGACTCCCGATAAGGGATCCGCCATCCAATATCGTACGAAGTCGTTTTCCCAGCTCGTCTCTGCGAAAGCTGACAATAAGACCGTCACCGTCTTCGAACAGCGAGATAGGTACTTGAAGAAGGAAAAGATAGCTGCCACCGACAAGCCCAAGGTAGAGGCTTTGAAAAAGCGATGGACCCAAACTGTCAACTTCGCCATCTTTCGAGGTATCACCCTCTTGATGCTGGGATTGGGGGTCCTCCTCACCTACTGGTTCGCCTTCCGACTCCACAATATCCGTTCACGGCTCTCCGAAGAGCATCAAAATCCCGTGAGACTGGTGCAGAATGAAGAGGGCTACAAGGTGATTCCTATTACCGTCTACGAGGATATCCCGGTGCTGAAGCATACACGGGATATGATCCTGCTATTTACGGTGATGGTCACACCCATCTTCTATACGGCCAATAGCAAGAAGAACATTGAAAAGCGGCCTTTTGTGAATATGACAGTGACAACGGCGAGTGAAGAAGCGAAAGTCCATGAAGATGGCTCATCCGGGTCTCCTGAAACCATGAAGTCCGACACTTCTATGGTCATAAACATCACCAAGAATGAGTTGATCAAGATGCTGCAATCTCATGATGATGGTGATTCAACGCTTCGCTATTTGCACGCTATTTGGGAAGACCAGCGGTACTATCAGTCTAGGTTTACACGAGGCACTTCCGCAAATGCACTCATCCGGAAAGAAGATGACTCAGATCTACCCACCAAACCGAAATTGCAAGATGAACCTTTGGAAAGGAGCTTCAGACGATGAATAGTAGGTCTTACGCTCTCAGTTGGTTCTTATTTATCGGAGTTTGCTCGGCACAATCCCAAGTGACATCGCCTTTGTCCAAAATGGACAAATTGACATCAAGGGAGGACCTGATGATATCTACTTATTACAAAGCGGAGGAACTTCACTTACTACTTCGGATAGGCAGCTTGGACCAGCGACACCCGATGATAGATAAAGTCTATTTCGAAGTGATGAACATCAAAAACTCCATGGACAATTCTGTTTCACTAATTGACCTCGTTGAATCGAATTTTCATGACCTTCTAAATGCTTTGGACGGGTTTCAATCGAGAGATTTTGGGACTCCGTTCAACTTTGATTTATTCTCTCAGGAACTTATCAAAGTACTTGCGATCAACGATCGCCTGCATGCTAGAATCATGGAACAAAGACGGGCTAAGCTTTTGACAGATACTCGGGAAGGTATCGAAGTGATGCTCAAGGATGTGCAAGAAAAAATTGATTCACTTGACACTTTGCTAGACGCTAAACTTGACCCAATGAAAGATAGCCTTCAAGAAATAAATGAACAGACCTACTCCATTGATGCGCTGTCATTGAGGATATCTTCGGTCACTGAAAACACATTGGATCACACAGACTCAATTTTGAAGATCCTCAATAAACCGGCAAAGTTATTTGTTGGAGCTGGAGCCAGTTTTAACGAATTAAAACTCAGCATAATGAATGTGAAGTTACTACTTAACGACCTTGCAATCGCCAATAGCTTCTATCCCTCAATTACTGTAGGATCAATCTATTACATAGATTCCCTAGAGGAGTTTGGGCTTCTATTATCAGGGGGTATGAACTACAAACGAAAGTATGGCTTTGAGGGTGGAGTGACCAAAGCCAATAACTCAAGCTGGTCCTATCACATTGAAGCATATTTCATCGTCTCAAGAAGGTGGTTGATTGGGGTAAATCACGGGCAAGACAGCAATCTTGGCTTTACCCTTAGTTATGGCTTTTGAGTAGGGACGTTCCGAATTTTTAATTAAAAAAGTAGCCCCACAAGACTAAAGGTCTTTGTTTCTAAGATTCCTCTCAGCCCAACATTGAAAGCGAGGTCCCTGGTTATGATGATTTCACAATGACTTATCCGTTTGGGCTTGCCTTCCCTTCTCAATCCATTTGAGGCTGTGCTTGATGGGGCCTTTGATTCCACGCATTGGATCATCGGGTCGGTCATTTACAACTCTAGGGTGAGTATCAAGAACCGCCAGGGCTGCTTCGGCTTTGTCCATCAGTTCCGCACTGGGAAAAGGTGGGACGCCGTCTCTTATTGCAGTGATCAGTATTCGGTGAACGGCACTGGTCAACGTCCAGATGATATTCAACCTGAAGCCTCCCAGTTTCTTATGGTGCGCCAGCTCGTCGAGGAGATTTATCAAATCGGGCAGTAGAACTACCGGTCGCTTCTCTCGAATGCTCACAGCTGCGGTGAACAATTCTTCCGACGAGGCCCCTATTTTGAGGTACTTTCTAAAAACCTCAATCTCCGAGGTGTTGTTCGCTTGCGACTTGATGGCCTGGCGCACTTTGGCCAGCTCCTCCAGGGGCGCATTGGCATCGAAGCTATCCAGCAGTTCATCGAACCGGCGTCGCTCTACCTCTAATTCTGACTCCAGCTCCACAATTTTCTCGCTCCCCTTTTTCACCTCGTCCTTCAGGGCCTTGAGCTCCACCTCAAACTCGCCGACTTTCAAGCGGGTAATCCTCTTCCAGATATCCGGTCGAAACAACAGGTACAACAGCGCCAGGAAAGCCATCACTTCCCAGAGGGAAGTATTTTCAAGGATCTTGAGTAGGACGTCTGTGAGGATTTTCATTGGTATAGGTTAAGATGTTTTGGTTATGGGCAAATCAAATTTAACCGTCTGCTTGGATTAAGCAAGGAATGATGTGCTTTGGCGAGTTATTTGCCTCCTTCGGAAAACGACATTGTAACAGCTTCTAAAGATTCCTCCGTCGCAGGTCCGTCAAGCTTTAAATGGTTCGCTAACCGAAGGCTCCTCCGAATGACGCTGCGGAAAAATTTCTTTACACCCCACTGCCGGATGCCCCTGGCCAGTCAACCCCCTGCCCCCGTTTTCAAGTGGGAATTGGGAACTGCCTGATGAGGCGTTGAAGGTGTTGGGAACGAAATTCTGATATTTACGCTGGGTGCTTTTGAATGGGATTGGATGCTTGAGCGAAGCCGGAATGACGAAGTTGAAGGTCCGCTGATCTCAAACAAGCTCGGCGATCAGCCCATCAATTTTTTCATCCGCAGTGACAGCGATGGGATTCG
This sequence comes from Cyclobacteriaceae bacterium, assembly GCA_965227935.1. Classification (GTDB taxonomy): domain Bacteria; phylum Bacteroidota; class Bacteroidia; order Cytophagales; family Cyclobacteriaceae; genus JAWPMT01. Next base: position 845,052 of record CBDDGS010000019.1, on the reverse strand, counting down.
ACAGCTGAATATCAAACCTTTGCGTTTTGTTGTCGCTTGGGTAGAAAACCTGAAGCTCGGGGTGATTTCGTCGATAGTGCCAGGCAATACATCCTTCCAGGTGCTTGCGTAGTCTGTCTTCCAGGTTGGTGGGCGCTACATAAATATTGATCAATGAGATGTATTCCCATAATTTGTCTTTTACCCCGCCATAGGCCGTCAGAACTCTGGCCATATTCTGGTTGGACTTATCCTTCCACATTCCAGCCCAGATCATCTCACAAATGCCCTCTCTCGCACGGTCCGGATCATAAATCCTATAGTCCAACCCAAGGATTTTGGTGAGGTGTTGCCCCTGTCGATGGACTACGCCGGTAGCTTCGCCGTCGTATCGAGGCCTTGATCCTTTCGCCTCACCGATATAGTGGATGTAGTTGATGTCGTTCACTTCATCTTTGATGGTCCAGATGTAAATCCCCTCGTGATTGGCAATGTCCTGATCACCAATGTACAGGGGACCTTGTATAAATTTGAAGGGGCCGTGAAAGTGGAGGCTATCCATATGTGGGAAAGCTTGTGTTCTAGCGAGCGTCAAAATAGATCTCGTAGCTTTCAATGGCTTAGGCCGATACAATTGTAAGAATTTTTGGGGATATTGGTTGTGTTGCGTCGGCTGCTGCCGAAACGTTAAACGAGATCGGTCTGTATGAGGCCCGCACGGTAGAGACTGGCGTGGCCGGCGTGAGGGGGCAGTCCCCTCAATTGGGGTAAGGTCCCAGGGCCAGGCAAGACCAACGCCCTCCTCAGTTCTATTTCCGTCAAAATCCATTAGCTTTAGAACTGAACAAAACAACGATAGCGTGAAAACCAATCTATTCCTTTTGGGGCTCTTCAGCGCCGTGATACTTGTGGCGCAAGACTCCGCATCAGATCTGGTACTGCCGGATTCCATGACGGTGTTCATCGGGCAGTTCGGTGTCCAAGTAGATCAAGACGAAGCGATCTGGCGACGGGAAGCAACGCGCCTCCAGGGCGATCGCTACGGTGTGAAAGACTACAGCATGAAGGGCGACTACCTCCACCGGGAGGGAACGGTGACTTACAACCTGGCTCAAACGATGTTTACGCTGGATGGATCCTTTATCTACTACCATCCGAATGGCGCTAAGCTGATGGTGGGTACATATGACGACGGGAAAGAGGTGGGTGAGTTTAGCCGATGGTATCCTGACGGACAGCTGCATGAGAAGATTCTCTACGTGGATGAGGATTTTGACCACGATTACCTGGTAGTAGAATACTACGACAGTCTGGGTCAACAGCTCGTCGCCAATGGAGAGGGCACTTATCACGAGACCGACGACCAAGGCCATGAAGACTACGAGGCACACGGACCCGTCCTCAAAGGACTCAAAACAGGCACCTGGCAAGGCTCATTCAACCATGCGTCTGGACTGATCACCTTCACAGAAACCTACAAGAAGGGTAAACTGAATTCCGGCGTAAGCACCAATGAGGAGGGTCAATCTGCGCAGTACAAGAAGGTGATGCTAAACCCTGAATACCAGGGAGGTATAAATGCCTATTACAAGTTCGTCGCCAAAAATATGGTGTATCCTAAGTATGCTCGTCGTCACGGTATACAGGGAACGGTTTATGTACAATTCGTAGTTGACCGAGACGGCAGCGTAGTTGATGTCTGGGTGCCTAAAGGCATCGGCGAGCATTGCGATGCCGAAGCGATGAGAGTCGTGGGTATGGCAAGAAAGTTTCAACCAGGTAAGTACCGCGGTCAGAGTGCGAAAGTCCGAATGGTCATGCCCATCATTTTCAAATTGAACTGATGGATTGGCAAGTTGGCAGGCGCACACTGTGGATATCATGGATGGTTGTCGTTTTGCTCACCTTCATTCCACGCTGTTCGGAGAAAGTAGCTGAACGCCCCGCTATCACCGCTTCCCAACAACAACAGACCGAAGTGTTCGCTAAGAAACTCGCTGAGAGCATCAAAGATTACGATCTCCAGATGATCACGCGCTCGTGGGATGATGATGCCTTCAAGTCTCGGGTGCGTGATCTCACCAAGACGCAGCAAAGTGTATTTGATCACTACTTTGAAAAGGACATTCGCAAGACTATCAAGTTTGGTAATCTCGCTATTGTCCATGAAGTGAATGACCAAACCGGCCAAGTCAAACTTTTGAAGGTGGAGCACTTCAATCACTATTCTGAGGTAATACTATTATTGACTTTTGAAGGCCGGTTTAACTTCTTCAAGTACCGAGTAGAGATCATCGGAGGACAGCCAGGGCTCACAGATTTCTATGAATACATGAGCAACTCCTGGTACAGTGAGAAAATCATCGAGTTGCTTCGGCTGAATTCGAAATTCGATGCCTTTTCGGAAGAGCGCCAGCAAGCAAACATGGCCATTCTTTCCTCGGATCAGCTCTTGAGAGCTGGCGATACGTTGAATGCGTTATATGCGCTGTATGAAGTCCCCGAGACCCACGAAGTAGGCAACTCACTCAGCTTGAGGCGACTCGACCTGGCTAGTGCCTTGCCGGATTCTATCTATGCAGCTGTCCTGGTCGCGGAATACGAAAGTAACCCAAGCCTCTACATGAAGTACCTGTACAGTTTCCATTTTGGAGACTCTGCGAAACTAGATGCGGTCTATGAGGTTTTGTCCGAGGCGTTGGGAGAGTCGGCAGTATTGGACTCCTTATTACGCAATGGGAGTTTGTGGTATTGAAAGCTGCATGTCGTCACCCTCTTTCTCGTCGAAGGCCGTAAAAAGGGCGGTATAGATTCCGGTACTCGCTGGACTTTACTCGAATAAGGATGTGTTCTAGGAGCGAAACCGGAATGACGCATTAGCTCGACGACACAACCAGAGGGTTGTCACCCTGAGGCCCTCGAAGGGCAGACAACCCGTTGAGACTCCCAACACCCTCTTACCAACCCCCACCCTATTTGATTTCTGCCCCAATAGCACTTACTTTCCAACTGTAACGTGCTCGGACTTCCGAGCAACAACTACCAACCAATGACCCGACTAATGAGACCTTTTGCCAACCTGCTAGTTTTCCTAATCGGCATCCTGCCAATGATGGCCCAGCCCTCCATGGACGAGCTGATGAGCTATCCCTTTCCCTCCAGCCTGACGGCTGCCAAGAACACGAACCGCATCGCCTGGCTCTTCAATGAGCGGGGACAGCGTAACGTGTATGTCGCGGAGGGTCCAAACTTCGAAGCGCGCAGGATCACCAACTATACCCTGGACGATGGGCAGGAGATCTCCAGCCTATCAATCTCTGATGATGGCGCCTGGCTGGTGTACCTGAGAGGTGGTGAACATGGATCGAACTGGGACGATGAGGTGACCATGAATCCCCTGTCGATGCCGTTCCCTGATACGGTGCAGATTTGGAGTGTGCCTTTTGAAGGGGGCGATCCCCTACTGATCGGAAAAGGCGCCTCGCCAGTGATCTCACCCACGGGTGAGGAAGTGGCCTTTGTTCGCGGCGACCAGATCTGGACGGTACCCATCGATACAAGCGAAAAAGCGCAGCAGATCATGTCTTTGCGTGGAAGCAACGGCGGCCCCACCTATGCTCCCGATGGATCGAAAATAGCGTTCGTTTCCAGGAGAGGGGATCACTCCTACATTGGTATTTATGAAGGCCCGGAAAAGCGAATCAAGTGGCTGGACCCTGGCTTCGACCGCGACTACTCGCCGCGATGGTCGCCTGACGGCGCGAAAATCGCCTTTATCCGTCGGCCTGGCAGTGGTGGCGCGCCGGAAACGATTCTGGAAAACCATCATGCTCCCTGGTCCATCGTGGTTTATGACCTCGCCACCGATGCAACAAAAGCGCTGTGGACGGCGCCGGAGACGCTGCGAGGGTCAGTGCCACGGACCCATGGAGGCACGAACTTGAACTGGGCAGCGGGCGACCGACTGGTCTTCCTATCCTACCACGATGGCTGGCCTCACCTCTACTCGCTTCTGGCCAGCGGGGGCGATCCGCTCTTGCTAACGCAGGGAGATTTTATGTGTGAGTACATCTCAGTGAGCGTCGATGGTGAGTCGGTGGTATTCTCCGGCAATTCCGGACCGGATGCCCTGGACATCGACCGCCGACATATTGGCAAAGTATCGGTGCATCGTCAGGATATGCAATTCATCACCCCCGGCGATGGCAATGAATGGGCGCCAAAAGTCCTGAATGACGGCACAGTAGTCATGATATCGGCTACTGCCCAGCGTCCTCCCCTGCCGGCCTACCTAAAGGGTGGTGATGTCCAGTTAATCGGCGAGGACTTGCTGGGCGACTACCCATCAAGTGAGCTGGTGACCCCTCGCCAGGTCGTCTTTGACGCACCGGATGGTTTGCCCATCCATGCGACCCTCTTCGAAAAGGATGGCGGTCCCGCTAAGAAGCCCGCCATAATCTACATTCACGGTGGTCCACCGCGGCAGATGCTGCTAGGGTGGCACTACTCGAGCTACTACTCCAATGCCTACGCTACCAACCAGTACCTGGCTAATCAGGGCTTCATCGTCATCTCGGTGAACTATCGGCTGGGCATCGGCTATGGCTATGAGTTTCACTACCCACCCAACGCAGGGTGGCGTGGCGCTTCCGAATATCAAGACATCAAAGCCGCCGGAGAATGGCTCGCCCAGCAGTCCAAAGTGGATCCGAATCGCATTGGCGTCTACGGAGGCTCCTACGGTGGCTACCTCACCGCGATGGCGCTGGCGAAGGACTCGGACTTATTTGCTGCTGGAGTTGACATCCACGGCGTGCACGATCGCACCGTGAACCGCGTGCGGAACATCACCAACCCCAATGCCTACGAAAAAGTGCCCGATGCCGACATCGCTCCGGAGGTGATGTGGAAGTCATCACCCGTGGCGTACGTCGACCAATGGACGTCTCCGGTGCTGATCATCCACGGCGACGACGACCGCAATGTGCCCTTCAGCCAAAGCGTGGACCTCGTACAGCGCCTGAGAAAGCAGGGCGTTGAGATGGAGACGCTGGTGATCGTTGACGATAGCCATCACTTCATGGTTTTTGACAATCAGAAAACCGTGAACGAGGCGGCGACTGAGTTTTTGATTCGGAAGTTGGGGGAGTAGAGAGGGTTTTGGATGCTACACATCTCAAGTGGCCCTGCAGTTAGGAAGCGTCGAAGTCCGTAAAGAGATCCTTCGGTCGGCCTGCGGCCTCTCTCTGGATGACGGACGTGGGCAGTTGGTCCGCGGTGGATAAGAGCAATGGCTTTCGAGAAGAGATTCCGGTATTCGCATGACGCTACTAGAAAAAGGCTGGAATTGTCTGAGCGAAACCGGAATGACGGAGTTGGCGATGGGTCATTTTTTGTTCAACATATTTCGTTTTCGAATGCTTGACCAGTGAATAAACCCACCCCTTACCCCTCCCAGGAGGGGATTCGTAACTCCTGGCAATTGATATTGAGCCCTTGACCATTCTCGAAAGGGCCAGCTGCAAATAAGTGAAACCGGAATGACCCACCTAGGAGCGTGATGGCTCGCCCCTTTAGGGGCTGGGGGTGCGGTTGGCAAAGAGATTCCGGTATTCGCATGACGCTACTAGAAAAAGGCTGGAATTGTCTGAGCGAAACCGGAATGACGGATTTGGCGATGGGTCATTGTTTATTGGACATATTTTGTTGACGAGTAGATGAGCCAGTTGAATAAAACCCACCCCTTACCCCTCCCAGGAGGGGATTCGTAACTCCTGGCAATTGATATTGAGCCCTTGACCATTCTCGAAAGGATGAGTTGAAAATAAGCGAAACCGGAATGACGTTCCTAGGCGCGTGAGGCTCGCCCCTTTCCTCGGTCGCCGACTTCGTGCGACGCAGCATTGCGAAGTCGCAAGGCACGAAGGCGACAGGGGAAGGGGGTAGCGGAGGCCAACCAACGCCGTAAGATTGCTTCGTCGTTCCTCCTTCGGCCGCCAAAGGCCTACCGCAGGCAGGCGGGCAACGACGACAAGAAAGCAACTCATCCACTAAACCGCCGTCAGAGATGCCACGCTTCTCCCGATCCCGATAGCTATCGGGACTATCGGGATCCGCTCTGCATGACGGCAAAAAACCGATCGACTCAAAAACCTAAAAACTCAAAAACCTAAAAACTCATCAACCCTAAACTCTCTCAGCTCAACCCATTCAAAAACGGAACCAGATCGGTGTCCTTCGCGAGGCCAAGTTTCTTCTTCAAGCGGTACTTGGACTTGAGGATGCTGTCGGGCAGGACGTTGAGCAGGGCGGCGATCTCCTTGGTGGTGAGGTTCATGCGCAGGAAGGCGGCGAGGCGCATCTCGCTCTCGGAGATGTCGCCCATCTCGCGGAGCTTCTTGTCAAAGTCGTTGTGCACGTCGACGAAGAAGGACTTGAAGATCTCCCAGTTTTTGTCGGAGGCATTCTCCTTCTTAAGGAGCGTGACGATGCGGCGGAACTCCACTTTGAACTTCTCTGGCGACTCCCGCATCTGCTCGAGGTTGTCCTTGAGCTCCTGGATGAAGACGTTCTTCTGGACCAGGTGCAGCGTCTGGCTGGCGAGCTCCTTCTTCTTATGCTCGAGCTCCTTGTGATAGAGGGCCTCGCGCTTTTCACGCTCGATGCGGTTCTTCTTCATGCGCTGGCGGAAGCCAAAAAACATGAGGCCTGAGATAGCAAAAAAGGCCACCATGCCCCCTCCGTATAGGCGCTTGGTCTGTTGGTCGGCACGAGCCTGGGCGTTGAGGCTCCTGATCTCCTCGTCCTGAAGCGCCAGCGCCGCTTCGTTTTGCTCGGTCTCGTGGATCACCCTGAGCTCTTCGATCGTCTTGACTTTCTCCTTATTGAGGATGGTGTCGCTGAGGGTCTTGTACTCGCGAAATAGCTCCAGGGCACTTGCCGTCTGTCCCAGCATCTCCAACGCCCGGCTACCATGCTTGAGGGCCAGGCTATGGATGGAGAGGCTCGTAGTGGCTTCGGCGTAATCGATGACCTGCCGAGACAGCGACAATGCCTGCTGCGGATTGTTTAGGGCCAGGTAGACCTCTGCCAATTGGTTTCGGGCGATCGCAATACGCCGCTGGGCATTGATGGATTCCGACATCTGTATCGACTGCCGCAGAAATTCGATGGCCTTTACGGGATCGTCTAGTTTTAGGTGGACACCACCGATATTGCTCAACGCCGCGGCTTCGATCGCGCTGACCTGGGCCACCTGGGCCTGATGGATGCTCCGCTCAAAAAAGTCAAGCGCCTCCTCGAACAGTCCAAGCGACTTGTAACCTACTCCGATGTCGTTGAGGGCCTGGGCCTGGTAGTAGTGGTCTTCATACACCTCGTAGATCCTCAGTGCCCGCTGGTTGTAGGCGATCGACTGGTCGAAGTTCTCGAAGTTGTACTCCAGTGTCGCCAGGTGATTGAGGGCATCGGCGATGCGGATAGAGTCGCCAATCAACTCAAACAGCCGCAGCCCTTCCAACACGTGGGTCAAGGCGATGGCATAATAACCGCGGTTTTGGTTGATGGTCCCTTTGAAATCACGGGCCAAGGCCATGCCCATCGTATCCTGCTGTGCGGTGCAGTGAGCAAGGTCCAGAGAGTTGATACTGTCGGTCTCGTCGAGGTTGCCCTGGCTGAACTCAAGAATAGCCAGACCCCGGTAGGCCTGGGAAATGAAAATGGCATTGTCGACCTCCTTCCCCAGCTCGAGGCTGAGAACGTAGTGATGCCGGGCACTGTCCAACTGGTCGAGGTTATAGTGGCTGTGGGCTACCTGGTAGTGGGCGAGTGCCGTCGCCGTCGGGTCGCCCAAACTATCCGAGCGCTGCAACTGCAGATAGGCAAAGGATTGCGCCTGCTCGATGTCGCGGTACATGTAATAGTTCACGATGTGATTGATCGTGCGTAGCTGGGTGGTGTCGGTCTGGGTGGGGTACAGCGTGAGGAGGCTGTCGATGTCCAACAGGTTTTGTGTGACGCCGACGTGGGCCATCGTACAGAACGTCGTAATCCACAAAAACCGCCTGAGGCTGGCGGTCCTGTCGCAGCGTTTCATCGATTGAAGGGTGGGTTTGCACATACCTCATAATTACATAATTAATCCATGAATCAAAAAGCCCCTGTCCATGGCTGCCAACAGTGGAATTCGGTTATCAAACAACCCCATACCATCTTATATACCTAACAATCAATACATTAACTACCCATTAATCACAGATAATTTTCCTCCTGTCCATGTCCTTTCCTCGAGCTTGTCCATGTTTTGTCCATGCCAAAAAATAGGTTGCCCCTACCTGATCGCCGTATGTTTGACTCACAAATCAATGACCATTATCTGTCTATGAACACTATGCTATTACATACCCAAGTCCCCATCATTTGCTGCCTGTTTCTCCTCCTTTCTTGTAGCGACGGAGACGTCGCCGGACCGCTGATCTCACCGGAAGAAGCACAAGAGTTTAACACCATGGTGGACGACCTCGAGACCTTCTCCCAGCCGGAGGAGAAAAGCGAACCCGAAGAGGTGGATACCTCCAATCCAGCACGCGACGACGTGGACGAATCTCTCGAATGCACCACCATCACTTACCAAGCTGCGCCGGGGTTTGACCAGATGCTCGCCATTGACCCTACCACCGACGTCATCTATCCGGGAGCACTGCTGCAAGGCACCTCGATTCCCACCGGAGAATACATTCCTATTGTATCGGATCGTGCGCCCATCACATTATCGGCATCCCTCACCAATATCTCCGGAAGCCCGGTCGTCACGGTGGAGGATCCCAAACTCTCTACTGTGCGCGAGGGCGTCAAATCCATCCTCGATCAGGAGATCACCGGCGCCACACCCGCGGAGATCAACTTTGAGGTAAGCCAGGTGTATTCTGAGGAGCACCTGTCGCTGGCACTCGGTGCCAACTATGAAGGCGCGACGAAGCAGGTCTCCGCCTCCTTCAATTTTGCGCAGTCGACCTACAGCAACAAGTTCGTGATCAAGTACCTGCAGGTCTACTATACAATCGATGTCGATGCACCCGACGAGCCGAGTGACTTCTTCAGGACCCTACCGGCGCTGGCGAATCTCGGCGGTACCTTGCCGGTGTACATCGCCTCGGTGGCCTATGGACGCATGGTGATCTACACCGTGGAGAGTAATTATCAGTTTACCGATATCGATGCGGCCTTCCGAGCGTCTTTTGCCTCTGGAGATGGCTCCATCGACGCGAGCTACAGCGAGATCATCAGCAGCTCGAGTATCAAGGCGCTCGTGATCGGCGGCTCCGGTGCCGACGCGGCGCAGGCCATCAATGGGCCACAGGAGGTATACAACTACATCACCAATGGCGGCGACTACTCGAAAGACTCCCCCGGGGCTCCCCTCTCCTACAAATTGCGGTTTCTTACGCCGGGAACGCCCGTCGCACGTGTAGTCCTATCCACCGAATACAATGTGCGACAGTGCGACCTGGCCTATCCCGTCTTCAGGATACTCCTCAACAATATCAAGCTGGAGGACTCGAACGATGGTGATGGCAACACGGACCTGTTCGGCTATGTGGGTGGGCGCCTCTCCTACAATGGCAGCTGGGTGCGGCGCAACGACGACGTGATGGACGTTTACTGGGGTCGTTCCGAGAGCTCGGCATTGAACTTCCGCGGTACCCATACCGTCAATGACCGCATTGACATTGAGGTCTATCGCCCGGACTACGATGACGACTATATCCAGCTGTATGGCCGACTGACGGACAAGGACGTGTTTGAGGATGACTTCCTCGGCAGTCGAACCTTTGAGGTAAAACTCAGCGACCTCCAGATCAATGTGCCGTACCTCGTGAGTGGCGACGAGCCCAAACTGATTTTCGATGAGCAGACGGGGCAGCGGGTCGTGGCGAATTTTTCGATCATTAGGACGAGGTAGAGGGAGAGCTAGATCCAACAACGTCAGTTGGAATCAAGAGGTAATAACAACCCCCTAGCCCCCTTTTTTAAGGGGGAATTTGGGGCTACTGCTAAAAAGGTATTTTACCTTTTGTAGCACGATTTAGGGTTGTCACCCTGAGGCTCTCGAAGGGCAGACAACCCTTACCTGGCGCGGGAGTTACTTCCGTGCCCTAGGTTCTCAGGCTAGCATATGCGATTGCGGAGGCCTCACCCTTTAGGGTGGTCCGGCAATCCGGTTGGGGTCGAACGGAGGGAATCCCCCTGCACCCCCTTTACAAAGGGGGATTGATACTCATCTAAGGGATGTCAGGCTCAAGGTCTGCAAGCGAAACCGGAATGACGTAAGGAATCGAAGGCATTCCATTTTCACAACCCCCTAGCCCCCTTTTTTAAGGGGGAATTTGGGGCTACTGCTAAAAAGGTATTTTACCTTTTGTAGCACGATTTAGGGTTGTCACCTTGAGGCTCTCGAAGGGCTGACAACCCTTACCTGGCGCGGGAGTTACTTCCGTGCCCTAGGTTCTCAGGCTGGAATACACGATTGTGTATGGCTCCACACTAGTGGAGTTTTCTATGGCAGAGGATTCCCGTATTCGCCGGACGTTACTGGAAATCGACTGGAATTGTCTAAGCGAAACCGGAATGACGTGACGATCGAAGGCATGGTATAATACAACCCCCTGCCCCCTTTTTTAAGGGGGAATTTGGGGCTGCCACGAAAAAAACATTTGACCTTTTGGTTGCACAGTCTGGGTTGTCACCCTGAGGCTCTCGAAGGGCAGATAACCCTATGGCAATCCTCACCTGACACGGAAGTCATTTCCGTGCCCTGGTTCCTGGGCTAGCATTGGCGATTGCGGAGGCATCCCCCGTAGGGTGGTCCGGCAACCCGGTCAGGATCGCGCGGATGGAATCCCTCTGCACCCCCTTTACAAAGGGGGATTGATACTCATCTAAGGGATGTAGGCTCAAGTTCTGCAAGTGAAACCGGAATGACCAATGTATGGCAATCTACCGCCACAACCCCCTCATCCCCTTTTTTAAGGGGGAATAGATTCTCTTACCGGGGGCGGAAGTTGCTTACGTACCACAATTTCTGGGGCGGGTTGCTTAGCGCCTGGACAAACGCCGTTAAAGATTGCCGCGTCGCTACCGCTCCTCGCAGTAACGGCGGAAACTTTTCAACTCCTCAACTCCTCAACTTCTCAACTTCTCAACTAAAACGGCCAAAAGCTGAAGCGGTAGACGAAGCTCGGCCTGAGCATTGGGTAGCGGGGCTGAAGGCTAGCGCCAGCGCGAGGTGGCTACCGTGAAGTAGAGAGTTGGGAAACTCAAGTTTCATTGTAGCGCATCGTTGACTCTCTTACTTCACGGGTGCGATGGCCTCGCGCGTTGGCCTGTGCGCCTCATCCTCCCATCATCCCGACTCCTAAGCTGACCGCTGAAAGCAAAATTGTAATCCAATGCCTCCTCCTATTTCATTTCTGGCTAATTTGATCGGATAATCAATGTGTAAACCGATGAAGAAACTAAGCGCGCTAATCGCGGCGACCCTGCTGCTGGTTAGTTATGGGGCTTGGTCCCAGGAAACCGTCACGCCGAATGACGTGAAAGACCAAAGGTCCAAGGCCTATGCATTTACGAATGCTACCATTTGGACGGACTATCAAACCAAGATCGACAATGCGACAATGCTCATTAGGGAGGGCAAGGTGGTGCAGGTGGGCGCCAATGTCGCCGTGCCTGCGGGCTATACCACGGTCGACCTGAATGGCAAGTACATTTATCCCTCGCTCATTGACCTGCATACCAACTATGGTCTGCCCGAAGTGAAGCGGACGTCGGGACGCGGGTTTGGCGGTCCGGAGCAGATGCTGAGCAAAACCAAGGGTGCCTACAATGCCAATGAAGCCATCAAGGCCCACTACAACGCCGGCGAAGAATTTACAGGCGACAGCAAAGCTGCAGGGGAAATGAGAAAATTGGGTTTCGGTGCGGTGATGACCTTCCGTCCGGATGGTCTCGCCCGTGGGAGTGCTGCCTTCGTGACGCTTGGTGACAACGACAATGAAGATGTATTGTCCGAGAAGGCGTCGGCTACTTACTCCTTCAGCAAGGGCACCTCGCAGCAGCATTACCCCGGTTCGAAGATGGGATTTATTTCTTTGCTGCGGCAGACGTATCTCGATGCCGAATGGTACGGCCAGTTCAACCCGCCACCCTTCAAGGATCAGACGCTGGAGGCCTGGATAGCCTCACAAAGCCTGCCACAGGTGTTTGATGCTGGCGACTGGATCGACGTACTCCGTGCGGACAATATCGGGGATGAATTTGGTGTACAGTACATCATCAAGAGCTCGGGCAACTCCTACCAAAGGATCAATGAGGTGAAAGCGACGGGGGCTGCGCTGATCGTCCCAGTCAACTATCCCGATGCCTATGATGTGGATGACCCGATCGATGCGGAAGGGGTCTCGCTGGCAGATATGAAGCACTGGGAACTGGCTCCGACGAACCTTGGTCGGTTGGAAGCTGCAGGTATCACGTTTGCCATTACGACCGCGGGTCTCGAGAAGAAAGGTGATTTTATGGGCAATGTTCGAACGGCCATCGAGAATGGTTTGTCAGAAACTGCCGCACTTAGGGCGCTCACAAGCACCCCCGCGAATTTGTTGAGAATGGGCAACCAGGTGGGTAGTTTGAAATCGGGCATGCTCGCCAATTTCATCATCACTTCAGGGGGCCTGTTTGAAGACAAGACCATCATTCACGAGAATTGGGTCCAGGGAAATCCCTACCGCTACAAGGCACTTGACACGCAGGACAACGCTGGAGCCTATGACTTGGTCGTCGGTGGCACCACCTATAAAATGGAGATCAGCGGCGAACCAGGATCGCAGAAAGCCAAGATCGTCGTCAACGACTCTACCACCATCGACATCAAAGGGAGCTTTGGGAAAAACCTGGCTTCCATGGCTTTCCCAGAGGAAGCGAAGGGACAGGAGGACATCAGACTGTCGGGGTGGACTACGGAAAATGGCTGGAAAGGCACAGGTCAGCTGGTCGACGGGACCTGGATCGACTGGACCGCAACGCGGACAGGAGACCTTGAGGAGGAAGACAAAGGGAAAAAGAAAGACGAGGAAGGCGATGCCGCCACGGTTGGAGACGTGATCTTCCCATTCGTAGCGTATGGCAATACCGAGATCCCCTCTCAGGAAACGATCCTCATTAAGAATGCGACGGTATGGACCAACGAAGCAGAGGGCATCCTCGAGGGTACCGACGTTTTGCTGAAGGACGGTAAAATCGCCATGGTCGGCAAGGACCTGAGTGATGCCTCGGCGACGGTCGTTGACGGAACGGGCAAACACCTCACCAGTGGTATCATCGACGAGCACACCCACATAGGCGGTGGCGGCAACGATCGAGCGACGAACTCCTCTATGGTCCGAATCAAGGACCAGCTCAACTCTGAGGACATCAATTTGTATCGCTCTCTCGCCGGTGGTGTCACGGCCGCACAGGTGCTACACGGATCTGCCAATCCCGTCGGTGGACAATCCGCACTGATCAAACTACGATGGGGTGTAGCTCCTGAAAAAATGAAAATTGAAGGAGCGGATGAGTACATCAAGTTTGCTTTGGGCGAGAATGTGAAGCGATCCAGAAGCTCAAGCTCTATCCGGTACCCCCAAACACGGATGGGCGTGGCAGAGGTCTTCGTGGATGGATTTACGAATGCATTGGAGTACGAAAAAGAGTGGGCAGCGTACAACAGCCTGTCGAAGAAAGCCAAGCCTTCCGCTATCAAGCCCCGTCGGGACCTGGTGGATGAGGCGATGCTGGAGATCATCAACGAGGAACGTTTCATCACCTGTCACTCCTACGTGCAGTCAGAGATCAACATGCTGATGAAGGTCGCAGACCAGTTCGACTTCACCGTGAACACCTTCACTCACATACTTGAGGGCTACAAGGTGGCGGACAAAATGAGGGAGCACGGCGCTGGCGCCTCGACCTTCTCCGACTGGTGGAACTACAAATGGGAAGTGCGGTACGCCATCCCCTACAATGCGGCCATCATGCACAACGAAGGCGTAGTCACCGCGATCAACTCAGACGATGCCAACAGCGGAAGGCGCCTTAACCAGGAGGCGGCCAAGTCTGTCAAGTACGGCGGCATGTCGGAGGAAGACGCATGGAAGATGGTGTCTCTCAATCCTGCAAAGCTCCTCCACCTGGAGGACAGAATGGGTAGTATCAAAGTGGGCAAGGATGCCGACGTAGTACTATGGACCGATCACCCGCTGTCCATGTATGCCAATGTGGAGAAGACCATCGTGGATGGCGTGGTCTACTTCGATATCGAAAAGGATGCGGAGGCACGAGCAGCCCTCCTCGCGGAGCGCGCACGACTCATCCAGAAAATGAAAGGTGTCAAGAAAAATGGCGGCAGAACACAGAAAGGTGGCTCGAGGATCTTCCTGGAATTCCATTGCGATGAGGACAGGACACATTATGACATTGACGCCCTAAACAGATAAAAGAGATGAAAAAGCTTATAAACTCAATCATATTCAGTGTGTTGGCTTTGACCAACGCAATGGCCCAAGTACCGGTTCCCGTAGCTGATCAGGAGGGCCCCATCCTACTCGTCGGCGGCGTGGCGCACCTTGGCAATGGACAGGTCATCGAAAACGCAGCTATCGGGTTCGATCAGGGAAAGATCACCATGGTACAGGCCGCAGGTTCTAACTTGAATACCGACGGATACGAAGTGATCCAGCTCGATGGCAAGCATGTCTATCCCGGATTCATTTTGCCCAATTCGCAAGTGGGGCTTCAGGAAGTCGGCGCTGTTCGGGCGATGAGCGACATGTCCGAGCAGGGGGATTTCAATCCGAATGTGAGGTCGATTGTTTCCTATAACACGGATTCGGAGATCATCGCCACCTTCCGCTACAATGGAGTACTGCTGGCGGAAACGACGCCAACAGGCGGCTGGATTTCAGGTACGTCTTCCGTGATGGAGATGGAAGGCTGGAATTGGGAAGATGCTGCTCACACGGTGGACATGGGCATGCACATGAATTGGCCTTCTCGGATGAACCGACGGTTTGACTTCGCCACGTTCACGGTGAAAACAGAGCCCAACAAGCAATACGATGAGCAGGTAGCGACACTCAATTCGCATTTCAAGGAGGCGAGGGCCTATGGGTCGGCTTCAGACAATGTGACGAACATCAAGCTCGCAGCCATGCAGCGATTGTTTGACGGCACGCAGACCTTGTTTTTGCACGCGGGCGACGCGAAGGGCATAGTGGAATCGGTGATGTTTGCCAAGGACAATGGTGTGCAGAAGATCGTCGTCATCGCCGGCAGCTCGGCGTTGATGGTGGCGGATTTCCTCAAGGACAATGACATCGGCATCATCATCCCGCCGACGCATCGCTTGCCTGAAAGAGCCGATGCAGATGTTTATGGGCCTTATAAGTTGCCGAAACAATTGGTGGACGCAGGACTGACGGTCTCCATGACCCATAGTGGTATGTTGAGTCACGGCAGGAACCTGCCCTTCTTCGTCGGAACGGCGGTCGCGCATGGCCTGGACAAGGAAGAGGCCCTGAAGATGATCACTTCCAATGCGGCGAAGCTGCTCGGCATCGATGATCGCGTAGGGACTTTGGAAACCGGGAAAGATGCGACGCTGTTCGTGTCAGAAGGCGACGCACTTGACATTCGGACCAACATCCTGACGCACGCGTTTATCAGCGGCAAGCTGGTGACGCTGGACAACAAGCAGCAGGAGCTGTATGAAAGGTTTGCCAGGAAATACGGTCATATTGATTGACCCTCCTATTGATTGATAGTGCCCCTCTTCGGAGGGGTTTTTCTACTCCCTAAGTGGGAATTGAGTAAATGCCATAGGGTTTAGGCACGCGTTGCAAACGCTCGCCAGCGTGGAGTCGGATTGGCTATTTAGATGTAATTATCTTTCAAGCTGTGAAAAACCTCTACATCATCTCTGGCCCAAATGGCGCCGGCAAAACGACACTGTCATTTTCCATTTTGCCTGAGATGTTCGAGTGCCAGGAGTTCATCAATGCTGATGAAATAGCGAGGGGATTGTCTCCCCTGAATCCTCAGAATGCAAGGATCGAGGCGGGCAGGATCATGCTTAGGCGAATGGATGATATTATCGGCGCTGGCAAATCCTTCGCTTTTGAGACGACGCTAGCCTCCAAAGGCTACTTGAGGCTCATCCAACAAGCAAAGAACGCGAGCTATTCAGTAACACTGCTATTTTTGCTACTGGAATCAACGGAACTGGCCATCGAACGCGTGAAGGTTCGAGTCCGAGAAGGAGGGCATGATATACCTGAAGCCGATATTAGGAGACGCTTCGAGCGTGGTTTGCAGAACTTCTTTCAACACTACAGATTCCAAGTTGATAGCTGGATTTTGGTCAACAATTCAAGCGAGAATATCGATATTATTGCCGAAAAAGCACACGATATAGAAACGATCCATGGTACCTTTATCTGGAACAAATTGATCGAGCAGTATGGATAACGAGAAGGAGATGCGGGAATTGCGGGATAAAGTGATTGAAGGTGCAAAGCGATCACGAAAGAAGTTGATTGCCTTCAAACGCGAAAAGAACAGCCCGCTGGTAGTCTCGAAAAATGGGAAGATCGTCCATTTGAAAGCCTAAGCCGGCAGATTCTGGCAAAATCGGGTCAACTTACTATTAAGACATTCTGGTAGCCTCGTCATAAATTGCCTCCTCGATTTCACTTGCAATAACGGGCGGAAACAGTAGATGCCGAATCCTCAAGACAAAGTCACTGGCTGCAAGCCCTGAATACAGTTAACAAGATTCCGGAAATTCGCGAAACAACCCAGGAACATGCGCCAAATTAGCAGGCGAAACCGGAATGAAGCGCTGATGGTCTTCAGTCTTTGGAGATTCCGGGATACTGACATCGACCAAGGGCATCGTAATCAAACAGCTTCTCAACTTTTCAACTCACACTCATACACCCAAACACTCAAAAACTCTCCACACTAAACTCTCCACCCTCCACATCCTGGTGACCGCCGTCAAAGATTGCCGCGTCGCTATCGCTCCTCGCAAAGACGGCGCAAATCCCTTGCCTCCTAATCCTTTTGTATGGACTTTTGCCGGGCGGCGGGAATCGCCCAAATCGTTCAAGAAAAACTGCTTATAACACATACCCTTTATGGCTAGCTCTATCTATGTCACCACCGCCGAAGCGCGAAGTGGCAAGTCGCTCATCTGCATGGGCATCATGGATTACGTCCTACGGAAAACACGGCGCGTGGCCATATTCCGTCCAGTGATCACTTCAGATGGGACTGGCATGCGGGATAAGAACATTGACCTGATCCTCTCCCACTTCGACCTCGACCTCGATTACAATGAGACGTATGCCTTCACATCCAAGGAAGCGCAAGACCTGATCTCAAAAGGCCAGATGGACAAAGTGCTGGATCGGATCATTGAAAAGTACAAGGCGCTGGAAGAGAAGAGCGACTTCATCCTCCTTGAGGGCAGCGACTACATCACGGAGAGCAGCACCTTTGAGTTTGGCTTCAACGTGCAGATAGCAAAAAACCTTTCGAGCCCGGTGCTGATCATCGGCAAGGGCGACGGAGACCGATCGATCGAGGAGGTGTTGCGACCCCTGCAGTTGGCGATCGAGAACTTTGTGGAAAACGACTGTGAAGTCATCGGCGCGATTGTCAACCGCGGTAGAGCGGATGACGCCCACGAGGTGCTGACCACCATGCAGCGGGAGCTGCCCATCAAAAACCTATTCCTGTCAGTCATACCCGAAAATCGGTTGCTGAAGAGTCCGACGGTAAGAGAAGTCAAGGACCATCTGAATGCCAAAGTCCTCTATGGCGAAGACCAGCTGGACAACCTGGTGTATTACTACTCGATCGGGGCAATGCAGCTGCACAACTATCTGAACAAAATCAAAGACAACAGCATGGTGCTCACCCCAGGAGACCGTGGCGAGATCATCCTGGGCAACATCACCGCCCACCTTTCAGACAACTATCCGCAGATTGCTGCGATCCTACTGACAACGGGCCTCATGCCCGAGAAGTCGATCTTGAAACTCCTCGAGGGTGTCGCGGGGATCCCTCCCATCCTACTGGTCGAAACCAACACCTACGAGTCGGCGATGCGCCTCAATACGCTCCACTCCTACGTAATGCCTGGAAACGATCTGAAGATCCATGAGAGCCTCCGCATCTTCGAGAAGTATGTGGATACCGAGGGATTGGAGGACCGCATCAGCAAAGTAGAAGTGCGGGGCATGACACCACGGATGTTCCAATACCTGCTGACGCAGAAAGCACGGCAGGCACAGAAGCACATCGTACTTGCTGAAGGCGAGGACGAGCGCATCCTCAAGGCCGCGGAATTCCTAGTGGAACATGGCATCGTGAAGATCACCTTGCTCGGTGACCAGGAAAAGATCAATCAGCTGATCTCCAAGCTCGGGCTGAACCTGTCAGAAGACAATGTAACCATCCTGACGCCTCACGAAGCACCCGAATACGAAAACTACGTCAATACCCTCTATGAACTGCGCAAGCACAAAGGGATCAACATTGACGTGGCGCATGACCTGATGAACGACGTCTCCTATTTTGGGACGATGATGGTACACATGGGCCATGCAGACGGGATGGTGTCGGGGGCGGTGCACACTACACAGCACACCATCCGTCCGGCACTGCAGATCATCAAGACGAAACCCGGGTTCTCGATCGTCTCCTCGGTGTTTTTCATGTGTCTCGATGACCGGGTGTTGGTGTACGGAGACTGTGCGATCAATCCTAATCCCAATGCGGAGCAACTGGCAGAAATCGCCATGTCCTCGGCCCACACGGCGGAGGCGTTTGGCATCGAGGCGAAAGTCGCCATGCTGTCCTACTCTTCGGGACAATCCGGAAAGGGTGCCGACGTCGAAGCGGTGAAGGAAGCGACGGTTATCGTAAAAGAGAAAGATCCCGCGATGATGGTGGAAGGACCCATCCAATACGACGCTGCCGTGGACTATGAGGTGGGTACAAAGAAGGTCCCCGGCTCGAAGGTGGCGGGACAAGCCTCAGTCCTCATCTTTCCCGATTTGAATACTGGCAACAATACCTACAAGGCCGTGCAACGTGAAACGGGGGCGATCGCCATCGGCCCCGTCCTGCAGGGCCTCAATAAGCCCGTCAATGACCTTAGCCGTGGGTGCACAGTCCCGGACATTATCAATACGGCGATCATCACGGCCATCCAAGCCCAAATGGACTGATACTTATGAAAATACTTGTTTTGAATGCCGGGAGTTCGTCTGTGAAGTTTCAGCTCTTTGACACTGATCGAAAAGCCGTGATGGCTGGAGGTCTGGTGGAGAAAATCGGAGAGGAACAAGGGGCGATCACCTATCGAAGATATAAGGACGGTCGCGAGGAGCAAACAACCAAGGAGGACCTTCCCATTGAGGACCATCAGGCGGGTCTCAACCGAATCTCCCAGCTGCTCCTCAATGCGGATCAGGGTGCTCTCTCAGATGCTTCGGAGCTACAGGCGGTGGGGCACCGGGTCGTTCATGGTGCGGAGCTCTTCAGTGAACCCGTAGTAGTGACCGATCAGGTGATGAAGGACCTGGAAGAGATCTCCTTTCTCGCGCCACTACACAACCCCGCAAATCTGAAGGGCATCGAGGTGGCCCGGAAGGTTTTTCCTGACGCAGTCCAAGTGGCTGTCTTTGATACGGCCTTCCATCAGACATTGCCGGACTACGCCTATCGCTTTCCGATCCCGGGTGAGTACTACACCGAGCACGGCCTCAGGGTGTACGGCTTTCACGGCACCTCCCATGCCTTCGTATCGCGGGCAGCTGCAGAGTTTCTGGGTACACCTCTCAATGACTTCAACGCCATCACCGTGCACCTGGGCAATGGCTGCAGTATGGCCGCCATTCGCGGTGGGAAAAGCGTGGACGTGTCGATGGGCCTCACACCACTCGGAGGGCTGATCATGGGTACGCGCAGCGGAGATGTGGACCCTTCCCTACCCCTGTTTATGTCGGACCATCTGGGAATGGCTTCAAAGGACATCGACCGCACACTGAACAAGGAAAGTGGCATGAAGGGGCTCACCGGTGACAACGACCTCCGAAGCATCACCGAACGGTACGAGCGCGGTGACGAAGACGCGCGTCTAGCCATCGAGATGTACGTTTATCGCATCAAGAAATACATCGGGTCGTATATGGCCGCTTTGGGTCGTGTGGACGCGCTGATCTTCACAGCCGGCGTGGGAGAAAATAGCGCCCTGATTCGGAGACTGGCCTGCAGTGACTTGCAGCTGATGGGGATCGAACTGGATGAAGATCTCAACAATGCACGTTCTCACGAAACTCGATTGATCAGCTCAGAAGCAAGCGTCGTGAAGGTACTGGTAGTGCCCACAAATGAGGAGCTGGAAATTGCGACGCAGACGCGGAGGTTGTTGGGGTAGGGTCTTTGGGGAATAAACCGCCAATGTACCCAAGTATCTAGTAATTGTTCCCCACCAACTAAATCTCAGCCTCTGCAAATGCGTGGCAATGATCCCTACGCAACTCGTCAATAACCTCCTCAGCTGGTCGATTGAGAGTGCTGACTACTTTCCCAGTACAGAATGGACATGTGTGTGCGTCGCCGTCTGTGTCAATATAGAAAAACCGATTCCCGCCACCGAAGCATCCCACCCGTCGCTGGTGATAGCCCAGGTAATCGACTATAGGGAAGTCTGAGTAGTCCGGATGGTTATTGTACAGGTGATACATCTCTTCGAGTAGCGCCAACTGCTCTGCGGACAAATCCACATCCAAGCCAGCATATCTGCCCACGGCTCTAGGCTCCAAAAGCTGCACAAATGCAACACCCAGTTGACGAGCCAGTTGCAGGTACGCCTCGAGATTCTCTCTTGTCGTATACTCCTTTGTCGCACAGAGAGACATGGTGGTCACCAATCCGGCCTTTCTCGCTTCAACCAGGGCCGAAATCGCTGCTCTAAAGGCACCGGAATAGCCTCTGAATCGGTCATGGCCAGCTTCCCGATGATCGTCAATACTCACCATGACGCCTGTAAGGCCATGGGCTTTTAGTTCCCTGGCCTGCCTGGCTCTAAAGCCCACACCGGAAGTAATTACCCAGAACTCCGTGTCTCCGCCGACGCTGTCGAGCAACTTGTAAATATCCTTGACACGCACCATGGGCTCGCCACCACTCAGCATGATTTGGGTGGTGCCAAATTGCTGAAACGTACGAACGACCTGGATCCATTCCTCCACGGTAACCGCTTCGGTTGAGCTCAGGTGGTGCCATTCTGAGCAGTGCTCACAATTCAATGGGCACCTCTTCGTGATTGCCATAATGATCGTGCGTTGGCCACTATAGGGAGAGCGTGGGAATACGCGGTTCACCTCGTTGGCGTGCATCCTGTGGGATGCCTCCGAGGGGAAGCCCGGACCACCCATGCGCCAGAAGTAACGACCATCGACTTTCATCACTTTTGAGATGAAGTCCTCCCCGAAGATCTGCCGGTATTTCTTCTTCAACTGACGTATTGCTTTTACCGCACTCCACAAGTTGCCATGGCGTTCGCGACTGATTTGGATGAAATCCCATACTACGCGTAGCCGCAGGAGCTTCAACTCCCAAGGGTTCTTCACAATAGAAGAAGGAAGTCTGGGGATGACCAGTGGTGCTGTATCAGCAGGTATTGTCGCTATCACTTCAGGGTTCATCGGCATGGGCCATTTGTTGATCGTAATTCATAGTGGCCAGATATTGCAGCTGTGATACCTCAGCCATCCACAGTGGATCTCTGTACCTCAGCAATTCCACCATCTTAGGCGGTCCCTTAAAGTCCCTCACCAGCTCGTAATAGCCGCGAGTGTGGAGGAAAACAGTGGTGGCCTTCCCCTCGGTGGTGTTGGGCGCCATGAAGGCCAGTTCCTCCAGGTCGCCTGTGTACAACTGCTCCAGGTAAACACCATCGGTGTTAGCCAGCCTTCGGCCTGCATCCGTCTTGCCGAATGAACCTGCCGATGTAGGTAGCAGCCGCTGCACCTGGATATCAGGATCTTCGTCGAAGCTAATACCCGCGTAATCCATCTCCCAAAACATGAAGCCCGTCACCAGTTTTACCTGCACCTTGTCCCCTGACAAACCAGCAAGATCCAATGGTACGACCATGTTCCTATACGCCAAAGGGCCAATGGTATGAAGACGATCAGCCAGCTGCCAATCAACACCCACTTTCACATACACGGACAATGGGATAAAACGCTCCTCCCCTTTCTTCAGTCGCTCTTCTGTCGTCAGTTTGGCCTCCTGGGCCATCCAATCATCAAAAGACCCTCCCAGCTTCTCGAGAAACTGGCCGAACTGATAGTCGAACCAAAGGGTGTTCTTGGCATCCAATACCAAATGTCCCCGGTCAACATCCGCAGGCTTATCAAACTCCAGGGTTACTTCGTTGACGGGGTATTGAGGATCATCAAAGGCGTACGCGAATTGATCCATGTATTGCAGGTGCCCACTGATGTCATCCCTATCGTTGGCGATGGCGCGGATTGGCACCGAGAGAGCGCGCATCCCATGCATTTCTCCGTTTTGGTCAATCAATACCTTGGTACCAGGCGGATGCTCCGCCACTAGCAGGTTGGCAAGGTCGGTGTATTGGCGTTCTTTAAGTTCATTGCTGAGGCGAAGTCTATAAAGGTCATCGTCGGGACGAAGGGTAGGTAGTGGCATATAGTCGTCGCGCTCAAGGTTTTTACCAATGGCCCCGCCATATATCTCACCCTCAAAGGCAAAGTACTCCCCATTGTGCGCATAGATGTACGGGCACGAGCTCTTGGTGAGGAGACCAATGATTGCGATCATCGCGATTATTGCCAATGGCACAACGACCACATTGATGAGCTCTTGGCCGGTATCACTACTCATGACCTTTATATCGTCAATAGCATCAGCAGGAAGATATATCTCGCCCTTTTCAATCACCACAGTCGAATCGACATAAATATGGACCTCATGAACAATTGTAGACTCGTGACCTTCATATCGCGATGATCTGCCATCGCGGTAATGGGGATTAGGGGTCCACCCTTTGATTTGACCATAAATCTGATCATTCGATATCTCTCGCAAGTCCATGCCATATACCTGGCTTCCCTGATGCAGGTAAAATGTCTTGGTTACTTTGCTTTTTTGGATACTTTCCTGCAAGCTCGGCACAGTGGCTTGCTTGACTTTAAAATAGGTACAGGAATAGATGTAAACACCTGTGAGGATAATGAAAAACCAGGCGATGATGCGGTGATTTCTCGGAGCAAGTTTGAAGGGGTGTTTCCGAGTCGGAATTCGATTGGCGGCCATGATAAAAGGGACCTCCTATTCCCTACATATTGCTGGGAACGTAAGCTATATCACTGGACTTTGGAAGGCGCAAATTCAGGTGGCGGTGTGTTTGATATCATTGCCTTGACGACAGGCAGTAGGTAAATTGCGGGATTTCACCATCAGGGAGCGTCCTTGAAACAGTTGGAAGTTGAGACAAGGTGATGAGGTTGCTGGAGTAACACGTTAGAGAGACGTGTAGACAATGTACGCCCGCGTTGATGTCGTCTGTCAAGGTGGATTACAGATCCACAGTCATTCAGAGTTCGACATGCCCTTCAGAACATGTCGAACAGCGAGGTAGTTGGAAGTTGGGACAAATGTGAGGAGGTTGCTAGAGTAACCCTGTGCAGGCACATACTATCACCCCCCACCCCCTCAAGGGGGAGAAAAGTTAGCCTTCGCTAACTGCGATTTTCCCTATTGCCAAGACGAGGATCGGAGTGGCTGTTTGGGGCATCGAGGTTGCATGGTTGGTGCCCTGAAAAACTTCTCAACCTATCAACTCATCAACCCATCAACTAAAAGGGAGGCCGTAAGGCCATGCCAGCAAACCAGCATGGCTTAGGGGAGGCTAGCGCGGCTGCGGATGCTGGCGGCCGCGAGGAGGCCGGTGCGATGGCCTTGTGCGTGAGTCCGTGCGACCCCAAGTACTACTCTTGCAGTACAAACCTCATCACCACGCCTTCCACGCTATTGGTCAGTTCCAATAGGTTGTCCTCAATCTCATACTGCAACTCGGCACTGGTAAGCAAATCGAAGTATTGCTCTTCAAAATCCATCTCATGAGCCGGTCCCGCGGCCTCGGTCTGTAGCAATGACGAAATGGAGACGGCACCGTCCCCTACATCCAAGTCAGCACTGAATCGATTGACGGTCCCAAAACCATTCACCTCGTAGATGGGTGTCGTATCCTCGTCCTCCACAATGAATTGGATAGACGCCGCGGCATCACATGGCGGGTGAGAAATGGGAAGCCCCTGGCTATCAAAAAAGCCCAAAAGAAACCATCGATTGAACAAATCCACGTCCACTGGCTCTTGCTGATAAGGGACTTCGCAAAACAGAGAGGTGATGGGCAAATTGAAGACACCATCAGAAATATCTATGAATACGTTGCTGGTCCTGTCATTGACAGTCCCATGGAAATAGCCCGAGACGAAGCCATTGATCGTATCGAGCGTTTCGATTTTGACGAAACCGCAATCAACAAAACCCCGGTAGTCTGAAGCGTCGTCGAAGTACTGCAGCATCAAGGCGTTGCCGGTACCTAAACTGACATTGTTATAATCCACAACGGGGTTGGCAATGTCAATATCGACGATGTACTTGTTGCCAATTTGTGTCAGGTCGTCCCCACCATTGATACTCAACACGCCATTGTAAAACGAGGCAGAGGGCTCATTGTCGGGAACCCAGGAGCGTTCCTCGATTTCGGCGCCAAATGGCGTGGTAGTATCGGTAATCTCGGCACTGCTCGTGCAAGGGTTTTGAAACCCGGGCTCGGGATCACTTTTGGAGCAGGCAAAACTGATGGCAAGGAGGATCGCCCATACAAAGCGAAGACGTACGGCTGTCATTGGCAAAAACTGTTGTTTGAAGGATCAAAGTTCGTCTAATCCCGGGAAATTTCCACTGCTAATGGATATGTCTGTTCCTTCATTCCCTTTGGGAGCTAAACATCCTTCAAACCACGGCCGCTCTTACCCATGAGCAACTTCATCAGGAAGCCAAACAGTAGCCCGCCGGCCAACCAGATAGGAATACTGATCAAGACGAAGGTGAGCTCGTAGGAGGTACCGAGAACAGGTGGCAGTATGAGGGTCATCGCCACAAACATGACCCCGCCCCAGATCATTCCGATCTTCACCCAATTGATTTTGCGGTACTGGACGGCGTCGAGATCAATATTCGAATAGCGAGCTGGTTGCTGACGCAGCCAACTTTCCTTCCAACGCCCGACCCACCAAAACCACAGCGGGTAGGTGATAGCCATGAGCAGCGCTGCCGTCCAATTGCGCACGCAGGGGATGATCTCCCCACAACTGGGACAATAAAGCCCAAACCAATTTTTGAAACCGGTGCCATTTTGGTAGGACCATGTGCGACTATCATGATGGGTATCACAGTGCGGACAGGGAATATAGCTACGCTCGACGAGCGGTTTGTCCGAGGTTTTGTCGATGAGCATCAATTTTGGAATGCGCTGCCCTAGTACCAGCTCGTTGAATGCTATTCCGGGATTGACCATAACATGAATGATGCTCCAGTGGCGCTTGTCCCAGACTTTGTATTTGTTTCGGTCGATGTCCATGGATAGAAAAGATAGGGAAAAGCTACAAGTTCAGTCTTAGTGACAGGACCTGTCATTAGGTCTAGGTTTGAATATTCTCCTGATCAACTCCCCGGATCACTTCCTGTAGAAGTCCTACTCGGACTTCACCTTTGAATTCTCGTAGGAAGTCACCCTGGGCATCGTACAGGAAAATATTCGGAAAACTGACCTCGGTAAATACGTCGAGTAAGGACTCTAATTCGACATGGCCGAAAATCACATTTTCGTTGGTGTACAATGGATAGGTCTGGGCGAAAGCCTGTATCACCTCCCGGGGCTCCGTCGAGAGAAATATCAGTTGGCTTTCTGACAGCAGCTCAATGTTCTCAGAGACTTCGGCTATTTCATGCTGGCAAAATCCACATTCTGAGTTAAACAGAACGAGCACGAGAGGTTCGACTCTGGAAACCTCGTCGAGCGTTCTCGATGTGCCGCTCAAGTCAGAAAATGGAAGCGAGGGAACAGAAGCCAAACGCGCGGCTCTGAGGGCTTCCTGGGTTCTTCGTTCCTTATGCCCGGCAAATGACGAAAAAGCCATCCAAGCAATACCGGTAAATGTCGTGAGTAACAACAGGCCAGCCAATAATTTCTTGTTCATGGTTATGCGGAAAAGTTTACTCCGACGAAAATGATGAGGACCTGCATGGCGAGCCACCCCGATCCGTAGGAGGCCGCGACAAGACCGAAACTTGCCGAGAAGCTGCGATCATAGATTCTCTTGACACCCACAGCTAACAGGATCCAGTAAGCCAGTTCGAAAATACTTATGGATTGCAGCACGGGAGATAGCCATTGCTCCGATGGACTAATGACATTGCGCAACGACAACGCTGAGAACTGCGCCAGCTCTGTGATCGTGTATTCACGCTGGACAGCACCAAACCAAATTAACTTGATGACCGAGGGTATTAGCAGAACAAATTCCGCCTCCAGAGCGACGCGAAAGGCATCTTGAAAGCGGGCCTTTACATCTACCAGGAAGAATCCCACGAGAAGCAAACCTGCTACAAAACAAAATTTCAGGAGGTAGGCGATTGGTATCAAAGGATACTGAAGCCACGACCATTGCTTTTGAAAGGCGATAAGATCGACGATATGCTCATAGGACATCTGCTCCCCGTAAAACTCGAAGAACAGATTGTCATCAATAAGAGCGAAGGAGAGGATCCAGCTGAGCGCCATGGCGATCGCCAGAAAGGTCACCAAAATGCCTCGAGTTTTTAACTCCTTGTCAAACATTACACTAAGCGATTATTTTAAGATTATAGAACTTACACTTTTCACCGTACAGGCAGTATTACGCCTGTCGCTAAGGACGACTCGAGAAGGTCAGAATTAGCCGCACTTTTGGCAATGATTACTTCTCTTTGAATCAATCGCTGATCCTGCAGACCGTGGAATTAAGAGTGTCTCTGGAATCAATTGACTTCACGGCGAAGTCTGGAAATCATCACCAGTGACAATCCCAAGCCCAATCCCATGCCCAGCCACGTGCTTTCACCATTATTCACATCCAGGCGTAGCACCCCAATGGCGGCAACCGACACCAGCAATATCCCCACGGCCAGCATAACTTTCATGATAGTTGCTCGCCGGATGGACTTAGCAAGAAAGTAATAGGTTGCAGACAACCCTCCCAACAAAAGGACATATCCTGTGATAGCCGTAAGAAACTCCTCATCTCCTCCGACGGGAGACATGGAAATAAAGGTCATCACAGCTATTTGAAGCGTTACCAGAATAACAATCGGCATCTGAGAAAATTCTAGTGTGAGAAAGGCATCCTCAAATATTGCTATCAATATTTTTCCGCTTCTTCCATTTCAACTGAATGTAGAAGAGACAAACCCCGGCCACGACAAAACAAAGCCCCATCAGGTATTTGTTGACACTGGCATTGAAGAAATTGATCATGATCACGACAATACAAGCGGCAAAGAGAGTGACAATAAAGTACTTCATGATTGGAAAAATAACAATATCATAAGGTATTGCGAGAATACCTTATGATACTAGTAAATACTAAGAAAGAACGGCGTATAGGGCGCAAGCAGCATCTACTGCAATAAATGCACCACTCACCCAGCCAACTGGATTCCACCAGTTAGTCAGCAGACCCAAGCCATAAATCGCCGAGCCCATAGCGACTCCAGCACATAACCCGGTGACCATATCACCGCCTTGGATCTCAACTAATTCCTCAATCTCTAGTGTTCTCATAATTCATCTTGATTAGGTAATACAAATTGGTTTCTCTTTTGATCAGGTCATCGCGCAATAAATGCTACCCCAAGCGGTACCATAAAGGGCAAGTCCTCCAATGACAAGAAGTCCTACCCCTCCCGTAGCCACGCCGGCGATCACCGCAGCCGCACCTAGCCCAAGACCGAAGCCGATGGAGGTCGGACAATCTCGACCTCCATAGAGGTCTTCCATTTTCTCTAGACTTAATTCTTTCATAATGCTCATTTTTTAGTTGAAAAATCTTTAGGCCTAACTTACCGGAGGCCTACTGAAATTTCCTTTCAGTGTCTGCCATTTTGTTTCCAAAGATGTAGCTCCGGGCATCCGAACAATAGGTGATATGGGAATCCATGGAAAGGCGTAGTGATTCTATAATGTTATATACTGTGCGCTCTGTAACATCCAACTTCCTCGCCAGTTCTGCAGGTGAACCGGTCTTTTCTCGTTCGATAAGCTCCAGTAGGTACCGTGTCCTTTGATAGTACTTCAGACCAGACATCTTTCTATCATTTTAGTTTAGTAATTCTTCATTCACTGAGATCCCCGTCAGGTGCTCGTAAGCTTCTTGATAGGCGTTGTTTCCTCTAATCAGTTCATCATGGGTGCCACATTGATTGATGCAACCGTCGCTAAGAAGAAATATGTGATCCGACTGCCTAGCGAGACTCAGTCGATGAGTGATGATCAGCACGCCAATTTTCTTCTGCTTGGCAAAATGCCTCAGAAACGAAATGACCGTGTGCTCCGTCTTCTGGTCCATCGCCGAGGTACTCTCATCCAGGATGAGATACGAAGGTTGTTTGTACAGGGCTCGGGCAATGGCTATGAGCTGCTTCTGTCCCCCTGACAGGTTCTTGCCGTCTTCTCCACAAAGCGTCAAATATCCCTGCGGCAATCCTTCGAAGAAGCTGCCCAGAGCCCCGTCACTTATGAAGGAAATACAGCGCTCCACTTCATTTGGGTCGTTGCTCAAACAAATATTGTCGATGACTGAGCTATTAAAAATCTTCTCCCTTTGCGCCACGACACTTATTTGAGTCCGCCAATCTTGTATGGAAAGTTTAGCAGTAGAGGAGCCATCGAGTGTCAGTTGCCCTCGTTCGATGGGATAGTATCGCTGTATCAAGTCTACCAGGGTGCTCTTGCCAGAACCTATTTCCCCAAATAGCGCCACGGTCTTTCCCCGTGGTATAGAAAGGTTTAGAGCGTGTAAAAGAGGCCTTCTTCCAGGAAAGCGAAACGTCAAGTCCTTGACCGCCAGCACCTCTTCCGATCCTGCCGACGACTCGGAAACATTCGCTTCGTCCAAGTTTTCGGTTTCCAGGTTGGCCAACTCATGCATTCGGTTGAAAGCCGTACGGGCCTCCTGAACCTGTATATTCGCAATCATCAGACCTGCCAAGGATGGGATCATCGACCCTCCTATTGTGGTCATAGCTACCATTTCCCCCAACTGCATCGACCCATCGAGCACCTTCCAGACACCCAGGGCAAAGATGCCCGTGATGTATATACTCACTGTCAGCTGAGTCACAAAATCGAATCTATTTCCGACCAACCCTAGCTCGTAACCCTTGTTTTGATACAAGCCATATACCATGTTGATGCGGTCTTCAAACGCATCTTCTTTCCCATAGGATTTCACCGTTCCTATGCCGCTCAGCACATCAATGTATTGCGTTTCATTAGCGCTATGTGCGGCCATGATCTCCTTTTGTTTGAGTCTGATAGCCGGATGGTATTTCCAGGCAATGACCAAGAAGATCACGATGCTTGAGAGCGATAAAGCACCTACCAGTCCGGAGATGAAAAAGAGATAGATACAAGAAATGAAAACTACCAGGACATTGATCACCACATTTCCTGTAATGAGGGCGATGCTATTTCTGATTCTCAGTGAATCATTCATACGTGCAATCAGGTCACCAGAACTATAGCCATTGAAGAATGCTATGGGCAATCTGATAACCTTTTGTAGGAAGGCTTTGATAATTCGGACATTGAGGTCCCTACCCTGTCGGACCATCAGAATCCCGCGAATCAAGCCCAGCAATGATCTTCCTATGAGCAGAAACAGCAAAGCACCAAACCCTATGAATATCTTATCCATATCCTTGTTCGGCAAAAAGTCATCGATGAGTTTTTGGGAGAAAATGGCCGTTGTCAAGCCGAGAGCGGCCATAACAATACCAATGACCCCGGCGACCGTCAAAATACTCATATCCTCCTTCAACAAGGACTTCAGCCAATCCCATCGATTGCGACGATCTCCCTGTTTTGTCACAAACTTCTCTCCCGGCTGCACGCTCAGTAGGGCCTTGGATCGCCAAATAGCGGCAAGCTCCGCCTCTGACATGGGCGTGATGCCCCAGGCCGGATCACCAATGATGAACATGTCATCCTCCACGCCATAGCACACCACGAAATGCTCCTGCTTCCCATCGATCACGACATGCAAGATCACCGGGTGGTCCAATTCCCGGAGGCTATTGAAATTGGCCTCAAAAGCCCCGGCATCCAAGCCAATTTCTTTGGCGGCCTCATACAGCCCAAGCAGTGACGTACCGTTCAAAGTGGTACCACTAACATTCCGTAATTTTTCTTGTGACACGTCGCCGCCATGGTATCGGGCAACGGCACTTAAGCACGCCAAACCACAGGCAAATTCACCCAGTTGCTTTACGTGAATCTCATTGAGCTTTTCTCTCGAGTATTTCATAAGGTTTATCGTCTATGTTATAGATAAGATGTTTTATGAATTCTTGCCTGTCTTCTCTTGCCTCATGCACCAGGAGTTTTCGGAATTGACGGATATTCTTCTGGAGCAGTGGTAGCTCGCTATTGGCTTCCCGAATATGCTCTACCAGCTCTTTGGCCGTTGCTCGCCTCAGGTCATGTACGAACCCCATACCGTGATAGGCCACACGAGCACCATTACCCGGCTGATCCCACTTCTTGGTCACTGGGTAAAGCAACATGGCCGTGTCTGATTGAAGGCACTCCACTACGCTATTCAAGCCCCCATGCGTGATCATGATATCGACGTGCGAGAGGAGTTCTTTTTGAGGCACATGTTTGAAAAGCGCGACATTCGATGGAACCTGCCCCAGTCGGCCGAGGTCATAATCAGCACCCAGGGAAAAGATGAACTGGATATCCGATAGGGACTGAGCTGCTTGCAATAGCTTGTTGAAGAAAAGGGCAGTCCGTTTGGTAAACTCGCTAGTAACTGTCCCAAGCGAGCAATAAACTATACGACGCCCCAAGGCACACTCCAAAAAACCTTGTAGTCGAGGATGGACGAGTTCAGCAGTCGGAGGTGGCGACTCATAAAAGTAGTATACCTTACGTTCAGTTGATCGGGGAAAATCGAATACCCTTGGTCGCAATACCACCATTGGTAGCTCTTGGATTCCCAGAGCAAAGCATCGCCCATTTTCAAAGGTGAAATCGGCGTTGGGGAAGTTTTGCCGGAGGAAGGCCACATTAGTGAGACCGCAAGTCACCAACTGCTCTATCACGGTAGATAGCCTTCTCCGTAGCCCGATAAGGAACCACAGACCGGCTATAATCTTTCTGGACTTCCAGGAGCCATTGGGCACATGGCTTGATTGAAATGGCGGAACATCCTTATCTCGAAAGGGATTGACCATGGTGAACAGCCTCATAATTGGTCGTCTAAAGCGATCATAGAACAACGCCTTCGTGCTGTAGTGATCGTCTAAGAGGATGAGATTAGGTTGGACTTCTGTGATCATCCTCTCATAGCGATCCTGATTTTCTCTAAGCTCCTCCGTAAGGACATTTCTTCTCCTGCCAGAGACACATTCAAATAGGTAGATAATCCAGCCTCTTTCCTTCCTCCGAGATTGCTCGTGTTTTAGGACAAAAGGGTCGACTATATAGTACTCATGCGCAGTCGGCC
This sequence comes from Cyclobacteriaceae bacterium, assembly GCA_965227935.1. Classification (GTDB taxonomy): domain Bacteria; phylum Bacteroidota; class Bacteroidia; order Cytophagales; family Cyclobacteriaceae; genus JAWPMT01. The sequence goes on along the minus strand of CBDDGS010000019.1, from coordinate 813,094 downwards.
TGACCAACTCCTGAAATTGTGGCGCGCCGACAAATACGCAACGAAATCCTCTCCTAAGGAGAAAATCAGCCACTCGGATAAAGGCATTCACATGCCCTGTCGCCGGAAAGGGATCCAGAAGGATCGTCTTCTTTTCTTGTTGTGCGCTCATATCTGAGATAGGCTTCTAGGTGATTAATGGATCACTACAATCTTTCAGTAACAGGCGCAGAAAAAGGTAAACACCTTACCTGCCTGTCCCATAGCCTCAGAAGGGCTACTTCCCAGCCACTTGTTTACCTTTTGCACAAAATCTTACATGGTATTAGACAATGGTGTCAGAGGGCACCGGAGATGCTGAAAGTCAGCCACTTTGAATGGAAAAATGTTCTTAGAAAATTTTAAATTAACTGTGTTAGCAACTACTTAGTGAAGATGGATTGGGGGCAACTAATTGATGATCTGAAAATGGGGAACAATGCAGTATTGCGCATCTGCTATTTAGAGCATGGCAGTTACTGCATGACAAGGCTGGCGCGAGAAAATCGCTGTTCGGACGAGGATGCTGAGGACATTTTCATAGAAGCAGTGATGGTCCTGAGGGAAAAGTTGCTGTCCGGTCAGGTGGAGCGACTTACCAACCTCCGCGCCTATCTTTACAAAACCTGCCACAATATGCTATTGGTGAAGCTGGCGAGAGAGGCGCGTTTTCAACGCAAGATGGCGGACATAGAACACTTTTACTATGGCACAGTCGACCAGGAGGAAGACCTTCCGCCCTTCAATCCGCAACTGTTAGAAATCACCCGCGAAGCCATCGCATTCTTGACAGAAAAGTGTCAGAAGATCATTCAGCTATTCTACGTCGACAATCTGCGCATGGAAGCCATTGCCGAAGTCATGGGTTTTTCCAGTGCCAACGTAGCCAAGACAAGCAAGTCTCGATGCTACAAGCGAATGATGGAAAAAGCCCAGGAACTCAAATCAACAACCCTTAACACCGTAGATCAATGACACTAGGTGACAGCGATATCGATCTCATTCAGAAGCAGCTCGCAGGTGAATTGTCTGCCGAGGAGCAAGAACAGTTCGACGCCCGAAAGAAAGAGTCCGAGGTGTTCGCGGAGGCCTGGCAATACCAGCGGCAGGTACTCAGCACTTTCAGGGCCGACAAGCAGAAAGCGCTGAAGGACGAGCTGAAGCATCTGTTCGATGACGTCGAAAGATCTGCCAATCGGCGCATATCAAGGAGCTGGCTTTGGACAGCGGCCTCTTTCCTGGCCTTCGTTGGTGTGTGGGCGGCGTTGAACTGGACAAGTCCGAGTTCAACGCTTTTGGACAGGTACTATCAGCCCTACCCCGCCAGAGAGGTCGTCCGCGGTCAAATGGACTCAGACCCAAGCGCACAGGTCATGGGCTGGTACAGTAAGGGAGAATATGCAAGGGTGGTAGAAGTACTTGGAGGACCTCCCTTCGATGCGGAACCTATCGAAGGACAGGACCTCTACTTGGGAAATGCCTACTTGTCGATGGGAGAAGGTGAAAAAGCCATCGAAGCACTGACCTTGATAGCCCCCGGCGACAAATACTACCAGGATGCCCTTTGGTACACGGCCCTGGCCTACTTGTCTCTGGAGGATGAGACCAGGACCCTCGAAGTGCTGGCGCGCATGAACCAACAACATCCTTTCTATCGGAAGTCCATTGCTTCGCTGCGGACCGAGCTGGAGTAGGACTTTGTAGCTTTTGTTTGGATGGAGTCAAAGTGTGGGGTGGCAGATAGCATGCCGACAGCACAAAGGTTTATACTCCCAAATACAGACGCTTCTAGGACTGCAGCTTTCTTTTTCTCCAGATAAACCCACCTACGACAATCGCTGCGAGGAATGCGAGCCCAATTGCCCAGGCGGCCGGATTGCTCTTCTGCCTGATGGTGACGGGGTCGGTTTTTCCCATCATGATGAATGGAGACCAAAATGCTGGATGGGCCACCACTCCCTGTGCCGTTTCGAGGTATTGCAGCTTGGCCTGGCGCAGTGCCTCATCCTTTTCCAGCCCACGATCAAGGTTATCGTAGAAGTTCCTCATAAGCTCCGAGGTCGCATTGTCATGCACCTGCCACAGAGATACTACCAAGGCCGAGGCTCCCGCGTACATAAATGCTCGCGCCAATGACGCGATACCATTACCAGTCTCAAACTCTCCAAAGCCTGTTTCACAGGCGGAAAGCACAACCAGATCAGCATTCAGTTGAGCCCTGGAAATCTCGTGGGCCTGCCAAAAATTGGACTCAGTACTATCATTGTCCTCTGTAAACGCCAGGGAAGAAAGGACAGGCCGCTCTCGATCCAATATACCGTGTGTGGCGAAGTGGAGAATGGCATAATCTGGGGCCATTGCTTTTACCGTCCTCTCCGAAGCCACTGAATCAAATGCAAAGAAGCCGGCATACTTCTCCTGTAGGGTCTCAACCTCTCTACGTGCTGCCGGCAACTCTGTCAGCTCACCTCGCCTCCACTGGTCTTTAGGAAGACGAACGGCCAATAGTGTGCTATCCAGCGCCAAGTCGTAGTTACCCGCTACCGCCAGAATCTGTCCATTATTCCTGGGATTTGAGGTCTCCGTATTCTCCTTCCAGAGTGTAGCCGAGTAACTGTAGGAAATGCTGTAATCCTTCAATAAGTAATGAGGGCTCTGCGATTCATCAACACCTTCTACAAGGAACGTTTCAAAGGGCAAGTGCCCCAACTCTCCATCCGGTACGATTACCAGTCTCGTGACACCCCGGTTATCTCTAAGTACTGGAGCCACTAAATTTTGATAGAACCAACCAGCCTGACGTTCGTACTCCGTGTAAGCCTCCTTGGACTGATAGTCGCCTAAGGCAGCGTGAAGCAATTGGATTCGTTCTTTCAGTTCCGATTTGGAGATCGCGAATTGCCGCCACTGCACCTGGTCCGTGTCGACATAGAATATATGTACAACGGAGTCGCCCACTACATACTCCAGGAGCGCCGTGTTCTTGGCCAGCAATTGCTGAATATCCTCGACTTGAACGTCCACCTGCTGGTATTTTACCTGGTGATACTTGGGATAGTCACGCTGAACCATGGCTACGAATTCGTCGATTGCCTGATTGACTGCATTGAGTTGGGCTATGAGGCTATCCTCACCTTCTCCCGACTGCCCAAGAAGCTCAGCTTTGATTTGACCCTGTTTGCTAAGCAGATTCCTCTCTTGCCAAACCAGTGAATCGGGTAGCTCTCCCAGGCGATAGGCCATTTCAGATTTGGTAGCCTGCAGCAGTAATACAGATTTGTTTTGATCTGCGAGATGAAACGCCTCTGCCACTTGCCGCTGCGGGCTCAATACCTGCAGACTCCGTTGGAGCCAGTCGTGGCTTTTCGAGAGGGTTCGCAGCTTATCCTCTTCATCCGACACTTCATTCTTTACATGAAGCAGCAACTCATTCGCTAGATTGGCTATAAAGGCTTGCTGCGCTTTGGGGTTGACAATGCGATCATCTACTTCCACTAGTTGGTAGACCCCAGATAAGACCTCGGCCATGCGGTCGATATGGGCATTGGATGGATATTTAACCTCCTGCAAATTCAATTGCCATTCCTCATTTGGAAATCCAGTTAGCTCCATACCCGAAATACCAAGAATCGCTCGACGAGAGGCACCCCATGCTTCATCGAGATCTCCCATTTTCCGGTGCAATGAGGCTAATTCTTGTAATCCTCCGACATACTCGAGATGCCTCTTTCCCAAGACCACTTCCCAAATCGCCAACGCCTCCAATAAGTTCTGTAATGATGCATCAAAATTTCCCATTTTCATCTGCAACACTGCTAGGTTCTTAAGCGATGAGGCATGGTCTGGACGCTGTTCGCCTAGCACCTCCTTATCGATTGCGGAAACCCGCTGGTAGAGTTCAAGTGCATCGTTATCATCGCCCATCAATTCGTATAAAACCGCGAGATTGTTGAGTGCAATTGCAACGTCTGGATGTTTACGACCCAAAGCTTTTTCCATGATTTCGATTTCCTCCAGATGAAGTTGTAAGGATTGATCATAATCTCCAATTGACTGGTAAAGCGTCGCCAAGTTGCCAAGAGAAACGGCATAGGTCGCATGGGATTTGCCGAACACTCTTTCCTTAATTCGTAAGGCCTGTAGATGAAGGGGTATAGCTCTCTCGTAGTAACCGGTTGTTTCGTAGACCACTGCCAAATTATTGAGTGAAGAAGCATAACTGGGGTGATTCTCATCAAAGACCTTCTCTCGAATCTCCTTTACCCGAAGATGAAGCCCCAATGCCACGTCATAGTCCCCCATGACTTCATAAAGAGCCGCCAAATGCTCTAGTGAAACAGCGTAGGTAGCATGATCGACACCTAGGACGTTTTCCCTAATCTGCGCACTCTCCAAGTAAAGGGGCAGCGCCTGATTGTAGTTCCCCATCCTTTCATGAAGAAAGGCCAAATTTTGCAATGATTCCGCATATACTGGACTTTGTTCTCCCAATACAGTGCCACGGATGTCCTTGGCCTCTAGAAAGAGCGGCATAGCCTCATCATATTTACCCATATTCTGGTAGAGCAGAGCGAGGTTGCTGATTGATTGTGCATAATCGGGATGGTCTTTGCCGAAAGTCTTTTTGTCGATCTCATTCGCTTCTAAGTACAGCGGGAGAGCCGCATCGTAATCTCCCATTGTCTCATACAATGCTCCCACATTGATCAATGTTGACGCATAATCTGGATGTTCCTCACCCAGAGCGATTTTGAAGATGTCCTTGGCTTGCAAGGAAAGGGCCAATGCCTCCTGATACTCTCCCATATCAAAGTATAAAACAGCTAGGCTCTTCAGGGACTGTGCGTAGCCCGGGTGATCCTCACCCAATGTTTCTGAGTCAATCTCCAATACTTTCTTGTAAGCCGGTAAAGCCTTATCATAGTCGCCAACTGTAGCGTAAAAAGCCCCCAGACTATACAAGGAACTGGCATATTCTGGATGTCTTTTACCAAAAACCTGCTCCCGAATGGCAAGAGCTTCTTGATAGAGTTGTAGCGCTTGATCATATTCACCCATTCTCTCGTAGGAAATCGCCACATCGACAAGTGACGCTGCATAATCAGGATGGTTTTCACCAAGCGCGATCATGCGTATATCTTTCGCCTGCAAGTACAATGACAGCGCTTTTTCTAAATCGGCTTGAATCTCGTACATAGCTGCAAGACTGCTGAGCGCATTTGCATAATACTGATGCTCCTTGCCATACACCTTTTCCATAACTTCTAACGCCTCATTGTACATGGAAATGGCCCGGTCGTATTCCCCTATTCGACCATAGAGCGAAGCCATATTATTCAGGGATATTGCATAGGAAGGATGCTCAGTACCAATGACCTTCTCTTTGATGTTCTTGGATGCTTCATACACATCTAAAGCCTCCTCATAATTCCCGGTATCCTCATACAACGTTGCCAAATTGTTCAGTAATAGAGCATAACTGAAATTATCTGTTCCAGAAGTCTTTTCTCGAATATCCTTAGCCTGTAAAAACAGCGGAAGCGCTTCATCATATTGGCCAAGGTTTGAGTGGCAAAGTGCCAGATTATTGAGCGCAAGTGCATACTTCGGATGCTCTACGCCCCATTGAATTGAATCTATGTCCTTCGCTCTCAGGTAAAGAGGCAGAGCTTCATGATAATTCCCCATTCTCTCATATATAGAACCCACATTATTGAGCGACTCCGCAAAATCAACATGATCTCCGCCCAATGTTCGTTCCCTCATATGCATGGACCGAGTCAGGAGCCGCAAAGCTTCATCATGAGCCCCCAGGTACATATTTAGTAGACCTAAGGCATTAATAGCGTAGGCTTTGATGGAGTCATTCCCGCCTCCTTCGGCCTTGAGAATAAAAGCCGTCGCCACAGGAATTGCGGCATTATATTCTCCTTCGTCTATGTGAATATCTATCAAACTATCCAGCTCATCATAGCTAAGATTGACATACTCATCTACTTGGCTGAAGGCGACAGTATGACAAAGTATCAGAAGGCAAAAAGGCTGGAGGCATTTCATGTCACGGATGTTTTGTAGTTGTCTCAGTATGAAGTACCTGGCTAAGGTAGAAAGAAATGAAAACAGAAAACCATGGCAAAAGTCAGTGATTCTGAAGCTCTTAATTATTGCTTGATCAGAGATCAGACAACCCTTGCTGGCGAAGTTGTCCCCTACACCTTCTTTTTCGCCGACTGAGCTGGCCAGATCTCGTGAAACAGGTAGATCCCTGCGACTCCCGCTGCCGCGTAGTTTCCCGTCATGTACATCTGGTAGATCAACCACACCGTAACGAAGGGTGCTAAAAAATTGAGGACCCTGAAGGTCCGATCGAGTGCATACTTCAGGCTCTCTGGCACCATCGAGCTTAACCAGACGGATAAAATGGCCAAAACGAATTGCAGACCGATTATGAGGGCGACGACAGCCGACACCACCAACAATGCTATCAGGGACTGGCGCTCAGGACCGCTCGTCCGAATGACCTCAATCAAGAAGTTGATCGCAAACACCAGCAATAGTCCGAGTATTGCCGGTCTCAGGTACCGCTTCCAGATAGTTTGTAGAAATTCCTTTCTAGTCATATTATCACCAATTCCTACGGACAGAAAGGCTCCCTCCGATTGTTGTTACCCTCTCCCCTTCGCCGCCACGATAGACAAAACCTCTCGTCAAAGACGTTGCTATACCAGACCTGAATAACCATATTTTGGAAGTCCTGCGATTCCCTATTGCTTAGTGGTACCGTATCCGCCTTGGTCAACAGCCAAACATCTCGATCGGGGGTCACCGAATGTCCGGGATACAAAAAACTGAAGTACCACTGAATCGAATCGCGGTGAGCAAACCGAATCCCTCTGGGGTTGCCAAACTTGTCAACGGTAAAGGTAGTCCAGTCATACGCCTTGGACTGTAGCTGGCAGGTGTCCGGATAGTAGCTGATCTTCATGGAATCGATAATGGCCAACCCAGTGCCTTCATTCCGCAACCTGATCCCCGTCTTGGCTTCGTCATCATTGAAGACGTTGATGATCTCAAGGTAGGGAAATTGCTCAGCCCTGGTCACCTTGTTGTTCTCCCTGCTTTGGAGGATGAAGAAAGTCACAGAGATGATCACGCCCAGTGCGGCAGAGACTGAGGAAATCGCGTTCCAATTGATTTTCATCGGTAGCTAGTGAATTCGTTTTCTAAAGTTTCAGCCCGAAGATAGTCCTCTGGTAACGTATTCGGACGTCTCGATGAACTAACTTGACGGCTCAATAGCACACATGGCACAGCAATACCCCGATTTCGATGAGTTGCAGCAATCCTTCCAGGAGAAGTTGGCTAACCTCAAAGCCGAGCAAGAGTCACTCGCAAGTAGGGCAACGGACCTGAATCCACGGTTTGATGCCCTGTGGCAGCGTCTCCTGGTTTTGGGCTATGCCGAGAACGAAAGCCCTGAAGATTCGGGCCCAATGACTCGCGAGGCATACAGAGATCACTTGCAGGAAGATATCCGCAAGATGGATGGACTCCTGAGTGAAATTGCCGAGGGCAACGAGGATCAAGCGGAGCCTTGCCAGAGGCACATCGCGACGATGTTCGACAAGCTCGATCGCAGATGGGCTACCATCCTCGAGTCACAGGGTGCGGCGAAGGGTGAGTTTGTCGAGATAGCCACCCGGAAGCAAGAATATGTGACGCAATTCTCCAAATCGGAGTTAAGTGGCCTGGACGAGGCAGCGAAACAGGAGCTTCTGATGCGATTCCTGATGCTTTTTGAAGAGGAAGACCGGATCCTGAAGCAGACGGAATTCTATCTCGTGGAGCTCAATCACCTACTGGAAGTAAAGGAGCGATTACTGGCTGTCTCAACGGATCTTCTTAACGAGTAGAAGGCGAGAAACCCAAACACTCAAAAACCTAAAAACTCAACAACACAAACACTCCTCCACACTCACACTCAAACACCACACGCCCTTGTCCGCCATAGCTTTCATTGGGGGCCAGAGCCAATGGCGAAGGACCCAGCGAAGGCGGATCACTCCCACTCACAAAGGCACCACCTCCGCCATGCATCGAAAGCCAACAGCATCTCCCTTCTTCGTGGCGACATCCGGAGACTCAAAGCCCTCGCCGTAAGCGATGACACCCTCATCGGCCACAGCCAATTCCCGACTTAGGAATCCCGCACCAAAATCCACATCACTCTCCCTCATCTCCTCCACTGTCGGCAGCCGGAAGCGGTACCGGTGACCATCGCCCTTCTGGTTCCATACCTGGCTCCGCCATTGGCAGTACGCCAACGCCTGCTCGGCATTGATTCCACGGACTGGCTTCTCGAGATTGTGCGGATCATTCAAATAGAAGCGCGCCTCACTGTCGGCTGGCACCAGCATCTTCTTACTGTCTGTTGACTGATAGTACAGAAACTCCCTGTACTCTATCACACGGATGGGGTATTCGTCCATCATCAGCATGCCGTGCAAGGTCATCGCAGTCATTTGGGGGGTCTTGGTCACGGAGCAAGCGCACATTGCGACCACCAGCATCAAGGGCATCAGCGAGTAGTTTTTCATAACACCTAGTTTGCCTACCTAACGTCCGTCATCTCCGTTTTCGTCCATTGCAGCAGGATTTTTGCGAAAAAGGCCATTCCATGAGATCACTCCACGCTCTCACTCCACTCCCCCACTCACACTCACACTCACACTCAACCTATCAACTCACACTCAACCTATCAACCCATAAACCCATAAACCCATAAACCTAAAAACCCATCAACCCATCAACCCATCAACCCATCAACCCCCCACGAAACTTGGAACCCCAAAGACCGATGCGTATATTGGCTGCTGCAGGATTGAGAAGAAGCATGGAAAAAGCCGAATTCAAAGAAAAGCTCCGCGAGGAGATCGCCAAAACCGAGAAGACCATCGCGGACTATCAGGACATGTCGCAGCCCGTCTCACCAGACAATGCCATCGGCCGCATCTCACGGATGGATGCCATCAACAACAAGAGCATCACCGAATCAGCACTGCGCAATGCGCAGCAGAAACTCAACAAACTGCAGGAAGCATTGGACAATGTGGACAAACCAGACTTTGGGCTATGTCGAAAGTGCAAGCGACCCATTCCAGAAGGGAGGATCCTGCTCAAGCCTGAGAGCCCCTTCTGCGTCAATTGTGCGAGATAGTACCTGATCAAAGATCTTTTGCTGGGCGGCCCCCTGACAGAGAGTTATCCATTGCTCCAGAACCCACATGCACTGCCTCTCTCGTCAGGGGCCGGGCTCTGCACTATATCTTGGCTCCGCACTGTCATCGCACCACCCCCGCCGATGTCGTTTCGATCCCTGCCGCGGGATCCCCGCTGTCGCCAGAAGCTCTCCCAGAAGACTACTACCGGCTATAATGCTGGCTCACCGCGTTCCTGAGAATCGACTGATTTTGAGGAGTAATGTCAAACTCCACATAACCATCACTCGTGATGACCCTCAGCGTTTCCAGATCGCTCTTCATCATCATATCCGCAGTAGCCTTTGAGAAGGCATACTTAACATCCAGTCCGAGCACATTGCGGTAGGACACGACCTTGTACGAACCGCAACCACGACAGGCCGTGGTTGACTGCGCAGCACTCAACTTGATGACGTCGGTAGCAGTCTTCAGGTACAGCAACTGTCCCTTTTCTACGCTCGTATTTTCACCATTCACCACCTTTAGATTGAGAACGCCCACACCACCTTCTTCCAGCACCCGGAAGTAGAGGGCCCTTTGCCCCTCTTCTTTCAATATTTTCCAGTTGGGTTCGACGGCATCAGCTGTGTTGGCTGTAGTGGGATTATTTGCGCCCATTGCTACGACGACTAGGGTGACTAAACTGAATACTAGTACCTGTTTCATACTCTGATTTGTTTTGGATGCATCCCGACCCATCAAGCGTCGAGGCGACCTCAAGGTCGTCAATCCGCAGGATTGGGCTGACGTCAACAACCTCAAGCCGGGATATTTATCGAACGAAACGGAATGATTAGTGGGATATTTTGGGCAAAGCATCAAAAAATTGAGGGCATCCGTTGCCGAATGCCCTTCCACTTGCTGGTGTCCAAGATAACTTGGCGGTGAGTGAGCTAACTACTCTTAGGTCTCAATGCCGGTTCCTTATTGACATCTTCTATGCAAAGGAACGACTGGATGTTTTCACGTGTTGGCAGGACTAGATTATCAGCAGGTATTTATCGATTATTGGCGCATTTTGGCCGAAATACCTACAAATAGGTGTGGAGAATGGGAGTGATATTGTCTCAGGGTGATTGTGACGGAGTTACCCTTTCCAGGAGACAATCGTGACTTACTGAAATCGGACGTAAGGCGAGCAGATGGCAAGGAATGCCAGTACCAGAGGGGTGCGGGGCCAATGACGAAAGCCACCCGGCCTTTGCCGTAAAGGCTATGTGCAGGCGGGCGAGCAGAGGTTACCGTGAAGCAGAGAATGGCATGTCCCTTGTTGGGGGAATTTTCTACTCTCTACTTCGCGGGAGTGGGATGGGATATGGGCTGGACGTGCGACTCCAACCTATTCGCAGGAATCACAAAGGTTGAGGTACCACCGGTACTTCCAGGCCCTTCAGGTCTTTGTGCGAAATCGCCGGGATATCATCTCCCTTTCGCAGGTTTTGCAGAGCCTTCTGCCCTTCGTCTCCATTCAGGAATTGGACGAGGTCGTTTTGACGAATCGCCGCTGATGGGCGAATGACCGTGAAAATGTCAATGGCCACGGCTTCTCCCAACTGACTGGGAAATGGTATGGCGCGGTTCACAGGTCCTTTGCACTGCAACAGAATATCTCCATCCTGAAGCAAAAATTTCTTCGTTTCGTCTGTGACGGCCACATGCAATTCCACATTGTTTACGAATTCGCCGGACTTGTTGAAGTCCTTCGGTCTGAGACAAGGTACTTTGCCCTCTTCCTTCAGGCGATAAGGGAAACCTTTCAATACCTCTGCTACGTCTTCTAGTCTTTTCTCCATAGTCTTTTTTATAGCTAGCAACGCTGGAATTTACCAATATTTCCAGTGAGATCATCCCGGAACCGTTAGGCATTGTCTTGACTGTGGAGTAATGGTGTGTGAGTGGGAACGACCTTGAAATATGTGGCGGCATCAACGAATTTTTCGCCAATCTCAAAGCACCGCACGTCCATTGATCTAACGTCGGATTATACGATCTCGCCCACAGCCCTCGTTAGGTAGCTGTGTTTACCAATGTCAAACAAATAAATATGAAAAGATCCCTAATGACCGCCCTCGGCCTACTCACGGCCGCCGTCAGCCTCCTGGCTTCTGCTCGCACTGAAATCCACTTTGAAAAACTGTCCTTCGAGGAAGCCCTCGAAATGGCCCGCGAACAAGACAAGTACCTCTTCATCGACATCATGGCGACCTGGTGTGGCCCCTGCAAGATGATGGAGCGCGACGTATTCACAGATGCACAGGTCGCTCAGTACATGAACGCAAACTATATCGCTATCCAGATCGATGTGGATGATACCGAAGATGGCCCACTCCTTCAGGAGCTCCGCGTGGAATCCATCCCCACGCTAGCGTTTTACAGCCCAGATGGCGTACTGGCCGTGAAGGAAGAGGGAAGTATCGGTGCCTCTGCATTTCTCCGATTGGCCAAAGATGCAAAAGACTGGGAAGCGCCTTCGGAGCCCGTCACCGACCTGTCAACAGTCGCGAAAAAACGTCGGTACCTTCAGACGCTGTCAGCAAAGGATGCCGCCAAAGCCCACGATCTCGCAACAGCGTACGTGCAAGAACGAATACAGCAAGATGCGCTCCTGCGCGGAGCCACAGGCGAGGACTGGGGGATCATCACCGACTACGTGGGAAAGGACATCAGTGAAGTGGACGTCTCCGTCACCCCCATCGCCGATGACATAGACCGTCATCTGATGGAAAACATCGAGCTGATACTAGACTTGCATTATGCCAACGCCTATGCCTATTACGACAAGGCTTTCGACTACATGCTATTCTACATGATGGAGACAAAAGACCCCAGTCACATGGACTTTTACAATGAGGCCAATGGCGTTTTTCAGTGGATCAATAATGAGAAGACCCTGCCGCAGAAGGCGTTTCACGAGTTCAACTGGATGATCTATCACTACCTGACAGATAACCATGACTACTTCGCAGCAAACTGCGGCAAGTGGTTGCATGACTACTTCGAGGAGTCGGCGGATCAGCACCTCAGGTTTGTCGGCATGCTGCTCAACGATTGTACTGATGCCACATGTGCCTCTACGGCGAAGCAGGTGCTTGCCACAGCAGTGGCCATAGGTCTGGACGGCGATGAACAGAAAGAGATGGCCACAGCCTACTCCGAATACATCGATTCGCTGGAGTAACGTGTTCATAGATCCTTGATCTTGGATCCTAGATCTTGGTTGATTTGTCCGTCCCTGAAATAGGTTGACCGTTTTTCAACTTGATTTTAGGTGAAAAATGTTAAAAAACTAAGAAAGCGGGTTGTTTACTCTGAGGAGTTCAAGCGAGCAAGGGTCAACGAATATGAGTCTGGTGAGTTGACGATAAAGCAGATGGGCCGTCTGTACGGCATTTCGTTTCAAAGTGTTTACAATTGGATCTACAAGTATTCTAGTGTAAACAAGAAGAGCCTAAAGATTGTGGAGCATTCAGATAGTGCAACGGAGAAGGTGAAGCAACTGGAGAAGAGGTTGGCTGAATTAGAGAGGCTGTTGGGGCAGAAGCAAATAAAGATTGACTACTACGAGGAGCTTCTGGCGATGGCCAAGGAGGCATATGACCTTGACATTGAAAAAAACTTCTCTACCCCACGCTCGGAAAAATGAGGTCAAAGCGTCACGAGTATGCATACAGTATGAATGCATTGTATTCGACTGTGGGGATAAGTAAGCAGTCATTTCATCAATACATAGCACGGAGTGAGTTATTTCTGGAGCGGCTCTCTTCCCTACGCATGGAAGTAGATGCCATCAGACGTGAGCATGGGGGATGCGGATTGGAGAAAATGTATGGCATGTTATCACCAGATTGGATTGGTAGAGACCGGTTCATAGAGGTATTCCAGGGGCTTGGCTACGGAGTGCGGAGAAAGCGCCCAGGACACCGGACAACGTATCCTGATCACCAGAGCATCTATTTTAACATGATCGAAGGGATGCTGGTATGGGATGTGAATCAAGTCTGGCAAACAGACATCACTTATTACTGGCTCGATGGGGAGCACTACTACTTAACCTTTATTATCGACGTTTACAGTCGTCGTATTGTGGGTCATGCTGCAAGTAGTAGTCTCAGGGTTGATGCAAACTTGAAGGCTCTGAAAAAAGCCTTTTCATTGAGAGGATCTGAGGAGTTGAGCCAACTTATTCACCATTCGGATCGTGGATCGCAGTTTACCAGTAAGGCCTACATAGCACTTTTGCTCAGTAAAGGAATCACAAGGATTAGCATGTGTGATAGTGCTCAAGAAAATGCTTACGGGGAGCGAATCCATGGCACTATCAAAGGTGAGTACCTTCAATACTGGGACATCAAAAGCTTCAGCTCCTTGTGTAGATCACTTGATCGAGCAGTACACAACTACAATACAAAGAGAAGCCACAATCATCTCCTTAAGCGCATGCCACCAGCCAAGTATGAGGAATGGTTATCTTCGAATACCCAACGAAGGCCAAGGGTGATCATTTATACCGAAGGTCTTAAAAAGCTTAAAGGGGCCTCGAGCCCCAATAAGCTTTACCCAACGAAGGACCTTCAGGCTCCTATTTGCCCAATGGTCTTGGATTGAATAAATATGACGATTCTAATAGATGTTTAACTCAAAGCGGTCAACGTCATTCAGGGATTGACAATTCGTTCCTCGATCTAAGTTCTTGAATCCAGGTTCTGGGATAGACAAGAAACAGAGAACAAGGAACTAAGATCAATGAACCAAAATCCACGATCCACGATCCCTACAACCGTACTTTCAGGTCTTCGAGGTTTTTTGTGGGGATCGTTCGGATGTTCTCACCCTCCGTCAAGCCATCGAGCTGCTTTTGGACCTTATCGGAATTGAGAATTTCTACCAGCTTATCTGCCGACAAGCGATCTGTCTTGAGATTGAGGATATTGAAGAAGTGATTGGGTACGAAAGTGCCCTCTTCTTCAGCGAACTTCATAGCGAAGAAGCGGGGTGCCATGATGGACATCAGAATATCACCAGACTTCAGCACGTACTTTTCGTCTGGCTGTTCGGCAATGTACCGCTCATTACCAGGCTGCATCTGTCCCTTTTCATCAAAATCAGCCAAACGCAGATAACGTACCTCACCCTGCTCCTCCCCCCGGGCGACGAGACCTCGCTTCACTCTCACAATCTCTTTCAGTTTCATTATCAGCGCGTTACAATTCGCGATTTGCACCAAAACTTAGGTATAACGCGGTTTTATCACCAATAGTCGCAATTAAACCGGTATTAGACAAGATGGACAAGCAATATCACGTGTTAGAACAACAGTATTTTCTGGACATTTTCTGCTCAAAACTGCACATTAATTAGAATACAGCGGAAAATCCTGACTCACATAATTGCGAACATACAGATCATACAATATGGTGTCAAGATGCAACAACTCGCAGGAGCTATCCTCGATGATGAACGTCTCCTCACCCGCCTGCATTAGATACAGCGTCGGCGCATCACAGCCCTCGCCACCATCGAAGAGGTCCACCTTGCGCAGGAAGTCCTCTAGTTGGAAAGTCTCCAGGGGGGAAAGCATCTCCAGCGCCCCCACTCTCGCTGCCGGATCGTCAACCTCTACGACAACTGCGCCTTGTATGTGCTCGAATGTAAGAACACGCTCCCAATAGTGACCATTGGACTCCGTGCGTTCGGCAATGGTAAGATTGCCATGCCTCAGAAAGGCCTCCCAGACAGGATAGTTCGCCCGCGGCTGGAAGTCACCGGCATCCATCGTCAGGACGGTATCCGATTGTAGATCAATGGGCAAAATAATCTCCTGCCGCCAGTTGTTGACAAAATGTACTTCGTAGCTGCCAGGTTTGAGACGTAGTCCGAACTCGAAATCGCCGTTGAGCTTAAGATTCTTGCAGTCCCCTTCATGACAGATCTCTGCTGAGAGCCAGGCGGCGCCATGATCGGTATGTTGGAACTGGCCGCTTATGGCATACTTGGGACCTCCCCCAATGAGCCACAGGGCACAGAGTAAGTAGTGCATAGTTGTTGGTTTGGGATAATAATCAACGGAGCTTACAAGCGCCGTTGGTTAAAGATAAGGAAAAATCCTACTTGCGTGCGCCTACGACTTGATTTTGTCCAAATGGTCAAGCAGCTTGATGAGATCTTCCAGCTTGTTCCAATGCAGGCCTCGCACTTCAGCATACTTCACCAGGTTAGGGTAATCCTGCCGTGCCACACTCCAGATGGCTTTCATGTCCACTTTTTTCAGTCGCTTGGGCTCGACGTGTCCCAGAAGGTAGTCCCCGTCATTGGGATACCACTGCAGGCGCCGCTCCTCATTATAAGTAACAAAGCCGTATCTCATCAGACCATTAGGACCAAGCACATAGAGCGTCCATCTCACCCCATGCACGATAAAGCGAGTTTGAAACATAAGCTCCCACCTCACATTGTACCTGGCCAGCAGCAAGTAGTGATCTCCGTGGTGAATGACGTTGAAAAAAGAGGCGCCCTTGTCTTTCTTGGTGAGCTCTCCGACGGCTGAAACGAATTCAAAGCGCTTACCCGTGGCCGAGTCCTTCAGATGAAACCATTCCACATCGTTGGGGAAGTACTGTCCTTCACCGGTCTTGTAGTACTCCCTCGTCGTCAATGCGTCGGCCAGGAAGTTGAAGTTGATATCTTCTTGCAGGCGGCGTCCGTCTTTTAGCATGACACTGCCCTCGTGCCAATCGTACAACTGCTCAAACAAGCTATCGACTTCCCAAGGTGTTACAGGCGACTCCTGGGACTCACCCTCCTGGCCCCATCCTGCATGACCAATGATCAATGTCGCACCTAGTAAAGCCAGTCGGATGTTCATATTTTGGGTTTTGAGTCTAATTAGGAACACACAAATAGGCCGAATTGTTGAGCGTCTCGAGACTGAATAGCCTGACAAGACAAAAGAGGAATTCTTGGTATCTTGATCATCCTTAATACTACGAATCTATGAAGAAAGCGCTCCTTGTCCCACTGCCCTTACTGGTACTGTCCCTTGGTGGATACGTTTTCCATATGTTCAGTTCCACAGGCTATTTCAGGGATATTAACGGCACCTTCGAAGGCTCGATTCACCAGAGCATCTCCCTGCCTGGCGTGGAAGATTTGCAAATTGATCGTGAGGCCGGTTTCGCCATACTCTCCTCCGATGATCGCGCAGCCAGAAGGGATGGCCACACCCGGCAAGGGCACCTATACTTCCTGGACCTCACAGACAGCATCCTCACACCCCGACCGCTCACAGAGCACTTAGCCCGGCCATTCTCCCCCCATGGGATAAGCATGATAAAGCTGGACTCCGGACTGCATAAGATCTATGCAGTCAACCACTTCGCAGGGGAGCATGCCATTGAAGTCTTTCATCTCTATGGCGACAGTCTGGCGTTCGTCGAGACACTGCAAGATACCTCGATGGTGAGCCCCAATGATATTGTCGCCCTCGACGAGACACGTTTCTACTTTACCAACGACCACGGCTACACAAAGGGCCTGAGGCGCACAGCCGAGGAATATCTGGGCCTCGCCGTTTCCGATGTGATCTACTTCGATGGAGTCAATTACCGGCAAGTGGCCGATGGCATTGCCTATGCCAACGGGATCAACCTCGACTCCGACCGTAAGCTGCTCTTCGTCGCATCTCCCAGAGCATTTCTCGTAAAGGTCTATTCGCTGCAAACCTCCGGTGATCTCACTTTTCTTGAAGACATTGACTGCGGCACCGGCGTCGACAATATTGACATGGATGCGGACGGAAAGCTCTGGATTGGCTGTCACCCCAGCCTCCTCCATTACTCGGCCTACGCGGCTAACAGGCGCAGCATCTCGCCATCTGAGATCATCACGATTGACTATCGGGGTGAGGGCGACCACTCGGTAGAAAGTGTCTTCACAGATGACGGTAACCGTATGACTTCATGCACAGTGGCGGCTACCTACAAGGGCTTGATCCTCACAGGTAATGTCATGGACGACCACTTCCTGGTGCTACGAAAGGATTGACTCGTCGGCGATAGCGCTAAGTTAGAAGCTCTGCTCAGCAACTGAGTGATTCGGCCATCGGAAAAGAATGATTTTCGCTTAGATATCGTATCCGGTTTCCTTCCATAATCTGCCCATACATCGCGACTTCCTGGCCTTTCATCAGACAGTTGCACGATGTTAAAACCTAATGATTAGTTTTATGCGATATAAAATCTTTACGCCTCCATGTCCACCTTCCAGTATGAAATACACACACCGGATCTGAGTGAAATGAGCAAGATCGCGGAGCAAGATCTAATCAATAGTTATATGAGATTAGACAAGCCAATGCGAGTGGTCATCGGCAGTTTGTGTGCCAAGGGCGTCGTCAAGATCGAAAGCCCCGACATCTCCCAGCGACGAAAGATATTGGCGTGGCTCAGTCAAAATCCGCTGATGATGAAAAATGCTGATGCGGCCATTGCCACACCGATCTTCTACTCCTACCACGAAACCGCCGACTATATCACCGTCAATGCGGAGATCAGCGGCTTCATGGAGCAGATGGACAAAGTCATCACAAAACACGAGCTTCCCCCTATTCATCTGAAGCGAAAACGCACGGCATCACTGATCGCGGAACTGGTTTTGGAAAAAAAACAGCGGAAGAGCTTCACAGTCGAAGAGCTACAAAAGATCCTCTCCGTGGCCGATGCAGATTTTGCCACCTACAATGACATGATTGGCGTCCTCGAGCCCATTCAGAGGGAAATCACCTCCGCCGGAGGCTCCTTCAAGTACTATCCCGACGATGATGAGAACGTCAGCAAGATCACCATCGACGTTATCTATCCGAAGGAGAAGTGATCCTCACCTTCCGAGTTTCAGGTTTAGTGTTCCGCGTTTGACTCAAACCTGGAATTGTGAACCGGAAACATTGAACCTAACTTCTACCCAACGCCAGCCGCAGGCACAGGACCATCATTGCCGCGGTCACAATGCTGAAGAACTTCTCGAACAGCGACACGGCCAGCAGATTGCCGAAAGTGTTGAGGGCAAATAGCAGCACCAGCGCCCACATCAGAATATTCACCACACCCATAAGCCGAGCGGCATCCAGGATACGGGCCTTCAGCAAAACCACCAAGAGGCATACTGCCATGATCGCCAGCGAAAGGATTTCAAACTGCAGCAACTCCTGTTCCGTTTGCATGCGGCCTCCCCACAGGTACTCTACCGGTGCGTAGTCAAACAGGACAATGCCAAGAATAACCGCCAGATGGAAGACTACGAAAAACCCGAAAAGCCCAAGACTCCATCGGGTAGCGGCTCGAAAGCTAAATATGTGTTTCATGGTCTGGGTAAAACAAAATGGTACTAGTCAAATAACAACAACCAGGACGAAATAGTCAAATTCGACACCAGCTAGTCACTATTGAGGTCCCCATGGTCTTTCCGACCTTGATGGCCACTCCGATCGGTCCCTCTTGCATCAGCCCAAAAACCTACTTTTCCGCGAACGTGGACCTGGGCCTAAAACGACCTACACGATCATCGCCAATGGTCCCTTCCCAGTTGAGTCCGAAGCCGAAGTCATACAAATTACCCTCCGTATCCTGATGAGGCTCCATATCAAAAGGCACATCCTCCATTTGCGTTTCGACGGTCGACATATTCGCCGGCATCTGTAGGGGCAGCAACCCCGAAGGATCGGCCTTGCCAAATACGATATCCAGTACGGCCTGATCCTGTACATTGAAGCTAATGGCCAACGCATCTATGGCCGCCTCAAACTCTGCTACAACCGTGGGGTTGTCCATCTTCAAGATCACCACTATCGGCTTTTCTCCCATTACCATTCGCGTCTTCATCACTAAGTCCAGATCAGACTTATTCGCGGCCGTAATCGTCTTCCCTTTATACGTCCTGTTCAGCACATCACCTTCCCGGCCATCGCCAGCAAGACTTGGATCGCGGGCATCCGTTGCGGTGTACGTACCATACTGAAGACTGATGGGTAGGAATCCATTGTCACCCGTAGCGGCCAATTCGCTACTATAGCCAGCTGTTCGACCATTCTCCGGGCTGTTGATCACCACAATCGCCACGTCCGCTTGCTCCGGATCGTCAGTAATATTGCTATAGCCCGATAGTAGCTCCTTACTCATGGGATCTTCCCACCCCGCAGGGGTTGGTGGGCCAAAGAAACCTTGACGAGCCGGCCTGAATCGCTGCGGTAGGTACACGGCCACATCATTCGACAGAGGTAGCACCCCTCCCTTATTCTTCAGCATGACGACGGACTTTATCTGCGCCTCGTAGCCCTTGCGCATGTAGTCAGGATGCCCTACTGTCGACTGCGTCTCTTCCACTTCCAGGTAGGGATTTTCAAAAAGTCCCGTGCGGAAAATATTTCGCAGCAGCCGCTCAGCAGACTTCTCAAATCGCGCCCTCATGAACTCTTCGCCAAATTCTGCCACACCCATACTGTAAGCCTCCAGCACTGGACCGGCGTCATTGTTTCCACCGTACTGATCACAGCCAGCCATCAGGATTCTATAGTGGCGTTCTGCTACAGTCAGGGACTCTACGCCCCAGGGAGTACGGCCAAACTGATCCATCCCCGCATCTTCACGTGTTACTCCCCAATCAGTACAGACCACACCTTCAAAACCATATTGCTCACGCAGACGATCGGTGATGAAGTACTGGCTAAAGGCGTTGCCCACGTTCTCACCACCAGGGTCCAGGTCGGTTGAGATCGTGTAGTAAGGCATAATAGCTGCCGCCTGCTGCGTGCCGCCTTGCAAATCAAAAGCTCCCTCCAAAAATGGTCGCAAATGCATATCCAGATTATCCCCCGGATAGACTGCAAACTTGCCAAAGCCATAATGTGCATCGCGCCCTCCTTCACCAGTACCACCTCCCGGCCAATGCTTGGCCATGGCGTTGACACTCTCATAACCCCATCCGCCATCCGTGCTCCGCTCAGGAGCAGACGTCTGAAAACCATCTATGTACGCCCTGGACATTGCCACCGACAAATCCGGGGATGGACCAAATGTGCCACTGAAGCGATACCAGCGAGGGTCGGTCGCTAGGTCTACCTGCGGCGATAAGGCCGTGGCAATCCCCAATGCCCGATACTCTTTGGAGGCGATCTCTCCAAACTCCCTGACGAGCTCGGGATCAAAAGTGGCCGCCAACCCAATAGCATTTGGCCACCGTGAAATGTCACCCCCAGCCCCAAGAGTGTATTCTTCATTGGACGCCGCCTCATGACGGGGGTCACTACTGTTATTGGCAGGAATACCCAACCCCAAGCCCTCCACCAGGGCCTGTGCGTTGTTACTCCATCGAGCCGCCACCTCAGGGCTCTCCACCGAGGTGATCAGCACATGACGAAGATTGTCATCAGTCAGGAAATCCTTCTGCTGGTCGGTCAGATCCGAGGCCAGCGCCCCACTTTCCTCAAGAGTCTTACCGTCGTAGGTATCTGCACCACGAAATCCACCCCCTGGTATCCGCTGGTGAGCGCTATACAGCATGAGCCCCGCGATTTGCTCTTTAGTCATTTTCGATGCCAGATCGGCAGCGCGCTGCTGTGCGGGCAGGCGCCAATCCTCGTAGGGGTCAAGGGCCCCATTCTTATTTAGGTCCTTGAAACCATACCGATCCACGGTGAGAACGGTCACTCCTGACGCGGATGAGTAGCCGAGCTTCTGGCCATCGCCATTGTCTACATAGCGGATACCTTCCTTCTCGGTCTCGGTCCATTTGGGACCACACGAAATCAACAGGCCTGCCAGAACCCAGAACCATGCGGTGGGGGATAAAATCTTCTTCATACGATCTTAGAAAGGCTTGATTGCTGGCTAATCTAACCAATTTCAGTCCGCCATCCCCTGATATTCCTCAAGGTTTGGTCACACACCCCAGCGGTCGCTGGACTTCAGCTTTTCGATGTCGATGGGGCGAAAATCATCTACAAAAGCCAGCACATTGGGCAGATGGGTAAACTCCTCTTTTTTGTGCGTCGTGGTCACCACTACCAGCGGACTCCCCGCTCGTCGCGCTGACTCGGCACCCACCGGGCTATCCTCAAAAATCAGGATATCCTCGGTCTGCAGACCCATTTCGTCGGCTACCTTGTGATAGATCTCCGGATCAGGTTTGCCCTTCTCCACATCCCTGGAGTGCTTGATCGCACGGAAGTAGTGACGTATCTGCAGGTTGTCCATTACAAAATCCACGTTCTCGGGCGGAGCAGCAGACCCCACACCCATCGGAACCCCCTGCTTGTGTAAGTCCTCCAGCAACTCGGGCAGCCCATCAATCAGGCGCAGTTCAGGCTTGAAGATCTGTCGGTAGGCCTCCTCCTTTTCGAAAGACAGCTTTCTCCTTTCCTCCGGCGTAAAGCGATCGCCAAATAGCCGCGCAAGGATTTCCTCGTTGATGCCGTGCACCTTCTCCATCACCTCCTCAATCGTCATCGCCATTCCCCACTCAGCAAGCTTCTGCTGCCACGCACGATGATGCACCATCATGTTGTCCACCATCGTACCGTCCATGTCAAATATGATTCCTTTCATCGCTATCTATCCAAGCTATTTTTCGCGCTGGCAATATAGGATTTTTGGCGGCCATTTCCGGCTATACGCTCCTATCTACCGCCGCGCTACCCTACCCACATCCATGCGGGATATCCGCTTCTATCCGGGGCCGGGGTAAGTGCCATGAACAAGGCCGAACTGGATGCAAAATCATTCAAGCAGCCCGCTCTTTGTAACTATACGGCATTCCCTCTCAACCATTCAACTCCTAAACTTCTCAACCACTCAACCCAAAAAACTCATCAACCCCTCAACTTCTCAACCCCTCAACTTCTCAACCTATCAACTCCTCAACCCAACCGCCGTCGGAGATGCCACGCTCCACTGCGTTGCGCTCTGCATGACGGCGAAAAACCCAAACACCTATCAACTCCTCAAACCCCTCAACTCCTCAACTCATCAACTCATCAACTCATCAAACCTATCAACCCATCAACCTATCAACTCAAAAACTCCTTAACTTCTCAACCACTCAACTTCTCAACCCCTCAACTCATCAACTCCTCACCCAATCAACTCCTCAACTCAACCGCCGTCGGAGATGCCACGCTCCACTGCGTTGCGCTCTGCATGACGGCGAAAACCCCAAACACCTATCAACCTATCAACTCATCAACTTCTCAACCACTCAACTCATCAACCCATCAACTCAAAAACCCAAACACCTATCAACCTATCAACCCAAAAACACTCCTACCAGAAATAAGCATAAAACAACAGCGTAATTCCAACGATAATCGCAGTATGGATCACATCCCATTTGTTCCAGCTATTCCGTGTCTCAGCGACCTCCTCATCTGTAGCATTGCCAAACGTGAGACTCTTCAGTTGATGTGCACCTGCCTTCTCTGTGAACATACTGATGACCACAATCAGCGCAATACTGAAGAAGAACAGGAAAATCGTATAGTGGAGCCAGTTGGTCGCCACGAAATTTTGGTACAGCCATCCCTCAGTGTCTAGGCCATCTTTGAAGATGTTGACAAACAGCCGAAACATTCCCAGCACAAAACCGACGATCAATCCCCACATCCCCGCCTTCGGAGTAGCGCGCCTGTAGAAGACGCCCATAAAGAAGACTGCAGCGATACCAGGGGCGAGCAATCCCTGCACCTGTTGGAGATATTCGTAGAGCACATTGCCCAGACTCTGCATCACGGGTATCCAGAAGATCCCCAAAACAACAATGGCGACCGTGGCCATCCTTCCAACACGAACGAGCTCTTTCTCCGGTGCTTCAGGCTTGTATTTCTTATAGAAGTCGACGGTGAACAACATCGCCGAAGAGTTGAAAAGCGACGCCAGCGAGCTCATCAGCGCCGCCAGCAGCCCTCCCACGACGACACCCTTGAGACCGGCAGGTAAAAGCTCTGCTACCAGCGTGGGAAAGGCCGCATCACTCGAAGACAGATCGATCATACCTTTTTGGTTCAAGGCATAGGCGATCATACCCGGGATCAGGAAAATAAAAACCGGTGTAAGCTTCAGATAGGCGCCGAAGATCGTTCCGCGACGTGCCTGTGTCTGGTCGCGACCCGACAGTACCCGCTGCACGATGTATTGATCAGTACACCAGTACCAAAAACCAATGATGGCAGACCCAAGCAGAACACCCGTCCACGGGAACTCCGGATCATTCGAGGAGCGGATCAGATTGGTCATCATATCCGTGTCGCTAGCGTACGTCACATTGCCATCTCCGTCTGTGTACTGCACATTGATATTCCCCATGATCTCCATCAGTTCACCCCAGCCGCCAATCTTCACCAGGCCGATCACGAGAATCGTGATGGAGCCGATAAGCAATACCGGGGTCTGCAGGATCGATGTATAGAGCACCGACTTCATGCCTCCGATGACGGTGTAGATACCCGTGATCACAACAAGGCCTATGGCACCGATCCAGAAGAAATCAATGCCCCAAACACTTTCGATACCGAGCACTTCTTTGAAGACGATCCCCCCCGCATAGACGGTGACTGCCACTTTTGTCAACACATAGCTGATCAATGATATGATGGACAGAATCGATCGTGAGGCAGCGTTGTAACGTCGCTCCAAAAACTCGGGCATCGTAAAGACCCCACTTCGGGAATAGAACGGGACGAACAGCCAACCAAGCAGTAGGATGATCCACCCATGCATCTCCCAGTGGGCCATGGCCATGCCACTGGACGCACCAGCCCCAGCGAGCCCCACGAGGTGCTCCGATCCGATATTGGAAGCGAAGATGGATGCGCCAATGGCTACCCACGTGGCATCACGCCCCGCCAGGAAGTAGTCCGAAGAGGTGTCCTCCTTCATGCGGCTTACCCATACAATAATTCCGATGAGTGCCGCCACAAAAAGGCCCAGCACTATCCAGTCAAGCAATGCGAATTCAGTCATGGTCAGGGATTACTTAGTTGAAAACTTGGTGACGGTGGTGGTTCTATATTCTTCCCCCGGACTGAGTACAGTCGTGGGGAAATCGGGCCGGTTAGGTGAATCAGGATAGTGCTCCGTCTCAAGGCACAATGCACTTCTGTACTCGTAGGTTTTGTTGTTCCTACCAGTAATGGAACCATCCAGGAAGTTGCCGGAGTAAAATTGGATTCCCGGTTCCGTAGTAAAGATTTCCATGAGGCGCCCCGTACCGGCGTGGTAGAGGGATGCGGCTTTCGTCAAGGCTTCGCCACCTTTGTCCAGCACCCAGCAGTGGTCATAGCCCAGGCCATTTTTGATTTGAGGGTGGTCCTCTCCGATGTCCTTCCCTATGGCCTTGGGCTGCGTGAAGTCAAAAGGCGTACCTTCTACCGAGGTTAGCTGCGTCGGTATCAAGGTGCTATCAACCGGCAGGTACTGGCTGGCATACAGCGTCAACTCATGACCCAAAATATCCTCCTCCATTGAAGAAAGATTGTAGTAGGCATGATTGGTTAAGTTGACAACAGTTGTCTTGTCTGTAGTAGCGGCGTAGTCAAATGTCAACTGATCTTCGTTGTCGAGTGTGTAGATCACCTCCACACTCAGATTGCCTGGGTAGCCTTCTTCACCATCCGCACTCTGATAGACAAACTTGACGGCCACGCCATTTTCCACGGCGATCTCTTCAGCCTCCCAGACTACCTTGTCAAAACCAACCAGTCCACCATGGAGGTGATTGCCAATGTTGTTGGCAGCCAATTGGTAGTCGTTTCCGTCGAGCGTAAACTGTCCTTTGGCGATGCGATTGCCGTATCGGCCGATGATGGCACCAAAATAGGGCGTCGCTTCCAGATAACCTTCGAGGTTGTCATAGCCAAGAGTGATATCGCCCATGTTGCCTTCCCGGTCGGGCACAATCAATTGCGTGATGATGCCTCCATAAGTGATACAGCTGACCGTAAGGCCATTGGTATTGGTCAACGTATATTGGTTGATGACAGTGCCATCAGGCATTCTCCCAAATTCGGACTGCACGATAGATGCAGAGGATGTGTCACTGCCCTCCGAATTGGAGGATGTGCCAGGTCCACACGCAGCGAGGCTCATAAGTAGGATGGTTAGGGTCAAAAAAGTCTGCTTCATACAGTCAGTAAATTACATATGATGTTGGAAAAGGTGGTAGTAGACTTCATTCCACCTGAGTTTGTCTTTGAATTCCCTTTCGGTTGTAGTCTTATCGATGATCACCAGCTCCATACCCGCTATGTCAGCAAAATCTTCGATGAATTCGGTGGTGATCGCCTTGCTAAAAACGGTGTGGTGTGCCCCTCCTGCAAGTATCCACGTTTGTGCCGCAATGTGCATGTTGGGGTGTGGATCCCATAGCACCCGTGCAACGGGTAGCTTCGGCAGGTCGTGCTCCGGTCTTACGGCCTCCACCTCGTTGACCAGGAGTCGGAAGCGATTGCCCATGTCGATCACGGAAACATTGATACCGGGTCCCGAGTCCACATCAAATACCAATCGAGCAGGATCTTCCTTGCCGCCGATACCCAGGGGGTGGACCTCACAGCGAGGTTTCCCGCTGGCGATAGATGGGCAAATCTCCAACATGTGGGCACCAAGCACCCTGGAGCGCCCATTTTGAAAGTCATAGGTGTAGTCCTCCATAAAAGAAGTGCCACCATCCAACCCTGCCGCCATTACTTTCATCACGTGCACGAGCGCCGCAGTTTTCCAATCTCCCTCGGCACCGAAACCGTAGCCCGCTGCCATTAGCCGCTGTGCGGAAATACCCGGTAGCTGTCGAAGGCCGTGAAGGTTCTCAAAAGTGTCCGTGAAGGCTTGAAAATCACCCTCCTCGAGGAAGCTCTTCAATCCTAATTCAATCCGCGCTGCCTCCTTCAACGCACTACTCACCCGGACTTCGCTGGTCATATCGTAGGCATCATGATACTCCGCGAGAAGCGCATCGAGGTCTTTGTCAGTCACCGCATTGACATGTTCCACTACATCCCCTACTCCATAGCCATTCACCGAGAGGCCCCACTGAATTTGCGCCTCCACTTTGTCACCCTCTGTGACTGCCACCTCTCGCATATTGTCACCGATCCGCGCCACACGCGCAGTCTGCATAGACCGCCAGGCTGCCGCTACCCGCGTCCAGTTCCCCACTTTCTTCTGGGTTTCTGACTCCTGCCAATGACCGACAATGACCTTCCGCCGGCGGCGCATCCGGCTATTGATGAATCCGAACTCCCTATCCCCATGAGCTGACTGATTCTCATTCATGAAGTCCATGTCGATCTCGCTCCAGGGGATCTCCGTATTGTATTGGGTATGCAAATGCACGAAGGGCTTATTGAGCACCTGCAATCCATTGATCCACATCTTCGCAGGAGAAAATGTATGCATCCACAGCACGAGCCCGATGCATGCTTCCTTGTTATTGGCCTTACGGCAAATGCTCAGGATCTCGTCGGGGGTGGTCACCACCGTTTGGAACTTCACGGTGACCGGCACGAGGGGACTGTCGTTCAATGAACGGGCAATCTCCTGGGAGTGTGTAGCCACATTCTTCAGAACCTCAGGGCCGTATAAGTGCTGACTGCCAGTGACAAACCATACTTCGTACTGATTCAGATCGTTCATCTCATTCAATTTTGTCCGTAATAGGCGTTCTTCCCATGTTTTCGTTCGTAGTGCTTTTTGATCAAAGCATCCTTTAGGCGAGGCGCCTCTGGATTGATAGACAAAGCATACATGGCCATTTTCGCCAGCTCTTCCAGCAGCCTGGAATTGAAGACCGCCGCAGAGGCGTCTTTCCCCCATGTGAATGGCCCATGATTGCCAATCAGCACCATTTCCACTTCCTTGTAATCGAGTTGCCTTGCTTCGAAGCAGTCGATGATCTGCTGGCCCGTATTGTGCTCATAGTCACCAGAGATCAGCTCATCGCTCATCGGCGGCGCACAGGGAATATCCACCGTGAGGTAATCTGCGTGTGTCGTACCCATGATAGGTATGTCTCGTTGTGCTTGTGCCCAGGATACCGAGTAGAGGGCATGGGTGTGGCAAATCCCTCCTACTTCGGGCCAGACACGGTAAAGGAGGGAGTGTGTTCTGGTATCGGAAGATGGACGCATACTGCCCTCGACGATGTTGTTGTCCATATCGACGATGACGATATCCGCCGGCTGCAGTGTCTCATAAGGAACACCACTCGGCTTGATGGCGAATACTCCACGATCCCGATCGACGGCGCTCACATTCCCAAAGGTGTACAAGACCAGCCCCAACTTGGGCAATTCCATATTTGCTTCGTAGCACTCCTCTTTTAGCTGCTGAAATGGTGACATGCCTATTTCGTTAGTTCTTGTTCGACAAAAGCCCCGAACTTACTGTATTTCTCGTACAGCTCTTCGTAGGTCTGCACATACTCCTCCTTGGGGTGATAGGTCTTTTCAAAACCATTCCCCATGTGTTGGATGGCCGTATGTACGTCGGGATAAATACCCGCCGCCGTAGCAGCATACATGGCCGCGCCAAGCGCCGGTGCCTGATCAGAATTGGCGATCTTGATGGGCATGTTCAATACATCCGCCAGGGTTTGCATGACAAATTCGGATTTTTTGGCAACGCCGCCGATACCTACGACAGTCTTGATCTCGACACCCTGCTCCTGAAACCGCTCTACGATCTTTTTCGACCCGAAGCAAATGGCCTCCACCAGCGACCGAAAAATCTCAGGTGCCTTCGTCCCGAGGTTCAATCCGGCAAAGGCACCTTTCAGCATTTGATTGGCGTCGGGGGTTCGGCGCCCATTGACCCAGTCCAGTGCAACCGGAGCCGATACTGAGGGTGGTGTTTGCCCAGCTTGCGCTGTCAACTTCCTGATGATGTCCTCCTTCATGGCTTCACGCTCGGCGGCTGGTACCCCATCCATCAAGTTGTCAATGGGCCAGCAGAGCACATCCCTGAACCAAGCCAGTACATCTCCAAAAGCAGATTGGCCCGCCTCCAGCCCAATCATCCGTGGGATCACTGAGCCATCCACCTGGCCACAGATACCCTCAACCGCCTGCTTCTCCAATGAAGGGCTTTTGGATACGATGATGTCACAAGTAGACGTGCCCATAACACGCACCAAGGTGTGTTCTTCCACCTCCGCCCCAACCGCCCCGGCATGGGCATCAAATGTGCCGACCGCCACGACAGTAGCGGTGCTTAGTCCCAGTTTCTCCGCCCACTCCGATGAGAGCGTCCCGGCCACCTCATCGGAGGTATAGGTTTGGTCATAGAGGTGACCCTTCAGCTCCACGAGTGCCGGATCGAGCTTTGCCAGGAACTCATCTGCCGGTAAGCCTCCCCAGCTCTCGTGCCACATGGCTTTGTGACCTGCAGCACACCGGCTCCTCTTAAATGTCGATAACTCTTTAGCCCCAGTCAAAATGTACGTCATCAGATCGCAGTGCTCGACCCAGGAATGTGCCGCCGCTTTTATTGACTGATCATTCCGGATGATGTGCAAGATCTTGGCCCAAAACCACTCTGAAGAATAGATGCCACCCTCAAATTGTGTGTAGTCGATGCCGCCCCATGTCCTCGCTACCTGATTGATCTCTTCGGCCTCAGCGATGGCCGTATGGTCCTTCCATAGCACCATCATGGCATTGGGGTTGTCCTCAAACCCGGGAGTGAGGCACAAGGCAGTTCCCGCTCGATCGACGGGTATTGGTGACGATCCGGTGGTGTCAATACAAATGCCCCTGACCGCGCTGGCATCAACGCCAGACCCTTGTACTACGCTGACGATGGTCGACTCCATTCCCTCAATGTGGTCAAGTACATGCTGTCGGAACCGCGAACTCGCGGCGTCGCAGTATTTACCCTCCTTCCAACGCTCATACATGTGGACATGCGTACTCAGTGTAGTGCCATCAGACACGTCAACCAGCACCGCTCTCACTGAATCGGTGCCATAGTCCAGTCCGATCACAAATTGTTTTTCCATGGTTTACATCTATTTCATTCCTGTACTGGGGCGCTGATCAGAGAGGACCCCGCTTGTGAAGATAGCAAAGTACATATCTTCCCTGCTTCTCCTTTTGCTGATCAAAGCTTCAATCTCTTTCATGCTGTCGGAAGTCTGGAAAACCAGAGGCGGTCCATCGCACGACCCTCGCTCTGGTCGCACGGTTGGGGTCCTCTAACTCAAAACCATCAATCTCTTCATAGTCACGGGCATGGTAGATCATTACCACGGTCTCGCCATCCTCGGCCACAGTGAATGAATTGTGTCCTGGCCCATATCTCACAACCTTGTGATTGGAGTAGAAAACAGGGCCTGGTGACTTCTGCCAGTTGCTCATGTCAAGGAGGTCGTCATCCTCATCAATCCATAGCAGCCCCATGCAGTAGTTGTGATTGGTAGCGCTCGCCGAGTACGTCACGAATATCTTCCCGTTTCGCTTCAGGACGGCCGGGCCCTCGTTGACATTGTACTTGCGACGCTCCCAGGCATATTCTGGTTTGGTGAGCACAACTTCGGGACCTTTCAGCGTCACTGCATCCGCCATTTCCGACATCACCAAACCGGTACCGCTCTCGCCCGCCAGCACGTCCTGCGCCCAGATCAGGTACCGCTTACCACGATGCTCAAACGAGGTAGCGTCCAGTGAAAAGGATTCATTCCTCGTGATGACCTGGCCCTCCTCCTTCCACTCGCCCATCATGGGATCAGCAGATGGGTTGGACAAGGCCCACATTCTTATTTTCCAGATATCCCCCACCTCGCCGGCAGCAAAGTAGATGTACCAAACGTCGTCTATCCGATGCAACTCCGGCGCCCAGATATGATGGCTCATGGCCCCACTATCATGCTTTACCCAGAGGACTTTTTCTTCCGCCTGCTTTAGTCCATTGAGTGACGGGGCCTCACGCATGACGATCCGATCGTATTGGGGGACCGTGGCTATCAGGTAATAGCTCCCACTTACCGTTCGGTGCACCCAGGGGTCGGCACGCTGCTCCGCCAGGGGGTTGTCAAACTGCAGATGCTGTGCATGACAAACAGATGTCAAATTCACGACCAGCAACATGGCAAAAGTCAGGCGAATGATACTCATGTTAGTCTGAGGGTTCATTTCGTCGGGTTGCTACTTGATGGATCAGCAGTCGACGGAATCCATACCTTCATTTTGCCCACTCCACGGTTGGACCAGGCGTAGTACGGTATAGCCGTGAAGACACGCCCCTCATCGGTGGCAGTCACCACAGTCACTCCTGCCAGCACATCTGGCTGAGACTCCACGGTATAAGCTGTATTTGACGACAGGGCAATGTCGTCGAAGATATCTGGATTGTCGACCTCTTCTAGGGCATACACAAGGGGCCCGTATTCCAACGCGATCTTCCCGCGGTCTTCCTCTACGACATCATGCGGCTTCACCTCACGGACCTCCATAGGAAATTCCAGTGTAATCGTCTGCTCACCCTCCCAGATCTTATCAATGGACACATAGCCATCGGTCAATTCTATATCCAATGGCTGGCCATTCAGCCCCGGTACTCCTTGAGCTTCATCGATATAGGCGTACAAATCTCCGGGCAATACCTGATTCCTAGCCCATCCGGGAATGCGCATCTTCAATACAAACTCAGATGCTGACGGAGTGACCGTCAAGCGTACACGCCCCTCCCAGGGGTATTCGGTGGTCATAGACAGTTGTACGGTGCTGCCTTTCATTTCCACTTCTGCCTCGTTGCTTATGTACAGATTGACATAGAGATTGTCGTCGTCGTAGGCGTAGATCAGACCTGGTATGGAAGGAATAAACCGTATCATGTTAGTGGGGCAGCAGGAGCAGTCAAACCATGATTGCCGCGTGCATTCGCCCCTATTGAACTCATACTTCCCGTCTGACTCAAGCGCATTGGGATAGAAAAACTGTCGCCCATCCAGTGATAGCCCTGCTATTAAGCCGTTATAAAGTGTGCGTTCGATAACATCGATGTATCTGACATCCCCCTCCAGCTGAAACAGGCGATGGCTCCAATACACGCTGCCAATGGCCGTACAGGTCTCACTGTAGGCAGTCAGGTTGGGTAATTCATAATTGTCTCCGAATGATTCGCCCTGGTGTCTGGCACCAATCCCCCCAGTGAGGTAGAGTTTCTGCGTGACCATATTGTCCCAGAGTCTGTGGATAGCAGACCGGTACGAGGAGTCTTCATAAATCGCCGCTATGTCGGTCATGCCAGCGTACATATAAACTGCCCTCACAGCGTGGCCAACCACCTCATCCTGCTCAGTGACTGGAAGATGGTCCTGTGAGTAGGGACCAAACAATTCGCGATTGTTCACGCGACGTCCTCTACCATCCAGGAAATATCGTGCTAGTTCGAGGTATTCTGTCTTGCCTGTAATACGATAGAGCTTGATGAGTCCCGTCTCGATGACCTGATGACCAGGCACTGTTTCAATCTTGCCCTCTCCAAATGTCTGGACCATGAGATCGGCGTTCTTTGTAGCAATGTCCAGAAAGTTGGTCTTGCCTGTGGCCAGGTGGTGCACTGCAGCCGCCTCATACAGATGGCCGGCATTATAAAGTTCATGACTGGCTTCCAGAGATTCCCAACGCTTGCCCTCAAGTACTTTTACCCAGGTGGCAGGTGGCTTCGCAGGGTCGATCGTGCGCCAGGTGGTTAGGTACCCATCTCCTTCCTGCCCTTTGGCAATGATAGCGATCAGGGAGTCCAACAACACTTCCAATTGCTCGTTGGGTGAGCTGATTAGAGAATTGGAGATGCCCTCGATGGTCTTGTAAACATCGGTGTCATCAAAGGGCATCGCGCCCTGCACTGCTCCATCCAGCTCTCCACCAGCGACAAGGAAATTATCGAAACGACCTTCCTCTTGGCACTTATGGAGGGCAAAGTCAATCGTCTTTTCCTGAACACGTGTTATGATGGGCAACCAAAAGTTGTCCTTGATCCTGACATCGCGGATGTTTACAGGAGCAATCGGATACTCGGACAGTCCCGCATTTGGACCTTGCTGCTCTATTGGCGAGCAACATATTGCGACCCATACGACGATCAAGATCAGGGAGCTTCTTCCATCGAACGCGCGACTGATAAACTCGTTCATGCAGGCAGTCAGTCCAGCTTGAGCACCACGACAGAAGATGCCGGAAGGTTGACCGACACCGTGCTTCGGCTTCTCTTGAAGTCGTTGAACTCCTGGGGCATCACACGATCTGGTTCGTCGAAGCTATTGTAGTCCTGCATGCGTTCGGAGTTCAATATGGTCCCGGTGACCTTCCCCACGTCGAACCCACGAATGTCGAAGTCCACCGAGTGATCGGCGCTATAATCGATATTCGTTATCGAGATGTGCACGACACCCTCGGCATTCTTCGAGGCAGAAATCGATAGGGCCGGCAGCGACTCGCCGTCGTAGGTATAGTCTGCGCTCTTGAAGTGAATCGGCAACAATGTGGCATCCTGGTGTACATTGTACATTTTCATGACATGGTAGGTGGGAGTCAGAATCATCTTCTCCTCGTCGGTAAGGATGACGGCCTGCAAGACATTGATGGTCTGAGCAATATTGGCCATCTTCACCCGCTCGGCGTGATTGTTGAAGATGTTGAGTGTGGCACCGGCGATCATGGCGTCGCGCATGGTATTCTGCTGGTACAGGAATCCGGGATTGGTGCCCGGTTCAACATCGTACCACCCTCCCCACTCATCGACGAATAGGTCCACCCGCTTGTTGGGGTCATACTTGTCCATGATGGTGACGTGCCTTCTGATCAGCTCATCCATTTCGAGCGCTCGCTCCATCGTAATGAAGTATTGGCCCTCGTCAAAATCTGTCGCGGAGCCTTTGTTGCCCCAGTCAATCACGGAATAGTGATGGAGGGCAACCGCATCAAGAAGATTGCGGCGAATATCTCTCATCAGCACCTCCGTCCAGTTATAATTCCCATCACTGGCTCCGGACGCTACACGCACAAGGCCTGCGCTGTTACCCCAGTCGGACATGAAAGTGGCGTATTGGTTGTAGATGTTGGAATAGTACTCGGGATTCATGTGGCCACCACACCCCCACATTTCGTTACCTACGCCCCAATATTTGACACCCCAGGGCTCCTCGCGCCCATTTTCTCGTCGCAACTTGGCCATGGGACTATCGCCGTCATGGTTGACATACTGGATCCAATCGGCGAACTCCTGCACGGTGCCGCTGCCCACGTTGGCAGCGAGGTAAGGTTCGGTATCGAGGGCCTCGCACATATTGAGAAAGTCGTGTGTGCCGAAGCTGTTGTCTTCGATGACGCCCCCCCACCATCGATTCACCAAAGTGGGGCGCTCGGACTTGGGTCCGATGCCATCCTTCCAGTGGTAGGTATCAGCAAAGCATCCACCTGGCCATCGAAGGTTTGGGATCTTCATTTCCTTCAACGCCTCGATCACGTCTGTCCTTACACCTCCGACATTGGGAATGACCTCATTATCCTCTCCGACATAAAAGCCGCCGTAGATGCATCGACCAAGGTGCTCTGCAAAATGACCGTAAATGTGTCGACTAATTTGGTGCTGCCCCTGATCAGCGTTGACGATGACGCTCACACTACCGTTTTGGGCGGAAAGGAATAAGGGGACGAGGCACAGAAATAGCAATACAAGATGATGGAACAGGTATTTCATGTTAGGTAAGGGTCTAAAAAATCTTGAAGTCAGGCACCAGCAATATAATAAGTAATCCCCTCTTTAAATGTATCTCATACATTTATTGATGACCGAGTGATTAAAAAGTCTTTGTAGCTGATAGTGTGCTTTTTACATTCATTTTCACCAGGAATTTCGATATTTTGCGAGAAGTGTCGACCTAAATAAGCAAGCGGTCTCACCGAAGCATATGATTGTAGCTGCCAGCTAACAACATTTTTTGTCTATGATCCACAAATACAAAAACGAGGATAAAGTACTGGTCGCAGTGGACTGCATCATATTTGGGTTCGACCAAAATCAGGAAGAGCTGAAGCTTCTCCTTGTCAGGCGGGCCATTGAGCCCGAAAAAGGCAAATGGGCTCTGATGGGTGGTATGATGCGCCTGGAGGAGACCCTCAAGGAAGCCGCTACCCGCGTGCTCCATACGTTGACGGGCCTGCAGAATGTCTACCTCGAGCAGTTGAGAGCCTTCAGCATTGTCGACCGAGACCCGGTGGAGCGAACGATCTCGGTGGCTTACTACGCATTGATCAATATCGCTGAGCACGACGAAGAACTCATCAAGCAGTACTCGGCCCAGTGGTTCAACATCACGGAAAAGCCCAAGTTGATCTTCGATCACAACGAGATGGTGGAGCAGGCCATCCATCGCCTTCGGTACCGCACGTCGACGGAGCCCATCGGTTTTGAGCTTTTGCCAGAGAAGTTTACGATGAGGCAGCTACAAAAACTCTATGAGGAGATCCTGGATGAAGAACTCGACAAGAGAAACTTCATCAAGAAGATCAACTCGCTGGACATATTGGAGAAACTCGACGAAAAGGACAAGCTCTCCTCTCGTCGCGGCTCCTTCCTCTACAAGTTCAACCAGGAAAAGTACCTGCAAAAGAGCAGGAACGGATTCGAGTTCAAAGTATAAGCCAACTTCCTAATCTGTCCAACTACCGGGTCCGATCTGCTGGACAGGACAGAGCCGTTTGCCAGTCCATGCAAAAAGGTTAATTTTCAGTTGGTCCAAACTTTTTCTACTGAAGACATGCCTCGACTACTTCTCCTACTACTCTGCTCCCCGTTGTTCCTTCTCCAATGTTCCGCACCCTCAGAGTCGGGCGATGTCCCGGGTGAAGCCACGACAGTCAATCCCTCCTATTCCTTTCGACCCAATGTCCTGTGGCTTGTCGCTGAGGACCTGAGCCCTTACATCCCGGCATTTGGCGACAGTACGATCGTGACCCCTAATCTGGACCGTCTGGCGAACGAGGGGGTCTGCTATGACTACTTTTTCACCCCGCATCCGGTTTGCGCTCCTGCCCGGGCCTCGATCATCACGGGCATGTATGCCAACCATATCGCTGCAAGCCACATGCGCACAGGTGGCGCCAATGCCGATCCAGCGTATCGAGCCAACTATTCCAAGCGGATGCCTCCCGGTGTTCAGGCCTATGAGGCGATGCCACCGACTGGTGTGAAGATGTTTCCCGAATACCTTCGGGCCGCCGGCTACTACTGTACCAACAATAACAAGCAGGACTACCAGTTTGTGCGGACAATCACCTGCTGGGATGAAAGCAGTCGAGAGGCCCACTGGCGAAACCGCGAGGACGGCCAGCCATTTTTTGCAGTCTTCAACTTCAATGTGACGCATGAATCACGGATCTGGGCCAAGGCGGAGGACTCACTTTGGGTGGCGGAGGATCTGGAGGTGGATGTCCCCCCCTATCTCCCTCAAAACGAGATCGGGAAAACTGACATGCGACGCATGTACTCCAACGTGCTGGAGATGGATGCCCAGGTGGGCGAGGTACTTCGGCAGCTGGAGGAAGACGGCTTGATGGACAGCACCGTGATTTTTTGGTACGGCGACCATGGAGGGCCCCTGGCGCGACAAAAGCGTCTCGTCTACGAGTCGGGCACGAAGGTGCCATTGATCGTACGGTTCCCCGATGCTGTGGGGAGTGGCTCGCGAGATGATCGAATGACAAGCTTTATCGATCTGGGACCTACGGTACTGTCTCTGACCAGCACCCCTCTCCCTGGCAACATGGAAGGAACAGCCTTTCTTGGTACCTCTCTACGAACAGAGGAACCGCAGTATGCCTTCGCAGCCGGAGACCGGTTTGATGAGATGCCTGACAAGATCCGGGCCGTGAGAGACAAGCGATTTCGCTACATCAAATATTATGAACCGGAAAAGCCTATGTATCTGGATGTGCCCTATCGTCGCCAGATGGCGGTCATGGCCGAGCTTCTCCGCATGAGGGAGGCCGGTGAATTGAATGAGGTGCAGGCATTGTGGTTTAGGGAAACCAAACCCACGGAAGAGCTTTTTGATGTGGCAGCAGACCCACACGAGGTCAACAACCTCGCCGGTGATCCTGCGTATGCGGACAAACTCCAGGAGTTACGCGGTGTCCTCGAGGACTGGGTCGCCAGCTCCAACGATACCGGCATGATGCCCGAACCGGAGCTCATCGATTCACTCTGGGGCACGGAACGAAAGCAACCTGCTGTGGATGCCCCGACCATCTCAATAGAAAACGGTACCGCCACCATTACCTGCACCACACCCGGCGCCAGTTTGGGATACCGTGTAAATGGCCAACCTGAAGGCGCCTGGAAGGTGTATACGGGACCTTTCGAAGTCCCTGAGGGACAGACGGTCGTTGCCGTCGCCGACAGGATTGGATGGGTGAAGAGTGAAGAAGCGAGGAGATAGTTTTCGACACTTGGGGCCAGATCGTCAGGCCGGACCAAAGACTACTAACCCTATCTAGTATTCGTGGTACACGCCTAACCCTTCCTCGACGATCCAGTCGTTGATATTGATCATCGTGGCGCCATCTGGTAGGTGCACCGTCGCCAGGTATCGGCCGTACTTCCCTTTCTTGTCTTTTTTGGTCTCGATAAATACTTCCTTGTCGAGGATCTTGCGGCGCACAGCGTCGCGGCTCCGCAGCCCTTCCTCCCGCTCGGCACCCCGAACCTCGGGTGTATTGATGTCTAGCAGGCGAAATTTTTCGGTGAGCCGCACATTGAACCCGAGATCCACCTGAGCGGTGATGGTGTCACCATCATACACGTCAATCACAAGGGCTTTGTAGTGAAAAAGTTTGTCTTCCATTTTTGGGTATTTAATAGCAATAGCTGTAGGCAAGATAGGAAAGTCCGATGATCAAAGACGGGGTGTTTTTCCCAAGGGTTTCACCATCGATGTTCCGGGTCGACCCGAATGGCGAATGGCTAAGGGATAGAGGCAGCTGTCTGAACCGCCGGCAGCCATGTGGGTGTGGCAAGCGAGGCCGGACGGTGAGTGCCGAAAGCCCGACCGTGAAGTGTGCGCAACACACACTCGAAAACCTTTGATGGCGCATCTTGCGCACACTTTCACTGGAAGCCCCTAATAGCAACGAAACCGCATCGCTGCCGTCTCGCTGGATCATTGGCTCCTTATGTCAAGTCAAGTGAAGGGGTGAAAGAAGGACGATTGGGCGCGGGCCTACTGGTGTGATACGATGACATTGCTTACTTTGCTAGCTGACAATGGAAAAACTCACTAAAGAATGGATAAGATAAAAACAGGTGCCCTGGCCGTGGGACTGGTTGTCGTGATTGTGCTGTCGGTTCTGGTATTCCGCACAGAATCGCATCGTCGCGAGTTGAAGGCCGATTTCGTGGAGTTGTCAAAAGTGAAATATGGCCTCTTCAATGTAGACGCATGGAAGAGCGTACTGGCGGATGTCGTCACAAGCAAGATCGAGGAGTTTAACCTCGATGACACCAACCGCGAAGATATGCGTGAGAAGGTGCAGGAATTCCTCACCACCACGATTGACAAAATGGCGGCAGTTGAAAGTGAGAAGAACAAGAATGCTGGTTTTGCGGGAATTTTTAACAGCATGGGGATCACCATCTGCCTTCGGGAGATCAAGAACAGAATCCCTGAGATCACAGAGGACGTCCTGGATTTTCTGAGTGACCCGAGTAACCGACAAGACCTAAAAGCGTACATCGTGCGCAAGCTGGACGAATACCAACAGCAAACATTCAACGAAGTCGACTATACCCTCCACGACGCCATCGTCGCTAAGTATGAATCTGAGAATCGCGAAGAGGCGCTGGCCACGATCTCTGCGTCCATGACTGAATGGACGACCGAAAATCGCTCCATGCAGTATGCCCTCTACCTAGTAGTTGTAGCTGTAGGCGCCTTTCTGATGCTTGCCAGCAAGTTGAGAAAGTTCGACATGACCATCTTCGTAGGCTTGTGTCTGACCGTATTGGCGATGGGGCTGCTCTTCCCGATGATAGACATCGATGCCCGTATCTCGCGAATGTCTTTTACCCTGCTGGGCGAGTCCGTCGTCTTCAAGGACCAGGTACTGTACTACAAGAGCAAGAGCATCCTGGAGGTCGTACAGTTGATGTTTTCCCAGGGGAAGTTTAACCTACTGGCAGTAGGCTTCCTGGTGCTATTGTTTAGTGTTCTTTTCCCCCTTTCGAAGATCCTCTGCTCCCTGGCTCTGATCTTCTGGCAGGACCTGCGTCGCGCTCCACTCATCCACTTCATGGTCTTCAAAACCGGCAAATGGTCGATGGCTGATGTGATGGTCGTCGCGATCTTTATGGCCTACATTGGCTTTTCGGGGATACTGTCTGAGCAACTGAAGCAACTGCAGGGTGTGGCTGACAATATCGACGTGCTCACCACAAATGAAAGCACCCTACAGATGGGCTTCTTTATGTTCACGGCTTTCGTGGTACTCAGCTTGTTTCTCTCCCACCAGATGGGCAAGACCCAGCTGCCTGAGCGCTAAGAGCCAGAAGATGCTGTACCGGTGATATGGATGGAGCTACAAGTCTTCCTCTGGTAGTCGCTCGAAGTCCTCTTTGACCACCGGTGTGCCGTTGAGATCGTCTGCATCCCAATCCTGTGAGATCTTCCACTGGCCGTCTACGCGCCGAAGGGCCACATGGAATCGCGCGTAATGATTGCTCGTATTTTCATCTGAAGTTTTGTTGATGATCCGGTAGTAGCCGATTTCGTAGCCAATATCCCCGGAGTACTTGCGCAACTCGAATCTGAAATCGATCGCCTGCTGTACAGCTGAAGTCTTGCTATACGATTCCTTGATCCTCGTCTTGTACTCGTCCCCTACTCTGATGCCCCAGCTATTGACGCGCACCACATCATCAGTATGGAGACTGTTAAAAAGCTGCCAATCCCGGGTCTCGAAGGCCCGCTTAAAGGGTTGCCACAGGCTGCGATTTACTTCCACCGCGATCTGCCTCTCCTCCTCCGAGGTAGACTGAGCCCCGGAAGGAGCGGAGATAAAAAGAAAAATGACGAATAAACAACCTAAAACTTTCATGACCTTTGAAGGGTTGGGATTACGAATTTGTCGCCCAAATGCGCTGAGCATGAAGGTAACCAATTACGAGCGCTTCCGGGCTTACAATTCTCTACACCACTAAGGTGGCCACATGCATCTGCGCTTGTATGAATCATTGAAGGATGAGAAGACATATCGCTCTACAGCCCCTTTCGAGATTTCACCGGAGCATTTTGTTCCTGTCGCTGCTCGCGAAGCGCAATGGCCCAGCATTGAAAGGTTATCCGACAGCCCATGAGGAGAAAGTGGACTATGCGGTGTCCTTTTATCACGAGCGATTATTACCCCACTTCCAGTTGGAGGAGCGTTTCTTATACTCCGTACTTGGGAATATTGACCCGGAAATCGATCAATTGCTCATTACCATTGGCAACGAGCGAGAGGAGCTTGCGAAACTCTTTGACCTTCTGGCTGAAGAGCGCTCGGCGGAGGTGCTGAACGACATAGGCCTCCTTCTCGAAAAGCATGTACGAAGGGAGGAACGTCAGCTCTTTGAGCGCATCCAGGAAAAGTGCGATGAGCGGCTGCTCAGCGATTTGCGATTTTAGGAGATCTCCAATCCTCGCAAATCACTCTTAAGCTTGTCCCGGTCGGCGGTGACCGTGGGATCTGCGTATACCTTCTTTGAGAGCACTTGCACGGCATTTTTCTGAAATCCCAGCTTTTGTGCTATCTCCTGGCAATACTTGATCTCACTGAGGAAGATCTTGTAGTCTGCTTTCATCAATTGCACGAGGCTGTATAGGTACTCAAATCGTTGATCAAAGGTGAGCGCCTGAAATTCGATCTGTGCCGGGGAATACTCCTGTGAGAATTCCTCTTTGACGATGTCATCAATACGTTCTTTGGGCATGGCATTGGCGTCGCCTATGCGATAAACAAAATTGCGCTCAACCTCAGCAAAATCCTTGTCTCTGAGGGCTAATCTCACGAGCGCTCTGATGTGTGACTCTATGTTGTCCATTGGGGCGGAGTTGGGAAACATCCTAATTTAGGTATTTTGCGGCTCCGATTCCACCTTTTGCTACAAATACCCAGATGTATGTTGCTGGTCGAAGACAGCTAGTCAAGAAATGTAAACGGCTGGCTGCGGCGATCAATCACGCCAATCTCCGAATATCCAATTGCCCCTTGCGTCGGGGTCATCGGATGTCATAAAGGTCTCGAATGCGTAGACTAACTCATTGCGAGCGAGGCGCTCGTCTTTGTTGATGTCAATGCTGGTGAAAGCTTTACCTGAGTGCTTGATATCGATGTTGTACAAAAGAAACATGTCGGCATACTCCTCCGCTGACAGATAGCCATCGTTGTTTTCATCGAACAGATCGAAGAGAAAACCTATGATGAAGTCGGTGAACTCATCCAGTGCTTCGTGCTCCGGATTGTGAACGAAGGTGGTGTCCATGTAATTGAGCCACTCCTCGAGACTGATCACCTGATAGCCCTCATGCTCAATATTGGTCAGTAGGCGGTGGAAGAAATTGACACATCGATCAACAAGGAATTTATGCTCATCGCTGGCATGATCATACCCAAACTCCTGGCTCAACCGCTCGGCTATATCCGAAAAATCATCGAGCTGCAAGATGTCATTGTTGTCAAGATCCAGAAGGCGGAAGAAATGAGTCAGTTTTTTTCTCTGTAAATCTGATAGCATATATGGAGGTGCTTTAACTCGTAAGTCAAAAATATCTCTTTATTCGAGACAATCCACTTCCCGAGACCCAGTAAAATTACCTATGACGCTTCTAAGCGGCCATAGACCGTAGGCGTTTGCCTCTTCCAGATCAGGTCAGCTTCCGATGCCCTTTAGCTCCCTTTCTCGTACGCGCAGTCTTCGTCCCTACGGACTTCCTTCTCGAGCGATCATTCCAGACGCGCTGGTTTTTCGCCTTGGGGCCCTTTAAGATTGCCCCTCGGACCTTGAATTGCACGCCGGCCCGCTGCTTGGTTGGTTTTACTGGCAAATCGGACCTGTCAGCATCCGACATAGCATGAGACACAGGGGCTAAGAGCATAAGGCTCATAGCCAAAAGCAACACTTTTTTCATGGGGTGTGTGTTGAGTTAATGTTGTCAGGTTAAATATATGCAAACGTTTGCTTATACAATAAACATCCAAACACCCAAATGTTCACAAGTCTATGACGTGAACGGGAAAAACTAGAGATAGCCCCGATGGGGTGTCGTGCTATCAGTTATTCGTTCGTTCGGGACCATCTATCCATGACACGAGTGCATAGACCCCGACGAAAGCAACCAGAAACAAGGTAAAGCCAATCATCTTTCTTTGGTTTATATTTAGGCAATACAAAGGTAACATTCAGGTAAAGTAAATGCCAAGTGTCTAGGGGAAGAGATGCACTGATTATTGACGTGGGACCGAAGGGTATTGACGTGGTATTTCGATGCAATTATTCCCTACCGAATATGGCGCTGAGATGGGCGTCATTTCGGATCTTTCTAGGTGCAACACGTATTTTTTGAAATTGGTGATTTTCTCAAACAAATAAGTTCACAGAAGCGTAGCTTTGCCGTCACAAAAAGGTCATAGTCTCTATATAACTCCAGCATCATGTACGATATCGCATTTAAGAAAACTCTGAACCCAGGGAAACTCGCCCCTCGCAGCATTGAC
Source organism: Cyclobacteriaceae bacterium (assembly GCA_965227935.1). GTDB lineage: Bacteria > Bacteroidota > Bacteroidia > Cytophagales > Cyclobacteriaceae > JAWPMT01. The sequence continues at coordinate 771,028 of CBDDGS010000019.1, read as the reverse complement.
GCGTCCATATTGCACTCCCTTCAGGGTCAGGAAAACGAATGCCTCGTAGGCCCTTCCTCGTGCTTCGTATTTAACTACACGACTTTCAAATTTGAGCATGTCAGTTGTGGGATTGAGAGTGTCACAGGCTACACCTCAGAGGAATTCATGGCCCTCCCTGACAACTTTATGGCCCTCGTCCATGAGGAGGACCGTCCGGTATACCTAAAGCACCTGGCCCCCAAGCTTCGTATGGTGCGTCGACAGCATCCTCGCCAGATTAAGAATTTGGTCTATCAGACCTACAATCGCCTACAGAAGAAGGATGGATCCATCACCTATGTCGTTATCAACTTCCAGTTGCTGGAATGGACACAGGACCTGCACCCAATTGTTTGCAAGGGCTGGATCACCGAGATCAACTTCCTTGGAGGGTTTCATGGTGTGGCGCTGTCTATCTTCCTAAAGGAGCAAGGTTCTTCCAAATTAGTCTACCAAAACACCTTCCCCTATGAAAATAGCAATGTCAGCAAGCGAGAGCTCGAGGTTTTGCAGCATATCGTGGACGGCAAAACCAGCAAGGAGATCGCGAAAGCACTGCATATCAGCGACAAGACAGTCAATAATCACCGACAGAATCTGCTTCGAAAACTCAACGTACGATCAACATCTGAGATGGTGAAGTACGCCCTCAGGCAGCAGTTGATCTAGACATTGCCAGCTCTTCCTGGTTTTCCTTTGGCCATTCACCTATGGGTAAATGGCCACGCATGGCTATCCTGGTTCTACCAGTATCATCCACCATTTGCCGTTCACAAAAACGTAGATCGGTAAGGTGCCTACCGGCCATGCAAGTGGTAGTCTTTTTGTTGTATTTTTTCGGTTCTTTAGTGAACCGAAGCCGAACCATCATGAAGAACCTATTACTACTACTTGTTTGCCTGTCACCACTCTTCGCCTTTAGCCAAGGCAAGAAAACACTCGGACCAGACGATTACAATGTCTGGAAAGCGATCGATCAGTCAGCGATCAGCCCAGACGGGGAATGGATCACCCACACCCTGGAACCGTACGGCAATGGTAATCCCTCACTGCACCTCTCCAGAAACCCCGATGAAGACACTTTCTCCTACGCGAGAGGCCGGGATGGGCGCTTCACGTACGACTCAAAATTTCTCGTCTTCACTATCGAACCGGACTTCGATGAATGGCAAAACTTGCGCCGTATCAAGACCAAGGATGAGATGCTACCCCGCGACACTTTGGCCATCTACGACCTCAACGGCGGTAATGTCACAAAATATGCCGGGGTCAAGTCGCTGAAGGTCCCAGAAAAATGGAGCGGTTACATCGCCTATCAACTGCACCCGCCGGCGGATACTACCGATGGGAAGAAACCAAAGAAATGGGAAAAGGATGGCGGATATCCACTCGTAATACGATCGACAACGAGCGATGAGTCCTGGGAATTTCCATTTGTCACGAGCTACGTCCTCTCGGAAAAAGGAGGCAAAGTGGCCTTCGTCACCAAAGGCGACTCTACCCTCAAAGCTGGGGCTTATGCCTTTGATACCGACAGTCGAACATCTGTCCCACTTGTGGAGAGCCAGGGCAAGTTCTACAATCTCTCATGGGATGAGGAGGGAGAACAGTTGGCGTTCGTACTGGATGCTGATACCACTGAGGCATTGCAACGGCAACCTGACCTGATCTACTGGCAGGAGGAACTCGACACGGTAAAGGTTTTGACGGAAGCTCTGGCCCTATCAGATGACCAGCTGGTGAGCGTGCACTTCAAGAACTACTTCTCCAAAGACCGACAGCGCCTATTCTTTGGTTGGGCCGAACAACCGGCCATGCAAGATACCTCTCTGCTTGCCGAGGAGATCGTCAATGTAGAAGTGTGGACGTACCATGACCAACGGTTGCACACACAGCAGCAGGCCGAGAAGGGCGATGACGCTAAGTCCTCCTATCTGGCAGCGATAGACCCGGGTTCGGGACAAGTCGTCAAAATTGCGGATCCAGAGACGCCTGAGGCCAACCTGGCACCCGAGGGAAACGGATCCTTTGCAGTGGTCAGTCACCTCGATTCCTACCTGAAGTATCTCAGCTGGGAAGGTTTTCCACTATACCAGGACGTCTACTCAGTCAATCTTGACAATGGGGAGCGGCAACTCATCAAAAAGAAGGTTAGGACTAGTGAGCCCCGGATATCGCCTGGAGGGAAATACGCTTTTTGGTACAGCTCCCCAGACTCCGCCTGGTTTAGTTATTCATTTGAGAAGCAGCAAATCTTCCAACTGACAACGAACGAGACAGTACCCTTTTATCGTGAGATACACGATACGCCCTCGCTACCTTCCTCCTATGGCGTCATGTCGTGGACAGAAGATGATCAGCGGGTTCTCATTTATGACAGATATGATATTTGGGAGATACATCCTGAAAATGCAGCCAGTCCTGTGAACTTGACAGAAAATGGTCGCACTGGTCGGATTCGGTATCGATACCAGCGAGCAGATCGTGAGGAGCGATTCATTCGCAGAAATCAACCGCTGATAATTGCTGGCTTCAATGAGTCCGACAAAAGCGAGGCACTGTATACATGGGCTTACGGTAAAAAAGGCCTTAAAAAAATGATGGAAGGGCCTTATGACTACTCCAGCTTTGTGAAGGCCCTGGAGTCGGACGATGTTTACTTCGAAAGAGAGAACTTTAAGGACTTCCCCAACCTGCATCGCTCCACGCTATCACTGCGTGGCAGTCAACAGGTCACCGATGCTAACCCTCAGCAGGCGGACTACCGCTGGGGCAATGCCGAAATCTACCGATGGACCTCCCTCGATGGTAGAGCGTTAGAGGGTATGCTGATCAAGCCCGATGACTTCGACCCATCCAAGAAGTATCCAATGATTGTCAATTTCTACGAAAAGAGTTCCGACGGACTCCATCGTCATCGTCCCCCATCACCTGGCAGGTCTTCGGTTTCCTACAGCATGTATGTAAGTAAGGGTTATGTCATCTTCAACCCCGATGTATACTATCGGGAAGGGTATCCCGGAGAGAGCGCCTACAACTGCGTGGTCCCTGGCGTGACTTCCCTCATTGAGGAAGGCTTCATCGATCCGGAGCGGATTGGGGCACAGGGACATAGCTGGGGAGGCTACCAAATATCCTACCTGATTACCAAGACGGACCTTTTCGCCTGTGTAGAAGCCGGAGCCCCAGTAGTCAATATGACGAGCGCCTATGGCGGCATACGTTGGGGGTCGGGACTGAGCAGAATGTTTCAGTACGAGAGAACCCAAAGTCGTATCGGAGGCACCCTTTGGGAGTATCCTTTGCGCTACATTGAAAACTCACCATTGTTCTTTGCTGATAAGGTCAACACCCCCATTATGTACATGCACAACGATGCTGATACAGCCGTTCCCTGGTACCAGGGGATCGAATTCTTCGTGGCGCTGCGCCGACTCAATAAGCCGGTGTGGATGCTCAACTATCAAGGAGAGCCTCACGGGATAGTGAAGAAACAAAACAGGATAGACTTCCAGACGAGGATGTCGCAGTTCTTCGACTATTACCTCTTGGATCAACCTATGCCCGCGTGGATGGCAGAGGGTATACCGGCTCGGGAAGTCGGCATCGACCTACGCCTGGGCCCCGCTGAAGATCAGGAAAGATAAGGAAAGGCTTATCGGAGTTTTCGTTCCCAAAAGTTCGCTTCTCGTTCGCGATCCAGGGTTCCTTTTGCTTGCGCCTTTTCGAGGTCAGGATGCGGCGCTCCCTTCGATGTGAAGTGCCATGCACCGCAGTGCTCACATTCGTAGACATTGATGGGACCGTGCCCTGGAGCGTGGAATTGCCTAGCCTGATGGCTGAAAAGCGCTTCTTCAGCCAGTACTTTGGAATCGTAGGAAGTTTTACGCGTAACCGGGCAATGCATCAATCATTAAAGTGATACAGCAGCACCAAGGTTCCTGTAAAGGCAGGTTTTCTTTGACCGACAACCTCCATCACTGCGTCCACTTCCGCCTTGATCACTCCGCGAAGGTTGCTCAGCGCGCGGAGGTGGGCCTTTAGAATGAGCTCGCTGTCCACGGGCACATGCTGGGCAAATCGCAGCTTCTCGATACCATAGTTGACCATCATTTTGAGATTGTTGACCTCCAGAATCTGATTCCAGAGGTAGGGAATCATTGAGAGTGACAAGTAGCCATGAGCGATGGGCGTGCCAAAAGGTCCCTGGTTTGCTCGCTCGGGATCGGTATGTATCCACTGATGGTCGACCGTAGCATCTGCAAATAGGTTGATTTGCTCCTGTGTGATTTTATGAGGGGCGGACTCCCCTAAGTCTTTACCCAGGTAGGTCTGAAACTCCTCGAAGCTATTGATGATGATCTTGCTCATTGGTTAGTCGGGCTTGCCTCGGCGAATTTAGAAAAAACCACTGATAGTGAATAGGATCGATCATCCTTAAAAGAGAAATCCGCCAAAGGAGAAATCTTGTGCCGGATCGTCATCGAGTCCCAATCCCCTGAGGATGTCCTGAAGACGGTGTAGCGCCTAGGCATTTCGGACAATTCATTGGAAAAAATAGAACTCGGGAGCACGACAAAAACGGTCTCTGTGATTCTCATGACAACATGCCACAAAAGACACTTATTCACTATCTAAATCCGTTATCAATCAATAAGGCGCCTCTCCGGTACGTTATACTGGCACGTTATTTGCAAAACTACTACCGCTTGTTTTGGTAACCCATTGCGCATGCGCTTTCTGTTGCACGGGGAATAATGCCACTCCAACCGCCGAAATCGCCTACTGAACGAAAGAAACGCCCTAAACGGGCCTTGATATTATATATTTATTATTACGTTGATAACCAGATAGACAAACGAGAAGAAGCTCGACACAAAACATGAACAAGGTAGTAACTTTCACAGCAATCATGGCATTGGCTTCCACAGTTATGAGCCAATCCATTACGACGACCATAGACGACATCACCCTACGGTGGGATGAGGAGGCAGCGCTTCTTTCCACTTACGACGGGTTGAGGTACTTCTGCGCAAATGAGGAATACCGGTTTTCGACCATTCAGGTACTCCGGGACATTCATCACTACGACTCAGTGCTTTACGAGAAACTAGTAGACGCGCAGCGGCAAGGCAAGAGCAACCATGAGGTGGCCAAAACCCTCAAGGAAATTGAGGAGTTTGAGAAAGAGTACACGACCAAAGCCTTCATAGACTTTCTATACAATGACTGCCAGGCCAGTAAAAGCCTTGAGCGCAGAGCGGACGATCTGAGAAAGGACAGTGGTGAAGGATCTTACGACAACCAGACGTATGTGCTAGAGGTCGAGCTTGGAAGATATGTGCATCACATCACCAAGCGTGTGGATCAAATCCGCCAACACGTACACCACATCTACAACTAGTAGACAAGAGCTTATACATCTGGGCGACTACTGCACCTCTGGTTCAAGAGAGACTGCGGCAGTCGCCTTTGTATTTTCCGACTTTCGGCGAGCAAAGGAGGCAGCACCCAATACTGCCAGATTTCTACCTTCCGTCTCAGAAATCTTCAAAGCAATCTTGCCCTTGTAGACATCCATCAACGATGCCTCAAAAGCCCTCCTCACGGGCTCCAAGAGCACGTCACCGGCTTTGGCTACACCGCCCGAAAAGACGACGGCCTCGGGATCAAATATGGCTGCAAGATTGGCCAGAGCAGCCCCCAACTTCTTACCTGTAAACTCAAAAGCCTTCTGAGCCAATGGATCGCCTTGATTCGCAGCTTTGGCAATGGCATCGCTGCTCTCATACATATCGCCATTCTTGCCCTCATTCTCCTTCCATACAAGAATCTCTCGCATGGTTCTGACAATGCCTGTCGCTGAGGCGTACGTCTCCAGGCAGCCATGACGACCACAAATACACAATCGGCCTTCCGACTCGACGATGACATGACCCACCTCGCTTCCAGCCCCGTGCGCTCCCACGAGCAATTCGCCATTCACGTAAATGCCTGCACCCAGCCCCGTGCCCAATGTCAGGAGGATGAAGTTGTCAAAGCTGGAGGCCACGCCGAAGTATTTCTCACCATATGCTGCCGCATCTCCATCATTTAGCAGATAGGCAGGTGCCTTGAAGCGTTCACTCATAAGTTGGGCGATGGGCACCTGGTCACCCCAGTTCATGAGGTTGTACGCTTCTTCAATATTACCAGTATGCTGATTGCCCTTCGGAGCACCGATGCCCACCGCTCCGATCCTCAATCCAGATCCACGTAAGCCTGCTTTGATCTCCTTATACAACGTACTGAGGTACTCCTCCAGAGATGAATAGCCCTTGGTGGGCATGCTATCCACAAACAGCATCTCATTGTGGCTATCGATGGCACCAAACTTCGTGGACGTACCTCCGATGTCAACCCCTATTATCGCTCTTTTCATGTATAGTACTGCTTAGAACTGGTAGCGGACAAAGGCCTCGATGGCTTCGTACTCAGTCAACCCGAGCTTGTCGTACAACATCGCCGTCTCCTTGTTCCTGTCTTCGGCCCGCTGCCAAAATTCTCTCTTGTCACTACCTGGAAATACAGGTGTGTCTTTTTGCGATTGGTGTTTGAAAATGGCCTTGCGCTTAAGCATCAGATCCGATGGACTGATAGGTATGGCCATCTCGATCTCATGAATTGGCCACTCCTGCCATGCACCGCGGTATAGCCAGAGGTAGCAGTCGTCCAGCCAACTCTCACCCTTGAGCTTCTTCAACGTCATGATGATGGCATCCAGACACGTCTTGTGTGTGCCGTGTGGATCTCTCAGGTCCCCGGCTGCAAAGATCTGATGTGGTTGTACCTTTTGCAGGAGATCAGCAATGATATCTACGTCGGCATCACTGAGGTTGCCCTTTTCTACATGACCGGTTTCGTAGAACGGCATGTTGAGGAAATGCATATGCTCTTCGTCCAACCCACAGAACCTGGCTGCACTGGCTGCTTCACCCTTTCTGATCAGTCCCTTGATCGTCCGAACGAGCTCAATGTCGGCCTCTCCCTGATTTTTCTTACCGGCAATAGAGGCCTTTATCTCCTCCCGCAGGTCAATGGCCTTCTTCTCATCCAATCCGATCGCTGATGCGAAATCCCTGGCAAAGTCGGCAAACCTTAAGGCATCGTCATCAAAGACCGCAATGTTTCCAGAAGTCTGGTAGGCTACATGCACCTCATGACCCTGCTCAACGAGGCGGAGAAAGGTTCCTCCCATCGAGATCACATCGTCGTCTGGGTGTGGACTGAAGATGATTGCTCGCTTCTGTGCCGGCAGCGCCCGCTCGGGGCGGTTGGTGTCGTCAGCACCAGGCTTCCCTCCTGGCCAACCCGTGATGGTATGCTGCAGGGAATTGAAGATCTTGACATTAAGGTCATGTGAGTTGCCATAGTAGACAATCAGATCGCCCAGATCATTCAACTTGTAGTCATCTTCCGTGAGCTTCAAGATGGGCTTGCCCAGTTTTTGGCTCAACCAGATCACGGCTTTCTTGGCCATTTTATCATCCCAGTCGCAAAGCGCTACGACCCAAGGCGTCTTGATTCTTGTCAACTCCACGGCCGCATTCTCATCAACCAGGACTTCGATATCGTCATGGTTCTGTAGAAAGGATGCGGGAATTTCTTTGGAAACAGGTCCCTCTACCGCCTGTCTTACAATAGGTGCCTTCTTCTCACCCCAAGCCATGAGGAAAATACGCTTCGCTTTGAAAATGCTTCGTATACCCATGGTGATCGCCCGACGAGGCACTAATTCTTCGCGAACAAATTCGCGCGTCGCATCCGCAATTGTCAGTGGGTCCAGCTTCACCAATCGTGTCTGTGAGTCCGCATGAGAGGGAGGTTCATTGAATCCCACGTGACCCGTACGTCCGATACCCAGAATTTGAATGTCTATGCCTCCAAAGCTGTCAATGCGTCTCTCGTACTCACGGCAGAAGGGGCCCACCTGCTCGAGAGGAATGGTACCGTCCGGAATGTGCACATTTTCGGGCTTGATATCAATATGATTGAAGAGGTGATAGTGCATGAAATAGTAGTAGCTGAGCTTCGACTCCTTGTTCATAGGGTAGTACTCATCCAGGTTGAATGTGACTACATTTTCGAAACTCAATCCCTCTTCGCGATGCATTCGAACGAGCTCACGATAGACGTGAATAGGAGATGCGCCTGTTGCCAGGCCAAGCACGGCCATTTGGCCTGAGCTCTGCTTGTCTCTGATCAATTGGGCAACTTCCTGTGCTACTCGCACACAGGCGACTTTCTCACTTGAGTAAATGGTGACTGGTAGTCTCTCGAGGGTCTTTGATGAATCGTCCAATATTGGGGTCATGGGCACTAATAATTTCCTGCAAAAGAAATGAGTCAACAACTGAAAAACAAGTAATTCAACACAAAGTGTGTTCGAACACACTAAATATTTGTTCGTACACACCGCACCTTGGGGCAAGTGCAAATTCTTCCTATATTGCGGTCGGATTTTTACACATGGCGGAGAAGAAAATGACGATCAAGGACATCGCCAAGTTGGCGGATGTCTCCCCGGGAACGGTTGACAGGGTCCTGCACAACCGAGGAAAGGTCTCTGCCGACAAGAAGGCCCGCATCGATCAGGTGTTGGAAGAAATCAACTACCAACCCAACCTCATCGCCAAGACGCTCAAAAACAACAAAGTCTATCGCATCGGCGTCCTATTTCCCATGGCGTCCTACGACCAGTATTGGGATCGTGCCCGTCAGGGACTGGAAAAGGGCCTGGAGGAATTTGGTAGCTTCGGTATTGCCATTGATGTATTCACCTTCGACCCCGAGGATGCTGCGAGCTTCGACACTGCAGCAAAGGATGTGCTTGTAGCAGGAGTTGACGGTTTACTGATGGTACCCATGTTTGTGGACCGCGCCTCAAAGCTCTTCAATGACTTGCACAAAGCTCAGGTACCTGTCGTGACGTTCAATACGTACCATGATAGCGAAGTCCCCCAGACTTTCATCGGTCAGGACCTTGAGCAAAGTGGCCGGGTTGCGGGGAATCTGATTGTACTCTCCAAAAAGAAGGAGGGCACGATTCTGCTGTTGCACATGGATGAGGTGCCCGAGAACGCCCCCCACATCGCCGACAAAGAGAAAGGGATACTCTCATACTTTGAAGAACAGGGCGTGGACCCATCTTCTATCCAACGCCTCTCGATCTATCATCAGCCCGGCAAGACAATGGAAGAAACCCTTGCGGAGACAAAAATGGTCACGAAAGATGTCTCAGCCGTCTATGTGAGTCGGTCACGTGCGTATGAAGTAGCTGACTTCATCAAGCAGCAGGCTCCGGAAGCTATTGTGGTCGGGTATGACCTGATCCCTGAAAACGCGAGACTACTCAAGGAGGGCAAGATCACCTACCTCCTGGACCAGCACCCCTACCAGCAGGCCTATTTCGGAGTGTCCTTGTTCTGTGATCACCTGATTTTTGGCAAGCCGCTTCCAGAGCAGCGACTGCTGCCACTCCACGTGGTTTTCCGTGAAAATGTAGACTCAGTACTCGATAGTAGGGCCTACCTGATTTGATCTCCCCAAGGCTTCATTGAAGGCTCGAAAGTTTGGTTAACATTTCGATAATATTATTTGCAAGTATGCAGTGATGTATTACTTTTGCCCTCCCATATCGCGGGATGGAGCAGTTGGTAGCTCGTCGGGCTCATAACCCGAAGGTCGGAGGTTCGAGTCCTCCTCCCGCTACAAGATCAGAAACCTCGGCATTGCGTCGAGGTTTTTTTGTGTCTAAGAAAAGGTGGTTGAGGTGGGGAAGGTCGGGTTCCCCAATTTCCATTGCAACTTTTCGATGTCGAATTCGTGCGAAGAAAAGGCCTTCATTCACCCAGATACCCAATGCAATTCCAACTCACCCCCATCCTCGATCAAATGGAAGCGTTGTACAAGCTACCGAGAGACCGCAACCGCTTCGATAGGTATCTCGCCATGCTACAGGGGCCCGACAAGGAGGACATGGTGCTTCCCATCGCGGCCTACAATCCCATGGCAAAAGAGGATGCACTGAAGAAATTACAGGCGTTGCAACAACTGGATGCCGAGAGTATTGCTCGGGAAGTCATTACTGACTTCAATAAGGAACTCGAGAGTAGACCGCCCAGAACCATCTCCGTAGTACTCAACCTCGCCGATGATATCGGCGGATCGTGGTCGAGTCGCTATACCACGGACTACACGAGCAAGTTTGACTTTGGGCCTATACTGAAGCGCAACTTCTGCACGCCCTACTTCTGGACAAGAGAGGACTACTCTGCCGAGTCCATACGACAGAGGATAACGGAGCAACTGCACCGGACGATCTACTTCGCCGATCATGGGAAACCAGCAACACTCGCGGAGCATATAGCGCAAGAAGTGTATGTAATCGCCAATAATGGAGCCTCCATGAGCGAGAAACCGAATCCAGACGTACACCACTTCTATCAACAGCATTGCGATTCGGAGGACTATGCATTGATATTCAACTTCTTTTACGGCGACCGAGCGTCCGAACACTTGAACTTCAAGTCCTTCGGCATGCCCGCCATGGGTGGATTCCACTACACCAAGGCCATCGCCGAATAGCCCTGGACACCAATTGTGGTATCTTGGCCGAGATTCCAAATCGCACCCATTGAATACGGATCTTCTCTTCGCCAATATCAGCAAGCATATTGCTCTCAAGCAAAATGAAAGGGACCACCTGGCTTCCGTCATGCAGGAAATTCACATCCCACGCCATGAACTACTACTTCAGCAGGGGTCCACTTCCGACTACATCTACTTCGTCAATGCCGGTATCTTGAGGGCCTATCATTTGAACCCCAACGGCAAAGACTCAACCATGATGTTTGCCCTACCGGACTGGTGGATCACGGACATGTACTGCTTCCTCAATGAACAACCCTCTATGGTCAATATCCAGGCCGTCGAGCCGTGCTCAGTCCTCCGATTGTCAAAAAGACACTTTGATAGTCTTTTTGAAGAGATCCCAGCTTTCAACACCTACTTTAGAGTCCTGATCCAAAACGCTTACTGCCGGGAACAGCTGAGAACGATCGAGAATCTATCGCTGCCTGCCAAAGAACGATATGATCGCTTCCTTAGCAAGTACCCACAGATTGCACAAAAGGTCACACTGAAGCAGGTGGCTTCCTACCTTGGTATCACGCCAGAATTTCTCAGTACCATTCGCGCAAAGAAGTCGGACTGATAGTCGCCTTTTCTTAAGGTATCTTATTTTTCACCACACGGAACCTGCCTTCCTTTGCCAAAAAACAAAAATGCTCATCCTTATTGCAGGCCCCTATCGCGGCGGCACCAACGACGATCCCGCCCTTATTCAAGAGAATCTCGACCGTCTCGAAGCCATGGCCCTCCCTATTTTCAGAAAAGGCCACGTCCCGATGATTGGGGAATGGGTCGCGCTGCCACTCATGAAAGCCGCGGGATATCAGACAATTGGTGATGAAATCTGGGATGAAATCCAATATCCTGTTGCTCACCGGTTGCTGGAAAAGTGTGATGCTGTGTTGAGAATTCCGGGAAAAAGCAATGGTGCAGATCAGGACGTAAGGATCGCCAAAGAAAAAGGGATCCCTGTCTACTACGACATCAACGACATTCCCCAGGGATAAGATCCATAGGACCCTCTTTTCCGTATATGTCCAACGCACACCCGAACTAAAAACTACCTACATGGATACACCACGCATTGGAAAAGTGGCGTTGGAAATCACCATTGACGCCAGTATTGAAAAAACCTGGGACACCCTGATCAATGATATTGGTGACTGGTGGACGAAAGACTTCTACACCAGCCCCAAAACAAAATCATTCATTCTCGAAGCGCGACCCGGGGGTCGCATGTATGAGGACTATGGCAATGATGAAGGGCTCGTATGGGCGGAGGTGATCATCATTGACTCTCCTTCTGTGTTGGAATTGAAAAGTCATCTGTCACCGGCCTTCGGTGGTCCGGTCTTCTCATTTTTGAGGATATCGCTGGAGACCAGAGACTCTCAGACACTCCTGAGCGTGACAGACCACGGCATAGGTGCACTCACCGACGCCTCCATGGCCCAGCTCTCGGAAGGTTGGACAATGATCTTCGAGAGTCTGAAAAGCTATGTAGAATCCACCCATTGACAACAACTCTGGTGCCTGAAAGGACATAATCGAAGCAAAAGTCTTATGGCCAATCATCATCAAATCGAATGAGTCAGGTGCAATAATTTACCTGCAAATTGGCCTGAAACCAGATCATTCAGCTAGGTTTGCGTTGGCTACTGGAGGTTTTGAGAAGATGAGATACCAATTCATCGCGTTTCTACTTGCCATTGCTCCTATTGCTGCAAAGGGATACGACAGTGGGAAGGCAGGTTTCAGCATAGATATCAACGGGGAGATCAACCCCTATTCCATTTATTCAACATTTGTCTTGCCAAATGAAGTGGTGCTTATTCGGAGCATGACCTCGTTGGCCGTGTGGTCGGCCGACCTCGAAGTCCGGGAAAGTGAGCTGGGATGGCAGGTAATTGCCCCCTCTACCCCTGGCGTTGCCCGGGTTTTCATCGACGACGGGGCGCAAAACGGCATGACGATAAACATCCTCGTGCTCACCCCGCTGAAGGAGAAAAAGGGCGAATATCTCAACGGCTATCGCATCGGCAATTACCCCAACGTCCCTCTCCGTGGGAATCCCATCTACAACGAACCCAAAGGGCTCTTTGAGGTCACAAAAGAGAACGAAGACCTGCAACTGATGCCTCATTTCACGATGAAGCAATTCCTCTGCAAGCAAGGAGGGGCTTTCCCAAAATATGTGATCCTACGAGAGCGGCTGCTGCTGAAGCTGGAGTACCTCCTGGAGATCGTCAACCAAAAGGGCTACGAGACAGAGACTTTTGGTTTTATCAGTGGCTATCGAACACCCTACTACAATGCCTCCATCAAGAATGTCGCCTATAGCCGTCATGTGTACGGTGGGGCTGCAGACATCATGATTGACAGGGATGGCAACGGCAGCCTCGACGACCTGAATGGCGATGGCAGGATCGACGAAAAGGATGTACAGGTCTTTTACGACCTGGTGGAAGGGGAGATCGATAAATCCACCTACAACGTGTTTGAGGGAGGCTTGGGCTTCTATAAACGCAACGGCCGTCACAATGGCTTCATCCACGTCGACGTGAGAGGTTGGAAGGCCCGATGGTAGGGGTGTCTAACCTATCTCCGTAACGTACATCACCTATCTCGTCCCGTTCACGGCATTTTGTGCCTCATTGATCAATTACCGTGGGTTATCCTCTAAATTCCACGGATGAAGTACCCAAAATCTCACTCGCGTAGACACCTGCTACGCACATCGCTTATCGGCGCGGCCAGTGTACCCTTCCTTTCATTCGGATCATCAAAGCCACCAACCCGAAAGGCCATGGCCCACACCAACTACCCATCGATCGAGTCAGAGATTGTCTCGGAGGTAGTGGGGAAATCGCATTTCGATCTGGACCGGGTAAAGGAGTTGGTAGACGCCCGGCCTGAGCTCGCGAGAGCAACCTGGGACTGGGGATTTGGTGACTTCGAAACTGCCGTAGGTGCGGCAGCCCATGTAGGTCGACGGGACATAGTGCAGTACCTGCACAGCAAAGGAGCCCGCCCTAATATTTTCTCTTACACGGTCCTGGGAGCCCATGATGTGGTCAAGGCGATGATCGAATTCACACCAGGCATCCAGCAAACATTTGGTCCTCATGGCATTAGTTTATTGAGCCACGCAAAAGCGGGCCTACGCATGGAGGATCAGATGAGTACCAAGGAGATCGATGACTGTAATCGACTGATAGGCTACCTGGAATCTCTGGGTGATGCTGACGGCGAGCAATATGAGGAGGTACCCGAGGAAGAAAAGCCCAGGTATGTAGGAGATTACAAATACGGAGATCAAGACCACGAAGGCTTTTCCGTCAGACTTAATATGCGCAAGATGCTTTCCCTTGGAAAGATTGGGGCTTTCGGAGGCGCGCTGTGGAAAGTGGGCGAGAACCAGTTTTACTACAATGGGGCACCCTCCACCGAGGTATCCTTTCAGTTTGAAGGAGATACGGTCACATCCCTGACCGTCAAGGAACCAGGTCGCGAATTGGTGGCGAAGAAGGTGTAACAATCCCTGGAGTAATCTTATTATCGGTTTGCGCTCAAGGACCGGGGTGGCCTCAACTACTGCCGACTAAAAGCATGTTGGTTTTGACCGTTTTTGACGCTCGCTCGCAAGACAACACTAGTAGAAGGCAGCCAAGCAAAAGATATTTCATAGGCTCATTTAGGTTATTGGATCGCGTGGGACTACTTCGCCTGAAGCAGAGGTCGGTAGTGATCCTTGTATCTGAAAGCCAGAAAAAGATTGGCCAGTAGGACCAAAATCGCAATGCTTAGCCCCTCGGGAACCACGAATATGTGCGTCATGAGGATATTGAGGCTCACAGGGAAGATCACGACCGTCGCTAAGGGCACAAAGCGCCCGACGATAAAAGCGATCCCACAAACGAGCTCGGTCACTTTCACAAACATCAGGAGATACCCAGAGCCTAGCATGCAATTGAAGAAGGCCGCAAGATCCGTTCCTGGCTCCGGTGGTGGTGCCAGATTGAAAAGCACCATGGCCGAGGAAAAGATGAAAAGTGCGCCCAGTGCTATTCGCACGACAATCGTAGCAATATTCATGTCATTGAGTTTCGAAGTGAAAGGATAAAAATAACAGACTGAAAGTTATCCATCTATGAGCTTCCAATTGCGGCGGCCTTCAACTAAGACGTTACCCTACCTATCCCCAGGCTCATGTATCCATTGGACAGAGGGTGCGATCCATTCAGGAAAGGGCTTGTAGAGGAAAGCGTGGTCTATGCCCATGTTGAGGGCAACTTCATTGAACTCTGCGGCCATTTGTGCGTCAGCGAAGATCGCTCGACAGGTGCCTTTTGCGTCTGATTGCTCATAGATCGAAAGAAAACGCCCTTCCAATTCGGTCGCCTGCCTTTGATACAGCTCCACAGCGTAATCACTGCATAGTCCCAATAGGATGTACTTCATCTGTGGCCTCCTGGCCATCAACGCGAGCTCCATGGTGATGTAGGCACCCAGCGAGGCACCCATGACAGTGATTTGCTCAAGAGGTACGCCAGCCTCAAGCAGCGAATCGATTTGGGCCATGACCTTTCGAGCGTACTGGCGCTCTTCGGACGCCTTCGGTCGTACCTCGCTGATCACATGGAAGCCCTGAAGCGCAAGGGAATCCAGTATCGCGCGGTACTCATACTTCCCGTAGTAAGGGCTCACAGCCTCCGCGCCCTGGGCCTGGACGATACCTCCGTGCAAATAGAAAAGGTAGTACGCGTCAGGGCTCGCCGGAGATGGCACATTGGTAGAAACAAGCTGGGCCTTGAGGGATCCGGGAAGCGAGAGCAAAATCATGAGGCAAATTCCTGACCCCAGACGTACGATCAATGGCTTGAGAATTAGGCGACACATCTATCAATGAATATCGTCAATTCTCGAGAAAAACGACATTTTCGGCCTGTGGCAGTACCCGTCAATCAAAAGATCCTTGCGGAAGGAGGAAAGAATTCTCAATTTGCTGTAAGAAATTCAGGTCAAATAGACACTCATACCAAAAATAACAACGTAATGAAAAAACTAGTAACCTTCACTTTTGCTTGTTTCGCGCTATTAAGCCTCACGGCTACAGCTCAGGATGTCTCTGTCGATGAGATCATCGCAAACTACCTCGAGAACACGGGTGGCAAGGACAATTGGGCCAAGCTCGAAGGCGTTAAGATCTCCGCTAAAGTCAATCAAGGCGGAATAGAGATTCCACTGGAAATCGTCCAATTATCCGACGGGCGACAGTACACAAAGTTTAGTTTTCAGGGCAATGAATTCTTCCAGAGCGTCTACGACGGCGAGGTACTTTGGAGCATCAACTTCCAGAGTCTGAAAGCAGAAAAATCAGACGCTGAAACTACAGCCAACTTCAAGCTTGACCTCAATGATTTCCCTGATTCGTTCCTCAATTACAAAGACAAGGGGTACACCGCGGAGCTCGTGGGCACTGAGAATGTAGATGGAGCTGACACTTACAAAGTGAAGCTCACTAAAGAGCCCAGAACGATCGACGGACAAGAAGTGGCGGATGTTTCTTTCTATTACTTTGATATGGATGCCTTCGTGCCCATCGCGCAGGAGTCTGAAATCAAGAGCGGTCCCCAAGCTGGTGCTAAGGGATGGTCCACGATGAGCGACTACGATGAGGTGGATGGTTTCTACTTCCCCTTTTCTCTAACTCAGGGTCTGAAGGGTGGCCAATCTCAGCCCCTTGAGATCGAAGCAATTGAAGTCAATCCAACCGTGGACGAGGCGCTGTTCGCGTTCCCTGGAGAGGAATAAATCAACGATATCGCATCCTAACTAAGTTATGAAATCGCTATTTCAGGTAGTGACGGTAGTCCTCATTGTCGGGACCGTCACTGCACAAGACAATCCCATCGTCCTGAAGGGCAAGGAGCTCTTTGGTGACATGCGTGCGAGGCACATCGGACCCGCCGTCATGAGCGGCCGGATCATAGATCTGGAGCAGCACCCTACCAATGATCGAATCATATATGTTGGCGCCGCTGGTGGTGGCGTATGGAAGTCTGCCAATGGTGGAGCCTCTTTCGCTCCTATCTTCGAGGAGTATCCCCAGTCTATTGGCAAGGTAAAGCTGGATCCCAAAGACCCCGATAATGTCATCTGGGTGGGCACCGGAGAGATCTGGACGCGAAACAGCGTGTCGGTTGGTGACGGACTCTACCGGTCCGGTGACGGTGGTGCCTCGTGGAAGAAGATGGGCTTTGATAACTCCGAGCGCATATCGGCTATCGAGATCCATCCTGAGAACACCAACATAATGTACGTCGGCGTCCTTGGCGCTCTGTGGAGCGACAGTGATGAACGAGGTGTATACAAGTCTGAGGATGGGGGCCAAACGTGGAGCAAGGTGCTCTATATCGACGAGGCCACTGGCTGTGGTGATGTCATCATGGATCCCAATGATCCCAATGTGCTCTATGCCTCCATGTGGGAGTTTCGTCGTACTGGTTGGTCCTTCAACTCTGGAGGGGAAAACAGTGCCCTCTATAAATCGACTGACGGCGGCGCCACATGGAACAAAATCCACAACGGCTTCCCTGAAGGGAAACTTGGACGCATCGCAGTGGCGATCGCTCCCTCCGATAACAATATCCTGTACAGTGTGCTGGAAACCGAAGATGAAAACAAAAGAGGACTGTACAAATCGGAAGATGCCGGTGCTAATTGGGAACATCTCAATAGCGACTTCGGTCTGGTCGTCCGGCCCTTCTACTTCTCAAGAATTGCGATCGACCCTAGGGACCCAAATGTGGTCGTAAAAGCTGGTCTGTTTGGATCGATCAGTCGAGATGGTGGTCAGACTTTTAAGGACCTGGGCAACATGCACCCGGACATTCATGACATTCTCTTTGACATCAAGAACTCGGACCGAATGTATGTGGCGACAGATGGAGGCCTCTACCGATCATGGGACGGTGGTACAACGATGGAGATTGTGGCCAACCTGCCCCTCTCTCAGTTTTACCACATCAGCGTCGACAATGAAGAACCGTACAACGTCTACGGTGGACTGCAGGACAATGGCTCGTGGTATGGGCCCTCCTCCTCCCCTGGTGGTGTGGAAGCGCGCGACTGGAATGTTGTGGGCTTTGGGGACGGATTTCGAGTACTGGCTCACCCAACGAAAAGAATCCTCTACTCCGAAATGCAGGGGGCGCAGAACGTCTGGCGCTACGATATGGACAGGCAGCTGACAAAAACCATTCAGCCCCTGGAAGTGAAGGGCTACGACAAGCTTCGCTTTAATTGGAATGCGCCGATGGCACTGAGCGAGCATCAGCCTGATCGCTTTTACATGGCCAGCCAGTACCTCCACAAGTCTGAGGACATGGGTGACAACTGGGAGATCATCTCACCGGACCTCACGACCAATGACAAAGCCAAGCAGAATCAGGAAGCCAGTGGTGGCATATCTACGGACAACTCCGGTGCCGAAAACCACTGTACCATCTTCACAGTCGCTGAGTCGCCCCTCAACGAAAATGTGATCTGGGTGGGTACCGATGATGGGAATATTCAGGTAACAAAGGATGGTGGCCAGACATGGACCAATACGACGGCAAATATCCAGGGCGTACCCGCCAACACGTGGGTGTACCATATTGAGGCAAGTAACCATGGTGAAGGAACGGCTTATGCGGTCCTCGATGGCCATACTTCTGGCGACATGAACCCCTACGTGCTAAAAACAACGGACTATGGCACGACATGGACGCCGATTGTCACGGAAGATATCAATGGTTTTGCCCGCAACATCCAGGAGGATTATGAGAATGAAGACCTGCTCTTCCTGGGAACCGAATTTGGCCTGTACGTTACAATCGACGGCGGTGCCAACTGGAGCAAGTTTACCAACAACATGCCTGCGACGGCTGTCCACTTCATCGCATTGCAGAAGAAGACCAATGACCTGGTGCTAGGCACTCATGGGCGGGGGGTGATCATCATTGATGACATCAGTCCCTTGCGACATCTGACACAAGAGGTGTTGGCCAAAAACATGCACTTCTTTCCACGGGAACCTTCCATCATCAAAGAGACGAGTCCTTTTGGTGGTACAGCCACTGAACGCGAGTTCGTGGGCGAGAATAGCTCCAATGATGCGAAAATTGTGTACTACCTGAAGAAGAAACACATCTTCGGTAAGATGACGATGGAAATTCAGGATGCCGACGGGACGAAGCTGACGGAGATCACTCCCGGCAAGTCGAAAGGCATCAATGTAGTGACCTGGAACGGCCGTATCAAGCAGCCAAAAATGGCCAAGGGCAAGAGCCTGGCCTTTGGTGGGTTCACAGCACCGCGAGTCCCCGCTGGCACTTACAAAGTGCTGGTAAACAAAGGGCGTGAAAGCTATGAGTCGACCCTAACGCTGATAGATGATCCGAACTCAGATGTGACAGCGGCGGAAAGGGAGCTGTTGCACGCCACGACGAAAAAGCTTTACGACATGTCTCAGGAGCTGGCGTACCTGGTGTATGAAATTGACGAGATCCTGGCAAAGGCGGATGAAGTGGCCAATAGTGGTAGCAAATCAGCTTCCCCTGTGATCGAGGAACTCAATGCACTGAAGGAGACGCTGGTCATCACTAAAGGTGACAATTACGTGAACTCGGCAGAGCCCCAGTTGCGATCCAAGATCGCAGACCTCTTTAGCAAAATAGCCTCAGGATATCAGGCCCCAAGCCAGTCGGAACTGGATAACATGGCTTTGCTCGAGGAGCGACTCGAAAAGGCGAAGACGGACCTCAGCTTCATCAAATCCAAGCGAGTCGCAAGAATGGACAAGGACATGGAGCGTAAAGGCATCACGCAGTTGGAGATCCAGTCGTTTGAGGAGTTTATCAACGACTAAAATCGACTTGAGGTAGGCGGGTGGAAACACCCGACTGCACATCAAAAAAAAAGGAAATGGCGGTTGGTGACAACACCAACCGCGGCAGGTAAGCGAAGAAACGTAGCCCGTCACGGAAGTGGCGGGCTTTTTTTATCCTCAAACCCTCGCAGGGTTAGGAACCCTGCAAGGGTTTGAGGCCCGAAGTGATGCCTCCGGCCAACTAGACCGGGGCGAAATGGCAGCCTGCATGGCCTCGTGGGCTGCCAGCGGGGCAGCGCTACAGTGGAGCACCGGACTACCCTTTGCCAAGAAGCACACCCGTTCTCTCCTCAAATTTCACCAACATACTTTGATTTTCTACGTACATAGAGTATCTATGTATATAGATTAGTAAGGCATTATGAGTTATTCGAAGTCATTGGTAGCCGCTTCATCGAAGCCGTTGATACTGGGAATTCTGCAGCAGGGACCGACGTATGGGTATGACATCATTCAGCAAATCAAGGAGCTCTCTGGTGGGCGTCTGGAGTGGGCGGATGGCATGCTGTATCCTGTACTCCACCGACTGGAGAAGGAAGGACTTGTCACGTCGCACTGGAATCAGTCGGAGAATGGGCGGCATCGTAAGTACTACTCCATCACGGACGATGGTAAAAAGGCCATCCACGAAGAACAGGAACAATGGCTGAGCATACATAAGGTCTTGCTACGACTATGGTCAAAAAACTCAAAAACTTCAAATGGATAGACAACCCGAAATTGAGCGCCTGATAGGTCAATGGCGCCAACAGATCAGGAAGCAGGACTTCCTCGAGGACGGGGTGATCGCCGAACTGGAAGATCACCTACGACAAAGTATTGATAAGCAGATGGGCAGCGGAGCATCGGCTCAGGAGGCCTTTGACAAGGCCATTGAAGACCTTGGCTCACCCTACGACATCAACCAGGAAGAACGCGCTGTGCAGTTTAGGTACAGCCAATCGCCCTGGCCGCTGGTGGAAAGTTATATCCGTATCGCTCTCCGCAATATTCGTAGAAAGAAATTTATCTCCTCGATCAATGTGGTCGGCCTCTCACTGGGAGTGGCCATCAGCCTATTGTTGGGCGTCTATGCGTGGGACATCATCACCTACGATCAATTTCATGAGAATACGGAAGACATCTACTTTCTCTATCGAACTCGACTGACGCCTGAAGGTGGCAATCTCGATGTAAGCGACACCTACGCACCCCTGGCAGACGAGGTGAAGAAGGCATTTCCCCAGGTGAAGCATGTGACCCGGTTCGCTTTCTTCGGTCGGGGGCTGATGCGAGTTGGGGACCAGGAGTTTCGTGAAGAGATCACGTACAGTGATCAGGGCATGTTTGACATGTTTTCCTTCCCCCTTGCCAAAGGCGTAGCTAGTGAGGTCTTCAAGAATCCCAACTCTATCGTCATCAGTGAAGAAGTGGCTCAGCGGATGTTTGGCGATGAGGACCCAATTGGCCAGACGGTCCAAATGGACCTCAACGAGACGCTTACCTACGAGGTAACGGGCGTGTTGGGGAAGGTGCCCTTCAATTCCAGTTTCCAATTTGATGTGATCATAAACGTCGAGTCACGCAAAGCCTTCTGGACTGAGCGCGGCTTTTGGGGTTGGAATGCGTCGTTTATGTGGAGCTTCGTGCAGTTGGAGAAGGGGCAGGATCCGGAGGAATTGGTGGCACAGTTTCCAGCCATCGCAGAAAAATTTATCTCCGAATCGGAACGGGGCACTTTAGAGTTGTTACCCCTGGCTGAGTACTTCGACTACAATACCAATCAGCAGACGTACGGTTATCTCCTGGGGTACATCGCCATCGGCTTGCTACTGATCGCCTTCTTCAACTTCGCCAACCTCAACGCCGCACAATCGCTCGTGCGCTTTAAGGAAGTGGCCGTGAGGAAAGTCTTCGGTGCAGGACGCGGTGACCTCGTACAGCAATTCATTGGTGAAACGGCATTGCTTTTCACCTTGTCGGCTGTTTTGGGTGTGGGTCTGGGATTCTTGCTCCTGCCCTACTTCATCGGTCTGTTCGAACAGCAAATGAGTCTGTCATTCCTGCTCGAGCCGCTCTCCATCGTGATGTTGCTTGTGGCTATCGTCGCGCTCGGCGCACTGGCGGGGCTCTACCCTACGCTCCGACTTAGCAAACTTCGCTCCGGCGATGCCATGCATGGCTCCTGGTCCAAAGGCAAGCGTGGCTTTGACCCCAAGAACATTCTAGTCAGCCTGCAATTCGCCATTGCCATCATGCTCATCAGTGCTGTGGTGATCATGTACCGGCAGATCAGCTTTATGAAGACGGCAGACATGAACTTCGATCCCGACAATGTCATGATCATTGAGGCGAGCGGTGGTCGCGAAGAAGAGGGTCAGCAAAGACTTACGGCTTTTCGTAATGCCCTGGAATCACTGGCCGGCGTGGAGAAAGTGAGTGCCACAAGCTCAGTCCCCGGACGGTACAGGGGAAGCTACGTGCTCGTTCAATCAGATGACGCACGAGACAAACCACCTCTCGATTGGCGCTTCGTGGATGTAGACCATGAGTACTTCAAGTCTCTGGATATAGAATTTGTGGACGGGCGAGATTTCGACATCGACATGTCCTCCGACGAGCGCAAGTCGGTAATCAATGAGGCAGCGATGGAGCAGCTTGGATGGAGTTCTGTGGAGGGTCGCAAGCTGATGTTCCCGGAAGAGGATGAGGGCTTTGATGTGATCGGCGTCGTGAAGGATTTCAATTACCAGTCTCTGGTCAATCGCGTGGAGCCAGTGATCCACGTTTTTCGAGGAAGAACCAGCGGGCGTTATGAAATGCTTGCGGTTCGATTGACGGGTGGAGACATCAGCGAAACCATTGGCCAGATCGAAGCGGCGTGGAACGACTTTGATTCATCGCGGCCGATGGAGTACTCGTTTTTGGACGAGAACTTCAAAACACTCTACGAGAACGAAGAGCGGATAGGAGAAATGACACTCTACGCCACCATCATGGCCATATTCGTGGCAGTGCTGGGGATCCTCGGCCTTGCAAGCTTCAACGTGATAGAGCGGATGAAGGAAATGGCCATTCGAAAGGTCCTCGGTGCTTCGGTGCGGCAACTGCTGCTATTGCTCCTAAAGCACACGACCATTCTGTTGACGATCGGGCTCGTCATAGCCATACCGATCAACTTCATGGTCATGAGCGACTGGCTGGAAGACTTTGCATTCCGAATTAGTTTGGACGCATGGACCTACCTCTTAGCGACGCTCATTGTCCTGGTAACTGCCTGGGTAGTCCTGGGGGCCTATTCCCTAAGGGCGGTGAAAGCGAATCCTGCGGGGACGTTAAGGAACGAGTAGCTAACAAAGCAATCATAACAAAGGGTCGGCACCTCATGGTGTCGACCCTTTTGTATTTCCGGAGGAATCCACATATCGATAGCACCGATTGGTATGGGGCCATGATTGGATGAAGGAGCTCGTGCTGAAGGCTGCAGAGTACTGTCAGCGTCCAAGAGGGCCATGGACCGTTTCCCGTCAATGTGTCAGGATTTGGCTATATTGATACTCCCAATTTTTTCGCCTGGCCATGCTTAATTTCTATCAAATCGTCAAGGACAACCTCAGTTTCAATCGATTTGAATATGAGGATACAGTCTGCCTAGAGTATACCTGCCCTATCGAAGCAGAGCAAATCGGCATCTTTTCGAAAAACGACTACATCGTTTACGTGCTCAGTGGCAAAAAAACCTACCAGACGATCAATGGGGAATGGACGGTCGGCCCGGGACAATCGCTGTACCTGAAAAAAGGCGCCGAGGTGATTCGGCAATATTTCGATGATGAATATTGCATGCTGGGTTTTTTCCTTACCGATGATCTGATCAAGCAAACGGTGCAAGAGCACAGGGCACAGCTGACCATAGAGAGGTCCAGGGACTTCCGGGAATTTACGGCGCTAGAGGTCCAGTCGACCGCCTGGCTGGATAGCTATTTTCATTCGATGCTGGCCTATTTTCAGGGCATCAATCGACCACCTGACAACATCCTCGTCCTGAAGCTGAAGGAGCTGCTAATCACTATCATGAACAGCGACCCAAAACTGGCTGCCTACTTTTGCCACCTGGCAGATTCGCAGGGGCCGAGCCTGGAGCAGATCATGGAGAAAAACTATTGCTTCAACCTGAAGCTCGAAGACTATGCGGAACTCACCCACCGAAGTGTATCCACTTTCAAGCGAGACTTCCAGCGGGTGTTCGACGAATCTCCGGGACGATGGATCACCAAAAGGCGAGTGAAGCATGCCGCCAACCTCATGGTCAGCAGTGATCTCCCCATATCGCAAATTGCCTTTCAATCAGGGTTTGACGACCTGTCTCATTTCAGTCGGGCATTTAAGTCTGAGATGGGAAATAGCCCTTCCGACTACAAAAAGTCTCTGTCGAAGGCGTAGAAAAACCAAGTTGAGCTCATCAGTCAAGTCAATGAACTTTTGAGCACAATGATCCGTGGCTCGACTCCGCTCCTTTGTCCTCACAAAAGGATAAGGAATCATGAGCACAAACACTGCAATCAAAGAAGTCAGCCTCCAATACAGGGGATATCCACTTCAGCCAATTGACACACCCAACATCGCAGTCCACCGGCAGTTCCCTGCGTTTGAAGAACTGTGTGACGACCTTCTGGCCGTCGCCACCTCGGGTCGCCCCCATCTGACAGCCCTGGATTTCATGGCAACGTTTAACTCGTTTCCCGACCCTTCCGACGCGCAGCTTCAGGAGCTCCTTGCGGCTCAAGCATCCCGACACATCTTGATTGACAATGAATCGCTGAGGGTGGTCGTCATTCGCTGGGTACCAGGAATGGTCAGCGAGATCCACCCCCACCCAGCTGGTGGCGGCATCTACAAGGTCTTGCTTGGGAGTGTCGAGGAGTTAAGGTATTCCTTCGAAGATCAGCCAGTGCTACTGGCCAAAAATCAGCTGTATGCCGGTAGTACGCTTTATATCGACGATCGGTTTGGACAGCATGCGGTGGGCAATCCCTTCCCCTCTCCGGCCATCAGCCTTCACGCTTACCTCAAGGGTAGCTAAGAACAAGACATTATTTCAACAGACAATTTTTACGAATAACAAACACTTACTATTATGAACGACAGCAGAAAACTCGTAGTGATCATCTCCCAGGGACTTGACAACGAAAGAGCATCGGTGGCGTGGAGTCTTGCCAATGGAGGCATCAACTCCGGCCTGGATGTATCGGTATTCCTCGTGAGCGCCGGCGTCGACTGGGCACGCAAAGGGGCAGCCGAAAAGGCTCATCCCAACCCAATGGATCCCACGATCAGAGACATGGTCCAAAATGTAATCGACCATGGATGCCACGTGGGTGCTTGCCCTCCTTGCTCAGCCGTTCGAGGCTATGAAGCTTCTGACTTTTTGGAAGGCATTGAGATCGTAGGAGCGGCAGCAGTGACCGATCCAGTCAAAGCAGGCGCAGCGGTCATCAGCCTCTAGTAGTCAACTTCAAAATAGTGACATCGGAGCAGGACCCATTCAGGTCCTGCTCGTTTTTACTTCGGCCAAGGTCACCCAAGCTTCATCCAAACCTTATCGACTAATCTAAACTTCCGATTCACTGCAGTCCGTCTGGTAGATTGCTGCTTTTTTCTTAACTTAGATAATATTCGATTAATTTTTAGTTAACTTTTAGTTAACATTGCATTCGCTTCTAGCATTACCGAGATACTACTCGGAGCTTTTAAGCTGAGCACTAAACCAGACTATAGCCATGCAGATCTATCTCAAGAATCTAGACAATGGCCCATCCAATTTGGCAAAAGACTACCTCAAAAAGGACCGTGGCATGTTTCTGTTTTTCCGGCACAAGTGCCTTCGGATGCAGAAGCATTTTAGAAAGTTGTTTGACCATTCCAAATTGCCGACGGTCTTCGTCCATGGCAATCCTCACACAGAGAACTATGTAATCACCGACACCGGTGCAGGCATGTCCGATTTCGACAGATCACGAATGGGACCTTACGCCTGGGATATCGTACGATTTCTATGCTCCCTTTCCCTGAAGAGGGAAGAGAAGAAGGCGCTCTTTCTTCCGAACACCGTGATGGAGTACTTTCTGGAGGGCTACATGCGAAGCTTCCAGGCACCCGACATTCCCTTCAAGGCAGTATCGAAGACGGCTGACAAAGCGGAATATCGCGTCTGGTTTGACAGTGTTCATGACTACCTCAAATCCAACGGTAAATGGGCAAAGCAAATGAGAAAATCGCCTGTAGATCCCGACAACAAGACAGTCCTGAGCATATTCGAGGCCTACATCAAAAGTCGCGGCGACGAGGAGCTTCTCAAGAAATACAGAATTACTGAAGCGGGCAAAGGGACGGGCACATTTGGTAACCATCGTTTCCTGGTGGCGCTGGAGCCTCGAAAGTCCCATGGGGAAGAGGACAAGCTACTGATCGAGCTCAAAAAGGTCTATCAGGATGCAGACAACAAGTACTACTACAATCCCTATCATCATCACGGGCTGAGGATGATAGAAGCATCCAACCTTTATGCGCCAGAACTCGAAGAACGCCTGGGCTACGCCACCCACGAAGGTGAGGAGTATTGGGGTCGGGCCATTCCTCATAAGAATGCCAAGATCAAAGACCTCCTCACGGAGTTTGAGCAGGTAGACATTGCCTACTCTGTAGCGACGCAGCTAGGACGGGCTCACCGCCAATCACTGGATGAACGCGTCAATCCCGACTATGTCATGAAGCATCTCTCGGAACATTATGACGATTTTGTCGCCGCGGGCATGGAAATGAATGCGGAGTTCCTCAAGGCCTACGAGCATTTTAGCAAAGAACTGAAGGCCAGGCAAAGCGCATAGGAAAAGACCGAACGACATCTGTATGAGTTTTTGGCTACTGGTATTTCTGATCGCTTCTACGGTCCTTGGGGCATTGATTTCA
This sequence comes from Cyclobacteriaceae bacterium, assembly GCA_965227935.1. Classification (GTDB taxonomy): domain Bacteria; phylum Bacteroidota; class Bacteroidia; order Cytophagales; family Cyclobacteriaceae; genus JAWPMT01. Next base: position 744,453 of record CBDDGS010000019.1, on the reverse strand, counting down.
TCGATGTTTGGGCTGGCGGGAGGAACCGTTTTGTTCTTTCTGTTGACGCTGGCGCTCGATGCCAAGCTAGCAATACCACTACATGCCGGTGTCCAACTGATCGCCAACGGTGCCCGGCTTGGCGCCTACTTCAAATCCATCGAATGGCGAGTCGTAGGTTGGTTTTCGATTCTCCTTTTGCCGGGAGCCTTGCTGGGCGGACAGTTGTACATGCACTTCGAGCCAGCTGTATTAGAGTGGTTGATAGGGATCTTCATTCTCATCAGTATCTTCGCGCCTCGGATCACAGCCCGGAAAACATCCAATGGCACTATAGTCGCTCTGGGCTTTATTTCAGGATTTCTGGGAATGATCGTTGCCGTCACGGGTCCTTTGATCGCTTCCTTTTTCAACATGAACAACCTGACCCGGGAGCGCCTGGTCGCGACTAAATCCTTCTGCCAGGGCGTCGCCCAACTCGCTAAGATGATCGTCTTCTCGACCGCTGTCGGGTTTGACTTTGGGAATTATCAGAGTCTGATCATCGTCCTCGGAGTGGCCGCAGTGGTAGGCACATTTACTGGCAAGTTCCTACTCAAATACATGAGTGATCAGAAATATCAGCGTGTCAATACAGCGCTGTTCATCATGATCGCCGCGGTGATGCTATTGAAGCCCGTTTATGCACTTCTTGTGGGCGGGGAGGCATTTTGAAGTGTATTAAGAGAAAGTGATGCAAGACGCCACACACACACGGCAAACGAGAGGTAGATCAACGACGCCCATTCAATCATCCACGAACTTGTACAAAGCATAGGTCCCTTTCTTCTTATCATAGTACCCAAAAAGATACGCATCACCTATTCTAAATACGGTTTTTAAGGACATTTCAGAAATGGAGTCTTCAAATTCCTTCATCTTATCATAAGCCATCTCCCCAAGTTCATCGTCGAGGTGCTCATAGCTGCTGCTATCTAGCACTGACTTGAAGTAGACGGCCCTTGTGGTTGTGTAAGTCACATAACTATCCATCAGCGGGTTGTACGTGGTTGGGAAATACGCATTTCCATAGGGCGTGGAGATCGTCGTCCCAGGGGTCCATGCTTGTCCCCCGGCAGGAGAGTGTTCCTCCCTGTATCCGCCAATCATAAGTATGATCTTTCCCGCCACTTGATAGACGGACATACCCACCTCGCTACTAGATATTTTTCGAAGGAACTCATTAGTCTCTTCGATTTCTTTCTCCTTGCCCGAGGTCCAAACCACTAAGCTACCTTCTTGTCTAACGGGTCCATTTCTAAAGGCAATCTGCTCATCTTGAGTCGCCGCATATTCTGTCATCAACTCCGAAGTTTCCAGGTCCTTGACCCTGAACGAAATACCAGCTTTGCATGCCATGACCTGATAAAGTGCCTCGCTAGTCAGGAATGAGTTCGAGCGCTTCCTTGAGTTGTCATCACATGTGGTTGACCCATGACCAATCAAGTCAAATCCATATTCGTAGGTATTTAAATCCAGTGTGATCATCTTGGTGAAGCCCGGAGCATTGTCAATAGTGATAAAGATCTTATCGTTTAGCACGTACAACTTTGACTCCGTGGCGCCCATTTCCAGAGGAATAGGACTATTAGTATCAATCTGCGAGACCACCAATTCCGTTTGAAAAGAACCTGTATTCCTGATAAGCGCGGAATACAGATCCGGTGAAGAACCTTTGGTAAATCGATAGTATGAAAAATCGTACTCCTTATGCTGTTTCAATTCCCCAGCTTCGAACTCATAGAAGCCCAGCAACGACGTCTGCTTTTTAACTGTCAGCAAATAGAACTTACCCGCATGGCTGATTGCTTCCAGAATTACTTCCCTTTTGAGTTTGACTCCCAGCACCTTGCTCGTGCTTTCTTTCGCCGCCACATCGATTGTCTGCACCAAGAATTGATTTCTGTTGCCATTAGTGAAAAACAAATGATGAGCGTAGCCTTCAGTGGTGTAGCCTAGCAAGTTTTGAAAACCTGCCTTCGGTCTGGGTGTTGCGTACTCATGCCTCTGCTGGAAGTCCTCGTCTAACGCCAAAGACCAGATCTCTGACTTGTCAAGGAGAAATAGAGTGGGCATCTTGTCAGGCCCAACGATTGGCAGAACGGTACCACGATCCTCCGCACTCTTCAACGGCATCTCCCTTTCAAAGACCATTTCCTGGCTGAGGACTACATTGAATTCCAACAGTAGGACAAAGGCAGATACAAACTGAAAAAATATTTTTCTTGATTTCATACTCACTTTAGTCATTTCGCTAGGTGAGTCGAAAATAGTGCAAGCGCCCGAACTGTATAATGACGTTTGTCAGGATAGGTCGAGCGGAAATGCTCCGTGGGCGTGCTAAGACCAAATACGCACCGTCTTTAAAAATTAAAGAATGGCCAAGGCTGGCCTCAATAATTCATTCCGGCGCCAACCGCAGCAGTACATTCCCCGTCTTCTTCCCGGCACACACGTATTCGTACGTTTCTTTGATCTCATCCATAGAGACCACTCGATCAATAACGGGCTGATACGACCCATCTGTCAACCGAGCCAGAATGAAGTCCAGACTCCGCTGAACATCTGCTGGCATAGGAAACTTGACCTTCTTCCCGCGTTGAAAGGCACCCAACATGGCCCGGAACGGATTCTCTCCGCGAGGACCTAGCTCGGAGGAAATATAGACACCAGTGGGTGTCAAGAGATGCTTGCACCACCCAAAGGCACTTTTGCCCACGGAGTCGAAGAAGAAGTCGTACCGCTCTCCATCATCCTTCAGATAATCCTCCGTTTCCCAGTCGATGACACGGTCTGCTCCCAGTGCCTTGATTTTCTGCACGTTTTTCGTCGTAGAGGTGGCTGTCACATGAAGTCCCATGTGCTTCAAAAACTGAAGCCCTGCGGAGCCAATGCCTCCAGTCGCTCCATGAAGGAAGACCTTCTGTCCCTCTTTCATCTGTACCTTATTGATGAAGTTGTAGGCATAGTGTCCCCCTTCCACACTAGCTGCGGCCAAATCAGAGGGCACCTCCTCGGGGATTTTGGCAAAGGCAATTCCAGGCTTGAGCATCGTATACTCCGCCTGAGACGCCAATTCCCCATTGTCATTGAAAGCGATGATCCGATCACCGACCCGCAGACCTTTGAATTCTGGTCCTACCTCGACTACCTCCCCGGATAGATCGGTGCCGGGGGAGATCTTTTTTGGCTTCGGGTAACCAACAAATAGCCGGTAGATCCACGGCTTTCCCCAAAGTGCTCCGCAATCCGTCCGATTGACCGTGGCGTAATGGACCTTAATGAGGGCCTCTTTGGGACCCGGCTTCGGTGTATCAATATCTTGCACGGTGAGGCACTCCGGCCCTCCGTATTGCATTCTGGTGACGGCTTTCATCCGATCTTTGTTGGGTGTCGATAAAGGTAGGAAATGCTACGAACTAGTCTGCAGACTGTCCCGCCGGCGTATGAGGAACAATGCCACAAAAAATCCTCCGACAACTATGGACACCAAAAAGCTAATGAATGCGGTATTGGAATCCTCGTCAAAGGGCCCTTCCAGGACAGCAAGCCTTTGGTTTGCCGGCACATCTGTCAGCACCTGCGTATGATCCACGGGCCAACGTACGATGAGGGAATCCACCGTCTCGGCCTCTCCCAACCCAAAATGAACGATCGGCGAGTTTTGCGACATGTGGCTGGAGCCGCCGCCGTCCACTTCTCTCAGGAGTCTGCGACCTCCAATGACAGCCACTACACGAGCGCCCATCCCCCGGTTGTCGGACGTTGTTCCTTCCAGCTTCACTTGCAACCAATTTCCCGAGGTACTGTCATTGCGGTAAAGTATGGTTCGGGAAGCAACCGGGTAATTGTCATAGACGGGCTTTTGATTCACGACGAGCAAATCCAGATCGCCATCGTTCTCCAGATCGAACGTGACCGTGCCCCGGGCCAGCCCATAGTCATTGACCCCCTTGGCCCGGCCTAATTCCGTGAACTGTCCCCTATTGTTCTCAAAGTAGAAATTGGCCATTGGTACACAGTTGGGGTTGAGGTCCCCATTGCCCACAAACAGATCCACATCTCCATCCTGGTCGAAATCGGCAAAGTTCGCTCCCCAGCTGATCGTCACCACATTCATATTCTGCGACTTCAGTATATCCTCAAATGGGACTGATGGCTCCGTCCGCACCATGAACTTGTTGAAACGGATGTTTGTGAAGAAGTAGTCCAGGAGCCCGTCTTCGTTGAAGTCACCAACGGCGGTACCCATGGAATTGATCTTCAGGTCCATGTCCAGTTCCTTGGCCGTATTGGTAAAGCGCTTCCTGGGGTAGTCGTTTCTCAGTAAGTAATTAGGAACGGCCTTATAGCCGAAATCATTGTTGACCAGTATGTCAAGGTCCCCGTCATTGTCATAGTCTGAGAATACGCCGCCAAAGCCAAATCCGCGGTGGTCCAATTCGTAATCCTCGTAAGCATCTTCAAAGTACCGACCCTCTACATTGATGAGCAGATAGTCCTTCGATGTTTGGTTCGCACCGACAATCGTGGCGTCGTTGATGACACTGAGCTTGCCCTCGTAGGCGAGGAAGTAGTTGCCGATATAGAGATCCACATAGCCATCCTGATTCACGTCACCGAATGCGGCGGCAGTACTGAATGAATTGTAGTTGGACAGACGGTATTCTCGTGTGGCATTGCGAAACGTCCCATCTCCCTTGTTGAGAAAAAACAGGTTGATCTCCCTCGGTATGGTTTTGACAGAGTCCTTGGATGTGATCGTCGTAATAAACAAGTCAACCCATCCATCCTTGTTCACATCGGCCGAGGCAATGCCTTGGGTAACATAATGCCGCGTCTCTTCGAGCCCCGAACCTTCATAAACATCCGTGAAAGTTCCATCCCCATTGTTGCGATACAATTGGTCTTGCTGCATCCCACTGGTAAGGAACAGATCCTCGAAGCCGTCATTGTCGAAATCAAAGACACAGGCGCCACCTCCGAACATCCCTTCGAAAACCTCAAACTGGTGATCGATTCCCGCCTCGGCGGTCACATCGGTCCACACCGTCTGCGATAGCCCCAATGTAGGCAACAGGGATAAGAGCAACAGCCAACGTTTACTCCGTCTCATCACGCCTCCAATTGAGCTGACTGACATGTGTCGCTATTCTCCTCCCCTCTTCGAGTCCGATGTCATTGTCCTGCGGCGTATGAATGCCTCCGTAAAACCTTGAATCCGCTGTCTCACTAGCGATGTCCCAAAACTCATCGAACTCCTGTACCACGAAGTCCGTATCCCTCAATTCATCGCGCTCGCGACCGTAGTGCGCGCTGTCTGCGAATGTTAGTTCCTCCCCATATAAGTCAATCATGACCGTCGCCATCGCTGAGGCCTGAATAGCGTGTCCTGACGGGAAAGCCGGGAAAGGAGGATCTGGCCAAAAGGAGACCCATTCCTGGTCAATAAATTTGGGGATGAAGGTATTGGGCCGCTCGGAGAAGAAGTGGTACTTCCACTTCCAGCAATTGATGAAAGCGTCCGCCACGGCCAACCCGACACGCGCATAGGTTTCTGCGACATCCATGAAGTCGGGCTCGAGCAATTTCATGGCGGTCGTAGCCAGGTAGAATGAATGCCCAGGAGGTGTGAATGTCACATCCGGGTCATCTCCCCACCAAATCGCCTGCTCTTTCTCATCACGGGTGAGTTCTAGGTCTTTCTCATATACGGCGAGGAACTGGTTGTAGTAATCGGACCCTTCTGTACTGTCGTAGGGGATCATGTAGGGCAACTCCAAATCACCATTTACTTTCAGAAACGTCCGGTTCTCACCCCAATAAGGATGCAATGGGTGGTGACTGATGGCCTGGGCATAAAGCGGAGGCTGCCACGAACCCGGGAAGGAAGGGTGGACCATTTCTTTGTCGAAGTTGCGCAAGTAGCCTCTGTGGCCGCCGTCCGTCTTGGACCACTCGAAAATGGCTTGCGCAACAGACTTGCCGTAGGCCGCAGATCGTTCCACCACTGGATCATCATAGTCGGCTTGAAACATGTTGACGATCGCGTTCTCCAAGGAATCGATCTTCAATTTGTTTTCGTCGGACGTCTGATTGTATATCGAGCGCAGGATCTCGGCAGCGGCGGCGTTGAAGCTCAATACCCATGCGTAGTCCATGTTCTCCTCTGGCAGCGGGACGCCGGTTAGATCATTAAGTTGACCCTGGAGTGAATTGTGCGAATCGTATCCGTGCACAATGCTTTCGTACATGGTCAATCCAATGTATCCCACTCCGCGCGAGGCATAAGTGGGCGAATTCGCCGGAGTGAACTGGGTGATGTGGAGGGTCATATCCGCCCAGTTGTAGGCGACCTCTTGCGAGGATAATTGAGCTACCTCCTGTGGAGAACACCCCATGAAGAAGACCCCACCCGCAAGGATGGCAGCGAAAAGTTTGCTCTTACCACTCATACGCTTTCAACGAGGAACCAGTCATACCAAAAATCAATTGCTTGTCACCCCAGGGAACAACAGATCTGACATCGCCTTTGAGTTGCAATCCAGATAGGGACTGTGGGATATATGCGAACTGGCCCAGGCCAAGTCCCTTGTATAGTTGCCCGTAGTTCGCATCGAACCGTCCCAATCTGAGGCTACTGTAGCTGTTGTTCCCCGCAAGGAGGAGATCTTCCACTCCGTCGCCGTCGAAGTCGCGGATGACAACCTGGTGAACCGGGGCGTACTGTGCCTGGATCGGCAGCTTTCCTTTCGTATATGTTCCTTCCCCGGTCGAAAGAAACAACGAGGTCTCAAAGTGGTCAGCCAATAGTTTGCTCGCCGCCTGCCGCTGACGACGATCCAGCACATCTTCCAGCGTGGCCTCAGCATAACTCTCATAGGAGGTGAATTTGGACTGCAGAGACACCAATTGCTTCAATAGCTCCTTCCTCGCGGGGTACGGATAGCTCTTCCCTTCCACATAGTAGCACAAGATCGGATCGACAGCGCCATTTTCGTCAAAATCGGCATAGTAGAGCTCGGCGGGCTCTTCGGCGCTCACCCGGATTTGACAATTCAAACCATTGTTGCCCGCGACGATATCTTTCACGCCGTCTCCATTCAGATCATACACGTCAACAGAGTTCCACCATCCGTTAAAGGAGCCACCCAGCACTTCTCCGGTACGGTCCGTGAATTGCTCGCCCGTCCATGTCCAAACGGACAACGGCATCCACTCACCTGCCAGGATCAAATCTGGCTGGCCGTCACCTTCTAGATCTGTCCATTGTGCATCGTTCACATGCCCAATGTTTGTGAAATCAGCAAAGAAAGGCGCAAACCGGCCGCGGCCATCGTTGACCAGCACTACACTGCCAGGTACCTCTGGGAATCGGCCGGGGACCACGCGACCACCGACAAAAAGGTCCTGATCACCATCATCATCGAAATCAAGCACCGCTACTGCGCCGGTACTCACCCGCCATTCGGGTAGTGCTCGTGTATTCTTGTAGAAATCACCCAAGCCGTCATTGATATACAGTCGATCCTGAAGGCGTGGGTCGCTAGGTTCGTAGTCATGGTACCCACCACTCGCGACATAGATGTCCATGAGACCGTCACCGTTAGCATCGAGGAAAACCGCTTCAGTGTCATGACTATCTTGATCCACAACAAAAGAACGGACATTCACGAGTTGCAAACCCTCGGCGCTCCCCAGGTAGAGTTTGGCACTCTCTCCTTTAGCGCCCCCAATCAACAGATCATCAAGTCCGTCCCCATTGAGGTCACCCGTCGTCATGCAGGGGCCAGTGTAGGACAATTGATTGATGAGCAGGGGCTGCCGGTTGTAGTCTCGAACACCGGACACAGGATCGGTGAAATCAACAACTGGTTGAGTTTCCCTAAATACCGCCACGGCCTCGTTTTCTGGCGTAGAGGCCATGCTCGCGTCCGTGACCTTCAAAGTCAGTGTTTGATTCACTGGTACATCCAACAACAATTGTGAGCGCCCGTCGGGCCAAGTCACCACCAAAGAATTGATTATTTCATCATCTCCCAGTCCGAAATGCAACACGGGCGAGACCGCAGACAGGTATCCCCGGTAAGGATGCTGCGATTGTTGTTGCTTTTGGTCTCTTGCTGTTAAGGTGATTGTGGCGCCTATTCCCATTGGATTAGATTGGTCGCCAGCAAGCCGGATCATCAGGTAGTTTGCCTCAGCCCGCTCTATGCTCGTATTCTGATAGAGAAATGCGCCCTCGTTGATGTTGTTGACTACCAAGTCGAGGTCCCCGTCATTGTCGAGATCGGCATAAGCAGCCCCGTTACTGTTCGAGGATTCGTGGACGCCCCAATTGATGTTTTCGTTGGTGAAGCCTTGTCCCTGCTGATTCTGAAATACATAGTTCGTCACATTTGACGATGGCATCTCTGCGAGCAGATCCATCACATCCTCCCGCTGGAGTCGTCCCGCTGATTGGACGTAGTTGTCCATGTAATCAATGAAGTCCAGGTTCGTATAATCGCGATGATAGCCATTCGTCACATACAAGTCCTTCCAGCCGTCGTTGTCATAGTCGGCGAAAAGGGCTGCCCAGCTCCAATCAGTGTTCGAGACCCCACTTAGTTGCCCAATCTCGCTGTACGTGCCGTCACCATTGGCCACCTGCAGCATATTGCGCATGTACTGGTGGTGAAATCCCTTCTCCAGTATCTGGTCAAACTCATTGTAGTTGTCTGGGGCCAGCAGCAGCTTCTGGCGTTTGTTGTCCTCCGGCAACATGTCCAATGTGAAGATGTCTACATGACCGTCATTGTTGATATCAGACAGGTTATTGCCCATCGAGAATTTGCTGACGTGCTCCACGCGGTCGCGCAACTCGTCAGTGAACGTACCGTCGCCATTGTTTATGTAGAGATAGTCGGGAATTTCGTAATCGTTGGATACGTAGAAATCCGGGTAGTTGTCCTGATTAATATCGGCGATGCCGAGGCCTAATCCGTAAGAGAGTGCGGACCCGTTGATCCCAGCCTGCAATGTGATATCCACATATTTACTCCCTCGATTCTCAAACAGTCGCAATCCTCTCTCTGCATCATCTTCCGCAAGCATTCGCCGCGTATTTGTTGGGGTCAGAACCGGGATGGATTTGGGGTTGTGATTGAGCAGCAACATGTCCAGGTCACCGTCCAGGTCATAATCAAAGAAGAACCCCTGATTGCTAAAGGCTGGGCTGGCCAGTCCATATTGCTCAGCCTGTTCCACGAAACTGGGGATACCGGCTTCGTTGTTACCCTGATTCACAAACAACTCGTTCTTTCGCTTGTCGGGAGGCAGCGCTCCCGAATAGCAGAGGTAGATGTCCATCAACCCATCCGAGTTGATGTCCACGTAACTGACGCCTGTTTTCCACGGTCCTGGTCTGCCAGTAACCGCTGCCTCAGAGGCCACCTCTTCGAATTTCCAGTCTCCCTTATTCAGGTACAGTTGATTGCTCCCCATATTGGAGACAAAGTAGATGTCAATGAGCTCATCGCCATTGAAGTCGGCAGTCGCAACGCCACCCCCATTGTAGAAGTATTCATACACCAGGACATTGGTATTCAGGCCCTCTACCAGCTCATTCGAGAATGTGACTCCCGTTGTCAGGGAATCGACTAGTTCAAAAAGTGTTTCGTCCGGATAAATCAGCGCTTCTGCCCCGTTCGTTTGTTCGTTGGTCTGGCAGGAAGAGATCAAAAAAATGGCGCTGACTACCCCCAGTATCTTCCTCATATCTCCTTCCATCTGAGGGGTGAAAATAAAAAAATCCATCCCCATTTGAGGATGGATTTCTTTGATATTTCTAAAAAGGATTAGCCTCCAGTGAACCCAGGGTTTTGCAACAGCTGATCGTTCCGGTTGATTTCATCTCTTGGAATCACACGATAATACATGCTGTTGTTCCACACGCGCGTTTCATTGTCCGTATTAGGCACCACTGTGTAGGTATAGTCGTACACAGCAGGATCATATCGATACGGCACATGAGGCGTCTGACCTGCTTGCAGTGTCGCGGTGATGTTAAGGATCTCAATTCCTCGACCTACCGTCGTTTCAGGAATCATCCATCGACGCGCGTCATGGTATCTGTGCTCCTCATACTGCAACTCGATTCGTCGCTCATTACGGTACAGGTCTACCAAAGCGTCACCAGTTGCTGCAGTGGCAGGCATACCTGCTCTGAATCGGATCTGATTCAGCCAGTTGCGCGCTGTGGTCTCATCTCCTGTCTCGAGGAGTGCTTCCACATAGTTAAGAACGACCTCCGTATACCTGATAAATGGCCAGGGAACAACTTGTGTATTCGACTGGTTATCAGGCAGCGCCGGATTTGGGTCGATGAACTTACGCGTGTAGTAGTGAGTTCTACTACCGTTCCAGTCTTCGATAGGACCGTCGCGTGTATCAAGGCCAGGGATCGTTCCTCCGTTGCCATCATCGTAAGAACCTGTTTGGATCTGATCATTGGGATCCAACCCAGCAGCAGATGCTGGTCTTGGCTTCCAGTCAGAACCATCATGCAGAATCGTAGCGTAGAATCTGGGATCTCTGTTATCAAAAGGATTTGCCGCATGCACAGGATTGTTCCAGTCAAACTGGGTGCCATCCATCATCTCATAGTCATCTACCAACTGCTGGATAGGCGTATTACCTGCCCAGTTGTTGTAGCCGTTAGGACCATTGTTGATACCATAGTGCAAACCACCCAATGGCCAGTTACTCTCAACAGTATAGTCAGACGTAGCAGAGCGCATAAAGATGAGATCGGCACGTCCAGCAGGGTCAGCCACGGCACTACCTCCGCCCATTGCGATGGCATTGTAATTGGCTGCACCTTCTTCCGCACTAACGGGAGCGGTCAGACCAAACATGTAACCAGAACCAGCATTCAGCGCGGCTTCAGCTGCAGTCAATGCTGTCTGCCACCTGGCATCCTGGCTGCCGCTGGCGTACTTATGGAGTTCTGTGCCGATAGGGCTACTGGCATCGTGCAAGTCACTGGCAGCATATAACAGCACACGAGATTTCAAGGCCAGCGCCGCCAATCGAGTGGCACGGCCATCTGTCTCCTCCTTACCGTCGAGCAAGGAAGCGGCATTGTCCAAATCGCTCACGATGAAGTTCACATTTTCCTCGTACGTGTTTCTGGCTACAGAGAAATCTGAATCCAAACCATACACTTCCGTGATCAATGGCACACCGCCATAGAATCTCAAAAGTTGCTGATAGTAATAGGCGCGTAGGAAATGAGCTTCACCCGTCAAGCGCTCTTGCAACTCAGTATCATCCCAGGACACCTCTACGAGTTCTTCCAGGGCAATATTTGCTGCTCGAATCGCCTGGTACATCTGCCCCCAGGCATAGGTGCTACTCACCCAAGCCACATTTGAAGGACTCTCCGTACCTTCTGTGAACGTATTGATGTTACGTCCAGCGTGGGTAAACATGGCTTCGTCCGTGTAAGAGGCCAGAGCTTGCTCTTCAAATCCACCATACCCCAGATAGGAGTAGATGCCGAAGATAAAGGCTTCAGACAACACGGGATCAGCCCAGGTCGCCTCTGATGAAACGCGATCCTGAGGCTGGGTATTCAGGAAGTCCGTATCGCACGACATAAAAAATGCCGATGAAGCGATTACGACCGTCAGTATTGAAATAGTCTTCTTCATTTTCATTTAATAATTCGTGGATCTAAAATGTTAAGGAAAAACCGGTATTTATTACCCTTTGTTGAGGATAATACACTCCATTGTCTGCATTGGACTCAGGATCGAACGGATTCTCAGAGTTTTGAATGGTAAACAAGTTGAGTCCATTCACATAAATTCTGGCAGACTGCATCCACGAGACTTCAAATGGCAAGGTGTAACCGACCTCGAAGTTTTTCAGTCGGATGTAATCCTTGCTCTGCAACCAGAATGTGTTGTTACCAAAGTTTCCTCCGGTGTATGGTGTATCTCCTCTACTAGCAGGTCGTGGGAACTCGCTGCTTGGGTTATCGACGCTCCATCTGCGGTCAAAATGATCCTCCAAGAAGTTTCCTATGTCACCAGACTCCGTTTGGATTCTGATCAAAGCACCTGTGGCGCCCTGGAATAGCATGGACACATCAAAGTTCTTCCACTGAAGGTCAAACGTCGCTCCAAAGTTGAACGTAGGTGTGCGGTTCTTGTCCAAACGCACCTGATCGTCCGCGTTGATCACACCGTCACCGTTGACATCCTGGAACTTCATATCACCCGGCTGGATGGTTCCGTAGACACTTGAGTAATCCAATGTATTGGCATCAATATCTGCCTGATCGCGGAATGCTCCATCAGATCGATAGACCAACCATGCCTGGTAAGGCTTCCCTTGCTGCCACTGGTATTCGGGCAAGCTCTCTCGAGTTTCATTGATGGCGACGACTTCGTTCTTCGCGTAACCACCATTGACTCCCACTCTCCAATAACCATCGGTATTGTTGATATTGCCACCGTAGCCCAGGGCAAACTCAATACCTGAGTTGTCCAACTGTCCTGTATTTTCAGGAGGAAGCTGTCGGATACCAGAACTCTGAGGGATGATACCATCATTCGGCAAAAGGATCTGATCACGCTGATTATTGAAGTATTCGAAAGTCAGATCCAACTCACCAAGAATCGTCGCATCAAAACCGATGTTGAAGTTTCGCGAACGCTCCCACGTAAAGTTCGGGTTAGGTACTGCTCCTTCTCGCAAGGTACTCGCGACCGCGCTGTTGATTGGGAAATTGCCAAAGTCGTAAGTAGCGAGGAATCGATATTCCTGTAGCGCACCATTTGGCGAGAATCGCACATCATCATTACCTGTCTCACCGTACGAAACTCTGAGCTTCAGATAATCCACGAGAGGCACGTTGAAGAAGTCTTCGTTGGTGACGTTCCACCCTGCCAATACTCCTGGGAAGAATCCAAATCGATCATCCTCAGGGAAGATGTAAGAGCCATCATATCTCCAAATGAACTCCAACAGATAGGTTTCCTGATAGTTATATGTCAAACGTCCATAGGTACCCAGTCGGGCCCGCTCATAGGCGCTTCCGTTGATTTGCTGCTGCTCCAATCCTCCTACAAAGAGTTGATCGAGTGCTGTCGAAAGGAAGTTTCTACGATAAGCGCTAAAGAACTCTCCGTCGAAATCTTCACGCGTAACACCAATCATACCTCCCACCGTGTGGGCACCGAAAGAGCGAGAATAATTCAGAATAGCCGTCATATTGGTATTCAGGACTGTTTCTGAGCTTTGCTGGAGTCTGGGATCAGTGAATGTTGATCGGATAGACCCTTCCAAAAGCGGAGTAACTCCATCTGGCTGATAGGAGATCCTATCCCAGAAGTAAAGCTCCCAGGGTGTCTGCCAGCGTTTTCTTAGGCCGTGCTTGTAATCAACCGCACCACTCAAGGTAAGGGAAAGACCCTCCACCCAAGGCTGAGACAATGTAATGGAAGCATTGGTCTGAACATAATCCGTAGGCTGTCGATCATAACCTGTTGCATTAGTAGTGATCACCACAGGGTTTTGACCATTTTCGATATCAGGACCTGGCTCACCTGTAGGCCAGATAGCAGGCTCATTAGGACGACCGCGCATCAACATTCTGAAAATCGCACCTGCAGATTCTGTAGGATAGTTACGATCTTCTCGTCGCAAAACCACCCCAACATTGGCAGAGATGTAGTCGTTCACCTCCCAATCAAGGTTTGTACGGAAGTTGTACTGCTTATAGAAAGTCGCTGAGTTTTCGTAGATGGCATCCTGATCCACATAACCGAGAGAGACCAAATATCTCAATTTGTCAGTACCACCGTCAAACTGCAGGTTGTAACGGCTTTGAGGTGACCAGTTTTTGAAAGTATCACCAAACCAGTCTGTATCAGGATATTCCCATGGATCTCCACCTGCCGCATGAGCAGCAAAGAAGTCCGGAGGGAAAACCGCGTTCACTGTACGATCGTCAGATGTTGTGTAAGTACCGCTGCTTTCCAGCGCACTCCATGCAGCACCCCACTCGTTGGCATCCGATACGCCATTGTAGACATTCAGCTCATTTCTGATCGTCGCATACTGCACCGCGTCGGACATCTCAGGCACCTTAGTGGGCTGCGCCCAACCTTGGTTAAAATCAAATCGAATATTGGCCTGTCCGCTCGCTCCGCGCTTGGTCGTGATGATGATCGCGCCATTTGCAGCACGTGCACCATAAATGGCCGCAGATGCGTCCTTCAAAACGGAGATGGACTCGATGTCCTGAGGGCTCAAACGTCCCAAACCTCCTTCACGCTCCGGCACTCCATCGATCACGATGAGCGGATCACTATTTCCAAAGGTATTGGTACCTCGAATATTGATGGCGGCACCGTCATTTCCTGGCTCACCACTCGTTTGGATGACTACCAGTCCTGGCAGACGTCCAGCCAATGAGTTTGTGAGTTCCACAGCCGGTGATTTTACCAACTCCTTACCCTGTACCTGGGCAACGGCTCCTGTTACAGTCACCTTCTTCTGCTCACCGTAACCTACCACCACGAGTTCTTCCAAACTCTGGATGGATGGATTCAATGTGGCATCTATAGAAGTCCGGTTGTTGATCGCCGCTTCCTGCGCATCGTACCCTACAAATGAAAACACCAGTGTGCCATCACCTGGTGCAGAAATTGCGTAGTCACCATTTACGTCGGTCACTACACCATTGTTTGTCCCCTTCACCAGGACCGTAGCTCCTGGTAAGCCGGCGCCGGTCTCATCAGAGACCTTTCCAGTTACTCGAACGTCTTGTGCAAAAACAGAAAAATTGACCAGAAACAGCGCCAACAAAAAAAGCGTCGACGACCGTGACCAATTATTCATACTAGGTAAAAAATTCAACTTCATACATATAATGGTTAGGGTTTAGTTTTACTTATACACTCTTAACAAATTGTAATATAGCAATAAACTCCTGATAACCTCAAAGGCAATTAAAATCTTTTCAATTCTGTAAAAGCTTCCATAGAATGAATTAAACAGAATTCTGAATTCGTACTATTCTATTGCCATATCTCTATCAAGAAGCGAATCCTCTGTCCAGAAGTGAACTATTTCAAGACGGGTAATTTTCGCCAGGAAAACGGGGGCCTCGCATGAGGTAGTTATTGCACTCGTCTGCTTCTGAAATTCAACGGCTTATGGCAAGTCACTCACCTGTAAGCTCCACGATCTGCGCGTCATTCTCCGTGGCAAAGGATATCAGCAGCTCATGCAATTCATTGGTTATGGCGGTCTCTTCCTGAGATCGGTTGTGCATTTCATATGGATCTTCCTCCAGATGGAAGAGCTGCCTTCCATCATTGCTGGTCAACCTGTACTTCCAAGGTCCCCTACGCACGGCTTCCAATCTCTCATTGCGGGCATAGTAGAACAGCGTGGGTTCATCCCAGGCACCTCCCTCCAGTATTGGGATGATATCCCTGCCATCGATGGGGCGATCTCCTGGCAAATCACCACCGCCGATTGTTACCAGTGTGGTGAAAAGGTCCATGGTATTGACGACTTCATGCGCCAGCCGCCCTCCTTCAATCTTTCCGGGCCACCTGATAATCGCCGGCACCCGATACCCACCTTCATAAGTACTCTGCTTCGCTCCCCGAAAAGGGCCCGTACTTCCGGCATGCCAGCGCTCCACGCCTTGTTGTACCATCCGTTCGGGCAGGTTGTGCCATGGGCCATTGTCGCTGGTGAATATGACAATGGTGTTTTCATCAATATCCAGGGACTTCAGTTTATCCATGATCTGCCCGGTACTCCAATCGATCGTCTCGACGACGTCTCCGTAAAGTCCGCCTTTTGATTTTCCAACGAATTCCTCCGACGTGCTGATCGGCAGGTGAGGCATGCTATGGGCGAGGTACAGAAAGAAGGGTTGATCCTGGTTCGCTTCGATAAACTTCAGAGCTTCCTCCGTGTATCTTTTGGTCAGGTCTCCCTGCTCATAGCCGATCTCCTGCACGGGTTGGTCGTGCTCGTAGAGAAAGAGCCGGTCTTCATCGGTCAACCAGGGACACCAGGGCAGGATCATGTCATTGCTGTAGGGCAACCCAAAGAAGGAATCGAAGCCTCGCGCGGTAGGCAGGTAGTCCGGCTTATGCCCCAGATGCCACTTACCAACGGCCATGGTCTTGTAGCCCTGGTCACCGAGGATATCGGCGATCGTGATTTCCTCGAGGGGCATACCATTTTCTGATTCCGGCCCAAAATTTCGCGGGGTATGCCTTATGGGATACCGACCTGTCAGGAGTGCCGCCCGGGAGGGCGTGCAAACAGAGGCCGCTACATAGAAGGACGTAAACCGAATGCCCTCCGCGGCCATCTGATCCAAATGCGTGGTCCTGATCAGCGGATGGCCATAACTGCTCAGATCTCCGTAACCCAGATCGTCAGCGAACAGAATAATGATATTCGGGGGTCCAGAGGTGGTGGCAGGTGGTTCCCCACAGCCAAAAAGCAAACCAGTGAGGCTCGCGATCAGCAGGGCTTTCATTCTATTCATTGATAAGAACGTCTTGGAAGTGGGCATCTACGACAGATTATCGACCACAAAGGCCGCAGCTGAATCGGCCCAATTATCGGCCGAAGGAGCGCTCAGTAAAAGTCCGGCAAGCCGTGAAGGGGTCGTGAAGTCGCCGAGTCTTCCGAGCACATAGGCGGCGTACCAGCCGGACCATTGTTCATCCCGAACGCCATGGAGCGTTACGGTCTCGTAGTCGTGATGCGCGGCGCCGGCATCTGTCAACGCTCTTGTAATCTCTTCTTTGGTTGGCTTCATTGTTCTCGAATGGTATAGAGTGCCAATATATATAATGTGGACTGAGGACCAGGAACCCTGTTGATGGCAAAACCCTATCTTAGCTCAAAACCGATCAACATGCGTACCTATATTGTACTCACCGCCCTCCTGCTTTCGATTTACTCCTGCGGTCCCGCTGATAAAAAATACGACCTCTTGTTGACCAACTGCATCATTTACGATGGTGTCTCCCCCAACGTTAGACAGGGAATGATCGGGATAAAAGGTGACAAAATCGTGGAGATAGGCGAGCTGCAGTCGACGGATGCGGCGACAACCTTGGACATGGCAGGAATGGCCGTAGCACCTGGCTTCATCAATATGCTGTCATGGGCCAATGAGGCCCTCATCGAAGATGGAAGATCTCAAAGCGACATCCGGCAGGGAGTAACGCTGGAAGTCATGGGTGAGGGACGTTCGATGGGTCCTCTGTCCGAGGACATGAAGCAGGAGATGCTCGAGGATCAGAGTAACATCAAGTATAGCATCGAGTGGACCACACTTGGAGAGTACCTGACCTATCTCGAAGACAAAGGTGTATCCACGAACATCACCTCGTTCGTCGGCAATGGCACGCTCAGAAGGCACGTGATCGGCTACGACAATCGTCCGGCCACCGAAGAAGAGATCGCCCAAATGCAAGAGCTCGCTGCGCAAGCCATGGCAGAGGGTGCCGTAGGCATTTCTTCCTCGCTTTTGTACGCGCCAAGTATGTATGCTGATACGGAGGAATTGATCGCCCTGTCATCGGCCGTTAGTCCGTATGGAGGAATGTACATCTCCCATATAAGGGACGAGGGTGAGTATTTGCTGGAATCCATCGATGAGCTGATTCGAATCAGTGCTGAAGCCAATCTTCCAGCGGAGGTATATCACCTAAAAGCATCAGGCGCCGGCAACTGGCAGAAAATGGACGCTGCGATTGCCAAAATCGACTCGGCCCGATCGGCCGGACTAAAGATTACCGCCGACATCTACACCTACAACGCCAGCTCCACAGGACTCCACGTGCAACTACCCGACTGGGCAAGGGAGGGTGGAGTCGACGCGACCATCGAGCGGCTGACCGACCCCGAGGTCCGCGCCAGGGCGGTGGCAGAAACGGAATTCCCCAACCCACCCGAGACCATCCTCTTCGTTGGCTTCCGGAATACGGAACTAAGGGCCAAGTACACGGGCAAGTTTCTCCCGGAGGTGGCAGCAGACCTAGGTGTGTCCCCGGCTCAGGCGGTTGCTGATCTCATCGTGGCCGATGATAGCCGCATTCAGGTGGTCTACTTCTCTATGTCCGAGGACAACATCACCAAGAAAGTGAAGGTGCCCTGGGTGAGCTTCTGCTCCGATGCCGGATCTTATACGAATGAGGGCGTCTTCATCCAGCGAAGCACGCATCCTCGCGCTTACGGTTCATTTATCCGTGTCATCGGCAAGTTTGCACGAGACGAAAAAGCCATCACGCTCTCCGAGGGTATCAGGAAGCTGACCTCCCTCCCAGCCCAGAACCTGAAGCTCAAGAACCGGGGACAACTCGCACCAGGATACTTTGCTGATATTGTGGTATTCGACCCGGATCAGGTTAGGGACAAGGCCACGTTCGAAGATCCCCACCAATATGCAGAGGGCGTACAGCACGTTTTTGTGAATGGCGTGCAGGTACTAAAGGATGGTGAACACACAGGCGCGACGCCGGGGAGATTTGTCAAGGGACCGGGGTATGAGGCAACACCCTAGACGATGGCCTTAGCTATTTGTTTTTCGCCTTAAGAAACCTGGAAATCCTCACTCCCAAGGTAGTTCTAAAGGAAGTGGTTTGAATGCCCTCGTCAGGGGTAAGAAACGGAGAAATGTTGGTCCTCACAAAAAAATCCACCTCCTGCCCGCCCAAGGACGTGGTCAAACCTGTTCCCACAAGAAATCCGGGACTCAAACTGGCCATATCCAATTGTTTGAGAATCTGCCCATCAGAAGTGCGATACCATTGCAATTCTGAAGAAATGAAAATATCAGCGGCAACTCCCCCTTCCAAATAAATCTTGGGTTGCTTCAGTGTGAGAAAGTACTGAACAGCAAATGGCACCGAGAGACTCGTCAGGAAAAAAAAGACATTGTACGCCGCTTCTTCTTTCGTGTCCTCGGTAGCATAGAAGTCAATTCCCAATTGAAACGCCAACCGCTCGTCTAGCTTGGCATTGGAGAATCTTACAAATGCGCCAAAAACAGGGTGGAAAAGAGAATAGGTATCAGGGGGAATCGGCGCTGCAGTCAGCAGGTTGCCATAATCGATGGAATTGATGGCACCACCAACCATAAGTCCTGCCTGCACTTGGGAAGAGGCTAGTTCCTTTTTTACTTCTCGATAACCCGCGCCCGTACATTCCAGGTATTTCTTTGTGATGCGAGTTAATGATTTTTCATCGTATCTCAACCTGGTAATCTCCTCCATCGATATTCGCTCACAATCTCCAGTTACGTACCGAACAATCCCTCGCCATTTGTTGTCCTCCTGGCTCCTCTTGATTCCTCCATCCGTCGTGATCGTCCGTGCTTGCGATACGAGCTCATATTTTTCCTGACCCTTTTCCAACCAGAAAACATCACCAACCCGATAAAGGCTCACAGCTCCTTGAATAATGACCTCGGCGAAATAATCGCTGTCCAGACTTGATGTGTAATACTTACCTTGGTTGAATCCGTAACCTAGTACCTCATTGGTCGTGAAGGTGAATGAATCCTGGCCACTTACAATTGTGCATTCGGTAATCGGGGCACTACTATCCCGAGTCTGCACCGTACCAAATATTGTGTCTCGCTCAGCTACAATGACGTAACCTGGCAAGAAATTACCCTGGGCCATAGCCTGGGTGGCCGAAAGACAGTAAAGCCCTATAAGGCACAGCAACCATCGGAGTAAGGTGAATGACCGTAAATTAATGATCATAGGCGCTTTTGTCAGAAAAGGGAAATGGATTAACTCTTTGGAATACTTCAGGCTCTGAACATCCAAAGGTACAAGACTGCCCGGTCACCGTTCCATGTCAGCTAGGCTTCCAATTATGACTTTTGACAGAACTGCTATTCCAAATTCATCCGAGTTCATTCATAAGGAATTTTGAACAAGCACCAAGAGCAATTGCTCACAGGCCTGCTGGTGATTCCAAAGCACTAAATGGTCATGCGAGAGTTTGCAAATTATTCCTCAAAAATCTGGACGCGATTGCCATCAGGGTCTTTGAGGATGACCATGCGCTTACCCGTATCAGGATCTGCTACGACATCCCCATGATACTCTACTGCTCGCGCTTCAAACCACTCAAGCCACTCTGAAAAATCCGCCACTGAAAATCCGATCTTGAAGAGTCCCTGGAAACGCGTTTTCTCATCCACTTCTGCCGACAGCGCAAGTGGGTCTACCGCCATAGCCAGTGCCAGAATCTCGAGGTCTGCCCCTTCCCTTTTGAGGTTCGCCTGGAAGATACCGCGCTCCGGAAGCTCCCTGCGATTAACGACTTCGAAACCGAGTACTTGCTGGTACCACTCCAGGGAGGCATCGAAATCTGAGACGATCACAGCCGCAAAGCTGGAGCGCATGGTTCCCACTGGAGGTCCCTGCGCATGGGCGACGCTTACCACCAAAGCAAGCGCCACCAGATGAATCGCTTTCAAGCTACGACCCGGTTTGTTCCTGCTTTTTCGTGATGATATGTGGGACGTTCTTATCCTTAAACGATTGATTGAGCTCTTGCATCTTGCCCTGCAGCACCTCATCTCTGTCTCTGCGGAACTCTTCCCACTCTGACAGGAGGTCCTCCAACCGGTCCTTCTCACCATCGGTCGGCATGGGGTCGTGACTATCAATGCGACCCTGCAAATTCAGAAGTTCGGCGTTCAGTTGGTTGGGGAAATTGATGACGTCCTGGAAGGTCTTCTGCTTCTCTTGTATCAGATTCGACTCCCACTCGCTGATCATCTTCATCGTCGACTTGCCAGAATCAATCAAGTCCTCCATGCCCTCAAGGCTCTCAAGGAGTTGCTGATAGGTTTGGATCTGCTTCTTGGCAGAACGCATATCATTCACAGACTCATGAAGATCAATCACCGTCTCGCGGATCTGACGCAGCAGGGCCTGCTGCTCATTGTAGGCGGCCTCGGATCGATTCAGTCTTGGATCAGGGACAATGCTCACTTTTGTCTCGACCGAGTCTGTCGTCAACACCAGCCGAAGCGTGTACTCTCCAGGAGCCACCATGTGCCCCCTGTAGTCACCGAAAACAAATACATCATCCACGTGCGGGATGTAGTCCCTTCTGAAGTCCCAGGCGAAGCGATTGACACCTTTCTCTACTGGCAACACCGCGGGGGGGGGTGGTCCACCGGGCCAGGATCGCTGCTTCTCATTCTTCTCACTTGTAATTGTGCGGATCACTTCTCCATCGCTATCCAGCACCTTGAGCGTTAGGGTCGTCGAATCGAGTTTTTGGCTCAGGTAGTAGTCGATCAGCACACCACTCGCAGGGTTCTGCCCCATATTGGTCGGCGCCCCAAAGCCTCCTCCCACAAATCGGTAGGTATCCTTCGGTTGGTAGATAGTCACAGTATCACTGGTGAAGCTGCCTCTTGACTGCTGCAGCGCCCCCAGGTCATCGAGGATCCAGAAGCTTCTGCCTGCCGTCGCAGCGATGAGGTCATTGTCCCGGAATGTGAGGTCGTTGATAGCGACTACCGGCAGATTTGCCTGAAATGGTTGCCAGGAGGCGCCGTCGTTGAATGAAACATACAAGCCGCGCTCTGTACCAGCATAGAGCAATCCTCTCGTTTGGGGATCTTCGCGCACCACTCGCACGAAGGATTCCTCCTGAATGCCACTGTTGATTCTGGTCCAGCTTTGGCCATAGTCGGATGTCTTGTAGATCATCGGCGCAAAGTCGTTGAACTTATAGCCTGTGACGACGATGTAGGCTGAGGCTGGATCGTGAGGCGACACCTCGATGCTATTGATCATCGTCTCCGGTAGGCCCGCTGGCGTCACATTGGACCAGTTTTGGCCGCCATCTCTCGTGATATGCACCAGGCCATCATCCGACCCGACCCAGATCGTACCCTGCTCATGCGTGGACTCTGCTGCATATAGGATGGTGTTGTAGTTTTCTCCTCCAGCACCTTCGTTGGTGAAGGGTCCACCACCGGCACCGTGCCTGGTAGTATCATTCTTCGTCAGATCAGGGCTCACCTCTTCCCAGGTGTACCCTTCGTTGGTGGACTTGAGCAGTTTGTTGCCACCATGGTAGACAACATCGCGGTCGTGCGGTGAGGTGAAAATGGGTGCATTCCAATTGAAGCGGTATTTCTGATCTTCCGGGTAGCTACCCAGGCCGATCTCGGGATAGGCATTGACCGTCTTGCCCGTGTTGGTGGCCTTGTCCCAGACTTCTATGATGCCCTGATAGCACCCCCCTATCACCCGATCCGGGTTCTTAGGGTCAAATGCCAGGTACGCACTCTCGCACCCTGCTACCGAATACCAATCCTTCCAGCCAATACCTCCGCTCGCCGTACGGCTTGCTATCGCGATGGCGGAGTTGTCCTGCTGGCCGCCATACACGTAGTAAGGGAACTGCTCATCGGCGATGACCCGATAAAACTGCGCCGTGGGTTGGTTCCGCTGGCTTGACCAGCTCTTGCCGTAGTTGAAGGAAACATTGCTGCCACCATCGTTGGCATTGATCATGTTTTGGTTGTTGTTGGGATTGATCCACAGGTCGTGATTGTCTCCGTGCGGGACGGGGATCGGCGTAAACGAACGCCCTCCGTCAATGGATCGCAAAACCGGGGCATTGAGCACATACACTGTCTGAGGATTCTGAGGATCGGCAAAGATCTCCATGTAGTACCACGACCGGGCGATGGTCACCCGGTTCTTACTAGTCTGTGTCCATTTCTTCCCGCCATCGTCAGAACGGTAAACCCCGCCCTGGTCTCCCTCGGCCTCAATAACTGCGAACACGCGCTCTGGCATGGCTCGGGAAACGGAAACGCCTGATTTGCCCATAACCTCTGGCAAGCCCTCGGTCTGCTTCTCCCAGCTCTCTCCGGCATCGGTGGACTTGTAGATCCCGGAACCCGGCCCACCACTCTCTACGGTCCAGGGGTAGCGAATGTGCTGCCACATACTAGCATAGAGGATACGGGGATTGGTCATGTCCATCGTCAAGCTCGACGCGCCCGTCTTGTCATCGACATACAAAACCCTCGTCCACGTATCGCCGCCGTCTGTTGATTTGTAAATGCCCCGGTCGGTCGTGCGGCCGTGCACGGCACCCTGGGCAGACACGTAGACGATATCAGGATCATTGGGATGGACAATGACGTCTGAGATATGTCGGGTCCTCTCCAGGCCCACGTGCTTCCATGTCTTTCCTGCATCTGTTGATTTGTACACACCATCGCCGGCAGAGGTCATCACACCCCGAACGGCGTGCTCACCCATCCCTACATAAATGACGTTGGGGTCAGACTCGCAGATGCCAATGGCACCCACGGAACCGGTCTTGAACTGACCGTCTGAAATATTCTTCCAGCTGATACCGGCATCTTCGGTCTTCCACATGCCTCCGCCAGTCGTACCCATATAGTAGGTCTGGGGATCCTGGACAACTCCAGCGACGGCCACCGATCGGCCTCCGCGGAAGGGGCCAATATTGCGCCACTTGAGGCCTTGATAAAGACTATCGAGTGAAGGCTTCTCTACGGGAGCCTCTGATTTCTTTCTGCGTTGTGCTGAGGACGGAAGGACTGCCACAAGGATGAGGCAAGCAACTAAGTAGCGTATCATAAGTGGGTTAGTTTCGGTATGGCGACTAATATAGTTCGGGAAGTTGAAAAGTAGGGAGTGGAATGTGGGGAGTGGGTTGTGGAGAGTTTAGAGTGGAGAGTGGAGTGTTTAGGGTGGAGGGTGGACAGTGGAGAAGTGGAGAGTTGAGGGTGGAGAGTTTAGAGTGGAGATTGGAGAGTGGAGTGTTTAGGGTGGAGAGTGGAGTGTTGAGAGTGTAATGTGGAGAGTTGAGGGTGGAAAGTGGAGAGTGGAAAGTGGAGAGTGGAAAGTGGAGAGTGGAGGTGGAGAGTTTAGAGTGGAGGGTGGAGTTTTTGAGGATGCCTGAATAAGGTTGCCCTTTTTCGGGTTAGTAATTGATTTTAAATATAGGTCTATCCTCTTCTTTCAATTGCATAATGTGAGACTCAAAGACAGCTGGTTTCATATCTTTCAATGAGCCGTGAGGTCTTTCATAATTATATCGATAAATGATCGACGACATCACTCTCCTCGCTTCAGGAAGGGTGGAGGATTTATGTAAGTAATCAATGTACTCTCTTTTGAGAACACCATTTATGGACTCAGCATGAGCATTCTCCCACGCTTTTCCTCCCATACTTGGAACCACTCCCAGAGAGCTGTAGAGTTCTCCTAAAGGCTTATAGGTGTACTGGCTTCCTTTATCGGAATGAAAGATCAACCCTTTGAGCTGGGAGGGATCAACACCCCCAAAGGCTCTTTTAAAAGCAGGAAGTGTGGTTTGTTCTGAACTGAGATTACTTGACAACCACCACCCAACTATTTTCCGACTGTACACATCCTGAATCAAGGTGAGAAAGTAGTGCTTCTTATCTCCCACAGGTATGTAAGTAATATCACTCACCCACAATTGATTGATTCTGGTTATCCTCATTCCGCTGATGCGATTAGGATAGAAAAACCTACCAGGTCGAGTGGTACGATAGAAATTGCGCTTTCGCTTGATCCTGAAGCCATTAGCCAACAGAATCGCCTCAGCACGATCTCTTCCTATCCCTACTGGTTTTATCTCTTTATACAGCTTACGGCATCCCAGCTTATGATGGCGCTTACGAATCCTAAGTGCGCTGTCCAGGAGCTCTGCAGATACAGATTGACTCTTTACTTGATGATTCAACCGCTTGTAATGCCCCTGCTTACTAATGCCTACCATAGCATATAAGGTTACCATCTTATAGCTGTGTAGCGCTTTGTTCTGACGAAACCATTCTAGGGCTGCCGTTTGATCTTTTTTTCAATGTCTTCCCCTAATCGATCAGAGGCTACCTCTAGAAGCTTCTCCAAATAGTCAACTCGCATTTGCTTTTGGCCGACTGCTTGCTCCAGCTCCTTGATCCGAGCCTCTAGCTCCTTCTGTTTTTTGCTGATACTCTTCTTCTCCACCACAACTCTGATTTGGCTTTGATAAAGTTCAGAATATTTGTGCAACCACTTGTAGATCGCAGTGGGAGAAACTTTGTAGATCTTAGATACCTCGCTTACGCTCAGTTTTCCATTCTCAATCTGTCGGACTAAATCTAACTTCAGATCTAGATCGAAAACACGTCGCTTTTCTCCTTTTTCCATCTTCTTTCATGTTTGGGAAAAAAGGCAACCTATACCAGGCTTAGTCATTTTGATAGTATATCGAAGTTTTCAATTGTCCATTTTCAATTGAGAGAAGGCCGCAAGGCTAGGTCGGTAACCGAGCTTGACATGTGCGGATGATAGCGGGGCGAAGGCCTGCCTGCCGGCAAAGGCAGGGTGCCGACAGCCGCGAGGCGGCCATGAGCGTCAGCTAGAGGCGATGGGCCGTGCGCCCCACACATCAATCACTTGACTAGCGGCAGCACGCGGTCATAAAACCACCTAATGGGTTGTAGCTCTTCGGCGTAGGATGCTGAGCGGTCGTTCGTGACCGCGACGACCATATCGAGGGTGGGAACTATAAATATGAACTGCCCCCAGTGACCGTAGGCCATCAAGATATCAGGATCATTTTCACTCGGGTCCATGGGCAGAAGCCACCACATATAGCCATATCCGGCGTTGGCCTTGCCGGCCAGGCGTTCGGCGAAAGGCACCCTTCGCTGCAGCGACTCCTCGATCCATGATGGAGGCAGGATCTGCTGGTCGCCCCATCTCCCACCCCGCAGATACAGGTAACCAATGCGGAGCATGGCATCGGGCGTGAGGAAGAGCCCGCCCCCTGTATGAGGAATACCACGATGGCCCCAGCTCCAGTGAACATCGGAAATGCCCAGTGGTGCGAAGAGATTGGCCTGAGCAAAGTCCTCCACATTTTGCCGAGTGGCATTTTGCAGCAATCCACCCATGAGAATGGCAATGCCACTGTTGTAGTACCACTTCTGCCCCGGGGCGCCCTCCATTTCGTAGTCCAGCACATACTTCATCTTGTCGCCACTGAAGCGGTTGAGTGCACCTAGATGTCGCTCACCGGTCCAGGCTTGCCCCGTACGCATCGTCAGGCAGTGCCTAAGATTCATCGCTCGCTTGTGATCGTCCAGGCGGTCAATGCGATCATACTCAGGGAAGAAATCCAGGACTTTTTGATCTAGGCTCTCGATATGTCCCTGCTGCATGGCGATCCCCACCAAAGTACCTGTAATGCTCTTGGTAACCGACTGCATGGTATGCGCGGTCTCGCCGTCGTAGCTCCCAAAAGTCTCGCTGACCACCATATATCCATTTTTGACGATGGTAAAAGAGGAAATGGGTCGCTGTAGATTCCCCTTGTTTAGGTCATCGATCAGGCGCCTCAACCGCTCACTATCTAAACCCTGATCTTCGGGATGGCTGGTCCGCCAGGTCTCTCCCGGGAAGTAGAGATCAGTTTCAGGGGGTGGCTGCTGAGCAGGGGATTCACAAAAAGTAAGCAATGTGGGTAGGATGAAAAGAAGTCTGGACAATCGCATAAGAATAATTCCCTTGGCCAGATTGTACGCATGTGAATGAAAAAGGTCGGTAATGACTCGTCCGATTCTGTACAAATGGAAGCACTCACACTTCGGAGCACAAAAAAAGGCGGACGTCCCTACGAACGCCCGCCCTACTTCAACCTTCGTTAAAAAAAGGTCGCTATTGCTTCATCAATCGATGGGTCATCGTGCCTTGTTGGTGTGTACTCACTTTGATGAGTACCGTTCCTACGGAGACATTGAGCTCCACAAGATCCAACTCCACCTCATTGTTGCCTCTCCTCAGCTCAAGGGCTTGCTTGTGAAGCACCTTGCCCGATAGGTCGATCACTGCCAACTCAGCGCCATCTTCCATCGGGCTAAGAATGCTCAAAGACACCTTGTCTACTACCGGGTTAGGATATACCACGGACTGAATAGCATCTACCTGCAACTCGGCAAGCTCCTCGCTGTCCAGCTCTTCTCGCGTAGAAGTACTCTGCACCACCTCGAAGGTGATCGTCAGCGCTGTACCAGCCACACCTTCGCCCTTCTTCTGAGAATAAGGGACGGCTGTCAGCGTATGCTCACCCAGAATGCAGCTCAGGTCATACTTGTCACCCTTGTGCTTCGCAGCATCCTTCTTGCTGTCCTTGCACTTCAGCTTCTCGAAGACATCCGTCAGGTAAGGCGCCTTGTAGTCCGTGTCTACCTCTTCACCATCAAGGTAGAAGACCACACTGCCCACCTCATCAGGATTGGTAAAGGCCTGGATCGCACGGTACTTCGAACGCAAATCGTCGATGTCTACGATATCGCCATCCTCCAGTGGGATCAGCACCTCATCCTCGTCCTTCTTCTTCTTTTTCTCATCCACAATCGCAAATGATGTGACTGCTTCGCTGTTGACAATGGTGAAGGTGATCGTCGCAGACGTGCCGCTCGTACCGCACATGTCCTCATCCTCAAATGGAATGGCCGTCAGCGTGTAGTCGCCAGCAGCCCAATCAAACGGCTTGGCCTTCTCTCGCTTGTCGTCCTTGTGCTTACCATAGTCATCATCGTCATCATCATCCTTGCCCTTCTTGGGATTCTCCAGCAAGTAGATATTGTCGTTGTCGATCGACACTTTCTCACCATTCAGCAGGAACAGCACACTGCCTACCTCGGCAGGATCAGTCACCGCCTCAATCGTGAACTCGTAACCTCCCGCCACGTCGATCACCTGACCATCCGTCATTGGAAGGGTCTGGCCATCCTTGTCTGTCTCAAACAAGTTGAATGACGTCACCGCTGAAGTATTGATCACTGTGAAGGTGATCGTCAGAGGAATGCCCTCGTCGCCTTCGCCATCCTTCTTCGAATAAGGGATCGCCGTCAACGTGTGAGTACCCAGCGAAGGATTGAACTCATAGATGTCCTTCTTGTTCCCGGTGATCGAGTAATCCTTGTAGTTGTCGATGCGTACCAGCTCACCGTCGAGATAGAATGCCACACTGCCAGCCTTGCGACTCACATTCGCCACAATGCTGATAGATGACGTCGCTGGATCAGCCGCATCGATCACATCACCGTCCTTAAGAGGGCGGATCACATTGCCATCGCACTTATCATCCTTGTCCTTGTGCTTGCCGTAGTCATCCTTGTCCTCATTGGCGTACTTGTCCTTCTTATCGGTACAGACCAAATCAAAGTTCACAATACCCAGATCCGTCGTGACCGTCACCACAAATGAGGTGGTGCTCACATTGCCGTTGATATCGGTCACTTCATATACCTCCGTCGTAGTACCGATTGGGAAGAAACCGCCACTGCCAATACCAGAGATCAGCGTTGGAGGACCCGCCAGATCACAGTTGTCTGTCGCTGTCGGTAGATCATATTCTACAATCCTGCCATCGCTCTTTTCAAACGTAGGCATCAACAGATCACTCACAGGATCGAACACCGGTGGCACATCATCCTCCACCTCGATGGTGTAAGTAATACTTGCAGGATTACCACTTTGGTCCGCCACGTTGAACGTGATGTCATTGACACCGTAAGGCAGATCCAGCTCTCCCAGGGGATAACGCACGATCTGATCTCCTCCCGTATTGGAAGCATATAGGTGACCATCAGGGCCAAATGTCAACCCGTCAGGGAAAAACAACCCAATGCCTGTAGCAGTGATGTCCTGAAGGAATGCACCTGTAGATCCATCATACTTGAACAGCTGACCTGTCGAGAAGCTCGTTACGTAGAGATCCCCATCGGGGCCAAACTCCACATCTTCCGGTCCTTGCAGTCCGCCGCTGCCCGATGGCACGAATTGATCAATGAATGCGCCAGTCGTTCCGTCAAATCTATGAACAGCATTGGTGAAGAAACTAGCAACATAGAGATTACCATCAGGACCGAAGGTGAGGCCGATTGGGAAGACCATGCCTCCAGCTCCAGGTGCCACAAAATCGCCAAGGTACGCTCCCGTCGTAGCATCGTACTTGCGCACCACCGAGCCTACACGATCCACTACATACAAGTCACCGTCAGGACCAAATACAAGTCCAGTAGGCGCAGTAAGTCCACCTGTTCCCGCCGGAACAAAGGTATCGATCAATGCACCCGTATTAGGGTCAAACCTCAAGACCTCACCAGAGCTGGAACTGGAGACATACAGGTTGCCATCAGGACCAAAATCCAATCCTCGAGGATACGCCAGACTTGTGGATCCACTAGGACCTCCTATTTCCAGCAGCGTAGCACCCGTCGTGCCATCGAATTTCATGATTCTGCCTTCCTGACCATTGGGGCCAAATGTGAGGTCACCCACATACAAGTTGCCATCAGGTCCAAAGATCAGCTGACGAGGCTGCTCCAGCGTTCCATCGGCCGGCACGAACGTGTAATCAAACAATGTCTCGCCGTTCGCCAACAGCTCTGCTGAAGATAATCCGCATGACTCAATGACCTCAGGTGTAGGCAATATCAATGACGCACCACAATCAAGACCACTGCCCGTCAGTACGAGAGGGTCCGGAGCGATCAGCTCAGGTGCAGTAACATCCTCCACCGTCACTATCGCCGTACAGCTGCTGCTATTCCCGAAGATATCTGTCACCGTCAAAGTCACCTGGTTTTGGCCTACGTTGTTGCAGCCGAAGGCATCGCGGTCCAGTTCGATGAAGTCGATACCACAAGCGTCACTGGAGCCATTGTCAATATCATCAGGCGTAATAAAGGCATTGCCCGAGGCATCCAGCTGGATAGTGATATCCTGGCATACCGCCACCGGAGGTGTCTTATCCACAATCGTGACCGTAGCGTCGCAAGACGTCGCATTGCCATTGACATCTGTCACGGTAAGCGTTACGATATTCTCACCGGCATGGCTACAGTCAAACTCCGTCTGGGTGGATTCTATGCTTGCAATGGTACAGTTGTCATAGGGAGGTAGTCTTAGGCGCATGCCCTGCACTACTGCCTCACCCAATGAGGCCTCATCCTCAAATGCACCTGATGGACCCTGTACGGTGAATCCGTACTGAATGATCCACGCATCAGGCATCGAATTGTCATACGCTACAGAAAAGTCATCGCCAGCCACCAACGGAGATGAAATCTCTCCCAGGAAGCCGAAGTTGGCATCAAAAAGGCGTATGAACGCAAAACCATTGTACTGCCCTGCGAGCGAATTGCTGACAACATGCCCGGTGAACTCAAATGCTTTTCCTGCCAGGTCTCCATAAGTCTCAATGTACGTACTTCCCTGGAGCTCCGGATTGTCGAAATTCTCAGGATAGGAAGGATCAAAATTGGGTTGGAGTGTGATCATATCATTCTCCGCGTCAACGTTGGATTTGATGTCCTCGATCGCCACTACGTCTCCACCGGAGAAGTTGCCATTGAGGATAATCCCTATGAAGCCAAGCCAATTGTCCGAAGTCAGATTGGTACGTGCTGTCAAGTCCTCAGCAGGAACGAAAGCCGTACCATTTTCATCCAGGACAACTGTGATGTCCTGACATTCTACGACTGGAGGCAGGTCATCGATTACGTCAATGGTGTAGTTGGCACTAGCGCCGTTGCCGCTATTGTCAGTCGCATTGATCGTGATATCGTTGGTTCCGAAAGGAATATGGATCGGCCCTAGCGGATAGCGGACAATCTGCCCTCTCCCAAGGTTGGAGACATACAGGTGTCCATCCGGACCAAACGTAAGTCCCTCTGCATTGGGCAGGTCGATGCCTGTCGCGGAGATGTCCTCGAGGAATGCTCCCGACTGCCCATCATACTTGGAAACCAGACCATTGAAACTAGACACGTACAGGTTACCATCAGGCCCAAACTCCAGGTCTTCAGGAAGGTCTAGCCCCTGACTTCCAGATGGAACAAACTCGTCGATGAATGCACCGGATCCACCGTCATATCGGTTGATGGAGTTGCTCGCCAAACTTGTACTGTAGAAGTTGCCATCTGGTCCGAAGGTGATCCCAATAGGGAATGCCAGACCACCAGATCCACCGGTGACAAACTCACCCTGAGATGCGCCAGTGTTGCCGTCAAACTTCCGGACCGACGCTGAGGTACGATCCGCTACGTAGAGGTGTCCGTCAGGGCCAAACACGATCCCTGTTGGCTGGCCAAGTCCACCGGTGCCAGCGGGCACGAAGATGTCGATGAGGCCGCCGGTATTGGGATCGAGTCTCAGCACTTCTCCTGAATTCTGACTGGCTACGTAGAGGTTGCCATCAGGGCCGAAATCGATCCCTCGCGGGAATGCAATGCTGGTAGACCCGCTTGGGCCACCGATCTCCATGATGAAGTCGCCGGTCACGCCGTCATACTTCAAGACCTGCCCTTCAAAATCTCCAGGGCCAACAACGACAAGGTTGCTGACATATAGATGGCCGTCAGGCCCAAAGATCACCTGTCGAGGCTGCTCTATATTGCCATCTTGTGGTACGAACACATAGTCGAAAGCCTCGTCGCCATTGACATAGACGCTCAGCTCAGTGACCGCACAATTCTCAACAATATCAGGATTGGGAAGCACGATGTTTATGCCACAATCAGGGCCACTTCCCGTCTCGGTGAAAGAACCTGGAGGGAAAATCTCCGGTGCCTGATCGTCGATCACGGTGACTTCGGCTGGAGCCGACGCAGAATTGCCTAGTGTGGACGTCGCGGTAAGAACCACCGTATTCACACCAATATTCGCACAGCTAAATGTGGTGATGTCCAGAGACAGCTCTGCGATGCCGACGACGGAATTAGAGCCATTGTCTACATCCTCGGGTGCTATCTCCACCTGGCCACTGCCGTCGAGATATACCGTGATGTCCTGTGTGATCACCTCAGGCACAGGATCCAGCACCGTTACCAACGCCGGCACAGTTGTGGCGTTGTTGCTAGGATCAGTACCTGTCAGCTGCACGGTCACAGGACTGTTGACAGCATCCTGGCCGTCAAATGTATCTCGGTCGAGACTGTACGTAATGGGGCTACAGTTGTCGGAGCCAGTGTCAAGGACATCCTGCGCTGCGATAGTTACCGTTCCAGAAGCGGTCAATGTCACCGTAATGTCCTGGGACGTGACTTGTGGCGCTTCGTCATCAATCACCGTCACATTGAAGCTCATGGTAGCTGTATTCCCTGAAGGATCCTCAGCTACAAATGTGTTCGTCGTGGTACCTACTGGGAAGACGGCGCCCGAAGGCAGACCTTCTGTTTGTGTAAGTGTAACGGGGCAATTGTCCCCTACTACACCGCCCCCACCAATGACCTGGTATCCGAACGCCTGATTTCCAGAACCTGTGGCGATGAATATCTGCCCATTGGTGTACCCAATTCCCCAGAAAGGATTGATCTGCGCAGCATTCGCTGGGAGAACACTTCTTCCCTGGTAGCTACCGTCGGCCTTATTGAAGAACAAGACGTGTTCCTGGGCCTGATCATAGATCACCACCTCCTGGCCGGGTATTCCGGTGTATCCAACGAAATAAGGTTGGATATCTCCTTGGGGAACCGGTAAACTGAGGGAATAACTACCCAATGCAGCACCATTTACATGCGAATAGCGGTGAATGACACCTTGGTTATAATAGATGATCTCATTGGCGTCATAGTCGTAGTCACCTTTGGACTGAAAATCTGGTTGCCCGACAGGTAGAATATTGGTACCGGTCCCAAGGGCGTAGCCATTAGCATCAAGATCCTGACGGCGAATACCGTTTGACGGACAGCTGCTACAGGGATTACCCTCTAGTTGATTGTCAATGGGATTCCACCACATACCCCTCCAGTCGTGGCCTGAGTTTGGGGTTCGCAACAGAAGATTGCCCTGGCCATCAAAGGTCTCGATAGGCAAGGAGGAATTTCCACCTCGAGAGAAATAATACAAGTCCAGATTAGGGTTGTATGCTACATTCATATTGGTGAATCCTCCCTGGCCATTGAGCGTAATCGTTGGTGTCGCCTGATCGAGAATACCTCCACCAGAGCCTACAGAAACATCATACTCGTAGACGGCGCCGCATACGCCATCATCGGTGCTCACAGTTTCATCTGGCAACTGATCGATAGTTGGAGGCACATCATCAAACACATCCACAAGGACTGCACATTCGCTTGAAAGTCCCTGAATATCCGTGACGGTCACGATAATTGTGTGCTGCCCAAGCGCCAACGGAGTACCTGGAGGTATATCCTGAGATGCACCGAAAGCAGAGCAATCATCCGCCGTCACAAGGTTTATCACCGAAGGAGCAAACCCTTCGCAGTTGGCGTCGACAGGTACTGGTACCGCATCCGTCGGACATGTGAGCGCTGGAGGTGTATCATCTACGACAGTAAGATTTACATTACAGACGCTCTGGAGTCCAGCATCGTCTATGGCTGTGATAGTAACGACGGTTACGCCTAGTGGTATTAAGCTGCCAATCGCAGGGCTTTGCGAAATCACTACCGCAGAGCAGTTGTCGGTGGCCGTTGCCAGACTGGCGATGTCTGGCACTATGCCGTCACAAAGTGTGGGGTCCTGCGAAACAGTCAAGTCTCCAGGACAGATGAGCTCGGGAGGCGTAGTATCTTCCGCACTCACATCCACGACGCAAGTATCCGAATTTCCTTCTTCGTCCGTGGCTGTGATGGTCACCGTGACCGAGCCGCTGAAGACCGTTCCGACAGCAGGTGTTTGTGTAAGGGCAATATCGCCAGGGTCGGAGCAGTTGTCCGTCACCACCAAACCGGCCAGAAGGTCAGGCACCATGCCCTCACAATTAGCTCCAGCGGATACAACCACTGGATCTGGACACTCAATGACCGGAGGTTCAGTTTCATTGAGGCATCGATCAATAATTTCTTTGGAAAGTGTCTCACTTAGTGAACCTGTCGTGACTAGAAGGTTGTCAGTGCCAAACTCCACCGTGGTATAGCACAGGACGACTTCTCCATTGGCATCGGTATTGCCAAACGTGCTTGTGTTGTTGGCTCCTGAAACGGTTAGGTCCACACGGATGCCTTCCAGCGGATCGCCAAACTGATCAGTAACTCTGGCAGTGAGGCAGCATTCGTCGCCTTGGACAACGTCACCATTATTGGGTGTAACATCCAAGTTGCTAATCAGTGCGATTGGGGCAAGGGTGGTTCCACCGGGATATCCGTAGGAATCGAAATTGTCAAAACCGTAGGCGAACACACCGAAAGGTTCGCTTCCTTCCAGGTTTGTGGTTCCGAGGCTCACATCTATTTGGGCTCCAGAAAACGATGAATTGGGAATGGGTAGAAACAAAGCGGGGTTGACCGCAGTGCCGTTTAGTGTAATTGAGCCAATACCGGAATTAGGCGATATGATATTAATAAAGTTTCGACTAAAGCCAGAACCTGGAGTCGTCACCGTATAACTAGCCTCATATTGCTCAAATGGCGATACTAACATCATAAATGGATCAGCATTGACGTTGTCAAAGCCTTGCCCATTGGAGAATTGTGCGACAAGAACCGGCTTATCAGCCGTGATCGATGATCGCGACGTTAGTATGAATTCTGATAACTCGCCTCTATTGAGGGCGATGGGCGCTCGACCCGTGACCTGAACTGTTGTTCCGTTTTCGCTTGCAAGGACAATGAATGTGTCCCCACCATTACGTGACTTGAGAGGTACTGTCAAGAAGTTCTGACCCCATGTATCAACAGGAAACAACTGCTCGACAAGGTGATCGCAGGCTCCAACATTGGGAGGCACGTTGGCACAAGCATTACCACCAAAAACCGCAACAGGCTTATCAGAAACGATGGATGAACCGGTCAGAGTGCTTGTCGCTCCTCCTGCCTTCAGTTGGTAAACTTCTCCTTCATTCAACACAATAGAAAAAGGAACACCTGCAGGACGACCTGATGCCGCAATCTTAGGCGTAATGGTCACTGTTGTATTGTTCTCAGGAGCAACAATCGTGAAGTATTCTCCGCCGCTGAAGCCACGTCGATAACCCATGGTTAGGTATTCCTGACCAAGAATATCCACGGGCAGTCCCAGGTAAGCATCCGTCGTGAAAGCTTGGCGATTCAGTCCATAAATTGTCACCTCCTCCTGACTCGTCACGTGGATACCCTTGTTTTCAATACCATTGATACTGCCAATGGCCGCGTTGGCCGGCAGCGTCACCGAAGTGACAAGACCTGGTGTGACACTAAAGGTCTGCGTAAAGCCGAGTCCAGGAACCTCCACGGTCCCCGTTGTCGCTTGACCTCCAGAAATGAATAGCGTGAGAGTTGCTGATCCAAAATTGGCTGGGAAAGCCAGCCAGAATTCCTTTCCCTGACTATCCGGCTTTTGCGACTGCCCGTAAACGGGGCCAGACCAAACCATGGCCAGGAGGATGATCAATGTGAAATGGTAAATTTTCTTCATGGGTTTATAGGATTAGGGTTTGACGGGTTTATGTGTTGACGTGAAATAGTCGTTCCACTCATTTACTCCCCAGTTCATTGCCTTGGCACTGAAAACGACTGGATCAAGAAAGAGAGTGGCGGTGTTGGCATCTACATCGACTTCAAATCGAATGGCGCCAGCATAGACCTTAGCCAGGTAATTGGCGGCAGCATCGCTCGTAGGAAACTGCCAAGCACTGATGTCGACTTCATATGTGTCGCTGAGTGGCATATCAGCTGGCAATTGCACAAGTCCATCCTCAGACAATGATGCCTTAGGACCGTTTTCCAACGCAAGCGCCGCTCCCTGCGCAATTGGCAGGCATAGCACGAGGATCAGACAAGAAAACAACATCAGTCTCCAGAGACCCATGTCTTTGGGCGAGTAACAGTCAATCATTAAGTGTAAAGGTTAGAGTTGAACAAAAGCTTGACGGGTGGGAACAACCAACGCTTTGGTTAAGCTCTTCGGGTAGGAAGAAAGAGAATGGCCGAATCAATGGTCTTCGTGCCAACAAGTTGGTAAGGGGTATAGCTATAGCTAATATGCCCCTCGCACCCTGTGAACACGGCAACCAGGCCCTTTTTAGAAAGAATTTTAGCGGCTCTCTCATTGGTTAGGTTCTCAGTCACAGACACGCCCATCAATTACTGTAGGCAGAACTTCCCCATTGGCCTCAAATCACTTCGAGACAACCTCAGAAATCATCAGTTAATGGAAACTACCCAGCAGAAATTGATTTTCGTAAACTACACTACAGTTGTTCAGGTTCGTGTGTATGACATTTTTTGAAGGTACCAAAAAATATTCTGATAAGTCAAGCACTCGAAAGGAAAAAGTTATAAAAAACTCCCTCCGTTGCCCCTTAAACCAAATAAATATAAATATTCTCCAAATTTATTGCACTTTCATAACCAGTCACGCGGAGGGCAATTCAAAACTTTTTCCGCCATACGCCAACGGCTATTCCATGAAGCTGAAATCGACGTATAACGGTGGTAGTATGTTCCGCGGCACGGATGCCTTTCCGCCACCTCTGTTTTGTGCACGCTCAACAGTCGGCAACTAGCTACCTTATGTCACGCCCCCACATTAACAAAAAAAGAGGTGGCCATACGTGACCACCTCCTCTTACGCTTTTTTTGATCTAAACGCCTACCGCTTCATCAATCGATGGGTCATCGTGCCTTGTTGGTGCGTACTCACTTTGATGAGTACCGTTCCTACGGAGACATTGAGCTCCACAAGATCCAACTCCACCTCATTGTTGCCTCTCCTCAGCTCAAGGGCTTGCTTGTGAAGTACCTTGCCTGATAGGTCAATTACTGCCAACTCAGCGCCATCTTCCATCGGGCTAAGAATGCTCAAAGACACCTTGTCTACTACCGGGTTAGGATATACCACGGACTGAATAGCATCTACCTGCAAATCGGCAAGCTCCTCGCTGTCCAGCTCCTCTCGCGTAGAAGTACTCTGCACCACCTCGAAGGTGATCGTCAGCGCCGTACCTGCCACACCTTCGCCCTTCTTCTGAGAATAAGGGACGGCTGTCAGCGTATGCTCACCCAGAATGCAGCTCAGGTCATACTTGTCACCCTTGTGCTTCGCAGCATCCTTCTTGCTGTCCTTGCACTTCAGCTTCTCGAAGACATCCGTCAGGTAAGGCGCCTTGTAGTCCGTGTCTACCTCTTCACCATCAAGGTAGAAGACCACACTGCCCACTTCATCAGGATTGGTAAAGGCCTGGATCGCACGGTACTTCGAACGCAAATCGTCGATGTCTACGATATCGCCATCCTCCAGTGGGATCAGCACCTCATCCTCGTCTTTCTTCTTCTTTTTCTCATCCACAATCGCAAATGATGTGACTGCTTCGCTGTTGACAATGGTGAAGGTGATCGTCGCAGACGTGCCGCTCGTGCCGCACATGTCCTCATCCTCAAATGGAATGGCCGTCAGCGTGTAGTCGCCAGCAGCCCAATCAAACGGCTTGGCCTTCTCTCGCTTGTCGTCCTTGTCCTTGTGCTTGCCATAGTCATCATCATCATCCTTGCCCTTCTTGGGATTCTCCAGCAAGTAGATATTGTCGTTGTCGATCGACACTTTCTCACCATTCAGCAGGAACAGCACACTGCCTACCTCGGCAGGATCAGTCACCGCCTCAATCGTGAACTCGTAACCTCCCGCCACGTCGATCACCTGACCATCCGTCATTGGAAGGGTCTGGCCATCCTTGTCTGTCTCAAACAAGTTGAATGACGTCACCGCTGAAGTATTGATCACTGTGAAGGTGATCGTCAGAGGAATGCCCTCGTCGCCTTCGCCATCCTTCTTCGAATAAGGGATCGCCGTCAACGTGTGAGTACCCAGCGAAGGATTGAACTCATAGATGTCCTTCTTGTTCCCGGTGATCGAGTAATCCTTGTAGTTGTCGATGCGTACCAGCTCACCGTCGAGATAGAATGCCACACTGCCAGCCTTGCGACTCACATTCGCCACAATGCTGATAGATGACGTCGCTGGATCAGCCGCATCGATCACATCACCGTCCTTAAGAGGGCGGATCACATTGCCATCGCACTTATCATCCTTGTCCTTGTGCTTGCCGTAGTCATCCTTGTCCTCATTGGCGTACTTGTCCTTCTTATCGGTACAGACCAAATCAAAGTTCACAATACCCAGATCCGTCGTGACCGTCACCACAAATGAGGTGGTGCTCACATTGCCGTTGATATCGGTCACTTCATATACCTCCGTCGTAG
Source organism: Cyclobacteriaceae bacterium (assembly GCA_965227935.1). Classification (GTDB taxonomy): domain Bacteria; phylum Bacteroidota; class Bacteroidia; order Cytophagales; family Cyclobacteriaceae; genus JAWPMT01. The sequence continues at coordinate 706,148 of CBDDGS010000019.1, read as the reverse complement.
TACCGATTGGGAAGAAACCGCCACTGCCAATACCAGAGATCAGCGTTGGAGGACCCGCCAGATCACAGTTGTCTGTCGCTGTCGGTAGATCATATTCTACAATCCTGCCATCGCTCTTTTCAAACGTAGGCATCAACAGATCACTCACAGGATCGAACACCGGTGGCACATCATCCTCCACCTCGATGGTGTAAGTAATACTTGCAGGATTACCACTTTGGTCCGCCACGTTGAACGTGATGTCATTGACACCGTAAGGCAGATCCAGCTCTCCCAGGGGATAACGCACGATCTGATCTCCTCCCGTATTGGAAGCATATAGGTGACCATCAGGGCCAAATATCAACCCGTCAGGGAAAAACAACCCAATGCCTGTAGCAGTGATGTCCTGAAGGAATGCACCTGTAGATCCATCATACTTGAACAGCTGACCTGTCGAGAAGCTCGTTACGTAGAGATCCCCATCGGGGCCAAACTCCACATCTTCCGGTCCTTGCAGTCCGCCGCTGCCCGATGGCACGAATTGATCAATGAATGCGCCAGTCGTTCCGTCAAATCTATGAACAGCATTGGTGAAGAAACTAGCAACATAGAGATTACCATCAGGACCGAAGGTGAGGCCGATTGGGAAGACCATGCCTCCAGCTCCAGGTGCCACAAAATCGCCAAGGTACGCTCCCGTCGTAGCATCGTACTTGCGCACCACCGAGCCTACACGATCCACTACATACAAGTCACCGTCAGGACCAAATACAAGTCCAGTAGGCGCAGTAAGTCCACCTGTTCCCGCCGGAACAAAGGTATCGATCAATGCACCCGTATTAGGGTCAAACCTCAAGACCTCACCAGAGCTGGAACTGGAGACATACAGGTTGCCATCAGGACCAAAATCCAATCCTCGAGGATACGCCAGACTTGTGGATCCACTAGGACCTCCTATTTCCAGCAGCGTAGCACCCGTCGTGCCATCGAATTTCATGATTCTGCCTTCCTGACCATTGGGGCCAAATGTGAGGTCACCCACATACAAGTTCCCATCAGGTCCAAAGATCAGCTGGCGAGGCTGCTCCAGCGTTCCATCGGCCGGCACGAACGTATAATCAAACAATGTCTCGCCGTTCGCCAACAGCTCTGCTGAAGATAATCCGCATGACTCAATGACCTCAGGTGTAGGCAATATCAATGACGCACCACAATCAAGACCACTACCCGTCAGTACGAGAGGGTCCGGAGCGATCAGCTCAGGTGCAGTAACATCCTCCACCGTCACTATCGCCGTACAGCTGCTGCTATTCCCGAAGATATCTGTCACCGTCAAAGTCACCTGGTTTTGGCCTACGTTGTTGCAGCCGAAGGCATCGCGGTCCAGTTCGATGAAGTCGATACCACAAGCGTCACTGGAGCCATTGTCAATATCATCAGGCGTAATAAAGGCATTGCCCGAGGCATCCAGCTGGATAGTGATATCCTGGCATACCGCCACCGGAGGTGTCTTATCCACAATCGTGACCGTAGCGTCGCAAGACGTCGCATTGCCATTGACATCTGTCACGGTAAGCGTTACGATATTCTCACCGGCATGGCTACAGTCAAACTCCGTCTGGGTGGATTCTATGCTTGCAATGGTACAGTTGTCATAGGGAGGTAGTCTTAGGCGCATGCCCTGCACTACTGCCTCACCCAATGAGGCCTCATCCTCAAATGCACCTGATGGACCCTGTACGGTGAATCCGTACTGAATGATCCACGCATCAGGCATCGAATTGTCATACGCTACAGAAAAGTCATCGCCAGCCACCAACGGAGATGAAATCTCTCCCAGGAAGCCGAAGTTGGCATCAAAAAGGCGTATGAACGCAAAACCATTGTACTGCCCTGCGAGCGAATTGCTGACAACATGCCCGGTGAACTCAAATGCTTTTCCTGCCAGGTCTCCATAAGTCTCAATGTACGTACTTCCCTGGAGCTCCGGATTGTCGAAATTCTCAGGATAGGAAGGATCAAAATTGGGTTGGAGTGTGATCATATCATTCTCCGCGTCAACGTTGGATTTGATGTCCTCGATCGCCACTACGTCTCCACCGGAGAAGTTGCCATTGAGGATAATCCCTATGAAGCCAAGCCAATTGTCCGAAGTCAGATTGGTACGTGCTGTCAAGTCCTCAGCAGGAACGAAGGCCGTACCATTCTCATCCAGGACAACAGTGATATCCTGACACTCTACGACTGGAGGCGTATTGTCTTCGACCGTCACTGTCGACGTACATGAGCTTGAATTACCGTAGATATCTACAACTGTCAATGTTACCGTATTTGCGCCCACATCGGCACAGCTGAAGTCGGTCTTGTCCAATGAGATACTCGCGATACCGCAGTTGTCCGTAGAACCTCCATCGACATCCTGCAGAGTGATGCTCGCACTGCCTGCCGCATCCAACTCGATCGTCAAGTCCTGACAAACGGCCATCGGCGCCTCAGAATCAATTACTGTCACTGTGAAGCTGTCGGTGGTCACATTGCCATTGAAATCGGTAGCGGTGATGTTCACCGTCGTCGTCCCTACGTCGAACACCGTTCCACTGGAAGGTGAGATGTCCAGACTAGCTATACCACAATTGTCATTGGCCGTAACTAGGAAATCTACCGTTGCCCCGCAGACACCAGGGTCCGTGACGGGTACCAACTGGTCGAGTGGCTTGCTAATCGTAGGTGCGGCCGTGTCCTCTACCGTGACCGTCGCTGTGCATGTACTGCTGTTGCCGTGGATATCCGTGACCGTCAACGTTACGGCATTTGCTCCCACATCAGCACAGGTGAAGTCCGTATTGTCTAATGAGATACTTGCAATACCGCAGTTGTCAGTAGAACCTGCGTCTACATCCTGAGGGGTGATGCTTGCACTGCCTGCCGCATCCAACTCGATCGTCAGGTCCTGACAAACAGCTGTCGGCGCCTCAGAATCAAATACCGTCACCGTGAAGCTGTCTGTAGTCAAGTTGCCATTGACATCGGTCGCGGTGATAGTCACCGTTGTCGTCCCTACATCGAATACAGATCCACTGGCTGGTGAGATGTCCAGACTCGCTATACTACAATTGTCATCGGCCGTAACTATGAAATCTACCGTCGCGCCGCAAACACCAGGATCCGATACGGGTACCAACTGATCCAGTGGCTTGTTGATCGTAGGTGCGGCCGTGTCCTCTACCGTTACTGTCGCTGTACATGTGCTGCTGTTGCCATGGATATCTATGACTGTCAACGTCACAGTATTCGCTCCTACATCCGCGCAGGTGAAATCCGTATTGTCTAATGAGATACTTGCGATACCGCAGTTGTCAGTAGAACCTGCGTCTACATCCTGAGGGGTGATGCTTGCACTGCCTGCCGCATCCAACTCGATCGTCAGGTCCTGACAAACAGCTGTCGGCGCCTCAGAATCAAACACCGTCACCGTGAAGCTGTCTGTGGTCAAATTGCCATTGACATCGGTAGCGGTGATAGTCACTGTTGTCGTCCCTACATCGAATACGGTTCCACTGGCTGGTGAGATGTCCAGACTCGCAATGCCGCAATTGTCGTCGGCCGTGACGTCAAAGTCCACCACTGCGCCGCAAACGCCAGGATCCGATACTGGGATCAGCTGGTCAGCAGGCTTGTTGATCGACGGAGCGATCATGTCTTCTACTGTCACCGTCGCTGTACATGTGCTGCTGTTGCCATGGATATCCGTCAACGTCAACGTCACGGCATTTGGTCCCACATCGGCACAGGTGAAGTCCGTAATGTCCACTGAGATACTCGCGATACCACAGTTGTCGGTGGAACCTGCGTCTACATCCTGAGGAGTGATGCTCGCATTGCCTGCCGCATCCAACTGGATCGTCAGGTCCTGACAAACAGCTGTCGGCGCCTCAGAATCAAATACTGTCATCGTGAAGCTGTCTGTGGTCACATTGCCATTGACATCGGTAGCGGTGATGGTCACTGTTGTCGTCCCTACATCGAATACTGTACCGCTAGTTGGAGAGATGTCCAGACTCGCAATACCGCAATTATCGTCGGCTGTGACGTCAAAGTCCACCACTGCGCCGCAAACGCCAGGATCCGATACTGGGATCAGTTGGTCAGCAGGCTTGTTGATCGACGGAGCGATCATGTCTTCTACTGTCACCGACGCTGTGCAAGTGCTGCTGTTGCCATATATATCTGTGACTGTCAACGTCACAGTATTCGCTCCCACATCGGCACAGGTGAAGTCCGTATTGTCTACTGAGATACTTGCGATACCGCAGTTGTCACTAGAACCTGCGTCTATATCCTGAGGAGTGATGCTCGCATTGCCTGCCGCATCCAACTCGATCGTCAGGTCCTGACAAACAGCTGTCGGCGCCTCAGAATCAAATACCGTCACCGTGAAGCTGTCTGTGGTCAAATTGCCATTGACATCGGTAGCGGTGATGGTCACTGTTGTTGTCCCAACATCGAATACAGTTCCACTGGCTGGTGAGATGTCCAGACTCGCAATACCGCAATTGTCATCGGCTGTGACGCCAAAGTCCACCACTGCGCCGCAAACGCCAGGATCCGATACGGGCACCAACTGGTCCAGGGGCTTGTTGATCGTTGGTGCGTCCGTGTCCTCAACAGTCACCGTCGCTGTGCAAGTGCTGCTGTTGCCATGGATGTCCGTGACTGTCAATGTTACGGTATTTGGTCCCACATCGGCACAGGTAAAGACCGTATTGTCCAGTGAGATACTCGCGATACCACAGTTGTCCGTAGAACCTGCGTCTACATCCTGAGGAGTGATGCTCGCATTACCTGCCGCATCCAACTCGATCGTCAGGTCTTGACATACGGCAGTCGGCGCCTCACTGTCTTCCACGGTGATGACCTGACTTACGAACTGTCCTGAGCCAGCACCCTCAAATCGCAGGTTATCGAGTCCAAAATTGCCATTGACTGTCTCTGTCACATCCAAAATCAGCTCATCAAATGGCTGCGAACTCTCCAAGCCGACAAACTGGAAATTGCGGTTGGTGTTGAAGAACTGGCTCCCTATTACCTGACCATTGGCCTTAATTATAATAGTGACGTCGTCACCAGGATTGGTGTTTACGTCAAAACCCACTCGGTTGACACCTCCTGGGAAGGTCATCACCAGGTCATCGATGGCGCTATTGGCTAATATTCTGCTATCAGGAGGTCCAGACAAATCTCGCACAACAATGGCCCGGGCCCCGTTGACCAGTTCCAATTCGACGCCCTGAGCAGCAAAATGAGCCGGATCCAAACCACCAATGGGCAGTCCTTGAAAATCAATTAGTGTCTCATTTCCGCTGAACTGTCCTGCACTGGAAATCACCTGATCCATGAAGGAAATACTCTCTCCAGCAGATACATTTCCATTGACATCTGTGGCACTCCAATCAATGGTCGTTTCCCCTACCGGGAAGGGGTCATTCAATCCAAGACCATCGCTTCTGATGCCCGTAATGGTAGCCACGCCGCAATCATCCGTCACAATTGGTTCCAGTGCAGTCGTGAAAGTGTGGCCACACTCGCCTGCATCAGTCAGAACAGTAATATCATCTGGCTCAACAATCACCGGTGGCTCATTGTCCTCCACGGTCACCGTGGCAGAGCAGGTGCTCACGTTACCATTCTGGTCAGTGACAATCAAAGAAACAACGTTAATTCCGACGTTGGCACAGGTGAAAGAGCTGTTGTCCAATGAGAGGTTCCCAATACCACAGGCATCACTCGAGCCACCGTCGACATCCTGAGGCTGAATATTGGCCGTGCCATCTTGTAACTGGATAGTGATGTCCTGACATACTGCAACGGGAGCCACATTGTCCTCGACCGTGACATTCGCCTGACAAGAGCTTGTGAGTCCTGCGGCATCAGTAGCAGTCAGAGTCACCATATGAACTCCTACGTCTGCACAGGTGAAAGTCGTCCTATCCAATGAGAGGCTGGTAATACCGCAGTTATCAGTGGAGCCATTATCAATATCTGCAGCCGTAATGCTGGCATTTCCAGCGGCATCCAGCTGAATGGTAATGTCCTGGCAAATGGCCTGAGGCGCTGAATCGTCCTCGACTGTGACATCGACCGTGCAAGTAGCTGTATTTCCTGCCTCATCCGTCGCAGTCAAGGTGACAATGGTAGTACCTACCCCAATCACAGTGCCCACAGCAGGGGATTGCGTGACTGTTATGGCCGCTTCGACAGAGCAATTGTCCGATACAGTCGCTCCTGCCGTCAAATCGGGCACGGTACCTTCGCAACTAGCATCTGCGGTCACTGCCAGATCGGCTGGGCACGTAATCGTTGGAGGGACCGTCTCTCCGGCGCATCCTGAGCCATCGAGCTGGACTACCCAGTAATCCCAGCCACCACGTCCGGTTTCATTTTTATTGCCACTACCAATAGCACCGGTAAAAGACATACCGTGAACGACATATCCTCCTCCGTGAGCAGGCACTACGCCTCTTGCATAATCAGCGTTCGAAGCTCCAAGTGTCTTGTCCCAATTGATGTTGGCATTGCCATCTATGTTGACGACCCAATAATCCCAGGAACCAAAATTGATATCTGTCTTGTCTTGATTTTGAGAGGATTGGGACAATCCTGAGATAATAAACTCATTGGCTGCCACACGATCCAATCGGGGTCTGCGCTCGTCTCTGTTACCACCAATGGACTTATCCCATACCAGAGCGCCGGCGGCATTGACCTTAATCATCCAGAAGTCCCACCCCCCTTTTACATTTGTCTTACTCCCACTAATACCAGATGGGGAATCACCTACGATCAGGTATCCACCATCACTCGTCACAGCCACGTCAGGGAATTGGTCATTCGATGAGCCACCGTAAGTGCGATCCCACTCCTTCGCGCCTGTAGAAGATATCTTTACCAACCAATAGTCATCGAAACCGAAGCTATTCTGCGACTTGTCTTGTCCGGCGGGAGAAGACGAATGCCCTGATATCAAATAGCCCCCGTCGGGAGACTGTACCGCCACAGGAAACAAATCCGAGCTGGGGCCTCCATAGGTCCGATCCCATTGGATCGTTCCTGTTGCGGTGAGCTTTATAACCCAATAGTCCCAACCACCCCGGCTGACTTCCGACTTGGAACCTCCAATTCCTGAAGCTGACATGCCGGTCAACAAATACCCACCGTCATTGGTAGCAATCACATTCACATGTTGCTCACTGCTGGTTCCTCCAATCGTCTGGTCCCATTCTTTGTTGCCGTTGTCATCTATCTTGACGATCCAATAATCAGCGCCGCCGAAAGGGTTTTGAGACTTATCTCCACTGGCCGTAGAGAATGAATAACCCGCTAATAAAAAGCCACCACCTGGAGACTCGGTCAGAGAGGTCATTACGTCACGGTTGGTTCCCCCATAGGTTCTGTCCCAGACTTTGTTGCCTGCCCCATTCAGTTTGATGACCCAGTAATCATCACCGCCCTTGTTGGGAGCTGTCTTATCCCCGTTGACTCCCGAACTGGAGTAGCCACCCACGAGATACCCTCCGTCGCTGGTCTGTTTAACAACCTTTGATTCGCTGGCTACACCTGGAAAGTCGGTAGAGGTGCCGCCCAGTACCTTCTGCCAAATAATGGGTGGGGTCTGGCCGTTCGATTCTTGCGGGAAAAGAAGGGCACTTATGGCAATAAGAATACCCAATGCATAGGTTTTGATGTAGTATGATTTTTTCACGGCTAATTCTTTATGATCTCGATATTACTGATTGTGATACCCGCCACGGCTCCCGAACTAACGGGCATAGGCAATAGCTCCGCTGTACCTCCACCACAATCGCCCGATTGTGATTCCTCCGCCTGTAAGAAAAGTAGCAAACCACCCATCGGGAGTTCATTTCCATCATCGGAAATCAAGGCATCGAAACTGAGACTAACTCCATAGTCATTGGTATTCTCCACCTTGAGCAGTACCATGTGCAGATCTTGACACCGGTCGACACGATAGTAAAAGTTGATGCCGTTTTGTGAAGAGGATAGGGTCCAACCGTCGTCCTGTGCGTAGACAGTGGACATGCTCAGCAGCGCGAAGACTGCCACTATAGCTGTTTTCATTGAGTTAGGTTTAGAGTGCTTGTTAAGTATTGGTTTTCTAAACTAACGTAAAAGCGCCTTCGTGTCAATAGTCACAGAGCTCATAAATGCCATTTCCGGGATTTTTTTGGCAAAAACCTCGAAAAAAACGGAGAGAGGTAGACGTAAATTATACCGCATGTAACGCTTTGTGTATGCTGTGTAGAGTGTTTAGGCGTTTGAGTTATTGGGTGTTTGGTTTTTTGAAGTGGAATGTGGAGAAGTTGAGGGGTTGAAGAGATCTGGAGTTCAGGAGCTGAGGAGCTGTTTAGGATTTTTGGGGTTGGGTGCTGAGATGGGTATAGACAGTGAAGCCTCCACCCATCTCTTTAGGCGATGTCACCCTGAGGCGCTCGAAGGGGACAGCGACGAGCTAATTCCATGAAGGGAGGGTTGTGTTTGGGCGATTGAGTGGTTAGGGTTTTTGGGTGTTGTTGCGTCTGGCCGAAAGGCGGAGAGCGAGACAAGGCTTGGCTTGCGCGTTGGGTCGAGGGGCTGAAGGCCTGCCCACTGGCAAAGGCATGGTGCCGACAGCCGCTCGCCCTAAAGTGAGAGAAATACATATCTACCTACTAGTCAAATTATCCCAACCTCTACTTTAGGGCTAGGGGGATCAGTGCGTCGGCCTTAGCATGGGCCTGTGCGGCCCAACCTGTGCGGCCCAACCTGTGCGAGACATCAGCAAAAAAAGCCCCGCCGGATAACCAGCGAGGCTGCAAGTAGTAAAATCTAAAGTCTTCTCACTTTGCCACTACCGGAAGAGTTGCTTTGTACCCGATCGGGATCGCCGCCGTAATAAATGCTGCCGCTGCCGGAAATGCGGCCCTCAATCTCTTCTGTAACCGTCATGTAGATACTCCCTGATCCACTGATGGACGCTTCAAGCACCTTTACCTCGAGGTCACGAGCCTTGATCCTACCTGAACCACTGATGCGTGCCTCTGCGGCAGAGCCATTACCCTGAAGCTGTATACTGCCAGAACCTGACACTTTTATCTCCAGATCGTCGCTCTCTATCTCGAGGTCCATACTGCCTGAGCCGCTGCAGGACAATTCGAGATCATCGGTCTTGAAAACATTCTCACCGACGACGGCCCCTGAACCACTGGCGCCAATGGCCTCTATCTCTCGCATGGTCACGTAGATCCTGATGCTCGACCTACCGCCTCTCCAGCCCCAGCTATTCCTTTTGTTGCGGATCGTCAGGCGACCACCGCGGTTCTCGATCTCGATATCGTCGAAAACATCGTCTGGGGCGTCCACGACGACTTTGTCCTCCGACCCCTGCTCCAGGTAGAGTGTCCCTGAGATCCCATAGCTCACCTCAGTGAATGAACCTGTATCGACTTCTCGCTTTTGCGCGAGCATCATGATTGGAAGTGCCATCGCGGTGGCTAATAGCAAAGTTTTCATTTGACTGCAGTTTTTTTAATACAAGAGACATGGTTCCGGACAAAGGGTTGCGTGAATGGCAGGAATTTTCGTGAAATTCGCTGGCCAATCTGATGAAACTCACAATGAGCACAAAAGCAGGGCTGATAGTAATCGCCGCAGCAGGCTTGTGTCTGCTCCTATCAAATATCTGGGGCTACAGCCTCTACATGCTCGATGAAGTGAAGAACGCCGGCTGTGCACGGGAAATGTATGAGCGTGGCGACCTGGTGACGCCCACTTTCAATCAGGAACTGCGCACTGATAAGCCGCCACTTCACTATTTCTTTATGATGGCGAGCTATACGCTGTTTGGGCCCTCCTCCTTTTCCGCTCGGTTGTTTTCTGGACTTTTCGGTCTGGCCACCGTATTGCTGACCTGGTTCTTCGCGAGGAAGTACTTTGGCGAACGGAGCGCTCACCTGACTTCGCTGGTCCTGCTATCGTCTATCGGCTTTCACTTTCAGTTTCATCTCGCCGTACCGGATCCTTATCTCATCTTCTTTGTGACCCTTGCCGTCCTTTCCTTTTTCGAGTATTGGATGGAGGGCAAGTGGCCGTGGCTAGTGTCTTTCTATGTCAGCCTGGGGCTGAGTGTTTTGACCAAAGGGCCTGTCGGTCTGCTCTTACCTGGATTGATAGCGCTTCTCTTTCTCATCCAGCAGAAGGCACTAAAATGGTCCTCTATTGTGCGATTGCGCCCAATCATCGGATTCCTCATTTTCGCTGCCGTGACACTACCATGGTATTGGGCCGTACATGTCGCTACTGACGGAGCATGGACCTACGGCTTCTTCATCGGACACAATGTCGAGAGATTCCAAGAGCCGAAGGAAGGCCATGGCGGCCCCTTCATTTTGATCGCCGCATTTTACATAGCCACTGCGCTACCGCTGTCGCTGTATATCATTCAGGCGATGGTGAAGGCCGTGAAAGACAGAGCCCAGCCGCTACTGGCGATCTCAGTGCTCATGATACTGGTTTTTGTCGCCTTCTTTTCGCTGGCTAGCACAAAGCTGCCGAGTTATACTTCCCCGACTTTCGCATTCACAGCTATCGTGCTTGCCTACTATCTGGGGACTCTCAAAAAAGAGGATATCCACCGATGGCCCATTGTCGTAGCCGAAATACTGTTCTTTATTGTATGTCTTGCGGCACCCATTGCCTTTGTCGTGGTCCTGTCGCAAGAGGCGTCCCTGGCTGGCATGCGCTGGGCCTCCTATCTGCTGGCCGTGTTGCCGGTCGGGGCGTCGATATCCGCTTACTTCCTATATCGCAAAGAGCTTATCAAAGCTGCCTACGCAAAAGGTATCGCATGTGCTCTCACAGGGCTGATCGTATTCTATGTTTTCATGCCTGCCCTCGATACAGCGAATCCAGCCTTCCATGCCATCAAAGAATTGAAAGACGCTGAGCGAATCGTAGCCTACCGTAGATTGAACCCGGCATATGTATATCACCTGGAAAGGGCCATACCGCTCTTCAAGTCCGTCGACTCCCTGGGGAAAGCTGCGCAGCCCGGTACTATCCTTATCACCAGGAAGAAGTACCTGGACGATCTGGCACCTGTCGATATGGAGGTCCTGTCCACGCCCTCCGATATCTTCGACGGAACCACCACGGTGGTGGCCCGCATAAAATAGCGCTATCTAGCGGCCGGGCGGAAAAGGCTCGCCGGCACTCCCCTTACGCCAACATCAGCAGCAAACAAACTACCCGCCTCCGGATACAGGGTAGCCTTCTCCGGCAGAGTATCGATGCTCGCTGTAGTGATGAAGAGCGTCGACAGATCGTTACCACCAAATGCGCAGGATGTGACATTGAGTGCCGGTACCTCCACTTTCTCAACGAGCTCGCCGCTATTGGGATCCCACCGACCAACAGCAGCACCTCCCCATAGCGCAATCCATAGCAAGCCTTCCGAATCGATGGTCATGCCGTCCGGGGTCCCCGTGTCATGTGGGACTTCGATGATGGTACGGCCATTGGCAATGTCGCCCGACAACGGATCAAAATCGTACGCCCTGACTGCGTGCGTGGGGGAGTCAATGTAGTACATGGTCTTCTGATCCTCCGACCAGCAGATTCCATTGGAAATGGAGACGTCTGATAGCTGCTTGACCAAACCGCGGCTGTCGAACCGATAGAGCGCTCCCCGGCGCACTAGTCCATCCACGTGCATTGACCCCACCCATAGTCGACCCTGGGGATCACACTTGCCATCATTGAATCGTATGTCAGAGGCGCTGGCCCTATGAGGAGCCAGTTGGGTCATCTTGCGTGTATCAAGCTCTAACTCATACAGGCCATCCTGAAGGGCCACTACGGCTGTACCGTTCACTGAGGGCACCACTGTTCCTATCCTCTGCCCAACATCTATTTCCTGGCCTTCACCCGTTTCGGGATCTGTGATGAAAAGCTTGCGTCCTTCAATGTCTACCCACCAAAGGCGTCCAGTAGACGAATGCCATATGCTACCCTCTCCTAGCAAAGCCGGTACTTTTTTTACAATATGCGCTCTATTGGTCAAGGTCGTGAATTGATTGGTCCGAAGACGGGTAAGTTAATCGGTGATGGCCGATTTGACCACCATATGCGACGGCCAAATAGGAGTTCTTGGGCATGCTATAGCGAGAGGGTAACCATTGCAATCAGCGCAGCCAGCAATGTCGTTGTGACCCAAAAGAAGAGGCGGTTCTGTTTCTTGAGACCCTCTATGGCCATGCGCAGTTCCTCGATTTCCTTCTTCTGATCCAACAGATCGTTGAGTGCGGCTTTGAGGTCCTCATCGTCAATCTTCGCCTTTTTGAGGCCCTGCACCAGTTCCTTGCTGCCATCGAGCAACGCCGGAAGTGAGAGGAGAGCAGCACGGATCAGATCAATTTTAGAAGCCATCGGATGAATGAATTATCAGCTAGTTTTCGAAAGGATATACGTTGCCTTGCTCGTCTGTGTAGTTGAAATGAATGACTGAGGGCCATCGCGGCTCGACCATTTCATCGTCCCACGACTGGTAGGCGCTGATCAACTGCCTCGCCACCTCACTTTGGGCGCTCCACATATTCTGACCCTCAAAAGGGTCACTGGTCAGATCAAACAGGAGCGTATCTCTCATGGTCCATGAGTTCCAGGTCATCTTATGGGTAAGGTCCCTGATCCCGTGGTTGTAGCCCTTTCTAAAGTAGATGTACCTGTGTGCGGGATCTCCTGTGGACACTGCCCCAACCAGATCGGCGCCATCATAGACTCTGTCCGTTGGTAACTCTACATCAGCCATCCTTAATGTGGTCACCATGAGGTCTGTCGCACTCACCGGAAGCTCATACGATGCAGCGACGGGCATTCCTTTGCCAGCAACGATCATGGGCACCTTCACTCCTCCTTCGAAGTTTGTGATCTTCCCTCCTTTCAACTGCTGATTGTCCGTGGCATAGGTGTACTCTGCTCCGCCATTGTCGCTCAGAAAGCCGATGACTGTATTCTCTATTTTGCCAGACTCCTCCAGGTAGTCCAGAAGTCTACCGATTTCGTCATCGAGGCACTTGATCATCGCATAGTACACTTGCTTCACCAGATCCGGTTCGTCCGCAAACATCTCCATGTAGGACGCTGGCGCCTGGAAAGGCGTGTGTGGCGCGTTGTACGCTGCAAAAAGGAAGAACGGCCTCCCATCGGGAACCTGCTCCAGAAAGTCAATTGACTCCTCTGTGATGGCAGTGGTCAGGTACCTTGATTCCTCTATTTCTCGGCCGTTGCGCTGTATGGCCTGTCGCCCTTCTCGTTGTCCGCTCCATATGTAGTCATCTGTCCAGTCTTTGTCATTGTGCACATCGGTGATGCCCTCAGTTCCCTCAGGGCTGTAGAGCGAGTGGGAAGAGTAAAAGCCATAAAACTCGTCAAACCCGAAATTCATCGGTGAATTGGCCTCGCTTTTGCTGAGGTGCCATTTGCCCATCAGTGCCGTTTGGTAGTCGTACTTCTTCAAGATCTCTGCCATGGTGATCTCCGACGTGGGCAGGCTCATGTTACTCATAAAGTCACTCTTTGGCACCTCATTCTTGAACTGGGGCACCCATGGATCACTGTCAATGACATACCGGAAGCCATAGTACTCCAGTCGGTTTCGCAGATATCGGTCGTGGAGTTGATGTTCGAATCCAAACCTTTGATTATACCTTCCAGTGATCACTGCTGCTCTCGAGGGGCTGCACAATGGGGACGTCACATAGGCATTGGTAAACTTCACCCCCATTTCCGCTATCCTACGGATATTGGGGGTTTGCACGTACCCAGCATCGCTGTACAGGTCTGTGTCAAAATAGCCCAAATCATCCGCCATGATCCACAGCACATTGGGTCTGGTCACCGTGTCATCCATCACCTTCGTCCGCAAATAGGCAGTTTTGCTATTCAATAGCTTTTCGTTTTCGACTATCTTGAAGCCCTCAGATTGGAGCGGATAAAGCAGATAGCCAAAAATGGGCAGCAACAAAACCAATACAGGTAGCAATATTCTCATAGGTGCTTCTGGTTACGATCTCTCCGTTTCAATTATCGATTTGTGAAAATAACGAACTGTAGCAATCCTCGGGAAATCATTGCATGGAAGTAACGGAAAAAGAACGTGAAGTTCACCACACCTTTTGCAGAATCTGCGAAGCACTGTGTGGACTCAAAGTAACGACAGAAGGGAATCGGGTAGTGGCCATCGAGCCTGATAAAGCACACGTAGCTACGGATGGATTTAGCTGTGTCAAGGGGCTGAGACAGCACGAAATGTATCAGTCGCCCGACCGCTTGAAATATCCGCTCAAACGCATGGAAGATGGCAGCTATGAGCGCATCCCCTGGGATCAGGCCATTGGTGAGATTGGTCAGAAGGTGAAGAAGATTCGCGGTGAGGATGGACCTGACAGCATTGCCATGTATGTGGGTACCGCGGCTGGGTTCAGCGTGCTGCACCCTGTCTTTGCACAGGGCTTCATGACGGGTATAGGCTCCAAATCCATGTACAGCTCCTCCACCCAGGACTGCGCCAACAAATTCGCCGTCAGCCGTTATCTGTACGGCTTTCCCTTCACGCTCCCTTTCCCCGACCTGGATCATACGCAGTGCCTGATCATCGTGGGGGCCAACCCAGTCATCTCGAAATGGTCATTTCTGCAGGTGCCCAATCCTCAAAAGAAATTGAAGGCATTGGTGGATCGCGGAGCTAAGCTAATCATCGTTGATCCGCGCAAGACAGAGACCGCCATGACAGGAGGAGAACATATCTTCATCCGACCAGGTACTGACGTCTTCTTTTACCTTTCCTTTCTCCATGAAGTCGCCCGGCAAAATGGGATAGCCCCGGATATGGCTGAGCACCTCGAAGGCCTCGACGAGGTCCTGGCGCTCGCCGCACAATGGCCTGCCAGTGAGACAGCGGAGGTGACTGGCATCAGTGAAGAGGTACTGCAAGAAATGGTTTCCACCTATCTACAGGCTGATGGTGCCTCAATTTACTGCTCCACTGGTGTCAACATGGGTGGCAACGGTGCCCTGGCCTACTGGATCCAGGAAGTGATCAACGCTGTCACTGGCAATCTGGACAGGCAAGGAGGTACCCTCGTAGGGAAGGGCGTCATGGACTTCATCAAGTTTGGCGTGAAAAACGGCTTGCTCATCAGGGATGATCGCTCCCGAATCGGCGACTTCGGATCTGTGAATGATGGCTTCCCTGGAGGTCTACTCGCTGACGAGATCCTTACCCCTGGTAAAGGGCAGGTCAAGGCGCTCTTCGTGACAGGCGGCAATCCCCTCATCACCATGCCCAACTCCCAGAAGCTGAGGGAGGCGTTTCAAAAACTAGACCTTCTGGTAACACTGGATATCTATCAAAATGAGACAGGATCGGAGGCGGATTATCTGCTGCCATGTACGGACCCCCTTCAGCGGCCAGACCTGCCATTCATCTTCCCGCTCATGTTGGGCCTTCAACAGAAGCCCTATCTGCAGGCTACTAAAGCACTCGTAAGCCCCGAGGGCGAACAACGAGACGAAGCCTCCATCTATTTATCATTGGCCAGGGCATCA
The DNA here is from genome assembly GCA_965227935.1 of Cyclobacteriaceae bacterium. GTDB lineage: Bacteria > Bacteroidota > Bacteroidia > Cytophagales > Cyclobacteriaceae > JAWPMT01. The sequence continues at coordinate 690,506 of CBDDGS010000019.1, read as the reverse complement.
GGCATTAGCCTGTTTGACTCCAAAGCGGGTCAGCGCTTCTTCGAGGGCATCCAGGGCTACCATTCTTGGCGCAGAAAAAAGACGTTCCCAACGCTACCACAAGAGGGCATTCTCAATGGGCTCTTGCGATTGACACGGCAAAGGTCCTTTCGAAAATTGCTGAAGTATGAGCATGGCATGTTGCGGGAAGGCCATCAACCGGGTAGCTTCCTGGGAAAAAGGGTGCTGACACCCAGTAGTAAAGTACAGCTTGCCGCGCCGGAGCTCATCGCTCATGCCGGCAAGCTACGGGACGATTTCGAGGAGGAGCGGAAGGTAAAAGACCAATTCAAGCTGATCACTAAGCGAGCGGTGACCACACACAATAGCTGGACGCACAACATCGATCGCATGACATCCCATGGTCGCCATACCAACTATGCCTATCTCCATCCTGATGACATGCAGGAAGTGGGCGTCCAGGAGATGGACTTGATCGACATACAATCCGATACAGCGTCCATTCGCATCCGCGTAAAGCCCCTGGACACGCTCATGCGCAAGAGCATCGCCGTACCCCATGGTTGGGGGCACCAGCACGCAAAGGGGCTCACCCACGCCAACAAGACGGAGGGTGTGAATGTGAACATCCTGGCCGCCGATGGAGAAGAAAAGATTGACAGAATCTCTGGAATGGCCCATTTGACCGGGTTTGTGGTCAGTATTCAACCGGCGACCCAGGCGCTACAGCCTACCTGGTCAGGACAATAGATCGCAGGATATGGCACATGGCAGATTTGATAATCCGGTAGTTGCGGCGCTGGCCGGTGTGAAGGATTTCTTCGGAAAGCAAGACCTGGCCGATCGACTGGGAGATGACGAGCGCATGGATGGCAAGACAGTCGTCATCACCGGGGCCAATTCGGGTTTGGGTTTTGGTTTATCTATCGATATGGCCCGGCGCGGTGCGCATGTGATCATGGCCTGTCGGCGGCAGATCCCCGAGGCAGGGGACCAGGTGAAGGAACAGTCCGGCGCTGACAGTGTGGAGATGCGACATCTGGACCTCAGCAAAATCGAGTCAACACACGCATTTTGTGAGGGCCTGGCAAAGGACGAGGTCTCGGTCGATATCCTGGTGCTCAATGCCGGTGTGGCGCTTCCCACCTCGCGCGAGACAGATTCCGGGCTGGAGGAAATGTTCCTTGTCAACTACCTCGCCAATGTCATCCTCACCTCCCGCCTGCTCAAGCAAGGCACCATCCCCAACAACACCTATGCGGGCAATTCCAAGGGTTCCGTGCCGAGGATCATCTTTGTATCCTCCGATTCACACCAGGGATCCTCTTATGTGGACCATGAGCAGTTTGGTACGTTTGAGCAGTACGGCGTGACGAAAGGCATGAACTATTACAGCTACTATAAGCTGGTCCTCAACACCTATGCCACCGAGCTGTCCAGAAAGCTGGGCAATGGCACCATCGATGTCGCCAATCACGTGATCTGCCCCGGCCCCGTCAATAGCAACATCATCAAAGAAGCGCCGTGGATCCTGAGGGTCATCCTCAAAGGGATCTTTTCCCTCGTCTTCAAGTCGCCGCTCGAGGCCGCCAAGCCCGTTACTTACCTAAGCATCTCGACGGACTACGACGGCAAGACCAATGAGTACCTGCACATGTTCAATCGTAAGCGAATGGACGAAAAGGTCTACGAACCTGAGGAAGGCAAAAAGCTCTGGGAGCATTCCATTGAGGTCTGGAAACGACACGACCCCCTCGCTGACAAGTATGTCCTGAGATAGTTCACCGGCATCCTTTCAGAGGCTTCAAGTCCCCTCCCGATATCAAGAAGGAATAAAAGCGCTACATCACCGTTGCCCAGCGAGAGCGTTGGTTCCAATCAGCACAAAACCTCCTGAAGATATTGCCATGATGACATCGGCCCAGAGACCCCAATCACTGGACAAGCCTCTTACCAGACCGGCGCTGGCGGGCATTGCCTTCGTGTAGCCGCTACGGCGAAGCGAGGCCTGGCGCCATCGTCCGTGGCAAGTTATTTCTGGAAAAGAAAGCACCGCAGGTCGCAGCACGGAGCACCTCTACTCCTGACGTTTACTGCACCTTATCAAAATACCATTTCACCTGTGGGTATTTATCCAGGAAGATCCGTAGGTCATGCCACGAGTAAAACTCATTTTCACGCTGTGCCTGCTGGAAGTCCACCCAGAATATCTTGATCACACCCTCCTTCGGCAGATTGTCGAGGATCTCGAGTACCTCGTGCACGCTTTTCCCCTTGTGGTACAGGTCATTGATTTTCGTGGGGATGTCCTTGGCCAATGTGAACGCCTTGATGGTATTGATCCAATAGTGATGCGACGAATTGCCCTTTTTTATCTCCCGAAAATTCATGATAGCTAATTTATTTAGTAAAATTACTAATTATAATAGTATTTTGAATGTAGCGGATGATGATTTTATTTTAACTAACCAACAGGAACAATTGCCATATGTGCTACGATGTTGCTTTCATGACACGCCAATCCGAGCAGTATGCCAGAAGATATGGCACTGCCGACGACTGGGAAGAGGTCAAGAAGATCCTCCCCCCTACCTATCATGCCTCGGGGTTTGACGAACCCGATCTACCGGTCGTCACCAATGAATCGCCAGACAGGGTGCAGGTCATGCAGTGGGGATTTGTGCCCATGGTGTATGCGCCCAGGAAAGGCGGTCGACCTCTCAATACGTTGAATGCACGCAATGACAACATCTACAACCCTCGAAGCATCTATCGAAAATCCGCAGAATCACGACACTGCCTCGTCATGATAGACGGTTGGTTTGATCACCACAAGAAAGATGGCATTGCCTACCCGTACTACGTGCAGTTAAAGACAAAAGAGCCATTTATGATTGCAGGGCTCTGGCAGACATATGTGAGCGAGAGGGACGAAATAGAAGTCAATACCGTCACGCTCATTACGGGTCCGGCAAACAAAGAAATCGCCTGGGTCCACAATGAACCGGCATACAGCCCAGAGTCGCGGATGGTCTATGTGGTATCTCCTGAAGACGATGAGCGGTGGCTCTTTAGTGATGAAGATGTCTCCATGGAGCTTATAAGGCCTCTACCCGATGACACCCTGGACTATTACCCCTGTGAGCCGATCAAGTCCAACAAAAAACTTGGCAGGGTCTATCTGGGAAATGTCCCTGAGATACAAGGCAAAAGACGATACCCGGAACTAGAAGAAAGCCAGGGAAGCCTCTTCTAATTCCAGGATCGTTTCGTTATCGTCGCAGTACCATTAGCTTCTTGAGCTCCCAGGTATTGGCATTGTTGTGTAGCTTCAACAGGTACACGCCGTTGGCCAGGTTCTCAATATTGACCACCGTCTCATTTATTCCTCGCTTCATCTGGCCAGACAGTACTTCCTTGCCTGAGTAATCAGCAATGGACCAATTGGTATCCTCTGTCATGACCTGGTCCATTCGGATGGTGAATTGTTGGTCTCCAGGATTCGGATAGACGCTGTAGGTATCAGCGCTGATCACACCAGGTAGGATACCTGTCACTGTTTCAGGCAAAGTCACGGTGACTTGCGCCGAAGCAGCCTGGTAGACACCCTTGCTGATCTCATCTTGCACAAATACTAGTACAGTCAGCTCTATTTCCGTATTCGCAGCTCCGAGTAGGTTTCTCACTTCCCACTCCAATGTCTGATTGAAGATCTCTTGCTCGGCCTCAATCTCGCCGACGATCACTTCGCCCACTGAGGACGGCAGGATCTCTACCAGACGGTTGCGGAAGGTATACTCCTGGGATACGTTCTCCACAAACTCGGAGCTTACTTCATTTTGCAAAATCATCACTCGCACAGATGTCTCCGACTCTAAATCGGTACCGTTGTCCGGTTTGGCCGTGGCCGTGGCCGTGATCTCTAGTAAGTCCGCGCTGACTGCATTCGCAGTGAGCTCAACATCAAAGAGTGGCACAACAAGGCTCGTTCTTCCAAGATCATTCTCATTGAAGCCCAGGTCTCCGATAGAAGTTTCGTTAGGCTCCTGCACCTGTACCTCCCCACTCAGTGCGGCTGTCGGCACCTTAGAAATACCATAAAAGGCGAGTCTCGCTTCCGGATCAGCCCTGTTGATGGCATTGATCTCATCGCGGGCATTCAAGTCATTCGCCAGGTCTGTAAAGTAGTTCACCCAAATAATTTCCTCATTGCCATCGATGCTGCTGTAAACCTCCTCATTGGATGTCAAACTAGATTCGTCAAGAGTTGATGAGAAAGTCTCGAGAATCGTGACTCGGTCTCGACCAAAAATTCGGAAGTTGTCAAAGGCAAACCCGTCGGCCTTATCAGCCGCGTCACCTGGCCTTACTCCAAGGGCAAATCTGAATCTTATATTATCTCGATCTTGCTGTGGAATAACTCCCAGGGAATGTACTGCCTCTTTCCACTGAAGGGAATCCGTATCGGCCCAACCGACCTGATTTGGATTTTCTTCAAAGACGCCAGGATTGCCAGAAATGCCCGCTCTATCAAACCACAATAGCCCTGAAGTACCGTTCTGATCGTCGAAACCTCCCAACGGCCTCCAGCTCCTTCCGTCATCGGCAGACCACTGGAACACGACTCCATCTGAGGCGTTGACCAGGTTCTTGAAGTAATCGAAAGTCACCGCTGGCCGTACGACTTCTGAGAAGTCATACGAAGGAGAATAAACGAAGGACTGATCAGAGTCTTCAGAATAGCGACCGTCTGCGTTGGTCACCCACACACGGGTTCCTCTACCATCAGGGTCATCAACAATATTCTCTCCTGCGGGCTCAGCTACCTCCCAACCCTGGTTGCGGTCGGCAAACCCATTTTGCGTCTCAATTCTCCAGCCATCTGCATCGACGAGATTGAAGTCATATACACGGCTATTTCCGGGGAGTATCGCCAATTTCTGAAGAATGTCAAAAGGGCGTTCTTTGGAGGCCTCACATCCATTAACTGACCTCAGTGTAAGTACTCCCGAGTACGCTCCAGCATTCAGTCCGGCAGTCTCCAGCGTATCCAGTATGTCAACACCTGGCTCTTGAATTCTTTCGAAGATGTTGAGCGTTGCAGAGCCTTGTCTCAATTCAAAGGTCAATCTCTCGATCTCGTTATTGTCTGTAATCTCGAAGTCATCGAATACATAAGAGGTATTGTTATTCTCCGTGATATTGAACAGACTGAATTGAGGATCTGGTGTATTTCCGATGCCTATGTTTCTGACAGCCGTTGACTGACAGCCATTCTTCGTATCCTCTACTACGACCGTTACCGGTAAAGCCAGATCCTGGATCGTCTCCTCCATGGTGATAGAATAAATCTCTGCTCCCCCGCTTATCGGCGATGAAGTCGAAATCTCAGTCTCCTCAGTCCGTAGCTCGCTACTTACCGTCCATTGGAAATCGAAATCCTCAAAGACATCTTCTCCCAGGTTAGTCACCTGCACTTCTAGCAGTCTCACATCATTACAAGCTCGAGGATCGTTGATGAGTCCATTGCCACCGCCAAAATCTCCAAGTCTTGGCGCCGCATATATCGGTATAGGTGTCAGTTCGCTTTCACACCCATCGAAATCAGGATCCAGATCCGTAGCTACGATCTGGGACATATAGATGATGGTGTCCATACCTTCTTCGTAGCCCAGTAATTCGAAGCTAAACTGCTCGGCATTACCACCCAGCGTATCCCTTCGTAAGCTTCGCTCCTGGACATCTGTGGGGTAGATATAGAAGGAGTTGGCAAGTTGGTCTCCAGAAAACTGGATATCCACAAGTTGCCCATCTGAACAGGCCAGGGAAGTAGTGATCGTAACGAGATCCGGATTTGCCCGTACGAGCACGCGTATCTGAGTCGCTTCACTTGTACAGCCTACAAACGCCTCACTTTCCGGCGGAACAGCACTACCAGCTGTTTCATCCATTCTCTGGACAACGTTGATCGTGTATGTGGAATCGGCTGGAGGATTTTGCCCGATACCCAGATCAGCCATCGTAGCAATGGCTATACCGGTACCATCACCCTCGTCCGAAGCCTGGTTTGAGAATGTTGTCGCACTGCCGTCCACACTCCAGGTGACGAAGGCATTGGCCTCCGTGGCCACGGAAAGATCGTCGATTACGTCTCCCTCACAATAGTAGTAAATGGGCTCGTCCACCACCGGAGCATCTGGTTCGCGGAAGATGGTAAATTGGATGACCACACCCGGAGCCTCACATCCTGAATAGATCCTATCGCCATTGGCGTCAGTCACGATGTTGGTGACTTGCTCCAGATAGATGTAAACTGTGTCATCCACAGAGGTGATCAATCCCAAATCTACAGCACTGGCAGTCGCACCTGTGAATCTCTGGGTTTGCTGTGCGCCTTCTGCATTGGAGTTGTACCAGTTGAATTCAGAAATGACATTCGCAGCCATCGTATCCGCTGCGACGATGGATGCATTCGTGGAGAATGCTGCATTCGCAAAACCATTCAATGCCGCCTCGAAGGTAACAGATGCATCCAGATCCGAGGCACAGAAGAAGTACTCATAGTCCACATCATTTGAATTGTTGGGCGATACCGTTTTGCTGTCGATTGTCGCTTCCAGGGCATCGGGGAACACGGTGATAGAGACCAACGTCGGTTCACTCTGACACCCGGGGAAATCGGAGTCTTCGCTTTGCTGCACAGCCTCTGTTACCCATACGTAGTACGTGCCAGGGACATTAATGTCAAACTCGGCAGTCGTCATCGCTCCGCCTGACGGGTCTTGGTAAGTAGTAGTGAAGCCCTCAAGGTCGCCAGTAGTGAGAGATGGTGATTCTTGCAAGAATTCGTCGCCACCACCTCCAAATACGAATGGTGTACCTGCAAATGTGAGATCGCCATCATCCAAATACCAGAAGAATAGGGTATCGTTCTTCACACCCGCCGGATCGAGGACCTCAGGAGCATCGATGGGCGCGAAGTCATCCCCCTCACAGGTGAAGTACTCAGTGAAGAACAAGTCTTTACCCTGAGTGGTCACCATGTCCAGGATACTCACAGGCACGTCGTGCACTCTGAGTTCGATCTTGGATGTATCAGAAGTACTTCCGGGGAAAGCTGTATTACCGCCACCAGCGAATATGGAATCCTCCGTCACTGTTGCGATGAAGATGATAGTGTCTCTCGGTGTCTCGTTGCCAAAAATATGTTGAGACCAGTTCAGTGTCACAAAGGCCGAATCCAGCACCCTGTTCAAGTTGGCATCATAGACAGTGAAGTGGGCCCGGCTGTCGCTAACGTCATTGTCAAAGGTCATATCGGCGATGAGATCATCCTCGCAATACTCAAAGAGGAATGAGTTTTGGGTCGCAGTACTCACATCCTCTTCATTCACATTGTCCGCTACTAAGACGACAGGTGCATCAGGTATTGGATAGATCTCGATGTCGACCAGGACATTTTCAGAAGCACATCCATCGAAATTGACGGTAGGTACCCCCGCATTATCGATCAGGTTGTTGTCAAAAAACTTGATCGTTCTACTAGTGCGGATGGCCGGATCGATTCCGAAAACATCATCACGTACATCGATCGTATTCCCTGAACTGATCTCCTGGTCTATTTGATCCAACCAGGTGATAGACGCTCCAGAAGAGGTCAAAGTTCCCAGATCCTGACCTACGGAATACTCGAGCAAGTACCCTATCGCATCAAAGCTACCGATACTGTCGAGATTGGAAACGATACTCGGTTCCGCCGCGTGCCCAAGGACCTGGAAGTCAAAGGTGGTGGTACTGGTAGTGGAGGCCGCTGTCTGTGGATCTGTGGTGTATTCGATCCTATAGAACCCTATGTCATTGCCGCCGTTGATTGATGCAACCTGTGATGGATCGAATGTATTGACAATTACCGAACCAGTTGCTGTTGAGTCTGCAATTTGCACATAGGGGTCGGCACTAGCTTGTTTGTACAGCAGCTTGTACCCGTTCGAGATGGCGACGTCGTTCAAATCTACTCCCCCATCACCATCATATGTGAAGAGATCCAGGAGAATTGGGAATTCGTCATCGCTGTTACAGTAGTAGTCGTCTACACCTTGAATCGCAATTTCAGGATTCGGGTATAGGCGAATGTTGGCGAATGCATTCTCCACCAACGTGGCACCATCATCAGAGGATACGACATAAATGAACAAGAGCGTGTCTACCTCCTGGGCCCCAGAGACTCCCAACGCTGTAAATGCTGAAGGATCAAACTCCCACTCATCCTCGGTGAAGGTGGGTACACCCGCAGTAATCGGCGGCCTGTTGTTGTCAGAGTCATAGGCAAGCAGCAGATTCGCAAGATTACCGTCAGGTCTCAGTGCACCTGGAGCATCCCCAGGTATGTCTGTCTTCACCGCACCGTTCTCCACGTAGTACACTTCAAGCGAGTAGAAATCAGGATCCGAACCATCTGAAAGATCTTCACCAACGTCGATGGCATCTGGCGAACTGTTGACATTCAGGAATTGATTGCCTTCAGACTTGCCAAGGTTGGTGGCCTGACCGACAAAAACTTCCGTTGTGGCGTTTACAGTGAAATTGACCACAGAAGTGAAAGCAGCCTCGACGCCTGTTGCGTCGTTCTCCCAAATCACATCGATGCTGGTGGTCCCAACACCAGCCGCAATTGGAACGAACCGTGCACTGGACGTAGCACCGGGATTGATATCAAAATCCGTCAAGCCGTCACCGCTGAAGGTGAGGTTCTGACCCGTAGCAGGATGATTATCCAATGACAATTCCGTTCCTGAAGAATTCTCACCAGAGAAGACCAACTCGCTCGGAGATAGGCTGATATCATCTAAGAAGGCAATGGAATACTCCACTTCAGGACCCTCACTACTGCTCCCATTGACTGCAGTTTCGGTGATATAGAAGGTATAAACACCATGGTCGGCAGTGCCATCTCCGAAGTCAATTCCGACAAGATCCGCAACAGTGGGTGACACATCAGTCGTCACATTGTTGTACGTCTGGACCACACTCGTAAGCCCTTCGTCATCATAAATAGTGATTGTACTTCCAGAGATACTCGGTGTAATCGTAACAGGAGTCAAAGGGCTTGGATCATTGCCTGCATTCGTTCGGTACATGGCCAAATCATCTCCGTTCGTATCGCCATTAGCTACGTCCGTAGCGTCCTCAGAAAGGGATACAATGCCCGTCATGGCCCGATCGATCGTTACAGGACCTGATGTCGCTGCACTGACTCCCGCCAGGTCATAGATCTCTCCAGAATTGTCAGTGTAGCTCACCAACAAATCACCAATTACTCCCGACAGGTCAGCTACGGTCAGTACTATTTCCGCATCATCGGCGATACCATCCGCCTGTGCTGACACCACATAATTGACCGAAGGCGTATTGGCATCAGTAACTGTGAAGTCCGTGGGATTGGTGCCATTGGTCTCAACTACTTCGCTGAAAGTAACTGTGATCTGAGTATCGGAATCCTGAACGGCGCTCTGAAGGGTCGCGGGCGTAAAATCCACCTCCACTTCGGTGCCATCTGTAACACTCGTCACTGTCGTCGCCGAGTTGCCAGCATCGTCATCGAAGTCAATCGTGAACGTAACTGCACCCTCAGCATCCAGATCCGTGCCTACAATAGTGCCGTTTCCATCTACGGTGTAGGTGGCCGTGTACGTCGGTGCTGATGCATTGTTGATCGTCACTGACCCCTGGACTGCCGTACCCCCGCTGCTGAATGTCACTGTCGGATCTGTCAACAGATCATCATCTACCGTGAAGGTCAACGTCACCACATCGAGATCCGTAGCCTGCTGATCGTCGATGCCATTGTCCGTGTCGATACTGGCACTCAATACCGTAGGGGCAGTATTGTCCACCTCGACCGTTGAGGCTGCACCTCCATCTAAGTCAGTGTTGTCAGCTGTCGCACCAGCATTGCCCGCATCATCCGTGAAGTCCAATGTGAAATCAATGTCACCGTCAGTATCCAAGGCCGATACCGTGAATGACGCCGTCCAGATGTCGTTCACCGCATCCGTCTCCGTGACTGTCACAGCTCCATTGATCGCTGCGCTGCCACTCGTGAAATCAACCGTAGGGGCAGATGACAAATCATCATCAAAATCCATCGTCAACGTCACCAACTCACCTGTTGTCGCATGATCCGTCGGAGCTACTCCCGAAGCGATCGTCATCGACTCCAGCGTCGGCGGCGTATGATCAATCTCCATCGACGAGCCATCTGTGATCTCTGCCTCCGTGATCGCCGTGCCTGTGTTGCCCGCATCATCCGTAAACGCTATCGAAAAGGTTACCGCACCCTCGGTATCGCCGCCGTCAACGACGTAGGATATCTCCCATACCTCATTCACAGCATCCGTCTCCGTTACCGTCGGACTGCCATCCGTAATCCCCACACCGCCACTCAATATCGTCGGTACCGGGGCGGCCGATAAGTCATCATCAAAGTCTATCGTAATCGTGACTACATCAGTGGCTACGCCATGCTGGTCGTCCGTAGCATTGTCACTGATGATCGCTAGTGTTTCACGTGTTGGTGGCGTGAAATCGATCTCTATCAATGATCCATTCGTAATGTCCGATTCAGTGACCGCAACACCAGCATTGCCAGCGTCATCTGTGAAGGCAATGGAGAAGGTGACTGCGCCTTCGGTATCTCCTGCATCGACAATGTAGGATATCTCCCATATCTCATTCACCGCATCCGTCTCCGTTACCGTCGGACTGCCATCTGTAATCCCCACACCGCCACTTAAAATCGTCGGAGTCGGTGCCGATAGTAAGTCATCATCGAAATCAATAGTGATCGTAACCACATCTGTCGCCACTCCATGCTGATCGTCAGTCGTATTATCGCTGATGATCTCAAGCGACTCCACCGTCGGTACTGTCTGATCCACCTCTACCGTAGACGAAGCGCCACCATCTAAGTCAGTGTTGTCAGCTGTCGCACCAGCATTGCCCGCATCATCCGTGAAGTCCAATGTGAAATCAATGTCACCGTCAGTATCCAAGGCCGATACCGTGAATGACGCCGTCCAGATGTCGTTCACCGCATCCGTCTCCGTGACTGTCACAGCTCCATTGATCGCTGCGCTGCCACTCGTGAAATCAACCGTAGGGGCAGATGACAAATCATCATCAAAATCCATCGTCAACGTCACCAACTCACCTGTTGTCGCATGATCCGTCGGAGCTACTCCCGAAGCGATCGTCATCGACTCCAGCGTCGGCGGCGTATGATCAATCTCAATCGACGAGCCATCTGTGATCTCTGCCTCCGTGATCGCCGTGCCTGTGTTGCCCGCATCATCCGTAAACGCTATCGAAAAGGTTACCGCACCCTCGGTATCGCCGCCGTCAACGACGTAGGATATCTCCCATACCTCATTCACAGCATCCGTCTCCGTTACCGTCGGACTGCCATCCGTAATCCCCACACCGCCACTCAATATCGTCGGTACCGGGGCGGCCGATAAGTCATCATCAAAGTCTATCGTAATCGTGACTACATCAGTGGCTACGCCATGCTGGTCGTCCGTAGCATTGTCACTGATGATCGCTAGTGTTTCACGTGTCGGTGGTGTGAAATCGATCTCGATCGATGATCCATTTGTGATGTCCGATTCGGTGACCGCAACACCAGCATTGCCAGCATCATCTGTAAAGGCAATGGAGAAGGTGACTGCGCCTTCGGTATCTCCTGCATCGACAATGTAGGATATCTCCCATATCTCATTCACCGCATCCGTCTCCGTTACCGTCGGACTGCCATCTGTAATCCCCACACCGCCACTTAAGATCGTCGGAGTCGGTGCCGATAGTAAGTCATCATCGAAATCAATAGTGATCGTAACCACATCTGTCGTCACTCCATGCTGATCGTCAGTCGTATTATCGCTGATGATCTCAAGCGACTCCACCGTCGGTACTGTCTGATCCACCTCTACCGTAGACGAAGCGCCACCATCTAAGTCAGTGTTGTCAGCTGTCGCACCAGCATTGCCCGCATCATCCGTGAAGTCCAATGTGAAATCAATGTCACCGTCAGTATCCAAGGCCGATACCGTGAATGACGCCGTCCAGATGTCGTTCACCGCATCCGTCTCCGTGACTGTCACAGCTCCATTGATCGCTGCGCTGCCACTCGTGAAATCAACCGTAGGGGCAGATGACAAATCATCATCAAAATCCATCGTCAACGTCACCAACTCACCTGTTGTCGCATGATCCGTCGGAGCTACTCCCGAAGCGATCGTCATCGACTCCAGCGTCGGCGGTGTGTTGTCTACCTCAAAATCCTCCCCACTCGTAGGAATCGACGTGATCTCATTGCCCGCCAAATCAGTGCCAGTACTCAACGAAACTGTCGCAGTACCATTACCAGCGCCAACTGTATAGTCATAACTGTACTCCGTCGCACTCACCTTCATCATATCATCTGCTGCCAGGGTATTCGATCCTGATATCGAGATCTGCGGAACTGGACTATCGGACATGTCCTCATTGAAGGTCGCAGTAATTGTCACAAGGTCACCATCCTTGTAAGGACCCGCATCCGAATAGGTAATCGCTGCCGTAGGTGCTGTGTTATCTACCTCAAAATCCTCCCCACTCGTAGGAATCGATGTGATCTCGTTGCCCGCCAAATCAGTGCCCGTACTTAGCGAAACTGTCGCAGTACCATTTCCAACGCCAACTGTATAGTCATAACTGTACTCCGTCGCACTCACCTTCATCATATCATCTGCTGCCAGGGTATTCGATCCTGATATCGAGATCTGTGGAACCGGACTATCGGACATGTCCTCGTCGAAGGTCGCCGTTATGGTCACCAGGTCACCATCCTTGTAAGGACCCGCATCCGAATAGGTAATCGCTGCCGTAGGCGCTGTGTTGTCTACCTCAAAATCCTCCCCACTCGTAGGAATCGACGTGATCTCGTTGCCCGCCAAATCAGTGCCCGTACTCAACGAAACTGTCGCAGTACCATCTCCAGCGCCAACTGTATAGTCATAACTGTATTCCGTCGCACTCACCTTCATCATGTCATCTGCTGCCAGGGTATTCGATCCTGATATCGAGATCTGTGGAACTGGACTATCCGACATGTCCTCATTGAAGGTCGCAGTAATTGTCACCAGGTCACCATCCTTGTAAGGACCCGCGTCCGAATAAGTAATCGCTGCCGTAGGTGCTGTGTTGTCTACCTCAAAATCCTCCCCACTCGTAGGAATCGACGTGATCTCGTTGCCCGCCAAATCAGTGCCCGTACTCAACGAAACTGTCGCAGTACCATCTCCGGTGCCAACCGTGTGATCGTAGGTGTATTCCGTCGCACTCACCTTTGTCATGTCGGTTGCCGGCACAGAATTGGATCCGGTAATTGTAATCTCCGGAACTGGACTATCGGACATATCCTCATTGAAAGTGGCAGTAATTGTCACTATGTCCCCATCCTTGTAAGGACCCGCATCCGAATAGGTAATCGCTGCTGTAGGTGCTGTGTTGTCTACCTCAAAATCCTCCCCACTCGTAGGAATCGACGTGATCTCATTGCCCGCCAAATCAGTGCCAGTACTCAACGAAACTGTCGCAGTACCATTACCAGCGCCAACTGTATAGTCATAACTGTACTCCGTCGCACTCACCTTCATCATATCATCTGCTGCCAGGGTATTCGATCCTGATATCGAGATCTGCGGAACTGGACTATCGGACATGTCCTCATTGAAGGTCGCAGTAATTGTCACAAGGTCACCATCCTTGTAAGGACCCGCATCCGAATAGGTAATCGCTGCCGTAGGTGCTGTGTTATCTACCTCAAAATCCTCCCCACTCGTAGGAATCGATGTGATCTCGTTGCCCGCCAAATCAGTGCCCGTACTTAGCGAAACTGTCGCAGTACCATTTCCAACGCCAACTGTATAGTCATAACTGTACTCCGTCGCACTCACCTTCATCATATCATCTGCTGCCAGGGTATTCGATCCTGATATCGAGATCTGTGGAACCGGACTATCGGACATGTCCTCGTCGAAGGTCGCCGTTATGGTCACCAGGTCACCATCCTTGTAAGGACCCGCATCCGAATAGGTAATCGCTGCCGTAGGCGCTGTGTTGTCTACCTCAAAATCCTCCCCACTCGTAGGAATCGACGTGATCTCGTTGCCCGCCAAATCAGTGCCCGTACTCAACGAAACTGTCGCAGTACCATCTCCAGCGCCAACTGTATAGTCATAACTGTATTCCGTCGCACTCACCTTCATCATGTCATCTGCTGCCAGGGTATTCGATCCTGATATCGAGATCTGTGGAACTGGACTATCCGACATGTCCTCATTGAAGGTCGCAGTAATTGTCACCAGGTCACCATCCTTGTAAGGACCCGCATCCGAATAAGTAATCGCTGCCGTAGGTGCTGTGTTGTCTACCTCAAAATCCTCCCCACTCGTAGGAATCGACGTGATCTCGTTGCCCGCCAAATCAGTGCCCGTACTCAACGAAACTGTCGCAGTACCATCTCCGGTGCCAACCGTGTGATCGTAGGTGTATTCCGTCGCACTCACCTTTGTCATGTCGGTTGCCGGCACAGAATTGGATCCGGTAATTATAATCTCCGGAACTGGACTATCGGACATGTCCTCATCGAAAGTGGTGGTAATTGTCACTATGTCCCCATCCTTGTAAGGACCCGCATCCGAATAAGTAATCGCTGCCGTAGGCGGTGACTGATCGATCGTGAAGGCGTCAGATGGCCCTTCCGCCGCCAACATACTATTCCCGTTCTCATCGTCTATGCTGGGACCTACAGTGATGGAGATAGTGCCGTCTGTCCCGGGAGTAGTAATCGCAATCGTACTCAGCGTCAGCGTATAGTTCTGATCATCACCATCGTTTGAAAGAATGGCATCAGATCCAAAAGAATTGGCAAGACCACTTCCGGAACCTCCCACCGTAACTCCTGACAATGTCACGGTGACATCATCCAGTCCGATTGTAGCATCATCCATTGGCTCACTGAACGCGAGGTCGAACGAGACCGTAGCATCAGAGGTATTATCGAAAGAGCCATTGGTCACAGCATTCCTCGTTATGGTTAAGGTTGGTGCATCGTTGTCCGCACCGGTAGTGAACTCCCACCCATTATCGGTCAGATATCCGGCAAAGTTCAAGGCGGCAGCATCAACGGCATCGGTATTATTGGGGCTATCGTCAAACGCATCAGCGTCTACCAACACATAATAGTCTCTTGCGCTGCCTCTCAAAGGTGCGGGAAGGGTTATCGTCACCGTGCTGCCAGTGATAGAAACCTCTGAGACATTGTCCACATCCAACTCGAAAACATCAGGTGGGATATGATCGCTTACTACCGTGACATGACCACCAGCGACGGCCGCTACATCCTCGCTAAAGACGATTTCCAGCTCATCAGTCAATGGGACGCCGGTAGCGTCATCGGCCGGGTCCCTGGAGGTGACAGTAGGCGCAGTCTGATCGTAAACATCTATCGCAGAGGACGCATCCCCTGTACCGATCGCCGTCGTTCCAGTACGGCTTCCTGCGGTTCCATCGTTGTCTGCAAATGAAAGGACCACATCCTCCTCCTCACTAAAGATGGTGAATGCAGCTGTACCCGTACCAGCAGTCAGGCTGAAGGTACTGGTAATCGCCCCCGCTCCATCGAAGTCAGCGGGACCCGTCACCGCGATTTCTGAGGTTTCATCCAGGTCCAGGTTGTTATTGACATCCTGGGCTTCAATTGTGGGAGAGATATTGTCGGTATTGCGCTCGTAAGGCGAGCTCCCGGTTAGAGAGGCATCATTGGTGAGTACCAATTTCGAAGCGACGACATCGATCTTGTTATCACCGCCGGTAAGATTGTTGGTACCGGCTTGGACCCCGTCAAGCGCCCCGCCCAGCGGTATCGCCAAATCTCCAGTGAACTTGGACTGTCCACCACCCTCTTCTGCGTCTACCAAAAGGAGACTGATCACTGCCTGATCATCAACATCCTTTACGAAAGAAACACGGACCTCTATTATTGCACTTGAGTTATCCGGAACATCAAAATCGTCACTGAAAGGTCCCCCGCTGCTGGTCTTTCTGAAGTTGAAATCAAACGTGTCTCCACCATCTGCCTCGACGTCGTATTCCGCCACCTCAAAGCCACTTCCAAGACCATTCACATCGGTGACAGTATATACCGCCATCCGGTGTATATAAGCTTCCGACCCACCCTGAAATTGGAGGTCGATCTCATGGAACCGGGTGACCTTATTATCATCGTCACCGAATTCTCCCCCATCCCGAATTTCAAACCTTGCAATGACCAACTCGTCAGTGCCACTGCCATCCAGGTTATCATCGTCGTACTGATCGTAGTTTATAAACTCGGGATAACTGGCAATGAACGCCTGATTTTCAATGATGTCAGACAAATCGTCCAGCGCCTCAATCGTCCCTGTTTCAGCTTCGTTACCGGAATTATTGGTGTAGGAAGCTGATACTCCCCGGAAGACATAGTCTCCACCCTTATCGACTTCAAGATCACTGAAGGTTGCCACACCATTCACCAACTGCCCATTGCCCGTAGTGGCTGTAACCGACCCTGGAGATGCGGACAAATCTCCACCTCCCGGACCATCCTCCACTTCGATGGTGATGTCCTCTGTGAAATCAGCGTCTGTATTGTCGTTGTTATCCTGTGCCTCGACCACCAATGTAAAATCTGTATCGACCCCGATTTCCACGGGTTCCGTGGTGAAAGCCAGGTGCGTGGCAGTCACATCGATCCTGTTCTCATCACTGGAGTTCGTATCCGTAAGATCTGCACCACCCGTGAAGCCCGAGTCAAAACCAGATCCGGTACCAGAGACCAATTCGCTCACATCAATAGTCACATCAATGGCTTCACCATCAACAACACTACCATCGGTGACAAATGTCACGTAAACATTCAATGTAGCTGTGCCCTCATCTGCAGCTGTCAATGAGAGGCCCGTGAATTCTACC
This sequence comes from Cyclobacteriaceae bacterium, assembly GCA_965227935.1. Lineage (GTDB taxonomy): Bacteria > Bacteroidota > Bacteroidia > Cytophagales > Cyclobacteriaceae > JAWPMT01. Next base: position 673,454 of record CBDDGS010000019.1, on the reverse strand, counting down.
ACACCAGCAGTCAGCGTACCTTCAGCCAGCTCACTGCCTCCTGAGTACAATGCAATCTTATTGATGTTGTCGGGATTAGTAACCACAAAAGTGATCTCGCTCAACACAGTCGCGGCACCATCAGAATCAGTAATGTCATTACCGCCATCCTGAAGGGTAAATCGAGCGACTTGTAACTCATCTCCTGCTGTGCCCAAGTCAATATCTGTGGCCGTGTAAGTAGTAGGATCAAAGTTGCTCTGCTTCGACAAGCCCGCATCCACAATGATGTTCGATTCAGAATCAGGACCCGTGATGTCAAATGTGCCACTCAGCTCATTCGATAAACCTGTAGACGACGCCGTCAACTGTCGACCAGTGGCAGTCGCCGTATGTACGATGTCTGTGAACGTCGCAACTCCTGACGTCAGCGCCGCCGACTTCGGACTGCTATCCAATGTACCATTGGAGGTGATCTCTACAGGACTCCCAGCTCCAGCTGTGTTGTCCAAATCAACATTCGAATCGCTATCAACGATCGAAACCTCTACTGTAGACATCGCTACATTGGTAGTCGTATTAGTCGCATCTACGGTGAACGACAACTCTGTCGCTGTAACTTCGATCCTGTTATCATCACCCGACAATGTAGGACCCAGGTCAGAACCACTGGTGAAGGTCCCATCAAAGCCAGAGCTGTTCGCTGCCACTGACAAGGTGCTGACATCTATCTCAACGTCTACCACTTCCCCATCAACCACACTACCATCAGCCTTGAAAGTCACAAATACACTGAAGTCTATCGTGCCATCATCTGTGGCAATAAGGGGATTCGTGAAACTGTTGAAAGTAATGGACGATCCTGTCAATGTGCCAGCTTCGATCTCCGTAGAACCAGCAAATATTGCCACCTGAGCTACGTTAGCAGATCCACTCGCAAAATTCAATGTGATACCATCCACTTCAGTCGGGGACAGGTCTGAATCTGTACCACCACCATCTCGCAACGTGAATCGCGCAATCTCTAACTCGTCATCTCCCCCGTTATCAAGCGTAGATGCGTCGTATGTTGTAGGATCAAAATTAGTCTCTGCCGTGAAGGCCGCGTTGATGATATCGGACTCGGAAATAGGATCAAGAACATCAAACGTCGTAGATGTATAAGGTGGAGAACCTCCCGAGACCACGACACCAGTCGAAGCTGCTGTCAAGGTCAGACCAGAGCCAGCAACAGTATGTACCAACGAATTGAAACTGTAGACCCCAGAACTGACGGAAGATGACCCAACGGGGTCGCCGGTCAGGGTACCACTCGAGCTTAACTCGACATCCGTGATCCCTGCACTATTATCCGTATCTACATTCCCATCACCATCAACCAACGTCACCTCTACTGCAGGACTCATCGTTCCATTCGTCGCAATGTCCGATGGTTGTACATTGAATATCAAACGATCTCCGGTGACCTCGATCCTGTTGTCATCACCCGACAGTGTAGGACCCAGGTCAGAACCACTTGTGAAGGTCCCATCAAAGCCAGAGCTGTTCGCTGCCACTGACAAGGTGCTGACGTCTATCTCAACGTCTACCACTTCCCCATCAACCACACTACCATCAGCCTTGAAAGTCACAAATACACTGAAGTCTACCGTACCATCATCTGTGGCAATAAGGGGATTCGTGAAACTGTTGAAAGTAATGGACGATCCTGTCAATGTGCCAGCTTCGATCTCCGTAGAACCAGCAAATATTGCCACCTGAGCTACGTTAGCAGATCCACTCGCAAAATTCAATGTGATACCATCCACTTCAGTCGGGGACAGGTCTGAATCTGTACCACCACCATCTCGCAACGTGAATCGCGCAATCTCTAACTCGTCATCTCCCCCGTTATCAAGCGTAGATGCGTCGTATGTTGTAGGATCAAAATTAGTCTCTGCCGTGAAGGCCGCGTTGATGATATCGGACTCCGATATAGGATCAAGAACAGCAAATGTCGTAGATGTATAAGGTGGAGAACCTCCCGCGACCACGACACCAGTCGTGGCTGCTGTCAAGGTCAGTCCAGAGCCAGCAACAGTATGTACCAACGAATTGAAGCTGTAGACCCCAGAGCTGACTGACGATGACCCAACTGGGTCTCCAGTCAGAGTACCGCTCGAGCTTAACTCAACATCTGTGATCCCTGCACTATTATCCGTATCTACATTCCCATCACCATCAACCAACGTCACCTCCACTGCAGGACTCATCGTTCCATTCGTCGCAATGTCCGATGGTTGTTCATTGAATATCAAACGATCACCGGTGACCTCGATCCTGTTGTCATCACCCGACAGTGTAGGACCCAGGTCAGAACCACTTGTGAAGGTCCCATCAAAGCCAGAGCTGTTCGCTGCCACTGACAAAGTGCTGACGTCTATCTCAACGTCTACCACTTCCCCATCAACCACACTACCATCAGCCTTGAAAGTCACAAATACACTAAAGTCTACCGTGCCATCATCTGCAGCAATAAGGGGATTCGTGAAACTGTTGAAAGTAATGGACGATCCCGTCAATGTGCCAGCTTCGATCTCCGTAGAACCGGCAAATATTGCCACCTGAGCTAGGTTAGCAGATCCACTCGCAAAATTCAAGGTGATACCATCCACTTCCGTATGAAACCCATCCGAGTCTGTCCCGCCGCCATCTCGCAATGTGAATCTGGCAATCTCTAACTCGTCATCTCCTGTGTTATCTATCGTCGATGCGTCGTATGTTGTAGGATCGAAATTAGTCTCTGCCGTGAACGCCGCGTTGACAATATCGGACTCCGATACAGGGCTTCCCACTTCAAATGCCGTAGAAGTATAAGGTGGAGAACCTCCCGAAACTACGACACCAGTCGAAGCTGCTGTCAAGGTCAGACCAGAGCCAGCAACAGTGTGTACCAACGAATTGAAACTGTAGACTCCAGAGCTGACCGAAGATGACCCAACTGGGTCTCCGGTCAAGGTACCACTCGAGCTCAACTCAACATCTGTGATCCCTGCAGTGTTGTCTGTGTCTGTATTACCATCAACATCAACCAACGTCACCTCCACCGTTGGCGTCATCGCAATGTTTGTTTCAGCATTGGATGGTTGTACGTTGAATATCAAACGGTCACCGGTGACCTCGATCCTGTTGTCATCACCCGCCAATGTAGGGCCCAGATCAGAACCACTGGTGAAGGTCCCATCAAAGCCAGAGCTGTTCGCTGGCACTGACAAGGTGCTGACATCTATCTCAACATCTACCACTTCACCATCAACCACACTACCATCAGCCTTGAAAGTCACAAATACACTGAAGTCTACCGTGCCATCATCTGTGGCAATAAGGGGATTCGTGAAACTGCTGAAAGTGATAGACGATCCCGTCAATGTGCCAGCTTCGATCTCCGTAGAACCGGCAAATATTGCCACCTGAGCTACGTTAGCAGACCCACTCGTAAAATTCAACGTGATACCATCCACTTCAGTATTAAACCCATCCGAGTCCGTCCCGCCACCATCTCGCAACGTGAATCGGGCAATCTCTAACTCGTCATCTCCCCCGTTATCAAGCGTAGATGCGTCGTATGTTGTAGGATCGAAATTAGTCTCTGCCGTGAAGGCCGTGTTGATGATATCGGACTCCGAAATAGGATCAAGAACATCAAACGTCGTAGATGTATAAGGTGGAGAACCTCCCGTGACCACGACGCCAGTCGAAGCTGCTGTCAAGGTCAGACCAGAGCCAGCAACAGTGTGTACCAACAAATTGAAACTGTAGACCCCAGAACTGACGGAAGATGACCCAACTGGCTCGCCGGTCAGGGTACCGCTCGAGCTTAACTCAACATCTGTGATCCCTGCACTATTATCCGTATCTACATTCCCATCAACATCAACCAACGTCACCTCTACTGCAGGACTCATCGTTCCATTCGTCGCAATGTCCGATGGTTGTACATTGAATATCAAACGATCACCGGTGACCTCGATCCTGTTGTCATCACCCGACAGTGTAGGGCCCAGGTCAGAGCCACTTGTGAAGGTCCCATCAAAGCCAGAGCTGTTCGCTGCCACTGACAAGGTGCTGACATCTATCTCAACGTCTACCACTTCCCCATCAACCACACTACCATCAGTCTTAAAAGTCACAAATACACTAAAATCCACCGTGCCGTCATCTGCGGCAATAAGGGGATTCGTGAAACTGTTGAAAGTAATGGACGATCCCGTCAATGTGCCAGCTTCGATCTCCGTAGCACCTGAAAATATCGCCACCTGAGCTACGTTAGCAGACCCACTCGTAAAATTCAATGTGATACCATCCACTTCGGTATGAAACCCATCCGAGTCTGTCCCGCCGCCATCTCGCAATGTGAATCTGGCAATCTCTAACTCGTCATCTCCCGTGTTATCTATCGTCGATGCGTCGTATGTTGTAGGATCGAAATTAGTCTCTGCCGTGAACGCCGCGTTGACAATATCGGACTCCGATACGGGGCTTCCCACTTCAAATGCCGTAGAAGTATAAGGTGGAGAACCTCCCGAAACCACGACGCCAGTCGAAGCTGCTGTCAAGGTCAGACCAGAGCCAGCAACAGTGTGTACCAACGAATTGAAACTGTAGACTCCAGAGCTGACCGAAGATGACCCAACTGGGTCTCCGGTCAAGGTACCACTCGAGCTCAACTCAACATCTGTGATCCCTGTGGTGTTGTCTGTGTCTGTATTCCCATTAACATCAACTAACGTGACCTCGACAGTTGGCGTCATTACAATGTTTGTTTCAGCATTGGATGGTTGTACATTGAATATCAAACGATCGCCCGTGACCTCGATCCGATTCTCATCACCCGAATTTGTATCTACAAGGTCCACGCCACCCGTAAAGCCCGAGGCAAAGCTGGAACCATTGCCGGAGACCAGGGCACTCACATCGATGGTCACCTCAATCGCCTCATTGTCATCTACACTCCCGTCGTTTTTGAATGTCACCCAAATACTAAGCGGCTCGGTATCATTGTCAGGAGCCGTGATCGTCAAACTCGAAAAGGCCACTATCCCGGATGATACTGTGGACTCCCCTACCTCCCCGGTTCCGTCATACAAAGCGATCTGCGCCAGATTCTCCCAATTGCTGACATTGAAGGTGATATCCGTTACTACCGTACCGACCAGGTCAAAGTCATTGCTACCACCGCCATCACGCAAGGTGAAACGGGCGACCTCTAACTCATCATCCCCGGCACCATCAATGCTTGTTCCATCATAGACCGTTGGGTCTGCGTTGGTCGCCTTGGATAGGGTATTATCTACTATGATGTCTGAATCGTTTGCCGCGATATCAACCGTAATGTTTTCGGTGACGGTATTGTTAGAAGCTGCACCATCATTGAGTACCACATCTAACTGTACCAGGTCTGGTGGGGACGCATTGCCGTTCGAGTACTGAACTAGCTCAAAGACTGCTTCAACGTCTAGGGACTCTGGGGTTTTTAAATCATTATCAAAGGAGATCGTTAGCGTGCCAGCGGCATCATCAACAAAGGTTCCTATCGAAGTGCCATCATCGAGCAAGGTTGAGCCTGAAAGTGTATAAGTAGCATCAGTTGCAAGGCTGAACACATCATCCGAGTTTGCAGACGTATTCCTTGAAATCGTAATCGTCGCGCCATCATAGTCATTCAGAGCATCGAGTTCGGCATCGGAGATCGTTACGTCCGGGTCAATAATGACCGCGCCAAAGCCAGGTACAAATGTATTTGGTGAAAGTCCATTCAAATCAATCTCCGGCGCGTCATTGACAGCTGTAATATTAACCGCAATGGTTTCTGTTACCGAGCTGCCAAAAGCCGCTCCGTCGTCCAGAGTTACATCCAAATCCACACTCGCAGGCGGGTTGTTATTGCCGTTTTCGTAATTGACAAGCCTAAGCACCGAATACACATCTGCAGTGGTAGGCGTATTGCCAGTAAAGGTGATGGTCAATGTACCGGACCCGTCGTCAACGAAGGTACCAATTACGCCAGCCGGTGCCGCTGCCCTGCTTATATTCGGATCCGAAAAGGGGTATGAGCCACTCACACCAAAAGAAAACGAGTCATCACTGTTAGCTCCGCCACTCCTTGCAATCGTGATTGTTGCATCGGTGTAATCACCACTACCACTATTCAAAGCATCTAGCTCGGTATCAGAGACGGTCACGTCTGCGTCCAACTGGACTGCGACGCCATCTTCTGTAAAGGGATTGGCAGACGTCGCATCAAGCCCTGTGATTACAGGAGCGTCATTTACGGATAAATCGGAGATTGTGTAGGCAGGTGTATCTCGGGAGGTCCAATTTGCATCATCATTGATGGACGTTCTGAGTGCGCTGATTGACAAATTTGCGGAACCTGAATAAACTGCATCATCTCGTTCAGTAGCACTTGCAAACAAAGCCACCGCATTTGTTCCTTCTGTCAAGGCACTAGGGAGGTTGGACTCGCTTGTGGTAGACGGGCTAACGTCCCAGTCCCCGGCATCTGCGTGTATAGCTGCGAGGAACTGACTCACGCCCACTTTGTCACCACCGATAACGCTCCCTTCAAATGCCAAGATTTGATCCCCATCTGTAGCGTTAAGCAAGAAACCACCGTCAGAAGAGTCGTCCACCGTACCCGCTGAACCTCCAGTGGATTCCAATGTCGCAGTACCTCCCGTCGCATCAATAACCACTTGATCCCCGGCACTGATCGTAACGCCCGCGGTGAAAGATACTGTACCCTCACTGTTGCCAAGGATGTTGTTCGTGCTGTTATCCCAACCGTGGTCCATGAAGTGGATCACACGTCCGATGGCAATCTCTGTAAGAGCTACGAAGGCAAACTCATCGTCACCAGTTGCACTATACATAGTAAATGCTATATCCCCAGCAGAAAAGAATGGATCGGATAGGCCGTAGCCTTGAATGTTGAAGACGTAAGGGTCCTCGTCGCTATCACTGTTATCGATGCTTATTTTCGCCGTTCTTGTACCTGTACCCGTTGGATTGAAAGTGATGTCGAAAGTGGTGGATGAAGATCCACTCACCGGTGTCGATGGACTCGCAGTAACCGAAAACTCATCATCGTTCGGAAGAATATTTACAGCGCTAACAACTAATGCCGCGTTGCCGCTATTTTCAATAGTAAAAGTTCGTACAATAGTACCCGCTGATACGAGAGTGGAACCAAAATCTGTGTGGTCGGTCAGTGATGGAGTATTTGAGTCATCACCAGGGATGGAGCTGCCACTCCCTGTAACATTGATCTCCGCTGGCTGTGCGTAGGCAAAACCCACGAAAATGAAACAGGCAATGAGAAACGACAGCACTCTCCCAAGGGGCAGACCGAGCAGCCCCGCGCAGCCAAAGCTCGAACTTACGTCCCCACTATGCGCCAGCCCTTCGAAGGAGTTGGTGTCATTTGAAAAATTGCCCAAATCGCCCTTGCTCGGAAGGATAAGTGGCGAAGTATCCGCAGAACTCGCGGAACTCCTTAAGCTAGATGAGATTGGTCGTTTCATTGGTCTGTCTTTAGTCTAGTTTGGTTGCATTGTGGGTGCTGCTAGCACCTATTTCTACTTCGGATACACGAAAAGTCACTGTTCGCACGTCGCCACCCTTTGGGGTGAGCCGGCGTCTGGGAAATATCTTGTCATGTATCACCATTGGTTACTTCTTTAATTCCCCGTCTGTATTCAATTTCATTAAGCCAAGCAAGGTATCGCTCCCCCCAAAGTCTACCGTGGAAAGCACCAGTAAGCTTCCATCCTGGGCGACAACAATATCGTTGCCGGCATCATCACCGGAGGTAAGGCCATAACTGCGTTCTAAGCCCGGTAGGCCCTCCCCAGCCTGGTCTGTCTGTTGTATAAGGATCTCCCGTGCCTTGCTACCGGTCTCCACGGACCCTACAATAAAGTAATTGCCGTTGGGGCCCAATGTGACCCCCAGACCTCGTCCCTGGCCTTGCTCATGGGCTTGCACTTGCAACGTATCCGCGGCATCCACTGTGATAGATCCCGACACTGAATAGCTGACGTTGACAAAGAAAGGAAACTCCGTAGAGCCAAGGCTCGAAGTACCCGTAATCACATATCCGTTTCTCCTCTTGTAAACATCGAATGGACGGTCATTGAAGCCTGTCTCGGAACCCACAACAATCGGCGCCTGCTCACTCACCCTGGGAATCAAAATGTCATTCAGCGCCATGATGAGTACATTGGAACCCTGGGTGGCTGCATTTTGCTCGGTGCTACCAATGATGATGAAGTTGTCCTCCTCAAACTTATCAGCGTAAAGGATCTCGTCAGTACCAGCAAACCCCCTGGTCCGCCTGACCAGTATGGAATCAGGATCCGAGGGGTTGACCCGAGCAAGATAGATCTGCTGCTCCTGCCCTCCATTGGTAACAATGGGATCACCCTCCTGAATCACATTCGACTCACCAATAATCACCAATTCTCCATCATCCCAAACAATGGCCTTGCCCTTTACGTAGCCATCTGGCTCTTCGATCCAACCTTCCTGGACAACATTGAAATCCAAATCCAAAACAGCCCAGGCCAATAGCTGACGATCCGGATTGGTCGACGTGCCAACGTACAAAAGCAACGATCCCTCCAGAGAAATAGACCCGATCTCATCGCTGTGAAGGTCTGCGACCGACGAGACATAGGCAGGATTTGTAAAATCCCGGGAAACTGACAGTACTTCATTGCCATTCTGATCCACCTTCATCATGAAAACATCTGAATGCGAGCCCTGCGCCTTGGTCTGCTCTCCGAACAGGATGGTTTCCCCAGTTGCCTCTAGGTAGATCATCCCCGCTCCCTCCTGGGAGCCTTTTTCGCCATAGTACTTGAGGAAAGTATCACCAGGATCTGGCAATTCGGGCTCCTGACATGCCCCAATGAGCAAAAGAAGAAGAAAAATATGATGCCAAAATTTGATCATAAGCTGGGACGATTAGTTCTCTAGGCGTTTTGGGTTGTAGATCGACAAGGTGTATCCGATGTTCACTGACAAAAAATCGAGCGTCAGATCATCTTCAATATGCCCCAAGTCAAAACTGAGCCGTTGGTCAGCATGTCGGTTGTCTGGGTCAATGTAGTTGATGAAGCTCTTGTCGTACCTGACCTCTGCGGTGAAGAAATTCGTACCTATGGCAAAACGCACCCCTGCACCTACTATGAGGGAGACATTGTGTCGATTGATCTGGTCCAGATCCAACGGGTTGATGGTCCCATCAAGCGTAAAAGGTGTACCTCCGCGACGACTGGCATTCTTGTAGGTAGCCGACAGTAGGAAGTCGTAGCTCCCTCCCAGGAAGACATACGGCTGTAGACCATTTCTGCGATCGTAGTTCCACGTATACCTGCCCATGATCGGAATACGGGCGTAGAGCTGGCTGTTGGTGATGTTGTTGTTGAAAGTGGAATCGTTGAAGAAATTGTCCACATCGTAGCTGCTCGCCCTTACTTGCAGGCCTCCTACCGCTTCCAGTCCCTTGCTAAAGTACCTTTCATACGTGACCTCTCCCTGGAAACCAATCCGCCTGGATCCCTGAGACGTCTGAGTACCTACCTGGCCGCTTCCATTGTAGAACTTGTTGTCGACATTCGCATCTGAGGCCGTGTGCCTTTCCTGCACTTGCGGGAAAGTCGTATTTACACCGGCGCGAAACCCTAACCTGAAAATGGGCTTTGTTTGAAACCTGTCGTAGAGGAGTCTGAGCTCCGCAGGGTCCACCCTTGGGTCCAATTGATGCTCCTTATCCACCTTGAGTAGGTTAATGAGCGATCGCTCGGCCTCCGGCTCATTGTCTGTGAAGATATGAACGAGGGTCAACAGCCGATAGGCACGGATCTTCTCTTCTTTGGAGAAGTCCCCCTCCTGATTGCCAAAACAGGCACCGATATTATCAGGAATGCCTGCCAAACGCCCGGCTTCGTAGTCGCGCTCCGCTTGTACCAGACGTTGCGTACAAGTCTGTGCGGTGGCAACAAGGGTAGTCAGGGTCAAAAAGACCCAAAGTAGTTTTCGCTTCATATTGTCACTGGTCAGATTTCCAGGTCCGCTAAGTCAACGCTTGTGACTTAGCTTCCCGCCTCTCCTTCTGCTTTCGGTTTGCCTTCACAAGTGAAATTGTATTCAATCTCATTTTCATCCCCCACATACTGTCTCCACTCGGTGTCAGACATATTTTCATTGATATAGTCACAAAGTCTTGAAGCCATCTCATCGGGCAACAATGGGTACACCCTCAACAAACCATCTGCACTGGCAGAGATGATGGATTCCCCGGAAGGATGGAAATCAATGTCCCAAACCCATCCATCATGATCTGTAAATTGAGTGGGCAGGTCAAAAATGTTTTCACGATCCCAGAACCTCACCGTCCTGTCCTGACTTGCCCCTGCAATGAGGCGGCCATTAGGGCTGAATTCCACATCCGTCACCGGCGAGCCAAATCCCAGGAGTTCAGGGCCCTCCTGCTGCTTGTTTTCGATGTTCCACATCTGGATGTAGCCGCCATTGTCCACGGGGTTGTACCCTCCAATGGCTAGCAAAGCACCATCACCACTGAAAGCCAAGGACGTGATTGGCTTCTTATGACGAGCATCACGATAGATCGTAGTCTGAACGATCGGATCCGCTGACAAATCCCACTTGATCAGCTCCCCTGATTCTGTACCTCCAATGAGTATGTCGCCATCTGGGGACAGCGCCAATGACTTGACGTTCAGGTCGAGGTAGGCAATAACTTCAGTGTTCGTGAAATCGCTTCTAATGATCCGGCTATCAGCACCTGTGGAGACAAAACCAGAGTTATCGGGAAGGAATATCAGATCAAACACTGCACCCTGGTGACCAGGAATACGCCTGGGTTCTCCGCGTTGGGTCAGATTATACAGCAAGATTTCGTCCCGGTTCGTGCCCAAAGCCAGCCAGTTTTCATCATCACTGATGTTCACCACACGGTTTACCTTCTGACTGGAGAAGACCTGAACGGTATCGCGTGTTTCAGCATCCCAACGGAGTAGTTTGCCATCTCCTCCAGCTGAGTAAATATTTCTGCCTCCATTGGCAAACGCCACGGAACGTACTGCCACCACCTGTGGCTCGCCATCTACATAGGCTGCGTGCCCGTGATATTGATTGAGAATACTGTCCCCAAGATTCTCTGATTGCGCAATCAAGGAATCCGGCCTGGTATCTACCACACCCTGCAGGGCTGAATAAACACCAGCATATATATCTGCATTGTAAGGCTTGGTCTTATCACCATATTCCTCATGGTACAGGAATGCCTGCTTGGCGATCAATGCCTTTAGTTCCCGCTCCCTGTCACTGAGGTCCTTGGCCTTTATGGACATCGACAATGCGATCGCCTGGAAACGAAGTTCATTCGCTCGATCAGTCGCCGCCTCCGCTTCCTTCCGTCTCTCTTCCGCTAGCCTCGATTGTTCATTAGCGCGCGCTGCTTCCTGATCGGCCTTCGCCTGGGCTTCTTCGGCCTCTTTTTGCCGCTCTTGAGCTATCCTTTGTTGGCGAAGTGCCTCTTCCCCAGCGTCAATGGCCTTTTGCTTCTCAGCATCCGCCAGGTTCCTGGCCCTGATAGCATCTGCGGCATTCTCTTGCGCAAGCTTCGTTTGCTGTTCAGCGGTCGCGGCGTTATCAAGGGCTATTCTTTCTTGCTCTTGTGCTCGATTTGCCGCATCCTTGGCATATCCTGCCTGGATCTGGGCAAGCACAACAAAGAATATGGAAACCAAAGCCGCCAGACCCAATACGAGTGCTGTCACTCTCATCCTGCGCACCTGGCGCTTCTGGAGTATCTCTTTGTTTCGCTGTTCTGTCAGGTAGGCCTTCTCGGAGGTCTCGAGAAAGACCATAGTGCGTTCAAACGCAGGATTGTAGCGCTGACCCCAAACGAGCGTTGGGCGATTCTCTTCTCTCCAGTTGAGGGCGAGCTGAAGATCAGGCATCTGCCACAGACTGGCCTTTCCTTCCTGGAAACGTTCGGCTGCCTCTGACAGCTTCACATACATCTCTGAGGCCTTGCTCTCTTCGTCCAGCCACTGCTTCAGGCGATCCCAGATACGCATGAGACTCTCATGCGAGATGTCGATGACCGTATGGGATTCCAATCGGACGCCATAGGGAGGCATAAGGAGAGACCTGCCAGGCTCCCTGAAGCGATCGACAACACGCTCTACCTCATCCTCAGAGACACCAGCAATGGCTGCTATCGTACTGAGTTTCGTAGGCCGACGAATTCCTGAGTTTTCCACCCCACGTTCCGTGAGTGCCTTGAACATCACCTCGGCGATCTGCTTCTCGCGTTTGTTGAGGGAGTCATAGGCTTCATTCGCGTGCTGCGACAGGGCCTCCCGCAATGTCCCAATGGCATTGTAGTGACGTAGGTCCATCGGTTCGCCAGGCTTGCGATCATCCACCCAATACGCCCAGGTCCGCATCAACGCATGCTGCAGAATCGGGAGCTGATCAGGGTTGTCCCCTACATCATTCAACAGCTGCTGGGTCAGACGGGGGGCGATCAAACCACCACCCACAGCCACAGGCCCCTCAACGGCCATCCGCTTCTGATCTCGCGTCATCTGAGGGATCAGGTAGTGGGAATCGTTGATGACTTGCGTCAAGTCGGGGTATTTCGCACACTCCCCGATAAAATCTGAACGCATTGTCAAAGCCACATAAATAGGTTCATCGTACTGATGGACCGCTTCCAATAGCAAATTGACAAATGCTGAGGACTCATCGCGATCGGAGGAGTTGGACTCGAGCTTGCTGAACCTGAATAGTTCCTCAAACTGGTCAATCAATACCAGAACATTCTGAGACGAATCCTGCTTCAATTGCTTGATCACCTCGATAAGTCCTAGGGAACTACTGCGCAGAACAGTACTGATAATGGTCTTTCTGATCAGCTTGTCTTCCTCCGAAAGGGCATTGTATTCCTGATCTTTGATAAGCAAGGCTTCCGCGAGGTTGTCAATAGGACCGCCACCAGGACGGGCCACAATGACTCGCCAGTTGGAACCAGCATCGGTCATGAATCCGCCGTGCAGGGTGGGTATCAACCCGCAGTACACAAAAGATGACTTTCCACTTCCCGAAGCTCCAAGAATCGCCACGAAGCGGTTTTCGGACAATTTGATGAGTGCTTCATCACTTTGTCCTTCCCGTCCAAAAAACAGGTGACTTTCTTCAACCCCAAAGGGCCTCAATCCGGGAAACGGATTGATCAGTTCGGTAATGTCGACAATACCACTATTGTGATCGACATTGATGTCCTCGTTTTTGTCCATTGCTTCTAGGTTAGGACGTAGGCTGCGGGACTGTTTTTCATTGGTCTGGGTCCCTCAGTTGACGTCGTTCTAATTTCTTAGTCGCTCCAAAAAAGGGCTCAGGTGCTCCGGTCGGAAGCCGCCATTGTTCCCCAAAATCAAAGCGTTGTTCTTTTTATATGTACCTAAATCCACTTTCTTCTTCCCATCAAAGTAAACCGCCTTCGCCATCAACGGCTTGCTCCTTCCAAAGCCTGGGGCCTTCAATAAGTCCTTGAGCTTGGTCTTGATCCACTCCTCGGTAGCCTCACCAAAGTAAATGATGGAGGCATCGCAACGCCGGAGGTTCTCCTGATGGATATACCGAATGTCGATGAGGTCACCCTCGTAGCTTGGCGACACGACGCGGAACCCTCGGTTTGTCAAGTATTCCCTGAGCGGCTTGGAATGCTTCAGGTCATCTTTGTCGGATATTAGGTAAATCACCGGTGAGGTTTCGGCCTCATCGGCAGGCTGATAGCCGCTCACCTCGCGCTGAGTGTTGAATCGGCCACCAGTAACAAGTTCTTCTCGGACTATGCCCTTCAGCTCCTGTAGGGTGATCTGCAGTACCTCCGCCTCTTCGAGGGCGGCAGCGTCACTCTTCAGGTCTTCAATGAAGATCTTCTGCCGTTCTGATACGTTGTTCAAATCAGGAGAAACCCAAATGAGGCGACTAAATGGCTCTTTCTCGCTGTGGCTTTCATTCCACTCTGCCATTTGATAGGTATGCTTGCTGGCCACCCTATTTTGTATATCGACCACAGATAAGTCAGACCCTTTCGGCTTATAGCCGTAGTCTTCTCCCACCAGGTGAATGGATAGACGACATTTCGAGAGGTCTTCCTTCACGCGGTGCTCCAGGAGTTTGACTTCCTTGGGCAAGGTATGATTCGGGAGCACCCTGTAGCCATGTCTGATCAGCTCTCGCCGGATGACGTCGCGCTGGATGACCATATCTACACCAGTGCTGGCCAGATAGACCGTCTTGTCTCTTTTTGAGTGCTCTCCGACGGCACTGGACTTTCGTTGGGTCTCAGCACGGCGTATGGTGTTGAGGATATGGTTGATATCATAAGCCATATCGACCAACTTCATCCAATAGCTTCTCTCTGCATCGGCACCAAAGAATCTGCGAAACTCAATGGACTCCCCGGTCATCGGGTCGATCATGAAGAAGTCGTAGGGTAAGAACTCCTGAAATGCAGGCAAGAACTGATCGTCGTCAAATGGCGCCTTGTGGACCTTGAAAAGTCTACAGATGCCATCAATGACCAACTCGTCCTTTTTCTTCGCTCGCTCTCCGAAAGCATTGATTGTTTCGATCAGAGAGGTATTCTCAGCTAGATTTTGTGACATGATTGCCACAATCGCAGCGGTATTTTCGAGATCCTCAGGTGTAAACTCCCGATCACTCGTCAATCGCAGTGAAGGATGTCCTTTAGTGATTTGGGACAGAAGTGTATCCATGAACTTATAAAAGCTGGATACCCATCCGCTCAGTCCCCCCTCAATCGGCTGATTGTCCGCTTCTGAGTAAAGTACAATTATATCTCGATTAAAATCCATTACGGGGTGGATGAGCTATTATAAATCAAATAACCGAAAATTTTCTGAAAATAAAAAAGTCGATCGTGTCTCATGGTCTACGCTTTAGGTTAGTAATCAACTACAATATATCCATCTGCAACTCCTCTTCCTTCTGCTTCGCTTTCTGATCTTCTTCAGCACTCAACAACTTCAAATACGCCTCAACGATTTCGACGTGTTTGGCCATCATGTCAGTAAGCTCTTCCTTTCGGATGAGTAGCAAACAAGTATTCTTCTCCGTCACAGCACGAAAATCGAAATTCTCCGACTCCAGCAGCAGTTTTTCCCCGAACATCTCTCCTTTTCCAAGTATGAGCGTCTCCTCGCCTTCCTCTTCGATGCGAACGATCCCGAAACGAACGATGTACATAGGTGAATTTCCCTTATCCCCCGGCGCTATGAGTTCTGTGCCTTTCTTCACCCTGATCTCATCGACCGTCTCCGCGATCTGTGTGAGCAGTTCTCCCGGAACATCGCTGAAAACCGGCTGTCGCTTGAGGTGGAGTGTTTTTTCAATGAGAAGCAAGTTGGGTGTGTATTTCTCCCCTGGTTGCAGGTACACTGGTGGCAAAATTGCCCGGTCAAGTTCCTTTTTGATGGAAGGTCGAAGCCTTGCGGTATTGGCCGCGTACAGTTTGCGATTAAGGTGAAAAATCGTGTGCGCAGCCGTCTGCAACATCATCTTGTCCTTATTGAACAGATTGGCTATCAGGTCATAACTGACGTCTGCCTTCTTCATCTTACTGATACGATAGAGCGCCAAAGCCTTGGTATACCTGCTAATGCGGTTGTAATCTCTATTGATTATTTGGAGCAGGAGATCCTCGTAAGAACGGAAACTTTCTGGCGGATAGTGATTTTGCAGCTTCGCAAGGCGTTCTTCGTCCTTCAAGTCATCCAAAACAGGGAAAATCTTGGGTTTCAGCTCATCCTCACAGAACAAATCCAACATCTCCACCCCAAAGGTGATGGACTCTGTGGTACCCGCATCGATGTTCTCTTTGATCAGCATGACATCCTCGGGATCGTAGATCATGCTCAGCAACATGAAGATGTTGTGGTGGTTCTGCTCGTTTTCCTTCACGATGGCATCCCTGATGTAGCCATCCAAAGGTGTATCATTAGGGATGTCTTGCAGTGTTTTAATGTTCCAGGCGATATCACCAATCAATGAATCAAGAACAATCTTGATCCTCGCAGCTTGAAAGTCCCTCGCTTTGAATCCGACATAGCTCAAAGACTTCAGAATCTCAGACACGATCTTCTTGTCGGGGAAGTCGATCTTCTTCCAGAGGAGCTCGGTAGCCTGGCGTCCCCCGACCCGCCCAAACGTCTGGACGATCCGTAACATCGTGGAGACATACTGGCCAGTCTTATAAAATGCGCTATCCACATTATGGAAAGCTGCCTCACCTGTGTGTACAAGCGCCGAGGCCGCCACGTTGCCATAAGTAGCCAAATGGAGGTTTTCTATGAGGAACGGCCAAAGCTCCGGACGCTTGATCTTGCCAGCGGTAATCATGGCAGCACCTCGCACTTCGGGGTTGATGTCACGGAGAAGTTCCAATACGTACACGAGGTGCTTGTCATCCGTCATTTTCGACAGTAGCAGCGCGCCACGTCTTCGTTCCCGATGGTCTGTGGACCTAACCAGCCGCCGAATCGTTACATCGGTCAATTCATAGGCCGCGGCTTCACCAAGAGCGGCGATGGTATTTCCTGCCATTTTCTGAGCCAGCTCGTCCCCTTCGGTTTTCGCCTCGCTCCTGATGATCCCCAATCCACCGTAGCAGAGGTACTCCTCCAGCTTCTGATATGCGATGCGCCTCACTGTGGCGTGTTTCGAGCTCAGTTGATCCAGGAGTGCAAACTCAAACTCGATAGGATCCACTTTCTCCATGACTTTCAGTGCATTAAGCACTTTCGTAGCACTTCGGCTCCGGAGCTGCTCCCTGAGCGTGTCCATGGCAATATGCTCGCTGCGCTTGATCTGATCCCGAAGCTCTTCCTTCTGGCGAGTAAGCGTCTTTTTCAGGGTGATTTTATACTGACCGAAAAGCTTATGGGCCAGCCAGCCAATCATGGCAGCCAGAGCAATGATGAAATAAGAGAAATGGATCAATTTGAAGAAAGCCAAAAGACCTAGTCCGATTTGCGCCGCACCGGCGGCCAATGTGGCGAATTCGGTCACTACCCCCTCAATTCGGGTCTGAATATCGAACCTCAATTTCACATCGATCGGCAGGAAAAAGAGCTTAAAGGCCGGGCTCTCCAGTGCGTCTTTGAGGGAAGCGGTAAATGCCTTCGCCGATACCGTAAACATGAAAAAGAGGAGGAACTCTTCTGTTTTTATCTCATAGCCATAAATATGCCCTGAGATAATCGCACCGATCGTGAATAGCACAAGAATGGCGGGCATGGTCATCAATGCCACCTTCAGCCCAAATCGACCAATAATGATATCGTTGACGAAACTCTGGATCAAGAAGCTCATGATCATCACCGTTCCGCTGAAAAAGGACAAGAAATCCGACAACTGCTGCTCCTCCGGGAAGAACGTCTCCGTAACGGTGTAAAAGGTGTAGTCCACGAATACACTTGCCCCCATCGAAAACACTATAAAAAAGGATAGCAACCGCAGGTAGGGGTCTTTAATGAGGTTTGAGAACTTGACCTTCTCGACCTCCTGGCCCTCTTTGGCTCTCGTAATGTGATCGAGCCTGTAGGACCGGACTATCCAGATAGTGAAGAATACGATACCAAAACTGGCTAACGCCGAAACAAAGAGTAAGTCATAGGTATCATTGAAAAAAGGCAATCTCGTTATGATCGGAATTGAGAAAAAGGCGATGATAGTGGCTGTCAATTGACCTGTATCGATACCTCCTATGATTCGTTTCGACTGACGGGCGTCAAACATCCGCCCAAAAACTCCCCAAAAACCAAGTAACGTAATGGTGGTGATCGGCCCGATCATCACGAAAAGTACAAACGGCAGTATCGAGAACTCACCTTCTGCCGTCTTGTATGAAATAAATTCGAAGGCTACTCGGAGCGCTCCAATGAATAAAAAAATCAGGAAAGTGTTAGTAACAACCAGACTGGAAAATGATATCCTTTTCTGCAGCGAAACAAAGATGAGTGCCGACAAGATGCCGAGAAATCCCGCCATGAAAAAGGCTTTGTCGAGATATTCTTGCCCAAGTACCTGCAAAAAGAGGGTCTCTGCTCCGATCTGGTAGGTGGCGATGAATATGCCCATGAAGAAGCCCTTCCCGAGCAATAGCCACATACGTTTTTCCTCTCCCGGCTCACCTCCGAGGAACTTAAGAAATGCCTGGAACACTTGGTTTGGTTTTGTTTGTTCATATAAAAATATGAAAAAAACCGCATTCGGCGCCAGTATAATTTTCAACCCGGGGCCATTTCCTTTTGGAAACGTTAGCCTGAATTATTCAAAAATCTGCCGTGCCAGGCGAAAGGTATTGGCATGTGCCTCCACGATCACAGCCAATGTCGGAGAGTACCCTCCACCCATGCTGGCGACCATCGGACAGCCGTGCCGATAGCAATAAGAAAGCACCAATCGATCACGCTCGAGGCAGCCCTGAGGACTGACATTGAGCCGCCCCAGACGATCACTTTCCAAAATGTCGACACCGCACTGATAGAACACAAAATCAGGCCTGAGACGCTGGAAAAGGCGTTCCAGGGCCTCTTCCAATTGCTGCAGGTACTCCTCATCAGCCGTACCGTCAGGTAGACCAATGTCCCAGTCCGAAGTCTCTTTTTGCAGAGGGTAGTTGTGGGCACCATGCATGCTGAAAGTAAAGACGGAAGGTTCATCCTTGAAGATCTCGGCAGTGCCATTGCCCTGGTGGACATCCAGATCTATGATCAGTATCGAACTGACATCATGTTCCTGCAATAGATAGTTGGCTGCAATCGCCTGGTCATTAAGCAAACAAAAGCCTTCGCCACGTGCCGTGAAGGCGTGGTGAGTTCCACCGGCTATGTTCATCGCAATTCCATCGTCCAGCGCGTGTCGTGTGGCCTCCAAAGTCCCTCCCATGATGTTCACCTCACGACGCACCAGCTGCTCGCTGTAAGGGAACCCGGTTTTTCGGATCTCGGAAGCTGTCAGACTACCATCTTTCAATCTCAACCAATAATCATCAGAATGAGTCAAAAGAATGTACTCGTCTGCCACATCTTGTGGCTGAAAGAAGTTCGATTTGCTTAGGGTACCCTCATGAAGTAGCTGCTGTGGTAGCAACTCATACTTACTCATGGGAAAACGATGATTTTTAGGTAAGGGGTGGCAATACACCTCCGACCAGGCAACTCTCATACCGGAAGTTTACCTCTAATACTCGTTTGAAGCCAGGAATGTTTACTTCTTTTTCTTGTTACTCAGGCTGTTGGTACTGCGACCCTTTCTTCGCAATTGAGCATTGTATTCAAACATGTAACCCACTGATATTGAGAGCGTATTGTGGCGGTACTCAAAATTTTCGTAGTAGGTTTCGAAGTCGAAATCGGGTGAGCCGTTGAAGCCCATATTGGAGTGACCAAAGTTGTACCTTATGTCCAGCATTATTCTGGCGTCATTGCGCATATCGAAGTAGGCGCCACCTCCAAAAAGCAGACTGTATTGGAGCCGGTTGGGACGCTCCAGATGCAATTTGTCAAAGTCAGCATTGGACGAAAAAACCAGCGTATAATCCAGGATCGGATCCTCTGCCTCCTCACGGCCAGCAGCGTCAATTTGACCGTTGCCATAGAGCCAATAACTCAATTTCGTACCCCCATTCACATAAAAGAGAAAAGGTGCCCTTCCAAAATTGAAGCGCATCACCAATGGTGCGGTTAAAAACCCGTAATTCAGCCTTGTACGGGCATAATTGATGGTATCGAAGCTGCGCAGTTTCTTTCCGTAGCGCTCGAAATTCAATTCCGTGTGCACAGAAAAACGGTCTGACGCATCGTAAGTAAGGACCGCACCCACCTGAAAGTTGTAATCCAGAGCCACTTTGAACGAGTCCGCCTCGTACGTTTTACTCTGATAAGTGTGGTCAGTTAACAAAAAACCTACTTTTGGCCCAAACCAATATTGAGCGTGTACTTGCGTTGTAATAACAAGCAGTACAACTGAAAGGAAAAATGGCCTATTCATCTATAACCGAGTCTGATCTGTAATAATACGAAAATTAAACGGCTTGTCAAGCTGTTTATCTTGAAATATTTAAAAGAAATATAGACATAGTCTAAAAAAATTTTTCCTATATAAGTGGCAAAATATTAGAATAATACAAATTGCCTCTTATATTTACGTTTTTTAAAATGCTGAGAAGAACCGTCGGTCAGAGATTCATTTTCGCTCCTCCAAGAAAAGCCCTCTTCATTTTGGGTATAGCTTCTATACTCTCTTCTTCTCAGGTTTCAGCACAGATCAACGTCGTCTACAATCAATTTTTTGTCAACCCTTATGTCTACAATCCAGCGTATGCAGGCGTAGAGGGTCACTCTGTATTTTTCGCATCCTATCGTCAGCAATGGCTCAATATCCAGGATGCCCCGGCCATTTCCAACGTGAATTTTCATACGCCATTGAAAGGTGGTGTGGGTCTGGGTATAATGGCTTTCAACGAATCCGTTGGGCCGTTGAATACGACCTGGGGAAAAATATCAACCAGTTATCTATTAACGCTGGATCGCACACATTATTTGAGATTTGGTATGTCTCTTGGTGGCGGGACCAATTCTGTCAACCTCGGAGAAGTGGACTCACCAACTGATCCTGCATTTCTAAACATAGCCCCCAACAACAGCTTCCTTATTGGTGACTTTGGGATGACCTATCACACAGGTCATTTCAACTTTGGCGTCTCCATTCCAAACCTGATGACTTATAAGACATTCTCGACCGAGTCCATGGGTCCCGTCGAAATCAAGCCTCTCGACAACATATTGTTTAAAGTCAATTACCGGGGACACCTGGGTGACGATATCGCCGTCGAGCCGCACGTCATATACAGGTACAGTGATGTCGGCCCCGATCTCTATGAAGGAACCGTTATTTTCCATATTAAGCACGTGCTTTGGGCTGGCGCCACCTACAGACAGGATAATAACATCATTGGCCTCATTGGATTTAAGATTGCCGAAAGTTTCGCTCTGGGCTACTCCTATGAAGTAGGAAACTCGGATATCACGAATATTACGGACTTCACGGGCTCCAATTCCCTACTGGGGCCGACGCATGAGGTCGTTGTCGGTTGGCATTTGGGGAAACGTAAGAAACACGCGCAGCACGCGTCGTCTTTTATCAAGAGTCATCGACTAAGTGCCGAAGAACGTGCCAAACAGGCCGAATTGGAGCGGGAGAAGAAACTCGCAGCCCTGCGCGACTCCCGGCCGGAAGGAGTGGATGGTGATGAAGACGCGCTGTCTATCATTCCTGTAGGTGTAACCGTCGACCAGCCTGATGTAGTGCGGGTCAACGATTACGGCGAACGGGAAAAACCGCTCATCGCTAGTGTAGCATTGAGTGACGGGCCCCGGGATGTCGTCACATGGGTGCCAGCAGATACTCCCAATGAGGTATGGAGCCTCTCAGCCACTGGCCAGTACCGAGAACGCACCGCCATGGATGGTAGCAAAGAAGTTGCCCTCATGCTGACGCGCACGGTCGACGGCGAGGCGCAAGAGGTAGTAAAGTGGCAAATAATCGACTATGACCAGGTAATACCTCAACCTGGGGAGGAACCTGCGACTCCTGTGGTAGCGGATGTGACCCCTGTAGAAGACCCTCCTACTCAAGTCGAAGAACCAGCAACGGAATATGCGACTCGCGGACGCCCACAAATAGAAGAACTTGATGATGAACAGCGCATCGTGCCTGCCGGCACTAACCTGTTGGAATTGGCATCGGGCAGCTATGTGATCGCGGGATCGTTCCAGGTATTTGAGAATGCCGAGCGTTTCAGTGATCAACTCTTCGAACGGGGATTCCGAGATGCCAAAGTAGGGTACGTAGCCTCTCGGGGGTATTATTATGTGATCATGTTCGAATTTGAAGACGCACAGGCCGCCCAAAGAGCAAGGAATAGGGTCAGACAGCGGCAGGGATTTGAACAGGTTTGGGTGCTTAATGTGAACAACTAGCTATGAGATTCGGAATAGCCATCCTTTTGACGCTCTTCGGCAAACTGCTCATTGCACAGCCGTTTATCAATAGCGTGGACCCCATTGTGGCGGGCGTGGGAGAAACTGTCACGCTCGTAGGATCAGGCTTTTCCACTACCATCGCAGATAATCAGGTCTACCTGGGCGCCGGAAAGGCCACAATCACTAGTGCTACCGACAATACCCTCACAGTACAGGTACCCGCCAACGCCACCCATGGTCCCATTATATATACCAACCTCAGCAACGACCTAAGCGCGAGCCACAGTCAATTTTTTGGGTACTCATTTGGCACCACATCTTTTTCTGCGTCCAACCTGGCGGCTCCAATAGATACGCCAACGGACGAATTGGAGACATATGACGTCTGCTCTTGCGACTTTGACGGGGATGGAGACAATGATGTGGTGGTAACTAATAACGAATTCCCTGCGAGTGCTGTGGAAGACGCTGTCCTACTCCTTTATGAGAACACCAGCACACCCGGTGCTGTTTCCTTCAGCGGCCCCACAAGACTCGGAAACTTACCGACCATCAAAGTCACTTGCCTGGACTTATCAGCAGATGGATTCCCCGACATTGTCGCCACTGAGGGCGCCAATAACAATGATGAAGTCTTTGTCTTTGAAAATACTGGCAGCGGCTCCATCAGTACCAGTTTCAACGCGACGCCTACTGTGATCCTCATCCTACCGAGGGATGATGACAACCAGGTACGAGGTCCGGAAGTCGTGCAGTCCGCAGATATGGACGGAGATGGATTACTAGATCTCGTCATTGGGAATAGAAGCGAGAACTCCCGTGAAATAGATATTTTTCTGAATAACACCAGCAGTGGAAGCCTCAGCTTCGCTACTACGCCTTTTCAATTGCAAGGCCCATCCGGAACGGCCTCTTTGCGAGGGATTGCATTAGGGGACCTCAATGGTGACAACACGCCAGAGCTTGTCATTACAGAAAAGCAATCGAATGACATCTATGTATACCGCAATGAAAGCCTTAGTGGAAACCTCCGATTTGGCGGGCCAACGACCATCAGTCCTCCAGGGAGCAACCTGCAGAATGTTGTACTAGCGGATTTCAATACAGATGGTCTACTGGACATTGCCGCCTCCGACGTTCAACTGAGTCAGGACAATGGCAACCTGATCCTCGTCGAAAACACTACCTCCACCTCTGGTGCTCAGCCCACGTTCGAAGCGCCCCAGACTGTATCGACACTGGCACAAAGTTGGGGGATTGCTGCAGGTGACATTGATGGCGACGGTGATGCTGATGTCGTGATAGCTTCGGAAGATCCATCGGCCAATGCGCTAAATGTTATCATCAACAACACCACAAGCGGGGCAACCTTGGCAGCAAGTGACTTTGCCGTCAGTACCATATCTCTGAACTTCAACAGTAGAAATATTGTGATCACCGATATAAATGGTGATGCCAAATCAGACCTCTTGTTTACCAGCAACAGTAGAAGTGGACAGGACGGTTTCATGTCCGTGATCGTCAACAATAACTGTGTGATACCCAGCATCACCCCTGATTCAGACGTCTTCTGCAATGGCACCACTTTCGAAATTCAGGCGGTTAATTCAGCGGCCTCCAGCTATAAATGGGAAGTGGACTCAGGTTCGGGCTTCGCAGAGGACGCCGCCAGTACTACGAGCACTTTCGATATTTCCACTTATAATACTGATATTTCTGTTCGGGTGACACTGGAGACTACGGATCTCACCTGTTCCGAGACTTCTGCTGCCGCGAATTTCACCTCTCGTGCTATAGCGACCTCTACCCCTACCATCACCAGTGCTACTTCTATTTGCACGGACGCGGACCTGGTTTTGAGTACTTCTGCATCGGCGACGAATTATCATTGGACCGGGCCCAATGGATTTGAGACCGTGGCGACAAGTAGCTCGTTAGTCATCTCCAACGCACAACCCGTCAATGCCGGTACTTACCAGTTACAGACTGAAGATGATGGCAACTGCAAAAGTCAAATCGCAAGCATTACAATCGCTGTACTACCGGTCCCGGTTTTGACGGTGGTCAATGACGGCGCTGATGTTTTTTGCGAAGGGGAAAGTACTACCCTTGAGGTAAGAAATCTGAGTGGGGTTACGTACCAATGGCAGAGAGATCAAAGTGACATTTCAGGCGCCACAAGTAATACAGTTACCGCAGATGCCACCGGAGACTATCGCGTTGTAGTAACGCAAGGCTCCTGTGACCGTCCCTCGGTAGCCGCTTCCATCACAGAAGTCGCCCCGCCCTCATCGGTCATCACTTCTGCTGACGAAATCTGTGTAGATGTGGCTTTGACGGTACAATCATCCTCCACCGGTGATTCGGCCTTCACGCTGGCCGAGCAATGGGAGTTTTTTGATGGGTCCGGATCCTCAGTCGGAACGGCAACAGGCACCACGGCTAGTTTTGCTTACACGTCTGCAGGGAATTCCTCTACAAGACTCACAGTTGAGTACGTAGAGCTACCAGGATGCCAGGATGAGGCCTCGAAGACAATCACCGTCTCTGACACTCCAAGTATCCCTATCCAAACACCCGATGGCAATCAGAAATGCCCAAGCGACAGTCTTGCCCTCCGGGTAGACTCCACGCACCTGTCCTACGACTGGGTGGACATCAGCAGTGGCTCACCAGACACACTTTTTCAGTACACCGACCGGGCCACCGCCTACCTCAACACGACCGGTGGGCGCAGTACGGCTACCGTCGAGTTGACCGTCCTGACATCCATCGGATGCCTGGCCAAAGACACGACCACCATTGAAGACTTTGCCAATTCTGGCATCTCTATCCTGAGTGACGAAGACATAGTGAATGGTGTTATCACCATTGAAATGACCAACGGTGTCGAACTCAGAGCGTCCAATGGTTCAGACTTCTTGTGGGAACCTCGCGAAATATTTACCGACAGCACCGGATCTCAGACGAAGGCCTTTCCGAGAACAGCCACGACCGACGTGACGCTGAGGGCCACAGATGTCAACGGGTGCCTGGAGACGGCTGGAGTGACATTGTCCATACCTGAAATACTACCGCGAACAGGATTCTCACCCAACCAGGACGGCTTAGGCTATGAGTGCTGGGAGATCCTCAACAGCTCGACGATCTCAGGATGCAAGGTGTTCATATTCGATACTCGCGGAAGAAATATCGTAGAAAAAGAGTCACCATTTATGGATGATTGCGTGTGGGATGGAACTGCAAATGGAGCAGCTTCTCCCGAAGGAGTGTATTATTTTGTCCTTCAATGCGAGAGTGATTCGCTGAGCACGAGTGGGAGCATATTATTGGCCCGATAATTCCCACTTAACGGGTATATCACCCGTTCACTGACCTTGGATTATTACAATTCTATATTCTAATAATACAGAGTTTAGAAATAGGCTAACTTTAGTCGTTTTTAGTCACGATATTTCTTAAAAGGAAAACTTGACCAATTGCACAGTATTCTAAGCCACAAAACACGCAAAAAGGGGCAGGAAGGTTACTATTATGGTACTTATCGTATAAATAATAGTATTTTATTGCCAGTACATACCATGGAAACAATCAGAAAGACCATTACAACTCTCCTACTATCAGCTATTGTTTGCGTACCAACTCTTGCGCAAGAAACCAACTGCGATGACGGCATAGACAACGACGGCAACGGCTTTGTCGACTGTTTCGATTCCAGCTGCTCGGGAGGCTCCAGCTGTACCGACTTTTTCTTTGGCAACTCGGTAGAGTGTCAGGACGAACCAACGGAGGATCCCACCTTCTCCATTCGTGTGCAGTGGGGTTCGGCGGATCGAACGGCCAACAGCCACGCCACCCCTACTGTCGGTGACATCGATCAAGATGGCACCCCCGAGATCGTGGTGAGCAACAAGCACGCACAAACCGTAGCGGTCCTGGATGGTGTGACAGGCAATACAGAATTCACAATTCCCCTTAGTTTCCAACCAGAAAATGGCATCGCCATTGGCAACATCGATTCCAGCAACGATGAGTGTGCATGGATCTTTGTTGGTGAGGACCGTGGTAATGGAGATCTGGCAGCTTTCGATTGTACTGGTGCAGAGATGTGGACTGCCACTGTAGGTGACAAAGTGGGTATGTTGGGACTTGCAGATTTCAACGGTGATGGTCAAGCGGAACTCTACTACGGCGATGAAATCCGGAATGCCCTGACCGGAGCTGTGATTGTGGCTGAGTCCGGAAACCTGGAGGTTGATTTTACCCATGGATCCATAGCAGTTGATGCCCTGGATGCCAGCGAGTGTGCCACCTGCGACGGTCTTGAACTGATCACGGGGAATGAAATATGGGCTATTGATATATCAACAGGCTCAAAGACACTGGCCAAAGACATGAACGACGTCCTGGCAGCTCAGGGTGAAACAGGGACATACCATCCCAAGTACTATCCCAACTGGGGAGGTGAAAACTGGACGAATGTCTCAGTCGCTGACTTCAACCTGGACGGAAATGTGGATGTGCTCATGCCTGGAGCACTAGGCAGTGACTACAATGGTACGACGACGATCTTCTTTTGGGATGTAGCCAATGAAAGCGTACGAATGTACTCAGACCTAACCAACAATCACTCACGTGGTACCGGTCGGATCAATATTGCAGATGTAGATGGCGACGGAGCATTGAACGCCAACTTCGTGTCGGACCAGAAGTTGTATTCGCTCGACACCATGATGAATCCGATCTGGATCAAGGGTATCAAAGAGGGTTCTTCCGGTTTTACGGGATGTACCCTCTTCGACTTTGATGGCGACGATGCAGCGGAGACTATTTATAGAAGTGAAAGCCAACTTTTGATCATTGATGGTACAGATGGCAGTACCCGGACCACTGCACCATGTATTTCCAGGACCCAGGAGGAATACCCCATTGTTGCAGACGTCGATGGCGATGGAGCAAGCGAGATTTGCGTAACCTGCTACACAAGCGACGCAATGAGCTTCAGCCCCTACAGCAACTCTGAGTTTGGTCACGTGCGGATCTTTGAATCCGACGGAGAGGTATGGCAGCCCTCCAGAACCGTCTGGAATCAACATGGATATTACAATGTCAACGTGGATGACGATCTATCGATCCCGGCACAGCAGCAGAATCATACCGCCGTTTTCGGACAAGATTGTGACACGGGCACAGGTGAGAATCGACCGCTTAACACGTTCCTGACACAATCCACTATCCTGGAGTCAAATGGCTGTCCGTCTTTTGTATCTCCTGATATTAACCTAATAGCGATTGATGATGCCACGGCCTCCCTCTGTCCCGAGACCGAATTTGACGTTACATTCACTCTCCGCAATGACGGAGATACGGACCTTTCAGGGACACTGCCGTTGGCTTTTTACAAGGGCGACCCCCGAACGGCCGACGCCGAGTTGATCTTTGTTGACAGTTATCCCCTGGACAATTTCCTTGTGGATTCGTCACTGACTATTACGCGAACCGTCGAGGGCTCTGGAGGAGATTTCGACCTTTATCTCTTAATCAACGATGCCGGCAGTCAGCCGCCAGTGACCATCGGAACAGCTAGTATCCCGGAATGTGAAACGGGCAACAACCTGGCATCCCGAGCTGTCACTTCCGCACCCTTTGAATTGACGGCTCTGAAAGTAAGTGACAATGAGAAGTGCGATGATACCGCTTCCGACAACGGAGAGGCCATTGCCTATTATGAAGGAACAATCGGAGGGGGAACCGAGACCCTCTACTTTGAAAACTTTGAAGATCTAGCTGACGGCACAACGGAGGATACCGGAGCCACTGGCTGGACTCGGACAAAAGCAAGCAAAACCGATTTGGCGGCTGTCAGCTCAAGGTTAGGAACAAAGGCCTTCGAGGCCAACGATACCGACGGCATCGTGCAGTGGACCTCCGATGAACTGGATATCAGCAGCTATGAAGATGTCTCTATATCAGTCGATCTCACTGCCTCCACTAGAATGGAGAACGCCGACTATATGGAAGTATATTTCAATGTAGACGGTGTCACCGATCCTAATCCTGATACGTTTAACGGCAGCTTTGGCTTCCAAAGCGTGTCGCAAACAGGTGTCAACGGAAGCACTCTGCAAATAGTGGTGATAGCAAGAAATTCCGCCAACAATGAGCGCTACTACCTGGACAATGTAATAGTCACCGGAACTCTCGGAGAGCAGACCGGTCAGTTTACAGAAGCAAACGGATTCACCTTCTCATGGTATGATGAAAATATGTTGACGGTACTTTATGAGGGCTCCTCAGTTACGGGAATGCCAGAAGGTACTTATCAGGTCCAGGGCTATTTCGCCGAAGGCGATTGCTACTCAGATGTCCAAACTGTAGTCATCGACCTCGTAGAGCCTGCGCCTTTCACTGTAATCGGAACAGAGGTGGCACCCCTAACCGACTGCGTCACACCTGATGGAGAAGCCTCAGTGGTCGTAGAAGAAGCAGATCTGACAATTACCACCACAGGTTATACTTTCACGTGGTTCAATAGTGATGACCTCAGTACACCTCTCGTCACAGGCACAAGCCTTACTGGTGCCAATGCAGGTACTTATATCATTTTGGCCGAGCACATTGCCACTGGATGTACGGAACAGGGAAGTGTGGAGATTACATCAACTCAGACACCGACGGAGACACCACAGTTAGTGAGTAAAGACGACGTAAGCAGTTGTGTTGATCCCACGAATGGTTCTATCACAGTGGACGTTGATGGTCAAGTTGGTGGATTGCAATTCGATTGGTACGAAGGAACCGTTGCCGTGGGGGATCCCATCCATTCAGCGACAGGAAACCTCGGCGCAACCCTAGACAATATTGGCGTCGGCGACTATACCGTTACAGCAACGGGCACGTCCGGATGTATTTCAGCACCACTGACCATTACCGTTGGATCTACGGTTGTTTTCCCGGATCCTACTGTGGCCACCACCGACAATACATCTTGTAATATTGCCAACGGATCTGCATCAGCCGATGGCGATGGAGCTGGGACAGTCGCTGGGTACGATTTTGACTGGTTTGCAGGTAATAACACTTTGGCTGAGAACCAGCTACCTAGCGCCATAGCAGGAACAGTTCTTTCTAACAATGACTCAGAAGTCACGGGCATGCCTGGAGGTACCTATACCTTGGTAGTCACCGACCAGGCAAGCGGGTGTGCGACAACGACAACACTGGAAATCACTGATGCCTACACAGACCCTCTATTTGAGGACGCCTACTCGCTTGTGGATACCGATCAAGCGCTCGAAGTCGAGGGACAGGCGCATGTCGAAACGGCTCAGATCATTGCCGGTATGCAAGCAGTCACCATCAGTTACTGGGTCAATCTCAGTACAGACAACTACACAAACGATGCTCGAATCTTCTCTTCCGGAGGAACAGGCGAGAATCAAGTGCTGCTCTGGAGTGACAATCATGATGGACTGGCCTTCGTGATGAAAACAGAAAATGACGGCGGAAGAGGACGTATCAACACCGCCTTCAAGCCAACGGGTTGGACTCAAGTAGTTGGGACCTGGGATGGAACGACCGGCGACATGGCCATTTATGCAAACGGTGTTCTACTGGGAACGACGAACTACGTGGGCACGGGGCTTGGAATTATCGATACGGGTAATCCAATGTTCCTCGCCAGGGACGGCAACCTTGGAGCAAAGAAATTTGAAGGCCAGGTTGATGAATTCAGGATATACAATAAAGCCTTGAGCCAGGCTGAGATCCTCGCGCAAATGTGTACTGCTTTGACTGGATCAGAGGATGGGCTTGTATTGTACTATGACTTCGACGAACTCACGCTCTCCTCCACAACAATACAGGATAAATCAACCGACCCTGTATCTACGACCGGATCTTTGATGAGGACCAACGCACCGCTAGGGTCGTTTACACTCCCTGCTGCAGAAATTGAGTGCGCCAACGTAGATGTAGATCCTAATAGTACTTGCGACGCTGCTAATCCGAATGGCCCAAATCGACATTTCCGGATTCATCATGCCAGCAACTGACACGTATACGTTCTCGTTGTACGACGGCTTTGACATCAGTGGGTCGCTTTTGGCTTCGAACACAACAGGAGTTTTCACTGATTTGGCCGGTGGTTTCTATACTATCATAGCGACGAGCCTGACTTCCGAATGTGTTACACCGCCAGTGACGATCACTGTGCCGGACTTGCAAGACCGACCATCTATAGTCGGGACGCCCAGTGACAACACCAACTGTGCATCTCCATTTAGTGGTCAGATTTCAATCACAGCTAGCTCTTCCTTCTCGGAGCCTACATCGTACACCTACAACGTCTACGACGGGCCGAATACGACTCCCGCCAATCTTCTGCAGACATTCTCAGTCGCAGACGGAAGTGTGGCGACCGTGGCGACCGGATTAGATGATGGTACTTATCGCATCGAAGTGATCAACGACGACATCCTTTGCAGCAACTTTATCGACGTAGTCGTAGGGGAAACCACGACAGATCCGACGTTCGTTGCCAGCGCAAGCGACAATGTGAGTTGTGGCGGAGCCACCGGCTCGGTAAGTATCACTTCCGTAAGTGGTACAAATATCCTCAGTGTCACCGATCACTCCTACACATGGTACTTGGGTCAGGTGGTCGATGCCGGCAGTCTCTTGGGTGAGACCAGCAGCTCGCTCAGCGGTGTTGGCCAAAATTACTACACGGTAGTGGTCACAAATGACAACACCGGTTGCGAGTCGGACCCGCAGACATTCTATGTGGATGATGTGCCCTACGATCCTATTATAACCGTAGGTCAGATTGAGGACACCTCCTGCGCAACCTTCCCAGCAGATGGTACTGGTCAGTTGGGAGCCTATGCCACCCAGACTGATCAGCCGGGCTCCATATTTGGTGATGAAGACGGGTATACCTTCGAATGGTACGAAGGAAACGGAACCGGAGGTACGTTGATCAGTTCAAGCGATACAACTACTGCTACCATTGCAGCGGGCACATATACGCTAGTCGTGACGGGTGGGGCATCCTGCTCGGCGACCACGGTCGTAGTACTCAACAATAACCCGATTACGCCGGTTGTGACAGGAGGAACCGTCAATGACAACGACATTTGCGATGCTACCTTCCTTAATGGATCGAATGGTGGAGACATCACCGTAGATGTGACATTTGACGGCACCGCCGTGACGGTCTTCACTGGTTACACCTTCACCTGGTACGAGGGTAATGGCACTGGAGGAACGCAGATCGTGGGCGATGCAACCCCAAGCCCCAATGGTTCGGAACCTGTTATCACAGGTAACAACATCTCTGGCCTGCTGGCAGATCAATATACTGTGGTAGTCACTTCCCCAAATAGTTGTGAGAGTGCTTCTGCAGTCTTTGAGGTGGATGACGCTGTTATATTGCCGTCCATCAGCACTACGGTGGACGCAAACCTCTCTAGCTGCGATGCTTTGGCACCCAATGGTGCTGCTTCTGCGCTTGTGGGAGGGACCGCCACCGGTTACGATTTTGTATGGTTCGTTGGAAATGGAACGACAACACCGATCAGTGCACCAGCTACTGCCGGAGGCACTAACAATAGTGAAGCAACTGGGTTAGCCGCTGGTACTTACACAGTGCGTGCAACGGACCAAGCCACTGGTTGCCAAAGCACGCAGACAGTAAGCATCACTACTGTTCTGGCCACGGTATCCATTACAGGTTCTTCCGTAACGGATGACGATCAGTGTACTGGCGGAAACGGGGCCATTACGATCTCCGAAGTTCAAGTAGTGGATAACGGAGTTACGTCAACGTACTCAACCGACGCTGACATCAATGCAAATGTTACGCTCGAGTTGTACTCCAGTGATGGCACGACACTCCTCGGATCATTTACCGCTCCGGACACCACTGGATTGCCCGATGGCTCTTACGTGGTGATCGTGACAGACAACAACTCCACGTGTACGTCTGCAAATATTCCTTTTGTCATTGACGATATTCAGGTGAATCCTACGCTGTCTGCCAGTGAGGCCTCTCCATCGTCCATTTGTGTGGGAGGTACGAGCCCCGATGGTTCGGCTACAGTAAGCATCACCAATGATGACGGTGGGGCCTACACCTATCAGTGGTACACTGGTTCAACGGTGAATCCTGCCAACCTCATTGGTGGGGCTACCGCGAGTCTACTCACTGGAGTGGAAGCTGGTGACTACACCGTGCTGGTGACGGATGATGACGGTACGGGCAACGGATGTACAGCAGTAGCTACTACTACTGTGACCGAGAACCCCGCGACCATTACCATCAATGCCTCTACCAATACGGGTGCATCTAACTGCGCCAGCCTGGATAATGGCTCTTTTGAGATCACTGAAGTCCACGAAGACGGCGCCAATGTCGCTGCCGTGGGTGCCTACGAGTACGAGTTCTTCGATGATGGGGCTAACTCCATCCAGGGACCTTCTACAACGGCTATCATCACTGGATTGACACCTGGCGACTACACAGTGGTCATCACCAGAACGACTTCCAATTGTGCTTCTGATCCTATCAGCTTCACCATCGACGACGAGTCTGCGACTCCGACCGTTGGGTTGACGCCAACAGACAACACCGACTGCTCTGGAGCAGCGGTGAATGGTTCCGTCCTTGCCGATGTAACCCTGGGTGCCGGAGAGACTGAAGCGGACTACTCTTTCACGTGGTATGTGAGTGCTACTGCTGACGTAGGAGACGCTGGTTCATCCACACAGCTCAATGACAACGACACCTACAATGGCTTCAATGTCAGCATTTCTGACAACGGTGGATTCACTGGCAACCTGTTGGAGGATCTTCCTGCCAACATCGCTGGTGAGACCTTCTGGGTAAGAGTCACAGACAATACAGATCC
The DNA here is from genome assembly GCA_965227935.1 of Cyclobacteriaceae bacterium. Lineage (GTDB taxonomy): Bacteria > Bacteroidota > Bacteroidia > Cytophagales > Cyclobacteriaceae > JAWPMT01. The sequence goes on along the minus strand of CBDDGS010000019.1, from coordinate 640,414 downwards.
ATCCAGCACTTGTTACACGGATGTCGATGCCATCATTGAGGATGATCCTGCCGATATCGTTGTCACTTTCTTTGGTGACACAGAATCAGATCAGTGCACACCGCACAATGGTACTGTAGAGGTGACTGCCATCACCATCAATGGTGCGCCAACAAACTCTGCAGCAGGCTTCGAGGCACTGGAAACGGCTGGATATACCTTCGATGTATTGCAGTCTGATGCATCAACGGTCCTGAAAGCATTCAACATCAGCGCTGATGGTGGTACCAACACCTTCCCTGGCGCCGATGCATTGAGCCCTGGTACTTATTACATCCGGATTACGAGTGACCTGGGCTGCGTATCTGCCCTGCAGCAATTCGAAATCGACGACGACAGCGTCAACCCGACCCTGTCTGCCAGTGAGGCCTCTCCTTCATCTGTTTGTGCTGGAGGTACAGGCCCCGATGGTTCGGCTACAGTGCTCATCACGAATGACGATGGCGGTGCCTACACCTATCAGTGGTACACGGGCACAACGGTGAATCCTGCCAACCTCATTGGTGGGGCTACCGCGAATCTACTCACTGGAGTGGAAGCTGGTGACTACACGGTCCTTGTAACTGACGATGCCGGTACTGGCGACGGATGTACAGCAGTAGCTACTACTACTGTGACTGTGGATCCCGCGACCATTACCATCAATGCTTCTACCAATACGGGTGCATCTAACTGCGCCAGCCTGGATAATGGCTCTTTCGAGATCACTGAAGTCCACGAAGACGGCGCCAATGTCGCTGCGGTGGGTGATTACACTTACCAGTTCTTCGATAATGGAGGAAGCCCCGTCGCCAGCGTGGGTGGCACTGCTAGTAATCTGACGCCTGGCGACTACACGGTTGTCATCACCAGAACGACTTCCAATTGTGCCTCTGATCCTATCAGCTTCACCATCGACGACGAGTCTGCGACTCCGACCGTTGGATTGACGCCAACAGACAACACCGATTGCTCAGGAGCAACGGTGAATGGCTCCATCCTCGCCGATGTGACCCTGGGTGCCGGAGAGAATGAAGCGGACTACTCTTTCACGTGGTATGTGAGTGCTACTGCTGACGTAGGAGACGCTGGTTCATCCACACAGCTCAATGACAACGACACCTACAATGGCTTCAATGTCAGCATTTCCGACAACGGTGGATTCACTGGCAACCTGTTGGAGGATCTTCCTGCCAACACTGCTGGTGAGACGTTCTGGGTGAGAGTAACTGACAACACAGATCCGTCCAGCACGTGCTTTACTGACGCAGATCAAATCATTATCGATGATCCAGCCGATATCGTCGTGGTCACAGCGAATCCAACAGACTCCGATCAGTGTACACCACAAGATGGGGAGATTGAAATAACAGAGATCACCATCAATGGTGCCACCACCAACACGGCAGCAGGCTTTGAGGCGCTGGAGACAGCAGGATATGCCTTCGATGTATTACAGTCTGATCAGTCAACAGTACTGAAAGCTTTCAACATCAATGCCGATGGTGGTACGAACACCTTCCCTGGCGCCGATGCCCTGGTTCCTGGGACTTACTATATCAGGATCACAAACGATCTGAGCTGTATTTCAGCGCTTTATCAATTTGACATTGACGACGCTCGCCCAGTGCCCACTACCAATACGGTAAGTGGTACAGACAATCCAGTCTGTTCTGGTATTCCCGATGGAAGTGTTACAAGCACCTTTGTTTGGACAGGTGGAGCTGTGAACTATCAGTGGTACTACGGCACCATTGCCTCCGGTGCGGGTGTTGCACTAGTAGAAGCTGCCAATCCTGGCAATGGCTCTATCCCTAGTGATCCCACTGCAGCAACCGTTACCGGTCTGGCAGGAGGAACGTATTATGTGGAGATCACCGACGCCGATGGAGGAGCAGGAACAGGTTGTGTGTACCGACAAGAGATCACCATCTTGAACGATGCAGCTGTCGTGGTTGCCGCGGGAAGCAAAGACCAGGATAACACTGGCTGTATTGCCGCCAACTATGACGGTAGCTACACCGTCACTTCAGCAACTACTGACGGCCTTGGCACCTTCCCGGACGATTACAATTTCGAATGGTATACCTCGGGTGGTACGAACTTCGAAACCACCGATGGCGCTATTGCCGGAGGTGAGACCAACGCGGACCTGGGTGCTGGTTCATATTATGTGATTGTAGTAGACAAGGCCACTAACTGTTCCTCGGCAAGTTTACCTTTCACGATTGCCAATAATCTGACGATCCCAGCCATCACGGCTTCGACAGTGACGAACGTAGAGCGTTGCGATGATACCATCGACAATGGCGAAATTGATATTGATGTGGACGGGTTCGCTGATCCCGGTGCTGCGTATAGCATTCAGTGGTACTCAGGCGGGGTAAGCACCATCGGTGCTGGCACACTGCTAAGTGGTCAGACTGATGATGTGCTGTCCAACCTGGATATCGGAACGTACAGTGTGCGCGTAACCATCGCTGCAACAGGCTGTTCATTGGATCAGGCTTTTGTGGTCGGATCAGATGTACCCACAGAGCCTTCATTCACAATAGCCGTGACCACAGAGCCGGACGTTTGTAATCCTGGCAATGGTGTCCTGACTGCTTCTGGTTTTGCTGGGGCGGCCACCGACTACACATGGACGTGGTTGTTGGACGACCGAACCACAGATATTTCAACCACAGGCGCAGTTGTGGCCAACGAGGTGGTGACAAGCGTATCAGAAGGTGATTATTACGCCGTCATTGAGGACATCAGCACAGGCTGCGTATCGGACACTGTGCCTGTCACGATTGACCGTGACGCGTCAGCCGTCTTTACAATTGTCGAGACGATCACCCAGGCTCCTGGCGACTGTAGTGAAGCGGTCGGATCATTCACCATTGACATTAGTGATGGTTCAGGTACGACATCGGTAGACGTTTCGATCACGGATGACTTCGGCAATACCATTACGGCCAATGGCGTCACCATCAATGGAGGTGCCCCAGAAATCACTGTGGCGGCTGCTGATCCTTTGGATGGTTCAACTTTCATCCATCATGAAGCCGCAACTAACGGTGTGCTGGACTTCATCAATGGTGGATATTTTGTAGAGGTGACGAATTCAAACATCACAACATGTGACGGCGATATGGAATTCTTCTTGCCGTTCGACGAGGCTCCTCGCCTGGACCTTGCCACCCCTGTGGTAACCAGTCACAGCTACAACTGCAATTCTTATGATGGATCGGCCATATCAGCCGGCGACAATACCGATGGCATGACCGGCGGACAAGGTGGCGCGACTGGCGAAGTTTCTGTGACACTCACACTGATCGATGGAGCTGATCCGGCAATCGATGACAATCACCATAACTATCAGATCTTCCTGTATCAAGGCACAGATCCCCTTCCAAGCCCAGATACGGATATCGAGGTCACCCTGGATAATGCGAGCGGACTTGCGGTGATGGATTTTGTGACGGTCGGCGGTGGCGCCTCAACCGCCCAAGTGACTGCAATCAGTGGAAATGATGTCACGCTCGAATTTGAAGATGGAGACATTACCGATTTCACTACCTCAGGAAACTTCCTGGATGGCGGTGAGCAGGTCACAGCAGTACAGAAAGATGGTCTATGGTCCGTATCAACCGGCCGGGCCACAGATATTCAGGTGGCAGAAGGTATCCTGGTAGCCGTGGCTACTGATGAGGGAGTTGGTTCATCCGGATTCAACGGCGGTGTCAATGACTATCAGCGCACATATACCTTTAGCGGACTGACTGCGGGTGAGTACACGATCCTGGCAGCTCAGGAAGGTAAGGCTTTCTGTCTATCACCTTCCGTGACCTTTGAGGTTGAAGATCGATTTGACGAGTTCTACATCGACGCTGCAAGCGCAGTATACGTTGACATCGACGACAATGACGACTGTAGTGGAGCAGATGCTGATGCCACCGGTGCCATCGATATATTAAGAATCGACAGGATCCTGGAGGACATCTCAGGAGCAGACTCCACCGCAACAGGCACGGACGTTTCGGACTTCACCTTTGCGTGGTATCAAGGATCTGCTGTGAACGCAAGCCTTGAGATCCCCGCCGATGTCCTTGGTACTGCTGTAGTAAGCAATGGTGGAGCGACACTAACAGGACTGCCAAGCGGTTCGTATACCGTTCGAATCACAGGTAACCATGGCGATGGCGTCAGTGGCAATGAATGTGCCAACACTTACACGTTTGTCGTCGACGACAATCCTGATGATATCAGCATCGACCTGGGTGGTACCACCCCGACAGCGGCAGCCAACACGAACTGCGATTCACCGTTTGACGGTAGCATCGACATGAACAATGTCGATATCGAGATCACCGACAGGGATGGTAATACAACCACTCAGCAGTGGCCGATCACCGATTGGGAGGCCTATCTCTATGAGAGTGGCACCGGCCTGCTGGCATTCAATGGCACGGACAATACACAAGCTGCAGACATCAATTACCTGGATGATGGAACCACCACAGGTACAGACTTCACCCAGTTAGAAGATGGCGACTACATCATTGTCCTCTTTGATGACAGTGGGTGTGAAGCAACGGCCTACTCTATCACCGTGGGTGATGGTAAGACCAATCCTGCTTTATCTGACGGCACAGCCGACACGAACAATACCAATTGTACTACGGATCCTAATGGTCAAATCACTGTCGAGTTGGCTGGTGATCCGGCGGATTACGATATTCAGTGGTACATCGGTGGTATCGGAAGTACAACAGCATTTGTTGATGGTACGGATGGGGATGTTGCAACAGCCGGCGTCTCGCCCGCAACCCTCAGTATCTCCAATATCATCGGCGGTACTTATACAGTTCGGGTCGAAGACAATACCAACTCTGTGGGTTGTGTCAGCTTCTATACTACGTCCATCAGTGATAATGTAGATGCGATCATCGCTTTCAGCTTTGCTGAGACCGACGTTACTGACTGTACTCCGGATAATGGAACTGTGACCCTTACAGGGGTGAACCTGTTCAACACCAGTACAAATACCTCGACGTCATTGTCAGCTGGTGATGAGACAGCCATGGATGAATACACGATCACTGTGTATGAAACTGATGGAATGACCGTAGTGGATACCGACGTAGAGGATGCAGGAGATAATCTGACAATATCTGATCTTTCTCCTGGCGATTACCTCATTGAGCTCTCTCATCCTGCTACATCATGCTTCTCTTCGCAAAGAGCATTCACCATAGAGGATGATGCCAGCAACCCGACGCTGACATTGGTACAGACGGCAGCCAACACGATCTGTGATCCTACGGCGGGTGTCCTTGATGCCGATGGTACGCTGACGCTCACTGTAGCAACTGGTGACCTTGATGGCAACTATGATGTGCAGTGGTACGCTGGAGCTACAGGAAATACTGGGACGTCATTAGCAGACGGTGGCACCTTAAACAACTCCGACATCTCCATCACACCGGCAACATCGGTAGATGGTGCTCAGCAGTCCGTGATCACTGGTCTTATCGCAGGTACCTACTGGGTGCAGGTGACAGACAACACCTCTAATAATCTTGGCTGCTCAGTATCAGCTGAAATCACATTGACTTCTGACTTCACTGACATCACACTCGATGTTCCGAATGTGACCGTCAATGACGCCACTGATTGTACCAGCCCTGATAACGGCTCGATCTCTATCGATTTCGCCGACATCTCTGGTTCCGGTGCGGCCATAACAGATTACACATTGTCTATCACCGGTATCAATGACAACACCGATGACAATGCGGCCCTTGCGTTGAGTACTGACCCTGAAGTCATCAGCGATCTGCACCCTGACACTTACAACATCGTCATCACTGACGAGACTACTGGGTGTGTATCTCAAAACTATCAGGTAGTCGTGGGTCAGGACGGTACCATGCCGGTCCTCTCGGCCACAGTCACTGACGACAACTTCTGCAACGGTGGCAATGGAACCATTACCATCGATGTAACTGCACCGGATACTGACGAGAACAACTATACCTTCAACTGGTTCCAGGGTACAAACAACACCAATCCGTTCACTACCGCTGAGGGATCCCCTGCAGACGGTGCTGTGGCTGGTGCAAATGCTGCCACTGACCTCGATGCTGGTTTCTATACCGTCGTCGTTACTGCGTTGGCTTCTGCTGCCGATGGCACAGGGTGCTCGACATCGATCACTGTACAAGTTGAGGATGATCCTTATGCAGTAGCCATCACAGCTACGCCTACCGATGTGACGGATTGTACGCCTGACAACGGCACCATAACTGTTAACAGCATTTCTATCACTTCCGATGAGGATGGTACTTCTGCAGAAGCATTGGCAGATGCTGAAGTCACGTACGAAATATTCTCTGATGAAGAGCTCACAGCAAGTGTGTCCTCAACTACGGGTGATATAGCCACTAGCTTCTCTGCGCTCGCACCGGGTACTTACTACCTCACTGCTACCTATAGCGGTGCGAGTATTGTGGCCCCAGGTTGTTCGTCGCCAGCAGTACAGCTGCTCATCGCTGACGATGCTGACAATCCGACGCTGACACTGGTACAGACGGCACCTAACACAATTTGTAACCCTACAGCGGGTGTACTTGATGCCGATGGTGCACTGACGCTCACTGTCGCGACTGGTGACCTTGATGGTAACTATGATGTGCAGTGGTACTATGGAGCTTCCGGTGATACCTCTACTCCTCTGGCTGACGGTGGTACCGAGAACAACTCAGACATCTCTATTACACCAGCAACATTAGTAGATGGTGCTCAGCAGTCAGTTATCACTGGTCTGATCGCAGGTACCTACTGGGTACAGGTGGGAGACAACACCTCCAATAACCTTGGCTGTACAGCTTCAGCAGAAATTACTTTGACTTCTGACTTCACTGACATCACACTCGATGTCCCTAATGTGACCGTCAATGACGCCACTGATTGTACCAGCCCTGATAATGGCTCTATCTCTATCGATTTTGCCGATATCTCAGGTTCTGGTGCGGCCATCACAGATTACACATTGTCTATCACCGGTATCAATGACAACACTGATGACAATGCGGCCCTTGCGTTGAGTACTGACCCTGAAGTCATCAGCGATCTGCACCCTGACACTTACAACATCGTCATCACTGACGAGACTACTGGGTGTGTATCTCAAAACTATCAGGTAGTCGTAGGTCAGGACGGTACAATGCCGGTGCTCTCGGCCACTGTCACTGACGACAACTTCTGCTCTGGTGGCAATGGAACCATCACCATCGATGTAACTGCACCGGATACTGACGAGAACAACTATACGTTCAACTGGTTCCAGGGCACAAACAACACCAATGCATTCACTACCGCTGAGGGATCCCCTGCAGACGGTGCCGTAGCAGGTGCAAATGCTGCCACGGACCTCGAGGCTGGTTTCTATACCGTCGTCGTCACTGCTCTTGGCACAGCTGCCGATGGTACAGGTTGTTCGACGTCGATCACTGTACAAGTTGAGGATGATCCTTATGCAGTAGCCATCACAGCTACGCCTACTGACGTCACTGACTGTACGCCTGACAACGGCACCATTACTATCAATAGCATCTCCATTACTTCAGATGAAGATGGTACTTCCGCCCAGGTATTGGCAGATGCCGAAGTCACGTACGAAATATTCTCTGATGAAGAACTGACAGCAAGTGTTGCCTCTACAACAGGGGACGCTGCTACTAGCTTCTCTGCGCTTGCACCAGGTACTTACTACCTCACTGCTACATACAGTGGTGCCAGTGCAGCAGCGCCAGGTTGTTCGTCGCCAGCAGTACAGCTTGTCATCGCTGACGATGCCACAGCACCAGTGGTAGTGATCACCGAACTGCAAGCAAACACCTACTGCAGCGGTGCAGCCGCTGCCGATGGTCAGTTGCAAGCCCAAGTAGACGAGGGTGGTCCTTTAGTCACTGCAGGATACAGCTTCCAGTGGTACAAGGGTAGCCTGGGTGATATGAGTGATCCAAGAGATGCGACGGCAATGACTACTGCTGATCTTGAAGATGGTAACTACTGGGTGCGTGTCACTGACACCGATGGTGCAGACGATAACCTAGGTTGTTCTACGGATGCGACGTTCGTGCTTTCTCACGATCCGACCGAGACAACCGTTGCGATAGCAAGCGCCACCAACGATACGCGATGTGATAGTGATAACGGAACCATCACTGTGTCGGAGGTATCATTCACCAGACTTGGTGCGACAACCACCGCCAATACAACAGTCGCAATTGATGCCGATTACACGCTAGAGTATTTCAATGAATCGTTGGTTTCTCAAGGCACGTTTACAGCGGCGGCAGGTGTTAGCAACTTGGCTGCAGGCACGTACTACGTGACTGCGACGCACGACACCTACGAGTGCGCGTCAGCTACCTTCGAGGTTGAAGTACTTGAAGATGTGGCCTTCCCTGATCTTGTGGGAACACCGACTATCGTGAACAACACAAGTTGCGACATAGCAGCCGCGAATGGCAGCATCACCTTCGAAGTGGAGACTGCTGGTGCCTTCAGTGGAGCTTACACCTTCACCCTATCACCTGCAGTGCCGTACGCTGGAGTTGGTAGTGCTGCAGATCCTGTCGTGATCTCCGCACTAGACAATGGTACTTACACAGTAATTGTCGAGGACAATGCGAACGGATGTAGCAGTGAGTTTGAGTTCCAGGTGCTCGACGAGCAAGTCTATCCGAGCATCAGCCTTGATGACAACAGCGTCACGGATGTTACGACCTGTTTGGCAGCCAATGGCTCGATAACGATCAATGCGTCTGATATCGAGGGATCGTCCACTGATATTACAGACTATACGATAGATGTGCTTGATGGTGCTTCCGGTGTGGTTTACAGTGGAACTCCTGGTGCTGATCCTCTCGTGCTGTCAAACCTCGGTGCGGATACTTACACCGTTTCAGTGACTGACAATACCAATACTTGTGCGTCAGGTTCGATCGAAGTGTCAATCGTAGATGCCAGTGTGGATCCGGTCCTCGCGGTGACGAGCATGACACCAAATGATGAATGTACCGATGGACTGAGAACGGTCGGTGCGATTTCTATCACGGCTGACGGCCAGACGGAAGTTGACGGAAACCATACTTTCCTGTGGCATATTGGCACCGGAACGGGCTCGACGGTAAGCAGTGTCTACGGCACTGTAGTGGATACGGAGGCTACCCTCACGGGAGTGCCTGACGGTCAATACACCGTGGTTGTCTCCAACATTTCCGGAGGCACGAACAATGGTTGCCAAACGACCCAGACATTTACGATCACGAATGATCCGGTCAGTCCGATCATCACCAGCTTCGAGGCCAACAACAATCTTGATTGTGTGTCTCCTGGTGGATCAGGATCGCTCGTGGCCGCGACACTGGATGGTATGGTATTGGATTCTGCCACCCTGGCCGCCGAATATACCATAGGGTGGTTCAGCGATGCCGCTCTCACGGTGGCTGTGGCCGACACCGACCCTCTTGTGAGCCCCTTGGAGCTCAATGGTCTTGCTGCCGGTGAGTACTACGCGGTCATTACAAGGGATTTGACAGGATGTTCATCAACGGCGTATCAATTCACAATTGTAGACAACCCATCACTTCCTGAGATAGAAATTGAGGTTGTACAGGCTGACTCCACATGCTCAGCAACTGTAGGTACAGGTATCCTTGTCGCTAAGGCTGACGGACAAACGGACGCCAATACGAATTACACCTTCAATTGGTACGATGACTCCAGTAACCTGCTGGCATCGAATGATACGCTGTCTGATTTGCTGGCCGGTACATATACAATTGAAGTGACGCATGTCAACACAGGATGTGTAGACACTGAGTCCATAACTCTTGGTAATGCTCCACAGGAGCCTGAGATCTTGACGGTTTCCGTTACTGATCCGACAAACTGTGAGCCTGGTAACGGAGTGATTGAGGTGACCGACGTGTCTATCGCAACGACTGATAGGTATACGTTCGCCTTCTTCGATGACAACCCGCTGTCCGGCGCGACGGCCTTCCAGGACGGATCATCGACGTCCTTTAGTGCGGGTCTGCCTGACATGACCTACTACATTGTAGGTACAGACACATTAACGGGATGTACAACAGGAGTGTATCAGGTACAGTTGAGCGCTGACGATATCGTCTATCCAGAAATTCAGCTTGTATCTGCTCTGAGTAACAGACAGTGTGATCCGGCGCTGGCTGATGGGGAGATGACGTTGGCGATCTATACGACAGTTGATGACGTACGTAGTCAGGTCGACCCTGCGGACTATACGATCACATGGTCAGATAGCAACGGAAACGCCATCAGTACTACGGTGGACGCTGCTCAGATGACTATTTCCGCTGAAGGCCTGGAAGCTGGCAGCTACACGATTGTGGCTACCAACAATGCAACCGGCTGTACAACGGTGGATATTGTACGTCTCGCTGACGATAGACCTCCATTTGTCCTTCTTCCTTCTTCGGCTCCGAACCTGAATTGCGACAATCCAAATGGATCAGTGAATGTGAGGGTGCAGCAGGTGGGTACGTTTGTCCGTGACGCAGAGTTCTTCTGGTTCATCGGTGATGTCGAGAATCCGGACATCAACAACCCTGACTACACAGGCGTTGATCCTGATGGTCTGGAGCAGGGCATCTACACAGTGATCGCCCGAGGAACAGAAGACCCATCGTGTATCTCAGAGCGAGCTACCGTTGAAGTCGAAGACGGTACAGTGCCACCTGACTACACGGTCGTGGTTGACAACCACGTGACGATCTGCTACGAAGATCAGCCGAACGGACTGGCAAGAATTGACACGGCAGCTTCTGACGTCTCTGCTTACGAGTTCATGTGGTACGAAGGTGCTGATACGACGGGTACCCAGATCCAGACAGGACTTTCCGCGGATTCACTATCCATTGGCACCTATACCGTACTGGCACGCGACAGGAATACAGGTTGTGTGGCCTTGCAGAACGTTGAGATCATAGATGATACTCCTGTCATCGCTGATCCGACAATAGTCGTCGTAAGTGGTCGTACCAACTGTCTCTTCCCCAATGGTGTGGCTGTCGCCAACACAGGCGGTCTCACGGACGGGTTCAGATTCGAATGGTACGCGGCTGATAATCCTGACTCATTGCTATTCGTTGGCAATGAGATCCAGACACTGGATGCCGACACTTACGAAGTACTGGCCATCGACATTGCCTCGGGTTGTGTCTCCGGCAGGACTACGACGACGATCCCTTACTCGGTCGAAGATCCTGAGTTCTCAATCGTCACCACCGGATCACTCTGTTTGAGAACTGAGGATGGCTCTGCCAACCAGTTCTCAGGTCAGGCCTTCGTAGCGATCGAGACACTCGGCGTATATGTGGACTCTGTGACTTACTTTGATAATGCAGGTGACATTGTTCTGGCAGCGCGTGGTGCAGAAACACTGATCGATGCAACGCCTGGAGCTTACACAGTCAATTTCCGAGCGTCAAATGGGTGTGATTACTCTTCTACGTTCGTGATAGACTCGGAGATCAGGATCTACAATGGTGTATCGGCCAACGATGATGGAATGAACGACTTCTTCCTCATCGACTGTCTGGACTTCTTCGAGAACAACAACGTCCAGATATTTACGCGAGATGGTATCAGGATCTATGAAATCGACGGTTACGACAACATTACCAAGCGATTCAACGGTACCTCCAATGTGGGAGCAACTCAGGATCTCCCAGCTGGAACATACTTCTACGTTATCGATAAGGGTGATGGAAGCGACCTCATCCAAGGCTTTTTGGAATTAGTTAGATAAATTGAGCGCAGCAATGCATAGTTGGAAGAACACAGTTATAATCGGGATAATCACTCTCGTGGCCAGCACTGCGGTCACCGCGCAGCAGCGAGCTATTACCTCTACCTATATGTTCAATGGCGCGGTGATCAACCCAGCGTATGCAGGTAGCTTGAACCTGTTGTCAGTGACAGCAGTGCATCGTGACCAATGGGTCAATATCGATGGTGCTCCGAAGTTCCAGGTATTATCAGCGCATACATCGCTCATGTCCAATCGAATTGGCGTGGGCCTTGTGGCGTCGAAGGACCAGGTGGGTGTGCACGAGGATGTGGGATTGTACGGGCAATATGCCTACAAGATCCGGACAGATTTGGGCATCCTTTCCATGGGACTTCAGGGAGGCTTCAATAGCAGAACATCTAACTTTTCGGTACTGACATTGCTAGATAATGCAGATCCGGCCCTGATTGGCCAACAAACAAATTTCAGCCCCAACTTCGGTGTGGGGTTGTACTTTGCTAATCAGGATTGGTTTATGGGAGTGAGTGTACCCTATCTCCTGGAAAACAAACTGCACACAGATGTGCCGGATGTACAAGATGTGGTCGTGGATATTCGCGATGCCTCTTTCATCCAATCGCGAGAAAGCCGCTACTACTACGCTACCGCCGGGGGTGTTATCCATCTGAATGAAAAGATCAAGCTGAACCCTTCGGTACTTGTGCGGTATCAAGAGCAGGCACCCATTTCCTTTGATATCAATGCCAACGTGATCTTCGACGAGATAGCCTATGCGGGCCTTAACGTCCGGAGGGGAGGCGATATCACCTTCATCGCTCAGCTGATATTGAATGAGAACTTCCGAGTGGGATACGCTTACGATGCGATCACCAACGATCTCAACGACTACTCCGCCGGTAGCCACGAGATCTTACTCAACTATCGTATCAAGCTGAGGAACTACAAGAAGGACCCTCAGTGTCCTGTCTACTTCTAGGATTTGCTCAGTTCCTCTAACAGGGAGTTGGCAATGGACAGTACGATACTGAAAAGAAGGGCCCACCAGAATCCATCTACATAGAATACGTTACCCATCAGCGCGTCTGCTATCAGTATGATCAACGCATTGATGACCAATAGGAAGATCCCAAGTGTAACGATCGTCAATGGAATCGTCAGAACGATCAAGATAGGCTTGACAATGGCATTGAGAATGGAAAGAACGAAGGCCAGGATCAGAGCCGTAAAGAACGAGCTAACGTGTACGCCAGGTAATACGTACGACGCGATCATTACGGCGACGGTTGACAGTATCAGTTTTAGAAAAAAATTCATAAATCGTTTATTTCATTAGTTCGACCATCCGAGAACTTCGGATTTGACCTCTTTGATTCGTGATTGGAAACCTGCTGGCGAATAGTCCTCCATTTTGAGAGCCACCCTGTCCAGGTACGCCATGACTTCAGGGGGATGATTGATGCCCTTACCTCCAAACTCCACAAAACGCAGGGTAGTCCAGAGGATATTTTTGAGATGCTTGCGATGCTGATCCGTCATGAAGTACTCCACCACAACGGAGTTTTCGTTGAACCAAATGATCCTGGAGAAGATGGTCACCCACTCCCCCATCCCTGCGGACTTCAGGTAAGCTATCTGATGATTGTATACAACCCATATGGCCCCAAACGCCTGGAACAGCTCCGACATTCGAAGGTTGTACAACTTGGCGACCTGGTCATCACGGGCGTTGTAATAGTAGTCGAAGTATTTGGCATTGTTGAGGTGCTGGAGCGGGTCACAATCCTGAAAACGAATGACCACCAGCGACTCGGTCAGTTTCGGGTATTCTCTGCTGTCGTCTAATTCGATCATCTTTCCTCTCTAAACCATCCGGCGTATTTGATGTAATTGGATGCGATTCGTTGCTGCATTTCCAGGTGTTTTTCTCCGATATCCTTCACCTTCCGAGCCGGCGCACCCACATACACACTGCCGGGCTCCAAAATGGAATTCTCCAGTACCACCGCTCCCGCGGCAACAAGACTGCCTTCCCCCACCACGGCATGATCCATCACGATGGCGCCCATACCGATCAGGACGTTGTCCTCCAGTGTGCAGCCGTGAACGATAGCATTGTGACCAATCGACACATTGTTACCGATCGTTGTCGAAGCTTTTTCGTACGTTGCGTGTATCGTCGCGTTGTCTTGAATATTAGTATTGGAACCGATCCGAATAGTATTGACATCCCCCCTGACCACTGCGCTGAACCACACGGTGCAATCTGGCCCCATCACGACGTCACCGATGATGACTGCATTCTCAGCAAACCAACAGGATTCATCATATTTCGGACTGAAGCCCCTTACCGACTGGATGATGGCCATATGAGGTACTTTTCTTTAAACATAGTTTAATATTGCAGCTTTTTGAGCAACGCAAAACGAAAATACATGTTATTCCGCCGATTTCATTTCTTGAAGGTTGTTGTCATCTCAGGACTCGTAGGGTGCACCCCTACGGTTACCACAGTCGAGGAAGCGCCCCCTGAGGAGCCCCTGCAAACGCTCGAGCTGGACTATGAGCGTTCATTGATCACCTGGATTGGTCAGGGAGATGAATTACTCAACGGATCGGTAAAAGTAGATACGGGTTCTATCGTACTCAAGGGACAGGAAGAGATGGCAGTCGTGGGATTGATCACAGGTGACTTGTCTTTTGGAAACTCCGATACAGTAGATCATTTTCTCCAAATAGAATTGACGGACATCGTTACTTATGACACGACTTTACTGACTTCCGCGGTATTGAACGACGAGTTCAAAATCAACCAGCCAACTCATCTGGGACAAATAACCCTTCACCTTAGGGACAGCATTGGGCCGCTAATGATCCCAATGCGGATCTCCCGCACCAATAGTGGCATTGAATTGGAAGGGAAAGTCAGTATCGACAGTAAAGTGATTGATAGTCAGAACCCATGGGAATTATTCCATGTAGGTTTCTTACTGCATACTGACAAAATTGAATAATACTGACAATCTGTCACTCTTTTCTGGGTGACACTTTTATCTTTGCCACGGCAAAACAGAATTCATGGAGCATTTGATTGAGGATATCTCCATTCTCGACGGAAGGGAACGGAATGAGGAAGTAAAAATCACGGAAAATTCAATGGAGAAAGGCCGCCGACAGCTTTATATCGAGAGCTACGGCTGCCAAATGAATTTCTCAGACAGTGAGATTGTATCCTCTATCATGGCCAAGGAAGGATACGGCACCACCAGCAATCTGGAAGAGGCGGACCTGGTATTGATCAACACTTGCTCTATTCGGGACAAGGCCGAGCAAACCGTCCGCAAGCGACTGGGCCAGTTCAACAAAATCAAGGAACAGAAGCCGGAATTGAAGATCGGTGTCCTGGGCTGCATGGCAGAGAGGCTCAAAGCCAAACTCCTGGAGGAAGAGAAAATCGTCGACCTTGTTGTCGGCCCCGATGCTTATCGCGATCTCCCCAAATTGGTCATAGACGCTGAGGAAGGACACCGTGGAGTGAATACGTTCCTCTCTCGGGAGGAGACATACGGCGACATCGCCCCTGTTCGCCTCAATAGCAATGGCGTGACAGCCTTCATCAGCATCATGCGAGGGTGCGACAACATGTGCTCTTTTTGCGTCGTCCCCTTCACGCGGGGTAGAGAAAGAAGCAGAGACCCACAATCGATCGTGAAAGAAGCGACCGACCTATTCGAGCAGGGATACCGCGAGGTGACCCTCCTGGGGCAGAATGTGGACTCTTACAAATGGTCACCAGAAGAGAACAATAAAGCTCGTCTGGATAAGACCGAGGCCTCAGAAGTCATCAATTTTGCAGGTTTGCTGAAGAGAGTCGCCAATGTGCATCCTGAGCTGCGTGTCAGGTTCTCGACTTCACATCCGAAGGACATCACCAACGAGGTCCTTCATACGATGAAGGAATACGACAACATCTGTAAATACATCCATCTACCCGCGCAAAGCGGCAATTCCAGGGTTTTGGATCTCATGAACAGGACCTATTCGCGAGAGTGGTACATGGAACGCGTGGATGCCATCCGAAGCATTCTGGGAGAAGACTGCGGCATCAGCTCCGACATGATTTGCGGTTTTTGCACAGAGACCGAAGAGGAGCATCAGGATACACTGAGCCTGATGGATTATGTCCACTACGATTTCTCGTATATGTTCTTCTATTCGGAAAGGCCGGGAACATTGGCGGCGAAGAAATTTGAAGATGACATTCCCCTGGAAGTGAAGAAGAGAAGACTGCAGGAGGTGATCCAAAGACAGCAAGAACATTCCCTGGCACGCAACCAAAGGGACATAGGCAAGACTTTTGAAGTTTTGATCGAAGGCACGAGCAAGCGTTCTGAGGAGCAGCTGCAGGGGCGAAATTCAGCCAACAAAGTGGTTATTTTCCCCGCAGGCGAGTTGAAGAAGGGGCAGTATGTCAAAGTGAAAGTGCACGATTGCACGGCCGCGACGCTGTTCGGAGAAGAAGTAGAATAAGAAACCCAGTCTATGGATTACAAAATAGACGCAGAAATACAAACCATCAAGCAGCGATTTGAGATCGTGGGCCTCGCCCCACAGCTCAACAACGCTATCCGGGTCGCCATGCAGGTAGCCCCTACGGACATGAGTGTCCTCATTCAAGGTGAAAGTGGTGCGGGCAAAGAGTCGTTTTCGAAAATCATTCACAGCCTTTCGCATCGCAAGCACGGTCAGTTCATCGCTATCAACTGCGGCGCCATTCCCGAAGGCACCATTGACTCCGAGCTCTTTGGGCACGAAAAGGGCTCCTTCACAGGAGCGACCGACATGCGCAAGGGCTACTTCGAAGTCACCAATGGCGGCACCATCTTCCTGGACGAGATTGGCGAGATGCCCCTCAGCACGCAAGCCCGGTTGCTCCGGGTACTGGAAAATGGGGAGTTCATCAAAGTAGGCTCCTCCAAGGTGCAAAAGACCGACGTGCGCGTGATCGCTGCGACCAACGTGGAACTGCATGAGGCCATCAATCAGGGGAAGTTTCGCGAGGACCTCTACTACCGCCTCAGCACTGTGCCCATCAAGGTGCCGGCGCTTCGAGAGCGTGGAAATGATGTCCTCCTATTGTTCAAGAAGTTCGCGACCGACTTTTCTGAGAACTACAAGACCAAGCCTGTATTTCTGAATGTCGAAGCGGAGAATGTGATCAAGCGCTACAGGTTTCCCGGCAACATTCGGCAACTAAAAAACATCGTAGAGCAAATCAGTGTGCTGGAGATGGACAGAGAAGTCACTCCTGAAACTCTCCTCAAATATCTCCCGCAGCAAAGCACCAATCTGCCGGCCCTTATCGACAAAAAGGAAAATGGCGAAAGCTACACAGAACGTGACTTGCTCTACAAAGTGCTCTTCGACATGAAGGAAGACATGACGGAGATGAAAAAGCTCATACTTCAGTTGCTGACGGAAAATCCCTCTCGAAAGGAGATCCTACGGCAACATAGCGGTCTATTTAGCGAAGTACAGCCGGCGAACCACAGAGACAATGACCAAGACCTCCCCACAGCTCCGATACTGATCGAAGGCCATGTCGACGACAACGAGTATGAGGAGGTAATTGAAGACATCGTAACTGAAGCTCCAGAGGAAGACTCCCTTTCCATCGAGAAGAAAGAAAAGGAATTGATCATACGGGCGTTGAAGAAGAATAACAATAAAAGGAAATATGCAGCACAAGACCTGGGAATCTCTGAGAGAACGCTTTACCGCAAGATCAAGCAATATGAGTTGGAGGATTAATCCCCTTTGCCTCCTTTTGTTGGCTACCATGGGATGCGGAGTCTACGGATTCACCGGCGCCTCCATTTCCCCTGATGTTGAGACCATTTCCATCCAACAATTCTACAACAATGCTGTGCTGGGTCCCTCCGATATGAGCAACGTCTTCACTGAAAAGATCAAGGACTATTTCCAGCAGAATACGAGCCTCGCACTTGTGGACCAAAGCGGTGACCTACAACTCGATGGCTACGTTGCGGACTACCGAATCACTCCTGTAGCAGCTAACGCTTCCAGATCTCAGGATGGTCAGGACGTGTCGCAATTGTCTCGGATTACCATCAGTGTGTTCGCCACCTACATCAACACCCAGGATCCGACGTTCGATTTTGAGCGGAGATTCAGTTTTTTCCTTGATTATGACCAGAATACCGATTTGACCACTGTTGAAGATGAGCTGGTTGGCGAGATATTTGACCAGATCATACTTGATATCTTCAATGCATCAGTAGCGAATTGGTAATTTATTTTTATCTTTAGTTGTTTTAAGAATATTGACTCTACTGAGTGAATAAACAGAAGTTCATAGAATGCCTTAGAAACCCCGCCGTTTTAAGGGATAATGATCTAGACGAACTCAATCAGCTTGTAAAGGATTATCCATATTTCCAGGTGGCCAGGGCGCTAGTAGCCAAAGTTGCCAAAGAGCGGAATAGCAAGGATGCTCAGCGGACTATTGCCTCCGCAGCGGTGTATGCCACCGACCGACCACTGCTGAAGAGATTCATCAACGATCATCTATTTTTCCTTGATTCGAAGCATCCGCAGGAGACCGATATCAAACTCAATGCGAAGTTTGAGCGGGAGCGCATTATGGCTGCGCGCAAGCGGAAAGAATTGGCGGCAGCACAGGGGTCGGCACCAGCAGATCGTGACAGGAAGTCACGAGCTCAAGGCTCACAGGGCCAGATGCGTCGCAAAGTCGCACGGGAAGAGGACAATGACATCCTCGAGCCCATGCGATCCGAAACCGACATCGACAAATTGATCGCCGAGATCTACCAGGACATGGAGAATCTCCGGAGATCACGAGCACGCTTCCGCGAGATCGAAAAGAAAATCGAGGAAGAGGATGCCATCGATGCCGCGCTAGCCAAGGCAGCGGTACCGGAGCGCAAAACAGAGAAGAAGCCTCCTACTCCGAAGCCGCACATCCTACGGGATCAGGTGGCACAAGAAGACGTCATAGAACCGCTCACTGAAGAGGAGCGGCGGGCGGAAGAAGACAAAGCGCCGAAACCGGAGAAGAGCATTGACAAGATCCGCAAGCTGAAGGGTCAAAAATCCTCCCCAGCACCCTCCGCGGAAGCCACAGAAAACGGTCATGTAGACGCCGACAAGCAGGACAAGGAAAAGATCATCGACGACTTCATCCACAATAACCCTTCCATCAGCCCCGCGAAACGCAAAGAGAGCGGGGACAAAAAGGAGGACCTGTCGGCCAACAGCACCGCGTTCAAGGCCGATAGTGGTACGGAGTACCTTGCGCAGATCTACGTGGAACAGGGCAAGGTGGAAAGGGCTATCTCCATCTACGAAGAACTGGGCTTGAAATTCCCCGAAAAAAAGTCTTACTTTGCGTCCCGAATAGAGGAACTCAAGTCAGAGTAAAGCAGATAAAGGTATTATGTACGGAGTAATCGTAGGGCTCATCATAGTTGTGGCCATTGTTTTGGTACTGATTGTTTTGGCACAAAACCCAAAGGGTGGTGGACTATCCAGCCAGTTTGGTGGTAGTGGTGCAGCGCAGGTGATGGGTGTCAAGAAAACAGGAGACTTTTTGGAAAAAGCCACATGGGGTGCGATTGCAGCGATTCTGCTTCTTTCGCTATCGACTAATTTCTTCATCGATAATACGACTCAAACTGGACCGACGAGCCCTAACCTGGACAATGCTCCGGCGGCACCGGCGCCAGCCTTGGATCTTGGAAACCAGGAGGCCTTGCCCGTTGAGGATCTCACTGCTGGAGATTCTGCTTCCAATTAATTAAGCCACATTGATACTTCTTATCAGTAGCCTCTTGGCGACTGGTAGTATTGTATGCTCTTCAGGGAACTGGAGCTTGCTGACGACTGCATAAGTGGCGGGATTGGGCATCGACCGGTCATGCTTTGCCAGATCGATCTTCACCTGTTCAAACGTACGGCTGAAATCAGTGAAGTCCCTGGCTACAAACTCGGTATTGATCCCCCTGTAGCGCTCAGTGGAGCTCTCAAACACCGTGATTTGGTAGCGGTAGATGCTTAGATCACGCCTCTTGTCTTCATTGATCAAGAGATAGCCAGCATCCTGGTACATCGGCACGATACCCACAGGCTGCAGTTCCAGGTTCTCCTCCACGAATTCATAGATCTCCTTCCCCTCCTCTATTGCCATCTGAAATTTTGGCATGGCGTAAGTGATGATATCTTCCAACTCCTTCATCAGGTCATCATTCTCCACAGCCATCTTGTAGGTAATCTTCAGTTTTTCGAAGTCTGCCTTGGAAATCGTCTTCGGAAACTTGTCATAGATGAGGTCCTTGTTCTCCTGCACCTTGACAAGGTTGGTGTAGTGAAAGACTAATTCTGCCAGAGAAGGATACAAGTTGATATGCTCAAATTCCTTCTTGATGTCCTTCAAGTAGGCTAGCAATACGTACTTCTTGTACTCAAAATCAATCAAACCATTTGTAAGCCAGTCACTTGGTAATTTCTGCATAGCAAACTTCAATTTTGGCTAGTTTTAATATAGCCAATTCCCTTCAAGATTCCCCTTCTCAACGTGTGAACTGACATTTTCAAGGTTGAGCCTGAAATATTGTCAGGTCAAGACTGACAAACATGACAGAATTCGTGATTGGCACAGCTTGTGCTCATAGCTGGAGAGTCATATTGAATGATTTACAAGCAAAAAATAAGTAAACAGACATGTCAAAAGTGAATTTCAAACCACTTGCCGATAGGGTTCTAGTGGAACCTGCGGCAGCAGAAGAGAAGACTGCTTCAGGACTTTACATTCCTGATACAGCAAAGGAAAAACCTCAGCGCGGCACTATCGTCGCCATCGGTACTGGTAAGCCAGATGAGCCTATCACGGTCAAAGAAGGCGACACTGTGCTTTATGGCAAGTACTCAGGCACTGAGATCACTATCGATGGAGCAGAGTACCTCATCATGAAAGAATCAGACATCTACGGAATCGTCTAACTAAAACTTAGGACCTGAAAATCTTAAGACTACTTAACTAATACAAAATCAAAGAATAATGGCGAAAGATATATTTTTCGATACGGTAGCCCGCGAGAAACTCAAGAAGGGCGTAGATACATTGGCTGACGCAGTGAAAGTAACACTCGGACCCAGAGGCCGAAATGTCATCCTTGACAAGAAGTTTGGTGCTCCCTCAGTTACAAAAGACGGCGTGTCTGTAGCCAAGGAAATTGAGCTGGAGGAAGCGATCGAAAACATGGGCGCGCAGCTTTTGAAGGAAGTTGCTTCTAAGACTGCTGACGATGCTGGTGACGGTACTACTACTGCTACAGTATTGGCACAGTCCATCTTCGCTCACGGAATCAAAAACGTAGCCGCTGGTGCTAACCCAATGGACCTGCGAAGAGGAATCGACAAGGCAGTTGCTGCTGTTGTTGCCAGCCTCCAGTCACAGTCCAAAGAAATCTCTACCGGTGACGAGATCTCTCAGGTAGCCACGGTTTCTGCTAACAACGATCAGGAAGTAGGTAAAATGATTGCCACTGCCATGGACAAAGTGGGCAAAGACGGTGTCATCACTGTTGAGGAAGCAAAAGGTACTGAGACCGAGGTGAAGACTGTAGAAGGTATGCAGTTTGATCGAGGATACCTCTCTCCTTACTTCGTGACCAACACTGATAAGATGGAAGCTGAGCTTGAGAGCCCTTACATCTTGATCTACGACAAGAAGATCTCCAACATGAAGGAGCTTCTTCCAGTATTGGAAGCTACTGCTCAGACTGGTAAGCCTCTGTTGATCATCGCTGAGGACGTAGAAGGCGAAGCCCTTGCTACACTAGTGGTGAACAAGATCCGTGGCGCACTGAAAATCGCTGCTGTGAAGGCTCCCGGCTTCGGAGACCGACGCAAGGCTATGCTTGAGGACATCGCTATCCTTACTGGTGGTACTGTCATCAGCGAAGAGCGTGGCTACAAGTTGGAGAACGCAACCATCGATTACCTCGGTACTGCCGAGAAGATCAACATCGACAAAGACAACACTACGATTGTCAACGGCGCTGGCAAAGGTGAGGACATCGAAGGCCGCATCAATCAGATCAAGCAGCAGATCGAAAACACAACTTCTGACTACGATAAGGAGAAGTTGCAAGAGCGATTGGCTAAGCTTTCAGGTGGTGTAGCTATCCTTTACATCGGTGCTGCTACTGAAGTAGAGATGAAGGAGAAGAAAGACCTCGTTGACGATGCATTGCACGCAACAAGAGCTGCTGTACAAGAAGGTATCGTTGCTGGTGGTGGTGTTGCCCTCATCAGAGCTAGTGATGCGTTGGATAGCCTGGATCTCGAGAATGCTGACCAGAACACGGGTATAGCTATCGTGAGAGCCGCTATCGAAGCTCCTCTTCGCACAATCGTCGAGAACGCTGGTGGTGAGGCTTCTGTTGTTGTCAACGCTGTCAAAGGCGGCAAGGATGACTACGGATTCAACGCTGGTAGCAACGAATACGTCAACATGTTCGCTGCGGGTATCATCGACCCTACTAAGGTGACTCGATTGGCATTGGAGAACGCTGCTTCTATCGCTGGTCTACTGTTGACCACTGAGGCAGTTGTTGCCGATCAGCCTGAGCCTGAAATGCCAGCGGCACCTGCTGGTGGCGGCATGCCAGGTGGCATGGGCGGCATGATGTAAAATCAGAACACGTACAATAATCAATATATAAAAGTCGCTCCATTGGGGCGGCTTTTTTTATTTGGAGCAGCTCAGGGCAGTGGTTCTTTTCTGATTCAGCGCCGGCTATACGCTAAAGCACGGACCCGCGGGCAGCCACAATCCCCCGTAGGGTTCGAAACCCTTCGGGGGATAGCCTACCGGCTACCGCTTCTATCCGGGCTAAGAGGAAATGTCCTCGCTTCGATCAAGAACGTGTAAATCAGATCGTTGAGAGTAAAGTTCGGGAGAGAGTCAAAAAGGTAAGAGAAGTCTTGACTCAGTGACTGGACATGGATATCCTAAGGCACACTACAAAGCTCTCGTGAAGCTTACAGCGTCTCCATTTTCCTTGCCATCTTCTACGATACGTAGTGTTCGATCATTGAACTCAACTATCTTCCAGCCATCGTCATTCAGGTCCTCCAGCTCCGGTCGCATAGGGAAAGTCCGAAGGTTGTCAGGAGTCAAAATAATGTTCATGAGGGTACCTGTGCCGTTCACCAGCCAGCTGGCGGTTGTCATCTCCTGACCATCTGAAATAGTCAAGTCACCATTGGCAGCAAACGTGAAAGTAAGGCCGTCAAACTCGTCTGTCCCCTCCTGTCCATCATCCTGGAAAGAAGTGACTCTCCAATCACCACTCAAAGAGGCACCAGTGACCGGCAGGTTCATATCAGTGTTTGCTTCAGGGTCCTCTAAAACCTCACAAGACAGGATCGTCACAGACAGTATCAAGAGTGTAAAGCGCCTCAAGTCATTGATCATAGTAATTCGTTCATGATGTATTTATCTATCTAATTGTTTGAGGTTTTGGTTATGGCTTCCATAAAATATTCCCGAGAGGGGGATAGTCGTGTTCAGCGAATGGGTACCGCTCAAAAAACCTAAAAACTAACAAAAGGCCGGAAGGCCAGGCCGGTAAACCAGTATGGCCGGGCGAGGTGGACAAGTACGGGGTGCCGACTTACGCTCGCCCTGAAGTAGAGAATGCTCCTACCAGGATTCTTGTTCTCATTCACTCTCTCACTTCAGGGCGAGGCGGCTTGGTGGGTGAGCCTTGCGCGATGGCCCGTGCGACTAACACTCTATCTGAGCTCCGATTGGCGCCTTGCCAAGTCCGCAGATCATCAACTTCTCAACTCATCCAAAACCTTGAAAAACCTAAAAACTCAAAAACCTAAAAACCTAAAAACTCTCAACACTTACTATCTTCGGGGTTGAGCAAAACCTAACCCAATGATATACCTAGTTGTCACAGGCCTGTACATCCTCATTCTTACGGGCATCATTATCTACAAAAGTCGAGCGGTCAAAAGTGAAGACGACTTCGTCGTGGCAGGTCGGAGTGTGCCAGTGTACTTGCTGGTTGGCACGTTGGTGACTACCTGGATTGGATCTGGGAGTTTGTTCGGTACTGCGGGCTTGACTTTTAGGACGGGCTTCTCAGAGTTATGGTTCTCCGCCGGCGCCTGGCTGGGTATACTGATTGTCTATTTCATCGCCGCCCGTGTGCGCAAGATCTCTCAGTATACGCTTACTGACCTCCTCGAGAAGCGGTACTCTCCTGTTGCGAGGCTGTTAGGTACGATCACGATCATCATCGCCTATCTCATCATTGCTGGCTACCAGTTCAAGGGTGGTGGGCGTCTTATCGCGATCCTGACCGAAGGTGCCATCAGCCCTGATATGGGCACGATCATCACCTGTGTAGTTGTCATTGGCTTTACTGCCACAGCGGGGATGGTCTCCATTGTCTCGATCGACATCTTCAACGGCATCATCATGATCCTCGCCATCTTCATTGCCATACCATATGCCCTGAATGCACACGGAGGATGGGGTGAAGTCACCAATACGATCAACGCGGTGAGCCCTGATCACCTGAATGTGGTCGGTGGGCATGAGCCGTTGTGGTATTTAGGGATCTTACTTCCCACACTACTTCTATTACTTAGTGAGAGTAGTGTCTACCAGAAGTTCTCCTCGGCCAAGGATGCCAAGAGCGCCAAGCAGGCCGTTTTTGGGATGTTCGTGGGAGTTGTGATCGTGGAATTTTTGATGTGTGCATTGGCGGTGATCGGCTTCGCCATCTACGCCGACGATCCTCGCTTCTTCTTGGCCGACGGCTCCATCAACAATGCCATGTCAGAAGAAATCATTTTACGCATTGGCTTCGAGCAACTGCCTGCTGCGGTCGGCTCCATCTTGTTCGCTGGCGGAGTGGCCATCATCTTGTCAACTGGAAATACATTCCTCATGGTGACCTCTACGAATACCACGCGGGACCTCGTGGAGAAGTATTTCATGAAAAACCTGGAACCTCAAAGAAAAGTATTCATTCAGCGCATCGCGGTAGTGGTATTAGGCGTGCTGGCCTATCTGATGGTGACACAGTTTACGACTATTCTGGAGATGGCCTTCCTGTCCTATACGATGATTGGGGCGTCCCTGGCACCTCCCCTATTGGCGGCTTTCTTCTGGAAACGTGTGACGCGTCAGGGGGGTGTGGCGTCAATTGCTGGAGGTATGCTCACCGTTTTGATCATTGGTACTTTGAACAAGGTATACGCAGGCTCTGGCCTGGATCTCGGGATAATGAAGTTTCCATTTGACACGGACTTCATCGCCATCCCGGCGATATTGGTATCATTGACGACGCTGATCGTGGTGAGCCTGCTGACGCCAAGGACAGAGGATGAGGTGGTGAATGAGTTTTTTGATTAGGGTAGTTCTGGCACAGAACTAGGTAGGGCTTATCACAGGTCAATACTCTTGAACCAAAACATCGTACGGCAGTCCAAGCTTGGGGCCTATGGCTCTAATCAGCGGTAGGGTCAATGGGCGCCTCCTATTCAGCAGATTGGAAATCGTCCCACGACTCTTGAGGCCAATCAAAGTCATTAGATCCTTTTGGGTGAGATCCATTTCTTGCATACGGATCTTGATGGCCTCAATAGGATCCGGGGCTTCAATTGGATAATTCATCGATTCGTACTTTTCTATGAGTGTCACCAATATCTCGGCCTGATCGTTCTCTGGAGAGCCCGCAGGCGCATCAAAAACAGATTCAAGCTGTCGAAGTGCCTCCTGATAATCATCTTCCGTTCTTATTGGCTTTAACTTCTTATGCATCGTTCAAATGGTTGTTGCGTCTATTGCATCATATTGGACATGAGTACCAATAAATCGGACCCAGCACCACTGCATTTCATAATTGAACTTCACTATCAAGCGATACTTATTTCCGCAGACGTTGAAAACCACTCGATTGTCCCCAATTATGCTGGCGCTGGCATATTGTGACTTGAGCTCATTACTGCTTTTCCACTCTGCTTTCATAACTACGCTGTACCAAGTCTTCAACGTCTGCTCGCTATCCGGGTGTTTTTCCCAAAACTCTCGAAGACGCTTTTTGGATACAACATTTTTCATCTATGAATACGTGAAGATAAAGAGAAATGTTTTCAATTTGAAAACATTCGCGTCGAATTACAAAATCCAACCGAGGTGAGCGGTATTCAGCCGCAAACTTGCTACCATCCCCGACTCACCAATTTAAGTGCTCGGCACCGAACTAGGCAGCGCAACTACACGCTCCTGTAGGTAGCGGCTGTTTTCCAACCCATCCGTCTCACAGTCCTTGTACATGGGCAGATCAGACATGAGCTTCCAGAGAGGGCGACATTCAATGTTTTGGTCATGGGCAGATTGGAGGAAAGCATCTCGTGCGTCCTTATCAGATAGGATGATGGCATTCAGCCAACGATTGGCGTTGGCCCCTTCGATTTCTTGGACGAAGTCCAGACCTTGCTTCTTGAACAACTCCTGATATTCATTGGCGAGGTTTCTCTTGGCTTTGAGGATGTCCTCCAATTTCTCCAATTGTGCCAGCGCAAGGGCCGCGTTCAGATTGGGCATGCGATAGTTGTAGCCAATATGGTCATGGTCCGATTCCCATGAATTTGACAGCTTGGCCTGCGTCGATAGGTGTCTGGCCATGGTGGCCAGTGCCTCGCGATCAGTAACAATGGCCCCACCCCCACCACTGGCGATCGTCTTGTTGCCGTTGAAGCTATAAGCTCCCATCAGTCCGAATGTCCCCAGATGCCTCCCATTATAAGACGATCCGATCGCCTCTGCAGCATCTTCAATCAGCGGAATACCATACTCCTCACATATGGAGGCTATTTCCTCGATTCGACATGGATAGCCGTAGGTGTGCATAGGCATACAGGCAGCTATACGCCGCCCCGTCCGTTTGTTCTTGAGCCCATCACCCCAATTTTCGCAAAACTCCTCGACGAACATTCTTAAGGCAATTGGAGAAAGACCCATCGTGTCACAGTCAACATCAAGAAAAACCGGAACACCTCCCTCGTAAGTGATTGGATTGACTGTGGCCACGTATGTGAGGCCCTGGGTGATGACTTCCTCCCCGGGCTTGAGTCCAGCTAGTTTTAAAGACAGATGCAGGGCAGAGGTTCCTGATGACAGTGCAATGGTATGTTGAGCTTCCACCGCTTTCGCCAAATCCTCTTCGAATTTCGAGACAAGTGATCCGACTGTGGAGACTACCTTCGAATCCAGCGTTTCCTTGAGGTATGCAAGCTCTCTTCCCGCAAATAACGGTTCGTGCAAGTATACCCGCTCTTTGGAGGAGTACTTGGAGTGGATGAAGTTGAAAAGAGGTCCGTATTCAGTCATGTAAGTGGATTCCGTTCAGCGACAAAATACGAAAAAGAAAAGATTGTGCGGTTCAACCCCGACTAATATGCCTTCTCACTCCCTTTTATCAGGGAGACTACCGTCAGAATGATGATCTTGATGTCCATCACAATGGACCAGTTGCGGACGTAGAATTTATCCAGTTTGATTCGGCCGTTCAATTCCTCGAAGGTCCTCGTTTCCCCTCGGAAACCCTTTGCCTGGGCAAGCCCTGTAATTCCTGGCTTAACGGCATGTCTCTGCATAAAACGATCGATCTTGGGCCGGAACTCTTCGTTGTGCTTGATCGCATGCGGCCGGGGCCCCACAACGGACATATCGCCCATCCACACGTTGAAGAACTGTGGCAATTCATCGAGGCTCGTTGCCCTTAGGAATTTACCAATGGGCGTAATGCGATTGTCCTCTTTGGTGGCTTGCTTGACGTGAGTGTCGTCATGTACACGCATCGATCGTAGCTTGATAATCTTAAAGGGCTTGTTCTCACGACCATGCCGGTCCTGGACAAAAAAGATGGGTCCACGCGAGGTTACTTTGATCAGGATCGCCAGGATCGGCAGGAGCCACGACAAAAGGCCCACTATTACGACGGAAGAAAAAAGCAAGTCGAAACTGCGTTTCATAAACCTATTGACCAGCTTATCCAACGGTAGTGATGTGACGTTCAATGTGGATATTGGCCCATAGTGGTCGACTGATATATTAGTCCGACCCTGTAAGTTCATTTCACTTACCAGCTTGACTTTGATCAGGTTGTTTTCAGCGAAATTGATGATCCGAGGTATGATACCCTCACCCATGGCAGGTGCATAGCAGAAAATTAGCGAAACACCCTGATCAAGGAGATAGCGCTCGAAGGTAGCAAAGTCGTTCGTCGCCACATCATGGTAGAATCCTAAAAATCTGTAGCCCCAGGTCTTCCTGGTCTTCAGATGATGGGCAAGCTGATCTGTTGTGCTGCTCCGCCCCACAATGACCACCTTTCGATAGTTGTATCCTCTGGCCCGGTACCAGCGAATGGAATAGTACCAGGCAACTCTCCAAGAAAGGCCGAAAAGCAAGAAGGAAAGTGTGAAAGTAGCGGCTACCTGGAGAGGTATACCAGTCGCCAATCCCAGTGCGTAAGCGAAGCTGATGCCGACAAACACGATCTGAGGTACGATGAATTTCCGAAGATGGCCTGGGAGATTTGATTCCCGTGTCCCTTCTTGAAGCTTATGCACAAAGAAAAGGGCAAACCAGCAAGTTGTAGAAAAGAAATAATAGAGCAGAAGATTGGGTACTGCCACTGGAATCCCCACATATAGCTGTGTGACGAACGCCGCCAGCAACAACCCCAAGACGTCTGCTCCGACGAATATGAATGGGATGTATATGGAAAACCGGCGGTTGGGCATGGCTTCAGCAAGAGTCGCTACTGCTAAGGGCAAGTTACGGAATAAAGCTCAGAATAACTTGCACTACAAATGCGATTACTATATTAATATTATTGACATAAGGCCCTTAGCTGTTCTTCGAATGAGGTTAGTATTTTATCCTTCTCCAGAAATTCCATGGCAAATGACCTGGCCTCCAAGCGATATTGAGAAAGGTCGCGGGTGGCCGCATCGTCAATTGCTCTGATCAATGATTCGGAATCTTCCGGAGGAATGATGACGCCAAACTTATGTCTATCAACCATATGATACAATGAAGAACCCTCACTACTCGCTACTATTGAAAACCCGCCAGCAGCAAGGATGCCTGTCAATTTCGATGGCATGACCAAATCTTCAGCAGCTTTCCGCTGCAAAACCAGGTGGGCGTCAGCTGTGGATAGAAGTTGGGGTAGCCTGCTGGCAGGTTGTAGGTCTTTGAATGTTATGTTTGTCAGCTTTCTGGCCTCTGCCTGTTCTTCCAGCACGCTTTTCATTCCGCCATTGCCACAGATAAAAATACGAATCCGGGAATTGGACAACAAGCTTGCAGCAGCATCAAGCAATACCTCCAACCCCTGCTTCTCCCCAAGGTTTCCTGAGTAGAGCACCACAAAATCGTCGTCCGTCAAACCCCACTCATACCTGAGGGACCTGTCCTTTGCCAGGGGTTGAATGAACTCGGTATCAACCCAATTGGGCAGTGATACAATTTGGAGACTCGGTATCTTTTCATTGAGTTTCGCTATCATACCCTCAGATATCGACGACACGAGATCCACGTGTCGCAGGATGCTCCTTTCGGTGCGCTCGAGGAATGAAAGCAAAGTGCTATTGCGAATGATTCCCAAGTCCCTGGAGGCATCCACTTGCAGGTCTTGGACATGATAAATGAGTTTCGACCTTTTGATCCTCCGATAGGCCAGACCCATCAGACCAGAGTGAAAAGGGGGCGCAATACAGATGACAATATCGAAACGAGGCAGTAACGACATTCGTAACCAACCCAAAGAAGAGGATAATATGAAGCTTATCTCGTGCAGTATCCGCCTTGCCCCCGAAAGCTTCTGAGGCACATGTAGGGGATGTCGATAAACAGTGACCCCATCTAATACTTCCTTCCTAAAGTTGTTTTTGTATCCTTGGTGCAATTGCCACTCTGGATAGTAAGGTTGGGCAGTGATCACAGAAACATCATGGCCTTGTGCAGCGAACCACTGGCACATTTCGCCCGTGTACTTGCCTATACCCGTCTTTTCAGGTAGATAATTGATCCCGTAGACCAGCAGTTTCATACTATCCAGGTTGACAAAAAATAATATAACCCCAGTTGACTTTTCAGAATTGAAAATTATGGCTGGTCCGATTCCTTGAGCCATGTCAAAGTGCAACTGATTCCTTCTCTCCGGGTAACTTTCGGCGCTCCAGCAATCTGCTCAATAGGCTCCAAGTTATGGACATTATTCGTTAACATATTCTTAAGCCGAAATGAAGTCATGGGGAAACTCACTCCCAAAACGGCCAATGCATCCCCTAATTTCGCTGCTAGCTGGAAAGCAATAAATGGCAGAGTTCTAATCCCATAACCACAAGCTCTAGCAATTTCGTCCGCCCACTCTGAAATGTCGTACGCTGGTGAATCGCCCAAATAGAAGGTCTTTCCCTGAATTCTGTCCGCTCCGGCCTCCAGAAGTGCCGCCATTTGATTCATCGTATTGTCGACGTAGCCGAAGGTCTTAGTACAGGCCCTTTCAGAAAAGTGAAAATAGCGCCGAGATAACACGATCTTGAAAAACTGATCGTACGGCTCCCCAAACCACGGACCCCAAATAGAGGTTGGTCGAGTAATGCACCAGCAATAGGAACTAGGATTCGCAGATTTCACAATTTCCTCGGTCCTCACCTTGCTCTCACCGTAGGCCGTGTGAGGATCATAGTCTTGGAAGTCTTTCGGGACATAGCCCGGCCTGCAGACGTACATCGAAGATGTGAAGATAACTCTTGTGACCGTACTGCACTTCGCCAAAACCCGCACCAAATTCCCTACACCGACTGTGTTCGAATCATAGTCCTCCATAGTTTCACCTCGCAAATCGGTTCGAGCAGCGAAATGAACCACGTGAGAAGGTCCAAAATCGCGAACTGTCTGCTCTAAGCCTTCGAGATCTCGTATGTCAATCTGAGTCCAAAATTGTCTATGTGATTGGATCTTGGGGGCTACCAAATCCACATTGCATATTTCATAGAGTTCGGAATCTTTGAGTCGTTCAATCAGATTTGTTCCCAAGAAGCCCGATCCGCCGGTGACTAGAATTCTATACATGTATCTTAGTCCTTGCGATATAAAACATCCATCTCGATGACCTTGTGAGATTCGTTTCGCTGGAAGCCCAGAGGAGCAACGAAGCGATACTCTTTCGAAACCAAGAAATCGTGCAAATCTAGGAATAGTGGCTGTTCTTCGTACAAAGGCTCAAATGAGACCTCCAGCAGGATATAATCAATCTTTGGAAGCAATGAACCCGCTCCTTCAATTACATTCCGTTCGAATCCCTGCACATCCAGTTTCAATAGGCTTGGAGATTCATACGGGACCCGCTCTGGCAATTCATCCAATCTGTACACCGGCACACGCAGGACGTCTTTCACACCTTGATCATACCCAGCGTTGGTGTTATCAGGATCAATCTTGAGTGCAGAACTAACGTGACTGTAGTTGTTTTGATAGAAATTTATTGTACCGGACTCATTGCCCAAGGCATAGTTGAAACATTTGATCCGTTCACTTCGCCGAGTGTTCTTTTGTAGTAGTTCAAAAGTCTCTGGAAGAGGTTCGTAACTAAAGATGTTGGCATCAGGAAAGCGATTACTAGATGCCAACGCAAACTGTCCCTTGTTGGCTCCGGCATCTACTATCGTATTGAGATTAGATTCATAGATGCTCAACGTTTGTGCAATTTGGAATGACGCTAGGGAGAAGGATGGATTCCGGAATATCTCTCTCACCCCCCCTTCCTTTGAGATGACTTCTAGCAAACGCAGAACTGATACTATATTCATATATATATTTTTTGAACAAAACCTAACGTAACTACATCTGAGATCCTAAGTGAGCGAGCTGTTGGTCCCCATTGCCTGCCAGAAACCCAATAGAAACACTTTCCATATTCATCGCAGTACTCAACCCAAAGATATAACTCCTCTCACATTGCCAGCAAACCTTTCAACAACACATGCGCGGCGATTTCACGCGCATTAGAAGAAATACCAACCAAACTGGGTGGGGTTCAGGAGTTCTTCAGCAATGCATGCTTGGAGATTTTGGAAAGAGCGCTACGTAATTATGACCTATTGCTTAACGTTGCTGTTGAAAATGAAATAAGATCAAGACTAGATGAAGATCGGCATACTAATTAAGGATTTTCAGGATTTATCGAACTGGGAACTTCGAATTATCTGTGAAATATTAAGAGACCCAAGCTTGGATTTGGCGCTACTGATTAAGGATGGCAGGGATAGTAATCCGATCTCGTTGCGAGAGATCGCTCGTCGACTCTCAAGGTCAAAGAACCTACTAGGCAGAATGCTTTTGAAAGTTCAGGCGGCAGTCGAATTCAAAGTCTTTACTACAACGGCCACGGTAGACAGGGAAAAGATGGCTTCCAAGCTGAGTAGTATCCCGACTTTGAATTTGCACCCAAAATCAAAGGGATATCTAGACATCTTTGGTGATGAGGATGCGAATATGGTAAAGCAGTTCGATCTCGACATTATTCTAAGGCACGCATTTGGCATCATTAGAGGGCCTATTCTGAGATCCTCCAGATATGGGATCTGGTCCTTTCACCATGGGGATAACGCCATAAACCGTGGAGGGCCTCCAGGTTTCTGGGAAGTGGTTTTGAGACAGCCAACGGTAGGCGTTACATTACAGCGGCTGACTGAGGAGTTGGATGGGGGCTATGTCATTGACAAAGCCTATTTCAATCGACATTGGTCTTACGTGGAAACCCAGAGACTAGTTTTTGAATCTTCAGTGTCTTTGTTGATGAAAAACCTGAAAAAACTCCAAGAAGGGAGATACAACCTGGTTCAATCAACTGTCTATTATAATCCCCTTTACAGAGCCCCAACAGTCTCAATCGCTTTAGCCTACAGTATCAAATTTTACCTGAAACTTCTTAAAAAGGCGGTAGAGAGGTTGGACACCAAGCTCTTCGGGTCCAAATATCGTTGCTGGACAATATTCATTGGCTCCGGAGATTTTCTGACATCGACCCTGTTTAGGCTGAAACCAGTCGAATTGCCTAAGAACGAGTTTTGGGCGGATCCGTTTCTTTATCAGCATTCGGGTGATACGTATGTGTTTTTCGAAAACTATAGCTACAAGT
This sequence comes from Cyclobacteriaceae bacterium, assembly GCA_965227935.1. Taxonomy (GTDB): domain Bacteria; phylum Bacteroidota; class Bacteroidia; order Cytophagales; family Cyclobacteriaceae; genus JAWPMT01. The sequence continues at coordinate 607,261 of CBDDGS010000019.1, read as the reverse complement.
CTAAACTGGGAAAAATTTCTTGTGGACGGGTAGACCGCAATCAATTGGTTGAGGTAGTGGACGTTTTAGAGCTTGACTATCACCTTTCTTACCCTCAGGTCATTCAGGAGGACGGCAACCTATATTTAATGCCCGAAAGTATGGAGAACAATCGACTCGAAATATATCGATGTGTACAATTTCCTAATGAATGGGAGCTGTATTCCACAGCGTTCGAGGGAGAGAGAGTTGCTGATGCAACCTATTTCCAGGATGACGACGGTGAAAGATGGCTTTTCATCAACAAACAAGCGGATATCAACGTTCCCGTCGATAACGAGCTGCACATTTATCAGATCGACTCTTTGAAGTTGGGACAGCTAATACCTCACGCCCAAAATCCTGTTCTAATCGATTCCAGAAAGGCAAGAAACGCAGGTGGGATTTTCCGGCGAGGAGAAACAATCTATCGACCTTCTCAAGCAAATATCGACGGGATATATGGACGCGCGCTCAACATAAGTGAGATTGAAACGCTAACTATTGACGAATACAATGAAAAAAGCCTCGTGACTACCTACGCAAACTTTCGAAAAGGGCTTGTCGCCATGCACCATTTGCATCAACTAGACAATTGTTTCGTAATTGATGCCGCGTATGGATCAAGGTGGTGATCATTCCACGTTCATCTTCGTAATATGCCCCGCTGGACTCCGAAATGAAATCTATGTGCCCTGGAAACCCAAAGCCAAGCAAAACCAGGCGATCTCCTCGAGCACGTTAAAAAGGACCTTCAAAACGCTTCAAAAATAGAATACAAGTCACTCCGAAAACGCTCTTCTGTATACGACGATCGAAGCGCGAAGTTCTTTCTCTGCATCTCCTTGAACTTTTGCTCATTCTTTAATAAGTACTGCATTCTGTCAGCGATCGATTCCGGATCTTGCATCTCAACAAAGTAACCATTCTCCTCTTCCTGCATAACATCAGGTATCCCCCCTTGTCTTGTCGCCAAGATCACACTGCCGCTAACTAGCGACTCCAATAGAGCCACCGGTTGCCCTTCGGTTAGGAGTGAGGGAAGAACAAAAACATTGCTCCAATTCAGTAATTCATTTTTTGCCTCTCCAACAAGTTGACCCCTGTACTCACAATTCGGAGGTAGTATCTCTTCAATATTCAAAATGGCGCCGCTAAGTCCAGGGTCGTTTGATCCCACTAACACTGCTTCATACGGCACCCCATTCCTATGGAGAATCCTCAAAGCATCCAAAAGGTCTAGCACGCCCTTACCTTCTACAATTATGCCCAGATACAGAATCCTCAAGCCAAAGGGTCGATTCAACTTCTGCTCAAAAGAGTCTGGGCTCAGCCCTGCATCAACATAATTAGGCAATTCAATAATGTCCTTTTCAAGGAAAAATGGAGTCAGATTCCTTCGTAGACTTTTCGACAGTACAATTCCCTTATGCCCCATCAAATAAGGCAAGGAATAAATCCACCGCCGTGTGCCTCTCAAACCAACATAGACCGCATGAGTCATATTCCCATGTAGATGGATAACCACTTTCTTACCAAATACCCGCCCGAGCAATATGAAAATCATATCTCGAATTGTACCCCAAAAGGTCATTCCCATCGAAATGTAGATGACACCTCCCATAAAGATTTTGTAACACTGCAAGTAAAGACGAGCGTAAGTAAGTGCTTTGGTCACGGCACTAGCACTAGCATTATCAATGGAGCTGTTGATCAGCTGGAGTCGGTACTTTTTACTCAGGAGATCATAAACTCGCTTGGTCATAACACTATTGCCATTGATTGGAGGGGGTACAGGACCCACTATCAATACACGCTTATAGGTCAACTTCATTTTTTTGATTTAGACAGTGTTTCAAGAGTTCGCCACTTGCGATATGTAAAATTGCACAGTACTGAAACCAGTATAAGACCCGCAAACAAAGGCATGTACGTGTATGTGAGTCCATACCATTGAACCCGCATCTGCAGGATTAGCAACACGACAAAAACGACTGAAGAGAATAACATGGAACCTGAAGAAATCGATAACCTCAGTACAGCGGCGTATACTCCACTGAAGATTGGAACTCCAAGGAACCCGAAAATCATGAGGCCTTCAGTGTAGAATAACCCACCCCCATTGTTCCAAATGTAATCCCGAAGGATTTCCGTAAAGTTATATTCATGACCAAGGCCTCCGCCACCATAAACGGGTAGATTTAGGAGACTGGCCAACTGGTTAATTAGTGGTCGAAGATTATTGCCTTCGGCCATATAGTAACTGAAGCCCGAGAAGTAGATATGCACGACATCATTTACTGTAGCCAAGGAAATGACATTGTAAAATATGAGGATCGCGGAAACTCCAAAATTGCCATATCGCCAGAAGGAGGAGTAGATGGCGAGCACACCAATTGCTCCCAAAACAATACTCGTCCTAAAATCTATGTTACGTACCTTCAAAGCACGTTCCGGCTTCACGGGAATCAAAACAAGAATGAGGAAAGCAGTACCAATCGCGTTGACCCTTTCACCCCCGGCTATTGATATCCCAATTAGAATTAAGTGAATGATAGTGGAAATACGGGCGGTCCTGCTCTGGGAAAGGATAAGTATAGCATTCAATGCAATAAACAAAACCGCCCATGGACCCGGAATCAGATTCCACCTCTGATCCCCTATTCCAAACGCCTTTGGGAATGCTAGCACTGATACTATGCCAAGGATTACGACCAACAAGATTCTAGAACCCCCATTGATCTTTAGATGCCTAAGCTTCACTTCAGCTCTTCTGACAGGCCATAATGGAATCAGAAAAACATAGTAACCCAAAACCGCTAGCCAGGTTGCCTCCCTGGCTATTGAAACATATGCACTTCTTCCTAACAAATCCAATAATCCCCCTAAAGGAAAGTCTAGGCAAAATAGGAGCATAGTCACGAGCGGATACCAATAGACAAAGAGAACATAACGCAACAAGAGACTCTTGAACCGTAGAAGCAAGATGAGTCCTAAGACAATGCTTGTGATTAGCAAATAAGTTACCCATAGTGAATTCATCGTTGCTGAGCTCTCTAGGCTTCAATCAGTTTGTAGGTATTGCAAACAAGCTTGATCCGCTAAGTGAATAGAAATCGATATAAGACCTTCAACCTATTATGTAAGGAAATTGAGTAAGGAGCGAATATAACCCTAAAAACATCCACTAAATGCAAATTTTCTTGGTAACAGAGCAGTGAGAACCACATATTCGTGAGTTCCTTCGATCTCCTACCTTTGTGTGCAATTAAGTTCTCTACGCTTTCAAGAGCAGATTTCCAATCAGTCACCGTTTCTCCGTATTTGTCCAACAGACGCATAGCAAGGAATCTATCTCGACTCCTGATGAATAGTTTGTGCTGAATAGAGAAACTTTTCTGAGAAATTTGATTCTGACTAATTCGATATTTCAACAGCGGCTCCGGAATGTTATGGAGCTTGCCATAACGGCTAAGTTCACAGATCAAAGCATAATCTTGGGCATACCTGAAAGAGGCATCATAGTGAATATTATTTTTCGCTAAAATGCTTCTTCTAATCATAAGAGTTGGATGATTGAACGGATTCGCTAAAGGAATTTCTACAACAATGTCATCATGATCGACCGGGAACCTAAAGTTTCGACGATGACGTCCATTTTGACTGATATGCTCAATGAATGAACCGACCAGCGCATAGTCTAAGTTCCCCTCCAAAAAGTCAAATTGTTTTTTTAGCCTTGAAGGCTGACTAATATCATCAGCATCCATCCGCGCTATGTATGAACCGCTAGCCTCCTTCAAGGCAATATTCAGACTTCTCGTTAACCCATGATTGACACTATTCCTAATTATACGTATCCGACTATCAGTTGAAGCATATTCATCCAGTACTTCCTTATTTAACTCACTATCCGGGTTATCGTCGACGATCAAAAACTCAAAATCCCCAAATACTTGGTTCAGTATCGAATCAATTGCTTCCCTTAGCCATTGCTCCGGTTCTGAGTAAGTGCTCATTATGACGGATATGGCTGGCAGTGCTCGCTCTTCCAAAATTCACCACTTTTTCGGCGAATCAGCTTCTTTCTAGAAGTCGTTTCTTGAATCTAGCAAATTTTCTTCCTAGAGCCTGAATCGGATCCGCATATTCTAGGTTGGCCAAGAACATCTCCGGATGAACAATCGAAAGAGCTTGGGATTGGTCATCAGGACCAATGTAATCTGAGAACTCCCCAATTATCTCATCCTTCACAAACAAGAACGTATTTTGCTTGTACCAAGGTAGGACACTTTCATCATTCCAAATCCGAAACCGTATGCAATCCACAAGCTGATATCCCCGGCTGGCAAACTTCTCCTTCCAGTATTCAGGCCATTGCTCATTTACGTGATGTACCCCCCCCTGCCAAGGAATGGCTGCAGAAAACAGGATTAATTTAGAATGGTTTGTGAGGTTCTCCACAAAGGTATCTGCACTGCTCTCATCGATGTGCTCCGCCACTTCAAGTGAGATGGCCAAATCATACTGTTTTTCCAAACAGAATTGCTTTGAGAGATCAGTGAATCCAATGCAATCTTGGGGTATTTCCAAGGTTTGACCCTGGACCCAAACACCTTCCAAACCAAAAACCTCTTGAACTCCATGCTCTTGAAATACACGAAGCCAAGTTCCGACTCCACATCCAACGTCCAAAACTGAACGAGGAGAAATGATTTTCATTAGCTCCTCGATAACTGCATTTGCGGAGAATTCAGTATCCTGATTCCTCGACTGATAGAACTCAAAACTGTACTTCTTAACGATTGATGTCATGTTCCCTTTATTTGAGGACGAATCTCGTCCAAAATGTCCAATTGTCTAATACAAACTTGCCGTCTGTTTCCATGCATTAGATCCACTTGAAACCTTTCTCGTGAAGCAGATATACTCGGATGCAAGTCACATCTTGCAGACTTCTCATAAATGACAGGGTGTTGGGCCTCCAGGATCAGCTTCTTTTGATTGGTCTTGAGATCGAGGTAGTATAAACGCTGCCTTGAAAATAGGTCAGGATAGGTGTCCGTCAGAATCGCGTCCCTACCTACCATAACAGGGTGGCCGTCATCTCTAGTTTCGTATAACATAGTTCGTTTATTTCGAATGAGATCATATGAGTAGTAACCTCTTGCCTGTTTCACGACACCCCAGAAAATTAACGTCGAATGGTCTGACCAGACGCAATGGCTAATCAGTTCATCTTCAATAAGGAGCTTGAGTTCTTGGCCTGTAAAGGAATAGGCGAAAAGATGGTCTACTCTTCGAGAATCACAATAGAACCTGTAGATGAAACTAGCAAAGCTGCCATTAGGTGAAATCGTAAGATGTATGAAGTGCTTACTTGTACCCCTATACCTACCTTTCAACGCAGCATCACAGTCCTCTTGACAGACCAACTCCTCAATAAGATTCGTCGTCAAATCCAACTTCAGCACAGAGTCCGGATTTCCCCTTGACTCCCTGTATCTATACCCATATTCGCTCACATGATCTAAGTGCTCATAATCGAGAGACAGTATGAAATCCTGTTCATGAATTGCCTGCATAGGAACTGGAAGATACCTCTCAGTACCATCATCCACATTCACAATTTTGGACATATAGGTCTCATTGACCGCATCGTAAACATTGAATAAAACCTCCCTTTCACCAAACCAAGTCAATCTCGCTCCCTGTTGATAATTCCACGCTCGGGTTTCTCCCAAGGACTTGTATTTGTGTTTCTCCAAGTCATAAACTACAATCTCAACGCTATCAGAAGTTCCCACACGTTGAGCGTGAAAAATCACCTCTGCCCTAGCATTGCTGAAAGGTGATAGGTCAAAATATCCAAAAAACAAGTTTTCGAAACCTGGAATAGATAAATACCCATCACGTTTTGTGGGCCTAACTAGAAAATATATTCTCGACAGGAATATCTTGATGATCTTCTTCAACCTCGAGACCATTGGATACCTTTATTCGTTAGATGTCGATAGTAAATCAACCATTGGATAAGGATCGAAAGATTGTGGGCTATGAATGTAGCATAAAAAACTCCAATAAAACCAAACTCAAGGATGAAGGCGATGTCCAGGAGAACGTTCAATACGCCAAAAATCATCGTCGCGATTGAAGTCATTTTCGCGAATCCTGTAGGTGTCACGAAACCAATCGTCAACAAGACTCCAGCAAACTTCAAAGGCAATATAGCCACGAGGACTCGGTTAATCTCCATGAAATCCTCTGTGTGGTACGCAGGCAGAAACTCTCTTACGACCACGGGTACAAGCAATAACAATCCTAACGCTACTATAACGCCAAGGATAAAAACGCCAAGCATCAGTTTGAGGAAATGGCTGCGAATCTCCTGATAAGCATAATGAGCCGTTTTCTCTGCGATCTTCGGTGCTTGGACCTGTCCAAGAATCACAAAAGGTATTACCAAAACCATAAATAGGCGATTGATTATCTCATAGTGCCCAATTTCCTCCAAGTATCCGTAGTGCTCAAGAATAAATACATCAAATCTAGTGTACAAAAAATATGACAAGGAGGAAACCCCAAGCAGTAGCGAATAACTAAGAACCCCCCGGACTTTCACCTCCACAATTGAAAATGTAAGCAACCGAGAGTTGAAGAAAACGAGAGTCAAGAATAGAATTCCCGCATTTACACTGAAGCTCAACAAGACCCCAGTCAACCCGAGCTCTCGGATTAAAAGAAGTGACGAAACAAAGGCCAAGGCAGAGTAAATCGAATTGATCTGAAAGAGTTTCTTAAAATTCCTGATACCCATCAAGTAGCCGTCCAAAACGGAATTCAATGGCGTTAGGAAGATATAAGGAAATAAATAGAGGATGTTGGAGTCAAGTTGATCGGTGAACCAGTAAAAAGCGAAAACAACAGCCAATACCAAGGCGGCAAATGCCGAAAGGAGTATAACTATTTTGGAAAGTCCCTTTTTGCTGTCAATTCCATTCCATTCCCTACCACCGGCAACGAAAGTGGTTATGGAGGCTGATAGTCCAAAATCGCAAAACAATAGGATGAACGCCGCAATAGATATCAAGTAGACCGCTTGACCGTAGGTCTCCGGACTGAGAACAAAGGCAGAGAAGTAGTAGATAAACAAGGTAAGGCTATGCTTCAGGAACGTCTGAAGAGCCCTATAGATGAAATCCCTGTGGTCAACCCTAAGCCTCATTCCATTTCAAGAATAAGAGGTCTCTTCGCTATTGGCGCGACTGGACGTATTGAGAAAATTAATATCTATAAGCATTCTACCAACGACAATAACCATGGCTATGGCGAGCCCTACAAATGTGGACAATATGACGATCAATGCTCTTCTCGGTTTACTCTTTTCAACAGGTATCTTCACCGGTTCCAAAACAGTAAAAACGGGTGTCTCCTCCTTCACTTTGATCTTGGCTTGTTCCAGTTGCGTTGCCAAGCTCTTATAGACTTCCAACGCAATCTCCAGTTCATTCTGAAGGCGTTGATATTCGGTTCGAATCAGAGAGCTTGTGATATTCTTGTTTTGATCTGCGTAGATTGCGAGTTTCTCTTGCTTGTCTTCATAGTCCTTTTGCACCTCGACGAATCTTTCCTCTACAAATTCCAAGTTCACACGGGCTTTGTCAATTTTATAATTTGTAATCTCAGCAGTAAGCTCATTAACCATGTGATGTGCCACCGACGCCGCAGCGACTGGGTCAGGAAGTTCAGATACTACGGATATTATTCCTGTTTTCGCATCAACTGAGGCGCTGATTCTCTTGCGGGCATCTTCTAGCAACTTCCAGTCCTCCTTCGTAAGCTCTATTGGCCCGTCGGTCCTTATTACACTTAGTCCAGGCATACTCTCCTTGACCATTGCTGCCTTTATTCGTCCCGGCAACCCAACTGTGTAGGACCAGACCAACTCGCCTAGTGATTTCCTATCAAACTCCCGAAGAAAAGTGTATGTTGTTATAGAAGAATCTAGCTTACGATATAGAACAGGCTCATTTAAAACCCGCCATTGAAATGGTAGACTGTTGACAATCTGAGGATAAAGCTCCGGCGTCAATGACCCAGCAGCACCAATATTCAAGTCTATCCCGGCAAGCCCTGCTAACCCACCGAGGCCACCGAAACTAGGCATGGTCCCATCTTGGCTTTCTGGCATTAATTTACAAGAAGCTTCATATTCAACTTTAGAACTAAAGGCTATGGCTAACCCCAAGACTGCAAAAATGCCGGTGAGCTTCAACAGAAAAGACCTACGCAACCAGAGCAATCTCACAAGGTTGCCTAAGTCAATCTCATCTTCATCGATATGAGCCGCAGACTCGTCGATTTTAGTCTCGCCCATCACCTTGTCAAATTATCAATCAAAACCGCCATGCTTGTTAAGCTTGTAGCAATCACAAGTATTTCCTGAGGACTTATCTTCCTCCTCTCAGGCTTCTTCGGTACTACCAACTCCGCGCCAGGCTCTACTTTCGGGTATGTTTTCCACCAAAGAAAGGAGCCGGTTTTCTTAGCTCCACCATTCGCATAGATCACATACGACTTCTTCTTGCGGGCGTTATCAGTGAATCCACCTGCCTGAGAAATATACTCCTTGAATCCAAAAGATGCATCGTAACGCATATTACTTGGATAAAGCACTTCACCCCTGGCTCGGACTGTTTCTAACCTCTTTGGAATGCTGATCACATCTCCACCTTTCAGGGCAAGGTCATATTTCGATCCAGGGTTAGACATGATCTTACCCAACTCGATCCCAATGAGCTCCTGCGTCTTGATACGTTCCTGATCTTCAGTCACCAGCGTATCACGATCCAGCAACTCTGACAATCCTTCCCTCCTCAGTCTTGATCTAGTATCTCCGGACTCTTCATCTGTCTCGAAGTACTCCGTACGCCTAATTAGGGTCGCACCAACAGCATAGGCATAATCTGTCAGACCACCTGCGCGTTGAATCACGTCTGAAATACGATCATCGCTGGCTGCAATCGCATAAAGCCCCGGATAAACAACTTCACCTTCCAGCTCGACTAACTCCTGTCGCTCGTAATAGGGATTTTCGCGCACGACAACGATGTCGTACGGACTAAGTACAAAATTCCGGTCTTGCGGTGAAATCTCAAGATTCTCTCCAATACCGATTCTAAATAATTGCGACAAGACCCCGGGAACGTCCTCTTCCATTCTTCGAGCCACCTCAATGGTGGAACTTGAGGCACTTTCTGTTAACCCTCCCGCAAGGAATATCAGATCTCCAACCGTCTGGCTTTCAACAAAAGGATATGTACCTGGCTTCTGGACGGCTCCTTGTATAGTCACCTTATAGTCTTCACGTAGATCAAAAATGGACTGAATAGCTATGAGATCATTATTGGATAGGGTGATATCTGATCTCCCCTCTACAACCGCCCTTAAGTCCACCGTAAGGCTGGTGAGGCTCAAATCCTCTTTTTGCCGAATGATCACCGCCCGTTCCAAGAATGCGTCTGGTCTGATTCCTTCCGCCAAATCGAGTAACGCTGACAACGTGAGCCTTTCTGTCAATTCATAATTGCCTGGCTGATTGACGGCGCCCTCCAGGACTACACGGTTTGTGAAAAGATTGGAGATCCTTCTAACACCCACCTTATCTCCATTTTGGAGCGCCTCAGATGGAAAGCTATCGGCCGGCACCGTCACAACTGATCGAAAATTGCCGGCATTGCGCTCAATACTCAAATTGCTGCGATAGGCAGCCTCACTGAACCCTCCGGCGATCCCTAGCAGATCTGCCACTGTCTCCTCGTCCAGCATCTCGTAGACCCCTGGACGTTTTACCTCACCAACTAGTTCGACCCTGTTGATATAGGGCTGAACGGACACGACATCTCTATTCTGAAGAATGATGCCATCTCCCTGCCCACTGATGAGGTAATCATATGCATCAAGTTTAGCAATTTGCTTGCCTCCTCGAAATACCCGAATATCCCGAAGGGAGCCGCTCTCTCTGGGGCCTCCAGCGAGATAAAGCGAATTGAATGCCGTTGCGAAAGATGAAACGACGTAAGTACCCGGTGCAGTAACCTCGCCTACCACATTGACACGAATGGTACGCGTTCGCCCCAGACTGACCTCAGCAAACGTATTGCTGCCGAGGGTACTGTAAATCGCCCTTAAACGCGATTTGATCCTCGATGACGCTCTCTCAACAGTCAACCCATTCAAATAAATAGGTCCTAAATCAGGAATTCGGATCGAGCCCTCGGGGGATACCTCCTCTATATAAGTTTGCTCAGACGCACCCCAAATATCTATTATCACCTCGTCTCCAGGACCTAGCTCATAGTCTTTTGGCGTTGGGACATTGAGGCTGGGCTCAAAGGTCAGGCGCTCATTTCGGAAGAACGACATACCAAAGATTCGCGATTCAGGAGGGGCTTCTTCCGGGGCCTCTGACAGACCTTCAAAGGGATCAAAGGCTGTTTCTTGTTGGCCATACTGTAACTCTTCGCGCAGGCGGGAGGACTGCCTTACAGCACCAGAAGGCTGGTCGGTAGATAGTTGCTGGATGCGATTACGAAGTTTTTGGATTTGAAGCGAAGAAACACCCCTGGCTCTGGCTAGCGTCTCCAGTTGATTAATGGAATACCCAGACGCCTCGGCTCTATCTACGAACTGCTGGATTTGCTCATCTGACAGAGCATCTATATCCACACCGGACAAGTCACCCAGGTCTGTAGAAAGGTTGCCCAAGTCCTGAGCAAGCACAGAAGAGGTCAGGATAACAAAGGCGAATAAGAAATGAAAAAGTCTATTCATTGTCTTGGATTCGCCCGCAAATCTATGAATATATATAATAGGAGAAGCACACCTCCTGAGAATTGCTTCCTAATCATGCCATTTAATGTCGTGATTCAATCCACCCATGGACAAACGAGCCTCTTTACCAAATTCCCTTGTCCATCAGACCATCAACACCCCCGCAATTGTCCCAGTCATCATCGTGGCGATAGTGGCTGCTAGCAACGCCCGCATTCCCAACTTAGAAATGTTGCCTTGCTGCGAAGGGGCCATGCCCCCTATCCCACCAATCTGAATGGCAATCGAACTGAAGTTCGCAAAGCCACACAATGCATAGGTGCTGACAACAATCGATTTTTCATTGAGGGCACCCTGCGCCATCATCTCTGACAGGCCCAGGTAAGCTACAAACTCGTTAACCGTTACCTTCTGCCCTAACAAACTCCCCACCTGAAGCGACTGAGACCAGTCCACGCCCATGGCAAAAGCAAATACCCGAAAGATCTGCCCCAGCAAGTATTCCATAGAAAGCCCCTCGAATGTACCATTGGTGGCAGACGCAATGATGGCATTCAATCCAAACACGTCTCCCACAAACATTAGCAACGCATTGATAGCCGCGATCACGGCGATAAACGCCAACAGCATCGCACCGATGTTTAGCGCCAGCTTGAGCCCCTCAGCCGCACCTATTGCCAATGCATCGATGAGGTTAGCGCCCATCGACGATGAGGAAACAGTTAAGTCTTTATTGATCTTGTCGTGATAGATCTCTGGTACCATGATCTTCGACATGACGATGGCCACCGGGGCATTCATGATGGATGCACTGATCAAATACACGGCAAAGCGCTCCTGCTCAGCTGGATCTGAGCCACCAAGGAATGTGACATAGCCTGCCAATACGCCGCCGGCAATCGTGGCCATACCCCCTGTCATCAGGCACATCAATTCGGACTTAGTCATCTTAGGCACGAAAGGCCTTACCAGTAGCGGTGCCTCTGTTTGACCCAGAAAAATGTTGCCTGCCGCAGACAGCGCCTCCGCTCCTGACAGTCGCATCGTCCGTGCCATTATCCAAGCAATGCCTTTTACTATCCACTGCAGTACGCCCAAATAGTACAGACCAGTTGTAATTGTAGAGAAGAAAATAACTGTGGGAAGCACCTGCAAGGCAAATAGGAAGCCGGACTTCTCCTGATCCACCAGATCACCAAACAGGAAAGCAGCGCCATCCGCAGAGAATCCGAGAAATACGACAAACTTGGAACTGATCCAATTGAAGGCGGTCTCAACAAAACCAACCTGAGTAATTAGAATACCAAAAGTAATTTGCAGTAGTATGCCGGTGCCGACCAGGCGCCAGTCCACATGCTTCCGATCACTCGAAAACAGGTACGCGATGCCTACAAGAAAGGCTATACCAAAAAGGGCTCTTAACAGATCCAATGGGTATGACTGAAAAGGCCCAGGGTAATCATTATCAGTTTCGGCGGTTCAGTTCGTCGCGGAGCTTGGCAGCTTGCTCGTAGTCTTCATTGTTGAGTGCATCATCCAACAACTCCCTCAACCGGTCGGACGACATATCACTGAGCTTCGTTGGATTCTCTTCGGCAGCTTTTAATTCCTCTATTTCGCTGGCGATCTCCGCATCCCCCTCATCGGTGAGGACAATGCCTGCCTCCTCCATAATCTCTTCATTCGTGTAGATCGACACCCCAAACCTCAGCCCAATAGCGATGGCGTCTGATGGCCTGGAATCAATCTCGACACGCCCATTCATACCTTCGCAGACTATCTTGGCGAAGAATACGCCTTCTTTTAGGTCAGATATGTAGATCTCCTTGATCTCGTAGTTGAAGTTCATTGCGAAAGACCGAAACAGGTCATGCGTCATCGGCCTATTGGGAGCGATCTTCTCTATCTCGATCGCAATGGCCTGCGCCTCGAACATCCCAATGATGATGGGAAGGCGTCGATTGCCACCTGTCTCTCCCAGCACCAACGCGAAAGACCCCGATTGGGACTGACTGGAAGACAGCCCTAGTATTTCTAGTTTTATTCGATCAGCCATTCGCTACTTGCTCGCTTTTATCGCCTCGGTCAACTTCGGAAGCACATCAAAAGCATCTCCAATAATACCGTAATCGGCAGCTTTGAAAAACGGTGCCTCTCCGTCTTTATTGATCACAAGGATATACTTGGAGGAGTTCACTCCAGCCAAATGCTGGATAGCTCCTGAAATGCCAACAGCCACATAGAGAGAGGGTGCAACTTTGACACCTGTCTGGCCCACGTGTTCGTGGTGAGGTCGCCAATCCATGTCTGAAACCGGTTTACTACACCCTGTAGCAGCACCCAATTCTTTGGCGAGGTCCTCAATCATGCCCCAATTCTCTGGACCTTTCAGCCCTCGGCCTCCCGAAACGACAATATCCGCCTCCGGCAACAACACTTCGCCTGTGGCCTTTTCCTGCTTTGTGATGGTGACAGTAAAATCCCCGTCGTTAAGAGCAGGGGAAAAGGGAACAACCTCGGCATCACCCTGGTCTTCCTTGATTGCTGAAGCGTTCTTTTTCAGCGTCAATATCTTTTTGTCCCCTTTCACTTCGGTCATAGCGAAAGCCTTGCCCGTATAAATGCTGCGTTTCACGACAAAGCCATTGGACGTGTCGGGAAGTTCTGCCACATTGGACACAAGGGCGGCCTCGATCTTGATTGCAATCCTGGCAGAGATTGGATCCCCAAATGAGGATTTTGCCATTACCAAAAGGTTGGCTCCCTCCTGCCCCATCGCCTCAGCCACTGCCCGAGAGTAGGCCATAATATTAGGCTGTGCCAACTTCTCATCGGAGACCTGCAAAATCTTTGATGCTCCAGCCGCACCTACGGACTTCAAATCCTCATCGCCCACCTGACCAAAGATGATCGCAGTCACTTCGGCCTCTACGTCTGAGGCATAGCTAACAGCTTCAAGCGAAGACTTCTTAACATGCCCTTCATCCAACTCGACAAATACCAATGCGCTCATCCTTAAATAACTTTAGCTTCGTTCTTCAATAGATCTACCAATTCCTGCACATTGTCAGGGTCTATCATTTTCACATCGCCCTTTGCGGGGGGTAGTTCATAATTGTTGACCTCTGTCCTCGTTTCGTCGCTGTCTGGATCGATGACGTTCAGGGGCTTGCTCCTCGCAGACATAATCCCCCTCATGTTCGGGATCTTCCACTCAGCAATGGGCTCCTGACAACCTGCCACAAAAGGCAGGGACAGCTCCATGTATTCCTTGCCCCCTTCGATCTCGCGAGAGATCTTAGCCTTGTCGCCTTCGATGTCGAGGGTCATGACTGGCGATACCGACGGCATCCCGAGCAACTCCCCAACCATACCATGGACCTGACCGCCATTGAAGTCGATCGACTCACGCCCCATCAGGATCAGATCATAGCCTCCGTCTTTTGCGGCATTGGCAATTTGACGAGCTACAAAGAAAGCATCCGAAGGAAATGCGTTGATGCGAATGGCATCATCGGCACCAATAGCCAACGCCTTTCGAATGGTCGGCTCTGTCTCGGCCTCACCGACATTGAGGACTGTGATAGTACCACCTAACTGCTCCTTCAATTCGACCGCTCGCGCCAGTGAGTAGTCATCATAAGGTCCGATGATATATTGCACACCGTTCGAATCGAATTTGGTGTTGTTATCAGTAAAGGCAATTTTCGAAGTAGTGTCCGGTACGTGCGTGATACAGACCAGTATTTTCATATATGCAGGAAGTGGTTTTTTTGATTTATTTGAGGCGTGAAGTTAGTCAATAATGGCATATAATAAAATCACGAACAATTGAAGGATCAACGCATCAAACAACTCGAAAAATACCTTCAGGAGGACCCGGAAGACACATTTTCTCTTTATGCGCTGGCACTCGAACTTCAGGAATCAGACCCTTCCAGAACGGGTCAGCTGTTCGATCATTTGCTTAGCAAACATCCCGACTATGAAGGCACTTACTACCACGCTGCGGCCTTCTTCACAGAACAAGGTGAAACCGATAAGGCACGGGAAATTTATGAGAAGGGAATCGCCGTATTGACCGCAAAGAAAAGTCTGAAAGCCTTGCATGAATTGCAAAACGCGTATCAGAACTTCCTCTTTGAAGAGGACTAGTCGATTGTCAGCACAATCTTGCCAAAATGGTCCTTTTCTTTGAACCTGTCAAAGGCTGCCTCGCAATCATCCAATGAATAGACTCTGTCAATGACCGGTCGGATTTCCTTTTCCCGAAAGAGTGCAAGCATCCGATCAAATTCCTCCGGTGAACCCATTGTGGAGCCATGTATGGACACTTGAGACCAGAAGAGTCTTCGTACATCCAGGTCTTTGGGCTTTCCGGCAGTCGCGCCGTAGATAACAATACGTCCTCCGGGTGCCATCAATTTCAAGTAAAGACCAAGGCTGTCTCCACCGGAGCCATCTATCACCACATCAAATGGCCCTCCGTTATTGAGAGCTTCTTTCTCCCAGCCATCGGACCGATAGTTGAAACCGCCGCTAGCTCCCAGTTCCATAGATCGTTCGATCTTCGTCGAGCTACTACTCGTAACGTATACTGTGGCACCGAGCGCCTTGGCAATAGCAAGGGCATACTGTGATACACCTCCTCCAGCACCAGTCACCAAAACCTTGCTCCCCGCCGTGATTTGACCTTTTGTAGTACAAGCCCTGTAGGCGGTTAGCGCCGCCAGTGGAATCGCGGCCGCCTCCGCTGTGGAGAGATGGCCTGGCTTCTCATGTACCTGTGAAAGATCAACCACGAGGTATTCCGCCAATGTCCCATCCACCGGCAGTCCCAAAATCGAATAATCCGGCCCCTGCGCAAGCGGGCTGTCCCCCCAATTCAGGCTGGGATTGATGATCACCTCCTTGCCGACCCATTCCTCCGGACCTTCCTCCACGATGCCACACCCGTCGGAGCCCAAGGTCACTCCACCCACAATGCCTGGATACAGACTCTCTCGCACCCACTGATCGCGACGGTTCAATGCCGCCGCCTGCATCTTAATAAGGCACTGGTCACCACCCCGTGTGGGTCGACTCTTCTCAGTGAGATGGACGGCGCCCGTCTCGTCTTTTGTACAAACAGCCTTCACAACTTAAAAGGGGATTTCGTCGTCATCCTTATCATTCTTGTCATTGGCCTTGCTGGGCAGGGTGATGGTGTAATCAGTATTTCCCCCAGTTGTTGGGAAGCTGGTGCCATACGAATCAGTTCCTCCGATATCTTCCAGATCTGTGAACTTCGTGAATTTGCCAATGAACTTGAGCTGCACATTCTCAAGGCGGCCATTCCTATGCTTGGCTATGATCACCTCACCCGTACCCGCGAGAGGTGTGCCATCTTCACCTTCTGTGATACCATAGTACTCCGGTCGGTAGAGGAACATCACCATATCGGCATCCTGCTCAATGGATCCTGATTCACGAAGGTCGGAGAGTTGTGGCTTCTTGTCCCCTCCTCGTGTCTCCACCGCACGACTCAGCTGTGATAGTGCTAGTACCGGTACGTTGAGTTCCTTGGCGATGCCTTTCAATGCCCGGGATATCGAAGCGATTTCCTGCTCCCGATTGCCTCCCGCATTCTTGGACGCGTCACCTGTCATCAGCTGCAGGTAGTCAATGATGATCAGCTTCACACCGTGTTGAGCAACTAGTCTTCGGGACTTTGCCCGCAGCTCCAGGATACTCAGCCCCGGAGTATCATCAATGAAAATTGGAGCCTCGGACAACTTCGAAGTTTTATGGAGCAACTGCTCCCACTCGTAATCCTTGAGGTCACCCCTCTTGATTTTTTCACTTTCTAATTCAGCTTCTGCTGAAATCAATCTGTTGACAAGCTGCACGGAAGACATCTCCAACGAAAAGATCGCCACCGCACTGCCAAAGTCCAGCGCTGCATTCCTCAGGGCGGATAAGACAAACGCCGTCTTACCCATACCCGGTCGGGCCGCAATGATGACCAGGTCTGACGCCTGCCACCCCGAAGTCACACGATCCAACGCGGTGAACCCACTCGGTACTCCCGTCAACCCATCTTCCCTGTTCTTGCGCTCCTCAATCTCCTGGATAGCCATGTTCAGGAGCGTACTCATCTTGTCGTAGTTCTTTCGAATATGAGACTCCGACACGTCGAAGAGGGATTGCTCCGCCCTGTCCAGGAGTCTGAATACGTCTATCGTATCCTCGTATGCGTCGTGCTGGATCTCTGTGGATATCCGGATCAACTCCCTCTTGATGGACTGCTCAGCGATGATCCGGGCGTGGTATTCGATGTTGGCAGCTGAGTTGACCTTGGTCGTAAGTTCCGCAATGTAGTACGCTCCCCCTACTCCTTCGAGCTTGCCATTCTTTCGCAGTTGATGCACAACTGTCTTAATATCAACGGGTTCGCTATTGTTAAACAACTGAACAATGGCCTCATAGATGTACCTGTGTGCATCCCTGTAGAAACTCTCTGCTTTCAGAATATCGATGACAGTGGAGAGCGCATCTCGCTCCAACATCAGGGCTCCAAGGACGGCTTCTTCGATATCCACCGCTTGTGGTGGCATCTTGCCGAGTTGGCTCGAAAGCTCGGCAACTTCTAATCTTCTGGTTTTCTGCCTGACCCTTACAGCTTCTGATTGTTTGCTCTCCATCTTGACGTAGTTTCTGCTTGGTTTTCTTTGAACGGGAGGACAAACCTAGCACAAAGGCGACGCCCCGTCGTTCCCGAAACTCATTAAAAGTTACCCTTTTTTATTCAACGAAAGAACTACCATAATTCACATGAATTAGTGGAAAAGCAACGCACTTATCAACAGGCCAAATTTGCAGCCCCTGCAATTTGTCTTATTTTAGCACGGCACTTAAAAAGTGGGGATGGCAGTAGAATCAAATGACCTTTCTGACAATCAGCACGCTCTTATTTCAAACAACGACAGAGCAACTTTCAAACTCAGAAAACGCACGGAAGGTGATGAGTCTGGCGAACGTAGAAGTGCAGCCCCTACGTTATCAAAGAGAGTGAACGTCACGGATGTGATCCATGGCCACGAAATGACCACCAACTACGAATAAATTTTGAAACTCAATCTCCGAAGCCCACTTGTAGTTTTCGACCTGGAAACGACTGGCACCAGCATTGTCAACGACAGAATCATCGAGATTGCTATGGTCAAAATCTTACCGTCAGGGGAAGAGATGGAAAAGACCAGGCGGCTCAACCCAACCATTAAGATCCCGAAGGAAACCAGTCTTATCCATGGTATTTATGACGAAGATGTAAAGGACGAGCCGACCTTTAAGCAGGTAGCCAGATCCATGGCTCAATTCCTCGAGGGCTGCGATCTCGCGGGATTCAATATCTTGAAGTTTGATGTACCCATGTTGGTGGAAGAGTTTCTTCGAGCCAACGTGGATTTTGATATAGACAACCGCCGGATGCTGGATGCTCAAAAGATCTTCCACCTGATGGAGAAACGCAACCTCGCTGCAGCACTGAAGTTTTACACAGGCCAGGAGCTCGTCAACGCTCACAATGCCCTTGCTGATACGCAAGCGACTGTCGCCGTCTTCAAAGCGCAGATCGAGAGGTATGAGGGCATGGAAGTGCAAGACCTACTGGGCAAGAAGATAGGACACATCGAAAATGATATGGACGTCCTCCACAACCTTACCAACAAAAGAATGATCGACCTTGCCGGTCGGATGATTGTGGATGACCAGGGGGTCGAGCGGTTCAATTTTGGCAAACATCGAGGCAAGCCCGTGCTACAGGTGCTAAAGGACGAACCCAGCTTCTACGATTGGATGATGAAAGGTGAGTTTCCACTTGATACTAAGAGAAAATTGACCCAACTTCGATTGAAAGGATTCGGCAAGCAACGGTGACTTTGGGAGAACCCCACCCACCTCGCCATAGAGTTGCTACCTGTTCCCAGAGCTGATTGCCACTATACCTCAAACCATAAAAGAGCCATGCCAAAGACCATTATTGTTTCCAATCGTCTCCCTATCAAGATCAAGCAGGAGAAGAACAACCTGGTATATGCGACAAGCGAAGGGGGGCTCGCGACTGGTCTCGGGTCCATCTATAAGGAAGGGGACAACGTCTGGCTGGGATGGCCGGGACTACCGATCACAAAGAACTCAGTAAAGACTGAGATCACGCAGCACCTGAAAAAGGAAAGCATGCGCCCCGTATTCCTCAGTGCCCAGGAGATAGAAGATTTCTACGAGGGCTTCAGCAATGAGACACTATGGCCCAACTTCCACTACTTCAATCAGTTCACGGTCTACGACGAATCAATGTGGAAGGCCTACCAAAAGGTGAACAGAAAGTTTGCGAAGGAAATGGAGCCGATCATCGAGCCTGGTGACACTGTTTGGATTCACGACTACCAGCTCCTGCTACTGCCGAACATGATCCGAGAGATCATGCCAAATTCTACCATCGGCTTCTTCCTGCACATTCCTTTCCCCTCTTATGAGTCCTTTCGGCTCCTCCCCTGGCGGCGAGAGCTGCTCACTGGCATGTTGGGAGCAGACCTCCTCGGTTTCCACACCTATGATGACATGAGGCACTTTTTGTCTTCTGTCAACCGACTGGCAGGGTTGGGCAATTCCAATGGACAAATCAACGTGGGCAATCGGCAAGTCCTGGCCGATGCCCTCCCCATGGGTATCGATTACGACAAGTATGCTTCAGTCGCGGCCTCACCTGACACACTCGAGCGTGAAGTTCGTTACCGCATGTCCACAGGGGATCACAAGATCATGCTGTCGATCGATCGCCTCGACTATTCCAAGGGCATACCCCAGCGCCTAAGGGCATTTGAGTGCCTACTGGAAGAGAACAGTCAGTATCGCGGTAAGGTATCACTACTTATGATCGTGGTGCCTTCGAGAGACACGGTACCCAAGTACGCGCAGCTGCGTTCAGAAATTGACCTGCTAGTCGGACGTATCAATGCGAAGTACGGCAGGATGAATTGGACGCCAATCCACTATTTCTACCGCAGCTTTCCTCTTCCTGCGCTTTCCGCCTTTTACCGGATGGCTCACGTGGCACTGGTGACGCCCATGCGCGATGGGATGAATCTGGTCTGTAAGGAATACATCGCCAGCCGGCTTGACAAAAAGGGCGTCCTGATCCTGAGTGAAATGGCTGGAGCGTCCAAGGAGCTTTCGGATGCCATCCTTATCAACCCAAACAATCAACAACAATTCGTCGAAGCGCTCAAGGAGGCACTGTCCATGCCCGAAAAGGAGCAGACGCAGCGAATGGAGATCATGCAAAAATCCCTGCAGCGGTACAATATCCATCAATGGGTGAAGCTCTTCATGGATCGATTGTCATTTATCAAGAAACAACAAGAGGGGCTTCAGACACGACCATTGACCGAATCTATCCGGGAAGGTATCCTCAACAGCTACAAATCAGCGAAACGGCGAATTCTGTTCCTTGATTATGACGGTACCCTCGTCGGGTTTCACCCGAACCCCCAAGAGGCAAAACCGGACAAAGAACTGAAAAAGATCCTCAGCACCCTGACGGAAGACCCAAAGAACAAAGTAGTCATCATAAGCGGTCGCGATAAGTCAACCCTTGAGGGGTGGATGGAGGAGTACCCTCTGGACATCATCGCCGAGCATGGGGTATGGCACAAAGGGACAAAAGGTGACTGGGCCATGATATCCAACCTCACAGATGTGTGGAAGGACGAAATACTGACTGTCCTGAATAGCTACGTCGATCGTACCCCTGGCTCATTTGTGGAGCAAAAGGATTACTCCCTCGTATGGCATTATCGAAAGGTCGAAACTGGCCTTGGTGAAATCAGAACACGCGAATTGACCAGTCACCTCAAGTACATCACCAACGACAAGGACCTGCAGGTGCTGGAAGGAGATATGGTAGTGGAGATCAAAAACTCCCAGGTGAATAAGGGGAAAGCCGCACAGAAATGGCTGCTCAGCAACAAGGGAGATTTTATCATGGCCTGTGGTGATGACTGGACGGACGAAGATACCTTTAAGAGTATGCCAGCGGAATCTCACACCATCAAAGTAGGAGGCCTTTCCTCCGCTGCCAAATATCGCGTCCAGAGCTACAAGGAAATCCGCTTGTTGCTCCAGAGCTTGGGAGCTTAAGGCGACCAGTTGACGGGGTGCTACATCGGTATCTGCAAGCGACACGAAAGCTACGTAATGAGCCCCAAAGCAGTCGTACGAAAAATACAATCCCCCTATCCAGAAGGTCTCGGGTGTCAAAAAGACATTTGGCGCCATGATTTGTGAGTATCAAACAAACACCTCAGGTCTTTGGAGAATTTCAGACCTATCGGTCTATTTGAATAATACAAATTGAGCATTGAGTCACCTCGCTGTTTGCAAAACCGGCGATTTCCTTATATTTGGCATAAGCCGTCTAGTCTATGTTTAGAAAGTTCTTCAAAAATCCCCAGATCGGGATTTTATTTGATATCGTCGTTGGCGTAGTAGTGTACGTGGTTTTGCTGGTACTACTCGTCAAAGTAGAGCGGATCAGTGACCAGTCGGCCCTCACCACATATGCCAATGCCTTCTGGTATTCGATCGTGACGCTGACTACCGTGGGATACGGCGATCTCTTCCCCGCGACAGTCTACGGGCGGATTATCAGTTCAGTATTCGTATTGTTGAGTTTGAGTGTTCACATTGTGCTCATTGGCACTTTCGTGAATCTTATGACGACTATTAAAGAGAACAGAAAAATGGGATTAAACGGGACCAAAATGGCGGAACACGCCGTCATCATCGGATGGGATGGCTTTGGTAAAATGGTAGCGGATCAGCTGCTCGGCGTAGGCAAAAAGGTCGCCATCGTATCTAATAACAAAGAGGATATAGAGTTCATCCACGAGCAGTACAGCGATCGGAACATCTTCACGCTCTACAGCGACTTCAAGAATCTTGAGAATCTCAAGAGAGTGAATATTTCACAGAGCTCGATCGTGTTTGTCAATTTTGCCGATGACACCGAAAAGCTCGTCTTCATCATCAACGTCAAAAAGGTCTATCCCGAACTGGAATTTGTCGTGACGCTTGAAAACGGAGACTTGAAAAATACCTTCATCGCCGCGGGAGTTAGAAATACAATCTCCAAATACGAAATCTCATCCAAACTACTAGCCAGCTACATGTTTGAGCCTGATGTGGCGTTCTACAGTGAGTCCATAATGTCCTTCCCACAATCAGACAGCGACTACGACATCAAGCAGTTTTTGGTGACTCCCAGCAATCCATTCGTAGGACGTTCCTATTCTGAGGCGTTCTTCGAAATGAAAAAGAAATACAACTCCGTTTTGATCGGCATCACCAAGCGCGACAAATACGGGGCAAAAAAGCTGATCAAGAACCCTCTAGGGGACTTAAAGATTGGCCCCGGTGATTACCTGATAGTGATATTGAATGGGAAGGCATTCAAATTGCTGAAGAAGGTCTTTAACGTCGAAGAGGGTATTTACAAAGACAAAGCGAAGCGCTCATGAGTCGGCCCCATTCCTATCTCTACCTGGCGGTGCTTGTGGCTGTCTTTGGCTGTAAGAATCGCCCTATCAATGAGGGAGAAGACTTTCGTCCCAAGGAGATACACGAAAACATCGACTACCACTTCGACAAGATTCGAGTTGACGGGGTTGAGTACCTGATCTTATCTCGGGACAACAATAACCCTCACGAAGGCTTTGGCTTTATGGCGTTCCGCGCCAATCAGTTGATACAAAAGCAAGATTCGGCCATGGCCTATCTCCAAACAATGGCGCAATTACAGAAGGAGATGTATGCCCAGCAATTCAACATACCCATGGAGCAAGTAGATCAATACACCAATGGTCTATTCCAGAAGTATCTGCGCACAGCCCCATCATTAGACGCTATGACCGGCGAAAGCTACCGAAGTGACCCACGGCCACAGCGGCTGACAGACTAAAGTCTGCCGAGCGATACGGTTACGAAAATGATTACAGGGAGTCGAAGTACTTCCGCAGATCCTTCAACACTTGGGAAGTCTCTGGATTGACGACGATAGAATCCACCACATCCTTGGCGACTTTCTCCGCATCGATCAACTCGTCTTTATCCTGGAACACCTCCTCCAGAATCCCGCAATCGTATACCAAGGACATCAGGATTACGAATGAAGGAGTAGGCTTCGCATTCTTGAAAACCATTGCACGCAGGATGTTTCTGATTTCCTTTTCGTATGCGTAGTTGGCGTTGCCCATTCGCTCGGAGAGCGGGATCCACAATAGCTTCGTCGCCTCCTTCTTTAGGATACCGCGCTTTGTGAGCAACTCATCGAGGTCCTCCTTGATGTGGTTAAAGTGGCCCACCATGGATTTCACTTCCTGGATGATCTCGTGGCCAGTTTGCAGGCGACCCAGGACACTGTCCAGAATCCCGTTGCCAGTGCTCGATGCGTCTTTCACCTCAATTACCCCATCCTTCAAATCAATCTTCTCTGTGAGGTACAACTCAAGAATGGCGGCGCTTAAAACACCAGGGACGTAACGTTTTTCGGCGGCAGCCAAAAGACGTCCTTCTTCATCGTCTAGCGCTATCAGGTAAAGTCCTTCTGCAATACTAAGTTTCATGTTGTCAATTTTGTACTATAACCGTCTGAAGTACCTGAGCGGAAAAAGCCTTTCTGACTGATAGATTTTAGCGCCAAGACACTTCTTGCGCCCACAAAACGAAGGGAGTTCATAGCTTCTTCATTTGGACCGACGAATCCGAGCAGGCGAAAGGTTGGTGTCACTTCCAGGTACCCTTTGCTGTGCATGCTCGGGCACTTTAAACTCTTAAAGGCCATCGCTTTGGGCAGCGCAAATTTATGAGAAAAAATCCTACTTTTTCAAGAGCATAGGGATAGTTAAACCCTGTACCAAGATGGAGAATACTACACAACAATAAGTTGTGAATAGTATCACCTGCTTTGCTTCAGCTGGTATCGACTCTATCCCTGAGAGCGAAAGCGCCAAAGCAACCGATATACCCCCTCGTAATCCACCCCACGTGAGTATCTGTATCGTCTGAGGCTCAAACTTCCTCCATATCCTCATCAAACCCACAGGCAGCGACACCCCAATCAGTCGGGCCAAAAGCACAATCAAAATCCCTACGACTCCTACCACAATCAAGTCATTTGTAAAGGTCTTGGCTATCACTATCATCTCAAGGCCAATCAAAATGAACAGGATCGCATTTAAAGCCTCATCCAGCAAGTGCCAAAACTTGAAAACATACTCTCCAGTGGCATTGGCCAGGTTTTCGTCACGACCTTCATTTCCTATGAATAGCCCCATCACCACCATGGCCAATGGACCAGACAGGTGAAGCAATTCCGCAATACGTCCACCAACCATTACCAGCGTCAAAGTGACCAGAACCTCCAGTTCGACATGATCATTGTCTATGAAATCCAACAGTTTGAATCCCAGGAACCCAAAGAGCGCTCCCATCAACAATCCTCCAAAGACTTCCAACCCAAACAACTTCACAACATCAAATGCACTGAAGCCTGCCTGTGCGGCAGCATGAGCTCCTTCTGCAGCTTCGTGACCGCCACCATGGGCTGCCTCGGGGGCGGCAATACCTAGAATCGTCAGGAAAACAACGACGCCAACGCCATCATTGAACAATGACTCACCGGCGATCTTGATCTCTAGATTCGGAGAGATACCAAATCTCTTAACCAGGGCCAAAACAGCTATTGGATCAGTCGGTGATATCAACGCTCCAAAAAGCAGACAATAAATCCAATCGATCTCGTAGCCCAGCCACGGGAATATCTTCCAAATCAGGAAACCAACGATGAAAGTCGACAGTAACGTACCGACCGTCGCCAGCACTAAAACCGGCCATTTCTCCTCCAGAAGCTTCTTTAAGTTGATACTTAAGGCTCCAGCGAAGAGCAGGAAGTTGAGCATCACATTGAGCAGTACCTCTTTGAAATCGAACTCCTCGACGATGGTGACAGCTATACCTCCCACTGCTGGAAAAAGCCATCCGAGCAAAAGGATTACTATTGACATTCCCAGAGCTATCGCCATCAACCCGATGGTAGAAGGAAGCTTAAGGACAGAGATATTGATAAGTGTAAAAATCGCCGCCAAAAAAATCAGCAGCGTAATAAGATCAAGAATACTCATGAAGCAGTTGGCAACTCAGACCTAGTTAAAGCGATTTCGAAAATAAGGATAAATATGGCATAATAAAAATGCTTTACGGCGCAGGCGACTCACACCTATCCTCGCATGCGAGCGCCCTACCATCAAGGCGAATAACAAACCTAAATATCGGCAATCATCCACTCACCTGCTGAATAAATGCAGGAAGTTGGGAAAAATCACCACGGCTCGGGGTATTTTAGACGCGAATTTTCCAGGTCCCACACTATGATCAAAGACGACCATAAACGTCACCTACCCTACTACCTCAGTATCGTTCTCCTAGTCTTCATTTTCAGCAGCTGTGCGACGGTGAAGCACGTGGCAGTCACCAAGGACCTGAAAGGCATGGTCAATCAATCGGAGGTCCTACAGAATCAGCATATTGGCTATTACATTTATGATCCCGAAAACGATCGCACGCTCATCGGCATTAATGAAGACAAATACTTCACTCCTGCTAGCAATACGAAGCTGTTTACGCTCTATGCGTCACTGTTGAGTCTGCCTGATTCCGTACCAACTTTTGCCTATGAAAAGCGAGGCAATGTCCTGATTGTGGAGCCGCTAGGCGACCCAACGTTTCTTCATCCAGATTTCTATAGCCAAAATACTATCCGTCAGATCTCTGAAATGTCGGCAGACACCCTCGTCATCGCTTGGCCAGAGGAGCCCTCGCGATATGGTCCGGGATGGTCATGGGACGACTACTCCTATGGCTACCAGGTAGAGCGCACGGCACTGCCCATGTTCGGCAATGTGCTCAATGTCACGCAAATAGATAGTAGCATCATATCTCCGGCGTTCTTTCAGGATTTTGTGGACTTTCAAAAGGACCCGGCAGTGTACAGAGATCGCTATCAAAACATTTTCCACATTCCCGAGGACACACTGGCCGGAGACACTACTACGTATCGAGTACCTATCCAGAACAATCGGGAGTTGACAGAACTGCTTTTGGCGGATACTACCAATTTGGTTGTCCGTAGCGCCGATCGTCCGTACTATCTCACCGACACCCTGTACAATGGCCCAACACTACCGTTACTGGCTTTGATGACTCAACGTAGCGACAATTTCCTGGCGGAGCAACTATTATATATGTCTTCGCAACTCAATGGACAAGAGGGTGTGGAACAGTACATCGATACACTGGCGCGAAACGAGTTGTCATTTCTACCGGACCCGCTCATTTGGGTGGATGGCAGTGGGCTGAGTCGATACAACATGATCACCCCCAGGAACCTCGTAGGTCTGCTTGGCAGCATGCTCGAAAACTACGAATGGAAAGAACTAGAGACCATTCTACCTGTAGGCGGGATTAATGGAACCCTTCGGAACTGGTACGGAGCGGATGTGCCTTATGTATTTGCAAAAACGGGAACCCTACGACACAATCACTGCCTAAGCGGGTATATGATCACGAGATCAGGAAAGACGCTGATATTCAGCTTCATGAATAATCATTTCACTACACCCAGCAGTACGGTGAAGTGGGAAATGCAGCGCATACTGGAGGCGCTGCGTGACAGTTACTAGAGCATTTTTAAGAATCAGAAGCTCTGCATCAATCCGCCAGTCAACCTTAGCAACTGCACCTGCGACTCCAACAGATTGTACGTAGATTGAAGCTTGACAATGGCCGCCGACAACTGATTGTTCTGCACTGTCCGATAGTCAAACGAGTTGATGGTTCCATTTCTGAATTTCTCCTCCGAGATGCGTAGGTTCTGCTCCGCCGCCTGAAAGCGTCGTTCATTGATGTCATAGATCTGCTTTCTGACCTTGTATTGATCCAATGCCTGCACCAGATCTCTACTCAATGACGCCTTTAGTTGCTCCGTGCGGATGTTCCCAATGTCTTCGCGGATGATCGCTTCTTTGATCGCCCTGTTCACACGTCCCCCGTCAAAAAGATTGAATGACACGAGAAAATTCAATCCGAAGTTTGCATTCTCGTTGTTACCCGAGGCCACAAATGGTGTGAAGCCTCCATCCTGGTTTAGGCGTTGGCCATCGATCTCCTGGTTATTGCGCGTTAGTGAGTAGCTACCGCCCAAAGACAACGTAGGGTATCTGTCAAGCTTCCTCAAGCGCGTAGTATAACCCAATACGGACTGAGTCAAATACTGCTTCTTCAGGTCGACATTTTGCTGCTCCATCTGCTGCACCAGGTCTTCGTAGGACAGGTCGTTGTATTCGAACTCCAGATCGTCGGTGAAATTGTATTGCTTCGCAGGATCTGGCTCCGCCAGTAAGAAGTTGAGGTTGGATATGGCATTTTGATAGATGAGAAGTTGGTTGACGTAGTTGCCACTATCCGTCAAATAGTTGCCCTCTTCGAGTAATACATCTGTTGTTACCGCACTACCGATCTCCTGCTTGATCTTCTGCAATTCGTACTTGTCCCGGCTGAGATTGAGTTGCCTTTGAAACTCATCCAAACGTCGTTCCTGTAATACCGCAGTGTAATAACCCAGGATGATTGCTTGAAGTGCATTGGCCACCACAATATCCGCGTTGCCTTGTGACTCCGCTTCCAAGGTCTCCAACTGTCGCTTACCAATACTAATATTGGCGATGCTCAATAGATCCCAATTGACATTGACCGTCGGTTGTATCTGGTTGGTGGTGATCTCGCCGAGGAGCGAGAAAGGGTTGAGGTTTTCCCGGTTGTCAAAAACCGTGCGACTACCCCTGATATCAGCGGTCAACCGAGGAAATGCCAAACTCCAATTGTTGTTCATCTCGGCGATCGCCACATTCTGCTGCTCAATGCGGATGTCATAATGACGCTCCAGGCCCGTACTAATTGCCTGGCTGAGGGACAGATCATCCTGCGCGTTAGCCTGCAAAAAGACAATTGAGAATACTGATAAGGAAAGTATGTATTTGAAATTCATTATGCTTTCAGGTCTGCTATTGAACCAGGTAATCGCGCAAATGTTTTAATGTCAGGTGAAGCCGCAGGCCACCGTCGGTGCTCATCAGAGTGATGGGCTGTCGATCGTCGTCTCTGGCCAGGACGAGTTTCGTCCGTCCATCCCTGCTGGACACCTGAAGTGAGGACTTCGTGGCGGCATCCAGTGAGTAAGTGTCTGAGCCTTTTTTGATGAACAAAGTGCCGTTTGTCTTCAATATCTCAAACCTCCAGAAGTCAAAAATGCGCTCGAGACTCCTCAGGAAAAGCAGAATGCCATATAGGACAACGGCTATGCACACGATAAAACCTATGACCTGCCCCGCTCCGGTGAGGCCATTTTCCATGAAATCTATGATAATGGTCGTCAAGGGCACCCCAGCAAACATCATAACGACAGCGAAAAAAGCGCTGAACAGGTCTACCCTTCTGGCTCCACCAAGGCGCTTAATAACTGTCTCACCATCACTTTTGATGCTGAACCCGAGGAATGGCAGGTATTGAAAGTCCCGGATTTTTGCTTGCTCAACATCAATAAGCTGATTGAGTTCTCGCAACGCCTCGGCATCTACCTCCAGCGATCGCTTTTCAATCTCATGCAACAAACAGCGCTGAGCCTCAAAATTGAGTACCGTCCGGTTACTGAGCAGCTCCAATAGCTGCTCGTCTTCTTTTTCTTTGAAGTGAACTGAGTAATTCATGACAATCCTCTATTAAGCCGCATCATCAAATTCATCCAAACGCTCCTGGTCAAGGACCACGCGTTCGACGCGCTCCCGTACAGACCTCTCGCCGCTCCACATTCGCCGCCACATCCTCCGGGCGTCATTGGCAATCAATATGAAAACCGGGAAGAACAACAGGATCAGGAAAGTACCGAACAGCACCCCGTAAGCTACCGAGATCGCCATGGGTATCAAGAACTGGGCCTGGAAGCTCGTTTCCTTGATCAAGGGATACAACCCCGCGACGGTTGTCAATGACGTCAACATGATGGCGCGGAATCGCGCTATGCCAGCATTGTATGCCGCTTCATAGACACTCATACCCTCCTGCTTTACCAGCGAATTAAACTTGGCCAGGAATACTACCGCGTCATTGATAATAACTCCCGACAAAGCGAACATGCCCCAAGCAGATAAGATCGAAACGGGATAGTCACCATCCACCTTCATCCACGACTCGATACCATGACCAAGTGTCGCACAGAAGAACCCGAGAGGCACCATCATGAGGATCAAAAAGGCCTGATAGAAGGACCTGAAAGTGATCATCAGAATGAATAGGATCACAACAAATGCGGATCCAAAGTAAAGCCCGATTTCTTGTCCGGCCCGGGCGCTTTCTTCAGCCTGACCACCAAAGTCGATGGTCACAGACGGAAAGCTTGCCTGCAGCTCCGGTACGATATTCTCCCTTACATTCTCCAGCACCGGAGGTACTTCCCCAAAAGGGTCGACCATTTCGGCCTCAACGGTCACTGCCCTGCTCGTATTGAAATGGCGGATACCTGCGATGCCTCGTTCTACCTCGTAGTCGGCCAGTTGGGTCACAGGAAACTCCTGCCCTGCTGTGGTTTTGATCTTGATATTCTCGAGTTGCCCCACGCTCTCACGTCCCGTATTGGGATATCTCACCCAAACGCGCAGCTCGTCATTGCCTTTCATAAAGCGCTGGACCTCCTCGCCAAAGAAGCCCTGCCGGATCTGTCTCGTGATCGCGTTATGATCAAGTCCGAGGAAATAGGCTTCGGGCTGCAAGTCGAATAACATCTCACGCTTACCTTCCGCGACATTGTCCTCGATCTCCTTGAGCTCGGCCACTTCCCCCAATTTTTCCTTTAGGAAGGCTGTGGCCTCTTGCAACTCATCATAGTTCTTGCCCATCAGCCGAACGGACACTGGCTTACCAAAACGGTTATTGCCTCCCACACTGTACTTCTCGGCGCCCAATACGGGACCTATTTCCTTCCGGATCCGCTGAATCAAGTCAAATTGATTCATACCGTAGGCATCAAGCTCGGCGTAGAAAACCGTGACTGAACCGGCATGGGAGCCTGACTCTCCCTGCGCGAAGCCTACATTGGCAAAGGTGTTTTCGATGATCTGTTTGTCCGTATCGAACTCCTCCTTCATTTGCTCATTGACCCTCCAGATCGCCTCAGTAAAACGGACGAGATGTCGTTCCACTTTGTCCTCACGCTCCCCTGGCTTAAAGGCAATGTTCACATTAAACGCATTGAAGGGAATCGGCGGGAAGAAGGTCGCTTTGATGAAGCCACCCTGCATCAGACCACCAATGAGGATCACAAAAGCCAGGACCATCGCTACAGAGATGGTTCGATACTTCATCGTCCACGCAAGGGCGCGGCCGTACACTCTGAAGCGCATCCAGTCGATCACCTGGTTGATCTTGGCGCGAACCTGGAAGCTACGGGTATCCTGCGCCTTTACACGCAGTACGTGTTTACTGGCGAGGTGCGCCGGCAAAACAAAGAAGGCCTCCAACAGGGAGAAGCCAAGACTGAAGATCACCACAAAAGCCATGTCCTTCAGGAACTCAAAGCCGCCGGTGAGCAAAAGCAGTGGAGTAAAGGCCACAATCGTCGTAGTCACAGATGTGACAACTGCAGGCATCACCTCCAACGTACCATTTATTGCTGCCTTTATCGGATTCTTGGTCTTTTCAAAATGCGTATAGATATTCTCTGCAATCACGATGCCATCATCCACCAAAATCCCGATGACGAGGATCATCCCAAACAAGGAAATCATGTTGATCGTCAGACCCACAAAAGATCCGATCACAAACATGCCCAGGAAGGAAGAAGGAATACCCCATGCCACCCAGAAAGACAATCGCAGATTGAGGAACAGGCCCAGAGAAACCAAGACGAGTATCAGCCCTACTACCCCATTGGTCGTCAACAGATCGAGGCGCTGATTGAGGATCTTCATGAAGTTCCATGCGATCTCGAGCTCTACTGCCGCGTTCTTTTCATTGAACTTAGGCACGTACTCCTCCACGGCATCAGAGATGACCTTCAAGTCCTCACTCTCCAGCTTTCGCACCTCCAGGAAGACCGCTCTACGGCCATTGTGAAAGCCTTTGAAAGCCTGGTCCGCGAAATCCTCCTTGACAACAGCAATGTCTCGTAGCAACAGGTTCTTACCATCCGTGTTACTCCGAACGACGATATCGCCGATCCTTTCAGCATCCGTCTCTTTCGCTTTGGACCTGATCAGGATCTCCTCTTTGGAACCCTTTATCGATCCTGCGGAAATGTCTCTGTTATTGAGTCGGACAGCGTTCGCGACATCATCGAAGCTCAGATTGTACCGTCGAAGAGTTTCCTCTGACACCTCAATAGAGATTTCCAAGGGAGGAAATCCACTAACTGCTACCTGACTGATCTTACCAGTTGCCAGCAGGTCATCTTCTACCTGCTCTGCATAGTACTTCAACGTCTTGAGGTCGACGTCTCCCGTGAGGGAGAGCCACTGTGCCGTGGATCGCTGCCGCTGCTTAAAGATGATGGGCTTCTCCGCCCCCGCGGGAAATGAATTGATGCCGTCGACAGCATTCTTCACGTCGGTATACACCTCATCGATATTGTAGCTCTCGACGATTTCGACGGAAACTGAGGCTGAATTCTCAGCAGATGTCGAGGTGACTTCGTCGATACCTGCGATCGACTTCAGGCTCTCCTCAATTTTGAGGGTCACACCCTCTTCCATTTCTTCCGGCGACGCCCCTGGGTAGGCTACCGTGATGTTGATCATGGTATCCCGCCGTGTAGGGAAAAATGACTTTTTGGTATTGACCAATGCGACTACACCACCCAAAAGAGTGAGCGCAATGACGATATTGGCAAGTATTGGATACTTGACAAAATGCTCGACTAAGTTCTTCATGTCTGGGTTGGTTTAGTTGCCGCCGTTACTTGTAGCTGTCACGAGGGGCTGGTCCGTCTGGTTCTTCCTTTCGAGGTCTATGTCCTTCTCTTCCAGTTTGAATGCGACCATATTGTTGTGAGCGTTGACCAAAGGTTCCACTACCAGGTCTGCGCCTGCCTCGAGACCCCGGAAAATTGCAGATTCCTCCTGCAACTTCACAACCTCTATTTCCTTCACTTTCAAAAGCGTGTCTTCCAGCACAAAAACTTCGTTGCGATTGTAAATGGCACTACGAGGTATGATCATGCCATCCTTGATCACCCGTGCGGGAATCGCCGCTTGCATAAACTGGCCATCATAGATCCGCTGATTGGTCGGCTCAATGGCAATGAAAACATCCACAGACTGCGTGCTCTGATTGACAAAGTCGCTGATCCTCAGAATCTTGCCACCCCATGTCTGACCGGTTTCATCACTGTAGATCTCGACTTCGGAGCCTACCTGGATCCAAGGTATATCTCGTGTCTCTACACTGACTTGCAGTTCGTGCACGCCAGCCCTGATGATCTTGCCAATTCTGTTGCCCGGATTCACAAAAGCCCCCGACTCCTGTGTCACTTCCGAAATACTTCCACTGAAAGGCGCGTAGTACCTATGCTTCTTCAGGCGTACTTCTGCACTCTTGATATTGAAGAATGTGGAATAGATGCCCTTGGTCGCGAGATAAGTCTTCTCCTTCTCAGATCGGATCTCTGGGAGAGATGGAAGATCGCCTTCCAGACGCACACTATTGAAGTATTCATTCCAGGCTCCATAGCTCTCCGGATAATCCAGCTTCAAATCGGGCAATATACTCGCCACGTCTCGCATGAAATTGCTTTTCTGCGATTTCAGCGATAGCGCCGCTTCCGTATCGTCGATGTAGAACAGCAAAGTTCCTTTTCGGAAGCTCTGCCCTTCTTTTAGACGAATGTTGCCTTCGTACATACGACCTCCGACTTCGGATAATAGATCCAGCGACTGAGCAGTCTCCACTCGCCCATAGGCGACGACACTGGTCTCAATATCATCGTACTTCACCTCTTCTGTCTGCACATACCGGCGGACTTCAAACTGCTTTTTAGGTTCTGGTGGTTCCTTGAGTGTTCCAAGAAAGGCGGAGATGCCAAGGGCGCTTACGATAATGAGCACAGAAACGCCGTAGATAAAAAGTTGACGTGTTTTCATTTTGAGTAGTATAAGACCTTTTCGGAGGGTCAGCAGAGTAAAACAACACACTGATTGCTATCCTTACTGACTCCTTCTAGCCGAATTTTGTTACAAATTTCAATAGGAAAAGTGTACGGAAACGCAATAAAGTTCCGGAACGGACCATTTGCCGTACTGAACTGTCAAATAAGAAGGACAAACGGATGTTTAGGGCTGCGGGATAATAACGGTGAATTTCGTACCTACCGGCTCATTATCCTCTGCTGCGATCGTGCCACCCAAAGCCTGCGTGCACTTCCAAGCCTGGTAGAGGCCAAGACCTGCAGCGATCTCCCCTCCCGTGGGTTTGGCGCTGAGCTTCGCAAACTTCTTGAATATAAGGTTCTTTTCTTCCGGCTTGAAACCAGGGCCCTCATCAGCAACAACTAGCCTTGCCGCACCCTCAGGTGTCGCATCGAGTGTCACCCAAACAGATGAGCCAGCCTTCGAGAACTTACCAGCATTGGAAAGGAGATTGATAACAATCAGGTTCCAGTATGCATTGTCAACGGGAGCCTTCAATGAAGGGTCTGACACCGTGAGCTCATAGTCGATTTCCTTCTCAATGTACTCTTGAACGAAATAGGCAACCTTGTCCCTGACGGGCTGCACGATATCCTGCAACTCGATGGTGGGCTCCTCCTCTTCGGACTCAAACTCTTCCACCTCCATAATGCGGGCAATCAGCTTGTTCAGGTGCCAGCCTGCAGCCTCGATATTCTCTGCAAAGAACCGAAGCTCTTCATTGTCCTCGAGGTCTTTCTTTAGCAAATCGGCAAATCCGATGATGCGACTTATAGGTGAACGTAGGTCGTGGGAGACCACACGAAAGAATCCACCCTTCTCAATCTTCAGGTCTGAGATCTGCTTTTCCTTCTCCGCAATGATTGCCTCGAGTTCCTCAATAGTCCTTTTCAAACCGGAAGATTTTAATGGCCGATTCCACAGTATTCGGGTGGGAAGATATGTTCTGCATCCGAATTTTCCTAAATAACTACTTGGCATTTAACTACCGCCAAATCTTCTGTTGATCAACTATAATTTCCGCTCAAGTGGTTTTCATTTCCGATTTCTACCCTTAATTGCGAGGTTGAGACGCTGTGTTTATCAAGAGAGAAACTATTATGAAGAAACTACAACTCGTACTATGTCTGACATTGGTTTTGGCGATGACGCTACCCAGTCAGGCCCAAAGAAGAGGCAAACGCACCCCACCCCCGGTAGGTATTGATACCTCCCTCTATCAGGGATTGCAGTGGCGTGAGGTGGGACCCTTCCGTGGTGGAAGGTCCGCCGCAGTTACTGGTGTACCTGGCAAACCCAATCTATTCTATTTTGGCGCCACTGGAGGCGGCATCTGGCGAACTACCGATGCAGGTAATTCCTGGGAGAATATTTCCGATGGCTACTTCGGCGGCTCCATAGGAGCAGTCGCCGTGAGCGAGTGGGACAACAACGTCATCTACGTCGGTGGAGGTGAAGTCACCGTAAGGGGTAATGTATCCTCAGGTAATGGCATGTGGAAGTCCGTGGATGCTGGCAAGACATGGACCGCCGCTGGATTGCCCAATAGTCGGCATATCCCAAGAATTCGCATTCACCCCAAAAACCCCGAAATCGTATATGCCGCCGTCATGGGCGACTTGTACAAGTCAACTTCTGATCGCGGTATCTACAAGAGCACGGACGGCGGCGCCAGCTGGCGACGAGTACTCTTCGCCAATGCAGATGCCGGGGCCGTAGATTTAGTCATGGACCCGAACAACCCTCGGATCCTATATGCCTCGACTTGGAGGATCCGCCGAACACCCTACAGCCTGGAAAGTGGCGGACCTGGTTCTGCGCTATGGAAATCCACCGATGGTGGCGAGACGTGGAATGATATCAGTTCCAATGAAGGCTTACCATCCGGTACCTGGGGGATCTCTGGTGTGACCGTTTCGCCGGTAAACTCCAATCGTGTGTGGGCGATCATCGAGAATAAGGATGGTGGTGTTTACCGCTCAGATGATGCCGGCAAGAGCTGGCGGCTAATCAATAAGGAGCGGAAACTTAGGCAACGCGCCTGGTACTACACCAGGATCTATGCCGACACCCAGGATGAGGATCGCGTATACGTGCTCAATGTGCGCTACCACCGGTCCAAAGACGGAGGAAAGACGTATGAGACATACAACGCTCCCCACGGGGACCATCACGATCTGTGGATAGACCCTATGGACAACCAACGGATGGTGATCGGCGATGATGGGGGTGCTCAGGTCTCCTTTGATGGAGGTGAAAACTGGTCCACCTATCACAATCAGCCAACGGCACAGTTTTATCGGGTAACGACCGACAATTCCTTTCCATATAAGATCTACGGTGCCCAGCAAGACAACTCTACAGTTCGTATCGCCCATCGCACCGACGGAAGATTCATAGGTGAAAGGGACTGGGAACCAACCGCTGGTGGTGAAAGTGCTCATATCGCCATATCTCCGGAGGACAATGACATTGTCTATGGGGGTAGCTATGACGGCTTCCTTACTCGTGTGAACCACACGACGAATGAAGTCCGCGCGGTCAATGTTTGGCCCGACAACCCCATGGGACATGGCGCCGAAGACTTTAAGTACAGGTTCCAGTGGAATTTCCCCATCTTCTTCTCGCCCCATGATCCCAAGAAGCTCTATACAGCCTCCAACCACCTGCATGTATCCACCAACGAGGGACAATCGTGGGAACTGATCAGTCCAGACTTGACCAGAAACGACCCTACGAAGCTGGGCTCTTCTGGTGGCCCTATCACGAAGGACAACACGAGCGTGGAATACTACTGTACCATTTTTGCGGCAGTGGAGTCACCACATGAAGAAGGTGTGATCTGGGCAGGATCCGACGACGGACTGCTACATGTCACGAAGGACGGTGGTGAAAACTGGCAGAACGTCACACCGGGAATGATGCCGGAGTGGTCCATGATCAATAGTGTCGAGGTCGATCCCTTCAATGAAGGAGGACTGTATGTCGCGGCAACGCGATACAAGCTGGGAGACTATGCACCCTACTTATACAAAACAAAAGACTACGGCCAGACCTGGGAAGCTATCAACGCAGGCATTGGCAGTGAGCACTTCACGCGAGTTCTTAGAGCGGACCCCAGCAAAGAGGGATTGCTCTACGCAGGAACGGAGTCTGGGATGTATGTGTCCTTTAACGACGGTGCCAGCTGGCAACCGCTGCAGATGAATCTGCCAATTGTGCCTATTACGGATCTGGCTGTCAAGAATGATAACCTCATTGCCGCAACGCAAGGCCGGAGCTTTTGGATGATCGATGATCTGACCGTCCTTCACCAGGCAGACAACCAACTGGCAAGCAAGAAGGCGCACCTTTTCCAGCCGATGACCACCTACCGTATGGGTGGGGGTAATGGTGCTACTTCCAAAACGGCAGGTACTAACCACCCCGGAGGCGCCCTCGTGCACTTCTTTATCAAGGATACCGCAGACATAGACACTGTGGAATTGTCCTTTCATACGATGTCCGATGAGTTGGTGATGACCTTCTCTACGAATCCCGACAAGGACGCCAAAGAAGGAAAGCTGTCCTTCGAAAAAGGCTTGAATACCTTCAACTGGAACATGCGCTATCCGGGGGCTACGACCTTTCCCGGGATGATTTTGTGGGCAGCTACTACCAACGGCCCCAGAGTTGTTCCTGGCACCTACAAGGTCACACTGACAGTAGATGGCGAAGCTCAGTCACAGACGTTTGAGATCGTGAAAGATCCACGATCCAGCGCCACACAGGCGGATCTGGAGGCCCAATTGGACTTTCTTCTTTCTGTGCGCGACAAGCTTTCTGAGACTAACGATGCGGTGATCACAATCCGGAAAGTCCGTACGCAAATCAAAGGCGTGATGGATAAAACAGATGATGAGCGCATCGCAGAACTGGGCAAGGCGATCCTCGATGACATAAAGGCCATAGAGGAGGCCCTGTACCAGACAAAGAACGAGAGTGGTCAGGACCCTCTGAATTTCCCTATTCGCCTCAATAACAAACTTGGGCACTTGGGTTCTTTGGAAGGTTTCGGCGATTCCAGGCCTACACAACAAGCTATGGATTTCAAAGAGGAAGTAACAGGTCTGATCGATGAACAACTCAATCAATTGTCTCAAATCCTTGAGAACAGAATCGATGAGTTCAACAAGGCAGTGTACGACAGCAAAATCGATGCAGTGCAACTACAAGACTGAAACAAATTTGTACGATATCTGCAAAGGCGATGGGTTTTACCTATCGCTTTTTTTATTCTTGTGCTGCAAACGGGTGGCTGTCATATATGTATAGTGTCATAGTTATCGGTGGAGGAATAGTTGGTCTGGCCTCTGCGCTGAAGTTGAAAGAGGCCAATCCGCGCCTAAAAATAGCGATCCTCGAAAAGGAGCCGCAGATCTGTATGCATCAGACCGGTCACAACAGCGGCGTTATACACTCGGGTTTGTATTATCCGCCTGGCAGCTACAAAGCCAAAAACTGTGTCGACGGTTATAACCAACTCCTTAGCTTTTGTGATCAGGAGGAGATCCCTTATCAAGTCTGTGGCAAAATCGTAGTAGCGACTTCCAAAGATCAGATCCCCGCCCTCAGGACCTTGGCCCAGCGAGGGCAGCAAAACGGCCTCAAAGGTCTCAAGCCTCTAAAGTCTAAGGAACAGCTCCAGGAATATGAACCTCATGTGAATGGTGTCGCCGGGATCTATGTTCCGCAGACAGGCATCATTGACTATGGCCAGGTGGCTCATAAATACGCCGAGAAATTTCGCCACTTTGGAGGAGAGATCTTCACCAACAATAAGGTGCTGAAAGTGCGCAGGAAGTCCGACAAACTGATGGAAGTAAAGACCAACCATCAAAAGTTCATCACGCACTTCGTCGTCAACTGTGCAGGGCTGTGGTCGGACAAAGTCGCCCGAAAAAGTAAAATGAAGGTGCCCTACAAGATCATTCCCTTCCGAGGAGAGTATTATAAACTCCGGCCGGAGCGTGAGCACCTTGTCAAAAACCTCATATACCCAGTACCGGATCCGAAGTTTCCTTTTCTCGGCGTTCATTTCACTCGAATGATCAATGGTGGTGTAGAAGCCGGGCCCAACGCTGTACTTGCTTTCAAGCGGGAAGGATACAAGAAGTCCGACATACACATCGGTCAACTACTGGAGTCGCTGACCTATCGTGGATTCCAAAAGGTCGCCTGGAAGTATTGGCAAACTGGATTTGGTGAACTCTATCGTTCGTATTCCAAAAGGGCATTCACCAAAGCCCTTCAGAAGCTCGTCCCTGAAATTCAAAGAAAGGACCTGATTCCTGGAGGAGCAGGTGTCCGGGCGCAAGCCTGCGACCGCAACGGTGGCCTCGTGGATGATTTTCTTATTCTGGACAAGGATAAGATCTTAAATGTCGGCAACGCACCCTCTCCTGCAGCAACTTCCAGCCTTGCGATCGGGCAACGTGTAGCAGACATGGCGTTGGAAAGAATGGCCTAGGAGGCACCACTTCTGTATAATGGTGGACAAACTGGGTGTTGTCCTAAGAATTTTTCAACACGCAACGATTTTATGGCGTTTTAGTATGGAGAATCCAAGTTTTTTATGAAACTTTCCAAGATGATTATTAGAGTTTTCACCAGCTTTTTAACGATCGCTATTATCGTTAGTTGTCAGGCCCAGGAATCAAGTGAAGCGCCAAATGTAAGCCAGCTACCCGACTATGATAAGTGGCAGTTGACTGAGGATGAATGGAAAGAGAAGCTGAGCGATTTTGAATTTTATGTGCTCAGAGAGAAAGGTACCGAACGTGCCTTCAGTGGCAAGTTTTGGAACAACAAGAAACAAGGAACTTATAGTTGCAAAGCATGCTCGTTGCCGCTGTTCAGCTCAAAAACTAAATACCGCTCAGGTACCGGATGGCCAAGCTTTTACCAACCGCTATCAGAGGATCGCGTCAAAGAAGAAAGCGACTTCCTTCTCGGGTATGAGCGCACCGAAGTGATGTGTGGAAGATGCAATGGCCACCTGGGACATGTATTCCCTGATGGACCGCGACCAACAGGCTTAAGATATTGCCTTAACTCGGTATCCCTGGACTTTGCTCCAGAAGAGGAAGCGAGACAACCTCAGAAATAAACTCCCATGCCCGGTACTCCATCCAGCTGTATGGGTCGCCGGGTATTGTAAATCCTACATGTCCTCCTTTCGCGGGTATCTCCAGAAAGACGCTGCGAGACGATGCTAGCAGTTCTTGAGGATAACACAGCTCACCAAGCATGGGATCATTCCATGCATTGACAATCAAAGCCGGCTTCTCGACCCCCGGCAAATACCGGTCGCATGTCGCCTCGCTATAAAATTCCGCCAATGAAGAAAAACCATGCAAGGGCACTGTATAGCGCTCATGAAAGGTCTCGAAATCCCTCAGCTCTTCAAGGCCCTCAACGTCGAGTTCCGAGTGCATCTCTGCTTTCAAGGCAAGCTTATCTTTGAGTTTCTTCAAGAAACGCTTTTCGTAAAACTTGTTGCCACTTAGTTCCAGCTGGTCGGCGCTGTCCTTGAGATTGCATGGCACCGAAAAGGTCACCGCCCCGAGGACCTCGTCATGCCGAGATGGGTCCTCACCCAGGTATTTCAATGTCATGCTACCACCCATGGACGATCCCAGCAACACAATCTCCCCAAAACCCCGGGCAACGGCGTGATCGATGACCCTCACCAGGTCCTGCGTATCACCATGATGGTAAAACCTCGGCAGTCGGTTCATCTCCCCGCTACAACTTCGACAGTTCCAGGCAAGCACCGACCAGCCCTTTTCGGCGAAGTACTTTGCAGGCCTCTGGACATAGTGGCGCTCGGAATTGCCTTCCAGCCCGTGAGTAATCACCAGTAGACGCTTTGTGCTATTGCGGATCCAGTCGATATCGATAAAGTCCCCATCAGGAAGTTCCAGGCGCTCACGGTCATAGATCAGGCCCTGCACCTTAAAGAAGGCAGAAGGAATGATGGTCTCAAAATGGCCATTTACAAAATACCAGGGCGTACTGTTGTAACTACTTTCTGCTATAAGCGGCATGATGATAGTTGAGGCATATTTTGAATCAGGAAATGCGACCGGGGGCGCTCTCGGTTTTTGACCAGGCAGGCACATAATAAGTGCTACATGGTGACTGATCATTATTTATTGAATGACCGATCAAACTTGGCAACATTTTTGCGCCACCAATTACCAACCAGATGCTCCAGGCAATTCGCAAATTGCGCATACTTTTGCGGTTAGATCAAATATGAAATCAATATTTGTACGTTTTTCTGTTTCCCTTTCGGTTTTGATACTCTTTTCTATCTCCGATCTCCAGGGGCAACAGGTGCAGGTAGTAGATGCTGCCACGCAACTTCCTATCGCGGACGTTTTCATCTTCCACTCAGACCAGGACATTGCACGCTTCACGGATAAAACCGGAAGAGCTGACCTGACAGATTTCCCCACCGAAGGCAAGATCCTATTTCAACACCCCTCCTTCAAAACGGCAGAAACAAATAAAAAGCAACTGACAGAAAATGGATTTACCCTCGCCTTGACAGAGAACATACTGGAGTTTGCTGAAATCACCATCTCTGCAAGTAAATGGCGGCAGAGCGCATCGGAAGTCCCGATGGATATTCTATCCATTGAATCAAAAGCTATCAACTTCAACAATCCCCAGACCTCAGCAGACCTGCTTAGTAACAGCGGCGAGGTGTTCGTCCAAAAGAGTCAGTTGGGAGGCGGCAGCCCTACGCTTCGTGGATTCGCAGCCAATGCGGTACTGTTGGTAGTCGACGGTGTCCGCATGAACAATGCTATCTATCGTAGTGGCAATCTGCAAAATGTGATCAACATCGACCCCTTTATTGTGGATCAGACGGAAGTGGTCTTCGGGCCAGGATCGGTGATTTATGGCAGTGACGCCCTGGGTGGTGTGATGGAGTTTCGCA
The DNA here is from genome assembly GCA_965227935.1 of Cyclobacteriaceae bacterium. Lineage (GTDB taxonomy): Bacteria > Bacteroidota > Bacteroidia > Cytophagales > Cyclobacteriaceae > JAWPMT01. The sequence goes on along the minus strand of CBDDGS010000019.1, from coordinate 566,095 downwards.
CGAAAGTGCCGAGGTGGTCTGACACTGGCAAGACCAAATTCGCCGGAAACGCGGCGTTGAGGTATGGCACGGCGGCCAATGAATTCACCAGTCACTTTGATGTCACAATAGCCAATAAAGACATCGCCTATTTTGGTTCTATCTCTTATACCACTCTCAATGATCTGAGGGCCGGCTCGCGTCGCACCGGAGGGTTTGAGGGGCACTTCGAGCGGGACTTCTACGTGCAGCGGGTCAATAACGAGGACGTCCTGGTACCAAATAGCGATCCCAACTTGCAGCGATTCTCTGGCTACAATCTCATCAACGCACTGCAAAAGGTCCGATGGAGAACATCAGACAAAACTTCTCTCACTTATAGTTACTTCCTCAGTACGACCTCCGACATACCGAGGTACGATCGTCTCACCCTCCCACTCTATCCTGGATCAGACTCACTCGCCAATGCAGAATGGTACTACGGGCCACAGAGTTGGCAGATGCACAGCCTGAAGTTCCAGACCTTTAGCCCTACGCGTTTTTATGATCACATGCAGACTACGTTATCCTTTCAGTTCTACGAAGAAAGTCGGCATGATCGCGCCTTTGGTGATGATCTGCTCCGAAGCCGCAAGGAAGAGGTCGATATCTTCACGTTCAACAATGACTTCGAAAAATATCTGAAGAAGGGAACGCTATACTATGGCCTTGATGGGTTTTGGAATGGTGTGCAATCGCGAGCGCAAAGAAAGAACCTGGTCACCGGCGAAACCAGTCGCGCTACTACAAGATATCCTGATGACGGCAGCACCTACTACAGCATCGCATTGTACGGCAATTACAAGTGGACGATGGGTCAGCGATGGGTGGCCACCGCCGGTGGCAGGTACAGCCTAGTGCGTCTCAAAGCTCACACTGACAATACCGACGCATTGGCGCTGGCCGAGGACAACAGGTCTGTGGATGTCAATGACACCCAGTTCTTCCGAAACCTCAGCCTCACCAATCAAGCAGTCACCGGTAGTTTGGGATTGGTCTTCAACCCCACCTCCAACACAAAGGTCAGCAGCGTGATCTCGTCGGGGTTTCGGGCACCGAATATCGACGACGTGGGCAAAATTTTCGAAGTGGATGACCAAACTATAGTGATCCCTAACGACGATCTCAAACCCGAATACTCATATAACCAAGAAGTGAGTGTAGAACACGGACTCAGTGAAAGTCTCCGGTTCAAGGTCGTCGCATTCCACAGCTTATTGATCAATGCCATAGTCCGAGGGCCTGTGGACTATGGCGGGGAAGAGACGCTGTCATTTCAAGGCCGGCAGATAGAACTTCGATCGCAAGTAAATGCGGACAAAGCACGCATATATGGTGGTTCTGCTCGCTTGGATTGGGCTCCAAGTCAACACTGGACAATGTCATCTTCCATCAATGTCAACGAGGGCAAGGAACTGGACAATGATGAGCCACTACGGCATGCCACGCCCGTTTTTGGAAGGACTTCGGTACAGTACCAAAAGAAAGCCTGGACTTGCGAGGTATTCTCCGACTACAATGCCGCAAAGAGTGCCGACAATATCCCGGATGCGGAAATCATTGATAAGCCTCACTTGTATACAGATACCGGATCTCCAGGATGGTACACCCTCAACCTACGTCTGGGTTACGCGCCACTGCCTTACCTGACCGTACAGGGCGGTGTTGAAAACATCATGGACAAACACTATCGACCTTATTCATCTGGCATCAGTGCGGCAGGCCGCAATATCTATCTGACTTTAAGGTCCAGCTTCTAGACTACTCCCCTTTTCTTAGATTGAACACTCGCGAGACATTGAACCCAAAATGGATGTCTCCGCTGAAAAAATCCCCCGTTGTTTCAGCAATAAAGCCCTTTTCGATCATTTGCTGGGCATTGGTGAAATGTAGCTGGAAGACATGACCGCCTGTTTCGATATCAAATCCAATCGCGAGGGCATCGGTAAATTGCTCGGCATGATCCGTCGTCTGGAGATAATACTCGGCATTTAATGCAATGCGGTTCGTCAACTTCACCCTACCGCCGAATCCTACAGCAAAAACGTCGTTGCTATCCTCCTCAGAGAACACAAGATTGCGATGCACCCAAGAGGGCATGACTTGTAGAGAAACATTGGTATTGACTTTGTGCGCGATGAGCAACTGGGTCGTATAGGCCCAGCGATGGACCGGCAAGTATTCCTGTCCATCGTCAGGGAAATCCGCTGTTCGAGAAGTCGCAGACGCAAAGGCCGTCACCGAAACCGGCATTGTCGTCGACTGTCGCAAGGCTTTGTATTTGATAAATCCGTCATACACCTTGTCGAATGAGGACCTGCCCACGCCAATGTTCAACTGGTCCGTGACGCCGTACTCCAGGCCAAATCGAATATTGGCATTGTCCAGGCCAAAGAACTCGTCAATCCCTGTATTGATCCGGCCAAATCGATGGCTGATAACAAACTCGAGAATACCTGCCGTGCGTGTCTCAATGGAATGCCCGTTGATGAGCCTGGTACTCTTGAATGTCGCCGTAGTGTACTTCTTCGTTTCCTCAGATGTACTCTGCAGCAGGTCCATGAGTTCATCTTGCGAGAGGGCTGGGAAAGCGACAAAAAATGCGATCCCAAGGATCCAGTTACTTGGTTTCATAAGGCTTATAGGAGAATTTGACGGTCACCTCTACCTCCTCCGCAATGTTATAAAATACCGCCTTTGGAATTTTGATTTTGTAATCTTTCAATTGGACAGGGAATACTGCCTCGATATAGACGCCATCCGATGTGTAGGAAATCTCCCCTTCCACCGTCACGTCTTTCGTCACGCCATGTATGGTGAGTTCTCCGTCCACAGCCACTTGTTGCTTGCCAGTCGCGCCATCCCAATTTTGAATAGTCGCGGAAAAGGTCGCCTCCGGGTACTTCTCCGATTCCAGGTAGTTCTCGTTGAAGTGCTCTTGCATCAGTGACTTTTCAAACTGGAACTGATCAATCGGAATTGTGAATGCAAATCGTCCCGTCTCAGCGTCGAAAACGCTGCGCCCGGCTGTATTATCCGCCTCTATGTCTTCCAGCGGAGCATCCGAAAAGAAGTGGACAAAACTCTCTTCACTTAAGTATTTCTGAGCCGTAAGAGGCAAGTGTAGCAGGGACATGACTGCTACCAGCAGTCCGACGGCTATCCACCGCCATTGGTATCCTCCGTTAGTTATCCTGAGCGCCATTTTCTACCCAGCAGTTAATTTGTGAAACTAAAGATCGGGACAGCGCTCCGGAAGGCGGCATGGTCCCAGCAGTCGTTCGCGCTTGAATCCTTGCGGCATGTTGGATGATGGCATCACTCGTATTGAGTAGCGGTGATTGGCGGTCAAGGTGACAACCGCGCGTCGCGCAGTTCACTTCAATAATAGGAACAATGTCGCTTGACAACGAGATCTCGGTATCGGCACACTCATCGTCAGGAAATGGCTCTATCGTGTCCGACGCACAAGAGGAGATGAACAGGACGGCCATTAGCAATAGCGGTATTTTATTCATAGATGGAGTGGTTTGTTGAATTGATAACCTCTATACTACACTTCGGCGTCATCGGTTGCCTCGATGATCTCCCAGGTGTGGTCTGATAGCAACCTTACCTTAGCCAGATACTTTTCATAAGGAAATGATCTCCCCCATTCGTCAACAGATATCATGGACAGGACATCCTCGCCAGACTTTCGCTGATAGAGATAGTATTCCTTCCCTATCACCGGTTGGAAGTTCATCGTGGACAGGTAGATACGCTCGGACATCTCCACGCGCTTCTTGAGATAGTTCGCCTGCTGCACCAGTGTCTGCATTTGCTCAAAGAGCTGCTGGAACTGCCTGTCGGTCTGATCGTGCATCGCCGAAATGGCATTTCCCTTGATTCTTCCCTTGTCTGTCGGCTTCACAATAGCGCTGCCAACAGAGTGAGCGTAAGCAATCAGACCGGGATAATCGGCAATTTTATCCTTCTCCTTTTCGAGATCGATTTGAGAGATATCGATTTTATTTTTCTTCATTTCCAGCCTGGTCGTTGATACGTTCCTTGAGGTTTTTCTTGGCCCCCGGCCATGTCGTCCTTTGGCTAATGTCCATGCCGATGATAATAATGATCAACAAGAAGAGTGCCGCCAGCACAAAAAATATTTTCTTGGATCGCTTCATATTCGTCTATTGGAACTACAAATTTGAGTAATAGTTCAACGAAGGCCTAACCATGAATATTAAAGGAAGACTATTAGAGAAGAACGATACACAAAACGTGACCGATACCTTTCGGAAGAGAGAGTTCATCGTGGAGTATGCTGAGAACCCTCAATACCCTGAGTTTCTGAAGTTTGAGCTCATTCAGAGCAATTGTGACCAGCTGGACGATATCGCCGAAGGCTCGGAAATCTCCATTACTTTCAACCTAAAAGGTAGAAAATGGACTGACAAGCAAGGCAAAGTCGTCTATTTCAACAGCCTTCAAGCATGGCGTGTGGAAACGGCCACTCCAGGCATGCCCGATCAGGATTCAGACGACGAGCGCTGGATCGACCAGAGCATGCCTACGGATGACGATCTACCCTTTTGAGAGAGTCCGCTTCTTGCGGAAAGTAATGGGAATATAATCGTCTGTTGGAATGCCAATGTGGGCAAGCTCCCAATCAGAATTGTAATCTTTGACGAGGTTTTTGATGCACTCGACACGATCTTCGGTTGGATAAGGGCACTCTTCCCAGTAGAAAATTTCTACGCGGTAGTTATATTGCTTTTTAATGCCATTGATCCTAACCTCAACCTCAATGTCCTGTTCTTCGTTAAGTCGGGGGATTTCGATTCCTATTACGCTCATAGTTAAACTCAGTTATCAATTTGGTGCACACAAAAAACGTACCTAACGATTCAAGTAATTGATAACCAGCAAATTAATAATTGTTTGTAAACTTAAGAGTGACCGGTTTCTGAACATATCATGTACGCAATTAGATCAAGATCATTCTTTTTGACATCGCCAATCACCACTCTGTTGGGTGTTTTTATCGCTTTGGCCTTTCTGGCATGCGAGTCTGGAGATAAGTCAAAGCGCCCATCTCCCCCGGCATCTGACACGACGATCGTGCAAACAGCCGTTGTCGTGATTGACTACAGCAGCCCCGCTGTCAAGAAGAGAAAACTACTGGATGGCCTGATCCCCTACGACAAGGTGTGGCGAACAGGGGCCAATGAAGCTACAAAATTCGCTACTGACAAGGACCTCCTCGTCATGGGTGAGAGACTGCCAAAGGGGACGTACGCGTACTTCACAAGAGCCTCTGAGGGTTCCTGGACGATCCTATTCAACCGGGAGTGGGACCAATGGGGAGCGTACGGCTACGATGATGATCAGGATGCACTGCGGATCGAAGTAACTCCACGGAGTGTCCAGGACTTCGAAGAGCGCATGACCCTCTATTTTGAGAATGATGAATTGGTATTTCATTGGGGTCACGTGCAGTACAGTCTGGAGCTGCAGCAGGCGCCCTAGTGGCTTTTTATCGTGTTGTTGACCACCTTGAGGACATGACGTGATAGCCGTTCGATAGGCTCCTCACATTCCAGAATCAGAAACCTCTTCTTCATAAAGTAGGGATCCATAAACCCCATGTAAACGTCCCCGTTTTCCCGCCAGATGACAATCCTTTGAGGCAGGTCCAATACAGCAGTAGGCTCACAGGCGAGAATCTCTGCAGTCACGCGTGGGTCTTCGAAAGATACTACCACAACGGAGTCTACAAGAGCTCCCTTCGAATCCGTCATGTTGAATGTAGAAGTTGTCTCCAGCAAACTCAATTGCTGCTCGTGGATGTTCCTTTGGACACGATCGGTGGTCTGCAACACACTCCACTCACTACGGAAGACAGTAAGGTTTTGCCCGTAACAAACGGCGCCAAAAGCAAGCATGATAAAAAGAAAGATCTGTCCCCTGCGCATATTTCAATCCTACTAACGTGAAAATACCCGACTCAGCCAAAAAAAGTAAGCTTGACAACAAATATCGGGATATTTTTACCATCACAACATAACCGTTATTAAAGAAAGCCTTGGAGTCTCCGCCTCCCAAGGAATCAAACGCCAGTAGGAATGAATATCTACACCAAACTCACCTTATTGTGCATCATCCTTGTACTTGTCAGCAGTTCGGCCCTTATCTTCTTCTCGGGTCGTCAGTTTGAAAAGCAATTCCGGGCAGAGCTCCTCACCACGATCAAGCAAGAATCGAAAATTACTATTGACAACATTGAGCGGTTTTTGCAGTCTCGTATCAATGATATTCAACTTACTGCACGGAACTCCACGCTGCAAAACCCTGATGCAACCCCAGAGCAGCTTACTAATACTCTGAAGGAACTGGAAGGGCTCAATGTATATCACAGCTACTCCTTCTTCAATTTGGACCGGGAAAGGATCGCAGATAGCAAAGGCCTGGCTGTGGGGGAGGTTCATAGCAACACACTCTACTGGCGAAAGATTGGCGCTGAGAAACCCGTGGTGGTGGACGTATCCAAATCAGAGACAATCGGAAAGGTTGTTTTGCACTTCGCTTCTATTGTAAAAGGACGTGATGATGACGAAATAATTGGTGTGGTTGTTGGCAGAGTCCTCATCGATGAATTATACGACTTCTTGCAAAGCATTGCTCAGAGCGAAGACCCCAATCGTCAATTGGAAGTCAATTTGGTCAGAGAGGATGGTACGATCCTCTATTCCAATCAGAAACGCAATAACACACTCACGGAGACTTACGAGAACTTCTACAAATTCACTTCTCTGCCGGGCGATAGTGTCAGCTTCATAGAGGATTCCGATATCTTCTACTTTGTCTCACGCGACGATCACTTCAGGGACTACACAGGTGACGCCTGGATGTTGATCGCGAGCATTCCGGTGGAGCGCGCCTTCGCGTCCCTTAGCGACATACAGCGCCAGCTCATCATTGTATCGCTGGTTGTACTGGTCATCTCCATTGGATTGTCTCTGGTAGCTGCCAACATCTTCGTGAGACCTATCATCAAGCTTAGCAAAGCAGCCGCAGAAATCGGCAAAGGGAATTTACAGACGCCGGTAGACATCAAGTCCAATGATGAAATTGGCAAGCTGGCGAAGCAGCTCCAAAAGACGGCCATGAACCTCCGCAGTCAGATGGACGAAGAGCAAGAACTAAGCGACCAGCTACAAGACCAGCAGGGTGCACTAGTGAAGCAAAAAACAGAACTGGAAGAGGCGCACAAGCAAATAACGTCCAGTATCGATTACGCCAAGCGTATTCAGCGATCAATGCTTCCGACTTCCGCTGACCTGCGCAGGATCGTAAAGGATTCATTCATTTTGTATCGGCCTAAGGACGTTGTAAGCGGTGACTTTTACTGGTTTGAAAAGGTACACCGTGGAAGGCATGAATTTCTGATCCTTGTGTGTGCCGACTGCACCGGCCATGGTGTACCTGGTGCCATCATGTCCATGATGGGTGGCAACCAGTTGACCAACATCATCTACTACCAGAACTACATAGAGCCTGTGAAGATCCTCGCACGTCTGGATAAGGCCATCAAACTAGAGCTATACCGGGATGAGGAGCAGTCACTGAAGCAGGACGGCATGGAAATCATGATCTGCGTGATCGATCTTGATACACTGGAAATGAAATTTGCAGGGGCTGGAATGCCACTTATCCATCTGGGCAAAGATGGTCTTGTCGTTCACAAGAGTCCCAAGTTGATGATCGGCGGTGTGGAAGGTGAAGATGAAAAAGCCGTAGAGGATCAGTTTGAGTTAAATACGATGAAACTCGAAGCCGGAGACAAGATCTTTTTATTCTCCGATGGATTCCAGGACCAATTTGGAGGCCCTGAGGATAAGAGACTGATGGCCAGAAACTTCCGTGGACTCCTTGAAAAGACCCAAAGTGGCAAGATGAGAGAACAGGGGGAAAAGCTGGAAGAGGAGTTTGACAACTGGCGTGGCTTCCAACAGCAAACCGATGACATCGTCGTAATCGGTGTCGAATTCGATTGATTTTGAGGGGAAATGGAGGCGAACGCCTCTGAAAAGAGTACGAGGGAAAGTGGAAGCCTAGGCGAGAGAGCCGTCTTCTATCTGGACCTGGTAAAGCTCATTGAGCCACTTATTCAAGACGGCCACTGCATCTTCACTGATCGTAAGGCTGTCATCAGGATCCTGAAGACCTTTCGTATCTACTCCTAAGTCTCTCAACTCCGGCACGGCTCGAAGAACCACCCGAGGCCAAGACTGAGGAGTGATGTGCTCACTGCACCAATTTTTGAAACTTATCGCTTTCACCATTCGTGATCAACTAGTCATCATTTAGCATGAAGCCCATGACAGTGATATCATCATCCAATCCTGACTCACCGGTCCAGTCATCGATGGTCTGCTCAATCAACTTACCTTGTTCTTCCATTGGCTGACCATGCACAGACTTCAGCAACTCCTCAAATTTATCATATCCAAATTTGATTTCGTCGATGTTGTTCTGATTGTAGTAGCCAGTCGTGTACATATAAAAGGTACTGTTGGGCTTTAGCTCTATTTTTTTGTCGTTCAGACTGTCAAGCTTTGACACGTCGTCTCCTTTGAGAACAATCATATCGCTGCCCCCATTGAAAACGATCATATCATGATCGACGCCGCTAAATTGCAATGTCTGCTTGTAATTGTCAATAACCAATACTGAGGCTTTCAGCTCACATGTGAGCTCACTGCTCCCAGCTGCATCGACTTCTTCCTTCAGGTACTTCACAATATCTCCAGAATGGAAAATCTTGCGATCATGTACCAATTCATTCATTATCGAGTCTGCAATGAGTGTTTTTAGGGCGCCGACAATGCCCTTCCCATCAAACTCCAAGCAGCCAATTATAGTATAGTCTTCCTTCCGAAAGTTGAAACTACTGGCCCAGTAGAAGTCGTCACTAAATAGGTATTTTGTCTTGTAGATAACGAAGTGCTCCTTAAAAAGGCGCCTAAGACTTCGGTCTCCAGGAAGCATAGAGCGCTGTAGTTCACCGGCATACCGGATGCTACTGATCAGTCGCTCATTGATTTTGTTTAACTCTTCGGTACGTTCAGCCACTTTTCTTTCTAATTCTTCATTCGAGACCTCTAACGTCTTGATGTGCTCCTCTGTCTGCACAACTGACTGATAAGACTCCATCGCTCTTTCGAGCACGGCCTTCATCTCTTCGAAGTTCCATGGCTTGGTAATGTACTTGTAGATACCACACCGGTTGATACCGTCTTTGATCGCTTCGATATCGGTAAATCCAGTGAGTATGATCTTTATGACATCCGGGTGGTCTGGTAGGATCTTTTCCAGAAATTCAGTCCCCGACATCTCCGGCATTCGCTGGTCCGTGATGACCAGTTGAATATCTTCTTGCTTGAGGATATCTATTGCCTCAATGGGATTTGCGCTGGTGTGAACCTTATAATATCTCCTGAAATTGGACTTGAAGACCCTGAGGTTGGTCTCCTCATCGTCCACGTACAATATGGAGTATTTCTTCTGTCTTTTTTCGCGTTCTTTACCCTGTTCTACGACATCTGCGGCTTCCATCTTCAATTTTTACGGTTCAACTCAAATCGTGGTCAGGCCCGTCAAAAACGGCCTTTTTACTTGTTCGACGAAGTTACAACTTCCCCACCACTAACAGTATCAGCCTGGAATTTTTTGGGCAGATAGATGGCAAATTCAGTGCCTTTGCCCTCTTCAGTTTGGAGCTCGATTTTGCCCTTGTGTTTTTCTATAATGCCATAGGTAATCGACATACCGAGACCGGTACCGACACCTACTGCCTTGGTGGTGAAAAACGGCTCCCAAATTCTGTTCTTTATCTTTTCCGGGATACCAGTACCATTATCTGCCAACCTGATGACGATGTTGTCTTCCAACTCCTCGGTGTACAATCGTATCTCTCCATCTTTCCTATCAGCAGGAATGGCCTGAATGCCGTTATTGAGAATGTTCATGAACACCTGATTGAGCTGCCCTGGATAGCAATCAATCTCGCTCATATTCTCATCGTAATATTTTGAAACCTTTACACGGTTCTTTGTCTTGTTGCGAAGTAGTACCAGTGTGGCATCGAGATTCTCGTTGATGTTGGCCTTTTTGACCTCCTCCTCATCGAGTCTCGAGAATACACGAAGACCTTTCACGATCTCAATCGTACGCGTCACTCCATAGTTGATGTCCTTCATCAGGTCATCAAGCTCTTCCATGAGTTCCTCATACTCGTGGTCTTCTTTCAACTCCTTGACATTTTCAAGCACCTCTTTTGGATCATCGCCCTCATCCATTCGTGAGTACTCCTCGACGATCTCTATCAAAGATTCGATAGACATCTTCAATGAGCTCATACCACTCGAAATAAAGTTGACCGGGTTATTGATCTCGTGAGCAATACCGGCTGTCAACTGACCAAGGGAGGCCATCTTCTCAGAGTGTACCAGCTGAGATTGCGCTTCCTTGAGGTGATCTAGCGCGCCATTGAGATCCTCTTTCGCCTTCTTTTCCTCTTCGAGTAGCTGCTTCATCTTCTTCTCAGCGAGGAACAGCTTCTCGTTATCCTCCAATTGCTTGTCGGCAAGTTCCCTGATCTCAGACTCCGAATCTTTCAGTTTTTGGAAGGCACTGTTTAATTGCTCCTGCGCCTGGATCAACTGCTCGTTGATGGCGATTTGCTCCTCAGTACTCTTCAGCAACTTGGCCTCAGATTCTTGCAGCTTGGAGTTTTTCTGCTCCAGCTCTTTTCGGGAGATGAGTAGTTGCTTGTTGATATGCTTTTGCTTGGCGTAGCTGACTCTTACTTTCTTCTCTGATTCCTTCAACTCCTGGAATGCCTTGTTTGCAGACAGGAAGTTCTGACCGGCGAGCTTCACGAGCGGTCGTGTAATGAAAAGACCCTGAAGTACGATTAGACCAAAGAATACACCCAGGATGATCTTTTCAATAAGACTGAAACCTTCTTTACTAGACTTGGAATGATTTGTTAACCAGTCTGTTATCTTCTCTTCTGCCGTTTGATATCTCCTTACGGTATTGAGAATAGACTCGATAGAGCTTCGCAATTTGATCCGCTCGGGATCGTCCCTTTGCAAAGTGTATTGGACATCAATGAGATTCTCGGCGGCGGTATTCATCTCATTGTAGAAAAACTTGAGTTCGTCCTGGAGCGTTTTATATGCCGGGTCGGATGGTGGACTAATGATACCGAGCTCCTCGTCACCCGTGATCAACGCCTGGTTGTTTCGCTGCCAGTCCGGCACGACACGTGCTAACTCCGCCTGGAAGATCTGGAAGTTCCGCTCACTAACGGAATAGCCCATTCCTAACGCCGACTTCGCAATGCGCTGACCGTACATTTCCTGTCGGGCAGACATCTTGATAAGCTCGGAGTTATCGTTAAAAAGTGCAATGACATCTTTCTGGACGAAGAACACATAGTAAAATACCGCTCCTGCAATTGCCAATGCCGTAACGACGTATGCAATCGCATATAGATCTTTCTTCATAATTCAGTCTAATCTTTTCGCCTATTGTAAGCTCTTTCAAAAATATAAATATTGCAAATTCTAGCTCTTACAATGCCCGTTGAACTTCGTTTATTATGGGTTGAACGGGAAAAATCCACAATAGACTTCTACCATCAAATCAATCGTGTGTATTTCCTTGGAATTCAACAATTTTCAGCAACTTTGCAGGCTAGTAAACGTGCGGTGAATACCACACCGATTGCAGTGTCTGCAATAAATGAAATAATCATAACAACAAGAATTTCAGAGTATTAAAGAAACATTCGAAGCATTACTTTAAGTACAGGGGTGCAAGATATTTAATTATAATCATTTAATAAGATTTGTTTTTGTGCCTATTTAGTCATTACTTTTCGAAGCCAAATACTCGAAGTTAGACAAATGGATTATCTAAGAAGTTATAAGAACATCTATGATCAGAACATCATTCTGATGTACAAGGGAGAGTTAACCTTTGATCTGGTCACTGCAATGATCGCGACCTTGGAAGAGCGGCTCGAGGAATTGGAGGAGAACAGGAAGGTCAAGAAAAAGTTCTATAACGTAGCAACCGAGTGTATTCAGAACTTATACTATCACCTGGACGAAGTCCACGCGGACGAACTGAATATAAGCACGTACGATTCAAGATCAGCTCTGATTCTAATTGCAGCGCGGAAAAGATTTTATAGCTTGCAGACTGGAAATTATGTGCCTCTGGCGAAGGTTGGAGACATTCAGAATCGACTGGATGACATCAACAGTGTAGCCCCCGAGGAACTTAGGGCACTGTATAAGAAAGTATTGAACGAGCAGGAGTTTTCGGATAAAGGGACTGGCGGTCTCGGCTTCATCGACATCGCCCGTAAAACCGGAGGCCAAAAATTAGGATATAAGTTTCAACCAGTTACTGATGAGGTGTCATACTTCACCTTTCAGGTGAGACTACCCAGACTACTTGATCAGTAAAGCACGATAGGGTACTAAGATGGAAAAGATTTTTATAGAACCAACTAGAGTCACTCCACTCATAAATTTTGACCCGGACGAGGGCATACTGGAGATCAAAGGTCGGTCCAGCCCTGAGAATTCCATTCAGTTCTATCAAACGCTGATGGATGCTCTAGATGCATATGCTACTCAGGGGCAAAACGCATTGACAGCCAACATCGCCTTTGAATATTTCAACACCAGTTCTTCGAAATGTCTCTTTGATGTATTCAAGAAACTTTCCCGCATAAGTGATAACGGAAAGGACTTGACCATCAACTGGTTCTACGAAGAGGATGACGAAGACATGATGGAGGCAGGAGAAGATTATAGCGACTTATTAGATTTGCAGTTTAACTTCCTCGAGATTGAAGATTAAACTGTATGGAGTATGGCGGAGAAATCCCGGGAGCTGTATCATGATGAGATAAACAATCTGAAAGCCTTCCGTCAGAAGATCGACACCAAAGCGATCTTCAAAGAGGATTTAGACGATTTCTCCAACTATTACGAAGAACTCATCGCTCAGGCGAAGGTCATCACCCGTGTGAGTGATCGACTCCAAAAGAAGCTTGACAACGCCAACATCCAAATCCAGGATCAAAACGTCGAAATCAAGGACAAGAACGTCGAGCTCGCCACTACCCTCGATCAATTAGCCAAAGCCAAGGTTGGCAAAAGGGCATCCACAATCATGTTCTCCGTAGCCATCGGCCTCTTCATCCTTGAACAACTCTTCATCGAACCGATCATTGAACAACGAGTATCCATCCCCTATCTCGACCTGGCGATACTGGCGGTGTTATTCCTGATAGTCAAGTTCCTTGAGTCAGGGCTGGAAGGGTACTTCATGAAAAAGGAAAAGAAGCGGATCCTCGAGAAAGAGAAAGGCTTCACCGACGACGCGGAACCTGCCTTCGGCTAACAGCCCGTGTGAGCTATCTGTATTAATTTTAGCTCATGATGACCACGTCTATCTCACTTTCACCCGCTCAGGAACGAATCGTACAACAAGTCGCCGGACCCAAGTTTCCCTTATACCTCATCAACAACCTCCCCATGGGATGGCTAGCTGGATTGCGGGTAAGGGAGCTGTCACCAGAGCAATGTGTGACCTCTGTACCCTTCAAATGGCTCAATAAAAACCCTTTTCGGTCGATCTATTTCGCAGTGCAGAGTATGGCGGCAGAGTTATCGACGGCAGCCAACTGCATGCTGGCAACAACCGGACATGACCCTTCAGTGGCTTTTATCATTGTCGACCTGCAGGCGCAGTTTTCAAAGAAAGCCACCGACCGTGTCTTCTTCACATGCAATGACGGCTTTAAGGCATATGAGGCTGTACAGCGATGCATAGAGACTGGCGAGCCTCAGGCGGCGACATTCGAAACGATTGGAAGAATGGCGGACGGGACGGAGGTCTCGAGATTCAAATTCACCTGGAGCTTCAAGCAACGGAGAGCCAAATAATTCGGCAGCTTCAGAGTTGCTTGATCAGGCGGTTGGCGGGAGCATTCTTCATGCTCGTCTCAAATTCCACCATTAGATCCTCAATGCGCCTAAAGATCTCGTCGTCGTCCGACTTCAGCTTGTCAAAGCCCTTCCCGTTCACTTTGGACATGACTGTGTACAGGTCCAGATGGGCGATGTCCATGGCTGGCTGAAACGCCTCAGTCTCATCCTCCGTGGCAACCTGGTTCAACACCCCGGCGTCGGTCAACTCCTGACAGACGTCCCTCACAAACCGGTAGGGAATGTGCACCTTGGCAGACAGCTCGCTGATGCTTAGCGCGTTATTGCCAGTTTCGAAGTTTTTGATGATATAGCGCAGTACCAGCAATGTCACCTCCCACCGATGCCTGTTGCTAAGCTTCATCGACTGAAGGTCGTGGCGCCACAAGTTGGCATTTTGTGTGGCATAGGCGTATTCCGCCCCAAATAATACAATCGTCCAACTCAGCTGCAGCCATATCAGGAAGAGCGGAAGAACAGCAAACGTACCGTAAATGGTGTTGTACTTGGTAAGAAACACCTGGGCCTGGATCCACCCGATCTGTACGATCTCGTATGCTGTACCTGCCAATACCCCGGCGATCAATGCAGGCAGGATCTTAACCTTCGTGTTGGGGAATATTAGGTACAGCAGCGTCAGTGAAATCCAAATGAGAATATATCGCAGAAAGAACAGTAGTGGCCTGAAGTAGGCCAGTAGCTCAAAATCACGAGATAGCTGATTGAATTGTGTAGCTACCAATGCCGTGGCACTGCCGGATACGATGATGAAGATCGGACCAATAATGATAATCGCGAGGTAGTCTGATAACTTGCGCTGCCACGTGCGACTGCGCGTCTGCCAAATTTGGTTGAAGGCAACCTCAATGTTGTTGAGCAGGCGCAATACCGCGTAGATCAGGAAGATAAAGCTGATACCGGTGATCACTCCACCGTTAGCATCGGCCAGCATTCTCTGCGCAAATTCCTGCGCTTGCATCATCACCTCTCCCTGGCTTTCACCGAAGAATAGATTCAGCTGCGCGGTCAGGTACTTCTCCAACCCAAACCCCTGTGCAATACCGAATGCCATGGCCAATACCGGGACGATGGATAATATGGAGAAATACGTCAATGCTGATGCCGTCTCTGATACCCGGTCTTTGGTAAACTCCGAGACCGAGATAATAGTCACCCGGAGTTGCTGAAAGGCGATGCCACGCCACTTCGGCATTGTGGAAATCTTGACATTCCATAGGTCCACCTCCAGGAAATGGCGGACGGCCTTGATCCTCTGGCTAAGTGTCATAGGCGGAAACTTAGCACAAAAACCTAGTCGAACAAAGTTCCCGGAGCCGAACGGGAAGAAAGAAAAACGGGGCCGAAGCCCCCTTTTTACCTAATTATCTGTCGTAATTCGCTCAGAAGTCAACAGTTGAATCATCATTACAACAATCCCTGTCGCTAAACCCTTATCGTTAAGCTTGTCGCTTCAACTCCAATATTGTGATCTCGGGAAGTATTCCTACCCTACCTGGGTAACCAATGAAGCCGAAGCCCCGGTTCACGTATAGATATTGATCGCCTTGTTGGTACAGGTCCGCCCACTGCTTGTAAGCGTACTGAGACGGACTCCACCTGAAGTTGCCGATCTCCACGCCAAATTGCATCCCATGTGTATGGCCCGATAGTGTGAGGTCAATATCTGGAAACTCCGGGCGTATCTCCGCATCCCAGTGACTCGGGTCGTGTGACATCAGGATCTTGAAAGGCAGCTCCTCCGTACCCTGATAGGTTCTGGTCAGGTCACCGTACTTACTGAACCGGCCCTTTCCCCAATTTTCCACACCCAATAGCCCAATCTTCTCCCCACCGACTTCGATGGCTTTGTTTTCATTCAGCATGATCTGCCATCCCATGTGGCGGTGCATTTCATGGAGATTCTGGATATCTCTCATTTTAGCCTCCTGCGAAGACCAGCCCCGGTAGTCCCCATAATCATGATTGCCCATCACGGAATGCACACCCAATGGCGCGTTCAGGTGCTTGAAAATATCGAGATAGTCCTCCGCTTCCTTGCTTTCATCATTGACAAGATCTCCGGTGAAGAGGATCAGGTCCGGCTTCTCAGCCATCAGCATGTCCACGCCGCCTTTTACTGCCGTCTTGTTGAAGAAGCTTCCGGTATGTATGTCAGAAAGCTGTGCAATACGAATACCATCAAAATTTTTAGGCAGGTTCTTGAACATCAGTTCCCTTCTCCGCACGCGGTAGTCATGGGCTCCGGAAATGATGCCGAATGTGAAAACACCCACCGGCACAGCTCCTGCGATCAGGGCTGACTTCGCCATAAAATCTGACCGCGAAGTGGAGAAAGGCGTCTCCTTCACGGGAAAGAGGTTGACTAACCACAACATCCCTCGTCGTAGATCATCGACGAGAAGAAACGCCACAGCAAAGACCTTCGAAACGACATTCACAAAGAACATCGACATAAGCACAATACGGAGGCTTCTGAATTGGTCAGGATCGAGTCGGGCATAGAGGAAAATCCCAGACCAGGAAACTATGGTGATAACCCAATAGGCCCCGTAATACCACCATCTGCGCCCGGTGGGAGAATCTTCAGATAACTGTCGAACGACCTGAAAAACGTAACCATCGATCGCGAGATATACCAGAAAAATCAGGGCAAATACAAAGAGACGATTCATGTAAATCCTTTGAAAAAGAAAGACCCCACAACCGCGGGGTCTAAATCAGTAACCTAATTAATTGTCTATTTAGCTGATACCTAATCTGCGATTGATCCTCGCAAAGAACAGGTACATCACTGGTACAATTACCAACGTCAGAAACGTAGCAAAAGTTAACCCAAATATAATTGTCCACGACATAGGACTCCAAAAGATCACATTGTCGCCGCCCATGTAGAAGTCGGCGTTGTATGAATTGAAAAGTCCTATAAAATCGATATTGATACCAATGGCCAGCGGAATTAAGCCCAGAATCGTTGTGATCGCCGTCAAGAGCACTGGTCTGAGACGCGTCTTTCCAGCTTCTATGATCGATTCAATCACCTGATCAAAAGGCAACTTATCCCCTCCCAGTTCCTCTCGCCGTCGCTTCCTGCTAAGCTCAATGAAGTCGATCAGTACGATGGAGTTATTCACCACAATTCCCGCCAGGGAGATAATCCCAATCATCGTCATAATCACTACAAAATCCATCTTGAAGATGATCAATCCCAGGAACACGCCGATCGTACTGAAGACCACGGAAGTCATGATAATGA
Organism: Cyclobacteriaceae bacterium; assembly: GCA_965227935.1. Taxonomy (GTDB): domain Bacteria; phylum Bacteroidota; class Bacteroidia; order Cytophagales; family Cyclobacteriaceae; genus JAWPMT01. Next base: position 548,740 of record CBDDGS010000019.1, on the reverse strand, counting down.
ACGGGGTCGTGATCTTGTTGAATTGTGATACGATGATAAGGAAAATGAGAAATACCGCCAGTACCAAAGCACCACTGAGGAACGACATCTCTTCGGCTTGCTTCTCCTGCTCACCCCCGAATCGGAAGGAGTACCCAGCTGGCATTTCAAATTCCGTGAGCACCGCCTTGATCTGATCATTGATCTCCGTAGGGTTGTAAGCACCCAGCACGTTGGACGATAGCGTCACCATTCTATCCAAATCTTTCCGTTTCACAGAACCATAGGTGGAGCTGAGTTCAGCCGTGGCTACTGCGCTAATTGGCACCTGATGGATCTTTCCGGAGCTCTCATTGCGGAAGGTCACGTTTTTGTTCATCAACGCATCTACATCGTACCGGTACTCGTCCTGCAGTCGCAGTTGGATTTCGTAGTCGTCCTCTCCCAACTTGAACTTGGAGATCTCCTTGCCAAAGAGGGAGGTTCTCACTTCATAAGCCACTTGCTGCGTTGACAATCCAAATCGTCGGGCCTTTTCCCTGTCGATATCGACGATCAGCTCGGGCTTGCCTGTCTCCAAATCGGACTTGAGCTTTTCGATACCTTCAATCCCCGCTTCGTTGATAAAGGTCTTCATGCGTTCAGTCACATCAACCAACGTTGTGAAATCAGGACCAGATATTTCAATGGCGATCGGCTTGCCGACTGGAGGCCCAGCCGCATCCTTGTCCACTGTAATGGCAACACCCGGGTATCCACCCACTGTTTCCCTTATCTCCTCCATGATGTCACTTGTGTAGGTATAGCCCGATTTACCGGGCGCCACCCTGTACTTGAATTCGACAAAGTTGACCGTAATTCGTGCTTTATTGGGCGTCGAGCTCTGACCTACAGAGCTCGGATCATTGGGGTCTGCAGTGTCCTCTCCGACTTTTGTGATAATGGACTCTACCATGAAGTCGTAAGGCTCCACGACGCCAATCACTTTGTCCTCAATCAAATGTGTGAACTCGTTGGTCCTCTCAATATCGGTTCCGACCGGAAGCTCGATAAAGACATTCACATATTTTGGCTGGTTGACGGGAAAGAAGATCACCTTAGGTGGGAAAACGCCCATCAATCCGAAAGACAGAAAGAGCGTCAGGACCGTGCCTCCGAAGAAGATGTAAGGCATCGGCCCACGTAGGGCAAACTTCAATGTACGTGAGTAAATGTTCTCCAGGAACGGTAGCACGATGGACTGGAACCTTCTTGCCAGTGGATCTAGCACATATACATTCAACACAATCAATAATCCCAACAGCAGGATCAAATTGCCCAGCCATAGTACTTGCATGGCTATAAAGGCCACCCCAAGGACCAAACAAATGATGACGTTGCGCCATACTTTGCGCTTGTCGACCACCACCTGACCATTCTGCACCTTCATGAAGGTTGAAATAAGCACGGGATTGATGACGAGCGCCACAAAGAGCGACGATGTCAATGTGATGATCAAACCAATCGGCAAGTAGCGCATAAACTGCCCCATCAACCCTGGCCACAAAGCCAGAGGCAGGAAGGCTGCCAATGTCGTAGCAGTAGATGAAATGATCGGAAGCGCGACCTCCCCTACTCCCTTTCGGGTCGCGGCCATGGCGCTGTAGCCTTCCTCCATCAATCGGTAAACGTTCTCCACAACGACAATACCATTGTCCACGAGCATACCCAATGCCATGATCAACGAGAAGAGGACCATCATATTGATAGTGATACCGAATGCCCCCAGCACGTTGAATGCCATGAACATGGACAGCGGTATGGCAATCCCTACGAAGAGTGCGTTTCTGGTACCGAGGAAGAACAGCAGAACAAGCACCACGAGGATGACCCCTGAGATGATGTTGTTCTCCAGGCTGCTGACCATTTCCTTCACAAACTGAGACTGATCATTCGTACGTGATACCTGTAGGTCATCCGGGAGATACTTCTGCACTTTCTCGAGCGCCACGTCGATCTTTTCTGTGGCGATGAGCATGTTCTCTCCCCCCCTCTTTATTACATCCACAGAGACCACCGGATTCCGCTTCAGACGGGCGTAACTCTCTTTCTCCTTGTAGTCGAAGTTGATCTGTGCGACATCCCGGAGGTACACGATATTGTCATTCTCATTCTTGATGACCACATCGTACATCTGGTAGGGATCATCAAACTCTCCTAAGACCCGGATCGACCGGCGAAGGCCATCGTCAAGGATGTTTCCACCTGATAGGGTAACGTTTTCCTCCGACACAGCCATTTCGATATCGCGGAAACTGACATTCCGCGCCTCCATCTCATAGGGGTTGACCATGATCTGCACTTCCTTCTCCTCTATGCCCGTGATCTCCACCTTAGAGATTTCTGAGATCTTCTCGATCTCATCTTCCAGCATCTCTGCATACTCTTGCAGTTCACTGACCGTATAGTCACCGGAGAGATTGAGATTCATAATCGGGAACTCCGAGAAGTTGAGCTCGAAGACATTGGGGTCAGCCGGGAGGTCCTGCGGAAGTCCGGGCTTTGCCCTGTCAACAGCATCCTTTGTCTTCTGCAATGCATCGTCTATATCCGTCTCTGCCGTGAACTCCACGATGATGGTGGAGTAGTCCTGGACAGACGTCGACTTGATCTCCTCAACCTCAGATATCGTGTTGAGCTCTTTCTCGATGGGACGAGTAACGAGGTTCTCCATATCCAGCGGCGAGTTGCCAGGATTGGATGTACCTATGTAAACAATCGGTTGCTCGATCTCAGGATAACTATCCTTCGGCAGCGACCGATAGGTCTGCATACCGAGAATAATGATCAGGACCGTCAGGAAATAGACCGTGTTCTTATTCTTCAGTGAGAGTGTGGTGAGCGCAAACTCTTTATCCACTCCTTTCTTTACCTGCTTTTCTTCTGCCATCTGTGTGAGAATTTTTAGATAGATGCGGTAGCCAGTGTCACCTGCACACCGTCATTGACATCACGGTAGCCTTTGTCAATCAGTTCGTCACCTACCTCCAGGCCTTCCGTGATTTCAGTTTTGCTATTGAAGGAGAGTCCTGTTTCGACCCGGGCTTTCTTGGCTAGCTTCTTGCCTTCATTTTCATTGACGACATACACAAACTTGCCCTGATCATCGGCTTGAATCAGGCGTGTAGGGATAGTCAGCGCATCCTCGCGCATATAGTCAGTGACTTTCAGCACTGTGACCTGATTAGGCTGAAAGGCGTAGTCAGGTGTTTCAGGTAGGGCAATTTGCACCTCAAAAGTCCTGTTCTCCTGATTGATCACCCGGCCCACTGCGGAGACTGTAGACTCAAATGAGACGTCCTGGATCGGGAAGTAGACCTCGACCTTGTCCCCAGCCTTCACCTTGCCCAGATACGCTTCAGAAATATCCGCAGCGATGTACATATCACGCTGGTTGACGATTCTTGCGAGAGGTACACCCGGCTGTGCCATCTCCCCTACTCGTGCCGGAATATCATCAACGGTACCTGAGAAAGGAGCTCTAATGCGGTACTGCTTTAGCTGACTCTCCATCGTCGCTAGTCTTCGCTCGAGGGCTTCCTTGTTATTCTTTGCTTGTAGATATTGAATCTCGGTACCAATCTTCTTTTCCCAGAGATTGGCCTGGCGATCGTAGATGGCTTCGGCCAACTCCAGATTGGTTCGTACTTCGGAAATGTTGTTGCGGAGTATGTCGGCATCAAGTTCTACTAGTAAGGCACCCGCCCGGACAAATTGCCCCTCCTCGACGAATACTTTCTCTACACGCCCCATGGTCTCTGCACTGATGAGTACATTTTTCTTGGACTCTACCGTTCCCCTTACTTCAAACTGGTGGATGAAGCGCTCCTTGCTTGCAGGTAATGTGGCTACAAGGATTTCGCTCACCTGAGAGGCGCCAAAAGTTGGATCCACTTCCCTTATTTCTTCCTCGAGCGCCGCGATTTCTGACTTCTTCTCGTCCAACTCCGACTTCAGTTCCTCGAGTTTGGCCTTCTTCTGCTCGAGCTCGTCGCCTCCACCGCAAGCGAGGAGAAAAGTGGCTGTGAGCAATACGATGATGAAAGATTTTAAAGATTGCATGAGTTCCCGTTCTTATTTAATTCGTCCTAAAGCTTTTCTAAGTTCTATTTGCGCGATCACCGCGTCAAACAGGGCATTGTAGTAATTGGTCTGTGCTTCTACCAGAGAGGCGTCGGCGTCCACAACTTCCAAGTTGGAACCTACCCCCTCCTGAAATTTGATCTTCGTAATGTCATAGATGTCTGAAGCGAGCTCCATATTGTCACGGCTCACGTCAAGTGTCTCAATATTGGCCTCTAGCGCGATAACAGCCTGTTGGATCTCTATGTCGATATTCTGCTTCAAATAGGACATCTGGTGATCGAGTTGAGAGATCTTGATCTTATTCCGCTGGATTTTGTATGACTTGTAAAGTCCGTCGAAAACAGGCACATTGAGGCTCAATCCAACAGCTCCGTAGCTCAGCCACCTATCGGATTGAAACCAATCACTGGATTCCGTAGCCCCGGTATTGAAGCCGTAGTTGAAGTTGGCGTAAAGCTTTGGTAGATACTGTACTTTGTTGTTCCTCATATCCAGCTGTGCGAGGCTCTGATTGGTCTGGATCAAAGAGTACTCGATCCGATTGTTATATTCAAAAGTCTCTTCCATCTCGGGCACTTCAAGAGGTACATCCTCCAAATCACCAGACAGTGTGATTTGTTCTCGAAGGTCCATTCCCATGTTGAACTTGAGGAGATTCATACCCACCTCGTTGAGACGCCTCGCTCGCTTTCGATCGACCCGGACATTGTTGAAATTGACTCGAATCCTATCCACGTCTATCTTCTCAGCAAAACCGTTTTCGTACATCTGCTGCGTCTCAAAAAGCAAGGTGTCCAACCTCGAGTAGTTTCGATCAAGCAATTCCAGCCTCTCAGTATTGATCAGCACGCCGTAATACGCCTTTGCCACGGCCTCGATGACGTCTATCTTCGTCTGAATATTTTCCTTCGAGGCCAACTCCCTGAATGTCTTCGCGGCAGACAACCCCACGAAATAGGACCCATCAAACAGCAGCTGATCTACTCCCATCATCAGATTTCCGTCATAGGGCAGACCGAAAGCAATTTCCACCTCTGTCCCCTCCGGCACATTGGGGTTGAAATTGCTCGCATCAACAATGGAGCGCTGCACTTTGTAGTTGTAGTTGATACCACCGTCGACATTGACTTGTGGGAGGCCCGCGGCCATCACCTCACCTACCTGTGCTTCGGCATCTTCCTTGCCAAGTTCTGTGATCATTAGCTGTTGGTTATTGGCCAAAGCATAATCAATGCAATCTTCCAGGCTCATTCCAGGGCTTTGCTCCTGTGAAGATGCCTGGAATGCTACGAAAAACGCAATTAACAGACTGTACTGTCTCATGAAATTGTGGTTTTTGCTTCCTTCTTATTATAGTCGTTGAAAAGTTGTCGTCCCTTGTGCGTGAGCAACCCGCATACGAAGTGATGATAGAGCTGCATCTGAACCTCAAGGAAATTGTATTCCTCAGCGGAAAATATCCGCGGATCAAAAATCATCTGCACCTGCTCCACGCGAAACTTTGATAGGATGCGCACATCGATGTCATCTCGATAGTAGCCCTCCTTGATTCCTCGTTTGAGATTGTCCTCGATATTCCCACGAATAAATTCGTCCTTGAAGTCAAGAAATGTGTCCCATGCCTCGCGGTGAAACTTCTGCAGATCGAAAAGCAGTGAGGGATTCATGTCACTCATATCCTTCCTCATACAATCGGCAATCTGCCGGAGCTCATCGATTGCGTTCTCTGCGGTGCCAGCGATTTGAGCGTATTCTCGCTTCTCCATCTCAATATGGGACTTCGCCGCCGCCGTGACCAAACCGTCCTTATTCGTAAAGTATTGATAGAGCGTCTTCTTGGACATTGACACCTCTCTGGCCACATCATCCATCGTCACACTCCGAACTCCGTACTGGTTGAAGAGCTGCATCGCACCCTCGATAATCCTTTGCCTAACTTCCAAATCCAATTTTCTCCATTTTTCGATACTCAGGAAACTATGAAAGCTCCCAAAGTTTCCACAGTGTCAACGCAGTTGCGACCAAAGAGTTCGGTTTCGCATGTTATTTTTCGGTATAATTTTCATGCAAACGATTGAAGAAACGCGATTTGTCGCATTTGAGGACCATGAATTGCACTATCGGGTATTTGGTAGTGGCAAGGAGCCCTTCCTGTATTTTCATGGCTTTGGCCAATCAAAGGATGAGTTTTCTCCCCCGGACGAATGGTATCGTCGGTTTCGGTTCTACTCATTTGACCTCTTCTACCATGGAGACAGCACTGGGGACCATCTACCACTGACGGCCAAAAAATGGCGTGAGATCTTCCTCGCATTCGTGCGGACAGAAGGGCTAGTTCCCGGCACATTGACGGTCGCCGGATATAGCATGGGTGGCCGATTTGTCCTGTCAATCGCTGTCTTCCTGCCAGAATACATTCGCCGGGTTATCCTCGTCGCACCTGATGGTATCTATCGATCGCCTTTCTATCGATTGGCGAATTTTGCTCGACCGATCTTCCGGGGACTCATGACCCATCCGAGCCACTTCGATCGTCTTGTAGATTTGGCAGAAAAATCGTCCATTGTGAGTCCTTCCCTAGTGAAGTTTAGTCGCAGAGAACTTGGTCCTCTTGACAATCGAATGAGGGTTTACTATTGCTGGACGCTGTTTAGACCTCTCGGAATTCCACGGCGCACGATCAGAAAAAAGTTCCGCAGCCAAGGAGTGCGGGGGAGCCTGTTCCTCGGTGAAAAGGATTATGTCATCCCCGTGCCTAAGGTACTCCCGACCTTTGAGCATCTCTCGAAGATAAAGACCCATGTCCTGCCATTGAGACACCATGAGCTCGTGGACGCCGCCTGGCGTCACTTAGATGATGAGGGGGAACTCTAGTTCGCCTTCTTTCCTCTATTTTTGCGGCTTAATTCAGGTCCCTCCATTGCAATGATCTACTTCTTTCAGAAATCCGACGATGAAGTCTTTGCCCTCAGTTCCAAACAGCCCCTGTCAACATCAGAAACCCATCGACTGACCTGGCTGTTCTCAGGCGCTAACCCACTGGATGTCAATACAATAAAAGGGCCATTTATTGGACCTCGGAAAGAAATGATCACCCCATGGAGCACAAATGCCGTGGAAATTGCTGCGAATTCGGGAGTCACTGGCATTGACCGAATAGAGCGCTTTCAACGACACCACGGGCAATCTCATGACCCGATGCTGCAGCGGCTCTACGACAACCTCGACCAACAGCTTTTTGATTTACCGATCGCACCGGAGCAAACAGTCCATGTTACCGACCTGGAAGCTTATAACAATGCTGAGGGCCTAGCCCTTTCAATCGACGAGATCCAATTCCTCGAAGGTGTCTCCAAAGAAATAGGTCGGCCCCTGACAGATTCTGAAGTATTTGGCTTCTCACAGATCAACTCCGAGCACTGCCGTCACAAGATCTTCAATGGCACATTTGTGATCGACGGAGAAGAACAAGAGATGACCTTGTTTCAGTGGATCAAAAAAACGTCGAAGGACCACCCCAACTTCATCGTTTCAGCATACAAGGACAACGTGGCATTTATCTCGGGCCCAATGGCCGAGCAATTCGCTCCAACCCGGCAAGACGAACCTGCTGATTTCGCTACCTCCGACTTCGAGTCGGTGATTTCTCTGAAAGCCGAAACTCACAACTTCCCCACTACCGTGGAGCCCTTCAACGGTGCCGCCACTGGCTCTGGCGGGGAGATCCGGGATCGCATGGCAGGAGGTCAGGGGAGTATCCCATTAGCAGGAACGGCCGTCTATATGACTTCCTATCCACGGACTAGTCAGCGGCCATGGGAAGAGAAAATCAAGGAGCGCCCGTGGCTTTATCAAACGCCTAAAGAAATATTGATCAAGGCGTCGAATGGCGCCAGCGACTACGGCAATAAATTCGGCCAACCACTGATCGCCGGAAGCCTCCTAACATTTGAGCACGAAGAAGGGGATGAGACTTTTGGTTTTGACAAGGTCATCATGCTCGCTGGAGGAATTGGCTTTGCCAAACTGAAGGACAGCAAGAAACAGGCTGTCGAGGCGGATGAACAAATCATCGTATTGGGCGGTGATAACTATCGCATTGGAATGGGTGGCGGCGCAGTGTCCTCCGTTGCGACTGGGGAGTTCACGAATGCCCTCGAACTGAACGCCGTCCAACGATCAAACCCGGAGATGCAAAAGCGTGTGGCGAATGCAATTCGCGCCATGACCGAGCTCGACGAAAACCCGATCATTTCCATCCACGACCATGGCGCCGGTGGCCACCTTAACTGCCTCTCAGAGCTCGTCGAAGAGACTGGGGGAAAGATTGACATTAACAAACTGCCGATCGGCGACCCCACGCTTTCTGATAAGGAGATCATGAGCAATGAATCACAGGAGCGCATGGGCATGGTGATGAAAAAAGAGCACCTGGACTACCTGAAACGGGTGGCGGACCGTGAGCGCGCACCGCACTACGAAGTTGGAGAGACTTCAGCAGACCAGGAGTTGATCTTTGAGAACAATGCGGGAGAGACACCCTTCAACTTGAAGCTCCAACACCTTTTTGGTTCATCACCAAAGACGGTCTTGGAGGACGCAAGCCAACACCGCATGTTTGGAGGTATCAATTATGATGTCGATCGCCTGGGAGAATACATCAACAGGGTACTACAATTGGAAGCTGTGGCGTGTAAGGACTGGCTTACAAACAAAGTCGATCGCTCCGTCACAGGTAAGGTAGCCCTACAGCAGACGGTTGGTGAAATACAGTTGCCGCTGAACAACGTGGGGATCATGGCCCTTGACTACAAGAGCCTGAAAGGCATAGCCACAAGCATTGGACACGCACCCGTCGCAGGAATGATTGATCCTGGAGCCGGGTCTAAATTATCCGTGGCAGAAGCGCTCAGCAACATGGTATTTGCGCCCCTGACCCATGGTCTCCAAGGGGTGTCTCTGAGTGCGAATTGGATGTGGCCAGCGAAGAATGAGGGTGAGAACTTCCGCCTGTATGAAGCAGTGAAGCAACTTAGTGAGTTCGTCAGTGAGCTTGGCATCAACATCCCTACCGGAAAGGACTCCTTGTCGATGACGCAGAAGTACCCTGATGGTCAGCGGGTGATGGCACCTGGCACTGTGATCATCAGCGCTGGTGCAGAAGTCTCGGATTGCCGCAAAGCGGTAGTACCCGCCCTCAACCTGCAGGCAAATGACACGGTGCTGGTCTACCTTCCATTTGGCTCAACTGGTTTTGAGCTGGGCGGAAGTTCTCTGGCGCAAACACTGGGCGTACTCGGCGACCGGGTTCCGGACATCGATTCCTTAGCGCTGAAGAACGCATTCATGGCAGTGCAGGAAATGATCAGCGACAACCAAATCCTGGCGGGCCACGACATTGGATCAGGTGGACTGATCACGACTCTGCTCGAAATGAACTTCCCAAATACCCGCGGCGGGCTATCAATAGACCTTGCTCCATTTGGAGAAAAAGATCCTGTGGAGCTCCTGTTCTCCGAGGCTCCGGCGGTCGTACTGCAACTACCGGAGTCAGCTTTGGAATTTCTCGCAGATCAGGACATCGACCATTGCGTCCTTGGCCATGTCGCCGAAACGAGATCGTTAACCATAACGAAAGGGGACTGGGCAATCGAACTAGACATCGACGATTGCAGGCAAACATGGATGAAGAGTTCTCACCTGCTGGACCGAGAACAGTCGGTTGCCGAAATTGCGGATCAGCGCGCCACCAACTACGCACGGCAGCCCTTGAAGTACGAGTTTCCAGAAGGGTTCGACGGGCAATTCAATACTTACGGCATTGATCTGGATCGCAAAGAACGAAGTGGCCTTCAGGCTGCGATCATCCGGGAAAAAGGTGTGAACGGTGACCGCGAGATGGCCTACTCGCTGTATATGGCTGGATTTGATGTGCGTGATGTGCACATGACCGATCTCATTGAGGGTCGTGAAGACCTTTCCGATGTGCAGTTCATCGTTTTTGTAGGTGGCTTCTCCAACTCGGATGTGCTTGGATCCGCGAAAGGTTGGGCGGGATCCTTCCTCTTCAATGAAAAAGCGAAGAGTGCGCTTGACAACTTCTACGCCCGACCTGACACACTTAGTCTTGGTGTTTGCAATGGATGCCAGGCAATGATGGAGCTGGAGGTAGTGTATCCTGAGATGAGCGAGCATCCTAAGATGCATCACAACATCTCAGGCAAATTTGAAAGCGCATTTGTGAACGTTGATATCCTTGATAACAACACGGTGCTGTTCGGCAATATGGCAGGCTCAAGACTGGGTATATGGCTGGCCCACGGTGAGGGACGATTTGTGCTGCCCGTAGATGAGAGCCAGTATGCTATACCCGTCAAGTTCAGCTACGAAGCGTTCCCCGGTAACCCGAATGGCAGTGACTTCGCCACAGCGGCTTTGGCGTCAAAGGACGGGAGACACGTGGCCATCATGCCGCACCTGGAACGATCTATTTTCCCATGGAACTGGGCACACTACGAAGATAAATTAGCCCACGAAGTGAGCCCGTGGATCGTACCTTTTGTGAATGCACGAGAGTGGCTGTCGGGGAATTGAAAATGGAAAATTGAGAATTGAGCTAGTTTAATAATTATCAATTCTCCCTTTTTCAATCGCTAACACGGAAAAGCTGCTCCGGAGACATCACTGCCAATTTACTTTTCTTGAAGTCTTTGATGTTTCGTGTGATTATGGCGTCAATTTTTCCTTGACTCAATGCGGCAGCATGCTGGACTCCATCCTCATAGTCTTTGAAGTCCGCCGACAAGGCACTTAGCAAGTCCGTTTTTGTTATTGGTTGTATCTCAATGTGGCGAAGCAACAGGCCAATCTTTTCTTTGGCAAATACACTCCCCACCTCCTTCTCGATTATATAGTAAACGGTGGTTATCACATTATCGGACGTCCACAAGTGGCACGATCCTTCGAGCGCAAGTTTGAATAGGGCTAGGGCATATTTGCTAAATGGCTTGCGATCGGCGATGAAATCCAAAATCACATTGGTGTCCAAAAAATAAGACTTCATCCGTGCTTCTTGGTCATAATCTCCCTGATCTTCTCTTTCTCATCAAGATCATCAGGTAACTGAACTGCACCGAATAAGCCATTAAATTCATCAGGAACGTCAGACGAGGAGCCTGAGACCCTTGTCAGGTTTCTCAAATAAGCCTCAATTAAATCCGACAGACTCCTACCTGAACCTTTGGCATAGGCCTTAGCCTTTTCTATGACGGACTTCTCAATGGTCAATGTTAGTTTCGTATTCATAATACGTATATATAAAATAAAGATACGTATAAATGATTACATTCGTTGAGGAGAGGAAAATTGAAAATGTCAATTATCCATTTTCAATTTTCAATTAACATTAGAGTGTCCCTTTCGTAGACGGCAAGGAGCCCATCTCTTCGGCATTGCGCGCTACAGCCATCTTGATTGCTTTCGCAAACCCTTTGAAGATGGCCTCGATCTTGTGATGTTCGTTGTCACCCTCGGCCTTGATGTTCAAATTGCACTTGGACGTATCTGAAAAGGACTTGAAGAAATGCATGAACATTTCGGTCGGCATCTCCCCTACCTTTTCCCGTTGGAAGTCCGCCTCCCATACCAACCAGGGGCGGCCTCCGAAATCAATCGCCACCTGCGCCAATACATCATCCATGGGCAACAAAAAACCATACCGTTGAATGCCCTTCTTGTGACCCAATGCCTCCAAAAACGCGTGACCTAAGGCAAGGGCCGTATCTTCAATGGTATGGTGCTCATCGATGTGAAGGTCGCCCTGCACCTTCACTGTCAGGTCTATGCTACCGTGCTTCCCTAGCTGATCCAACATGTGATCGAAGAAACCAATACCGGTTTCACAACTGGTTTGCCCGCTACCATCGAGATTGACCTCGATATCAATCGTTGTTTCTTTCGTTGTCCGGGACACACTCGCCTTTCTAGGTGAGAGCACGAGGTATTCATAGATAGCTTTCCAGGACTCTGTTGTCAGTTCGGCATCGGTAGTGGCCTCAGGAGCAATATGTATGGCTTTGCTACTGAGATTCCTCGCCAGCTGCACGTCCGTGACACGATCCCCAATAACGTGTGAGTTGGCAATATCGAACTGCCCATTGAGGTAGCCCGTGAGCATACCAATGCCCGGCTTACGGTTTGGGTGATTATCCGCTTCCCAATGTTCGTCGATGTGTATCGCATCAAAATGAATGCCCTGCGATTCGAGGGTTCGCATGATGAAATCATGAACAGGCCAGAACTCGCTTTCCGGAAAATCAGGAGTCCCAAGACCATCCTGGTTCGTCACCATCACCAACAGAAAATCACTCTCCATCTGGATCTTTCGGAGATAATACAGACAGTCAGGCAAGAAATTGAGTTTCTCAACCTTGTCAACTTTCTCGTCATCAGTTTCAGACACGATGGTGCCGTCACGATCGATAAATAGGATGGGTCTCATGGCTCGCGAAGGTAGGTGAAATTCGGTTTTTGGTGGTACTCCTAAAATGCCCTGAGGGCCCGGAGCAATTGATCATTTTCTTCTCGTGTACCAATGGTCAATCGCAGGCAATCCGCGCAGAGCGGGTGACTCCGTCGGTCCCTAACGATAATGCCCTTCTCCGTGAGTGTCTTGAATACGTTTTCGGCTCCGTCAAACTCCACAAGAAAGAAATTGGCATCACTGGGGTGGACCTTTCTCACGGCGCCCAGGCCATTGAGTTCATCTGCGAGGCGCTTGCGCTCGGTCAGCACATTCGCAATCCATTCCTCCACTTGAGCCTTGCCGTTTTGGATGGATGCTTGCGCTAGCTGTTGGATCGGTCCCGGAATGTTGTAGGGAGGTTTGATCTTATTGAGATAGCGAATGATTTCCGTACTGGCAAAGGCCATTCCCACGCGCAATGCCGCCATGCCCCACGCCTTGCTAAAGGTCTGCAGCACGATGAGGTTAGGGAACTCCCCAATTCTGGCAATCAAACTCTCGCGCGCACTGAAGTCGATATACGCCTCATCCACGACCACCAAGCCAGGAGCAACCTTCAGCACTTCCTCCATGTCCGACAGGCTCAGGTCATTCCCGGAAGGGTTATTGGGCGAACACAGAAACGTGATCTTATGAGCCTTCTCCATTCTTGATCGGATGGCCCGAAGATCCAGCTGAAAGTCGGGGGTAAGTAAGACCTTGTCGATGGGCACGTCATGGATCGCTGCCGAGACATTGTACATGCCATAAGTTGGGGGAAAGCTCATGATCCTGTCGCGACCGGGTTCGCAGAACGCGCGAATCAGGAGATCAATGGGTTCATCACTTCCATTGCCCAGAAAAATATTCTCGGTAGGTGCCCCCTTGAGGTTAGAAATCAATTCCTTTAGCGCTTCCTGATGTGGGTCGGGATATCTGTTCCACTCGTCACCGGCCGCAGAGCCATGAGGATTCTCATTGGCATCCAAAAAGACATTTGCAACCCCATCAAATTCATCTCGTGCAGATGAATAGGGCTTGAGGTCCCTAAGATGCGGTCGTACGAGTGAGGAGATGTCCATCGCTTTATTGCTTCAAGGACTTAAGGCGCAAAGTCACGGCATTTTTGTGAGCTTGCAGATGTTCAGCCTCTGCCATTTTCTCAATCGAAGGCCCCAGTTTTGAGAGCCCCTTCGGAGTAATCTCCTGATAGGTGATCTTCTTGATGAAACTGTCGACGGAAACACCCGAATAGGACTTCGCCCATCCGTTGGTTGGGAGGGTGTGGTTGGTCCCAGAAGCGTAGTCCCCGGCGGACTCAGGTGTGTACGGACCGATGAACACAGAACCTGCATTGACCACCTGGTCCACGATCTTCTCTGGTTTGGCCACATTGATGATGAGATGCTCCGGGCCGTATTCGTTGATGATCTCGACGATAGTTGTTTGGTCCTTCGTGACGATAATGGCGCTATTGCTGAGGGACTCTGCGGCGATCTCTTTTCGATCTAACTCTTGCAGTTGTTTCTCCACCTCGGATTTGACTTCTGTGGCTTTCTCTTCCGATGCTGTCACAAGGATCACCTGACTGTCTACTCCGTGCTCCGCCTGTGATAGCAAATCGGAGGCCGCGAAGGCGGCGTTGGCCTCTTCATCCACTACGACCATTACTTCTGAGGGTCCGGCTGGCATATCTATGGCGACGCTGTCTCGCGCTACCAATTGCTTGGCCGCAGTGACATATTGGTTACCAGGTCCAAAGATCTTATCCACCTTGGGAACGGATTCTGTCCCATACGCCATACCTGCGATGGCCTGAGCTCCACCGAGCTTGAGTACTTTGGTCACGCCTGTCAACTGAGCAGTGTACAAGATAACGGGGTCCAACTGGCCCATTCGATTGGACGGAGACGCCAGAATGATCTCCTTGCAGCCTGCGATCTTGGCAGGAATAGCCAGCATCAATACGGTCGAGAACAAGGGGGCTGTCCCTCCCGGCACATAAAGCCCCACCTTTTGAATGGGTACTGATCGACGGGAACATACAACACCAGGCATAACCTTCATCGTGAGTTCGTCTTGCTTCTGTGCCCGATGAAACTTCTCGATGTTCGCCTTTGCGACGTGGATCGCCTCCTTCAAATCTTGATCGACTATTTTCACTGCGGCTGCAAATTCCTCCGGAGTCACCCACAGGGAGTCCAACTCCACGTGGTCGTACTCCAACGCGAACTTGCGCAAAGCATGATCACCGCCACGCTGGACTTTTTCCAGAATGGGTCTGACGATCTTCTCAATCTGCTCATAATCCTTCACTGGCCGTTTGAGGATCGTCTGTAGTTCCGAGGGGGTTGGAGCAATGTAGATATTCATGGCTTACCGAATCATTTTCTCGATGGGGACGACCAATATGCCCTCGGCGCCAGCTGCTCGCAGTCGCTCGATACTCTCCCAAAATGCGTCTTCATTGATGACCGAATGAATGCTACTCCAACCTTCAGTAGCTAATGGCAGCACCGTCGGGCTCCGCATACCCGGCAAAATATCGATGATCTCAGCGACGTTGTCATTCGGGGCATTGAGGAGCACGTACTTGTTGTTCTTGCCTTCCAGCACCGCCTCAATGCGAAAGATCAAATCGTTGAGCAGTTTCTTCTTCCCATCGTCCAAACCCCGATGGGCCACCATCGTCGCCTCGGACTTCATGACCACTTCCACCTCTTTCAGTCCATTGCTCAGCAGCGTGCTACCAGAACTGACGATGTCGAGGATGCCATCTGCAAGCCCAATGCCGGGCGCAATTTCGACCGAGCCACTGATTTCCTGAATCTCCGCTTTGATACCCTTTTCGTCAAGGTAGGATCGGAGTATCGTCGGGTAGCTTGTTGCAATGCTCTTACCGGCGAAATCCTGAACACCATCGTATTGCGCCTCTCGAGGTATCGCCAATGACAGCCGACAGCGCGAAAAGCCTAATGCCTTCACCTCTTCGATATCTCGCGCCTCCTCCATATGCACGTTTTGCCCAACAACCCCCAGATCAGCAATGCCGTCTTCGACGTAGCCTGGAATGTCATCGTCTCTCAGAAATAGAAACTCCACCGGGAAGTTGGTGGACTTCGCCTTCAGTTTCTTGATACCGTTGTTGAATTTGATACCACACTCTTTGAAGAGCTTGAGTGTGTCTTCGCTCAGTCTGCCCGATTTTTGGACAGCTATTTTCAGTTCAGACATGGTTGGATGGGATGTTGATCCCGTTGAAAAGGACTTGGTAAAGGGTTGTCAATAATAGCAAATGATCGAGAGCATGCACCCTCGATCTATTGCGGTTCTAATGTTCAATAACTTGTAAGTGCTACTTTAGTTTTCCAGACTGAAAGTCCAGACAGGTCGCTTGGCATGATTGACGACATCCTCAGCAATACTGCCCAGTAGAAAATGCCCGACACCTGTACGCTGGTGCGTACCAAGGGCGACCATATCCGCGTCAATGTCTTCCGCAAAGGCGACAATGCCATCTTCCTCATTCGTGTAGTTGTAGATGCTGGTAGAGCAATTCTGGATATCAAATCGCTTGACAAAATCCTCCATCAGCTCCTGGTCATGCCGTGTGGTGGTGAAGTTCGCAGGGGTGTTGATTTTTACAATCTTCAACTCTGCGTCGAAGGCCTTCTGCAGCTTCAGCACATGGTCAACAAAGTTGGGCGTCACTTCATGAAAATTACTGGCAAATACGATGTCGTTGATCTCAGCAACATCGGCGGGCTCCCTCAAAGTGATGACGGGACATTCGGCGCCCCTTACAACACGCTCGGCGTTTGAACCTACAAACATTTCATCAGTGCCAGAAGCGCCTTCGGTACCCATCACTACCAACTCCGCTTTCTCCTCGTTGATCTCCTTGGTGATTTCATGATAGGGATTACCCAACTTCAGTTTGTAGAATGACTTGATTCCCTTATAAGGCTCCTGCGACAACAGGTCCTCTAACTTGGCCTCGACAGAGTCGATCAGCCGCTTGATAAACAGGTTTTCCATCGGGTCGTAACCCTGCACTCCCATACTCTGAAAAGCGGAATGGGAAGGATGCTCGATTACATTGAGAACTACAAGCTCACAAGCCTCGTTTTGCTTTGTCAACTGTACCGCAAAGTTCAACGCGTTCATTGCCACGTCAGAAAAGTCGAAAGGCACGAGAATTTTGTTCATCGAAGGCTAATTTTTGATTCTAATTTAACGCTTTGATTGGAAAATCAATTCACGGGTAAAGTAACACACCTGCCCCAAATAATAAAACAAACAGAAGTGAGGATATGGCAAGTTGCTTTAAGTAGGGATCAAGGTCCGCTCCCTCCTTCCTAAAGACCACAATAACGTTGCGTACGAATAAAGGAAAAACCAGCCAATAGATCCAGTGCAATAGGTGGCTACTTTGTCCAAGTGAGTATGCCAACACAAGCAACCAGCCGGTCAATATGAGGACAAGATGATATACACTAGCCCGTCGCTTACCAAGTCTCACAGGAATGGATCTTTTACCGGCCTCGCGGTCCGATTCTATGTCGCGAATGTTGTTGACATTCAGAACCCCCACCGCAAATAGCCCGCAACTCATCGCTGGCAACAGCACCCATCCATCAAGTTGACGGACGTATAGAAAATAGCTACCGACCACGCCAACGAATCCGAAAAAGAGCAGTACAAACAAATCCCCAAGCCCCTGGTAACCGTATGGAGACTTCCCCACGGTGTACTTCACAGCAGCAGCAATGGCAGCAACGCCAAGCAAGAAGAATACCCACAAATAGGTGCTCTGCCCCCAAAAGGCGTAAAGGATCAGGCCCAGTCCACTCACAAGTGCCAGGGCTCCACATACATACAAGGCCCGGCGCATGGCCTCAGAAGAAATCTTTCCTGCCTGTACCATTCGCTGGGGGCCTTTTCTCGTCTCTCCATCCACTCCTGACGCGCTATCACCAAAGTCGTTCGCCAGATTGGACAGCACCTGGAGAAATAAAGTGGTCAGCAATGACAAACCCAGAATGACCCAATCGAACAATCCGGCAGCCACCGCCAAAAAAGACCCCATCAAAATGCTGGAAAACGCCAATGGCAGGGTCCTTAGACGGAATGCCTCTACCCATGCTTTCGTGTCACTCATAATCACATTCTTTCAGGTACTTCTACTCCCAATAATCCCATGGCCAATCGAATTGTTTTGGCAGTCGCCACCGACAGCATCACGCGAAACGCCATCTGATCGGGAATGTCGTCATCAAAGATCTTGAGCTCCTGATAAAAGCTATTGTAAGCCTTGGCGAGATCATAGGCATACTGAGCGACCATTGAGGGCGCATACTCCCTGGCAGCATTCTCGACTGTGGTGGGAAACTGTACTAACAATGCGATCAATTCGAGCTCCTTGGAATGGAGGGTCAGCTTTTGTGTATCAAAGGAATCCCCAACACCAAGATCCTTCGCCCTCCGAGCGATCGCGGAGATCCTCGCATGAGAATATTGAATGAACGGACCGGTATTCCCATGAAAATCAATGGACTCCTCTGGGTTGAAAAGCATCCGCTTTCGAGGGTCCACTTTCAAAAGGAAATACTTGAGGGCGCCCAGACCCAGCACTTTATATAGATTTTTGGCTTCGTCTTCGCTAAGTCCTTCGATCTTCCCCAGTTCGCGGGTTTGTTGTTCGGCTGTTTCGAACATGCTTTGCATCAAGTCATCCGCATCCACGACCGTACCTTCCCGGGACTTCATTTTGCCGGTGGGTAAGTCCACCATGCCATAGCTTAGGTGGTACAAGCCATCAGCGTAGGGACGGCCCAGTTTGCCCATGATCTTGAACAGCACATTGAAGTGGTAGTCCTGCTCATTACCCACGACATACACTGACTGATTAAAAGGGAAATCGTCGTGCTTGAAATCACAGGTACCCATATCCTGCGTCATATACACCGCAGTACCATCACTTCGAAGTACAAGCTTCTCGTCGAGGCCCTCATCACTAAGGTCTACCCATACCGAGCCATCTTCCTTTTTGAAAAAGACCCCTTTGTTGAGTCCCTCCTCGACGATGTTCTTACCAAGCAGATAGGTTTCGGACTCCTTATAGATCTTGTTGAAGCTGATGCCCATCGTAGCGTAGGTCTCCTCGAAGCCGTCATAGACCCAGCCATTCATACGCTGCCATAGTCCGACGGCGTGCGGCTCGTGGTTTTCCCACTGCTTCAGCAGTTCCTGTGCTTCCTGGAGAAGTGGTGCTTCCTTTTTGGCACGCTCTTCCTCGATTCCCTGAGCGACGAGCTCTGAGATCTCGCGCTTGTATTCCTGATCGAACCGGACGTAGTACTTACCTATCAAATGATCTCCTTTGATCCCTGAAGACTCAGGCGTTTCACCCTCACCAAACTTCTCATAGGCGATCATCGACTTGCAGATATGTATGCCGCGGTCATTGACAAGATTGACCTTCATCACTTCATAACCCGCCGTCTCCAGTATTCGCGAGACGCTGTCTCCAAGGAAATTATTGCGCAAGTGGCCCAAATGCAGCGGCTTGTTCGTATTGGGTGAGGAAAACTCCACCATCACCTTCTTGCCGTTGTTTTCCAATCGACCAAACGCCTCATTTTCGTGGATTTGGCGTAGGCTCTCGATCCACTGCGATGGGTCGAGTGATAGATTAAGGAAACCCTTGACCACGTTGAAATTAGCGACGGCCTCCACCCTGTCCCTCAGAAACGCACCGACCTCGTTGGCCGTGTCTTCTGGCTTCTTTCGCGATACTTTCAAATAAGGGAACACCACGAAAGTGTGCGTGCCCTCAAATTCCTTCTTTGTTGGTTGGATCTGCACCTCCCCGGCTGGCAAGTCATGGCCATACAATTCCGAGAAAGCATCAGAAATGCCCTTCTTGATGGATTCTTGCAGATTGATCATTGTGTCTTAGGTTCAATTAGCGGTTTGAATATTTCAGCCATCATGCAACGGACCCCTCCGCCGCCAAGTGTCTCGATGGTGGGAATCGGACTGTGAAGTAACTGCCCGTGCGCGGAAAGCCTTTCTTTTTGCTCAAGGCTCAGAATTTCATGGGCTGCTGTAGACATGACAATAAAGCGCTTTCCGTGCTTATTCTTCACTTGCAGGATGTTGCCGGCAAAGGATCGCACCTGAGCCTCAGAGATCTCAATGATCTCTTTCCCTGTCACCTCAAGCCTATCTACCAGTTCCTGTCGTTCTCTTTTATCATCGATACTCCCAAGGCAGACGACGGCGAAGTCCTCTCCCACCTCCATCATCACATTTGTATGATAGATTGGCAAACGACCGTCGTCCACAGTTTGCATAGCGTGAAACGCCAGGTAGTGGTATCCGGTTTTCTCAGCAAAGACCTTTAGGCCTTCTTCCGTAGTCCGTTCGGAGTAGGCCGCGTAGGCAATTTTGTTCTGGCGATCCAGGATCATGCTACCGGTGCCCTCGAGTATTTGCCCGTCATTCTCCAGATAGGAGAAATCGTAGACTTCCCTGAAGCCGAAGTCGGCAACCAATTGATTGATAATGTCAGGTCTTCGCTCCTTTCGTCGATTCTCGGCAAACGCAGGGTACAAGTACATCATCCCATCCTCGTGGGTCGTAAACCAATTGTTGGGGAAAATCGAGTCCGGTGTATCGACACTCTTCGTATCGGAAAAGATGACGACCTGGATATCATTTTGCTGTAGCTCGTGGGCAAAAGTATCAAACTCCTCCAGGGCTCGCCGCTGCACTTCGTGCTCGGTGAAATGCACCTCGTGCTGGAAGTAATTGTTCACTGCCGTCTCTTCATTCATATGAAAAGCAACTGGCCTCACAAGCATGATCGTATCCGTGACCTGACTAGTCATATCTTCGGCGAAGGGGTAATGTGGAACATCGGAGCAGCCCCTCCATCTTTGATATTTCGTGGTAGGGAATCTCCTCCACTGTCAGGCCCCAGTCTCGCAATTGGGCGTTGAGGCGATGAAAGCTCTTCTCCGAGACGACTATCTCCGGAGAAATGGAAAAGACGTTGGAAAACATCTCATACATTTCGTCCTTCGTGATGGTGAAAATATTTTCCGGGCCGAAGAAATCCCGAAGAAACGCTACGTCTTCCTGATGCTTGAAGCCTTCCGGATGCAGGATAGCCTTATCATGACCCACCGGCTGGAAGCAGCAGTCCAGGTGCAGTGCATTTTCACGTGCATCGATATCTGATTTGCGCAGTTCAAAGGCCTTTACCTCCAGGTGAGGGAAGGTCTCCCTGAGAAATGCGACGCCACGTTCGTTGGTACGCGCAACTTTGTATTTCTCAAAATCCGCCTGCTTTGAATATCCTACGAAAAGCTGTCCCTTCCAGGGCATGACGTCGCCGCCCTCCATCCGGATACTCTCGTCAGGGCGAAGCACATGATCCGCCTCGACCTTCTCGATGATGGGCTCTATCCCCTGCACCTCTTCGCGTCTGTCAATAAAAATGTGCGGCACAATGAGGGTCTCATCTATGACAATGCCTACATCCCGGGCGAATACCTGATTCAAGTCTGGCAAATTCTGAGGGCGATATACTTCGACGCCGTATCGTTCGAAGACTTCCAGGAAGGCCTCCATCTCTCTAATGGCATCTTCCTCCTTTGTGAAAGTTCCGTCAAGGACATGCTCCCGGGATTTTGGGTCATAGGTATGGTCAATGTCGGGGACACCGCCCATGTCCTGGGCTACTCCTAGAATGACTGCTTCCAGTGGCGCAGTCTCATCGTATATCTTGATCGGTATCATCTTCGGGGTCGTGGCAAAATGAGGCCAAAATTAAGCATTTGGGACTATTTGCAGACAGCAATTGAGAAGCGTTTCTCAAGAGAAAAAAGTATGCTTCGTTTTCGATTATTTCTCGCATAATTGCACGGAATTGCGAATTAACGAATATGCAGACGTATGCCGATCTGATAGAACAGACCTTCTACTATCCTACGGAGGAGTTCAAGACCAAAAACAACCAGTTGCTATTTCATGACGTGGACCTGATGGCCATCATCCGGCAGTATGGCACGCCATTGAAAATTAGCTACCTTCCCAAGATTGGCGCCAACATCGACAAGGCTCGCCACTTATTCTCTGAGGCCTTTAAAAAGCACAACTATCAGGGTGACTATGTGTATTGCTATTGTACCAAGTCATCCCACTTCCAGTTTGTCCTGACGGAGGCGACAAGTCATGGCGCTCACATAGAAACATCTTCGGCGTTTGACATCCCGATCGTCAGGAAGATGTTTGAAAGAGGAGAGATCGCCAAAGACACGTTCATCATCTGCAATGGATTTAAGCGGCCCGCTTACCTCGAAAATGTGACCAACCTGCTAAAAGATGGATTTAGCAACTGCATGCCAATCCTTGACAATCTGAATGAACTCGATCATTACCTGTCAGGTTTTCAGGATCCTTTTCAGGTTGGCATCCGCGTCGCGGCCGATGAGGAGCCCAATTTCGCTTTTTACACGAGTAGGCTAGGCGTCCGATACAATGACATCATTCCCTTCTACGAGCAAAAAATAAAGGAGTCCAATGCCCAGCTCAAAATGCTCCACTACTTCATCAATACGGGCATCAAAGACACCGCCTATTACTGGAGCGAACTGAGTCGTTTCATCTACAAGTATTGCGAACTCAAGAAGGTGTGCCCGGAGTTGGACTCTGTGGACATCGGTGGGGGCTTTCCAATCAAAAACTCCATACACTTCGAGTACGATTATGCCTACATGATCGATCAGATCGTGCAAAACATTCAATGGATCTGTCATAAGAACCATGTCCCGACCCCTAATATATTCACAGAGTTTGGCAGCTACACTGTAGGCGAGAGCGGTGCAACGATCTATTCGGTACTGGATCAGAAGCTGCAAAATGACAAAGAGCTGTGGTATATGATGGACGGATCGTTCATTACACACATGCCTGATGTCTGGGGGATGAACGACAAATTCATTTTGCTACCGATCAACCATTGGGACCAGGTTCACCATCGCGTGAATATCGGTGGCCTTACGTGTGACAGCATGGACTATTATGACTCTGAAGCACACATAGCAGAAGTCTTTCTACCGCAAATACCATCAGGAGAGAAACTCTTTTTTGGTTTCTTCCATACCGGAGCCTACCAGGAATCACTCGGTGGCTACGGCGGGATACAGCACTGTCTCATTCCCGCACCCAAACACGTGCTTCTACGCGAAGATGATCAGGGTCAAATCAGCTCAGAGCTTTTTGCCGAGGAGCAGTCGCACGAATCGATGTTGAAAATATTGGGTTACTGATTGCACTTGTTTTGAAGGTAGTGGTCCGCTTGTGACATGCCGCGCACCTTCGCTTCCTCGAGGTAGTTGCAGGCACTGCGGAGGTCCTGCAATTCAAAATATGCCATGGCTGCATTGTACCAGATCTGCGCGTTGCTTCTGTCCCTCAGCAGGAATTGCTCATAAAATGCCACAGCCTCTTCGAAAGCTTTACCCCGAAAAAATGCGTTGCCCATCAGGTAGTACGTTTCAAGTCTCGTTTCGTCCAGTAGCAGTGCTTCTTGAAACTTGTTTTTTGCCTGATCCAAGTTTCCATTCTTGATATCAAGACGGCCCGCGTTGAGCAACAGTGTTGGGTCTTTCGGGTTGAGCCTGAGTGCTTGCTTGAACAATGCTTCGGCCTCTGTGTAGTTCTCTTCTTCAAATGCCTCCACGGCGCGATAAGCTACCATCGGCCCAAAGTCCGCGCTCTCCATCAATGTGGCGGGGAGTTCCACCTCACTGTCCAGGATGACCAGGTTAAACCAGGCTACTTCGTTTCGTGGGTCGATCCTTACCGCCAGTTTCAGTTGTTCAAGGGACTTATCAGTATCCCCCATCTCTTTGTAGAGAAGCGCCCGATTGACGACATTCTGCGATGACGAATCCAGCGATATGGCACGATTGAGGTCTTCCAGGGCCTGATCATAACGACCGATGGCCTGATAGGTCAACCCTCGCAATCCGTGGATGGAGCCCTTCATTTGTACCATTGAAGATACACGTACCTGCTCTTGCCCCAGGGGATCGACTCTGAAGAAGATCGCCTGCGTGTTCTCTGGATCCTGAATGCTCAAAAGATGGTCAAAGTCCTTCAAAGCGCTTTCGTAAACACCATTTTTATAGAACAGCTCTCCTCTTTTGAAGTAGGCCTCCCTGAACCCCTCACTAAGCGTGATACAAGAGGTATAGTCGTCCAGCGCGCGCATCTGCTCACCTGCAATTTCATACAGGGTACCTCTCAGAAAATAGGCATCGGAAGTGCCGCGGGCGACGATTGAGCGATTTAGATAGTGCAGTGCCGAGTCATAATTCTCGTCAGTGACCTGCTCCAACGCGAGGTTGTAATATTGAGTGGCTCGTCCTTGACCAAATAGCGGGCTTATTGCCGCTGCAACCAAAAGACAAACCAAGGCAAGTAGTTTGGGCATGCTACTACAACGAAGGAATGGTCCTGAGGGATACCCGGAAGTCTCAGATTCTTAGTTCCGCGGGTGTGACATTGAAAGGATCAAACTTGGCTAGCCGAAAGATATGAGCATAATTCCTCTCAGAAAACTGGCGAAAGAAATTGCGAGTCGATACCGCTTGCACGATACCTGAAGTGAGAATGGTGGGCTTCGGTAAACCGAGAAATGATCGCACGGGCTCTCCCATCATATAGGCCATCAATTCCTCAGGCTTCGCTACAGGATAGGTCCAAAAGTTGGCAAAATGATCCAACAAGCCTTTCGTCAACGTGACGCCAGCATCATTTCGACGGAATTGGCGACGGCGGATTGTGGACTCCAGCAAACTGGCGTACTTGAGGTCCTCTGGTAGCAGTGCGGGATCGACTCCGAGAAGTTCTCCAACACAGCGCCACAGGTAGAGATAGGCTTCCGCCTCGGTCTGTGATAGCTGTATACCCAGCTTTTTGAGCCCCCTGATGACGATAAGCGAAAAGGCCAGATTGGTGCCAACCATGTCCTCCTGATTGACGGGTACTTCATGCCTCACCCGAGACGACGCGTACTTACGAACGTAGCTATGGATCAACCTTACCTTGGCAATGGCTACTAGTGCCTTTCCCTCGCTGGCAAAAGCCTCTGGCGCACCCACCTCAATGACGAACTCGGCTGTTTCCTTCAGACGCTTTTCGGGATCTTCGGTCAGGTATTTAGAAAGTATCAACACCTTGGAGCCCTCCTCTGCCGCATAGCAATAGGGAAGTGAATAAAGTCCCAGCAGGGGCATGATGTCTGCAGCGTAATGTCTGAAAACCCGCTGGCCAGCTTCTAGCAGATGAGAATCAAAGGTCTCCAGTTTGGAAACCATGTGCTCGACCATGTGAGTCAGCGGCGCCAAATTTTTTTGCTCGCGGAGCCCTTGATTATCAACGATCGCCTTTAGGACGGCAGCAAATTGTCGGTCTTTTCCGTACTGTGCGATCACTGCATCGGCCAGACGATCACCAATGTGCCGGCCCTCTTCGAGCTTTTCGGCTAGTCCCTGGATGGAAGTGCTTGATCCCATGGTGAAGGAACAAGCTACAGATGCGAAAGGTTAATACACCTGGTGTATTTGCATACCGCTGTCCTTCGCCAAGTGGTGAAATTGGCCCCCAGAGTACTCATAGAAACTGACCGCCATGATAAGGAACAGGCCAGTATTCGGGGAGAGTTGCTTCACATTTTTGACAGATATCTGAGATGTCATGGGCTCAATAGGCATCTTCAGCATCGGCAGCATATTGCTTTCGAAAGAACCGTAGTTGCCATGACACAATTGATCAAGCGGAACATAGTTACCGGCCGATGTATCAAACCTGTAATCAGATATCGCTACCAACCGGGCAAAAATCTTGAAGTTGGTCGCCTCCTTGGGCTTTTGAAATGTCTTGTCCGGGACGAAAGCAGGAAAATGCAATATGACCTGTCCTCGTCTTGAACCGGGCCTTACGAAGTATTTCGCCCCAAAGATCTCCTGATAGGGTGAGATAGTATTGAATTCGAAGCCATTCAATAAATGTCCGTGTCTGCTCGGATAGAGGGGTCGCTGGCCAGTTTGTCCTTCCTCTTGTTTGGCAAGGTTTCGAAACTGAGCAGTTAGTCGCCCGGAGACATAAGTTTCACAGATTTCTGACATCCCCGGTGAAAGAGAGCCTCGAAGCGCCTTGGCCATCATGGACGCTATGCCGAATTCCTTTTGATGTTCTCTGAGTTCCGAATAGGCGGCATCGGTCTTTACTTGCTGCGTGGAGGGCCCTCCTTTTCGTGCTACAATGGTATGGTCAACTCCTTTGATCTTATACGCACGATAACCCTTGGGCACATTGGTCTCCTGCACCAGCACTTCAGGTTTTTTCATGGGTGGGTAGTCAGTTTAGGTTAGGTTAGGGACAGATACGGAAATATAAAAAAACGCATAAACCTTACCAAGGTAACTTTCATTAATTTCTTGATAATCCAAGTAATTTTTGACTGATTATTAGTCAGTTAGGAAAGATACTTTCAGGACCAAAACAATATTCCGTTTGGTACTATTAAAAGTTTATTGCATTTAATAAATAATAAATATAACGAATTAGTGATGGGTATACAAGGGTAGGTACAAGACGATATGTTATGGTCTGGCAAAATCGACTAAATTGCCGGTGTATGATAAGTTATAGCAAGAACCTCAGATACGATATCCCAGCTGCCATAGTAGTTTTCCTTGTCGCCCTTCCCCTTTGCCTTGGAATCGCATTGGCTTCCGGCGCCCCACTTTTTTCAGGGCTAATCGCCGGGATCTGCGGCGGAATCATCATCGGATTCCTTAGTGGCAGCCACCTCAGCGTAAGTGGACCAGCAGCGGGACTGACCGTTATTGTTCTCACTGCGATCGAGACCCTAGAGGCCTACGAGACATTTCTACTGGCTGTTGCATTGGGCGGCGTCTTCCAATTCATTTTGGGCTCCATCAGAGCAGGTATCATCGGGCACTTTTTTCCGTCCTCTGTGATCAAAGGGATGCTGTCCGCCATCGGGTTGATTCTCATTCTAAAGCAGATCCCTCACGCACTGGGAGACGATAGGGATTATGAGGGTGATGATGCCTTCTTCCAGCCTGATGGTGAAAATACTTTCACGGAGATCATATTGGCTCTCCAAAACATCGACCCGGGAGCGCTTCTCATCGCCTTGATGTGCATAGTGGTACTTATTTCGATGGATCGATTCAAACTGAACAAGATCGTGCCAGGACCCCTGGTCGCCGTCGTATTGGCCGTTGGCATCAACGAAGTATTTTATGGCGTGCTCAATCCAAGCATGTATTTGTCTGGAGATCACTTGGTCAACCTGCCCGTAGCCGAGGACTACAATGAATTTATCAGCTTCTTCACCCTACCGGACTTCACCCAGATTACCAATCCACAGGTGTATGTAACAGCGGCGACTATTGCCCTTATTGCCAGCCTGGAAACGCTCCTTAGTCTGGATGCGGTAGACAAACTAGACCCCTACAAACGGATAGCCCCAACCAACCGCGAGTTGAAGGCGCAGGGTGTTGGTAACTTCGTATCTGGAATGATCGGCGGCTTGCCAATTACGGCTGTAATCGTTCGGAGTACTGCCAATGTGAGTTCCGGAGGTCGAACGAAGGTTTCGGCGATCGTTCACGGCTTCCTCCTGCTGTTTGCGGTGGCATTTATTCCCAATATCATCAACAAGATCCCATTGGCGGCGCTGGCTGCCATTCTCTTGCAAGTGGGATTCAAACTCACCAAGCCGTCATTGTATCGTCAACTCTATGCTAAAGGGTGGGATCAGTTTGCCCCTTTCATCATCACGATACTGGCGATCCTCTTTACAGACCTGCTCAAAGGTATTTCCATAGGTATTGTCGTGGGGATCATTTTTGTGATGAAAGCAAATTTGCACCAGGCAATTACTGTCAAGGAGGAAGGCAAAAAGTTCCTTATCAAATTGGAGAAGGACGTCTCGTTTCTTAACAAGGCTTTTTTGCGTCGCACGCTAAAGAGCATCCCGGATGACTCACATGTGGTATTCGACGTCAGTAAAGCCGTGTGGGTGGACGATGACATCCTCGAAACCATCGATGACTTCAGGGCTACGGCGGAGTCTGAGAACGTGACGATCGAGATGATAAAGCCCAAGGAGGAGGCTCCAGCTGGTGAGGAAGTAATTACCGAAGACTAGAATACTCTGTAAGGTTATTCGTTAATCATTCGTGCAGCACCACCACCGTCCAGAAATTCGTCGATTCGTGTTGAGGATCTTCTTTCTCTCTACGCTCCTTATGATCGTAGGGCCCGGCGTCAGTAGTTGCTCGCGAGGAAACACCGTCAAGGTCGTCAAGCGCAAGAAGCACTATGGCTGGTTCGATGGGAAAAAGGATCGAGGCAAAAAGCGTACGAAGACGGTAAAGTACAAACGGAAGCCGTAGCGACACCATCATTCTCACCATCGTTTTTCCACAGGTAAGCATTGGACAAGCGGTTTATTTTAACCAACCTTGCGTTCCATTGTTATACTCTAAAAACACCCAAACTAATGGCACAAATTACTCTGGGCGGCAATCCCGTCAACACTTCTGGTGACCTCCCCGCAATCGGTAGCACAGCTCCGGGATTCAAGCTTGTCAAGCAAGATCTATCTGATGTATCGCTTTCCGATTTTGCCGGGAAGAAGGTGATCCTGAATATTTTCCCAAGTGTAGACACCTCCGTGTGCGCTGCTTCGATTCGTAAATTCAACGAGGAAGCCGCTGGCCTTGACAATACTGTCGTTTTGTGTATTTCCGCCGACTTGCCCTTTGCACAAGCCAGGTTCTGTGGCGCCGAAAACATTGAGAATGTGGTCACCCTCTCCTCATTCCGTGATGGAGGTGCATTCAGCAATGCTTATGGGGTAGCATTCACTGATGGCGGATTCAAGGGCCTAAATGCTCGCGCTGTGGTAATCGTAGATGAGTCCGGCACTGTCAAATACACGGAACTTGTGCCTGAGGTCGGACAGGAGCCTAACTACGCTTCCGCACTCGGAGCTCTCTAGTTTCCGTTAAGGTCTATTTCTCGACGATCGTGAATTCGACTCGCCGATTGAGTCTACGCGTCTCTTCTTGCTCGTTGGACGCTATCGGCGAGTTGCCTCCATATCCACGGCTGTCTACACGGCCCGCAGCGATGCCGCTTTCCACGATGTAGTCTCGTACCCGGCGTGCCCGGCGCTTCGATAGCTCCAGGTTCTTCGTGGGATCACCCACATTATCGGTATGCCCCTTTACCAGAATACGCAAGGAGGGATTGGTCTGCATCATCTCCACGACCCGGTCTAGTTCCTGCTCAGACCCTCCGATGAATTCGGTGGTTCCTCTTTGAAAAAGGACATTCTCCAACTGGACCGTGGCACCTACCGCCAGAGGAGCAATCTCCAGACGAAACAGATTGGTACTTTGCAGCTCCGTCGCAGTCAGGAATCGCTCAAGGGTCAGATAACCCACAGCCTCTACTTCCAGGGACAGGTCGGCCAACTCACTCCTCGGAAGGATCACTGACGTGACACCCGCAAAAGTCGTGTCCAATTCAAGGCCTTGAAAACGGAAATCACCACTTACCTTCTCCCCTGTCTCCGAGTCATACAGATGAAATTCTCGCGAAAGGATATCAACCTCCGACTGTGGCAAGGTGACGGAATCCAACTCTGGCGGCTCCACCGGATCGAGAAGCTTGATGCGTCTGATGTCTCCGTATCCATCGCTATTTTGAGTGGAAACGAAGTAAGCATAATCACCGGCTAACTGGAAGGATGTTTCAGCCCCGCTGGAATTGATGGTATCGCCAAGGTTCTTGGGGGCAGTCCAGTTTTGCCAGGTATCGTCGAGACGATCGCTTGAATAGACGTCGAAGCTGCCCTGACCGTCGCGCCCATTAGATGACCAGTAGATCGTTTGCTTATCTGCTGACAAGAAAGGAGTGAACTCCTGAAATGCTGTGTTGATCGTATATCCCAGGTTCTTGGGAAAACTCCAGGCGCCACTCGACTTCCTCAGTGACACATAGATATCTTCGACACCATAGGTATTGCGGCTTTCCATAGATAGCAAGAGTACGTTGCCATCTGGAGTGATGTAGCCTGAGAAGAACTCGCTCTTGTTCTCAAAATACGGTACGTTGATACTACCATCTGCGGAGTCCGCGTCCATGGGGGCGACAAGTATCTTGGAATTGTGCGTGTTGAAGTAAGGAGTGACCTCTCCGTAAACCAGGTTGCCTCCGACTATTCCAAAGGGAATATTCAACTTGGTGGAGTCGCCAAATAGCAATTGCTCCTCACTACTCCAACTATCATTAGCCGTCGATGACCACATGCCTCCTGGATTTTGATTCCCTCCCCGATTGCCTGGGTACTTGAGCTTGGTGTAAACCATCTGGGAGCCGTCGTAGCTCAGAACAACGTAGTTTTCGTCGTAGGGGGAATTCAGCGAATCCATAGACTGCGGGCCATTCTCGAATGCCAACTGGGCGAAAATGGGAGTCGTCAGGAGACTCAGAGCCAAGATTATATTGCACTTATTTGTGATAAAATTTAACTTTTTTAACATCATTCTTTTGAAATATAATCTTATCAATATATAATTGCACTATATTTATCCACTAGATCTTTTTAATTCAGCTTATTGTAGAGCATTTAAGGTGTATCGAATAAAATTAAGTCCCGGTCGTTTCGATCGGGATTTTTTAGTACCCTTTCTTCCTATCAATCAAATTTAGTAGTTCCTCACCCGCTTCGAGTCGCCGATAATTATCGACAATTTGGGGTACAGCTGCCTCAATCTTCGTCACCACCGCAATGTGTGGAGTGATAAAGACCTTTGGGTGTGTCCACAAGGGACTTGCTTCTGGCAATGGTTCCGAAGGGAACACATCAAGAAACGCGCCATTCAATTTGCCTCCGTCAAGGGCCTCGACAATGTCTTCATCCACCTGCTGTCTTCCTCTACCCACGTTGATGAGGTACGATCCCTTGTTCATCTGATCAAACAGGTGCCTGGACAGGATGCCATCAGTTTCACTGGTAGCGGGTAGCATGCATATCAATAGGTTGATGCGCTTCAGAAAAGAGGCCATCTCATCACCACCGTAAGTAGTTATACCCGGGACGTCCTTCTTCGTCCGACTCAGACCATGCACCTCAAAACCCAGGTAATCGAGTTTGGTGGCCAGGTCTGTACCCAGTTCGCCCAGGCCTAGTATTCCGATGCTTACCTTGACTTCAGGATCAAACTGCTGATCCCAGACCTTTGCCTCCTTGTCGCGGGCGTACTTGTCAAACTGTCGTTGGAAGTAGATCACTGCACCAATGCAGAAATTGGACATCGGATCACTTAGATGTGGGCTGACGACTTTCGAAACCTTCATGTCGGAAGGAAGCAGCGGGTCAGACAAAATGTGATCAACTCCTGCTCCCAGCGACGCAACAAGCTCTAAATTGGGTAACTTCTCGAAGATTCCTCGCCGGTGATTCCATAGCACGGCCATCCGGATCTGCTGAGGATCCTTCACCTCCTCCCAGGGGACAACCTGGTCTTCTCCTAGTTCATCTCTCAACGCCTTGATCCACGGACCCAGGTCCTTGGACACGGAATCTACTAGTAGCATCTTTCTGTTTGGGTTTGCTGATCCATTTACTGTCTCTTACAAAAAATCGCCAAGGTAGTAGTGCGTCCTCCTCCGCGTAATCTACTCCTACTCTTCTATCCACTTCTATCTCCATCGCAGACGTCGCACCTGTCGCTTCGCAGATCCAAATTTCGTCACTCTTAACGAATGATGCCCCTAGATGTGATCGATCAATTGCAAGGGCTTTGGTCACATTGCCTGGCCCTGACGTCAGTTTGAATCCCTTCGGACCACCGCGTCTTTCCTCCATCACATTTCTACCCGTTAGGGGCTCTATCGCCCGCACCAGGATTGCATCTGCCAACCCCTCCCGATTGGTGACGATGTTGAGCATTTCGTGGATACCGTAGCAAAGGTAAATATAGGCGGTGCCCCCAGGCCCATACATGACCTCGGTTCGTTTGGTTCTCCTCAAAAAAGCATGGCAGGCCTTGTCATTGCGGCCATTGTACGCCTCTGTCTCGGTAATACGGCCACCTGTAATCTGACCAGCGACAGTGGTAAATACGAGCTTGCCAATGAGATCTCTAGCGATCTGCACGACATCGTCTTGCTCATAAAAATCTATTGGAAGTCTTTTGTAGTCATGGAGGGCTTCCGTCACGACTCTGGAGCCGATTTATTGGACCGTAGTGCCTGGATCATGAATCCGAAAAGTACGGTCATCAGACACCCCACCACATTGTACATCAAGTAACTGAAAGTCAAAACACCGGCGACGGTCAAAAAATGGCAACTGATCACGACACCCTGAGCCAGCAATGCGCCATAAAAGACTGCTGTTCCCTTCACATACTTGAAGAAGAACGCTACAATGAAAATGCCGAGAATGGTACCGTAGAATATTGAGCCTACAATATTGACCGCTTCTATGAGGTTTTCAGAGCTCTTGGCAATGAACGCGAATATTATCGCTAGTCCTCCCCAAAGCAGTGTTATGCCCTTTGATGCCACCAGGTAGTGTTTCGCGCTAGCCTCGGGCTTATAGAAGCGCTTGTAGAAATCCACTGCCGTCGTCGAGGCAAGGGCACTGATCTCCGAGGACGTACTGGACATGGCAGCCGAAAGGATCACGGCGATCAAGAGGCCTATCAGACCGTGAGGCAAATAATTGAGAATGAACGTTAGGAACACGTAATCAGAGTCCTTGGTCATTGTTTCCTGATCCACGGATGTAATGAGGGCTTTTGCTTCGTCCCTCACTTTTCTGGACTCCTCATCCAGTCTGATAAGTTCTTCCTTGTTGCCTGATTCCACAAAATCCAGTGCGGCCTGCTTTCGTTGCTCAACTAGCCCGTCATAGCTCTCCTTCAGCGTCGCGAGCTCAGCTGCCTTGCCATTGGACTCTAGCATACGCAACGACTGCTCCTTGAAATGCACAGGCGGCGCATGGAATATGTAGAAGACATAGACCATTACACCCACAAAGAGAATGAAGTACTGCATGGGGATCTTCAAAACGGCATTGAACATCAATCCCATGCGGCTCGCTCTCACATCGGTTCCCCCCAGATAGCGCTGCACCTGCGACTGATCGGTTCCAAAGTAGGAAAGGGACAAAAACAGCCCTCCGGTAATACCTGACCAGAAGGTATATCTCTTCTCAAAGTTGAGGTCGAAGTCGATGGCCTGCGTCTTATTCAGGACACTCGCAATATTGAAAGCATCGATGAATGACACATGATCAGAGATGTAGCCGATGAGCATAAAGAATGCAAAAAACATCCCTGCCATAATGACCGCCATTTGCTGCTTCTGCGTAATGCTGACGGCCTTCGTACCACCTGAAACTGTGTAAATAATAACCAGAATACCTGTGATCAATATGGTGAAGTTCAGATTCCAATCGAGGATGGAGGAAAGGATAATGGCTGGAGCATAAATGGTAATCCCTGCAGCCAGTCCCCGTTGTATCAAGAATAGAAAAGCACCCAACGCCCGGGTCTTCAGATCAAATCTTGACTCCAGGTATTCGTAGGCGGTAAATACTTTGAGTTTATAGTAGATCGGTATGAATACCGCCGATACGATCAGCAGGGCGAATGGCAAACCAAAATAGTTTTGTACGAATCCCATCCCGCTCTCGTAAGCCTGTCCTGGGGTAGAAATGAATGTAATCGCACTGGCCTGTGTGGCCATCACCGAAAGGCCAATTGTGCTCCACTTCATCGTGTTGCCTCCCCGGAGATAGCTTTCAATGTCCTTCTGACCACGAGTCTTCCAGACACCGTAGACGACTATAAAGGACAGCGTTCCGAATAGGACGAATAGATCGACGTAATTCATATGCAATCGAGCCTAGTTGGAAGGAGAGGTGCTGCTGAGGGACAATAGGTTCGCCAGAATCCTGTAAGGTCCTGGTATCCCTGCAGGCAATTCCCGAAACCAGGAGTAACCCGAATACACATAGTAGCCATTGCCGTATTTAGCTATGAGCAAGCCTCCATCCTTAGGATCTTCACCTGGATCGTTGGAGCTCAGGATCGGTTGAAATTCCTCCGCCCATTCACCAGCGAAGTACAAACCCCTCTCCTGGACCCAGCCTTCAAAATCCTTCTCTGTAATCTTATTGGGTGCATTCATGGCTGGATGATCCTTCGCAAGGATCCGCACTTCAGCATCCTCC
The DNA here is from genome assembly GCA_965227935.1 of Cyclobacteriaceae bacterium. Taxonomy (GTDB): domain Bacteria; phylum Bacteroidota; class Bacteroidia; order Cytophagales; family Cyclobacteriaceae; genus JAWPMT01. The sequence continues at coordinate 514,763 of CBDDGS010000019.1, read as the reverse complement.
ACTGTGACACGATCCCTTGAGAGTGTGAGGGAAAATGGAGCAGTACGATCTGTTACCAGGCGACGAGAGGTATTGTACTGGACGACCACCGTGCCTCCCTGCTTCGCATATTCAAATAGTTCCTCGTTTTTGTAAGTGAGCCAATCCACAGTATTGAACGCTCGAACTCCGAGAAGAACGGCATCGTATTGACGCAAGTTCTCCGCCACCACCTCATCTTTCGACAATGTCTCCACCTGATAGCCGATCTGCGTAAGATTAATGGGCAGTGCGTCACCTGCACCCTCGATGTACGCTATTCTTTGTCCCTGTTTCTTCACATCGACCCTCACCAGCTTGACCTCCGAATCAGAGAATAAGGTTTGCAGCGGAAAGTGATCGTACTCTATCACCTGCATGCCCTTGCTGTAGGTACCCCCGGATGAGAGCTCCGCCTCGAACTGCGCAAAGGCTGTTTCCTGACCTTTGGAAGGGGTAATGGAAAACCCAAAAGTCTGCTCTTCACCTTTCATCGTCAGGTCGAAGGGTACCTCATCAGGAGAAATACTCCAGCCCTGCGGCACTTTGGGGCGCAAGACACCAGACACCTGCTCTTTACCAGCCTTTAATTGCACGGAAATGCCTTTGCTATTGTCATCGCCAAAGACGAGCACCTCGCTTTCTACGTTCACCATGATCGGCGGAGTGACGGCGATGTTTCTATACACTTCGCCATGTACAGGATCATTCCTTTTGAATGAAATGGGTATGTCATATTCCAGCAACTGGTCCCCGTACTTCACGAGCAATTGTGCAGACATGGGCTTTCCATTTTCCGGTTTCCCTATCAAAGCTGGATCACTGACGGAGTACATCCCCAAGGAGGCCTCTTCTCGCAACCAATACGGTTGACTCAAAGGGACATCTGCCGGCAGTACCATGCTGAAGGTATGACTCTGGCGCTCGTTGGGTGGTAAGTCCAGGTTGAACTCGAAGGGCTTACCCCAAGGATGTAGCCGTACCTCACTCAACTGAAAACCATCTCCATCTCTTGCGATGGCCTCCAACTCCAATTGGACGGAGTCACCCGGCACATAGCTATCGGCATTGGTCGTAATCTCAAAATACATCCCTGTGATCGCTCGGAAAGCCTCGTCAATTTCCTTCAGCTTTACTTCCTTCCAGAATTGATCAGGTAAGCGGGCCAGCTCCCGACGGGCATAGAGCAACGCCTGTAAAGTTTCCTGTGGAGCTTCGGGATCATAATTCTGTTCGGCCATAGTGAGGTACTCGGCTACTTTCTCACTGTCGGCCACTCGTCCCCACGACGTATCAATGCTGCCCATGGTATCTTCCGTATCCTCTCCTTCCCATTGCTGGAGGCGCTCAATGTAACTGCCTCTTCGTCCCGTAGATCCGAAGCCCTGGCTTTTGTGCATACTTCGACTAAGTGCCGAGATCTCTGAATAAGAGGTGCCTAGTAACGGATTGTACGCACCGACATCCACCCTCTTCAATCCGGTCGTATCAATGTTCGTCCGTCGCCAGGTATAGGTGTTCCAAAAGATCTTCGAAGGTTGCCACGGTTCCAATGTCTCCAGTTGCTCTGGAAATTTCGTCGGGTCTCCACTGATGGCAAATGCCTCCTTGGCCAATATTGCTGACGCTGTGTGATGCCCGTGGTTGGGAGGATTGGTGTTGAATCGCGTAATGATGATGTCCGGGCGAAATTTGCGAAATACTCTCACAAAGTCTGATAGCACCTGCTCTCTGTCCCATATCGTAAAGGTTTCTTCCGGATTCTTTGAATAGCCAAAGTCATTGGCTCGCGAGAAGAACTGCTGACCGCCATCTGTTCTGCGTGCCGCGAGTAGCTCCTGGGTCCTGATCACCCCCAACTCTTCTCTAATCTCCGGGCCTATCAGGTTCTGACCACCATCGCCACGTGTAGCCGAGAGATAGGCCGTGCGATAGAGCCGCTCATTGGCGAAGTATGAAATCATGGACGTATTCTCATCGTCGGGGTGAGCTGCCACGTACAAGACAGTGCCAAGAACATTGAGCTTTTTCAGCAGCTGCTTTACTTCACCGGCGGTGTAGGCATCCGGTTTCTGCGCTACCAGCAAATGAGCGCAAGCAAATAATAGGAAGAAAAGAATCCTTTTGAAGTGGGTCATGGTGCTGTTAATCAACGGGGTTCAGGGTCGTGTTTGTCGCGGCCCAAAGTTATCCGAAATCCACAAATGAAATTTTTTTTTAGATGCGGCGCAGGAATTTTTGATGAATGGCATCTAATCAATTGAGTGTTCTCGGAAACAAGTATCGGAATCTTGACCCCCGGGAATCGAAATTGTTTAAAACTTAAAATGTAAAGTGATGAAAAAGATGATCTGGCTGGTGATGGTGGCCACCACAACAACAATCGCCTTAGGGCAACACGGACATGGTAGAGGACAAGACAGAGACAGGGATCACCGCGAACATCGGGGAGATCGAGAAGAGAGGATGGTTCGTACCCTTGACTTAACTGATGAGCAGCAAGAAGCAATCGAAGACCTGCGCGTAGCGCATGCCAAAGCGGTGAAAGCTGATCAGGACGCGCTTCGTTTGAAGATGGTGCAGCTACGAAGTGAGACCACTGAGGAATCACCCAACAAGTCCGACATCGATCAGTTGACGGATGAGATTGGTGCATTGCAGACCAATCTGCTCAAAGCTCGAGTCAGTCACAAAATGGAGGTGCGCGCCATTTTGGACGATGAGCAAAAGATCAAGTTTGATCAGATGCACAGGAAAAGACTGCATCGAGGTGGAAGAGATTGGTAGAAGCTCATAACTTTCCTGAGTCAAGTCAGACCTGTGCCTGTCCATTCGTCCCACACCATCCCCCGTGAGCCTTTCGAGGACATAGTCAAAGACTATCGAAATCACGTGTACAATATCTGTCTGGGGATGGTGAAGAATGAGGAAGATGCAGAAGACCTGGCTCAGGAAGTATTTGTTTCCGCCTACAAAAGCTATGGAGCATTCAAAGGTGAATCGACGGCATTGACCTGGCTCTATAGAATAGCAGTAAACAAGTGTCTGGAAGCTAATAGAAGGGCTGATAGACACAAACGAAAAGTAGCAACTACGTCATTGGAGATGGTGGAAGACAGAGGATCCTCCCAATTCTACCACCCTGGGGTAGAACTGGAAAATAGAGAACGCAGTGCTATTTTGTTTGAGGCCATGGATAAACTGCCAGAAAGTCAAAAAGTGGCTTTCCTATTGCAGCAAATGGAAGGGATGAGTCAAACTCAAATCAGTAGTATTATGGAGAAATCGGAGTCCTCGGTAGAATCCCTCCTACACAGGGCGAAGGCGAATTTGAGAAACCTACTCAGAAAGTACTATGAAGAACATCGACGATGAAATTGAGGAAACCCTGACGAGTCTGCAGGGGGCCAGGCGGGCCACTCCAAGTGACTCCTTTGATGACGACTTACAACGTAGGCTCTCCTTTTTGCCACCAGAGAATGGATGGCTCCAATGGTTGCGCTACGGCGTTGCGGCGATGATCATTCTTGGTTTGGTGAACCTGTTCGCACTAACACGTTTGTCACAGACCAACACCGCCGAGGACTTCACCAGCGAGATTGCCACAGAGTTTTTTGACTCGCCGGATTATTTCTTTGAATCAATTGAATGAGCCATGGTAAAAAAACTAACTGTCATAAGCATCGCCCTGATTGTACTCAATCTCGTGCTACTTGTGTTCATCTTCAGTAGCAGGAATGGTCCACCATCGTTCGACAGGGAGTCGCGACCACCCAGGGAAGACTTTGACAGCAGGTTGGGTCGGCGTCTGGACTTTTCAGATAGCCAGTTGCGGGAGTTTCAGGCTCGGACGAGATCACACCGCCGTAGACATCGAGACCTGAGTATGGCCCTCCTGGATGTGCGTGGCAAAATGCACAGGGCTATCAGTAATGAAGATACCGCCGCGGTAGAGTTGCTTCTTGATCAAATGGACAGTCTTAGCTCCCAGCGAGAGCGAGAGGCCGTACGATATGCTCAATCCATTATTGCGATCTGTGACGACAGTCAAAAGAAGCAATTTATGAGGCTACTTGAGTCTTCTGTCGAGGGACGAAGGAATGTCCACCGTGGCAGAGGTCGCGGCCATTAGGGAGATCCGTCTTCTAGCAGTTGCAACAGTAGGCGATTTTGCTCAACCAGGGCCTGCTCCAGCCAGCGCATATCCTGCATGACTGCCACCGGGTCTCCCTCTCCCGTATATAGCAAATTCAATGCTTTCTCAGACGTGGCCCGATAATCGGCAGAGAGCACCTGTATCTGACTCATTTTGCGAATAATGTCGTAATCCATATTGACAAGGGCCCCTGTAGCGGACGCCATATCCCATGTATGTGTCTGCAGCGATGCTGACTTCAACCTTATGCTAAAATCGCCATAGAGAAAAAGAGTGTCCCGTTCGATTTGGAGGCGACCTACTCTAGACCCCAGTCGCAAATAACGACGACCACCGGACTCTATCACCTCCACCTCTGGCTCGTAGTTGCCATCTGCAAGTAGCGCAGATCGAATCCCTGCCGCCACCTCGGCATTGTCAGAAGGGTCAAAATCCAAAGCTCTTAAAGGAATCTGATTCACGATATGACGACCAGAGGCAATATTTGCCAACAGCTGCTTCCTGTACTCTAACGCCTTCTCAGCCCTCTGGAGGTTCAATTTAGCCTCATCCGTGAGCGTGATGAGCATTCGTTCCACAAGCTTGTCATCCCTTCTGTTCTGTCTCCACTCATTCACCAATAGCGCAAGTGTGACAGCAAAGACGATGGATACAAACTCGGGGAGGATTTTGCGGATCATTCTTATTCAAAGTTCAGTTCAAACAAATCAATGTCCCAATGTGCCTTCGGATCAAAAGCCAACTCACCTCCTTTGATGTTGAGTGGCCCGTCGAAATTGTTGTGGAACAACCGGCCCGTACCGAGCCCCTGTGGCATCAGGTTTTGAAATCTCGCTACGTATTGGGCGATGGCATTGAGACCGATGTTGGACTCGAGAGCAGAGGTGACCCACCAGCCTATCTCCATTTCCTCTGCCAGCCCTATCCATTCGGAGGTCTCTACAAATCCCCCCAACAAGGAAGGCTTCAAAACAATGTACTGAGGCTTCAGAAACTCTAAAAGCTGACGCTTTTCCCTCTGAGATCCTATCCCGATCAGCTCTTCGTCAAGCGCCACGGGTATAGCGCCTTTCTTACATAGCAATTGCATGGCCTCAGGTTGCTTCGGGATGATAGGCTGCTCAATCGAGTGCACCCCAAACTCCGACAATCGGATCAAACGCTTCAGCGCCTCATTGTTAGGAAAAGCCCCATTGGCATCAACCCGGATCTCAATGTCTTGCGCCTTGCGTCGTAGGCTGGAGATGATATCCAATTCCTTCTCAAAATCCAGGGCTCCGACTTTCATCTTGATGCACTCGTAGTCCTCGACCAACTTTCGGTCAATTTGCTGCTGCATGAATGCTTCATCTCCCATCCATATCAGGCCGTTGATAGGCAATGGGCGACCACCAAGCACCCAATCTGTCTTGTAGATGATCCGCGCACCTCCGTGGAGCAAGTCCAGCAGCCCCATCTCTAATCCAAAGCGAATACTGGCAAAACCCTGGGGGGTCACCAGTTTGGCCGTCTCCAAGGCCATGCTCTCAGATTGGGGTGTGGTCTGTTTACGGATTTCTTTCTCAACCTGCTGCAACGCGGCAGGCACCAGCTGCGGATCCTCGTTGCTGAGCCGGGACAATGGTGCCACCTCTCCTATTCCAAAGACCTCAGGTATGCGATCATCGTAAATTTTCAGAAACCACACATCACGAGTTTTCATTATACCTCGTGACGTGCCTGCATCAAATTTAAAATTCAGCGTGTACGGTCTATATTCGAGCTTCAGCATACTTTCCTGGCTAGATGAAGGTAATCCCACAAATCAATTTAGATGACTATCAATATGAGTTACCGGCCGAAAAAATAGCGAACTATCCACTAAAAGAACGGTCGGCCTCTAAATTATTGGTCAGCAAAAATGACAAGATCATACATGAAAAATTCAATCGTGTTACAGAATATCTAAATCCAGATACGCTACTGGTTTTCAACGACACCAAGGTCATTCCTGCACGGATCTTTCTCTACAAAGAGACCGGTGCCCGGATAGAGGTGTTCCTCCTCGAGCCTATCGAACCGGCCAGTCAGGAACAAGCAATGAACGCCAAAGGCGAGTGTATCTGGCACTGTATGGTAGGCAACTCCAAGAGGTGGAATGTAGGCACCGAACTGAACTGGACACTCGGCGATCTGCAAGTCTCTGTCACAAGGCTCTCGGGCAGCAAGGTCCGGTTCGTGTGGTCGGGAGATCATATTTTCTCATCCATCTTGCAGGAGCTGGGGAAGATCCCATTACCTCCTTATATCAAGCGGGAAGTTGAAGAGGAAGATTTGCAGCGTTATCAGACAATCTACTCGAAGTTGGAAGGTGCGGTAGCGGCCCCCACAGCGGGTCTGCATTTCACAGACGAAGTAATGCGCAAGCTTTCGGAGAAAGGCATCCAGACGGACTTTGTCACCTTACATGTGTCCGCGGGCACATTCCAACCCATCAAGGAGCAAAATGCTGTGGAGCATCCGATGCATCGAGAAAAGGTTTTGGTTCAGCGGTCAGTTGTTGAGCGACTGAGAGACGCTCCACGGATCGCGGCGGTCGGCACCACTAGCTTGCGAACGCTAGAGTCCCTTTACTGGTATGGGGCCATGCTAGAAGTCGACGATCAGGCGCCGTTCCGTATCAAAAAACTATACCCGTACGAACACGACAGTCAAATATCCAGAGCTACCGCACTGCAAAACATCATTGACAAGATGGATGGAGAAGGGATTGAGACGCTCGTGGGAAACACCGAGATATTCATATTCCCTGGCTACCGATTCAGAATGATCTCCGGCCTGATCACGAACTTTCACCTGCCCGGCTCCACATTGATCCTACTCATTGCTGCGTTTTTGGGCGAGGATCGATGGCGGCAAATTTATCAAGCGGCGCTTGACAACGAATACCGATTTCTCAGCTATGGTGATAGCAGCCTGTTGTTACCTGGGGAAAATTGAAATGGGGTCCTATTTCTTCGGGTTCCTCGTAGGCCCAAACCTGTAGGCAAGCCCTACGCCGAATACACTCTTGAACTGTGCCTTCGCACTGGCATCGATCAATTCACCATTAGAGTCAAACTCTTCAATCAGAATATCTTCATCCCAAATGAGCTGTGTTTGCCAGTTGACCGTAAGCCAGTCATTGACTTTCATGAGGACGGCATTTTGCCAGTTGACATCGACCGCTCCAAAATTCTCAATGTAGTTGGCAAAGAGCTCCAGGCGGCTTTCGAATCCCACATTCTCTACGATCTCTTTTGAAAAGAGAACTTTCAAGAACGACCCAAGCTCAGCCCTCGATTTCTTCCCTGGCACCAAAATCGCGCCTGTGTCTTCATCTATCACCGCGCCTGTCACGCCAAATGCACCCGCGTTCGCCAAATCTTCGTCTAAAACAAAAGTGAACTTGCCAGAAACCGGCGAATAATTCACAGTGAAGTACTCTTCAGGTTTCCATTGCAAACCGGTCGCTATCACCAAGTAGGCTGGAGCAAAGAAGTCTGAGATGCGATTGTCATCTTTGTCCAAACCCTCTTCAAACTGTGTTCGAAAATCCAGTAGCGATGACCACGATAGTTCTTTTGAGAGGTTATACCCAAACTCTGTAACCAGGTTGATCCGGTCATCCGTTTTCCGGAAAGAACCCGCTTCCCCTTGCTTGATAAGACCATAGCCCATCTCCATGGTGTTCTTCCAGGTCACCTTTGCGCGTTTGTAGTCCGCCCAGACCCGGACAAACCCATTGAAGGATACAGAATTATCACCACCAGCTGCCCAGTTCGTGAGCGACACTTGTGAAAAGGTGAGGGATCCCACTCCCCCTCTGCGCCAATAAGTGGTGTCGGCTTCCTGTGCAAATGCGGTATGCATCGTCATCAGGACGAAAGCCAGTGTGAACAACTTTCTCATGAATGCTTTTTGCCTTTGATCTTCGAATCGCGAAGTAAACAGATTTCGGCCAATTATTGCACTCGAAAAGTCAAACGATAACGATTAACGGATTTGAAGCAGGTGCCGCGCACCTGCTGTTATTTATGCGTAGGAGTTGTCTTTCGCATCCTTCTCTTTGATGAGTCGTCGTAGGATCTTGCCCACATTAGACTTGGGCAGTTCATCGGTAAATGCCACGTACTTGGGACACTTGTAGGCCGTCAGCCTTTCCCGACAATACTCCTTAAGCTCTTCTTCAGTAAGCGAATCATCATCTTTTACGACATAGACCTTCACAGCCTCGGTGGATTTCTTATCAGGAACACCAATGGCTCCCACCTCCAGCACCTTATCGTGGGAAGCGATGACATCCTCTATCTCATTAGGATAAACATTGAATCCAGATACAAGAATCATCTCCTTCTTGCGGTCGACAATCTTGAAGAACCCAGTCTCTTCCATAATTGCGATATCGCCTGTCTTGAGCCATCCATCGTGGAAGACATTTTCAGTTTCCTTGGGTCGATCCCAGTACCCTTTCATTACCTGCGGTCCTTTAGCACAAAGTTCGCCGGGCTCACCTTGCTTCACTTCCTTGCCTTCATCGTCGAGAAGGACGATGTCTGTACTAGGTACGGGCAATCCTATGGAACCGATTCTACCTGTTTCGTTAAGTGGATTGGAAGTCAGTACTGGAGACGCTTCAGTAAGGCCGTATCCCTCAGATAAGGGCGAACCAGTGACTTCCAGCCACTTTTCAGCGACGAAGCGCTGTACAGCCATGCCACCACCAAATCCAAACTTCAGCTTAGAAAAGTCCAGCTGCTTGAAGGACTCTTTGTTTAGCAGGCCATTAAACAACGTATTCACACCAGTGATGATCGTGAACTGGTGCTTGCCGAGCTCCTTGATGAAGCCGTCCATATCCCTTGGATTGGTGATCAGCACATTGGCTGAGCCAATGTTCACAGACATCAGGGCATTGCAGGTCAGTGCGAAGATGTGGTAAAGGGGAAGTGCGGTAATGAAGATTTCGTGCCCTTCGGAGACACCTCCGTGTCGCATCCAGGCCTTCACCTGCAGAAGATTGGCCACCATGTTGCGGTGGGTGAGCATCGCTCCTTTTGATACACCAGTAGTTCCTCCGGTGTACTGCAAAAATGCCAGGTCCTCTGATTCGATTGTCGGCTTTGTAAAGGGTTGCTTCTTGCCTGCAGCCATTGCGCTCTTGAGAGAGATCGCCGTGGGCAGATTATAAGAAGGCACCAATTTCTTGACGTTCTTCACCACGAAGTTGACGATGGATCCTTTCAGTCCGCCAAGGAAGTCCCCCATCTTGGTAACGATGACTGTCTCTATCTGCGTCTCATCGAGTATCTGCTCAAGGTTGTGAGCAAAGTTCGCCAGCACGACGATCGCTTTGGCACCGGAATCGTTGAACTGGTGCTTCATCTCAGAGGGCGTATAGAGCGGATTTGTATTGACAACCGTCAATCCCGCCCTGAGAGCACCAAATAATACCACAGGATACTGCAGCAGGTTGGGCATTTGGATCGCGATCTTGTCCCCCTGCTTCAGGCCGGCGACATTGGTAATGTACGACGCAAAAATGGCCGAAAGTTGATCTAATTCCGTGAAGGAAATGGACTTGCCCATATTCTCGAAAGCGGGATTGCCTTTGTAGTCGGCAAATGCTTCCTCGAATAGTTCGGGTAAGGACTTGTACTTATCTGCATCTATTTCGTGAGGGGCTCCTTCAGGGTATTGGTCAAGCCAGGGTTTGCTGCTCATCTTTTGCGCACTCGTTTAGTGAAAAATCCCCTTAAATTAAGAAGACTGAAAAAATAATAAGGACATTCCCGGAAAACTTCCAACCAACTCCTGTTATCCCAACGATTAGGAGCTCATAATCGCTTGTGATACACGAACGCCAGGTCATCATCCCGCACCAAAGAATCTGCACCCACTGAAGCCTCCACCCACTGAGCCTCATAGCACTCGATGCTGTCTATACCAAAAAAGTCGATATCGATCGTATCGACGTCTCCATTGCCAAAATCGAGAAAGATCTGCTCATCCCCCATATAGAGCATGGCAGAATCCGGAAAAATCAATTTTACAACATAGAGGCTGTCTTTGATCTCGGAATCAATTTCCCAGTCGACGACATTCTGGTCATAACTCCAATTCTCATAAGCGTAGTAGCTAGAATCCAATCCAGGGTCGAGATAGACGTTGAGTCGTAGCTCCGAGAACTCATAAAAATAGTCGCTGCAGTCCCTATCAAAAAAGTCGATGATGCCACAAGACATGAAAACACAAACTAATGAGATGGGTACAAGACGAGTCTTCATGTCGTCAGGCTTTAGATGTTAAGAAAAAGAGGCCAAGAATTGCCAAAAGGTTGGAACCAGTGCCTATTCTCTGAGCGAAAGATATCCCCTCCCTGTGGCCTAGCTTACCAGCGGACGGATTTCCGTATCGATATAGACGCCGTCTTCCATGGTCACCTCATCGGGCTCCGTGATGGCTTTGTCGCATTCATCCTCCATCACAATCCACCCCTCAAAGTTGCTGTCGATCAGGTACTGTGTAATGCCCCGAAAGTCAATAATACCCTTTCCCGTGGGTGCCCATTGGCCATCCGCAAACATGTCTTTGTAGTGGACCATATTGACCAGGGACCTGTATTCCTTAATTATGGCCAAGGGATCCATGTCGACCCGGGCGATGTGCCCCACATCAGGTGTGTACCCAATCCAGTCAGGGTTGAGTCCGTCCAATAGAATGTGGTAATCCTCCCTCGTCCGGTAAATCGACCCCTCTGGAGAATTGGGATGATAGGAACACTCAATGCCTCGATCCTTTGCTCGTTGGGCAATAGCATTGACGCAGGACAAAAGATTCTGCTGCCGTTCCTGAAGGTGCTCGCGGTCAGATCCTGGCATTTGTACAAGCAGATAAATGGTATCTGGGAAGTGCCAGAGAAAATCCATCCATTGCTCCGCATTTGCCCGTTCCCCTTCTGTTTCTTTTGGGTTCCGCCAGTCCTCCACATGGCAAAGCGCGGTGAGCTCGAGGTTATGCTTGTCAAGCGCTTCCTTCATCTTCACCGGATCCGCCAGATCACCGAAGAAACTGGTCTCTGGTTCGATCCCAGTGAATCCCGCCCGCTGGGCTACCCCCATGATATGATCCAGCTTCCCTTTGTATGATTCTCCCGGCATTTGCCAGGTGTAGGTCTCGCAGGCGATCTTGATTTTGCTCATCCTCAGTGCTTTAGGAAGAATTCGGTAGTGACCCTGTTGAACCTTTCCAGGTCCTCCCAGTGATGTACATGGCCACCCGTGGGAAACGATACATATTGGGAACCCCGGATGCCGTCATGCAATACCTTGGAAAATGCCGGCGGTGTGAAGATGTCCATATCTCCGATCGTGATCAGTGTGGGCACCTCAATTTGTCCCAACCGCGAGACCGTGTCATGGTTGATACATGCATCCAATTGCCCATCAAAGCCGTCCTGCGTTTGGGGGCTAGGATTCTGGGCTGCGCCTTGCTGGCCTTCCTTCAGGCCGTCCAACCCATCGTCATAGTAGGGAGGTGCGAAGATCCAAAGCTGCAGCAATTCCATGAAGTCCTCTGGCTTGCTGGTCCTTCGCAGTTTCTTGAGGTTCTCGTAGACCGTCCTCGCATAATTATTAAATCTGGGCCAGGTGCTGATCAAAGCCATACTCTGCACCCTCTCCGGGTAGTTGAGCGCAAGCTCCTGCGTGATGGCGCCTCCCATAGAAATACCAGCAACCCGAGCCTTGTCTACGCCCGCATCCTTCATCACAGCCACCGTGTCTGCGGCCATCATCTGCGTAGAATAGGGCCCTTTTGGCTGATCGGATTTACCGACACCCCGATTGTCCAACACAATACATGTGAAATGCTTTTCATACTCCGCGGCGTGTTGCTCCCAGAGACTACCATCCGCGCCAAAGCCCATGATTAGGACGAGCGGATCTCCCGCCCCTCGGACGTGGTAGTGGATCCTGGTGCCGTTCGAGTCGGCGACGAATTCCTTCATGGTATTTGTTGGATTACATTTACAACAAATGGAATGGCCTTTTTGCCGTCCTCTTCGGTCGTAGGGCAAAAACAGAAGTCGAAACACCACCATTCGAGAGGCTCCACCTCTTCCCTGATGGCCTTGATCACTTCGACGAAGTCAATACTGCCCGTGCCAAAAGGAGCGTGCGTGGAGGTCTCCTCATCATGTAGGGTGCCATCACTATCAATCAGATGAAAATGACCGATGTGACCTTTGAGCATCTGAGCAAACTCCACGATCCCACCCGGGAGGGTTTCACGCTCTCCGGCCTGCCTCGCACCAACGACAGCACACATATAGGCATGACTCGTATCAAAGAGCACCTTGAAATTGTCATGATTAACCTCCTGGACAATGGATAGTACCTCACTGGGTTTGTTGAGCCAAAAGCCCGGTTCGAATTCCCAAACAAGCTTTACTCCAGCATTTTGACAAACGCGCGCCGCTTCGTGCCATGTCTTCGCCAGCCGGCGAAAGCGCCCTTGATATTCGCGGGTATCCAACGGGCCTGGAGGACTGATCGTGTCGACTCTTAGCGTATCGATGTCCATGTGATTGCAAAAAGCCAGCGCCTTTTCAATCGCCTCCATGTGATCTGCCATAGGTACTTCAGCGGCGGGCACGTGCCGAAAGTCCGGTGCATATCCAGATATGCCCAAGCCCAGCCCATTGATTTCTTTTTTTAGCTCAGCGCACTTTTCGGGGGTGTCGTACACGTCCGGATGCGGGTGAGGATGAAAACCATTGATCTCGATCCCGTCATACCCCGCATCCACACAGTATTTCATGAAGTCCTCAAAGGACCATGGATTGTCCTCAAACGGGCCAAACGAAAACGCCCAACTGCCAAGGGAAAATTTTGGTCTTTTCATGCGCTGTCCCACTTTTCCTTGATGAGGGCTATCCCCTCCTGATACACCTCCTCTGAAGAAGAGAAATCCCGCCAAACATTGATAGCGTTGGCAAACTCAGGGATCACCCTACTAAAGGCCTCAATGGTTAACCATCCATCGTAACCCACCTCCTTGAGGGCACGAAATACTTCGTCCCAGTCCACCTGGCCTTTCCCCGGGGTCCCCCTGTCGTTTTCGCTAAGGTGGACATGTTTCAAATGAGGGCTAATCGTCTTGATAGCCTGGGCCTGGCTCTTTTCCTCAATATTGGCGTGATGTGTATCGAAGATGGCTCCGACGTTCGGATGATCTACCTGGTCCAGGAGTTGCCGTAGGTCGGCCATTGTGTTCACGAGATAGCATTCAAACCGATTCAATGCCTCCGGCGCCAGGATGATGTTCGCCTCCCGTGCATAGTCGCCAGCCCTGCGGAGCATTTCAACACTCCATTTTTTCTCGTCCACCGTCGGGGGGTTCCCTGTGAAATAGGCAAAAGCGGAATGGATAGGGCCGCAGATCACTTCCGCTCCCAAAGCCTGAGCCATGTCCATTGCCCACTTCAATCGATCCAATCCAGCCTCCCTGACGCTTTGTTCGGGGCTGGCAATATTGGTTTCCTCGAGCAAAGACGTCACCGCCGTCACCCCTAGCCCCATTTCAGAAAAATGCTTGCCCAGGCGACCATAGTGTGCTTCGTCACCCTGCCCGAGCGGCACTTCTATACCCTCATAGCCGGCGGCCTTTATCTTGTCAATGATCGGATAATGTTGCTCTGTGACGTGATCAGCCCAGAGCAACATATTCATGCCAATTCTCATCTATTCGGCTTGATTGATACTCAAACTTGCGAAATTAAGCTGCTGCCTGGCTCTTGATCTTTCGTACCCAAAACCACAGAAAGATGAATAATACGATCAAGATCGCGGGAAAAGCGATCATCGTTCGAAGCGTCTCTTGTCCGGCAGCCAACTCCAGCGCATCTCCGGTCAACCCGGTTTCTTCGGCGCGAACTCTTGCCTGGTCAATCCAGTTGCCAATGATTGGTTGCCAAATAGAGGTGGAGAACATACCGAATCCACCGACGATAGACATCCCAATCGCTCCGCTCAAAGGAATTTTCTCAGCAGTAAGGCCAATCATATTGGGCCAGAAGTAGCAGATGCCAAGTGCAAAGATGGCTGCTGCCACATACGCCATACCTCCTGTCGAAATGCTCAGAAGGAAGAGACCTATCGTCGCAAGGACCGCAGAACCTAGCAGTACACCCGTCTGATCAAACTTATGTACGAAGTCCCCTCCGAAATACCTACCGACAGCCATGAGTCCCGTAATGAGTGCCAAAATTACCATAGGCTCGGCGCCACTCTTGGCAAGCACCAACTGCGCCCATTGCGTAGGTCCGAACTCAGAAATCGCCGTAAGCGTCATCGCCGCACAGACAAAGAGAAATAGCGGAGTTAGCATTGCCTTGACATTGCTGGACAAAGATCCGATCTCCGCTGTTCTGGGCTTCGGGAACGTCTGCCCCCAAAACAGATAGGCATAGATAATCGTGGGAATGAGGATCACCCAAATCTGTGCCTGCCAGCCCATGTTCATCTCGGTCATCGCAAAGGAGATCAGACTACCCAATACGATGCCTCCAGGGAACCACATATGAAATCGGTTCAGCAGGGTATTCATGGTTTTACCCTCGTAACTGTCGGCTATCATAGGATTACATGCCGCTTCCGTGCAGCCGTTACCAATTCCGATAAACAAGGTAGAAATTAACAATCCTGTATAGCCTCCTGAATAAATGGTCAGCAGGATACCAAGGGTATGGGAAATGAAAGCAAACTGCATGATCAGTCTGGGACCCAGGGAGCTATAAAAAATACCCCCAAGGACCATGGAGATGGGAAAGCCCAAAAACCACATTTGATTGATGAAGCCGAGCTGCTTTGCAGTCAGGTCAAATTCCGCTCCGAGCTGGGGTAAAATGCCTGCACGAATACTGAAGGAGAAGGCAGTTGTGATCAACGCAAAGCAACTACCGTAGAATAGACGATTATGATTGTGGTCACTCATTAGGGTTTAGGTTTGGTTTAAAGACTTTAAAATAGAGCAAGCCAGGCAATTTATCATTCATTTGTGAAAAATGGACCTGCAGTTTGAACCCACAACCCTCCTTCCTGACCGCTATTAAGCGCACTTGCCTGGCTCTGAGATAGCACAGTGGCTTCGGAGGGATACGGAGATGAATCAGATACGAAAACCGTTTACCCTGTGGCTTACCATTTGATGGAATAAATCTACGGAGCGAAGGGATCTGGGAATCATCAGGACGATAAGAGAGGAGAGCAAAACAGATTGATGCCTGGCCTTCAAAAGATTAGAATCGGCTATAAAATGAAAAAGGCCCTCTCACCCCTAAGAAGACCTAATTCAAATAAACAACATTAACCCAAAAATGATGGCTGTAGGGGGAGGAGTCGAACCTCCACGAAGCGGTTAGTCCCGATAGATCATGGATACATAAAGTACCCGTGATCCATCAGGCTTTATCCCTTATCTTCACCCCCGAGACAGGAGGGCATGTCTGCCAATTTCATCACCCTACAGTGTTCAACGAAACGTCTTTTCGTTGTTTTTGTTGAGACAAACATAAGGAGTTGATATTTTCTTTAAAAATTTTCCAATAATTTTGGTGAAAGTTTTCATTTCATATAATTTCGCTATACCTAAATTATCTATCTCATAAAGAGACGTATCCAGAATGAGCAAGAATTACGAAATTGACAATGTAGACCTCAAAATCCTCAATATTTTGATGCAGGACGCCAAAATACCCTATACTGAGGTCGCCAAGAAGGTCTTTGTGTCAGGGGGCACAGTGCATGTCAGAATGAAGAAGCTGGAGGAAATGGGCGTGGTGCATGGTACCACACTGAAGATGGACTATTCGAAGCTGGGATTTGACGTCACCTGCTTCATGGGCATTTTCCTTCAGAAGAGCTCACTGTACGACGAAGTGGTCGCCAAGCTCAAGGACATACCTGAAATCGTCAAGATCCATTACACCACCGGCAACTACAACATATTTATAAAGATACACTGCCGCGATACCCGACACCTGAAGGACGTCCTTCATGACAAAATCCAGACCGTGGAAGGTATCGAGCGTACTGAAACCTTCATCTCCTTAGAAGAGAGCCTCAACAGGCATCTTAGTTTCTAAAAAAAACGCCCATTCCAAAAACCTTTTGGCTGCTAATTAGATTCTTATTTAGAATTGATCCAAATAAGAGTTTACTTTGAAGTCTCTTTCAAAGGAGAGGACTTTTAAAGCAGTCGTGAATGAGCAAAGATGATCAAATACTCGAGGAGTTTACCTCGAAAGAATACGAACACGGTTGGTCAGTAGATTTTGAGGCTGATGAAGCCCCAAAGGGTCTAAATGAAGACATCATCCGGTTTATCTCCAAGAAAAAGGAAGAGCCTCAGTGGTTACTCGAATGGAGGTTAAAAGCCTATCGCCAGTGGACAGAGATGAAAGAGCCTACGTGGCCGAATGTCACCTATCCAGCGGTAGACTACCAGGACATTAAATACTACTCTGCGCCGAAGCAGGACAAAAAGCCGAAAAGCCTTGACGAAGTGGACCCGGAGGTTCTCAAAACCTTTGAGCGCCTGGGTATCTCTCTACAAGAGCAAAAGCGCCTGACTGGCGTTGCCGTCGATGCCGTGATTGATTCGGTATCGGTCGCTACTACTTTCAAGGATAAGCTCTCAGAACTGGGTATCATCTTCTGTTCTTTCAGCGAGGCCGTTCAGGAACATCCGGAGTTGGTGAAAAAGTACCTGGGATCGGTCGTACCTGCCAATGACAACTATTTCGCGGCACTGAACAGCGCAGTATTCTCCGATGGTTCATTCTGCTACATTCCTAAAGGTGTACGATGCCCCATGGAGCTTTCGACATACTTCCGCATCAATGCGGCCAATACCGGTCAGTTTGAGCGCACGCTGATCGTGGCGGAGGATGACTCCTACGTGAGCTACCTCGAGGGCTGTACCGCTCCCATGCGTGATGAGAATCAGCTGCATGCTGCAGTCGTAGAAATCTACGCTGCGACCAACGCAGAAGTAAAGTATTCAACAGTACAAAACTGGTATCCTGGAGATAAGAATGGGAAAGGTGGTATCTACAACTTCGTAACGAAGCGAGGCATCTGCGCTGGCAATCATTCGAAGATCTCCTGGACGCAAGTAGAAACAGGTTCCGCGGTCACATGGAAATACCCCTCTTGCATCCTGAAAGGGGATTACTCGGTCGGTGAATTCTATTCTGTTGCTGTTACCAATAACTACCAGCAGGCAGATACGGGCACGAAGATGATCCACATCGGCAAAAACACCCGTAGCCGCATTGTTTCTAAAGGTATCTCGGCGGGTAAATCCCAAAATAGCTATCGCGGCCAGGTGCATGTTATGAAGAGAGCGGAGAATACCCGCAACTTTTCGCAGTGCGATTCCCTGCTTATGGGCGATCAGTGTGGGGCGCATACCTTCCCCTACATCGATTCTGAAAACAAAAACGCTCAGATCGAGCACGAAGCCACTACTTCCAAAATAGGTGAAGACCAGATCTTCTACTGCTTGCAGAGAGGATTGGATGAAGAAAGCGCTGTAGCGCTCATCGTCAATGGCTTTGCCAAAGAAGTCATGAACAAACTACCGATGGAATTCGCCGTAGAGGCGCAAAAGCTGCTGGCTCTTACGCTCGAGGGTAGTGTCGGATAGTGAAGTCAGATAGACTCAAAACATTGTAAAGACCTTATATAGAATCAAATCCATGCTGAAGATCAATAATTTGAAGGCCTCGGTTGAGGAGAAGCAAATACTAAATGGTATCAATCTCGAGGTAAAGGCCGGCGAAGTACATGCCATCATGGGACCCAATGGGTCCGGAAAAAGTACTTTGGCATCAGTGCTTGCAGGTCGAGAGGATTATGAAATTGAATCCGGGACCATCGAGTACATGGGTCAGGAGATCTCAGAACTCGCCCCCGAAGAGCGTGCGCGTGAAGGTATATTCCTCGCTTTTCAGTATCCCATAGAGATCCCAGGTGTGAGCACTACCAATTTCCTGAAGACAGCCATCAATCAGATCCGGGAGCACCGCGGCCAAAAGCCCCTCGATGCCGTCTCTTTCCTCAAACTGATGAAAGAAAAGATGAAGCTTGTGGACATCGATCAGTCACTCCTGAGCAGATCACTGAATGAGGGATTCTCCGGTGGTGAGAAGAAAAGAAACGAAATCTTCCAGATGGCCATGCTAGAGCCCAAGTTGGCAATCCTGGACGAAACCGACTCAGGTCTCGATATCGATGCCCTAAAGATCGTAGCCCATGGCGTCAACTCACTCAAGTCCGAGGACAACGCCACCATTGTCGTAACACATTACCAGAGGCTACTCGACTACATCGTCCCTGACTTTGTGCACGTCCTTTACAATGGTCGGATCGTGAAGTCCGGGGACAAAAACCTGGCACTGGAACTGGAAGAGAAAGGATACGACTGGATCAAAGCAGAAGTGAGCCCTGAAGTAGTATAAAATGATGGAGAGTACCGTACAATTTCAGGATGCCCTGCAAGCCAGCTACGAAGCCATGCAGCTGGCGACTGGCAATGAGCTGATGAAAGCATTCCGGGCCAAAGCCTTCGATCACTTCCTGGCTCAAGGCATCCCTACAAGGAAGGCCGAGGAGTACAAGTACACTCCCATCGACCGACTACTGAAAGGCAAGATCGATTTCCTCAAGATCAATGAAACATCAAGGATCGAGAAAACGCAGGTCCAATCTCAATTCTACGAGCTTCCAGGATCTCATCTCGTATTTGTGAATGGTCAGTTCGAAGAAGGTTGGTCAAGAGTTGATGAACACATCCAGCTAAAGGTCATCTCAGAGGATTTCCTGAGCACGGATGATCAGGTGCTGGGTAAGATCGCCGACTACGAGAGAGATCCATTCGCGGCACTCAATCATGCCTGCTTCACGAGCGGAGTATCAGTAAAAGTCAGTGACTCCAAAGAGAAAGCCAGTGTTTTCATCTACCAGGTGATAGACTCGCAGCAAGGACAGGTGGTCTCACAACCCAAGGTGTGCATCGAAGCCTTTGCTCAGACAGAGGTGGCGATAGTCGAAAAGCACATACTCCTGGGAGAGCACAATGCCTTCCACAATCCATTGACAGAAGTTCTCGTACACGAGAATTCCCGGGTCAACCTGACAAAGGTGCAGTCATACAGCACAGATCATTTCGTCATCGATGGGCTCAATGTACACCAGAAGCGAGACAGCAACTTCACCGCGAACACCATCTCCTTTTCAGGCAAGGTGGTCCGTAATAATTTGAACATTGCCCAGCTGGATCAAAACTGTGAAAGTCACATGAATGGCCTCTATCTGCTGGATGGAGCGTCGCACGTGGACAACCACACGGCCATTGATCACAAGCAGCCCCACTCCTATAGCAACGAGATGTACAAGGGCATCGTGAGTGAGAAGGCGACCGGTGTTTTTAACGGCAAGATATTCGTACGCCCAGGCGCGCAACAAACCAACGCCTTTCAGTCCAACAATAATATCAGTCTCTCAGACAACGCGACGATTCATACCAAGCCACAGTTGGAAATCTGGGCTGATGACGTGAAATGCTCTCATGGATGTACCATCGGACAGTTAGATGAGGAAGCTCTTTTTTATCTTCGCACTAGAGGACTGAATGAAACCACAGCTAAAGCGATCATGCTCAATGCCTTCGCACAAGATGCATTGACAGGCGTGCCCTTCGAAGTGGTGGCCCAGGAAGTCGTCGATGAAATTGCGAAAAGACTTTCTCGATGAATATTGACAACATTAGAAAAGAATTCCCAATACTCGATCAGGACGTCAATGGTAAGAAACTGATCTACTTCGACAACGCTGCCACCTCCCAAAAGCCCGAAAGGGTCATCGATGCGTTGACACGCTACTACTACCGCGACAATGCGAACATCCATCGCGGAGTACATGCCCTCGCGGCAAGGGCCACGGAAGAGTACGAAGGTACCAGAGAAGTAGTCAAAGACTTCATCAATGCGAAGGAGAAGGAAGAGATCGTATTCACAAGTGGCACAACCGAATCCATCAACCTTGTCGCTCAAGCATACGGTCGTAAATTCCTGAAGGAGGGAGACGAGATCCTCATCACTGCCATGGAGCACCACTCCAACATCGTGCCATGGCAGATGCTGGCAAAGCAGACTGGAGCGGTATTGCAGGTGGTGAATATCGACGACGAAGGGGAGCTGATGCAAGGGGGTCTTGAGCACTTGCTCTCCAGCAAGACCAAAATCGTTTCGTTCGTTTACATCTCTAATAGTCTGGGCACTGTCAATCCCGCCAAAAAGATAGTAGAGAAGAGTCAAGCGGTAGGTGCCAAGGTGATGATCGATGCAGCCCAGGCGGCACCGCATGAAAAAATCGACGTCCAGAACCTCGGTTGCGACTTCCTCGCATTCTCCGCCCACAAGATGTATGGCCCCACAGGAACAGGTGTCCTTTACGGCAAGCGAGAGCTGCTCGAAAGCATGGATCCGTATCAGGGTGGTGGCGAGATGATCAAGGAGGTGACCTTCAAAGAGACCACCTACAACGACATACCACACAAGTTCGAAGCGGGCACACCCAATATTGCTGATGTAGTCGCTTTGAAAGAAGCGATCGGCTTCATCAACGATCTTGGGCACGAAGACATAAAAAAACACGAAATCCAGTTGCTGGAGTTTGCCACCGAAAGAATGAGCAAAGTACAGGGTTTCAAGGCAGTCGGTACGGCGAAAGAGAAAGCGCCGGTGCTGTCCTTTGTACTGGAGGATGTCCACCCGTACGACCTCGGCATGTTCCTGGATGCCAAGGGCATTGCGGTCCGAACGGGTCACCATTGCACACAACCCGTGATGGACCGGTATAAGCTGGATGGAACTGTCAGGGCGTCGTTCGCTGTTTACAACACCATAGCTGAGATAGACACCTTCGCGCTGGCAGTGGAAGAGATCATTAAGAGATTTGAAAGACTATGAGTGGTATCGTTGATCGGGAGTCAGAAATAGTAGAGGAGTTCTCGTTGCTGGATGGAGATTTCGAGATGACGATCAACTATATCATGGAGTTGGGCGAGCAGATGGACCCATTCCCGGAACAAGATCGCACCGAAGAACATATTGTAAAGGGCTGCCAATCGAAAGTTTGGCTTACGGCCTCCCTGGACGACGGCGCCATCACCTTCCGTGGTGACTCCAACACGGCAATCACCAAGGGACTTGTCAGCCTTCTGATCAGGGTACTGTCGGGACTGAAACCAGACCAGATCCTCAATGCGGATATTTCTTTTCCTCAAAAAATCGGCATGAATCGATTCATAGGCACTCAACGATCCAATGGCTTTGCATCGATGATCAAGCAGATGAAGATCTACGCCCTGGCATTTAGTTCAACCACAAAAGAGCAGACACCATGAGCCAACCGTTGTCGGAAGAACAAACACTGGAATTGAAGGAGAAGATCGTAGAAGCCATCAAGATGGTTTACGATCCCGAGATACCCGTGGACGTTTATGAATTGGGGTTGATCTATGAGATCAATATCTACCCCATCAATAATGTCCACATACTAATGACATTGACCTCACCGGCCTGTCCCTCAGCTGAGGCCATCCCCGATGAGATCAAGATGCAGGTGGAGACCGTACCGGAAGTAAACGAAGTGCAGGTGGAGGTCACTTTCGATCCTCCGTATGCCACAGACATGATGTCCGAAGCAGCACGCCTGGAATTGGGCTTTATGTAACGAGTATCAAGAACTAAAACTAAGAACGCAAGTAATAATGTATCCTGAAGAATTAGTAGCACCGATGCGGTCAGAGTTGACCGGCATTGGTTTCAAAGAATTGAAATCAGCGGGAGAAGTCGAAAATCACCTCGAGAATGATAAAGGCACCTCATTGGTCGTTATCAACTCCGTCTGTGGTTGTGCCGCTGGAGCAGCCCGCCCTGGGGTAGCCATGGCGCTCAATCACAGCGAGAAGAAGCCTGACCACCTGGCGACAGTTTTTGCCGGTGTGGATATGGATGCTACCGCGAAGGCCCGTGAGTACACGCTTCCTTACCCTCCCTCCTCTCCGTCCATTGCCTTGTTCAAAGATGGCGAGTTGATTCACTTTGTCGAGCGTCACCATATCGAGGGCCGACCTGCTGATATGATCGCCAACCATTTGTTGGAGGTCTTCAAAGAGTACTGCTAAGAGATCTTAGCGAAAACGAATAGAAGGTCTGTATTCCTCAATACAGACCTTTTCTTTTGTCCCACTTTTTGGCTGGTATATGTAATTTCGCGAGTCATGGCTAGACCAGAGTTTGACGATATCTTCATGCAGTTGGCAGTGAACCTTGCCAGCAGATCCCACTGCATCAAGCGGCATGTGGGCGCGGTGCTCACCAAAGACACGCGCATCATCTCCATCGGCTACAACGGACCTCCCGCCGGGACGCATAACTGTGATGACGAATGGCCAGAGGTAGGCTGCCCCAGGGATTCGAAGGGTGGCTGCTCACTAGCCATCCACGCAGAGCAAAATGCCATCCTCTACGCGGTCAAGAATCAAGTATCCGTCGATGGCTGCACGCTGTATGTCACCCTCTCCCCATGCCTGGCCTGCGCCCGAATCATTTTCACCTCTGGTATCAAAAAAGTGATCTACCTCAAGTCATACGCCGAGTACAAGGGCATCGATAGTGACGAAGGCATTGACTTCCTCGACAAGTTCGGGGTGGTTACTGAAAAATTCCACGGCGATCTGATCAACGACACTGCGATGATTTAGGAGTTTCGAGTTCAGAATTCTGAGTTGAGCTCAACTAAAAACTCAGAACTCTGGAACTCAAGCTCATTCCTCAGAAACAAAATTGATCTCGACCCTTCTGTTTTTAGCCCGGTTCTCCTCGGTGTCATTGTCCATCAGTGGATCCATCTCGCCCCTACCGAAGTAGGTCATGCGCTCTTCGGCCACGCCCATATCCAGCAGGATATCATAGAGCGCTCTCGCGCGCTCCTCAGAAAGCCCCTGATTGTAGCCGCGGCTTCCTACATTATCCGTGTGCCCTACTATCTCAGCATTCAGCGTCGAATCCGATGCCAGCTTGTCGATGACCTGCTGGAGGACCGCCTCATCGATCTGCGGAACAGCGCTGCCAAACTCAAATTCGAACTCGACAATGATCACCTCAATAGAGTCCAGGTTGATGGGTTCACCCCCGGTAAGGCTATCCACGGGCACCGACTCCTCTACAGCCACACTGTCAGGTGTTGGATCACCCAATATCGTGAGTCTGTCGTCATCGTCTGCGGGTCTGCGTGTCGGACGTACAGGGCGTCTTACGGGCGTTCGCTTGTTGCGCTTTGATTTCGCCCTTACGGCTTTCTTTAGCTGAAGCGCAACTTCGAAGGCACCCTGGTGGGCGACGGTACCAAACGCGGGGATGTCGTAATTCGCGCCCATCGCGAAGTAAGGAGTATCCCAAACCACACCTGCAGCAAAGCCGCGATTATGCAAATACCTGGCCTTGTAGCCGATAGTTTGTCCCTTCAACTGTGAATTGAACCGGGAGAGATCCAGCGTGGCGGTAGCCCCGGCAATGACGAACGACTTGGCCTGCTCCAGCCTATAGTTGACCTCCGCGTCGATACTCCACTGCTTCCCCTGGTGGACTCTTTGAGCTCCCTCCACAATCACTATGGGAAAAAGCTCAGTGCCACTTTCTGTAATAAATGCCTCCCTGGGGAAATTGGCGTTGTATGCCGCGATTCCCAGGTGACTGCGGGGATTGGATCTCTTGTCCACCTTCTGCCATAGAAGCCCCAGTCCGACGGAGATCACATCGGCCCTGAACTGGTCGGTACCCTCTCCATTATCCGCCGATGGATCAAAACCAACACCCGGCATGAATTGGCTGCCTGTGAACAGGCTCTCAGTGTTGATCCTGCGCCCAAAGTAATTGGCATTCACGCCCAGACTGATACTATTAAGGAGATTGACCGGAATGTGATAACCATAGGCCCCGCCGAACATGGTGGTCTCCAGGATGCCTTCGAGACCCTCCGTATCACGGCCCATTTCGACGCCTACGGCATGCCATGGGCTCTTACGTCGCAAGAACGGGTACCTGGCGGACAGGTACGTTGACGTTTGTTTTACGCCCGGCGTACTTTGCTGATTACGGTAAAGGGCATTGAGTGTCGCATGCTTGCCAGTGGCGTAGTAGGCGGGATTCACGCGCGATTCCGCGAAGCGGTAAAGTGAGTAGTGCGTGTACTGGCCGTGACCGAGATGAGCGATCAATACAGCCACAAAAAGGAGATAGGTGCTGTATCTATTCATCGTATCAGGTGTATTACGCCAGAATTCTCTCCATTTAGGGTGACCGGTCTACCATCCTCGTAGGTACCCTGGATCTCCCAGAAGTAGGTACCAGCAGGTTGTGCCGTACCTCCTGAATTCCCATCCCAACCAGAACTCGTCAGGCGAAATTCGTCGTCTGCAGCATAGACTTGCCCGCCGTGGCGGTTGAAGATGCGAAATGATAGTTCACTCACCTCGACCAGGTCATAAACGAGTAGCCGGTCATTGGCACCGTCGTCATTTGGCGTGAATAGATTGGGGATGTAGGCGGTAGTCTCGACCCACACCTGGATGCTGACCTGCCCCACACACCCATTCTCATCGGTGATCTCTACAGTGTAAAGGGTATTCTCCTCCGGTGAAGCAGTCGGCGTGGCGGCCGAGGGATCATCCAGCCCATCTACGGGCGACCACTCATAGGTGTAGCCTTCTTCCTCCGATACCACCAGTCGAGCACTGCGGCCCTCGACGATGCGATAGACCGTATCTGGTACTGTCACCTCTTCCAATGGGTTAGTGATCATCACCTCGATCTGACCTGTACTCTGTACCGAAGAATCGTGGAAGAATGTCACCTCGATGAAGTCATCCTCAGTAACGACGTATTCCACCGAATTGGAAGTCCCCAGCGTGCCATGGACCTCCGACTCCCAGGACAGGGAGTCCCAACACCAAATGGGCCCGAAGATCTCCTCGCTACTCAATACGAACTCATCTCCCTCACAGGCACCGAGATTGAACTCACGGTTCACTTCGATCGAAAAGGAGGACACATTATTGGTGTATGTCAATTCAGAATAGCCGGACGGTGGAAACTCCGTCTGTGTACTTAGCCTATTTTGATCTCCCGGCGGAAAAACGAGCGGTAGGTCCACAGTGCCCGTATCATTGAAAACGATGAATAGTTCTGATAATGTGACCGCTCTATTGGGCAGCTGCGTGGTGAATTCCTCCTCCTCCAGGCCATAGACAATCCGAGGGAGTTCGACGACACCCAATAATTCTGCCTCCGCTGAACTTGTTGGATCCGCATCATAAAAGGCGACAGGAGTGCCAACGTTGATGGTGTCGTATCCAAAGTTGGAGATCCGGAATGCGACTGATAACAGTTCTCCTCCACATTCTACTTCAGTAATCTGGGGAGACCCATCAATCGTAGGATCGATGACTTCCAAAGTGAAGGTATTGCTCTCATCTGTGCAGGATCCATCGCTGGCCGTGAGCGTGATCTCGTAAGTCCCCGGTTCCCTAAAGTAGTAGGTCAAATCCTCAACAGTAGATGTATCCTCCTCCAGGCTTGGGTTTTCTGAGTCGAAATTCTCATGTGTGACGCTCCACTCAAAGGACGTGCCGTCATGTGAGCGATTCGTGAAGGTCACCGAGTCTGTCAGCAAGGCATGAGGCTGCTTCGATGCTATTAACCGTTTGTCGGGATAAAAGCGCGCATCCACACCGCATGTCACTATGACATTGGCAGCAAAGGAAGCATAACAATCATCGGTCGACGAATTGCGTACATGCAGTGTCACACGATAGACACCCTCGGTTGGGAAGGCATAAGACAGGTCCTGCGTAGTGGCTACAAGATTGGTAGTATCCACACCGCTCCACATTTCCATCGCCTCGTCGTGCACATACCACCTGTAATCAAAGACACTATCTTCGGAAGTGACGCTGCTGGTAAACTGGACGTTCTCCCCTGGGATGGGGTATTCATTACCGATCTCAAAAGAAGTGAGGACATCCGCACTGCAAGGCGCGTCACAGACTTCCGCCTCTGCACCCGTGGTCGCAAGCCCCGGGAAAGACTCGTCCAGAGTAAAGTGCATCCTCTCGGCCTGTCCAAAGGTGAAGTCTTCGGGGCAAGGGGTATAGTCCATGATGTTGGTGCTCATGTCGAGGGTATCCTCAAGGAAGTAGCCGTTGCTGAAATTGGACAGGGT
Organism: Cyclobacteriaceae bacterium; assembly: GCA_965227935.1. Classification (GTDB taxonomy): domain Bacteria; phylum Bacteroidota; class Bacteroidia; order Cytophagales; family Cyclobacteriaceae; genus JAWPMT01. Next base: position 488,219 of record CBDDGS010000019.1, on the reverse strand, counting down.
ATCTGTCTGGCAGGAATTACCACCACAGGGAGCCGAGAGTGTCTGATCGGGAGGCGTATCACAGACCATGTCTCCGTCTATGAGGCAATCATCGTTTCTGCAGTCCTGCCCTTCAAACGTATGAAGAAGGCCGAAGTAATGCCCGCATTCATGAGCCAGCAACTCCCCGGACAATGAGGTCACTACTATGCCCCAACTCGTGGCATAACCGCCAACACCCGCTCGCTCCCACCAGGTGCGGCCTTCATAAGTGGCCGAGGACTCCCCATCTACCTGGTCGACGACGTAGATGTTTAGATAGCTCTCTGTATCCCAGTGCGTACGTCGATACACTTCGCCAGTTTCCAGGTCGACGTCGTGATCCGTGTATTCTGAGGGTACGTGATTGACCCCAGTGGTTCTACCCCCATCAGGCGTCGTTTGAGCCAGGCAGAAGCGGATTTTGGTATCAATACCGGCCTCGGTTTCAAAGCTTCCATCATTAGCAAAAATGTCATTGAGGGTGGATACCGCGCTTTGGTATTCGGAAATAGAAGGAGAGCCAGTTGATAGCACATGGAAGACCACGGGCACATACCGCACTTCTCTCTCCACTGAATCGGCCAGTTGCTGCTGCTTCCAGGCCAAAAACTGTTTGGATAATTCGATACGCTCTGCTTTGGACTTCTTGGCTGGTGTGGTGCAGACAAAGGCATTGTCCGCTTGTTGGGCGGTCCCCATACTCACGGCAAGAAACAATGCAACAATAAATATGAACTGCCTCCGATACGAGGCGCGGCTGAGGAGGAGTTGTTGCCTCCAACCAGGGCGATTCAAAAGGGCATAGACTGAGGTGCGAACCTCTGGTAGTCTCGGTGTCTCCATGACAAAAAGATTTGGTTCTTAACAACTGGAGCGCTTTGCTGAAATCGCCGGACGTTGGGAAGAACGTAGGTTATTACCCCTTTATTACAGCCTTCCCTAAAATCCCACGCCGGAAAATAGAAGATTTATTTTTGAAATGCTTGGCTTTTTTTGGGTCGGGAAATGAAAATCAAGCCTTCCCACTAAACGGTTGGACAGGCGTCAGCCCATGCCGGACGCCCCTTTGGTGGATCGCTGATCAATCAAAAAACGGATAAATGCAAAGTATTGCAGGCCCTTAAAGACAGAGGCTCCCGAAAAACTTCAACAACGAGTTCATCCGGGAGGTCAGACGCAGACATCAGTCTTCTACCCGTATCTTCCTCTGACGTTTTTCACCATTATAAACGATTTCCACTATATAGATTCCCCCCTTCAAACTCCGTAGATCCACCATCGAAGGAGTCTCTCGGCTAGTTTGCTCTATGAGCTGTTTGCCTGACAGGTCCAGCACCTTGATCTGCAGTGGCGCACCGACTGACTCCACATCAACCCTGACCCACAAATACGATCCCGCTGGGTTGGGATATAGCGAGAGGTCTTCGGTCCACAGCGTCTCATGGAGTAGCTCGTCAGGGTCTTCCGTCTCCATCAATTCGATGGTGAATTGTTGCTTTTCACCGCTTTCATCGCAAGCCATCAATTGTAGGTCGGTGCCATTGGCATCGCTTCCTGCAGCAAGGTCCAGGCAATGGCCATTGGAACGTGAAGAGATCTTGTACCTGCAATTGGATAATGGCGAAACTGACCACTGTTGTGTGGGATCTCCGGTGAAATCCCATATACCTACTGATTCGGGCTCCTGCGAACCAGTAGCGACCCCCAGGCTACGGTCCGACCTGGCAATACGGATGAAATAATAGCCATCACCAGTTGCCTCAAATCGCCACTGTTGATTGTCAGCACCTGAGAAATCCCACTGTTGGACATTGTTGCCATCAGTCAGCGCCGTACCTGTGACGTCCAGTCCTTTGCCGTGCATTGTGCGTATGTGGTAGATGGCACCGTCCGTAATGGCATCTTCGGTGCAAGAATTGGTGGAGTCATCATTATCAGAAATCGTTACCAGCGCGCTACTGGTTTCACTAATCACGCCGACACTGGCATCAGCGATTGTTGCCATCAGGGTCTCGGCGCCCTCAGCAAGAGCATCATCCAAAATAGGTATGACGACCTCTACCGAACCTTCTCCATCTGCGATCGAAAAAGTGGGTACATCCGTATAATCTGAATCTTTCGTAGAAGTACCTGACAAGGTGATTGATCCGGTGACGACCTCTCCCAGCCCATTCACCAAGTCGCCGTCAAAACTCACCGTAAATACCGCGTCCGAGGAACCCTCCGTCACATCACCTGCGGAGGAAATAGACAACGTCAATGACCCCTCGTCATCATCCTCAATACTGACGGTCGCTGCATCATTTGTGCTTACTGCAGCGCCCGCAGGCTCTGATAAGGTAGCGGTTATGGTCTCAAGCGGCTCTACGATCAAGTCATCCACAATGGTCGCTGTAATCTGTGTAGATGTGGCGCCTGTCGCTATTGAAAAGCTGCTGGCTGCCGAGTAATCCACGTCATTCGTTGCAGAGCCAGACCATAGAATGGTGCCAGTAATGGCGCTCCCAGTCGTGTTAGTCGTCTCATTGTCGAGGCTTATGGTGAACACAACGTCCGACGTCCCCTCCACAGCATTTGTCCCTCCGGTGATAGAGATAGATAGGCCGTCCTGAACAGGTGTCTCCACTGCTTCATCATTATCTGAAATGTTCACGGTTGCGGAATTCGTTGCACTTATGTCACCGACACTGACAGTTGACAATGTACCGATAAGCGTCTCGGCCTCTTCGACCTCAGTATCATCGACTATGGTAATCGCAACGACTGTAGAAGACTCTCCATTTGCGATTGAGAACTCGGTCACTTCTGTGTAATCTGAGCCACTATCAGCAGACCCCGACCATGTAATCGTACCTGTAATCGCACTACCAGTCGTATTGGTGATGCCGCCATCAAGACTCACTTCGAAAGAGGCATTACCATCCCCCTCGGTGACATCCCCCAGAGAGTTGATTGACACAAAGATCACGGGCTCCGTGTATTCCTCCACAAACTCAAAGTCAAACTGCTGATTCACACCCGTGCTGCAAGTCCATTGTTGGATCTTCGTTCCATCGTCTACGAGACCTTTGAATAGATCCATGCATCTGCTGGTGGCCTTGGATGCGATGGCGTACTTGCAGTTGTCCTGAAGTACGATGTTCCATTTCTGGTTATCTCCTCCGGTAAAGACTGATTCTTCCAGCGCCTCGCCGTTGGCATCCACTTCCGGCGACTGAAGGTACTGATTGCTGCCCATGTTCCTGATGTAGTAGTATCCTTCGCCCGCATCTACCAGCAGCCATTTCTGATCGTCACTATCCGCGCAAGTCTGCTGGCTCACCTGCGGGTCAGCTACCAGCGTACTCAGACATTTGTCATTTTTCGATTTGATCTTATAAATACTGCTGGCGTTGATCTCGACGGGCGTGCAGGTTTCAGGTGTGCATGTCTCTTTGAACTTCTCAAAATCTATCAATGGCCACGCCGACTTACTCCAATCGATGATCCGGTCCATTACCTCGCAATCCGCTCCGAGTGCTTGTGCCCTTGGAATAATGTCATACATCTTGTCTGCCCAATGAAATGACAGGCGGCTGTCAGTGACGGGGTCCACGGAGCTCTTGGTACTTGGATCCAATTCGATGCTGCCACCATCGGGAGATACCCGCGGCCAGGTATTGATGTCGTATTTCTCCACTTCCTCCACGAACTGCCAGAGCATGGCATCCAACACCCAGCGTGCCAATCCCGGAACGATCTCGTCCAGCTTCAGAACCAATGTTTCGGGCGTATCATAGTATCGCTGGTTACTATCACTCATACCGAGCATCGTCCAGGGGCCTTGAAACCTGATACGAAAACCCTTGTTGCTAGGTACGGTCGCCTGTGACCACGTCCGGATCTGGTACATATAATTAACTGATGAGAAATACCTCAGCGGTTCATCGATACCCGATGCCTGTGAAGCCAAACCAATGAAGGGGTTGTTGTAGTTGAAGTCTGTAGGCGTCGTGCCCCCTACAAAGCCGTTCCCACCATTGAGGATAAACTGCAGATTGTACCAGGCCGTCGTTTCGTACAGGCCTGTCTCATAGGGCTGATTTTCATAGTTCCTTGAGTTCTTGGCGGTGAAGTGAGCGGGAACCTCAAACACAGAATATGTACTGATGGGCCACTGCCGTTCTCCGGGTTGGTCACTCTCGATAACCCACCAATGCGCCTTATCCTGTAAGTCAAACTCGTTGACCACTTCGAAATTCTTCACAGCATATAACCTCGCCAAACTGGTATTTGCCAGTTCCCACGGGACGTCGACACCCAAATTCATATTGGCGGTGCCGTCTTTTGTTCTCCAGTGATTGGGGCTGGCGCTACCCTCTTCGTGGAACTTGCGAAATGGATTCCACATATCCCGAAGCTTTTGCTTGAGTTCGTTTTTGGGCCGATCCGCGACGGGTTGAGCTTCGAGGTAAGTCCTCAGCGTCTGATACCCCTCTAATGGTTTCTGTTCGCGCAAAGGGTCTTCGATGTAGCCATTCTTAGAGTAAGCATCCAGTGGGTGAATGATGGGGAGCCAGTGCTTCCAATCTGGCAACTGGATGGCCAAAGGAAGGGTCGTCCGATCCTTCATGCTGTCGGAGTTGAACACTTTTCGGACCTCTTCCCGATTGACGCCATTCGGAAATAGGTAAGGCAACATGTCACGATCCTTCTCCAGGACTGCCTCGAGCCCCGCACCGGCAGCCCATTGTTCTATGGGCTTATCTCTCAGTTCGGGACCAGGTTGATAAGGTGGATTCCACGGACGCCCATAACGATCCACATTATCATATTCTGCCGAAAGTGAACGAATGTAGGAAGCGATTTTTTTGCCTTGCTCCTCACTGAGTTTGTGAAACTTCGCTCGCTCGATGATGGACTCATTGGAATAGCTGAATATCTCCAGATCACGACCATCCTGCGTATGACAGGAGGTGCACTTTGCTTTCATAATCTTCGTCGTTGGCAACGTCTGAGAATACCAAAACCCATTCTCACCATCAGGAAGGTAGTGTGTCCATAGTTCGGCATTGTACCATAAATCACGGCCCTCATCAATTGACGTCTGATCGGTGTAAGGCCCCTCCCAGGTCGATGGGTCATCATCTTCAAAGAAATCCCCGCTAAGAAGCTCGCTTCCGTCTGCCGACAACAAATTCATCTTAATCACTCGATAGCCCATTGAGATACCATCGGATTCGTTGAACCGAAAGTGCAGGGTATTTTCTCCACTGACGATACCTGTGATGGGTAGTGTGACTCGAATCGTGTTATAGCCACCATGCACCATACCCCCCCTTAGTCTCTCGGCATCGGGCATTTCCACAGTCGTGTGGTTCAGTGAGATCCACCCGCCATCGTTGACCTTGACGGAAGCCTTGTCCTGATAGCTGAGGTTATTCACCATCATCCAAAGCGAAGTGGTAGCATTTGCAGTGGCGGCATCAATCGAAAAAGTCCGACTGACGATCTTACCTTCTTCACCCAGCACCTCAACAGGTAGGAGAAACATACCGGGATCAGCCATCTCGAACTCCAGCGTTCTGTAAGTAGCAGAGGAGTGTAGTAAAGCCACAGCAATAAGGATGGGTGCGGCAATCCACTTCCATCCCTTCTTAGGAATTGTTGTCATGTTGGTTGTTTGTCTATGCCAGAATAACCTTTCTCGATTCTGGAGAGCGCTTTTTCTCAGCGTTCATTCAAATGGAAAATATGGTTATTTCCAGATGAAATATGAGTAAAAAAAGTTTTCTAGACAAATAGTCGTAACCGACCACACGCAATTCCGATATGAGCATAAAAAAAGGCGATACCCACAGGATACCGCCCTTTCACCCTTATTTCAAAAACTCAAAACCTAAAAGCCTTCGCCTCCGAAGTCTCCGTCTCCACCTCGACTTCCGCGACTGCGCTGTTTCTTTTGGTTGAGGCGGTAGGTGAAGGTCATGGTGACCGTCGGCCCACGTCGCCACTGGAACTCGCCCTCCTCGTAAAAATTGTCAAGCTCTGTGATGTACCGATACTTCCGCTGATTGAACAGGTCACGAACGCTCAGGGAGAGGGTACCATTCTTGTTCAACAGGTCCCTGGACAAGCCCACGTCGACAACGGTAATAGCCAGCCTGCGCCCCTGCGTCGTATTTTGTGGCCCACGGTAGTTGATGTTCACCTGGGCATCGAACAGCTTAGGCACCTTGAAGTTGTTGCTCAGCCGCCCTGTCAAAGTGGTAGCCGTAGCGGCAAGGCTAATGCTATCCCCCACGGTGCCGCTTATCTCGCGGCGATAGAAGTTGAAGTTTCCATTGATCCTGTACCAATCGTTGAAGTCATGAGAGCCATTGACCTCTATACCGATCGCATCGGCTGCCCCAATGTTCTCCGGTATTACGACACGCAACCCATCTTCCTGAGGTGGCAACGTGACTCGCTGGATCAGCTGGGTAGTATGACGATAATAGATGCCGTAGTAGAAGGAGCTATTCTTGAGACTTTGGGTCATGCCCAGTTCGTAAGAGTCCGTGAACTCTGGCTGCAGATTGGGATTGCCAATACGGAAGTTACGATTGTCTGAGAAGGAACTAAATGGATTGAGTTCACGAAAACGGGGACGATTGATCCTTCGGCTGTAGCTGGCCTGCAATTGGTTGATCTTGCTGATCTTATAGGTCAGAAAAGCGCTGGGGAATAAATTGGTGTAGTCCCAATCGTACCGCTCGCCCGTCTCTTGGAATTGCGTATTGATATCGGTGGTCTCCGATCGTAAGCCTGCCTGCCAGGAGAGCTTGTCATGCTCATTGCTGACGATGGCATAAACGGCGTGCACGTTTTCGTCGTAAGCGAAATCTGTGGAAAATGTATCCAGCGGCTGGTAGATGCCATCTTCATCCTGCTCATCCACGCGGAAAATGTTTTTGATATCGCGAAGCGTGCTACGATAACCCGCTTCAAACTTTGCCTTCTTTGCAAAAGGCTGGATGTAGTCTGCCTGCAGCATCCATCGGCGCTCTCCCTCCTGGTTGTCAACGCGCTGTCTGAGCACTGGCAGCAGCTCGGAGCCGTTAGGACCTTCACTCTGGAGGATATCCGACTTTTCTGTCTCGTTGTTGTCCTGATACTGCACATCTGCTGTGAACTTATGCCCCTCGCGCTCGAAATTGTACGTGTAGTTCACAGCGTATTCGAGGTTTTCATCACCCTCTATTTCGAAATCTTCGCGGAGGGTATAGTTGAGTAGGTCGCCATTTTCATCAAAATCTTCAAATACCAGCTTACTGTCGTTCTCTTCATCGGAATAGCGGTAGAGGAAGGAGGTCGTCAAGGTCTGGTTGTCACTGAGATAAAAGTCCGCTCCGAAGCGAACGTTGTTGGACAGACCACCTCTCGTACGGCTACGATCAATGTTGGTGAAATAGGTCGTATCTGGGAAGGTGAATAACTGCGACCCCTGTCCTCCTCCGGGTGATTGTCGATAGTTGATGCCATAGTTCACAAAGAGATTGACCCAATCGCGTCGGAAGTTGAGGTTGGCCGACCCTCCATGATTATGGGGTGCACCCGTGTTCACCTGGAAGCTGCCGTTGACACCCTTTTTCTTTCCCTTCTTTAGCACAATGTTGATGATACCTGCCATACCGGCCGCATCGTAGCGTGCTGACGGGTTGGTGATCACCTCGACCCGGTCGATCAGGTTGCCCTGTAATTGACGAAGGGCATCCTGGCTGGACAGTCCCACCAAGCCCGACGGCTTGCCGTCAATCAGGATTTGGAGGTTGGAACTGCCCCGAAGCTGAACATTGCCCTCCACATCCACTGTCACAGAGGGAAGATTGTCCAGGATATCTGCGGCTGAACCCCCCAGATTGCTGAGGTCTTTGCCTACGGAGTATATTCTCTTGTCCAGTGTCAGCTGTACTTGCGTGCGCTCGCCCTCGACGACCACTTCGTCCAGTTTAAGGTCTGCAGGTGCTAGGAGAATATCACCCAATACCAATTTCTCTCCTCTTGCTACCTCTACCTCTCGAGACAGCGTCTCGTAGGTGAGGAATTTAACCTGGAATACATAGTCGCCAGGAGGCACTTTCATGTCAAACTTTCCTTCCATGTCCGTGACTTTGCCACTCACTATGGAAGAGTCGGCGGGGTTCAGGAACGCCACCGTCGCGAAACTCAAAGCCTCTCTGGTCACCTGGTCGTAAACCACCCCGCTCACATTGGATCCTGCCGCGTCATCTCCGGGAGCATTGGGTCCGTTTTGACCTAGCGCCCCTATCGTCACAAACAATATGCTACACGTTATCAACCACTTCATTTGTCTAATTATCTTCATCCTTTCAATTCTGAATTGTTTCCAATTGCCCATTCGATCGGCAAGTAGAACGGCAAAGTTTGTTTAATGTTTTGAATCAAAATTGAAACAAAACTGAAGGAATTCTGAAGATTTGAAATAATCTCAGTTTTTGGCAAAAAAGATTGTAATGCGGTGTGTATGATCAGTAGTCTGGTAGCTGATCTGCCAATTATAATAGTCGCATATTTTTTTGACGATCGCCATCCCCAACCCGAGTGAATCACTGGCGCTGCCCTTCTTGAATCGCTGAAAAATTTCGGAAGACGGGACAACATCCTCCTTCCCAGAGTTCTCCATGGTGAGGGTTTCGCCATCCAATTGAACTCGGATAAACCCATCCTTGATGTTATGCTTGATGGCGTTGCTCATCAGGTTTGTGAACAAGATCTCTATGAGCACTTCGTTGCACTGCCGCAGGAGTTCCTGCTCAAGGTCAACAGATATCTGGAGGTTTTTCATTTCAGCCAGATCTTCCATCGTGTGGATCACTTGTTGCAGGCTCGTTCCGATGTTCATCTGCTTTTCGTCGATAAACTCCTTGTTATCGAGCTTCGTGAGAAGTGCCAGCGCCTTGCCCAGCCGCTTCAAATGATGAAGAGAACTTTGGGCCGATGTTACTAGCATCAACTGGTCCTCCGTCAGCTGCGTGTCTTGAATAAGTAGGTCCAACTTCCCCTGCACCACCGCGATGGGAGTCTGTATCTCATGGGAAGCATTTTCGGAGAATTCCTTGAGGGATCGATAGTCTGATCGCACCTTGTCTGTCATTTCGGACAAGAATTCATTGAGTTGACGAAACTCCAGCACGCGGCTACGGGGAAACTCAACCTTCTCTGGGCTATCGAGCGAAAACCCCTGTATCAGGCTTAGGGTCCCCTTGAACGGCCTCAGCAGATAAGATGAAGAAATCAATGCCAGAATGACCACACTCCCAAAAAGTATGAGGTACATGGTAATCAGGGACTCGACCACGCCGTCCACGATGTCGTCAGATTCGACAATGACATCAAATATTTCAAATCGATACCAGCCTTCGCCCACTTTCTTCTCCGAGACCAACTTGAGATGGGGCTCCATGCGATCCAGATTGGAATGCATCACCAGGGTATCTAAAAAAGTTTGGCGCTGCTCGGCAGAGTCGATGGGCTCGATCGTGAGCTTGTTCCAGAAGATCTTCCGCTGAGGTTGGTTCCTTTCCACAAACCGGGTGGCGTACTGTTCTCTTTCCTGCAAAAAGAGCCGCTGCTCCACGTCCACTTCTCGCTCCATCACCTGATAGGTGATCACACCTCCTACGATGAACACGACGAGAGAAATACAAATGAAAGTAATGGTCAGTCGATATATGACGCTCATTCCGCTTTCATTTTGTACCCGGCACCATAGACGGTCTGCACGTAGTCCTTTCCTCCCGCCTGCATGATCTTCTTGCGCAGATTCTTGATGTGCTGATAGACGAAATCAAACGAGTCGGCCGCATCCATATAGTCTCCCCACAAGTGCTCCGCAATCGACTGCTTGGTCAGTAGACGGTTTTTGTTGACAATGAAGTACTGCAGCAACTCATACTCTTTGCGCGTGAGCTCGAGCTGATGGTCGTGAACAAAGGCTTCATGGGATTGCATGTCCAGCGTGATCTCCTCAAATGCCAACTTATCCTCACCATGCTGATGTCTCCGCCGGTAGATCGCCTTGAGGCGCGCGTTCAACTCTGCCAAGTGAAAAGGCTTCGACAAGTAGTCATCGGCCCCTAGTTCGAGTCCAGCGAGTTTATCGTCCAAAGCATTTTTTGCACTGATGATCAAAACGCCATAGTCCGGCCATTTGTCTTTGATCGCACTCAGAATGTCCAATCCATTACCGTCCGGGAGCATGAGATCAAGGACGATGATATCATAAGAGTAGCCGTAGAGCTTGCTCATAGCCTCACTGTGATCTGAGGCCCACTCACAGACGTAGCCTTCTCCTCCGAGGTATCGCAGGATATTCTCTGCTAATTCGCGGTTATCTTCGACGACAAGTAGTTTCATCCAGCCGAAAAACTACGTGCTTTTTTTGAAGAAATTCTGAATTAAGCCTTACAAGACATTGACTTCACGCTGTAGGTCGATACCAAATGTCTTTGAAACGGACTGCTGTATATCCCGAGAGAGCCGAACTAGCTCCTTCCCGGTGCCTCCGCCATAGTTGACGAGTACAAGCGGTTGATTCACATGCACCCCCACATCTCCACGGCGCGTCCCTTTCCAGCCACATTGATCAATCAGCCAGGCGGCGGGAATCTTGCTGTAACCATCATCGACAGGATATGTCGGAAGTGAGGGATACAGTTCTTTCAGCGCTTCGATAAGTGGCTTCTCGACTACGGGGTTTTTGAAGAAGCTACCAGCATTACCAATCTCCGCAGGATCCGGCAGCTTCGACTGACGGATGTGAATGACGGCACGGCTGATATCCTCCAACGTCATAGATGCAACCTTCATCTCCTCCAGCGTCTGCCCAATGGCCCCATAAGAGGTATGAAATTGATGGTTTTTCTTCGTGAGCCGCAGGCGCACGCGGGTCACAATGTACTTGCCTTTGAGTTTTCCCTTGAAGACGCTATCCCGATAACCAAACTGGCACTCCTCTCTAGAGAATTGTCTTCTCTCTCCCGTTCTGCCCTCAAAAGCATCCAGGGAGTCGAATACACTTTCCAGTTCGACACCATAAGCGCCGATGTTTTGAATGGGTGCCGCACCCACTGTCCCGGGGATCAGAGAAAGATTTTCGATACCCCCGAGGTTGCGCTCTACGCACCACAGAACCAATTGATGCCATACAATACCAGCGCCAGCTTCGATGATGGCCTCGTCCTCGTCCTCTTCCACCACTCGGATGCCGTCAATTTCCATCTTCATGAATACCCTCCGCTGATTGCCCGTTAAGAGGATGTTAGACCCACCACCCAAGACGACCTTGGGCAGCGGCACGAAACGACGCGTATCGTACACTTCCTCGAGGTCCTCCTCCTGCCGGATCATGGCCACGTATTGCGCATTGACATCGAGGCCAAAAGTATTGTAGGGTTTGAGCGATATGTTGTGATGCAGCACCAACGAAAAAAATGGTTATAGGTCGGTCTTCATCGTCTATTTCGAGGCATCGTAAACTACCTCACCTCCGACGATGGTCATCAATACCTGAGCCTCCAGGATCTCGTCTTCTTCAATCGTCATGATATCACGATCGAGGATAGTGAAATCCGCGAGCTTTCCCTGCTCAATGGAGCCGGTAACTTCTTCCTGAAAAGCACCATAGGCCGCATCGATGGTGTAGGAACGCAACGCCTGGTCTCGTGTCATCTTCTGGTCGGGTTCGTATCCTCCGGCAGGGTTGCCCTCCAGTGTGCGCCGAGATACTGAAGCGTAGAATGACGCCAATGGATCGATCGGCTCCACGGGCGCATCTGTGCCATTGACGATGCGAGCGCCAGATTCTAACAGTGTCTGCCAAACATAGGCTCCCTCTTCAATGCGCTCTCGTCCCAGCCGATTGATGGCCCAGGGTCTGTCCGAAGACATGTGGATCGCCTGCATGGCAGGGATCACCCCTAGCTCGGCGAATCGAGGAATATCGTCGCCATTGATATGTTGGGCATGCTCAATGCGGAATCGGTGATCCGTTGTCTGCTCCGGGAATGCCTCAAAAGCCTTTTGATAGATGTCAAGTACCTCCCTGTTTCCCCGATCTCCGATAGCATGGGTACATACCTGGAAGCCTGCCTCCGCTGCTCTCATAGTTACATCTTCTATTTCTTCCATAGGCGTCACATTGTGACCAAATACCCCCGGCGCATCACTATATTCTTCCAGCAGCCATGCACCGCGAGAACCCAATGCCCCATCGCTGTAAAGCTTCACAGCTCGGATATTTAGCAATTGATCAGCAGTGTCAACGACGGGCCCGCTGGAGAAAAACTCCTCAAGAAGCGGCTCATCACGTCCACTTAACATGACATGGAGTCGAAGAGAAAGTTGATCGGCTGCCTTGAATTGACGAAATAGCGCCACGTCATCTGCACCAGACCCTGCCTGATGAAAGCCCGTGAGGCCATGCTCACGACACGACTCAAGCGCCAAAGCGAGTACTCTTTCCCGGCGTTCCTGGGACTCGGCGGGTATCACCTGTACGATCGAACCTTGGGCGGTCTCATTAAAAATACCTGTGGGTTGGCCTGTCAGGCCTTTGAATATTTCGCCGCCATCGGGATCTGCCGTAGAGGCGTCAATGCCCGCCTTTTCCATTGCTTGTGCATTGGCCAACCCCGCATGGCCACTCGCATGCTTCAACCATACCGGATGGTTTGGCACGGCTTCGCTTAGCAAGTCATGTGTAGGAAAGCCTTTGATCACATCCTCCGGGGAGCTCGTCCACTTGTCCTGGTGCCAGCCCCGACCCACGATCCACTCGCCTTCCGGCGTCTCCGCCGCACGCTCTGCCACGGCATCCACCAGTTCACTGTAGCTTTTCACCTCTCGCAGGTCGACGTTGATGAGGTTTTGGCCCACTCCCATGATGTGAGCATGCCCCTCGATGAACCCAGGGTATACATACTTTCCTTCCAGATCCATTTGCTGCGTCTCTTCTCCGATGTAGCCGGACACCTCGCTATTGCTGCCTACAGCCAGGATTTTGCCGTCTCTGATCGCCACGGCTTCTGCCCGGTGGTTATTGGCATCCACAGTGTAGATTCGGGTATTGAGAAACACCACATCCGCCGGATCCTGGGTGGTACAACTTTGGTAAAAAAAGGCAACTAGTAGTAGTAGAATAGAGCTTCTCATTGAAGGCGCATTTAGTTCGAAAGCCTAAAACTACAGCCTCTCCATTATCCTTTGGAAAAAAATGGTTTATATATTCATTTATTCCTATTTCACTTAACTTTGCGCCTCGGTTCAAAAGGACCACCCCAAAAGGGGATTGTAAAACCAAATCCAATTGGCTGGATCCCGTCCAATTGGCGTATCAAAGGGGTCACACAAAAAACATTATGGCAAAAGAAAAGAAAGAAGAACTCAAGGACGCCGCAGAAGAGACAACACAGGTGGAAGAAACTGTAGAAGCTCAGGCAGAAGAGAGTTCGACAGAGGCGGAGGCAAAAACTGAAGAGGAAACACCTACGGAAGAAGTAGAGGCCAAAGCCGAAGAAGCAAAGGAAGAGGTCGAGGAACCTCAGCCTGAAGCTGAGCCAGAAAAGAAAGAAGAAGTAGCTGAGGCACCCGCCGAAGAGGCACCTAAAGCTGAGGAGAAGCCGGAGGCCGAAGAGCCAGCGGCAGAAGAAAAAGCAGAGCCGGTAGCCAAAGAGAAGAAAGCACCTGCTGCTAAGGAAGAGAAGAAGCCAGCGAAAAAGGAAAAAGCACCAAAGAAAGAAGAGGGTCCCGCTATCGAGGACTGGTCTTTGCCCGAAGATGAAGGCTTTGGTGACACCTACAGCGACGACGAGCGCAAGAAAATGGAGGAGTTGTACACTTCAACCCTCACAGAGATCAATGAAAAGGAAGTCATCACAGGCCGCGTGGTGGGCGTGACGGACAGGGACGTAATCGTGAACATCGGCTTTAAGTCTGATGGACTCGTCTCACTATCGGAATTCCGTGACATCGAAGACCTGAAAGCCGGTGATGAAGTAGAGGTATATATAGAGGAGCAGGAAAATGCCAATGGGCAGCTGATCCTATCGCGCAGAAAGGCGAAGATCGTCAAGGCCTGGGAAAACATTCAGAAGGCGCTTGATTTCGATGAGGTGATCGACGGCATGGTCAAGCGACGCACCAAAGGTGGATTGATCGTTGACATCTACGGCGTGGAGGCGTTCTTGCCAGGATCTCAGATCGATGTGAAGCCCATCAGGGACTTTGACATATTCGTCGGTAAGAAGATGGAGGTGAAGGTCGTAAAGATCAACTACAACAACGACAACGTAGTAGTATCTCACAAAGTACTCATCGAGAAAGACCTCGAGCAGCAGAAGGCCGAGATCCTCAACAACCTGGAGAAAGGTCAGGTACTCGAAGGTGTGATCAAGAACATGACCAACTTCGGTGTCTTCATCGATTTGGGAGGCGTGGATGGACTACTCCACATCACGGATATCTCCTGGGGTCGTATCAACCACCCTGAAGAGGTCCTTGCTCTCGACGAGAAGGTCAACATCGTGGTACTCGACTTCGACGACGACAAGAAGAGAATCTCTCTCGGCATGAAGCAGCTGACTGCTCATCCTTGGGACTCACTGGATGCCAAGATCGATATAGGATCGAAGGTGAAAGGAAAGATCGTGAATGTCGCAGACTATGGTGCCTTCCTGGAGATCATACCAGGTGTCGAAGGTCTCATCCACGTTTCTGAAATGTCTTGGTCTCAGCACCTACGCAATCCTCAGGATTTCATGGGCGTTGGTGACGAAATGGAGGCAGTGGTGCTTACTATCGATCGCGATGAGCGCAAGATGTCTCTGGGTATCAAGCAGCTCACAGAAGATCCATGGACGAAGCAGGACCTCCTTACAAAATATGCGCTGGGAACCAAGCACAGCGGTATCGTGCGCAACCTGACCAATTTCGGACTTTTCATCGAATTGGAAGAGGGAATCGATGGTCTTGTTCACGTCTCAGATTTGTCATGGACAAAGAAGATCAAGCACCCTTCCGAGTTTGTGAAGGTAGGTGATGAACTGGAAGTCGTCGTAATGGAGCTCGACACTGAAAATCGTCGCCTGGCCCTGAGCCACAAGCACCTCGAGGAGAACCCTTGGGATACTTTCGAGACAGTATTTACCAGAGGTTCAGTGCACAAGTGTACCATCGTTGGCCGCACAGAGAAAGGCGCTCTTCTCGAGCTTCCTTACGGACTGGAAGGCCACTGCAACAACAAGAACTTGTTGAAAGAAGATGGCACGAATGCCTCCGAGGGCGAGACTTTGGACTTCAAAGTGCTTGAATTCTCCAAGGATGATAAGCGAATCATCTTGTCGCACACGGGCATGTGGAAAAAGATGGATGAAACCAAGCGCAAGTCCACTCCTAGTGGCGGTGGCGGAGGCCAGCGTGGCAAGACCCTGGAGAAAATCAACCAGGGAACTGAGAAGTCTACGCTCGGTGATATCGCAGCCCTGTCTGCCCTAAAACAGCAGATGGAAGGAGGCGACAAGCCGGCGGAGAAAGAGGAGAAAGAAGAGAAGCCTAAAGCTGACAAAGCGAAGAAGTAAGCTCTTTCCGTTACAGGAAATTCCGCTTCAGCAGGTGGATGTGGTTTTGATTCAAAAGAGTCAAAACCACTCCACTATAAATTATTAGCTTTACGAAGCTTACGGTTCCGTGGCCGAGTGGCTAGGCAGAGGTCTGCAAAACCTTTTACAGCGGTTCGAATCCGCTCGGAACCTCAAGGAATGAGCCCGCAAATGAGCGGGCTTTTCTTATTTCCACCCCTGTGGTGAGCTATGCCCATGGCACAACCTTCGGATGAAACGAGCTATTGCCCAATTGAGCAAGAAATGGACCGGAAGTTGAAATAAATGCCTTCGTGCGCTGTTACATAAATTGTGAGATCACCTAATTTTCCCACTATGAAGCGGAGCATCGCCTTGGTTTTGTGGCTCGCCGCCCTGTCCGTCCATGGCCAAAACTTCTTTTCGTGGCAATACAACGATCGGTACTTTTCGGTGACTGCCGGCACGGGAATGACCCAATATTTTGGTGAGCTCAAAGATGATTGGAAGATCCGTCAGCGATTGTCGCACGCTTCGCTTGGTGTTGAAGCGCGTCTACTGAGCCAGGTGGGTGCCCGAGCCGAGTTCATTTATTATACATTGAAAGGCGATGACCGACAGGCTGCGGACAGCAGCTTCCAAAGGCAACGCAATCTCAGATTCACTTCCCGCAATTTTGAATTCAACCTACAGGGGATCCTCTACCTCAAAAAATACCGTGGCAACTATCACAAGCGTGCTGCGTTTGACCCGTACCTGGGACTGGGAGTGGCTATGACAAGCTTCAATCCAAAAACAGATCTCGACAGTATCACTTATACATTAAGGGATTATGAAACGGAGGGCATCTCCTACGGCAAGTTCGCAGTGGCGTTGCCCGTGTCCCTTGGTGTCAAATTGCGGCTCAACGAATTTATCAACTTCAATCTCGAGCTAGGTTATCGGTACGCCTTTACCGACTACCTCGACGATGTGTCCACCAATTTCATAGAGGAGGATGGCTCCATCTCGGCGCGACTCTCCAACAGGAAACGAGAGACCAAGATCGACGGAGAATTTGCGATCATTAATCAGGAGCACTTCGACGCCATGGTAGCTGGCGCACCGCGCGGCAACGAAAAAACAAGGGACAGCTACCTGTTCGTGATGTTCAAGTTGGAGGTGTTCTTGTCAGGTGGCTCCGGCCCGATGTTCAAGAAACCATCTGCGTACTAAGCATACGAGCGCTCTACTCTCTTCTATTCTATTCATAACCCTCGAACGGGCCCAAATCCTGCTCATGGAAGTCCGCCTTGCGAAACTGAAAGAGCACCACAACAGTACGGATCAGGATCAACAAGTCCAGTCGCCAATTCACCCTTTCGGCATAATCCACATCGTGGTCAAATCGCTCTGACCAGGAAAGCGTATTCCTTCCATTCACCTGAGCCCAACCGGTGATACCCGGACGCACATCATGACGGTGGCGATGGTACTCGGTATAGAGTGGCAGATACTTTTCAAACAGGGGGCGAGGACCTATCAGACTCATTTCTCCTCGGAGGACATTCCAGAGCTGTGGCAACTCGTCCAGGGAAGTCCTCCTCAGGAAACTTCCTCCAAAAACCGGCGTGAGCCCGTCGCTCTGAAGCGTGCGAAACTTTACAAGGACAAAAGGTATTTCACCCAAACCCACACGCTCCTGCCAAAACACCGCCCGGCCTCCATTAGTCAGGGCAAGAAATACATAGATCACGAGCATCAAAGGCATGGCCACGATTAGCATCAATACTGACATCAAAAGGTCCATCGCCCTCTTGAAGTATCGAGTATACAGAGACTGGGGTGTATGTACGCTCATGTCCTCAGTCAAATCCTTACAGCGGATAAATCAAATAAGTCATTAGATTTGGAGCAATTTAAAATAATAGCGAGAGTCTCATTCCATCCAGTTCTCATATCGGTACAAAATGAAAGTAATTCGATTTGTATTTTTCCTCATTATCACGCTCTCTTTTCTCGTCTTTCTCAATTCTCCTTACGATGGTATCCCACCACTCGGAAAGCTGCTGAGCCCCCATCAGGGATTCTGGCAGAATGCCGAGGCAGATGCCATAAACACGCCTCCAACGATCAAACTCGAAGGACTTAGTGACGAAGTAGTCATCCGATTTGATGAGCAGCTGATCCCTCATATCATTGCCAAGAGTGACGAAGATGCATTTTTCGCCCAAGGGTACGTGACGGCGATGCATCGGTTGTGGCAAATGGAGTTCACCCTGCACAACACGGCTGGCAGGTTATCCGAAATACTGGGAGAGCGGTTCCTGGAACGCGATCGCACCCAGCGCCGCAAAGGACTTACTTACGGCGCAGAGAGAAGCATGGAACGAACGGCCCAGGATCCGACGGTCTATAACATGGTCAGCGCTTATACACGTGGAGTGAATGCTTACATCGACCAGTTAGACTATGCAGACCTCCCCTTGGAATACAAACTACTGGACTACGAGCCCGAACCCTGGACGGAATTCAAATGCTTTCTACTCTTCAGTGAAATGGCTGACCAGCTTTCCCGCGGCGAGGTAGACCTGCAAAACACCAACGCGCTACGGATATGGGGTCGGGAGACCTTCGACATCCTGTATCCGGATATGTTACCTGGTGTTGACCCCGTGATCCCTCAAGGAACGCCATTTGATTTCGAGCCCATTCGCGTCGAGAAGCCAGATGTTACATTCCCACAACCCTTAACAAATGTTCGCATCGAACAGCCAGATCCCCGTAATGGCAGTAATAATTTCGCGGTGTCTGGGAGTAAGACCGCTGATGGCTCCGTTCTGTTCGCCAATGAGCCCGACCTGGGACTCAACCAGCCGAGTATCTGGTACATCTGCCACCTGAGCACTCCCACTTACAATGTGATGGGTGCCACGCTACCGGGAGCTCCGTACGTGGCCATTGGCTTCAACGACTCCATCGCCTGGGAATGACCAATGCCAAAAGGGACCTTGTGGATTGGTACCTCATTGAGTTTCGCGATAACACCCGGGAGGAATATAAGTACGACGACAAATGGTTGAAGACACAGAAGATCGTAGAGCGCTTTGAGGTGAAGGGAGGAGCTACCGTATACGATACGATTATCTACACGCACTACGGGCCGGTGGTTTATGATCGCAACTTTGATGTCAACAGCGACAAGCTCAACCTTGCCATGCGATGGACAGCACACGACGCCGGTGACCTGGGCTTTTTTGCCGACCTGAACAAGGCACGGAATTATGAGGAATACACTGCTGCGCTGACACGGTTTGTCGGCCCACCGCAAAACATTGCCTTTGGTAGTTCTGGTGGCGACGTCGCGCTGAGGATCAGCGGTAAGTTTCCCGTCAAATGGGAGGAACAAGGGAAGTTCCTAATGGACGGGCGCGATTCACGGCAGGAATGGAAGGCTTACATACCTTTTGAGCAAGGGTACAATGTACTCAACCCTCAGCGGGGCTTCGTCAGTTCCGCCAATCAGCACCCTGGTGACGAGACCTACCCTTACTATGACTACGATCATAGCTTTGAACACTATCGGAATCGCCGCATCAATGATCGACTGAATGTGATGAGCGACATCACCGTGGATGATATGAAGCAACTACAGAACGACAACTTCAACTACATCGCTTCCGAGTTGCTACCAATGATGCTCGACAGTCTGCAATTCGATTCCGCCCACCTCAACACGCCTACAGGTCAGATCTATTCAGACTTAAGGGCATGGGACTATTTCAACGCACCAGACCTGAAGTCACCAACAGTCTTTGAGCTGTGGCAGGATTCCCTCTTCAATCTGATCTGGGACGAGTTTCGCGATCAGGAGGTCACCCTGAGATGGCCTGGTCGAGCCAACACGATTCACTTACTGACCAACATGCCCGACTTCCAATTTTTCGATGTGCAGGCCACGAGCCAGGTAGAAACGACCGGTGACCTATTTCGAATGTCTTTTGAGCAGGCATTGGAGGGACTGGAACAATGGGTTGAAGAAAATGATGACGACTATGTGTGGTACAGGTTCAAGAATACGACGATCCGCCACATCCTGGGCATAGGGCCATTTTCGAGATCCGGCGTACGCATTGGTGGCAATCACAACATTGTCAATGCGGCCTCAGGCACGCATGGCCCTTCATGGCGGATGGTGGTCCAGTTGGATAGTGCCGGCACACGCGCCTGGGGCGTATACCCAGGGAGCCAATCGGGTAACCCCGGCAACCCGACCTACGGCCACCTGATAGATGCATGGGCCGCTGGGGAATACTACCCCTTATTATTCTCGCGCGACATCGCTTCCGATCAGGAGCAGATCATACACAACATCACACTAACTCCCTGACAAGACATGAAATTGCTTTTACGCCTGATCCTGATTGGTCTGATGGCCTACTTTCTGTTGAATTACCTACCATGGTGGTCATTGGCTGTTATGGCCGCTTTTGCGGGGCTGATCATTCCAAGCTCAGGGTTGAACTCGTTTATCTCTGGCTTCTTGGGTGGGGGGCTGGTATGGCTCTACCTCAGCTGGAAAATCGACAAAGACACCAGCTCTGTACTGACCGACAAGATGGTCCAGTTATTCCCCATTGATGATACCAATCTATTGATTTTGGGCGCTGGTATTCTTGGCGGCTTGATCGCTGGCTTCGGTGCCTTGACAGGGACGAGCTTCCGTCAAATATTCATGAAAAAGAAGAAGAGGAGTCTCTACACGTAATCGGGTCCTTTTGTCGTGTGGACGGCCACCAACGGAGTATTCACGTATACCTACTCATTCACCCCTGTAACCCATTCACTACCAGAAAATACCGGATCATCCGACAGCTGCTTTCACCAGTATCTGTTACTTTGAATTATGCCATTTTTCGATTAACATCGTGCAGAGAAAGACACTAGCGACAGTACGATTTGAACAACATTGCACATCCCGCTAGTGGACGATTAAGAACCATGTAAATCGGTCTAGTACTCTCTTATCTGGCCTACCTGTGATGTCAAGGGGAGAGACGTGTATCTTGAGCAAACCTATAAAGGTACACGAAAAAACCACACAAAAGCCAAAAGTGGATATTTTGTGCACAAGGACCTTTATATCCAATTTTTCCTGTTCATAACTACCTGATTTTAAGTCTTTTTCCTGTTAGGATAATGTAGATTTCTTTTATCCACTTTCAGGTATTCTGGGTCCAGCGGCCTTCTATCTTAGCTCTGAAATCAATCGCTAATAACGACTAATCATTCCGAGCTATGAAAAGACTTAAACTAGCCACCATTGCCCTTTCTTTCATGTTTGTTGTTGGACTTTCTGCTTGCGGAGAGGATGCAATAATGGATGAAATTATTGACAACGCTGAATTGAACAGCCCAACTTTTGAAACTGGTAACAGCGACAAGAAACCTGAAAAACCCACTTCGAATTAATTGATATTCGTTTGTCTTTAACTGTTTATTGAACCGTTAGTCGCCCAATGAGGGCGAATTAACTAAAAAACGTTGCTTAAAATATATTAGGCGAGCGCAGGCTCGCTTTTTTTATATATATTCGATGCCATAGTTATGGGCATCCGAATCAATATCCTTTCAATCTTCACCATTCTCTTCTTTGGAGCGATAAGCTTAGTGCATGGGTCTAGACTCTCAAATACAGTTGATGACGCTTTGCAAGCATTAGGAGAGGATTATGAGAGGGATGAAAAGCGTTTTCAAGAGCTAACTGAATTGGCCTTGGACGAAAACGATTACTACTCCCTTGTAAAGTGCAATTTCGTTCTTGGATTCATCGAGGAAGGAGTCCACGGCGATTATGGGAAGGCAATCTTATATTATCTCGAAGGTATCCGATACGCCAAACACGCGGATTATGATGGCGCCAAGACTGATCTTGCCAAGATGCTCAAGAATACTGGCATGATCTTCAGTAGATTCAATGACTTCGAGAATGCGAAGGATTATTTCGAACAAGCTATGACAGTAGCTCGTGAGCAATCAATGTTCGACCTTTATGGACGTTTAATGTTTTCAATGGGTCAATTGTATCACGAAAATGACTTGCATGAAGAGGCACTCGAAATACTTAATACAGCATTTGAAAGATCCGAAATTATGCCAAAGACTGAAATGGCTAAAATCTATAATGAGATAGGTTTGATATATACGGATCTCGGCGACCTGGAAATGGCACTGAGTACATTCGACAAGCTTCAGCGCTTTGTCAGCAGTTGGGATAATGACACCAGCAACGACAAAGTGCATCTCGTGGCCCAATGTCTTCATAATATCGGTAACGCCTATCTTACAGCTGGCGACTATGAGGAGGCCCTCAGTAGCTACAAGACTGCATTGGCCTATGAGAAGATGAATGCTGACAGTACGTATTCGAATATTAGCCAAAATGATATTTTTCTGACTCTGAAAGATCTTGGTGAATCTGCACTGTATTTGGGCAAGCTAGAGCTTGCCATTGGCTATTTCGAGGAGGCGCAGTTATTGGTTCCCGATATTCACAGTGACCCTCAGGTTTTTGGCCTCTACAAACTTATGGGACGCGTATTTCAGGCCCAGGGAGATATGATCACCTATTCCCAATATCAAGATTTGTACTCCACAACCTTAGAAGGATACGTGTCTGCACAGCAGGAAATCGAAGCCTCGGACAAGCAATATAGCTTGGAGCTAATAACGAACAGGTACTTTGAGCTTGTCGCTGAACAAGAGCGATCGCGCCAAATCCGCCAATTCGCCCAACTCGGCGGACTAGCTCTGATCTTTGTAATAATCTCCATCCTGGGCTACTATCAATACTCCAGGTACCGCCTGCGAAGAGATTTGGAGACCGCCCTACGTCCCTATGCGGAGACGGTATACGTCGAATGACGTAGATTGCCATTCCTAAACAAAAAGGCTTCTCCTATCCCATCCTAATCCTCTTATCGGTTCTATTGACCCGCAACCATACACATACAGGATTATGGAGCCACTATAAGACGTTGTGACATGCGAAAATGCCTATCCAGCCACCGGCAAAAGTGATTAGAATCCCAGGCCGGCTTTAATTCCACGATCAGTTCTGCACTTAGGTATACATCCTGCTAAAGGGGAAACGCTTGAATGGACGTCATTCAAGAGCAGCTGCCACGGCTCATTCCTAAGAAGACCAGGTAAGAAAAAGTTTGGGAAGCCGGGTTATGCGACCGGTGTAAGTAAGGTAAGTAGGGAGTACCGGCTTTGAGGTGGGTCGTGCGGATCAGATATCGATATCCAGCTTCTTGCGAAGAACGTCTACCATACCGGCGTTCTTCTCGTAAAGGTCAAGGATCTTGAGCTTCTGCTCTTCGTTTTCCTTAATAAGGTGCGTCACCAATTCACTCAGTTCCTCTACCTCCGTCTCAGCATTGGCGTTGAGCCTCATCACATCGATGATCTCGTACACACGTCTTTCGACACTGACTTTAAGGTTCTTTACAGCACCTCTTTTACCCTTCTGCTCTTTGGCATTCTGGGTCTTTTTAGTGTAATCAATGATCTCTCCAGAACCCCTGAGCAACCACTCAGAATTCACTTCATCAAAGCGAAGGAGAATCTTGTTGAGAACATCAAAACTAGGCTTATTTCGGCGGCCACGGATAATGTTGTAGACAACGGCCGCTTTAACCCCTATCAACTCCGCAAAGGAGTTAGGGTTCTGATCCAATACCTGGATTAGCTGATTTATGCGATCATTTATCATCATAATACTCACGTCAGGTTCATGGTAACCTTCGAAAAATGAGAAAAGAAGGGTTACAAGAGCAACCCTTCCTCATTAAGAACCAGCTATGGAAAATAGATACTCACTATTTAATACAAGTATAATAGCATTTGATGAAAATACAAACTCCTGATCCAAAAATGTTATCATTTGCTATAGCCCTTCCGTTATCCAGAAGACTCTTTGAAATAGTGGTGAAAGGGAGGATAAACGGGCTAGAATAGACCGTTATTCGACACCGATAAAAAAGGGCTCAACTGATGAGCCCTGAAGGGTGAGTACCATCCCATAGCTGAAACAAAACAAGAATTCTTTGCTCTCTTTTGGAAAGGTACAGATAATAATGTTATCAGCCAAATAAAATTTGTTATGCATCTATTATCTCCCAATAATATTATCACTTGATCGCGATTGACAACTCACAGAATCAATCAGTGTCGGAGACGAAAGTGGAAAAGTCTTTGGTCAAACCCGGGAGCTTGGTCATATCATCCGTCCCAATTCTTTGGGTTGAGGCGAGTACCATCGCCACCACCCGCTGAGCTAAAAAATTGGACATAAAAAAAGAGGACTCCAAGATTTGAAGTCCTCCCAAAACAACTAAAGGTCCCTAGCTGGCTTAACCATGTGACTTTTCAAATATAGGTATATTTCAGTTAATCACAAAAAAACGCAGAATTTTATTTCTTTTTTTCGGATAAAACAGAATATTATTATCATATGCTATAACGTGCTGTGTGATTATATCATTTGCTATACTCGTACTATAACTTTCCCAGTACTCGCCCGTGACTCTATCCATTGATGGGCCTCAGGCATCTCGTCAAAGTCGAAGACGCGACCGACGTGCGGCTTGATATCGTGGCTAAGCAAAAACTCCGAGAGCTCCTTCCAGGACTCCCTGGCTACTTTCTTGTTGCCAGTCAGATAACCGATGTGCGATGCTGAAATACCATAGCTGCCACGGGCCATTTTCAAAACGTCCACTTTCGGCGCCTCCTTCCAGGTCTTCCACCAAGTGACAGGGTTCCATTTTTTGAAAGGAATACTGGCGAAGCCAATTACCACCAATCTGCCAAAAGGGTTGAGCAACTTCACGCTTTTGCGGAAAACATCGCCACCCACGACCTCAAGCACCGCGTCGACGCCACCCCTCTTTTCTTTGATGATCTCGTAGAAATCGTCGCTGGCATAGTTGATGGCATGATCTGCACCGAGCTCTTTGATCAGCTTCAGCTTATCGGGCTTACTGGCTGTACCCCATACTTCGCAGCCTAGCGCCTTCGCCAACTGGACCGCGGCTGTCCCAACACCTCCGGCAGCTGCCTGAATAAGGACAACCTCCCCCGGGCAAACACGAGCTTGCTTTACCAATGCCACCCAGGCCGTCATGAAATTGACGAGGAGCGCACCATGCTCCTCCGGTGATAATCCGCTCACCTCCGGGAAGGTCAAGTGCTCCGGAACGCAGGTGTACTCTGCATAAGCACCGTATTGTTTGCCAAGGATCACTTTGGTGCCGACTGCGACTTCTTTGACATCATCTCCTACGGCCACCACCTCACCAAAAGCCTCCATTCCGGGTATGTAGGGTTTCTTAGGTGCCCAGGAATACTGACCCCTGCGTGAGAGGATCTCCGCATAGTTTAACCCAATGGTCTCTATCTTGATTTTTACCTCATTGACTTTAGGAACAGGCTCGGGAACGTCGTGGATCTTTAATACTTCGGGCTTTCCGGCTTTGGTCAGTAAGTAGGCTTTCATAATTACGCGTTTGAAGCACGAATTTAAGCCAACGCGCTAGATCTCGTACCGGCTCCGAACCTCTTCCCTAGTGGGAATGGATGGCTGCGCTCCCAACCTTGTGACGGAAATTGCCGCTGCAGCTTGTGCCAAATCAATGGCTTGCCGCAAATCGCCGAGTTGCAGAAATCCCGCAGCCAAGGCCCCATTGAATACATCGCCCGCTGCGGTGGTATCAATAGCGGTTGCCTCATGGCCTTTGATCAGACCTTTGAAATCCGGAGTAGAACAATAGACACCTTCGGCTCCCAATGTGATAATCACTCCCTGACAGCCTTTACTATGTAAGTTGGCGCATGCCTGCTGTGCATCACTGACTGACGACACTCGCACGCCCGTGTAGAATTCCGTCTCAGTTTCATTGGGTGTGAAGAGGAAAACTTTCGAGAAGTCCAGATCCTCCAGTGTTACGGCCGGTGCTGGATTCAAGATAACCGGGATATTCAACTGTGATGCCTTATCAATAGCACGCAACACCGTCGCGGTTGGAATCTCGAGTTGAAGCAGGACCAGCTCCACCCTCTCGAACAAGTCATCTGTTACATGCTCTGCTGTCATTTCCCCGTTGGCCCCGGGATTGATCGAAATACAATTTTCGCCCTGCGCGTCAATGTGTATCAAGGCGGTACCCGTTGGCTTGTCCTCCCGTCTAATGAATTTCGTATCTATACCCTCTCGCCGATAACCCTCCAATGCGGTGTTGCCAAAGCCGTCCGTTCCCAGCGAAGACAGAAACCTCGTATCGGCACCCATCCGTGCGGCCGCGACCGCTTGATTGGCTCCCTTGCCTCCTTGTAATACCTGCATATGTGAACCAGTCACGGTCTCGCCTGGCCCGGGCAGATGTGGCACTTGCATCACGATATCAGTATTGGCACTACCAATCACCAAAACATGTCCCATATCAGTAGTTTCTTGAAATGATGATCAAAACCAAACCTATCACGAAGCTCAAGAACATAAAGAAGATGAGCCGATTGGTTCTCGGTGGTGCTCCCCGAAATTCCTTCCAAACGAAAACTCCCCAAAGGGCCGCCACCATCGTCGCCCCTTGACCAAGTCCGTAGGAGATGGCAAAACCCGCTTTCTCAGAGGCGATGAGGCTGAATGTCATCCCCAAGACCCAGATAAACCCTCCTAGCAATCCCATCGTATGGCTACGAAGACCTCCGCGGAAGTATTCCTGGTAAGTCACTTTCTCCCCATAGAGAGGCGAGTACATAAAGAAGCTATTGAACAGGAAATTGGATAAGAAAACGCCAACGGAGAATACGAAGACCGCAGCATACGGCGTCATCAAGCCCGGCTCCGGAGAAGTGAAGTTGGTCGTCATCGACGCCGCAACAAATCGAAAAAAGAATCCCATAAGGGTACCTCCTGCCAAGGCAATGACAATGCCCTTGGTGGAGACACCCCCACTTGAAATGCTACGATACGCCAGCGCGTCGAGCACAATGGCGACGATCACTAATGCCACACCACTAAAAAGTACAAAGGCATCCCCTACGGGCGTAGCGAGATAGTTGACCACCACGCCCAATACCAACGCCAAACCAATCCCAACCGGGAATGCGGTGGCCATTCCGGCAATAGCGATTGCCGCCACAATCAGCAAGTTGGCAATATTGAACACAACACCACCGAGAAACGCACTCCAGAGTGAGGACGACGACGCCTGAGAGAGACTGTTCATGAATGACTGCCCCTGTGACCCTGAACTTCCAATGGTCAGTCCGAAAATAAGTGTGAAGATCACAAGCCCAATGACATAGTCCCAATAGAACAACTGGAAAGACCAGTCTTTTGAAGCTAGCTTTTGCGTATTGGCCCATGACCCCCAGCAAAGCATGGTGATCACACATAGGAAGACGGCAAGGGTATAGGATTGTACTATGAACATAGGATTACGAATTATTTTATCTCAACGAAACGGTCGTGGTGACTGCTTTTGCTGCCCCGAGTTCTTCATTCGCACCCGAAGGCGCACACCCTGCAATGGTAATGCGGACATCGCCTTTCTCTATCATGCGGTCACCGTCATCATTCACCACTTCGAAGTGCTTGGAAGTCAGTTCAAAAACCAGGTTCTTTGATTCTCCAGGCTCTAGGCTGACCCTTTGAAAGCCTTTCAGCGACTGACTGGGCAAATCCAGTGAGGATTCCAGGTTCGTGGTGTACAGTTGCACGACCTCCTCTCCTGCTACATCGCCCGTATTGGTTACCTGGACGGAAACCGTCAGACTTTCCCCTCGCTTGATCCGTTCCTCACTGAGGCCTGGCTCGCCGTATTCGAAAGATGTGTAGGACAAACCAAAACCAAAGGGAAACAAGGGCTCTGCCGTCAAATACCTATAGGTTCGGTCTTTAAGGGCATAGTCCTCATAAGGAGGTAGATCATCCACACTTTTGACAAATGTGACGGGCAACCTGCCGGAGGGTACGACATCCCCGAAAATGATGTCAGCCGCAGCATTCCCCCCCTGCTCACCGGGGTACCAGGCGAAAAGCAAGGCATCCGCCATCTCGTAAACCTCGGGCATTGCTATGGCACTGCCTCCTGTGACAATGACGACCAGCTTTTCCGCGTTCTCGCGGATCTTACGCAAAAAAGCCAATTGGTTTTCAGGCAGGCGGATGTCCTCGCGATCTCCTTTGTGTCTAGAGGCGATCGACTCTCCTTCCTCTCCTTCGATAAGTTGGGAAATACCGATACAGGCAATCGTCACCTCTGTGTCGCCCGCTACCCCAGAAAACCAGTCCATTGGATTGCGATTGGCCTCATCCAACAAAGCACCTTGACGATACTTCACCGAGGTGCCCGGACTTACCTTACCAACGATACCCTCCAAAAACGTCACGAGATTTTCACTAACGCCATAGTAATTGGCAAGCAGGCCCTGGATGTGGGTCGCCGTGGGTCCCGTAACAAAGACGCTACTTACGTCCTTGTCTAGTGGCAGCAGGTTGTCTTTGTTTTTCAAGAGCACCATGGACTTGGCGGCTGCTTCACGGGTGAGCGCCAGATGTTCTTCATGGCGGATCATTTCAGGACCGATCTCATCAAACGGTACTGACCCCGGAGGATCAAAGAGCCCCAACCGGAACCTTGTTGGTAGCAACTCGCGAAGGTTGTTGTCTATTTCCTCTTCGGTCGTAAGCCCTTGCTCAATGGCCTCCATGAGCTTGGGATAAGTGCTTCCACAGTTGAGGTTGCACCCCGCGTTCAAAGCCATAGCAGCGGCCTGCTCGGGTGTCTCAACAATGTTGTGCCCGTCATAAAAATCCACAATGGCCCAGCAATCAGAAACAAAGTACCCGTCAAAGCCCCATTGCTTGCGAAGCACCTCGTCGATAAGGTAGGGATGCGCACAGCAGGGCTCTCCGTTGGTCCGGTTGTAAGCACCCATCACTCCCTCGACGTTGGCCTCAGTCACCAATGCTTCGAAAGCCGGCAAATAGGTCTCCCAAAGATCCTTTTTGCTGACTACCGCGTCGAATTCATGGCGCAATGCCTCTGGGCCATTGTGTACGGCATAGTGCTTGGCCATGCCGGCTGACTTTAGGTACTTTGGGTGGTCCCCCTGCAGTCCCTTTACGAAGGCTACACCTACTCTTGAAGTGAGGTATGGATCCTCTCCATAGGTCTCCTGACCTCTACCCCATCGCGGATCTCTGAAGATATTGACATTGGGGGTCCAGAAGGTCAATCCCTGGTACCTCTCTCGATTTCCCGCCGCTGTAAAGGCATTGTACTTAGCCCGTGCCTCAGTGCTGATCACCTCCCCCACTCGGAACATCAGATCAGGATCCCATGTCGCTGCCATCCCAATCGCCTGAGGGAACACCGTGGCTCTACCGGCCCTGGCAACGCCATGCAGACATTCGTTCCACCAATTGTACTGAGGGATCCCTAGCCTATCGATCGCTGGCGCGTTGTACATGAGTTGATAGACCTTTTCTTCCAAGGTCATCCTTCCTATGAGATCATCGACTCGCTCCGAAATGGTCTTTGTGGGATCCTGGAAGGGGAACTCATAGGATTGACAGTAGCCCTCGATAACTAGGCAAGCCAAAAAGACAAGAGTCACTGGAATTGTGAGAATTCGCATCGGTTAGGGGTTTGTATGGCTTTCTAATAAAAAATTATCATAAGATATATCAATTTCAGTGTATGTGGTCGCCGGCCATCCCGAACTTCTGCACGCCTGGCCCGATTCCTCCGGAAGCCGGAAACTTGCGTTCCTTATATGTTCGATGCACATTTGGTGATTGGATGGAAAAGGTCAATTGGCTAGATCATATCTTGAATTTCTTGGGTGTCATTCTTGGCGTATCCCTTGCCTTTTATGTCAGTAACTGGAATGACTACCAAAAGCAAAGTGCAGAGCAGCTCCATATACTATCCTCGTTGAGAAATGAATTGGCATCCGATATTGGCGTGTACAGCACATATCAAATTGAAGCCAATCAAGAACACGTGAAGAGGATTGAAAGGGTATTGGCCCGAATGAAGGCAGGCAACATGGACAGTTTGGCGTACTATCTTAATGGCTGCTTCACCTACACCAACTTCGCCTCGCCGCGAGTCACCTTCCGATCAATCTCCTCCTCTGGCAAAATCGAGCTCATTGATGATTTCGATCTGCGGAAGGAGTTGGCAGACTTTTATGAAATCAATGTCTCCGAAGCCCGTCACAAGGGTCAGACCCAAATCGATTTCTACAATTCACACATTGTCCCCTGGATCGTGGAAAATATGGATTTGTCCTCCCAAAGTGTGCAAATGAAAGATAAGCAAGTGTTAATCAACATCTTGCACCTCTACCAATACCAAATCCAAAGCAAGATCAGGGAGTATGAGAAAGTACTTGAACGGTCCAAGTACTTGAAGTCCAGGCTAGACCAGCACATTCAAAGCATAGGATAGCCTTTTTCGAGCGCAATATGGACGAACTGTTGATGAATGGGGTCGAAGGATGGCCTGGCGACGATCATGCACGCCGGGAATTCCGAAAGTGAAACCTCGCCATTGCATGGCGCCTCAATGATCCATAAGAAACTTGAAACAGGTACCCGGCGGATTGCCTTACGGCGATCCTGCACGCTGGAAAATTCCGAAAGTGAAACCTCGCCATTGCATGGCGCCTCAATGATCCATAAGAAACTTGTAACAGGTATCCGGCGGATTGCCTTACGGCGATCCTGCACGCCGGGAAAATTCCGAAAGTGAAACCTCGCCATTGCATGGCGCCTTTTTTCGTTTCCAGCACCTCGCTGCAGCAAGCTGCGCTCAGCAGGAAACGAAAAAAGCTCGAGCTATCGCTCGAGCTTTCACTTTCTTGTCGGGGCGGCAGGATTCGAACCTGCGACCCCCCTGCTCCCAAAGCAGGTGCGCTAACCGGACTGCGCCACGCCCCGAACAGAATTGCTTCAGAGCAAAGAGGATTGCTCAAAAGCGGACGCAAATGTAATTATTTTTCTTGCATCCCTTTTATCATCTCAAAGGTTTTTCGACACGACATTCAAATCACATTCTGAAGCGCTTATCCGAAAGATTCCTTACGCGTTCCTATCTTCCCAAGTCAAATAATATTGAGATGAAAATAGCAATCATAGGCGCGGGCAATGTAGGATCCGCCCTTGCCACCAACTGGGCTGCGAAAGGCCATGAAATCCACCTGGGTGTGCGAAACCCCGAAGATGATAAATGGCAGTCCCTCAAATGCTACAACCGTTACAACTCCTCCAAAGGCAGCTTCCCTGGCCAAAGTGCTACTGATCTCCCTTCCAGTCAAAGCCATTGTCGATGTGGCCCAATCTCTCGGCGACCTGTCGGGGAAGGTGGTAATTGACGCTACTAACTCTGTCTTCCAGAAGCCGTCACCCTACGAAAATGGCCTGGAAGCTTTCAAGGCAATAACCGGAGGGGATGTCGTCAAGGGTTTTAATACGACAGGTTTCGAGAACATGGTAGATCCAGTCTATGACGGACAGGGCGTAGACATGTTTACTGCCGGCAGTAGCGAACACGGTAAGTCCATCGTCGATCAACTCGCTAAGGACGCTGGATTCGGTGCATGCTATGACTTTGGTGGTGACGACAAAGTACCCCTGATAGAGCAGTTCGCCCTAGCGTGGATCAATCTGGCCATCATGCAAGGACAGGGCAGAGATATCGCCTTCAAAGTCCTTCGCAGATGAATCTCTAAAGGAAGTCGACAGCGCCGGAACCGAGGTTATAATAGGCGGGCACGATCTTCACTTTCCCATCTCGCACAGCATTACCGATGATAGCGGACCTATCGGACAGTTCCTGCGCGTTGAGTTCAGCGTTCTTCTTGACCACGGTATTTGTATCGGCTCCCGCCCCGGATTCAGCAATTGCAGGCGCTATGTGCGCGAGCAGCTGATTGAGGTTGTGCCCGTTGTTTCCACCAGCAAGGGCAGCACCAACAGCTCCACAACTTTCATGGCCCAGAACGACGATGACCTGAGTGCCCAGGTGGGCCACCGCGTACTCGATACTGGCAATACTTTCAGTATTGGCAACATTTCCGGCCACACGCACAACGAATATCTCTCCAAGCCCCGTGTCGAATGCGAGCTCCGGAACCACACGACTATCAGCACAGCTCAAGACAATGGCAAACGGCGCCTGGCCTCCGGTAAGTGCAGATCTTCTGGCTGAATCCAGCGAGGCATGTTGCAATTGATCCTGTGTGAACCTTTTGTTTCCTTCTTTAAGGCGCTCAATTACTTCTTCGATAGTCATATCGGATTGGGGTTTAGGTGTAAGCGAAAATAAGTGGAAGGCCGGTAAAGCCCAAACGCCTGGCCATGTTGCCAAAAAAAGAACGGGCGACAACTTGCGCTGCCGCCCTATTCACTGATGATTGTTGTTGTAGAAAAACTTCCGGCTCAGGATAATCGGGCAAGTACCCATGAGCCCATGTCGTTTAGTGGCTGTCGCTTCCCACTAGTCAATGTCAATTGCCTCCAGTGCCACTGGTAGCTTCTGGATGGACATCTCTTCGTATTTACTCAGTCCCCGGACAAACGCATCGTGATAACCTTTTTGCCACAGCTCTCCAAGGATTTCCTGTGCTTCCTCCTCACTACCATACACTCCCACGGTATATCTCCAAATGCCGTCCTTCCCTTCGAAATACTTGACATCCTTCAGGCCGCGGAAATATTGGGCGGAAACCTCCTGTGGCTCAGACGAAGCCAAAATCTGAACTGTGAAGCCCGCATTGCGTTCGAATGGCAGAATCTCGTCCGCCACGACGCTTTGGGCAATCGCCATCTCCGCGGCGATGTCGGTCATCTCTGACTCAGAAGGAATTGACGGTTCAGCCTTTGCCATCTGCACCTGTGGACTAGGCTCCGTGTCAAAGAGTGGCTCCGGCTTGATATCCAAGTTGATCGCCACGCGATAAATGTCCTCCTTGCCGAGCCCTCCGGGCCTTGTAGATGAAAAATATCCTTCTTCACCGGTTGGATCGAGGATCAATCCGAAGTCATCCATACTGGAGTTGAGTGGGTAACCCATGTTCGTAATCGCTATGCCTCGTAGGTCATCCACCTGTACCTTATAGATATCAAGTCCTCCCAGACCTTCATGGCCATTGGACGAGAAATACAGTTGATCGTCTTGATGAATAAAAGGGTACACTTCGTCGGCGGCTGTATTCACTACTGGACCCATATTGACTGGTCGGCCCCACTTGCCATCTCTCATGTCACACCGATAGATATCCATCCCCCCGTATCCATTGGGCTTGTCCGACGTGAAATACAATATCTTGCCATCTGACGTCAGCGTCGGGTGCGCTACGGAAAAACTGCTATTGTTGACAGACAGCGACTGAGGCTTGGACCATTCGCCATCCCTATTTTTTGTCATTGAGTACAGCTCGAGTCGGGTGCTTGCTTCAGCGCCATGCCCCTGTTCGACCACATTTGTGAATATGGCAACCGTCTGTTCGGCATTGAAAGCCACAGGGCCCGCAGCGTATTTCCCACCCAAAGACTTCAGAAACTTTTCAGGAGGGCCAGGGTCCCCGTCAGTATCAAAGTGTGAAAAGCGAAAATCCAAATTAGTATTCGTCTTGCGGTCTAGAAGGTACTCGTTAGAGTGATCTCGGCTCGATAGAAAAACGAAACCATCTCCAAAGAAGGACGGTGAAACATCAGATGCTGTGGAGTTCATAGGTAGCTCCTGTACATCGTATCGTTCTCGCAATAGGAAAAAGTCTACGAAATGATTGAGACTGTTGATTCTCTTTCTGGCAATCTCATCATCTCTGTGATTCTGGTAATAAGCTCTATAATGACTACGAGCGGCCACATACTCTTCAGCACCAAGGAGGGCCTCAGCATAATTGAAGTGGTCCTGATCGGTAAAATTGGTCCCGGTATTTTCTGCGAACTGATAGTGATAAAATGCACTATCTATGTTCCCCAGGGCGAGATAGATCTCCCCAAGCCCCTTATGTGCTTCACCATTTCTGGGGAACTCAGAAATCACTCTGCGGTAGGACTTGATGGCGTGTGTCACATCATTCGCCTGGTAAAAATCAAGTGCTACCTTGTTGAGTTTGCGCGTCTTGCGATTGCTAACGTCCTGTGAAGAAGTGACCAGACACGAGGTCACCATCAGGATAAAAAGAATAGTAAGTCTAACTGCTGGCATGATGGTTCTTGTTAATTCGTTCTTATTTCATCTCATGTTTGAGTTATAAGTAGTCAAAGGGATGAATTGGCGGATATTACTGCCAATTCATCCAGGTCACGTGTTACCGTCACCGTATTGGTTTTAGGTTGCAATAATTCCAAATCCAAGTGGTATCCCACGGCAGCGCGGTCTGCTGCACCAAACCATGATGCAGCAGTGCTCTCAAACTGGTTGTAGTCCAAATAGGTATTTCCTACCTGGAAGTCTTCAACAGTAATCAATTGCGCGAATTGAACGTCGTCAAAGCGCAGTCTTAGAAAGTTTGTAGATCCGTGTCGGGAGGTATCGTCCTCTTGAGAATGACGAAGAAGGTGCTCGCGTAATGTAAAAAAACGTGCGCACGTATAGATGTCACTGCTCAAGTGACTACACTTGATATGGTCTTTAATGATTCCCAATAGCTGGCCCTTTATAAGGAGGGCATATCAAATATAACAAATCGCATTCGGAATTGAACTATTTTACGATGATATAATTAGATGAAACGGTTTTATTACTAACTGAACGAGAATTACCGCCAAGCAAACGATAAATACAATTCTTCGGGTATTTCGACCCCCTAACCGCGTAGACGGTGCTTCCGATGCCAATGACACGCAATTGCGGCGCAACAGGCTCCGGAAAAGTGGACAATTCACTTAAGCAATAAGACGAATTGAAGAAAGCGCTTACTTGAGTCGTGATAATCCGAAAAGATCCTTGTGCGGCAGCGGTAATCCACCTATTTTGAGCCTGTGATTGAACGAGATCACCCAATCTATAGACCACTCAATAAGATTTACCAATCGCGACGAAAATGCCGAACTCAGTAGCGGACTGTTCGCGAGAGGATGCCAAGTAAGGTGTATGACAAACAAAACGGGGCTCATGGCCCCGTTTTTCGTTTATCTATTGAATTGGCTGTTTTACCTCAATGGAAAGTGCACTTCGGTCACGAGTTCTTTGTCCGCAGTATCTGCCGGATCTGAAACATAGACTTCGAACGGATGCTGTTTCTTGCTACTCTTGAACTTCTTGTTCTGTTGCATATTCATGCCTGTGCTCCACGCGTTACCCAGATGCTTATAGGCTCCCTTATGGGCAATGCAAAATGTTCTTAATTCCGGCATCTCTCCAGACTCAAACTGTCCTCCAAGGTCGGTCGGCACCTCTTTCACAGGGATACCCGAAGTATAAGTCACCTTCTTCTTCACGACATCCCATTTGTGGTAGACAGTAAAAGGTGTACCGGCAATCTCCGCATGCTCCCCCGTCCATGTAGCCAGCGAGGTTAGGTCCTTCTCCATTTGGGGCCCCATTTCGTCCATACTCGTTGTGGTTGTCACACCCACCCATTTGAATGCCGGGGTTTTGCTCTCTCCTTTGATATCGATATGTGTGTCGACCTCACCATTCTCCATAAGGTCCTTGAACATGGAAAGGCCTCGATCATAATCCATTCCCACAAATCCCTCCATCATTTTCTTCATCCAGAAAATGAAAAAAGGTAGCGAGCTATCCATGTACCAGGTGATCTTTACTTCCTCGCCCTGCTCTTCGAACTCAAACCACACTTTGGCGTGTGACTTCCAGGGTTTCAAGAAATTGAGGTCATAGTCGATACGTTTATTTTCTTCCTTCCCGGTGATGGACATGTTGCCACTGCCAATACGGTCTCCCTCCCACTCGTAGGAATTACCATCCTCAGAAACAGTCACTTTGGCCTCACGCTCCTGGATAAGCCAGGGCGACCATACTTGCCACTCATCGAAGTCGGTGAGTGACGAAAAAATTTTGTCGACCGGCGCCTTTACCAAGACCGACTTCTCGACGTGCATTTTGGGCATTGATTATATATGGTTTGGTGGAGGAATGAAATTAGCGATTTCATAGCTTTATACGCGCATGCAACAGGATGAATTCACTATAAGGGAAGTCCGATTGACAGATTTGGAGCAATTGACGATACTGGCGAGAGACACATTTCTAACAGCCTTTGGCCCCCACAATTCTGCAGAGGACATGGATGCCTACCTGGCTTCAAGCCTCAACGAGGAACAGCTTCGAACGGAGTTGTCCAACACTGAGTCCTTTTTCTTCTTCCTTGTGAAAGAAGCGGAAGCCATCGGTTACTTAAAGCTCAATGTGGGCACCGCCCAAAATGAGGCCCTCGGTCCCGATGCCCTGGAACTCGAACGCATCTATATCGCTTCTGATTATCAAGGCAGAGGTCTGGGAAGCCAATTGATGGAATTCACGCTAGCAGAGGCCAGACGGCTGGGTAAGAAGATCGTATGGCTCGGCGTATGGGATCAAAACAAAGCCGCCATGCGACTCTATGAAGGCTATGGTTTTGAAACCTTTGGGTCTCACGACTTCATGCTGGGAAAGGACTTGCAGACTGATATTTTGATGAAACTATCGCTAAACACTTAGCAAGATGATCACCATTTTCGCCGAGCACTTTTTGAATGATCAGGGTCGGGACTATTTCCCAGACTGGATAGCAGAAATGGAAGCAGAGCTGCGCTTCTTCGATGGATTTAAGTCCATCGAGCACATGCGCGACCTGAAAAACAGTGAAAGGAATCTCTATTTCCTCCAGTTTGACGCGGTAGAACATATGAGGGAATGGGCGAAAAGTCGCATTAGGGCTGGATTCCTCAAAAAAATCGAAGAACATGAGACGAGCTCGCCCGAATCCCAGGTGCTATGTAGTGCCAGTGCTGATGATTTTGTGGGCTTCTGATGAATTAGTTTGTAAGAATTTCTGGAAAACCTGTCACACTTGGACAGGACAGACGTCAAAGGTCCAAAAGGGAATACTATGAACAACAATCCATTTGCCACGGATTATGAAACTGACGAGGACGATCTCTCGCTGATCGAGGGTGCGATTAAAGGTGACAAAGCGGCCTTAGAAGATCTGTTGCGAAAGCATCAGCCTTATATCTACAACATCGCCTGGAAGATGGTACAAAACCCAACGGATGCGGAGGACCTCGCCCAGGAGGTGATGATCAAAGTGATCACTCATCTTGCCAAGTTTGAAGGCAAATCTCAGTTCAGAACATGGCTGTATCGGATCGTGGTCAACCACTTCTTGCAAATGCAGAAAAAATCCAGGGAACTGGTCGTCAATGAAGATTTCGATGCCTTTGCGGACAGATTGACGACTTTCCGGGATGTCGAGTTGACGGATCTGGAGCAGGATGAGTTGAAAGACGAAATCAAGGAGATGAACCTGGCTTGTATGTCCGCCATGCTCTTGTGCCTCACGCGCGAACAGCGGATTGTGTACATCATCGGCGACCTGTTCAACGCAGATCATACAATCGGTGCCGACATCATGGGAATCAGCAAGGCCAATTTTCGGACGCGACTCTCTCGTGCCCGGAAGGAGCTATTCAACTTCATGAACAACAAGTGTGGGCTGGTCAATAAGGCCAATCCCTGCCGATGCTACAAGAAAGTGACCGCTGTCATGGAATGTGGCAACATCGACAGCAAAAACCTACTTTTCAACCGAAAGGAGTATCGCAAGTTTCAGCAATACATCTCCCAGGATGCGGATGAAATCCTTGATCTCGTAGAAGAAAAATATCACGAAATGCATAATGAGCTGCCCTACAGGGAAGTATTTGATAAGAAGACGCTCATTGACGACTTCATCAAGGACAAGCGGGTTGTGGAGTTGCTCAATCTGAATTGAAGCCTAAATCGATTATCTGAGCATTTATGCCTTGCCAGGCGGTCCAAGCCGGCACCTTCATTTTTGAGAGAGTGGAGCAGCGCGCCGCCAAAAAACGGGCGGAACGCCGCAATGGCAAAAGATCTGTCCCTGCAACAAGGTCTTCAGATAAGATGTAACTCTCCAGACTAGGTCACCTCATCTTATATGTCACCGCGCGGAACATCCACTCCGAATCAGTCTGCAACAAGTCCCTATCTACGGGTCATGATCGAAGGAAAAGAATGAAAGAAGACTCCACGTAATGCTTTATAAATCAGATAGATGCATTATATTTATATATAAACCTAACCTTCATGAAAAACCTAAAACCTCTGCTCATTGCAATGGGTATCCAATTCTCGCTCTGGGGATTGGCTCAGAAGATCGAGTTGGTTGTCGACCCAGATCCTGTTCGTCTGACAATTGCCGATACCTTACAATTGAACGTCAAAGCCATCAAGGAAGGGCAAACATCTATTGAACTAGGAAGAGTGATCATGTTCGCTTTGCGCGAATCCGACTTGGTTCCTTCCAGTGCGGTGGAAGTGCAGAAGCGCGATGGGAAGTACTTTTTAGTCGGACACGATCCCGGAATGTGGAAGGTGGAAATGATCAGAATCCCTCAGAACGAGAATGAGACGGTAGTCAGGCGGTTTGTCGAGGTCGAGGTCGTACATGCTCCCATCGCCAGCATTGAAGTGAACCGACCAGCTCAGGTCTTTGAAGGTACCGTAATACCCCTTGAGGTGAATGTTTTGGATGAATTGGGGCTTAAGGTGCGGGACCCTGAAACTCAAGTGACCATAAGTAATCCCAATATTGCTGAGGTGGATGAATTGATGAATCTCTACGCAATAGCTCCTGGTAAGACAACGATTACTGTCGCAGCGGGCGGAATTGAACATGAGGTGAAGATTGAGGTTGAACGCAACCCGGTCGTAGAAATCAACCTTGAAGTGAGTAACCTGACGGCCCGCACTGGGGATGTACTACAGTTTTCTTGTATAACCCTCGACAGTAAGGGTCGCTACTTACCCACTGCTCCCATCCTATTTTCTATTGCTGGGTCACTGCCAGAAGCCGGGTCAGGTGCTTCAGCACAGATTGATACAGATGGAAGGTTTGTGGCCGAAAAGCAGGGCATTTACACAATTGTAGCCTCCTCAGGCGGTGTGTCGGCAACTAAGACCGTAAAGATCACCCCTCGCAACATACAGCGTCAGATCCAGCTCATTGGGCAGGGCAGCGTCAGCGAGAGTCATACTTCTGATTTCTGGGTGTGGGAAGGAGTTGATGGAAGAGACTACGCGGTGACCGGAACATGGGGCGCCGATGGCAAAGCCTTCTTTTGGGATGTTACTGACCCCGCCAATATCTTCAGCATCGATACGGTTCAGGTTGATGCAAGGACCGTCAATGACGTCAAGGTATCAGCAGATGGGAGTATCTGCATTATCAGTAGAGAAGGGGCTTCGAACCGCAAGAATGGTATTGTCATAATCGACGTAACCAATCCGAGAGAGGCGCAGATCTTATCCACTTACACTGAGCAGCTCACTGGTGGAGTACACAACCTATTCATTTACGAAGATCACGTTTATGCGTTGAGTAATAGTCAGCGATATGAAATCATCAATATCGAAGACCCCGCCAACCCCTATAGGGTCTCTAAGTTTGAAATAGACAATCCCGGTAGGGCCATCCACGACGTATGGATAGAAGATGGCATCGCCTACTCCTCCAACTGGAATGACGGCGTGATCATGGTCGATGTGGGAAATGGCATCAAAGGCGGTTCTCCCTCCAATCCGGTTATGATTAGTTCTGCAAAGGTGGAAGGTAATGCGAATCACGCAGCCTTCCCCTATACGAGCACCACCACTGGCAAACGCTACGTCATCGCCGGAGACGAGATCTTCCCAGTTGACTTTGACCCAAACGGCGTCATTCTGCCCAAGGGGTATCTGCATTTCATGGATTTCACAGATCTGGAGCACCCCAAGGAAGTAGCACGATATCAGGTACCTGAGGCAGGATCGCACAACTTCTGGGTGAAAGATGACCTGCTCTACATAGGCTACTACAACGGCGGTGTACGGGTGGTCGATATCTCAGGGGACTTGATGGGCGACCTATATAAGCAGGGGCGCGAGGTGGCGCACTTTCTGCCGATGGATCCCGAGGGCTATATCCCCAATGCGGCAATGACATGGGGAGCTCAACCGCACAAAGGCCACATATTTTTCAGTGATTTTCACAGTGGGCTTTGGGCGGCCAAACTCGCGCCCATAGTACCTGAGGAAGTAAAGATAGACGCCAAATGAGTTCCCGGCAGCTATTGGCCAGCGCTTTCTGCATCCTAATAGGGGGCGCTGTGATGGGACAGGATTACTATGCGTATGCGACGGCAGAATCCGAAGACGAGGTGGCTCTTATCAAGTTTGATGGTCAAAGGGCACAGACATTGAAGAGGATTCCCGTTGGGATATGGCCTGCGGAAATCGAAGGGCCACACGGCATCACAGTGGGACCACAGGGATTGTACTGGTATCTCTCACTAGCGCATGGCAATCCTTATGGGACCGTTTATAAGTTCGAGACCGGAACGGATAAGGTTGTTGGGCAGACACAATTAGGGCTATTCCCAGCCTCGATGCAGATATCTTCCATCACTGGCCTCCTTTATGTGGTCAACTTCAATTTGCACGGAGATATGGTCCCTAGCTCAGTGTCAGTCGTAGATCCCGTGACAATGACGGAGATCACTCGGATCACCACAGGGGTTATGCCGCACGGATCGCGTATCTCTCCTGATGGGCTGAAACAATATTCAGTGGGTATGATGTCCGGAGAGCTGTTTGAGATTGATGCGGTCGAGCTTGAGGTGAACCGTAAGCTGTATCTTGATGGTAATTCGCCAGACAACAAGAGCACGATGACTACCGATCACGCGAACCATGACATCATGGATCACAAAATGATGGATCATGGCGCCACCCAGGAGAAGTCCATGTACCATTCAAAAGTGAAGCCAACTTGGGTCATTCCTCATCCCGATGGGGAACGCGTGTTCATAGCCGGGAACGGCTGCGATCAAGTTCTTGAGGTTGATCTGGACTCCTGGTCTATCACTCGCCGTATGGAAGGGGGGAAAGGCCCATACAATGTCGAGATCTCACCCGATGGCACTCGGTTGGTAGTGACCTACAAGACGGATGGCAAAACAGGCATATGGGACTTGACCAAGAATGTAGAAATCGCTAGGGTGACCAATAGTCGACGGGTCTCCCATGGGATCACCATATCTTCTGATAGCCGATATGCCTTTGTTTCGGCCGAGGGGATTGGTGGCGAGTCAGGAATTGTGGATGTGATCGAACTCCAAAATGGCGAATTGATCGACTATGCAGAGTTGGGTAAACAAGCCGGAGGGATTGCCTTTTGGAAGATCGAGCATAATTGATCCCTTAATTGATCGGTCCAATACTCGATCCTCAGGGGCCATATGGCCATCATCCCGTAATCTCTGTCAAAAAACCAGTGACCTGACCCAGTTGTCGAATTAGAGTGCAGCTGGAGGAGCTTCTGAGATACTTTCGTTCACGTATCAGGCCGACAAGCTGTAAACTTTGAATCACCAACACTGACTTGAAAAGAAGAGGCATCCATCATTGAGATGACAGCTCTCTTAAGTCCAGATAGTTATTAATAGATGAGTTTTTGAGGAGTCAACCCTCATCGAGAACTTCGACAAACAACTAATACTGATGAATTCAAAGCACCAAATGAACAATTACGGGCTTGAAGCGCCCAACAGGGAATCGGCCATTCAGGCCCTTAGTCAAGTCATAGGCACCAAGGAAGCCAATACCCTCTGGAGCGATGTTTGCGCCAACTTCGCGATTGACGAGAAAACCGAAAGGATAAGCGACCTCACCACGATCATGCAGACCATTTCCCTGAAAGAGGGAGCAGCGGCCGTCGTTGCGCGATCGCTTCTCATACGGATAAAGACCTATCAACTTCTCATGGAAAACATGCCTATAGATTCTGAAACAGAGGAGAAGGCCGTACCATCACAAGTCAACGCATAATACAATGAAGAAGAAAAAGACGAATTCAGATCCAATCCTGGACCGAAAGCGGCTGGAAGAAATTGCTGGCCTTGGGCTTCACGAATTTGTGGAAGATCAGACACTCAATGGCCTGGCAGAGGAAGCCGCTAGGGAATTTGGATTGCCTGTGGCCGCCATCGCCATCATGCTGAATAACGCGCAGATCTTCGCCGCCTCCCACGGCCTGGGTGGATGGTTGGCTGAAATCAATGGTGCTCCCGCGGAATGGTCCCTATGCATCGATATTGTGCGCGATGGCAGGGCCCGATTCATTGACAACGCCAACAACGAAAAGGGCCTAAAGAATAACCCGATGGTCACCCTGCATGGCGTACAGACCTATGTAGGCGCCCCACTCACCACATCAAATGGGTATTGTGTGGGTACCTTTTACCTCATTGGAGGAGAGACAAGACACTTCAGCCAATATGAAAGGCAACGTCTCAGCGACTACGCTCAGAGAGCTGTAGAACGACTGGAGCAGCGTGCCGCAGAACGTAATGCGACAGCGGCTGCCTAAGATGAAATAGGCAACCTGTCGACGCCAATCTTACAGTGCGCTCATCTTCATGAGCGCATTTTTTTTGTCAGCCTCCCGACCTTCCGCACGGAGCCATTGTGACTCTTGCCACACCTGTCCACATCCCCAGTCTAAGGGTAAATGATTTGAAAAACAGACAGAATGAGACGTAAACTAAATTTCTTGATCATGGCAATAGCAACAGCGGCAAGTATCAATGTTCAGGCACAGAAGAAGGTAAAAACCCTGACACTCAGCAAAGTGATGCCCGTCGAGGCGCGAGATGTCTGGCGTGTCGTGGGTGAAGATTATGGCGCAATCGCCCACTCCCATCCCAAGATCATCTCATCGGATTATATCGATGGGTCTTTGACAGGCGGAGAAGGTGTCGAGCGGGTGTGTTACTTCAACGAGAGTCAAACCCAGTATCTCAAAGAGAAGATGGTGAATTTCAAACCCGAGGAAATGAGTTTCACCAATCAAGTGTTCCAAGCAGGCAAGTTTCCGGTCGATCCCGAACTGACCAGGGCGGTTTACACCGTCGAGGACCTAGGCAATGGCACTTCGAAGCTGACTTTCGACATGCAGTTTCGGACCAAGCCACCCTTCATGGGCGGTCTCATGAAGGGACAATTCAAAAAGCTGATCGAAGACTACTTTGTCGCCATCGAGCACCATGTGAAAACGGGTGAGAATGTGACGAAGGACAATTTCAAAACGATCAAAAAGCAGTACAAGAGAACGCAACCGGCAGCAGTGACTCCCACTGAGCAAGCTGTGGCCGCCGGCGAAGGATGAGAGAATATATTGTTTTGACCTGTGGGCCTCACCTCTTCGGGGGTGGGGCTTGCTCTTCTTTATCAGAGGTCAATTGCCGCCGTGATCTCCTCTTTGAGCTTCGGTGCCTTC
The DNA here is from genome assembly GCA_965227935.1 of Cyclobacteriaceae bacterium. Taxonomy (GTDB): domain Bacteria; phylum Bacteroidota; class Bacteroidia; order Cytophagales; family Cyclobacteriaceae; genus JAWPMT01. Next base: position 445,008 of record CBDDGS010000019.1, on the reverse strand, counting down.
GACCACCAGGAGATGGACACAAACAGCGTGATGGAGATGAGCAAGGCAAATGCGCCAATGTCGATATTGTAGGGCAGTCGGATACCGAGCAATTTGAAGCCGAAATTGATGGCAAGGCTTGACACGATCGCCACATTGGCCGCGAGCGGCGTTGCCTTCTTCCAATTGAACCCCAGCCCCACTGTGGGCACGATTGCTGCGGCGAATGTTCCCCATCCAAAAGCCCCTAAAAGGGCCACCAGCTCCCCGGTGAATAAGGCAAATACGCCCGCCACGACAGTCAGTCCGACAGTGGTGATCCGTGCCCAAAGCAGCTGATTCTTGACCTCCCGACCCAGCGCACTGGGGATGTCGTACATCACCGCCGCTGTACCAATATTAAGGAACGCGTCGGCCGTCGACATAATGGCCGCAAAGAGCCCTGCGAAGACAATGCCGGCGAGAATGGGGTGGGCATAGTGCTGAAGAAATTGAGGGGCTGCAGCATCAGGCGTAGCTAACTCCGGAAAGGACTGGCTTAGCACCAGTGCTCGCATGACCAGCCCAATACTCACCCAAAGCAATGCAGTGAATGCGTAGCCTACCAGCGAAACTGGCAGGATGTACCGTGCGTCGCTGACTTTTTTATTCATCATCATTTTGGTGATGACATGCGGTTGGCCAGCAGCACCCAAGCCAAAGACCAGGAACCACGAGAGGCACCCCATGATCCCTATTGTCCCCCACGGCCCAATGGCTTCGGGATCATCGTTGTAGATGATGGTGCTTACTTCACCGATGCCTCCATCGAAGACAGTAATTGCCGTGATGAAAATCAAAAGGGCCGCCACAATCATGATGGCACCTTGAATCAAATCGGTGTAGACTGACGCAATGATGCCACCGGTGACGCTGTAGAATACAAGGATGGAGCCCGAGAAGATCATGCATGCCTCGAGGCTTATCGTCGGTAGGAAGTGGGTCTGCTGCAGCAAGTCGCGCAACACCACAGACATGGCGAGAATCTGCGTGGCCATATAGCCAATAACGCCCAGAATAATGGCGATAGCTACCAGGAGACGGGTCTGCTGATTTTGATAACGATAGCCGATGACCTCCGGCAGCGATAAAAAATTACCCAACTCGGCGAAGATCCTCAATCGTTTGGCCAGAAGGTAGAAGCCGATGTTGAAACCTATCACGGATGAAAATGTGATCCACACCGAGCTCATGCCCATGTTGTACACGAGGCCTGGACCTCCGACGAAACCAAAGCCGCTCATGGTACTGGAAAACACAGCGAAAGCCGTAACGAGAATTCCCAGGTTGCGGCCGGCCATGAAAAAATCGGAAGAGGACCGGGTCCTGGAGAGTGCCCAGATACCAATAGCAATACACAGCAGCATGTAGATGCCAATGGAGCTAAGGACGATCGTATCTCTAAATGCTTCCAAGCGCTATTGGGGTAGGCTAAAGACTCGTTCGAAATAACCGGACAGCTCCTCCACTACCTCCTCTTTGTTACCCACCTCTTCGATACCGGCCAGTACTTGCGCGAGTCGCTTTTTGTAGGCCAGCTGCATGTTGCGCTGGATCATAATGCGCTGTGCCTGGGGTGAACCTGCTCCATGCATGCTCTCAGTGAGATAGCCCACAGCATTGCGGCCGAGGGTCATATTTTCTATCAGACGTAAAATGCGCATCCGGTCTTCCGTAGCCACGTCCTCCCGGCCTTTGAGGTACTTCAAGAGCAGCTTGCCGATACCGTCTTGGTCGAGCTCCTTCTCGCTAGGCATAGTCACCATCAGACCTCCGGCGAGGTCCTGGGCCAATCTGCCAATCTCGTAGGTCATTTTCGTGACGTGATGCTTGCAGACATTGGAGAGCATCTCGTCGCAGATATACGCACCGCTCTTCGTCGCATATCCCTGGTAGGAAGAGGCGATGCCTGTACCGTAGATGGTCTCGTTCAGATGCGTCATTTCCACGATCTTGTCTTTCACATGCGAGGCTTTGGCCACGCCATTGTAGTCCGCAATCGTCGCAGCGGCACCTATGAGCACATCGCCGACTCCTGACTTGCAGACGTAGCTCCTGCGGTGGTAGCTCGTAAACCTCTCGACCAGCAGCGCAGCAAAGTCGTACTCACCATCCATGAAAATGTATTCCGCAGGGATGAAGGCTTCTTCGAAGACAATCATCGCTTCCTGACCGGAGAAGTGGTGGTTGCCGGTATCGATCGAGCCACCTTCCATACTGCGGGTGTCGCATGATTGTCGTCCATAGATGTATGTGATGCCAGGAGCATCCACCGGCAACGCCCCAATGATGGCATATTCCTTATCTTCAGGCCCCAATCGCGTGGTGGGCATCACCATCAGCCAGTGGGAGTTGAGGCAGCCTGTCTGGTGGGCCTTGGCACCTGTAATCCACACGCCTTCTTCGCTGCGTTTCACTACATGCACGTACATGTCCGGGTCCGGCTGCTGATGAGGCGTAAGGCTGCGATCGCCTTTCACATCGGTCATGGCGCCCCCGAGAACATAGTTGAATCGGTGAATGAAAGTGAGGAACTCCTTCAGCTTCTGATGATAGACCGTATCGTGGGCCTCATCCATCTCATAGGTAACGGAGTACAATGAATTGATTGCGTCCATACCCACGCATCGCTGAAAACATGTACCCGTCAACTGGCCCAATTTACGTTGCATCTTGTTTTGCAGCACGAGGTCATTGACATCGGTACAGACATGCAAAAATCGGCTCACAGGCTCACCCGTAAATGGGGACGTCACGGTGGCCAACTCCGGTTCCCGAACCGCCAGGTCGTACGTCTCGGCTACAGCATTGACTGAGGGCTTGATGATCGGATGGTTGGGCGGGTCTTCGACTTTCTCTCCGAGTAGATACACGTTCAAGTCCCGGTTCTGAAGGCTTCGCCGATAGTCATCTCCAGAATTGATCTTCTCCGTACGTACGTCGTGGTGGTTAGACTTGGTCTTCATGTCTTTCATTGTTTATGGACTTCAGGCGCGCTCGAAACTCACTCAGTTCCTCAGGAGACACTACCCACCGCTCAAAAAAGAGCACGTATGCCACGGCGCACACCAATGGGAATAACCAGATACCATACACCATCAATACCGTAGGCGTTGGGAAACCGTGGATCAGAACCAGCTGCGACTGCTCAATGAATCCGTCGTAGGTATTGAAGATGGCCAAGAGAATGCCCAAATAGGCAATACTGAAACCTAATAGAATCCACCGACCTCGACCTTGAAGCCGTGAGCCAACGCCAATGAAAAGCATGAGACAAAGCAATACGAAAGATCCCACACCAAACACCAATGCCAGTGGCGATTGATTGATCGCGCTATTTCCCTCGGACCCTTGTGATAAAGTTGGAAACTCGGCATGCCTCTGCCCAACGCTTCCGGAGGAGTCCATCACCCACATGACCATAATGGCCATTAAGCAAATGACAGCAGCGAGAAACAAAATCCGGAATAGTTTCATGCCATCCTCTATCTGGTCATTCCTCCGTCAATCGTCAAACAGGTGCCATTGATGTAGGCCGCATCGTCTGAAGCCAAAAAGAGGTATCCCTGAGCAATCTCCTCCGGGTGGCCAATTCTTCCAGCGGGTACTTGCGCCAATATGAGTTCCTTGACTTCGTCTGGTATCGCATCGGTCATGTCTGTTTGGATATAGCCCGGAGCAATGCAATTGACCGTGATATTGTACCTGGCCAGCTCCGTCGCCCATGCCTTGGTCATCCCAATCACTGCGGCCTTGCTTGCGGCATAATTTCCCTGTCCGAATCCTCCACGTAGACCGACCACTGACGATGCGCTGATGATCCGCCCGTAGTTAGCCTCTCTCATATGAGGAGCCACGGCCTTGGTACAGTTGAAGACGCCGGTTTGATTGATGGCCAGGATCTGCTCCCACTCCTGAGTGCTCATCTTCAGCAGCGTCCGATCTCGGGTAATTCCGGCATTGTTGACCAGAATATCAACCTTTCCCGTGTCACGTAGGATCGACTCAACGGCCGAAGAAACGGCTGCGGCATCTGAAACATCGACTTGTTGATGGGTAATAGAAGGGTCACCGTCGCCCTCGATCACGTCCCATGAGAATACTCTCGCTCCCTCACTGGCAAATAGTTTAGCGGTGGCAAGGCCAATGCCACGAGCACCTCCGGTGATGATGGCTACTTTGTTGGTGAGTTTCATAGTAGCGTAATATCATCATTCTTTGAGAGCTCTCAAACCTCCGACCACCCCATCCTCTGATGGTCATTCCAGTGTCACCTTCTCCTTCTTCGGATATTTGACGTCGTAAGCCAGCTGGAGCTCCTTCTGCGCCTGAGGTGCCAAATTCAGTTCCCACACTACCTGACCCGTTTTCTCATTGTGTTTGCCCCCAGAGAGCGCAGATGGTGACACGTTGATATCACTGATCGCTGCCACCGGGAGCTGATCAAAGAGCATCAGCTTAATGGGCTGCTCCTTTTTGTTTCTTACCAGGATCTTAAAACCTCTGCTATCGACCTGGTTGCTGCCAATAGTTCTTCGCTTGGTATATGTGTCGATCTTCTCGCGCCCAATCACAATGTTTCGATCGCGACCCAATGAGATATCGAGTGTATCTACCAATGCCCGTGCGTCCAGCACCGACCGACCCACGAATGCATCTTCGAAGTAGAGGTTGGCCTCTCCCTCGAGTAGATTGTATTGGTCCCAATCAGCTATTCTCGCAATCAAAAAGGCATCTGTTTCAAGCTTAGGCACGGCGTGGTATTCATACATAGCCTCGATCTCATAACTCTGAAGATTGACAGAGAGCTTCTCCCCATTGGATTTGATGGAATAAGGCTTGTCGACTTCGAACTCGACGGTAGTCTGGTTTTGAACGATGGTGGACGTGATGACATCTGCTTCGTTATCCAGACTGTTGTACCCCCTGACTTGAACACCGGCGGTCCTTCCCTCAAGCCCGTATGCGGCTACTACGACCTCCTCTAGCTGTGCAATATCCGCCTGCATCCTCGGGCTGATCGTCGATGAGGTAATGGCCACCTCCTGCGTATTCATACCGATGTATGAAAACACCAACGAGGTAGCACCATTGGGTAGCGTCAAATTGTAGTTGCCATTGAGGTCAGTGGTCGTCCCAACGGTAGTGCCTTTCACGATCACATTAACACCAGGCAACGCGTCGCCATATTCATCGCTCACCCGACCTGACACAGAGCGCACAGATCCGGTAACAGCTACGGCACCGAAGAGCGGTCTATTGAAGACCGTATTGCGCGTGAAGTTGAGGTACCAGGTCTGCAATTCCGGAGCTACACCACTTTGATTGGGGTTGCCATTGGACAGGCTCAGCTTCACCTGCTCCCAATCAACGCCGGTATTTTGGTAGACATCCGCCTTGTACTGCAGTTCCAGGGGCTTGTCGATGCTGGCCACCCTCACATCATACTTGGGGTACCAGCCTGCATTGGCGACGATATAGGTAAGCGCGAAATCCCCCTTTGCAGATTGCTGAGCCTCCACCCGGATTTTGATCTCTCCTACCGGCAGCTCCTCTCTTCCTCTGACGTCAGAGATCTGTTGTTCGATTTTTACTTTTTGCTCCTGTAGTGCATCAATCTCCAGTCGCACATCGATCATTTCTGATTTGATGGTGGTGAGCTCCCTGTCATAGAAGTCAATGGCTTGCTTGAGCTCTGAGAGACTGACCCCGGAAGTTTCTCCCCCAAGGTTCTTGTTTTCGTCAAGCAAGCTTTGCTTTTCCCCCAACACCTGTAGCCGAGAGTTCTTTCGGGTAATCTGTTGCTCCAATCCTTCAAGCTGTTCGGTGAGTTGGTCGATCTCCTCGTCCTTTTTCAATTCTTCCAAATAATTGAGGCCATGGTTGACCGCAAGGATGGTGAAAGCACCTTCTGCCTGCACTTGTATGCTCTTCTCGTCAATGTAAGGTGAGAGACCTGAGATCATGACCTCTGAGGTGCCCTGTGGTATTTGCACATTGCCTTGCCTCGTGATCTGTGCCCCCTGGAGGAATACTGTGACTGAATTGAGGGTGGTCGGCAGCTCGACCTCCTGAAAGGACTGACCGGTGCTGTGAAGTGTCACGAGCACGAAGCATAGTATGAATGTGGTGGACGTTTTCATAGTCGTTTTTCTTTTAAGATGTGGAGAGTACCCAGATTCCATAAAAACGATCCAGAAATATTTGCACACAAAACGTGCCAGAGGTCATCGCCCGCTTACTGGTCATAGTGGAAGAGAGATTCCGGTCTTCGCATGACCTCACCCGAAAGGGACTACAATTCCGCCTGCGAAACCGGAATGACGTACTGGTGAGACCGCTACGTTCAATTTCATGCACCTTATCTCGACTCGCTGGGGCTATTTCCAGGGCCTGCGGCTGCGGGATTGTCATACAATCCCCCTTGGCCGGGCTCCCCTTGCCCCCTTTGATAAAGGGGGATTCATCCAAATTGAGTAAGGCCATCTCCTCTCCTAACGCTCAACTTCGCAACCTACCGGTCGCCGTGGCTTCCGCCAAGGCGGATCAACTTCTCAACTCACAACTTCTCAACTAACCGCCGTCCGAGATTGCCGCGTCGTTCCACTCCTACCGATGACGGCGGTAGGCTAAGGGATAGAGGCAATTGTCTAAGCCGCCGGCAGTCTGGTGGGTGGATAGCGGGGCCGGTGGGCGAGTGCCGAAAGCCCGCCCTGAAGTAAGTGATTGACATTCCGTGAGTACTCGAGGGATCTCCTGCTCACTACTTCAGGGGCCCAGAAAATTGATAAGTAAAATGCATCCATTAGAGGCCATTCTCGCGATGACCACTTTGGGCCTGGCCCAAAAAATCCCCATGCTTTTTCACAAAATCAGAAAAAAATAGATCTTGATGTCCAATATTGAATTGGCGGCTCGTCCTAAGGGCAAATTTCAAATTAACGAATCTAATACCATGCAAGAGTTCATGCTACTATTCAGAAACCTCGCCCCGGCCGAGGCGTACAGTTCTACCCCTGAAGAGATGGAGAAGACCATCCCGCAATGGCAAAGCTGGATCAAAGGCATCGCCGAGGAAGGCCGATTTGTGTCCACTGCACCGCTTGAGCGCGACGGTCTGTTCCTGACCAGTACCAACCAAACCGATGGGCCTTACGCTGAGGTGAAGGAATTTGTACTCGGGTACCTTGTCTTCAAAGCCAAAGACATGGACGAAGCTATTGCCACGGCGAAGGGTTGCCCGATCATCGGTGACGATCGCGGCTCGGTGGAAATCCGGAAGGTGGCGCACTTCTCCACTGAATGACGGTTGGCCAGGACATCGACCATCTTTTCCGGCACGAATCGGGAAAGATGGTGGCGGTGTTGACGAAACTCTTCGGCTTCGACCAACTGGAAGTCGCGGAGGACATCGTACAGGATACCTTTGTCCAGGCCCACGAATCCTGGAAGCTGCGAGGCTCTCCGGATAAGCCCGTTTCGTGGCTGTATGCCGTGGCGAAAAACAAAGCAACCGATTACCTACGGCGCCAGCAGACCAAACGCAAAGTAGACAGTCACCTGCAGAGCGCCATCCCTGTGGAGTACTCCATCGCAGCGCATCTGGAGCAGGCATTTTACGAGATACAGGACAACCAGCTCCGCATGCTCTTTGCCGTGTGCCACCCGGCTATACCGCAAGAAGCTCAGATCGCCCTGGCACTGAAGACGCTGGGGGGATTTGGTATACAAGAAATTGCTCGGGCTTTCCTGACGTCGAAGGACGTGATCAACAAGCGGCTGTTTCGTGCCAAGGACAAAATCCGAAGAGAACAGATCGCGCTGGAAGTACCCCGTGGCGAGTCGCTGGAGGCGCGGATGGAAAGCGTGCTGAAGACGATCTACCTGCTCTACAATGAGGGCTACCACTCCGCCAGTGAGGAAATGGTGATGCGGCGGGATCTTTGCCTGGAAGCCATCCGCCTGGCGCTGCTGCTGTACGAGTCGCACTTCGAAAAGCATCAGGAGGTGTGTGCTCTGCTGGCGTTGATGTGCTTCCATACGTCGAGGTTTGAAAGCCGGATGAACGAGTTGGGGGAGCTGATCCCGCTGGGCCAGCAGGACCGGACGAAGTGGAACAAGGAGCTGATCTCGCAGGGCACCTACTTCATGCGCTCCATGGACTTCAATGAGCTATCCACTGCCTATGAACTGGAGGCTGCCATTGCCTACCTGCATACGCTGCCGGACAGCGACGATAAGTGGAGCGGTATGCTCGCACTGCATGATCGCCTGCTACGCGTGAAGAATACAACCAACATCCATCTCAACATGGGGCTGGTCATCAGCAAAGTGCGGGGTGCTGAGGAGGCTCTGCAATACCTAGGGCGGCTGACTGATGTGGAGGACAATTATCTCTACTACGCACTCCGGGGTGAACTGAACAGAGGCTCGTCTCCAGAACAGGCGAAAAGTGACCTTGCCAAAGCGATCTCCCTGGCGCCTCTTGCTGCGGAGCGCAAGCTACTACTCTCGAAACTGGAAGCGATCAACCCTGAGGGGCCGGCTCCGAAAGCGTGAGGTACTGATAGTCCTCACCGAGGTATATGAATCTGTCGGGGAAGTCCTTCTTCAGCTGCTCATAGTCCGGATAGACGACCCGAGCAATCTTCTTGACAATGCCACGGGCATTCTTCTCTTCATCATGGGTATGAACGACCTTCTGTGGGTCGAGCGTCTCTACCAAATGGCGAGCCCTGTCCATGCCAGGATTGACGTCCCCTCCCATCCAGCCCGGTAGGCGAAATAGAGAGAAAGAGGTGATCAGCAAGACGATGTTGTAGTCCGCCAATTGCTGGCGTTGCTGCTCTGAAGGTTCAAAGCCGTGGGGAGTGTAAAGGATAACATCCTCTCCTTGTCGGATGGCGATCCCATAATAAACGGGATCCAACTTCCGTCCGGGATCAAGAAATGCCACGTGGACATCTCCCATTTGCAGCCACTCGCCATCTGCCAGATCGGGTAAGAGATGTAGCCGGTCTGCGACGGACTTACGGAGCCTTTTGAACGCTTTTGGTGTGCCATAGATGGGTGCCTCCGGCATCAGATCCAGTGTCTCCTCGTGGCAGTGGTCGGAATACGATTGGGAGACGATGATCCCGTCGTAGTGACCTATGTCGTCGATGGACATGGGCGGGGTGGCATGCCACTGCTCGTTGAACCAGGGCCATCCTTCCACCTCGGTCCCGAGCAACCAGGGATCGATAATCAGGCTCGTCTGGTCCCACTGCACCTGCCAGGTGCTGTCCATGTTCAGTCTGCGGATCTTTAGCATCTCGTCATTGTTGATTTCGTCTCTCCTTGATGGCCTGGGCCAGCTGGTGAACTACCAGAGCGTAGAGCTGGCTGCGATTGTATCGGGTGATGACGTAGAAGTTGTGTAGCCCGTACCAGTACTCATAGCCTCCATCTTCCAGCTCGTACTGGAGCAATGACACAGGTGTCTCGGGAGTGATGGACTCGACGGGTATGAAACCCAGGTTTTCGTAGTACGACATGGTATTCTTCGGTTTCGTGGAGGTGCTTTTCCGATCGGCAGCGGCTGGTGACTTGAGAATACCACTGGCCACCATCTTTCCCCTTTTCCAATTGTGCACTTTGAGATAGTTGGCTGCGCTCGCCATGCCGTCCTCGGGAGAGTTGAGCAGGTCGCGTGTACCGCCTTTGTCGTAGCTCACGGCATAGGCCCGGTAGCTGCTCGGCATAAACTGGCCATAGCCCATGGCACCCGCGTAGCTTCCTAATAGCTCGTCATATGGCAGCTGCTCCTCCCGCGTCAGAACCAGGTACTCCTCCAGCTCCCTCTGAAAAAACCGCGCCCGCTTTGGATAGCCGAAGGCCAGGGTGTAGAGGGCATCCAATACTTTGTGCGTTCCCTTTCGCTGACCGAAGAAGGTTTCCACACCTAAAATACCCAGGATATACTCCGGAGCGACGCCCGTCTCTTCACTGATGGAATTTAATGTTGTCTGATGCTCGTCCCAGAACTCAACTCCCGCATTGATCCGCTCATCGGTCATAAAGATCTTGCGGTATCGATACCAAGGCATGCCCTCAGCCGGCTTGTTCATTCGCTCGATGATCTTCGCCTGGTAGGTTGCCCGACCCAGTTTCTCGCGGACTTGAGCTTCGGTCACGTCGTAGTCCCTGACAAATCGCTGAACGAAGGCATCAATGGCGCTTTCATCCACCTGGCTGTGAACAGTGGTAGGGGCCAAAATCAACCCAAGGGTACTTAAAAGGAGAATTTTCGATAACTGCATGCTAGACTGTCTTGACGGATACTGGATTTGTGTAAATGATTTTGCCAGCCAAATTTTCATAGCCCATTTCTCTGAGGATCTCCTTGTATCGGATGACCTGTTTCTCATCTTCGGGCTTCGCCTTGCCGGTTTTAAAATCAATCACGTGCCAAATATCGTCCTTCCTGACCAACCGGTCAATGCGATAATACTTTCCTCCGGGCAAAAGGATGGGAACTTCCCTCATCACCTCCTGCGTCTTTTCAAAGAAATAGCGCACATCGGGATGGCTTATGATTGCTGAAATATCGTCGTCAATCGTTCCATGCGATTCGATATCCAGCACTTCTGCAAGCTGGGCGTGGAGCATTGTGCCTCGCTGCTGTGATTCCCAATCCTGGTCACTCAAGGCCTCACTGCCTTTCATCTGCAGACTCACCTTTCCTCTCCAACTTTCTGATGTGTACCTCGCGAGACCGTACTCCAGTGAATCTGTGGCCTCAGAATCTCCCGGTGGCAGACTGCCGCGCTCAAAGACATGCTCCTCACCTTCCCAACCCTCCAACTGACGAAGCCGGTAGTGACAGAACATTCCCACATCCGACATTTTCCTACCTTCTAGTTGATGCTCTCCAAAAACATATAGGGCAGAAGAAGCACGCGTCAGGGCCACATACAACAGATTGATATTGTCGATCAGGGCACTGGCTCGCTCACGTATGTAGTCTTCTGCCCAAAATGTACCCTTCAGTTTGCCGGAGTACTTCAAGGGCACCAGGGGCAATCGCTTTACCGCAGGATGGTCCGCTGGCGGCAGCCATAATATTTCCTCTTGAAGCGTGTCATGATCCAGCCTCCAGTCCAGGAAAGGGATGATGACGATGGGAAACTCCAGTCCCTTTGCCTTATGGATGGTCATCACCTTGACGGCATCGTTTTCGTCTGCGATCTGGATCGCCCGCTTCTTCCGTACATTCTCCCACCAGTTGAGAAAGACGGGGATATCTCCACGCTGAGTTTTGGAGAAGTCGAGTATGGCATCCTGAAAACCTTGCAAGTAGGTATACTCGCTTTTGATCTTGTCGAGGCCAAATATTCGAATCAACACCTCTACCAACTCATAGATCGGCAAGGTCTTGAGGTACTCTTTGCGACGTAGGAAAGTGGAAGGCACCCATTGCTTCCAGTCATCAATGGCGGCAAATAGCTGTCCATCGGAGACTGGCTCTTTTCTCACAAAACGACGATATTCATACAGCCATTCAGCCTGGGCAATGCTATTCTTCTCATGGTTGAGCCATGTCAGGAGGCTTATCAGCATTTTCACGGCATGACTGCTGTACAGGTAGAGTGCTTCGGAACTGACCACATCATATTTGCAGTCCTCCCTGGCCGTCGGAGACTGTTTGTGGGCCATAAAGCCATCGGCAATGCGTTTACCTTGTCCCTGCGTACGGGTGAGGATCGCTATATCTCGCAAGTGATAGCCATTTAGCTGAGCCTCCTCGACAAGGGCGATGGTTCTGGCAAGCGCCAGCTTCTCCCAGTTCTCTTCGGTTTCCAGGAACTCAAAGCGCACATGTCCCTGGCCATCCTTCTTTGCTGGTTTCTGCTCAACAGACTCGTACAGCCTCAGTACACCCTGGATCTGTGACTCGAACGCGGGTGCCTCCTCCCCAAAGTACTGGTCAATGGCATTTTTCATGTCATGAAAGAACCCATTGTTGAATTGGACGATGACCTCGCTGCTACGCCAATTGGTATCCAATTGTCTGCTTTCGGTCCTTGCCTCTCCGACGACCTCCCCTATCTCCTTTTCCAGGAGGTGCCAGTCACCACCTCGCCATCGATAGATGGACTGCTTAGAATCGCCAACTACGAGGTTTCGTTTGTCGGCATCGGCGGCATCCTTCACAAGGGGACGAAAATTCGTCCACTGAAAGGCGGAAGTATCCTGGAACTCATCGATCAGGTAGTGGTCAAAAAAGGACCCAACTTTCTCATATATGTAGGGGGTGTCGCTCTCATCGATAATCAGACGCAGGAAGTCCGGCAGGTCGGCGATCAGCATCACATCATTGTCCTGCCGATACTGCTGAAGCTTTTTGTTGATCTCGGATAAGATGCCAAAGGTGTAGAAGTACCGCTGTACCTCTTTCAGGGACTGGTACATGATCAGATCCTCATCTATGTGCTCGATCATCGCCTGATAGACGGGCATAACCTCTTCGCGAACATGATGGGAAAAGCCGGCATCCTTCTCTTGTGCTTTTGTCAACCAACTCGTGTGGTCTATAGCTGCCTCCCTGCGACGGTCAGTGATCTCGTACGATCCTCCCAGTACTTTCTTGAACAAGCCCGCCGGCCCATTGCCTTTGGACTTGTAGCCGTCGACCCCACCATAGGGCTGCATCAGGTCCAGCGCCTGTAGGCAATACTTTCGGCATTTGTTTTCGAATGACTGCTGCGACAAGCGAAGGCGGTCGAGGAAAGATGTGAAGAAATCCTTCTCACCGCTGAGCTTGAGTACTTCCTCCGATTGTAACTTGTAGACATCCTTGAGGGTCTGTGAAGCGAGTGAAGTAATGTCTGCTCTAAAGTCCCAGGACTTGCCATCTTCCACACGTTCCTCCGCAAACTGGGTGAGCCATTGACGAATGGTCTGCTGGTCTTCCAACCCAACATCTGCGAGCATCTGGTCGATCACTTCCTGAAGGACCCGGTCCACATCTAGGTCAATGGTGAAAGTACCCTGCAGCCCCATCTCTCGAGCGAAGGAGCGAATCACTTGATGGAAGAAACTGTCAATCGTAACGATAGAGAAGCGGCCGTAGTGGTGTAGTATTTCCCCCAAGACTCCTTTTGCCCTTTCTTGCAGCTCTGACTCATTTACACTAAGTGCGGCCATCAGGGCGTGAGTCATTTCCGTCCGCTCACCTGCTGCAAGACGCCTCAGTATGTCCAGGATCCGGCTCTTCATTTCGTCCGTCGCCTTATTAGTAAAGGTGACAGCCAAAATCCGCTGGTATGCCTGAGGGGATGCCATCGCCAATTTGAGGTATTCCTGCGTCAGGGTGAACGTCTTGCCCGACCCCGCAGAAGACCGATAGATAACTACAGGTTTATCACGCAAATCTTCCTGCTCATCGATCACCATAGATAGTTGTAAGTTTTTCTTCTTGGAGTAATTTTCAATTAACTTTTAGGTAACATACAGATTTCATGTCCAGCGGCACCAGGTTCCTGCGCAAATGCTATCAGATGGGCCTGCTTCATCCGATGATTACAGACTGTTCTTCTCCCTTCCATGACAGCTACCTAACAAAAGCCATCGCCACAAACCTCCACTCAGTCGTAAATTCCGAAGATTATCGTCAAAAACGCCAGCCAGAGGCCCGGTTGAAGGGCAAGGTAATCATAACCATGTGACTGGGGAAAAAGGGTGAAGTGCAAGGATGAGTCAATAGGGCCAATAGCCGGGGGCATCAGGCAGTTGCTGCTAAGGAAAGTAGCTCAATGGGGGCTAAACCAGCTGCGAGAAGTCTCATATTGGGGGTTTCTGCAAAGTGAAGCAGTCCTTTAGCCACAGTAAAAACCCGATTAGATGCCATAATCCCTGTATTGGTTAATTAAATGTTAATCAGTTACCATTAGTTAGTAACATTTAGTTAACTTTGGCATAATACATAGATAAATGCGTATCGCCATGAAGATAGTATATACCCTAATCATCACCTTGTTGTTCAGCTTTAGCTCTATGGCGAGCGACACATTGAGAATCCACACGGACAAAGCATCTCTTGGCTGCAAGCCAAAAGTGACGAACTTCGCAGACGTCATGGATACCGATGTCTACCCGGTAGCATTGCGCAAGCAAGGCGTCGAGGGAAAAGTCCTGGTTGACCTGTGGATCGACGACAAGGGTGAACTCACCCGATATAAGGTGGCAGAGTCGACCAATGATCTCCTTCGCGAAATTGTGGAAGGAAGAATTAGTTTGCTGGAATTTGAGCCGGCAAGGGATGCCCTGGGTAAGAATATCAGTAGCAGAACAAGGCTACCGTTTCAATTCACATTAGATATAGACTGACGCTTGACAGCGCGTGAAGATACAGGGTCCCTCGGGACCCTTTTTTATTGTGTCAGCTCTTCAAAGTAAGCAAAGACATTCATAAAGCTCTGCTTGATTCGGTCGGTGCCGGGATCACCTATACTTCCCAGGTGGGTATGTTTTACGCTCTTGGAGGCTGTGTAGTCTCCCTCCTGGATCTTCTGAGCCACCTGACGATAAGCATCTCTAAAGGGCACTCCCTCCAGTACCAATTCATTCACAACTTCCACGGTGAACAACAAGTCGTAGCGTGGGTCCTCCAATATCCCCTCTGTCACCGCAAGGCCACCTATCATCAGGGAGGCAATGTCCAGGCAGTCTTTGAGTTCATCAAATGCCGGAATGAAACGTTCCTTCAACTGCTGTAAATCGCGATGATATCCGGACGGCAGGTTGTTTGTGATCAAGGTCATCTCATAAGGTAGCGACTGCAACTGATTGGCCTTCCCTCTTAACAGCTCAAAACCATCAGGATTGTGCTTGTGGGGCATGATACTTGAGCCTGTAGTGAACTTGACCGGAAGCTTAAAGAAGTCAAAGTTCTGTCCACTGAACATGCATACGTCCATGGCCATCTTGGCCAGCGTGGCCGCGACGGCACTCACAGCCATGGCCACCGCCCGCTCCATCTTCCCCCGGGTCATCTGGGCATAGACGACATTGAAGTTGGGTTCTGCAAACTTGAGGTCCTCCGTGGTTGCATCCCGGTCTATTGGGAATGACGAACCATAACCTGCCGCCGAGCCCAACGGGTTTTTGTTAGTGATCTCGTGTGCCGCGCGAAGCAAAATGAGGTCATCTGTGAGGCTTTCAGCATACGCTCCGAACCAGAGTCCAAAAGATGATGGCATGGCTATTTGCATGTGTGTATAGCCGGGCATCAGCACATGTTTGTACGCTTCGCTCTTCGTCAGGAGTTGATCAAAAAGATACAGTGTCTTATCGGCCACTTGCCGCAGCTCCTCCCGAGCAAACAACTTTAGGGCCGTCAGCACCTGATCGTTCCGGGATCTACCCGTGTGGACTTTTTTGCCCAAATCTCCAAGATCCCGTATCAGCATCAGCTCGATTTGGGAGTGAACGTCTTCAACGCCATCTTCTATGACAAAATCTCCTTGCTCAATGATCTGGCTTATTCTGTCAAGCCCTTCAACCAACCGCTGTGATTCATCGTCTGTGAGCAACCCGACTTTTCCCAACATCCTTGCGTGGGCCTGCGATCCGGCCACGTCGTAACTAGCGAGGTAGAGGTCCAGCTCGCGGTCCTTGCCGACAGTGAACTTCTCAAAGAATTGATCAATGTCCTCGCCTTTTTGCCAGAGTTTCATGGGTAATTTGGGTTGTTTCTACTGATGAATTAGATGAATTGCTTGAGCTCGGTCAATAGTTGGATGTATCCCGCAATGCCTGCCTTGATTTCATCGACAAAGATATATTCGTCTGGCGTATGTGACCGCTCGGAACGCCCCGGCCCCATTTTCACAGAAGGAATTGGTATCACCGCCTGATCGGAGGTGGTGGGAGAACCAAAGAATTCAATCCCCATGGATTCACCTGCAAGGCGAATAGGGCTGCCCTCAGGCATGGACGATGGTCTCAGCCTGGTGGAGCGGGGTTGGACCTCTGCCTTTACATGGTTCCGTATTATCTCAACCACTTCCTCATTGGTGTACGCGTCGGTGGTGCGTATATCCACGACGAACTCGCATTTGTCAGGCACAACATTGTGCTGATAGCCGGCATTAATCTGAGTGACCGACATCTTGATAGGTCCCAGATAGGGGGATTCCCGGTCGTATTTGAAAGTCTGGAACCACTGAATGTCTGGTAGGGCTTCATAAATAGCATTGACTCCCACATCTCTCGCTGCATGTCCGGCTTTGCCCTTTGCGACGCAGTCCAGTACCATGAGACCTTTTTCAGCGACTGCCATATTCATCTCCGTCGGCTCGCCGATAATGCCATAATCCAGGTGACCCATTTCGGCCAATATCGACTCCACTCCCCCCGCTCCTGAATTCTCTTCTTCTGCCGTCGCTGCTACGACAAGATTGTAGGGCAAATCCTCACGATAGAAGTGTCGAAATGCACTGATCAGGCTCACGAGGCAGCCACCGGCGTCGTTGCTACCGAGGCCGAACAATTTCCCATCTTCGATCACGGGCTCGAAAGGATCGCGGGTATAGCCTTTGTTGGGCTTCACCGTGTCGTGGTGCGAGTTGAGCAAGATAGACGGCTTACTGGCATCAAATTTTTCGTTGCGCGCCCAGATGTTATTCCCCTTTCGTTCGTAGGCCATCCCCGCCTCCGTGAAATACTCCTCTATCCTCTGAGCCGTCCTGTCCTCCTCCCTACTAAGGCTAGGAATCCGAATGAGATCCTGAAGTAACTGAAAGGCACCGTCAAACAAAGCTTCTGCGCTCATGCCGTATTGATCAAGGTGTAGTCGTGGAAGTCCCCGCCCAGTATATCCTTCAATCGATCAAATCGACCGATGCGTACACTTTTTACCCCTTTACTTAAAGCATTGAATGCATTGTCAAGCTTGGGTATCATGCCGCTATGGATCTTGTTGTCAGATTTCAGCTTTTGATAAGACCGTGCATCCAGGTATCGAATGATCGACTCCTCGTCTCGCAAGTCCTTCATCACGCCTGGCTGCTCGAAGAGGTAGATCAAATGAACCTCCCTCTCCTGGCTCAGGGCAATCGCCACCTCATTGGCAATGGTATCGGCGTTGGTGTTGAGTAATTGGCCCAGGCGGTCGTGGGTGATGGAGGCAACTACCGGAACCAACCCTCCATCAATCAGGGACAAGAGCAGGTCACCATTGACCCGGTCGATATCTCCGGCCCACCCGTAGTCAATCCCAGCCCTGATCGGGCGCTTATGGGCTTCCAATAGATTGCCATCGGCTCCTGTTAAGCCCATCGCATTGCATCCCTGCCCCTGCAGATCTGCAACAAGTCTCTTGTTTAGCAGGCCGGCATAAACCATAACCGCAACCTCCAACATGTCGTCATCAGTAATCCGGCGTCCTTCTACCAACGGCGCACGAATCCCGAGGTCATCTGCCAGTGCCGTTGCCCTCTTGCCCCCACCATGGACCAATACCTTATCGCCACGCGCATCAGCAAAACTTTGAACGAAGGCCGTGAGGTCCGCCTTCTTCTCGAGGACGGCGCCACCTATCTTGACTACATACATTTTGCTATCATTCATAGTTGCTGAAGTATGGATTGCAAAACTGCCTGAGCGGCCCAGGCTCTGTTATCAGCTTGCTGAAGGTGGAGAGTTCTTGGACCATCCATAACCGCATCGCTCACCACCACATTTCTTCGGACAGGCAGGCAATGCATGAATGAAGCATCGTTTGTCAACGCCATCTTTTCTTCATCGATAATCCAATCGGGGAAATCCCCGACGCGCCCGTAATCCTGATAAGAGGACCAATTCTTGGCGTAAACGAAATCAGCATCTTCAAATGCTTTTCTTTGGTCAGAGGTCTGCTGCACGTCCCCTGCAAATTGTTCCGATAGCTGAAAGCCTTCGGGGGCCGCAATGACAAAATCATAATCTGTCTTCCGGATCCACTGAGCAAACGAATTGGACACAGCCTGGGGCAGGGCCCTTATATGTGGAGCCCATGTGAGTACGACTTTGGGTTTGTCGGACTTTTTGTGTTCCTCGATGGTGATAACATCAGCGAGCGACTGGAGGGGATGCAGCGTCGACGACTCCATATTGACTATCGGTCGACCGGAATATTTGACGAAAGCGTGCAGGACCTTGTCCTCATAGTCCACATCACGGTCCTGCAATCCCGGGAAGGACCGCACAGCAATCACGTCGCAATACTGACCTACCACTGCGGCTGCTTCTTTGACATGCTCCGCCTTGCCACCATCCATGACGGCCCCTTCCTCTGTCTCCAATTGCCACGAGTCTTGAGAAACGTTCATTACCAGCACCTGCATTCCGAGTTGTTGTGCCGCTTTCACGGTGCTCAACCTTGTTCGCAGACTGGGATTGAAGAATAGCAGGCCCAATGTCTTTCTGTGACCAAGGCTCGCCCACTGCCATGGGTCCTTTTTGGCTTCCAGAGCCTTGGACACCAGGTACATTACATCAGGAGCGTCGTCTACAGATAAAAAATGCTTCATGCCTCAATCGATTGTTTTTCAGATTCCAGTTTCTTCAGGGCCGCCTTCAACCCACCAATGAATCGCTGGACGTCTTCAGACCCAATGGTCAATGGTGGCAGTAATCTCAGAACATTCGGCTGAGAGGAGGAGCCCGTGAATATGTGCTGATCGAAAACCAGTGACTTGCGTAGGTCCGCCACCGGGAAGTCAAAGACCAGGCCCAACATCAGTCCGTGCCCACGCACTTCGGAGATTTGCTCCACGCCTAGCAGCTCCTTGCGGAGCTCTTGCTCCCGTGCAAGGGCGTTGTCCAATAGTGCTTCCCGCTCCATGACCTCCAGCACAGCAAGGCCAGCGGCGCATGCCAGGTGGTTACCACCGAATGTACTGCCCAACATGCCTCTCCAGGCCTCCAGCTTGGGATGAACAAGCACGCCACCAATAGGAAACCCGTTACCCATACCCTTCGCCGTCGCAATTACATCGGGGCGAACCTCGGACCACTGATGAGCGAAAAACCTGCCACTCCGTCCAAATCCGGATTGCACTTCATCCAGGATCATGATGGCCTTGTGTTCGTCACACAATTCGCGGATGGTCGCCAGAAACTCCGGCGTTGGTACCTGAATCCCACCAATTCCCAGGATGCCCTCCACAATAACTGCACAGACGTCCTCATCGAAAGTCTCCCGCAATGAAGCCAGGTCATTCAGGGGTATCCGTGTAATCTGCGTTACGTTGTCAAACTGCGTCCTGATCCGATCGTTGTCGGTACAGCTGACCGCCATAGAGGTCCTACCATGAAAGCCTTTATCGAACACAATTATTCGCTTACCTGGTGAATTAAAGGCAGCGACCTTAATGGCATTTTCCATGGCCTCAGCGCCTGAGTTACACAAGAAGAGGTGATAGTCATCATAGCCCGACATCGCTCCCAATTTCTCCGCGTACTCCTCCTGAATGGGCATTTTCACGGAGTTTGAGTAGAAGCCAATATTTTGGAGCTGTTCTGAAATGCGCTGCACATAATGCGGATGCGTATGGCCAATGGAGATGACCGCGTGGCCTCCATAGAAGTCCAGGTATTTGTTGCCCTGTGCATCCCACACGTAGGCCCCTTCTCCTCGAACAGGCTCAATGTCATAGACCGGGTAAACGTCGATTGGTTTCATGAGCTGATGTTGTTGATTTTTTCAAAGGATGTGAGCAGTCCCTTGATCAAAGCGGAGCTCAGGCCCTGGTGCTCCATCTCGTTGAGGCCAGCGATCGTACACCCTTGCGGTGTCGTCACTTTGTCAATCTCCACCTCGGGATGGTGGTTGTGCTCAAGAATCAGTCGAGCGGCCCCTTTGGCCGTCTGCACTGCGATTTTTTGTGCCTCCTCTGGATGGAAGCCCATTTCTATTCCCCCTTGTGTCGCGGCGCGGAGATAACGCATAAAAAATGCAATGCCACTGGCACCCAATACTGTGGCGGCCTTCATCAGGCGCTCCTCGATGATGAGCACTTGACCTAGGGACTCAAATATCTGCTGCACCTCCGAGAGAATTTCATCGGAGATGCCTCCACCGCAAATGCATGTCATCGACTCACCAATTGCGATGGCCGTATTGGGCATGGCCCGAATGACCGGATAATTGCGAGGGATCTCCTCATAGATCTTGTCCGTGGAAATGCCTGTTATCACCGATACAAGCACCTGGTCCCTCGATAGATGAGGCCTGAGTTCTGCCAGTACACCTGACAGCTGCTTGGGCTGCACACACAAAAACACATAACCAGCATCTTGCGTGGCTTCCAGGTTGTCCGATGTGATCCGAAAGCCCTGAGCCTCAAAATCACTCAACGAAGACACCTTCCGACGGGTCAATAGGATCTCCTCAGGCTTTCGCAACCCTTCCTGGACAATACCCTCAGCAATGGATTGCCCTAAGTTGCCAGCACCAATTATTGCAATGTTCTTCTTCATCAGAAAACTGTTGATTTCAATCGTAGACCTGTCGTCTCCTCCAGACCCAACATCAGATTCATATTTTGTACTGCCTGCCCCGACGCTCCTTTCAGCAGATTGTCAATCACGCTGATCACCATCAACTGGTCGCCATGCTTGTCAAGGTAAACGAGCGCCTTGTTTGTATTCACAACTTGCTTCACATCGGGATTCTTTTCTACTACATGTACAAAAGGATGGTCGGCATAGAAATCTTCATAGTACGAACGCACAATTTCCAGCGTGGCATCACAGGGAAAATAGGATGTCGTAATGATACCCCTCGTGAAATTCCCACGATAGGGAATAAAAAATATCTGTTCGTCAAACTGGGGATCTGCCTGCTCGAGGCTTTCGCCAATCTCCGCGAGATGCTGATGATTAAAGGCCTTGTAGACGCTCATATTGTTGTTGCGCCACGAGAAGTGTGAAGTCGGCGACAGCGCCTGCCCTGCACCGGTACTGCCTGTGATCCCTGAAATATTGATGGCTCCATCGATCAACTGATGACTCGCTGCCGGCAGTAGACCCAACTGGATGCAGGTCGCAAAGCACCCGGGATTGGCAACCCTTTTCGACCTCCCGATCGCCTCCTTATTGATCTCGGGAAGGCCATAAACAAATCCGGCCTCGTTGGCTCGGGTCCGAAAATCATGGCTGAGATCGATCAGCGTTAGACCTTGCAACTGATCTCCATGATCTGAGACAAACCCAGTGGACTCACCGTGACCTTTGCATAAAAAGAGGACATCCAGCTCGCCTAATTCAAGGTCAGACTGGAACTGCAGGTCAAGCTCACCTACTAGATCTGTATGCACTTCCTCGATCCCCCGGCCGGCCTGGCTTTCACTTTGCAACAAGGAAAGCTGCACACCGGGATGATTGACAAGCAACCGTACCAGCTCACCAGCCGTGTATCCGGCAGCACCGTAGATGCCGACCTTTACTTTTTCACGCATCAGTTGCTACCTCCTTTGCTGTCGCCGTGCACTTTGTAGTAAATCATCGTTTGGTTGCCAAAGATCTTCGAGAAGCCCTTGACATCCTCACCGGACCAACCAGTGTTCATCTCCCCATACTTACCAAATTCGGATTGCATCAAATCATAGGGAGAGGATATGCCCAATACCAGGAATCGATAGGGAGCAAACTGCAATCTCACTTCGCCGGTCACTTTCTGCTGTGAACTGCTCAGAAATGCCTCAATGTCGCGCATCACCGGGTCCAGGAACAAGCCCTCATGAAGGTAGTTACCATAGAGGTTGGACCACTGATCTTTGAGTAGCAGCTGATTTTTTGTAAGCACGTGCTTTTCCAATGCATGATGTGCTTTGATGATCACCAGGGGCGCTGCGGCCTCGAACCCTACCCTACCTTTGATGCCAATGACTGTATCACCAACGTGAATATCTCGTCCCAGCGCATATTGACTGGCGAGCTTGTCGAGTTCCTTGATGCAGCTTACGGGATCCAATCGCTTACCATTGAGTGATACTGGCTCCCCCGATTCAAATCCCAGGGTGACCTCTACGGTTTCTTGCTTTTGGAGCGGCGATGGGAAGGCATCATCAGGCAAATATTGGTCAGATGTCAGTGTTTCCTTGCCGCCTACGGATGTTCCCCAAAGGCCCTCATTGATCGAGTAGAGGGCCTTCGTCCAGTCCCCTGCTACTCCGTGATTTTTGAGGAACTCGATCTCTGCTTCCCGGGAAAGCTGCTGATCCCGGATAGGTGTAATGATCTCTGCCTCGGGATACAGCGTGTTGAAAACCATGTCGAAGCGCACTTGGTCGTTTCCTGCTCCGGTACTACCATGGGCAATGGCATCCGCTCCAATATTCCGAGCACAATTGGCAATGGCTGTAGCCTGGAAGACACGCTCGGCCGACACAGACAGCGGATACGTATTGTTTTTGAGTACATTTCCCGCGATGAGGTAGCGAATGCACTCATCGTAGTACGCCTGCTCTACATTGAGCATGACATGCTGCTGGGCGCCAAGTTCCTTGGCCTTCCGGGCAAGGGCCCCTACCTGCTCTCTATCAAACCCTCCGGTGTTGACCGAAACTGTGATGACCTCATACCCTTGCTGTTGCAACCAAATGGCACAGTAGGTCGTGTCTAGACCTCCGCTGAATGCCAGGACTACCTTCTTCATATTTTTGATTTTTTAAAGGTGGGCTTCACCCATGATTTTACCTTCGCGCGGATCTGTTTGCGCTTCTTCTCCCAACTTTTCTTTTTCTCCTCAGGATCGTAAAGCATCCCTGTACAAAGGCAATTTTTGAATTCTTTACTCTCGAGGATGGCGTAGTTGACGCAACTCTGGCAGCCTTTCCAGAAGTTCTCATCGTCTGTGAGCTCGGAGAACGTCACCGGTCGATAGCCGAGGTTGGAATTAATCTTCATGACGGCCAGACTCGTCGTCAATCCAAAGAGCTTGGAATCCGGAAACTTCTTCCTGGACAATTTGAAAGCCTGGGCTTTGATCCGGTTGGCCAGGCCCATATTCCGAAACTTCTCCGAAACGATCAACCCGGAATTGGCCACGTACTTATGATGTCCCCATGACTCGATGTAGCAGAAACCGGCTAGCTCCCCTGACGAGGAGAGCGCAATGACAGCACGACCGGACTCGATCTTCGACTGAATGTATTCGGGTGTTCTCTTTGCGATACCAGTGCCTCGCTTCTGGGCACTGTCAGCAATGAGGTCCGCGATAGCCTGAGCGTATTTGACGTGGTCGGACGAAGCGGTCACAACAACCAACTGATCCATTAGTATTGAGTATTAAGTTTTGTCGAAAAGATATAAGTAAATAAGGGGGCGAAGCACAACCGCCGCGTAGGCAGTATAAGAAAAATATGAAGGCTACCGCCTCGGGAAAGAAGGGCACCTGAGCGCAGGGCTCAGAACGACGAATGATATGTTAGCTATGTGCTCCACTTGGATCGCTAGTTACACAAATTTTAGGCAAGTTTTCTTCACACCCAAGCTTTTGGTGAATAAATGTGAATTTCGTTTTTATAAACCGCGCATTTTACGAATGTATCAATGGCATGGGGCTCTTGAATATGAAGAGTGGAGGGTGGAGAGTGGAGAGTGGAGGAGTTGAGGAGTGGAGAGTTCAGGAGTGGAGAGTTGAGGGGTTGAGAAGTTTAGAAGGATCGTGCTACGGAGGAGGCGCGAGACCCGCTCAGCGCCGGTCTCGCGCAAGGCCTTGCCCTGAAGTAAGCTATGGGGCATCGGTATTCATCCCCTGTCCCCTCCAATGCTATTGAGCTAAGGCTTAATTCCCTTTCCTTTGTCATCCTGAGGGCCTCGAAGGAGGCAAAGGAATGATGTCTGCACTTCGAGAACCTCAGTGTGACATCAATTTCGAGCATCGAAGAATCCTTAGCTTAATAGCATTTGCTAGCCCCTGAAGGGGGAGGCAGAATGAGCAAAGGGAATATCAGGGCAACGGAGATGGGGCGCCTAAAACAAAAAAAAGCCTCCCATTGCTGAGAGGCTTTGCAACTAATGTCTTTTGCAGATACTACAGCGCAATGCCGATGAACGACTTGAAGGCGATACCCATGAGTCCGGTGATCAGCATCGTGAGTCCCAGACCTCGGAGTCCCTTGGGTACGTTGGAGTACTTGAGCTTCTCGCGGATGGCCGCCAAGGCGACGATCGCCATCAGGAATCCAACTCCTGAGCCAAAGCCGAAAGCTGTCGCTTCAACGATTGTGTAATCTCTCTGAACCATGAATAGCGATGAACCAAGTATCGAGCAGTTCACAGCAATCAATGGAAGGAATATACCCAGCGATCCGTACAATGCCGGTGAGGCTTTCTCGATCACCATCTCAACCAGCTGCACCATCGCTGCGATGACCGCAATGAAGATGATGAACTGTAGGAAGGTCAGGTCGGTAGTAGCAAACTGGGGAGCTATCCATGCAAGGGCTCCTTCCTTCAGGACAAACTCCTGCAGGAGCCAGTTGAGGGGAACGGTGATGGTCAATACGAAAACGACCGCCGCGCCCAGCCCGATGGCTGTTGTCACTTTCTTGGAAACGGCGAGAAACGAACACATGCCTAAGAAATAGGCAAAGATCATGTTCTCAATAAAGATCGCTTTGAGCGCTATATTAAATACGTCCATAAATCTTAGTGTTCTTCTACGTAACCAGTTTTACTTCTTTGGATCCAGATGAGCACACCCAGAATGATGAAAGCTCCGATGGAATCAACCATCAAACCATTCGTGGGGAAGCTTTCCCAGCCGATGGCTGCAAATACCTTGAAATCCCAAATGGAACCAGATCCGAGGAGTTCTCGGAAGAAAGCCACTGCCAAAATGATCCAAGCGTAGCCAAAACCACTACCGAAGCCATCGAGAATACTATCATACGGCTTGTTGCCCATGGCAAATGCCTCGAGACGGCCCATCACAATACAGTTTGTGATGATCAGCCCGACGTAAGCTCCCAATATCTTGTACATATCGTAGGAGTAAGCCTTGAGGAACTCACTCACCAAGGTCACCAAGGTGGCGATGACTGCCAACTGCACGATGATCCGCACCCTGTTGGGGATGAGGTTTCGCATCAGTGACACGGTCAGGTTTGAAAACACGATCACGAAAACCACAGCTACAGCCATCACGAAAGTGGGCTGCATCTTCACTGTAACGGCCAGTGCCGAACAGATACCCAAAACCTGCACGGTAATGGGGTTGTCCTCGTTCAGAGGATCTGTTACGAACTTCTTGCGCCGCTTTGACAATAACGGCTCCGCCGGTTCCTTGACCTTTAATTCCTTTTCGACTTCTAACGTCTCTGTGCTCATAGTTGCGTTTTTAGTGCTGTGATTAATTGGCTAAGGCAACTTTGCCTTCGGACTTGGTTTTTTCAATGAAGGCCATATAGCAGCCAAAGTAGTGCTCAAGCATTTGATTGACTCCCTTGGCTGTCATGGTAGCGCCCGACATCCCATCGACCTGATGGTTGCTGAGGCCGGTATTTCCCTCCCCTTTGACCATCGTCACTGAGACAAGTTGGCCATTTTCAAAAATCTTGGTCCCCTTGTACCGTTCCTGAACACCTGCTTCCGTAATCCTCGCACCCAAGCCAGGTGTCTCCTGCTTGTGGTCAAAGGCTATCCCTTTGATGGTATTGAGGTCTCGCTCCAATGCGACGTAGCTGGAGATCCAATCCCAGAGACCAGCACCGAAGGTAGGGAATACATATGCGTCAATATCGCCATTGTCATTCTTAAACATAAAGACAGGGTACATGCGCTCCTCAACATCTAGTTTGTAGTTCTTCTGGATGTTGACCGTTTCCGCGACGACTGAGTCACCCTTCGCATTGACGACTACCTCGTTGCCCTGGTAATCCACCACCATCGAGCTGATACGCTCACCGTAAATGCGCAATATCTCTCCTGGCTCCTTTATGGCAGAGACGTCCATAACGGCTCCAAGTATTTTCTTTTTTGTGTCCAACTCGACCTGTCGGTCTTGCTGAGGTTTCAACACCACTGAAGTTGTCGAAAGCAATCCACCAAGAATGATTGTCAATATGGCGGAAAAGACGAGAACGTAGGTATTAGACTGCTGCACGTTGTAATCTTCTTTTTTTGTTGGCTTCTACTACAAAGTAATCAATCAATGGGGCAAAAACGTTCATGAACAGAATGGCAAGCATAATGCCCTCTGGATACGCTGGGTTCACTACCCGAATGATGACTGTAAGTACTCCGATCAGGAATCCATATATCCACTTTCCTCTTTCCGTCTGCGCGGCTGAGACTGGGTCGGTCGCCATAAAAACAGCACCAAATGCCAGTCCTCCGATCACCAAATGATAGTGCGCAGGCATTGCCATGAACGAGTTGACAGCAAGGGCCTCGAACAACAATCCCATGGCGTACGCTCCTGCGAAAGTAGAAACGATGATCTTCCAGCTACCGACACCCGTGCCGACCAAAATCAAAGCACCGACAAGGCAGAGCAATGTGGATGTCTCCCCGATACTACCAGGAATCGCTCCCATGAACATGTTCCAAAAGTCGAACATGCCGGCAGACCAGTGACTCGCTACCAAATCTCCCATCTCCGTCTTATTCGCGGCGGCCTCAGCGCCATATGCCAGAACCGTAGCACCAGAAAAACCGTCTACCGCCGGCTTGTCCCCAAAGTAGGTCCATACGTCCCCTGAGATTTGCGATGGATATGCGAAGTACAGAAATGCCCGGGCCGTCAAGGCCACATTGAGAATGTTCATACCCGTACCCCCAAATACCTCCTTGCCAATAATGACTGCGAAAACAGTCGCCAGGGCCACTTGCCACAGCGGGATCGTAGCTGGCATCACCAAAGGAATGAGCATCCCTGTGACGAGGAATCCCTCCTCTACAGGGTGATTTCTTATGACACAAAACGTGAACTCGACTGACAATCCCACAGCGTAGGAGACGATCACTATCGGAATCACCTTCCACGCCCCGACGATAAACTTATCGAGCAATGTCGCCTCAGGCATCCCAGTGGCGAGGTAATGCTGATGGCCTACATTCCACATACCAAAGATCAGGCAAGGAATCATGGCGATGATGACCGTCATCATCATTCTTTTGAGGTCGCCAGCATCCCGGATTTGCACGCCCGTTTTGTTGGTCACAATGTCCGGACGGAAGAAGATCGTTCGATGACCTTCATAAAGCGTGTAATATTTTTCCCACTTTCCACCTTTTTCGAAATGTGGTTTTACACTATCAAATGCTTTCTGCAAAAACTTCATACTAGCTATTTCTGATTAGTTCGATCCCATCTCTCAAAATGCTTTGCAGGTCATTCTTAGATACATCTATGAACTCGCAAAGCGCCACATCTTCCTCGATCAATTCGTAAATACCGAGGGCTTCCATTTCGTCGTAATCATTTGCAAGGATCGCCTTGAACAGGTACGTGGGCAGTACATCCATCGGGGTCACCTCCTCAAAAGCACCCGTCATCACAAACCCTCGCTGCTCACCATGTGTATTTGTATCTACCTCGTATTCCTTTCGGCCGTTGAGGAAAGACAGGAGTCCAAAAGCTCGGTGAAAGCTCAGTTTCTTCGTGCTCGGTAGTATCCAGCCGAGGAATTCCTCCTCATCTCCTTCCGGCAAGACACTGATCTGATTGTCAAAGAATCCCAAGTAACCGTCCTTTCCAATAGACTCTCCAGTCAGCACATTCCCTGATATCACCCGAAGGTTGTCTCCATTGGTATTGTTATCTAATAGCTTACCCACCTGGGCGCCGATGTAGGTCTTCACGTATCCTGTTTCTTTCAGGGATGATCCGGTCACCGCCACAGTTTTGGAAGCGTCGTACTTGCCTTCGAGGAACAGAGTACCGATCTGCACGATGCCATATGGACTTACAGTCCAGGCTATTTCTCCTTTATTGATAGGATCAAGGTGATGGATCTGCACTCCAACGTTGCCCGCAGGGTGGGGACCTTTGAACTTGTTGATTTGCACACCTTCCACAGAAGTAAACAGCGCCGACACCTCGGCGTCCAAGTTGACATTGAGATGGATAACGCCACTCGTCAACTTTCGCAAGATTTGAATTCCCGCCTGGAAAGCTTGCTGTTTCCCTTCGAGCATGTAATCATAATCCGGCGCCAGAGGATTAGAGTCAAACGCCGAAACAAAGATGGCTTTGGGGTCCGTATTGGGATCTGCCATCACGCCATAAGGGCGCTGCACGATATTGGCCCATACGCCGCTTTTGCACATCATGCCGACGACATTTTCCTTGTTGAGGTTAGCTATGTCAGAGATCGAGTAGCTATCGTACTTCTCATATTCGATCTGCTTGTCTGCGAGGATGCGGATTTCCAAAACCTTTCGCTTGGCACCTCTTACGATCTCCACAACCTCACCACTCACGGGTGATGTAAGCATGACACTTTCCAGCATCTTGTCGTAGGCAACAGGAGTTCCAGCCTTGACATTGTCCCCGACGTTGGGGATGACCTTGGCTCGTCCTAATCCGTGAAAATCTGTTGGTTTGATAGCGAACGTTTCCGGCTGCTCGATGTCCAGGATCCTTTTGCCTGCGCCACCGGCTAATCTTATGTCAAAGCCTTTCTTCAGCTTAATGGTTTGAGACATGTGTTCAAGTTGGTGTGCTCGTCTTTTTAACGGAAGCAAAAATACATAAAAATTGTTCAAAAGAGACGTCTGGAAGATTTATCCAAAAACCTACCTGAAAGCCTCAAAACGCTCATTTTCTATGCTAATTCTGCCTTTTGAATCTTTTGCTGGATATGGTCCGCCACTTGCTCCATCAGCCACCTGGGAGTGGACGTGGCACCGCAGATCCCGACGCTGTCCGCATCGCTCAACCAGGAGAAATCTATGTCCTGCTCACTTTCAATGAAATAGCTCCGTGGATTAAACTGCTGGCACACCCCGAAGAGGGCTTTGCCATTGGAGCTTTTCTTGCCAGCCACGAAAAGAATGAGGTCGTGTTTCTTGGAGAAACGTTCCATTTGCGGCTCTCGATTGGATACCTGCCGACAGATGCTGTCATTGGCCTGAAAGTCTCCTTCGACAAGTTCTCCTTTGGTATCCTTGATCCTATCCTCAATGAGACTTTTGAGATGATAGAAACCCTTGGTGCTCTTGGTTGTCTGACTGAATAGTATAATGGGGCGATTGAAGTCAATTTTGTCGAGATCCTCTTCGTGAAAAACGATGATGGCATCATCGGCCGTTTGACCCGTCAGGCCAATCACTTCAGCATGGCCCGGTTTCCCGTAGATCACGATCTGCCCATCTCTCTCAGTGACGTTGTCGTACGCATGCTTTACCCGATTTTGGAGCTTGAGCACAACCGGGCAGGAAGCATCTATCAACTCCAGGTTGTTCTCGAGTGCGATTCGATAGGTCTCAGGGGGCTCACCATGGGCACGAATAAGCACTTTGGCATCTTCGATATCATCGAGGTCTTCCCTGGTGATGACATGAAGGCCTTTTTTATGCAGCCGCTCCACCTCCATCCTATTGTGCACTATGTCACCGAGACAATACAATTTTTTGCCCCCTGCCATTTCGTCTTCAGCCATCTGTATGGCAAATTCGACTCCAAAGCAGTATCCTGAGTTATTGTCTATTTCAACATTCATCCTATCGCGGTCTCTGCCAAATTTACAATTCTCTCTACCTGATCCTCAAAAGTAATATGCGACGTATCAATTTCAATCGCATCCTCGGCTTTCGTCAGCGGGCTTACCTCCCGAGTAGTGTCGATCCGATCCCGCTCCTTGAAATTGTCGATGATCTCGTCCAAAGACACTTCTATCCCACTCCCCATCAACTGCTTCTGCCTTCTAGCTGCACGTATAGCGATGTCGGCGGTCAGAAATAGCTTCAGATCCGCACTAGGAAAAACTACCGTGCCAATGTCTCTTCCATCCATCACTATCCCTCGTTGTGCCCCGAATTTCTGCTGCTGCGCTACAAGCTTTTCGCGGACAACTGCAATCGCACTCACTTTACTAACACTTCGGTTCACCTCCATTGTTCTGAGAAAAGGCTCGAGATCGACTTCTTTTTCGTAAAGGTGGCTATTGCCATCTGCAGCGATATGAAAATCCAGCTCAATGTGTGCAATGGCATCGGCTACCTGATCGTGGTCATCGAGGTCCACCCCAGACTCCAATAGAAGATGAGTGATCCCTCTATACATGGCACCACTGTCGATGTATTTGTAGCCAAACCGACGAGCAAGCGCCTTGGCGGTAGAGCTCTTCCCGCATCCCGAATACCCATCGATAGCTATGATGATCTTCTTCATCAGCAGTCCTTCACGGGGCATGGAATCGGCTTTCCCTTTTTGATTTTGCCCTGATAGGTCTTGGATGGTCCTTTGCGACAACCAGCCAGTGGGGCAGCGAGTATCATCGCCGAAAAAACCAAAAGGAACAGACGTCTTAGAAAATTGTGCATTTAGAAACTTCTCACTTCCATGGATCGATCAATCTTTTTGACCAGGCCTTGCAACACTTTTCCCGGGCCTGATTCCACAAACTCAGTGGCACCATCTGTGATCATCTGCTGGACACTTTGCGTCCACCGCACCGGTGCCGTCAGTTGTGTAACGAGATTTTGCCTGATTTCTGATGGATCATCATGGCCGATTGCATCCACATTTTGGTAAACCTTGCATCTGGGGTTCTCGAAGTGGGTGGCCTCAATAGCAGCTGCTAACTCCTCGCGTGCGGGCTCCATCAATGGGGAGTGAAAGGCACCACCCACAGGCAACATCAGCGCCCGCTTGGCACCCGCTTCCTTTAGTTTCTCACATGCCTCCTCTACTGCCGGTACTTCTCCCGAGATCACCAGTTGTCCGGGGCAATTGTAGTTGGCGGGGACTACGATCCCCTCTATTGCCGCACAGACTTCCTCCACAACCTCATCGGCCAAACCCAAAACGGCGGCCATTGTAGAGGGTTTGACTTCGCAAGCGCGCTGCATAGCCATGGCCCTCTTCGATACAAGCGACAATCCATCAGCAAATGACAGCGCTCCGGCAGCGACCAAGGCGGAAAACTCCCCAAGAGAATGGCCAGCGGTCATTTCAGGCTCAAACCCATCCTTGACCAGTGCATTGATCACACTGTGAAGGAAAATGGCTGGCTGAGTGACTTTCGTTTGCTTCAATTCCTCATCGGTGCCCTCAAACATGATCTTGACTATATCAAAACCCAGCACCTCGTTCGCCTGTGAGAACATCTCTCTAGCCTGGGCACTTGACTCATGCAGGTCCTTCCCCATACCTGGGAATTGGGCTCCCTGACCTGGAAATACAAATACTTTCATCAATTAGTGGATTGTAGGATTTTCAGTCGGCAAAACTAGGCAAACATGGCCCTCAAAATCAAACGGTTGCCCATCAATCCCAAATGACTGCGAGGAACTTAAGGTGATAGAAAGCGGTCCTGTAAGTGCGGCTCTGGCACACGACAAGCATCCTGACGGCCAAACCATTTGTATCTATTGGCGGCGATGAAGTCGTATACCCAATTGCGAATAAATGGAGGAATGACAATGAAGATGTACAGCAACGGCCACAGACCACCGAGTCTTCGTGCCACCCTCAGAGCGGCAGTACTTCGTTTGTAGACCTTGCCCTGATCAATCAGCATGATCGTCGATAGCTGCCCAGCTTCGGACGCATAAGGCTTGAGTACATCAATTTCCTGTACATCCTGCAGTGACGCGAACTTGAAATGCCCATGTCGGTCCCGATCCATTACAAAATTTACGGACGTGTTGCACAGGTTACAGACGCCGTCGAAAAGAATAACTGAGGACGTCGAGAGGTCTATCGCAGTAGTTGTACCCATCCGCTCAATTCCTGCTTGCTATCTGAGGAAGAAAGGACGTCGAACTCCACATTTGCCAGGTAGTAGTATGTGCCCGCCGGCAGATCCCTTCCATCCTCTGTTTTACCATTCCAGTTGATGAGTATACCCGACTCCGAGTCCTGGGAGTTGTAGCTGAAGACGTTTTTGCCACTGCGATCAAACACTGTTAACTCCACGCCTCTAACAAATCTGGGGCAATTGGCATTGTCAAAATCATTGATCGGATCAGCGGGATTGCTATACAAAGGTGTGAATAGATCATTGACCCCATCGTTATTGGGGGTAAATACATTGGGCAATTGGTAGCTGGGGCAATTGTCCGCACAAACTGCCTCAGTGAGCTCGCTTTCATTTCCAGACCTGTCAACGGCCGAAACTTTGTAACAGCCTTTGTATCCACTGAGTCCTTCGTGTGTGTAGAAATTATCTACAGTGTTGGCAATCAGTTCGAAGTCCTCTTCTTCCCCTGTTGCGGAAAAGTAAATATTGAAGCTCTCGATGTCCTCGTCGCAATTGGAACTGGGGTCTACCTCCCATGCGATGTTGTTTTCATAATTGTCAAACTCACAAGTCTGCTGGGCAAGGTCTTCTTCACAATCAAAATCTGCCAGGCTTAGCTGCAATGGAGTACACGGAGGCACCACATCCCTTGGCTGAGCACACAAAATCTCGGACCTATTAATTAGCGGTTCTGGGATCAGAGGGCTGTTGTCATAGGCTCCGACGGCCGTCACATAGTAGCAGTATTCTGTGTTTTCGTCAAGCGGTTCATCATTGAAGGCGCCATCGTCAAAGTAGAAGAAGCCTTCCTGCGCCACTTGCACTGAATCAATCAACACCAGCTCCGTTTCATCACTGGTTACGTTGTCCCTGTAGATGTAGTGATAGGGATAGCGCTGGATGTTGTTGGACCAGGGAACAACTGCTCGCCAGTGAAGACCAATACCGCTCACCTGGGGGTCTATTTCCATTCGAACTGAACTCGCTTCGGCGCTGCTATCAACGAAGAATCCTCCATTATCAAACAACTCCACCCTGTAGCTAAACCCTCGTTGCAGGGTATTGATGCCCGTATCGACGAAAACCGTATCAGAGATACCCGTTGCAATCTCTGTCCCGGGCTCCTGAAAAATCAAATCATTGGATCGGTACAGGTTATAAGTATAAGGTGGAGGGAATTGAGTAGGGTTGGTTTCATAAGGCGGAGTCCAGCGAACCAATACTTCTCCTTCCGTGCCGGTTTCTCTAATGTCTACATTGGTGATGACCGGGCTATCCGCCTGCAAAGTGAGGCATACTTCGTCAGATGCATAGCTGATACCTCCTCCCGGCGCTGGGAATATGGCCACTAGTCGATAACAGTAGTTGGCACCGGCGGCCAGACCTCGTCCGCGATCGTCATCGAGGTACTGAGTGGTATCTATGCCGATCGTTTTCACCAGTTGGTAGCCAGAATTCGGCGGTATACCCACCATGCACTCGTCTGGTTCGAACATAAACTCGCCCACGCGCCGCCACACCTGCATTTGAAAGGCATTGTTGCACGAGTAACCACTCCAATCCAAATTGATCGCACGCCCATTTCCGGCACTGGCAGTGAGACCCTCCGGTTGCGGGCCGACGACGGTGATCTCCCAAGTCTCAAAATCCACCAAAGTAGGCCCTACGCGCTGGCCCTGCTCGATGGGATTGTCCGAAACTTTGAACTGCACCTGATAGGGATTGACCCTAACGTGACCGCAAACGGTCTCCCAGTTGAATTGCAATGAAGCTGGTGGTGGCTCAAACCGTGGTGGGTCGGGTGTGACCGTAGCACTGGAAACCACCTCGAAAGGACCTCCAAAAGCTTCGAGCTTGACATCGTGACCATCAGGATCGGTACCGACGACGGTCTCACTCACAATCGTACCCGCTTCCACGCAGATCGGATCCGGCACTTCCAACTGGGGTTTCTCATTGTCTCCATCAGTGATGATGATCTGCATGTCTCGCGTCACACGACCAAGTAAGGTGGGTCTACCAAAGACATTTCTCCACTCCTCCACGACGAAAGCCACATTGTACTCCGCGCAATTATTTGCCCCCGATGGACAGTCCTGCCCCGACAAATTCAGGAAATCTCCGGGCGCATCCCAGCTCAGGTTACCTGTTATCGGATCAATGTCGAAAGTCGGAAAGTTCTCCTGGGCCTCATCTCCCTGGGCAGGATTGCTATAAAAGAACGGATCATTGGGGAATTTGTAGTCGGTGACGTTCACGTCACGGGCCTGCTGAGGCTTCACGAGTCGATACGCAAGGCTATCATCGTCTGGATCAAAAGCACCACCATTGTGGATAAAACTAACACCCACCAGGCCATCGTCGATTGGTGGCACTGTCAAAACAGGTGTACTGTTGACCCCGAGAATAGGATCGATAACGATCTCCGTCTGCACGTAAAAAGCCGTGTTGACAGAATTGGCCATGTTGGCGATCCCGCGATTTCTAAATTCCTCCCGGTAACTAACGGTATAGGTCGCTGATGCAGCGTAGGTATGAATTACCGTGAATTCCGCTCTTACGACATTAGGTGTGATCTCTTCTTCGGTGATAATAAAATCTCCCGTGACCATGTTGCCATCGCCGAAATCGAACGTACCACTACCAAATTGGATACCCGAATCTGTGTCCCGGTATCCTACGAAGGTGAATTCGTAAGTAAGAGAAAGAAAGTCAATACGCTTGGCGATGATTTCGCCAGCCCGGATGTGAGTCGCCTGCGAGTTGTGTACAAAGATCAACATAAGCAGGCATGCAATTAGCGTGCTCTTCCATATAATCAATGCCTCTCGCCGATAATCAGCTCTACCTGGTTTTCCCCTCATAATAATACTGTGGTCATTATTATAATCCTTTTCCTATACTAAAGTTCTCACCCACCACATTTTTTCCGCAAATTACTTCAGTCCACGGAATGGATAAAACCCTTCAGTAAAGGTAACAACGAATTAAGAGCCTAACCCCACACATATCTTGCCAATGTTTTCAAACAATTGGCATCCCTTGCGACAAAATGATCGGTCCCAAAATCATTATTCACACTTGCCTCAAGGGATTTTGCACAAAGAGGCTTGACCTCGCCCCTATCCCATGCTGGGGCCTCGCTTCGCAAAATGGAGTTGCAGTAAATCGCTCTGAACATTCTAAAAACACAGCCTGTTGACCTGTTGACAAGTAATCAAGGAGGAAAGAATGGGCCTTTGTGGACACAAATTCAAAAACAGATTTTTGGATTGTTTAGCAATAGTTCGGACCCTACCTTTGGGCGAAATGCTCCTAGACCTAAATATTGTATGAGTTGGACGAAACGATTCTTTTCAAGTTCGATCGGCAGAAAGTTTGCCATGGCACTTTCAGCACTGTTCCTGATGATTTTCTTATTGCAACACTTTGCGATCAACTTCACCTCGGTATTCAGCGAAGATATCTTCAATGAGTTATCCCATTTCATGGGTACCAATCCGTTGGTACAGTTTGCGCTGCAGCCGATATTGATGCTCGGTGTAGTATACCATTTTGTGGCTGGATTCGTGTTGGAATTCAAGAACAGGCATGCCAGAGAAGTGAAGTACGCCATGAACAAGGGTGAAGCGAATTCCTCCTGGATGTCGCGGAACATGATTTACAGCGGACTCTTCATTTTGTTCTTCCTGGCCTTTCACTTCTATGACTTTTGGATTCCAGAGATGGTCTACAAATACGTGGAGTTCAAGCCAGCCGACCCCGATCGCTACTATGCGGAGGTGCTGCACATGTTTGAAAATCCTACGAGGGTTCTGGTCTATTCACTCTCCTTCATATTTCTGAGCTTACACCTCCTACACGGCTTCCAGTCTGCTTTTCAGACCATCGGTGCCCGGCACCCGAAGTACTCCCCGGCCATCCAGAAGCTGGGCAAGATCTACGCGATAGCCGTACCTGTAGGATTCATATTTATTGCTGTTTTTCACTTCGTTAACTCGCTCTAGAAAAAAGTACGCATGTCAAAGCTAGATTCTAAAATTCCTGACGGCCCTATCGCCGAAAAATGGACAAAGCATAAAAACAACATCCGATTGGTCAATCCGGCCAACAAGCGTGGTATCGATGTGATCGTAGTCGGTACGGGTCTTGCCGGCGGATCGGCTTCCGCCTCCTTGGCCGAATTGGGCTACAACGTAAAGGCATTTTGCTACCAGGATTCACCTCGTCGGGCACACTCTATTGCCGCCCAGGGTGGTATCAATGCCGCGAAGAACTATCAGGGAGATGGTGACTCGACCTTCAGGCTATTTTATGATACAGTAAAGGGTGGTGACTATCGCTCTCGTGAGGCCAACGTGTACCGTTTGGCCGAGGTATCTGGAAATATCATTGACCAGTGCGTGGCCCAGGGTGTACCGTTCGCCAGGGACTACGGCGGGTTGTTGGACAACCGCTCTTTTGGTGGCGTACAGGTGTCGCGAACTTTCTACGCGAAAGGTCAAACGGGCCAGCAACTGCTGCTCGGATGCTACTCGGCGATGTCCCGACAGATAGGAAAGGGCAAGATCCAAATGTACAACCGACATGAGATGATGGAGTTGGTCATCGTAGACGGTAAAGCACGAGGTATCATCGCCCGCAACCTGGTGACCGGTGAACTGGAGCGTCACTCAGCACACGCAGTCGTGATAGCTTCGGGAGGGTATGGAAACGTGTTTTTCCTCTCGACCAACGCTATGGGATCCAATGTCTCCGCAGGCTGGAAGATCCACAAAAAAGGAGCCTACTTCGCCAACCCTTGCTTCACGCAGATCCACCCGACTTGTATACCGCAGCATGGTGATCAGCAATCAAAGTTGACACTGATGTCCGAGTCACTTCGAAATGACGGCCGGATCTGGGTGCCCGCCAAAAAAGAAGACGCGGAAGCTGTTAGGGCTGGCAAGCTAAAACCCAAAGACATCAAAGAGGAAGATCGCGACTACTACCTGGAGCGGCGCTATCCTTCTTTCGGCAACCTGACACCGAGGGACGTGGCCTCAAGAGCTGCGAAAGAACGGTGTGATGCAGGGTTCGGTGTAGGAACCAATGAAACTGGAGAGGCTGTGTTCCTCGACTTTTCTGCTGCCATTAACCGATATGGTCAGGAGCAGGCCAACATCCATGGCCATCACGATGCCACCGATGAGCAGATCCAGGAAATGGGTAAGAAGGTCGTCGAGGCCAAGTACGGCAATCTGTTCCAGATGTATGAGAAGATCACTGCCGACAACCCCTATGAAACACCGATGAAGATCTATCCGGCGGTGCACTACACCATGGGTGGCGTTTGGGTGGACTACAACCTGATGACCACCATCCCGGGTTGCTATTGCATTGGGGAGGCCAACTTCTCAGATCACGGCGCTAACCGCCTGGGAGCATCAGCACTCATGCAAGGATTGGCCGATGGCTACTTTGTGCTTCCATACACTATCGGGGACTACCTGGCGGATGACATCCGTACAGGAGCGATATCTACCGACTCTGCAGAATTTATGGAGGCCGAACAAGCCGTACAGAAGCAAATCGATTTCTTCCTCAATAATAATGGCTCGCATTCCGTGGACTATTTCCACAAGCGACTAGGCAAGATCATGTGGAACCAGGTTGGGATGAGCCGCAACAAGGAAGGTCTGCAGGACGCTATCAACAGCATCCGAGAACTGAGAAAGGAATTCTGGAAAGATGTGAAGGTTCCCGGAACGGGTGACATGAACTTGGAGCTCGAAAAGGCCGGACGCGTGGCTGATTTTCTGGAGTTGGGAGAGTTGTTTGCGCGTGATGCCCTTGAGAGAGAAGAATCTTGTGGTGGGCACTTCCGCGAAGAGCATCAAACAGAAGAGGGTGAGGCCGTCCGGGACGATGCCAATTTCACCTACGTATCGGCTTGGGAATACAAGGGCGAGCCTTCCGAGGCGGCTGTCCACAAAGAAGAATTGAATTATGAAAACATAGAGCTGAAAGTACGCTCTTACAAATAATCGAAAGCATATGTCAGCGAACAAAGGATTAGATCTAACACTCAAAGTTTGGAGACAGAAAGGCGTCAATGATCAGGGCCGAATGGAAACCTATGAGGTGAAGGACATTTCTCCTGATAGCTCCTTCCTGGAGATGATGGATATCCTCAACGAACAGTTGATCGATGAAGGCAATGAGCCCGTGGCATTTGACCACGACTGCCGAGAGGGTATATGTGGAATGTGTTCACTGTATATCAATGGCGAGGCCCATGGCCCCGGTCGTGAGATCACCACTTGCCAGCTTCATATGAGGGAGTTCAAGGATGGAGACACGATCTACATCGAGCCGTGGAGAGCGAAGGCTTTCCCTGTCATTAAAGACTTGGTGGTAGACCGCAGCGCTTTTGACAGGATCATGGCTGCTGGAGGTTTTATCAGCGTAAATACATCTGGCAATACCCAGGATGCCAACGCCCTACCCATCCCAAAAGTGGACGCCGACAAATCGTTCGATGCCGCCACATGCATAGGATGCGGAGCGTGTGTCGCCTCCTGCAAAAACGCATCAGCCATGCTGTTTGTCTCCGCCAAGGTCTCGCAGTTTGCACTACTCCCTCAAGGAAAGGTGGAAGCCGCGGAAAGAGTGCAAAATATGGTGCAGCAAATGGACGACGAGGGATTTGGCAATTGCACAAATACTGGCGCCTGCGAAGTGGAGTGCCCCAAAGGCATCTCTCTGGAAAACATCGCACGGATGAACCGAGAATATATCAAGAGCGGCTTTGGCCAATAAGGTCCCGCTCCGATCACAAAAAACCCTGGCCGCCAATTGGTCAGGGTTTTATATTTTTCAGTCATTATACTTTTTTGAATCTCGTAGAGTTCTCTGAGTACGAAAGGCCAATAAAACTACTTTGCGACCCCTTCTAATCATCACTGCTGTCATCCTCCTACTAGGAGCGGGCTACTTCACGTATGATCGGTGGGCCCTGAACAAGGATCTCAGCCCGTGGAATTTTGTGCCCTCCTCGGCAGCCTTGGTGTATGAGTCGCAGAACACCTACCAGGCCATAGAACAACTCCGAAGCGCACCGCTCTGGGCCACACTTATCCAGCTCGAGGGATTTTCCGATCTGGAGCAATCAGTGACACAACTGTCGGATATCACTTCCAACAGAATGGCAGCTCTGCTGGACGGAAACAGCCTGCTTGTATCAATGCATCCGACCTCCAGAAACAATATGGACATGCTGTATGTCCTGGAGATCGGCTCCATCGAATCCCTCAACGAGCTACGTGTTATTCAGGAGCACTTTGAGAGCATTTACAGCCAAAAGAAAGTCAGAAACTACCTCGACTTCAAGATCACCGAGATCTCCGATGGCGAGGAGACCTTTACATTCATATTTCACAAGAATTTCCTCATCGGGAGTTTCAGTGCTTTCCTCGTGGAGGACGCCATCAGGACCTACGACCAGTCGTCGGTGAAGTCCTTCAGGCAGAGCTTTCAGGAACTTACCTCCATGACCAAGCTGGCAAGAGATCAGGGCAACCTGTACATCAAC
The DNA here is from genome assembly GCA_965227935.1 of Cyclobacteriaceae bacterium. Lineage (GTDB taxonomy): Bacteria > Bacteroidota > Bacteroidia > Cytophagales > Cyclobacteriaceae > JAWPMT01. Next base: position 405,474 of record CBDDGS010000019.1, on the reverse strand, counting down.
TACGCTGGCTTGTTCAACCTCCTTGGCAATTTCGCCGATGGCACGCAGGTGAACGTCGGCAAGTCCGCTTTTCTGGATGTCACCATAGAAGACAGGGCGATCGAGATGAGCGGGTTCACCGTGGTAGACGAGTCGCAGAATTCCTTCCTTCAGCCCCATCTTAATGTGAGACCCGGCGGCTTTGATATGGGTGCGGTTATCCCACTTCAGACTGCCTACGTGCTCCATTACTCCTTTGGAGATGCTAATCAGTGGGGGAGGCAATACCAGGCCTATCTGCAACAGCATGAAAGTGAAGCTGCGGCTATATCAGCAAGGCTCCGGGAAGAGGCAGACTTTGACATCCCCTATCTCTATGACCTTCTCGATGAAGAAATTGCACTGCTACATTTTGAAGGTATTGCCAATACTTACAAAGCCCTCGTGCTGGAGGCTAGCGACCCCAAAGTAGCACTGGAGCACTTCGACAATATCGCGCAGCAGTTTGCCCGGTCCAATGGCGACACACTTTACACCGAGTATTTTGAGAATACCACCATCAAGCTGTTGCAAGCCGAAGAGTTTCCACAGGCACTCTTAGGTCGTGTAGGTGAGGGTTTCCGATCGTGCTATTACTTCAGCTACGATAAGTTCATCGTCTTTGCCAATTCTCTGACCCTTCTGAAGGAGATCATCTCTTCTATTCGAGAGGAGAACACCTGGTTCAAGTCCCTGCGCAAGAATACTTTTCTAGAGCGAGTGACCGATGCGTCTAACCTCTCCATTTACGTCAATACACCGGACTTCTGGCCGCGGATCCTCAAGCAGATACGCCCCTACTGGCAAGATTACTTTCAGGAGAACTCCAAATTGCTTCGCAGTGTCGACAATGTGGGCATTCAATTCAGCCAGGTAGACGGGCGCTTCTTCACCAATGTGGTCGTTGCTCAAAGCGAAGTTCCCTCCTTTGCGTCGAGTTCTCCGTTGCCCTCAAAATCCGTTGTCTTTGGTCAGCCAATCGTAACCAAACCCTTCATCCTCCGCAATAAGGCACGGCAGCCGGAAATCCTTCTGCAGGACGATTCCAATATGCTGTATCATCTGGACAGAGATTTCAACAGGAACTGGAACGTGCCGCTAACTGGGCCCATCAATGGCGACATTGTCCAGCTGGACTATTACAGGAATGGGAGCACCCAGTATGCTTTTGTAGCAGATAACCAGCTGCATATCATGGAAAGTGATGGCAAGCTACTCGGCGGATTCCCGAAGAAAGTAGCCAACTTGGATTCGCTCACAAACTTTGGCCTCATTGATTACGACGGGAGCAAGCGGTACCGGATGACTTTTACGAATGGTAACGGCACACTATACCTCACCGACAAAGACGGGGAACCGCTGCCGGGCTGGAATCCGAAGAAGTTCTCGAAGCCTCTCACAGCGCCACTCTATCACGTCAGGATCGGTAAGAGGGATGTGATGATTGTCACGACGACCTCGGGCGATGTTCATCTTTTCAATCGTCGGGGACAAGAAATGAAAGGATTCCCAATCCTCCTCCGATCTCCCGTAGCCAGTGACTATCACCTGTCGGCTTCCAGCAATTTCACCAACACGCGGTTGACGTCAGTCACAGAAGAAGGGGAGATTTGCACACTCAACTTCAATGGCCGTGTCTTGCGGCGTGATCAACTCTACAAGGAAGCTGCCAATGTCCAGTTCTCAACATTGAGTGACGTCACTGGCAATCATCTGCTGGTCACCTCGTGGAACGACAACAATTGGATCGTCATGGATCCCAATGGCCAGACGCTCTTTCAAAAGAGCTACTTGACCGACAACAATATACTGCAGCAGTTTTATCGCATTTCTGCGGGTAAGGAACTAGTAGTTCTCCTGGACAAGAGTAACAAAAACCTCTACCCATTTGACCTGGAAGGGGAGATGCTCACGGGGGCACCGATCCGTGCTACTCAGCCTATCAGCATGTGGTACAGCTCGCGCCAGGACATTTTCACGCTGTACGTCGCTTATGACAATGAGCTGAGGCTGCATGAAATCAATGCGCGTTGATGAATTGTGAGGGGGCCTGGACCGCCTACCTGGTCCATCTATGAACTAATGGCCATGGCCTCGGCGCTCCATCGGGCTTTCGGCTATAGCTGCCACCCCGCCAGCCAACCCTGTTGTCGGTGAGACACCGACAAGGCCATGTGGGCTACCGCCTCTATCCCTGGCCCGCAACTGACTTCGCTTAAGAACAAAAAAAGCACCAGCTGAATTCAACTGATGCTCCCTTGCATGCTACTGCTTGATTTATACTAAATACTTCATGATCCTCAGTAGTTTATTCCCTTTTACAATCACTTACTAGACCTGAACGGTCTTCCATCTACCTCTACGGAAGATCAAAATCGCCACCACAGCATGCAACGAGTGCGCTACTGCAATTGAGATGAAGACACCCGTCTCCTGCCATCCCAGCGGAATTGCCAGGAAGTAGGCGAATGGGATCTGAAAGAGCCAAAAGACCCCAACATTGATGAACATCGGTGTTTTTGTATCACCCGCACCGTTAAAGGCTTGTGTCATCACCATCCCATAAGCGAAGAACAAGTAGCCGAGACAAATGATCTTCAAAGAATCAATGGCAATGGCGTTGACCACCTCCTCTTGTTTGAACAGACCTATGATAGGATCCGCAAAAACGAAGAATATCGCCGAGACAATGCCGAGGAAGACCATGCAGTAGAAGGCGGTCTTCCACACAGACCTCTCCGCGCGCTCGGGCTGATTCGCCCCAAGATTCTGACCTACGAGGGTCGCTGCTGCATTGGACATGCCCCATGCGGGCAAGATCGTAAACACGATAACGCGAAACGAAATTTGGTAGCCCGCCACGGCCTCTGTGCCAAAAACAGATATGAGACGAACGAGGAAGATCCAACTTGCCGACTCAATCAGGAACTGCCAGACACCTCCAAAAGATACCTTGAGGATCTCCATGATCGTCTTTGCCCGCAGCACAAGGTTGTGAACGGTGAGCTTGATCAATGAGGATCCATTTACCAAATGGTAAATCTGGAACAACACGCCGATGCTTCGTCCTGTGGTCGTTGCAATAGCGGCTCCCGTCACCCCGTAGGCTGGTATGGGTCCGAGGCCAAAAATCAAGATCGGATCAAGCACGATGTTCAGACTATTGGCCAAAATCAATGAGCGCATCGCAATCGAGGCATCCCCCGCTCCGCGAAAGATCGCATTGATCACGAAGAGCAGCATGACACTCACATTACCGGCAAATATGATCCTCGTATAGCCCGCACCTTCTGCGATGAGGTCGGGCTCGCCGCCCATGAGTCGCAAAATATGCTCGGCACCCAGAAACCCCGCAATACCAAGAACAATCGCCATCGTAGCGGTCACCACGATCCCCTGAAAAGCCGCGTTGGCCGCTCTCTCAGGGTCCTTCTCACCAATCCTTCGTGATACGATCGCCGTCAGGGCCATACTAAGCCCTACAGCCACGGAATAGATGATGAAGAGCACCGACTCTGTCAATCCGACCGTAGCTACGGCATTGACACTGACCCGGGCCACGAAAAACACATCGACGATCGCGAAAATTGACTCCATGATCATTTCAGCGATCATCGGTACGCTTAGCAGAAATATCGCCTTGTTGATGCTACCACTCGTAAACTCCTTCTCGGAGCCACGAAGTGCCATCATTAAATAGGAAAAAAACTGTTTAATACTACTGAGACCAGTACGCATGATAAGTAGAAGTAAGTAAGTTGAGAAAATCGGGAAAAATGCCTGCTAGAAAGGAACCTTAGCAGGTGACAAACACGGACGGTATGTCAATTATCAGTAGCATGATGAGCAATGTTACGTAATTCACTTGGGTCGGGGTTTCGAAAACCTGAAAAAAGTTTTCAACACGCAGACGAATGGCATTGGATGCCTTTCATTGCACTACTGCCATGAACCCGACAAGGGAGCGATTCACTACTTCATTTCACAGAGCAACTGCGCAATTCTTCCACCTCAACAGGTAATAAGTCTATCCGCTATACCCCGCTTTTATTTGACGCGTTAACACTCTATAATAGTGGGTGAGCTCTGCGAAAAATCCGTTCCTATCTACATTTTTCTTTTATTGCAATGTTAGATACTGGAAGATTCGCACTGGAGTCATCCTGGAACATGTAATTAGATACCCATGAATGAAGTACAGTCTCAGAATGGAGGATCGGTCCTCGCCGATCTTGACTGGTGTACCAGTAAACAACTGAACCTGCTCGTCGAAGAACCATTCGGCAAAGGAAGTCCGCTCAAGCTTAAAGAGTTGACTCCAGCACAGTATCAGGCGATCCCCCTGCTCAACCAAGTACAGTTTCTGATGAATGTACTCAGCACCAATGCTGTGCGCCTGACTGACAATGGCCAACTCCCCCAGGAGCTTGTTGATGAGATATACGATGAGCGGTTCATGGCCGAAGTGCTGTTGGAAGATGATTTTGACCCGACAGAGGACGGCAAAGACCTGTTGTCTGTGAAGATTGCTCAGCAGATCCTGGTACATGCTGGAATATCACAGGTGAAGAGTGGCAAGCTGACCCTAACGAAATCAGGCGCGAAACTATTGGAGCAGCATTCCACGCTACTAGAAACCGTACTCAACACCTACTGCTCACTTCTGCCCTGGTCGCAATTCGATGGCTTTGGTGACAATGAGATCGGTCAGTACGGATATGGGTTCTCGTTGCTGCTGATGAGTAACTATGGGCAGGAACTGAGACCTCAGAAGTTCTACTCCGAAAAGTATTTTGCAGCTTTCCCACAGCTCCTGACAGATGGTGCAGAGTCCAGATTTGGCTCCATGGAAAATATCTACGGGTGTTATCACACACGTACCTTCGATAGGTTCCTCGACGATTTTGGCCTTGTGGAGTTCCACACCGAAAAGCAGTGGAAAGTGGAGAAAGAGGTGGCCAAGACTCCCCTCTTTGACGAGCTGATCAAGTGCAAGCCTGCCTATCGGTAGACAGGCCCGCCTATCGATTGATAGGCCTACCTATCGTTTTTTTTCAGCAGACCCTGAAAGATCAACCTACGTTGCCCAGCAGGATATAGATCAATACTGTGATCGCTATCAATATCCACCCAAAGACATGGGCATACCTCCATGGTATCACTTCCACGGCACCTTCATCTTTGACCTTGAAGTCATCGGTACGAGGATAGAAGTGTGACACCAGGTGCATCACTGCTATGTTCAGGACAAACTCAGTACCCCACAGATGCACGAAATGTACATCCACCTCCAGTAGATAGTACGTGGTAATGTAGAAAGCAAGACCGAAGACGAGACCAGAAATGGCACCTCGGGCGGACACTCTTGGAAAGACAAATCCCGCGATGATCACACTGGCCATGGGTATAAAGAAGATACCGTTGAGTTGTTGCAGTAGCTGATAGAGTCCCGATGGGGCCTTTGCCACATAAGGCGCCAGGAAAATGGAGAAAACTGCCAGCCCAATTGAAACCGCTTTGCCTATTCTGACTGCTCTATGTTCATCGGCATTCCTATTGATATATCGCTTGTAAATACCCAAGCTGAAGATGGTCGCAGCACTGTTCAACGCACTATTAAATGTACTGAGAATGGCTCCCATGATGACAGCCACAAAGAAGCCTGTCAACCACAATGGAAGTACCTTCTTAACCACCATGGGGTAGACGTCATCTTGCCTGTCGAATAGTGAATCCCCGAAATAATAGAACCCGATGATCCCGGGGAGCACGACTATCAAGGGAACGAGAATTTTCAACACCCCTGTGAAGAGCAACCCCTTCTGGGCTTCTTTGAGGCTGACTGCCCCTAGTGCCCGCTGAATAATGGACTGATGCATCGTCCAGAAGTACAGCTGGTTGATGACGAGACCCGTGAACAAGACACTGAATGGCAGTATGGCCTCCCGGGACCCGGGCCCGACGGATGGCTCATTACTAACCACGTTGAACTTCTCAGGGCTGTTTTCGAAAACCCTGGCAAGTCCGGTCAGGACATTGCCGTCCCCGATATCGATCAGTGCCAGTGTGGGCACCAACAAACCCGCCAATAGCAATCCAAAGCCGTTGATAGTATCGGACAGGGCCACCATCTTCAACCCTCCGAAAATGGCATAGATGGATCCGACGGTCCCCACAACTACAACTGTTATCCAGATACCTGTATCGCGGCTCACATTGAGTAGGCCGGAGATCTCGAAAATGGCTTCAATGTTGATGGCACCGGTGTATAGTACTATAGGCAGTAGCGTCACGACAAAGGAGATGATCAGCATCAAAGCGAGTAGCGTGCGAGTGATCGGACTGAAACGGCGCTCGACAAATTCTGGAATGGTTGTTAAACCCATTTTGAGGTATTGTGGCACGAAGTAGAGAGCACCGACCACCAATGCGATCGCTGAGGTCACTTCCCAGGCCATGATGATTGCACCGTTTTTGTAGGAAGACCCGTTCATGCCAATCAAGTGTTCGGTGGAAATATTCGTCAGCAACATGGACCCGGCGATCACCACTCCCGTCAGGCTCCGGCCCCCGAGGTAGTAACCGTCCTGAGTATTGAGGTTCTCCTTTCGCAGCTTCCAAAAAGAGTAGAAGATGACAAAGCCGGTGAATAGAAGGAAGCCAAGGAGTGTAGCCATTGGAAGTTTGGGTCAGGTTTGACCAGAAAGATAATGAATGGTGGAGTTTTGGGGATTTCGAGTTCGGGAGTTGGGGAATTCTGAGTTTAGGAATTTTGAGTTGGGAACATTGGAGGATTGAGTAGATTGGAATTGAGAAATTACGCTTACTCCAATGAAACTCATCTTACGACTTCTCCGCACTCCTCTTCTGTTTACTATCGTCATCGCTTGCACGACATCCCCACCCCCGGATCAAACTCCCAAGTCGCCTGCTCTCTTTCAGCAATCTTACAAGCCTCCTGAATTCGAGACTGACGATCGTCGGCAGAAAATTGAAGGTATTCAGTCAGAACTGGAGGAGTTGATCACCGGTCACATGGAGGAACGCCATATCCCAGGAATGGCCTATGGCATCGTGGCTGATGGGGAGCTTGTCATCTCTGGTGCCATGGGCCAAAGCAATGTTGCTGAGAACCTTCCGGCATCGACGTCTACAAAATTTCGCATTGCTTCGATGACCAAAAGCTTTACAGCTATGGCGATCGTCAAGCTGCGTGACGAGGGTAAATTGTCGCTGGAAGACCTGGCCGAAGACTATTTGCCAGAGATGGGTAGCCTTACCTACCTGACCAGAGATGCGCCTCCCATCAGAATCAAAAATCTACTAACCATGACCGCAGGATTCCCAGAGGACAACCCCTGGGGAGACCGACAACTGGATGAGCCAGAGGAGATGTTGATGGGCCTGATGTCCTCCGGTCCGTCCTTCTCGAATGTGCCCGCATACGGCTACGAATACAGCAATACGGGATATGCATTGTTGGGAAGTATCGTATCGAAGGTCTCGGGAGTACCCTACCAGCAATACATCCGGGAAAACATCTTTGAGCCGCTGGGAATGTTGGACACGTATTGGGAGTATGACAGTGTCCCGGCTGAAGAACTTGCGATTGGCTACCGATGGGAGGACGAGGAATGGAAGCTGGAACCCATGTTGCACGATGGGGCGTATGGCGCTATGGGCGGTCTCATTACTTCTATTGAGGACTTCAGCAAATATGTGAGCTTTCACTTGTCGGCCTGGCCACCACGAAATGACCCCGACGATGGCCCTATCAAAAGAGCCTCCCTAAGAGAGATGCACACGCCCCAATATCCGCGGCTCTATGCTGACAGTGAAGACCACAAAGGTGAGCCGTGTCCTGCGATGGGCGGATATGGTTACGGTCTGGGTATAACCACCGACTGCGAAGGGCGGGTCAGAGTCTCTCACGGTGGAGCGCTGCCTGGATTTGGTAGCAACTACTACTTCTTTCCCAAGTATGGCATTGGCATCATGGCCTTCTGCAATCTGACCTATACCAGTCCATGGCCATCCGGCAAGATCCTGGGGGATTTGTTGCTAGAGAGAGTGAATCCCGATGAGAGGAGCCTCCCGACGTCGGACATCTTGACGGCAAGAAAGGAGCAAGTACTTGAGTTGACGCGCACATGGGCCGAGGATTTGCAGGCTGAAATACTGGCCGAAAACTACTTCCTCGACAACACCAAAGAGCAACACATCGAAGAGGCAAAGGCACGTTGGGAGGAAGCGGGGGAGATTCTGTCTGTAGGTGAATTCGAAGCATACAATCAGCTCCGTGGTGGGTTCAATGTAGAGACAGAAAATGGTACCGTCGAGATATTCTTCACACTATCCCCGGAATCTGACCCCAAGGTTCAGCGGATCTACTTTGGGTTTTATGAGGCGGGAGATCAGTAGTAGTCAGGTGGAAACACCTGACTACACGTCATAAAAAAAGGCGTCATTCCTGCGAGCCACATAATTTCTTAGTGCTGTAGAAGTCCGATATGCGATGCAGGAATCTGGCTTTTTTAATCGCCGTCAGAGATCATGGTATTTGGTACCAGTCTTTCGTGTATGCAGAATTACCTGACGAAACCGGGATGACGGCAAGTCTACAGGCTCGAAGAGATCACCTCGCAAAATAGACCGGATAGGAGCGGCACCAGCGGGGCCACCCTTCAAGGGTGGTAGGGCCGCTAGCGGGGAGCCCGGTAGAGCGTATAGCCGGGCTTCCAGTAGCTCCAGGGCAGGAGCCGATCTCTCCCCTATTCTCAAAAAACTCTAGATTTATTAAAACTTCAATTAGGAATAAAACGTAACATGATTATATTTACTTCAATTCAGAGTAATATATCATGAAAAAGAATCGATTGGGGGAATTTCAGGAGCTGATATTGATGACCATCGTCGTACTGCAGGATGACGCTTATGGTTTGGAGATACAGCGCGATCTTGAAAAACGTCTGAATGACCGGCTAAGCGTGGGTGCTATCCAAACCGCCCTGAAGCGAATGGAGGACAAAGGTTTTCTGACTTCAGAGTGGGGTGAAGCGACCAACAAGCGCGGTGGCAAGCGGAAGAAGATCTACCGAGCCACGCCCTATGCGATGCAGGTGCTGAATGAGATGAGGGATATCCGCAGCCAGTTGTGGTCTGCGATGCCTGACTTCGCAACGAGCAAGACACGATGAGTCTCGAGACACTACCCCAACCTCCACAATGGCCACTGAAGATACTCCGCGCTCTGGTCAGGGCGGATTATCTGGAGGAAATCGAGGGCGACATGGAAGAAAGGTATCTGGACAATCTGGAGATCTTTTCTACGCGCAAATCCCGTCGGCTCTTTGTACTGGACACACTAAAACTTATCCGTCCCCGGCTCCTCAAGAAACCGGGAGGCGATCAAAAACTCAACTCTTACGGTATGTTTGAAAATTATTTGAAGGTCACCTTCCGCAATATCAAAAAGCGAAAGGTCTACTCAGCGATAAAAATTGGTGGTTTCGCCCTGGGTATCGCGCTCAGCATCCTGGTCACACTATTCGTCTACGATGAATTCCAAATCGACAGAGAGCTGGCCGATCAGCCCATCTATCGGGTGCTCTATGACGGGGTGTACAAGGGAGAGCACTACCAGTCCACCTCGGTACCTCCCATCCTGGCTTCCAGTCTCGCGAACGATTACCCCGAGGTGCTCAAAGCGGGAAGAATGCTTCACTTCGACGGGTTTGGTGATGCCGGCGGCAACCTGATCCGCATGGAAGGTCAGGACAAGAGTGTCTATGAGGAGCGGTTTGCCTACTCTGATGCCATCATGCCGGACATGCTGGATTTCGACTTCGTATATGGAGACCGAACGTCAGCCCTGGCCAACCCCTTCACGTTGATCATCTCCAAACGGAAGGCGGAGAAGTACTTTCCCGGGCAGGACCCCGTCGGGACACTGCTCTATCTGAATGACAATCAAGAAAACCCCTATCAGATCACGGGCGTATTTGAGTCGCTGCAGGGTACACACCTCCAGCAATTTGACTTCTTCTTTACCCTGTCAGGAAAAGAGTTTTGGGACGGTGAACAGACCAGCTGGTGCTGTTACAACTACACCACCTATGTGGAGCTGGCACCCAACTCCTCTGCCGCTTTCGAATCGAAGCTGAAGAGCGCCCACGATCAGTACTTTGTCACGTATGCGGAGCAAACCCAAGACCCGGGAGTGGACGAGATCAAAGCCAACAACACGCTGGCCATCCAGAAGGCCAGTAACATCTACCTGGGGTCCGCAGATATTTATGATTTTCTCAAGGTGAGCGACCTGGCCACGGTGAAGGCTTTTGCGGCTATCGCGATCTTCATCCTGCTACTGGCGTGTATCAACTTCATCAATCTCTCTACCGCCAATAGTGCCAGCCGGGCAAAGGAAATCGGCTTGCGAAAAGCCGTGGGTTCTCAGCGGGGAGACATTGTTTACCAGTTTCTTACCGAGGCCGTCGTCCTGACTTTCATTGCCGTTGTACTGGGAGCCACGCTGGCCTGGCTTGGAATGCCACTCTTCAATAGTGTCACTGGCAAGTCACTGATCTTTCCCTATGCCGAACCGCTCTTTTACCTGATGCTGCTCGCGCTAACACTCATTATCGGTGTCTTCTCAGGAATCTACCCGAGTTTTTATCTTTCATCGTTCCGGCCTATCGCGGCTCTCAACGGTCGGTTGGGTGGCAGTGGTAAGAGGGCCAACGCCTGGCTTCGCAATGTCCTGGTACTGTTTCAGTTGACCATCTCTTCGATGCTCATTGTGGGTGCCATCTCCGTCTACAGACAGATGGATTACATACTCACCATGGACCTGGGCTATGACAAGGATCACCTGGTGATGATCCAGGGGTTCAACTCGCTGGACTCGCAGATGAAGACCTTCAAGAACGAAGTACTCGCTATACCAGAAGTACAGCACGCCACTGTGAGTAGCAGCCTACCGGTGACGGGTACTCAACGCAATGGCAACGGCTTTACGATCGCTGGCCGCAAGAACATAGACAAATCCGTGGGCGGCCAGTTTTGGGGGGCAGATGACGACTACTTTGCGACGCTGGACCTCCAATTTGTAGAAGGGCGGCCCTTCGACATGGAGCTGGCCTCTGACTCCGTATCGGCAGTGATCAATGAGGCCATGGTACGCGAGCTGGGTCTAGAAAACCCTCTGCAGTCTGAAGTAGAGAATTTCATACCATGGAAGATCGTGGGTGTCATCGAGGATTTTCACTATGACCACCTCAAGGAAAAAGTACAGCCGCTGCTGATCTCCCCTCGCGAGTTTGGGGATAAGTTGACGGTCAAGTTATCAGGTGAAAACATGCCCGAGAGCCTGGCGAAGCTAGAGGCCTTGTGGGACCGGTTCAAACCCAATCAGATCTTCCGCTACGAGTTTGTCGATCGCAGATTTGAGATCATGTATGAGGGCGTGCAGCAAACGAAGACACTTTTTCTCGTCTTCGCGACCTTCAGCGTCATCGTCGCCTGTCTCGGGCTTTTTGGGTTGTCCGTATTTACCGTCGCTCAACGTAACAAAGAGATGACCATCCGCAAAGTCCTGGGTGCCTCCGTACAACTGATCATCAGGCTACTGACCGTCGACTACCTAAAGCTGGTAATGCTGGCGCTGATCATCGCCTCTCCCATCGCGTGGTACTTCATGACCGACTGGCTAGCCAACTTCGAATATCGCATTACACGCCTCTGGGACATCTTCGCTGTAGCAGGCGTGCTGGTCGTAATCACCTGCCTGGGTGTCGTAGGCGCACAATCCCTGAAAGCTGCTGTTGCTAACCCGGCACTGGGGCTAAGGGACGAATAAGCACATTAGTTTTTGATTTTTGACTCTCGAACGAGTCCTGGAAACGGGGCTCGTTTTTTTGTGACCAGCCGAGTCCTGGCATTCCTCAACAGACTCAGATGCATTACCTTAGAAGCTCAATGTGTAAACTTTTAAAGAGAAACTGATGCGCACTATTTCGATATTGTTGACCGCCCCCTGCTGTTCTTTTTGAGTTGCTCCGGGCTACAGGAGACGACCCAGACGACGAAGTACACGATCGAGCAGTTCTACAAAAACACCAACATCGGCGGCGGGAGCTTCTCCCCGGATGAATCCAAGCTCCTTGTGTCAAGCAACGAAACAGGCATCTACAATGTCTACGAGATTGAGTTGGCGACGGGTAATCGCAAGGCCCTGACCAATTCAACTGAAGAGTCCTATTTTGCCCGCTCTTATCTACCGAAGGACGACAGGTTCATCTTTACTTATGACGAGGGAGGAAACGAGCAGACGCAGATCCACTTGTCAAGTGGCGAAAGCAGCTCACGAAACCTGACTCCGGGTGACAGTATCCGAAATAGTTTCTGGGGCTGGAGTCGTGATGAGGAAAGCATGTTTTACAGCTCCAACCGACGGGATCCGCGCTTCATGGACATCTATGAACTGGCCATCTCGCAGTTTGATGAGGAAAACCCCATCGGCGAGATGATCTACCAGAACAATGACGGCCTGGACGTCTCGGAGATCTCCCCGGATAAAAACTACTTCGTGCTTGTACAGCCTATTACGACCTCGAACTTCAAAATGTATCTGTACAATCGCAGCACCGGCGAGCGTACGGATATCAGCGAACACGAAGGAGATGCGCAATACAGTCCCCAGTTTTTCAGCCTCGACAACAAATATCTGTACTACACGACGGATGAGAATTCCGATTTTGTCTACCTCGCACGGCGCGACCTCGCTTCCGGCGAAGTTGAGAAGGTGTACTAAACAGATTGGGATGTGTGGTACGCCTACGAGTCCTGGAATGAGAAGTACAGAGTCATCGGGGTCAATGAAGATGCGCGAACGAAAGTACGTGTAATCAATCAAGAGACCGGTGAGGAAGTACAAATGCCAGACTTTGGCAATGCCAGCATCTCCTCTGTGAGCATCTCGAAAAGTGAGAAGCTTGCGCGCCTGTCGGTGAGTAGCTCAGCATCACCCACCAACATGTATCTCTACAATTTTGAGAACGGTGAATTGAAGCAGCTGACGAATACATTGAATGAAGACATGAATGCTGACGACCTGGTCGAGGGTCGCTCCGTTCGCTACAAGTCCTTCGACGGCCTCGAAATTCCTGCCGTATACTATCAGCCTAAGGGAGCCAGCGCCGACAACCCCGCACCGGGGTTGGTTTGGGTGCATGGCGGACCCGGTGGTCAATCACGGCTCTCGTATTTCGCCCTGATCCAGTACCTCGTAAACCATGGCTACGCTATCCTGGCCGTCAACAATCGCGGCAGCAGCGGCTATGGCAAGGAGTTCTTCAAAATGGATGACCAAAACCATGGCGACAAGGACCTCAAGGACTGTGTAGCAGGTAAGGACTTCCTCGCGTCCACCGGTGTCATTGACATGGATAGAGTGGGCATCATCGGAGGGTCCTACGGCGGCTATATGGTGATGGCGGCCTTGACTTTTGAGCCAGAAGCGTTTGATGTCGGCGTCAATATTTTTGGGGTCACCAACTGGATCCGCACGCTCAGGTCGATACCTCCTCACTGGGAGAGCTTCAAGAATGCCCTCTACGCAGAGATGGGAGATCCTTATACGGAAGACTCAGTGAGGCACTATGCCATCTCTCCATTGTTCCATGCTTCAAATGTGACTAAACCCCTGATGGTACTGCAAGGCTCGAATGACATCCGGGTATTGCAAATAGAATCTGACGAGATCGTGGAAGCTGTTCGCGCCAACGGCGTACCCGTCGAATATGTGATCTTCGATGATGAGGGTCACGGATTTCGGAAGAAGGAAAATGAGATCAACGGCTACGGCCAAATCAAGGACTTCCTCGACAAGCACCTAAAAGGTGGTGGAGAACTAGCGGCCAGCCTATAGCGTTGAAAACATAAAACAACGTAAAGTCGGTGAGCCCATGTCTTATACCCAGGAGGAAATCGACGTATTTGTCAGCAAGTTGCTGGACATCGAGAAGCAGCATGCTTCGACGAATCTGAGCCGGGAAGACCGCAAGGAATTAGCTCTAAGCATCGGGGTCTCCGAAGAAGTTTGGCTCGCCTTCGAAAACGACTTTGACGGGTACTTGCAGCGAGGTCACAGCTTCCGCGAAGGCGGCAATGATGACGACGCTATTGCGGAGTACATGGCGGCGTTTCTGATAGACCCCTATCATGAAGGTTTGCTCTTTGGTCTAGCCAGGGCCCACAAGCGCCGCTTCCACGATCAGGGCGACGCCAGGGACAAAGCTGCCGCGGAGAAGTACGCCCGAAGGCTGCTGGAAATCAATCCCAGGAATCGCAAAGCAGTGACCATCATCAACGACCTGAAGGCCTCTCCCAGAGATCCTACATTGATAATCAGCCTATCGGTCCTGATTGGAGCAGGATTAGGGATCGTGTTGGGCTTCGCCATGCGAAGGGTGAGTCTCGGCATAGTCGTCGGAGCGGGCGTAGGTCTCGCGATTGGGATGGCCATCAGTCAAATTGTGAATCGTCGGCGCAGATAGTTGCCGGCCGTTTTGATTAACTTTCCTTTATAGACCTGCAAGCCATGAAAGGAATAAAGAATGTCATCAGGTACCTCCTATTGAGTATCCTGATCCTTTCCGTCCTCCTCGTTGTCCCGAACCTTAAAAGGGACATCCCCGTCGAGGAACTCATCGCCAAATACACCAATGATCAGTCACAGTTCATCGACATTGATGGGCTGAAAGTCCATTACCGCGATGAAGGTTCGGGCATGCCTCTGGTCCTGATCCACGGCACTGCTGCCTCCCTTCACACGTGGGATGACTGGACCGAGCAACTGAAACCACAGTACCGCGTCATCCGAATGGACCTGCCAGGCTTCGGGTTGACGGGACCTGATCCGGGAGCGGACTACACGATCCCCTACTATCATCAGTTTCTACTGAAGTTTCTCGAAGCCCTGAAGATCGAAAACCTAATTCTTGGCGGCAATTCCCTGGGAGGCGAGATCTCCTGGTACTTCGCCGGAACCGAAGGTGACCGTGTGAAATCGCTCGTTCTTGTGGACCCGGCGGGCTCTCCCACAGATCAGTCCGTACCCCTGGTACTGAAGATGGCGCGTATGCCGATCCTTAGCAGTATCCTTAGACATGCAACTCCCAGGGCCTTCATCCGAAAAAACATGAAGGAAGTGTACCACGATGATACCAAGGTAACGGATGAGTTGGTAGAAAGGTACTACCTGATGGCTTTGCGCGAAGGGAATCGCGATGCCTTCATCGCCCGGGCCCAATCGATCGGTGACCAAGATCATTCGCCAATGCTAGCATCCATTACGGCCAAGACCCTCCTGCTTTGGGGTCAGGAGGACCTGTGGACCCCTGTGGCCTACTCAGGACCTTTTGTGGACCAAATACCCGATGCGCGGCTACACATCCTGCCCAACGCCGGACATGTGCCGATGGAGGAAATACCCATGCGAAGCGTGGCCGTTGTCAAAGCCTTCCTCAACGAAGCAGACGGCTGGACCAGTCTGTGGAATGGGAAGGACTTGGAGGGCTGGGAGAAATATCTGAATACACCTTATCAGCGCCGAGAAGATGAGGCAGGCAATCCCCTCGAGCCCTATGGCATCGACAACGATCCGGATAGTGTGATGAGTGTAGTACAACTGGATGATGGCTCTGCCATTCGCATCTCCGGAGTCACCTGGGGCACATTGCACACCTCGAATAGCTATGGCAACTATCGACTAAAACTTCGCGCTAAATGGGGAGATGCGATGCATCCTCCTCGTGAGAAAGGACCGAGAGACAGCGGGCTCCTTTACCATTGTTTTGGAGAACCTGGGGGATTCAATCCCTGGATGGCATCCCAGGAACTCCAGGTTCAGCAAGGGGATATAGGAGACTATTGGCCAACCGGGCCAGTGGAGATCGACATACCTTCGATTCCTCTTAACGACCAATACTATCGATACGAGGAAGGCGCCCCTCTCCGCACCTATGTGTTTGCCGACATAGATCGGGACAATCCCGACGAGGGCCTTTCCAAACGCCGCGTGATCAAGTCTCCGGATGCTGAGAAGCCACACGGTCAGTGGAATGACATTGAATTGATCACTTACGGCGACTCGAGCATCCACATCGTAAATGGTGAAGTTGTGATGCGTCTTTATAACTCGAGAGTAGCAAGTACTCAGGAGCCGCTAATTGAAGGAAGAATCGCCTTGCAATCTGAGGGTGCCGAGGTCTTTTACAAAGACATTTACCTACGACCCATCAGCGAGATCCCCGAAGCCTTCCGCCAATCGCTGTGAAAAAAGAAAGGCCGCTCGTCGACATTATCCTGGCACCTCTTCCAGCACCTCGTTTTTGTCGAATGCCTAAAAGGAAAACGTATTGGCAAGCTTGAATGGACGGGTAAGAAAGAGCATGTTTCGCTAGTCGCCGTGCGGCTGCACGACTTATTTTAGGGAAGTGTAGGATGAGTGGGGAAATTGAAAATGGAGAATGGAGAATGGAGAATGGGGTCGATGGTCCATGGACCATCGACCATCGACTATGGACTATGTGGAATTGAGACTTGACTCATCTTCTCCACTCCTCCACTTCTCCACTTCTCCACCTCAAACACTCAAACACTAATACACTCATCAACTCCTCCACTCCAAACACTCCTCAACTGTCAAAAAACCCGCCTGCTTCCCACGAACAACGTATTAACTATCTTTACGCCCAACCTAAGGAGCTGAGCTGTGTTGAATGAGTAAAGACTTTGAGCCATTTTTGAAAAAACTGTGGGGGAGGCGGTATGATGAGTTGCGTAAGCAACTGTATTTGTCAGACGCCTTTTTGAGATGCGACTATGAGCCAGTCATGAAGTACTTGCTCGAATGTATGCAACCCATTCCCTCCACCTACAACGAATACCTGTACCACAGCTGCCAGCGAGTCGCCGACAAATTGCAGCGCGATCTCGCGGAAGAAGGTTTGTCTCCTGATTTTCGGTACCAGGGCCCTCGACAAACAAACACGGAAGTGATGTTGTACGGGGATATCGAAATGATGCTCGTACTAACGCCTAATGAGAACACATGCGCCAAGGAGGACGTGCACCATCTTGCGACCTTGCTACATCAGTTTTGTGAGAATAGTAGCATGTTCAGGGCGGTAGACTTTGGATGTGACGCGGCCATCCGCGTCAAGACCATGAAGAAGCCCTTTGCAAGTCTTACGATCCTACCTTGTATCTGGGTCGACACGGGCCACTATAAAGACGGGCGCAAAGAGATCAGCCGTGGCGTGGCCGAATACGACTTCAAACGAGACATCCGCAAAAGCTATCTGCCCTTTCGGAACATTGCCCGTATCAATCAAAAAGATGACCAGGTACGTGGCAATTTGAAGCGTCTGTCCCGCATGCTCAGGTGTCTCCAATTGGACGCCCAAGAGCGTATCAACCTCACACAGTATGAACTAACCTGCGCGCTTTACAATCTTCCTGGCAGGCACCTCCAGATCGAGCCGAGATATATTCTGAGTCTGCTGCCGGTCATTAGCGAATATTTGGATCAACTGGCTCGCTATGAAATGTACCGCAAAGTGATGTCTCCTAGCAAGAAAGAACTGGTCTTTGGTCACGATGAATCAAAGGGCGGAGAGTTGCTCAAGCTCAAAAGCGTACTCGACGACGTCATCATTGACCTGCAGGATGAATTGCGGCCACTCAACAAGGACCTGACGAACGGCTTCCCTTACGAGTAACGGCACCTTTCTTTCTGTGAAGATCGTGGCCCAGTCGGAGGCATGTCCTCTGAGTGCCACAGTATGTCCTATCAGTGAAAGCCTGCGCCAAGGCGATCGGTGAACATTGTAGTGAACGAAAAATCAATCTCATGAAAACCATAAGAATCATTTTCCTGACTACGATCATGTCGCTCACAGGCTTGGGTGGTGGCTGGTAACGATCACTCAAGGAAGCCCTGCACCGCCTTACCCACCGCCAGTGGCTGCTCAAATGGCAGCAGATGTCCTCCTTTGCTGATCTCCGCAAATTGGGCATCGGGCTGCCAGCGCTGCCACTTCTCCCATGACCGCGGAGAGATGACATCCGATCCTTCGCCACGAATCGCAAGGGTCGGATGCGTCATTTTGCCCAGCGCATTCCAGGGACTCTGAAGGGAGGCGTAGACATGTGACTCCCAGTCCTTCGGATACCGGAGCTTGATCGTGCCATCCTCAATTTTGCTGTGCGTGTGCCTCACATAGTCCCACAGTACTTCATCTGGGATATCGGCAAAGACACGCTTTGGTCGAATGTAGTCGAAGAAGGCCTGATCACTGGGCCATCGGTCAGTCCGCTTGTTTGCGACCCGCGCCGGGGGTACGATCCTCCTCTTAAGGTCAATAGGTAAAATGGAAGTGATGTTGAAAATCCACCTGGGGATCAGCGGTGGCTCCACCAGCACCACACGACTGAACAGATCCGGACGCTTGAGAGAGGCGAAGACGATCTTCGCAGCTCCCAGCGAGTGCCCGATAGCCACGATCTCCTTCCACCCGTTCTGATCGAGAAAAGCAATGAGGTCGTCAGCCATCTCTTCCCAACTGCTCATAGCTTTCTTCGATGCCCCTGGCCACAAGGGTCGCGACTCCATCCCTACTACGTGAAAATGCGGTAGTAGCGGCTCCACCATCTTCCGATACATCTGTGGAGGAAAACTATTGGCATGACCGACGTGCAAAATGGGACCATCTCCCCCGAAGTCGTGAAAGGGTATCTGCATGTAGCAAAGATGCCCATCAATTGGTCGCGGATCGCATTTCATTCGCAAAGGTTTTGTGGTCACTGGCAAACAAAATATCAGCAACCAGAAAATGGTCTTTATAGGCCAAAACCAGGCATCCTATACTGCGTTCGAATTACCTAACACTGATTTTTTGCACCGTTAAAGACTTCGCTATATGACACCGCCCTTGCCAAATAGCTTGTTGGATAAAGAAGTACTATCATGAAAATCCAAAACATGATAGCGACCGACGTGGCGATCCCCTTCAAGACCGGGATAGGGCATCACCTCAAGCAGCGTACCGAAACCGAGGCTTTTGTCGTCATCGCTGAGACCGAAGACGGCGTTTTTGGGTTTGGCGAAGGAGCCCCCCGGGACTACGTCACGGCCGAATCACTCCCTCAGATCAATCAGCGCTTTATCAGTGAAGTGATGATGGCCATGCCCTTGAGCATCCGCAATGTCCACGACATCAAACGTACGGTCGGACCGCTCAATATGGATGGCAGCACCCCTGCACTGAAAGCGGCCGTCGAAATGGCCCTTCTCGACGCCATGGCTCGGTCACACCACGGGTCGATCGCCCACTTTTTCGACCTGGAAGGGCGATATGTACCCCAATATTCGGGAGTACTCCCCTACATGAGCACGGAAAAGTTTGAACGCTGGCTGCATGTGATTGCCAAGCTGGATATGCCCCATGTGAAAATAAAGGTGGGAACCCATCTCGATATTACCCACCTCAACATGGCAAGGGAAATTCTCGGGGACGACAGAGACATACGCGTGGATGCCAATCGCGCGTGGTCTTTTGCCGAGGCATGCATCCGCATCGAGGAACTGGCCCAGTTTGGTATCAGCTGTGTTGAGGAGCCCTTGCGGGGGGAGGATATCAACAAATTGCCACTGCTTGCCAGCGTCAGCCCCCTACCCATCGTGCTGGATGAGTCAATATTCAACATGGTACATGCCCGCTACTATGCCCAGAGTATTCCTGCAGATAAGCTGATCTACAACCTGAAGCTGTCAAAGTGTGGTGGAATACTGACTACGCACGAGATACACACCTTCGCCCGCAGCGAAGGCATCCGGTGCCAGCTTGGATGTAACGTGGGCGAAACCGCCATCCTTAGTGCCGCAGGTCGGTTGTTTGCCCAGTACCACAACCTCGCCTACCTGGAAGGATCGTACGCTTCCTTTTTCATGGAAGACGACCTCTCATCAGTGCCCATGACCTTCGGCGAAAGGGGCCTCAGCGATCAATTGACGGGGCCCGGACTTGGCATCCCCATCGACATCAGCAAAGTGCAACAATACAGCAGTAAGACACAACCCAGGAATTTAACCAAGACTGTTTCTCAAACCTGACCAAACTACTATGACTCACCTCCGCCAAACCACAGCCGGCACGACCCCGGTTTCAATGCCCTACTACTCTTTCAATAATGAAACCGTTGTGAGCCTTTTTCAGAAGTATGAAGAAATTGGCTTCATCTATCCAGCGAAGAAACGGATGCTGGCGCCCTACATGGAGGTCATTACTCAACACTGGGAAAGACTACTCCATAGTGAGGAAGAGTTGCTATGGCTATTCACCAACCAACCCAGCAGCAACGACGATTTCGCCTCGGTCTGTGCGTGGAGACAGAGCAATCACGGCATGATTGCACAGCACCTTGTTTCCAACGGCAATCCCTTCAATTCCCTCCGATTGATGCTTGCAGCGCAACTAAGAGCATCCACGGACCCCGGACTCCAGTCAGGCCAAAACTGGTTCAGACCCAACAACCGGTACGCTTACAGGATCTTCGCCTCCATGTATGATAAACTGGGAGATCAGCAAGCCTCTGTATTGCCCTTCCACTACTTGCATCTACCTACTAGCATGATCGACCAGGCACCGACGGGTCAGCTAGCGGCCACCGAGGTAACTGGGATTGATTTACCTACTATTGAATTTGTGGCCAGGCAATATGGTGAAGTCTTCGTTCGCGCCGAGGAGCTGGACACGGACGACATCACCCTCCGCCATCTCAATGCCGTCTATGCGCGAAATGGTCTGTTCAGAGGGCGGAGAGTAATGAAAATCACCGATAACAACGACCGGATCCATGGTGTGGTGGTGGCCAATCGGGCACCCCTGGGACTAAACTTCAGCTTCCTGGAAAACCGGTGCTACTACATCATGGACAGAAAGCTGACTTCAGAAGAACAGTTGTTGACCCTGCAGGCAATGAATGCTGCGATCCAGAGTTATTACCAGCAAATGCCTTTGAAAGCGATCCCTATTGTCACTGACTCCAACACCGCCAGACATCTCGCATCACAAGGGGCCGAATTTATACGTGAATACATGCAGAGTATCTGGCTGCGAGAAGGGTTTCCATTGTGGTTTGACCACATTGATTCGTTCCTCCGCAAAATAGAGCGAAGGTTCCCAATCCAGTGACGAGCGCGGGGCTCCCGAATCTTATTCGAGGAGTCCTGCTCTTTTCAGTAGTGCCTCCGGTGTAGGCTCCTGCCCTCGGAATCTTTTATACAAGTCCATCGGATGCTCCGTACCGCCGCGACTGAGGATATTTTCCTTGAAGGACTCCGCGGTTTTCTTATCGAAAATACCACGTTCCAAAAAGAGCGAAAAAGCATCCGCATCCAGTACCTCAGCCCACTTGTAGCTGTAGTACCCTGCGGCATATCCACCGGCGAATATGTGACTGAATTGCACACTCATCACCGCGCCAGAAACTGGCGGGAATAGTTCTGTGCCGCTCATTACCTTTTTTTCGAAAGACTCCACATCTCCAATCGTCCCCAGTTCCTCTGGTGATCTGTGGTGGTAAGCCATATCCAACAGACCGAAGCTCACCTGGCGAACCGTCGCGTACGCCTCGTGATACGTGGAAGCAGCTTTGATCTTTTCGATGAACTCAGTAGGAATGAGCTCGCCGGTCTCGAAGTGGTGAGCAAACAGGTCCAGGCATTCCTTTTCGAAGCACCAATTTTCGAAGATCTGCGAAGGCAGTTCCACAAAGTCCCAAAAGACGCTGGTGCCGCTAAGGCTCGCATAGATCGTATCTGCCAGCATGCCGTGGAGCGCATGACCGAATTCGTGAAAGAGGGTCTTCACCTCATCAAACTTCAGCAATGACGGGTGGTCGGGGCTGGAAGGTGTGAAGTTGCAGACAATGCTGACTATCGGCAGCACCTTTCGCTCACCAGTGCGTCGCTCATCGCGGTACGACGTCATCCACGCACCGGGGCGCTTCCCCTTTCGTGGAAAGAAGTCCGCTAGAAAGACCGCCTTCACCTCATTCCCTTCCCACACCTCGTACGCTTGCACGTCAGGGTGATAGACGGGTATGTCGGCATTAGCCTGGAAGGTAATATCATAGAGCTTTTCTGCAGTTTGAAATACCCCATCAATGACGTTCTCCAATTTGAAATACGGCTTCAGTTGCTCGTCGTCGAAGGCATATTTCTTCTGTTTTAGCTTTTCTGAGTAATACGCCCAATCCCATCGCTCGAGCTCAAAATCCTCACCCGACTCCCGGATAAAGGCCTGCAGTTCCTCCACTTCTTCTCTCGCCTTTGTCACTGACTTGTCCAGGAGCTCATCTAGAAAACTGAGCACCTCACCGGGTTTCTTCGCCATTCGCTCCTCCAACACATATTCGGCGTAAGTGCCATAACCAAACAGTCCTGCGAGTTGTGCCCGTAACTGAGCGATCCTCGTTACCAGCTGTGTGTTGTTGCGTACGTTGTCCTTCGATCCCTTACTCATGAACGCCCGAAACATCCGCTCGCGCAACGCACGATTATCGGCATACTCCATGAACGGGATGTAGCTCGGAGCCTGCAAGGTGAACACCCACTTCCCTGCTTGACCCGCCTCCTCGGCAGTCGCAGCTGCGCGGCCGATGACATCCTTGGGCAGCCCCTTGAGATCGGCTTCGTTGTCAATGACCAGTTGGAAGTCGTTGGTCTCGGCAAGCACATTCTCACCAAACGTCAACGTCAGCTTAGAGAGCTCCATAGAAATATCCTTGAAGCGTTTTTTGCCGTCATCATCGAGTGCAGCACCATTGCGGACAAAGCCTTTATACGTCTTCTCCAACAGCATCCGCTGCTCCTTCGAAAGGTCCAGCGTGTCGATTTGATCATGCACAGCCGCGATACGATCAAAGAGCTGCGTATTCTGCTTGATTTCATTACTGAAAGCTGTCAGCTTTTCCGACGCACCCTGAGTAATCTTCTGCAACTCGTCTGTTGTCTCCGCAGCATTGAGATTGAAAAGAACGGCTGAGATCGTATCGAGCGATTCCCCCGTTGTCTCAAGAGCCTCTATCGTGTTCTCGAAAGTAGGCTTCTCAGGATTCTCAGCGATCTGGCGGATCTCTTCACGATTGGACTCGATCGCCGACTCGATTGCGGGCAAATAATGTTCATCATGAATATCAGAAAAAGGCGGCACGCTGAAGGGCGTGCTAAAGGTCCCGAGTAACGGATTATCTGCGCTCATAGAAGTGATTGATGGAGGTCTTAATCTGGTTTCGAAATGAAGTTCCAAAATTAGTGGGCTTGCGGGGGAAAACAAGAGAAGTGCAAAGGGATTGCGTGCGATGGATCGGATTTATACATTTCTGTATCAAAATCGAACGTGCCACTGTCCAGTAAAGGAGTGAATGAATCGAATAATCCGGATCGCGCTTATTCAACTATTTCAAAATCAATCATTTAGTAGATTAGGCCATGAATTTGTATAGATCCCGGCAAACATACGACTCATGATCCTCCATCAACTCAAAATTGCCTTTCGCCAAATACGACGACAGCGGTTTTTCACGCTCCTCAACCTCACGGGGCTTGCCGCAGGATCTGCCGCCTTTCTCATGATCTACGTCTACGTTGTGGATGAGCTGAGCTATGACAAATTTCACGAAAAGGCCGATCGGATCTACCGGGTCAATATGACCAACATCTGGGTGGAGAGCAATGACATTTTCGGCTCCACGAGCCCCGGCGCAGCTGAAGCTATTAAGTCCGATATCCCTGAGGCCGAAGAAGTAGTGCGTGTCATGCAACCCTACTATGGCCAAGGACAGATACTGAGCGTCACGGATGCCATTGGCAACCTTCGATCTTTTGAAGAATGGTCGATATTCTCGTCCGAGCCAGCATTTCTTGATGTTTTCTCTTTCGAGATGGTAGAGGGCAACCCAGAGACAGCGTTGTCGGAGCCCAATGCCATGGTCCTGACGGAATCAATGGCGAACAAGTTCTTTCCTGACCGATCGGCCTTCGGCGAAACAGTGCGCATTGGCCTCAATGAAGATCAGAAATCGTTCGTTGTGACTGGCATCTTGAAGGACCTTCCCACCAACTCTCACTTTCACTTCGACGTGTTGCTGTCAACCTCCTCCTTTCCTCGCCACACCAGCCGCCTCAACTCGTGGATCTGGACTGTCTTCGTTACTTACGTGCTGCTAGAAGAAAATTCGGATGTCCAACGGGTGAATTCGGCGCTCGCTTCTCTTCCGGCCAAGTATGTTGGAGAAGAAAAAGCGAAAGAAAAGGATTGGATACTCTCACTCCAAAACATTCAGGACATCAGGCTGTACTCAGGAAATATTCCCAATCGATTTGGGTCATTGGGTAGCATCGACAATGTGATCATTTTTGGTTCGGTAGCCGTCCTGATATTGCTACTAAGCATCGTGAATTTTATGAACCTCGCTACCGCCCAATTTGCGCGTCGTGCGAAGGAGGTGGGCATCCAAAAGGTGCTTGGGTCCTTACCGGGACACATTCGCCGCCAATTCCTCCTGGAAGGTATGATCTACAGTTCCGTGGCTGTCGTGCTGGGGCTGGGTCTCGCAGAGATCGCTCGTCCATTTTTCAATCAACTTTCTGGGAAAGAGCTAACTCTCAGCGTCATACATCGTCCGGAGTTGCTGTTAGTAATAGGTGTCCTTGCCACGATCACGGGTATACTTGCTTCAGCCTACCCTTCGTGGTTCATGACAAGGTTCCGCATTGTTGACGTGATAAAAGGTAGGATCCTCCAAAACCCCAAACGATTCAACTTCCGAAATAGCCTCGTCATTTTCCAGTTCTCCATCGCCATCGGGCTCATGGTGTCCACAATGTTGATAAAAGACCAATTGCAGTACCTCAGGGACCAGGAATTGGGTTTCGATGACGAAAACGTATTGGTGATTCCGCACCTCGAGTGGATGGAAGACCGCGGCAAACTATTCGCTGCCACTGTTGAAAATGAAGGCATTCTTCAGAACGTGGCCATCAGTACGTCGGTACCCCCAAATACATACAATCAGGAGAACCTCACTCCCATCAATTCCAGCAAGACCACGGACCTGCCTGTAACGATGATCATCGCCGATGACAACTTCTTACCAAACTTGAGCGTACCCCTGGCAGCTGGAAGGCACTTTTTTGAATATGGCGAGGGTGACGCCAACAAAATCATCATCAACGAGGAATGCGCTGTCCAGATGCAGTGGATGTCTCGTGGTGACGACCCGGAAACCGTTCTTGGTCGGCAGCTATCTTATTATGGGTCGGCCACGTTTGAAGTGAT
Source organism: Cyclobacteriaceae bacterium (assembly GCA_965227935.1). GTDB lineage: Bacteria > Bacteroidota > Bacteroidia > Cytophagales > Cyclobacteriaceae > JAWPMT01. Next base: position 380,050 of record CBDDGS010000019.1, on the reverse strand, counting down.
TGGGATCATGAAAGATTTCAACTTCTGGTCACTCGAAAACCCCATTGCACCGTTTGCGGTGTTGCACCCCAAAGCCAAGGTCTTCCAGGGCAATCAGCGATACCTCACTGCCAAATTACCCCCCTCCTCTGCAGAGCAATATGACCGCACCATTCGCGACATAGAAAGGGTATGGAAAGGACTGAGCAACAACCTGCCCTTCGACTATGAATTTATGGATGAGTCCTTTGACAGCGCTTTCGTCAGCCAGCGACAGTTTTCAAGAGTGATCAACGTCTTCACCTACCTGGCGATCGGCATAGCTGTACTTGGGCTCATAGGACTGATCAGCTTCACCACGGAGCAACGTACAAAAGAGTTTGGGATCAGGAAGGTTTTGGGAGCTACGCTTACCTCATTGATCACGCTGATCTCAAAGGAATTCGTGCGACTGTCGGGAATAGCCCTATTGACTGGCGGTGCGCTGTCCTGGTACTTTGGTAATCAGTGGCTGGATGGCTTTGTCTACCGCACACAGATATCCCCGTGGCTCTTTGTCGGAGCGGGGCTCATCGTATTGGTGTTGATTGCGGCGATTTCATGGACTGTGATTTCTTACAACGCACGCAAAAACCCAGCAACTGTACTCAGAGATGAATGAATTGGGGTTGACGAACCGCGACTAGTGCCCGGTGCAGATCGCGATGCCGTCGAAAATAGAAAAGTCCGTGGCGTTGGCACCGATATTACCTGAGGACACGGCTATGTTTTTGTAAAAGCTGTCGTTGAGGTGGATCTTGACGCTCCCGTTCATACTCTCGAGCAAGTCAAATGTGAGGGTGTCGCCGTTGGAGAGTACAACATTGTCAAGCACAGTAAGACTCTCGCCAGTGGATCCATCCACATCATTGAGGCGAAAAGCCAGCTCGCCGGTCTCACCTACGTTTCCAAAGTGGAGGTGAGCTGGAAAGGGTAATCCTTCCGAAGTGTTTTCAACATCGATGAATGCCTGGATCTTGCCCGGTTCCAACTCAGTGAAAGTCACCATGCCGCTGATGGGGGCAACACCGATTCTGTAGAGCAGATATTGAGATTCCCTTGCTTCATTCTCGGGCTCAGTGTTGCACGCTAGCAACACCACTCCTGCAAACACCACTAACAATAAACTCCTGATCCCTTTCATCCTATCCAATGTTCTGTTATTCCTATGACTAAGCTTCGTATGCAAATATCTCTCCAGACTTTTTGATAACGTCCTCATCCCCTTCGATTGTTCCACGCTCCGAGAAAAAGATAGCCACATTTCTCGTATTTGGAAAGTGTGCCATGATGATCACGAGTACTGAAACGATGGGCACGGATAATATCATTCCCACTATTCCCCAGATCGCACCCCAAAACGCCAAAGCGATGATGACAATAAGTGGACTGAGATTCAGCGTTTTACCCATTACCTTAGGCTCCACGTAATTACCTACAAAAAGTTGAACGGCCTCGATACTCACAAGCACCCATAAAAACGGCCAGAACGAAGCAAATTGAAATATCGCAAATAGCGCTGGAAGCAACGTCGCAACGAGTGACCCCACATAGGGAATGTAGTTGAAGACGAATATCAGGAAGGCCCACAGGACAGCGAAATCAACACCGAAGACAAGCAGGAGTAGATAACTCAAAAAGCCCGTGAGCAAACTGATAGAGGTCTTGACGAAAAAGTACTTGTTGATAGATCGGCCAATGTGATCGAGAATCAACCGTACAATACCCTGACGATCCGGATCGCGGAAGATCTTTTCGATCTTCAATGGCATGAAATTTTCCTCAATCAGCATGAATATCACGTAGATAACAATCAATGCGAAGTTGCCCACTATCGAACTGAGGGAGTTGATCACTGTACCGATGTAACTCCGAAGGTCAAGCCGGCCCAGGTTGTCGAGGATGAACTTATCTACATCGTCGATACCGGGCAATTGCTCCAGGTATGGGACCGACCCCAGCGCGTTGACCATACCTCGTATATTCTCTGTATAGTCCGGCGTCTTCTGAATGATGAGGTTCACATTGAAAGAAATGATCTGAAAGACTCCCCACAAGATGGAAAATGTAAGAAGGATAGCGAGTGAAGAGGCCAGCCATCCCGGAAAGCTCCTTCCTCTGATACTGATTCTACCAATTGCCCTACGGGTGGCGCTGATCAGATACCAGATAAAAAGAGACAGCACGAAGGGCTCTATAAGGCTCCTAAAATAGACCAGGCAGACGACCAGCAATGATAAAATGATAAACCAGCTAGCAGCTCTATTGATTTTGAATGACTGATCCATCATAGATGCGAGTGTTTTTTAATTGGCAACCTCCGGCAAAGCTATGAGAAAGCCAGAGTAATTCAAGTGCTGAGCTACCTGATCGAGGACCGTGGCACGAGATAAGCTTTTTTGAAGGTTATCCTTCCCCAATCCCCTCTAGCTCACAATGGGCCCAATCGTCCTTGTCAACGAAGTCAACACCCTCGCAACGAACAAGTAAAGGCACCTATTGTTGTAGGCCATTAGGGATAAACAATTGTCTCACTGCCGATGTTGCTCTGACAAATCATTGAAAATGACAAAGAAGTATTTAGTTGTCGGGGGAAGCTCCGGCATTGGAAGGGCCCTGACCCAGCAGCTCACCGAACGTGGCGACGAGGTCATTGTTGCTTCCAGAAATACCCCGGAGCCGAGCGACCTTGTTGATGCAAAGCACATCTCATTCGATGCAAGATCGTCGGATGCCCTCGATATCGACTGGGACACCCTCGACGGATTGGCTTACTGCCCCGGATCTATCAACCTGAAGCCTTTTCACCGGCTCAAGCCCGAAGACTTTCAATCTGACTGGGACATCAATTTGATGGGTGCCGTGAGGGTCATTCAGCAAATGCTCCCCAAACTCAAGAAATCTGCAAGCGCCTCCATTGTGCTTTTCAGTACGGTGGCGGTCCAGCAGGGTATGTCATTTCATGCAAGCATCGCGGCGTCCAAAGGAGCCATTGAAGGGCTGACACGATCACTCGCCGCGGAGTTATCCCCGACCATTCGCGTCAATTGCATCGCTCCATCGATCGTCAACACCCCCTTAGCAGGACGACTCCTTTCCTCGGAGGAAAAGATCGAAGCCTCTGCCAAAAGACACCCCCTGCATCGTGTAGGACAAGCAGAGGACGTCGCTTATACCGCATCCCATTTGCTTTCCGATCGCTCGGGATGGATAACAGGACAGATTCTGGCAGTGGATGGTGGCATGTCTTCCGTGAAAATGCTCTGAGATGGCCAAGGTTTCAATATTCTGGTTTCGCCGAGACCTTAGGCTGGAGGACAACGCGGCACTCTACGAGGCACTGAAAGGTGACCACCCGGTTCAGCCGATATTCATTTTTGACCGCAGCATCCTCGACGAACTTCAGGACCCTGCTGACGCCAGAGTGCACTTCATCCATCAGGAACTCGAACGCCTTGCCGGGGAGATCGAGCGAAGGGGTGGTAACCTCGATATCCGATACGGCACTCCCGTTGAGATCTGGCAGCAATTGTTGCAGGACTACGACGTGGCGCAGCTGTATGCCAACCGGGACTATGAACCCTATGCACGCACGAGGGACAAGGAAATCTACGAAATGCTGGAAGCCCAGGGCATTCCATTCATTTCAAAGAAGGACCATGTCATTTATGAAAAGAACGAAGTCCTTAAAGACAACGGTGACCCATACATCGTATATACACCCTACAGCCGTCGATGGAAGGAACGCTACCAGCAGGAAGGCATCCCTAACTTTGGGTCCGAGAGCATCAGCAATTGGCATCCTGGTGCATCACATCGGATATCCCTCGAAGACATGGGATTCCAGACTTCACATATCACGTTTCCCGGACGGGAAGTGGATCTCGGCGTCGTAAAAAATTACCACAATACGCGTAATACTCCGTCAAAACCGGGAACTACACGACTCAGTGTTCACCTGAGGTTTGGCACCATCAGTATCAGGAGCCTGGTAAGAGAGACGGCCAATGTGAATGGGAAGTATTTGAATGAGCTAATTTGGCGGGACTTCTACAGTGCGATCCTGTGGCACTTTCCCCATGTGGCCTCAGGCAACTTCAATAAGAAATATGATGGCGTGCAGTGGAGAAACAACGAGCAGGAGTTTGACAAATGGTGTCGCGGAGAGACGGGGTACCCTATCGTGGACGCCGGAATGCGCGAACTGAATGCCACAGGCTACATGCACAATCGCGTGAGAATGATCGTTGCCAGCTTCCTCACCAAGCATTTACTCATCGATTGGCGCTGGGGCGAAGCGTACTTCGCAGAGAAGCTCCTGGATTTTGATCTCGCGTCCAACAATGGTGGTTGGCAGTGGGCGGCAGGCACGGGCGTCGACGCAGCCCCATATTTTCGCATCTTCAATCCCTATACGCAGACAGATAAGTTTGACCCACATAAGCTGTATATCAAAAAATGGGTGCCAGAATTCGGTACCGACAAGTATCCGGCCCCGATCGTTGACCACAAAATGGCAAGGGAGCGGGCGCTAGAAACATACAAAGCAGGCCTCAATTAATTCACTATCTATTTAACGCAACAAAAAAAATGTCGACCTTGATACAGCCCTGCCCGCAAGGCTTTAACAAACATGAGTTCACCAGGGAATTCCGCACAAGCCATAGTCGGGCAGACGTCTGGCGATGGTTGAACTCGCCGGAAACCTTCACAGACACACAGGTCCCCCCATTCAAAGTGGAGTTCTACTCCCCCGACCCGTCGACGATACCCAATGGATTTCACGAGGGGGTACTGAACATTCACCATGGCCCACTGATGAATTTCGCCGGTGTGCTGACCACGATAGAAAATGATCGGTACCGCGACCTACAGTACTACTTTGGAAGCTACGCCCTCTCACTACGATGGCTGCGCCCCTACCGTCTCGAGTTCTGGCTAGAGGATGCGGCGGATGCCACAGTGGTGAAAATGAAGTTGTCCACCTGGGTCAAGCCCTGGATAGCCAAGACTTGGACTGCGTTGCAATCTCTCTTTTGGTCGAGATTCGGAAGGTGGATGAACAAAGCCGTTCCCAAGCAAATGTAGACTCAGGTGCCTCGCCGCCTCTTCCCCCAAATCCACTTCCTGGGGATAGATATATGTAGATCCTCCTCTACCAGGATCTGGCAGCTCAACCTGGGGTAGGCAAAAGCGTGTGCCAGCTTGTCGTGCCAATGTCTCGCCGGTTTGTTTCCCCGCACGTGCACACCACAAGTAGCGCACAATCCCCGTCCTCCACAATTGACCGATTTCGTGAGTCGCGTGTAGGGTGAGATACCATGGTCCAGCATCGTCTGACGAAGATTGGTACCCGACCTACAGGTGACAGTGTAAGTTTTCGACTCACGCTCATCTAGAATGTACAAAGTGTGCTTGCTGTCTTCCATCCCCAAAAAATTCAACCATTGGTGACCTTGAAAGTTCTGGGTCAATGTATGAAATGTTAGATGGCCCACTCAGCAATCACGATTTTTCACCCCTGATCACAAAGTTTAAAACCCAATTACGCCAGTTTTTGCCGGTTTGGTGAGATTCAGCAAGGATTTGCAGGGATTATTGACTACATTTATTGCCTATAACGACTTCATAAAGTAACCAGTATCGAAATGAAGAAGCCAGCTAATTACGGAGGGGTCCCGTCTGGACACCGCACGTATCCACAATTCATCAGATTTTCGTTTGCTATTCTGGGTCTTCTGCTCAGTTCCACTACGAGCAATTTTGCTCAGGAGGCTGTGCAGCCGATTTTGACTACGGAGGTGCAGAATACACTTAATCAAGTCATTGTTCGATGGGAGACGAATGCATCGACTGCCGTCGAAAGCTATGTGCTCTATAGAAAGACACAGGACTCCAGTACTTGGGAGGAGGTGCTCTCATGCGAGCATTACGATGAGATGACCTACTATGCGTACAGAGATACAGAAGTAGGCAAGCAGGATGAGATTCAATATCGCCTGGAAACAACCGGTCCGGCAGGACTGACAACGGAGCATCCTCCGGTGGTAGCCAGAATGACTCCCTACTCCGAGCGCCTATCGTATCGCGTGGACATTGAGGCACAGACGATCAGCTTCTTCGGAGGGTTTGTAGAAGACAACTCAACAGTCATTCTCATGGACTTGCAGGGGGCTCGTTTCGAGTTTCTCTCTGCCTACGTGGATGATGAGCTTACGATGGACGCCATCGAACTACCTGACGGAAAATACACTTATACCGTAGCCTCAGGCAATCAGCGACGGTCTGGCAACGTCCAGTACAACCGACAGCTGCTGGAGGAAGTACCCGGTGCCTTTGCATTCGAGGGTATCAAAGACGAATAGCATAAGATAGTATCACGCATAAAAAAAGAGGAAGGCCGCTGGCAAATAGCCGTGCGAGTCTTCCTCTTCCTTTTTAAATAATTTCTAACTAGATGGAGCTGAAGGATCGGTCAGACGTGCATCCATTCCTTCTTCGCCGTCAACTCTTCCTCGGTCTCCACATAGTCCGGATCATCCACGCAGCAATCAACGGGACAAACGGCAGCACACTGCGGCTCCTCATGAAAGCCCGTGCACTCGGTGCACTTTCCAGAAACGATGTAATAGAATTCGTCAGAAACCGGCTCCTGCACCTCGTTGGCGTCAATGACTTTGCCATCCTCCAACTCTACTTCCTTGAGGTCAGTGCCATCTGACCACTTCCATTCGACACCTCCTTCGTAGATCGCCGTATTAGGACACTCCGGCTCACAGGCACCACAATTGATGCACTCGTCAGTGATCATTATAGCCATGATAATTTTATTTTAAGGGTTGATTCCTTTGCTTTTCAAATTGAACTTCGAAATTAATAAACCAATTTTCGAGGAAAAAGGATTGCCTTGTTTATTGATCCAACAGTCACAGGCAGCAAATGTTTACGGCCTATTTTTGCCTTTTACCCAAATCATGAATCTCGACCAAAGGATTGCTGCTTTCACCTCGCTACAGGGCAAAATGTTGGAAATCGATGAGCAGGACAAAGAAAGCCTGTTTCGTCGGGCGCTGATAAACAACCCATGGTTTACCGCTTCCAATCTCGACCTGGCCTGGAGGGGTGTGATCCGTCTATTGGAACCCGAAAAGCTATCACAATGGATTTCAAAATATGATCTGACCAGCAAAGAACCTTTGACGGTCGGTATAGTCATGGCTGGGAATATACCGATGGTGGGCTTTCACGACATGCTCTGCGTCCTGATAAGCGGACACCGCGCAGCCATCAAAATGAGCTCTCAGGACGAAGTACTCATAGGACAACTGCTCACATGGCTTACGGAAGTCGAGCCTCAGATGGGCACGATGATCGAGCGGAGAGAGATGCTCAAAGACATCAACGCGGTCATAGCCACCGGCAGTGATAATTCCGCAAGGTACTTTCACTACTACTTCAGCAAGATGCCTCACATCATTCGCAAAAACCGAACGTCGGTAGCGGTCCTTGGGGGAGAGGAGGACGAGGAGGAACTGACCGCCTTAGGAAAAGATGTCTACAGCTACTTTGGTCTGGGCTGTCGCAACGTATCGAAGATCTACGTACCACAGGGGTATGACATCAGGTCCCTTTTCCCTTTGTGGGAGTCCTCTGGTTCATTGACGGACCATCACAAATACAAAAACAACTACGACTACAACAAGTCGATCTACCTTGTAAATAAGGAGCCCCACCTCGACACGGGATTCAGTCTATGGCTGGAAAGTGAGCAGTTGGTGTCGCCAATTGCGGTTACATACTGGCAGTCTTACGAGAGCACCGATCACCTAAAAAGCCAATTACGGACGCAGGAAGATAAACTGCAATGTGTGGTCGCCAATGGGCTCGAAGGAGCTATCCCTTTTGGTACAACGCAAATGCCCGATGTCTGGGACTACGCGGACAACGTGGATACTCTCGCCTTTTTGGAGGAATTGTAACCGCCTGACACCCATCAAAATTGCTGTGAATATTACCTTTGGCGATCATAACAAGAACTGCTGGTAGGTGTTTTGTATTCACAGTGCATGGCATCGCAGCTTGCAAGCAAGAACAATTGCATGCATTTTAGGGCTAATCCAGGTTTTTTGAGTGAATGAACATTGAAGCATTTTAATATGAGCACATACAAAAACTACCTCCAGGAAATTGAAGAAAGAAAAGGACAGGGGCTGCACCCCAAGCCAATCGATGACGCTGTACTCTTAAGCGAGATAATTGCTCAGATTAAAGACACCACTCAGATTAAAGACACCAATAGTTCTGACCGCAAGGATTCTCTCCAATTCTTCATCTACAACACCCTGCCGGGCACTACCAGCGCCGCAGGTGTCAAAGCGAAATTCCTCAAGGAAATCATCCTTGGCGAGGTAGTTGTTGACGAGATCACACCGACTTTTGCTTTCGAGCTCTTGTCACACATGAAGGGAGGCCCCTCCGTGCAAGTCCTTCTGGACTTGGCATTGGGTGAAGATGAATCTATCGCACAGCAGGCCGCCGACGTCCTCAAGACACAGGTTTTTCTCTACGAAGCAGATACCCAACGACTGGAAGAAGCGTACAAAGGAGGCAGCGCAATTGCTAAGGACATCCTAAATAGCTACGCGCAAGCGGAGTTTTTCACTCAGCTACCAGAAGTGGAAGAGGAAATTAAGGTTGTGACGTATATCGCAGGCGAAGGGGACATTTCCACCGACTTACTGTCTCCCGGCAACCAGGCGCATTCGCGCTCAGACCGTGAACTTCATGGAAAATCTCTGATCTCGCCAAAGGCGCAGGAAGAGATCACCGCATTGAAGGCGGCCCATCCAGACAAGAGGGTAATGCTCATTGCTGAAAAAGGTACGATGGGTGTCGGTTCCTCCAGAATGTCGGGTGTGAACAACGTAGCGCTATGGACGGGTAAGCAAGCCAGTCCTTACGTACCTTTCATCAACATTGCCCCCATTGTCGCAGGTACCAACGGCATCTCTCCCATCTTTCTCACTACCGTCGGTGTCACCGGAGGTATCGGCATTGACCTCAAAAACTGGGTCAAGAAGAAGGACGCAGATGGCAACACGATCGTCGATGCAGATGGAGAACCAGTCTTAGAGCAAACCTATTCCGTGGAGACAGGAAAGGTTCTAACCATCAACACGAAAAAGAAGAAATTATACGACGGAGACAAGGAACTCATAGACATCTCCAGTTCACTGACTCCACAGAAGATGGAGTTCATCAGAGCCGGAGGATCCTACGCAGTCGTTTTTGGAAAGAAACTGCAGACTTTTGCCGCACAGACGTTGGGGATGGAACTCCCTCCAGTATTTGCTCCCTCTAAGGAGATCTCCCACGAGGGTCAGGGACTCACTGCAGTGGAAAAGATCTTCAACAAAAACGCTGTGGGTACGACACCAGGAAAAATACTGCACGCTGGTTCGGACGTACGCGTCGAAGTAAATATCGTCGGGTCTCAGGATACAACGGGTCTTATGACTTCCCAGGAACTGGAGTCCATGGCAGCTACGGTCATCTCTCCGATTGTAGACGGCGCCTACCAGTCGGGCTGTCATACCGCCTCAGTCTGGGACAAGAAGGCCCAGGCAAATATTCCACGGCTGATGAAGTTCATGAACGACTTCGGGCTGATCACAGGTAGGGACCCCAAAGGTGAATACCACGCCATGACAGACGTGATCCACAAAGTCCTCAACGATATTACTGTTGACGACTGGGCAATCATCATCGGTGGAGATTCGCACACGAGGATGTCCAAGGGCGTCGCCTTTGGTGCTGATTCCGGGACAGTAGCCCTGGCTCTTGCTACGGGGGAGGCGAGCATGCCGATTCCCGAGTCAGTAAAAGTGACTTTCAAGGGCACGATGCAGGATCACATGGATTTTCGCGATGTGGTGCACGCGACGCAGGCCCAGATGCTTCAGGAATTTGGAGGAGAGAATGTCTTCCAGGGCAGGATCATCGAAGTACACATCGGCACGCTTCCTTCGGACCAGGCCTTTACGTTCACAGACTGGACCGCAGAAATGAAGGCCAAGGCCTCCATCTGTATTTCCCAGGATGACACTCTGATCGAGTCACTGGAGATCGCCAAGAGCCGTATTCAGACCATGATCGACAAGGGTATGGACAATCAAAAGCAAGTCCTTCAGGGTCTCGTCGATCGGGCCAATAAGAGAATAGACGAAATCAAGTCGGGCGCAAAGCCGGCGTTGGTTCCGGACACGAACGCCAAGTACTATGCTGAGTTCGTCGTTGACCTCGATGTCATTGCCGAGCCGATGATCGCAGATCCTGACGTGCACAATGATGATGTGTCCAAGCGATATACGCACGACACCATCCGGGCGCTATCCTATTATGGAGGAGAGAAGCATGTTGATCTTGGCTTTGTGGGATCATGCATGGTGCACAAGGGTGACCTGAAGATCGTGTCGAAAATGCTTCGAAACCTCGAGGAACAGCAGGGTACCGTGAAGTTCAATGCGCCACTGGTCGTGGCAGCCCCGACCTACAATATCATCGATGAGTTGAAAGAAGAAGGAGATTGGAACGTACTGCAGAAGTATTCGGGTTTCGAGTTTGACGATGCGGCACCGAAAGCCACTGCCCGCACGGAGTACGACAATATGATGTATCTGGAGCGTCCGGGATGTAATCTCTGCATGGGTAACCAGGAGAAGGCAGCGAAGGGGGACACGGTCATGGCCACCTCCACGCGGTTGTTCCAGGGTCGTGTCGTGGCGGATTCTGAACGCAAGAAGGGAGAATCTCTTTTGGCATCCACACCCGTCGTGGTCCTGTCGGCCATCCTCGGTAGGACGCCCACGCTTGACGAGTACAAGTCGGCAGTGACCGGCATTGAGCTGACGAAATTTGCACCTCCTCTCAAGCAGCTGAGCACAGATAGACCTGCGCACATACTGTCGTTCTAGTCGCTTGCCTGCCTACTGCGACAAGGGGTGAGTAGGTTATCCATAAAGGGTGACCATCGATTGTCGAAAAGCTTGTAAAAGCCAGACTACCAAAACTATTTGGCCCGTCTGGCTTTTTCTATTTAGGGAATAGTGCGGAACGAAAAATGACAATGGCGCTGTTCCAATCACGGGCCTCGAATTGAAATGGTGCAAAACCTAAATCAATTAACTTAGGAGCCCTTTTATTGGCAATTTTCAACACTAAATCAATTTTCAAAATGTCTCAAGATCTCTTTGGAATAGAAAAACAGCTGGATGCCAGCATGGGTGGTCACAAATACTACAGTCTTTTCGAGCTGGCGAAAAAGAAACCCGTCGTGAACACCCTTCCCTATTCCATCCGCATTCTCCTGGAAAATGCCATCCGCAACTACGATGGCTTCGCCGTGACGGAGGAGCACCTTGAGACGCTACTCAATTGGAAAGACACCGCCGGCCAAAAAGACATCCCCTATTCCCCTGCGCGGGTATTGATGCAGGACTTCACCGGTGTTCCAGCCGTAGTAGACATCGCCTCCATTCGCGCCGAGGTGGGAAGAAAAGGAAAAGATACGAGCAAGACGAATCCGGTCGTCCCAGCAGACATGGTCATCGACCACTCGGTGATGGTAGAATACTTCGGCACACAGAATAGCTACCGACAGAATGTCGACCTCGAGTACCAAAGAAATGAAGAAAGATATAAGCTACTGAAGTGGGCACAGCAAGGATTCTCTAATTTCAGTGTAGTGCCTCCTGGCATGGGTATCTGCCACCAGGTGAACCTGGAGTACCTGGCAAAAGGCGTCATCGAGCGTGATGGCTACCTCTTCCCTGATACCTTGGTGGGTACAGACTCTCACACCCCTATGGTGAATGGTATCGGCGTTCTTGGTTGGGGAGTTGGAGGAATTGAAGCGGAAGCGGCGATGCTCGGGCAACCGATCTACATGATCCTGCCGCAAGTCATCGGCCTGGAACTGACGGGTGAGCTACGAGAGGGTGCTACCTCCACCGACCTCGTGCTCACGATTGTCAAGCTACTCAGAGATTACGGTGTCGTAGGGAAGTTCGTCGAAGTAGTCGGCGAAGGGCTTGATAATCTGACGGTCGCGGATAGGGCGACCATCTCAAATATGTCCCCTGAGTTCGGCTGTACGGACACTCACTGGCCAATTGATGAGCAGACGTTGGCGTACATGCGAAAGACCGCTCGCTCTGAGGACCATATTGATAGGGTCGAAGCGTATGCCAAGGCCAATCTATTGTGGCGCAACCCAGCTGACAAAATCGAATACACCGATCTCCTCAAGCTTGATCTCAGTACGGTCGAGCCCACCATCTCCGGTCCCAAGCGACCGCAAGACAAGATCCTCCTACGAGAAGCTAAAGAGTCTGTGAAAGGATTGCTGAGCAAGACCTACACCAGGGAGTACGTACCGGTAGAAGACCGTGACACCCTCGTAGAAACAGCGGTAGAAGGTAAGATCAAGTCAGTCCCCATGAAGAAAGGGGACATCAAGTTCAACCTCTCGGATGGTGCGGTAGTGATCGCCGCCATCACCTCTTGTACCAATACATCCAACCCCTCTGTCATGATCGGTGCTGGGCTCGTGGCGAAAAACGCGGTGGAAATGGGCCTCAACATCAAGCCCTGGGTCAAAACTTCGTTGGCGCCAGGCTCCAGAGTAGTGACCGAGTATCTGGAGAAATCCAATCTCCTCCCTTACCTCGAAGCACTCAAATTTCATGTGGTAGGTTATGGCTGCACAACGTGTATTGGAAACTCCGGGGACATGATGGCCGATGTGCAAAAAGCAGTGATCGAGAATGACATGGTCGTCTGCTCCGCACTCTCAGGTAACAGAAACTTCGAGGCGAGGATCCACCCCAATATCAAAATGAACTTCCTGGCTTCTCCGATGCTGGTCGTGGCCTACGCGCTGGCGGGAAGGATGGACTTCGATATGGACAAAGAGCCGCTGGGACAGGATCCGAATGGCGATGATGTGTACCTGAAGGACATCTGGCCAACACAAGCCCAGATCAATGAGATGATGGACAAGGTGGTCACACCCGAGGACTTCAAGAAGTCTTATGCTACTGTTTTTGACGGCGATGAGGCGTGGAAGAATCTCGACGCCCCAACAGGTCAGACCTACAAGTGGGACGCCAACTCCACCTACATCCAGGAGGCTCCATTCTTTAAGGACATCTCATCGGACGTTCCGGAACCTGAGGACATCAAAGGGGCAAGAGTCCTATTGCAAATGGGCGACAGCGTGACGACAGACCATATCTCCCCTGCAGGTAAATTCCAGCCGGAACACCCCGCAGGTAAGTACCTGACGCAAAAAGGTGTGCAGCAGCGAGACTTTAACTCATATGGCTCCCGGCGAGGAAATCATGAGGTGATGATGCGAGGAACATTCGCCAACGTGCGGATCAACAACAAGCTGGCCTCCAGAGAGGGTGGATATACGACGTACCATCCATCGGGGGAGGAAATGTCCGTGTATGACGCAGCGATGAAATACCAGGAAAGCGGCACTCCATTGGTCGTAATCGGCGGCAAGGAATACGGCTCCGGATCCTCCAGGGACTGGGCAGCAAAAGGTACCATTCTGCTGGGCGTCAAGGCTGTGATTACGGAAAGCTTTGAGCGAATCCACCGCTCCAACTTGGTGGGTATGGGCGTTCTGCCAATGGTGTTCATGGAGGGTGAAAACCAGGAAACACTGGGATTGACGGGTGATGAGTCTTACGACATCGATGGGATCTCTTCGAACCTTACTCCTGGAAAAATTGTGGATGTGACAGCCACCAAGCCTGACGGCACCGCGATCAAGTTCAAATCAAAATTACGACTGGACTCAGGTGTCGATGTGCAGTACTACAAGCACGGGGGCATACTGCATTACGTACTACGAAAATTCCTGGAAGATTAAGAGGAGTTATCAAGAAAACGAAAAGGCCGGAAAAACCGGCCTTTTCTTGATCATTCAATCTTCTAGCAGAAAGTAGTTGGCATGTTTAGCGCTTGGTTTACTCTTTACCTCGGATGTGAGCCTTCCCTGTAAGACCTGCATGATGTGTTTCACGACCGTTTCCCTTTCGAGGTATCCGCTGTGGTCGATCACGCGCTCCATCATGTCTTCGTGGGCTTTTGTTCCTGTGGTATCGATGACAAAAGTCTCATCATTGAGATTTTTCCCTGACCGGGGACCATTGAGGCCGAGCCTCTTGTTCCAATTCTTCGTGAACCGTGATATCCTCAGCGCATCGTCACTTCGATGAATGTACATGTGCGTCCGCTCGGCGAGATGCTCGAGCTTGGTAAAAGGCCTTCCTGGCTCGAAGACATCATCCTCCACATCAGAGTTAAACAACAATACCTCACCAAAAAGTGGAAACAAACGCTGAGAAGGTAGCGCATCCAGCATCTCGCGCAGCACGGTGTTGCCCATGGAGTGAGCAGCCAAATGCACCTTATGGGGACAGCGCCCCAACTCCAGCTGCTCAAACATCGTGACGAAAAAACGACGCAGTTTATCAAAAACACGGCCGAGCATCTGGCCAGTCGCAATCGCATCAGCCTGGTCATCCTTGTAAGTGCCGACCTTACCCCCAACCGTCGGCCAGCATACGTAGATCAGGTGCTTGATGGGAGAGTTTGCCGGCTCGATATACGTGCGATGCAGCTCTCGAATGTGTTTCAGATTCTCCTCCAATTTGTACGCAAAGCCATGAATAAAAAACAGCACGTCTCCCTTGCGGGTAGTGTTGTTCACCATGTCTTCGTACAGTTCATAGAAGGTGGCGGCAGTGCCCTTCAGCTGAGCCGTGCGCAAGTCACCAGACCGCACGCCGCTTTCCAAAAAATCGTACCTGGTATCAGTCATGTCAGGTAAGATGTCGTAGCTGACGGTGGCCTCTTCCACCTTGCACCTGGCTATTCGGAAAGTCGGCAGGGCCTCCTGATCTGCCCCTCCTACGAACGTCTGCCTATCATCAGATACGGGCCGGTTACTTATTATGAAAATCTTTTCGTCACTCATCAGCTAGGGTATTTTTGGGATTTTACGCTTTGAATATGATGGCTAGTGCCGTCAATTGGAATTTAAGCTATCTGCCCATTTTTAGGCTACTTGTCTAGCAATTTTCGTCAAGACTTTGTTCCATCGGCCAACCCTCTTTATCAAAATTCGTATTTGTATAAATCGCAACAATTCCTACATTTACGAAAATTGAATAGATGAAAGGGACCAACCTCGGTGAATTCGAAGAACTGCTGATGCTCGTGGTGGCATCGTTGTACCCACAAGCCTACGGCCTGTCGATCCGGGAAGAGATCAAGAACAAAGCTGGCAGAAGCGTGGCCATGGGAGCCGTACATGCTGCGCTCAACCGATTAGAGGACAAAGGTTTTCTCTCTTCTACGCTCGATAGCGCCACACACAAACGCGGAGGGAGACGAAAGCGACTCTTCGCCTTGACAACGGCTGGCAAAGCAGCACTGGAGCAAGCCAGGGAAATACGCAGCAACCTGTGGAACAACATCGACCAACTATCTTGGGATCAAATGCAGTACCGCCATGGCTAGCCAGGATGAACATCCACCGTCACTGGCCCTGTGGCTCGTTCGACGGCTCTGCGACGAGCGATGGCTCGAAGAGATCGAAGGTGACCTGCTGGAGTACTACGACCTGTATCGCCTCTACAATCCCCGGTGGAAGACGCGGGTCTTCTTCTGGTTTCATCTCGTCAGCTTCCTGCGCCCTTACACATTGAAGAAACGTCAAAACTCAAATTTTTGGATCATGTTCACCACTTACCTCTCCTTTGCCTGGCGATATCTCCGCAAGCACCCCGCCCAGACTTTCACCAATCTGCTGAGTCTTTCCGTCGGTATCAGCAGCTTCTTGTTGCTATTCATTTACCTCCAGGGGGAGTTCAGCTTCGATAAATTTCATGACAGCGCCGATCGGATCTATCGTGTGCCCATCGATTTTGTCGTGGATGGCGAGCGTATCCGCGACGCGACTGTCCCTCCTGCCCTCAACAAAGCCTTGAAGGACAACTTGCCCCAGGTGGAGTCCGCCACGCGCATTTTCCCGGGTTGGGGTGGCAAGTTCGCAGTGAGGGTCGATGAGAGCACCGCCTTCATCGAAACCGACATACTGAGGGTCGACGACACATTCCTGGAAGTCTTTGACTTTCCTGTGCTCGCGCAATCCAGTTCCCAACCACTGTCAGACCCTACGGGCGTGATACTGTCAAAAAGCACTGCCCGCAAATACTTCGGAGATGAAGACGCCCTTGGCCGTGAACTCATATTCGAAGGTATGCAGCCCGAGCGCCGGACTGTCACTGCGATCGTCGAAGACGTCCCTTACAACGCGCACTTCACCTTCGACATGCTTCTCAAGCTACACTTCCCCAACTACAACCTCGATGAGATGTGGGGCTGGTACAACTACTACCAATACATCAAGGTCAAGGATGGGTCCGATGTCTCACAATTGGATGAGCAAATGCAGGCCACCTTCAACAGCTTCAACACCGACGACCAAGACGATGGGGAGCCCAATATCATCTATGCACAACCACTGACTGATATCCACCTAAAGTCCAATCTGAAATGGGAATTGGGCACCAACAGCAGCATGACGACCATTCGAATCCTGGCACTGCTGGGTGTGTTCATTTTGCTTATTTCCCTTATCAACTACGTCAACCTTACCAGTGGGCAGTTGCTGTCTAGGCTCAAGGAAGTGGGTATCAGGAAAACCTTTGGAGCTGGGAGTGGCTCGCTGGTTACCCAATTTCTGGTAGAATCCCTATTCCTATCTATTCTGGCGCTGATTATTGGTACCGTGTTGGCGCAAATTGGCTTTCAACTCTTGCCTGACCTCTTCGGACGGAAGATTGAGCTGTGGGACCATGCAGGCCCGTTGGCAGCGCTTAGTTTGGTCATTCTAGCTACTGGCACGGCCGTCGGCCTTGGCCCTGCCTTGAAGTATTCAGCATTGGGCAAAAAGCCAAGGGCAACTGGACGCAAGCTTTTGACAGGTAGAAATATGCTCCTGATTGCTCAATTTTCTGCCTCCTCGATGATCATCGTCGGCACGATCGTGGTACTCAGTCAACTGGACTATTTCCTAAGTGCCGACAAGGGCTTCAACAGCCAGGTGTTAGTCATAGAAAATGCGCGCTCAGTAAAACAGCAAGACGCACTGGCGAACGAGCTCAGTGCCATGACCTCCATACAATCAGCGGGCTATACCAGTGGCTTGCCCGGGGTGCTGAACTGGACCACAATGATGGGCTATCCCGAAGCCTTCCAGATGAGCTATGCCGTGGTCACTCCGGCGTACATCGAGGCGGCAGGCTTCAAACTTATCGCTGGTCGCAACTTCCGTGAAGGCAACGAAGCGGATATGTCGGAAATGCACATCATCGTCAATGAGGCCGCCGCTTCCGCCCTGGCATTTGACCCATCGAACCTCGAAACCTCCATTCCTTTGAGTGTCGAAGACGATACGATCGAATATGGCAAGGTGATCGGCATCGTCAAAGACTTTCACTTCACCGATTTCAAGACGGCTATCAAACCTTTTGCATTCATCTATCGCCCCGGAAATCGCCAAAACCTCGCCATCAACGTGCAGTCGCAAGACCTGCGAACGACACTTGCGGACATTGAGGCCGTGTGGAATCGGTTCTCCAGCAATCTACCGATGACGAGCTATTTCCTCGATGAGAAGTTTGACAGTCTGCACGCACAAGAAAATCGACTTTCGCGCATACTACTCATCTTGTGCTTCCTGTCACTTTTCCTATCTCTGACCGGTATGCTCGGGATCGTCAACTTCCTGGTAAAAAAGAGACTAAAGGAAATCGCATTGCGAAAAGTACTCGGGGCCTCCGGTCCACAGCTGATTTATACTTTGACAGGCAGTTTTCTTTTGCTTGTATTACTGGCCAACGCTATTGGCTTACCAGTGGCTTTCGTAGCCATGCAGGACTGGCTCAACCATTTCAACTACAGGATCGAATTGGCGCCAATGCATTTTCTCGCCGCCCTTGGTAGCACAACGATCATAGCAGCTGTGCTTGTGGGAATGCGCTCGGCCTTGACTGCTGGCTCGAATCTCATGGAAAGACTGAGGGATGAATAGATAAAATGATAGGATAGAACGGCCTAAAATATGCGGCCAGTGAGGTAGAGGGCGAGTGGTGGATATTCGTTCTTCTTCCACTCTGCGAAACTGCTGCCGCGGCTGTAGCTCCCGCCAGATTCGTAGCCCTGGCCATGGGAGAAGCCTATTTCTATATGAGGATTTTCTGACCATACGTGGATGACCTCCAGAGCAGCAATGACCGGCTCATCTATGATCAGGTTCGACTCGGACAGGTCACCAGTGACCCATTTGTCTCGTTTGTAGCTCTTCACGTAGATGGGATCCCGTAAGACAGACTCTCCAGGCATACCATCGTGCATTTCGTAAAGGTTTAGTCGGAACAAAGCACTGTCGGCAGTATTCAGTTTGAGGTGGAAGTTGATGTCCTGCAACAAGTACCTTTCGCCCTCGGTGTCGATCTTCAAACCCCACTCTTGTCCCTGCCCCAGGCCTGCGTCCCGTTCATAGACAGTCGTCGCCTGCGCCGGCTTCAGACGTCCGAGCCGTTGTTTCTCACGCATCCTCAGACCTCCAAGGTCCACTTCACGGATAAAGTAATTGGTCGAATAGAGTTGAATGGCGATGCGGCCATTCCGCAGATCCTTGATGGGGATCATTTCCAGATCATACCCGACGCTGGTAATTTGCAAAGTATCGTGCAGTGAAGCTGCCGACAGATCAATCTCGAAAAGACCTGCCTCATTGGAAAGTACCCCAAGGTCTTTGCCGTTGATGCCCACATTCACATATGGAAGCGGGTCTCCCGATTGTGCGTCGACAATGACGCCGTAAAATGTCTGGGAATAAACGCCCAGGGCAAAGAAGAAGAGATATGTTGTTACTAAGAGACGCACTCAGTACACCTGGTAGGATTTGACTGGCGTCAAAGTAAAACCATTATGTCTCATTCTTCAAAGCCAACGGAAGGATTCGCGTGTAAGCCTAGAATATCCAGAGTGAACCAAAATCACATAGTGCTTCTTTACCCACAGCCCCGTCGTTCATTATCCACAATATGCCATTGGCCCTCCTTACTACGGACCACTTGTGATCCAAAAGCCTTCCCAACGCGATCAATTCAACCTTTATTGCCTCAACTCGGTGAAAACTGGAAATAAAAGAGCCGATATCTTCGCCAAATCACCTTTTTACGTTACATTTAATGAGTTGGAATAACGCACCAACTCACGCAAAAGCATAACAACCTGACCTAACGAGCGGCCTTTAACAAAGGCCGCTTTTTTTTGTTGCTAGTATAATGGCTTCGGAGGATTCTCCGGGGAATTCATATTTTTGAGCGAACCAAAAAACAATCCTGTTATTATGAAATTAAAGAACCTGGCAATCAATACGTCATTGATATGTCTCCTCGCGGTGATTTTCGTGGCATGCGGACCTACACAGACACAGTCCGAACAGGCCGCTGACAATACACCTGCTGAAAAGGAAATAACGCTGACTAAGGCTCCTCCATCCCCCGCCTACGAAGATGCATCACTAAATCTCGGTGAGATGGAAGTGACTCAAGGTGAGGACGGTACCTTCGCCGCCAACTTCAATTTCGAGGTAGGAAACTATGAGCTAGGTGTCCAAACCGAAGATGCTGCCACTCGAGGTATTGCCAACTCTGGCAAAGGCCAGCACATTCACTTCATTGTGAACAATGGCCCCTACTCTGCTCACTACGAGCCTACCTTCAGCAAAGAAATGGAAGAAGGCACACACGTACTACTGGCCTTCCTGTCACGCTCTTACCACGAAAGTGTCAAGAACCCCGACGCTTTCTGGGTCGACGCAGTGACAGTGGGTGAGCCCACCGAGCCTGTGGATGTCGACCTTACCGCACCGCACATGTTCTACAGCCGACCCAAAGGCACCTACGCCGGAGCAGACACCGAGAAGCTCATGCTGGACTTCTACCTTGTCAATACCTCCATCTCGGCTGATGGCAACAAAGTACGAGCCACGATCAATGGCACAGAATTCATGATCGACGAGTGGGCACCATATTATATCGAAGGACTGCCCAAAGGTCAGGTCACGGTGAAGTTGGAGTTGTTGGATGCCGCAGGTAATGCCATACCCGGTCCGTTCAACACCGTCGAGCGAACGGTCACACTCGAAGAGTAAGCGCCTTTCGGCAGAAACGAAATAAGAAGTCCCGCTCACGTGGGACTTTTTTATTTTTAGGAGAGAGGGTGGTGTATTTCACCTCAGTTGGCGTTCCCGCTCTCCCCTCTATCTCTGCCCCTCTACCCTCCCAGGCTGCCAGCAGCGTCATGCAGGATACCGGCTCGATCGGGTCTATTTTGCCGGTGTCGGTGGCTTCGAGCCGAGCAACGCGATGTCGTCATTCCTGTGAGCTTCGACGATTGCGCTGTGGCAATCTATTTGCTGCCAACTCTGAGAATCCTTGGCCTGTGGTTGCCAGCCAGTGACAGACCTTGCACGACTCTTAGTGCTTCATCTTCTTTCGTTGTCGCTCGAGCCGCGAGGGCTCTTCCTTTTTCCATCGATGAAAAAGGAAGCAAAAAATCTAGACCCAATCAAGCTCCCATCTCCTCAGGCTACCGCTCACCTCGCGATTGGGTCGGGCCTGCCCTCCACGGTCTGGCTTCAGTTTGTAATCAAGGCTTACAAGTGGACGTGAACTTCCTTCCCTTTACGTCATCCAGAGGAAGGGCGCCAGCCCGACCGAAGGATCTATTCCCACGCTAGTTGCAGTTTTGGGCCCCATTCCGCTACTGCTGAATAGCATCGACCAAACACGATGCCGTCATTCCTGTGAGCCTCGATAATTGATGACGCTTGGTACAGAACGAAATGCGATACAGGAATCTGGTACGACACCCCTGGTCAA
Organism: Cyclobacteriaceae bacterium; assembly: GCA_965227935.1. Classification (GTDB taxonomy): domain Bacteria; phylum Bacteroidota; class Bacteroidia; order Cytophagales; family Cyclobacteriaceae; genus JAWPMT01. The sequence goes on along the minus strand of CBDDGS010000019.1, from coordinate 358,994 downwards.
TTCAGATTCCTGCATCACATACCAATTCCTCATACAATCGATGTTTGCCTTGGTTCGCAGGAATGACGAATCGACCGATCAGCGCCTTCATCATGCCGGGATTACCATACCATATTTTAACCCTAGTTCCCCGTTACGCCTGCAGGAATCGGCGGTGGACCCGGAGGCAGGATCGCCTTGTACTCGTAGTCTCCTTTGCGCTCCTTGAATTCCTCTTTCATTTCTTCCAATAGATCTTCATCCTGGAAAATATCCACCATGGTCATCGTCAGGGCCTTCGCTGCATACATCATCCCCTTGTGACCGATCGACATGCCACCGCAAGCCACCACGGCCCATGAGTGCCATGGTGTGTCCTTCGGGGCAGTAGTAACCGATAGCCGCACCTCAGGGACGAGCCAGCTGACGTCACCTACATCGGTGGACCCGCCGCCGGGATGCTCCAGCGTTTCTTCCAGGGGCCGGATGATCGCATCCATTCCTACTTGCTTCTTATCGGTGGATGCCTGGATTCCCTTCGCAAAGGCAATCTCCTCCTCCGTATATTCGATGTCACCGAGGTATTCCAGGTTCTTCTGCAGTGCCGTGCCCCCTGCGCGGTTCACCAGCACTTCGTGCACACCTGATACGAGCGAGATCTTGTAGTCGACGTTGGCCATCATCGCGGCCCCCTCGGCAATGCGTTCCACTTGCTTCCAAACGGTTTCCATTCCCTCTCGCCTCGTGTCGCGGACGCGCGTCCAGATCTTGGTATAGTCAGGTACGACGTTGACGACATCCCCGCCATCCATGATGTGGTAATGAATGCGGACGGTCGGTTGGATGTGTTCCCGCAAGTAGTTGATACCTGTGGTATACAGTTCGAGCCCATCGCTGGCGCTTCGCCCATTCCAAGGGTCCGCCGAAGCGTGAGCTGCCTGACCATAGAATTCGACGATGAAGTCGACCAGTGCCAGTGTACTTTGCACGTTAGACTTAGTCTGGGCACTAGGATGCCAATCCAGGCAGGCGTCGAGGTCATCGAAGAGCCCCTCCCGGGCCATCCATAGTTTCCCAAAGAACTTCTCTTCTGCTGGTGTCCCGTAGAACCTTACTGTCCCTTCTAATTTGCCTTCGGCCATAAGTTCCTTGATAGCGACCGCCGCACCCAGGCTAGATACGCCGAAAAGGTTGTGACCGCATCCATGACCTGCACCGCCTTCATTAAGGGGTGCCTTCTCTGGGACAGTCTGCTGCGACAGCCCAGGCAAGGCATCAAACTCACCTAGTATCCCAATGATGGGCTTGCCCGATCCATACGTAGCGGTGAATGCCGTCGGGATATCAGCGACCCCTCGCTCGACGGTGAATCCCTGGGCCTCAGCGAAGTCAGCGAGGAGCTTGGCCGACTGCGTCTCTTCAAACGCTACTTCTTCATAAGACCAGATCTTGTCGCTCATCTCGATGTATTCCGCCCCATGCGCCTCCACTGAAGCAATAGCCGCTAGTTTTTCTTTATTGATCTTCGGCTTCTTCTGGGCATAGGAAGCCGTCACCATCGTTATGGTGCAGAGTAGATATAAGTAGTAAAATCTCATAAGTAAGGATTGGTTTGTCTCAGAATATAGAAAATGCTCAGATGATCATGCGCGTCATTGGCCCACGAAGAAAAGGGCATTGTCAAAAAGTAACTTTCCATTTTGCCAAAAGGCACGGAACAGCGGGTCGTCCACAAGGAAGACCATGACACCCCGTCCGCTGCGCTCCACGCCCAACACCAGCGAGTTAGGCGACTGCTCCTTCACATATTGACCGGCAAAACCTCCCATGTGGTCATTCGCACTTTCAATGTACCCGACATTCCAGGCGCCATCGAGTAGACCATACCGGGCACTGCCCGTTTTGAGCGTATAGTAGTGGTTGCCATATCCGTACGCCAGCGGGTGGGAGCTGTCCAGCGTCACTTTGAAAATGGCTCCGGGCACTTCACCCTTGATACCTTCGCGGCTTCTCTGTGCATACTGCATCTTTCTTCGCTTTTTCTTGCGCTCCTTGTCCGCTTTCTCGAAAGAGGCCTTTTCATCATCATCCGCGTACTCTGACAACCCTGAAAAATCCGAGTCCCTGAACTTCCTCAGCGCACCTTTGATGGCGATGAGTTTGCCTCCGGCCCGTACCCAGGCAGAGATTTCTTCCATATCATTATCGCGCAAGTCACTGTACCAGCCATCCGGCATTACCAGCACGTCGTATTCAGACAGGTCCACGCTGCCAAAGTACCGTGTATCCAACACGCTTACAGGATATTTCAACTCTTGCTCGAAGTGATACCAGGTTGCACCAAAAGAAAGCGAGGAAGTGCCATCTCCAGAAAGAAGACCCACCTTCGGTGCCTTCAGGAAATGGATATCGTTGGATCCTATATCTGGGCCCTGATCTACAAAACCTGAGCGAATCGCATGGATCTCCTGCTGCCAGTCATTTGCCCAACTGACCATTTTCTCCGCGAACCCTGCAACGTGCGGATTGTCTCGTTCGGCCACAACCACTGAACCCCTGCCCAGGGTCATCCCCCCAACAGTGATAGGCCTTGTCGAAAACCGGGGTTTCACACCCTCCTTCATCAAAAAGCCTAAAAAAGTCGCATCGGCCACGCCTGTCCACCCGAAAGCATAGGCGTAGACATCACCCTCTGCCGACTGTGGTTCGAATGCCGTAGTACTCGCTGCTGTCGGATTGACCCGATCCGTCAATGCATAGCCTTGCACTCCATAAGCGTACGGGACGGCCCAGGCGGTGATGTCGTAGGTCAGCGAGTCTACCAGAAAAGTAGTGGGTTCGAAGAGTACCTGCGTCAAGATAGATTTCGGCTGGTAGCTGCTAACGACCAGATCCCCCTCTTGCAAAGTGAAAGAGCGCTGTGTTTTCGTATGGTAGTCATACCCCCGCAAGTTGCGCGAACCATTCGCTCCACCATATTGTACGCCCAGCTTGTCCAACCATTGCTGAATAGCCGCGATCTTCTCAGGCTCATTCCCCTTAAGCACAAATGTCTTGTACTTTCCCGGAGGGTCTGAGACTCCTTTTTCGTAGTATCCTTGAAACTCCGTCAGCATTTTCTCCCGCTGTTTAAAGGCTTCCTCCACCGTGGACAGTCCCGTGGTGTAATGGTGCGCAATACGATCCACTAATGTCAGCGTATCTCCCTCCTCTTTGAGTACACCTAAGCCGGCCCTGCCGGAGCCACCTTGCTCGTAGGTCATACCTATCGCACCATTGTACATGGGATAGGTGTCTCCGTAGCTGGGGTAGAGCAGATCGAAGTACTGCTTGGTGAAGTAAAACCAATCATTTTCATCGAAATAGCGCGCATGATTCCGCCCGATATCGACTTGAAATTGTCGCTGCCAGTCAGTGATCAGCTCATGATACGGCTGCGCGGCCGGTGCGAAGTAGTAGGGGCTATTGACCCCTTGCTCGTGAAAGTCCACATGGACGTGGGGTAACCACTGGTTGTAGACCTTAAGACGGGCCTGACTCTCGACCTGCGACTGCCATGCCCAGTCCCTATTCAAATCGAAGAGGTAATGATTGGCGCGACCTCGAGGCCACGGTTCATTGTGCTCAAGGGAATTGGGATCAGGATTGTAGGGACGATTGCCATATTGCCAATAGTGGTTGACGTATCGCTCGCGCCCATCGGGATTGATGCAGGGATCGATGATCACAATCATATCGTCGAGCCATGCCTGCTTCTCTGTGAGCAATGTATGGATCGTCGCCATTGAGGCCTCTGTGGACACTGACTCGTTGCCGTGGACATTGTAGCTCAGCCAGACGATGCCTTTATCAGTTCCTGGTACTCCGTCCTGCATTTTGGCGCGTCGTAGATTGTCTTGCCGGATGCCATCGAGATTCTGCAGGTTGCCACTGCTGGATACGAATGCGAGAAGCAGCGGGCGATCCTCATAAGTCCTGCCGTACTCGATCAACTGCACCTGGTCTGACGCCTCGGCCACGGCTTGATAATAATCTACGACCTGATGATGCCGGGTGAATTTTGTCCCCAATTCGTACCCCAGGAATTCTGCAGGGCTTGGGATCTGGGCGCGAAGGGAAAAGGTGCCTGCCACCAGGCAAAGTAGGAAGAATGTATTTCGTATGCTCATTGGATCAGGTGAATGGGACTACTCGGAAAAGTTCGAAAGATACTACAAACCCTGAAGTCGGGACATGCGAAGGGACAAGAATGAGGCATGCTACCCAGACCCTGTTGCTCGAGACAAAGCCCATCGCTGTGTATAGCAATAGACCTCACACCGCAAGGATACAAACAGAGAGACTACTCACTATGCGACGATCTCCAATCAAGAAGTGAAAACGGTTCAATGGTCTCGCTGCCGTCTATGAAGATAGGCACTATGTTTACAGCATGGACGAATTGAGCCCAAAGGGTATCGGCTACCTGTTGGAACGGACGAGCCGTATGGTAAAATTGGCTTATTCACAAGCCTTTGGTAAGGCAGGATTTGATGTGACACCCGAGCAATGGGTCCTACTCGAAAGCCTCTTTCTGAATGACGGCCAAAGCCAAAACGACCTGGCTGTGGATAGCTTCAAGGACGCCCCGACAATTTCCCGGATCCTCAACCTTCTTGAAAAAAAAGGCTACCTCTTCCGGAAGAGCGCGAGCAATGACAAGCGCATTCGGTTCATCTATCTATCCGATTCCGGAAGGGAACTCGTCCAGGCAATGCAGCCGGCAGTACAAGACTTACGAAGACGTGGGTGGGCGGGGCTCACCTCAGAAGATCATGAGGACTTGGTAAGGATCACCAACCAGATTTTTGCCAACTACGAACAAGAAGACAGCCCGAAATAATATATATTTGTCATAACAAGTATCTTTAAACTGTTCGAATCATGCACCCCGAAAGCCCCACGCTCGAAAAGCTTTATTCCGATGCTCAGGACTTCATGCCGATCAATGGCACCGACTACGTCGAGTTCTACGTCTCCAACGCCAAACAAGCAGCTCATTTCTACAAATCCGCATTTGGTTTCCAATCTCTTGCCTATGCCGGATTGGAGACAGGCCTGAAGGACAGGGAATCGTACGTCGTCGTACAAGATAAGATCAGGCTGGTCCTTACCTCTCCCCTCAAATCCGGAACAGCAATTGGCGCACACATCGAGCAACACGGCGATGGGGTGAAAACAGTAGCACTATGGGTGGACGATGCCACCTACGCTTTTGAGGAGGCCGTGAAGCGAGGCGCAAAACCGTACCTCCAGCCGGAAACCCTTAAGGATGACACCGGACACATCGTTCGATCGGGCATCCATACCTACGGCGACACGGTACATGTCTTCATCGAGCGCAGCGGCTACGACGGCGTTTTCATGCCGGGATTCAAAAAATGGGAAACCACTTACAATCCTGCGGACATCGGCCTGCGGTACATCGACCACATGGTCGGCAATGTAGAGTTGGGAAAGATGAACCATTGGGTCAACTTCTACAAAGACGTTCTGGGGTTTGCGCAGATCATCTCCTTTGATGATAAAGACATCAGCACGGAATACACCGCGCTGATGAGCAAGGTGATGAGCAACGGCAACGGGCGTATCAAATTCCCGATCAACGAGCCGGCGGATGGCAAGCGCAAGTCACAAATCGAGGAGTACCTTGACTTCTATGAGGGACCGGGCGTACAGCACATCGCGGTGGCCACCAACAACATCATCCATACCGTGACCGAACTCCGAGATCGAGGTGTGGAATTCCTGCGTGTACCGACTACCTATTACGATACGCTCTCTGATCGTGTCGGTGAAATAGACGAAGAAGTCGACGCCCTAAAAGACCTGGGCATCCTGGTAGACCGGGATGATGAAGGCTACCTTCTACAAATTTTTACACGCCCTGTCGAACCTCGTCCTACCGTGTTCTTTGAGATCATCCAAAGAAAGGGGGCTACGTCGTTTGGCAAAGGCAACTTCAAAGCCTTGTTCGAGGCCATTGAACGAGAGCAAGAGTTGCGAGGAACGCTATAATACTGTTGTCCCAACAGCCTGCTTCCTTCCCAGGAAGGTCTAATAACTATAATTGCTTATGTGATCCGTCGCACATGCCAGGATTGGACGTGTGCTTGCAGAGACACAGGTAATAGGTCTTTGTCGCATCGGCCGTGAATACCGTCGGCGAAAACTCCGACCCTTTGTGTGACCCATCGCAAAAAGGCTGATTGGTAGACTCTCCGCACGAACACCATGCATAGGTCTTTCCGGCTTCCAGTTCAACTGGAGTTGGTTGCTTATCTACAATTTTTGGTTCCATATCGAGTAGTTAGATGAATTCTCTTTTTGGTATGTTCCAATTTCATAACCAGTCGGAGGCCAGGTTGTTCCTTGACACTCAAGGTGCCTGAACTGCCAACGCCGCTGCCCCCAAAATGGCGCTTTCGTCCATGTTACTCACCTCGACCGTTAACCCCTCCAAAACGTTCCGATAGGGGAATGCCGCGACCGTATCCATCATCGACGCCTTGAAGAAATCATATCCAGCGACGACCGATCCTCCCAGAATAAAGGCCTGCGGGTCGATCGCGAACATGAGGATCTTGAGTGCTTCACCCAGGTGATGTCCCAACTCTCGATAATACGCCAATGCCTGAGCGTCGCCATCATTGGCGCGTTGATAGACATCAAACCCCGAGACTCCATGGACATTCGCAAAGAATGAGCCACTGGCATAGTACTCTAGCACGTGGTCTCTGTAGGGGATCATGCCAAACTCTCCTGCACCTATGTTGGCGCCATGATAGAGCTGGCCATTGACAATAATGCCGGTTCCCAATCCTGTCCCAATGGTGACCCCAGCGAAATTGTCGTAAGAGCGCCCTTTACCAAAGTGTCTTTCGCCAAGTGCAAAGCAGTTCGAATCATTATTGATACGAACCGGCAAGCCGTATCGCTCCTCCAGCAGTGACTTCAGTGGCACCCTCTTCCATGAGGGGATGTTTTGAATATCAAAGATGACACCGGAAGCATCGACCGTCCCGGGAACACCCACGCCAATGCCTCTCACCGATGAAATATCATACTTATCAAGTACACTGTAGATGTCCTGAAGCACTTCCTGCTTGCTTCCCTTTGAGCGAATGGGTACCTTCTCCACCTCCGTCGCCTCACCTTCCGAAACCAGTCCGGCGGCCACTTTGGTACCTCCTAAATCGACTCCCAGCACGTATTGCATTTCGTAGGTCGCGATCGCTGAGGTTTAGGTGATCAGGTTGCCGTCCTCGTCCCACTGGGCCATCTCTCCACGGGTGCTCTGGTCCACGCACTTGGACAAGATATCCTCATCGTAGGAGAGGCCGTGTTTCTTCAGTACTTCGTCTGGCACGCCATCCCACACATTGGGGGTATTTCCCTTGTATCCGAGCTCATCAATTCCCGGTTTGGACGTGTAAAAACCTGTGAGCGTCAGATCGCGAACAAGAGAGAAGAACCGGATACCTGGCTGAAGTGTAGGCTCCTCATTATCGGGATAGGCGATCTGATCACAAATCTCTACGTGTTGGCTATCCTCCAGCTTCTTGAACTCCTTGTTGAATAACTGATTGCTGAAATTGTCCAGCCACATGATCCCTCCGCGGATGGGTAGCTGATGTGAGGGAATGTCCTTCACAATGAATTCCATAAATGCCGGAACTTCAGCTTGTGTGGCAGAAACATAACCATCTGTTGGTGGCAGGATGATATCACAAAGCGTGGCGAGTGTCTCCATTTCATGAGGCGTAAAAAACGTTTCCTCCTGCAACTTCAAATCCCTGGCCACTTCTTTCGGTGTTCTGCCATAGCCTTCCGTTTCGGCTGGTGTGCCTGGAAGCTGATCCTCCGTCTCCGGTGTCGTCTCGCAACCTGAAATAGCCATACCGCCAGCGAGTGAGCCGACGAACAATGTTTTGAGGCTTTCCCTTCTATCCATGGTCTAAATATTTTGCTGTTTCAACTGTTCAATGATGTAGTCGGACGTTCTCCACGCAAGGGCGAGGATCGTCCATGTAGGATTTTTATCGGCCTGTGACACAAATGGACCGCCATCGCACACGAAGACATTTTTTACGTCATGCAGTTGCTGATACTTGTTGGTCACTGAGCGCTTCGGATCGTTGCCCATACGGGTTGTCCCAACTTCGTGGATGATCCTCCCTGGAGCTAACAAACCGTAGTCATCATCAGCGCCTGGCGCATCCCACAGTATTTCTCCACCCATCGCTTCAAAGATCTGCTCAAAAGTCTGGTGCATATGCTTGGCCTGCTGGCGCTCATGCTCTGACCAGGTGTAGTTGAATCGCAACACCGGAATACCCCACTCATCAACAGCATTGGGATCAATCTCACAATAGTTGTCTTCCCGGGCAATGCACTCGCCGCGACCAGACATCCCAATAAAGGAACCGTAGAAGCGACGTACATCCTTGCGAAGGTCGTTGCCGTACCCCCCTACTCGCTCGCCCAGGTACTTGGCGAAGTTGTTGGCGCCAAAGCCGAAACCATAAGCCGGCATGCTCATACCGCCCCAGACCTCAATGTGATAACCCCGAGGAAAGTCAAGCTTGGAGTCATTGAGCCACCATGGCGTGTACACGTGCATTCCTCCCACTCCATCTTCATTGTAGATCTCCCGATCCATCAGTTGGGGAACAAAGGCCATGCGATCCGTCCCAGTGGAATCATGCAGGTACTTACCGACGACATCACTGGAGTTGCCAAGGCCATTTTCATGAGCGCTGCTCTTCGAATTGAGCATGATCCTGGCAGTGCTGCACGCCGAAGCCGCCAGTACCACGACCTTCCCTTTCAATTCGTACTCCTTTCGATCCTCCTTGTTGATATACGATACACCGGTAGCCTTGCCCTCATTATCGGTGAGCACTTCGCGGACCATCGCGTTGGTATAGAGGTCGACCTGTCCATTTTTCTGCGCTGGGAATATAAGGCACGTCCCCGCGGAAAAGTCCGCATAGGCCATGCAGGCCCTGTTGCACTGCCTGCAATAAAAGCAAACGCCCCGATCGGGATTGATGGGCTTCGTGAGAATGGACAATCGAGAGGGAATCGCCGGTATCCCCGCTTTCTTCGCTGCATTCATGTAGTACAGCTCATGCAGCCTCGGCTTTGGGGGCGGCAAGAAAAAGCCGTCAGGTTCATTGGGTATGTTCTCTTTGGAACCAAACACACCTATAAGCTTATCTACCTTATCGTAGTAGGGCTTCACATCGTCATAGGAGATGGGCCAATTGTCACCCAAACCATCGAGGTCCCTGCGCTTGAAATCCAAGGGACCAAACCTCAGGGAGATGCGACCCCAGTGGTTGGTACGTCCGCCAAGCATACGCGATCGAAACCAGTCAAACTCAGTACCAGAAGCTCGTGTGTATGGCTCTCCGTCGATCTCCCACCCACCATAGGCACTGTCAAAATCGCCAAATGGTCGAGCGGATCCAGCACCTCTTCTGGGCGACTCCCAAGGCCATCGCAGTTGGGTGCGCTGTTCAGGGTCCGCGGGGTCAAAGTATGGGCCAGCCTCTACCACGGCTACCTTGAGGCCGGCATTCGCCAGGTTGTAGGTGGCCATGCCGCCGCCGGCACCGGAGCCCACTATAATGACATCATAGTTTTTCGACTGCTCTATTATTTGCATGCTTGGGTTTCTATAGGAAGTGAAGACATTCAGTTGTCAATATCGTGCAATTTTCACAATCTACCAGACGTCTCCGTTGGCTATTTGGCAGATCCTATTCGCCAGCCACCCGAAATGCCATCGCCTACCCACAAAGTGTCGTTAAGAACCTGGTCGCCGCAGTCCAATCCACATACCCCAAGCGTAGCCGCCCTGTCTTGGTCCATACGTGGAGTTGAACTACAATTCTCAAAAACCCATAAAATGGTAAAATGCCCATAATGGTTATTAATCATCATATTGCCTCTTCCAGCTATCTTCATACCTAGCTGATAAGCCTGATAATTGGTCAAATGATGGCGGAAATGTTTTGTGAAAAACAATAGTTTTGCCCGAGTACACAGCGAGATGAAAATGCGGAAGACTTGAAGAACGCCAACTGGCTCAGGTGAGTGAAGTTGCAGAATTGGACTGTACCAACTTGAACTATTTTCAACGAAATCTTAAGTACTTACGCGCTCAGCACGGAATGTCGCAAGAACAATTTGGGAGGTTATTCCATCTAAGTAAGTCCAATGTCAACTCTTACGAAGGTGGTGTTCTTCCGAAGCTTGAAAAGTACCTGGAGATCATGGACTATTTCAAGCTGGATCCGAGCAAGTTCATGCGACTCGACATGTCCAAGCACTCTGTGTTCCGCAAGGAGGAGTCCAAGTCCTCACAGCACACGGAGGAAGAAAGAAGCAAACAGATTGACTCGTGGGTGGACGAGGGTGTCGCCGAGCACATCAGGTACCAATACCTGGATGAGCTAAGTAAGGAAGAAATGCGCCGGATGTTTATCCAGCAAAAGCAAGTAAATCAAGACCTCTTACGGGAAAACCTGGAACTGAAGGACAAGTACATTGGTCTGCTGGAAAAAAACGGGAAAAAGGAAGAGTAACTAATCGGCACCAACATCTGGTGTCCTCTATCATATGAGCTTGTCCTCACTGTGCATCTCCCGCATCATCGAGGGTACATCCAAATTGTATCGGTAGCTTATGTAGTACAGCAGTTGGTCGCGCTGTTTGAGATGCTCGATGACAGAATCATCCAGTCGCTGCCGCTTCTTTAGGATCCAATAAACCAACGCCCCTATCACCATGATAAGAGCGAGCACCGTGGCAATTAGTGATATGCGAAGCTGAGCGATCGTCAGCGACTCCCGAAGTTCAAATGCTTCAATTTCCGTTCGAATTTTCTCCGCCAGGTAGCGTGTGTGCTGTTCCTCAAAGGACTCCTGCAACTCCAAGAGCGGAATCATGATTTCATTGAGCCTCTGGCTATATCTCAGAGCTGCTTCCTGGTCGCCGAGGCCTTCACTAATTCGAATTACATCTTGTATGTTAGCTATTTGAATGTTTACGTCCACAAGCCTCGGATCGAGGGCCGCACTCTTCATCCAGAATTCCCGAGCCTGCAGTAGGTCCCCTTCCCATTCAGCCAGTACCCCGAGATTATTGTAGATCTCTAACAGCAATTGTTCATCACCTTCCGCAACCATTAAAGGCAATGCCTGGGAGAGAAGTGTTTGAGCACTATCAGGCTGCTCTATGTTGATGTAAATAGCTCCAAGGCTATTTAGGACTTTTGCTTTTAGTCGCAAATCTTCGTTTTCGTTGGCAGCATCCAGCAAACCACGATAGGTGGCCAGAGCTTCACCCCAATCCTCTTTTCCGAAGTAACTGGTCCCTAGCCCTAATTGGCTGGAAAGTGCAAAGCCTTCCATTCCCTCTATCTTTCGAAACTCATAAATAAGATGCTTCTCCACGGCAATTGCCGAGTCATATTTCTCATCAAGTTGAAGGGTCTTCGCCAAATTGTATAGCGTAAACAGACGTGGCTTAACTTCCGGTAAATCCAATGAGAGTGCCTCCAAATAGTACTGGCGGGAATACTCAAAGTGATTCAGCGCTTTGTAGGATAGACCTAGATAGGTAAGGATGTCATTCTGCCGCAGAACATTCTCCGTCTGCTTACAATGACGAAGCGCCTGATAGAAACTGAGAATAGCATCACCTTTCTCTAATAGCTCCAGATAGTAGATCTTGCCCCTTTGATAATGGATTTCCGTTAGCTCCTCATTATCCAATTTCTCATTCCACAAGAGCGTATCCATGAGCGCCAATGCCCCATGCGGATTGGATTCCATTAGCTCCTGACTTTTTTCGATCGCGAGACTAACACTGGGATCGATCCCAGCGCTTGCTCCAACGAACTCGACTGTCAAGAAACAGATCAGGCCACAAATAACAATGCGCCAAAATTTCACAAGGGCATCAAATTACGATTCGATAACTAGCGCTCAAAAACGAGCAGGAATTCAACTCCCTCCCATTCGTCAGAAGTCGAAGTCCCAAAAATCTCTTCAATCTATCCACAGTCGGTTCTCTCCTACTTTGCAGCGAAAGAGCCGAATTGATTCCTAATTTCTTCAGGGCACTCTATGAACCTCCACTAGACGTCCAAGCTGGCGTAGGTTCGTGTCCACTCATTTCGTCTGAATTTGAATCTGGAGCTTTGCTGTCGCTACTCGGCTCCTCGGGCGTGTGACCTAAGACAGAAGTCCCAGTGTCAGTATTGAGCCCTGGATCACTTGCATTGGACTCCTCGGGATCCTCATCCGATGTACTCTCACTTCCTGTACTTTGAGCACCTGAAGTCTCCGCTCCCGACCCCCAAGTGAAGTCACCATCTGGCCATTCCTCGATCACACCGTCGTCAGACGATGAATCATTTTCAGGTTCGGAGCTGTCAGCGTCGGTATCCCCATCAGGATCCACACCTTCATCCGTTTCGTAGTTTTCGTCTGCGTCCGTCTCCTCAGAGTCTGATTCTTCAGATTCTGAACCGTCATCATCAGTATGTTGCTCGAAATCAGGGTCAGGGTCCCCCTCGGCTTTAGGATTTATGTCATCTTTTGTGCTTGTACCAGAGGTACTCTCTGTCCTTCGGAAGTTCGTCTCTATTTCTCCTAGTTCATCGTAGGCGCAACCCACGGTGACGAAAAGGGCAATAAGAAATATGACGACATTCGTAGTTTTTTCTTTCATGTCACATAGAATTTGGCGAGTTGAACGGTGAAGATAACATTTCTCGATGGTGATCTGAAATGTTTCGTTCGGAAAACTACGGGGGAATAGGTGCCGAAAAAGCACAAAAAAAGGCCAATAGTAATGCTATTGACCCTTTTCCTTCGCTAATTATCGGCCCTGGAAATAGAAATCACTAATCTATAACCAGCTGCTAATATAACAATGAATAATAAAATTGCTCTAGAGTAACGATTTTATTCTTACATTTACAATACTTTCGAACGAAGGTAAATTATTCATTGATTCACTGATGTTAAATTTGAGGTGATACTGCAATCCTGGGTACAGGAAGGCAGTATTACCTTTCTTTTTTTAGGGCATCCAATCCAGTAAAAGGCGCAATGTGTTGATTCAAGAACAATAATATTGTTCAGCGCCCTCCGAGATCATCCTCGGGCAACACTTTTTGATTCGAGGGATCAAATGAAACTGTAACTATCCGTCCGGATATTCCTGTCAGCATGGGAGAAAGGAGACTATGAGCAGTTTCTTTGGTCTGCTCCAAAATACCAGCTTCCATGGCACCATTGCGGATTTCCTCCTCTGCGACCTGGTACAGCTCCTGAATGAAGGCTTTCTGCTCTTCTTCACTCATATAGCTGATCTGGAGATCGTAGATCCGTGACTTCTCAAGGTCCACTTTGAAGTAGCATAGCTCTGGCTCCGGCAGGCTGATGTGTATGCTGTCATTGAAAATCTGAATATCGGCTGCCTGGACTTTTGCCAGATCGATACAGCCTACGGCGGAGCCCTGACTGATCAACACCGCCTTGGCATCTGGTAACGGTTTGTACTTGAATAGGCGCAGGTCAATGTAGTCACTGATCTTTTTGAGCTCAGTGACTTCCTGAAAGTTGAATTGGACAAGCTCTACCTTGCCCATTTGCTCCACTTTGGTGAGGACGAGGCTCTGATACGTTTCTTTCGATCCCTCCACCCACCATGAGGAGGTCTTGTTGGTAATAAAAACCCAAGCCAACACAGCCAGCAGCAAAAGCCACGGCAATAGTCGGAGGATCACTTTGAGGAGTCCTATCAATCGACGATGTTTTGCTCCTAATTTACTGCATCGAAAGAATAGCGGTGCAATAAGTCGCCCTGAGCATTCAAAACCTTCACAGTTAGTGAAGGAATTTCTTTTACAACCGCTTGTTCGACCATAACAAACCCTCCTGTGGGCTCCATCTGAATGAAGGGCTGCTCCACCAAAGCCTCCGGATCTGTGGACTTCGGATCACCGGGCTCCCGGCCATAGCGAGCATTTTGACGGACCATAGCGCCTGTGCCAAATTCGTGAATGCCGTAGGGTCCCACTGAATGATACTGCCAATGCCGGTCGCCGTTGATGATGATGAAATTCTCAGTCAGTTTGTTTTCGTCCAACCAATCGAAAAATGCATCTCGCTCATAGCGAAATCCCTTTGTATTGACGTGGTTGTCCCTTTTGTAAGCATCGTCCGGCCCGACAAGGGGCGTTGGGGAAATGAGAATTTTGAAAGGCGCGTCGCTCATGGCAAGGGTACTCTGCAACCACTCCCGTTGCGCTGTACCCCAAAGCGACTTGTCCGGTCCATCTGGCATGGAATTGGGGCTACGAAAATCCCTACCTTCTACCAGCCAGACCTGCACATAGTCATTGACCTGGACGGTCTTGTACGGCTCACCCACAGGGACCTGCTCACGAAAAGTAGCCATGCCCAATTGATGAGAAGGCTCCGACTGTTTCTCATTCGTCGTATCGGCGTCATTGAAGCGATAGTCGTGATCGTCCTTCTCCCAAAAGAATGGTACTTGCTCCAGCACCTCCTGTACAATGGGCAACGAAAACTGACGGTGCCATTTGGCCCGAAGTCCCGCCTGGCTGACTGCCGGCAGGTGGTCGTAATACACATTGTCCCCGGTGGCCGCGACAAACAATGGCTGTAAGTCCCTGATGGTGCGAAATGCCGGAAATCCATTGGCTCGCTCCCAATCGGACAAGGGTGCTACGGTAAACTTGCCATCACCTCCGCCGCTGGATTTTTCCAACCCGAAGAATCTCTCAAAATGCATGCAACTCATGACGACGAATGATGCTGGCTCCACAGATCCGTCACCGGGCAGCGTACGGAAGGTACAGACCTTTCCTGGCGCCAGCGAAAGCTCGTCCGCACCACGCCAAAGGCGGTAGTAGTAGGTGGTATTCGGCTGTAACCGAGGGAAAGCCGCCTTCAGTATGAAGTCTGTCTTGCCATCAACCGGCATCACCGCGCTGGAGACCGATTTCTCGAAAGAAGCATCCGATGCCACTTCAAAGTAGGCATAGCCCGGTACGCCAGCCACATCATCCTCATCCTGTCGCACGAGGGTGTCGGCAGCGACCAGACGAGACTGTAATAAGGCAGAGGTGCTCGTGACCTCGCCGGACATATTGAGGTGGAGGATCTCATTAGCTGGTTCCTTCTCTCCCTGGCAGGCGAAGAGCAAAATGAGTCCGACTATGCCAAGGCGTCGTCGGATGAGTGCGAGTGTGAGTTTTGGTTGAGGGAGTAAAGCGTGCATGGGGTCAATCTAATGAATGCCCTCAACGATTGCATCATCGGGCAACGTGATTGCACCATTTTCAACGGACGCTCAACCAATGGCGGATGGCATTTCGATCGCGTTTCGTCTTCGCTTCGCGCAATCGCTCGGGCCAGGGATCGCAGTGATACTAGGCATGGGCAAAGCGTGGGTAGCGCGGCCGTGAGCCTGCCTACGGCAAAGGCGGGTAAAACGGAGAGCCCGTTGCGTTCGCCGTAGCCTGCGAAGGCGACGCGGGCCCCCAGAAAAAGGACCAGCTCTTAAGCCTGACTCAGCGGCATGGACCGCCTTCTCTCCCCGGTCAATCGATAGATGGCATTGGCAACTGCCGCACCAATCGGGCCCAATGGTGGCTCGCCCACAGCTCCGGGGCTCTCATCACCTTGTAATAGCACGACATCAATCTCTTTCGGCGCGTGTGTGAGTCTCGCCATCTCATAAGGACCGTAGATAATGGGCCTCAGCTGACCATTTTCGATATACATGCGCTCGTACATCGCACCACTCATGCCCATGACAATGCAGCCTTCGCACTGGGCTCGTACCTGATCAGGATTAACGGACAATCCAGGATCCATGGCACACGTGACCTTATGCACTTTGATCCTTTCCCCTTCCATTGATACTTCCGCGACCATGGCAACAGGAGTGGCTGCATCGGTGGAGGCGGCAAAGCCCATAGCGACGCCGTCTTGCGGAGTATCTCTGTAACCGGCCTTATCGGCTGCCGCCTGAATTACGCTCTTGAGGCGTTGGCCGGCTTTATCATCCTGGATGTGTTCGAGTCGGAACTGGACAGGGTCCTTTCCGGCTTTCTCGGCCAGTTCGTCCATAAAGCTCTCGATAGCAAAAGTATTGGCCAGCAGTCCGAGGCTACGCCACCAGCTCGTAGCAAAAGGCAAAGTCACCTTCCATGACACTGCCTGGTAGTCCGGAATGGCACGATACTGGATCATGCCCCCGCGCCAGGCGCCCAGGTCTGCCCCCAGGATTGTCTCGGCGATTCCCGGCACCATCACAGATCCCCAGGCCACCTGCCCGCTGGAAGTGTTGTGCTCCATAGCCAGAATCCTGCCTCCCTCCATTTTGGCCTTCAATATGTGGTGCGTTGGTGGCCTGAAGGTATCATTTTGAAATTCCTCCTGTCGCTCATAGAAGCACTTCACCGGCTTGCCCACAGCTTTGGAGAGTACCGCAGCATAGGTGGCAATCGGCGTATCGAGGCGACCTCCGAAGCCTCCGCCCAGGTAAGCCGGGATGATGTTGACATTCTCCTTCTCCAAACCAAGGCGATCTGCTACTTGATCTCTGGTGATGCGCACCACCTGGGTGGACATCTTCACGGTCGCTGTATTTCCCTCAACATGAGCAACGGCTACATGAGGCTCAATCTGGGCGTGTGCTCCTATGGGGCTTTTGTATTCACTGGAGATGACTTCACCGGACTTAAGCGCTTTCTCCGCTTTTCCGTTTTTTTGGATGACGTAAGGCTCCCCTTTCCCCACTTCGATCATGGATTCAATGTCCTGGAGGGTCCACTCCTTGTCCACCTGCCAATCGACTACCACCTGGCGCTTCGCATTGATGGCTTCTACGTAGGTCTCGGCGACCACAGCAGCGAAATCTTCTTCGACAACGACCTTGACCACACCCGGCATACTCTCCGCTTTGCTGGTATCCGCGCCATTGAACTTTGCTGCCACCTGTGTCGGTCGGATGATCGCACCATACAGCATATCCGGCATCTCGGCATCCATACCAAATATTGGCTCGCCGAATACCTTATCCTGCAGGTCTATTCTTGGGACCGGCTGCCCTACTAGCTTGTAGTCTGACAAATTTTTTAAGGGAGGAGCATCGGGGACGTTCCATTCCGTGACACCCTGTACAATCTCCCCAAAACTCATTGTCTTGGATCCGTCAGTAACGGCTCCATTCGTGACCTCCAACGTGGAAGGATCGGCTGACATCTTTTTTGCCGCCTCATTTTTGAGCATCTCTCGCATCGTCGCACTCAACTCCCTGAGGGGCTGCCAAAGACCTCTGATCGTCGTGCTACCGCCAGTCGCAAACTGATCGACATTGCCAGAGGCTGTCTCTGCATGGGCAACTTTGATGGAACTCATGTCCATGTTCAGTTCGTCAGCGGCGATTTGTGCCAAGCTGGTAAAGCTGCCCTGGCCCATCTCTACCTTTGGTGAGAACAGGGTAATCTCGTTGTCGCTTGTCACCTCGAACCAGATCATCGGATCGCTGACATCGCCCTGGTAGGGGCTTTCTCCCGAATCAATGAATTCATTGGCCATCCGACGCAGGGGATTGCGAGCGATGTAGCCAGTGACTCCCACACCTACGATCAGGCCACCCCCTCCGACGAGCGTGCGGACCAGGAACTTCCTTCTTGAAAACTTCTTCTTCCCTGACATGACCTTAAGAATTTACAGCGTTACCATTCTGAATCTCTGCGGCCTTTTTGATGGCCTTGCGCATGCGGTAGTAGGTGCCACACCGACAAATATTGATGATATGACTATCGATGTCTTCGTCCGTGGGCTCCGGAACTTTGGCGATCAGTGCGGCACTGGCCATCATAAAACCTGGCTGACAATAACCACACTGTGGGACGATTTCCTCTATCCACGCCTGCTGCACGGGGTGCGGAGCTTCAGGTGTCCCGAGCCCTTCAATGGTCGTGACATCGGCGCCCTCAGCATACTTCACGGGAAACGAGCAGGAACGTACAGCCTCTCCGTTGATATGTAGGGTGCACGCGCCGCAGGCCGCCTTTCCACAGCCAAACTTGGTGCCCTTTAGGTCCAATACGTCTCTGACTACCCACAGTAAAGGACTATCTCCATCGACGTCGACAGTCTGAGGCTTTCCATTGATATTGAATGATATGGTCATGTACGTAAGTTTCTTAAATTTCAGTTGACAGATTCTTCCGGAATGATCGCGCCGGCCTCGATCCAGGCCTTCACGGCGGCAATGTATTCGTCTTTCGGCACGGGAGGTAGCTCTCTGGGCTTGCCCTCGGCATCCACTCCGGGCTCCCATGCCCATAGTACCAGTTCATGCTCAGTCAAGTGGTGCATGATATCTTCCGCCGAACGATTGCCATTGGTCGCACGGTTCATCATCGACTTCGCAATCTCTACTCTCGACAGGCCCTCCCATCTCATGACGTGAGGAGCCAGTGCCCAGTCCGGCGCACCGGGTACGCCTGAAAAATCGTTGTTGGATGCCTGGTGGCAGGTATTGCAATTGGTAGCCCCTGATGAGTTTACCCTCGAAATATCAAAACGGTGGGGGCGTCTGGCTTCCGTCTGTTTAGGTACATTGTCGGATGGGTGGCAATTGACGCAGCGCTGATGGGTGAGCACATCCATCATCTTGTTGAAGGCGATTTCACTGGCTGAAGGATCTTGCACCGCCTCCACTTCGGACGGCCTCATATCTGCTTCTATGAGCAAAGCATCATTGCGATGAGAAAATAAGGGTACGACGGCGAAAAGCACCAGAATGGCGGAGAGTAGGGGCAGGTATCGTTTCATAGTTTTAGCGTGTAGTAAGTACTCACTTACTATTTTTAACTCACTCTAAAACTATGGTAACTTGTGCTCTTATCCCAGAAACACCTCTAGATTTTATAGGTGAGAACGAGCGCATCAGATTCAATCAGCCTTCAACTCTGAAACTGTCCACATGGCGGCGCGATCCTGCATGCGACCCCTCACTTCTGTAACTTCTCGAGGTGTCACGGCGGCTAGATCATTGCCCCAGGAAGATCGAATGTATGTCGCGATGGCTGCTACCTCGCTATCATTGAGGAATTCTCGCCACGGTGGCATGGAGCCATTGTACTCCACATCATTCACAGCGAGAGGGCCCGTCAGGCCACCCAATATGACACTGAGTAGAAGCTCCTTGTCCTCTACCCATTTCGATGCTGTCAACGGAGGATAATCGCTCCCATGTCCTTTGCCATTGAACTGGTGACAGGAAGCACATCTGGTAATGTACAATTGGGCACCTGCCGCAACCTCCGCCGGTTTTTTGGCAGATTCCGCTTCTTCCGGTGACCGGTCGTTCCCATCTGGCAATGCGAAGGCCAGGTAGCTGTCCCCGGGCTTAGTCCCCGGCTTGCCTCCTCCTCCTGCCGCAATGACTACATACTGCTTACCATTCACAGCATAGACAGCGGGTGTCGCATAGCCTCCTGCGGGCAATTGGGTCTCCCAAAGCACCTCTCCCGTCTCCTTGTCAAAGGCTCTGAATTTCTCATCCATCGATCCTCCCAGAAACACAACTCCTCCCGCTGTCACTACAGGTCCTCCCATGTTGAAAGTACCCGTTGGGAAATCAAACCCCTCTATATCGGGATAACCTCCAAACGGCACTTGCCAAAGGATCAATCCCTGATGGAGGTCTATGGCGCTCAAGGTACCCCAGGGCGGTGTACTGATCGGATAGCCATAGTTGTCTTTCACCGGCTGATGGCCTGTGACGCGATAGGGAAAATCGGCTCCTTCCGCAGCATTCACGACCCGCATCAACTCGGGTTCGCTACTGGACGGCACATACAGCCAACCTGTCTCCACATCAAGGGCAGCTCCTCCCCAATCCGTGCCGCCGTTGAATTGTGGATGGACGATGTCTCCCTCGAAGCTGGGCGGATCATAGATCTGGGCGTCTCCATATTTGTCGTACACATTGGTCTTCACAAATTCATAGGCTTCAGGCGTACGATTAGTGATGTCCTGCTGAGTAAAGCCCTGCCGGGCATAGGGACGTGGACGCACCGGAAAGGGCTGTGTCGGGGACGTCTGCTCTCCGGGCAGAGTTGTTTGGGGCACGGGGCGTTCCTCGATGTCGAACAAGGGCTCTCCCGTTTCCCGGTCGAACAGGAAGAGCATCCCCATCTTCGTGACCTGCGCAACGGCATCGACGGATTTGCCGTTGTGATTGACGGTCACAAGGTTGGGAGGTGTGGGAATATCGTAGTCCCACAAGTCGTGATGTACCAGCTGGTAATGCCATATCCGCTGGCCAGTCTCTGCATCCAGTGCCATGACACAATTGGCAAAAAGGTTGTCCCCCAGCCTGTTGGCCCCAAAATGGTCGTGGGAGGCGGAGCCCGTCCCAAAGTAGACGATCCCACGCTCCTCATCCAGCGAAAACCCACCCCAGGCGTTGGCACCACCGAAAGTCTTCCAGGAATCCGTCGACCACGTCTCGTAGCCATACTCCTCCGGATGCGGAATCGTGTGAAAAATCCATTTTCTCTCCCCAGTGCGTATGTCGAAGGCCCTCACATGACCGGGTGCCACTTCTCCACCGTGCTCCGCAAGCATAGCGCCCACAATCAGCAGCTCATTGTGGATTATTGGCGGCGACGTGGCCGAAATAGTGAGCTCCTCCATTTCCCGATCCAGTCCCTGCAGAAGATCGATCCTTCCGCCTTCTCCAAAAGTGTCGATCAAAGCACCCGTCTCTGCGTCGAGGCAATAGAGAAAAGGACCCGCTCCAAAATAGATGTACTTGCCGGCTTCGTCTTTCCAGTAGGTGACCCCACGATTGACAATGGGCGCCAGCCTCATACGTGGATTCTCATTCTCATGGGCAAACGGGTCGAATTTCCACAGTTCTTCGCCGGTGGCGGCATTCAAGGCAAATGCCTTTAACAGAGGAGTCGTGGCATAAAGGACATTGTCGATCACAACAGGTGTACATTCAATCGTGTACCCTTCCTCATCTGCACTGTACTGCCAGGCCAAAGTCAGCTGATGTACGTTCTCTCGATTGATCTGATCAAGCGATGAGTACTTCGTATTGGCTTTCGAGCCATTCGCGATGGGCCAACCCTGGTCCGTCACGGCTGACTGCTCTTCCCCAGGATAACAAGCCCCAAGGAGTATGAGAAGCAAGACGTAGCGATAGGGACTGGTCAGGGGTACTTTCATTGGAAAAAATTACAACAAAAAGTGGTGGTAGCTTCAAGGGTTGTGGAGAACGTAGCATCAAAGTGCCTTTTCCAGAGGATCATTTGTACCTTGCCTCCATCCAATAGGCCGAAATATGGCAGCCCAACGACCGAACTTGCATGACAGGATCACCTGGGAAGTATTCCAGAATACCAGTATCGGAATCACAGATTATAGCAATCTGGAGGGTGAAGCCTTGATAGAGCTTATGAAGCTCTCCCAAAGTCTAATCATCAATGAACCGCCAAAAAGCGTACTGTTGCTGGAAAAAGCGCCTCGTATTAAAATGGACGAAGACAGCCTTCGATATCTGGCCGATTACATCAGCGCCACGAAGCCTTTTGTCAGGAAAATTGCCGTCACTGGCGGGCCCACAGGCGTGTTGGCCGAGAGGTTCACCAGCAAAGAGTATCCGATCCAGTACTTTCCATCAATAGAGGAGGCCGTGCAATTCCTCTTGCAATAGTGCCTTCACTTTTCTGCAGCCATGTGCTCAACCTTCTCAGACTTTGCAGTGCCGGAGCCGTCCAGTCCTGCCTCCCGCTTAAGGAGATCATAGTTGAAAGGTGCCATCATAAGGCCGGCAAAGTCCTGCGGATAATCAGGCATTTCTTCAATGCCTATTTCGTCACTCGGTTCTTCACCTTTCGGCAGGTAGAAAGTGCCAAACAGTATGTCCCAAAAAATCACATCGCCGCCGTAGTTGGTATGGCCTTCTGAGATCTTCACCGAATGGTGGTATCGGTGATTCTTTGGGGATGAAAAGATGTAATCAAAAGGCCCTAGGATCAAGTCCATGTTTGTATGTTGGAATCGACCGATGACCCGACCCATTAGTCCTGTAACAAATACGATTTCTACCGGGGCCTGCACAAAAGCAAGAGGTATGCCCCAGAGCAAGCTTTGAACAAGCCCTTCGAGAGGGTGACTGCGCGTACCATTGAACCAATACAACCGCCTTGATGAGTGATGAACAGCATGCCAGCGCCACATGAACTCGGACTCATGCATCCAACGATGATACCAGTACCGGAAAAAGTCTTTGACTGAGAGTAACAGAAAGACTTGCACGACAGGATGAAGAAATACGGGCCAAATGGATCGACCGATCTCCGGTGATATCTCTTGAACCACCAAAGAGATGGTTGCTAATCTGATGGGGCGATTGAGATAATCGTTCCAAACTTTGCCACCAAAGAAAAGCATCCAGTCAGTCGAGTTGTCATCGTCCTGGAGCCATCTCTTGCTGAAAGGCAGCAGATGCTCCAAAGGCGCAAAAATGGCTCCCAGAATAAGGAACATAATGATCGTCCCCAGAAAGGTCCTGAATGTGTAGCCATTTTCTACCAATCGGAATCCCACGACAATGGTCAGCGTCAGAAAAAGTGGATAGATAGTGACCTGCAATATTTTCTTGAGCAGGGTCCCTTCCAGTTTTTCGGCGATTGGGTCAAGCTGTTTCAGAACAATCCGCGCCGGTGCCATGATGAACCTCCGCCCAAACACTTCAATGGGCCAGAAAATCTTGCTGAGTGCAGTAGTCAGGAAATTAAGGAAACGAGTCATCTTACCATTGATCATTCCCCACTTGGAGGAGTAAACAAAAATTAGCTTCCCTGACGGCTCTTTCAAAGTAGCGAGAATTGCTCAACAATGGGTTATCCAAGTGTCAAAAAAGGACATATGAGCTCTGAAAAAAGACAAATGGACCAGACACTCGGACCTGACCACTCAGTGTCGGCGATAGGTGGGTTTACCTATACAAGGCAGGGCCTGTCTTGCGAAGTGAATCGTTTAATAGCCCCACCTTTCACGGGGCATAAAAAAACCCGATTGGGTAATCGGGTCTTCAATGATGATCTAATGTCTTCTCAACTATTTCACAGAATAACCCTTGGCCTCGAGGCATACAGAAAATGCCTTTTTGAAGTTGTCTTCCAACGCCTGTGCCTGCTGCTCAGCAGTTGCATTCGCTTGTTGCTGCTGCTGAGCCTGCCCAGCTGCTCGTGCTCTTCGACCTCTCAGGCCACCGGCAACAGCACCAATCGCAGCGCCCTTGCCCGCGTCACCTGCAATAGCACCGATTGCTGCACCAGCAGCGGCTCCTCCTGCGGCACCACGAATAGCTGAGCCATCAGGGCCCGTCTCTACTTGCTCCGCCTCTACCTGCGTCGGATTCATTGGGTCGTATCCCGTCTCTGACATGGCCCACTTGTAACATTCGTACTCATCCGTGCTTTGCTGTTCCGATGTCTGGTCTTGACCGGGGAACACGAACATGTTGAGGGACTGAGCCAGGGATTTCTCCTGCGCGTGAACAGTGATACCACCCAGCATTAGTACGGCGATAAGTAATATATTGTGCTTTCTCATCTTTCTGCTCAATTGGGGTCTTCGTAAAGGTCATTCAAATCAATGAACACGTAACCCAGCTGACGCAGGGCATCCGCTTCATTGTAAAAGGTGAAACTGGTTTTGATCTGGCCATCTTCGATCTGGTACACTGAATTGGCCCAAATTCGAATAGGGTCTCTGCCATCCTTATAGGAAATCCTCAACTCGGCCCAGTTGGTGACCCATTCTCCAGGAAAATCACCCTCGGTAATCGTCACTGCGACGCTCCTTGATCGCTCGTATTTGATCTGATCGTAGAGCTCGGCCGCGTTTTTTTCCCAGGTCGCAACAGCTTTCTCTTTGTTGGTTGTGTCAGCAATACTGGGACCATAGCCCACGTAATCGTTTGCCAGCAGGTCCTTCATTGTTTGGGTATCCTTGCTCTCAACAGCCGCCACGTATTTTTCGATCAGCTCGACATTGGCTTGGTGTTGATTCGGTGAACACTGGACAAACAGGACGGCTATCAGCGCCATCAGGAAGGTCCATTGGGTAAGTTTCGAGTTCAACATAATTGTCCGGTTCTAATTATTTAATTGACTTGCCGTCTAGTATCTCATCCAGGCAAATCCGATGTTGATGCCAAGATAGGATGTATCATCGAGGTCACCGCCGCCAAATCCAAGATTATATCGAACACCAATGTTCACTGCGGTACTGCCAATAGGAAGTAAGAATCCTACTGTCGGTGCCAGGGCAAATTGCCAGCCGTTGTCCGAAACTGTGAACAGTCCCATGCGGGTTTCCTGCTCTTTGTACATCGTGCCAACTCCCAATCCCACATAAGGGGCCCGGGCATTTCCAGGCTGGACATGGTATCGGGACTCCAGCAATATTGGCAATGTGTTCACATAACGCTGCTGGGTGCCGGAGGCAGTTCTGGTACCAGATGTAAACTCGCCCTCTAGCTTCTGATAGAACACGTTCCAGCCTGCAAAAAAGCCAACGGTTACATTTTCGTTGATGAACTGATTGTATTCCATGCTGGCTCCTCTCCAGCTGTAATTGTCTATGTAGTCTTTGGTGTCTGACAACGTCAGGGACGTGTTGTATGAAACACCGGTGTAAGCTTGTTGCGCAGCCGCGAGAAACGGCATCAGCAATATGAATAGTACTATGTTGTTACGTTTCATTTCTGTCGTTAGTTTGGGGGTTCTCAAGGCTGCAGATAAGGTGACTGGTCAAAAGCCTGATCGATCGTCTCGCGGACAAATGTCTGGTTGCCTGACGTGTTACTCCTTACGAGTCCATTGATCCCTGCTCTCCAGACGATGTCAAAATCCTGGTCTGTACTGGTCGCTGGAGCGATCATATCCATTGTCAGGGTACCACTCGTGTATGAATAAACGTAGGCCGGGTAGCAATACCCAGGGCCCCATCCCCATCCCGGATACCATGGGTACCAGCCCCACCAGGGCCACCATGGGATACATCCGCCGCCGGTGACGTCAGTAACCAGCGTATTGACGGTAACTACGACATCTGGCAGATTATTATCATCGACCGTTTCGATTCTTTCGTAGTTGAGTGCGCTGAAATTAGAAGCTACCTGCGCGAGGATGAAATCCATCTCTGCTCGGGTCAGCTCATAATCGTTGGCATCGCCATCACCGATCACACCCACGGTGTCAGGCATGAAGTACGTTCGGGGTGAGTTTCGATTGAAGTATTCGTCATCGTAATTGGTGGCGACAATGTCCAGATCAGAGACCACCAGATCGTCGCCGGGGTAGCAGGCGGTGGTAATCACCAAGGCGATGATCGCGATTTTGGATAGCGAAAGTGCTTTATTCATTGGTCAAACTATTTTTAACAAAGTTTTGCCGAAATGACCAACTTTCAAAAGTTACGGATGGTAAGTTACCGTAACATGGAGCAAGGAGGCAGGTAGAAAAACCGCTCCCCTTTGGAAAGGCTCTTCACGCCAACGTTGATCCCTACTGCGAGGCGGGCCTCAAATCCGCGATATTGATCATAGATTGAATTGCGGTGAGCACCTCCTCGACGTGGGATTCTGACTTGACCAAGGCGCGAACGAATGCTTCTGGTCGCTCAAAGAAGTCCGGCTTTACTTCGGTCAGTTTCCCAAGATGTTGTAGGGCCTTGTCAGTAAGGGAAAGTTTTTCGCAGCATACCATCTGCAGCAGCCAGTCCCAATGCAGTTCCGGGCTCTGAATCTTTTCAGCCTCCAGCAGAGCTTTGTGGTACTCCTGTTTCCCCAGATAGTACAGACACAGCCCGTGATGGAACCATCGAGGATACTGGTAGTCACATTCCATACTCTTGATCACTAGCGGGAAGCCCTCGTCCAGACCCCTCATGAGAAACGTCCAACCGATGGCCCCGGGATAGAAAAGTGCATGGGGATTGAGATCCAACGAAATACGAAAGTGTTTATCGGCCTCTTCTATTTGATCATTCAATTGCAGGGCCCAGGCGTAGTAGATTTGGCAGATCTGGTTATTGGGCTGTAAATCGACCGCCTTTCTACCAAACTCGAGCGCCAGGTCCAAATGCTCCCGATCCAGTCCAAACATAAAGGCGTCGGCGTAGATATTTGTCATCGCCGCCCAGCCGGCAGCAAAATCTGGCCGTTTTTCGACCAATGCATGCACTTTCTCCAGTAGTTCCAGTGCGTTTTTTTCTGTCGGGTTCTTATTGTAGACATAGAAATGCATGTAGGTCGCATAGAACTCCTGATCATGCGTGCTGTCCCAGTTTGAATCGGCAAATAGCTTTTCGGAGATCACTCCACTGAGACCGGCAATCTGCTGTGCTACCGCCATGGCCACGTCCTCTTGTATTTGTATGAGATCTACGGTATGTGAGTCGAATTTCTCCTGGTAGGACCACAGTAGCTGTCTGTTGCGATTGTCTGTCACTCCAATAGAGATCTTCATCAGGTCTCCGGCAAAGCGAATAGCGCCTTCCAGTGAAAATCTGGCCAAGGACTGTTGGGTCAAATCGTTGTCCTCATCTTTGACGCGAATCACCATGAAGTCCTTATATCGCGACAGCTCCATCAGCAATTCCTGCGTGAAACCATCGACTATGTGCTGCCTGTCGTCTGAAGCACTGAGATTCTTCATTGGGATGACGGCCAGGGAAATCAACTCATTGCTCTCGAGGCCAGGAGTATTCGGCTGTTGGACTCCGTTGTGCTTTTCAATAGGCAGGAAAGACGGCTGATAAGATCCCTTTGGCAAAAGAATTCGGATGATATCCCCTCTCCCCTCTTCCTGATAGTACAAGTCGAGGTTGCGCCGCAATCGACTGGCCTGTATCCTCACAATGGGGTCTGTGGTGGCATCGAATGCCTCACTTCTGCCAAAAGCGTGAACAGCAATGCTGTACTGTTTCAACTCGATGCCATCGTCTTTCAGCGCCTCCTGCACAATGAATGACAGGAAATTCCGAAGCATGTCGGAGTTTCTGAAAACCTGACTGCGAAGGATTCGGGAGAGTTGATCAAGGACGTTCGATTTCGTAATAGAGGTTGGCACTTTCGCGGTCTGGATGTTACGGTAAATTACCCGGTGTTACTACAATGAGAATTAACTACGGATAATCTTTGAGTGTTTTTGATTTCGAAAATTGATACCCAAAGAAAAGCAATCTGACCTTTATCTCCTTAGCATTCAGCTATTTCCCGAGTATACCCAATTGATAGAAGGATTGATCCACCAGGAAGTGTTTGTAGACATGCTCCAGGAGTATCATGACTGTCAAGTGATGATATCCAATCGGAAGGAATCTTCGAAAGATGTTTCGCTTGACTGCAAAATGCTGGATGAGCTCAAACAAGAAATCTCAAGATATATCATTAATCAAATAGACCGATGAAACATATGACTTCAATGGCCAGGGTGGCATGTACGCTCTCCCTGTTGCTTCTGTACATGACGGGTTACGGACAAGTTAAGACCACCTATGACTACGATCAGACGGTAGATTTCAGTCAATACAAGACTTTCCGCTTTACCGAGGATGCGAAAACCTATGCAATACAGGAACTGAACCGGAATAGAATGCTGGAAGCGATACGCACCCAATTGCAAGCGAAAGGACTGTCAGAGTCTGAAGAAGCTGACCTTGATGTCAACTGGTATATCCGGGCAAGCGAGCAGGAGCGAGCCACTTCAAATACGACCTACTATGGTGCCGGAGGCAGATATGGTTACCGATGGGGCGGCGGCTTCTCTACCAGCACCATTGATGTGGAGTCCTACATTGTTGGCACCATCTTCGTCGACCTGGTAGATACCGAAAGCAACAGTCTCGTCTGGCAAGGTCGCGGTGAAGGGACTTATCAGGAAAGCATATCACCGGAAAAGCGCTCCAAGCGCATCAACAAAGGTGTTGCCAAGATCTTCAAAAAATACCCACCACAAGCAAAGTAATCCATGCAAAGATTCAAATTCATCCTTCTCCTGGCAGCAACAGTAGGCTGCCAGCAAAATGCCGAAAAACCGGTCTCTACCGATCGCACGGCCCAATCTGCAACACCTCCTACGATGGAAATGACCACGGATGTCCCAGAAGGAATTGAGACTCCGAATGTTTTGAATTCATCGACACTTGGAGACCTGAAGTTCTATGACGGGATCCCCTTTCCGAGTACGGGAGAGGCCGTCTATGACTACGTCGACCTGCACAATGCGGTACATGCATACACCACAGCCATCCACATCGCTTCAATGGAGGCTATGAAAAAGGGCATCCTGCAATTTGGTCCTGCCAATGAGACAGCGCTGCTTTTCGAAGATCTCATGGACTCCAGGGCCTTGTTTTTGACGGCCAATACCACCTCCGTATACATGATGTCATGGTTGGAGTTGGGAAATGAGCCAATGGTGATCGAAACGCCTCCAGACGTCCTGGGTATCATCGACGACCACTGGTTTAAGTATGTAGCTGACTTTGGGCGACTGGGTCCGGACCGTGGACAAGGCGGCAAGTTTCTCATACTGCCTCCCGGATACGAGGGTGCAGTACCCGATGAATACTATGCCTACAAGGCCAACACTTATGGACACTGGGTGATCTGGCGTGGATTCCAGGTAGATGGAGATCCTCAGCCAGCTGTACAAGCGACAAAGGCCGCGGTTAAAATCTATCCCCTATCCCAAAAGGACAATCCACCCGCTATGAATTTTGTGAATGTCTCAGGAAAGGAATTCAACACGATCCACCGCATGGATGAAGGCATTTTTGAAGAGATAAATGCCGTGGTACAATCAGAGCCTGCTTTCGGAGAGAATCCCGAGATTCTCGGTACGCTCGCGGCAATAGGCATAAAGAAGGGCCAGGAATTTGCACCTGACGAGCGCATGCAAAGGATTCTCGCAGAAGCGGCAAAGATCGGCGCCGCCATCGTCCGAACCCAGATGGCCAAGCCACGATCCGAGTACTTGTACAAGTTCCCCGGTACGCAGTGGCTCAACCCACTTGCTTACAAGAGCTACCTCTTTGAACATGAAGGTGCCCGCCTACTCGATGCCAGGGGAGCGTTTCACTTCTATGCTACGGGTATAACACCTGCCATGTCTATGAAGATCGTGGGTAAGGGTTCCCAGTATGCCATTGCCTACTCCGATGTAGATGGCAATACCTTCGATGGCAGCAAAACCTACAAGTTCAATGTGCCTGCGAACCCTCCGATGAACGATTTCTGGTCGTTTACGATCTACGACAACCAGACGCGTTCAATGCTACAGACGGACCAGCAATTCCCTGGTATTGACAATAACAAAGAGGGCCTTGTCCAAAATGAAGATGGCAGCTGGGATGTATTCATTGGACCAGAGCCTCCAGCGGGTTTTGAAAGTAATTGGATCCAAACGGTACCTGGCAAAGGCTGGAACACGATCTTCAGGCTATATGGTCCCCTGGATCCCTGGTTTGAAGGCGAATGGTACCCCTCTGATGCTGAGTTGGTAAGCAAATAACGCGAAGTCGTTCCGGCGATCACCATGGCCAAGTAGCAGAAAATGCAGTACGGTGGCCATGGCGATTTCAAATTGCTTACTTTTCCCAAAAAAATTAAGATCGAATAAAACTGACGCCCAGACTATATAGAAATGAAACGTAGAACCCTCACCTTGGTGATCCTCTCACAACTACTCGTGATCTCCGTGTTTGCCCAAAAAGTTGACTCGACGATTTTGGGAACCGAGTACCCCTGGAAACTGCCATTGCTTGGGAAGAAAGCGTGGGAAAGGGGCTATCGACTTCCCGCTCCTCATGGCTTAGGGATCGGTACCATATTCAACCGACAGAACATTGTCCTGGACAATTTCGAAATGGCCATCAGCGAGCCTGACGGTTCTTTCGGAGAGTACATTGACCTGGATGGGATCCTCGAGTTTGGGCCCTCACAAGGACGCATCAATACGATCAACGGCCGGTTTGATACCTGGATCTTGCCTTTCTTTGGAGTAGGAGCCTATGCGGGCAAGGTCTGGGGGGAGCAAACGATCTCTTTCTCAGTGGTGGGCAGCGACTTCTTCGAAAGTGTAACTGATATCAATGGCAACTACTACGGGTTCAATTTGATTGGTGTCGTGCCCTTGGGATTCATTAACCTATCCGGAGATTACTCGTGGTCATGGACTACCAACGACCGGCTCGATAAACCCGTTCAGGTCAACGTAGCCGGCATCCGTGCCATTAAGACATTCCCATTGAAACGGCCGGATCAGTTCTTTGGGGTCTGGGTAGGGACCCAATATCAGCGCCTTGAGGGTCAGACCTCTGGTAGTATAGGCATCGACGAGGGTCTGGGTATCACCGATGAAGACAAAGCAGCCATTGATGCAAGGTGGCAGTCCTTTGTGAATAACGAGATCCCTGACCGGAATGGCAATTATTGGGATGACCTCACCGTCTTGCAACGTCGTGTCTATCAAGGGGCCTATGACTGGCTCTTTGGCCTGGTGGAATCAGACATTGCCTATCGCTTTACGAAGGCCCTCGAAGCCAATTGGAACTTGCTGCTCGGCGGAACTTACCAACACAGTTCCCACTGGGCTTTGCGCACGGAATACGGATTTGTACAGTCGAAGCAACAGCTGATGTTCATCCTGGAATACCGGTTCGGCATTTGACCCATAGACAGGTCTACTTAATCTCTCTCTCATGAAAAAATACATCTTCACTCTACTCCTGGTGTCGTCCGGCTATTTGTGTCACTCGCAGGTACTGATCACCCTTATCTTCGGTGACAAACTCAACAGCGACGGGCTGGAATTTGGTCTGGAGGGAGGCTTCAACTGGTCCCAAATCGCCGAGATGGAAACGGATAAGACCTTGGGGACATTGAATCTCGGCTTCTATTTCGACATTCGATTGAAAGACCCCTTGTACCTGTATACAGGTGTGATGGTCAAGTCGAGTTTTGGTGTCGACGAGTTGACCACCAACGACCTCACCTTCCTTGACGCGGATGTTTACGTGGAAGAAGGGGATTATCGCCAGACCCTGAGCTACTTCAATATTCCCATCTTCGCCCGATATAAAATCAAACGTCGCTTCTACCTGGAAGCAGGCCCACAAGTAGGCTGGCTGCGAAATGCGTGGGTGGAGTTCCGCTCTGACGTGGAGGGGAAAGAGGCCAAGGTGAAAGAGTTCAACAAGGACATGGTCAATCGGATTGATTTCGGTCTCGCTGGTGGCCTAGGTTATAGACTGGCCCCGGGCCGAGCCGGAATGACCCTGGGTCTCAAGTACTACTACGGTTTGGTGGATGTGTACAAGGACAGGTCAGGCACCAACAACAGTGCTCTTTCTCTGAAGCTGAACATACCAATCGGTGCCAAGTCGAAAGAGGAGGTTGAGAACGGGGGGTGAGTAGGCTCCACGGGCTGATCAGTCAGAATGCAGATAGCCCTGTGACACTGGGACAGTCGTAACGCTCGTCAAATTTGTCCACGGTAGAGTTCAAAGAGCGGCTAAATAATGAGGATTAGTTGCAGTAGCGGAATGACTTTTGACAGCTTCCATAACAACTGCCATACAATCACTTTCCTGGCTGTTAGATTCTGAGTATCTTTTACTTAAAATATTCGATTACTGATTCGGACCGTGTCATAAACACGTTCCGATGACTCAATAAGAAATCAATACCCAGAACAAAAAACCAGGGATAGTGTGGTTTCAGAGTCTGGAAAGTTTGTTCAGGGGGAAAACGAAATAAATATGACGTAATGCCTGTTTATTGCGCTGACGGTTAACCAAGTTCTAAGTAAGGACTTCTGATTATACCCTTACATACCGGCTTCATGAAAACCCTATTCGTAACCATTTTCGTCATCCGGTTATCCGCATCACTTTTTTCTTCTGGTCATATTCTTCCACCAGATGATCAGCATGATTTTGTTTTCCAGCATTCCAAGGTTGATAGCATTGTAGGATCATTTCAGTACAATGAGTCAGATCGAATTACAGCTATTATAAGTAATATCGGGAATGGCGTAAGACATGTAAGGAGTTATCAGCGTGACTCGCTCCTCAATCTGGAGGAAATAATCAACAGCGCTTTATTGAAGCTCGAGAACCAGAAAAACCCCCTCGGTGCCATTTTTCTTCATCTGACTCTTGCGAGGATAAACCAAAAAAATGGGAATCAAGAGAAAACGATCAATCATGAAATTAAAGCATCAGAGATAGCAGAAGGGATAAGAAACGTCAAAATCAAAAGCATTGCCTACTTAACGCTGTCGAATTGGACTTCCGATTTTGGAGGTAGTCTCAACTATTCGCTAACAATGGTGAATCTTTTGGAGGAGTCAGGCCTGATTCGTGACTTTCCTCGAGCCTATATACAGTTGTGGAATAGATATAGTATTGTCCTTGAGGACGAAGCTGCAGCAAAGGGACTTGAAAACATTGATAAGTTTCTGAATATGATCAAAGGCGAGGACAGTCTGAAGTTTGTAAAATATGGCGACCAGGAATATGACATAAAAAGAATTGAAATAGCGAAGGCAGTCGAACTGCTGGAGTTGCAAAGGTTTGAGGAGGCCCGCGAAATTTTGGATGAATATGATACGCTACGTCCACATTTATCCTCTTATGGACTGGCCAAATACCTTGATGCCAAAGGCCAGTATTATTTCAGACAGGGACAAATAGGAAATGCAATTCCCTGCTACCTAGAATCTTACAAATTATTTTACGGATTAGGAAGATTTAACCAGGCATGTTATATGGCCATTTACCTGGCGGAATCATTTCATGAAACTGAGCAATACGATCAAGGATTAAAATACGGACTCATAGGATATGACCTTGCACTTGATCAATATGAACCTCTGCAGATACGATCAAGTGCGATTCTGGCTCAGTTGTATGATAAACTGGGTAATACTGAAGAGGCATTCAAGTATTTAAAGATCAGCAGACACATTGAACGGCAGTTTAATGAGACAGATTTGCTAAACAGGATCACAAGTGCGGAGATTGGCCTGATAAGGGAGCAGGCAAGAATTGATAAAATCAGGTCGGACAATCAGGAAAGGTGGCTGTCTGGCATTCTTGCGGGATTACTGATCGTTATTGGATTTTCATTTTTCTTATGGAAAAGTAATCAGCAGAAAAGGATTACGAATAGACGCCTGGTTGAAACACTTGACGACCTGCAATCCACGCAGTCCCAACTCATCCACTCTGAAAAGATGGCTTCCCTGGGGGTGCTTACCACAGGTATCGCACATGAGATCCAGAACCCGCTGAATTTCGTAAATAACTTCAGTGATATCAATGAGGAACTTTTGGATGATCTGACAGAAGCAGTTGCCAATAATCACCAAGAGGAGATTGAAGATATTTTCAAGTCCTTGAAAGAGAATGAGAATAGAGTAAAATACCATGGCAAACGTGCTGAGCAGATCGTCAAGTCGATGCTCCAACATTCTCGTGCTTCAGATGGTAAAAAAGAAACTACCAATATCAATACTATTTGCGATGAGCAACTAAGATTGGCATATCATGGCTCCCGTGCAAGGGATAAGAGCTTCAATGCGGAGTTTGAGTTAGACCTAGATGAGTCAATTCCTAAGATTGAGGTGGTGCCCCAGGATATTGGCCGCGCATTACTTAATATCACTGACAATGCCTTCCAGGCTGTTGCAGACGTTGATAAGCCGAAAGTCACCCTCTCAACTCAGTTCGCCGATAATTCAGTTATCATCCAGATAGCGGATAATGGCCCTGGAATACCAGACAACATCAAAGAAAAGATTTTTCAACCTTTCTTCACAACCAGACCTGCTGGTGAGGGTACTGGTCTTGGCTTGAGTATGAGCTACGACATCGTTACCAAGGAACATGGAGGATCATTAGCCATTACAAACAACGCGGCAGGCAAAGGAGCAGTCTTTGAGATAAGCATACCTGTATAACAGTTTCCTTACAAAAACGGCCATCAAAAATGCTTTGAGTTTCAATAGACACAAGGTCATGGGAAAGGAGTAGACCAGTAATAGGAGGCGCCGTGCAGTAGATCCTCGTTTCACTCAGATCACTTCATTCCAGTCTGTGCCGATACTCCAACTCGCTCAATGAGTTGCGAAGCATCAATTTGATCGCCTTTTTACCGGCGGTAGTCTTGAAGTATTGTTCTCTCCTTTCTGCATCGGACTGAGATCTGTGAAATTCACAGTATACAAGTTCTAAGGGTCTTCTTCCTTTCGTGCTAGTTGTCGTTCCTCGATCGTGGTCCTTGACTCGTTTCTCCAGATTGGTAGTATACCCTACATAAAGTTGCCTATCATAATGACTGAAAAGAAAGTAGACGCAGTAAGGTAAGATCATAGTGAATAAGTAGACTAGAAATAGGAGGCGCCGTGCAGTAGATCCTCGCTCGCTCAGATCACTTCACGGCCATAAAGCGAAAAAGCAGATTAACAAGAATACCACATCTCAATAGTACTTCCTGCAATCTGCTTTTTCTGCTTTATGGAGCCTCCTACCGGACTCGAACCAGTGACCGGCTGATTACAAATCAGCTGCTCTACCAACTGAGCTAAGGAGGCTTATCTCTTTTTGCGGCGACCTACCGTCAACCGCTTTTTCAAAGCGACTGCAAATATAGATGGACGTCAGATATTTGCAACCGCAGACGACTGTTTTTTCTTTTTAATCGTTGAGCAGGCGCAATTCCTTTCTGAGTGTTTTTAGTTCTTCCTGCGCCTTTTCGATTTTCACTTCGAAATCCTTCTTCAATTGGTCTGCCGCTTTTGACGAAGCGAAGAACTCCATGTTCGTTTTCCAGGTGTTGATGTCATTCTGGAGGTTGTCGATCTTGCGCTTCAGGGAATTCTCTTTTCGGAACAACTTCCTGTTCGCATGTGGGCCACCTTTGAGACGGCTGACTTCGATATTCATACGAAGCTCTTCGCGCTCACTGTCTTCCAGCGATTTGGAGTTGATCACTTGTGCAGTCACGTGATTGAACCTCTCCTGGATCTTCCGCATGACATTGCGAGGAACGAAACCAATCGAATTGTACTCGTCTATCAGGTCGTAGAGCAAGTCCAGGTCTGGCTGCTCAGTTTTCGCCAACTCAGCGATCGAGTTGCAGACGACCTGCTTCTTCTGATAGTTTTCCTCGTACTCCTGATTTTGCTCTTTGTTCTGCTCCCTTCGACGATTGAAAAAATGATCGCAGGCAGCTTTGAACTCCTCGTAGATACTATTTCTGAACTTCTCAGGTACGGGACCAATCTCCTTCCACTCCATCTGGAGCTTCTTGTACTGTTCTGTAGTCCCCTGCCAGTCGTCACTATCTTTTAGTTCTTCCGCACGCTGAACGAGTTCCTGCTTCTTCTTGAGGTTGTCGTCACGCTGCGCTTCGAACCGTTTGAAGAAGGCGCTCTTGTTAGCAAAGAAGTGTTTGAAGCCTCCCCAGAATTTTTTATTGACTTGCTTGGCTTTGTCTCGTGGAACTCCTCCTACCTGCTCCCAACGGCGCTGAAGGTCTTGTATCTCTTTCGTCTTTTTGTTCCACTCACTGATACGGTCGGAGTCAAAAGATGAGAACTTGTCTGTCTCGTCAGCGAGGGCTATTTTCTTTTCAAGGTTCTCATGAAGAGACTTTTTCAGCTCCTCGACAAACCCCTTGCGTTTGACATAGATCTTATCTGACGCCGCTTTGAACCGCTGCCAGACGTTCTCTTGCTCGTCGCGAGGAATTGGCCCGACGTGCTTAAACTCCTCATGGAGTTCATTTAGTTGCACGACGGCATCCTTGATGTTCTCCATCTTGTCCAAGGCCTCCGCCCTATCACAGATGTCGAGCTTCAAGTTCAAATTCTTCTTGCGATCGAGGTCTTTGAGCTCGAAGTAAATGCTACGCGCATCATAGAAACGATCGAGCAGAGCGTTGTAGTTGGCCCATAGGGTCTTATTGTGCTGCCCAGGAACGGGACCTATGCTCCTCCACTCCTCTTGCAGTTCCTTTACGCCCTTGATGCTGATATCAGACTCCTCTCCGTCGATCAGTTCCCTGATCTTCTCCAGGACCTCCTCTTTTCTTTTGAGGTTTTCCTCTTTCTGCTTTTCACGATCGGAGTAGAACTTCTGGCGTTTGTCCCGAAGCAACTCCAGGTAGGCATGTATCTTTTGCGACTGGTCATCCTCGCGGTACTCGAAGTCGTCCTCTTCAAAGCCTTCCTCCAGGAATTTATCGAGAGCCTCTTTGCGCTGTAGTTGAAAGAGTTCGTCAAATCGCGCTTTGATAGGCTTGAGGTGCCGGTCGATCCCCCTAATATCATCTTCTCTCGACAGCTTGGCGAGATGCTCCTCGATCTGATCCTTTTCGAGATGATCGTAATCTATCTGCTCTTCGTGGTAGTCATCGTGATGGTGATCATCGTCATGATGATGGTGATCGTGCTCATGATCCCTACCACTTGTATGTGCCTCACTCTCCTTTTGGCTTTCTGGTTGCGTAGCCGCTTGTTCAGCCTGCTCTGCTTCTACCTTGATCTCCTCGACGGGTGGCTTCTCTTCCTCCGCAGAAGCCACTTCCTCGGTTGCGGGAGTCGCCTCACCAACCTCAGCATTTCCCTCTTCTGCGCTCACTTCCTCTACCCTGGCAGCTTTTGGATCTTCAGCGGCCGGTTCCTCCGTGGATGTGTCTTGTAGTTGGGTGTCGTCCTCAGCGGGTGCTGGCTCTTCCTGGACTTCCGTCGGTGTGGACTCTTCTACTACTGGTATCTCTTCAGTTGCAGTTGATGCCTCGGCAGCATCATCTTCTGCTACTTTGGGCTCCTCAACCTCCTGGGTGGCCGTCTCTTCAACTGCGGGTTCCACGTCCACGGATTCGGGAGCTGCCTCAACGGTGGGAGAAGTGGCTTCTGTCACTGCTTCAGTGTCCGCTTGTGCAGTAACAGCTATATCCTTGTCGTTTTCCTGGGATGATGGGGGGTCTGCCGCTTCTTCGTCAGATGGCTTCTCATCCTCCTCCTGGGCAGCGGTTGGTTCTCCATTGTCCGACGTACTCTCGGAAGTCTTGGCTTCCTCAGTTACACCTGTGTCTGGAGAGTTGCCGGCAACGATAGTAGT
Source organism: Cyclobacteriaceae bacterium (assembly GCA_965227935.1). Classification (GTDB taxonomy): domain Bacteria; phylum Bacteroidota; class Bacteroidia; order Cytophagales; family Cyclobacteriaceae; genus JAWPMT01. The sequence continues at coordinate 321,681 of CBDDGS010000019.1, read as the reverse complement.
TTCTTCGTTTTGGCCGGGTTTGTTATTATCTAGTTTTTCAGCTTCTTGCTGAACGTTTTCCGCATGATCGCTTCCCTCGGGAAGGGTTTCTTGCGGCTTATCCTTGTGCGCTTCCATTCGACTTGTAATTCAAGTGCCGTCAATTCCACAATAAAATTAACAAATTGACGGAGGGCGCGAAACTAATTCATCCTCGGATCAATAGGATAATCAGCAATCATTTTAAACTTTCCTCCCATTCTGCGCAGAACTGTGCGCCACATATTCTCAGAAGGCACATCAAAAATGATCGACTGGTCCACCCCTTTGCAGACAATCCAGGACTTCTGCTCCAACTCATCCATCAGCTGTCCGGAGGACCAGCCGGAGTAACCCAGGAAGAACTTCACGTCGGTGCTGGGGATCTGGCCCGTGTCTATTTTGAGGATCACGTCATCAAAATCACCCGCCCAATAAACATCCTTGAGGATCTCCCGATTCTCTTCTGAAACACTCTGGACCCGATGAATGAAATGCAGGCTGTCTTTTTGCACAGGCCCACCGACGTAAACCTCAGCGTCGAATGTGGCTACCTCTTTTACGACTTCGGAGAGGGAGAAGCCGGATTTTTTGTTGAGGACATATCCAAACGTACCGTTATCATCGTGCTCACAGATGAGCACCACGGTACGCTCAAAATTGGGGTCTGGTAGATAGGGTTCAGAGATCAACAAATCTCCTCTGCCTGGTTCGATTATTTTGTCTGAAGTAAAATAGTCCATCGTAACTAATGCAAAGCCGGTTTTAAAGGGAGATCACTCAAGACCTGCCCCTCGATGATAGTCATCTCCTGCAATCTCTTATACACATCCTTCTCATCAAAATAGTTCAATGCCATTTTAACAAAAATCTCACCATGTCGGGCTTCCGACGCCCACAATCTTTGATAAAATTTCTTGAGATCGGGATCTGTAAGTGCCTCGTAGACAAGTCGAAAGCGCTCTGCACCCCTCGTCTCCACCAAAGACGCCAACAGCAATCGATCCATGAATCGCTCCTCACGGCCCGACCTACATGAATCAAGCAATTTCTTCACATAAACGTCCTGTCCTATCTCACTCGGCAACTGGATGTTGCGAGCCTTCATGATTTCGTAGACATCACGAAAATGCTCTAGCTCCTCGATACCCGTATCTATTAACTCGGGCAATATCTCCACCCTATCCGGGTATTTGGCCACGAAACTCATGGCCATCGCTGACGCCTTGCGCTCACAATTTGCATGATCCTGAAGGAAGGCATCGAAGTCTGCCATGACCGCCTCTACCCACTCCTTGCTACTGGGCACATCTAGCTCAATTCTATACTGCATCTCCTATCTTTGACAAGCCAAACTTATAGGATTTCCCCGGCATAAAGAACGACTATGAAAGTAGACATCGCAGCGCTAAGAAAGGAATACAGCCAGTCGGAACTCGACCTGTCCACGGTCGATTCTTCACCGTTCAAGCAGTTTCAAAAGTGGTTTGATGAGGCTGTCAAGAGTGAAGTACTGGAGCCCAATGCCATGGTACTGGGTACAGCCGGGAACCTTGGTCCTACGCAGCGAACGGTTCTCATGAAGGCATTTGATGATCGGGGTGTTGTTTTCTTCACGAACTACGAGTCCAGGAAGGCGCAAGAGATAGCTATCAACAAGCAAGTCAGCGTACTATTCCCCTGGTATGCGCTGGAGCGGCAAGTGGCAATCACCGGAAAAGTGGAAAAAATATCCAAAACGGATTCGCTGGCCTACTTCGTATCCAGGCCCTTTGGCAGCCAATTAGGTGCATGGGTGTCGCAGCAAAGCCAGGTCATTTCTTCGAGAAGTATCCTGGAAACGAAGCTGGCGGAGATGAAACGGAAATTTCAGGAAGGCAAGGTGCCCTTACCGGATTTTTGGGGCGGCATGAGGATTGTGCCCGAAACGTTTGAGTTTTGGCAGGGTCGGAAAAGCAGACTTCATGATCGTTTGCTGTACTCCATGGATAGCGGAGACTGGCAGATCGAACGGCTTTCTCCCTGATGTGCGCTAAGCGAAGTATTTACTTCGATCGATACGCCTATCCTGAGGTACTATTCCCGGATTTCGAGCCTCGTAATGACCTGCAAATGGTGGCGGTCATTCCGAGCTTCCAGGAAGAGGAAACCCATCTGGCAGTACAGAGTCTACTGGAATGCCAAGCTCCCACAGGGCATGTCATAATTCTTGTCGTGGTCAACGAAGCGGAGACTGTACCCGCGGACGTTTCCAGTACGAACCATGAAACGATTGCCTCTCTCGCAAAGCTGAACACACCTACTTGGGCAACGCTGAAGGTGTGCCACCTGAGGCTCCCTCCCAAAAAAGCAGGTGTGGGGCTCGCCCGTAAGGCGGGAATGGATGAGGCGGCCCGATGGTTCGATCAGACAAAGGAGGATGGGTTAATTGTCTGCTTCGACGCAGACTGCCAATGCTCCAGCGACTATTTCACGGCCATTGAGAAGTTCTTTCACGATCCTCAGAAGAAAACGGGCACCGTGTTCTTTGAGCATCCCCTGGCTCATAAGGAGATCCTCCAGTACGAGCTCTTTCTCCGCTACTATATCGATGCGCTGCGCTTTGTGGGGTTTCCCTATGCCTACCAGACGCTTGGGTCATGCATGGCTGTGCGGTCGTCGCGCTATCAGCAGGTGGGCGGTATGAGCCCCAGGCAGGCGGGAGAAGACTTCTACTTCCTGCATAAAGCCATTCCATTGGGAGGATTTGGCGAGATCAATGATGCGACCGTCTATCCGTCACCCAGGGTATCAGATCGGGTGCCGTTCGGCACAGGCCATGCAGTGCAAAAGATCCGAAGGGAAGATGAGTACCTCGTCTACAATCCCGAGTCTTTTCTTCTCTTGAGGGAGGTCTTTGCGACCTGCGACCACTTCCGCGAGAATCCTGAGCTATCGGTTCAGCCGATTGTCGATGAGTTTCACGCTGCCAACAGATTCACCGAGGGAATGACAAAGGCCATTGCCCACTCGAAAGATCTCCCTGGCTTCCGAAAGAAGTTACTTGAATGGTGGGACGCATTTAGGGTGCTGAAGTTCATGCACTACTGCCGCGACCATCACCTCCCCTCTGTGCCATTGAAAGACGGGCTGCAATGGCTGAATGAAAGCTATTGGCATCTGCCGGTGGATGGAGACACGGCCAGCAGCCAACAGCTGCAGAGAATCCGTGATTGGGACCGCAATTACGGCGGATGAGGCTCGAATGAGAGCACGCAAAAGATGTCGATCCAGCACTGCTACGATGGGAGCGGCAGACCCGCCCGCGCCGGTCTGCCAAGAGGCCTTGCCCTGAAGTAGAGATGTACAACATGTACCACAAAAAGTTAGATGTGCTGCTCTCACTTCAGGGCAACAGCGATGGTGCGTCTCCACCAAGGTTACGGCGCCCAAGAGCGCCTTCGTCAAAGTAATGGCACCCAAGAGCGCTCCTAAAAACTCACTTCCAAGCCGTGAGGATGGCGCCCATGATCATGAAAGTGACCACGAAATAGAAGGAGTCAATGAACCAAAGGCGAAGCGAGTAGCGGGAGAACAGCGCGTTGACGCCCATAGCAAGGGCAATCCAGCCAAAGCCCGCCAGAAAACCCGCGGCAATACCCCAAACGATGTCTGACGAATCGGCCAGGAACATGGCCAGGTTGAGGGCCATGATGAACTCGAGGATGAAGGAGATACCGAAGATCTTGCCCATATTGGCAGACTTGAGCTCCTCCTCAGTGAAGCCGTGCTCCGCCACCCAGGCTTTGCCGAAAAGTGGGCCATACCATAGGGAGCCAATCAAAAAAGTGGAGACGGCGGCCACGACGACCGCGAGCCAATTGATGGTAGAAATATCCATGATCTAAGAATCAAAAGTTGAAAAACGATTTTCGTCGAATTTGATACTTTTAATCCACTGATATTTTCCTCATTTACCGAAGAGACCGAATTGAGCGACCCAAGCGGAACAAAAGCAAGCCGAAACGTCCGGGCGCCTTTTGACATTCAGGATCGAAAGGTGCGCGCTATTGGTATCACCTTCTTCGGTCTGGTAATCCCCAATGCTTCGGGGTTGATTGACAATGGCGAGTTTCTCTGGTGGCAGCTGATACCGGCGTACCTCTATTTCATGTTTGTAGCCTTTTGCATTTGGCAAGGCAACAGGTCGCTGCTCTTCTACATTGAGCGACGCTACAATTGGTTTGTCTTCCCTGTCCAAAAAATCGCGCTATTGCTGGCTGCAAACGTCTTGTACACAGCCTTGATCGTCACGGCACTGCTGAGCGCCTGGTACATCGTAATCGGTCGTGCGATGGAATGGCCTGTGATCTACATCACTATCGCCATTTGTGTGCTATGCGTCATATTCATCACGCATGTGTACGAGACTATTTTCCTCATCAAGCAACGGGAGATCGATATCCTCGAAAATGAGCAACTGGAGCGCGCTCGAATGGCGGCACAACTGGAGGCGTTGAAGAATCAGATCGACCCTCATTTTATGTTCAACTCACTGAACACACTGACACACCTCATCGACAAGGATGCCGATCTGGCCAAGGGGTTCACGGAGAGCCTCGCCGAAATCTATCGCTACATCCTGAAGAGCAAGGATCAAAAGCTCGTGTGGCTGCAGGAGGAGGTATCATTCTTCGACAAGTACCTGTCACTCTTAAAGATCAGGTTTGAGGACACCCTGATTGTCAGCAAGACATTGGAAGGTGAGGCTGATTACCTGATACCGCCCATCTCCATCTTCTTTGCCCTGGAGAATGTGGTGAAGCACAATGAAATCTCTCGCGAACATCCAATGACCGTGGAAGTGGTACAAGGTAACGAAGAGCTGACGATCACGAATAGAATACGCCCCAAGAAGATGCTCCAGGCCTCCTCTAAGATTGGCCTCAAGAACCTCAATGAGCGCTTCGAACTCCTGACCGGAAATGGCATCCGAAGCAGCTCCGACGATATGAATTTTGAACTGACCTTGCCCCTATTGAAAGTAGGATGATATGAAGCGAATACTGATCGTGGAAGATGAGCGCATGGCGGCAGAGAAACTTTCCTGGCTGCTGGAGGATATCCTGCCACGACCAACGCTGATGACTGTTCAGACGGCAAGGGAGGCTATTTCTCTACTGACTCATGATCAGCAATTCGATCTCGGCTTTTTCGATGTGCAACTGGCAGACGATAGCTCGTTTGAGATCTTCAAAGAGGTCGAAATCAAATTTCCGATCATCTTCCTGACAGCTTTCGACAATTATGTGATGCAGGCGCTCGAAGGATACGCCATCGACTATCTGCTGAAGCCCATCCATAGGGATCGCCTGATAAAGGCCGTGTCAAAGGTCCAAAAACTCGAGAAGCACTTTAGCGATACCCACCCCTATGATAGCCTTGCCCATGCCACGGACATCATCTCGAGGCAGCGGTTCCTCGTGAAAAAAGGGGTAGAATACAAATCCGTTCCGTTGGATGAAGTCGCTTATTTCTTCACGGAGCACAAGCTGGTATTTCTGGTGGATCGCCAAGGGGAAAAGTACATCATAGATCAGACGATCACCGAACTGGACATCATGCTACCTCGTGAGACCTTTTATCGCCTCAACAGGAAGTACATCGCTCGGATCGACGCCATCGATCGCTTTCGCTCCGTAAGCGGCAAAATTATGGTCCAGCTTGAGCCTGCGGCCTCAGAGGAGATCTTTGTGAGCAAGGAAAATGCCGCGACCTTCCGCGATTGGATATCGAAGTAGCCGAACTTTGAAATCAGACGAGCTGGAAGAGATCTCGCACGCCCAGGTATTGGCTGTGCATCAATCCCTCTCCGTACTTCACGCCAATTCGGTGACCGAACTCAATGGCGCGGGCTTCTATCATATTGAGAAATTCCGGCTTAGAGATGTAGGTCTCAGGTTCGCTGCTATTGGGATCGAAAAATTGTGACTTGTAGGCCTTGATGGCTTCGATTTTTTGCTCGTGACTATCAGAAATGTCCACGATAAAGTCTGGGGTCAGCGACACACTTTGGATCATGTGATAAAGTTTCTTCGGGCGCCAGGGTTGCTGCTCTCCTTCCTCGTCTACAGTAGGTACTTTCGCGAGACCGGACTTGAAGAATGCCTCCTCCACGAGTCGTGAAGCACGTCCATGATCGGGATGGCGATCATATGGGGCATTGGTGATGACAATATCGGGCCGATACTTACGAATGGCCTTCATGACGGTCAATTGGCTCTCCTGATCGTTGGCAAAGAACGCATCTGGAAGTTCGAGGTTCTCGCGAGCAGAGAGCCCCATGACTTCTGCTGCGGCCGTCGCCTCCTCTTCACGCTGCTGGGCAGAACCTCTTGTGCCCATCTCCCCTCTGGTGAGGTCTACAATGCCCGCCTTTCGTCCTTGCTTGATGTGAGATATGAGTATACCGGCACAAGACAACTCTACATCATCCGGATGCGCAGCTATGGCTAGAATATCAAGTTTCGTCAATTGATTGGATGGTTGGTAAAAGAAAAAGCCCGCCTGGTAGCGGGCTCATCTTGAATGATATTTGTAATCAGGCTGTCGCCTGCTGAACTTCCAACTCCTTCTCTGCCAAGAACTTCTCGGCATCCAGAGCGCCCATACAACCACTACCCGCAGCCGTTACGGCCTGTCGGTAGATCTTGTCCTGCGCATCGCCTGTCGCGAATACACCGGGAACGTTGGTACGCGACGAGTCTGGCTGCGTAACGATATAGCCGCTTTCGTCCATATCCAACCAGCCCTTGAAGATATCTGTATTCGGTTGGTGCCCGATGGCAACAAAGAATCCCTGTACCTCCAAATCACTGATGGCGCCTGTCTGATTGTTTCGGACTTTGACTGTGGCGACCTCATCGTCACCAAGTATATCCTCCACCTCAGTATTCCAAAGCACCTCGATATTAGGAGCGCTTTTCACTCGCTGTTGCATGATCTGAGATGCGCGCATCTCGTCTCTGCGCACGAGCATGTATACTTTATTGGCCAACTTAGACAGATACGTTGCTTCTTCGGCGGCAGTATCACCCCCACCGACGACAACTACGTCCTGTCCTTTGAAGAAGAAGCCATCGCATACAGCGCATGCCGACACTCCCTTGCCATTGAACTTCTCTTCGCCCTCCAGGCCTAACCACTTTGCAGACGCACCGGTGGAAATGATCACGGACTCCGCCTCTATCTCATGCTTCTCATCGACCGTGGCCTTCAAGGGCCATCCGGAGAAGTCCACGCTTGTGACCATTCCATATCGGATGTCGGAGCCAAATCTCTCGGCTTGCGCCTGAAATTCGACCATCATCTGCGGTCCAGCGACACCATCAGGGTAACCGGGGTAATTCTCTACATCAGTGGTGATAGTTAGCTGTCCTCCCGGTTGGCCTCCCTGATACAGCACTGGACGCAGACCCGCTCTGGCTGCATAAATGGCCGCAGTATATCCTGCAGGGCCTGATCCTATGATCAGAACTTGAACTTTTTCACTCATGTATTTAAGAATTTACAGATACAACGATCTTGGTCGCAAATGGATTTGCGAAAATAAGTGAAATCTCAAATATGTCAGTTGGGTTACCCTAGGTAAGTCTTCAGCGCCTTGCAACGTGAAGTCTGACGCAGTCGGCGTATGGCCTTTTCCTTGATCTGTCGCACCCTTTCCCTGGTAAGATCGAACTTCTCTCCGATTTCTTCCAGTGTCAATGGTGAGACTCCATTAAGACCAAAGTAGTACGTAACAACGTCGTTTTCCCTGGGCGTAAGTGTTGCCAATACTCGCTCAACCTCATGGCTGAGAGACTCGGACAACAGGTCCCCATCAGGTGTGAGGTCGTCATCTGACTCCATCACATCCAAAAGGCTGTGCTCCTCCCCTTGCTGAAAGGGCGCATCCATCGAGATGTGTCTACCTGAGATTTTGAGGGTGTCTACCACTTCTTTCTCCTCCACGCCGATCTGCTCGGAGATCTCATAAGGAGAAGGCTCACGCTCAAACTTCTGCTCAAGCTCTGAGAAGGCCTTGGCCATTTTGTTGAGAGACCCTACCCGATTGAGTGGCAGGCGGACAATTCGTGATTGCTCCGCTAGTGCCTGCAGGATAGATTGTCTGATCCACCAGACCGCATAGGAGATGAATTTGAAACCACGAGTCTCATCGAAGCGCTGAGCGGCTTTGATCAAACCCAAATTGCCCTCATTGATGAGGTCACCCAAAGTCAGTCCTTGATTCTGGTATTGCTTGGCTACTGACACGACAAAGCGCAGATTGGCTTTTGTCAGTTTTTCTAGAGCGACGGTGTCGCCAGCTTTGATCTTTCTGGCGAGTTCTACTTCGTCGTCGATAGTCAGCAGGTCTACCCTGCCGATTTCTTGCAAATACTTATCAAGAGATGCGCTCTCCCGATTAGTAATTTGCTTACTAATTTTCAGCTGTCTCATTTTGGCGGCGATAAAATATAGAGCCGCCCGGTGTTCTTTGAAATTAAATTAAGCGGCTCTTCACCGCCTAATTTAATGAGCTTTCTGTTTTCTTTCGGGTCTTGGAAGCAAAACTTTTCGTGATAATCGATATTTTCCCGTTTTTTTATCGACTTCGATCAGCTTAATCTTCACTTCTTCCCCTACTTCGAGCACACCGTCCATCTTCTCCAAGCGCTCCCACTTTATCTCAGAAATGTGCAAGAGACCCTCTTTTCCAGGTAGAAATTCGATGAATGCTCCGAATGGCATGATTGACTTCACCTTGCCATCATAGACCTCTCCCTCTTCGGGAACTGCAACGATATTTTTGACCCAGTTGTGGGCGCTATCCAGTTGCTCCTTACCGGAAGCAAAGATGTTGACCAAACCACCTTCTTTCGTCTCTTCGATGACTACAGTAGCTCCAGTCTCGCGCTGAATTTCCTGGACAACCTTTCCGCCAGGTCCTATCACTGCTCCAATCATATCCCGGTCGATCTTTATGGAGATCAATCTTGGAGCATTTGGCTTCAGTTCAGGTCTAGGTTCGGCGATGGTCTCTGTCAGTTTTTCGAGGATGTGTAGCCTACCAGCCTTGGCTTGCATCAAGGCCTCCTTGAGGATGTCATAAGACAGACCATCTACCTTGATGTCCATTTGGCAAGCGGTAATGCCATCAGCAGTACCTGTCACTTTGAAATCCATATCACCCAGGTGATCCTCATCGCCGAGGATATCCGAAAGAATGGCATACCGACCGGTCTCAGCGTCTGAAATCATACCCATTGCGATACCGGAAACTGGCTTCTTTAGCTGAATCCCAGCATCCAAAATCGCCATCGTGCCAGCACACACAGTAGCCATGGAAGATGAACCATTCGATTCCAAAATATCAGAGACTACACGAATGGTGTAGGGATTGTCATCAACAGAAGGAAGCATAGGCTTCAATGCTCGCATGGCCAGATTGCCATGCCCAACTTCACGTCGACCTGGACCCCTATTGGGCCTCACTTCTCCGGTTGAAAAACCTGGGAAGTTGTAGTGCAATATAAACTTGTTGTAACCGGAGATCATGGCTCCATCGATCATCTGCTCATCGAGCTTTGATCCCAATGTAACGGATGTCAAAGACTGCGTCTCACCTCGGGTAAAGACAGCAGAACCATGTGCTCCCGGCAGATAATCTACCTCGCACCATATAGGGCGAATCTCATCGGTCTGTCGACCATCGAGGCGAACCTTGGTATCCAACACCGCATTTCTCACGGCTTCTTTTTCCACATCGTGGAAATACTTGCCAATAAGAAAACTATCGTATTCGTGATCCTCAGGAAGCTTCTCTACAAATTCGTCGAGGACAGCTCTGAAGTTTGCGCCACGCTGCTTCTTATTGGCAAGACCTTGCTTGGCAATCTCGTAAACGCGATCGTAACTGTGCTCATGAATCAATTTCTTCAGGTCTTCGTCGTGGTTCTCGTGATCATATTCACGTAGCTCCACCCCACCGATCATCTCAACCAATTCGAGCTGAGCCTGGCATTGCACCTTGATAGCCTCGTGGGCCACTTTGAGTGCTTCCAGCATCTCATCTTCCTGAGCTTCTTTAGCCTCGCCCTCGACCATAAGAATGTTCTTAGCATCGGCTGCAACGATCAAATCCAGAGTCGCCTCTGCCATCTCAGCAGGCGTGGGATTGACTTTGTAGTCGTCGCCATGCTTGATGACCCGTATCTCGGAGATGGGGCCATTGAAAGGGATATCGGACACCGCCAAAGCCGAAGAGGCAGCAAATGCAGCCAAGGCGTCGGGCATTACATTCTCATCAGCGGAGATAAGCGATATCATCACCTGCGTATCAGCATGATAATCAGATGGGAACATGGGGCGCAATGCCCTGTCTACCAGACGGCAGATGAGCACCTCATGATCTGAGAGTCGCCCTTCTCTTTTGAGAAAACCACCGGGAATCTTACCGGCAGAAGCAAATTTTTCTTGATAATCAACGGAAAGAGGTAGGAAGTCTACATTCTCTCCTGCTTCTTCTTTCGATACAACCGTGGCCAATAGCATGGCATTTCCCATGCGAACAACTACAGATCCGTTGGCCTGCTTCGCTAGCTTGCCGGTTTCTATCGTCATCTCCCTACCATCGGGGAGATTGAATTTCTTTTCCTTGAAATTAGGTAACATTTAAAAAAGGATTTAATAAGTCAATGTGCCAGGGTCTGGCGTGGATGGGCACAAAAAAGGGATTCATGCGGAATCCCTTGTCAGATGTTGAATTTCTTACTTTCGAATATTAAGCTTAGCAATGATGCTTCGATATCTCTCGATATCGGTCTTATAGAGGTGATCCAGTAACCTCCGTCTCTTACCCACCAGCTTCAACAGACCTAATCTAGATCCGTGATCTTTCTTGTTGGTCTTCAGATGCTGAGTAAGGTGATTGATGCGGAAAGTGAACAGCGCAATTTGAGACTCAGCTGATCCTGTGTCTTGCCCGTTACTTCCAAATTGAGTGAAAAGCTCCTCCTTCTTCTCTTTTGTTAAATACATTATCTCGTTATCTCTCGTTCTTCTGTCCTGTATTAGAAACCGCAAAGTTAGATGTACCACCGGTACTTTGCAAACTTTGTGCGGTTTGCTTTCGCTTCTGCCACCTCGCTTTCAGTTTGTCAAGGACCACATTGTAGAAGTCTCCATCAAATAGTCTTGCATCTACTCTCGCCTGGCGCAAAAAGAAGAGTCCGATCGGCAACAGAATAAAGTCTGCTGTCCACACTGACAATGTAGGATCAGTCAGCCCCGCTTTTGCCCACTTCTCAGATGTGATCGTGAAGACGTAATACAGAATGAAAAAGAAGATGGATACGATTACTGGGACTCCCAAACCGCCTTTTTTAATGATGGCACCTAGTGGCGCACCAATCAAGAACATGACAATGCAAGCAAATGCCTGGCTATATTTTTTCCATTTCTCCACTGAATATTTGTTGACATTCACTTCCACAAGATTGAGCCTGGACGTAATGCCAACGATCTGGGACTTCACTGTTCTAGCCTGGCTCAGGGCATTGTCATATACCGCCCGGACTTCATAGCTCTTCTGGAAGCTGGCGTCCAGGTCCTCCCATGTCAATGTACTGATCACCCGATCCTTGAAAGGGATCTTCCTCTTCACGAGAGGAGCAGATAGGCTATCACCGAAAATTGCTGCATTGCGCTCATCGACTGATAGCACTTCCCTGCCACCTTCGGGCTGCGCGATCCGTAACACGGCAGAATCCCCCTCCTTGACCAGTAGCCGGCGAGACTGTTTCTTCAACTTTTGTTTTAGGTCTTGCCAATCGATATCAAGATCAAGCAGGAAGAATCCTGCCTGCTGCTCCCGAGCTGTCAATGAGTCTGGGTTCTCCGGCACCAATATCTCTTCCACCTCGATTCGCTCAGACAGGTGATGTCTCAGTACGTTTTTCGTCGCTCTCGCAAAATCATCTTTGACCACCTGTCGCTGATTCACAAGGGAATCGAGGTCCTTGGTCAGTTGGGCGATGTTTTTCATCTGACGGTTGTTGCGAAAAAGGTTGTCGTCCGTATTTATCAACCCAAAAGAGGATAGGTCAAAAACTATCTCCATCTGGTCAAACTTGGTGCGATAAAAGTAATCGACAGGACTGGCGTTCTTTCGCTCCTCTCGGATCGCACTTCCATCAAACAATTCCAGCTTCAAGTAACGGTCATTGGCAAATGTGTACATTCGGCTTGAGTCGGCCATGATCAGCGCCTTGTTGCCCAACTTTTGGGTATGATCGTAGATGAAAACTTCCTTTAACGTGGTGTTGTCAGGCAACTTTTCTTTGACCTTGATACTGTAATCCGGGATACCGTTATAGAAGACCCCTGGCTTAATATCTAGAGCCGGCTTGGTATGTTTGATATCGTACAGAAGACTGTAGGCCTGCAAATTGGCTGCGGGCACGATATGATTATTGAACTGAAAAGCCCCATAAGCGATGAATATCACGAAGATGAAGATGGGGCGGAGTGCTCGAAGCAATGAAATACCTGCGCCTTTGATAGCTGTCAATTCAAAATGCTCTCCCAGATTACCAAATGTCATCAGCGAAGAAACGAGGATCCCCAGTGGTAGGGAAACAGACAACATATTAAGGCTGAAATAGAAAAGGAGCTCGGCGAAAACAGAAAAGCCCAAATCCTTGCCGACAAAGTCATCAAAGTACTTGAGCATGTACTGTATCAGCAGGATAAACGTCGCCACCGCAGTGGTGAGCACAAAGGGCGCCAGGAAAGATTTGAGAATCAAGCGATCCAGTCTACGCATACCTATCACGAACGTTACCTTACTCTTTGGAAACGGGCAAAGCTAATGGTTGTTATGCCCTATCCGCCAACAATTTCTTTCAAATCATGGATGAGTCCTTCCCACAACTCTTCTGTTTCTTCCACATCCATATCTGAATAGTCCGTGACTCGAACAAAGAGTTCTTGAGTCAATTCATTGACTTCCAGTCGCATCTCCACGAAATTCGGCTCGTCGTCGTCTTCAGTTTCCGTATCTAAGAACTCGAACTTCACATGGTGATTTGATCGGCTTGACACCATCTTGGCCTTGTTCTCTTCCCCATCCCAAATGATCGTGTAGACTTTATCCTCATTGTTTACATTGACATCATCCGCAAACCACTGGGAAAGACCCGAAGCCGTAGAGATATAGGGGTAAAGCATCTTTTTTGAGGCCCGAAACCCATATTCTCCTATGAATTTGTTCTTAGCCATGCACTAAAAAGTTTCGAACAAGGTATAAAAAAATTTTTAACCATCAATCTCAAAAAGCAAAAGTCCTTAACTTTGCACCTCTTTTCAAGAAAAGGCATTTTTGGCGAGGTAGCTCAGCTGGTTAGAGCGTCGGATTCATAACCCGGAGGCCGGGGGTTCAAGTCCCCCTCTCGCTACTTATTTCTCCCCTCTTTCCTGACTGCAAAAAGATGATGGCGAATGGTCAAAAAATTGATTATGCCAAAATCACTTGTAAGGATAATTCCTGACACATTAGCCTTAAAGGCAACTGTTGGAAGATACAGGATTTTCGCTGAATAAAAAATGATTTACACCGGCTCATTTTAGAGTCGTTCGCCATGAGCGTTTCTCAAGTAGCGTACTACTCCACGAGCCTCAAAGACCTGTGGAAAGGGTCGCCTAAGGCAACAAATCCATGGGTGGCCAAATGACCTACAGTCTGCCTTTCGCAGGGTTCAAAAAAGAACGGGTGTTCACATCGTTGCCTCCGTTATCAACACTTTGAAGAAAACTATGCGCATGACGGCTTGTAAGAATTGCCGAAGAGCACTTGATCATGCCTGGAGCATAAGCAACTCGCTGTTTATCAACAAGTAATGATTTTTTGAATGAATGGTCAAATAATAATGTCAAAAAAACACTGGTAGCGGTCTTTGAAATAATTCGGGAATCTTCTACATTTGATCCACTGCAGTTTCTGTGGCTGCAGACTTTAGTTGTTTTGGGAGCGATTGGGCCTGACCTGATCGCTCTTTTTTTGTGACTAAAAAATTACTTATCCACAAAAAGGGTTTTCCTCTTCTCAGATTTTGCTTTTTTGATGAATGTCCATCAAATTGTCTAGCAGTCAAGGAAACATTGACTGACAAAATTCGTTGTAGGGAAGAACCATCCAGCTACTTATTTTGTCTTATTTGCCAAGAGATCCCAAACGTTATGAACACCGCGTTGAAGGTTTACCCAAACACCAATTTCGAATTCTTCATTAGTCAAGAGCCCTATTCCATTATATGGGAAGCAGACAGTGATCAAATCCTGGTTAAGCGAGCCAAGCGCGAAAGTCTCAGGAGACCAAAGGCCGCCAATGGCCCAAGAAAACTGGACTTTGTCGCAAATCCCGAGGAACGAAGGGCCAATGCCACCTATAGCGTGAGCATCGAGAACAATCGACTGCGACTGAAATATATGGACGGCCATCGTTTTCAGTCTGTGATAGTGCAGTAGACCTGCATTATTGAGTGATTTCCTTAGCCCTATCTTGAGTTACTCTTGTCTCAATTTCCTAATTTGAAGGAAAATTTGGGCGAGTATGCAATCAGTAGTAATTCTCAGGTATGTAATTGCATTGTTTGTCATCGCATCCCTTTGGCGTTGTGGTGTCGATGATGACAAGGTCCAGAAGACGCTTATCGGAGAGTGGACTTTGGAGCAGTTGGACACCTATGTGTGCGATGACCCTACGGACAACAGTTCTCAGACTTTTCCCTGTACAACAGATTTTTGCGCCCGGTACATCTTCACTGATTCCATTGTTTATTTCCTGGAAACAACTATTGACGGCCTGACGACTTCTGAGAATGGCACTTTCGTCAATGATGGCGCTACTCTCTCTTTGTGCACAGCTGCAGACGAGGATGGACCATCCACTTGCCAGGAATTCTCCATGATTTTGGATGGAAACGAGCTGGTATTGCAGTCGCAAGTAAAAGTAGAGGGATGTTTCACAAGAGCCAGCTACAGTCGTGAGTAGCGACAGCGACCAGATTCACGACGAGCAACGAATACATCGGATCCATCCGTTTCTTCAAAAATTCCAGAACTACCTTGGTGAGTTTGTGTATGGCGGTATTGATGGCAGCATTACCACATTTGCAGTAGTATCCGGTGCCGCCGGTGCTCACCTCGACAGTGCCATCGTTATCATCCTTGGTTTCGCCAACCTCATTGCAGATGGCTTTTCGATGTCAGTTGGGAGCTATCTATCGGCCAAATCCGAACTACAGCAGTATCATCGGCACAAAGCCATCGAATACTGGGAAGTCGACAACCTCCCAGAAGCGGAAGTGGAGGAAATCCGCGAAATCTACCGCAGCAAAGGGTTTGATGGCGACCTCTTAGAGCAGATAGTCAAAAAAATCACTGAGGATCGCGAAAGGTGGGTCGACGTGATGATGAAGGAGGAACTAGAAATGCAAGAGCCCACAAAGACACCCTTCGCGATGGGACTTGTAACCTTCATCTCATTTATCATCATGGGATTTGTCCCTTTGCTTAGCTATGTACTCAATTACGCCTCGGTCATTGAAGTAAATATGTTTGAGGTATCCATCATTCTCACAGGGCTGTGCTTTGTGGGGATTGGGTACCTGAAGAGCATTGTAACGAATTCATCCAGAATTCGCAGTGTGCTGGAAACGCTCTTGCTGGGGGCTGCAGCGGCGATTTTGTCCTACTTCGTGGGCAGCGCGCTGGAGTCGCTGCTTCGCTAGGCAGAAATGGACCCTTCCCTTCGTACGTCCGGTTTCACAAACCCCAATTAGGGCGTCCTTACCTTCTCCACAAGGTAATTGCCTGTTTGTCCAACGCAGGTTGAGAAATCTTGCTAATATTAATGGATGATTTACAGCGCCCAATCGAAAACTACTCCTCCTACTCGCTCGTTGTCGCACGGCGGATATGACATCTGAATTCGATTTGGCAAGTAACCGAAAGCACTAAACCATCTACTTATGTCACTAGCCTTTCTCGATTGGTTCATTATTGGTCTCTTCTTTTTGATCTCCCTGGTCATCGGCATCTCCGTGTCCAAGAAAGCGGGAGCAAGCTCTTCTGATTTCTTCCTCTCCGGTCGTAATATGCCCTGGTGGCTATTGGGCATCTCAATGGTGGCCACGACCTTCTCGGCGGACACCCCCAATCTTGTCACTAACCTCGTGCGGGATCAGGGAGTGGCCGGCAACTGGGGCTGGTGGGCTTTTCTCCTCACAGGAATGCTGACGGTCTTTGTCTACGCAAAGCTCTGGCGTCGTTCGGAGGTCATGACCGATATCGAATTCTACGAATTAAGGTACAGTGGCAAAGCGGCTGCCTTCCTCCGCGGCTTCAGGGCACTCTATCTTGGTCTCGTCTTCAACGTACTGGTAATGGGGAGTGTATCCCTGGCGGCTATTAAGTTTGGTCAGGTGATCCTGGGCCTGGAAGGTTGGCAAACCCTTCTGATCGCAGGATCTATCACATTGGTCTATAGTGCCTTAGGCGGACTGAAGGCCGTGATCATCACTGACCTCGTTCAATTCGCGATGGCCATGATTGGCTCTATCTGGGCAGCCATCTACCTCGTCAACCTCCCTGATGTCGGCGGTTTGTCAACGCTGTTTGCCAATGAGGCGGTAATGTCCAAAACCTCCATCCTACCTAGTTTCTCGGACCCAAATATGTGGGTGCCAATCTTGTTGGTACCCTTGGCAGTGCAGTGGTGGGCGTCCTACTACCCGGGTTCTGAGCCTGGTGGCGGGGGATACATTGCCCAGCGAATGCTATCAGCGAAAGATGAGAGAAATGCAATGGGTGCTACTCTACTTTACAACGCCGCGCACTTTGCACTAAGGCCGTGGCCATGGATACTTATTGCCTTAGCTTCCATTGTGATCTTCCCTGAATTGTCAGATCTGCAGGCGGCCTTCCCCGACCTTCCAGCAGACAAGCTGGGAAATGACGTGGCATATCCGGCGATGCTCACTCTCCTGCCCACTGGGTTGCTAGGTCTCGTGGCAGCGGCACTCATCGCCGCCTACATGTCGACCATGTCAACACAGCTCAATTTGGGAGCTTCCTACCTGGTCAATGATTTCTACAAGAGATTTATCAAGCCGGACGCTAACGAGAGGGAACTGGTATGGGCCGGTCGTATCTCGACCATCGTGTCCATGATCCTGGGAACATGGTTGGGGCTCATCCTCACCGACGCAAGCCAAGCGTTCAACCTTCTCTTACTGCTGGGAGCTGGCACAGGCCTCATCTACATCCTGCGTTGGTTCTGGTGGCGCATCAATGCTTTCACTGAAATAGTGGCCATGGTCTCATCTTTGATCATTGCGAGCTACCTCACCTTCCTCCATGACGACCTCGGATGGCTCCCTCTAGCACCCTGGATGAAGACGATTGCAGGCGCGGCGCTTACAACCCTGATATGGGTGCTTTCTACCTACCTGACGCCACAGACAGACGAGTCTGTATTGACCAAATTCTATTCGAAAATAAAACCGGCTGGAGCTGGGTGGAAAAAGTTCGCCGGAGAGCACCCTCAATCCAGTGATAACTTACCGCTGGAAATCCTCGGAATGGTCGTAGGAACGATCGCGATCTTCAGTACTTTGTTCGCTACCGGACAATGGATCTATGGAAATTATGGCTCTGCGATGGGTCTGACAGTGCTTTCAGCCGTCGGAATCTTCGCACTTTTCAAAATCTGGGAAAGAATAAAAACGATTGCATAGCCGTTTAGTGCGATTACAGGCAATATGCAATCATCGTAAATAACGGCCAAATAGCCCTCGGCGCATAACCTCAAAGTGGGTACGAACGCGTAAAAATCTCCCTTCGTGTCGGAAAAATGGGGTTTTCGCAGTGAACGGGAAGAAATTCCGTTGAATCGGAATATCCAATACCTGACTGGGTACGGACCATAGGGTGCACAATACCCGGCGCATACACGGTTGTTAATATTATGCTTATTTTACAAGCTGGATTTTAGGATCCGCTAAAACAACCACCATAGCATAGACCGTGATGACTAAATTCAAGCTTAGAATTAAAGTCGTAGCAGCTTTTTGTGTCACCCTAGTATTCGCAACTGCTGCTATCCTTCAAACGAACCTGTTTGACCCACCCGACGAAAAGCCAGTGGGAGACCAGGTAGTCCCTAACGTCGAACCCAAAGTCGACGTGGTAGAACTGCCCGATCAACCATCAGCTGTCGGTGCTGTCAGCACTACCGACAGCTCGAGGTTGCCAAACAACAAGCAGGCTCTCCTTGACAACCCATTCAGATCCGAGCCAGATCTCGATTACGCCCGGCTCAACGAACTCCCGAAACATGACAGGCCCGACCTGGCCATGCGGCAGTACATGGAGATGACTGCTGATCCCAACGATCAGCAGATCCATCCCGAGCGAGCTGTTGCAGCATTTCGTGAGGCTAAGCGTATCATGTCAACCGATGCGTATGCCAGGAATGTAGATCTCACGGAGACGGTTTGGACGGAAAGAGGCCCGACTAACGTAGGTGGTCGTACTCGGGCTTTGGCGTTCGACCCTAATGATCCTTCACTGAAGAAAGTCTGGGCTGGTGGTGTCTCGGGCGGACTTTGGTTTACAGAGAATATCTACGATGCTAATGCTCCCTGGCAGAATGTAGACGATTTCTGGGCCAATTTGGCCATTACAGGTATTGCATTTGACCCGTCCAATCCTCAGACTATATATATAAGTACGGGCGAAGGATACCAAACCCTCAATGCGGTCAGAGGTGAAGGTATTTGGAAAAGTACTGATGGAGGTGGTAGCTGGCAGCAACTCTCCAGCACCTACAATCAACCAGAGTTCCACATTATCCACGACATCGTAGTATTGGATAACGGTGCTGTGTTGGCAGCCACTTTGAATGATGGTGTAATGAGATCACTGGACGGCGGGTCGACCTGGGCCAACGTCCTCTCCGAAGGAGCTACGACCAGGGCTTCGGATCTCGAGGTAGCCTCAAACGGACACATCTACGCTACTACTGGTGTCCACTCTACAGGAAACATCTGGAAATCCATTGACGGAGGTACCACGTGGACAGATATTCTCCCTGCAGAGCACAGTGATGTGCAGCGAATAGAGGTAGCGGTAGCCCCATCAAATCCTGACATTATCTATGCGATCATGCAGGAGAAAATGTTTTGGTCTGTACGCAACGATCTTGGGGGTGGTATCATCAAATCCATCGATGGTGGAGCCAACTGGCAATGGTTGCCTAACCCAGTCGACCAGGATGTGTATATGATTGATTCACTGGATTTTACGAATGGACAAGGATGGTACAACCTGATCGCACAGGTCGACCCCAATGACCCTAATCACGTGCTTGTCGGTGGTATCGATCTCTTCCAATCTTTCAATGGTGGAAACACATGGTCACAGATTAGTAAGCAGAATAACGCAGCGGCTATTGCCCATCTTGACCTTCCGGTGGTTCATGCGGATCAGCATGCCATCGTCTTTAAGCCCGGATCCAGTGCAGAGGCCATCTTTGGTAATGATGGTGGAGTGTACCTTGGAACAGACTTATTGGCTGGCCAGGCCGAAAATCAGTCTGAAGATATAGATGGCGATGGTCGCCTTAATGGTGAGGATCTTGATCCTAACAACCGATTCATTTGCGGTGACACCGATGGCGATGGTTGCGATGATTGTACCACGGGAGTATTCAATGCGCTTGATGACGGCATCGACACGGATGGAGATGGCATCTGTAACGATGGCGATGAAGATGACGATAATGATGGCATCCTCGACACCAACGACCCCAACCCGCTGAATGAATTGATATGTGGTGATAGTGACGGTGACGGTTGTGACGATTGTTCTAACGGTTCTTTCAACCCTGACAATGACGGTGCCGACAATGACAACGACGGTATTTGTGACAATGGTGATGATGATGATGACAACGACGGCGTTCTCGACACCAACGACCTTGATCCCCTCAACGCCTTTATATGCGGCGACAGCGACGGAGACGGTTGTGACGACTGCTCCAACGGGTCATTTGATGTAAACAATGACGGCATCGATACAGATGCTGATGGCATTTGTAACACTGGTGATGACGATGATGACAATGACGGTGTCCTTGATGTCAACGACATTAACCCTCTTAACCCGCTGATCTGCGGAGATAGCGACGGCGACACTTTGCGACGACTGCGCCAATGGCTCATTTGATGTAAACAACGACGGTCCCGACAACGACGGTGATGGCATTTGCGACGCCGGCGATGAAGATGACGACAATGATGGTGTCTTTGACCATGCTGACAGCGATCCTTTCAACGCATTCGTATGTACAGACAGTGATGCCGATGGTTGCGATGACTGCGCCAATGGTTCTTTTGACGTGAACAACGACGGCGCTGACAATGACGGTGACGGTATTTGCGACAGTGGCGATAGCGATGACGACAATGACGGAGTAGAGGACACCAATGATATCGCACCTCTCAACGGATTGATTTGCGGTGACAGCGACGGTGATGGCTGTGACGATTGTGCCAACGGAAGCTTTGATGTAGCCAACGACGGCGCGGACAATGACGGAGATGGAATCTGTGACAGTGGAGATACTGATGACGACAATGACGGAGTACTCGACACCAACGATAGCGATCCGTTCAACGCCTTTATATGCGGTGACAGTGATGGAGATGGTTGTGATGACTGCGCGAATGGCTCATTCGATGTGAATAACGACGGTGACGACAATGACGCTGATGGTATTTGCGATAGTGGAGATACCGACGATGACAATGATGGCGTCCTGGACGTCAACGATATTCAGCCATTTGATGCAAACGTCTGTGGAGATAGTGATGGCGATGGCTGTGACGATTGTATCAACGGATCATTTGATACCGACAATGATGGCGCTGACAACGACGGTGACGGCCTCTGCGATAGTGGCGACGCCGACGACGACAACGATGGTGTCATAGATACCAATGATCTCGATCCTCTCAATGCTTTTGTTTGTGGTGACAGTGACGGTGACGGATGTGACGATTGCGCCAATGGTTCATTCGACGTAGCCAACGATGGTGCAGACAACGACGCCGATGGTATTTGCGATAGCGGCGATACCGACGATGATAACGATGGTGTTCTCGACACTAACGACAGCGATCCCCTTAACGCCGACATCTGCGGTGACAGTGATGGCGATGGATGTGATGATTGCGCCAATGGATCCTTCGATGTCAACAATGACGGCCAAGACAATGATGCGGACGGTATCTGCGATTCTGGAGATACTGACGACGACAACGACGGTGTACTAGACACCAACGACATCGACCCTTTCAATGCATTTATTTGCGGTGACAGCGATGGCGACGGTTGTGACGACTGCGCCAATGGATCGTTTGATGTGGCCAATGATGGATCTGATTTTGACGCCGACGGACTTTGCGACAGCGGAGATACGGACGATGACAATGATGGTGTCATCGACACCAATGATATTGCTCCTTTCAACGCCAACATTTGTGGCGATAGCGACGGGGACGGCTGTGATGACTGCACCAATGGGTCATTTGATGTCAATAATGACGGCGCCGACAACGACGCCGATGGCATCTGCGACAGCGGAGATAGCGATGATGACAACGACGGTGTTCTCGACACCAATGATATCGATCCTTTCAATGCTTTTGTCTGCGGCGATAGTGATGGTGATGGCTGCGATGACTGCTCAAGCGGCTCTGTTGATGCGGCTAACGATGGTGCAGACAATGATGGCGATGGCCTTTGCGACAGCGGAGACAGCGATGATGACAATGATGGTATTCTCGATACCAACGACAGCGATCCATTCAACGCATTTGTATGTGGCGACAGTGACGGCGATGGCTGTGATGATTGTGCCAGCGGCACTTTCGATGCTGAGAACGACGGTGCGGACAATGATGGTGACGGACTTTGCGACAGCGGAGACGACGATGATGACAACGACGGTGTCCTGGACACGAACGACAGCGATCCACTCAATGCTTTTATATGTGGGGATTCTGATGGTGATGGCTGCGATGATTGTGCCAATGGCTCTTTCGACGTAGCAAATGATGGAACTGACACAGATGCAGATGGTATTTGTGACACGGGCGATACCGACGATGACAATGATGGTGTCCTTGACACCAATGATACCGATCCACTCAACGCGTTCGTTTGTGGTGACAGCGATGGCGATGGTTGTGATGACTGTGCCAATGGCTCTTTCGACGTAGCCAACGATGGTGCTGACAATGACGGCGACGGCATCTGTGACAGTGGAGATAGCGATGATGACAACGACGGTGTTCTCGACACCAATGACATTGATCCTTTCAACCCACTTGTCTGCGGTGATAGCGATGGCGATACCTGCGACGACTGCGCCAATGGTTCATTCGATGTAAATAATGACGGCACCGATACGGATGCCGATGGTATCTGCGACAGTGGCGACGCTGATGATGATAATGATGGGGTCTTTGATACCAATGACACCGACCCTCTCAACGCATTTATCTGCGGTGATAGTGATGGTGACGGTTGCGACGACTGCGCCAGTGGCACTTTTGATGTAGATAATGACGGCGTCGACACAGACGCTGATGGCATTTGTGACAGTGGTGACACGGACGATGATAATGATGGTGTGCTTGACACCAACGATGCTGACCCTCTCAATGCCTTTATCTGCGGCGATGGCGATGGTGATGGCTGTGATGATTGCGCCAATGGGTCTTTCGATGTGGCAAATGACGGAACGGATACTGATGCAGATGGCATTTGTGACATGGGCGATACCGACGACGACAATGACGGTGTGCTTGACACCAATGATAGTGATCCCCTCAACGCATTTGTTTGCGGCGACAGCGACGGAGATGGCTGTGACGATTGCGCAAATGGTTCATTTGACCTAGCCAATGACGGCACAGACACCGATGCCGATGGTATCTGCGACAGCGGAGATACTGACGACGACAACGACGGTGTTCTTGACACCAACGACATAGATCCTTTAAATGCCCTTGTTTGTGGCGATAGCGATGGCGACGGCTGCGACGATTGCGCCAATGGGTCCTTCGATGCTGCCAATGATGGTCCGGACAACGATGGTGACGGCCTTTGTGATTCAGGCGATACAGACGATGACAACGACGGTGTCATCGATACGAACGACACCGATCCCCTCAACGCTTTTGTTTGTGGAGACAGTGACGGCGACGGTTGTGATGACTGCTCAACAGGGTCATTTGACGTAGCCAATGATGGCGTAGACAACGACGGCGACGGCCTATGTGATGCCGGAGATACTGATGATGACAATGACGGCATCGCCGATGTCAATGATATCGATCCTTTCAATGCCTTCGTTTGTGGCGATAGCGATGGTGACGGCTGCGACGACTGCTCAAACGGTACATTCAACACGAGCAATGATGGCGCTGACAACGACGCCGACGGCATCTGCGACAGCGGAGATACTGATGATGATAATGATGGTGTCCTCGATACCAACGATACAGATCCTTTCAATGCATTCCTTTGTGGCGATAGTGATGGTGATGGTTGCGATGACTGCGCCAGCGGATCTTTCGACGTAGCAAATGATGGCACTGACACTGACGCCGATGGCATCTGCGATACTGGTGATACCGATGATGACAATGACGGCGTGCTCGACACGAACGACTCAGATCCTCTCAATGCCTTCGTCTGCGGCGATAGTGATGGCGACGGTTGCGACGATTGTGCCAATGGATCCTTCGATGTAGCCAATGACGGAACCGATACAGATGCTGACGGACTCTGCGACAACGGCGATACGGATGATGACAATGACGGTGTCCTTGATACAAATGATACCGATCCGCTCAACGCATTTGTTTGTGGCGATAGCGACGGAGACGGTTGCGACGATTGTGCCAACGGTTCTTTCGATGTAGCGAATGATGGCGCCGACAATGACGGCGATGGCATCTGTGACACCGGCGATACGGATGATGACAATGATGGAGTCCTAGACACCAATGATTCCGATCCCCTCAATGCATTTGTATGCGGTGACAGCGATGGCGATGGTTGCGACGACTGCAGCAGCGGATCGTTCGATACTGACAACGACGGAGCCGACAATGATGCTGACGGCATCTGCGATGCTGGCGACAATGATGATGACAATGATGGAATTGTTGATGTCAATGATCCTGAGCCATTCAATGCCTTTGTCTGCGGTGATAGCGACGGAGATACTTGTGACGACTGTGCCAACGGTTCCTTCGACGTAGCAAATGACGGCATTGACACGGACGGCGACGGACTCTGCGATAGTGGAGATACCGACGACGACAACGATGGTGTCCTGGATACAAATGACATTGATCCTCTGAATGCTTTCGTATGTGGGGATAGCGACGGAGATACTTGCGACGACTGCGCCAATGGCTCCTTCGATGTAGCAAACGATGGAACCGATACTGATGCGGATGGAATCTGCGATAGCGGCGACACCGATGATGACAACGATGGTGTCCTTGATACGAATGACATTGATCCACTCAATGCCTTCATCTGCGGTGATAGCGATGGAGATGGCTGCGATGATTGCTCAAACGGTTCTTTCGACACTGCCAATGACGGCGCCGACAACGATGGTGACGGCATCTGCGATAGCGGTGATACCGATGATGATAATGACGGTGTCCTGGACACCAACGACACAGACCCTTTCAATGCATTTGTCTGCGGTGATAGCGATGGTGACAGCTGCGATGACTGCGCCAGTGGCTCATTCGACGTAGCCAATGACGGAGCTGACAACGACGGCGACGGCATTTGTGATAGTGGTGATACCGACGATGACAATGATGGCGTCTTCGATGCCAGTGACAGCGAGCCTTTCAATGCATTTGCCTGTGGTGATACCGACGGCGATGGATGCGACGATTGTGCTAGTGGATCCTTTGATGTTGCCAATGACGGTGACGACAATGATGGTGATGGTCTTTGCGACACGGGTGACACCGACGATGATAATGATGGTGTACTTGACACCAACGACCTGGATCCTTTCAACGCTTTCGTTTGTGGCGACAGTGATGGCGACGGTTGCGATGATTGCTCAAATGGCACTTTCGATGTCAACAACGATGGCGCCGACAATGATGGCGACGGCCTTTGTGACAGCGGCGACACCGATGATGACAATGATGGTGTCCTGGACACCAACGATACTGATCCTCTCAATGCATTTGCTTGTGGTGACAGCGATGGCGACGGTTGCGACGATTGTGCTAGCGGATCTTTCGATCCAGCTAACGACGGAACAGACACCGATGCAGATGGTATCTGCGATAGCGGCGACACTGACGACGACAATGATGGCGTCCTCGACACCAATGACAGCGACCCTCTCAATGCCCTCGTATGTAGCGATAGCGATGGGGACAGCTGTGATGATTGCTCGAGTGGTTCATTCGACGTAGCCAATGACGGCCCAGATAACGATGGCGATGGCATCTGCGACAGCGGGGACAATGACGATGACAATGACGGTATTGTTGATGTCAACGATATCGAGCCTTTCAATGCCTTTGTCTGCGGCGATAGCGATGGAGATACTTGCGATGACTGTGCGAGCGGCACATTCGACGTAGCAAATGATGGAACCGATACGGATGGCGACGGTCTTTGCGATGCAGGTGATACCGACGATGACAATGATGGCGTCCTTGACACCAACGACCTCGACCCTCTCAATGCCTTCGTTTGTGGTGACAGCGATGGAGATACTTGTGATGATTGCCTAAGCGGTACAAGCGATCCTGCGAATGACGGTGCCGACAATGATGGCGACGGCTTGTGCGACGCTGGAGATACCGATGATGACAATGATGGTGTCCTCGATACCAACGATACCGAGCCTTTCAATGCTTTCGTCTGCGGAGACAGTGATGGAGATACTTGTGACGATTGCTCTACGGGATCCTTCGATACCGCCAATGATGGTGCTGACAACGACGCCGATGGTCTTTGTGACAGTGGCGATGAAGATGATGACAACGACGGAGTACTTGATGTAAATGACATTGAGCCTTTCAATGCTTTCGTATGTGGCGACAGCGATGGAGACGGCTGCGATGATTGTACAAGCGGTTCATTCGACGTCAACAATGACGGAACAGACACCGATGGCGATGGCATCTGCGATAGCGGGGACAGCGATGATGATAATGATGGCATCCTCGACGGAGATGACATTGCGCCTCTCAATGCTTTTGTCTGCGGCGACAGCGACGGTGACACCTGCGACGACTGTTCAAATGGTTCGTTCGATGTCAACAACGACGGAACAGATACCGATGGTGATGGCATTTGCGACAGCGGGGACACCGATGATGACAATGACGGCGTTCTTGATGTAGGTGATATTGACCCTACAAATCAGTTTGTCTGTGGCGATAGCGATGGAGACACTTGTGACGATTGCGCCAATGGTTCTTTCGACGTAGCGAACGACGGAAATGACAACGATGGTGACGGACTTTGCGACACCGGAGATAATGACGATGATAATGATGGTGTCTACGATGCCGGCGATAGCGATCCATTCAACGCATTCATCTGCGGTGACAATGATGGCGACGGTTGCGACGATTGCTCCAGCGGCTCTTACGACGTTGTCAACGACGGAGCTGATAATGATGGAGACGGCATTTGCGACAGCGGAGACAATGATGATGACAATGACGGCGTAATCGATACGGAAGATGTCGATCCTTTCAATGCATTTGTTTGTGGCGACAGCGATGCCGACGGCTGCGATGATTGCTCTAGTGGTTCTTTGAATGCTGCGAACGACGGCGCTGACAATGACGGCGACGGCTTGTGCGATTCTGGAGATACCGATGATGACAATGACGGTGTCCTCGACGTCAATGACACCGATCCATTCAACGCATTTGTCTGTGGCGACAGCGATGGGGACGGTTGCGACGATTGCGCCAGTGGAACAATGGATGTCAACAATGACGGAACAGATACAGACGCCGATGGTATTTGCGATAGTGGAGATACCGATGATGATAATGATGGCGTCCTGGACACCAACGACATTGATCCTACCAATGCATTCGTCTGCGGCGATAGCGATGCCGATGGTTGCGACGATTGTGCCAATGGCTCATTTGATACAGCCAATGATGGAGCTGACAACGACGGTGATGGCATTTGCGACAGTGGCGACACTGATGATGACAATGACGGTGTAATCGACGCCAGTGACATCGATCCTTTCAATGCATTTGTTTGCGGCGATAGCGATGCCGATGGCTGCGATGATTGTGTCAACGGCTCATTCGATGCAGCCAATGATGGTCCTGACAACGATGGCGATGGTATCTGCGACAGCGGAGACAATGACGATGACAACGACGGCGTCTATGACGCTCAGGATAGCGATCCTTTGAACGCATTTGTGTGTGGTGATAGCGATGGCGACGGATGTGACGATTGTGCGAGCGGGTCTTACGATGCCGCAAACGACGGAGCAGACAACGACGCTGACGGCATCTGCGACAGCGGTGATGCGGATGATGATAATGACGGCGTGATCGACACCGAGGACATCGATCCTCTCAATGCATTTGTTTGTGGCGATAGCGACAACGATGGCTGCGATGATTGCTCTAGCGGATCATTGAATACCGCTAACGACGGAGCTGACAATGATGGCGACGGCCTTTGCGACTCCGGCGATACTGACGATGACAACGATGGCGTCCTTGACACAAATGACTCGGATCCTCTCAATGCATTTGTTTGTGGCGACAGCGATGGCGATGGCTGCGATGATTGCGCCAGCGGATCTTTCGATACTGCCAATGACGGTACAGACACAGATGGCGATGGCATTTGTGACAGTGGAGACAATGACGATGATAATGATGGCGTCCTAGACACCAATGACAGCGCCCCTCTCAACGCCTTCGTTTGTGGTGACAGCGACGGAGATACTTGTGATGACTGCGCTAACGGTTCATTCGATCCTGCAAACGATGGATCTGATGCAGATGGCGATGGTATCTGCGATGCGGGAGACACTGATGATGACAACGACGGTGTCCTCGATGTAGCGGATATCGATCCTACCAACGCCTTCATATGTGGCGATAGCGACAATGATTCTTGTGACGATTGCGACAATGGCTCATTCGATGTAGCCAACGATGGCACCGACACTGATGCTGATGGTATCTGCGATGCCGGCGACAATGACGACGACAACGATGGCGTGAACGACAGCCAGGACAGCGATCCACTCAATAGCTTCATCTGCGGTGATAGCGACGGCGACGGATGTGACGATTGCGCCAGTGGTTCTTTCGATGCCAACAACGACGGCGCGGACAACGACGGAGATGGATCGTGCGACGCAGGAGATACCGATGACGACAATGACGGCGTTCTCGACGTCAATGACACCGATCCTTTCAACGCTAATGTCTGTGGCGATAGTGATGGTGATGGTTGCGATGATTGCGCTAATGGATCATTCGATGTAGCCAACGACGGAACAGATACAGACGCCGATGGCATTTGCGATAGTGGCGATACCGATGATGACAATGATGGCGTTCTCGACACCAACGACCTCGCTCCTACCAATGCATTTGTTTGCGGCGATAGCGATGGTGACGGCTGTGACGATTGCGCGAGCGGATCATTCGATGTCAACAACGACGGTGCCGACAACGACGGCGACGGCATCTGTGACAGTGGTGACACCGATGATGACAACGACGGTGTCATTGACACGGAAGACACTAACCCTTTGAATGCTTTCGTCTGTGGCGACAGCGATAATGATGGTTGCGACGATTGCGCATCTGGAACCCTTGATGCAAGCAATGACGGAACAGACACCGACGCTGATGGCTTGTGTGATACAGGTGACAGCGATGATGACAATGACGGCGTACTTGACATCAATGACAGCGAGCCGCTGAATGCCCTTGTTTGTGGCGACAGCGATGGCGACGGCTGCGATGATTGCTCAAGTGGTTCATTCGACGTGGCGAACGATGGTGCTGACAATGATGGTGATGGCATCTGCGATAGCGGTGACGATGATGACGACAACGACGGAGTGCTTGATGTCAATGACATTGCTCCTCTCAACGCATCAATCTGCGGAGACAGTGACGGCGATACTTGCGACGATTGCGCGAACGGTACTTTCAATGTGAACAATGACGGTACTGACACTGACGCTGACGGACTGTGTGATGCCGGCGATACCGATGACGACAATGATGGTGTCCTGGATACCAACGACACCGATCCGTTGAATGCTTTCGTATGCGGGGACAGTGATGGCGACGGTTGTGACGATTGCGTCAATGGCTCATTCGACGTAGCCAATGATGGTGTTGACACCGATGCCGATGGCCTCTGCGATACTGGAGATACCGACGATGACAATGACGGTGTGTTGGATACCAACGACACTGATCCTTTGAACGCTTTCGTATGCGGTGACAGTGACGGCGACGGTTGTGACGACTGCTCGACTGGTACTTTCGATGTCGCTAACGATGGAACTGACACCGACGCCGATGGTATCTGCGATAGCGGCGACACTGATGATGACAATGACGGTGTCCTGGATACAGAAGATATTGATCCGTTGAATGCGCTCGTTTGTGGCGACAGCGACGGTGACACTTGTGATGATTGTGCCAATGGCACGCTCGACACAGCAAACGATGGAGCTGACAATGATGGCGACGGACTGTGTGACAGCGGTGACACCGACGATGACAACGATGGAGTGCTCGACACCAACGATACTGATCCTTTCAATGCATTTGTTTGCGGCGACAGTGACGGTGACGGTTGTGACGATTGTGTAAGCGGCTCATTCGATCCTCAAAACGATGGAACCGACAATGACAATGACGGCCTTTGTGATTCAGGCGATACGGATGATGACAACGACGGCGTCCTAGACGTCAACGATTCAGATCCTACCAATGCATTTGTTTGTGGTGACAGCGATGGCGACGGATGCGACGATTGCATCAGCGGTGCTTTCGATACCAGCAACGACGGAACTGACACCGATGGTGATGGCCTGTGTGACAGCGGCGACGCTGATGACGACAATGACGGTGTACTAGACGTCAACGATACTGATCCTCTCAATGCCTTCGTTTGCGGCGATAGCGATGGAGACACTTGCGATGATTGTATCAGTGGGTCATTCGACACTTCCAATGATGGAGCTGACAATGATGGCGATGGGCTTTGCGATGCCGGTGATACTGATGATGACAATGATGGAGTCATTGACGCAGAAGACCTTGATCCTAAGAACGCATTCGTCTGCGGCGACTCCGATGGAGATACTTGCGATGACTGCGCCAGCGGTTCATTCGATCCTAGCAATGATGGTCCTGACGCCGACGGCGACGGCATCTGTGATACTGGTGACACCGATGATGTGAATGCCGGACTTCTGACTGTCGGCACAAACGACGCTGACTTCGATGGCGTAGCTGATTCCCTGGACATCGCACCTGCCAATGGGCTGATTTGTGGTGACGTCGATGGTGATGGATGCGACGATTGTGCAAATGGTCCTTTCGATCCTAAGAATGACGGAACAGATACTGACGGTGATGGCCTCTGCGACAGTGGAGACACCGATGACGACAATGACGGTGTCCTGGATACAAATGACAGCGATCCGCTCAACGCGTTTGTTTGTGGCGACAGTGATGGAGACGGATGCGACGATTGCGCCAATGGAAGGTTCGACGTCAACAATGACGGAACAGACACCGATGCCGATGGTATTTGCGACGCTGGCGATGACGACGACGACAATGACGGTGTACTCGATGTCAATGACACTGATCCTCTGAACGCTTTCGTGTGTGGTGACAGCGATGCTGACGGCTGCGATGATTGTGCTAACGGTTCATTCGATCCTAACAACGACGGTATTGATACTGACGGTGACGGCATCTGCAACACCACCGATACTGACGATGACAACGATGGCGTCCTGGATGTCAATGATATCAATCCTACTAACGCCCTGGTTTGCGGTGATAGCGACGGAGACACTTGCGATGATTGCGCAAATGGCACATTCGATCCTAGCAACGACGGTTCGGACTTCGACGCGGATGGCATCTGTGATGCAGGTGACGCTGATGATGACAACGATGGTGTACTAGACGTCAATGACGCAGCACCTCAGAATGCTTCGGTTTGTGGCGATACGGACGGTGACGGATGCGACGATTGTATCAACGGCTCATTCGATCCTGCCAACGATGGTACGGATTCAGATGCTGACGGACTTTGTGACAGCGGTGACCTCGATGATGATAACGATGGTGTCCTTGATACCAACGACACTGATCCTCTCAACGCTTTCGTTTGCGGTGACAGTGATGCCGACGGCTGCGATGATTGTGCCAACGGTTCATTCGATCCTAACAACGACGGAACTGACAGTGATGGTGATGGTATCTGCGACAGTGGAGATACAGACAATGACAATGACGGCGTACTCGATGTCAACGATACCGATCCGCTGAACGCCTTCGTATGTGGTGACAGCGATGGTGACGGATGCGATGACTGCACAAGCGGCGCTTTCGATACGAGCAATGATGGCACGGACACTGATGGCGATGGTATCTGCGACAGTGGAGATACTGATGACGATAACGACGGTGTACTCGATGTCAATGACATTAGTCCATCGAATGCCCTCGTTTGTGGAGATTCAGATGGAGATGCTTGTGATGACTGCACCAGCGGCACATTTGACACTGCCAATGACGGCATCGACACCGATGGCGATGGCATGGGTGATGCCGGCGATACTGATGACGACAACGATGGTGTCCTGGATGGTAGCGACATGGCTCCTCTCAACGCATTCGTATGTGGCGATAGCGATGGAGATGGCTGCGATGATTGTGCCAATGGATCGTTCGATCCTAGTAACGACGGTACCGATACTGATGGTGATGGTATCTGCGATAGTGGCGATAGCGATGACGACAATGATGGCGTATTCGATATCAACGACAGCGATCCTTTGAATGCCACTATCTGCGGAGATAGCGATGGAGATACGTGCGACGATTGCGCCAACGGATCATTCGATCCTGCGAATGATGGTACTGATACTGATGGCGATGGCCTGTGTGACAGCGGCGACACCGATGATGACAACGATGGTGTCCTCGATACCAATGACACGGATCCTCTCAATGCATTTGTCTGTGGAGATAGCGATGGAGACACCTGCGACGATTGCGCCAGCGGATCCTTCGATGTCGACAATGACGGAACAGACACCGATGGTGACGGTCTCTGCGACAGCGGTGACACCGACGATGACAATGACGGTGTGCTTGACACCAACGACGTCGAACCATTGAATGCCCTAGTAGGCGGTGACAGTGATGGTGACACTTGCGACGATTGCGCTCGTGGACCATTCGATCCTAGCAACGACGGACCTGATGCCGATGGCGATGGCCTGTGCGATGCTGGTGATGAAGACGACGATAATGATGGCGTCCTGGACGTCAATGACATCGATCCTTTCAATGCGTTCGTTTGTGGAGATAGCGATGGCGATACGTGTGATGATTGCGCCAGCGGATCATTCGATCCGGCGAACGACGGTACCGACACCGATGGTGATGGCATCTGTGATGCGGGTGACAATGATGATGATAACGACGGTGTAATCGACATCAACGACATCGATCCTCTCAATGCGTTTGTCTGTGGCAACAGCGACGGCGATGCTTGCGACGATTGCATCAACGGCTCTTTCGATCCTAACAATGACGGAACCGATACTGACGGTGACGGCATCTGCGATACAAGCGACGCTGACGATGATAATGATGGTGTCCTTGACACGAACGACATCAGCCCGCTAAGTGCTATCGCTTGTGGCGACAGCGACGGCGACGGCTGCGATGATTGTACCAATGGATCATTCGATCCTGCGAATGATGGTACTGACACCGACGGGGACGGCCTGTGTGACAGCGGTGACACCGACGACGACAATGACGGTGTCCTCGATACCAATGATATTGACCCTCTCAATGCATTTGTCTGTGGCGATAGCGACGGAGATACTTGTGACGATTGCGCCAACGGATCTTTTGATGTCAACAATGACGGAACAGACACGGATGGTGATGGTATCTGCGATGCAGGTGACACGGATGATGACAATGACGGTGTTCCTGATGCAACTGACATCGATCCTCTCAATGCTCTTGCCGGTGGCGACACCGACGGTGACACTTGCGACGATTGTGCGCTTGGTTCATTCGATCCTAGCAACGACGGTCCTGATGCTGATGGCGATGGCCTCTGCGATGCAGGTGATGAGGACGATGACAACGATGGTGTCCTCGACGTGAATGACCCTGCTCCTTTCAACGCTTTCGTCTGTGGCGACAGCGATGGAGACACATGTGATGATTGTGCGAGTGGATCATTTGATCCGAGCAACGATGGAACTGACACTGACGGCGATGGTCTCTGTGACGCAGGTGACAATGATGACGATAATGACGGCGTGATCGACATCAACGATGTTGATCCTCTCAACGCATTGGTCTGTGGCAACAGTGACGGCGATTCGTGCGACGATTGTGCCAACGGTTCATTCGATCCTAACAACGACGGGACCGACACCGATGGAGATGGTATCTGCGACGCAAGCGACACCGACGATGACAATGACGGTGTGCTGGATACAAATGACAGCAGCCCTCTCAATGCCCTGGTTTGCGGTGATAGCGACGGTGATACTTGCGACGATTGCGCGAGCGGATCATTCGATGTCAACAACGATGGCACCGACACCGACGGCGATGGCCTTTGTGATAGCGGCGACACCGATGATGACAATGATGGGGTGCTCGATACGAACGACACCGATCCTCTGAACGCCTTCGTTTGCGGTGACAGTGATGCTGATGGCTGTGATGATTGCGCCAACGGATCATTCGACACTGCTAATGACGGAATCGACACAGATGGTGATGGCATCTGCGATAGCGGTGACACCGACGATGACAATGACGGCGTACTGGATACCAATGACAGCGATCCACTCAATGCACTGGTTTGTGGTGATAGCGACGGCGACACTTGCGATGATTGCGCCAGCGGAACGGTAGACCCTAACAATGATGGCATCGACACAGATGGTGACGGTATCTGCGATAGTGGCGACACCGATGACGACAATGACGGCGTGCTCGATACTGAAGATCTGCAGCCTCTGAATGCCTTCGTCTGTGGTGACAGCGATGGTGATACTTGTGATGACTGCGCTACAGGAACCTTCGATGTTAACAACGACGGTACCGATACAGACGGCGACGGCATCTGTGACTCCGGTGACAATGATGATGACAACGACGGCGTCCTGGATATCAATGACACCGAGCCTCTCAATGCACTTGTCTGTGGTAACAGCGATGGCGATGCTTGCGATGATTGTATCAATGGAACATTCGATCCGAACAACGACGGTCCGGACAATGATGGTGATGGTATCTGTGACAGCACCGATCCCGATGACGACAATGATGGCGTTCTCGATATCCACGACAGCGAGCCACTCAATGCTTTCGCATGTATGGATAGCGACGGAGACACGTGTGACGATTGCTCCAATGGATCATTCAACGTCAACAATGATGGTACTGACACCGACGCTGACGGTATCTGTAACACTACTGACGAGGACGATGACAATGATGGCATCTTGGATGTCAACGATATAGACCCTACTAACGCACTTGTTTGCGGTGACAGCGACGGTGACACCTGCGATGATTGTGCTTCTGGCACATTCGATCCTACGAATGACGGAGCCGACAACGATGGTGACGGCATCTGCGACAGTGGCGATACGGACGATGACAATGACGGCGTACTAGACGTCAACGATACTGAGCCATTCAACGCGTTCGCTTGCGGCGACAGCGATGGTGATACATGTGATGATTGTGCCAGCGGTGCGTTTGATCCTGCAAACGATGGAGCTGACAACGACGGCGATGGCCTCTGTGATAGTGGAGACACCGATGATGACAACGACGGCGTTCTGGACATCAACGACACGGCGCCATTCGACAACTTCGTATGTGGCGACAGCGATGGTGACACTTGTGACGATTGCTCAAGTGGTACCCTGGATACTGCTAACGACGGTGTTGATACCGATGCTGATGGGCTATGCGACGCCGGCGATACCGATGATGACAATGACGGTGTACTCGATGTCAACGACACTGAGCCTCTCAATGCGTTCGTCTGTGGTGACAGCGACGGAGATACATGCGACGACTGTGCCAGCGGTACATTCGACACCGACAATGACGGCACTGACACAGACGCCGACGGCATCTGCGACAGTGGCGATACGGATGACGACAATGATGGCATCATCGACGTCAATGACACCGATCCTTTGAATGCCTTTGTCTGCGGAGACAGCGATGGCGATGGCTGTGACGACTGTGCCAACGGTTCATTCGATACCGCCAATGACGGTGCTGATAACGACGCCGATGGCATCTGCGACAGCGGTGATACGGATGATGACAATGATGGCATCCTCGATGTCAATGACACTGATCCATTCAATGCCTTCGTCTGCGGCGATAGCGACGGAGACGGCTGCGACGATTGTGCGAACGGAACCTTCGACACAAGCAATGATGGTGCTGACAACGATGGTGATGGCATCTGCGATAGCGGCGACGCTGACGATGACAACGACGGAGTACTTGATACCAACGATACTGAGCCATTCAATGCCTTCGCCTGTGGCGACAGCGATGCGGATGGTTGTGACGACTGCGCAAGTGGATCAGTAGATCCTGCAAATGACGGGGCTGACAACGACGGCGATGGCATTTGCGACGCTGGAGATACGGACGATGACAACGATGGAGTCCTGGATGTCAATGACACCGATCCTTTCAACGCGTTCGTATGTGGTGACAGTGATGGTGATACTTGCGATGATTGCGCCAGTGGCACATTCAACACCGATGCCGATGGAGCCGACAATGACGGCGATGGTCTCTGCGACGCTGGAGATACGGATGACGACAATGATGGTGTCCTGGACATCAATGACAGCGAGCCGTTCAACGCATTCATCTGCGGTGACAATGACGGTGACACCTGCGACGATTGCTCAAGCGGTACATTCGCAGCCAACAACGACGGTATAGACACGGATGCTGATGGCCTGTGTGATAGTGGTGACACTGACGACGACAACGATGGCATCCTTGATGTCAATGACACCGATCCTCTGAACGCATTTGTCTGCGGTGACAGCGATGCTGATGGCTGCGACGATTGCGCAAGCGGTACATTCGCAGCCAACAACGACGGAACCGACACCGACGGTGATGGTATCTGCGACACTGGTGATACTGATGACGACAACGACGGCATCCTGGATGTCAATGACAGCGAGCCTCTGAACGCTCTTGCCTGTGGCGATAGCGATGCTGACGGTTGCGATGATTGCTCAAGTGGCTCATTCGACACTGACAACGACGGTGCTGACAACGATGCTGATGGCATCTGCGATAGCGGTGATACCGACGATGACAACGACGGTGTACTCGATGTCAATGATTCTGATCCGTTCAACGCATTCATCTGCGGTGACAGCGATGCTGATGGTTGCGATGATTGTGCCAGCGGCACTTTCGATACAGACAACGACGGCGCTGATAACGACGCTGATGGTATCTGCGACAGCGGCGATACCGACGACGACAATGACGGTGTACTCGATGTCAATGACACTGATCCGTTCAATGCCTTTGCATGCGGTGATAGCGACGGAGACGGCTGCGATGATTGCACAAGTGGCACATTCAATGCTGACAACGACGGTCTTGATACGGATGGTGATGGGCTGTGTGACAGCGGTGACACAGACGATGATAACGATGGTGTCCTCGATACGAACGATACCGATCCTCTGAATGCTTTCGTCTGTGGCGATAGCGATGGGGATACGTGCGACGATTGCTCAAGTGGTACGTTCGCTGCCAACAACGACGGTATCGACACGGATGCCGACGGTCTGTGTGACAGTGGTGATACTGACGATGACAACGACGGCGTCCTCGATATCAATGACACTGATCCTCTCAATGCGTTCGCCTGCGGAGACAGCGATGCGGATGGCTGCGACGATTGCGCAAGCGGTACATTCAACACTGATAATGACGGAACGGACACTGATGGTGATGGTATCTGTGACAGTGGTGACACCGACGACGATAATGATGGCATCCTTGATGTCAATGATAGCGAGCCTCTGAACGCTCTTGCTTGTGGTGACAGCGATGCCGATGGCTGTGATGATTGCTCAAGTGGCACATTCGACACTGACAACGACGGCGCTGATAACGATGCTGATGGCATCTGCGATAGCGGTGATACCGACGATGACAATGACGGTGTACTCGATGTCAATGATTCTGATCCGTTCAACGCCTTCATCTGCGGCGACAGCGATGCTGATGGTTGTGATGATTGCACAAGCGGCACGTTCGATACAGACAACGATGGGGCGGACAACGACGCTGACGGAATCTGCGACAGCGGTGATACCGATGATGACAATGACGGAGTCCTGGATGCCACTGACACCGATCCTATGAACGCTTTCGTCTGCGGCGATAGCGATGGAGACGGCTGCGATGATTGCACAAGTGGCACATTCAATGCTGACAACGACGGAACCGACACTGATGGCGATGGTCTGTGTGACAGTGGTGACACAGATGACGACAACGACGGTGTCCTTGATGTCAATGACCTGGATCCTCTCAATGCATTCGTCTGTGGTGATAGCGATGGGGATACATGCGACGATTGCTCAAGCGGTACGTTCGCTGCCAATAACGACGGTATCGACACGGATGCCGATGGCCTGTGCGACAGCGGTGACAGTGACGATGACAACGACGGTGTACCCGATATCAATGACACCGATCCTCTCAACGCGTTTGTGTGCGGAGATAGCGATGCTGATGGCTGTGATGACTGCGCAAGTGGTACATTCAACACTGACAATGATGGAACCGACACTGACGGTGATGGTATCTGTGACAGTGGTGACACCGACGACGACAACGACGGCATCCTCGATGTCAATGATAGCGAGCCACTCAACGCTCTTGCTTGTGGTGACAGCGATGCTGATGGCTGTGACGATTGCTCCAGTGGCACATTCGACACTGACAACGACGGTGCCGACAACGATGCTGACGGCATCTGTGATAGTGGTGACACCGACGATGACAATGACGGCGTTCTAGATGTCAATGATTCTGATCCGTTCAACGCCTTCGTCTGCGGCGATAGCGATGCAGATGGCTGCGATGATTGTGCTAGCGGAACATTCGACACTGACAACGACGGCGCTGATAACGACGCAGATGGAATCTGCGACAGCGGTGACACTGATGATGACAACGACGGCGTCCTCGACGTGAACGATGCTGATCCAACCAACGCATTCGTCTGCGGTGACTTCGATAACGACAGTTGCGACGATTGTAGCAGTGGCACTTATGATGCCGCTAACGATGGCGTCGATACTGATGGCGACGGATACTGCGATACTGGAGATCTGGACATTGACAATGACATGATCCTCAATGAGTATGATCTGGATCCGATGAACAATTACATCTGTGGAGATAAGGATGGTG
The DNA here is from genome assembly GCA_965227935.1 of Cyclobacteriaceae bacterium. Lineage (GTDB taxonomy): Bacteria > Bacteroidota > Bacteroidia > Cytophagales > Cyclobacteriaceae > JAWPMT01. The sequence goes on along the minus strand of CBDDGS010000019.1, from coordinate 282,709 downwards.
ACGGATGCGATGATTGTGCGCAGCTAGGCTTCTCCTTCCCTTCAAATGACGGCGTGGATACCGACGGAGATGGACTGTGCGACACAGGTGATACTGACGATGACAACGATGGTGTCCTTGACACGAACGATACCGATCCACTCAATGCGTTTGTCTGCGGTGACAGTGATGCTGACGGTTGCGATGATTGCACCAGCGGCTCATTCGACACAGACAATGACGGAACCGATACGGATGGCGATGGTATCTGCGATAGCGGTGACACCGACGATGACAACGATGGCGTCCTCGACACGAATGACACCGATCCTCTCAATGCCCTGGCCTGCGGCGATAGTGATGCTGACGGCTGTGACGATTGCTCAAGCGGAGCATTCGATACCGACAACGACGGTGCCGACAATGACGCCGATGGTATCTGCGACAGTGGTGACACAGATGATGATAACGATGGTGTACTGGACGTCAATGATAGTGATCCTTTCAATGCCTTCGTCTGCGGCGATAGCGATGCTGATGGTTGCGATGATTGCGCAAGCGGAGCATTTGATACTGACAACGACGGTGCTGACAATGACGGCGACGGCATCTGCGACAGCGGCGACACCGATGACGACAATGACGGCGTCCTTGACGTGAACGATACTGATCCGTTCAACGCCCTTGTCTGCGGTGATAGCGATGGAGATACCTGTGACGACTGTGCAAACGGTCCGGTTGATGCAAACAACGACGGAATCGATACTGATGCCGATGGTCTTTGTGACAGTGGTGATACGGATGACGACAACGATGGCGTCCTGGACGTGAATGACGCAGATCCTCTCAATGCCTTCGTATGCGGAGATAGTGATGGCGACGGTTGCGACGATTGCTCAAGTGGTGTATTCGCTGCCAACAACGATGGTGTCGATACAGACGGCGATGGTCTCTGTGACTCGGGTGACACTGATGACGACAACGACGGTGTGTTGGATGTAAATGACATCGATCCTCTCAATGCCTTCGTATGCAGCGACAGTGATGCTGACGGTTGCGACGATTGCGCGAGTGGATCCTTCAACACAAGTACCGACGGAACTGACACCGATGGTGATGGTATCTGCGACGGTGGTGACACGGATGATGACAATGATGGCGTCCTTGATGTGAATGATATTGCACCACTCAACGCCTTCGTCTGTGGTAACGCCGATGGTGACAACTGTGATGACTGTAGCAGCGGCTCATTCGACACCAACAACGACGGTACTGATACCGACGGCGATGGCGTCTGCGACAGCAGCGATACCGACGACGACAACGATGGTGTCCTCGATGTGAACGACACCGAGCCTCTCAATGCATTGGCTTGCGGTGACAGCGACGGAGATACCTGCGACGATTGTGCCAATGGTCCGGTCGACGCTAGCAATGATGGTATCGATACAGATGCCGATGGTATCTGCGACAGCGGCGACACCGACGATGACAATGATGGCGTCCTCGATGTGAATGACACTGATCCTCTGAACGCGTTCGTCTGCGGCGATAGCGACGCGGATGGTTGCGATGATTGCTCAAGTGGCACATTCGATGTCAACAACGACGGAACCGACACGGATGCCGACGGCATCTGCGATTCAGCAGACACCGATGATGATAACGATGGCGTCCTTGACGTGAACGATAGTGAGCCACTCAATGCCCTGGCATGCGGAGATAGCGACGGAGATACATGTGATGATTGTGCCAGCGGTACGGTGGACGCCACCAATGATGGTATCGACACCGATGCGGATGGACTGTGCGACAGCGGCGATACTGACGATGATAATGATGGTGTCCTCGATGTCAATGACACAGACCCACTCAATGCCTTCGTCTGCGGTGACAGCGATGCTGATGGCTGCGATGATTGCTCAAGTGGTACATTCGATGTCAACAACGACGGAACTGACACCGATGGTGACGGCCTCTGCGATACGGGAGACACCGACGATGATAATGATGGTGTCCTGGATGTCAATGACACAGATCCTCTCAATGCCTTTGTTTGCGGGGACAATGATGCAGACACATGTGATGATTGCTCAAGTGGCACATACAGCATGAGTGCTGACGGCTCTGACAATGATGGTGATGGCCTCTGCGACTCAGGGGATGATGACGACGACAACGATGGTGTCCTCGATGTGAACGACATCGCGCCGTTTGACGCCTTCGTATGTGGCGATAGCGACGGAGATACCTGCGACGATTGTGCCAATGGCCTGTTCAATGTCAACAATGACGGAACTGATACTGATGCGGATGGCATCTGCGACAGTGGAGACGACGACGACGACAATGACGGTGTCCTGGATGTCAATGATGTGGATCCGCTGAATGCGTTCGTCTGCGGTGATAGCGATGGCGATACTTGCGATGATTGTTCCACAGGCACATTCAATGTCAGCAATGACGGTGCTGATTTTGACGCGGACGGATTGTGCGACGCCGGTGACACTGATGATGACAATGATGGGATTCCTGATACGGAAGACTTGCAGCCACTCAACCCTGCAGGCAACGTGGTAGTATGTCATGAAGGGTCTGATCTCATCATCAATGAGGCCAACCTTGCCACTCACCTCGCGCATGGAGATCAGCAAGGCTCTTGTACTGCTTCTCGTACTATGACAAGTACAAGTACCGACTCGGAAGACGGCAATGCTGGAGACTACAAGAGTGCAGGCTCCAGCCAGTCATCGTCTACCACGACGATCGAAGACTACAGCAGTGGTATGAGCTTCGCTTCCTATATGCACACTAAGAAGCCACAGCTTGGCGGCTACCTGGCGGGAGTCACTGGAGGAGAGTTCTCTTCAATCGGCTCCGAGCCTGCCATGAGTAGATTGGATCTACTTACCAATGCGGCTATCAAGCAGTCATGGTCACGAGCCTCAGCCAACACTGTGGGCAACAACTCGGCCATGTGGAAGACAGCCCGCTTGCACGGAGATTGGTTCACGGGTGCTAGCAATAGAGCTGATCAGCTGATGCTTACCAGTGGTCCTAAATCCAGTTTCCTTGATCGATTCAGGAACAAGATCGCCAAGGCGAAAACCGCTGGTCAACTCGGCCTGTCGATAAGTGATACTTATGGTCTACGCATCCACTACGATGGTCTGGTCAACATTGCAGCAGACAAAGCCAGCACGGTTGATGCAGCAAGGGAAGATGTGCCAGATATCGAGGCTCGCAACCATAATTACAACGTGACCCAGTTCTACTCTGTAACAGGTATCAACCAAGAGAACAGTAACTACCTGCTGGCCGGTGCCCAGGATAATGGTACGCAGCGCTTCACTGCTAATGGCAAAGCGCCGACCACAATGGTCACGGGTGGTGACGGTACATTCGCACACATTGACCAGAACGAACCGGATATTCAGATCACTGGTCACGTGTTTAGCTACTTCTTCATCTCAACAGATGGCGGACAGTTCCAGCCTCTCATGAGAGACTATACACGAGGTAAGTTTATCAACTCCACGGATTATGACGATGAGCAAAACATCTTCTATGCCGCAGGTGAGCCTGATTCACTGACACGAGTATCCAATATCCGACGAGGAGAGCTGGACTATGTCATCGAGTACGTAGGTGTAGATATCAATGGCGAGCAGATTTCCAATATCAAGGTAAGTCCACACACAAGCAACCGAATCTTCCTTGGAACGGCTGAGGGTGGCGTTTATGTCCTGGATAATGCTCACGCTACTCCTCAGGTGCTAAGCATTGGAGGCTCAATAGACGGTGTTGGTTATGTATCCAGTATCGAAGTGGGAGCTGACGATTCACAATTGATTGTGACGTTCTCCAACTACGGTGTCACTTCGGTCTTCGAGACATTGGATCAGGGAACCAACTGGGTGAACAAGGAAGGCAACCTACCTGACATCCCTGTACGATGGAGCTTGTACAACCCGGCTGATCGAAGCCAGGTGATGCTAGCGACGGAGGTCGGTGTTTGGGTAACCAACGAGTTCGACACTTCCACACCTCAGTGGATACCTGCGAACGAAGGTCTGGCCAACGTCAGAACTGACATGATCTACTATCGTGAAGTCGACGGTCTGGTGGCTGTGGCGACATATGGACGTGGTATGTTCACCTCAGATATCTTCCGACTGCCAGAGCACGAAAATCAGCCATATGGTCTGATTGCTACCAACAGAGGTAAGAGTCGTGTAGACCTGACATGGGAGGATAACAGCCTTGTAGAAACAGGTTACCTGGTGCAGCGGTCATTGCTCCCTGAAGGCGGTTTTGCAACCATCGGAAGTGTAGGAGCGGATATCACGCAGTACAATGACCTGACAGTCAATCCTATGACTACGTACTACTATCGAGTCGCTGCGGCCCTTGCACCTGGGCAATCTGAATACTCAGATGTGGCTACGGTAATTACAGACGAATGCGTGAACGAGATCCCTACTGGTGGATCGTGGACAGCATCTCTACCACCATCGATGGGAGCACCTGTTAATACGCCGGTCTATATCAGCAAGGTGGCCGACGACACCTACTTTATCACCGATATTACAGGGGGTGCCTACCAGTTCTTCTGGGGTTACAATCTCAATCAGCCTGCGGAGCTCCGCATTGACTGTGGAGAGTTGTATATCCAGAACTCACTGGAATCAGGAAGCCAGTTCTACCTGGTGCCTGACGCACAGCCTGGTGCATACGATGACTCTACACAAACCATCACATTGCCTTGGTTTGATGCTGGTAACAACTTCGGTATGCTAACCAACTTCACCAGAAACGGTGATGGTGAGCCAGAGATCTCGTCAGCGAACATCACGTTCAGCAATGTGACGGACGTGTCCATGGACATCGATGTAGTCGCTGGCAATGGCGCCGGAAGATTGGTAGTAATGAAGGAGGTTGACGCCTTTAACCTGACTAACGCACCACTGGATGGCACAGACTATGTGGCATCAGCGGCATTCGGCCAGGGAGACATGATCGGAACAAGTTACGTAGTTGCTGACGCTGACTCGACTTCATTCTCGGTATCGAATCTGGAGCCTGGCAAATTGTACCATGTGGCTGTATATGAATACAATAGCTACAATGGGGTGAAGGATTACCAGACAAATGACTTCGCCACAAATAGCGTTGTCACGGAAGTGTACATTGTTCTGAATGAATTCCTTGCAGATCCGCCTAATGGAAATGGTAGCGGCGATGCCAACAATGACGGCATTGTCGACGCCCTGGATGACGAGTTCGTAGAGATCGTGAACGTGTCTGGCATGGACCTCGACATCTCGAATTGGATCCTTTCCGACGGATTTGGTGCAAGGCACGTAATTCCTGATAGCACAGTACTTGACTCCGCTACGGCACTCGTAGTGTTCGGCGGAGGATTGCCTCAGGGAATATTTGGTAACAGTACCGTGCAGACGGCATCAACGGGAACGATCTCGCTGGACGACACAGGTGATCAAATCACCGTTACCGATCAGCAAGGCAACGTACGCATCAGTCACACATACACGGGTACTGATGTACTGAACAACGAGTCTACAACTAGACACCCTGATCTGACTGGCGACTTCTACCCTCACAAGTTTGCCTCTGGCAACGGTAGTAAGAAGTACTCACCAGGCACAAGGGTAGATGGTACATGGTTTATCCCGCCTCCATGCTCTGAGATCACGGTGAATCCTTTCGATCTCATCATCACGGCATCTACTTCGTGTGAATTGGCCAATGGTTCGGCTCAGGTGTTGAGTGTCGAAGAAGATGGACAGATGCGAGGCACGAAAGACTACAGCTTCGAATGGCTGGATGAAGCCATGAACCCAGTGACCCTGGGCGGAACAATGGTAACGGGTCTGGCTCCGGGCACTTATTATCTGCGGGTGACCAACGATGACACCATGTGTGCTTCAGACTTGATCGCTATCGACTTGGGCTACGATCCGATCCTGGGACTACCTCCGACAATCACAGATATCACAGACAGTAGCGCTGTGGTGAATTGGACGGAGACACTCGGGCAGGAGTACGCCATTGAGTACCGAGCTGGAGTGAGACTCGACTGGACGCGAGAAGACAGCGTGGCTTCACCGTTCTCAATGACAGGTCTGGCCTCAGGTACGTCCTACCAGGTGAAGGTATTCCCGGTATGTGGATCAACACTCGCTGAAGACGGCGCTCTTGCCGAATTCGTGACAGACGGAGTGATCACTTGTGATATGCCGATAGCTGCGGTGGATACTGTTACAGAGACCACTGCCGAGATCAGCTGGACCGGAAGCGGTACTTACTACAATATCTGGTACCGATCTGGAAGAGGATCCGACTGGATGAAGCAGGATACGGTACAGTCACCATACACCATGACAGCTCTGGCCAGTGGCACTGACTACGAAGTAAGGGTGTACTCTGTCTGTGATAGCGTGGCCTCCTTCCCTGCCCTGGTTGATTTCACTACGCCGGGAACACGAACCTGCTCAATGCCTGAAGTGCAGATCACAAATATTACTGACTCTACGGCGCAGATCTCCTGGCTGGGTAACAACGACGGATACAACCTGTGGTACAGAGGTGGTACCGGAACCACGTGGACCAAGTTGTATGATGTGGAAGCACCAATGTCTCTCGAGGGACTGGGCTCAGGCACATCCTATGAAACGCGGGTCTACGGAGTTTGTAACGAGATTGTCGGCTCACCGACGGTGACGGACTTCTTCACGACAGGTCCGGCGGCTTGCCAGACTCCTGATGTAACTGTGGGTAACATCACAAATACCACGGCGCAAGTGAGCTGGCAAGGCAACAGTGATCACTACAATGTCTGGTACCGTACGGGCGCTGGAGCATCGTGGACGAAGTTGCTGGATGACTTGCATTCACCTGTAGACCTAACAGGATTGCTGGAAGGAACAGGTTATGAAGTACGCGTATACGGATATTGTGGCAACATTGGATCATTGGCTGGTGAAGCGATCTTCGCCACGGATGGTGCCGTGGGATGCCAGGTTCCGTCTGTCACGATCTCCAATATTACGGATGACGAAGCCCTCGTCAGCTGGACTGGCAACGGTGATGAGTACAACCTCTGGTACCGAGCAGGTCGTGGAGCCTCCTGGACGAAGTTCTGGGGCATCCAGGGACCTCGACAGCTAACCGGGCTTGCTTCGGGTACAGCATACGAGCTACGCGTCTACTCCGTATGTGGAGCGACGGTGACAGACTTCGCTTTCAGGGCTTTCGAAACGACCGGAACGCCTTACTGTCCGACACCTGTAGTTTCTCTCGACTCCCTGGCGGAGGGTAATGCCTACATTAGCTGGATGGGTGGTAACGCCTCCAAGCACGTGGTCTACCACAAGATCAGGGGTCATAGCTGGACGAAGAACAAGAATGCTCCGAAGCCTTACGAGATCTTGAATCTCTCAGATGGGGTGACTTACGACGTTCAGGTTTGGGATGTCTGCGACAATGTAACTTCTCACGTCGGCGCATTGTCATTCGATACGCCATTCACGAGCAGTGTGATCACATTCCACCCTGATGGCACGATGTCGGTGCCTTGGGTACAGACGTTCGCGGAACGCGGCATGATGATCCCTGCCACCGCGCAGGAGATGATCGCAGAGGTCGAGCAGTCCCTTGAGATCTTCCCGAACCCTGGACCGGGCGTATTCCGATTGTCGGCAACCAATGTGGACCTGTCTACGATGTCGATCAAGCTGTATTCAGTGAGTGGTCAGGAAGTGCCTCTGCGAGGACGCCAGATCTCACCTAGCATCTATGAGATCTCGACCAATGCAGAAAATGGAGTGTATACCTTGAAAATAAGTCAGGGTGACTCAGATGTGATCAGAAAGCTCATCATCAAATATTAACGCCCAGACGAAAAGAAACCAGTTGGGGAGCCGCTCTCGTTATCGAGAGCGGCTTTCTTCTTATATTACCGCGAGAATGGACACCCTGCCAATGGAATAGCTCCGCGCCTGAGCTTTTGCTACCCATTGTTGAAGAATTAACACCGTGAGAGTGTCCAAGTTATACATCGCCTTGCTAACGCTGTTTTGCGTCAGCTCTTGTATCCCTAACAAGAAGGTCGTCTATTTCCAGGCGAACGAAAACGCCCTGAATTACGACTCGCTCATCACGCTTGACTATCCGAATTATCACGTTCAGGCCAACGACAACCTTGACATTTCCATTACTTCAATGCTCGATGTCCCTATCAATTCCATCGAAGGGCCAGAGCAAGAATTATTCTCCCGTGAATCCGACTATCGGTATCAAATCAATCAGTTAGCGCGGTCTGCCTCGGACCTTTTTTATCTGGACGGCTATCCGGTGGACCAAAATGGGAACATCGAACTCCCGCTCTTAGGCCATTTGAATGTAGAGGGGAAAACACTTGAGGAAGTCAAAGAACTCCTGACCACCGAAGTCAAAGCCTATATCAAAGAGCCCTACGTCACTGTACGGCTGGGGGGTATCCGATATACTGCCTTAGGCGAGTTTCGCCGGCCTGGCAGATACTCCATCCTTCAAAACTATGTCACGATCTATGAAGCTATTGCCAACGCCGGGGACCTAACGATCACGGCCAACCGCATGGAGGTCTTGCTCATCAGGCAGTATCCGAGTGGCCAGAAGATGCACCAATTGGACCTTACGGATGAAAGCATCGTGAACTCAGAATACTATTTCATCCACCCCAATGACCAGATTTATGTGAAACCACTGAAGGTCCGGGAGCTTGGCACCGAACCGTCAAGTATACAGACAGTAACAAGCCTATTATCAATCATTACGGCTGTTGCGTTGGTGCTGAGTCTGGCCAATGTCTTTTGAAAAACTTCTCACTGTAAAGAACATGAGTACCAGAATTTTTCAAAGCGTCTTTCACTAATGAATAAAGCGATGGAACCACGTACAAATGGCAAAGACCCTGATGCCTTTGAGGGGATCGAAGTAAGCCGACTCCTATCCAAGTTCAAAGACAGATGGAAGCTCTATGCCCTCGCGATCCTAGCGGCACTGACCATAACCTTTCTCTACAACACTTACTCCACACAGAGGTACAAGGTGGTGAGTACTCTTCTAAACAGCACAGAGCATGTTTCCACAGCCCTTGGTGAGATAGAGGATCAGCAAGACCCCAATATGCTCAATGAGTTGGAAATACTCAGATCCACGGAGCTCATGCAGCGCGCCATCGAACAGGGAGACCTCTTCTACAAGATCTATGAGCCGACGTTGTTTGACGAGCGGGCCTTTGAAGAGGCACAACCTCTCCTTCTGGATATGGATATCCTCGATCCAGAAGCGCGATTCGACTTGTTGGTGGATTTCACCTTTACCGACAATGGATCAATCTTCATTGATGCCAGCAACACCGAGCTCATAGAGGCAGGATATACTTATTCCCTTCCCTTCAAGGCTTCTTCTGAGATATTGGCGGGGTGCATTTCCGCGAACGAAGGCATGAATCCGGAATCCGGTAGCTCCTACACCCTCAAGATCATCGACCCATTGTCTATGGCCCTCGAGCTCAAAGAAGCAATGAAAGTCGAGTTGACAAATTCAGATGCAACTGTGCTCCGAATAGAAATGGAGTCCTCTGATCCCCAATGGGCTGTGAAATTGGTGGGCCGACTGATCAACGACTACAGGAACCTGAAGATCGAACATAAGAACGAATCGATTATCAACTCACTCCATTTCATTAACGGTCAGGTAGACCTCATTAAAAAAAGACTCAACAGGATCGAATACGACGTGGTGAGATTCCGCGAGCTCAACAAGACCATTGACATTGACGCTGAAGGGTCAGCGGTCCTTTCAACCTTATTGGATTTGGAAAATGAGCTGGCTGCGAAGCGACTCCAAATGAATTACTATACGCAGCTGATGGATCAGATGAATTCCTCGGACTCTAACCAGGTGTTTGTTAACCCCTCGGCCGTAGGGATCAAGGATCCAGTTTTCAATAACGCTGTCAATTCATTGAATACGATGATTCTGGATCTCAACCAACTGAGGAGCAGTTCCACGGAAATCAACCCAAGGTTCAAGTCGTTGGAATTGAGTATAGGTCATCAGATTGATCTTCTCAAGAGCAGTATCAATGATTACAAGGCCTCTACTGCTTTGTCCATTGGCCAACTCGAAGAGCGGATCAGAGATGAGGAGAGGGAAATGAAACGACTTCCCACGACAAGGAAGAACCTGATGAGTCTTCAAAGGGAGTTTGACATCAATGAAACGATGTACTTATTCCTGGAAGAACGCCGGACTGAAGCTGAGATCCTGAAAGCTTCAAATATCTCCCAAGTGCAGGTCATCGATAGTCCATACGTTCACAGCAAGGTTTTTCCGAGAGATGCGCTCAATTATGTAATCGCCCTGGTCATAGCTGCCCTGTTCGTCTATTTTGCCACCACGGCCTATGACCTCAACGTCCAGCGTATAGACACGCCAGACGATCTCACGACAAAAACTCAGCTGCCCCTCATTGGCTCCATACCTGACACCCGGACTGTCGGGATGCGACCCGGCAAAGAGTCATTGTCTTCAGAAGTCATGCAGAGCTTTCGACGGATGACTACGCACTTCCGTAATGGCCACAGCGACCGAAAGATCCTCCAGGTCTTTTCAGCCTCCAATAAGGAAGGGCGAACATTCGTGGCGGTCAACCTGGCTGTGATGCTCGCCAAATACCAACATAAGGTGGTGCTGGTGGATGCCAACCTTAGAAGCCCGACGGTTTCCAAAGTAATGAGTGTGAAGACTTCCTCCTCATTGAAGGACCACCTCAATGACAAGAAGGAGCTCAAGGATATCATCACCCCCACGAAGATCGAAAACCTCGATGTGATTGGCGGAACACTTTCCAAGGATGGTGAGGAGTTGTTCAATACACTCAAGCTCTCACGACTGCTGAAATCACTCAAGAAGCAGTATGACTATGTAATAGTGGATACAGCTCCCCTACTGCCCTACCCGGATGCTCTGGATGTGCAGGAGTTCGCTGATTACAAGCTTTTCGTGGTCAGTAAGTCATATACTCCGATCTCCGCATTGGACGTATTGACAGACATAGGTGGCCAGGATCCAGGGGACAAGCTTGGCCTGGTCTTTAATCAGCAGCGACATCAGTTGACCTAACAGGTATATGTCTGGGCACAGTACTTTCGACGGCCTGCCTCATTTCCTGGTAATCGGTGCTGAAAAGTCAGGAACTACGTGGCTCTACAACGCCCTGAGAAGGCATCCAGATATCTACGTCCCAGAGACAAAAGAAGTCCACTTCTTCAATGCCTACAACTCCCTGCTACAGCCCGTAAAGCATTACGAGTTGGGTATAGAGTGGTACCGGCGATTTTTCAGAAAAGCTCAGCGTGATCAGATCATCGGGGAGGTCACTCCCATGTATTTGTCAGATCCGCTGGCCCTCAATCGCATCCAAGACTTGCTGCCTAAGGCGCGACTCATCTATATTTTAAGGGAACCGGGATCAAGGGCCTATTCTCATTATTGGATGGCCAAGAGGAAGCGATTGCTGTCAGAGGACTTTGGCGAGCTCGTAGCTTCTCAAGACCCGAGGTTCATCGGGAGGGGCTTTTATGCAGAGCAAGTTCAACGCCTCCAGGAGTTGTTTTCGCCGGAACAACTTCTTGGATTGAGCTTTGAAGAGCTTTTTGAAAATAAACATCGCGGGCTCTCCAAGGTCCTTGACTTTCTGGGGGTGAGATCTGACAGTTCGATAGTGACCGCCGTTCTCGACAGCTCCACCAAGTATGCCGGAGTCGCCGCCAAACCAAGAAGCGTGCTACTCTACAAGCTCACCTCGCGGGTTGTGCAGTTTCTGAGGAATTCCCATAGAGGCAGCGAGATCATGGATCTTTTGAAGGGAACCAGGTTATCCCAATGGATGAAGTCTGCCAATCTCCAACGCACACCTTATGAGCCCATGACTGTCAAGGATTGTCGGGCATTGCGCGAGATCTACGAAAGTGATATAATGAGGCTCGGGGAACTAGTAGAATTCTCTGTAGAGCATTGGTTAGAGAAGCAGCTATGCACGGATCAGGCAAGAAATTCATAAGAGACGTTTTTTACAGTCTCATTCCTGTTTCGGTCAACAAGCTGAGCTCGCTGTTGTATTTGCCACTGATCTTCAAATATGCAGGCGCAGTAGCTTACGGCATATGGCAGCAATTTGGCCTGTCATCGCAGGTGATCCTCCATGTTGCCACCATGAATGTCGGCGTTGGCATCAAAAAATACCTCTCGCAAACCGACGACCGCATAGAAGTTTCCCGCTCGTTCTATTCGTCGCTGGCCTGGGTCTTCGTCCTCAGTATCGGATGCTCTGGCGTCCTATTGTTGGGACGACAGCCAATAGGAAGCCTGCTGTTTACCCGTGGGTACAATGAATCTCTCATTGTCCTATTGAGCTTGTACATCCCTTTGGAAGCCATCCTTTTTGAAATCGGGAACGTACTTCGAGCCATCAGGCAGGTACGGTTTCTCGCTATTATGGGGCCTGTCAGGGTCATAGCAAAACTCTTGACGGTCACGGTGGCACTCACCTATTTCGACGCCGCCATCCAGCAGGCCATTTCCTACTTCATTGTGAGCGAATTGGTGATGCTGCTCATTTACCTATTTGTACTTTGGACACATGTCGGACTAAGATCCATCCTCCTGGACCTTAGCCGCGGCTACAAATTTGTCAGCTATGGTCTGCCCTTCGTCCTGGCTGGGATTAGCACCTGGAGCAGCGCGTTTTCTGACAGATTTGTTCTCCTTCATTTTCATGGGATAGATGTAGTAGGCGTCTACTCAGCAGCCTACGTACTGGCAAGTATTCCGCTGCTACTGGTCAATCCCGTGAGTCAGATACTGCTTCCCGACCTGAGTGCTTTGCTAGGACATGGAAAGCGACAAAGGGCCATTGTGCGCGCCGAACGAGTCATGCTCTTCTACAGCTTGATCACAGGAGCGTTTGCATTGTTGGTGACCGTCGCCGGACCAGCGGCCATGAAGTGGCTTGACCATGAGTCTTCTGACACCGGCAGGTTAATGATGCTATTGGCATTGGCCATGGGAGCATATGGTCTTTTGACCCTCCAGTCCAACGTATTGACTGCATTTCTCAAAAGGGCATATTTTAATATTGTTTGGGTGGCCATCGCATTGGGCAATATTGGCATGAACCTGCTACTAATACCGGAATGGGGCATGACTGGGGCGGCCATCGCGTCATTGGTGACTTATGCCTTGGGCTCAATGGCTATGGGCTTCTTGCTAAGAGGCAAAATTGGTTGGAGGTATTTGGTATGGGTCTCTGGAATGATCGGTTTTGGAGTGGCCTTGGGCGCGCTACTCAATAGATACTGGCTCATCCGGGATCTGATTTCATGGCAGGTGATTGGGGCCCTCAGTACAGGGCTTGGAGTCTATGCACTACTGACATTTGCTCTTTTTGGAAAAAGACTATTAACCATTACAAAAGCCAATGAAGGGTAGATCAATGTATATTCGTAAGACTGTAATGGTACGTAATGGTTTGATATTCAGCACCGCAAAAGATCACAACCATGGCTGTTAGACAAATAATCCAACTACTGGGTCTTACGTTCTTGCTGTATTTCTCGGGGATACACTTCAAGATCTCTGGCATCGTTGTACGTCCGGCAGATTTCCTCTTGCTGTTTATCCTGGGGCTGGTTGTCCACGTTTGGCTCTCTTCAGGTGACTTTCTGCATGCACGAATCAAAGGCAGCCGCATCATTACCCTCCTTTTGGTCTTTGTTCTCTACAGCTTTCTCAATGGTCTCTTCCAGGGAGTGGCACGGGTAGCATTTAAAGAGCTGACCCAGGCCCTCATGTTGGTATCCTTTACGTATCTGATCGCCGCGATGTGCACTACCTACGAAAAGCGGGAGCTGTTCATCGATACCATTCGGGTGATGTTCGTAGCCACCTCATTACTTCTATTTGCTTACTTCAGTACCTCCGGCCTGTCCACAGGCTTCAAGACATTCGGACCATTCAAGCACATCTATGCCTTAGCGGGATTATTGGCATTGCATCGTTTTCTCACGCGGCCCTCAAAGGTCTATCTCCTTCTGCTAATGGCAATGATTACGATCATGTTGTTCTCCGGTGAGAAAAAAGGATGGATTGCGTTCCTTGCAGCGGCTATTTATCTCGTACCCAGATATGGTCGTATTTCAGGATATACATTCAAACCTCTGCTGGTCGCTTCGACACTCGTGCTTTTCGTTTCTACGACGATCATCGTTCTCAATTATCGTCCGGCAGAATATTATGTACAAAAACAGCTCAAGTCGCTGACAGGAGTAGGCAACCTCGTCGCTGAACGCCTGCTGGTCCCCGGCGGAGGAAGCGAGATTGAATCCTGGGATTCGTCTGTCTTCACCCGCAGCAACTACAGCAGGTTTCGAATCTTGAAGCTTTCACTTGCGCAAATAGAAGATACTCCCATCTTTGGGACGGGCCCGGGAGCGCTCAAGAAGCTAGCAAGCCAAAACTCCAGGTATCAATGGGTCGACCACGGCACACACAACCACTACTTACAAACTCTCGTGGAGTATGGCATAATAGGGCTCGTACTGTTGCTTTTCCTAATCTTTTCGCTGTTCCGGTACAGCAACTACCTCATTGGCAGTTGCCATAACAAAGCGGAAATAAAGCAGATCATGTTCATCAAAGCATTCCTCATATTTGGTACCTGTATCAATGGGCTCTTCGGTGGAAGTGATGCTTTGAACCTATTGTACATTCTGGTTCCTACCGGATTTCTTTTTTCCCTAAAATTCTCAACTCATGACACCCCTCGAGAAGTTGAAGTCGTACATTCCTAGGGATTTGAAATCCATGTTCCGACGGCTGCTACCGGTCTTAAGAAAGTTAGCCGTTAAGGGGCCATCGCCCAATCTACTCATTATAGGTGTGCAAAAGGCGGCTACCACCACCTTGTCGCAAATCCTCAAAAGCCATCCTCTTATTTGCGGTTCCCTCGTGAAGGAAGTGCACTACTTTGATCTCAATTACTCCAAAGGCCTGGATTGGTACCGCCGGTTTTTTCGAGCAGGCAAGCCATGCAAAATATCATTTGAAGCCACTCCCTATTATTTCTACCATCCCCTGGTACCCAAGCGGGTACATACCACCAACGCCGACATGAAGCTGATCGTCATCCTCCGTGATCCTGTTGATCGGGCCTACTCGCATTACCAGATGGAAAGGCGGCGAAGTCGCGAACCTCTTCCGAAATTCGAGCAGGCTATCGCTGCGGAGTCATCACGGATCGACGGGGACACGAAATTGCTGGCGGATGGATCCATCAGCACTTCAAAAGCTCATCAGATATACTCCTACCTGGCTCGGGGAGAATATGAAGCTCAATTTCGCCGATGGTTTGAGTACTTTCCGAGAGAACGTTTCTTGGTTCTGGAAGATCGATCCTTAGTCAATCGCCCGAAGGAAGTATGCCAGCAGATCGCCGACTTCCTCGAGGTTGACAACAGCTTTGTCGTACCTAAAAGGAAGTACATGGAGGGGGACTATGAGCCGATACCGCCTGATTTGAAGGCGCGCTTACGAGAACACTTCCAAAAGAAGAGCCCAAATCTCTCGAAAATGATTGGGACTGAATTTGAATGGACGGGACAAGAATGAGAGTACTTTACCTGGTAGCGGCCGACGTACCGACGTCAATCCCCATCGAGCTCTTTGCCCATATGGAGCGGGAAGACACGGACTTTGACATTCGGCTCGTCGCATTTTACGACTTTCCCAATAAACCCAGGAATGGCTTCACAGAGATTCATGATTGCGTCAAATTCAATAAACGTAATCCCCTTCCCGGATTGATGAGGCTCTACAAAATCATCAAAACCTATCGCCCGCAGGTCCTGCATGTTCACCACGGGCTCTCGGCCTGCTGCGCCACTGTCTTTGGGAAAATTTGTCGTGTGCCGGTGATCATTAAAACAGAGCATCGAAATCACGATATCAACAAGCTGTTTGCACAGCTTCTCACGCTAATCACCTTTCTATTCTGCGATAAGATCATCTGCAATAGCCTGTCAACCATGCAGTCCTTCACCCTCCTGGAAAGGTGGATTGGGCTCAAGAAATCCATCATTGTCTACAATGGAATAGATCCCAACCTCATCGATAAGCAATTGAACGAAGCAGAAGACGTCAAATCGAAGGAAGAAGGTTTCCGACTGGTGGCCACAACAAGGCTCATCCCACTGAAGAACATGGATCGATTACTCGAAGCTTTTGCCCGAGTTTTCGAGAAACACCCTCAGATAAGCCTCACTGTCATGGGCGAAGGGTATCTGCGCGCTGACCTCGAGGCCCAGGTTCGCGAACTGAAGGTTGAAAAAGCAGTGACTTTTCTCGGGCTTGTCACACGGGATGAGGTCTTCCGTCAGTTGGGTAAGGCCGACCTATTCTGCATGGTCCCTTTGTCCGAAGGATTCTGTAACGCTTTGATCGAGGCTATGGTAGCATCCTGCCCTGTCGTAGCATCCAACATTGACGCACTGCGAGAAGTGACAGGTCTGAGCGACAACCTTCTGGTGGACCCGAAGAATATAAATGAAATCGCCGAGGGAATCGAGCAATTTGTAGCCATGGGTAGGGAAAAGTCTGCTGCCATCGGCAAGAGAAATCGGGCTTTTGCTATTGACAGATATTCGCTCCAATTGGCCGCTTCCAAACACATCAAAATGTACCATGATTTCCTCCAGTCCTAAGGTCATATATATCGCCGGCTACGGCAGGAGTGGCTCGACCATCCTTGACATATTGCTCAGCCAGGAGGAGCATGTGTTTGGCGCGGGGGAGCTCCACTTCCTATTCCAGGACTGGTCTGAACCTAATCGCCACTGCAGCTGTGGCGAAAGGTACCCAGACTGCCCCTTCTGGGGAGATTTGAGTGATGTCATGGACATCGAAGCGTCTGCCAAGGTCATCTCGGGCATGGAACAGGCCAGCCAACTGCAAAATATCGTCGAAGGCCTCGTGTCACCAGGGCAACGGCGGAGATATGAGGAAATACAACATCAACTCTTCTATTATATCCAAGAAAAAGCATCCTGCGAATTCATCGTAGACTCCAGCAAGACCAAACCAGAGATGGCCGCACGGCCTCTCGCCATCAGTCGACTGACACAGACCCCATTGAGTATGGTCCATTTAGTGAGAGATGGCCGTACGACGGTGCAGACGATCCTGAAGAAGGGAAGCAATTGGGCGGCAGAAGGACACATAAGACGCAAACGATTCCCTCTGATCCGCACAGCCTACGGCTGGAAAACGGCGAACCAATATGCCCTGGACCATCAGCAGTGGTTACGGGAAAATGAGTACTCCCAGATGAAGTACGAGGACCTGATGCAAACACCTGAAAAGCTCCTAGGCCAATTAGAAAAAGGACTTAATACAACATTTAAGCAAGCCAGAATGAGCCTGGAAAGTGCACACCCGTTGAAAGTCGGCCATCGCGTAGGAGGTAACAGGATACGCTTCCAACAAGACCTTTTTTTCAAAAAAGGACTCCCAGAATTACCAACGCTCAATTGGTCTCAGGAGGTAATTTTTAACTCAATATCGGGCAGCTTATCGAGATATTTCCGTTATTCGTAATATATGGACAAGAGACGCATCGCCATAGTCACTAATCTTGCCTGGCCACTGTACAACTTTCGGAGAACGCTAGCCGAAGAGCTCACTTCCAGGGGTCATGAAGTCATTGCCATTGCTGCACCCGACGGCACCGAGCATAAACTGAAGGAAGCCAACATCCGGTTCATTCCTTTAAAAAACTTCCACAGTACCGGGCAGAATCCCTTACAAGACCTTAGACTATTCAAAGAATTCCGAACGATCTTCAGAGAGGAGAGGATCGACTTTGCGTACCTGTACAATGCCAAGCCCATGATCTACGGGGGCCTCGCAGCGACGATCAAAGGCATACCTTACGTCTCGACTGTAGCGGGACTTGGCAACCCATTTACTGGATCCGGCAACATCACTCGCGTCATTATGCTGGCAATGTTCAAAGTTGCCATGTGGAGAGCCTTTCGCGTATTTTTTCATAATCGCGAGCATCGTGAGCTATTCACGAAGTGGGGTATCTCCTCGGCTGCGAAATCTGCCGCGGTTGCCGGCTCGGGAGTGGACATGGATCGCTTTCCGTGTGCACTCCATCAGAAATCGGACGAGCCGTTTACCTTTCTTATGTTCAGCCGACTTCTTATTTCGAAAGGCGCACCCTTGTATGTCGAGGCCGCTCGGCTGCTCAAGAAGCAGTTTCCCGAGGTTCGCTTTTGGCTGTTAGGCCCGCTAGATGGGAACAAGTACTCGGTGTCACAAGCACAGCTCGACAATTGGGTACAAAAAGGGTGGGTAGAATATCTGGGAGAAACGACCGAGGTTCAGCAATACATTCAGCAAGCCCATGTCGTAGTATACCCCTCCTACTACGCCGAGGGGACGCCAAGAGCACTCCTGGAGGGGGCCTCTATGTGCAAGCCCCTAATAACCTCCGATAACGTTGGTTGCCACGATGTGGTCGAGGATGGCAAGAACGGATATCTGGTGGCTATGAATGACTTGAGCTCACTCGTTTCGGCAATGACCAAAATGATCAAGATCGATGATGAATCATACCAGTCGATGGCCGTGGCGGGAAGACAGCTTATTGAGCGGTGCTACGACAAAAGGCATGTGATAGAAAAGTATGTGGAAGCGTTGGAAAGTCTCTATGGATTAGAGAAGACCTTTTTCTAATAGCGAAACAACTTCGAGGTTTATTCAAAGATTCTCTTATTTTTGTTTTTTGAGAAAGGCTGACCACCAATCAAGATAGAGCACAAAACACGAAACTACTTTTATTTTAGTTCACTCCAAACCGTTGAAAAAGTATGTCGCCAGGATCGCCTAGCAGATCTGCACAAGACAGCAGACTCTATCGCAATTTTTTAGTTGTCGAACCCAAGACGGACGAAAGGTTTCTACCTCACCCAACTGTAAGAAATCCGCTCTCTGCGCCTGAAAAAGCTGCCGCAAAGCGAATATTTGACATCGTCTTCTCTGCTACTATCATCATTTTCTTTTTATCATGGATGATTCCCATCCTCGCGCTGATCATCAGGTTAGATTCCAAAGGACCAATCTTCTTCGTACAGAAAAGGCATGGCCGTGATCGCCGGCTTTTTGATTGTATCAAACTTCGAACGATGGTTCCGAATCTCGCTCAAGATGAGCTTCAAGCCCGGGAAGGTGATCCTCGAATTACTGCTGTGGGGCGTCTATTAAGAAAATATAATCTGGACGAGCTACCTCAGTTTTGGAATGTCTTCCGTGGAGAAATGAGTGTCGTAGGGCCAAGGCCGCACATGGTATTTCAAACAGAACTTTACGAGAAAGAGGATTCCAATTATGGAGCGCGATTGCTGGTAAAGCCCGGGATTACTGGTTTTGCACAGGTAAACGGAAGTCAAGGGCCTACACCCACAGTCTGGCACATGAAAAAACGTGTCAAGTACGACTTGATCTACATCAAGAACTGGACATTTTGGATGGATGTCCGCCTAGTCCTGCGTACAATCTATTGTACGATCTGGAGGAGCGTTCACAAGTAGGGTGCCCTACCGCCGAAAACCAAACAGCCTCTTCTTCCTTTTCACCGGAAATTCATGTTGGGAAATCATTTGATACACTTCTCCCCAACCAGGAAAGCCGCCAACATTACGGTCATCAATGAAGATATCCACATTGAGCTTGCGACTACTATTGCCTAGCTCTTCTCCGTCAAAGTTTTGGTTGACAGCATAGAACTCTACACCATTTTTCCGGCAAAACTCCACAGCTTCAAGCAGCCGTGAGCCCTTCCTGACCGTCCAGAGAATAAGTCGGTGTCCATCGCCCTGCAAGAGGCGCAATGTGTCAAAAGCAAAAGGTACCTCCCGACCGATTTCGGGAAAAGCATCGTGCACGATGGTACCATCAAAGTCGACTGCGATCAACTTAGATTGAATTAGCATACTGGGGGCCGTTTCCTTTGTTGCGAAGATATAAAAGCTGTGGGGGGACGCGTAGTCTCCATCATAGAATTTGTAGCCAAAACTCCACGTGTCGCTCACCTATTGTCAGAAATGCCGTAATTGCACCAGGCCATCATTTGACAAAAAGTGCACACGTACAATTTGCTGGTAACTTTACGCATCAAACCCGACACATGATCAATAGGCTATTTATACCGGTACTCTTCCTTTCGATACTCTCTTTTCAGAGTAAGACCGAAATAAACCAGGACGAAACACGCTCGAGCAACTACTCCATCGACCTGACAAAAAACATGGATACACTCTTCGTCCGTGTCGAGGTCCTGGGACAACTGGACAAGTCCGAAGGATTATTTCAGTTCCCGGTCACCGCGCCGGGAACTTATCAGACGATGAATATCGGGCGATTTGTCTCAGGGTTTCAAGCATACGACAAAAAAGGTCGCAGCTTGGAAGTAAGCTATTTGGCACCCAACCAATACCTAATCACAAAGCCTCAGAAACTAGCCTATGTAGAATATGCTATCGCCGAAACCTTCGATACACCGGTTAAAGAATGGCCCATCTATCTCATGTGTGGTTCTTCACTGGAGGCCGATCATGCATTGATCAATGCCCATGCAGTCATGGGGTATTTCGTGGCATTGCAGGCCCAGCCCATGCGGGTGCGTTTTGAGCGACCAGACTTCTGGAAGGTGGGTACGGCGCTGAAATTGGATAACGGTTGGTACAAAGCAGAGACCTATGATTACTTGGTAGATAGCCCGCTGCTGATGGGCGACCTCAGCTATGAAGACACAACTGTGGCCGGTACCGATATAAGAATATTTACTTACTCCGCGTCTGAGCGTGTGTTTGCTAAAGAACTGATGAAAGACATGTCCGACATGCTTGATGCATCGCGCAAGTTTCTCATAGAGCTGCCGGTAGATCGATACACTTTCCTTTTTCTATTCGCTCCTGATCTTAAAGGTATTACAGGTGCCTGGGAGCACTCCTACAGTTCAGAATACGTCTTAAATGAAGGTAATCCTACGCCCGAATTCCTAAGCAACGTGACTGACATCGCTTCCCACGAATTCTTCCATATCGTCACTCCCCTCAACATACATAGCGAAATCATCGAACGCTTCAACTTTGAGGTTCCTACACCGTCAAAGCATCTATGGCTGTACGAAGGTGTCACCGAGTGGGCCTCCAATATCTTACTACTTCGAGCTGAATTGGTTGATCTGGACACTTACCTAAAGCACGCTGTTGCACAGAAAATCCAGGTAGACCAACTGTATTTCAAAAAATCGTGGAGTCTCGAAAAGATCGCCATGGAGTCCTACACAGAGGCCGGAGCTCAACAGTACGGCAACATCTATCACAGGGGATCCCTGGTGGCTGGATTACTCGACATACGGTTATTGGATCTCTCAGAAGGTCAATACGGGCTTCGCGAGCTGGTCCTGGATCTGGCAGCAGAATACGGCCCAGGAAATCCTGTTTCTGAAGACGGCTTCATTGACAAAATAGTGGAGATGACCTATCCCGAGATTGGTGATTTCTTCAATCAGTACGTTTGGCAAAGCAATCCCCTCCCCTATGACGAGTACTTCAATAAGATTGGCCTCGACTACGGCAAGAACGGGAAGTTTGTCACCCTCAAAAAAGGCCGTGAATTGTCAGATAGGCAAAAGATGCTCTTTGACGCCTGGAGCCGCAATCTCGATAGGGACAGGCCTTGATCAAGACCGCAACTGCGCAATGATATCCAGTGTACCTGAAATCTTGTCGACCAGTTCTTGATGACTGTCAGGTGAGATGAGATCTTTGGTAAATAATTGAGAACCCATCCCTACACAATGGACCCCTGCATCAAACCATTCCTTTAAGTTCTCCTGAGTTGGTTTCACGCCACCGGTCGGCATAATACTGGTCCAGGGGCAAGGGCCCTTTACAGCTTTCACAAAGCCAGGACCGCCGACGGACGAGCCAGGAAATATCTTAACCACCTCGGCGCCTAATTCTTCGGCATACGAAATCTCTGACAGAGATCCACACCCTGGCGACCAAAGGACCTTTCGGCGGTTGCATACTTTGGCCATTTCGGCGTTGATCACCGGTGATACGACGAAGTCCGTCCCCAGTTGAATATAAAGGGAGGCTGTCCCCGGATCCACCACGGACCCTACTCCCAACATCAACCCGTGCAGTTCGTCACGGACGTACTTGCTGAGCTCACTGAATAACTCATGGGCAAAGTCACCACGATTGGTGAACTCAAAGGCCTTTACACCCGCTGCATGACAAGCCTTCAGCACATTCTTGCAGATGTCCACATCAGGATGGTAAAACACAGGGACCATGCCTGTTTCTTTCATGGCCAAAGCCACTTCTATTCGTGAATGTCTCATCTTAATCGTTAATTATCGTGATACTCGACCAGAGGCATCGCCACTCATCAGTTTCTCCACCTCATCCACCGTCACCTGGTTGGCATCACCAATGATCGTATGCTTGAGGCAAGATGCGGCAACAGCAAAGTCGAGCGCCTTTTGGTCATCATTTTCGTAGGTCAGGAGCCCATAGATCAAGCCACCCATGAAACTATCACCCCCACCCACTCGGTCGACGATGTGCGTGATTTGATAGGTCCTCGCCTCATGAGTCTCTGAGCCATTGTAGAGTACACCAGACCATGAATTGTGCGAGGCACTGATGGATCCCCGCAGAGTAGTGATCACCTTCTTCGCCTTGGGGAACTTCTCCATCATTTGCTTGCACACAGACTCAAAGGCCGCCGCACTCACTGAATCTCCTTTGGTGACATCCACCCCCTCAGGGTGAATACCGAAGTGCTTCTCTGCATCCTCCTCATTGCCCAATATGATATCGCAATGCTCCACTAGGGGAGTCATCACTTTCTCTGATTCGACACCGTACTTCCAGAGTTTCTTGCGATAGTTGAGATCAGTGGATATCGTCACACCCATTTTCGCGGCGACTTCTACGGCCTCAAGACAAGCATCCGCTGCTCCCTGCGAAATCGCGGGGGTGATCCCCGTCCAATGAAACCAGCCGGCATCTTCAAAAACCTTCTCCCAGTCGATCATACCAGGTTTCATGTCGGCAATGGAAGAGTGCGCCCGGTCATAGATCACTTTGCTACCTCGTGCAACCGCGCCAAACTCCAGGAAGTAGATACCGAGACGCTCCCCTCCCCACGCAATATTGGAGACATCAACTCCGCGCTTACGCATTTCCATCATAGCGCAATGGCCAATGTCATTGTCAGGAAGGCGAGTGACAAAATCCACAGGAATACCGTAATTGGCGAGCGACACAGCGACATTGGACTCACCACCGCCGTAGACGACATCGAAGGAATTGGCTTGTGAGAATCTCAAAAACCCCGGAGGGCTAAGCCGGAGCATGATCTCACCGAAGGTTACTACTTTTTTCATTGCGATTTCTGTTATTGGTTAGGTCACTTGTAGGTGATCAGTGATTTAAAAAAATTGGCCATCAGAAATGGAAAAATTCTTTGGCATTGTGGTAGCAAATATTCTTGATCAGGTTTCCCAAGAGGTCCATATCATTTGGGAGTTCACCATTCTCTACATCCTGACCGACGAGATTGCACAATACTCGCCGGAAGTACTCATGACGGGGGAAAGACAGAAAGCTTCTTGAATCCGTGAGCATGCCCACAAACCTGCTAAGCAGACCCATATTTGAAAGCATATTCATCTGTTCCTCCATCCCCAGTTTCTGATCGAGGAACCACCATCCCGAGCCAAATTGGATCTTGCCGGGGATGGAGCCGTCGTTGAAATTGCCAATCATCGTTGCAAAAACGGCATTGTCCGTAGGGTTCAGATTGTAAAGGATAGTCTTGGCGAGTTGGTCTGTACCGTCCAGTCCGTCGAGAAATTTCGAAAGGGCCTGTGCCTGAGAGAAATCCCCCATCGA
This sequence comes from Cyclobacteriaceae bacterium, assembly GCA_965227935.1. Classification (GTDB taxonomy): domain Bacteria; phylum Bacteroidota; class Bacteroidia; order Cytophagales; family Cyclobacteriaceae; genus JAWPMT01. The sequence goes on along the minus strand of CBDDGS010000019.1, from coordinate 258,623 downwards.
ATCAAAGCCTGTATCAGGCCCGAGCTTGCCCAGCATCCGCTTGTTATTGTTTCTAAGCGCCCCGAGGTGAAACTGCTGAGTCCAACCCTTCTCATGGTTCATTCTGCCTACTGCCAGCAATACCGCCGACCGGAATTTGTCGGCATCAAGTGCACTCACATGGTTACCGGCTCGCAGTTGCTGGAATGTGCTCGCAACCTCAGACTCGGTAAAGTCCTCTGCATATAATCGCTCTAGCCCGGCATCAGACAGCCGACATCCCTGCTCTGCAAAGAAATCATGTCGGTTTTGGAGGGCATCAATCACATCCTGGAATGAGCTGATATCCATATTTGCCGCTGCCGCAAGCTTATCTACATACTCGTTCCATTTGCTTACGTCAGAAGTAAAAAGCACCTTGTCCGGTCGGAAGGTGGGAAGGAGTTTCAATGAGCTGGCATCGCTGTCCCAAGCCTGGTGATACTCCAGAGAGTCAGTGGGATCATCCGTCGTGCACACCACTTGCACTTTCATCATGCTAAGCAACTTCTGTGTGCTTAGCTGTTGAAGAGCCGCAGTGCTTGTGTCGTAGATTTCATCCGCCGTATGCCCATTGAGGAGTTGGCTGACGCCGAAATATCTCTTCAACTCCAGATGCGTCCAGTGGTAAAGCGGGTTGCGAACTGTATAGGGAACAGTCTTTGCCCATTCTCTGAATTTTTCACGATCTGGCGCATCTCCGGTGCAATATTGTTCGGCGATGCCGTTGGTACGCATCGCCCTCCACTTATAATGGTCGCCTTCCAGCCACGCCTCCGTGATCGTATTGAAAACGCGGTTCTCTACAATATCTTTTGGTGATAGGTGGCAGTGATAATCAATGATCGGCTGATCCTTTGCGAAATCATGATAGAGCCTCGAGGCCGTATCAGATTGCAGCAAGAAGTCGTCGTCGAGAAATGCTTTCATTATCGACCCCTCCTTATTCCCAATTCCAAACCACGTAACTCTGCCAATCCACGCAGTCTTCCAATTGCTGAGTATCCGGGATTGGTCTTCTTCTTAAGATCATCGAGCATCTGGTGACCGTGGTCCGGCCGCATGGGTAGGCGATGGTCTTCCCTGCCTGCTTGCATGCGTTTCTCTTGCTCCTCTACAAGCGCCTGCATCACTGCATACATATCTACATCACCGTCGAGGTGATCGGCCTCAAAGAAGTTGCCCTCGGCGTCTCTTCTTGTGCTTCTCAGGTGAATGAAATTGATCCGGTGGCCCAAGCGCTGGATCATGCCGACAAGGTCATTGTCAGGGCGTGCGCCGTAGGAACCAGTGCAGAAACAAAGCCCTATTGGCATTGCTCGCGACCGCATCCAACAAAGCTTTGGCATGCCGCTCAGTACTTACGACTCTCGGCAATCCCAGAATTGGGAATGGCGGGTCATCCGGATGGATTGTCATGTTCACTCCCGCCTCCTCGGCCGCCGGGATGATGTCTTTAAGGAAGGCAAACAAATGCGCACTCAGCTCCTCCTCGCCAATACCATCATAGGCATCCAAGACCTTTTGGAACTCCGCCAACGTATAGCCCTCCTCAGCTCCTGGCAAGCCGGCAATGATGCTGCGTACAAGAGTAGCCTTCTGCTTCATCGGTCATCGTCTCATGCAGTGCCCGAGCCTTCGCCCGCTGTTCGTCAGTGTAGTCGCTCTCCGCTCCATGACGCTTTAGGATGAACAATTCGAACGCTGCAAACTGGTTCACATCAAACCTCAGGGCCGTGGATCCGTCAGGAAGTTGATAGTACAGTTCGGTACGCGTCCAATCGAGTACCGGCATGAAATTGTAGCACACCGTGTCAATGCCGCAAGCACCGAGATTGCGAATGCTCTGCCTGTAATTGTCAATGTACTGCACATAATTACCAGTCCGCTTTTTGATGTCTTCGTGCACGGGAATACTCTCGACGACCGACCATGTCAGACCGGCCCCCTCCACCTCTTGCTTTCTCTTCTGAATCTCTTCTACGGACCACACCTCACCATTGGGCACATGATGGAGGGCCGTGACTACGCCGGTCGCACCAGCCATCCGAATGTCTGGGAGAGACACCGGATCATTGGGACCGTACCATCGCCAAGTTTGTTCTAGACCTGTCATTGGATAAATAGGGGCTTTATATGACGTTCAAAAATGTTTTGCTTCACGTTTTTGCCAACTACTTCGTGATGTTTTGCTGATTTCATTGAGGAAGGAATCACCGCGTTCCGCAGCAATCTTGTAGGCCGTGTGCATCAATTGGCGCATGCTGGCGTTGTATTTCGAATTAGACTGATCGTGCCTTAGTGCGGATTGAAAGTCATCTTCATTCCAGCCGTCAGTTGTGTCAGCAGAGGGCAATTGATCCGGATCGACATCCAGCACATTGGCATAGGGAACTGTCAATTCATCATACCGCGTCAGTGCCTCCCTGTAGATGGATTTCACCATCTCCAACCCGGAGCCCTCCCGCTTCGGTTAGTCCGATCAATTCTTCCAGCCAGGTGGTCCCAGCTGTCTTCAGATGCAGCCCAGTCCCATGTTGTTGAATGGCCCTTCGGATGATCGGGTACAGAGAGAATTTATCCGAACCCGTATGTACGCTCAGCTTCAAAGACTTGGGAAGACCAAACTCCGCTACGGCATGTCGAATCACATACAAGTCTTCGACAAACTCCTTTTCGAACTGCTGCAAGTCACCCACGTAGTCGACTCCCTTATTGAACCGCCCTGTGAACTTTGGAGCAATGGTATTGACAGGCACGCCTTCCAGCGAGAGCATCTTCAGAATCACCAAAAGCTCAGCGGGTGTTTGCGGATTTTCTACCTCATCCATCGACACTTCGATGGCCACATCTTGCTTCTGCGACGCGATATGACGATAGATTCGACCCGTTTCAAGAGCGGCATTCAGAAACTTGTTGGCGCAGGCCGTAAGAAACTCTTCGTCTATCGACAAAGTAATGTCTCCCATCGTCAGTTCGCCAATCAGGTCCGCGGCCTTGGCTTTAAAAGCGCTGATCTGCTCAGGGTTCGCTGCGACACCGATTTGATCTGCCACATCGATGGTGAAAAAGTCTGAATGTGGAATGTATCCATCCACAATACCATAATTAATATGGTCCGCGTCGACGAGATAGTTGCCTGTCCACCCCAGTTGCTTGACTGCTGTATCCGCCCCCGCCCGCACGGTGTCGGGAGTCGATCCGACAGATTTGTGTTCACGATTGGACTTGTTCCAAACGGGGGTGATGTCCACCCCTGCTTTGGCTGCTTCCACGAAGGCATCCAATTGATAAGCTCCCTGCCTGGCAAACCTGTCGCCAATACCAAAAGAGTATTTCCCGAGTCGATTACTCATTGTCTGATGTTTCTTTTTAAACTCCGCTGTAAGCACTAAATCCTCCATCGATCGGCACGATGACACCAGTCACAAAACTGGAACGCGCGTCACATAGCCACAGCAACGTGCTAATGAGGTCTTCCGGCTCGCCATACCGTCCAAGGGGTGTATGGTCAATGATCTGCTTTCCCCGTGGTGTGGCGCTCCCATCACTATTGGTGAGCAACGTGCGATTTTGCTCTGTGAGAAAGAAACCTGGCGCCAGGGCGTTGACCCGGATGCCCACCTTTGAAAAGTGGACGGCCAACCATCTGGTGAAGTTGCTCACGGCTGCCTTGGCCCCGCTGTAAGCTGGGATCTTTGTCAGCGGCGTAAACGAATTCATCGATGACACATTGATGATATTAGCGTCCTTCTTGCCGATCATATCGGCAGCGAATACCTGACTGGGGAGCAGTGACCCTAGAAAGTTGAGGTTGAAAACGAACTCGATCCCTGAGGCCTCCAGATCGAAGAATGTCTTAATGTCGTCGTTGTCCAGGTCGGCAGGATCCAGGTACGGATTGGACGTGGTCCCTTTAGGATGATTGCCACCAGCACCGTTGACAAGGATGTCACATGTACCAAGGTCAGCGTGGATACGCTCCCGAACTGCTTCCAGCTCCTCCTTTTTTAGCACGTTGCATGCGTAGGGAGCTGCCGTCCCTCCGGAGGCATTGATTTGCGAAGCCACCTCGCTAGCGGCCTCTTCTTTTAGGTCCAGTACGGCGACTTTGGCACCTTCAGCTGCCATCGCCTGAGCCATGGCACTACATAGGACTCCACCACCACCGGTGATGACTACTACCTTGTCCTTCATAAGTGTTTCTTCATTCTTGGGTCTTGGAAAAATCCCAACCAGAGGGATTTCCCTAACTCGAGTTTAGCAAAACAAACCTACAAATAGGTTGATTTTCAGGCCTTTTTTGTTTGAATACGTTGCCGGAAACGATTGCGATTTTTGGAGTTTGCAATCGTTTGAAAAATGAAGACCGATTTTCTAAAGAATCAAGCGTAGTAGAATCACTGACACTAGTGTCACAAGACCTTGGAAAAGTGTAATAATGGTAAACGACCGGTAGGCACTCCGGACGGTCAGACCTCCGAACTGATTGACCACCCAGAAGTAGCTGTCATTGGCATGTGATACCGTCATGGCACCCCCTCCAATGGCCAACACCAACAACGCGATCGACACAGGGTCATCCACTCCCATTACGAACAGCACCGGACTCAACATCGACGAAGTGATCACAATTGCGGAGGTCGATGAACCTTGCGAGGTTTTAAGCACTGCGGCCAGGACAAACCCAACGAGGAGCAATAGCATATCGCCACCCTCGAACACCCCCATTGCCTCCTGCAGGTAGTAAGCCATATCAGAGGATTTCAACACCCCGCCAAAGGCACCTCCCGCGCCAGTGATTATTAGCACTGGTCCAGCTGCTTTGACGGCGGCAGTGGACATCTCCCCGAAGGCCTTGAGGGACTTGATTTGAAGAATTGGGTAAGACACAATTACCGCTACAAGCAACGCCACCACTGGATTCCCCAGGAAATTAAACAGCTGTGCGGTTGCCCCAGAAGCGCCTGTCAATCTCACCGTGGTACCAATACCAATGAGTGCTATCGGGAGTAGGATTGGAACGACGGACCTGCCTGCACTTAGCCTGGCGGTGACTGTTTCCTCGGTGCCGATCTCTATCGACTCACCCGCAGCCACCGTCATCTTCGATAGTGCCCAGTTGGATAATAATACGACAGGTATGGCAACGGCGGTACCCAATACAATCACAAGACCAAGGTAGTCACTAGCCCCAAGGGTCCCCGCAGCGGCGACCGGCCCTGGAGTAGGTGGAATCAAGGTGTGTGAGGTGTAAAGCCCTGCCCCGAGCCCCACTGCTAGCTGCTGAGGCGAGAGCCCTTTCGCACGAGCTATCGACGCGGACAATCTCGATAGGATGATAAACCCCGTATCACAAAACACCGGGATACCCACAATGGCACCCAGTAAATTCAATGCTAGCAACGGACGCTTCTTACCAAAGGTCTGGAGAATCAATTGTGCGATGGCCTCTGCGCCTCCAGACTTCTCCAGCATCTCTCCGAGTATGCTACCCAGCACAATGACCAATCCGATATAGGCCAGGATGTTGCCGAAGCCCTCGCTCACGATTCGCACCAATTCTGATAGCTCCAACCCCAGGGCCAGACCCACTCCCAACGAAGTAATGATCAAGCTGAGAAATGGATGTATTTTAAGAATGGAAGTGCTAAGAATGATGAAGGCAATGGCTGCCAACAGGATAAGCAGGAGAATGAGCATGTGCTACCAGTCGGTTAAGGCTTGATCGTGAAGTTAGTTTGAAATGACGAAGCACCAGGGATCGTCAGGTGACATCATAGATGACTCCGCCACTGGAATCCCGGGATGCACCAGTCACTGACGCAAAACAATTCACCTCGCCACGAATCTTGAGCGCTCCCATCAAACCAAAGGCGATGGCTTCCTTGAAATCGACCGTCTGGTTATCCGGGACGATCACATCGATACCATCAGCAGTGTGGCGTCTGATCAACTCCACCATGAAGTCATTCCGGGCGCCACCCCCGGTCACAAGCATGGTACCATGATCCCGGATAGCATTGATGGACTCACCTATCTGGAAAGCAACGTGGTGCACAACAGAGCTAAGCGTGTCTTCAAATGAACAATGGCCAAATCTCTCAGCTACGGGCAACACTTCATCGACGAACCACTCATATCCGGTGGACTTCGGCCCTTTGATCTGGAAATAAGGGAGTGAATTGAGTGCCTCAAAGTAATCGTCTATCCGCGTCCCGGAGCGGGCTAGCTCCCCACCCTTATCGTATTCGAGACCGTGTGCCTGAGTGAGGTGATTGAGTAGCATATTGGACAAGCCAATATCGAATGCCAGGCGGCGGCCTTCATTTTGAAAGGACACATTGGCAATACCGCCAAGGTTGAGGCAGAAATCGTACTTTGAGAAAAGATGTTCGTCGGCAATCGGCACCAAAGGAGCACCTTCCCCTCCCAAGGCGACATCCATCGACCTGAAGTCATTGATCACTCGACAACCCGAGGCCAGGCTCAGGTGGTACCCTGAACCCAATTGATACGTCAATGCTTTGTCGATCTGGTGCTGGACGGTATGTCCATGACTGGCAATGAAATCCACGTCCTCCAGATTGTGCCTTTGAATAAATCCCTTGGCCAGTTCCCCCAGCCATTGTCCGTACTTGTTGTTGAGTACCAGCAAGTCCACCGCTGACAGATGGATGGCATTTTGCAGTTCGTGCCTCCATTGGGCGTCATACCCCACCGTTTCCGCCGCCATTACGTCATATCTCCATTTACCTCCCTCCTCGGTCAACTGCACAAAAGCCAGATCCACACCATCCAGTGATGTGCCCGACATCATTCCTATGGCTCGAAATGGATTCATTCAATCAGCTTGTGACCATGATGAGCCCAATTGATAGACCTCGGTGCGGAGCTTCCTTGCGAGATCTGGGCGCCGCATAAGGGATCTTGCACTGAAGAAAACGTGTCCCTGGATCTTCGAAAGCGCCCTCCCAAATAGGACCTGGCTTGCAATCTCCCGGCCTTCGTCGAACCGAGGATCATCCTTCTCAAGGTCGTAAACAGCGTTGCCCAGATAGACCGGTATATCTTCCGCCGCGTCATTCCACCAACTTGCGACTTTTTCGAAATAGTCCTTGCTATGGGTGGTGCGCCAGTACACCTGAGGCACCAGATAGTCGACCCAGCCCTCCCGCATCCACGTCAATGGGTCCGCATATAGGTGGTCATAGGTGCTGATTGTGCGCTCTATCTCCGGCGCTCGTTGATCGTTGCTCTTGTTTCGCCAGATACCAAAAGGGCTCACGCCAAACTTCAGGCTAGTATCTTTTTCGTCCATAATTTCATGGATATCGTGCATCAGGCTATCAATATTAGCGCGACGCCAGTCTTCCCTTTCTTGAAAATCACCCAGCCCATGAGCTAAAAATGACATCCGATCATCGAACTCCGACCCCTTGATAGGATAAGGATAGAAGTAGTCATCAAAGTGGATGCCGTCCACGTCATATTTGTTGATGATCTCGGCCACGACATCCACTACATGAGCTCGCACCTCGGGCTTGCCTGGATCCAGGTACAATGATCTCCCATACCGGACGCACCACTCAGGGTGCTCTTTGTAGATATGGCCATCTGCCAGCAGAGCGGGATTACCACCCAGAGTCGCTCTGAATGGATTGAGCCAGGCATGAAATTCCATACCCCGCGCCTTAGTGGCCTCAACCATGAAAGCCATAGGATCCTCTTCCCAGTCTCCCTTATCACCCTCTACCCCAGACAGGTACTCGGACCAGGGAGCGTACTCCGATTCATAGAATGCATCAGCCCCCGTTCGCACCTGCACAAATACCGCTGTGAAATTGAGCGATCGATAGAAATCGAGGATCTCGATAAAATCTTCCTTCTGCTGGCTTGAAGTCATCCTGCCCTCCTTTGGCCAGTCGATCTGGTAGGCTGTGGCTACCCAAACACCTCTAAACTCACGGGATGAATTCTCCTGGGAAAAAGCTGAGGAGCAAACAAGCACCAGCATCGAGCACCGACAAATGAGATTGCGAACAAAGATCACCATGCAACAGTAACGATCATTCCCCTAAACTACGGCTTTCAACCAATCATCGCTACCTTCGCGGCATGGAAAAATCTTCCAAAGTCACCGAAAAAGCGTCCCTTTACAACCAATTGGAAAACATGTCAGTCGCGGAATTGCTGACTAACATCAACCGGGAAGATCAAAAGGTGGCATTGGCAGTGGAGGAGGCGCTCCCAGCCGTCACGCAGCTTGTGGAGGCCATTGTGCCGAGATTCCAGGAAGGTGGAAGATTGTTCTATATGGGCGCTGGTACCAGCGGCAGATTGGGGATACTAGATGCCTCCGAGATCCCTCCCACTTACGGGATGCCACACGACCGGGTCATCGGTCTCATGGCCGGTGGCGACAAAGCCATCCGAAAGGCGGTAGAATTTGCCGAAGACAGCATGGAATTGGCGGCCTCAGACTTGAAAGCACACGGGCTCACCGCAAAAGATACGGTCGTAGGTATTGCTGCATCGGGTACCACCCCCTATGTGATCGGAGCTTTGGACTATGCCCGCGAACTCGGTGCACTGACAGGCGCAATTGTCAACAACCCTGGCTCCCCGGTAGCAGCAGCAGCAGAAATCCCGATCGTCGTCGTTGTAGGGCCCGAATTTGTCACTGGCAGTACGCGCATGAAGTCTGGGACATCGCAAAAATTGGTCCTCAACATGATCTCCACAGCGCTGATGATCCGCATCGGGCGTGTAGAGGGCAACAAGATGGTCCACATGCAACTCAACAATACCAAGCTGGTCGATCGAGGAGTCCGGTTCCTCGTGGAGGAACTGCAGATCAGCTATGATGAGGCCAAGCAGCTGCTTGAAACCCACGGTTCTGTCAAGTCCGCGATCATGAGCCAACGTTGATTTTCCCTTTTCTAAGCTTTTCGGTAGCTTGGAGAGCAACAATTCCTAGTTGACATGGAGCCATTTGAGTACGTAGTCGTATTGACCTCACTGATCCTCGGACTCGGCATCGCACAGATATTGACCAGCGTCGCTGATGTTCTTTCACACCTTAAAAATGTCAAGCTCAGTGTGCCGCATACCCTCATGACTGCCGTGATATTTTTCCTCCACATTCAGGAGTGGTGGATTAACTATCAGAATGCTCATGTTGTTGGGAGTTGGACATTAGGTGTGGTATTGTCCGTGCTCACCTATCCAATACTATTGTTCACTTTGGCAAGGATGATGTTTCCGACGGGTATACGTGGACATGAGACAGACCTGGACGCATACTTTCGAGACCAATGGCGTTGGCTCTACAGCATAATTTTGGCCACCATCGTGATCAGCATCTGGCAGAACCTCTATATCCACCAGATCCCTTTGGCGGAGTCATGGCCACAAATGCTCTATGCCGTGGTCTACCTGGTATTCATCCTTTGGAAAGAACCCTCTCAAAAGGCACACATCGTGCTTCAAGTCCTGGCTGTTATTACCATGGTGGTTTACATCGTCGTCAATGACACAACACTGGGAATGTAGCCTCGCAAAATTCTGAATACTCTACCAGCACATCGAGCTAGCTTATCGTAACGAAACTTTGAACTCGAAACCGTCCAACTCGGCACCGGTAGTCACCCCCTCCCTCTACTATGCCTCACTGCCTCCACCGTAGCCGTCGTAAGAATGATCACTCCACCAATAATAGAGCGCATGGCTGGCGTCTCTGCTAAGAAGATCATTCCAAGGATAATCCCGTAGATGGGCTGGACGGTACTCAAAATGCTGAGTGTCGTCATGGAAAAATTCTTCATGGCTATAACGAACATGGTATGGCCCATAGCGGTTGTTATAACCCCTAAAGCAAGGATCGCCGGCCACATCGTACTCACAGGACGAAGATCGTAGAAATACAATGCTGGCAATAGCAACACAGAACTCATCACCATCTGATAAAACATGAGCGTCATCCCGGAATATCGCGACACCTGTTTCTTCATTAGCACATTCCGAAATGCATAGATCAAGGCCGCAAAAACGCCCAAAAGGACGCCCTGAAAGATATTGTCGTCAAGTGAAAAAGAAGGCGTCAGCAACGAAATGCCTATCAGTCCCATCAAAGCGAAAAGAAGGTGAATGGGCTGAAACTTGGTCTTCAGCAGGAGTGGCTCCAGGAAGGCAATAAAAATCGGATAGGTGAAGTGCGAAAGCATGGCCACCGCCACATTGGACTTCTGCAACGACATGAAGTAGGTGATCCAACTACCCGACATGAGTATGGCCAGGAACCAAAAAGACAACATGTCCCGGGACTTCACCTTCAAACGCACACCGCGAGCCTGGCATATCAATCCCAAAAAAATGGCACCAACGATGCATCGCAGGCATATGGTGGCGGGCGGAGCCAATGTGATATACCTGCCTAGCACCCCCGAGGTAGACATCAAAACCATGGCGACATTGAACTCCGCTACATGATAGAGAGATGAATTATGGGAAGAACGGACAGTCACGGTTGTTCACAGTCAAAAAATTTAGGGCACCGGGTCATAGCCACTACCACCCCAGGGGTGACATCTGGAAATTCGCTTCAATCCCATCCAGACGCCCTTCAAGCCATGTTTGAGAATGGCTTGCTTCATATATTCCGAGCATGTCGGCGAGTAGCGACAAGAGCTTGGGAAGAGGGGTGATATACTATACTGGTAGATGACCACCGGGATCGTCAAAATCTTTCGTAAGACCTTCACACTCACAAATGTATCCGACTATTTGGAGCTACCAGCAAAATTTCGGTTGTTTGCATCGAACAAAGCAGGTTTTTCATAAGGGATGGATTGGAGCCGCGGAGCGATTTTGGTGATGCTGAGCCTAGTGTTTGTTTCTTTTTCTCAAGCAACCAGCTGGGGTGAAGACACGACGCATCGTGATGGCCTTTTTGCTATCAAGGAGGTATTTCTTCTTGGCAACAAAAAGACCAAGCCCAACATCATTACCCGTGAAATGAGCCTAAAAAAGGGCTTGTTTGTCACTGATAGTACGCTTGCAGCACTCATGGAGGAAGATCGAATGAAGATCTACAACACCAACCTCTTCAATGAAGTGACCATCCAAAAACTCTTCACAGAGAATCGAAGTGTCATTCTGCTAGTGAAAGTGACCGAGAGGTGGTACATCTACCCATCTTTCATCTTCCAACTGGCCGACCGAAACTTCAACGACTGGTGGGTCAATCAAAATCATGACCTCAGCCGTGTTAATCTTGGTATTCGCTACGAGCAATACAACTTCCGTGGGCGGCGGGAAGTCCTCAATCTTATCTTCCAGCTGGGTTTTGAACGGCGATTCCTCGCCAATTGGCGCATCCCGTACATCGAGAAGAAACAGAAGCATGGGATGGAGTTCACCTACGGCTTCCTGGAGAGTAGAAACGTAGGCTACCAGACCGTCGACCACGTCAAGCAATTCGTCAATGAAGAACGGATATTGCGCAGAACGCAGCGTGGCGGCGTCTCTTACACTTTTAGGAATTCCTTCTATAATCGACACAAGTGGAGAGTCACCTTTGACCACCGTAGTATCGACGACACAGTGGCAATTCTCAACCCCAACTACTTCGCCAACGGCCGCACACTGCAGCGGCACTTCGACATCATCTACACCTTTACGCGAGACAAGCGAAACAACAACAACTACGCCACCAGCGGATCCTACTTCGTGCTACGCGCAGAAAAGACTGGTATCGGCATCTTCAATGAAGTGGACATCTTCGACATCTACCTCAACTACAGCAAGTTCTTTGACTTAGGCAATCACTTCTCCTACGCGACGTCGGCGACGGTTTTCTCATCCTGGCCTTCCAATCAACCCTATGAACGGTACTACGGCCTGGGAGAGGACCTCAACCTCGTGCGTGGTTTTGAGCAGGACCTGATCGAAGGCCAACGATATGTGCTCTACAAGAACAGCTTCCGCAAACGGCTATTCAAGCACGTACAGGACATCAGCCCCATCATGCCCATTAAGCAATTTCACAAAATACCCTTTGCATTCTATGGCAAAGTCATCTTTGATGCGGGCTATGTCGAAAACTACCCCCAGTATGAAATCAGCGATCGGCTAGCCAACAATTTTCTCTACGGAGTCGGACTGGGGTTGGACATTGTGACCATTCACGACCTGGTGATCAGGTTCGAGTACACCTACAATTCCGAAGGTCAGTTCCGCTTCGCACTGAGCTCACTGGCCGGGATCTGACCCAAAGTTTTTCCAGTTTTTCTGTTTGCCCTTTTTGAATCGGTACCACTGCCCGACACGCTGGCCTGCAGAATAATTGCCCTGGTAGCTCAGCTCGCCACCATCATAGAACTTCCACTCACCTGACTCGACACCATCGGTATACTCCCCCTCCTGGACGAGGATGCCATCCTCGAGGTAAAATGTCCAGGGGCCATTGGGCAAACCGTCCTCATAAAAACCTCGACGCTTCAGTTGGCCGTTCGGGTAAAAGAATAGCCATTCACCTGAGTACAGGCCCTCTATCAGTATTCCCTTCTTTTCAACGCGCTTATTGTCGTAATAATAAATCGCCGAGTCGCTCATCAGGCCATCGACCCAGTGCTCCCTGGACATCAGGTGGCCACTTTGATAGAAGTACTCCTGTTTTCCCTGTAGAAGTCCATCGGTGTAGTTGAGGCGGGCACTGACGACTCCATTGGGATAGAAGAAAGTCCACGACCCTGACTGATTTCCATCCACTACCACACCTATACTCCGCGGTGTGCCGACCTCATAGAAGGTGGTGTCTGTCCCCTGTGAAAACCCTGATAGGGCGACGGAGAAGTATGTACAAATTATCAGTACCCGCACAAAACCAAAGTTAAAACCATCCAACTGGCCGTTGCATGGCTTCCTGATTATTCTTCGTTTCATAACGAACAACACTTGACTGCATTGGGTCGATGCAGCTATTTTAGAGGTTATGCGCCCTGTTTTGTACCCAACCATTCTACTTCTGGCGTGCCATATTTCGTTGGCGCAGGACGGTGATTTTAGATTGGGCGCGAGGACCTCCGGACTGGGAGGTGTCTCCACGACTCTTGAAGATGGCTGGGCCCTCAACAACAACATCGCCGGAATTGGGCGCCTGGATCACTCCATGGCCATGCTCTCCTATCAAAACCGATTCAACGTATCGAGCTTCCAGGTCATTGGCGGTGGCTACGTACAGCGAATGGGCTTTGGCAATGCGGGGGTGAGCTTTTATAAATTTGGCGACGACCTGTATAGCCAGCAGAAAATGACCATTGGATATGCGAACCATATCGACATGGTTTCTCTGGGGATTGCGGCGAGCATTGTACAGGTTTCTATTGAGGGATTGGGTACGGAAAGCGCCGTCGTTATCGAGTTCGGCGGTATGGCCGACATCACCAAGCAGCTGAAGTTTGGAGCGCATGTCTTCAATCTCAATCAAGCTGACCTCGCAGAAGACATTCCTGTTTCCACCGTGATCAAAGCAGGGATCGCCTACCTGCCCATCGAGCAATTGTCACTGAGCCTGGAAGTGCAGAAGGACCTCGAATTTGATGAGATCGTAAGAATAGGCCTCGAATATGAGGTCATCAAAAACGTTTGGTTGCGCACCGGCATCAGTACAAATCCATTCAAGTCAGCATTTGGTGCCGGTTTCCTGTGGAGGAATTTCACTCTGGACTACGCCTTCAACGACCAAAGTGACCTCGGCGTAATTCACGAATTCTCCCTCGGCTACCTCATTGGGAAGAAGAACTGATGCGGGTCCTTACCACGATATGGCTGCTTGTTTTCGTTGGCACCCAATTGTATGCGCAGCAGGCGCCAGCAGTCCAGGAGATAGACCTTGAGCGATTCATCGAGCGCCTATTTCAAATCCAGGCGGACGATATCGACTACGACGACCTGTACGAGTCGTTGCTTCAGCTTTACACCAACCCACTCAACATCAACCAGGCATCTCGCGAGCAACTCCTCTCACTGTACCTCCTCACCCCACGCCAGGCAAGCGACATCCTCTCTCATATTGAGCAAAATGGAAAGCTCATAAGCATCTACGAGCTACAATCGATCCCTTCGCTGGACATGACGACGATCGAGGCGATGCTGCCTTTCATTACGGTGGAGGAGACCTCTGACGGACGGAGTCTTCTGAAGCGCATTGCAACGGAGCCCAACAAGTACCTCTTTCTAAGGGGGAGCCGAACGTTGCAATCAGAAAGAGGATTTCGCGAAAACAGCTACATCGGAGACCAAAACCTCTTCTATGGGAGGTTTCGAATCAGCCGCAAGGGGGACTTCAGTCTCGGGATGACCTTTGAAAAAGATCGCGGCGAGCAAATTGTATTCGACGAAAATCAGAAAGGGTTTGACTTCTACTCTGCCCATGTCATGCTGGAAAATATCGGACCCGTACGAAAGGTGATTGTAGGGGATTTCCAGGCCCAATATGGTCAGGGACTGGTGTATGGTGCTGGGTTTGGCGTTGGCAAGGGGGCGGAAACCATTACGACCGTGCGTCGAACAACGACTGGTTTCAGGCCTTACACTTCGGCGCTGGAAAGCGGCTTCTTCCGGGGCGTGGGTGTGACCACCTCGATCGGAAAGTTGGAGACCGCCATCTACTACTCCCACCTGAGGCAGGACGCGAATATCATCTCTGACAGCACTTACTCCGATTTCGATGAATTCGTCAACTCGATCCAGTCAAGCGGATTGCACAGGACCCTGTCAGAGCGATCCGCCAGGGATCGGATCAGCGAGACCTCCGTGGGTGGGGCAGTACATTACCACATCAGCAGGGACTGGAATGTGGGCGTCACGTCCATCTACTCGTCGTTTAGCAGGCCATTGCGGCGGCGCCCCAACAACTACAATCAGTACGAATTCCAGGGAGATGAGAATTATGTAGGCAGCGCCTATTTCAGTGGCACCTGGCAAAACTTCAACCTCTTCGGTGAGGGCGCGGTGTCCAAGTCCGGGGGTACAGCGTTAGTAACGGGGCTGATTGCTTCACTGACACCACAGATCGACTTCAGCTACCTCCATCGCAACTATGCCCGCGACTTTCACACCTTCTATGGCAATGGCTTCGGCGAGGGGTCACGTGTCATCAATGAAATCGGCAACTATTGGGGCATACGCATTCGGCCGTGGGCAAAGCATGAACTGAGTTTTTACTACGATCGGTTCAAGTTTCCCTGGCTGCGTTTTCAAGTGGAAGCCCCTTCCGACGGTATAGAATACCTCGGAAGGTGGACGTATCGACCCTCCCGATCCATCACGCTCTTCGCGCAGTTCCGCCAGGAGAACAAGGAGCTAACCGTCCAGCCCGAGGGCTCCAACCTCAACACCCTGTCAACGGGCCGCAAGCGCAACTACCTCGCCAATCTCGACTACAAGGTCAACAAGGATCTAAGCCTCAAAACCAGAGTGCAGTTCTCAGACTTTCTGCTCAACGACGAAAAAACGAGGGGATTCCTGATCCTGCAGGACATCAACTACAGCTTCTGGAAATTTAAACTCAGTGGCCGGATTGCACTGGTGGACACGGACGACTTTGCGAATGCCCAGTACGTCTTTGAGAAGAATGTGCTGTACGCGTTCAGCGTAAGGGGTCTGTCTGGGGTCGGCACCCGTCGCTATCTGTTGGTGCAATTCAAACCGAACAGGAGACTTACCTTCTGGGCAAGGATTGCCGAATCCAGGTTTCGGGATACCGAGACACTCGCTACCGGGAGGTCCGGATCAGGTCTCAACGAAGTAATTGGCGATACCCTCACAGAAGTCGTCCTGCAAGGGAGACTCAAGTTTTAGGGGAAATCAATGACAGACCTGTCCTAGATATGGCGCGTCAATCGTCTCATAAACAAAACAGGAAATGGAGGAAGAGATTTTTTTAGCCATTCGCGATGAATTCATTGCCAAATACAACGCCGTGAAGGAAGGGAATATGATGCGTTCCCCAGCGATCTCTGTGGACGACAAGGTGTTTGCATTCTTTTCACGGAGTAAGAAGATGGTCTTCAAGCTGGGTGATGATTATCAGCCAGAAAGTGGTGGTATCCGCCCCTTCAATCCATTCAAAAACAAGGGGCCGCTGAGAGGGTGGTTCGAAGTCGACTACGAAGAGCACACAAAATGGAAAGCGCTCTCGGAACAAGCCCTCAAAGAAGTAAGCCAATGAAGAGATTCACCCCCTTCCTAATCCTGCTCTTTACGGGAATCGCTTGTACCGCTCCCACGAACGATGCCGCCGAAGGGCTATCTCAAACTCTCAAAGTTTTCAATGAAGCCTTTGCAGCGGCGGACACAGCGACCTTGGCATCAATGATCACAGAGGAATACAGCCATGTGAACGGGACATCGAGGCCCTATTCTCGCCGCGAATGGCTGGGCTATGTAGCCGGCCAACGTCAAAAACTAAACGATGGACAGTTGACAATAGAAACGTATGAAATGGATAATATTTCGATCACTTTCTATGAAGGCTCCGCTGTGGTCACCGGCCAGGTTTCCACCTCCGGGGTGGAGGGCGGCATTCGATTTGAGAAGCGATTCAGAGTTACCCATTTATGGGTATTAGAAGGTGGTAGGTGGAAAAGAGCAGGATTTCATGATGGCCGAATTGAATAAATAGTTACCAAATGATCACAAAAGACTACATCGACTTTTTCAAGGAGCTGGCAGACAACAACCACAAGGAATGGTTTCACGCGAATAAAGGCAGGTACGAAAAATCTGTCAAGAAGGCATTCCTGAAAATCGTGGAGGGACTAACCCCCACATTGCTGGACCTCGATGCGGAGATCCCTGAGGACCCAAAGGGCATCATCATGCGAATCAACAAAGACATCAGGTTCTCCAAGGACAAGACGCCCTACAACTTAATGATGAAGGCCAACTTCACACCTGGTGGACGTAAGTCCCCAAATCCGGGGTTTTATCTCGGAATAGGGGCAGACAATATCCACGTAGGAGGAGGGCTATACCACGCAACGCCACAAACCTTGAAAGGCATCCGAAGGCATTTGATGCAAGAACAAGCACAATTGAGTACCATCCTGGAAGACACAAGATTCAAGAAATACTTCGATGGCAAGGTGCAAGGTGAAAAGGCGAAAAGACTTGATGTCGAATTTGCCGAGGTTGCGAAAAGCTTACCGATTCTTTACAACAAACAATTCTTCTATATGACGCAACTTCCTGTCGCAGATTACATAGATCGAGATATAGTAAAGGAGTTATCCCCGTTGTTGCAGAGCTGCGGGGCCATACATCATCTTCTCAAAGCCGGAGTCTCGTAGCGTCAGCAGTGGACATTACAACTTGCCAATGAGCAAGAGGATAGAGCAAACTACTCCGACTAAAGTCAGCAATACAAGGACTATTACATCAATGCTTTTTCTCAGGTATTTCATAGCGTGGTTGGCCAGCTGGTTAAGCGATTACCGTTGTCAGTAAATATCGGCAAAATTTCCGAGAACACCATATCACTGACACTGTACTACTCGTAATGGTTACATTCAACTATTTTCTAAAAATTATGTATTCCATGCAACCTTGTATTGCATAATACCATATAATACATAAGAATAAAAGAAAAGGTCACAGGTGCAACCTATCGACGAGTAGGTGCATCAAATACTCAAAGATCAAACTCAAATAAAGTAGATCATGATCCAGAACTACCTGACCACAGCTTTCCGGAACCTCAGAAAGCATGTGTTCTACTCCCTCATCAACATCGTGGGCCTCTCGATAGGCCTGGCTTGCTTCATTCTCATTTCACTTTATGTGACAGATGAATTGAGCTACGACACGTTCCATCCGGATCTCGAAAGTATTTACCGAATGGATTTCAAAGGAAATCTAAACGGCAACGAATTCGATCTGTCGCTTTCAAGCGTCCCAGCTGCCCAGACCCTGGTCAATGAGTTTCCCGAGGTGGAGAGTGCCGTACGCCTACGACAAGTGGGACAGCGCCTCATCAAAAGAAAGGACCGGGACCAAACCTTCAAGGAGGACCTCTCCGTTTTTGCTGATTCCAACTTCTTTCAGTTCTTCAATTTTGAGCTTGTCCAAGGCAATGTCGAGGAAGTACTCAAGCGTCCCAACACTATGGCAATCAGTCAAACAGTCGCCAAGAAACTGTTTGGCAATGAAGACCCCGTGGGTCAAGAGGTGGTGATTGGGAATAATACTGACTACGAAGTCACTGGTGTTTTTGAAGACATGCCCAGCCGCTCCCACATGCACTTCGACCTAATTTTCGCCATGGAAGGGCTCGATGAAGCAAAGAATAAAATCTGGATGAGTTTTAACTTCACTACCTACCTCAAGCTACAGCAGGGTGTGGATGCTTCAGATCTCAATGCTCAATTCCCCGCCCTCGTCGAGAAGTACATCGGACCGGAAGTAGAGCAGTTTATGGGTGCAAGTATGGAAGAGTTTGCTGAGGCGGGCAATGCGGCAGGATTCAGCCTGTTTCCTATGAAAGACATCCACCTCCACTCAGCCAAGCTCGGCGAACTTGAGCCAAACGGTGACGTGAGTTACGTCTACATTTTCTCAGCTATCGCCGCATTTATTCTGCTCCTTGCATGTATCAACTTCATGAATCTGGCGACCGCCAGATCTGCCAGTCGCGCCAAGGAGGTAGGCGTACGGAAGACCATGGGTGCCTATCGATCACAGCTCGTCAACCAGTTTCTCGCAGAGGCTTTGATGATTTGTCTGGTTGCCTTCGCCCTGGCCATTGGTCTTGCAGCCGCTTCGCTCCCCTACTTCGAAAACCTGTCCGACAAAACACTCGAGTACAGCAGCCTTTTCTCAGGGGCATTCCTTGGCACTTTACTGGCGGTCATTATTGTAGTTGGTTTCCTCGCTGGTAGCTATCCGGCCTTCTACCTGTCAAAGTTTCGGCCTGTTGAAGTGCTGAAAGGCAAGCTCAACCTGGGAATGAAAAGCGGTGGGATCAGGAGCACACTGGTAGTTCTGCAGTTTAGCGTATCGATCATCATGATCGTTGGCACCGCCATTATTTTTGATCAGCTGTCCTATATCCAAAACAAAAAACTGGGCTTCAACAAAGACCAGGTCATCATGGTGCACGACGCATTCCTAATGGGTGACAAGATAGACGCCTACAAGACCGAAGCCCTGAGAGATACCCGCGTCCTATCTGGGACTGTCGCCAGCTTCCTGCCCGTCCAAACGGCCCATAACAACAACTTGTGGTTCACCGGCCAGAACGCCGGTACCGGTAATAGTCACGTCTTCCACAACTACCGCATTGATCATGACTACATGGAGACGCTGGGGCTGGAAATGGCCGGCGGACGCAACTTTTCCCGAGAGTTCCCCAACGACACGGCCAACGCCATCCTCAACGAATCTGCAGTCCAGCAATTTGGATTTGAAGAGCCCATCGGAGAATATATCAGCACATTCGGGGGATCTCAGCAAAACCCCGTGTCAGTGACTTACAAGGTCGTTGGAGTAGTTCAGAACTTCCACTTCACATCTCTTCGAGATAAGATCGCACCCCTCGTATTCACACTCGGAGAAAGAAGAGGTTACATCTCCTTCAAGACCGAAGCGCAAAACATCGATGCAACGATCGACTTCCTTCGAAATAAATGGGACGAATTCGCTCCAGGCCAGCCATTTGAATACAGCTTCCTCGACGAGCGTTTCGACGACCTCTATACGAGTGAGCAACGGATTGGGGACATAGCCACGTTTTTCGCCGTGCTCTCCATTTTCATTGCCTGCCTCGGCCTGTATGGACTGGCGTCCTTTACTGCCGAGCAGCGAACAAAGGAGATTGGGATAAGGAAAGTGCTTGGCGCCAGTATCACCAGTATCATTGGCCTCCTGTCCAAGGAGTTCCTCAAACTGGTGGGCATCGCATTTGTGGTGGCGGCTCCGCTCTCCTATTACTTCATGAATGAGTGGCTCTCGGACTTCGAGTACCGCACCCAGTTGAAATGGTCGACTTTCGCAATTGCTGGACTGGTCTCCTTCGCTATTGCCTGGCTGACGATGAGTTCCCAGTCCTACCTCGCAGCGCGGATCAACCCGGCGAGGTCCTTGAAAGACGAATAACCCGAAAGCCTTAGCCGGGCCGACGATGGCGGCCTGGCATCCCCTATTCACGTCAAAAGCCCATGATCAAAAATTACCTCCTTGTTGCGGTTCGCAGCCTCAGCAAGCATAAATTCTATTCGCTGGTCAACATCCTGGGGTTCTCAATAGGCCTCACCAGCTTCCTGCTCATCTCCTTGTATGTCATCGACGAACTGAGTTTCGATCAGTTCCATGAAGATGCAGACCGTATCCATCGCGTACACTTTTTCGCGACCCTCAATGGCACCGATCACGCATCCGCGAAGGTTGGCTTCCCTACCGGAGCGGCGATTGCCAGCGACTACCCAGAGGTAGAGGACTTCACGAAAATTCGACGCAGTGGCACCTGGTTTGTCAAACGCAAGAACCAGACCGAGACATTCAAAGAGGACCAGGTACTCCTCGCAGACTCCAATTTCTTCGAGTTCTTCACAGTGAAGCTCAAGTATGGCGATGCAAAAACAGCCCTGGATCGACCAAACGTCATTGCTCTAGACGAAACGGCCGCGACCAAAATATTTGGGGATATCGATCCTGTCGGAGAGGTATTGGTA
This sequence comes from Cyclobacteriaceae bacterium, assembly GCA_965227935.1. Lineage (GTDB taxonomy): Bacteria > Bacteroidota > Bacteroidia > Cytophagales > Cyclobacteriaceae > JAWPMT01. The sequence continues at coordinate 237,873 of CBDDGS010000019.1, read as the reverse complement.
CTGGGCAATAACACAGATTACGAGGTGACCGCAGTGTATGAGGATCTTCCAGCCTCCTCTCACTTCCGCCAAAATATGATCCTATCCATGGAATCTGTAGAATGGGCACGGAGTGGCCACTGGTTGAGTACCAATTTCAATACGTACATCAAACTGCGAGAGGGCAAATCCGCCGCTCAACTGGAGTCAAAGTTTCCAGAAATGACCGAGAAGTATTGTGCTCCGTTGATTCAGCAATTCCTCAATATGAACATGGAGGAATTCCACGAGAGTGGAAATGCCTTGAGTTTCTCATTGATGCCTTTGACAGACATCCATCTTCATTCACAAAGGGACGGCGAGTTGGGCGCCAACGGCGACATCAAATACATCTACATTTTTGGAGCAATTGGCGTATTCATTCTGCTGCTCGCCTGCATCAACTTCATGAACCTGGCGACAGCCAGGTCGGCCAACCGGGCCAAAGAAGTGGGTGTGAGGAAAGCAATGGGCGCCCTCAAAGGACAACTGGTGAATCAGTTTTTGGCTGAGGCCTTCGTGATCAGTAGCATTTCCTTCATCCTGGCCTATCTGCTCACCTTCCTACTCCTTCCCGCAGTCAATGACCTCGCTCTGAAGGAGCTGAATTATTCCGCCTTATTTGAGGGTCGTTTTCTGATACCCATGGTGATAGTCCTTGTCATGGCCTCGTTGCTTGCCGGCAGCTATCCGGCCTTTTACCTTTCAGCATTCAAGCCTGTAGAGGTGCTCAAAGGCAAAGTCCGGCAAGGAATGAGATCCGGTGCCATCAGGAGTACATTGGTGGTCTTTCAGTTTGGCATTTCCATCATCATGATCATCGGAACGGGCATCGTCTCGGATCAGTTGGCCTACATCCAGAGTAAGGACCTCGGTTTCAACAAAGACCAAGTCTTACAGGTAGAAGACACCTGGCTACTTCGGGATAAGGCCTATTCATTCCGTACTGAGTCCGCACGCCACTCAGGCATCATCTCCAATACGCTGACCAACTTCGCCCCTACAGGGCACGGCAACAACAGTGACCTCTATTTTCGCACGCCGGAAGCATCTTCGGACCAGAGCCTGGTCATTGACGAAGCCCACGTCGGAGACGACTTCTTCCAAACACTCGAGATCGAGTTGGCTGAGGGTCGTTTTTTCTCAAAAGAAATGGGCAGCGACAGCACCGCGGTGATCCTCAATGAAGCCGCCATAGAGCAGTTTGGCTATGATGACCCCTTGAATGACAAGATCTACACCTATGGTGGCAACGGTGACGAGCCAGAAGTGACAGGCTACCGCATTATTGGGGTGGTTAAGAACTTCCATTACCGAAGTATGAAGCACGCAATCAGCCCGCTGGTATTCCATTACCACAAGGGTGTTCGTAGCACAGCTCTGTACAAGGTCAAAACTGAAGACCTGAACCAGACCATCGATTTTCTAGAGCAGACGTGGGAGGAGTTTGCCCCGGGGCAACCCTTTGCCTACAAGTTCCTCGACGACCAATTCAATGCCCTCTACGAAAACGAACAGCGCATCGGCCAAATCTTCCAGGTATTTGCCTTCCTGTCAGTATTTATTGCCTGCCTGGGATTGTTTGGACTGGCATCATTTACCGCCGAGCAGAGGACCAAGGAAATTGGCGTTCGTAAGGTGCTTGGGGCCAGCATTCCCAGCATCATTGGCCTCCTATCCAGAGATTTTATGAAGCTCATTGGTATCGCAGTGCTGATTGCTGCCCCAATTGCGTACTACTTCATGAATGTCTGGTTAACAGACTTTGAGTACCGCACTGCCCTTAAGCCTCTGACCTTCGTCCTCGCGGGAGCAATATCGTTCGTCGTAGCCTGGTTGGCGATGGGCTCACAATCTTACAGGGCCGCGAGAGCGAATCCAGCCAAATCATTGAAAGACGAATAGCCGTAACCACAATCGCGTATTTTACGATTCTTTGTTGAAGCCCGCGGGCATTTGAACTGACTCCTTTGTATATTCCGAGTCTCACTCATACACCTATGAAAAGACTCGGAATTCTCATCATTAGAGGCTCTGGCATGAGCGGCTTCGATGCGCAGGAAAAGTTTCTTGGCAGGCTTTGGAAATGCCTCGAAAAAGATGGCGTAGATAGCTCACAAATCGCTTATCACTTCGTGGACTGGTACTCAGTGCTGGACACGGGGCAGGTAGAGCTTCTCAGAAGACTGGAGGAGCAAGAGGAACTAAAGGTGAAATCGTGGCCCCTTAGAAGATTCCTTATCACCAATATCACTGACCTGATCAACTACGGAGGCAGACCCAACCAGCCTTCCGATGTGTATGATAAGATCCACGCGCAGGTCCACCGAGACATACAGACCCTCCAGGGTCAGCTCCTGGAGAATAGCCCACTTATCATTCTTTCTTCTTCCATGGGCACTGAAATCATCAACAACCATATTTGGGACAGGCAACAATGGGCAACGAAAAACCCAGGCACGGACGATCCTCTCGGCGGGACCCCATTCGAAAGAATGGAAACGCTCCTGGCCCTGTATGCGTATGGCAACAATATCCCAATCTTCGCTACCAGCCGACCCCTCGACAGTCTCCAACCCATTGCATTTCCCGGCTCGGCCATAAGCCCCGACTTGCAGCCTCACAGCAAATGGGAAAACATCTATGACAAGAATGACCCAATGGGATATCCTATCAAGTTCCTCAATGCGAACTATCAGAACGCACCCGTCGTCGATAAGCAGATCAACGTCGGGGATGTGTTGACTTTTTGGAATCTCGCTTCGCACTTAAAGTATTGGAATTCCAAGCGACTGGTTCGGCGGCTCAATGACTACATCGTAGCCATTTGGCCGAAGATAGAGCCGGCAATAGCCTAGCCAGATATCCACAGTACCGGACTCAGGCAATCAGTGGAAAACTCCCTCCGAAGAAGTCGGGAGCTCGCCTCGATTTTCTTTATTTTGCTCTTTATTTCCCAGAGTAAAATGGAGTGAGTTGATGCGAATCGAGAAGGCGGTTCCTCAGCTCGATAAGAAGAAGAAGCCCGCCTATGTACTTGATATTTGACACGGAGACAACAGGTCTCCCCCACAATAAAACGGCACCCTTAGAAGACCTGGACAACTGGCCGAGGTTGGTGCAGATCGCCTGGCAGCTACACGACCCCCAGGGCAAGCTGCTTTCGACAGGCAACCACATCGTAAAGCCTGAGGGATTCACCATTCCTTTCAATGCCGAAAAAGTCCATGGCATCTCCACAGCACGAGCCTTGGAGGTGGGTGAAGACCTGAAGCAAGTCCTGGAGAAGTTTACCGAGGATGTAGCCAAAGCGCAGGTACTGATCGGTCACAATATCGAGTTTGACAACAAGATCATCGGCGCGGAATACCTACGTACCCAACAGGACAACGTACTTGCCGACATGCCGAACATAGACACGTCCGTAGAGACTGTCGAATACTGCCAGCTGGCGGGAGGTCTCGGTGGCAGGCTGAAGCAGCCGCGTCTCATTGAGCTCTATGAGAAACTCTTCGGTGAAGGTTTTGGTGATGCTCACGACGCTGCTTACGATGTCGACGCCACGGCCAAGGCCTTTTTCGAGCTACTGAAGCGGGAGGTCGTCAAGCCTTATGACACCACCGCACCCGCGGACATCGAGTATGAAGCGCCAGATCTCGACACAGCCAACTTTGCATGGATCCGCGAGAAATCAAAGGGCATGCTCAGCGAGACGGTGGTCGAGGCCAAGGACATTGTCAGTCCCTTTTGCCACCTTCATGTCCATTCTCAGTTTTCGGTACTGCAGGCGACACCGGATGTCACAGAGATCATAGTCAAGGCCAAAGAGTATGAGATGCCCGCGGTGGCCATGACCGACCTAGGCAACATGTTTGGCGCCTTCAAATTTGTGAAAGCGGCACTAGACAATGGCATTACCCCTATCGTCGGTTGTGAGTTTTTCGTGGCCGAAGAGCGCACCAAAACCAAATTTACCAAGGACAATCCCGACCGCCGTTTCCAGCAGGTGCTGCTCGCCAAAAACAAGACAGGCTACCACAACCTGGCCAAGCTTAGCTCCCTGGGCTACTCCGAAGGTCTGTACGGGCTCTACCCAAGAATTGACAAGGAGCTGATCAAAGAATACAGCGAAGGGCTCATTGCACTGAGTGGTGGGTTGCGGGGGGAGATCCCGCACCTGATCCTCAATGTTGGTGAGACCCAGGCAGAACAAGCGCTCCGATGGTGGAAGGATGTCTTTGGGGACGACTTCTATCTGGAGGTCCAGCGCCACGGCCTGGAGGAGGAAGACCACCTCAACGAAGTGCTCGTCCAAATGGGCCGAAAGCACGACCTGAAGTTCATCGCGACGAACGAACTTTTCTACCTGGATCAGGAAGACTCCAAGGCCCACGATGTGCTGATATGCATCAAAGAGAACGAAAAGCAGAGCACACCCATCGGTCGCGGTCGCGGTTTCAGGCCGGGTCTTCCTAACAACAATTTCTTCTTCAAGACGCAGGAAGAGATGAAGGAGACCTTCACTGATCTACCAGAGGCCATAGAAAACATCAGCGAGATTCTGGGCAAAATAGAGGAATACAAGCTCGAAAGAGATGTGCTCCTACCCGCCTTCGATATCCCGGAAGAATTCAAGGATCCTGAGGATGAGAAGGACGGAGGTAAACGCGGAGAAAACGCCTACCTGAAATACCTCACCTACGAAGGTGCCAAAAAGAGGTACCCTGAGTTGACAGATGAGATCCGGGAGCGAATCGATTTCGAGCTCGCTACAATAGAGAATACCGGATATCCCGGCTACTTCCTGATCGTACAGGACTTCACTTCGAAGGCCCGGGAAATGGATGTCTCTGTAGGCCCCGGTCGAGGCTCAGCTGCTGGCTCCGTGGTGGCCTACTGCATCGGAATCACCAATGTGGACCCCATCGCGTACGACTTACTATTTGAGCGATTCCTCAATCCCGACCGGGTGTCACTGCCGGATATTGATATCGACTTCGACAATGAAGGCCGTGAAAAGGTCATAGAATATGTCGTCAACAAGTACGGCTTCAACCAGGTAGCCCAGATCGTCACCTACGGTACCATGGCACCAAAGTCAGCGATCCGCGATGCGGGTCGCGTGATGGAGCTGCCCCTTCCAGACACTGATGCAATCGCCAAACTGGTGCCAGAACGTCCCGGTGCCAAATTCTCCAAGGTCTTCGAAGAAGTCCCGGAACTGGAAGAGATGAAGACCCAAACCGACCTTCCTGGGCAGGTCCTCAACCAGGCGGTAGTGCTCGAAGGGTCGCTTCGTAATACTGGCATCCATGCCTGCGGCGTCATCATCACTCCGGATGACATGACCAAGTTCATTCCTATGGCAAAGGCCAAAGATTCCGAGCTGATGGTCACCCAGTTTGACAACAGCGTGGTGGAGTCCGCCGGCATGCTGAAGATGGACTTCCTCGGCCTCAAGACGCTTTCCATTATCAAGACGGCCGTAGAGAATGTAGAGAAGCGCCACGGGATCAAGATAGACGTCGACGCAGTCCCACTCGACGATCAAAAGACTTACGAACTCTATCAACGCGGAGAGACAAACGGTACCTTCCAGTTTGAGTCTCCGGGCATGCAAAAACACCTGCGCTCACTGAAGCCGGACAAGTTTGAGGACCTCATCGCCATGAACGCTCTGTACCGACCCGGGCCGATGGAGTACATCCCCGACTTCATCAAGAGAAAGCATGGGCAGCAGGCCATCGACTACGATCTCGATGCGATGGAGGAGTTTTTGGCGGAGACCTATGGTATCACCGTCTACCAGGAGCAGGTGATGCTCCTATCACAGAAGCTGGCCAGCTTCACCAAGGGTGAAGCCGACGTCCTTCGAAAAGCCATGGGTAAGAAGAAGCGAGCGGTGCTGGATGAGATGAAGCCCAAGTTCATCAACCAGGCGATCGACAATGGCCATCCCGAGGAGAAGCTCGAGAAGATCTGGAAAGACTGGGAGGCTTTTGCAGCGTACGCCTTCAACAAATCCCACAGTACCTGCTACTCCGTCGTCGCCTATCACACGGGATACCTCAAGGCCAACTATCCGGCGGAGTACATGGCCTCGGTGCTCACACACAACCAGAGCAATATTGAGAAGGTGAGCTTCTTCATGGAGGAGTGCCGCAACCAGGGCATCAAAGTCCTCGGCCCGAACGTGAACGAATCCGACCAGCACTTCATCGTCAACGAAGTCGGCGAGATACGCTTTGGATTGGGAGCGATCAAGGGCACGGGAGAGAGTGCCGTACAAGCCATCATCGAAGAGCGCGACGCCAACGGTCCATTCAAGGATATCTTCGACTTTTCCTGCCGTGTCAATCTGAGGGCCGTCAATAAGAAATCCTTCGAAAGCCTCGCCAAGGCCGGTGGCTTTGATTGTTTCGAGAGCTACCATCGTCGGCAGTACGTGGAGACAGACGATGACGGCTCCTCACTCATCGAGAAAGCCATCCGTTATGCCAACAAGATGGCACTCGAGGCAGAAAGTCAGCAGGCGTCTCTCTTTGGTGGGCCCGGCAATGATGACGCCCCCGCATTGAAGCCCAAGGCGGGCCACATCGAACCCTATGGCAAGATCGAGGAGCTGAATATCGAAAAGGAAATGGTGGGTTTGTATATCACCGGCCATCCACTGGACGAGTACTCTTTCGAGATGAGGTTCTTCACCAACTCAAGCCTGGGAGACCTAAAGGATCTGCCGAAACTGCAGGGGAAAGAAGCCCGGTTTGGTGGAGTGGTGAGTAGCGTGCAACATCGAACGACCAAGACCGGCAAACCCTTTGGCCAGATGGTCCTGGAAGACTACAATGACAGCCACCAGTTTTTCCTCTTCTCCGACACTTACTTGAAATTCAAGAGCTTCCTGGAGACCGGATGGTTCCTTTATGTAACCGGTCACGTTGGCAGTCGATGGAATACTGAGGAGCTGGAGTTCAAGATCCGCAACATCGAGTTCCTGGGTGATGTACGTGAGCGTGCCAAGGGCCTCGAGCTCCGTGTCCGTGCTGAGGACGTCAACGACATCCTTGTCAACGAGCTGGAAGAGATCGTGCAAAAGCACCCTGGTAAGGGACTTATTCGCCTCAATGTGGCATCTCAGTTTGAGGACCAAAACATCCTGCTGGAGATGACTAGTCGGAAGAATGCCGTCGAGCCCAACGGAGAACTCATCAAAGAACTGGAGCAACTCGAGCAGGTGAGGTACAAGGTGCTGACTTAGGATTGGGAGGCGCACAGGCCCCTCGCACGGCCCCACTCACTATGCCTCCTTAAACAATCGCTCGGCTCCAGCCGAGTGATGACTATTTCAGGGCCTCCAGGGCCGAATCCCTTAAGTTGAATGGACTTTTAGCCTACTGAGAGGATTAGCACTACTATAGACATAGTAGCTATCATCAGTCACAATACCTGCGGTAACAGGGTTCTGATGTACATAGTCGATCTTTTGATCAACTAATGACGGTGAGTCCAATTCAATTGGATGATTGGTCTTCTGCCAAAACATCAACTCCTTATTCTGCGCCTGGTACTTCGCGTGGAACCGAAACATGTGCATCAACCACTCCTTCCTGCTTTCTCTTGGATTTTCTTCGATGTCTTCCATTATGGTCTTCGCCGTAAAACTCTTAAAGTCTCTGAGAAAGTCACTCAGCGAACCCTCTGACCTCCTTGCTACAAGGTGTAGGTGGCTGGGCATAATCACATAAGCGTATATCTCCAAAGACTTGTTTTGCTGGCTATACTGTAAGCTATCTAGCAATATTTCACAGTACTCACGCCTTGTGAACACATCAATCCAGCCCACAACTGTAGACGTCAGGAAATAGACATGATCACTTTTGGCTTTCCGTAATTCCGACATAATCAAACCTAAGCAAAATGCTTAGCAATAGTTGCCACTCGGCTGGAGCCGAGCGGCTGTAGTGGGGCTTCATAGCACCTCCCCTCTTTCATCGCGCAATGCTGAGGCACTATTCAGCTTCGCCTCTGAAGCGAATAGATCGCTCGCACGAGCCTGGCGTATGTAAGCCAAATTCCGATTTTGGTCTAAATTGACCTGGACCTACGAATAAGGAAAACACCTGACTGACTACCAAAATCGACCAATCCCATGAAAAAACTACTACCCAAACTCTTTCTGCTAGTGCTTCTGGCCTGCGCTCCTGGCACATCTGACCTATCTGGTCCATTGATTGAGGCCAGCCCTGAAACCGCGGGCATGTCATCTGCTCGACTAGCGCACCTGGACCGCATGGCCACCGAAGCCATTGAGCAGGGTCATATCCCAGGAGCGGTGGTATTGGCGGCCAGAAATGGTAAGATCGTCTATCACGAAGCTTTCGGCGCCAGAAATGCGGCTGGCGACCCACTGGCAAAAGACGATATCTTTCGCATCGCTTCCCAAACAAAGGCCATCACCTCCACGGGCGTCATGATCTTGTGGGAAGAAGGCAGATTCAGACTAGACGACCCAATTTCAAAGTACATCCCGGAGTTTGAGAACATGTCCATCCTGGAGACCTTCGATGAGACGGACAGCTCGTATACGTCGACTCCGACGGAGACAGCCATTACCATCCGGCACTTGTTGACCCACACCTCAGGCCTTGGGTACGGTGTTATCGATGGCGACCCGAGAATAAAGAAGATCTACGCAAAGGCAGGCGTGACTGATTTGTTCACGACTGAAAATATCACCATCGAGGAGAGCGTAAAAATACTTGCGAAACTACCCCTGCACCATGAACCAGGTGAGAAGTTCACCTACAGCGAAGGTTTGGACGTGCTGGGCTACTTCATAGAGGTGGTATCGGGTAAACCATTCGATGATTTTCTCAGGGAGAGGCTCTTCGATCCCCTTGGAATGGATGACACCTGGTTTTACCTGCCCGAATCCAAGCATGGCCGACTGGTGAACGTACAGAAAAAAGAAGACGAGCAATGGGTCGACTACCCCGTGACCTTCTATGACCCCGACTATCCAAAAAAAGGAGCGATGGCCTTTTTCTCAGGTGGAGCCGGCTTGAGTAGTACGGCGCGAGACTACGCTACCTTCCTCCAGATGTATCTCAACCAAGGAGAATTGAACGGGGTCCGCATCTTGAGTCGCACGACTATTCAGTCGATCATGTCCAATCAAATCGGTGATCTGTGGGGAGATGGCGGAGCGTATTATGGTCTCGCCTTTGGTGTAGTGGACGAAATAGGTCAGGGCCAGGGAGGGAGAGGCAGCATCGGCACATTTGACTGGGGGGGATACTTCAATACACAATACTTCGCGGATCCGAAAGAGCAGATTGTTGGGATCCTTATGAAGCAAACACAGGGCTACTACGGTGACCAGACCGGGTGGCAGTATCGCCAGCTGATAGGCCAGGCAGTCAACGACTGATGGGCCCGAAGAGGCCGAATGCATAAGGCTTGGATGAGGCAAGACTGCGCGGAGCCAGAGGGGCCGAAAGCCAAGTCATGCGCCTGCCTACCGGCAAAGGCAGGCGAGGAAGCCAGCGTGATGGGATCCTGCGCGGCCAGTGCGCCCCAAAACCACTGCATCCACCCTGACGCATGAGAAATACCCTCCCATCGTCCGAAGCACAATAAAGTCGCGTGCAAGCGTTATCATTGTCTTCTGGGTTACTCTTTGAGATGCCCTATATACCGCCGAGTACCGTTTATGAGAATGATGAGGCATCTCTTGGTTATTCTTCTTTTGTTATGGGCTTCTGCTCAGGCAATGAGCCAGCCTCTTGCTGAAATTCGCAAGAGTTTTCACAAGGCGCTGCTGGACCCAACGCATGCAGAGGAAAATTATGAATACATTTCTGTCTCAGAAAACAACGACCCCACTGCCATCGCCTATAAAGCTGCGGGGGAAGCACTTATGGCACAGGCGCACTGGAATCCGATCTCAAAGCTCTCGTATATCAGGAGATATGGACAACTCATGAAAGAAGCGATCGCTGGCGACCCCGAAAATCTGGAAATCAGGTTTCTGAGGTTTGCCGTCGAATACCAGTTACCGAGGTTTTTGATGATGAGCGACCATGTGATGGAAGACCGTGACTTCATCGTCAATCATATGGAAGATGTACACCGCCTATCCGTCGATCCCGTCTTCGTTCGCTACATCTCGTGGTTCATGAATAGCACCGGGCTACTGGAACCTGAGCAGCTCACGATGATGGAAAAAAACCTTGCATCATTGGGCGAAGAGGGCCAATAACCAAATTTTTACCTATATTTCAGGTTCGTAATGATGAAATGCTGCGGTCAGCAGCCCGATTCAGCGCGATCACAAAACAAACTCATAGCCCCGGGAATACTACTTTTTTAGGGAAGCGAGGCCCACTCGAGAGATAGGGTCAGGCAGCTTCACAAAACAGTAATTTTTAAATAACTACCATGCCCTTCCACCGAATAGGATTGTGGCATAGGATTGCATTGAAGACAGCGACATGGAAAAAATTGATAGAGATTTCACAGACGTGGATAACGTCGAAATTGATGATGTACTTGATAGGGCATTTTACAGCTCCCAGCCGGATGACATGCCCGATTTGGAGGATGATGACGTAATATTTACCGATGACTAAAGGCGGCCTTCGCCAGATCCCAGAACTTTAGTTTTAACCCGATCTATGCAATAACCTTCTGACTGCGCAGCCAAATGACTTCAAAATCAAGCACTTAACACAGGTTGGCTCGTCACCATAATGGTTAATTATGCCTCCTCACCTAAGTCCTTGACTTTCTTGCCTTTTAACTGCTCGTACCAAAATCCTATTGCACAGATCGGGTTTAATCTTCTTTCATAAATAAATATTGCCTTAACTTTGCGCCTCGGCAAACGGATACGACCAGCTCCCGCTGAATCCCCCAGGTCTGGAAGGAAGCAAGGGTAGGCGGTTGTAGCGGTGCGATATACCGTTTGCCTTTTTTTGCTCTTACCTTTTAAGATCACCAATCAAAAAACTGCTTATATGAAATTCTTCATCGATACCGCCAACCTTGATGATATCCGAGAGGCCTATGACTTGGGAGTATTGGATGGTGTGACCACCAACCCGTCACTCATGGCCAAAGAAGGCATCACAGGTGAAGATAATATCCGAAGTCACTACAAGACCATCTGCAGTATAGTCGATGACAATGTAAGCGCAGAGGTGATCTCTACAGAATTTGATAAGATCATGGTGGAGGGACGCGAACTCGCCAAGATCGACGATAAGATCGTCGTAAAAGTGCCTATGATCCGTGATGGTGTTAAGGCACTGAAGGCCTTCACGGCCGAAGGTATCCGTACGAATTGTACGCTCGTGTTTAGTGCAGGCCAGGCGATCCTCGCCGCAAAGGCCGGAGCTAGCTACGTTTCTCCTTTCATCGGCAGGCTGGATGACATCAGTACCGAAGGTCTGGCACTGATAGAGCAGATCGTGCATATCTACGACAACTATGGCTATGAGACCGAGGTGCTAGCAGCTTCCATACGTCATACCATGCACCTGATCCAGTGTGCGGAAGCAGGATCAGACGTAGTGACCTGTCCCCTGAATGTGATCACGAGCCTTCTGAAGCATCCATTGACGGATATCGGGCTCGAGAAATTCCTCGCGGACTACAAGAAAGGTAACCAATAGCCGGCCTTGGTAGTTGATGTAGAGACGAACGCTCTACGATCTACTATGTATATCATCAAAGTGAAGGGCAAAGCCAAGATCCCCGATTACATACAGTTGCGGGATGACAGTTTTGTGCTTATTGCTTACTTTAGGGCTGATCGACCCCTTAAGAAGCTAGAGAAGTATGGACTGGAAGGCAAAGAGGAACAGCTTCGGGCGATCATTACCGATCTACCCTTTGGGAAGTTGAAGAAACTCGAGATTTGAGCCTATAATGTCATTTTCGCTGGAACCGGTCTTGGAAGTGCTGGACGCCGTCATCTATCAGGAGGACCAGGTAGTGCTAAAAAGCGTCAATTTCACGGTAGGGAAAGGCGAATTTGTCTATCTCGTAGGACGCACAGGCAGCGGCAAGAGTTCACTTCTAAAAACGCTCTACGCCGACCTACCAGCCAGCGAAGGGAGTGTCTCCGTCGCCGGTTTCAACCTCAAGGAAATCACCAACAAAGAAGTACCTTTTCTACGGCGTAAAATCGGCATCATCTTTCAGGATTTTGAACTCTTCTACGATCGCACCGTTTCGGAAAACCTGGAGTTCGTCATGAGGGCCACAGGCTGGAAGGAGAAGAGCAAGATCAAAACCCGAATGGCCGAGGTGCTGATGCGCGTGGGACTGGGTGCTGTGACTTCCAAAATGCCCCACCAGCTATCTGGCGGTGAACAGCAGCGAGTTGTGATCGCGCGGGCGCTTATCAATGAGCCCCAGATCCTATTTGCTGATGAGCCCACAGGAAACCTCGACCCGGAGGTAGCGGAGGGTATCTTCCTGCTTTTCCAGGAAATCAATCGATCGGGTACTGCCATCTTAATGGCTACACACAATCACCACTTCATCGAGAAGTTTCCCGCCAGAGTCCTCAAGTGCGAAGAAGGCACCATCAGAGATTCACAGGCAGAAAATTTCTCTTTGTCCAATCCTTATTGAGTGAGGCGAACGTCGCCGTGCGTCGAGTAGATGCGTATGATTCGATTGGGATCACCCTTACCGATGCGGGCCTTGTATTCGCTATCGTTCTTCTCCGTGATCTTACGAGAGAAATCCATATCCACGCCATAGGATCGTAGCTCAGCAAACTGGAACTTCGCCTCAAACTCGGCATCGAGGTCGTCCTCAAGATCAATCTCGTAGGACCCAAAATTGCCGTCAATGTCTATCAGCGTGAAGCTCGCCAGCACATTGTCGATAGTGAAATTGGAAGTGTGCTTACAGTCTAGTTTCAAGGCTCCTGACAGTGTCTCGAGACTAAATCCGGTGAACTGTAGATCGCCCTCAATTACATCCGCTTTGTCAATGGCGATCTCGCCAAATCGCCCTCTGAGATCCAACTCCTGCACCTCCTCGATTTCTATTTCTGAGTATTCCTGATCCAATTCCAAAGTAGTGGCATTCTGAAGGGAGAATCGCTCCGAGTACCTAAGGATGATGCGACCATCTCGCAGAGATGTGATCTGACCATTGCCAAAGGCTATGCGTACCTCCCCACCACCTGAAAGCTGCGCCGCCTTCAGGTCTCCATAGGAAAGGTCTATATCCACCACCTCACGACGACTATCGAGTACAATGTCCCCGAAGGAGTTACCGATCTTGAGACGGTTCGCATCCGGCACTTTCACCTCATAATTGACCTCGAATTTCTCATCGCCTTTGGTATTGACATCGATATCCGTTTTCATCAGCAAGCGATAGCTGCTCTCACTAAAATTCACGTCGATACGATCGAGCATATCCTTCGCACGACTCTCTCGTTTGCTGAAGGTCCTCACCTCAATCTTCACTGCTACGGTGGGTTCGTCCCAGGAGGTCACACGCACCTCGCCAAAGCTGTTGACTATCTCGACGCGTGCATCACCAGGCACTTCGAAGCGCTTTTCGATCGTCTTCGTCACCGCAGGTTGCATCGCTGCCAGCAAAGACGAAGCCGCAAAGGCCAGTAGTAAACTAGATAAGATCAGTCTCCTCATCTCCATATTCGTCATCGTTAATTCTCTCCAGGATCTCGATCTGACGGGAAAGGATATCCAGTCTGATCTTTAGGTTCATGATCATCGCGTCACGAACTTTTTGATCCATGATGTCATTTTCAAATTGGTCTTTGAGCTCCTTGTACAAGTCATCGAGCTGATGCAGGTCATTCTCGAAGCTCTCCTCCAGCGCTGCTGATTCGTACATCGCCAGTTGTTGTCTTTTGTCCTCTATCAATTGGGTATAGTAGCGTTCTACCTGCTCCAGCTCAGACAGCTCAGCCACGGACTGCGGCTTGTCACCACCCGTTCGATCTACCAGCAGGGCCACAGTGGAGACCAGAAAAAGGATCGCCGCATACTTCCACAGACCGTACTTCCATCGTGGTCGATGCTCCTTTTCGAGCCCTTCATTGATAGCCGACCAGACACCATCCGATGGCGACTCGCTATCAAACGTAGACCGATGGTCCCTCACAAGTTTTTCTAAGTAATCACCCATAGTTCACCTTCCTTTCCACAATATCTCTCAGTTTCTTCTTGGCACGATTGTACTGCGATTTGGACGTCGACACGGAGACACCGAGTATTTCGGAGATCTCCACATGATCATACCCCTCTAAAAGGTACAAACTCAAAACGGTCCTGAAACCCGGGGGAAGTTGGCTGATCCCCTCCTTGATGAATTCCACCTCCACTGATCTATTGCCCTCGTCGGGCCATTCATAGTGATCAGCCACTTCGGTGTCCTCCATGGTCTGCATGAGCACCTGCTTCTTCTGCTTGTTGATACTCTTGTTGATTACAATCCGCTTGAGCCACGCCCCAAATGACGCTTCACCTCGATAGGACGGCAGCATACGAAAGGCCGACAGAAACGATTCCTGCAAGACGTCTTCCGCCTCCTCCTGCGTACCTACTATTCGAAGTGCCGTATTGTACATAGCTTTATTGTATAACTTATATAACTCATATTGCGCTACACGATCATTCGATCTGCACCGATCAATCAGTTCCTGATGAATATTTACAGTAGCTTTGTTCAATTCTCTGAGTCAGATTCGTGCTAAAGACCGGACAAATATCTCACAGTTGCATGGACGGCGGAAATATCTTCGAAAGGGCTGATGGAAACAGCTTTCTGAATTGTCTCATCTCTATGAGGAAGTGCCTTCTCATCTTATTGCTATGTGCTCATTTTCCCCTACTCGCTCAATGGGCAGATGAGGATTCGATCGAGGTGACCGAGGCTGAAAGCAAAAAGCTCCGATACCAGAAGCGCGCCATCTTCCTCGGCGCAGGCGTCGATCAGAGCACCGTTTTCGGCTCGCTGGAGAACGCATTGTTTTTGCGTGGGGGCGTCCAGTATCGGCAATTCATTGCGGGCGGTTTCTATTCTCATTTCGATCAAATGATTCAGCAGCAGATCATCTTTCCAAACTATTTTGACTTACGATTTAGACATGCCGGGGGCTTCCTTGGCTACCAGGTTTGGGAGCGAAAACGCCTCAGCGCAAACTTCCTGGTCCAATATTCTATGGGTGACGCTGTGTGGACTTCTGCGGCTACGCTCGAAGACACCTTCCGTGACGAAATTAGCTTTCTGGGTCTGATTGGGGAGGTAGAGTATCGACCCATCCGTTTTGCGTGGCTATATGTGGACGTGGGCTACCGTCAGGTATTGGGACTGGACCTCGCCTCTACGAAACCCAGCGATTTGTCTGGATTCAATTTCAACTTTGGAATAAAAATTGGTGTCTTTTGGGAACAGACGCCCGTAATCATCACCGACGATAAAGGACAGTAAGATGAAAGCAGTGAGAATTTTCCTTGTTCTTCCCATCTTTATCGCAGCCTGCTACACAGGAGACGAAGTACCCCCTGATCAGGAAATATGGGAGTATGCCTTCCCGTCGGATGTGGGCATGAGCGAAAATGGCTTGCTGGAAATCAACAGTGGTATCTACTCTGGCTCTTTCCAGAGTGTTCGGTCCATGATCATCATCAAGGATGACAAGCTGGTTTTTGAAAACTACTACCTTGGAGACCAAAGATCGTCGGTTCGCTCAATTGGTCGCAGCACCCCTATAGTGACGGTCCTGGCCCTCGGCATAGCCATAGAAGAGGGCTTTCTCGGAGGTGTGACCACACCTATCAACGATGTATTGCCCATCCAGTACGACGACATATTCGCCTCGGATCCCACGAAGCGACAGATCACCATTGAGCACTTGCTGCTGAATAGAAGTGGCTTGTCGTGGAACGAAGGTGTGCGAAACCTCGGCGATCCAAGAAATGACATCAACGCTGTCCAGGGCACTGCGGACTGGGTCCGGTACGTTCTCGAGCAACCGATGGAGGCGCAACCAGATACGCGTTTCAATCTCAACTCCATGGCCGGCATGGTGATCGCCAAAGCAATCGAAACGGTGGTTGATCAACCATTTGAGGAATTTGTGCAGGAGAAGTTGTTTGACCCTCTTGGAATCCAAGAGTATTGGTGGAGCGAAGATCCAGCGGGTAATATCAACGCCGGAACTGGTTTCAGCACCACAACGCTGGAACTCACCAAACTGGGTTATCTCTATCTGAAAGAAGGGCTTTGGCAGGGAGAGCGGATTGTCTCCGAGGCATGGATCGAAGATGCAGTGACCGTCCGCCTACAGATAACAAATACGATCAACTACGGCTACGGATGGCACCTTTTTGCCGACGAATTGAACTTCCCAAAACTGACGCCCAACGACACCTATTTTTTTCCCCAACACATCTTCATCAATCCCGCGAAAAACATGGTCATTGCTTTTAGCACTGACAATCTTTTTCTCCCCACATTCAGTCCTCCCCTATTTTTGTACACTGAGGTAATCACGCCGTTTATCCAGTAGAATGTCTGAAAATATCGACGACTTCCAAAGTATCCGACAAGGTGACCTGAAGGCTTACGAGCGATTCTTCAAGGGCCACTATGCGGACATCGTGCGGTTCACCAATCGCTTTGTCCGCAGTCAGCAGATCGCCGAGGAGATCGCTCAGGAGGTGTTTATGTATATCTGGGAGAAGCGAGAGACCATTGAAATCCAGAGTTCACTTCGCAGCTATTTGTATTCGGCCGCGAAGAACCGATCCATCAATTACCTGAAGCTCGAACTGCCCAAGGCCCAGGCACAAATGGATATCTCCGAGCATGAAGTCGGTTTTGAGGCACCCGCAAAAGATGAAGGGCAGGCAAAGTATGTATCACAAATGGTGAAACAGGCTGTCGACGCCTTACCGAAAAAATGTCGCGAGATATTTATTCTTAGTCGAAATGCCGGCCTCACCTACGATGAGATCGCAGAGGAACTCGACTTATCAAAAAAAACTGTGGAAAACCAAATGGGAATCGCCCTCAAAAAGCTCAGAGAGGCACTCCGACCATTATTGAAAACATTAAACGAGTGAGAACGGAAAAAAATAGAAAAAGTTTAGGGGTGCTCGTGATTTTATTTGACCTACCTACGTATGGACCACCAATTACTTGAGGGATACAACCAGATGCACTATGACGGTGATAAAGATGCCGTCGTGGATCAGGAGCTAAAGGTCCTATACGAGCTCACGGGAGAAGAGACGGAGCTTTCCATCGACTCTTCCTCAGCGTGGGAAAACTTCCAATCACAGATCGAATCCCAGACTGTACATCGCTCCCTAAATTTCAACTTCCTAAAAGTCGCCGCGGTCATCATCATTACTTGTGGCCTTGGACTTGCTGGCTACTTCTTCGTAGGCCAATCACAAAATGGTCCGGAGATGATCGCATTTGAGAACTCGGGTTCCAGCACCGAAAGCTTGTTGCTACCTGATGGCTCTCAAGTTTGGCTCCGCCAGGGTACCAGAATCACGTACGCCAGGGGTTTTGATAATCGTGAAGTATCGTTCGATGGCGAGGGCTACTTCGACATCACCAAAGGGCAAGGTACATTCACAATTGCAACGGGTGATGGGCTGTCCATCACGGTGCTCGGTACAGAATTTGGCGTCAACACGACGAATGCCAATACGGTTGTTCAGGTCACTGAAGGCCGTGTAGCGCTGAGCGCCGGGGCGAACTCGCTTGAAATAACCGCCGGCGAAACTGGTGTGTATCGACGATCAAAGGAACAAATCTTGAAATCCTCCAACAATGCTACCAATGCGTTGGCGTGGAAGACGGGTCATTTCAAATTTGATGATCTGCCTCTGTCTGAGGCCATCGAATTGCTGCAATCTTTTTATCCTGACGAGATCGTTCTGCAAGACTCCGCGCTGGGCACATGTCGGGTAACTGGGGAGTTCAAAGATCAGTCGCTGAGCGACATTCTTGAAGATATTTGCTTTGTCCTTTCCCTGAAGGTGGAAAAGAGCAACAATTCCTATCTCCTATCTGGAGAAGGTTGCTGAAACATGGCTTAATTTTACCCGTTCCTTCGTGAAACGGGGCCAATGATTCGACGTCTTCCTGTAGCACTACTTGCGATTTTCTTTCTCACCGCTCAATTCTCCTTTGGACAGAAGACGACCATTCGACTCCGCAAAGGGGACATCCAATTGCGCGTACTCATCGAAGAGGTCAAATCCCAATCCGACGCGAATCTTATTTACAGTCCTACGCGGATACCTGACCGCACCGTGACACTTGAAAAAGAGACTTACAACCTCGAACAGATCCTCGGTATATTGGAGAATGCCGGCATCAGTGTAAAAAAAGAGCGCGATCGATATCTCCTGGTTCCCGGGCCACCAACGCTTAGCATCGGCAACTTCACGCTCAAGGGGTATGTACGCGACAGTCAGACGGGTGAAGCGCTCATCGGAGCCAATGTCTTCATCTCCGATACAGATATCGGCGTGAGTACCAATAGCTATGGCTTCTACTCTCTTACGCTACCTCGGGGGACGTATGCCATTGGGACCTCATTCGTGGGCTATGAAGATCAGACCACGACCCTGGACCTTTCCGGCAACAAGCCCCTGAACCTTACGCTCGAACCCCGAACGCAACAGTTGGGATCAGTGACCATCTCCTCACGGCCTGCCTACTACAACGTACAAAGTATGGTGCCCGGCATCAATACGCTGGATTTCAACACCGACAACCATATCCCCTATTTCATGGGAGAGGTTGACGTATTTCAGGGGTCCCTGTTGCTACCTGGCATTCGCAACCTCGGTGAGCAGGCAAACGGCATCAATGTCCGTGGAGGTGGCATCGATGAAAACCTGATCCTATTCGACGAGGCGCCCATCTACAATCCCAGTCACTACTTTGGATTGATCTCGATCTTCAATCCAGAGTCGGTCAATGACATCCAGTTCTATAAGGGCTTTTTCCCTCCGGCTTATGGGGGCAGAGCTTCATCTGTCGTAGAGGTCCACCAAAAGGATGGAAATGATCAAGAGCACCATGTGGAAGGTGGCTTAGGCCTACTTTCTGCCCGCCTAATGGCCGAAGGGCCCATCTCAAAGGGCAAGAGTTCGTTCCTTGTTTCCTTTCGCCAATCGCTCCTGGATCCAAACCAGCTGGTCCCTGCGCAAAACGAGATCGATACACGGGCTTTCTTCACGGACATTAACCTGAAGATGAACTGGAAAATCAACGACCGTAATACGGTCTTCGTTTCTGGCTATTTCGGCAATGACCGCAGCTCAACAGGTTTTGGGACGGACCTCCGGTGGGGAAACCGCACGTTCACTACACGCTGGAACCGGCAATATGGACGGCGGTTATTCAGTCACTTTTCACTGGTAGTGAGTGAATACAATTACCGCATTCGCGAACCTCGCGAGGCAGGCTCATTCATCGGCAGGTTTAGGGTGATTGACTACAGCCTCAAGGCCGATCAATCGTTCTATGTTTCGCCAAAATCACTCATTTCGTTTGGGGCCATCGCCACCCTCCACCGATTAAAACCCGGCGAGCGCTTACCTTTTGATCCCGATGACACCTCCACAAACCCACTGGAATTGGACTCTGAGCACGGGTTGGAAACTGGACTCTATGCCTCTCATGAATGGACGATTAGTCCCAAGCTCAAATTGCTTTACGGGTTTCGCCTTTCCAGCCTTCTCAATTTTGGTCCTGCACAGAAACGGATCTATGCTCCGGGCGAACCGCGGACCGACGAAGCCCTCGTGGGCATTGATTCGATTCCGGCAGGGAAGATCTTTGACCCTTTCCTGAATATCGAACCGCGCATCTCCGTCAACTGGAACTGGCAACGCAACTCAGCCATCAAGGCATCCTATAATCGCAACTATCAGTACATCCATCTCATTTCGAATACCGTAACGCCCAACCCTACTGATATCTGGAAACTAAGCGATAGATACCTTCCTCCTACGCGAACGGATCATGTTTCACTAGGATTGTACCAAAACTTCCAGGACGATCAGTGGGAGGGTTATGTCGAGGCCTTCTACAAAAACGTGGACAATGCCATCGAATATCGCGACGGGGCCGACCTGGTCTTCAATCCGGCAATCGAAACGGAGCTCCTCAAGGCCCGAGGTCGCGCGTACGGGCTTGAGTTTTACATCAAGAAAAACTCTGGAAAGAACAAAGGGTGGATTAGCTATACGCTCTCAAGGGTGGAAAGGAAGATCATCAGCGAGTTCGAAGAGGATCTGGTCAATGATGGTGCCTACTATCCCGATGATAACGACCGGACGCATGATCTATCGGTGGTCTACATTAGACAACTTACTTCGCGTCTTGGGCTATCATCTAGTTTCAACTACAGCACCGGGCGTCCCATCACCTTGCCTGTGGCCAAGTACACTTTCGAAGGTAATCCGATCCCTCACTTCATAGGACGCAACCAAAATCGTATCACTGACTATCATCGACTGGACCTCTCATTGAGGCTGGAAGGTAAACGTGTAAAAAAGAATGGTCAAATGCGGAAGTATGAAGACTATTGGACATTCACCGTCTACAATGCCTACGCTCGCAAGAATGCGTTTAGCTACTTTTTCAGGGAATCTGAAGAAATGCCCGGTGAGACCGAAATAGTGAGGTACAGTGTGTTCTACACCGCCATTCCAGCATTAACCTACAATTTCAGATTTTGAGGAGGACCCGGAACATATGGAGCATATTGATCACTGTGACGATCATCTCTTGCGAGGAACCCATTGCGATCGAATTGCCATCCGCGGATAATTTGGTGGTGGTCGAAGGCTTTATTACCAACGAAGTCAAGGCGCAAGAAGTGATCCTCTCCCGGACCCAGGGATTCAACGAACCCTCTCGCGACCTGTCTATTCCCGACGCCCAGGTCAGTGTGTTTGACCTTTCCGGCAACGTCTTTCCATTTCACTTTGAAGAGGGTACTTATCGATCCGACTCAATCTTTGCCGGCGAGATCGGCCGACAGTACGCATTGCTGGCGGTCCTCCCGGAGGGCGATACCATCACCTCACCGTTTGTGCTGATGCCCGATGTGGTGCCAATCGACCTATTGCTCTTCGATTCTTTTGAGGAGCCATCACCGGAAGACCCAAGCGTGATCCTGGACATCTACTTTCCTGTGGTATGGGCTACAGACCCGGCCAATCGGCGCAACTATTATCGCTATGTTTTCTCTCGCAATGATACCATTTTTAATGAGCCCCAGGACATCGAGCTTCTCGAAGACATAGCCATCAATGGCAATACCTTTCCCAATGAATTTCGCTCGTTTCGCTACGAAGCCGGTGATGAGGCCACGTGCGAGTTTCGGTCTATCAACAAGGACGCCTATAACTTCTTCCGTCTACTTAGAAATCAAACGACTTCACTAGGCACAGCGGCAGGTACCTCCCCGGCAAGTATAGATGGCAACCTGAAGAATGAAACTAACCCGGATAATGTGGTACTGGGGTTCTTTGGTTGCTATTCGCTATCCAGGGCATCGGCCGTCTTGGAGCCCTAAACCTGCAAGCGGGTCAATCGAATAGCTCAGCGGGCTTTAGACCATACTTTCTCTCATACTGGCGATTGAAGGTAGTGACGTTTCTCTGGCCCACACTTCTCGCCGCCTCGGAAGCATTCTTCACCATGTTGTTTCGAATCAAATAGTCGACATATTTCATTCGCACCTCGGTAATGTACTCGTGAGGTGTGAGACCGGTAATTTTCTTCACCAGCCGATAGACCTGGCGCTCACTAGCGGCCATAGCATCAGCCAGATGCAACACGGAAAGACGGGGATCGTCGATGCTCTCTTTCACAGCCTTTTCCAGGCGGTTCAAAATACCCCTCTCAATGGTACCAAGATTTTCGCTGTCGGTGAGTGCATCGAAGACCTCTCCGGAGGTGGACCCATATTTGGCCCTTTGAGATAGGAGGTTTTCAATTCTTAGACGTAGCTCGTTCTTTTGAAAAGGTTTCTGCAAATACTCATTGACGCCAAGGTTCAGCACTTTTTCCTTCGTGTCTTCAGAAATACGAGCAGAGACGACCAGCAAAGGTATTTTCTTGAGCTCCTCATTCTCGTTGAGCGCAGCGATCAGCTCAAATCCATCCATCCATGGCATCATGAGATCAGTGACAATCACATCGATGGACTTATTCTTCAACAGATCGATAGCCTCCAGCCCATGGGAGGCTTCCATCACCAGAAAGTCGTGCTCCAACACCTGGCGTATATAATATCGGATTTCAGGGTGATCGTCTACTATCAGGACAGTATACTTCTGAGTCTTATCGACAATCGGGAGGTTCGGCTTGGCCTTCGTATCCACTTCGAGGTCCTTGAAAAGGCTGCTTTGCTGCTCCAGATAGGAACCCATGCTGCTCGTAGCCTCCACGGCGACACTGGCTTTCTCCTGGTTGTGGAATCGAATCGTGAACGTGGTACCCTTCTTGAGCTCGCTCTCGACCCCGATCGTTCCATCGTGCAGATCCACCAACTCCTTTACCAATGCCAGGCCTATCCCCAAGCCTTCTCGACTCTTGTACTGCTTGTCTTTCGATTGGTAGAATCGGTCAAAAACGTACGGCAGGCTGTCGGCAGGGATACCCTCCCCGGTGTCCGCAAAGGAAAGGACAACGTCAGGGCCCTCCCTCCTCGCGCAGATAACAATGCTTTCTCCCTCACGCGTGTGCCGGATGGCGTTTGACACAAGGTTATAAAAGATCTTCTCAAATTGGCGAGGGTCAATGGCCAACGTCGCACTATCAGCCACCTCACTTTCGAAGTCGAGATGTACTCCCTTGTAGTCGGCCGTGGCGCGGAACATATCGCAAAGCAGACGCAAGTAGGAGTTGATCTTTACCTTCTCGAGATTCAGCTGAATTTTGCCTTCTTCCAACCGTGTAATATCATTGATCTCATCGGTCAGGTGCAAAAGCCTCTTGCTGTTCTTGAATCCCACTTCGAGGTTCCTCTTTGATTGAGGGGAGAGTGCATTCTGTTCGTCCTCCGCGATCATCTCGAGATTCCCCATGATCAGGCTCAGAGGGCTGCGAAGGTCGTGGCTTACATTGGCAAAAAAGCGAGACTTGGCCTCATCAAGCTCCCGGAGTTTGCGCGACTGTTGTTCGATGACTCCCTTGTCCTTCTGTATTCTATCCTTTTGTTTCTCAATCTTCCTCGAAAGTCTCGATCGCATGATATATGCCCTGTAGCTGATCCCAGCAAGAATCACAAATAGGACTATGCCAGATATCGTGAAAATTATAGTGATCCGCTGCCGCTCGATGATCTCCTGGCTGAGTTGAAAATCAGCCTCCTGCTGTTGCATCCGCCGTTGATTTCTCAACTGCTCTATCCTCCTGATACTCTCTTCGCTGAACAACCGTTGATTCAGCTCCGCGTAGTCGACATGGCTCGCAAGGGCCTTCTCAAACAAGCCCATCGCCCGATAGATATCGCTGAGGGTCAATAGTATCTCTTTCTCGTCGTACGGGGAGTCATGCTCGCGGGCAAGGGCCAATGCTCGCTGCGCGTGAGATTCGCCTTTCTTGGGATTCCCTTTATCCAGATAAATCCTGGCAATCGTATTGTTCAAGACCAGCAATGCCCGGGCGTCAGGTACAGACTGCATGCCTTTTGCCACCTCCAGACTGTAGCTTAGGGCTTCGTCCAGATCCCCACGTCTGCGATAGAGGTCGGCAAGGTCGATCTGCACGGCTTTAATACCGTGGTCATCACCGAGTTCCTGCCGGGTATCCAGCGCCCTTTTGAAGAAGGATTCTGAGAGGGCGAACTCGGTCATTGCGAGGTAAGCCCTTCCGAGATTCACATGACAATAGCCTAGCATTCTATCATTTCCCAGATCCTCGGCCTGTTGGAGGGCTTGTTCAAAAAAAGAAACAGCCTCTTCATAATTCGTTTGAAACCAATGAAGATTACCAATATTGATCAGTGAGTAGCCAATCTGTTCCCCGTCATCATGCTCCTGGGCTCGCCGTAACGCTTCGAGGTAAAACTCAAATGCCTCAGAATAATTACTGAGATTCCGATGAGCGACTCCCATATAATTCGTACCCTCTATGGCCTCATGAACAAAACCCAACTCGTCAGCCATGCGGACGGCAAGAATGGCATGATACAGTGACGAATCCGGCCTGATATCCCTCAGATCCCAGGCAAGTGCATTGTGTGTCCTGACCTGTTGCAGCGGATCCGTTGTCCGTTGTAAAGCAGACCGAAGACTATCGATTTGTGGAAAACAGAAAATCGGCAGCAGACCGACACTGAGAACCAAGAGATTTCTAATCGTCGAAGAGGACATTTTCAAGCTGATTAAAAGTGTTTCGACCTCATAAAAAAAATACGTACGATGGGCTCAGGCAATGATACCTCTCGGTGCTCCCTACCTATAGCGACATCTCTTGTATGTCACCATCTACCACCAGCCGGCCGGCTGTGGCCGCTCTAATGTCATCTACTGAGACACCCGGCGCACGTTCTATCAATTTAAAACCGTCATCGGTAATATCCATAACGGCCATATTGGTAACTACCTTCTTGACGCACTTCACGCCAGTGATGGGAAGAGTACATTTTGGCAGTAGCTTTGATTCTCCCTTCTTATTGGTATGCATCATTGCCACAATGATGTTTTCAGCGGATGCTACCAAATCCATGGCCCCGCCCATTCCTTTGACCATTCTACCGGGGATCTTCCAGTTGGCAATATCACCATTATCTGCCACCTCCATCGCACCCAAAACCGTTAATTGCACATGCTGCCCTCTAATCATCGCAAAAGAAGTAGCTGAATCAAAAATACATGCCCCTGGCTGCAATGTAACTGTCTGTTTGCCAGCGTTGATCAGGTCGGCATCCACGTCTTCATCATAGGGGAAGGGTCCCATACCCAGAACACCGTTCTCCGATTGCAATTCTATGCTGATACCTGGAGGTACGTAGTTCGCTACCAACGTGGGTATCCCAATGCCCAAATTGACATACCAGCCATCCCGGAGCTCCTGTGCTATTCTTTTGGCGATTCCTTCTTTATCCAGCATGAGCTTATGGTCTTTGGCTTACTGTCCTTTGTTCAATCCTTTTCTCGTAGTGATCACCCTGGAAAATCCGCTGTACGAAGATGCCGGGCGTGTGGATCGTATTAGGATCCAGCGTGCCGGGCTCCACGAGTTCCTCGACTTCAGCGATGGTTATCTTTCCGGCCATCGCCATCACGGGATTGAAGTTTCGAGCCGTGTATTTGTAAACGAGATTGCCCCTGGTATCCCCTTTCCATGCTTTGACAATGGCAAAGTCCGCAGTTAGGGCACTCTCCAGGATATGAGGCTTACCATTGAAGACCCTCACCTCCTTGCCTTCCGCGACCTCCGTGCCATAACCCGCCGGAGTAAAAAATGCCGGTATACCAGCCCCTCCAGCCCTGCATCTCTCGGCCAATGATCCCTGCGGGATCAAATCCACTTCTAACTCCCCGCTGAGCATCTGGCGCTCGAACTCATCGTTCTCACCCACATACGACGATATCATCTTTTTAATTTGACGCTTCTGAAGCAGGAGGCCTAACCCGAAATCATCCACACCCGCATTGTTAGATATGCAGGTAAGACCCTGTACACCCGAATCTACAAGCGCCTGAATGCATCGCTCGGGGATTCCGCATAGACCAAAGCCGCCAAGCATGAGCGTCATATTGTCCTCAATACCATTAATGGCCTCAGCAGCATTTTCTACCACCTTATTCATACGCCTCTGAAGTTAAGCAATCAAGCAATCAAAAGTGTCTCACCAAATTGATGATAACTGAAAAATATTCCCCTCGATCAGTATGGGGTTGTCTCCTGTCTCAAATGTCAACCAATTGTAGGGCTTACTCGGGAAAAACAGCTCTGTCATGACAACTGTACCATTATCCGCAAAAACCTCTATACCCGACCGGTCCAGCCAAATGCTCAAAAAAATCTGGCGCTCCTCAGAGATTCGGTCTGCATAGTGCGTGCCAGCAAAGTCCTCAGAAAAATCCTGCCTTCCCGACTCGGTTCGATCAATGTAGTAGCGTTTCGTGTCACCATCAAAACCAATAGCGATGTACTCCTCAAGGTCATTTTCAAACATCAGTTCCCAGCCAAACCCCTGTCGGGTGACATCTGAGAGCACCAGTTCCAGGTTTAGGAGTGCACTATCGGATGGGAATCCCTGATTCCAGGAGCCCCCGTCGGACAGAAGGGTTCTATCCACCTGAAGACTATCGACCCGAAGATTCGAGGTTTCCGCCACGGGTCTCGACGCCACCTTAAATCCTTCCCTTGTCCTGTAAAGGGCCAGGATCCGCGGAAGCGTCATGGCACTCCTCCACTTCTCTGTCGGCACCTGATTGGCATACTGCCAATTGCTCATCCAGCCGAGAAAGATCCTTCGACCGTCGTCGGTATCGACGTCAGACCACGTAACGCCTGCGTAATTGTCCTTGCCGTGGTCTAGCCACATCACTCTGTCCGGTTCGTTGTCATTGACAAATTCACTACCATCAAATTGCCCGACGAAGTACTGTGTAGCAGATCCCATCGGCCCTCCAGTACCTATCGATACCAGCATCACCCATCGCCGATTGCCCCCGATGTCTGTTAGTGGAAAAAGATCCGGGCACTCCCATACGCCAAGGTGACTGCCTTCATCAGCTCCAAACTTGCTCAGCGCCTCCCAGCTCTTCAGATCAGGCGACCCATACAGTCCCACCTGTGAACCTTCAGCCAGGATCATGATCCATTGGCTGCTCTCGTCATGCCAGAAAACCTTGGGATCACGGAAGTCCGGAACCCCAGGATTGGGCAAGACGGGGTTGCCCTCATATTTTGTCCATGTCCTTCCTCTGTCCGTACTAAAAGCAATCGCCTGCGTCTGAAGGGTCGTCTCAGGATGATGATAAGTGAATATGGCGACAAGTGCTGTGGAATCCGCAGTCCCAAACCCGGAAGTATTGTTCCAATCGGCGACAGCGCTACCCGAGAAGATGTAGCCGAGACTATCAGGATACAAAGCGATAGGCAGGTGCTCCCAATTGACCAAATCGGTACTTACTGCATGTCCCCAATGCATGGGTCCCCAGACCGTGCTGTGCGGATGATACTGGTAAAAGAGATGGTACTCACCATCAAAATAGACCATACCATTTGGGTCGTTCATCCACTGGCTGGCTGGTGAAAAGTGGTATTGCGGGCGATGGGCATCAGCATAGACAGAATCCTGTGGCAGGTATGCTGGGCGATCAAGGTCCGCGGTCGTTGCCTCGCCTCCAGTAGTGCAGGAATACAACAGCCAGGCCATGACCAAGGTCGCTGGGAAATAGCTCGTTCTCTTCATACGCAAAAAAGCATGGGTAAAATAATCAAATTCATGGTGAATGCTTCTTAGGCATGATTTCGATCTGTATATTCCTGTTGCTTTCAACAACATTGACTTACCATGCTTAACCTATCCGTTATCCTGGAAGATAGCGCCTTTCGCTACCCAACAAGCCCCGCCTTCACCTTCATGGACACTACCTTGAACTATGCGCAAATCAATGGCGCAGCTAACCAGGTAGCTAACGGCCTTGTGGCGGCCGGAATCCAACAAGGAGATAAAGTGGCGCTTAGCTGCCTGAATCTCCCCTATTTCCCGATCATCTACTTCGGGATCCTGAAAGCTGGCGCCACGGTCGTCCCATTGAGTGTCTTACTGAAGGAAGATGAGATCGCCTATCACCTGCAGGATAGCCAAGCAAAGGCCTACTTCTGTTTTGTTGGTACTGACGAGCTTCCCATGGGCCGAATGGGCCATGCAGGATTTCAGGCATCCGCGGGCTGCGAACACTTCTACATGATCATGCCGAAACCGGAAATGCCCTCCCCTATAGATGGCACAGCTACCCTTGGCTCGCTAATGCAAGGGCAGTCACACTTTTTTGATTCAGTCATGACAAGCGCCGATGACACGGCACTCATTATCTATACGTCCGGAACTACCGGCCGGCCCAAAGGCGCAGAGCTGACGCATTCCAACATCTTATTTAACAGTATTCTTTCGCGGGATTTGCTGAGCTCCACCAAAGACGACACGCAGCTGATTGTACTCCCACTCTTCCACATCTTCGCTGCTACCGTGCAGCTGACCGCTGGTGTATACGAGGGTCTGCATAGCGTCCTGCTACCACGTTTCGATGCAGAAGCTGTCTTCGGATTGATGCAAAAGCACAAAGTGACGGTGTTTGCCGGAGTTCCCACCATGTACTGGGGGTTATTGAATTATACCGAAGACAAGTTTGACTATGGGGCCATTGCCGCTAATCTAAAGTCTGCAGTATCCGGAGGAGCCTCACTGCCTGTACAGATTCTAGAAGATTTCGAAAAACGCTTCAATGTGCCAATTATCGAAGGGTATGGCATGTCTGAAGGGTCCCCTGTGGTCACTTTCAATCAACTGGATGTAGGTAGGAAACCCGGGTCGATTGGCACACCAGTTTGGGGCGTACAAGTGAAGGTTGTCACAGAAAATGGCGAAGAAGCAGCTGTGGGCGAAAAAGGTGAACTGCTATACAAGGGGCACAATGTCATGAAAGGCTACTACAATAACCCACAGGCTACTGCCGAAACGATCAAAAACGGATGGCTTCATTCCGGAGATGTGGCGATCAAAGACGAGGACGGGTTCTTCTTCATTGTGGATCGCACAAAAGACATGATCATCAGAGGCGGACTCAATGTCTATCCACGGGAAGTGGAGGAAGTAATGGCTACGCACGAGGCGGTGTCGCTCGTAGCCGTGATCGGCGTCCCCGACGAGCAATACGGCGAGGAAATAAAAGCATGTGTGGTATTGAAAGAAGGAAAGCAGGCAACAGCCGATGAAATCCGTGACTTCACGAAGTCCAAGCTGGCTGACTACAAATACCCACGGGTGATTGAATTCATGTCGGCCCTGCCAATGACTGCAACGGGTAAAATCCTGAAAAAGGAGCTTCGGGTCCAGGCTTAATGCGAGTCCTTCGATGAACGATGCCCTCTTCGACATCAACGGACTGAGCTTCCAATATCGGAAGGGGGTACTGGCTCTGACCAACGTTGACTTCACCATTAATCGAGGTGAGGTTTTGGGCATTCTCGGACACAATGGTAGCGGTAAGTCTACACTTCTGAAGCTGCTAAGTGGGATTTTCCCGTCAGTGGACAGTATCCATCTTGAGGGCAAGCCCCTTCATTCTTACGCAGCTTCGCACCTTTACAGGCGCATAGGAGTATTGATCGAGCGACCTGGTTTCTATCCTCATTTGAGCCTTGAGCGAAATCTGAAATTGCTGGCTGATTATCGGCAATTGGGACCGACAGCCGTGGCGGACATTGTCGACCGGCTATCACTGGCGCCGATACTCAGAAAAAGGATGTCAGGCTTTTCCACCGGCATGCGACAAAGGAGCGGTATCGCCATGGCGCTGCTTGGTAACCCTGAGGTCGTTATTCTGGACGAACCGATCAATGGGCTGGACATTGGCGGTATTCTGGAAATACGCCACCTAATCAAGCAACTGACAAGGGAGGGCAAGACGGTCATTGTGACCAGCCACATCCTACAGGAAATGGAAAAAATCAGCGACACTATGCTGGTACTCAGCGAGGGGAAGGTCATCTTCCATGGACCAAAAGAGCAACTCCTGGAAGACTTGACGGGCCATTATACACTGGTGACCAGCGACCCCGATGCCACGGAATCGGTGCTCACAACAATGCAGGTCCCCTTTCAAATGGAGGAGGCACGCATTGACCTCCAAATCCCCCAAGATAGTGTCCCGGAGCTCACGAGAAATTTAGTGGCAGCAGGAATAGGCATCTACGAACTGACGCCCACAAAACCTACGCTCGAATCGGTGTACTGGAAAATGATGCAGCATGTGGGTGATTAGCCTCATTCGATTGGAGCTCATCAAAATCCGCTGGACCGGCCTATTCTGGCTGCTGACATTCGGTACGGTGGCTGTGAATATCAGCTTCGCCGTGTTGGCTCATCTCTTACCTCAGGATTTGGGAATATCCAGTCCCGTCTCAGACTGGACCTCATGGATCAGCTTTCATTATCAGGGTATCCTGGGGTTGCTGTTGCCTATGTTTTTGGTCATCATTTGTGCGCTATCCAATCTCTTAGAAGAGCGCAATGAAACCTGGAAGCTCCTGCACACATTACCTGTATCAAAGCCCGATTTGTACCTTTCGAAGGTTCTAGCCTTGACCCTAAGCTTCGTCAACGCCCACATGGCCTTCGTGGCCCTGATGATACTCCTCCCCATTTTGACAGCACTTCCTTTTTCACTGAGTGAGCTTCCGGTGGCGATGGTCGGTCGGCTTTTCATTATAACGATAGCGACTTCCCTTCCTATCATCGGACTAATGTTTCTTATCAGCTACGTCTCCCGGCTCTTCATGATACCCCTCCTTGTAGGGATCATGGGGTTTGTGCTCGCCCAGTTCCTCTATGATTTTGAATTGACCCATTCCTACTTTCCATTCGCGTTCCCAATTTTTGGACTCGGGCACTTTGATCAGCATGGGACGCTCCCTGTGGGCTTGATCGCCATCAGTCTCCTCTATTTTGGAGTGTTTTTGACGGTGGGTCTGGTCTTGGCTAGGAAATGGGTGAAGGTCAGGTAAATGCCTTAGCACTCAGGCTGGGGAATGGTTGGTATTTTCTTACCCGTTTCTGACAACAACTGATCTATCCGCTCGCTCATCACCTCCGCGGTAGCATATCCATTGCACACCAGATATAACTTACCATCGACCTGCAATACTACCGTAGGATATCCCCGGACACCCCATTGGCGATTGAGCTCAAACTCGGACCGCGTTCGCTGTCTCGTCTCTGTTGTATCAAAACTCGCCTCAAAGTCCTTGAATGCAATACCAAGCTCTGTGCAAATGCTCTCGTAATAGGTCACCTCTTTCGGATCCTCATTGTCAACGTAGAACTTGCGCTGAACGGCCTCAAAGAATCGCAATACACCTTCCTGATCCAGAAACTGCTTGGCCGTTACCACGGCGCGACACGCCGGCTCAGTGTCGTAATGGAATTCTTCGAGATCGAATAGTTGATACCCAAAAGGTTGGCCACTGCGTGCATTGACCTCCTTCCAGTGGTGCATGAGGAAGTGTTTCATATCATCATCCCAGGGATCGCCGCCCCCCGGACGCAACCCTCCGACAATTATTTCAAAACCTATCGATTGCTCCTTGTATTGTTTGGTGATAATCGCCAGGTGATTCGAAATACCCCAACACCACGAACACATGGGGTCACCTATGTAGATGATCCTGATGTCATCTCTTAGTGGTTGCGCAGGTTGATCCTGATCAAGCTCTTTAGGAGCACACAGGCCATTGTCATCGCAGTTCATTTCCATCTCCTAACTATTGTCTATTCATTATAGCATACATCTGGAGGAAATGCTTTGTTCCCTCACACTGCCTTCACACCGTCCTGATAGTATTCAGCAAAGACCTTTTGTAGTCTGAGCGACCAAGGCCCTGGTCGTCCGTCGGCTATGACATGCTCGTCAATGTGACTGACTGGCATTATGTCTTTCGTGGTAGATGTGATGAAGACCTCATCGGCTGCCACCAGGTCTTCTAATGACATGTCCCCCTCCTTCACGGGCAGGAGTTGCTTGGCACTGCGCATCACATGCATGCGTGTGATGCCACGAAGGATATTGTCTTTCGGGGTCCATAGTTCACCATCGCGAATCGCAAACACGTTACATCTAGAAGCTTCACTGACAACTCCGTCCTTGTGAAAAAGCACTTCCGAGGCCCCTGCAGCCGCCTTTTTGCGGGTAAGCGAAAAAGAAGTGAAATAGTTGAGCGACTTGATCTCGGGAAAATCCCTAACGTACTCGTGGGAAATTAGCTTCACACTTTCGGGGCGTTGTGTGGACAGAGGGAAGTTCAGTACCATGAACAACGGATCATAAACATCCGCACCATCGGGACCGTCCCCCAGTAAAATGAGCTTGAAGCTCGAATGATCAAAGCCGTTTCGTTGCTGAAGTTCGGTTATCGCCTCCATGACCTCTGCCTCCTCCACTTGTCGAGACAAACCAAGAAACGTTTGTGATTTGGCAAATCGGGCCAGGTAATCCTCAAGGAATCGAGGCTGTGAATGGACGGTACGAAAGAAGTCAAAGACTCCATAAGACCGTGCTATACCCGTCTGCTCCACAGGGATCTTTGCGTCTCCCCTTTCTACAAATTGTCCATCCAGATAAAACCAATGCATATCGTCGCTATTTGTAACCGATCTCTTCTGTAAGATCGATATTGCTCTTCATAAAATGGCCAGTGCCAAATCCTATTTCCCGACCTTTTTCATTGGTGAGAGAAGCATCGGCCACAAATAAACTCCGTGACTGAAACCTTAAAACGCCCCGAGCTGTGAGCTTCCCCTGGCTCTCTGGCCTAAGAAGATTGAGGCTGAAATTAGAAGTTAGAACAAATTTATCAGTTACAACGGAATTGACTGCGAAAAAAGCAGCATCATCCAGGAGTTTGAAGTAGATCGAACCGTGAATCGCACCCAGGGCGTGGTGGTACTTCTCCTGGATATCCAGGGTAATCTCGGCCGTCTTGCTTCCAATCGTAATTTGAGTGGTCTCGTAAATCTCCTCCGTGATCTTTGACTGGAGGTACATCCGTTCCAGCTTTCTGAAATGTTCCTCGATTCCCATAGAATCTCCCCTAAAATCAGGCCTGGCTTATTTCAAACTTCTCAGCCGCA
Source organism: Cyclobacteriaceae bacterium (assembly GCA_965227935.1). Taxonomy (GTDB): domain Bacteria; phylum Bacteroidota; class Bacteroidia; order Cytophagales; family Cyclobacteriaceae; genus JAWPMT01. The sequence continues at coordinate 204,941 of CBDDGS010000019.1, read as the reverse complement.
GCTCCTTTGAAAGCCTCACGCGGCTTGAGGTTAAGGGTCTGAAACATCTCCTTGTCCTGATCCACGTCAGGGTTTGGTGTTGTTAGCAGCTCCTCGCCTGCAAAGATGGAGTTGGCTCCAGCCATGAAGCACAGCGCCTGCTCTTCTACGCTCATCCGGACCCTACCAGCGGAGAGACGCACCTGAGCCCTTGGCATGATGATTCGGGCTGTTGCAATCATTCGCACCATGTCCCATACGGACACGCGCTCCTGGTCCTCCAATGGTGTCCCGGGCACGGGCACCAATGCATTCACCGGGACCGACTCTGGATGCTCGGGCAGGTTCGAAAGTGTATATAGCATCCCTATTCGATCTTCCACTGTCTCACCCATGCCAATGATCCCTCCTGAGCATACAGAGATGTTGGCATTCCGTACATTCTCGAGGGTGTCGAGTCGGTCATCAAACGTGCGAGTCGTGATGATCTCTTCGTAGTGTTCCTCGCTGGTATCCAAATTGTGATTGTAGGCATAGAGACCGGCCTCCTTCAGTCGATTGGCCTGCTCTTCTGTCAGCATTCCCAAGGTGCAACAGACCTCCATTCCCAGACTATTGACCCCTTTGACCATATCGATGACCTTATCAAAGTCTCGATTGTCACGCACCTCGCGCCAGGCGGCACCCATGCAAAACCTCGTGGAGCCGTTCTCTTTGGCCACGCTGGCCTTATTTAAGACCTCATCCACATCCAGCAGCTTGTGGACGTTGACATCTGTGTGATAACGTGCTGCCTGAGGACAGTAGGAGCAGTCCTCCGGGCACCCTCCAGTCTTTATGGATAGCAGGGTGCATACCTGCACCTCACTGGGGTCGTTGAATTCGCGGTGGACCGTGGCGGCCTCATAGATCAAATCAAGGACAGGTCGGTTATGAATTTCTAGGATCTCTTCTTTGGTCCAGTCGTTTCTTATCTGCATCGGTTGTGGTCTCGTCTAGTTCAAAATATGTCAGTGCCTAATTTATTTCAATTTCACCAAGCATTCTCGCCTGGATTCCTCTCATCTTGGCAATTTCTTTCAGTTCCTTCAAATGAGGTACCTCAATGTCGGGTTGGAGAACTTTTGCCGCCTCGCCTGTGAGTGACGTCAACACCTGCTCAATAAAAGGCTTTGGCTGGGGGTAATACCCCACTCGGTAATCGTCCTCCACTCCTGCTGCTTCGGCCGCCAACTGAATGGCATCCTCGAAGCTTCCAAGTACGTCTACGAGTCCACTGCGCTTGGCCTCCGCGCCGGACCATACCCTTCCTCCCGCCAACTTCACCAATTCCTCCTGCGACATGTCCCTCCCTGCTGCGGCCTTGCTGATAAAGGAGTTGTATCCCTTTTCCACCGACCTTTGGATGATTGCTCTTTCCTGATCGGTTAGTGGTCTTGTCACCGTGATATAGTCCGAGAATTCCCCGGTGCTCACCACATCATTTGTGATGCCTAGCTTATTCTCGAGAAACTCACCAAAATTGAAGAGCATACTAAAAATACCGATGGACCCAGTGATCGTGTTGGGCTGGGCGACGATGGTATCTGCCGCCATAGCAATGTAGTAGCCCCCTGAGGCCGCATAGTCAGACATCGAAGCGATGATGGGTTTTACACCACGAGTAAGCTCCACCTCTCGCCAAATCATATCTGAGGCAGTAATACTCCCACCAGGAGAATTGACGCGCAAGACGATGGCTTTCGTAGAGCTACTCTCCCGCGCCTTGCGAATTTCATTGGCAATCTGCTCCCCGATGATGTCCTGGTTGGCTTCCCCATTCATCACGATGGCACCTTCGGCCATGATGACTGCTATTCGATTAGAGGAGTACTCTCCGGCACCCAATGACATGCGGTATTTTTTGGCAGTAATGAAGTTGACATCATCGATGTCCTCCTCTCCCACCTGATCCATGATCAACTGTTTGATCTCGTCCTCGTACCCGACCTTCGTCACCAGCTTCAGCTCCTCAAACTCCTGGGGCAACTGGGCCTCCATTTTCTGCTGGATCTCCTTCAGGCGCTCTACATCTATTTCCAACGATTCCGCTACCTCATCAAGGTAGGTTTGGTTAACGTCATTGAGCAAAGTAGTCAGTTGCAGTTCATTTTCAGGACTTAGATCTTTTCTGATAAAGGGCTCTACAGCACCCTTGAACTCTCCGACGCGGAAGATCTCGGGTTCTATTTCAAGCTTATCGAAAAGTCCTTTATAGAAGGTGATCGTGGCCGTGAGGCCATTGAATTCGAGGCTACCCTCCGGGTGCAGATAGATTTCATCGGCGACTGAGGCAAGGAAATAATCGGCTTCGCTGACAAATGCCCCATAGGAATAGAGAAACTTACCGGACTCCTTGAAGTCCAAAAGTGCGTCCCTGATCTCAAGGAGACTGGAAAATCCCGCGGCGAGGAACATGTGTTCCATATATATGCCCTTGATATTGGGATCTTCTTTGGCTTCCTCGATGACCCTTAGCAGGTCCATCAGACTTGTGGTTTTCGGGCCATTCACAAAAATCTCCTCAAAAGGATCTTCGATGGACCGATCCCTGATGATCCCGCTCAACTTCAGATGTAAAACGGAGTTCTCACTGACAACTGGCGTCTCCTCAGCCGAAATAGCCGCGAAGAAACCGATCGTGATGATGAACAAGAAGAAAAAGAAAATGATCAGGGCCAGGAATGAAGCCAGAAAATTGCGGAGAAATGCCATGAATCTTTTGAGTATGTTCAGGGCATCGCGCCCTCAAGGATTTTCTTTGAACTTATTTTCAACAAAACTAATGATGTAATCAGTTTAGGACATTTAGTTTTAACCTGGATTATTCATTAGACTTTCTATTGCATGACTAAATTACTTCAAAGTCAGCCACTTAACGTAGAACTGATTCGTCACCATAGCTTTGGCTATGCCTCCTCACCTAAGTGCCGCTGCGGCGGACCGTCAGACTTTTTTGCACTTTAGCCCTTCATAACAAAATTCCAATGAATAGTCCAGGTTGAACCAATTGTTATGAGCGGGATCTTTCTATTGTTGGGGAGCAACATCGATAACAGGCTTGAGCACCTGCAAAGGGCTTGCAACTTGCTCTCAGGTGAGAGGCTACGTATTGTTCGATCATCTTCCATCTACGAGACAGCGCCGTGGGGCAAGACCGATCAGCAGTGGTTTCTCAACGTTGCCTTACAAATAGAGACGGATCTCTCTGCACAGGAATTGCTCCTTCTTTGTCAGCAAGTCGAGTCGGCAATAGGTCGTGTTCGTCATGAAAAATGGGCAGAGAGAAGCATCGACGTAGATATTCTCTACTATCACCATGAAATCCTCAGCAGTGAGACCTTGCAGATACCGCACCCCGGAATCCCTGGCAGGCGTTTCACGCTTATGCCTCTGGTCGAAATTGCCTCAGAGTTCTTTCACCCGGGACTAGGCAAAACCCAAAAACAGTTGTTGGATGTGGTCGAGGATCCCCTGGAGGTCACTCGCACCGAATACGCAATTTCACTTTGAGCCCGGAGGAATTTGTCCTTTTGATCGGCGCCGGACTATTTGCCGGCTTCATCAACACCATTGCCGGGGGAGGATCATTGATCTCCTTGCCTCTCCTGATCTTCATGGGCCTGCCTAGCGTAGACGCCAACGCATCTAATCGCGTTGCCATATTCCTCCAAAACATCTTTGCAGTCCAGGGATTTCGCAGCAAAGGCGTGTTTCTCTTTCCCTTCTCCCTTTGGCTTGGAATTACCGCATCGCTGGGAGCTATTGTTGGTGCCATGATCGCGGTGGACATCAGCGGTGCACTCTTCAATCGCATCCTGGCTATAGTGATGCTCATAGTGATGGGACTCACGATTTTGAAACCCTACCTCGCGAGCAAAGTGGCCGACGAGCATTTCTCACGCCAAAGGAATACATGGAGCATCATCGCCTTTTTTGGCATTGGGATTTACGGAGGCTTTATTCAGGCGGGTGTGGGCTTTCTGGTCATCGCGCTGCTCACCAATATTCATGGCTTGGGAATGGCCAAGACCAACAGTGTAAAGGTGATGGTGATACTGATGTATAGTGTCTTTGCGCTGGTCGTCTTTTTTATAGAGGACAAAATCCAATGGGATTATGGACTTACCCTTGCCATTGGCAATGCCTCGGGCGGGTGGATCGCCAGTAGGTGGTCCGTCAATAAAGACGACAAATGGATCCGACTGATTCTGATTGTTACCGTGACGGCCCTGGCAATTAAGCTGTGGTTTTTTACCTAATTGAATTCCTGAAACTTTTCAAATAAGGCACCTGATGACATGGAGTGAAGCCAGAAGTCTATTCCCAATTCTGAAGAACTATACCTACTTCAACACGGCTCGGTTTTGTGCCCTGCCACAGCCTGTCGTTGACCTACAATCAAGATATGTTGGCAGCCTTTCCGAGCATGGTTCCTGGGAATTTGGAGAATGGATAGAAAAGTATGAACAGGCCCGAGCACTGGCTGCCGAGCTCATGAGTTGCCCAGTGGATGCGACATTCTTTCTACCCAATGTATCCACAGGCATCAATCTGGCCAGTCTCTACCTCCCCAACCGCCCAGTGGTCTTGATGGAGACGGACTTCCCTTCAGTGCTACTGCCCTGGCAGACCAATCGCCATCCGATTGAGATGGTCCCAAATGACGATGGGTTTTATTCGCGGCTGGAACCTTTAATGGCTGAAGGTCGGAAAATCCTCTCTATCAGTTGGGTTCAGTCGGCCGATGGCTTCGAGATTGATCTACCAAGGATCTTCGACTGGTGCAAGCGATATGACTGCACGATCATTCTGGACGGCACGCAGGGACTAGGGGCCATTCCGTTTGAGGTCGATCCTGATGTGTCGATGGTATTCCTTAGCAGTTCGTTTAAGTGGCTGCTTGCAGGTTATGGCGTGGCAATAGGCTACGTGTCGGAAGACCTATTACCGACCTTCAAGGCCTTTCAGGGATGGAATAGTATTGATTTTGGCAGCGGCATGGCCAAAACGGGCGCGGCCTCGCTGGAGGTGGGCAATGCACTGTTCTTCAATGTGCTGGGGCTACACGAGGGCTTGCAGCTGATCACAAAGCTGGGAATCGACGCCATCACCCAAAGAAACATCCGGTACCGCGACCAATTGATCGAAGCCTTGACGGCAGCCAATTTTGAAGTGAAGCAACATCCCAGTTCCAGGTCCACTATCTTTCAGTTGATGACGAAAGATGGAGACTATGAACTCATGGTAAAGGACGGTATCCAAACCTCAAAGCAGCGCGGGAAAGTGCGCCTGTCTCCTCACTTCTACAATGATGAGAACGACATCGACAGATTACTTTCGGTACTGAGATCCAACTGATATCAGGGATGGAGCCACTTATTGAATGAGTCAGTCAATCAAACAAGGATTTTGGGCCGCGATCACGGTCTATAGCGGTGTTGCTATTGGGTACATCAACACCATTATCTTCTTCCCCAAGTTCTTTACTTTGGAAGAACTAGGCTTGTATCGGCTGATCATTTCCAATGCCATGATACTCGCTCCGTTTGCGATGATGGGTTTTGGACCTGTGATCGTTAAGTTTTTCCCCTATTTCGCAGACGATCGGAAGCGCAAGACCGGCCTTTACACCTTCGCTTTTGCTGTGCCTACGGTGGCTTTCCTGTTATTGACTGGCATATTGTATGTCTTCTACCCCGTGATCCGAGACTTCTTTGGAGAGAATGGAGAGAAGTACCTGGAATACTTCCATGTGACCGTCATTCTCACTTTTCTCATCGTGATCTTCAGCCTTCTGGACAGGGTCTCGCGCATACACCTCAACATTGTTCTCCCCAACTTCCTTCGCGAGATATTCATGCGCATCTTTTCCTTTCTCATGGCGCTGCTCGTGGGATTGGGTGTTCTGGAGTTTTCTGTGGCGATCTACATCGTCCTATTCCATTACTCCATTGCTATCATCGTTTTGACCACGTTCCTCGTTCGTCAGCATGATTTTCGCATCAAGCTATCACTCATCAAGGTCAGGAAAATATGGAGAAAGAGAATTCTGGAATTTGCGGGTTTCTCCATGCTGATGGGCCTCAGCTCTGTCATTCTACTAAACATTGACCAGATCTTCATCACCAAATACCTGGGGCTAACTGCCAATGGTATCTACACGCTCGTTTTCTACATCGCCGTCATCATCGAGATTCCCCGCCGAGTAGTGGCAGAGATCATCGGACCCAAATTGAGCATCTACTTTCGTGAAAAAAGGATGGACGACATCAGAAAGATGTATAAGTCTGTAGCCATCGATCAGACGTTGGTGGCCGTGGTCCTTCTGCTAGGTATTACGATGTCTCTGGAGGATCTTTTTCTGCTAATCCCAAAAGGGGATGAACTGCGGACCGGTTTCACAGTAGTCATCATCATAGCCTTCGCCAAGCTGACGGATATGACTTTCAGCGTGAATGCGGCCATCATTTCTTTCTCGAGGCTCTTTCGATACAACGTACCGCTCATAGGCATGTTCATGGTACTCAACATTGTATTGAACTGGCTCCTGATCCCAAAGTATGGATTGAATGGAGCGGCATTGGCTTCTCTGATCAGCACCTTTCTATTCAACCTTGTGAAAATGATTTTCATCTGGCACCAATTTGGGATCCAACCATTCAGCCTGAAAATACTTGTGACCTACATCGTTGGTGGTTTGGTCTTCCTGATTGTGAGTCAACTACCATTTCAATCTGGCACCATAATGGCAATTGCGCTGAGGTCTTTGGTCATTACGATTCTCTATTTCCTGCCTTTATATTGGCTCCATGTATCCCCGAACCTCAATTACGTAGTGAACCACTTCCTTGGCATTGCAAAGAATAAAATAAGCAAGGGATCGCACTGAGCAACGTTTGCATAAGTGGTGTCGGCTATGAATAGTGAAACATTCACCTGAAATATCGAAGTGAAATTTCTTTGGCCATCTTTTTTCAATTAATATTGGCGCCGATTTAGGAGAGGCTGATATCAAAACGGACCCAACGAATCAATCGTAGTAACCCAGAGAGACTCATTGAGATTCCACGCGAATAAACGACGTCCCACCCAACTATTATTCAGCATATGAAGAGTATCGGAGTTTTTACATCGGGAGGAGATGCACCGGGGATGAATGCATGCCTGCGGTCCGTCGTTCGCAGCGCCCTGTATTTCGGCATCGACGTCTACGGCATCAAGTATGGCTACAACGGAATGATTGAAGGCGACATCTACAAGATGAAGTCCTATTCCGTGAGCAACATCCTGCAAAAGGGAGGAACAATTCTAAAGTCAGCGCGTAGCAAGGAATTCATGACCCAGGAAGGGCGTGAGCGGGCACACAAGCAACTCACGAAAAGAGGCATTGAGGGTCTCGTAGCGATCGGAGGCGACGGCACTTTCACTGGGGCAAATATCTTCTTCGAGGAGTACGGTATTCCAGTCGTAGGAGCGCCGGGCACGATCGATAATGACCTCTACGGCTCCGACTACACCATTGGTTTTGACACGGCAGTCAACACCGCCCTGGACGCAGTAGACAAGATACGAGACACTGCCAACTCGCATGATCGTGTCTTCTTCGTAGAAGTGATGGGTCGCCACTCAGGATATATTGCCATCCACTGTGCTATTGGTGGGGGCGCTGAGTTTGCCATGGTACCTGAGACCTCCACTACGATCAATGATGTGATCAAGACGCTTAAAGAGGGCCGCGATCGACAAAAGACATCGTCCATTGTAGTGGTCGCCGAAGGTGGCGAGCAAGGCAGCGCCATTGAGGTTGCTTCAAAAGTATCTGCTGAATTGCCCGATCTTGATATCCGCGTGTCTACACTTGGACACCTGCAAAGAGGTGGACCTCCTACTTCCTTCGATCGTATTTTGGCTTCAAGGTTGGGTGTAGCAGCTGTAGAAGGGCTCCTCAACGGTAAGTCGAATGTCATGGCCGGCATCATCGATAAAAAGGTGCACTACACGAGCTTCAAGCTGGCGATCTCTAAGAACAAGCCCATCAATGAAGACCTGATGCGTCTAGTTGAGATCTTGAGTATCTAGCTCCAGCTTTTCAAAAATGTAACTCTTGATTGCGTCGCGATCGGTCGGCGCAAACCACCGAATATCTGGGTCGCGCTTGAACCAGGTGAATTGCCGCTTGGCGTACCTCCGGGAGTTGCGTTTGAGGAGGCGAACGGCCTCTTCGTAGTCGTATTCCCCTTCGAAGTATTTGAAGATCTCTGAGTAACCCACCGTTTGAAGGGCATTGAGGTGTTTGTAAGCGTGCAAAGACTGTGCTTCCTGGAAAAGACCCTCATTAATCATTTGGTCCATCCGCTGGTCAATCCGCTCGTAGAGCTCGTCCCGAGGGAGCTCCAGCCCTATCTTCACTGATGTGAATTCTCTCGGCGTTTTCTCCCGCTGCTGACGATAAGACGAAAATGGATTGCCCGTTGACCGAAAAACCTCCAGCGCCCGGATAATTCTCTGCGGATTATTGAGGTCTACCTCTTCAAAATAGGCAGGATCAGTCTTCCTCAGCTCCATCCTCAGCTTCGATAGCCCGTGCTCCACAAGCTCCTCCCTCAGCCCTTTTCGAACAATTGGGTCAATGGCAGGAAACTTATCAAACCCTTCCCATACCGCTTTGCAATACAAACCAGATCCCCCCACCATTACAACGTGCTGATAGGAGTTGAAAAGGTCCGAAAGGGTATCGATGACATCTTGCTCAAATTCCCCGACATTGTATTCATCGTTTACGCTGTGAGAGTCAATGAAGTGATGCGGCACCATCTCCAGTTCATCGGGAGTTGGCTTGGCGGTACCTATGTTCATCTCGCGGAAAAACTGCCGAGAATCAGCAGAGATGATCTCTGTTGACAGCAACTGAGCCAGCTCAATCGCCAGGTCCGTTTTCCCCACGGCGGTAGGCCCTACTATAGAGATCAGGAATGGGTCTGTACGGACAGTCATGGAAACTAAAACTAGGAATATTTCCGTAATTTTAGTCCATGGGTGATATGATCGATGCATCAATTGAGAGTCTGCAAAGGCAAGTGATCGGACTGCAGAAAAAGCTCACCATCATTCAAAAAGAGCATTCCCGAACACTTGAACGCACCAATCACCACTTCAAAGAACTTTTCAATAGCTCCAGTGACCTGATACAGGTTTTTGAACCTCGGGGAGAGATCATCTTCGTCAATGAGGCCTGGAAAAATAAGCTTGGCTATCAGGAGGAAGAGATCAAAGAACTCAAATTCGTAGACACCATCCATCCTGAGCATCGCCGGCAAACCCTGGAGAAGCTCCTGAAAATTACCGCCGGTATAAAAAGTGAGAAGTTGGACACAGTCCTCACCACGAAATATGGCAAAAACATTTTCGTGAAAGGGCTACTCACGTGTGTCTTCGAGGATGACCAGGCGGTTGAATACCAGTGCATCTTTTATGACATCACAGAGCGGATCAGGGCGGAAAAGGCGCAGAGTCTCTATTATAAGATCGCCTCGCTCACCATTCACCACAAGAAACTCGATGAATTCTACGACAAAGTATTTGAGGAGCTAAGGCAGTTTCTGAAGGTCAAGAATTTCGCCATCATCAACAAAAAGTCCGTCTTTGACGGTTTTCAGTTCATCTACAAGATCGATGAATTGCCGCAGGAAGAATCGATGTCCAACGAGATCAACAAGGAGTTGGCGGCCTACACCTACGAGTATGGAAAGGGCCTCATTATGTACAAGGAGGGCATCGAAAAGATCTGTCGGCAAAAAGGCATCCGAGGAAAGACACAAATTCCCAATATCTGGCTGGGAGTGCTCATGAAGGCCTCCAATCGCCCGATTGGGGTGATGTCCATCTATTCCTACGGGCACGAAGCAGCTTACAACCACAAGGATCTCGAGTTGCTGGACTTCATCGCCGGTCAGGTGAGCCTCGCCCTGCAGAGAAAGATCGACGAGAGCAAGATAGAAGACCAGGCAGCTCGTCTCAGTGCGATCTTCGAGAGCAGCACCCACCAGATCTGGAGTGTGGATCGCAAGTACAACTTCACGTCTTTCAACCAAAACTTTGCCGATTCATTTCTCGAGTATTATGGCTTTGAGCCTGAGATCGGCATGGGGCTACTCGGCCCCTACAAGAGCCTATTCAATAAGCAAGACAGTGAGCTTTGGGTACAGATGTACCAGGAGGCCTTCAACGGTAAGATCAAGAATTTCCAGAACTGTATCGTAGACGATCGGGGCAACAAGGTGTGGAGGGATATCTTCCTCAACCCCATCTTCCTGCCGGACGGATCGATCCGCGAGGTATCGGTGATCGCCAACGACATCACCGAGAAGAAGCAGAATGAAAAATCGCTGCAAGAGAGTGAGGAGAAGTTTAGAAACATCTTCGAATCTTTCCAGGATATCTACTTCCGCTGCACGCTGCCAGGTGTTATCACGATGGTCAGCCCCTCCGTTCAGGAAGTGTTGGGCTTCACATCACGGGAGCTGCTTGGCAAAAATATTGGCGACTTCTTCTTATCGAGAGAGAGCCTGCGTGCCTTAGTGAAGGTACTCCTGGAGCAAAAGCGCGTACGCAACTTCGAGGGGCAGTCGCGTACGAAGTCTGGCGAGGAGCTGCAGTTCCTATGTAACGTGCGAATTGTCAACCACCAGGGAGAGGAAGTAGAGATCGAAGGGGTCGCCCGCGATATCACCCCGTTGAAGAAGACCAACGAAGAATTGCGGGAAGCCAAGGAACTGGCGGAGCACTCGCTGCAGATCAAAGAGCGCTTCCTGGCCAACATGAGCCACGAGATTCGTACGCCAATGAACGGCATCATTGGCATGATAGACCTTCTGGGGTCCACAAACCTCGACGAGGAACAATCGGAATATGTCCGAACGGTACGAAAGTCATCCGACACGCTCCTCCACATCCTCAATGACATCCTCGACCTCTCCAAGATAGAGGCTGGCAAGATGGAATTGCGAAAGCGGCCCGTGCGACTCGTAGAGACATTTGAAAAGATCTACGAGCTCTTTTCGCAGCAAGCACACCTCAACAACACCCACCTCTACTATCACCTGGATGATAAGCTCCCCGAATACGTGATGGCTGATGAGACCCGGCTGGTACAGGTAATCTCCAACCTGACAAGCAACGCCATTAAATTCTCGCACACCAAGGGCAACATCAATATCAGTATCAGGGTACGTGAAGAGCGAGAGGACGACATGATGTTTCAGGTATCGGTGAAAGACTCCGGCATTGGCATCTCAGAGGAAGATCAGGAACTGCTATTTCAGAGCTTCAGCCAGTTGGACAACTCCAGCTCCAAAAGCTATGGTGGCACGGGCCTCGGGCTTGTCATTTCGAAGGAATTGGTACGTTCCATGGGAGGCGAAATCGGTGTTGTATCTACCCCGGGATTGGGTAGTACCTTCTGGTTCACCTTCCCCGCGGAGAAAGTGGAGACTCCCGATGTCTCTGAGGAATTAGCAGCCCCGGAAGCCAAAATCGTCCGGGAATTCACGAACACCAAACCGCGGGTATTGCTGGTCGATGACAACAACATCAATCGCAAGGTCGCGAGCGAGATACTCAGAAAATCCGGCTGCGACGTCGCCGAGGCCGAGGATGGCTTCACAGCCATTGACATGGTTCGCAAGGAAGTGTTTGACCTGATCTTCATGGACATACAAATGCCCAAGATGGACGGCGTGCAAGCCACCAAGGAGATAAAGAAGCTCAATATTGAGAACCTTCCACCGATCGTAGCGATGACCGCTTATAGCATGGAGGAAGACAAGGCTAAGTTCCTCAGTGAAGGCCTTGACGACTATCTACCAAAACCTATCAAAGCCATTGCCCTCATAGATAAGGTGAAGAGTTGGGTCAACTTCGCTCCGAAGAACGTCACGGGAGAAGTGTTTGTAGAAAACACCGAAGACCTCGTCATCAATCAAAACACCCTCAACCAGTTACACAAGTACGGCGGCAAGGATCTCATTCAGTCAGTGCTGGACGACTTCGACAAGGAGGCGCGCGAATTAATTACCGACTCGAAGAAGTGGCTGCGCAAAAAGAACATGGAGGAACTACAACGTGCCATGCACACCCTGAAAGGTAACGCTGGGACCTTTGGAATAGAAAAACTTTCTAAGAATGCCGAATACATTGAAAAGAAAATAAAAGCCAATAACTTTAAAGCACTAAAGGAAGACCTGGAAGAACTAGAAAAGACCTTCATGGAGTTCCAGGAGGGCTACCATAATCTTTTCAACAATTGACCCAAGTCATACATTATGGCCAAGAAAATACTAATTGCTGAAGACAGCTCAGTGATCCAGAATTTAACCAGAAGGATTCTTACGATTCAGCAATATGATATTACATCAGTGAAAAACGGAGCCCAGGTGCTCAACGAATTGTCCAAGGAGAAATTCGACCTCGTATTGCTGGACATTCACATGCCTGTCATGGACGGCATGACCTGCGCCCGGGAGATCCGAGACACCAATCCTGGAGACAACAAGGACATCCCGATCATCGCCATCACAGGCAATGCAAAAAACTACTCTATGGAAGACTTCAAGGCTGCCGGGATCGACGACTTTCTGCCCAAGCCACTCAACTATGACAACATGGTTGAAAAGGTGAAGTCCTTCATCGAAAACTGATGTGAAGATGGAGATACGCTTCACGAATCATTTTCTTCATAAGCTCGAAGATCTCTTCTCAGAAACTGACTATATCCTCCGATACGAAAAAGGTCGTTTCCAGTCCGGCTATTGCATTCTGAAGGACACCAAAGTGGCAGTGGTAAACAAGTACTTCTCCCTTGAAGGTAAGATCAATAGCCTGGTCGAAATCCTACGGACCATTGCCGTCGACACCACCAATCTCAGCGACAAAAACAAGAAGCTCTACAAAGAGGTTACACAAAAAAGCCTCCAATCTTGACTGTCACCTTCCTTGGAACCGGTACCTCCCAGGGTGTACCCGTGATCACCTGCGATTGCGAGGTATGTCGCTCGCTGGACTTTCGTGACAAAAGGCTCAGGAGTTCTATACACATCCAGGTGGGTGACAAAAGCCTTGCCGTCGATGCAGGACCCGATTTCCGACAGCAAATGATCCGGGAAAGAATCAAGCGGCTGGATGCCATCCTTTTTACCCATGAGCACAAGGACCACACGGCGGGACTTGACGATGTGCGCAGCTTCAATTTTGCTCAACGCAAAGACATGCCTATTTACGGTCGCCAGCGAGTGATCAACCAGATCAAAAAAGAGTTCTCCTACGCCTTCGCCGAAGTGAAGTACCCCGGGGTCCCGATGATCGCAACTGTAGAAATCGACAACGAACTCTTCCAGGCCGAAGGTGTGGACGTACTGCCCGTTGAAGTGATGCACCACCAACTACCGGTGTTGGGGTTTCGTATTGGAGACTTCACTTACATCACTGACGCCAACTACATCTCCGACGAGGAGATTGAGAAAATCAAGGGAAGCAAGGTACTGGTACTCAACGCCCTGCAGATCAAAGAACACATCAGCCACTTCACACTGCAGGAAGCGGTGGAAATGGCCCAACGTATCGGGGCAGAGCAGACCTATTTCACGCATATCAGCCACAAACTGGGAATGCACGGCGATGTATGCAGTGACCTGCCAGAGGGCATCACCCTTGCGTATGATGGGCTAAAGGTTCATCTTTAGCCTCGTGCTGCACAACTTTTTTTTCATCCAAAAGCTATCGAAGACGCTGAATGAGCGACTGAGCGGCTGGGAGATCGCGGCCAGCTTTAGCCAAAGTAAAAATGAGTTGGTATTGGGTTTCATGCGGGAGCAGTCGCAGTGCTACATGCGGTGCAATCTGGACCCCAATGTCAACCTGATCACTTTCTCCGAAGAGTTTCACCGCGCACGTAAGAACAGTGTCGATCTCTATCCCGAGATTGTTGGCAAGACCATTGAGAAGGTCGTGCAGGTGCCCTTCGACCGAAGCTTCTATTTTGTGGTGGCCAATGCGGGAAGACTCATTTTCAAACTCCACGGCCGCCGGAGCAACATTATCTATCTGCCCGCCGAAGGGGAAGCGCACCTCTTCCGCACCAAGCTCTCCACCGATAGCAATGTGACCCCAGCATCTCTGGCCAAAGAAATCAAAACAGATCATCCTGATGCGGAGGACATCGCAACCCTGAGACAACTAATAGGCAAGCAGTACCTGCCGGCTGATGCTCCCGATGACCAGGTACTGCAAATAGTCGATCGCCTCAATGCTGCTGACGAGTTTCTGATCCTCCAACCCCCAGGCAAGCCACCGGCGATAAGTCTGTTACATGCGGCAGACACCGTCGGCCGCACTACCGATCCTATGGAAGCTTGCACTTTGCTCTTTCGAAGTCACATGCAGGGCTATCTGTTTGCGGGAGAGAAAGCGCTGATCGCCAAAGAGCTAGAGAAGCGTGTGCAGCGATCGCAGCACTACATTCAGCGCAACGAAAAGGAACTTGATTCACTACAGACAAAAAGGAGCTACGAGGAAGTGGCGAATATCATCATGGCCAACCTCCATCAGTTGCCCGAGTCCGGAGGAGAGGTCGAGCTACACGACTTTTACAGCGACAGCCCCCTGAAAGTGAAGATCAAGCAAGGCGTAAAGCCACAAAAACACGCCGAAAATCTGTACCGTAAGGCCAAGAACCAGAAGATCCAACTTCGCAAGCTCCAGGAGAATATCGATATCAAGATGGAGCAGCTGGTGAAGTTGGAGGAACTCCAGAGTGAACTGGCGGAGATTGATGATTTCAAGTCACTCCGGAGCTTCCAAAAGAGGCACGAGCTGGAAAAGAAAGGCACGCAAGAGGATGAGGTCGTGCTGCCCTACAAAGAGCGTGTCATTGAAGGGTACCAGGTGCTCATCGGCAAAAATGCCCGCGCCAATGACGAGCTTACACTCAGGCACGCCAGGAAGGACGACTTGTGGCTGCATGCTCGGGATGTACCCGGATCACATGTCGTCATAAGAAAGGCAGGCAAGTCCAATGTACCGAATAGCGTGATTGAAAAAGCTGCCGCCATCGCCGCATACTATTCGAAGCGAAAGACAGATTCTCTTTGTCCCGTGATTGTGACGCCCAGAAAGTTTGTCCGCAAGAGAAAAGGTGCCGCTCCCGGCGAAGTAATTGTAGAGCGGGAAGAGGTAGTCATAGTGGAACCATCGGCGGAATAAGGACGATACCCAAGCTCCCCTTTTCACTCAGGCTTTTTGCTCTTTCATTCCCAGCAATTTTCGTAGCCTCCAAATACTGGGCATTATCGCGGTGGTTAAACCACCAAAACACGCCAAGACTCATGAGGTTCCTATTAGCTATTACGCTAGCCGTGCTGACACTTTTTGTACAGGCTCAAGACGAAGTGTTGGATCAAAACAAAGCCATAGAGTATTATCAAAGAGGTTCGGAGCAGTTGCAGCTGAAGAACTATAAGCAGGCCATCGCCCTGATCAATAGTGCTATCGCTTTCAACCGCACCAACGCCGACTATTACTATGCCAGAGGCCTTGCCTACTATCGCATGGAGGACTTCGAAGCTTCCCGTGCCGATTTTGAGAGAGCGGTAGACATGGACCCCGATCAATCCAACTATTACTATTATCTCGGATCGATCTTCCAAAAGTTGGGTGACCTTGGCAAGTCCACGGTGTACTTCCAGTTGGCCATTGATCACAACAATGAGTCCTTTATGAAGATTGATGAGAACAACGCCCTTTCGCATATGGGCATCAACCACATCAAGCAAAAAGACTTTCACAGCGCAATCAACGTATTTGACGAGCTCATAGAGAAAGATCCGACAAACAAGTCCGCCTACCTCAATCGGGGCATCGCGGAAGGATCACTACAGCGGGTCGACGCAGCATGCAGAGACTTCGCCAAGGCCACCGAGTTGGGCAGCACCACAGCCTCGTCGTACTCACAAAAATATTGTTCGGGCACCCCCATCACCCTGGGAGGTTCCGAATAGACACGTAATCAACAGTAAAATTCTTCTTCATACTATTTACTTCTGCTCCCCCTCACCCGAGGATGGGAGCATGAAGTATTTTATAGCGGGCTAGACCTTTTTGGAGCAGCCGATACAGAGCTGCTAGCCTATCACCTGCCGGCTGTCACCTCTATCACGGCCGCGCTGCCTACCGCCATGGCCTCGCCGGATGCCGGCTCCATCCGGGCTAAGCAGAACGGCTCACACTGTCGTTAGCCTGGTGCGACTTCTAGTACCCCTTGGTCTCTTTCACACTTAAGCAAATGGCCATCGTCGGGAAGCGATATTTTTTCTTCTATTTTCTCAATCCCAGGCAACCATTCTGCCGTTCAAGCATCATTGAAATAGGAACATCAGAAACTCAAAGTCATGACTCGATTTTTATCTACTCTTTTGGCCGTACTTACCACGGCGTTTGTCGCTACTGCCCAGTACTCCGAGACACGGAGCCTGTCGTCTTTTGATGCCATCGACCTCGATGGTCACGCAAGGATCTACCTGGAGGAGGGTGACAGCCCCTCAATTAGAATCTCAGTCAAAAAAGAACATCTCCTCGATGAATACCGCTCCGAAGTACGCAACGGCACCCTGTACCTCAACTTCAGGCGGGAGAAGGACAATGACAATCGTGTCAAACTGTACATCACCCATACAGGCCTGGAGAAGATGGATGTTGATGGTCTAGTACGTGTGTACACCGACAACCCAATCGTTGGGACCTCATTCGACTTCAAAGGAGATGGCTTCATCAAAGGTGACATCGAGGTAGACGTAGACGATCTCCGAGTGGATACCGACGGATTCATTGGGCTGGATGTGAGAGGAAGAGCCTACACCGCTGACCTGCAAATCGACGGCTTTGGCAGTATTGGTGCCCACGACCTGGAAGTGGACCGGCCTCGAAAGAGCGCAGATGGTTTTGCCAGGGTGAGTTATTGAGGGGGGTCTGCTAGGAGCTTTCTACGGCAGCGTTATTGGCTCACGCACCTTTCTATAAACCGCACCATCGCACGTCGATAGTCGCTCTGCGCATTGTTTGACATGTCGCGCCAGAGATCGCTGTGTGAAAATTCATGCGCATACATCACCTGGATCTCGCGAAAGTCCGTTTCACGGATCCGGTCCTCAAAGAGTCTCGTGTAATTGTGAAGGTCGCCGTCACTGATGATGAGCATGGGGGCACGTAACCCATCCAGGTAATTCACCGGCGAAGCAGCATCAAAACCTTTCGGCGGTCCAAACACCGCTTCTACATGCTGCACCGCCAGTTCCGGGCGACTTCCACTCCCCAACACCCGGTGATAGTCGTGAATATCATATGCGCCAGAAATTGGCAAGACCCCCTTAAAAATATCTCCAGGTATCCCCAGCTGCTCTAGGTAGCTCACGTCGAGCGCAATCAGCGCCGCCAGATGGGCGCCGGATGAATACCCACCAACAAAAATCTGCTCCTCAGAATAGCCATAGTCTGCGACATTGTCCACCAGCCACTTCACCGCCAGCGCCAGGTCCTGAACATGTGCAGGGTGTTGCACCCCTTCTGACAATTTCGGATCCCGCCACACTGCGGAGCTCAATCGGTGGCCGATACTTGCGACCGTAATGCCCTCCTCGGCTACTTTCCGGGCCAGATCCATCTCCATATGCCGATCCACATAGGACCATGCTCCTCCCCCAATCCAAATAAGCAGCGGAACTCCAGAGGCACCTTTCGGTTGGACCAAATTGAGCATTCGGAGACTATCGAGCCCTTGGGAGGGATCGGTGTACGAGATGTTGCTAAACTCCTCTATTTCATAGGACTGCCCACCAGCACAGGACGAAACGAAGAAGAGCAAAGAGAGGAAAGCAAACACATTCAACTTCATAGGAGGCTCATTGGAGGAGGTAACAGATTCTTCAACGGAAGTTTGCGCGGGCAGTTGACTGAATGCGTAACTCACATCACACAAAATGAACTGAGTCTGTTACTTAGAACAAAAGAAATAAGAAGTGAATGGGGGCAGGCTTCAGAGATGAAGCTGCGACTCCCAATACTCTACTCCACCTCGTGGACCTTCACCATATTGGTGTGTCCCTGCCAGTGTGTGGGCATCGCAGCGGTACTGATGAAGACATCGCCCTTCTCGAGATAACCACCATCGACGAGCACCTTTTCGATTGATGTAAGGGTATCGTGGATACTCCGCTGCTCATCGTAGTAAAAAGCCCGGACTCCCCAGATCAAACTTGCTTGCCGTTGCAAGTGATCATTGCTGGTAAACAGGAAGACATCTGCCTTCGTGCGATGCATAGCGATCTTGAAGCCCGTATATCCGGTCTTGGTCAAGCCCACGATGGCTTTCGCGTTCACTGAGTCACTCAACCGACAAGCGGCGCGCACAAGAAGATCATTAAGCCTGGTGGTACTGCTCTCCCCTTCCTTCTCATAGTACTTGTGATAGATGCTGCTCATCGATCTCTCCACCTCAGCGATAGTCTTGGACATGCTCTGGACTGCCTGGACTGGGAACCGTCCCGAAGCCGATTCCGCAGATAGCATCAATGCGTCAGCACCGTCCATCACAGCGTTGGCCACGTCATTGGTCTCAGCACGCGTAGGTCGTGGGTTCTCGATCATGCTTTCCATCATCTGTGTGGCGATGATCACTGGCTTTCCCAGTCGGTTGCACTTCTTCACCATGCGCTTCTGCTCAAGGGGCACGCGCTCCATAGGTATCTCTACGCCGAGATCTCCTCGTGCCACCATGATCGCGTCTGTAGCCTCAATGATCTCATCCATGTTTTTGATGGCCTCAGGCTTCTCCATCTTAGCCACGATCTTGCTACGCTTGCCTTGTGCTTCCAATCGGCGTCGCAGGTCGTGAATATCTTCAGCGGTCCGGACGAAGGACAGCGCCACCCATTCCAGGTCGTACTGCATCCCAAACTCCAGATCCTCAATGTCTTTTTCTGTCAGGGAAGGCGCCGACACATTGGCGTCAGGAAGATTGATCCCTTTGCGGGATTTCAGCACGCCACCATGCACCACGGTGGTATGCACATCATCACCCTCCACTCTGTCTACTTTCAGCTCGAGGTTGCCGTCATCGATCAATACCGTGCTACCGGGCACCAGGTCACCAGTTATTCCTTTATATACCGTGCTCACCTTTTCTGACGTCCCCATCATGTCGTTGGTCGTGATGATGAGCTTGCCACCGGGCTCAATGTCCACTCCGCCATTCTCTACCTGTCCCACTCTGATTTTAGGGCCCTGCAGGTCCTGAAGGAGCGCCACACTTGTACCCAGTTCTTCATTGACCTCTTTGACCATATTGATCACCTGCAGGTGATCTTCGTGGGTGCCATGTGAGAAATTCATCCGAAACACATTGGCGCCGGCCTTGACTAGCTCCGTCAAGGTTTCCTTGTTGCGGCTGGCAGGGCCGACGGTTGCGACGATCTTAGATCTCTTTTTGAATACTTCCATGAGATAGTTTAGGTCAGAAGAGTAGGTTTTCTTTGTTTTTTATTTTGTCGACGTCCAGTGTGATGGCGTAATGGACCACAGAAATGGACTTGGCAATTTCTAGAAGCTGGCTAGCGGAGGGTTCGTCGATTTCCGACTTGAGTTGGAGTAAATAATCGAATTGTTGTAGTTCTGGAATGAGATATTTATTCATTTGGGGGTTTCCGGACAACAATTTATTCCGCAGCAAAAGAACACGGACGAACTCAGATTCAAAAACAAAATTGGAAATTAATATTTTGCTGTTGTCACGAAACTCTATCTCTATATCCTCTGCTTTCACGAAGTGAAGAAAGGAAACATCATTGAAGTGCCATGCCAGTACATAATCCTTTGCTGGCGACACAAGTCCAATGAGTTGGAAATCATAAAGATATTGGGCCTCTAATTTTGATTTGAGCTTCATAAGGGTTCAATTGCACGAAATTAAAAAACTTGTCATAAGGCCCTTATGACCAGTGAATAAGCGCTTAAAAAAGCAGATTTGATTTTCGAATCGAATG
The DNA here is from genome assembly GCA_965227935.1 of Cyclobacteriaceae bacterium. Classification (GTDB taxonomy): domain Bacteria; phylum Bacteroidota; class Bacteroidia; order Cytophagales; family Cyclobacteriaceae; genus JAWPMT01. Next base: position 184,836 of record CBDDGS010000019.1, on the reverse strand, counting down.
TTATTTCTTTGCACAGAATTTTAACCAAATCAATAAGATAATGTCAGAAATTGCACAAAAGGTAACGTCAATCATCGTTGATAAGTTAGGTGTTGAGGAGTCCGAAGTGACAGCCGAAGCAAGTTTCACCAACGACTTGGGAGCTGACTCACTAGATACAGTTGAGTTGATCATGGAATTCGAAAAGGAATTCAACATTTCCATTCCTGACGATCAAGCGGAGAACATCGGTACCGTAGGCGACGCTATCAAATATTTGGAGGAGAACGTCAAGTAAATCCACTGATAAAAGCATTTTAGGGGCATACTTAGGGAGTTTATGGAGTTGAAACGAGTGGTCATTACTGGCATTGGGGCGCTGACCCCCATTGGCAATACGAAGGAGGAGTACATGGCTGGCCTTGAGAAAGGCGTGAGCGGTGCTGCACCCATCACACGCTTCGACCCCGAGAAATTCCGAACAAAGTTTGCCTGCGAGGTTAAAAACTTCAACCCCACCGACCACCTCGATCGAAAGGAAGCCCGAAAAATGGATCCGGGTACCCAATTCGCCATGGTGGCCAGTGAAGAAGCTATAGTCGATTCCGGGATGGACCTGGAATCGGTCGACAAGGAACGTGTGGGAGTCATTTGGGGATCCGGCATCGGCGGTCTGCAAACCTTCCATGATGAAATTTCCAATTTTGCAAAAGGGGATGGAACACCTCGATTCAACCCCTTTTTCATTCCTAAAATGATCGCGGACATTACCCCTGGTATGCTCTCGATCAAGTACGGGTTTCGTGGACCCAACTTCGCAACCGTCTCAGCGTGTGCTTCTTCGAATCATGCGCTCAATGACGCCTTTACGTACATCCGTCTTGGCAAGGCCAACGTGATTCTCGCTGGAGGCTCTGAAGCCGCCATCGTACAATCGGGTGTGGCTGGATTCAACGCCATGAAGGCACTGTCTGAAAGGAACGATTCGCCAGAAACGGCCTCACGGCCGTATGATGCCGAGCGAGATGGATTTGTATTGGGTGAAGGCGCGGGGGCGCTGGTGCTCGAGGAACTAGAGCATGCGAAGGCTCGAGGAGCAAAGATTTATGCCGAGGTGCTCGGCGGTGGTATGTCAGGCGATGCCTACCATATCACGGCCCCACACCCTGAAGGCATCGGTATCGTCGCGGTGATGAAAGAAGCCCTGCGAGATGCCAATATCCAAGCTGAAGATGTTCAGTACGTGAATACACATGGGACCAGTACGCCTCTGGGCGACAGCGGTGAGATCAAAGCGATCCAAACCGTCTTTGGGGACCATGCGCTCAACCTGAATATCAGCTCTACCAAATCAATGACAGGCCACTTACTAGGAGCTGCAGGTGCAGTAGAGTGTATCGCCTGCCTCATGGCCCTGGAAAAGGGCATTATTCCGCCCACGATCAATCACTTCAACGACGATCCTACGATCGACGAGCGATTGAATCTTACGTTCAACGAGGCGCAGAAACGAGAAGTAACGATCGCCATGAGCAACACATTTGGTTTTGGTGGACACAATACTTCAGTGGTATTTGGTAAATACAATAGCTAATTAGTGACTTCCTTCAGGCGAGCTGTCTATCTCTTCCGCAGACCCACCAATGAAGAAGACAAGCGCCTATACAAAGCCATAAAGGCCATCACCGGCCGCCGGCCTTACAATCTGTCGCTTTACAAATTGGCGATGCGCCACAGCAGCATCGCCTCAGTCAATAACTACGGACTGAGAGAGTCCAACGAACGGTTGGAGTATCTCGGCGATGCCATCCTGGGTATGATCGTCGCGGAATTCCTCTTCATGCGCTACCCTTTCAAAGAGGAAGGATTCCTCACTGAGGTACGCTCCAAGATCGTGAACCGCGAGCGGCTCAACGAGCTCTCGAGAAAGATTGGCCTCAAAAACATCATCCAATTCAACCAACCCAAGTCTGCACTCTCCCCCAAATCGATATACGGCGACTCATTAGAAGCGCTCATCGGTGCGATCTACCTCGACAAGGGCTTCAAATTTTGCCGTCGCTTCATCGTACACAAGCTGATCATTCCGCACTTCGACCTGGATGAGCTGATTGTGACAATCACGAACCACAAGAGCAGAATCATCGAGTGGTCCCAAAAATCCAACCGCAAACTGTCCTTCGAAATCGTCGACGAAAGCCAAAAGAACAAACACGGCCAATTCATCGCCCAGGTATTCATCGATGGTGAGGCCTTCGAAAAAGGCTACGGCTTCAGCAAGAAAAAAGCAGAACAAGACGCCGCCCGCAAAACAATCGAGAAGCTCGAGGAGATAAAACTACTATGAGCAGAAAGCTACTGGTAGGGGGCGCATGCCTCAATCAGATCCCAATGGACTGGGATCACAACATCGGTAATATTCTGGCGGCTATTAACGAGGCGAAGCGGCAAAAGGTGGATCTGCTCTGCCTACCGGAGCTTTGCATCACAGGGTATGGCTGCGAGGACATGTTCCTCAGCCAGTGGCTCCCAGAGAAGTCCCTGGCAAAAGTCCGGGACATTCTACCGCATACCGAAGGCATCGCTGTAGTGGTCGGTCTACCCGTCATCTTCAATGGCAGACATTATAATGTGGCAGGCTTTCTCTATAATGGAGAGGTCCTCGGATTCTATGCCAAGCACCACCTCGCAAAGAGCGGCGTGCACTATGAGCCCCGGTGGTTCGAAAGCTGGCCTTATCGGACGGTCGACACGATCGACTTCTTTGGCCAGTCCGTCCCTTTTGGGGCTATAGAGTTGGATTGGCAAGGTATCTCGGTGGGATTTGAGATCTGTGAAGACGCCTGGTTCGATGATCGCCCAGCCTGCTATCTCCGGCACGGGCGGGTGGACCTGATGCTCAATCCGAGTGCCAGTCACTTCGCTTTTCGCAAAGGTGCCTTTCGTGAGCAACTGGTGATGTCTAGTTCGGAGCGCTTCGACACGACTTACGTCTATACCAACCTCCTTGGCAACGAAGCCGGGAGGATGATCTACGATGGGGATATCCTCATGGCGCAGCGAGGCAAACTTCTGGCCCGCAACCGCCGATTGTCCTTCGAAGACTGGAACCTCCTCACCTGTGAGATCTCTTTTGACGATGATAGCAGTGTCCCCAATATCCTGGACGACTGGGAGACACGCCTGGAGGAGGTATCGCGAGTCATTCCCCTGGCTCTGTTTGATTACTTGCGAAAAAGCAGAAGCAAGGGTTTCGTGCTATCCCTCTCCGGAGGGGCGGACAGTAGCTCCATCGCTACGATGGTCGCGCACATGGTCCATGTGGCCTTCGCAGAACTCGGCCATGAGGAGTTTCAGCGAAAGCTAGGCTTCGAAATCCCCAACGAGGAGGAAGCAGCTGTGCACCAGATCCTCAAAACGGCCTACCAGGGTACCCGCAATTCCTCAGAACAGACATTGGCATCGGCCAAAGGGCTAGCTGAGAGTATTGGCGCCACCTTCCATCATTGGCTCATTGACGACGAGGTCGCCTCATACCGCACAAAAATCGAGGAAGCTGTCGGACGCTCGCTGAACTGGGAGCAAGACGACATCACCCTGCAAAACATTCAGGCTCGCGCGAGATCACCAATTATCTGGATGCTCGCCAACCTGGATCGCTACCTGCTGCTGTCGACATCTAACCGTAGCGAGGGAGATGTAGGTTATGCAACGATGGATGGTGACACCAGCGGCAGCATTTCTCCTGTGTCCGCTATCGACAAAGCACTCATTCTTGAGTGGCTCCGGTATGCGCAAGACACATTAGGCTACGAAGGCCTGCAGTATGTAAACAATCTTACTCCCACTGCGGAACTCCGTCCCCTGGAGCGGGCGCAAACGGACGAGGACGACCTGATGCCCTACAGCGTCCTGGTACAGATCGAAGAATGGGGTATCAGAGAACGAAAGTCTCCGCTGCAGGTCTTCGAGATCATGCGCAAAGACTACTCTGACGAGCAGCTCAAGCAATGGATCACGAAGTTTTTCCGTCTATGGTCGATCAATCAGTGGAAGCGCGAGCGCATCGCCCCGAGCTTTCACGTCGACGACTTCAATGTTGACCCCAGGACATGGTGTCGCTTCCCGATACTATCCAGTGGATTTAAGGAGGAGCTCGAGGAGTTGAATAAGGCTTGAGTGCTACTGTGATACCCATTTTGGCTTTGCCGGTGTCCCCACCGGCGTGCAAAAGCCTCCAGAAGTACCACTCGTGCTATGAATCCAATCTACTCAGAGTCACCCGCAGGGGGCTCTGAGATCAACGAGATTTGCCACCTCAGAGTCCTCAAGTAGTTCAGTGTACCTATGATGGGTTTCGTCAAGACTGACTCTGAGGAGACAGGAAGTCGATTTCTGTTGAAAAGACCAAATCCCCCTTTTCCAAAGGGGGTGCAGGGGGATTTGTATCAGATTTGCCGAGCCGCAGGCTCTTCCAATAGGAGTCACTCGGCTGGAGCCGAGCGGCGGTGTGAAGTGCTCTTGTGATACCCATTTGCAATGCCGGTGTCCTCACCGGCATGGGACAGATCGCCGAAGAGCAATGGGCTAACACCCATTTCGCTGTGCCGGTGTCTTCACCGACCAGAAAATCTGCCTCGGCCCGAAGCGACACCCCTGCAAAATAGACCGGGGCGAGACGATACCAGGCATGGCTTGCGCGGTCGGCAGCGAGGCCGCGGGTAAAGTCGAGCACCGGACTACCTCTCTCAATGAAAGTATGACCTTTCTCTCCAAATCCCTCTCTCCTCTTTTGGCTGGATCTATTCAGAACTTTGGGATAACGACTATTTTTGCGGCCATGAGCATGCGCATCATTCTCATTGCGGTAATGGCCCTACATCTGACCGCGGGCACATGTCAGGACCAGGGAAACCCTCTGCTGTCCTCTCCCTATCGAAGTATCCGTACGCACCTCGAGAACCTGCAACCTGAGAGTTACAACGACTCACTTGCGGCCCTACCTTTTCTTACCAACGCCGGCGACCTGGAAAGGGCCCAGGAAGCAGCCATCAAACTAAAGCAAATCCTGGACGGCCAGGGGATCTACATCGATGTATCGCTTCTCCCGCGTCAGACCAATTACTACGACAGCCTCAATGAAGGCCATATCTATCAGTTGGCGGATCAATACCCCGAGATCCGGCTCACGCGCCGAGGAGCAGATTGGGTTTTTTCCAAAAATGCCATACAGGCCATCGATGACCGGTACAACGAGGTCTTCCGGTACGGTACTGATCAGCTGCTAGAGTTGATGCCAAGGATGGGTACGAAGAAATACCTGGGCCTGTATTTGTATCAGTACCTGGGCATTCTTCTGCTGGCCCTGTTGAGCACCATCATACACAAGGTGCTGAGTTCCCTGGTGGGCAAGTTCCTGCTATCTACACTGAAGAAGACTGGATATGGTTCCTTCGCGAACAGAGTATTGCGGCCCGTAGCGCAGCCCTTGAGCCTACTGGTCGTGCTGTTTTTGTTGAGTGTATTCCTGCCGGTACTGCAGCTCCCACCGTCAATGACACGGTATCTGGTACTAGGATTGAAAGCACTCCTGCCGCTCTTTGGCACGATCGTCTTCTACCGACTGGTGAACGTACTGGTCATTTATATGGAGCGGCTGGCTTCCAAGACTGAAAGCACGCTGGATGATCAGCTCATCCCACTGCTTCGTAAGACGCTGAAGACTTTTGTCATTTTGGTGGGCACGTTGTTTGTCCTCGATGGGCTGGAGATCAATATCATCCCACTACTCACCGGTTTGTCAATAGGTGGACTTGCCTTCGCCCTGGCGGCACAGGATACCATCAAGAATTTCTTCGGATCGCTCATGATCTTCATCGACAAGCCGTTCCAGATTGGGGATTGGATTACCAGTGGGAATATCGACGGCAATGTGGAAGAAGTCGGCTTCCGGTCTTCGCGCATTCGCACTTTTCGCAACTCCCTCATGTATGTGCCCAACGGCAAATTGGCGGACAGCATGATCGACAATCACGGTGCGCGGGTATATCGCAGGTTTTATACGCAGATCGCCGTACAGTATGATACGCCGGCTTCGCTGATCGAGGTGTTCGTAGAGGGCCTCAAGAAGATCGTGGACGAGCACCCCAACACGCGAAAGGACTACTACAACATCTACCTCAACGACATGGCTGCCTCGTCGCTGAGCATCATGTTCTACATTTTCTTTAAGGTACCTGACTGGCCCGGAGAGTTGAGGGCGCGACACGAAGTGCTACTAGAGGTCGTCAAGCTCGCCGAGCATCTGGGTGTAAACTTTGCCTTCCCCACGCAGACCCTCCATGTGGAGACGCTTCCTGGGCAGCTACCCCTATCGGCCACGTACATGGATCGCACTGCAGCTAAGCTGAAATTGGACGAGTACTTCGATAGCTCGAAATAGGCTGAAGATCCGGCGCTACCCACTCCTTGCGGGCCCTGACGCTCATCAGCAGCTCCTTGGTATAATAGTCGAATGGAAAGGCCGATCGCATAAATGGCTCGTCCATCATCATCTTCAAGATTTGATCAAAGTCCACGCCTGTCCCGTCGAGGAAGCGGTCCAAGATCTCGATGTAGAATACGGTAATCGTTTCGTGATAACCCTCGGTATCTGAATTGACACCACCCTGGCTCAAATTGTAGTGCTTCACACCTTCCTTGATCTTCGTAGTCGCTTCTGCCATGGAAAAATGATAGAGGTACCACAGCCCCATCACTATGTGCGACTCATGCGTCCAATCAGAAGCCGGATAGGTTCCAGCCTCAAACTGCTCCACTAGTTGTTTTGCTTCTTTCTTATTCATCTTCTATGGGTCGATTGAGTTTCTCCTTGTAAGTACCGAGGACCATGGTCGTACTCGTGCGGCTTATGCCTTTGATCACCTTCAGTTTGTTCACCAGGAAGTCCTCCAACTCCTTGGTCCCTGCTACCAGCACCTTCAACAGGAGATCGTAGTCCCCCGCTATGTGATGGCACTCCAGCACTTCGTCCAGTAGCTCCACATCAAAAATCACATCGTGAGACTGTGTATGATCGATCCACACTTTGATGAATGCCCGCGTGTCCCAACCAAAGGGCTCGTTGTCCAGGTGTATGGTGAATGCTGATATGAGGCCCGACTCGCTCAATTTCCGCAGGCGCTCCGTCACCGCTGGCAGGGATAGATGGATGCGTCGGGCAATGTCTGCGCCAGGCATTCGGGCATTTTCCTGTAGCAATTTCAGTATCGAGACGTCAACCTTGTCCATATCTTATTTTATTAATTCAAAACTACTTTCAGCGGAATGAATGTCACACCCCTCCTACCAATATACATAGTATATTAAGTCAATAGGGCCTATTTATTAAGTATGTCAATTAAATACCTCAAAATAGGTGCGCCTGACGAATATTATTCAGCGCCGAAATTTCCCTTTTAACTAAATTTTTAGTTTTAACATTTGCATTCTTAAACTAAATACTTAGTTTTGAAACTAAATTCATAGTTTATGAAGGAACTTACCAAGGCAGAAGAAGAAATCATGCAAGTCCTCTGGAAGCTTGAAAAGGCTTTCGTCAAGGAGGTCATAGAAGAGCTGCCTGAGCCCAAGCCAGCCTACAATACCGTCTCCACGATCGTGAGGATACTCGAAAGCAAAGAGTTTGTTGGACATGAGGCCTTTGGCAAGAGTCATCGGTATTTCCCGTTGATCACCAAGGACGAATACAGCAAGAAGTTCATGCGAGGATTCGTTTCCAAGTACTTCAGTGGCTCCTACCAGCAGTTGGTCTCCTTCTTCGCCAAGGAGAATGACATGAGTCTTGGAGAGTTGGAGGAAGTATTAAAACAACTAAAAGCAGACGACAAATGAATTTGGCATATATCATAGAAGCCGGGCTGGTACACCTACTGCTGTACCTGGGCTACCATATCTTTCTCAGAAAACAAACTGACTACAAGTTCCTCCGGTCGTATTTGATCGGGGCAATCGCCCTGGCCCTGGTAGTGCCTCTTTTTGAGCTGCCCATTCTACCAGCAGCCGGCACACTGTCACGCGCCCAGGAGATTTTGCTTGAGCCTGTTTTTGTCACAGGGGCATCAGAAGCCGCGACGGCGTCCAGGGCCATTGGACAGGGACTGGATTGGACGCTCCTACCTGCTTTGGTATCCATCGCTTTTCTTATTTCATTGATCATCGCTATTGGACAAATCATCAAAGCCTTTACCCGTAGTCGCAGCGACGATGCATTTGGCATCTCCGTCCGTGTCCTGGATGGTGAGAACAAGAGCTTCACCTTCCTCAGATACATCTTCAGCCCAGAAGAGCCCGTGGAGTCAGTCATCAGGCATGAAAAGGGACACGCCGATCTTCTTCATTCCCTGGATGTCCTGCTATTGAACGTCTTCAAGATCTTCTTCTGGTGGTCGCCCTCCTGCTGGTGGACCATGAGAGAGCTGCGCCTGATCCACGAATTCCAGGCGGACGAAAAAGCATTGCAAGAAACCTCTTACGAGGATTACAAAAAGATACTGATCAGTCGTACTCTGTCATCGATGAATTTGAACTTGGCCAGTTCATTTCATCATGGCGCATTACTCAAAAGGCTAAACGCCATGCAAGCAAAGAGAGAATCTATAAACAAGTGGAGACTGGGGGTACTAGGTATCCTCGTCGCCACAACAGTCATCGTATTTTCGTGCGCTGATAGTGAAATTCAAGAAATCGCAGCAAACGCCAACATGTCCACGACCTATCCTGCGTCAGTGGAAGAAATGCTCGGTGACCTCAAAACACAATTCCCTGACAAGGATTTCAGCGTGATAGAAGTGCTTCACGAGGACGGCATCGCTGCTGAGCTCGGAACAGGAGACGACGTAAAATTCAAGTTCAATACTAAAATCAAAGAGGAGCTGCATGAGCTAGTCACCGAACATAAGACCGTGCACTACGCAGAGAACTCTACATCTGGTGAACTGATGTATGTCATCGTGGAGAATTCCAATGAATTCGTCCAGATGAGCGAGGCCGTCAAGTCAGAAGATGGCATCTACACACTTGTGGAGGAGCAGCCTTCTTTCGATGGAGGTATCAACAAATTCTACGAATACGTAGGCTCCAACATGAGTTACCCGGATCAAGCTCGCAAGCTAGGTATCGAGGGCACGGTGTACGTACAAATGGTCGTGAATGAGGATGGCTCCATCTCCAATGTCGAGGTAGCAAAAGGCATCGGCGCCGGATGTGACTTAGAAGCGGCGCGGGTCATCGCCAACTCACCCAAGTGGACGGCAGGTAAAATGGATGGCAAGGAAGTCAAGGTGAAAATGATGATCCCGATCGTGTACAAACTCAACACACACGAGGTCAAAGAGGTACCACCTCCACCTCCACCAATAGAGCAGCCTCCTTCGAACTAATCAAAAAAGGTCAAAAACTCACAAAAGCTGACCAGTCTGAAGGTTGTAGGTAGCAAGTCCCGAGGCTATCCGACCTGATGATCTTGGTCAGCTTTTGCTTTTGTATCGAGCCTAATTACCTGCCTGTCAGTCAGTATTTGTATCCCCCCTGACAGTCCCCCAAAAGTCGCCAGGCGGCCGGAAACTTTTTACCTCCTCAAATGGATTATCCACGTGGAGGTAAGCATATGAACCCAATAGAATTACAAAACATCGTCCGGCAAAGCCTGGCTGATAGCGCATCGTACGACGAATATGTAGCGCAGGTAGAGGCACTCGTAGAGGAGCAAAAGACCTCAGGACCCAAGCAGACCGAAGATCTGGTATACTACACCAGGCTGAATGCCCAGCGGTCAAAAAGAATCAACAAAACAGTGAGTTTACCACCAGAGCTCCACAATCTGGTAATGGAGATAGACACTCCCCAGACGTGGCTGGTGCTCAGTGAGAGCTGGTGCGGGGACGCCGCGCAGATACTACCCTTGCTGTACAAAATCGCCGACGTCAATGATTTGGTGAGCTTCAGGATCGTGTTCCGCGATGAGCACCTGGCGCTCATGGATAAGTTCCTCACCAATGGAGGGCGCTCGATTCCCAAGTTGATCATCCTCGACGAAGAGTTGGAGGTACTGGGCACCTGGGGCCCACGCCCAAAGCCCGCGCAGACATTATATGATGCCTGGAGAAATGATCCCGACAAGGCACCCTACAAGGAGTTTCAGGTCGAGCTGCAGAAGTGGTATCTCACAGATCGGGGCCAGAGCACATTCCTGGAATTATCGGAACTACTCGACGAAATCATCGAAGACACCGTGGAGATCTAAGAAAGGAATAAGCCCCCACCCGTTGCGGGCAGGGGCTGTCTCTTTCCACTCTGTCAGGCCTTGAGCCTGCTATCGGTGACTGATCGCAGTGTCAGCCATGAGATGTAAGCGATCACGAAAATGACGATCCCATAGATTGTTGTGATCGACGAAACGCGGATACCTGCCGCCAGGATATCAGGTTTGATACCACCCGCCTGAGCGATGAACTCAAAGGCCGAATAGAGCCCTACAATCTGCCCAAGGATCCCCAGCGTCATCGCCAGCACGCCCAGGTACCTTACATAGTCAAGACTTGCCATGGCCGACGCCCGGCCTTCAAACTTGCCATCTCGCAGGCGCAAAAAATACCTCACCGCGAGGACCAGGATCAATAGCAACAACAGGGTCAACGGAGTGGTGAATATTGGTCCACCTTCATATAAAAACTTAAACATTCTTGAAATAAATTTTAGTCATTAAACAATACTTAATGCCGCGACAACATTGACCCAAAAGTACAGCGACATCCCCCTGATTTGTATTGTCGAAACCTGACCAAAACCCGGCATTTACCGCGAAAGCAGCTTTTCAGAGGGTTTTTGGGCCCCGGGCAGGCTCTCCGCTTGTAGCTGGCTCCCCGCTGACAGCCGCAAAAGCCACCACCGCTACCGCTGCGATCCTTGGGCCGGGTGACTACACATAAGGGGCGATGCTACTATATTCGCTCGTGCACCCATCATTTGTAAATCGGCTTGAGCCAAAATCAGGAACATAAGGAAAACAGCCGGCCGTCGTTCGACTGGCGACAGATCTCGCGACATACGGCATTTTGGATCATAGCCAGTCTGCTGTTGCTCTTCATCGTAAAGGCAGGTCAGGGCAGTCTTTCATTTTCCATCATCTTCACCCTCTTGCTACTACCAGTGGTAGTGGCCACATCGTACGGCTATATCTATTGGCTGTTCCCCAAATACCTCTACCAGGGGCGAATGTTGGCATTTGCCATCTACGGTTTGTTCCTGTTTGTGGCTTCCATCTACCTGGAGAGCCTGGTTATTCTTCTCTCGCTTGTACAGTTGGGAAACTACCGGTTTGCCAACATGACGCCCATCAGTACCAATATCGCCCAGCTTGGCATCGCCCTTTACTTCATCGTATTTGTCATCACCATCGCCCACCTGATACGGCACCGCGTATTGAAGACGGACCCAGAGGATGGCGAACGCTATCTGCAGGTGCGATCTGAAAGACAAAACCGCCAAATCCCTGTCAGCGAGATCGTCTACATCGAGAGCCTCGACGATTACGTCACGATCCACCTGGCAGACGAAGATGTCTCCACCAGGCAGCGGATCAATAAATTGGCCAGTGAGCTTTCCGAGGACTTCATCCGCATCCATCGGTCCTTTCTCGTCAATGTGAGGCACATCAAAGCCTTCACACGGGAGAAGGTTACCGTCGGCGACATCGAACTGCCCATAAGCCGGACCTATAAGAAGCCAGCGCTAGAGCGCCTTGGGAAGTAGGTCACTATATCAATCGTACTGCATCCCGCCCTATCTCCACCTTACCTTCCTCGACAAGTACTCTGAGCGCCACTTGTAGTGCTTCCTGCCGCCAGCCGGCTTTCAGTGCTATGATCCTATCTATCGCGATTGGAGCATGCTCCTCCAGCAAGGCATACAGCTCCGCGGCACTTATGCCGGTTCCTGCCTTCTTCCGCCGGACACAATAGTCACAGACACCACAGTCCTCGTCTGATTGCTCGTCGAAGTACGCCTGCAGCATGCGCGTCCGGCACTTATCCTGCTGCTGGGCATACTCGATCATGGACTCAGCCTTTTCACTGGCAATCCGGGCACGGGACTTGAGTTGCTCCTCATCGATGGGCAGGTCATTGGGATCCATCCTTGGCAGGATGAAGCTGAGTTGCGTGCCGCCGATTTGCTTTACGTAGTCGATCACCTCAAACTGTACCAGCAGGTCCAGCCACTGGATGATTTGCGAGCGTGAGACATTCAGGATCTTGCCCAGCTCTCCCTCCTTGATCGATACAAACTCCTCGAACAGCCTTCCCCCGTACAGTCGCAACAATGCCTTGATCAATCGATCCAGCCGCGGGTGCGCGACCTGGAAACGGTACAGGTCCTCCTTCCGCTGCAACAGGATCACCTGCGATGAGTGGTGAAAAGACTCGCTGAGCGCCACCACGCCTTTGTCTTCCAGCTTCTTTAGACTATTGAAAGCCTCCAGTACCGGGATCTCATACGTTCGTGCAAACTGCTCCACTTCGAGCGGCATGCTTTTGTCGGGGAGACTCCCCACGGCCAGCTTGTAATAGTTGGCCAGCGCCTGGTACACACGGCGAATGGTCTTTAGCGATACATGAGACTTGGCCACCTGATCGAGTAGTCGCTGGACGTCGGCAGCGGTGTAGAGCAGTACAGCATACGCCTTCCGCTCATCGCGACCAGCGCGGCCGGCCTCCTGGTAGTACGCCTCTAGCGAATCTGGCAGATCCAGATGCACCACTGACCGCACATCAGGCTTATCGATCCCCATGCCAAAGGCGTTCGTGGCCACGATAACGCGCAGGCTCCCGGTAATCCAAAGGGTCTGACGTTTCTCTCTTTCCTCTCCAGACAGTCCCGCATGATAGAAATCGGCCACCAACCCATGACCGCGCAAAGTCCGAGCTACCACCTCGGTCATCTTTCTGCTTCGAACATAGACCACCGCACTGCCAGGCACTTTCGTAAGGATCTCCACGAGCTTCTCCTCCTTGCTTTCGGTATTGAAGACCGAGTAGGACAAGTTCGGACGTGCAAAGCTCTTCGCGAATACGTGGGCATCCGTCAACTGCAGCTTTTCGACGATGTCGTTTTTCACTTCTTTCGTCGCCGTGGCCGTGAGCGCGATGACTTTTTCGATGCCCCTCCTCTCCACAAAATCATGGATCTCCAGGTAAGGTGGACGAAAATCGTAGCCCCACTGGGAGATACAGTGCGCCTCGTCGATGGCGATCATAGAGATCTTCATGCGCTCGGCACGCGCCAAAAACAAGGGCGTCTTCAAGCGCTCGGGGGAGACGTACAGAAACTTCACCTCGCCATAGACACAATTGTCCAGGGCGATGTCGATCTCACGCTTGCCCATCCCAGAGTAGATAGCGATGGCCTTGATCTGTCTTCGGTGCAGCTGGTCCACCTGGTCACGCATCAGTGCGATCAACGGGGAAATGACGAGACAAACACCCTCCAGCATCAGGGCTGGTACCTGGAAGCAGACGGACTTACCACCCCCAGTGGGCAATAGCGCCACCGTGTGGCGACCATCCACGACGGACTGGATGATGTCCTCTTGCAGGGGCCGAAAAGCGTCATAGCCCCAGTAGCGCTTTAATACCTCTTTGGCTGTCAAGGGCTTGGGTTTTGCTCTGTTAAATCTAGCTGCCAGTAGCCGTCTTCCCGAACAAAGTGCCCCGAAATGTTGTCCTCAGCAAGCCGGGATTGCACACGATTGACATACCAGTAGTCATTCGTGCCGTCAAAGACCAAGTACTGAAAGGACAACAGCCCCCACTGTGTAGGGCTGATTCTGGCATTGTTGGAGAGGACCAGCACATCCGTAGAAATAGTGTCTTTGATCTCAAAAGCGTTCAGATCCGAGTGAATCCGAACGACCCTCTGACCCTCCCAGATAGTTGTACACACCAGGCTATCACAGGTCATGGACGATTCTGCCGAGGAGCGGTCTACACCCACGCGAGGATAGCCCCAGTGATACCTTGCGGGATCCACACGACTATCAATGACCGTGGAGGATATGGAATCGCTCACCAGTTGCGCCTGACCATGACTGACAAAGTCCATCACAAGCGCATCGCGGACGTCATAGATGACAATCCGCTGGTCCTGCCCACTGGAGATGGTCCGTGCATGACTATCAAATAGGAAGCCCACCATACAAATGGAGGCAAGAAGAAAGGGAGTGAACCGCCGAAACTGCATCGACCAGAGCAACATGGCCAGACTACCATACAGCCACAATACCTGGGACATCGTGATAGCAATGCCTGTGACCGAGCTTCCTGGAAGACTTTCAACGCCTCGGATCAGTGTGTTGAGAAGCATGATAAGCACTTCCAGCGGAAATGCGAGAAAAAGCGCCACCTCCGGCAACACTGTCCCAATCACAATCATTGGCAATCCTATCAATAGCACCGCAAATGCGAAGAGTACTACTACGAGGTTGGTCAGTACGAAATAGGTCGGAAACTGGTGGAAGTAATAAATGGAGAGCGGCGCCACAGCTATCTGCGCCGAAATGGAAACGCACGTCGCACTCCATGCGTACTTCAGCAGTCGCTGACTTGGGTGCCAAAGACGATGGATCTTGGGAAAAAAGTAAACGATACCAAAGACTGCAAGGTAGGAGAACTGGAAGCCCAGATCGAACAAGTACGGGGGGTGGTACAAGAGCAGAATAAAGGCGGCAATACCGAGCGTATTGTAGATGTTGCGGTCATTGCCAGAAAGCTCCCCGAGAGCCAGTATAGTGAACATCGTTGCAGACCGGAATACCGACGCCGACATTCCTGTGATCATAGCATACAGCCAGATACAGACGATCACACATCCGACGAAAATGAACTTGCCGTATTTGTACCTCCTCAACCCGCCGAAAAGTCGTAAGAGCAGGAGGTAAACAATGCCCACATGAAGACCTGAAACCGCCAATACATGCGTTGCACCTGCGGTGGCATAGGCTGCTCGCAGGTCATCACTCATGTCCTTCTTCACCCCCAAAAGCAAAGCCTGCGCGATTTGTAGTGCCTCATCATCATTGAAGTATCCCCGCATGTCCGAGATGAGTTGCTCCCGGATGGTCAAGGCGAGCATATCCAGCGATAATACTGACTCGCGGTGCACCCACTTCACCGCTGCACTATCCAAAAAGGCCTGACCATACACCTGTTGTCTGGCCATGTATTCGCTATAGTTAAACTGACCTGGATTACCCGGTTCAGGGATGGCGGCAATGCCACCCTGTGCGTATAGGTAATCACCGATTTCAGGCGCTTGGGCCCATGCCCGCACAAAGACCTGTGCTTTCCCCGAGACTTCGTGGACACTGTCGTCACTGATAATCTCAAGCACATCGACTGTGAACCGATAGCCCGAGCGGGTCTCATTGATATCACCCGTGACCTGTCCTGAAAAGGCCTTGATAGATGGATACTTTGTGTAGTGTGATGACCAGAACCGATCTGCATCCAGCTTATAGATCACTCCCCCGAGGTACATGAGCACCACAAACCCCAACAGCCCTGTAGCCAGCTTACCTCGGAAGACAGCCCGTCGCACGCCCTCATTCAATGCGAGCAGGAAAAAGAAAAACAGCAAGTAAACAGCGGCAAAACTTCTTTCCCAGATAGCGGGAAAGTAATGTGAGAGGAGGATTCCCAATGCCAGTGCCAGGCTAAACCGAAGAAACGGAAAAGCGGTCCATTTGAACATTGGTGGCCAGGGACGTTGTTTCGATCTTTATAAAGATACTCCGAAATGGGAAACTGCCTATGCGCCCGACGACATTCCCATTACCAAAGCCAGAAAGTTGAGGCCCTGCGCCAATTAAACCGGGTAACATAGCAAAAGTCAACTTGCCTGATGCGTGTCGTTTCCATTGATTAAGGACAAGGTAAAGAAACCAGAAAACCGACACCTTTGACTCCTCGTAGCGCCACGCCTGCAATAGATTTGGGCACTAGTGGAAATACCCTATATTTTTCACTACCTTATCTCGCCAATCCAATTGAGAAATTATGTTCCAGCACATTCCCCTAACAAGACTCACTATCTTCAGTATTGCCGTCGGACTCGTCGTGGCCTGTGGACCCACAGCGTCGTACGAAGTAAGGACAGGATCAGATGGCGATTATTCGTACGAATACGTCACTGGCGATGCGATGAATACCCGTATCTATACGCTTGATAATGGCCTCAAGGTCTATCTGAGCGACTATGAAAATGCCCCCAGGATGCACGTGTTCATCCCTGTGAAAGCGGGCGGTAAAAATGACCCCGCAGAGAACACTGGACTAGCACATTACCTCGAGCACATGATGTTTAAGGGCAACGACAAGTTTGGTACCCAGAATTTCGAAGAGGAGAAGGTCATGCTGGATAGCATAGAGCAGATGTTCAATCACTATGCGACACTCACCAACGCCGAAGAGAGGAAAGACTATTACCGAGAGATTGATCAGTACTCGAACAAAGCCGCCGAACTCGCGATAGCCAACGAATATGACAAAATGATAGCGATGCTGGGTGGTAAAGGCCTCAATGCTTATACCACTGAGGATCGGACGGTGTACACTGTAGACATTCCATCCAATGAGCTTCCAAGGTTCCTGGAACTGGAAGGGTCCAGGTTCCGACAAATTGTCAATCGTCTGTTTCACACAGAACTGGAGGCAGTTTATGAAGAAAAGAACAGATCGCTTGATAACGACTACTGGAAGTCTTATGAAACACTGTACAGTGGAGTTTTCGAGCAACACCCTTATGGTACTCAGACCGTAATCGGTACGATCGACCACCTAAAGAATCCTTCAATTACTGAAATCAAAAAGTACTTCAACACGTATTACAGGCCCAATAACGTGGCAATTTGCATCAGCGGAGATATTGAGTATGCCCAGACCATCAAGCTGATAGACCAGTACTTTGGTGACTGGGAGCCCAATGACGACCTGCCTGAGTGGACCAAAATAGAAGAGCAACCGATAGCTTCACCCAAAGAGTATGAGGTCTGGGGCCCTGATGCTGAATTTCTGTTCATGGGCTACAGATTCGACGGGACCTCTTCCGAAGACTACACAAAAATACGACTGGTGGATATGCTCTTGAACAATGCAGAAGCCGGCCTGATCGACCTGAACCTGAAGCAGAAGCAGGAAGTATTGAATGCCGGATCATTCGTCAACAATATGAATGATTACTCCATCCATATGTTTTACGGCTATGCCAAGCAAAATCAATCACTGGAGGAAATCAAGAACCTACTTACGCAGCAAATTGAGCTGCTGAAAAACGGGGAATTTGAAGATTGGCTGGTGGATGCAGTTATTTCCGACTTCAAGTCGTCAGAGATGAAGTCTTTGGAGAGCAACTGGTCCCGTGCCAATAAAATGGTGATGGCTTTTACCAATGGCATGGAGTGGAGCGATTACATCCAGCAGATCGACAAAATGGAGGCCATCACAAGAGAAGAAATCATCCAGTTTGTCAAGGAAAACTATAATGACAACAATGTTATCGTTTATAAGCGCAATGGCGAAGACCCCAACAAACAACAGGTCGAAAAGCCCGCGATCACGAAAGTGCCCTTAAACAGAGACAGCAAGTCTGATTTTCATGTGGCCTTAGCAGCCAGAGAGATTGACAAACTCCAGCCAAGGTTCATCAACTACAACGAGGACATCACAACCCTCAACGTCAACAATGTGGAGGTGCTGGCCTTACAAAATACAGAGAACGAACTGTTCGAATTGAGGTACTTGCTGGACTTCGGAAAAAATGCTGATAAGAAGCTGGCAATCGCTGTGCAGTACCTTGAGTTCCTCGGCACTAATGACTACTCAGCGGAGGAGTTGAAAAAAGAATTCTACAAGCTCGGCTGTAGCTATAGTGTCTTTGCCTCCACGGAGAGAACTTATGTCACCCTCACAGGTTTGGATGAAAAAATGGAGAAGGCTGCGACGCTGTTTGAGTCATTGCTGGCCAATCCAGTTCCCGACGAAGAGGCATTGGCGAAGATGGTTGACAGGACCATGAAGGCACGGTCTGACGCCAAAAAGCAGAAAGGGACAATCCTCTGGGAAGGCCTTTATAACTATGGAAAATACGGCGCCAAGAACCCCTTCAACGATGTGCTCAAAAATTATGAATTGGAGGAGCTGAGTGCGGCGGAGTTGACGGATATCATCAAGGGAATCACTAAGCTACCCCACCGGATCCTATATTATGGGCCAAGAAACTCAAATGAGTTGGAAGCATTTCTAAATGAATACCATCCCACGCCAAGTGAGTTCAATGCGATGCCAGCAGTTGTAAACTATGAGGAATTGGACATTGACCAGCAAAAGGTATACTGGGCGGACTACGACATGGTCCAGGCGGAAATTATCTTCCTCGCCAAGGGGGAAAAGTATGATCCAGCCATGGCTCCAGAAGCGAGGATGTTCAATCAGTATTTTGGTGGTGGAATGAACAGCATTGTGTTCCAGGAAATTAGAGAAGCACAGGGACTGGCCTATGCAGTATTTTCCGGGTTCCGCGAACCATCCAGGAAAGACGACTCGAATTATATAATGGCATACGTGGGCACACAAGCAGACAAACAAGAAGATGCCATGGGTGCCATGATGGACCTGCTCAACGACTTACCGGAATCTGAGGAGTCCTTTAAAATTGCCAAGGAGGCAATCCTCAACAAGATCGAAAGTGAGCGAATCACGAGAACTGGAGTGCTATGGAACTACGTCAACGCGCAGGACAAAGGGCTGGACCATGACATCCGAGAAACGATCTACAGAGACGTGCAAAATCTGGAATTCGAAAATATAAAGGCGTTCCATGAAAAGTATATCAAGGACAACAAGTATGTAACCGTGCTGGTGGGATCCAATGAGCAATTAGACTTCGAAGCACTGAAAGAATATGGCGAAGTGACCGAACTCTCTCTAGAAGAACTGTTTGGCTACGAAGACTCGGAAGTGATTTCCTCCCTTGAGTAAGCTGTTGAGCTAAGGAATGATGAAAAAGCGGGGAGTGAGGCTTTTATCATTTGCCTCGAAGACTTCCCGCTCATTTTTTGAGGCCAAATGTCACCGTGTATTTAGCAGTGAAAGTCTCAAGTCAATTATCCCTTTCGAGACTATGCTGCTCCGCTCTTCTGCCTGGAGTACCTTGAAAACAACCTGGAAATAGTACCTGTTGCCAGCAACCAAAGTAGCAGAATAATTGTGTTTTCAGCCTTGAATATGCTCTCCGAGAACAAGTCGGATGCAGCCAAGATCAACAGTGTAGTCATGATGAGCCATAGAACGCCGAAAATATACAGGGTCTTCCTCGTCGGATTTTCGTACCAAGTGATCGATTTTTTCATGGGTATTGGATAGTTGTGTTTGTGTTCGACTTGATAAATGAGTAGTCAAAATAACCAAAAAAGGCGCGAATTCCTGAACTCAAAACCTTGAACTCCAAAAATCAGCCACACTCCATCTCGGAGGACCAGATATAGCACTCGTGGAACTGGGGGCCAGTCACTCCCCGCCAATAAGCGATTCAAACAACTCCTCGTAGCCATTGATCGTCTTCTCAATAGAAAAATCCTCCCATGCGGTCTTTTTGCCTGCAGAAGCTAATCTTTCACGGCGATTGTCATCGGTCAGCAGATTGCTTATGGCTCCGGAGAGTGCGGGAATATCTCCGTCATTGAACAGTAAGCCATTGACACCTGGCTGAATCAGGTCGGTATTACCGCCAGCCGCCGAGGCAATAACCGGCACTCCCATAGCCATGGCTTCCAGTAGAGATTGAGAAAGACCCTCCATGGTCGACGCCAGCACTTTCAGGTCAAACAGCGGGTAGTGGTAAAGAGCCTCTGTCGGATCAATGTGACCAGTGAAGTGTATAGCATGCGGGACCGGCCATTGGTCAATGATGTCTTGCCAGCCATCCTGCTGCTCAATCCCCACAAAAATCACGTGCACAGGCCTGTCTATTGTGCCAAGTGCCTCAAGAATTTGCCTTTGGTTCTTAAGGCGGCTGACACAGCCTATGACAAAATCACCCTCTTTGATACCGTATCGACTTTTAAGGCCTTCCAATCGATCAGGGAGGTCATCTAATTCATATTTAGAGGACGGTGTTCCATTCCTTATGATGGGCACCATCGACGAGGGTAGCCCCTGGCGGCTCTGAATAGCCTCTTTGACTGGCCAACTAACGGCAACGACTTTGGCCACCGTGGAGCGGATAAACCAATTCACCAGCCAAATGCCGTTGTTTTTGGGCATCTGCCGTCGAATGTGCACGATCTTCGCCGGAAGTCGATACAAGGATTTGGCAAAACTCGCCGTGTACCTATCCAGCGTTGATTGGGGCGAAATGATATCAATTGAGAATGATTTCACCACTTGCGCAATGTGCTTGATATTGTAGCAATCGGCCTTGCCCCGGAACGTCATGGGGATCACTTCAACTGCCGAGCCATGGACCAACTGAGCTATCTGTGAATCTTGTCGACACCCTATCCAGACTTTATGGCCTCTCGATGCCAACCCTTCTGAGAGATAGCGAAGACTTTGAATACTGCCAGCGAGACCTTTTGTGTAGGTAAGAAACAGGATATTCACATAGACAAAGAGAAGGAGATTTGGGAAGAATCAGCACCTATCAACGACAGATTCCAGGAAAATCTGATCGGGTTTGCACTTGAAAAGACCTCCATTAAGGATACTCCCAGTCACCGGCGCGGCGCCCGCGCTGAAGTGCAAGTCGTGGCACAAGAGGAAGCTTGCACCCAATAGCGTTGACCTCGCGACTTAAACCTGGAACACGGACGTCAAAACCTTGAACTCCCAAACTCACCCCCTTTCCATCTCGTAGTGCCAGATGTCGCACTCGAGGAATTGCTCGCCCTTCTTCTTGAAGTCGAACTTCTCGTAAAGGGGAACGGCCGTCAATTGGGCGTGTAGATAGACGCGCTGGCCCTTCCCGACCGCTTTTTCTACGTCGTCGACCACCGCAGCGACAAGGGCGGTCCCTACCCCTTTCCCACGCCAGTCCATCTTGACAGCAAAGCGCTCCAGTTTGATGCCCTCCGGCGTCCTTCGCCAGCGGGCGACTCCCACAGGATCTCCATGATCGTCGGTGGCCAGGAAGTGAAAGGACTCGTTTTCGAACTCGTCAAACTCCTCTTCCCGTGCGACCTTTTGCTCGTCGATGAAGACTTCCTCACGCAGGGCAAAGACCTTCGTCAGGGCGACGGGGTCATTCTCAACCTTCCGAACTATTATTTCCTTGTCCATCACCATAACGTTTGTAGGCACTTATAATCCTCTTGACCAGCTTGTGGCGCACCACATCCTTGCCATCAAGCTCCACGACGGCAATGCCTTCAGTACCGTGCAATATTTGCAGCGCCTCGATCAATCCGGACCGCTGATTTCGGGGAAGGTCGATTTGAGAGCGGTCCCCAGTTATGATGGCCTTCGAATCGGGACCCATCCTGGTCAGAAACATCTTCATCTGCATAGGCGTGGTATTCTGCGCCTCGTCGAGCAGGATAAATGCATTGTTGAGCGTCCTACCCCGCATGTACGCCAGGGGAGCAATTTCGATGATCCCATTCTCCCGATAGTACTTGAGCTTCTCACTCGGGATGAGGTCATTCAGCGCGTCGTAGACAGGGCGCAGGTAGGGATCGATCTTTTCCTCCAGATCCCCAGGTAGGAAGCCAAGATTCTCACCCGCCTCTACCGCCGGCCTCGTGATGATGATCTTTCGGACGTCCTTGTTTTTCAGTGCGCGAACGGCCATAGCGACCGATATATAGGTCTTACCAGTACCTGCGGGACCAACGGCGAATACAAGGTCATTCTCATCTACCGAACGTACCAGTGTACGCTGATTCTCTGTCTTGGGACTTATTTTAAATCCCTTGGTACCAAAAACCAGGATCTCGTCCTTTTCTACTTTTGGCGGGTTTTTGTGGTCATCAGCGATCGTATTGATGACATTTTCGTGGGTAACGCTACCGTACTTTTCATAGTGGTGTAGCAGCGAACCAAGGATCTCGTTGATTCTGACGATTTGCGGTCCTGACCCCTGGATTCGGATCTCGTTGCCGCGCGAAATGATTTTACTATCGGGGAAAGCCGACGCGATTTCTTTAATGTTCTGGTTTTCAACCCCTAGGAAATCTACAAGGGAGACGTTTTCAAGCGTGATAACTTTCTCTAGCAAACGTGTTTTTCTATTTTGTTGATGGTTAATGGGTGCTGCATTTACTTTGCAGTCTCTTAAACAAAATAAATCAAAAATCCGCTCGCTCACATGGCCATTGTCACATTTATGTCCGATTACGGTTGGCAGGACCATTATGTGGCAGCGGTAAAGGCAGCCGTACTCCGGGAGGCCGCTGATATCAATATCGTCGACATCAGTCACGACATCAACTGCTTTGATATCAGCCACGGGGCCTACGTCCTTAGTAACGCTTTTCGGTCTTTCCCCGCGGGTACAGTTCACTTGGTCTGTATCGACCCGGTTCCTCGTGATGGTCTTCGCAGTATTGCCATCGAGTTGGAAGGACACTATTTCGTGGGTGATGACTCCGGCTTGTTCTCCCTGATTTCCACTGTGCAGCCGTCCACAGTGATCGAGATCACGGGCGATAACGAAACCACCTTCGTTGGCAAAGACCTCTTCGCCCCCATAGCCGCCAGACTGGCCAAAGGTGAGGCCATCCAAACATTGGGCAATCCTATTCAGTCGATCGAGACACGCATCGCCCGTCAGTTGAAGGCCTCCAAAAGAGAAATTGTTGGCCATATCATCAGAGTGGATCGCTACGGGAACCTGATCACGAACATCGCACAAAAGGACTTTGAAGCCATCCTGCAGTTGAACGGCCAGCAGGACTATGAAATACACGTTGGGCGGGAAGTCTTTCGAGGTGTCCACAAAGCCTATCACGAAGTGGATTCCGGCAATTGTTTTATTATCTTCAACTCCCTGGGGCTCTTACAGATCGGCATCAACAAGGGCAACGCCTCTGAGCTCTTCGGGCTCAAACTGGATACGCCGATCGTGATTGAATTCAAATAACACAAGACCTATGCTTGTTAGAATCGTCCGAATGGAATTCCAACCAGACAAGGTTGAAGAATTTCTTCACTTTTTTAATGCGAAAAAACCGTTAATTTCCAACTTTGAAGGATGTCTACATCTGGAGCTATGTAGGGATAATTCGCTCCCACATGTATACTATACACTAAGCCACTGGACCAGCGAAGAAGCGCTCAATGCCTATCGCTCGTCTGATTTCTTCGAAGAAACATGGAAACATACCAAAAAACTGTTTGGAAAAAAGGCGCTAGCATACTCGCTCATCAAGAATTAAATTATTCTAAGAAAGAATATTGCTTAGACGATAAATCTTTTCGTACCTTCACTCATAAACCAGAAGACGGACGATGCCATTGAACCAGTTATCAGGTGCGCTCGGACGAAAGCGTGCGGCGCATCTATTAAGGAGGGCCTGTTTTGGTGCCTCGATCTCACAAATTGACGAATTCGCGAATCTGACAGCGCAGCAGGCTGTAGAGCGCCTGTTTGATAGCGATCTACCGACTCCACCCCTTCCCATCGACCCCGCTACGGGCGCCGAATGGATTACCACAGGAGTATCTCTCGAAGACAGTGAAACGAACTTTGACGCCCTGCTCAACAGGTGGATGGTCGGTCAGATGTTGGCGGTCGATGTCGATGCCAGCAAGCAACTGGCCTACTCCCTGCGAGAAAGGATCGTTTTTTTCATGCACACGCACTTCACCACCAAAGTATCGGTGGTGCGCAATTCGCGAGCGATCTATTATCAAAACGCGCTATTTCGGACATTCGCCTTTGATCAGGATGATGTGGTCATCCCGAGCGAAGTGGAAGAGGAGCCAGACACTGTCTACAAACGAAGCTTCAAGAAATTGACAGAAAAGCTCTCTGTCGAAAACGCCATGCTGGTGTTCCTCGATGGGCGCTTGAATGTCCGGGGGCGACCCAACGAGAACTATGCACGGGAACTTCTCGAACTATACAGCATCGGGAGAGGACTAGAAGGGGTGAACCCCGAGCCCGAGTTTGAGGGCGACTACTTCCACTTCTCAGAGCAGGATGTGCAGGAAGGTGCCCGCGTGCTCAGCGGCTTTGACGTAGATGGCTCTTTCTCAAACATCGATGTGGAAACGGGTCTACCGCGAGGTGTGATCAAGGGAAACACGGTCGCAGAGCAACACGACAATGGCGTGAAGACTTTCAGTACACGATTTGGTGGCGAATCCATCAGCCCTGACTTCGATCTTCTCGTCAACGGCAATCCCGGTGAAGAAAGTCTGCTAGATGAAGTAGCGCAGTTCCTTGACCTCATTTACCGCCAGCCCGAGACGGCCCTTCACATTTGCCGCAAGATCTATCGCTTCTTTGTTTATCACGACATCAGCGAGGAACTCCAAAGTGATATCATCCAGGAAATGGCGGATGTTTTCACCAGCAACAATTTCAAGCTGCAACCAGTCCTGGAAACGCTGTTTACCAGCCAGCACTTCTACGATGCAGATGGCGGCCCTACCGACAACAACTTCGGAAGCATCATCAAGTCCCCACTCGATCTGACGCTGGGCTTTGTGAAGAACTTCGAAATCCCCGTGCCGTCTTTCGCCACCGAACTCGATGCATTCTACGAGTTCACAGGCCGTCTGCTCAATGAGTCCTCCTCCATGGGTATGGACTACTACGAGCCGTTTGAGGTGGCAGGATACGGCGCCTATCACCAGTTCCCTATCTACAATCGTAGCTGGATCACAACGAACTATCTGACGCGGCGGTACAATTTCATTCGCGATAGCCTGTCGATGGAAACTCCGGAAATGGGACAGGTTAATATCTATGACTTCATCAAGGCCAATATTGCTGACAGCACAGCCAGTGACACCCGAGCCCTTGTCGTCGCCCTCGCAGAGTACTTTCTGCCTGTTTCTGAGGACCTTTCCTACACCGAATCAGACAGTGAGCTGACCGCAGAGAGACTCAATTGGTTTAGAAGTAAGATCCTCTTCGACGGAAGCACCGAACCCGAACAATACTGGGCGGACCGATGGGTCACAGTCCCCGATCTGGGTGATATCACCCAGCAACTTTCAGACCTGATCAATGCAATGCTACAATCACCTGAATATCAACTGATGTAAAATGAGAAGGAGGAAGTTTTTAGAAAAGATAGGATTTGCAGCAGGTGCGCCGCTGGCATTTCAAGGGATCCCTCTGAAGGTAATGGCCGCGTCCAAGCCCCTTCAAAGGATGGCAATGCAGAGTGTGAACGACCGCGTTGTCGTGATTGTGCAACTTCATGGTGGGAATGACGGACTGAACACGTTCATTCCTTTGGCGGAGTACGACCAGTATTTCACAAGGAGAGCCAATATCGCTATTCCATATAAGGTGGGCAACAGAACCGCCATACCCCTGGATAGCACTGTTCCGCTGGCCGATCAGGTAGGTCTGCACCCGGATATGAACGACTTCAAGTACCTGTATGACACAGGAAAGGCCGCCATCTTCCAGGGCGTCTCTTATGAGAACAACAATGGCTCACACTTCCGTGGACGAGACATATGGTTCATGGGAGGTGATGCGGATGAATATTTCTCTTCGGGATGGATTGGACGCTATCTACAGCAGCAATATGCGCCGCTCTCCTACCCTGAGGAATTTCCTACAGAAGAGATGCCGGACCCCCTGGCGCTGGAGATGGGCAATGACCTTTCATTGATCTTTCACCAGGAGGGAAATATACCGACATCCCTTTCCTTAGGGAGTTCACCAGACGCACTTGCGGAGGCGATTGCCAACCTCGAAGGTTTTTCTGAGGGTGAAGTAGACCCCCGTGGCATACCACCGGAGTTTTTGAATGGATCTCCGTACGGCAGGGAAATGGATTGGATCCTCGGGCTTGAGGACAAGTCGGAGACGTACATCCAGCGGCTGGCAGAAATTTATGAGAACTCTGCCGAGACCAGAGTGGACTACCCGGAGAGGTATCCATTTACGGCGTCCAATGCTGGTCGCAATCCACTCAGTGGGCAGCTACAGCTCGTGGCTCGCTTGATCGGTGGCGGTGCGAAGACCAAAGTCTTCCTCGTGAGAATGGGGGGCTTCGATACGCACGCCAATCAGACTGTGGACTATGATCCTACAATGGGTGGTCATGCGGCGCTTCTCTACCACATTTCTTCGGCAATGCGAGCATTCCAAAATGACCTCGTTAGCCGTGGCATAGCGGACCGGGTGCTGACATTGACCATGTCAGAGTTTGGACGGCGAATAGGTTCCAATGGTAGCTATGGCACCGATCATGGCACTGGTGGTCCCATCATGATGTTTGGAGCGGGCGTGAATCCGGGAATTTTTGGAACAAACCCCGACCTCTCGCAGAATAATGTGGGCATGCAGTTTGACTACCGCCAGATCTACGCCAACGTGTTGCGAGACTGGATGGAGGTAGATCAGGATGTCATTGCCAACGACATATTTTTCCGTGACTTTATCAGCGGGCCTAATCCTGAGGGTGGCAACTTCGAACCCCTGGATTTCACCCGTGATATTGTCCTCGAATCAGAGCATTTTTTACAGCAGAAATATAAGATCGACAATCTGCATCCAAATCCCGCGAGTGACTACTCCAACGTAGACCTATTGGTCAACGATCGACAGGAGGTAGCGCTGGAAGTATTTGATGTGGACGGCCGCAGGGTACTCAACAAGACGTTGAAGCTCAACCCCGGCAAGCATACGGAGCGCTTACGCGTCTCATCTCTTAAACCAGGCATCTATTTCATCAAAGCGACATCCGAGAAATTAAATGATACTAAAAAACTTATTGTCAGGCGCTAAGGTACTTGCGCTTCTGGCAGCAATTCTCCTAACCGCTCCCGCCGACGCCCAACGAAGATTGGACGCACGCGGTGGTATCGAATCCTTCCTGGACACACAGTGGTGGCTGGGCTTGAAGTTTGGCACGAACGTCACACAGCCGTATGCCAACGAGACCTACGCGGTCACAAGCCAAATCAATGCCGCCTCTGAAATGGAAGGAGGCAAGCAATACGACGAGTTCAACATGCTGGGCGTGCAGGTAGGCCTTGACGCCACCTACTATATCCGGGGCTTCTCCATTGGGGTACAACCGCTCTACAAGCGCATGAGGTACTCGTATTCCAACAGTTTTTCGTGGGACAACAGCATCCAGAACGAGGCTTTCATCACTGAGTATGATGTGGTGCAAGCCCTCGACCTCGTGGAAGTACCCCTGACGCTCAAGTACGACATCATCAAGGCTGGGTCCTTCCGCCCGTTCGTGATGGTAGGTGTGAGTTACTCATTCGTCGTGGGAGCCAATAAGAACCTCGACATACGCCATACCGATGTAGTGCTCGACTCGCGTGTTGTCGGTGGCGAGGTAAGCCTCAACGTCCCCAATGAGTTCAAGCACTTCGCCTCGGCACTCGGTGGTGTAGGAGCAAGCTATGACGTAGGTAATATCCGATTGTACCTGGACTTCGCCTATCACTATGGGTTTACCAGCGCCGTAGACAAGGAGGAGATCTTCGAAGAGAATGCCTTCTTCGCTGTCGGCGAAATCAATGATGACATATTCCTCAGAAACATCAGCGGTTCCTTTGGGGTAGTCTTCCCTTTGAAGTTCATCGACAACACCTTCCAATCCAGCCGATAAATCCTAAGCAGAATTTTTATTCCAGCACTAAAAGATATTTACGTCATGAACGCATTCCTGCGAAACATTCTTCTCCTGACCTTAGTGTCCCCTTTGTTTGTCTCATGCGAGGATGAGCTCGATCTCGAGAGCGATTCCTTCTTTAGGATCTACTCCAATCGCGACGCTGATGTCGACTACAAACCGATCGACCTGGTAGAGACCAGTACCGGCTACGTAATCCTTGCCGCTACCGAATTGGTAGATACCGATTTTGAGGGTATCCAGATCATTACGGTGGATGACAGCGGCAACTTTCTCCGGGAGCGATCCCTGGATTCCGACCTGGTTGTACCGATCCGTCAAATGTTCCGACTGGACAGTACCTTCTACTTTTTTGCGATGAACAGGACGACCCTCAGGGCTCAGCTGGTTTCGACCGACGAGAACTTCCGAAACCTGGTCATCTCACCGATCAACAATTTGCTGTACCCACTCAGCGCCGCCGAGACCTCCAGTGGCACCTTCTTGCTGCAGAGTTACGATCCATCCAGCCTGACTACGGTCATTTCTGAGATTCGCGAGGACGCAACCATTCTCAATAGTGCGGGGTACACCATCGGCGCAGGTCAGGATGTTGAGCCAACGATTCTGGCGCATTACCTCGAGCCTGACGGGGAACAACCCTTCTTCTGCGGAGAGGTGAGCCCGGGCAATTACTATTTCAACGGTTTCTACAACTTCAGCCTTTCGATGGTCTTCACCGATTTTAGCCAGGCACCCAGTGGCGCAGTGCAAGGTCAGTCTGATAACGGCGGCATCCGCGCTGCCTATCCCCTCCAGGGCAACCTATTTGCAGTGGTGGGTTTTCAGTTTGACGAGAACTACGTAGAGCCATCCATTCAACTAACGACAGGCTCTACCAGTACGAGCGTGGACCTGTTCACGAGTGACCAGGCGGAGTTAAAGACCGGAACACCGGCCGCCATCATCCCCTATCGTGACAACCACGTGGTAATAGCCGCTGAGACGGAAAGTCGTGAGGTATCACTTTATTTCTATAACCTCACCACCCAGGAAGTGAGTGGTATCGAAACCGTGGGTTTCATCAACCCATTTACCCTGAGCACGATCCGTACCGACGAAGACGAGAACTTACTCGTCCTTGGCACGACCTTCATGTCCGGGAGGTTCGAGCGAGTATTTCTCCGTAAGCTGGCAGCCAAGGATGTCGGAGGCTTCCTGAATTAAGCTAAAGTAGGTCGGCAATCGCCACTTCCATTGCATAGAGCTCCTTTACCTCTTCAGGGGTCAGGGGCTTGTTGTATACTGATAACTCATCAAAGAGCCCAATGTAATTCAGCCCCAGGTACATATTGGCTCGGTCAAGGTCCCAGGTGAATGGATCAGTCATAGGCGAGATCCTCTCCTGCTCCAATCCGTCGACGTAAAGTATTGCCAGACCTTCTCCGCCCAGGTCTTCGTAGGATATGGCGATATGCGTCCACGATTGCCTGGAGAAAGGTGGTTCATCGACGACAGCCAATCGCTTGTCGTACTCTGGGTTGTCATTGTAACCGACGCCGTTAGGATCCCAATGGATCAGGTCCCCGAGAACACCCAACCGAAACTTGCGGGGATTTGCGTCTGTAAAGTCTACCCATATCGCCGCATCATTGAAGTTGACATCGGTGATCTGAATGGGATCGCAGTACCCTGGCTCCAGATCGGTGCTGGGATCCAGCTTCAGCCAAAACGATACGGTCCCATGCCATGAAGAATCGTTGTAGATCAAATTGTCGGTACACTTGAAGAAGACGGCATTACGCGTCTTTGCTCCAAAATTCAAGCCGCTACCGAACCTGCCCGAGTCGGCAAGGATCGACACATCCGGAGCGTATGCCAACCCCGCGGTTGCACTGTCCAAAGCCAGCAAATTGCGCGACGTGGTGCTGTAAATTGCACCATCTCCCGGAGCGAATTCGGCGGTCTCACTACTGAAGCCTGAGTAGAAGGTGAGAGCCTCCAGAAACTGGGGTCTTTCCGGTGTTGTTTTCTCTGAATTGTTATTTGACTTTTGTGAGGAGTCGCAGGCTAGCTGGGTAGCTAAGGCTACAACGGCAACCAGCTTGAAAACGGTCTTCATTGATGTGTGGAAGTTGATGAAGGCCAATCTTAGGCAATTTGCTTCACAAACCGTCGTGCCGTCCCCTCAAATCTTACTGAATCGCTAGCAGTCTTCGTTGCACTGCGAACTCTCACAGCCCTCTGACGTCACCTCACTGCAATATTGACTAAAGAGCTCCTTGAGCATGGCCCTTCCCCGCTGCACCCTTGACTTCACCCCGGACTCACTCAAATCATAACGGCCGACGAGCTCCTTCTGGGGAATTCCTTTGATCTCATAATCGTGCAAAGGGCCTCGGTACTTCTCAGGCAACAACCCAATCATCGCGTGCACGCACGATTCCACGTCAATCATTTCCGATAGGTTCACATCGTCCTCTACCTGCTGTGCCAGGCTCGAAGCATCCTCGTACTTCCCCTTCGATCTGAAATAATCAGCGACCGTGTTCCTGGCAATGCTCAGCAACCATGCCTCCGGATTTCTCACTTCGTCCAGACGCTCGCATTGATCATAGATCTTCAGCATGACCTCGCTCAAAAGGTCATCCCGTGAGTCGGGATCGTCGACCTTGCTCTGGATGTACCGGACCAGGTTGTCACGATACTTGAGGAAGATCGGCGCTACCGGCTCACAGGACGGACTGATGGTACTACTGGCAGCACGCATCATCACAGCATTTTGTGCTGTCCACGGTATTGACTTCTGATTCGCCGTAGGTGTGGAAAGCCTCCCACTCTACACCCTGCGGATCCTTTACCCAAGATTTTTCTGACTGAGAATAGCAGCATACCGTATGGCCTTCCTCCAGAACATCAGCATGGGTCTTTTCTATGTTCTGATAAACCTCCTGCAACTCAGCTTCACTCTCCACCTGTATCCCAAGGTGCTGGAGACCAGCAGTGTTGGAAGATTTATTGATGGCGAAGTTGACCAATGGGTCATCGAGCATCCACTTGGCGTAGTCCTCCTTGATCACCGTTGGCTCGGCATTGAACAAATTCCTGTAAAACCTGACCGATTCGTCAAGGTCCTTTACTGCCAGACTTACATGTAATCGCTTCATAATTGTCTCTTTTTACCCCGTAGTCGGAGCTCCCTACCAAAAGACGCAAAATCGACGAAAATAATTTTCAAAACTCCGGAAATAATCCCATGCAATTCGGTGGCAATCTTGTTACTTAACGGTTTTATTTCACTACTAATTGACCATCCCCATTTTTCAAACGTTACCACTGGACAAGCCAGACGCGGCGTAGGTATTCTGTACAATCGGTTGATAACAGCAAATTCTACCAATTGTCGGGAGCCCAAAATGCACTAGTGAAAAACCACCAAAACCAAAAAATGGACCTTGTACGAGCCGCGATTCTTTGGGTTAGCCTTGCCATTACCCTTTCGCTCGGTAAAAATTCCAATTCGGGTGCATCCGGTGGAATGCAGTAAAGAGGAAAGCTAAGTTTGTTACGAGTAAAGAACTAGACTTTGAGTCGAGTGCGGACATCGCTGAGTTGAGATTGCCAAAAATCAACCGACACCAACCATAGACTGAAAAGAAAGTATCGCTCCCATTTTGATGGAACCGACTGAAGCATAAATAATCTGGAAAGACGACATGATCCAGTTCATAAAGAATCTTAAGATCGGAAGGAAAATCGTTGCTGGTTTCCTCTTTTTGATCGCTGCCATTGGTCTCAATGGTATTTACACTTACGTCATCCTCAACAACAGCACGGACATGTTGGTAAGGGTCGAGTCAGAGATCGAACCCTCACGGCAAGCACTCAACGAGCTGAAAGGACTGATCAAGGACTCGAAGACCTACTCGACGAATTGGGTGTATGTAAAGAGTTATGAGGTAGACAAGCGTAAGCTCGAGACCATTCACAACGAGCTATACCCTAATTACAAGGCACAATTGGACTCTCTGGTGTTTTCTGAGGAAGACTCTGCCGAGGTCGCCGGTATCGTAGAAGAGTTTGAGTCGATCATGTTGGACCATCAGACGATCATGACGACCTTGAACGCGCCTCTGGACTATGAGGATCCCGTCGCAGTATTTATTTGTGAGGACCTTATTGAAGGCTCCGTAGTGCCCACCACAGAGCAGTTGGTGCAGCGTCTTGATGTCATATTATCCACATATGATAGTCAGTCCGAAGAAATCACTGGTACCATGTTGTCATCCTTTGAAAGAATGAATGGTACAATCATTCTCCTTGGCTTTTTGGCGACATTTTGTGCGATAGTGATCTCCACGCTGCTCACGAGGGGCATTACTCATCCTATCAGTCGATTACAGGACATCATTGCGAATGTCGCTGAAGGCAAGATTGTTGACGAAACGGAAGTCAATAGCAAGGATGAAATTGGCATCATGAGCCACGGTATCAACCGGGTAATTGGTGCGTTCAAGCGGTATGCCGTTTTCGCGCAAGAAATCGGACTGGGAAATCTGGAGGCCAATTTTGAGGCGTCTGGTGACAAGGACGTTCTGGGGCAGGCACTCCTCTCCATGAGGGCCAACCTAAAGGATGTGATTTCGGAAACCAACGAAGTCGTGCGTATCTCTGGTGAGAATGGAGATCTGAGTGCTCGTATCGACACGGAAAACAAAGAAGGTGCCTGGAGATCACTTGCAGAGACCATTAACAACCTGCTGGGTTCTATTGCCGAACCAGTCCTCTCTGTCAGCACCATTGTTGATCGCATGGCGCAGGGCGACCTCACGGCAAGATTTACAGATGTCGCACACGGAGACATATTGAAATTGGTCTCGAACCTGAACAAGGCCTGCGAGAACCTCAATGTCTTCCTGCAGGATATCAGCGAAAACGCCGTCGTAGTCGACGAATCGTCCACGGAAATGCTCACAGGCAGCTCAGAAATGCATGCCAATACTTCGGAAATCGCTTCGTCTATAGGTGAGATGAGCCAGGGCGCTCGTAATCAGGTACAGAAAGTGGACGAAGCCTCTAACCTTGTAGAAGGCATTCTGAAATCATCTGTCGATATGGGCCATAAGGCCGAAACGATCAACAAGGCCGCGAGAAGCGGTGTGGACGGTAGTGAGCAGGGACAGAGTATCGTCAACAAGGTGGTGAAGAATATGGAAGAGATCGAAGTATCTTCCGACCAGACCTACCAGTCGATTCAGGTACTTACGCAGCGGTCCAAAGAAATTGTCCGCGTGCTGAATGTCATCACCGACATTGCAAATCAGACCAACCTCCTGGCGCTCAATGCCGCCATCGAAGCGGCACAGGCCGGAGAGGCAGGGCGCGGCTTTGCGGTGGTAGCTGAAGAAATACGAAAACTAGCCGAGGACTCCAGAAAATCGGCCAAAGAAATTGAGACACTTGTCGGCGACGTACACAAGGATACGCAAAGTGCCTCCTCCGCTATCGATACGATGAAGTCCAGTGTGAAGAATGGCAGCGAAGCTTCCGTACAAGTAGTGTCTGTCTTCCAGGAGATCTCCGAAAGTACCAACGAGACACTGCGTCTATCAGAGGACATCGTGGCAGCCACGAAGCAGCAGAAGAGCGACATTGGCAAAGTGGTATCCATTACGGAATCGGTAGTAGTGATCGCCGAAGAAAGTGCTGTGGGCGCCGAGCAAATTGCCAGCTCAGCGACAGAATTGTCGTCGGGTATGCAGAATTATGTGAATAAATCAGAGCAATTGGCTGGCGTTGCATCCTCGCTTAAAGACGGTGTAGGCCGTTTTACCTTGACAGAACACGCTGGCATGGAAATGGTAACAAGCTAATCGCTAAAGACAAGTAAGACATAAATAATCGACCATGGAAAAGAGATCAATTCTAGGCGTTTGCTTTCTCTTGACGGGACTTCTCCTGAGCTTCAGCAGTTCAGCGCAGGAGAGTAAGTTTAAGGCACTTTTTCTATACAAATTCTCTGAATATATAGAGTGGCCAAGCGGAGAGAAGAGCGTCGTAGTAGGTGTAATCGGTAAATCCGATGTATACGACGAACTAGTGACATTTGCAGCGTCTCGTGACAACCTCAGTGTGATAAAAATCAATGGGGTATCAGAGCTCAATAAATGCGATATCCTATTCGTTCCCACCGGACAAGAAAAGGTCATCGGCCAAATAGGTTCAGCTGCTAACGAGAACAGTGTCCTTATCGTTTCCGACAGCGACAAACAAGTGGGCAGCGGCTCGGACATTGGCTTCTACCTGGAGGCCAACAAGCTGCGATTTCTAATCAGCAAGGGCAGCATTGAATCCAAAAAAATGACACCTAGCACGAAGCTATTGGCGCTTGGCAAGGTGATATAGATCGCTCCCAAAAAGTAACATAAGGTACCTTCGGGTACAATCGACATAACCAGGGTCTACTTACGTAGACCCTTTCTTTTTTACAAGTAGCGAGGGCACACGCAGATTGGCAAGTGATTTGCACTGCGATAGGTGGCAATTAAATTGATAAATAATGAAACAGCTAGTTTTTATCCTCTGTGTCGGACTATTGCTCGCCTGCAACGACAAAAAGGACGATCCCAAAATAGAGTGCCCTGAATGTACTGGGGATATTCTTTGTACTGAAGAATTCCGCACATTGACCTTTACTGTGACCTACAGCTCCGGTGCACCTGTCACCCTGGATGATTTTGAAGTGACCATCGTCGAGACTGGAGAAGTTTTGGATCATGGTGACTGGCTAGGCCTGCTTGCACCGGGTGCATACATCATCGCACAGGACAGCGACTTTGAAAAGGTAGACTGCGAGGGTACTGAGTTCCGATTTGAAGGCTTTCTCAACGAATCAAAAGTCGTTGACGAAATCTTCGTCATCGGGCGTGACTGCTGTCATATCTTGCTCGTAGACGGGCCTGACAACATCCAGATTCCCTAAAAAACTATCAAGACGACCGGTTTCACCACGAGACCGGTCAAACCAATTCGTCCGCCTGACTCCTCGTCTTCCCTACCTCTACAAGAAGGCACCCAACAAGTCCTTTCTCCCACAATCTCACAACCATAACTGGTTATTATTGCTATATACTTTGTAGTGAAAACTAACCAGTTCACCACCAGGAAATACCCCCTCAGTCAATAGATCGAGATCAATCCCCGCTCCACACGTAAATTCCGCCTCTAACGGTTTAATAACCAAAAATACCTACGAGACACAATACAGTTTCCACTACCTACTCACACTGCTATGATTAAAGGACGAGCATTGCTAGTCGCCATAGGCTGCT
Organism: Cyclobacteriaceae bacterium; assembly: GCA_965227935.1. Taxonomy (GTDB): domain Bacteria; phylum Bacteroidota; class Bacteroidia; order Cytophagales; family Cyclobacteriaceae; genus JAWPMT01. The sequence continues at coordinate 149,658 of CBDDGS010000019.1, read as the reverse complement.
GGCTGGGAACAGCTGCTTTGGCGCAGGAAGACGAAATTTTCGACCTCAGCCTTGAGGAACTGATGAACATGGAGATCACCTCCGCCTCAAAAAAGGCTGAGCGAGCCCAGGACATACCTGCATCGATTTACGTGATTTCATCAGAGAAAATCGAGCGCTCTGGCGCCGTCACTGTTGTGGAGCTCCTTCGAGAGCACGTGCCGGGATTCTGGGCGGCGTCGCTGGACTTCAACAAATACGATACTTATCTACGCAACGCCAACACCACTAGCTTCCTGGTATTGCTGGATGGCACTCCAATGATTGATCTGATATGGGCACAGATGTTTTGGGACAATTTCGAAATCCCACTGCACATTGTCGAGCGCATCGAAGTTGTCAAGGGTTCCGGAGGCGTGATCTACGGGGCCAATTCGGCTACTGGGGTAATCAACATTATCACGAAATCCACTGACGAAGCCAGTGGGCTGGTAGCGGACATCAACCTGGCCAGTCCTCTGCACGCGAGCACCGACCTCTCCTATGGGGGCAATATCAAGAATAAGTTTTCTTATCGCTTGCATGGCAGATATCGCTTCTTCAATGGGTACGACCAGATGGACGAAACGGAGAACCCCACATCCCTCGTACCACGTACATTCCCCGAAGGCGACACGTTGATCACCAACCTGTACACGGAAGATGACAACACCTACCAATCATTTACTGCGGGAGCCAGCTTCAAATGGCAAATGTCAGACCGTTTCACCCTGTCTTCCCAAGTGAATTATAGCGCTGTCTACCAAGACATTTACGCGCAGGCGTACGATGCATCCACAGCAAGGTTTGTCTTCCGGGATGATACGACGAAACTGTCTGCAGAAAGCTATCCTTTTCTAACCAATAACGACCGGTCCAGGCTCGTTGGAAACATCACGGGAAGCTTCAGTTTCTCAGACAAACATCAATTGTTCGTGCGCAGCTCAGTGAACCTCGAGGATGCCCATCACAATTTTTATGGTGGCTACGATGTCCGAAATTCTATCATCGATTTCGAGGCCCAGGACAACCTTGAGATCGGGTTTAACAACCTATCCATCGGTGCGAATTACCGACTGATCAACTACGACATTCATGATCTTAATCGACCGCAAGAGATCAACTACATCGATAAGCAAAACAATGCCAACCTCAGTGGCTTTTTCGTTCAAGACCACCTGGAATTCCTTGAAGGCAAGCTCAACTTCTACGTTGGTGCCAAGGGAGAAAACTTCTCGCTGCTCAATGACAAGTACTATCTCTCGCCGATGGCGAAGTTCTCAGTGAGTCCCAAGGAAAACTTGACGTTCTGGGGAGGTTACACCCGATCGTATACGACGCCAGGTTATTACCTAACAAATATTGAGGTCACGGTAGTTGCCGTGCCGACACCGGAAGGCTTCTCGGAAGTGATCGACATCTTCGCTCAGCAGGCCGTCGCCAACAACCTGGGCCTCTCCCCCGCGGAAGCCGCGGCGTATTTTGGTACTCCTGAAGGGCAAGCTGCTGTCCAGGCGGCGATCCCACCGATCGAGCAGGTAATTTCCCTTGTGTTTCCGGATTACCTGAACTTGTCCACGATCAATCCAGACGTGATAGAGCCGACCTCTTTTGACAACCTCGAACTTGGCGTGCGATTCCGTCCCATGGATCAACTGTACGTGGAGTCTAACTTCTTCTACACAAGAGTGAGAGACGCCGTCACCGGAACTCCCCTACCACTCGACACACTCACTTCCCCAACGAAGCCACCACAACGAATAGCCGCTACCATCTTCGGCAACTTTATGGAGGGCCGCAATTTCGGGATGGAAACGATGGTCAGCTACCAGTTTATGAGTGGCTTCCTCTTGGAACTGTCACATGCGCTCTTCATAGACGAACAGTACGAGTGGCAAGAATCGGAAGACTTCGACCCCAGTATTTTCAACGGGGCAACACCGACGCTGTCCAATGAGCTACCTGCAGTTCCAGAGCATGTGGTCAGAGGTAAGATCCAATACAGTGACGGTAGTGGATGGTCAGTCAACCTGAGTGGTTTGTATGCCTCAGCATTTTACAATCGACAGGAGCCGTTCGATGCCGCATACCAGTTTGACCGGCAGCGATTCGAGCCACTCTTCGGAGCGCCCGGAGAACGACTCCCAGTAGGCAGAAACGACAACCGCGTCATCGTCAATTTCAAGATCAGCAAATCCTTTGGTGATAATATGACCGCCTACGTCTATGGCAATGATGTATTGAAAAGTGCCTTTATCGAATCGGTCAATGCGCTGCACACTGTATACCCGCGTCAGGTTGGCCGGATGGTAGGTCTGGGATTGAACCTAAGACTGTAGGTATTTAAAGGCCTATTCGCAATGAGGGTGAATTCTCACAAAAAGAAAATGACCGGAATTATGGCTGCTAGGTAATCCTCAGTCACACCATGAAAATCCGGATTCAGCTAGCTTTTGAGGAGATACCCAGAATTAGGTCATATTTTCAAATGCGCTTAGAACAGTTATTTATCACTAAAGAAATCGCTGCCAGCTCAGCGCAACACACTAACCGCTTGATTAAAGCCAAGTAATAGACACATGCACACGAAGAAGAACATTATCGTTTGGGTATTGAGTTGTTGGATTGTTCCATTCGCCATGGGTCAGCAGGATGAGATCCTCGACCTGAGCCTTGAAGAGCTCATGGGTATGGAAGTGACTTCCGTCTCCAAAAAAGCACAACGCCTTCAGGACGTACCCTCCTCTATACAAGTAATCACCACCGAAGATATCGTACACTCCGGCGCAACGAACCTGGTAGAATTGCTCCGCGAAATGGTTCCCGGATACTGGGCTGCAACGATCGACTTCTACAAGTACGAGGCTTTTCTTAGGAACTCTTATTATGCCTCGTTCCTCGTACTCCTGGACGGTACACCGATGAACGATATGATCACCTCCAGCATGATCTGGGAAAACTTTGAACTACCGTTACCGGCCATCGACCGCATCGAGGTCGTCCGCGGATCGGGAGGTGTGATCTACGGTGCTAATTCAGCATCCGGTGTCATCAGCATCTTCACCAAGGCGGCCGAAGACCAGCCCCTTTTCAGCGTGACGACGGACATCGCGTACCCACTCCACAGTGGGACCAACCTGGCATTCAACAAGAAGCTCAATGAGAAGATCTCCCTGGGACTCTACGGCCGCTACCGGTATTTCTCAGGATACGAGCAGATGCCATCGGTCGAAAACGAAACAGCACTTGTACCAGCCTCCTCCTATGAGGGCGATACATTGATCACGAACAGATACACAGGAGATGATAAGACCGTGCACATGTACGCCGCGGGCCTCAACTTCCGCTGGGAGATCTCCGATAAGTTTAGGGTTTCTTCCAATATGCACTTCAATGGATCGAACCAGCGCATCTACACCCAGAACTATCCTCCCGAGCAGTCGCGTCTTTACCTGACCGAAGCTGGAGGCATCGCTGTAGAGGGGACCGATATCATCCAGCTGGTAGACCACGACAAGCAGCGCATTACTGGCAATGTGCGCGCAGACTACGAGATCTCACCAGACCACCAGCTATTCCTTCGTGTCTCTACCAATGCCGAGAACTATCATCAGATACTATTCGGAGGAGTCAACTACAACAATTCCATCTACGATTTTGAGATACAGGACAACCTCACTCTGGGATTTAACAACCTGTCATTCGGAGCCAACTATCGACTACTCAACTATGATATCCCTGAGATTGCCTTCGAGGGATCGCTCAATTACATAGATCGACAGAATACGGAAACGCTGACGGGATTTTTCGTGCAAGACAACATCGAGTTGCTCGGTGACAAACTCAATTTCTACCTGGGAGCAAAGGCTGAGAATTTTTCATTGATAAACGATCAATACTACTTCTCGCCAATGGCCAAAGTAACTGCTGCTCTCGGTGAAAAGCTGACACTATGGGGCGGCTATACCAAGTCTTACACGACTCCTGGTTACCAGCAAACGAATATTACTGTCAATTTCCTCAGGGTTCCTAGTCCCGAAGGCTTCGCTGAGATCATACCAGCCATCGCCACTCAGACAGTCATTGACCAGGCGGGCATCCCGGAAAGTGACATACCAGCCTTCCTGGCGACTCAGGCAGCTCAAGACGCCATCGCTGCGGCAATTCCCGGTCTTACGACAATCATCGGGATCACCTGGCCGGATTACTTCAATACAGGCATCACCAATGGCGACGATACCGAACCGACGTCTTTCGCCAACTTCGAGATTGGCTTGCGCTGGCAAGTGACGGACGCGGTCTATGTGGAATCCAATTTCTACCACACGATCGTTACGGACGATATAACCAATTCGCCCATTGTACTCGATACGATCCAATCACCGACCAATCCACGAGAGCGAATGGAAACGGCCTATTACGGCAACTACATCGACGGTACAAACACTGGCATGGAGACCATCATCAAGTACCAGGTCACCGATGGACTATTCCTGGAACTTTCACATGCATTGTTTACCAATGAGCGCGAGTACAAAGCCAACGATGACTTCGACGTCACACTTGACACTATCCAGAATTCACCGTTGACCAATGAGCAGTACCCCCGTGTACCGACGAATATTTTTAGAGGACGGTTGAAGTATGCGGCGCCCGCTGGCATCCACATCTCGATATCGGCTCTATATGCTACGGCGTTTTACAACAAGTTCGGAACAGTGGATCCGATCTATCAGTACGAGCACCAGCGCTGGTGGCCTTTGTTCGGTGATACCGGGCGGGCATTCCAGGTCGGCCGAAATGACGACCGTACGATCCTTAACTTCAAGGTAACCAAAACATTCTCCGACAACCTCTCAGTGTATGCATTCGGCAACGATGTGCTTAGCAAGGCCTTCGTCGAATCCACGAGTGTGCTCAGCCTCGTCTATCCGCGACAGACGGGCCGTATGATAGGCATGGGCATCACCTTCAAGTTGTAGAAAGACTTTGCTTGTTATGAAGGGGCTGGCTCAAGGGCTGGCCCTTTTCATTTATTGGCGATAAGCCGGAGGACATACTCCATTACTGCATCACGCTCCTCAATGAAGTCCTGAGTCGTAGGAAGCACTTCAACGTCAGGGATGACTCCTCTACCCACCGGATGCGTTGAGGCCAGCGCGGTCGTATATTTCCACAATGGGATATAGACGGTGATTTCAGAATGGGGTAGAACGACATTTCGCCGATTACCGCTGGTATTGCCCCTGGCACCCCCGCCAGTCTCCGCACCGATGATCAGCTCACGGCCATTCGCTTTCAGGACAGACGCGACATCTGCACATGTGGAGAAACTTCCACCATCCACCAAGACGTACAAGTCACCATCGTAATGATGTTTGGCGGGCTCCCACCTCGACAGGCCACGGTGATTGGTCACAAAACGCTCACCGTCCCGATCTTCAATGCCTCCATATCCATCATAGTCATCAGTCACGACAATGCGTTCGAAATATCCATAGGGCTTATCCAGAAGATAGGACACAAGTTCAGCGCCATAATTGTCACTGCCACCACCATTGCCTCGCAAATCCAGGATTAAATGCTGAACACCTCTCCTACCCAAGTCGCTAAATGCCTCACGTAGAAAACGGCTATAGTTTTGATCGGCCTCCTGGATGGCTCCAGAGGAAAAAGTGGCAATTCGCAGGATGCTGTATCCCGGCTCATGCGTGATGTTCAATGGCTCAAGGTCATTCGAGACAGGCTGAAGTGAACTGAGCTGTTCCCAGGGTTTACCTTCCAGCACAACCTGCAGTTCCTCACTACCGCGCAGCACAGTCAAGTTATAATTCGTGGCAGAGGAATCGACAAATAGCTGATAGTACAGATGGAAGTATCTGGCCATCGCTAGTCGCCTTCCCGAGTTCACAAAACCATCCCCTGATTGAAAACCTATGATCTTGTCAATAATGTCTTCGACTTCATTGCCATTGATAGACAGTATTTGATCCCCTCTCTCCAGCGGTGAACCCTCTAACATCCCTTCCACGACCACAGTGTCCCCGACCATCACCACAGAAAGTGGCAGGAAATTCCATTCCGAGAAGACCTTCTCCTCCAAAGCGGTTGGAACCCCCGTGTGCGTGTGTCCACACCTAATTTCAGCAATAAGACCGCGAACGATTCGGTAGAACTCCAGATGGTCAATTTCACCATCTTCGACCCTGTCAATGGCCTTCTCGTAAAGACTGTCCATCGCTCGCACTGAGGTGTACCAGTTAAAACCGGGATGGTAGTCGATCAGCTCTTTTTTGAGGAACTCTAAGTCCCCCACCCAGGGATTTTCTTGCTCCTGGGCTTCGGAGCATCCCACAAACAGGAAAATGCCCAATAGCTGCCAATAGACTCGTCGGAACATATGCTTTATGCGAAGAATGGCCTATCAGCTGAAAGAAAATAGGAAATACGCCTGCTAGCCGTCAATAGACGCAGCGGCTATTGTCAGCCTTCACATAATAGGACTTGTAGTTCTTGGCCTTCTCGTCCATACATCCACAAAGGTCGAGCACCTCGATCTTTTTGAAGTCAATGGGGGCCGTCTCTGCCTGGATACTGATGAAGCCCTCACCCAGCGCCTCACCCTCGTTGTACTGCCCCTCCTTCAAACCTGATACTGCACCCCCTCCGACAGTGGCATCGGTATACTGCAGGACAAGCTGACCTTCTATGAAATGCTGGAACAACGAATCCCCATAAACGAGCACTTCGGCTTCCACCCATTGATCACCGTGATAGGTCTCGGAAGTAGAATTGATGCAGTGGTCAGTGGTAAACACACCATCCAGTACCACGTTTGTCCCTGGTGTGCAGAGATTGCCTGTCGTTCGTGGATTAGTTCCGTCGCCACCCAGGAGCTGCATCTCCAAGCTGATCGGAAAGTCCTGATCGAAACCAATGTCCCTCGGATCCTGACAATGGAGCATGAGGCCATTATTGCGCACGGCCCAGCCAGGCCCATCGGTCATCTGTTCCCCTACAAAACGATAAGTAGCTCGCAATCGGTAGTGTGAAAACTTCTGATCGTAGTAGAGATGACCAAAATCACCCTTGAACGTATCTTCCGGTGCATACCTCACGCTTAGGAGGCTATCCTCCACGAGCCACCGGTCCTTGTAATTGACGCCCATTTCATACCCTCGCACTTTAGGGATCCAATTATCCATATTGGACCCATCGAAAAGGGCAATCCATTCTTCGGCATCGGGGTCATTCTCACTGGCCTTTTGCGAAGGTTGACAGGCGAATATGAAGGGTAGGAGAAGCAAGAGATAGAGGTTGGAATTAGTGATTAGCTTGATCATGAGAACTGGATTTGTGGCGGAATTTAATCCAAAATTTTCGGAGGAGTACAAACGAAGCAAGTAGCCTATCTTTATCGAGAGACCTTACCACAACCATGAAACTCTCTTCGCTGCTTCTACCTCTGGTCGTCCTCTCGTGCCATCTGGGACACTGCCAAAATCCCCCGAACATTGTCCTTTTCATCGCGGATGATGTGAGTTGGGATGACCTGGGTGCCTACGGCAACCAACAGGTGCAGACGCCCAATATCGATCGCCTGGCCTCTGCAGGTGTTCGATTTGACAATTTCTACCTCACAGCGAGCTCCTGCAGTCCAAGCCGCAACAGCATCCTGACTGGCAGGTATCCACACAATACGGGAGCAGCAGAGCTCCACACCCGACCACCGGAGACCATGCAGTCCTTTCCTGAACTACTCAGAGCCAACGGCTACTACACAGCCCATTCCGGCAAGTTTCACTCAGGGCCGTACGCCAGGCGAGGATTTGACCGAATGATCAATGACCGCAAGGAAGTCGGTGATGGAGGTGAGGAAGCCTGGGTGCAAATAGTGCAGGAGCGACCACAAGACCAACCTTTCTTCTTTTGGTTTGCGGCATTCGATGCACATCGGCGGTGGGGACCCAACACATTTGCTGGCAAGCATAAAGCTACGGAAATCACACCTCCCTCCTATCTGGCGAACGGCGACTCAACGAAGCTTGACCTGGCGAGATACTATGACGAGATCTTTCGGTTTGACCATTATATCGGGCAGGTCGTCACCGAACTGCAGAAGCAACGGGCACTGGACAACACACTCATTCTGGTCATGGCTGACAATGGGCGACCCTTTCCTCACAGCAAGACACGGGTAAACGACCGGGGGATGAAAACGCCTTTCATTGCCTTCTGGCCACGGCGGATCGGAGAACCGCGCGTTTGTGAGTCACTGGTCAGCGTCATTGATATCGCGCCAACGATTCTGGGACTGGCGACCGAGGAAATGCCCAGGCAGTTCCAGGGAAGAAGCTTCGAATCATTGCTTTCCAACCCTGATAAACCATTTCGAAATTACGTATTCGCCGAGCACAATTGGCATGACTACGAGGCCTACGAACGGATGGTCCGGAGTGAGTCATTGATGTACATCCTAAATGCCCGTCCGCAATTCCCTCAGATGGGTCCAGCAGATGCAGTGGGCAGTCCTTCACATGCCGACCTGCTCCTGTTGAAAGAGGCTGGGACCATCACGCAGGAGCAAACGGATATCTTCACTGCCCCCCGACCGGCCGAAGAACTCTATGACTTGCAGAGCGATGTCGAACAATGGAACAACGTCGCCAGCGACGAGCGCTACAAGGAGGATTTACAAGACCTTAAATCCATTCTTAACCAATGGATGACCGTTACAGGAGACAACATTCCCTCGGAGCTGACGAGGGATTGGTACGAGCGGCTGCCCGGCTATGTGAAAACCGACCAACACAGCATTCGAGGCGAAATGCCCGGGGCTGGCAAGCAGGCGCTCCAAATCAATGAGACGGGACCATTTTGATCATCCGGGCCTCTATTTCGACCGCCGATCAAAGTTATCGCTGATTCTCTCTCAAGTCCGCTGTACATCTTAACTTAGAGATCAATTAAACCTCAAAAAGATCACAATGAAGAATCTACTATCGATACTTGCTATTGTAGCAGTTGTTAGTTGCTCACAACCTACCAAAGAGCAAGGAGCCAATGCCGAGCCAGAAACAACGCAGGCCGCGGCACCTGCTCTCAACACGCTCACTGATGCGGAGAAAGCCGATGGATGGAAGTTGCTTTTCGACGGAAGTACCTCCGCAGGCTGGCGAGGTTATGGCAAAGAAGCATTTCCGAAGGCATGGAAAGTGGAAGACGGTTCCTTGTATCTGCCTAGTAAGACCAAAAGGTCCGAGGAAGAATCTGCCGATGCCGGGGATATCATCTATGATCAGGAATTTGAAAACTTCCACCTCAAGCTAGAATGGAAAATCGGCGAAGCTGGCAATTCGGGGATCTTCTACCTCGGACAGGAGCGACCAGATTTCGGACCGATCTACAAAACTGCCCCGGAAATGCAGGTCCTGGACAATGCCGGACATCCTGATTCTGACCGAGGCAAGGATGGTAATCGCAAGGCTAGTTCTCTATATGATCTGATTCCCGCAGTGCCGCAAAATGCGAATCGTGCCGGTGAATGGAATGCCGTGGAGGTGATCAAGCAAGGAAAGAAAATACAGCACGTGATGAATGGTGAAGTAGTCGTTAGCTACGAATACGGAACAGAAGAATGGAACGAACTGGTGGCCGGCAGCAAGTTTCCCGGACTCAATGAAGACTGGGCCAATCTCTCGGACAAAGGCCTCATCGGGCTGCAGGATCATAGCGACGACGTGTGGTTCCGCAATATCAAAATCAAGGAATTTTAGGGTTTCGCAGACTCAAGAAATAGTAACTCGACTGCAATGAAGAAAGCAAAAACTAACAAAGAATCAGGCAGAAGGGACTTTGTGAAAAAAGCCGGGCTGGGCGCGGCGGCATTCACGATTGTGCCCCGTTATGTACTCGGTGGAGCGGGCTACCGCGCACCTAGTGACAAACTCAACATCGCGGCCATCGGCGCCGGCGGCAAGGGAAGATCCGATATCCGCAACGCCTTCAATGATGGCATGGAAAATGTCGTGGCCTTATGCGATATCGACCCGCAACGAGCAGGGGACTCCATCAAGGCCTGGCCTGATGCCAAGGTCTTTACGGATTTCCGCGTCATGCTGGAGGAAGTGAAAGAGATCGACGCTGTCACCATATCCACACCCGACCATACCCACGCTGTGGCGGCCATGACCGCCATGGACCTGGGGAAACACGTCTACGTGCAAAAGCCTCTCACCCATAATATCAGAGAGGCTCGCATGCTCACCGAAAAGGCCGCGGCTAATAAGATCGTGACCCAAATGGGCAACCAAGGCGCATCCAATAGAGAGCAAGTGCAAATGCAAAAATGGTTTGATGAGGGAGTGATCGGCAACGTCACAGACGTACAGGTGTGGACCAACCGTCCTGTATGGCCACAAGGTATTCCCGTACCAACGGAAACGCCTGCACTGCCAGATCAGATCAGCAAGGAAGCCTGGGATCTGTTCATCGGCCCGGCAGACTTTGTCGATTATCATCCACTCTATCATCCCTTTAAGTGGCGAGGCTGGTGGAACTTTGGTACAGGAGCTTTGGGTGATATCGGATGCCATATCATCGACACACCTTTCCGTGTTTTGGGACTGGGGTACCCTACAGCGGTAGAATGCAGCGTAGGCCAGATCTTCCTACAAGACTGGACACCTGAATATATACCTGCAGGATGTCCACCTTCTTCTCATGTGCAGTTGAAGTTCTCTGCCACAGAGAAAAACAAATCGGATTTGAAACTCACATGGCTAGATGGCGGGTTGCGGCCCATGCATCCAGACCTGATTCCCGCAGATGACTTTCTCGGAAGTCCCGGTTCCGCTAATGGAGCCATCATGACAGGGGAAAAAGGTATCATGACCTGCGGTATCTATGGACGAACTCCTCAAATCTATCTTAACAATGGTGACAAGATGACCATGCCTGAGGACTTCGACGATGGCAATCCGTACAACAAGGGTGACTACCCCGAAAGCGGCCACCAGAAGTCCTGGACAGAAGCCGTGAAAGCGGGTTATGGTAGCAATGAGCACAAGGCGCTGACATCTTCTTTTGACTACTCAGGACCAATGACCGAAACCGTGATCATGGGGAACCTGGCTATTCGCAGTTATCAGCAAGGTACGTCCCAGGACAGCCGCGGACGCTGGCAGTTTGACGGAAGAAAGCAATTGCTCTGGGATGGAGAGAACATGAAAATCACCAACTATGATGCCGCCAATGAATTTGTAGGTAGAAACTATCGCTCAGGCTGGGAGATCTCCTAAACTCGAGCAGACCATAAAAGACAAAGCCGACCCAAAATGGGCCGGCTTTTTTTATTTCAGAATGTTGTTTGTGAGGCTAGCGAATAATGTTGCCAGCCCCCAAGTCGTCAATAGTCGAAGCCCCCAGATTTCGAACGATGCGATTGTTGTCACTTCCAGGTTCAAGCGTTATGTGAGCGCGGCCCGGAGTAGCGCCCTTCAGGTTATTGAAGAAGACGCCGCTGTTCGTTGTCTCTATCAGGTGAATGCCATTCTCAGGAGTTCCTTTAATCGTGTTGGCGAATACCTTGGCCTTATCCTGTCCGGGGAACAATCCGATGCCCGCTTGATTTGGGAATATAGAAAAAGGATCGGGCCCAGTCTCAATGTGATTCCTTGCTATGTACAAAGAGAAGTTAGGCGCCGTCCCAATCTCAATGGACATATAGCCATTGGTCTTGATCCGGTTGTTGGTAATGACCACCCGCGTGCGGTTTTGCCCGACTGGCTGAAATTCCTGCGTTACTACAATGCCACCGAAGGAGTGATTCTCCATATCATTTCTCGAGATGTAGACGAATCCACCGTCGAGGTACCGAGTGTTGTACTGCTTCACATTAACAAACGTGTTGTCAGTGGTTTTTATGTGGGCATTGCGGAAGGACTGGATCACGAGGGCCTGGATACTTGACTTGTCGAAGAGGCATCTGCGCACCTCATGTCTTCCGCCACTAGTCACCTGTGGGAACGTGTCACCATTCCCCCAGACATTCATCGCTACCGTGGGTTGGAAGTTGGCAAAAGGATTGTTGGGGTCGTTGACCACGCCGATGAGGCACAACTCTTCAAATGACGTGTTGACATCTTCGGTACGAATCTGAACTGTCAAAAACGAAGTGAGGGTCGTACCACCAAAGGCGTCGGGCTCTGTCTGGAATCCCTCATCTATTGTGAAGGTGAGGTTCCGAACGGAAAGGTAGCCTTCTGGGGCATCGAGGTAAAGGAGCACACTTCTCATTATTGCCGGCTGGCCAGGCTGTTCGTTCACAGCCGTGAGTCCAAATGGCGCATCAGGTGTGCCCACCCCTTTGATCGTGGTCTTCTTCTTGCCAACGCCCGTCAACGTACCATTGAAGCCTGCGGATACGATGGGACGATTGACATAAAAGGTACCAGCGCCAAGCCTAACAGTGGCGCCAGTCGCAGCATCGTTCAAGGCTGCTTCAATGGCATCCGCATCGGTGGCACCAGATTGATCCCCACTAGGTCGAATTGGGCGAGAGCCTCTGCGGGCATTCTCATCATCATCAAAAAGCTCTGTTCCCTCCTTATCCAGAGTCTCCTGGAGATCAGGGTCTTCCTGCATACATGAAAAAATGAGGCATACGAGAGCGATGGCCCAAAAAGGCCGAAATAGGCGGTGTAATAGTTTCATTAGAGTTTGGTTTTATTGTTTCGAAATGAAGATATGAAAAAATCTCACATCATGCAGAATAATTCATAAACCACTGATAATCAGTGACTAAAATCCACCTATCCCTTACCTGTGAGTATTGGGAGTTTCACTAGATTCGAAGATTCACTCCGCCCAACTGTAACCTTCACAGAAAATCTCAGTAGGACATATGCAACCCCACCCAAGGGGAAATGTCCTTTTCTTAACAAGGTTCTGAACTCATGCTCAAAAACTTCCTTCTCGCCACTTTGCGCAACCTGCGTAAAAATCCTGTCTATTCTTTTATCAATATCTCGGGCCTGGCCATAGGCATCGCGTGTAGCATACTCATCCTCCTATGGGTATACGATGAGACATCCTATGATACCTTCATTCCGAAGAGCCAGCGACTCTATCAGGTTTGGGTCAACTCCGAGTACAACAACACTACCAACTCCTGGCGCTCGGTGCCGCTTCCCACATATGAAGCCATGAAAACGGCTCATAGTTCGGTCGCGAACAGTACAGTCGCGGGCTGGGGAGGGGATAGGTTATTGACGGTGGGTGAGACCAGACTCACGCCACGTGGCTACTACGTAGGCGAGGAATTTCTCGACATGTTTGAATACAAGGTGGCTGCTGGCAATGCTGATATTGCCCTCGATGACCCATTGTCTATCGTCATCACAGAGAGTCTGGCAAAGAAGCTTTTTGGTGATGAGGACCCTATGGGAAAAATCGTACGCGTTTCCGATGAGAGCAACCTGCAGGTCACCTGTGTTTTGGAAGATATTCCGGGCAACTCCTCCTTCGAATTCGAATTCCTGATCCCATGGAAGCAGCGGGAAATGGTCAACGAATGGGTAGTAGAAAACAAGAATAACTGGGGTAACTATTCCTTCCAGGTATTCGTCGAATTGACTGATGCCAGTAAAGAACTGGAGGTTGAGCAAAGCATCGGAAGTATGTTAGAGGATCATGGCGAAACCGATTTCCCCACCTGGCTGTGGCTCCACCCAATGGAGAGATGGCGTCTTCATTCGGATTTTGAAAATGGCGTAGAGGCTGGCGGTCGAATTGAGTATGTTCAGCTGTTCACAATCATCGCCATCTTCATCCTTGCCATCGCTTGTATCAATTTTATGAACCTCGCCACCGCTCGATCTGAGAAGCGAGCGCGGGAAGTAGGCATACGCAAGAGCCTGGGATCTACACGTACGGGACTCATCGCTCAATTCATAGGTGAGTCAGTGATTATTTCACTGATTGCTTTTGCCTTGGCCTTGATCGCTGCGGAAGTTTGCCTGCCGTTCTACAACGATCTGGTGGACAAGCAACTAGTGATTGATTATCAGTCGCCACTATTCTGGGCTTTTGCGACGGTCATGATCCTGGGCACCGGCATCGTCTCCGGTAGCTACCCAGCCTTTTATCTCTCGGCATTTGATCCGGTCCGTACCCTCAAAGGAACGGTCGGGGTTGGTAAGGGCGCCTCCCTTCCCCGCAAAGTACTAGTCGTACTCCAATTTGGTTTTTCCATCCTGCTCATGGTGGGTACGTTTATTATCTATCAGCAGATCAGCCTCGTACAAAAGCGGGACCTCGGCTATGACCAGGAGCATTTGATCAGCGTCGAGCAAACCGATGAGATCAGTGAGAAGTACGATGTAATCAAAACTGCGTTACTGCAGTCCGGAGCCGTCGAGGCAGTGACAAAAGCCAACGGCCAGATCACAAGCATCAACTCCAACAATTTTATAGGGTGGCCAGGAAAACCCGAAGATCTAAGAGTGATCTTCACGACCGTAGTCACTGACTACGACTATGCGGAAACGATGGGCATTGAGATGCTGATGGGCAGAGATTTCTCCAAAGACATCGTCTCTGACTCCTCCGGTATCCTCGTCAACAAAACTGCACTCGATCTCATGGGGCTGGAAGAGCCAGTGATCGGTACCAATTTAGATCTTTGGGGTGACAAGCGCCAACTGATTGGCGTGATGGACGATGTCATCATGGGCTCGCCGTATAGGGAGGTGAAGCCCCTGTTTATGATCATGGGCGATTGGGGCGGCTATGTTACACTGCGGCTGAAACGCGGCATGGATTTGCCCCGTGCCCTGGCCACCGTGGAGTCTGTTTTCAATGAACACAATCCGGCTTACCCTTTCGAATATGAATTCATGGATGTAGCCTTCCAGCGCAAGTTCACCGAGATTGAACTCACCAAGAAGTTGGCAGTCTTGTTTTCACTGCTGACCATCTTTATCACCGGTCTGGGACTATTCGGCCTTGCGTCATTCATGGCCGAACAGCGAACAAAAGAGATAGGTATTCGCAAGGTATTGGGCGCGTCCATTTCCAGTCTCATCGCCCTGATCTCCAAGGATTTTTCCAAGCTCGTGGTGATCTCATTTGCGATCGTGGCACCGCTGTCATGGTGGTTACTGGATCAGTATCTCGAGCGATACGAGATCCGCGTCAGCATACAGTGGTGGATCTTCCCCATTGTCGGCCTTGTGGCTTTGACTTTCGCCCTGATCATTGTATCCAATCAAGCCGGAAGGGCGGCCCGGGCCAATCCAGTGAAGAGTTTACGGCAGGAATAAATAGTCCTTTGCTCAGCCGATATTATGGCAGAGATCCGGACAAATGTTGTAAAAGGGAGCGAAGGTTAGGATGGTTGCGAAAAAAAGCAAACCCTAAGCACGGATAGATCCTTTAGAGGGAAACACCATGCCACGCAGTCGCTTCAAAAAGGAATGGGAAAACTGAGATAGGGACGAACGAAGGTAAAAAAAATATTCCGTTATCTACAAAAAAACACAAACAATACCTTCAACCAAAGCAACCTTCCCTTCCTCTGAATGAAGTACTAAATCGTTTGTAGAGAGAAGAGTCAGATCACGGCAAGCACTCTGACCCCTCCTATTTCTCTGCATCAGGCAGCCAACTGGTTCCTGGCCAGATCCTCGAGTTTCTGTGACGAAGCTGCATAGATGCCACTGACCGTCTCGGCAAACTCGGCCTCCAATTCGTCATTCGTGATGTCAAACTCAAGGTCCCAATACATCTTGGTCCGACCATCTTCAGGTTCCAAGCGGATCATACCTACAGGTCTGTCTACAGGAAAAGATTCCTGCTTGTCAATCGAGTACATGAAGATCCTCGATGTATCAGATTTCAGGATGGTCTCTTCCAGGGGTGCTCCGTCTTTCATTGTACACAACCGGCGATTGGTCCCGTCTAGTCTGGAGTCCCCAATTACTGGTATCCATTGCTCGACGCCATCACCGCGCTGAATGATCTCCCAAACTGCGTCTACAGGCGCATCAATTGCGTGAACGGTCTTGATAGTCTTTCTCATTTCAACATATATTTTGATTCAATGACCTTTAGATAGGAACACGCATGAAGTGTTACATGTCTCGACTTTGAATTCACGAAAAAGGGTTGAAGAAGCCGTCTGACTCCTGAGGAAGCCTATCGCAATTCCGGATTGCGCGAAACCAACGGCTGCTGGTGTTGAGGAAGATGTGAGGACTGCTGTGACAGCACCTGATCTGCCTGGCGCCCGCTCCCAGTGACAAAAACAGTCTTCATAAACTCCCGCGGAGTTTTGCCGGTGTACTTGCGAAAGATGCGATAAAACGACGAGGCACTCTTGAACCCATGTTCTGCGGCGATCGCGGCCAGGGTATAGTTTGCATAACGCTCATCCGAAATATGTCGCTTCAAGCCCTCGACACGCTGATCATTGACGACATCAAAAAATGTCTTCCGCAGCGTAACATTGAGTGCCTGTGAAATGTGGTGGCTTGGAATGTTCAAGGCCTCCGAGACATGCCGAAGGCGCAATTCCGGATTTCTGTAGATATCAAATTGGCCGACATATTGCCCCACTCTGCTGGCAATCGATTCCAGTTCCTTAGGAGTCAGCGTACTGGATTGATACTTCTCCTGGACAGAAGTCATTCGCACGCGATCGGCCTCATCCGGAGCCATTTGTCGCAATACGGCATAGTAAAATGTCACATGGATCAACGCCGAAAGCCCAAGATAAAAAGGCTCGTAGTAGTCTATGGCCCAAGCGTAGAATAGGTCCGTAAACAGATAAAACCCGAAAGCCAGAATGAAAAAGAGGAGATAGTACTTCAACATCTTCCCCGCCAACCTGTCGAAGACCAGGGTCGACAAGGCATTCTCCTGCCTTTGCGAAAGACTGTTCTTTTGAAAAATGAAATATGAATAAGCCAGATAGATCAAGATGTGCGTCGAGAAAAGGTAATGATTGAAATCACCACTAAAGGTCTCCACGGCAAATACGCCCTTGAATACCTCCACTTTGTCATCGCCTGACTGGAAAAGAAACGGCCAGAGATAGACTACGAAGCACATGGCGGGTAGAAAATGCAAGAGAATCTCTCCGAGCCCGGTGGATTTATCAAACAATCGCCTGATGAAAAGAAGGAACAGCGGCCCAATCAGGTACCAAACCGGGGCATCCAGGAATATGTAATGTGGATACTCCTCGAACCACTCGAAGCGGTAGTAGAGATGGACCCATATCAACGTAGAAACCGATATAAGAAGCATTCCAAGGAACGACCGTTTGAACTTGATCAAGGCATAAATCCCAAGGATGTAGCCTTGAACGAAGCTGTAGGTAAGAAGTATGGTCCAGAGGTTTTGCTCCATGTGCCGGTACCAGAACTGGTAAGTCGGTGCCAAATATACAGGGACGATCTTACACGGCGCCCATGCCCCTCTCTCATCACCTTATGAGGTTCGTCATTTCGACTACCACAGGGCTTTGTCAGGGGACGCTCGCATCTATCTCATGCCGATTCTGTAAGTACTTACTTATCGCGTTTTGGAAGTTGTTACAATTCGTATCGCTTGGCAAGGGCAATGGCCGCTCGCTCCAGGTCAAATGATTCTGAGAGAAAATAACGGGTCGCCAAGCCATCCAGTAGCAAAAGGAGAAAAAGCGCTTCTCCCCCGGGTCCCCATAACCCAACTTTTCAAAGGCATTGGTCAAGGCCAACTGCAGCGGTTCCATCTTATGCTCGCCGTACTGCTCCAATTCCCACTTAATCTTGTATTGCAACTTCCAAAAATCCGCTGCTGCAGAATCCTTGATCATTTGTGGACCCAAACCCAGTGTTTTTCTGAGTACCTCCTTGGGGTCTGTTTCCAAAACGATGTCGGCAAACAATGATTTGGCTCTTTCTTCTCCTTCCACGATGATCGCCTGCAAGAGCCCTTCTTTGTTTTCGAAGTGTCGGAATATCAGGCCCTCAGAAACGCCAGCCAGCTTCGCCACCTTACTGGTGGACGTGCTCCTATAGCCCTCCTTTGAAAATAGCTCCAAAGCTGCCTGCAATATCCGCTCTTGCTTCTCCGTCATGAGTGCGTGAGTATTTACTTTCTAAGTATAGTCACGAATTGGAAGGAGAAAGGTCTATTGCTCTACATTTTTTTACAACCGCGGTCGAGGACTGCGCTGTAACATTAGTTACTCAAGTACAATTAGCAGCGCTGTACTTTTGAGGCAAAAAAATTAAGAAATGGGAATCTTCAAAACGCTATTTGGTGGGGGTGATAGCGCCCTTTCGCAATATTTGGAAAATGGTGCCGTAGTCATTGACGTGCGATCCCCACAGGAGTTTGCAGGAGGACATGTGGTAGGATCGAAAAACATCCCTCTACAAGAAATAGCGTCCAGAACCAAGCAAATCCAAAAGACGAACAAGCCTGTAATTCTATGCTGCGCGTCCGGTATGAGAAGTGGACAGGCCACCTCCATGCTTAGAAATGCGGGGATAGATTGCATCAATGGCGGTTCCTGGATGAAAGTCAATAGAGCAGTAGCGGCAGCATAAACTTTTTGCCGTCGATCATCATGGATGCTGTGGTAATGGATGTTAGATTCACAAAAACATCGAAATATTCCACATTAGGCCGCAGCCATGGATGTCGAAATACTCTCACGTATTCAGTTCGCCCTTACCGTATCCTTCCATTACATCTATCCACCTTTGAGCATTGGCCTGGGGCTCATCATGGTCATACTGGAAGGTCTGTATCTGAGGACAGGGGATCGTAGTTACCATGTCCTCACAAGATTCTGGACGAAGATATTTGCCGTCACTTTCGGTATCGGTGTAGCAACCGGCATCGTCATGGAGTTTGAGTTTGGCACTAATTGGGCCACTTACTCTCGGTATGTAGGAGATATATTTGGAAGTGCCCTCGCTGCGGAGGGCATTTTTGCTTTTGCCCTGGAGAGCGGCTTTCTGGGGGTGCTGCTGTTCGGCTGGAATCGCGTGAGTCCCAGGGTGCACTTCATTTCCACATTGGGTGTGTGGCTGGGGTCTATGTTCTCGGCCATTTGGATTGTCGTGGCCAACAGCTGGCAACAAACACCGGCGGGGTATCATATCGTTGGAGAGGGAATAAATGCCCGTGCAGAAATCACTGACTTTTGGGCCATGGTCTTCAATCCCTCCTCTGTCGATCGATTGTCTCACGTATGGATCGGAGCATTCCTGGCCGGGGCATTTTTGGTGATGAGCGTCCACGCATGGTACCTACTACACGGTCGCCATATTGCATTATCAAAAAAAGCCTTCAAGATCGCGCTGATCGTAGCCACGATCAGCTCACTATCGCAACTTCTCACCGGACATCGGTCTGCTGACGGCGTGGCACACAATCAGCCGGCCAAGCTGGCCGCAATGGAAGGGCATTTCGAAGAGGACGCCGCGGCAGACATGTACCTATTCGGTTGGGTCGACAAGGAGCAGGAAAAGGTTTGGGGTATCAAGATGCCGGGAGGGCTCTCGTTTCTGATCCACCAGGATTTTGAGCAGCCTGTCGCCGGGCTAAAATCCTTCCCTGAAGATGAGCGTCCTACTGCAATCAATGCCATTTTCCAGTTTTACCACCTGATGATCGCCATCGGCATGTTCCTGATTGCCCTGGCACTATATGGCGCATTCCTCCTCTGGAAAGGGGTGCTATTCCAACGGCGATGGGTGCTATGGACATTTGTCTTCGCGGCATTGCTACCGCAAATCGCCAATCAGGTGGGTTGGTTTGCGGCAGAGATGGGTAGGCAGCCATGGGTCGTCTATGGGCTTCTGAGGACTTCAGATGCCTTATCCAAGGTCGTCACCGCCAATCAGGTGATGTTTTCAATCGTTCTATTTTCTATCGTTTATGTTTTCCTCTTTGCCTTATTTGTGTACTTGATGAATAAGAAGATCCAGAAAGGTCCGGATGAGTCCGACCTCGAGGAACAGCGCCCCACGCAGCAAGTCATGGCACAGGTTTTTCAATCTTCGACAGATTAAGATGGACACATTCCTCGGTATCGATTTTGCAACGTGGTGGTTTCTTGTAGTCGGAGGCGTCTTTACAGGATATGCCATTCTCGATGGGTTTGACCTCGGTGCAGGCGCGTGGCATCTGTTCTTCAAAACCGACAACGAGCGTCGCGTGGCGCTGAACGCCGTCGGTCCTGTGTGGGATGGCAACGAGGTGTGGCTGGTCATTGGTGGTGGTGCTTTGTTTGCCGGCTTCCCGGACGTTTACGCCACACTCCTCTCGGCCATGTACATTCCATTCATGCTGTTCCTTGTCTTTCTCATTTTCAGGGCCGTTTCGATTGAATTTCGTAGCAAAGAGTCGATGGCATGGTGGCGTCAGTCCTGGGACGTGGCCTACAGCACCTCGAGTGTCTTGTTGGCACTCCTTCTGGGCGTAGTACTGGGCAACGTACTGCAGGGAATGAACATCGGGCCAGACAAAGAATACGCTGGTAGCTGGCTGGCTTTTCTCAACCCGTATGCTTTCATGGTAGGGATCACTACGCTCTCATTGTTTATGATGCACGGCGCGATCTATCTGATCATGAAAACTCAAGGCCAACAGTTTGTCCAAATGGCCAGGAATGTGAAGGTGGCGATAGGCTTTTTCATTGTCAGTTTTGCGGCCACGACCGTTTATACTCTGGCCTTCATCCCGCACCTGTCTGACCGCTTCAGAGCCGAACCCATCTTTTTCTCACTGGCCTTGCTGGCATTTCTCAGCATTGCCAATATTCCAAGACTGATCAGTAAGCAGAAATATGGCCATGCTTTTTTCTTCTCAGGATTGACGGTCTCATTGATGCTGGTCATTGTGGCGGTGGAACTCTATCCGGCGATCATACTATCGACGATGGACCGGGCCTACTCCCTGACGGTGCATAATGCCTCGGCATCCGAGAAGTCCCTTAAGCTATTGCTGACGATCGCCGCTATCGGTACACCCCTCGTAGCCTCCTACACCTTCTTTGTGTTCTGGACATTCAGGGGCAAAGTCAAAATGGACGAAACGAGTTACTGAGATCCAGGTATGCAAGAGGATTGGCTACATCTGTTTCCATTTTTCAAGGAAGATGACCTTCGGGATGAAATCCGATCGAAGGCGCAATTTGTGGAGATCCCAGCGCAAACAACGATCCTGAGAGAAGGGCAGTATGTGAAAACGATCCCTCTGTTGATAGATGGTGTGGTCAAGGTATTCCGAGAGGATGGCGGTCGCGAACAGCTGCTGTATTACATCTATCCCATGGAAAGCTGCATCGTCTCCATCCATTGCGGGTTTAACAATACAAAAAGTCATGTCAAAGCCATCACCGAAAGCCCCTGCAAGGCCATACTCCTCCCCTCTTTTGAATCCTCTGATTGGCAACGTAAATACCCCTCCTTTGGCCTTTTCATCCTGAACCTCTATCAAAAACGTTTTGATGACCTGCTGGAAGCTTATGACTCCCTCGCGTTTCAGCGCCTGGACACCAGGATCTTGTCGCATTTACAAATGAAAAGCAAGGTGCTGGGGACATCCGACATATCCATCACTCACAAAGCGCTGGCCGACGAACTAGGCGCAGCAAGGGAAACGGTGTCGCGCGTGCTCAAGAAAATGGAGCACGAGGGCCTCGTGTCGCTCCACCACCGCCATATCAGTCTCAATCCTTAGATTTTATTTAAGCACTTGTGACCCATGTCACTGAATTTGGTTCGATGACAGACCAGATTTACCATAAAAAAGATATGAAAAAGAATATGAGTAAAGCAGATGGTATCGTACGCATCATCGTCGCCCTCGTCATCGTGGCTCTTTGGTATTTCAATATTATCGGAGGAGTCCTGCTGACCATCCTGGGAATCGTGGCCGCTATCTTCATCGTTACAGGATTCATCAACTTCTGTCCCCTTTACGCAGCCTTCGGCATTAAGACCAGAACGTGAAATAGTCACGAAAAAACGGGAAAAATACGGTAAGTCATTCTCGAGTAGTCGGGGATGACTTTTTTACTTTTAGGCATTGGGGTGAAATCCATTCACAGATGATTTTTACCCATTTATCGAATACTCCATCGAAAAGCACCGTACGCTACAAACCTTCGCCATGCCACGCCGTATTCCGCCAATTATAGGGAAAATGTTATCTTTAAATAATCCCAAAGAATACCCAAAAAGTTCTAACCACTCACTTGCCATGAAAAGTTATCTGCAATCAATTCTCTTTCTGGGATGCTGCCTATTCTTCAACCCAGTCGCCTCTGCAGACGCCAATAGCAACTCGGTAGCCAAAGCAACTACGTCAAAGAAGCTCCTAATTGCTCCTCCCGTATTTGTTGTTGGTCCTACGGCAACGCCAATAGGTCCTCTTTCAATAGAGATCAGTGTCGAATTGGATGAACCGGGCACGGTGTACATGGTGGCTGTCCCGGCCGAAGCACCTGCCCCCACGTCCGCAGAAGTCAAGGCTGGCACAGGTAGTGGAGGTACTGGCGAACAGGGGTCCGGTTTCTTCGCGGTATCAGCCGCCAACACGGAAACAGTCGGTATTCTGACAGGGCTGTCCCCCCAATCAGACTATGACATCTATGTAGTCGCAGAAGATGACCAGGCCACTCCAGTCATTCAGTCAGCTCCTACTTTATTGATGGCCAGTACTTTACTCTCTCAATTGGTCTTCTCCCCAGAGGTGAATGTTGCCTCGGCTACGCCAGCAACCACACTGAATGTGACGCCACAAGACGCCAACCTCAAAGGAGTAACATTCAGCCCCGACGGCGGATTGATGTTCGTGACCGGGGACGCGGGGGATAAGATCTATAAGTACCATTTGAGCAAGCCTTTCGATGTTTCTTCGGCGACATACACTGATACATCTGCCGGTGTCGCCGCGGAGGATCCTAATCCGACCAGCATGGCCTTTGACAATTCAGGAAATGGCCTCTACGTACTTGGAGGCTCAAACGCCACGGTATATAAGTACATTTCTGATACACCTTACATGGGTAGCGCCCTGGGATATACCGAGGTCTCATTCAATGTGAGTACGCAGGAAGCTACACCCAACGATTTTGAGTTCAGCAATGATGGGTTCAAACTTTTTGTCACAGGACCCACCACAGACAGGGTCTACGAGTACACAATGTCGGTGGCCTTCGACCTGAGCACCGCTAGCTTTTCGGGCAATACACTGAGCCTAACAACATGGGGTATCAACCCCATAGGGCTCGCCTTCAATATGGCAGGTACGCAACTCTTGGTCGCCGACAATGCCGTAGACCGTGTATTCACCTTCGAACTATCTACCGCTTATGACCTGACATCTGCTGTCTACACCGGTGTCACTTACGACATTTCGACCCAGGTGACCACACCGAGTGATCTCTTCCTCAGCCCCGACGGGCGGACAATGATCCTGGCAGATGCCTCCCCAAATGGCCTCAAGAGCTTCCGCCTGGATAACAATGCCTACACAGAAGGCGCAGCCAATGATGGCACGATAGAGGGTGAGATGTACATCCGGATATATGGTGATACTTTCACGAATGCTGGCAGCACGCTGACAGGGGGCACGGACTACACCTTCGACAATCTCGTCTCGGGATTGGCTCCAAGCATTCAAATCTCCTCTAATGGTTTGGTAGCCACCGTCAAGGTAACCGGTGACCCTGAATCAGATGACGACCTCGATGATGTCGAAGACCTGCAAATTGCTTTCGCATCCTCGGCTTTTACCGGCAACAATGTCTCTAACGTAAGCAACGCCAATCCCGGGAAGAGTGGATTGCGTATGAATTTCTTTGACAATCCGCGCAAAATCCGCTATTCGCAGTCGCTCCCGATTACCGCCGCCTCTTCACCGTCAGAGGTATTTGACCACTCAGGAACCGATACAAATCCGGTGGGCATGGTATACAATCTAAAAGGAGATCGGATGTATACAGTTGGCATCACCAATGACCGCATCTACGAGTTCACATTGAGCACCCTGTTTGACCCGAGTTCGGCATCACTGACGACATCCTTGGATATCTCCAGTCAGGACGCCAATATGATGGACCTCGCCATCGACCAAGCCGGTGGCAGGCTCTTCCTGATTGGCCAAAGCAGCGACAAAATATATGAGTACGTGATGTCTACGGCATCTGATCTCAGTACAGCAACTTTTAGCGGCAAGACCCTCGACATATCCAGCGAGGATACTGCACCGACGGGACTCACTTTCGACCATACCGGATCGAAACTTTTCATGCTGGGAATTACTGGAGACCGCGTCTTCGAGTATGATCTCTCCACGCCCTATGATCTCGCAACAGCCACCTACTCCGGGAATAGCCTAAACGTCGGTGTCCAGGATGGAAATGGTGAAGGCATCATTTTTAATGGGGACGGCACCAAACTACTCGTGGCGGGATCGGCATCGGACAGGATCTATCAATACGCGTTGAGCACCCCGTACGACCTGACATCTGCAGTCTACGCCAACCTGAGTTTGAACGTGGCTACAGAAGAGACCACCATACGTGGAATGGCCTTTAACGACGAGAGCACAGCTATCAGTATCATTGGTAGTTCATCAGACCGGATTTTTGAATACGTCTTTTCCCCCATCCCCTTCGTCGAAAGCGCACAAAATGACGGAGCTGTGGAGGGGAACATGATTCTCAATATTTTCGGAGATACATTCACCAGTCCAGGTGGAACTTTGACTGTCAGTACTGATTACACCATTACGGGTGTTCCGACAGGCCTTACGCCGACAATATCCGTAGCTACGGATGGCACTGTTGCCCAGCTATCGTTTACTGGCAATGCCACCAGCAATGAAGATATCGACGATGTATCTTCACTCACTTTTGACTTTACCAATAGCGCGCTCATAGGAGGAGATGCCACTGTCGTAAATGGTGCCCAGTCTACACCTGTATTCCTGGGGATCAATTTCTTCGACGAGACAAAAGCCATCAGGTACTCCAGCCCCATCCACATCAGTACTGGTACTTCAGGCGGTCCTGCGCTGGCCGTAGGGGGCGACGACGGCATCATGACAGGAATGACTTTTAGCAAGGATGGCAGCAAGTTATTTCTGGTCGGTGTCACCAATGATCGTGTCTACGAATACAGTCTCAGCACACCTTTCGATCCATCCAGTCATTCAATACAAGCTTCTCCATTTTACTCCAGGAGAGCAATATGCAGAGTATCGCTTTCGACCCATCGGGGAGTCGCATGTTCCTCGTCGGTCTGGATTCCGATAGAGTGTATGAATATCTGCTTGAGACCCCCTACGACCTCACCACCGCCGTATTTACTGGAAAGTTTTTCGGCATCAGTGGACAGGAGACCAGTCCAAGAGCATTGGTCTTCGACCCTTCAGGGGACCGAATGTTTATACTCGGTGTCAATACCGATCAGGTCTATCAGTACAACCTGTCTGCTCCCTTTGACCTGGGTACAGCCTCCTACTCCGGCACCTCATTTAGCGTCACCACTCAATCGGGCAACCCAGAGGGGCTGATCTTCAATGGTGATGGCTCAAAATTCTTCGTGATCGACGATGAGACCGACAACATCTTCCAATATGACTTGTCCGTACCGTATGATATCTCGACAGCATCGTATTCAGGCGTACTTCTCCTTGCAGAGTATCGCTTTCGACTGAGCCCTCGGGATCGCTAACGGGTAGTTTTGTCGAGACATGTTCCTCGTCGGTCTGGATTCCGATAGACACCTACGTCAATGTATGAATAGCCATCCTGACCCTGACAGGCTGTCGAGATGTCACCCATCACTACGACGCCAGTGCGACCACTACGCCGAGCAGCGGCCTGGGGATTTCTTCGACAAAAGTCATGGAAAGTTTCAGCACTTACGGCATCCTGTATTGTGGACAGGAATATGACCAGACTTTCCAAGGAAGAAATTGCATCGGAACATGGGGTCTTCGAGTACACCTTCGATCCTTCGGGGCTTCTCAACAGTAGCGAATGTTTATACTGTTCCTCGTGGGTCTGTCATAGGGTACGAATACGATCAGGTCTATCAGTACAAGACAAGTCTGTCGATCCTTCAGGGGATCTCCCTTTGACAATCTGGATCTGGCTACAGCCTCCTACTCCGGCACATCATCATTCAGTCGTCACCACGGCTCAATCGGGGGAGCGAAACATCTTCAGATGACTTGGGCTGATCTTCAATGGTGATGGCTCAAAATTCTTCGTGATCGACGATGAGACCAACTAACGACGGATCTGTAGAAGGAGCTATCATCATCGATCTTTGCGGCGATACTTTTAGCAATGCCGGTGGAACATTGACAGAAACAACGGACTACACCTTGACCGGAGTGCCCGCGACAACATCTTCCAGATATGACTTGTCCGATGACCACTGACATATGATATCTCGACAGCGGCGAGCAGCGACCTCAACTTCTTTGATAAGCGAAAGTCATCTCAAGGTGCACATCAGTGGTACTTACTGGCCTTGTCACCTTCAGCACGGCACCAAATTGAATCCAATGACCGGGTCTACGAATACCCTCGTACACCCTTCTCCGCACTGCCTCCTTCAATGACAATGGTAGCACAACATGAGCTTTTTGGAAGTCCTCGGATTCCGATCGCGTGCTCGAACGACATGAATATCTAACATCGGTGGAGGTACTTCCTGTTTATACTCGTCACCCGACCCTGTTTGTCGAGACAGCACCACTAACGACGGATCTGTGGAAGGAGCAACATCTTCCATCATCGTCGATCTTTGCTTGGCGATACTTTTAGCAATGCCGGTGGAACACCCCTGACAGAAACAACGGACTACACCGGCGATACTGACCGGAGTGCCCGCTGGATTGACACCTACGATCAACGTCGCTGCTGATGGCAAATCAGCGGTCCTGAACCTTACCGGACAAGCCACCAACAACCAGGATGCCGATGACGTTACGGACATAGCCTTTACTTTCAACAACTCCGCATTTGTCGGAGGCGACGCCAGTGCGATCACTGGATCTACGGCGGCGAGCAGCGACCTGGGGATCAACTTCTTTGATCAAGCGAAAGTCATGGGATACTCAAGCCCTGTGCACATCAGCACTGGTGCTGCCGACGGGCCAGTCTTGGCCGTAGGGGGTGACGATGGCAATATGTCAGGTATGACCTTCAGCAAGGATGGCACTAAATTATTCCTACTCGGCACAAGCAACGACCGGGTCTATGAATACGGCTTGAGTACTCCTTTCGATCCGTCTACTGCCTCCTTCAATACGAGCTTCTCAATAGTAGCACAAGAAGGCAACATGCAGAGTATCGCTTTCGACCCATCGGGAAGTCGAATGTTCCTCGTGGGTCTGGATTCCGATAGGGTCTACGAATACGTGCTCGAAGTCCCCTACGACATGACCAAAGCCGCATTCACAGGAAAGTTTCTCAACATCGGCGGACAAGAAACGAGTCCGAAGGCAATGGCCTTCGATCCTTCGGGGGATCGAATGTTCATTCTTGGAGTCACTACGGATCAGGTCTATATGTACAACCTATCCACCCCATTTGACCTGGCAACTGCTACTTACTCCGGTACATCATTCAGTGTCACCACTCAATCGGGCAACTCAGAAGGGCTGATCTTCAACAGTGATGGCTCAAAATTCTTCGTGATCGACGATGGGACGGACAACATCTTCCAGTATGAGATGTCCGTACCTTTTGATATCTCAACTGCTGCTTACTCCGGGGTCTCTCTCTCTGTTTTGGCACTCGAATCTACACCTCGGGCACTGACACTCAATGACAACGGCACAGAGCTGTTTATCGTCGGACTAGCCAATGATAATGTCTACAGATACTTCCTATCTACAGATCCCTTTAATGAAATCGCTGCCAATGATGGGGCAGTCGATGGTACGATTATTATCGACGTCTGTGGAGATACTTTTAGCAATGGTGGTGGAACATTGACGGAAACAACGGACTACACCTTGACCGGTATTCCCGCAGGATTGTCACCTACGATCAATGTAGCTGCTGACGGCAAATCAGCCGTCCTGACGTTTGCTGGACAGGCTACCAACAATGAAGACGCCGATGACGTCACGGACATCGCCTTCACTTTCAACAACTCGGCCTTTGTCGGAGGCGACGCAAGCGCCATCAATGGATCTACGGCTGCCAGTAGCGGCCTGGGCATCAACTTCTACGATGGAGCGAAACGCCTCTCCTATTCCACCCCTATTGACATTACGACCGGGTCGTTCAACAACTCTTTCGATATCTCGACCCAAGACGGATCGGCAACGGGACTTGCCTTTTCACCTGATGGCCTGAGATTTTATCTCGCCGGTACCTTGTCGGATTACATCTTCGAGTTCACTCTGACCACGCCTTACGATCTAACGACCGGAGTCACCTTCAGCACCAACCTCGATTTGACAAACATCGAAGGTGGAGTGACTGATATGGCATTTGACGCAGCAGGAACCAGACTCTTCGTCGTGGGAGAAAGCGGGGATAGGGTCTATGAATTCGGAATGGCTAATCAGTATGATCTGTCCACGGCCGCCTTTACGGGGAGAACTCTAAATGTATCTGCCCAAGACTCGTCACCGCAGGAGATCTTATTCACGCCAGATGGGTCAGTGCTGTTTATGCTTGGCGGGACCAACGATCGCATTTACGAATACACTTTGGGGGTTCCTTTCGACATCACTACGGCATCGGCGGGCAACTCCTTCAGTGTAGGGACCCAAGAAAGTTCTCCCAATGGCGCCACCTTCAATGCCCATGGTACCGAACTTTTTGTGCTTGGTCACGCAACGGACCAGGTCCACGCGTATGCACTGTCGACACCTTATGACATTACCACAGCAAGCTACACCAGTAATTCATTTAACGTTGCCGGTCAGGAAATCAACCCTCATGATGTCGTCTTCAATCAGCAATACGATCAATTCTTCATCGTCGGTAACGGTAGTGACGCAGTGATTACCTACGATCTCACAAAAACCGGCTTCAATGAGGCCGCTGGCAATGACGGGACGGTAGAAGGATCCATGACCATTACCTTGATTGGTGATACGTTTACGAATGGCGGATCGACCCTCACCCAGGATACGGACTTCAGTGTTTCGAATGTGCCCGCTGGAATGAGTGTTGATTTTCAGGTAGCTGGAGATGGTTCCTATGCTTCCGTGAGCCTAACAGGAGTAGCTTTCCCCAGCAATGATGCTGAGGACGTGTCTGGCCTCGTCTTCTCCTTTGTGAACTCTGCCTTCGTTGGAGGGGACGCTGCTGGCGTAGCCAACAGCAGCGCGGCAGATAGTAGAGTCGGTGTGGACTTCCTGCAAGATGTGACGCCACCGACATTGGCCATTGACGCTATTGTCGATGTAAACGTTTCTGCGACGGAAGCGACCGCGGTGACCGTATCCGGAACCACCGATGCTGAGGATACGCAAAGTGTGACTTTGATCTTCTCAGACGGTACTGATACCGTGATAGAGACTCCTTCAGTCAGCGGCGGAACATGGAGCGCAACCTCCGATATAAGCGCGCTTGCAGAGGGCAATATCGACATCACCGCGGATGTAGACGATAATGCCGGCAATGCCGCTACACAAGCCATGACATCACTGACGCTGGACAAGACCAACCCGGCCATTGCCATATCGATACCCATCGCCACGGACGACATCGTCGATTCGGATGAAGCGCCGACACTTCTCGTAAGCGGCACCACCGATGCGCCCGATGGCCAGACGGTATCGCTTCTTTACGACGACGGTTCTGCGACGGTGCCCACAGCGGCCACGGTGACAAGTGGCACTTGGAGTGCGACAGCAGACATTTCTACCCTCGCCAATGGCTCGGTTACGCTGACAGTTGACGTCAATGACGAAGCTGGCAACAATGGCGTCGCAAGCCACAGTTTCACTCTCAGCCTGGACAGCGAACCGCCTGTGGTGGATGCGGACGTGGTAGAGACGTTCGATCTCAGCCCGGAACTGACAGGGGCTGTAGACGACCCAACAGCTACCGTATCGGTAACTGTCGAAGATCAAACTGTTTCTGCGACCAATAACGGAGATGGTACATGGACCTTGAGTGCGGGAACACTCGGCGATTTGAATGTGGGCACCTATGATGTGCAGGTAACCGGGACCGACGATGCTATGAATGACTCGACGGTTGTCGCAATGGACGCGCTTGTCATCCTGCCTGCCGCTGCGACGGCTCAGGCGGGCTCCGACGTCACCGTGTCTGGTTTTAGGGCCAATTGGGATGCGCAACCTGGAGGCTTTGAGGCCTACCTGGTCGACGTCAGCGCCGCGCCGGACTTCTCGACATTCGTCAACAGCCTGGAGAACTTCAGCACCACGGAGACCTCGCTGGTAGTCTCTTCACTGGACTACGGCATCGACTATTACTATCGACTTCGCGTGAAATATCTGTCGGCGGATACTTCGGATTATTCCAATACGATCGTGGTCAGAACCGCAACAGACCCTGCCACCGCTGCAGACTCCCTGGCGCTTGTGGCTCTCTACGAGAGCACCAACGGGGACGGCTGGACAGACAATACTAACTGGCTGAATGCAAGGCTGCCTGAGTGGTTTGGCGTCACCATGACCAATGCCCGGGTTACGGCCCTGCAACTGCCCGACAACGGACTGAAAGGTGCCATCCCAGATATCAACGATGCGCTGGGTCAATTAGCGACGCTGAACCTATCCGGTAATGAAATCACATCGATCGGAAATGTAGATGGTCTTACTTCCCTCAACCTGCTCAATGTATCTGAAAATGAACTGCAGTTTGGTTCACTCGAGCAAATCGTCAGCCTGACCCAGACTACTGCTGTCTATAGCCCACAGGGACCCGTGCTCGACTCCATCAGAACACTACAACAGATTGGTACAATCTACACTGTGGACAGGACAGTCACAGGTACCTCCAACACCTATTCCTGGTTCAAAGACGGCGTGGCTTTCGAGAATACCGGTGGCACATTTGACCTGGATATCCAGGCGTTTGACGATCGTGGTATTTTCAGGGTCCAAGTGACGAATAGCTTACTGCCTGACCTGACACTCACAACCCGTCCATTGGCGGTCAGGGTCAGCTCGCTGGAACAAGATCAGGAAGCCCTGCTGACACTGTATGAGGCTACTGGTGGTGACAATTGGACCAATGGCGCCGACTGGCCCAACCAGGAGGATATCAACACGTGGGAGGGTGTCACGGTCTCAGGTAATCGCGTTACGGGATTGAACCTCGCCGGCAGCAACCTGACGGGTGCGGTACCCGGTGAGTTGGGTGATATAGTTGGATTGGTAGGCCTGAACCTCTCGGGCAATTTGATCGAGGAACTTCCCGATCTCACATCGTTGGTCAACCTCACAACCCTCAACGTGGCGGGCAATCTGCTTGATTTTGGTGACCTGGAGCCCAACAAGGATATCGAAGGTCTGACATACAGTCCACAGCGCAATTTTGGTGAAGAGGGCTTTGAGGAGCGGATCCCGAAAGATTCCGACTATTCGCTGTCATTCGATATTGGCGGCTCGGCGAACGCCTACCAGTGGAGCCTCCAGGGGCGCACGTTCGAGGGGGATATCACCGGTGCGACTGCCTCCTTCTACGATATTTCTGCTATCGATTATGACAAGATGGGCCGGTACACGCTGACTGTCACCAACGCCAACTTGCCTGAACTGACGCTCACAAGTCATCCTCAAACGGTTCTCGCGACTACTACGGTGACCTTCAATCCATCTTATCTGGACATCGATAATGAACTGACGCCATTGGATGAAGGTGAAGCAAGGTTAATGGAAATCACAGGAACAAGAAGGAGATTCGACAGTGCCTTCTCGGCGACTGTGGTGAATGAACAACTTGTATTCGAAGAGGTCGTACTTGGCAATTTCCTGATGGGCATCAGAACAGACACGTTGCTACTGAGGGATAAAGATGGTAGAACGGACTCTGTCCAATTGCTCCCCACGTACTACGGGGGGACATTTCTTTGGGAAGAGGCTGATACGTTGTACTTGCGAGACGCATTCACGGATGACATCCAGATGCAGCAAAGACCTCGCAACGTGGACCAGGGCGATGGTTTGATCGATCTGCTCGTGGAAAGTGATTTTGACGAAGAAGGCGGAAAGGATGCGGGCAAACAGCTGACCCGTCGCAAAGTGAAGCGTGCAGGCTGTTCGCTAAGAAGACGCCGACGCGCGACTGGCGGACGCCCGGAAAACGATGACGAATTTGAACTTATCGCCTACAAAGAGACAGATGACAACGGGCAGGTGACCTTCGACAATTTGCCTGATGGCGAATACCGACTGAACATCGAATATCCGGGTATTCCGATGGATACGACGTCCTACATCTCTTTTAACATTGGCGGTGAAGGAGGCCTCGAACAGACGAGTATCACCCTCGAGGCGACAGTCGACGAGGAGGGGATTGCCGTCGACCTCGTGGAGCAGTTGGGGATTTTGCGATCATTCTTCAAGGACCTGAATGTATTCCCGAATCCGGCTGACGAAACCATGACGATCTCCTACAAGAAACTGATCGTCGGTGACATCAAAATGCAGCTGCTGAACCTCTCCGGCGCAATGGTACTGGAGAGAGATATTCGCAAGGGCAACAATCAGCAAGTCGAGCTCAATGTGAGCGCGGTGCCGGACGGCATCTATCTGCTGCGGTTTATCCGCGACTCAGCGAGGGATCAGGGAGTGATTACGTATAAAGTGGTGATTGCGCATTAAGCCCGAACTCCGTTCGGGAATTTTGAATGATTGAATGATTTTGACCTGTCGCAGTCCTTCGACGAGTGACTCTGAGTACCTTCAAATCTCAGACCCTAGCAAGTATCAATGACCTTTGCTCCGGGGAGAGCGCTACACCCGCTTAGCGCCGGTGTAAGCGCAAGGCCAGCCCTGAAGTAAGAGGGGCCCAGAAAGCAAATAGCAGGCAAAGCGTAGTCTCTCTACTTCAGGGCAAATGCGATGGAGCGACTCCCTAAAGCTTCGTCGACCAAGGGCGCTCCAAAATTCCCATCACAACCTTAGTGGCAGGCTTTGTTGAACTTCTTCAGTTTGTAGTAATTGTATGGCAGGGGTGTGAGGAAACCGACGACCAAAGCCGGTACGAGGGCAAGCCAATACATGGGGTCGCTGAAGGCTGCCTTGCCGCCTGTGATCATGAAATCCGTCCCGGTCATGGCAATTTCCATCGCCACCATGGAGATGAATGACATGCCAAATGCCGTCTTCAGTGCGAGCATCCACGAGAACTTCTCTCGCACTCTCAGGATCGTGGTCTCCAACATGATGGACGTACAGAGGCCAGCGATGACTGCCAGCGTCATCTGCCAAATCATGGGTGTGCTGGGGTAATAGGCTTGCAGAAAGAACACCATACCAAAGTCCCCAATAGAACAACCGATGAGGCAATTGAGGGTATTGAAGGAAGCGCGATTCCAGAGCTTAAGGTCACCCCAAAATGGCGCATTGATGGATGCCGATGTGTCTGGCCCACTTGTGGACTCTACCACTTTGTACCCAGCCTGCTGCAGCAGTTCGTTGACATAACCGGAGGATAAATCTGCGCCTTCCACGGTGAGAGTTTTCACCGCCGGCTCCAAGTCGACCTTCCAATTGGCGATGGCCTGGTCTCCATCCAAATAGGGCTTGATGCTGTTGACGCAGCCCTCGCAATGCAAATCGGTCTTGACAGTTAGTGTATCCATAAGATCACGTTTTCTGAATGCTCCAACAAAATTAATGAAGGAATGATCCCATCAGCTTCGTGTTTGTGTCAGTTTTGGTCAGAACAAAAATCAGACTAGCTCTGATCCTCCCCAGTGGTGGAGAGCATTGGAGCGCCACGGATCAACTCAATATCAGGCTTTTGTGATTTGAGCCTCTCGATGCCCGCATCGGTGATGTTGGTTTGCCAGAGAATCAAAGTTTGTAGAGACGGGAGACTGGTCATGGCCTCTATTACCTCGTCGGAGATACTCGTGGCGTAGACGTTCAGGTATTCCAAATGCTCAAGATTGGTCAACGTGCCCAATTCAGCGTCAGTGATATTGGTCTGGTCCAACTTGAGCCTAATGAGGTTGGGGAGGGCTGCAATGACATTAATGTCGTCATCGGTTAGGTTCATCCCTGACAAAGACAGCCATATCACGTTTTCACGGACCGTCTGGAGAGCGCTGAGATCCACCTCAACTTGATCGGGTGCTATAGTGACATCCAGCAAACCAGTAGCAGCGACAATGGGCCTTGATATGAGACCTGCATTTCTAAGTGCCTCGATTTGCCCCCCTGATAGCTCCGGATATTCCAGTGTGGCTATGAATTCCTCTCTCGTCCCTATTCCCACCTCTGTCAGGTACCGATTGATAGCCTCAGACCTTTCAACTGTTGCTAGCCGTGTTTGAAAAGGCGCACCAGCATCAATCCACCAGGCCAACAAGGACACTTCGGCCTTGGTCATAGGCGTGCGCCCCTCTGCCGGCATGAAGTCATCGTGGGTTGGGTCCAGGGTCACTCTTTTGTAGACCTCACTTTCGCCAGATCGACCGCGCACGAAAGCAGGTCCGCTGTCACCTCCTCGCTGCAGGGTCTCTGCGCTCACCATGACCAACTCCCCCTTCGTCTTTTCCAAATTGTGGCAAGCCGTGCATTTGTCATCGAAGATGTATTGGATCACGTCTTCGTACACCAACGCCTCCTCCAATGTTGTGATGCGCTCCCTTCGAGGCTCCATTCCCGCCATCTTTTGCAGTGGTGATGGGGCGTACTCCAACAAATAGGTCGAACCATGCGTGAGCGTACCACCATAGTGACCAGCGCCCGAAAGGAGCACGATGAGGCCAACCATTGCACCTCGGTAGGTTGGGGCAATTATCTTCTGGCGTTTTAGGAAATAGGCTATGAACGATAAGACCGCCGTCGCAATCCCCAGCCATCGGTGCCACGCCAATGCCTCTTCCTGGTACCCACCATCCGATGCCAGCAACCAGCCCAGCGCACACGCGATCGCCGCACTCAAAGCCCCTAGCAAGAGCGCAAAGCGAATAGCAGCCTGTAAATCCAGCTTTTGCCTCCATGCAATAAGCTCGAGCGCCCCGGCGAACAATAGAAATCCAATCGGCAGGTGGACGACCAGCGGATGAAACCGGCCGAAGAAAAGGCCAATGTCCAGTAACAGCATATTACGCGATGACCTCCTTCACCACGTGCCCATGGACATCTGTCAGTCGGAAATCTCGTCCCTGAAAATGATAGGTGAATTTTTCGTGATCGATGCCTAGTTGGTGGAGGATAGTGGCCTGCAGGTCATGCACGTGCACGCGGTCCTTGACGCCGTAATAGCCTATCTCATCTGTCTCCCCGTGGGAATACCCCTTGCGCATACCTCCACCGGCCATCCAAACCGTGAATGACTCGGTGTGGTGGTCCCTGCCCATATACGGCATCACCACGCCCCCTCTGTTCTCTTTCATAGGCGTCCTGCCAAACTCTCCTCCCCAGACCACTAGCGTGTCATCCAGCAAGCCTCTTTGCTTCAGGTCTTGCAGCAGCGCCGAAATCGGCCGGTCGATCTGTTGGCACTTTTCCGCCAGTCCCTTGTCGACGGACGTATCCAGGCCTGTACCATGCATGTCCCAACCCCAGTCGTAGAGCTGGACAAATCGCACACCCTTCTCCACCAGACGACGTGCCAGGAGGCAATTGTTGGCGAAAGAAGATCCTCCGGGTTCGGCACCATACATTTCCTGAATGTACTCTGGCTCATCGCCAATGTCCATCACCTCGGGGACCGAGATCTGCATCTTGAAGGCCATCTCGTATTGGGCGATGCGGCTCAGCGTCTCTGGATCATTGAACTCTTCGTGCTGCAGTTGATTGATCTTAGCAATCGCATTGATCGACTTCTGCCGGATGTCCCGACTCATGCCATCGGGATTGGAGACATAAAGAATGGGATCGCCGGAGTTACGGCACTGTACACCCTGGTACTCTGAGGGAAGGAAGCCACTTCCCCAGGCATTCTTG
This sequence comes from Cyclobacteriaceae bacterium, assembly GCA_965227935.1. Classification (GTDB taxonomy): domain Bacteria; phylum Bacteroidota; class Bacteroidia; order Cytophagales; family Cyclobacteriaceae; genus JAWPMT01. Next base: position 113,493 of record CBDDGS010000019.1, on the reverse strand, counting down.
CCGGCACTCGGATTTTTACCGCCGGAAACCAGCACCATATAGCCGGGCAGGTTTTCATTCTCGGAGCCGAGACCATACGTCACCCAGGCGCCGATACTGGGTCGGCCGGTGCGCGGACTGCCAGTTTGCAGGAAGAGTTGCGCCGGTGCGTGGTTGAACTCATCGGTGTGCATCGACTTGATGAAGGTAAGCTCATCGGCTACTTGCTGCAGATAGGGCATGGCATCTGAAATGAAAGCCCCGGAATCGCCATTTTGTCTGAACTGCTGCTTAGGGCCCAGCATCTGGGGCGTGCCCTGGATGAAGGCGAATCTCTTTCCCGCCAGTAGCGACTCCGGACAGTCCTTGCCGTCGAGCTTTTCGAGGGTGGGTTTATAGTCAAAAAGCTCCAGCTGCGAGGGCCCTCCGGCCATATGCAGATAGATGACACGCTTGGCCTTCGGTAGGAAATGGGGAACGGTGGGTGCAACGATGGACTTACCAGAAGTGCCTGCGAAAAGTTCATTGGGGGTCAACAGGGATGCCAGTGCAATACCCCCCAATCCCGTACTGCATCTTTTCAGGAAGTGCCTGCGGGTGGTAAATTCCAATTGTCTCTTGCGCGCGTCGTTGAAAAGATCCATGTCTAATTCTTTACCAAAAATTCGTCAAGGTTCATCGCCGTGTTGACCATTACCGTCAGGCTTGCCAACTCTGGGTCAGGGCTCCCCACCAATGCCTCTGCTTCTTCCTGATGGGACTCATAATATGCTTCCGTATCGGCCAACAGGTCGGCCATTACCTGCGCCTTTGCGTCCGAACATGGCTTGGCCATCACCCGGTGGTAGGCCTGACGAGCACGAGACAATTTATCTTCGGGCAGCTCCGACAGACTTTTGGCCAAGGCAATGGAGGCTTCCACGTATACTGTGTCGTTCATCGTGACAAGGGCTTGCAGCGGCGTGTTGGTATTGATCCGTCTGGATACACAGACCTCTCTTTCTGAAGCATCGAATGTGACAAAAGATGGATAAGGGCTTGACCTCCTCAAATAGGTGTATAACCCTCTCCGATAGGCATCTTCGCCTTCGCTTGTTTGCCACTTGAGGTTGCTGTAGACCACGGACCACACGCCCTCTGGCTGTGGAGGCATAACGCTGGGCCCGTACATTTTCTCACTCAACAAACCCGAAACTGCCAACGCCTGATCTCTCACTTGCTCAGCAGACAATCTCGTCTTGGGGCCTCTCGCCAGCCATTTGTTGCCAGGGTCCTTCGCGAGCTTTTCCTCAGAAATGCGGGTGCTTTGCTGATAGGTAGCAGAAAGTACGATCTCCCTGATCAGGCGCTTGAGGCTCCAATCATATTCCTCGATAAGTTCCAGAGCGAGCCAATCCAACAACTCCCCATGAGTGGGCGCCTCCCCGAGAGTGCCAAAATCTTCGACCGTGGAGACGATCCCCTGACCAAACAACTTCGACCAAACCCTATTGACCATGACCCTGGCGGTCAGAGGATTGTCTGAGCTCACGAGCCACTCGGCAAGATCCAGGCGATTGTTCCAACTCTCTCCAGTACCAAACAATTCCGGCAGCGCGGGCTCGACCGTATCTCCTGGCACGAGCCAGTTCCCTCTGACGAAAACATTCGTCACCCGCTCCCGGTCTTTCTCCAACATAATAGGAGTGGCGACTTTGGGCCGGGCAGAGATCAGGTCGTCCACTTGAGAGTAGGTGCTGTGATACTCCTGGTCTTTTTCCCCGGGCAACGCTGGGCTCATAAGAAAGCCATCGATGGACATTACATACGCGTCCGCACTGCTGTTGAATTCAATCCAGAGGTCCGTCACGCCATTTTGGCCAGTGATAGGTATGGCTACGTTTCGCAGGCCGCCCCAACCTGTTCTCTCTTTGAATGTATCACCACCAATGATCGCCCCGTCCTTGCTTCCGACACGAATCGCCATTCGGGCCACATGCTCGTTTCTTTTATTGTAACTGAGGTAGATCCGGTCCACATCTGTCAGATCGACATCCTTGACCCTGATGAGACTTCCGTCCCGAACATTCATGAAATTCTGATCTCCACGATTGTAGTACTCGACATCAATCGCCTCCGCAAAATCTTCGGGCCTAATCTTAGGTTCCGCAATCCTCAGAAACTGCTCCCAGCGTTCAGCCTGCTGCTCATCGCTCCGATCGGCAATCCACTGTTTGACTTCCTGAAGCTTCAAACTATCCTCCGTCTCGAACTCACGAAGCACGGGATGATCATTGGGCGAATCCCAATCCACCGTGTTGTTGAAGAACGCAAAAGACTCGTAGTACTCCTTCTGCGTGATCGGGTCATAGGGGTGACTGTGACACTGTGCACAACCCATCGTGGTCGACTGCCAAACCTCCCACGTAGTATTGACGCGATCGATCACCGCAGCGATGCGATATTCCTCGTTGTCGGTACCACCCTCGTCGTTGGTCAATGTGTTGCGATGGAAGCCCGTAGCAATCAGTTGATCCGTCGTTGGGTTGGGCAGTAGATCTCCAGCCAACTGCTCAATGGTGAATTGATCGAAAGGCATGTCTTCGTTGAAGGCATTGATCACCCAATCCCGGTATCTCCAGATCTGGCGGCCACCATCTTTTTCGTAGCCCCTTGAATCCGCAAAACGTGCCAGGTCCAACCACATACTTGCCCAGTGCTCACCATAATTTGGGGATGCCAGCAGGCTTTCGACCAGCTTGATGTATTTGTCGGGATCCTCACTCTGCACGAAGGCCTCTGCTTGTGAGGGACTCGGTGGAAGACCGATGATATCCAAATACACACGCCGTACCAAATCGTAGGGATCGGCTACATCAGACGGCTTCAAGCCTTGCTCGTCCATTTTGGCCAGCGTAAACTGATCAATGTTGTTCTTCGGCCACGATGAGCGACTCTTCGGAGGTTCCGGACGCTCGGGTTGCTGGTAGGCCCAATGATCCACCCATTCGGCGCCTTGCTCGATCCAGCGGGTCAGTAGGGCGATCTCCTCTTTGGAGAGTGGCTCCTTGTCCAGGGGCATGCGCATTTCCGGGTCGTGGTGGTTGATGCGTGCGATCATCTCGCTGGCGTCGGGGTCTCCCGGCACAATCCCAAACTTCTCGTTCTTGGTCTTTGCCAACGCGTTTTCCCGGAAAACCAATCCAAACCCTCCAGACTGTTTTACACCACCATGGCAGGCGATGCAGTTCTTGTTGAGAATTGGGCGGACATCCGCGTTAAAGTCAATCTTTCTGGGACCACAGGAGCCCATCCAGATGCTGATGACGACGAGAAGAATACCGCTTTGATTTGAGTTCCAGTTCATTCCCAAGCCTGAGACGATTTTGAATCTTGAAAATAATCAGATTTTGGGTCTTTGATCAGGCGGGAGTCGATCATTTGATCAAATGCGGATGATCTATCAAAAACCGACCTTCTCCACTGTAATTACGATGTCTTGATTTCGTCCGCGATCGTCGGAGCATGAAATCTTCACGCGCCCTTCAGGGGGGTTGAGATAGAGCTGTTCCTCCTTGTCAACAGCCTTAAAGAACACATCGTTGACGTACCAGTAGAACTTGGTGCTATTGGATGGCGCCAGGGCCTTCAAAAGCATGGGTTCAGCATCTTGCTTGTCGAGATAGTAGTGAACCCTATCGGTCGGAGAAACGATTTCCAGACCCTGATCAGGATAGACCCGCTCGCAAAAGCGATAGTGTTCCGGGACGGTCATATAGGCGATTTTCTCCTGGCGATAATAGTCGACAATCTCTGACGGCATATTGGGATACCAGGCTTCGACATACTCCTCCTGGTCTTTGAGACAGGTCTGGCAATAGCTCTCGGAAGAGTCAGCAGCGATCAATACCGGCTGCATGTGGTCACAGATTTGGTAGGTGGTCACATCGCGGATGGCATAGTCCGTGACAAAGTTTGAGCAGAAGGTGTTCGGCGTCAGACCGGAAGCATCGCAGACGCTTCGGAGCGACACATTCCTGGGGCGTTGATACCAGTCGTCTTTGGAGACCGCCGAGATCATGTTGAAAACATTGAAGAGCAGCGGGGCCGCCACTTCGGTACCAGACAAGTCCGGAGCCCCCTCACCGGAAAAATTACCGACCCAAACACCCACTGTGTAGTCTTGATTGTAGCCGATGCTCCACGCATCTCTCCTACCAAACGACGTTCCCGTTTTCCACGCGATCTGCGGTCGATTGGGGTTGTCCTTCCAGCTATCGGGCAGATCGGGTCGTACAACTTCCGTCAATAGATCCGTGAGAATAAACGCCGCAGCCTCGGAAAGAATCGGCTGTGTACCCGTCAGTATTGTGTCCACTTGAGCGTATTGTAGATCCCCCCAGTGGCCAGTATTGGCAAACGCACTATAAAGATGGACCAGTTCTTCCAGCGTCGTCCCACACCCACCAAGCGCCAGGGACAACCCCAGGTTGTCAGCGGTGGCGGCGATTGTCTCAAACTCTGCTTCCTGCAATGCTTCGATGAATGTTTCCACCCCCAGTTCATTTAGCAACTTCACGGCGGGTATGTTGAGGGACTGCTGTAAAGCTTCGGCAGCCGTCACCCAGCCGTGAATTTCATTGTCGTAGTTGACCGGGCGATAGCCTCGAAAGTCTGTGGATACGTCCGCCAACCGGGCTCTGGGCGTCAGCTCTCCCCGATCAAATAGCAGCCCATATAAATAGGGCTTGAGTGTGCTCCCTGGTGAACGCACTGCCTGCGTGCCATCTACCTGCCCGCCATCTCTGGAATCATTGAAGTCCGCCGAGCCAATGTAGCTCGTAACCTGACGGCTCTCATTGTCAACTACCAACACCACGGCATTCTGAATATTCATCTGTCTGACGCGATTTACCTGCGCCCGTGTAAGCTCTTCGATGCGCTTTTGCTGCTCATGGTTGATAAAGGTGCGGATGATGCGCTGATCTCGGTGTCGTTGTCGCAAGCGAATGGCCAGATGTGGTGCGTCCCTGCGGAGTGGGCGCCTCTTTGGTTCCAGGTCTTCGGCCCGCGCTATGTCCAATCGATCGTTGTCGAACAATCGCGCCTCGTCAAAACGATCAAGCCAGTCGTTCTTCGCTTCGTTGATGGCCACGTGGTACAAATCGATCGCGAGAGAACTGGGCCGGTTAGGTATCACCACCAATCCACCAATCTCCGAAAGGCTGAGTAGCTCTGGTGCCTTACCAAAGTAGATGTTGGAGGCGGATTTGATACCTTCGATATTGCCACCGTAAGGTAGCAGGTTGAGGTAGAGGCGCAGGATCTCATCCTTACTCAAATGCCATTCGAGTTGTATAGCGTTGAACATCTCGATCAACTTATTGCCATACGTTCGCGGCTTCGGATCGAGGAGACGAGCTACTTGCATCGTAATCGTAGAAGCACCGGACTTGCGTTGACCACTGGTTGTGTTTTGGAAAAGGGCGCGGATCACCGATACAGGATTTACCCCCGGGTGGTAGTAGAAATACTGGTCCTCTTTGAAAAGAATGGCCCGCTTGAAGTCCTCCGTGATTTCATCCGGCTCCAGGTACAATCGCCACTTATCATCCTCGGAAAGGAAAGCATGCAAGATCTCCCCATCGCCATCCAAAACTAGCGTCGAGTAAGCTACTCTATTGTTGAAAGGAAATATCCAATCGGCAATGATGAATATGAGAAAGGAGCCAACAAGAACCCAACTGATTATCAGTACGATCTTGCGAGTGGCGGGCCATTTGGCCAGTGCTATTCCTTTAAGGTCCCTGAAGATCACAATTGGAGGTGCTCTCTGTCAAAAATATTCCTAAGTTTACTGAAACAGCGAACAAGGGCACCTCTGTAAACTCAGAATCTTGGATTTTCTCGTTTTAGTCCATAGGATGGGTTTTTCAAAGTGCTCCAAAAAAGTCACTTTTTCATGAAAAGAACCGGCACCTACCTAATTCTTGTACTTCTATTATTTGCAGCTTGTGATTCCGGAAAGCTCGTCAACATCACATACAGAGACTTTGGCAACGAGGTCACTACCACGCAAAACCTCACATTTGAATTCAACAAGAGTCTCGCTGATGAATCAATGCTCAATCGCTGGGACAGCACACCCTACATAAGGTTTGAGCCGGAGATCCCCGGGGCATTTAATTGGGAGTCACCCAACAGATTGGTTTTCTCGCCAACGCAGATGCTTCCCCCCGCGACATCCGTCAATGGTACCGTCACTGACAGGGTGCTCGCCAAAACCACAGGACTATCACTGGGTAGCGATATCTCCTTCAGCTTTGCCACTACTCCACTGAATATCTTCCGGGTCGCGGCTTATTGGTCGATGGTGGATGAAACTAGTACCACTCCGACCCCATTCATGGAGCTGGAATTCAATTTCCCCGTGCCAGTCAAAAGCCTCGAAAACAAGCTGTCTGTTGAAATCGGTGAAAAACCAGTAGCTATCACGATCGATACAGAGGAAGAATATTCCAAAACAGTGAAACTACATGCGGAAAAGTACGAGCCGCAGGATGAAGTAGTCCCTGTTAGGTTCATCGTCCAATCAGGTCTAACGCCTCTGGGTGGGAGTTCTGGTACAACGGATGAAAAGATGGTCACTGCTAACCTCAACAGCCTCTACCAATTCAAGGTGAAGGAAGTCTCTGCCAATTTCGACGGGTCAAAAGGCATTCTCACCGTGACCACTTCACAAGCCCCTCAGGAGGAGGGCTTCGAGAAATTCATCGAAATCAGTCCAAAAGTGGACTACGACATCGAGCGACGAGAGAATGGCTTCCAAATAAGCAGTGAATCCTTCCAGGTATCTGAAAAGTACGAGATCATCGTTCGAGAAGGAATGGAAGGGGCTGTCGGTGGCAAAATGAAAGGTGACTACCGCGCCGACTTCTCCTTTGGCAAGGTTCAGCCGACGATCAAGTTTGCCAGTACGAAGACTCGATTCCTCAGCAAGAAAGGCTACAAGAACATCAAGGTGCAGATCCTCAATGTGCCGGAGGTGGAAGTAGTTGTCTCCAAGCTCTACGAAAACAACGCCTTGAGATTCCTGTCCTCCAGGGACTACCAGTACGACTATAATACTGGAGACTATTCCTATGGATTCGACTTCAACCGAACGGAAGACTTTGACCGCATCTGGAGCAAGGAGATCTCATCCGCGGACTTACAGCGCGAGGGTAACTTCAGCATTCTCAATCTTGACTTCGAGGATATTCTTCCTCAGTTCGAAGGTGTGTACGTAGTGCAAGTGATGTCTACAGAGGACCGCTGGCTGAAGGATTCCAAACTGATCTCCATTTCAGATCTTGGCCTCATTGCGAAGCAAGGCAACAACCAGGTCCATGTTTTTGTCAACTCACTCGCTACCGCCACTCCTATCTCAGGTGCAGAAGTTGGTATCATTGGCAGCAACAATCAGAAGCTCCAAACGACCCTCACCAACGGGCAAGGTGTTGCCGTATTTGAGCTGGACAAGGGCTTACCCGGTGGGTTCTCTCCTCGAATGGTCACCGTGAGCCATCAGGGGGATTACAATCTACTGGACTTTGGAAGCACCGCAGTGCAAACCTCACGATATGAAGTAGGTGGCAAGTTCCTTAACGACCGCAACTACGAAGGCTTCATCTTCATGGAAAGGGACCTATACCGCCCTGGTGAGCAGGCGAACCTGGCCGTGATTGTAAGAGACCGACAGTGGGGATTGCCCGGGGAGATCCCTGTGCGGATCAACGTCCGCACGCCCGACGGTAAGGAGTTTATCAATGTCCGGAAGGTGCTCGATGAGCAGGGCTCAACACAGACCTCCTTTTCACTGCCAGCTTCCAGCCTAACAGGCAACTACAATGTCACCGTCTATACGTCCAACAATCAGTACCTGACCAGTGGGACGCTCAAGGTCGAGGAGTTCTTGCCGGACAGGATCAAGGTCACGGCCAAGTTGGACAAAGAGGAGTATCAACCCATTGACCGACGGATCTCTCTTGATATTTCTGCCGTCAATTTTTTCGGCCCGCCTGCAGCCAATAAAAACTACCAGGTGCGCATGCAATGGTCACGTGCAGGTTTCTATCCCAAAGATTTCCGAGACTACAATTTCAACTACTACAAAACCAACTCCACCCTCTACGACGCTACTTCGGAAGGCGTGACCGATGCGGAAGGAAAGGCGCAGGCTGTTATCGACATTCCGTCGAATTCTCAGAATACGGGCATTGTCAATGTGAATGCCTTCACCACCGTGTTCGACGAAACTGGTCGACCGGTTAGCGTGCAAAATCGCGCCAGAATCTATACCCAGGAAGTTTTTTACGGGCTGAAGAGTGATAACTATTGGGTGAAGACCGGGGACCTGGTGACCACCAATTTGATAGCAGTCAACAAGGATGGCGAAGTAATGGATGGACAAAAGGCCATTGTCAGAGTCGTTAAACATGAATACAAGACAGTGCTCGCCAGGTCCGGAAGCTATTATCGCTACCGCTCAGAAAGGTACGAGCGTGTGGTGGAGGACAAGGAAATGGAGTTCAACGGAAAGAATACAGCGATCTCCTTTATTCCAGACCTGTCAGGCAGATATGAGGTGCGGATCTTCCCTCCAGGCGTTGACAATTACATTTCTACGAGCTTCTACGCCTACGGCTGGGGATCGACAACGGTCAATTCCTTCGAAGTCGACACCGAGGGGGAAGTGGACATCGTCTTCGACAAGGAAACGTATGCGCCAGGTGAGAACGCCCAGGTCATTTTAAAAGCACCTTTCTCTGGAACTGCATTGATCACCGTGGAGGCCGATGACGTGAAGGACTACCTGTACGTCCGGACTGACAACCGATCCGCGCAATTCAGTCTGCCGATCAAAGACTCGTACCGACCCAACGTATTCATTTCAGCCACGCTTATCAAACCGCAAGAGCTATCGGATATACCGCTCACTGTGGCTCATGGCTATGCCCCCATCAAGGTGGACAAACCTGAGAACAAGCTCGAAATCGAGATAGAAGCGGTAGAAAAGTCGCGCTCCAACCAAACGCAGACATTGACCTTCCGAACCGCGCCCAATGCAAAGCTCGGCGTGGCAGTGGTCGATGAGGGTATCCTGCAAGTTTCAAAATACCGCACGCCCGATCCTTATGCCTTCTTCTATGGCAAGCGGGGCCTGGAAGTGAGCTCATACGATATCTACCCCTATCTGTTCCCCGAAGTGAGCGGAGGATTACCGGGCGGAGGAGCGGGGCTGGCCTCCGAGCTGGCATCAAGAGTCAACCCACTAAATAACGAACGGGTGAAGCTCGTAAGCTACTGGAAGGGCATCATTGAAACAGATGGCCGTGGGCGTGCTGAACACACCATCGAGATACCACAGTTTTCCGGCGACCTGCGCATCATGGCTATTGCTTTCAAAGATGATGCCTTCGGCAATGCCCAATCCAATATGAAAGTGGCGGATCCGGTCGTGATAAGCCCGGGCATCCCTCGGTTCCTCAGCCCCCAGGATACTCTCATCATGCCTGTGGCTGTCTCCAATACCGAGGACCGAGACCTCCGTGCCGATGTCTCAGTGGCCACCACGGGACTACTGGATGTGGTAGGAGATAGCGAGCAGAGGGCCCAACTGCCCAAAGGACAGGAGACCATGCTATCCTATTCCATCAGCACCGCCAACGACATTGGCCCCAGTGGCATTGACATCGAAGTGAAGGCAGGTGGTGATACCTACACACACCACACCGACATCACCGTTCGACCCAACTCACCGCTGTTGAAGCTCACTGGCTCGGGAGTAATCAAGGGAGCGCAGACCCAGTCCGTACAAATGGAGGAGCTGAATTTCATCCCAAGCACCGTCCGCCGAAAATTGGTGGTGAGCAAGTCGCCGATGACTGAGTTTACCAAGGACTTCAGCTATCTGCTACGGTATCCCTACGGCTGCATCGAACAGACCACTTCCCAGGGATTCCCGTTGCTGTACTTCTCGGATCTTTCGGAAGAAACCATGGACTCTGACAACCAGCAACTCAACGCCAACTATGTCGTCAATGAAGTGATCAAACGCATCTACCTCATGCAATTGTATAGCGGGGGATTCACCTATTGGCCATCGTCTTCCTACGGACGAAGCCGAGAGACGTACTGGGGCTCCGTCTATGCTACCCATTTTTTGGTAGAAGCTCAGCGGGCTGGTTATGAGGTAGATCGAACAGTACTGCGAAAGGCGCTGGAGTATCTCCGTAAAAAGGCCAACGAGAAAGAAGTCATCGACTACTATTATACCTACACCGAGAAGCGCCCCATCTATCCACGGGCAAGTTTGTACGCGCTCTACGTCCTCGCCCTTGGAGGAGAGCCGCAGATGTCGACGATGAACTTCTATCTGTCCAAGCAGGAATTCCTGACTACTGATAGTAAGTACCTACTCACGGCGGCCTACGTACTGGCGGGTGACCCCTCGAAGAGAAGCAGCCTGATTCGCACGAATTTCACGCCTGAAAGCAAAATCCGCTCGACCGGCGGCAGCTTCTACTCACCGTTGCGAGATGAAGCCATTGCTTTGACCGCTTTGCTGGATGTGGACCCTACCAATCCAGAAATCCCTGTAATGGCCAAACATGTATCTGACGCGCTCAAAGGGCGATCCTGGTACAGCACGCAGGAAAGGGCCTTTGCACTGATCGCACTGGGTCGCATCGCAAGGGAGGCTGCCAATACTACAGTGACTGCGGAAGTGAAAGCTGGAGGAGATGGCGTTGGTAGCTACAACAACTCCAGGGAGCCACTAACGCTTGCTGACCCCGAACTCGACGGCCCAATCAGCATTGAAACGGAGGGAGAGGGCACGCTGTACTATTTCTGGGAAACGCAGGGCATCAGCAAGGATGGCTCCTTTGTTGAGGAAGACAATTACATACGAGCGAAGAGGACATTCTACAGGGAAGATGGGTCTGTCGCCAACCTCCGGGACATCCAGCAGAATGACCGTCTGATTGTGAAGCTTTCGGTCTCCAATATCTTCAGCTCGAATATTGAGAACGTGGTGGTAACGGACATGCTGCCGGCATGCTTCGAGATCGAGAATCCACGGTTCGGAGAGCTGCCCAATTATCGCTGGGTAAGGGATGCGAGCACTCCAGACTATTCAGATTTCCGCGACGACCGAGTACATCTGTTCGTAGATCTATATAGGGGCTTTACAACTCACTATTATTATGTGGTGCGCGCCGTGTCTAAAGGCACCTACAACCTCGGACCCGTGGCGGCCGATGCCATGTACAACAATGAGTACCACAGCTACAGTGGCGGTGGAAAGGTTGTGGTAAGGTAGACGCAACTGGTGATTCGTGATTAGTCGGAACGGACATCAAAACGTCACTAATCACCAGTCACGAATTAATCGCTCCTCACCACAAGATCCAGCAGCTCCTGACTTTCGGAGAGGGCCTTGTTTTGTGGGCTTACAATCGCTTCCTCGATTTCGGGTGTCTCAGCTTCCAGTGCAACGTAGACTGTCTTGGGCACTTCGATGAATCGATCCACAAACACGGTATCGACCGTCGCTACTTCTACTGTGTCTCGCTTTACCACCTCTACCAACCTCTCCACCGGCTGGACTTCAACCGGTTGATCGAAGACCCACCATGCGATCACAAAGGCGACAGATGCAGCAATCAAATTGCTGTAGGCCGGCAGCCTCCATGAGAGTATGGACCTTTCCTGTGCACCCTGCTGGTGAAAGTTCCGCATCAAATGCCTTTTCACCTCCGGATCCACTGGTCGATGCTCCCCCTTTACCTCAGTCATTGTATGTTGGTACAATACCGGGTCCTCACCCAAATGATGGGTCAGGAACTCCCTTTCCTCCTCCGTCCACTCGTCGGGTTTCTTGTCCCGCAGCAATCGCTCAATTCTTTCAAATTCTTCCATCTCTCCTATTCTATCAATGATTTCTTAATCTTCTCTCGGGTGTAAAAAAGTTTCGACTTGACTGTGCCTTCTGAAAGTGACATCATCTCGGCAATCTCTTTGATTGACAGATCTTGCTGATATCTCAACAGGAAAATCGTCCGGCGATCTTCGTCCATCTTGTCTAGCATCAGATGGATCTGGTTAGTCATTGCCACAGCGTCCAGCGAGCCAATATCCAGCTTATCATGGGCCTGTCCATTGTGCTGTTGCTGCTCTCGATGTGCCTGCTCAAATGCCGCCTTTCGGTACGCATTCTTGCACATATTGCTGGCGATGCGAAAGACCCACGGCTCAAAATCGTACTGGGCATTGTAGAGCTCTGGCTTCTGGATCAACTTAGCGAACAACTCCTGCACGTAGTCCCGCGCCATTTCCGAGTCCGACCACAGCATACGAAAGAAGAATGCATTAAGCCGTGAGGCGTACCGATTGTAGAGCTCGGAAAAAGCGCGATGATCCTTGCCTTGCACAAGGACCATCAATTCATTGTCTGTCTTGCTATCGTATTTTCTGAAGAACATCTATTCTTCGATCACCTCCATGAAAGGTCTGGCTCCTACCCTCACATCAGATCCGTCGTACTCCAAGATACTGTGCAAGGTGCATTCTTCCGCTGGCTGGCGCCAACTTCCACCCATGGCCTTGCCTTCGTCGTCAATCATCTCAGCTACGTTTCCAATCACATCAAACAGCCCTATGTCATTAGGGAAATACGTGCCCACGGGTGAGGTAAGTGTGAAACCATCGCCCTTGATACCAGCCGGGCAAGTAATCTCCTCCGGTGCGCCGATGTTGGCCAGGTAGCAATTGTGGTGATTGGTAATGCTCGTGCGCTTGCTCCAATCTCGCAAAGCCCATGGATAGTCCACTTCGTGTTCCATCAAATCATAAGACGCTGCGGCCTTCTTATTGAAACGCTCATGGGCGATGACCGTGTTCTGGTCAAAGGTCCATGACTGGAAATCTTTGTATCCGAGCGCCGCCATCTTCCACTCTTCTTCGGTAGGGAGTCGAAAAACCACGTTCTTATACTTTCTTCCCTCCTGCGCGTTGTACCGCACAGTCAACCACTCACAATACGCCTTCGCCCCTTCATAAGGTATGTCGATCGCTGGGTGCTTCAACACACCGTGTTTTTCGTGCTTCTGCTGAAATTGGAGGTTCTCAGGAGTGTAGTAGAAGTTGCTCAGCAAGTTGGCAGTAAGGTCATCGTAAGAAGAGAGGTCCTGACGGGCAATCTCGAAAAGATCGTCGTAGCCATTCGTACGTAGGTAGTCGAGAAAAGACCAATAGTCTCTGACAGTGATCTCAGCGTCTGCAGCATACAGGTTGTCCTTGACCTGCTTCATTTTCTTTTCCCACTTTTTGGTATCGAGCTCGGTGACTTTGAAGTTCCGGGGCTCTGCTTTATCTGAATTCAGCAATAACTGTACGCGGGCCTTCATTTGAGAGTCGTTGGCCAGTCTCAGAATAGTCTCCTTCACCTCTGAGGATCGTTCTTCATTTTTCACCTCATCATAAAACTCCTTCAAGAGAAGCATCGGAACGATATAGTTAGAGGACAAAACCTTACCAGTAGCAGTTTTCGGCTCGCCGTTGAAGTCGATGGAGAGATAGTCTAAAAGGAATTTCTCTTCGATATTTTCTCGCAAATGATCGAAATGTTGGAAACCTTCCGACCCTTGAGTGGATGCAAGGCCCACTACATAAAGGCGATTCTCTATTTGCTGTAGGGTTTCCCTTGGCAGGGTAATCGCGTAGTAGATGCCGGGTACCTTATCGTGTGTAAACAGTTCCTCGGGACTTTGGAATTGCGCCTGGATAGCCTTCACTTTCCCATCAAAATAGCTCCCGTTTTCCTGGATCAACTGCAGATTGAGGACCGAGACATCCTCCCTGACATTCATTACGTCTTGCAGGACCCATAATGGAATCGAAGAATGTAAAGCATCAGTGACCAATATGCCGTCATCCTCTACAGACATGAGTAAGTTGTAGTTGTAATTCAGGGTACTAGGGTGGATCAGCCCCTTATTGAAGACCTGCTCGGCCAGTTTCTGGCGATCACTGCCACGGACCTCAGCATGGATCAAGCGGTCCTCCAGCGTCAACTGCTTGGGATGATCCAGCGAAATCGCTTTCTCCAAGGAGCCAATTCCTGTCTCGGTCCACCCTTCTACTTTGAATTTGAAATAACTTTCAAGAAATGACCCTGGGTTCAACTCTTTGACCTGGTGGTAGACATTGATCAATTCATCCTCATGGCCGGCATATTCCAGCGCACGGAAGTACTGGATCCATCCAGTGACGTCCTGCTGGTTTTCACTGAGATACGTTTGCCATGCCATGGATAAGTTGCTGTACCAGCTCTTGGCTCTGAGTTCGGTGATCTTCGAAGGCACCTCCTCCGGGCGATTCACCGCGTGCAAGGTGAAAGCGTGCGTGAGCAAAATGGCAATTGTGATATGTTTCATAATAGTTGCTGTCGTTGTGAATTTGACAAGCCTTACACGCAAAGAGGGATGAGGTTCAAAACTCCCTCATTTTTTTCTGACACCTCTCAGGCGCCTTGCATCTGTAGCTGCTTGGGCAGAATACCGTATTGCTTCTTGAAAGCCTTGGAGAAATGGCTCATGTTGCCATAGCCTAATTGGACACCGACATCGGCAATACGAATGTCGGATTCAGATATCAACTGATAGGCCTCGTTCAGGCGTTTGTCGTTGAAAAATTGGTAAGGGGTCTTGCCATACACTTGCTTGAAGAGTTCATTGGTCGCCATGGTGTTCAAGCCCACGAACTTACTCAGCGTCTCCAGAGATGGTGGATTTCGGTAGTCGTTGAATAGCGTACTGGCTTTCAACATACGCTGGTAGGAAAGGTCATCGGTGTTGGGCACAAGGTGGACGTGGCCATTTAAGCGACGCCAAAATTTCTGCAGGTTCAATAAGAACAGGAATTCCATGCAGTTTTCCAGCAATCGACGACCAAATTCATCACCGAAATCCATGGCGATACATTGCTGCAGGGCCGACCTTGACGTTCGATCCACCAATTCATACATTGCCAGCGGTTGCTTTTCTTCAACAATTGCCCTCAACTCTTCATCGGCCTCTCGCAGAAAGGGTTCCAGGAGCGTTGAGTCAAAAATAAAGGCACAGGAAGTCATCCTTCCCCCTCCTGAGAGCACAAACTCCTCGTCCTTCTTGAGGTTGTGAAACTCAATCGTGGACAATGACCCACCCTTCCCAAACTTGACATCACCGCTACGATTCTCAAGTTGAGCTGTACCAAGAACAATCGTCATGATCCAGGTATCGTCTTGATTGCCCTTGCGAAACAAGGTCATGTCCTTCAGCACATCCAGTTCCCATATCCGGACTTCGCAGCCACTGCCAAAGGACCGCTGCGTACACTTGCCTGTGATTGTATCGGATTGGATTTGGTGCCATTGCCCATCGAAGCTAATTGACGCCCCCTGATCATGGAGGCTTTCTAGCATATCTACAAAATCGGCACTGGCTTGGAGGATCATGACATTTTAAGAATTGATCATTTCTAGGGTCCAAAATCGTCATTTTTTCTGTGAACCGGGGCGTTTCAACTCTTAGAATTCAAGAGAAATCATAACGCGCAATCAGCACACCGAGTAAGAATTCTTCCAAAGCTTGTGCTTTGGCGGTGAGTAGTGAAGTGGGGACCCATTGGGTCCCTATTTCCATTTTAGGCCTATCCCAATCTGCAAATTCCATATTTAGAAATGCGTCATTTTTTCAAACCGTTCCCGTCATTTTCCATGTGAAGGGGCCCGTTCGACCCAATAGAAACCAAAAGTTGGTAATCATGAAAAAGAACGGAAACTGGCTTATCGCCCTCGACCTCACAAAACCTGATCAAAGTATCATCGAGTATGTGAGGTTCCTTCAAGATAAGATCATGCCTGCTACGCTCACTTTCGTGCATGTCAGCAGGGAACCTCGCCGTCGAAGGCTGATGGTGGACGATTCCCTCGACTACGACCACGTCGTGAATGAGGAGTTGCGCCTTCTGGTCAAGGCTAGTCTCCGTCCCTACTTTGATCTGAACAATGAACGAATCAGTGTCCTCGTAAGGACTGGCGAGCCATTGGATGAGATCCTGGAGTTGACCTCGTATCTCGATATCGATACTCTTTTTCTGGGCAAGAAGAAACAATCGAAAGGCTCAGGCGTCATCTCGGACAGACTCCTTGGGATATTTCAGTCGGATGTTCTTCTAGTGCCAGAGGGGTTCGCACCACGTCTTCGCCACGTGCTACTGTCCACCGACTTCTCTGATCATGCGACTGAGGCACTCGAGAGGACGATGGAAATAAAAAAAGGCATAAAGAACCTGGAGGTAACCGCCTTCAACAGCTTCAATGTACCCTCAGGCTATTCCAAAACGGGCAAGCAATATGAGGAGGTCGAGGCAATCATGAGGAGGCACTCTGCCACAGACATGTCGAGTTGGCTTGGTGAGCACTACAGTGAGGCAGACTCCGTGCTATCACACGACCAGAGGATGACCCCAATGCAGCAGCTATTGCGGTACATCAGCGACCACCCGGTGGATCTACTTGTATTGGGCTCACGTGGACATACCGAAATCTCCAGGCTAATCCTGGGCAGCAATGCCTGGAGACTTATCCTTGGCGACCAGGAGACTCCGCTGCTGATCGTCAAAAAGGACAGCGAGCCCGTCGGGCTCCGAAGAATTGTAGAATATCTGTGAAGCAAACCAAAAACCCCAGAGCCATGATCAAGATGCTGAGTTTAAGTGGAGTGGATAATTATCAAATTATCTACCGAGGCAGACTCGAGGCCCAAAACCTTCGATACCTGAGGGACACTCTGGAAGGAATTCGAGACGATGATCGGAGTGTTCGACTCATTACCAGGATCGACCACATTCCCAGCTTCCGCGATATCCGGTCCTTTATCGAAATGCTAAAAATGAAGCGATCAGCATTGCGGGTAATCAAGAAGTACGCCATCCTCACGCCTAAGAATTGGATAAAGAAATTTGTGTCGCTATTGGACTGGATCGTGCCGACGATCGATATCAGGGTCTTCCGTCCAGAAGAGGCGCCACGGGCCATTGCCTGGCTCAATGAAAGAGAAGCATAATGTAGTTTGTGTGAGTGGTTAGGTTTGTTGTGAATAGGGGCTCCCAAAGGGGAGCCCTTATCTTTTTTGCTTGGTGGATCAGGGTTCTTTCATCATTGTTCCTGGTGATCGGTTCTTTGTTCTTGGCTGGCCCCGGGAGCTTAAACCCGTCTCCAGCACCTTTTTAAGAATTCATCATTTTTTGAAAGGTTTTTGATCATTTTTTCGGCAGGCCCACTCGTTTTCAGAGTAACAGTTAAAGAGAACAATTTCATATAGTTAGGTGAGTTAGGTTAGGTGAGATAGGGGCTCCAATTTTTGGGGCCCCTATTTTTTGCCCTGGAGGATCATGGTTCTTGGTTCATGGATCATCGAAGAACCAAGATCAAAAAACCAGGAACATAGAGCCAGAAACAAAAAAGCTCAATCAGCTCACAAGAACAAAAAGGTGCTTGGTTCATCTCTCAACCTTCCTATTGACCCTCCAGCACCTTTTTAAGAAATGATCATTTTTCGAAAGGTTTTTGATCATTTCTTCCCGATTGGACGTCGTTCATAGAAGTAGAATTAGTTACGGAAAATGTTCAAATAGTTAGGTGAGTTAGGTTAGGTGAGATAGGGGCTTCAGTTTTTGGAGCCCTTATTTTTTTGTCTTGTAGGATCATGGTTCTTTGTTCATGGATCATGGAGGAACCGGGAAAAAAAGGTGCTCTATTCTTCTACCAACCCCTCCACTCATCCCAAGAGCTTTTTTAGGAATTCATCATTTTTTATAGGTTTTTGATCATTTTCTCGAAACACGAGGTCGTTTTAAAACTATCAGTTAAAGAACAAGTTCATATTGTTAGGTGAGTTAGGTTAGGTGAAATAGGGGCTCCATTTTTGGAGCCCTTATTTTTTTACCCTGGAGGATCCATAGTTCTTCGTTCATGGCTCATCGAAGAACCAAGATCAGAGACCCAATAACTAAAAGGTGCTTTGCCTACCTCCCAGCCTCATTTGCTCTCCTGCACCTTTTTAGAAACCCGTCATTTTATCCTTCTTTTCTCGTCATTTTCTACTCCTGAGGGGGCGTTCATATTACCAGAAGGCAAGCAATTGCCGAGACTTCAATAACCGATAAGACGATGATAAAAATGCTCAAGCTCCATGACTCAGATAATTACCAGGTAATCTATCAGGGTCCACTTGGAAGAAGATATCTCCAGAAGTTGCGACAACAACTCAATGATCTAAGGGCAAACAACCAGAAAATAGGCATGATCACAGAAGTAGACGAGATCCCGAGAATCTCAGGGTGGAAATCCCTCCTGGAGTTGGTGAAAATGAAAATCGCTGCACTCAGGGTGATCAAGAAATATGCGATCGTCACCAAGAAGTCGTGGATGAATAAATGGGCTGTGGTTGCTGACTGGTTCACTCCGGGAATAAGAGTGAAGGCGTTCGAAGATGGTGATAAGCAACTTGCCTTGCTGTGGTTGGATAGCGAAAACTAAGATTTGTTCAAGTAAGTAGTTTGATGTGAGTTAGGTTGGTTTTACAGGGGCCCGTTTTGGGCCCCTGTTTTTTTGTCACCCTCTAAGTGTCAGTTCATCAAGGGTTGATGGCATCTCTTCCATTGTCCGAACATCATCCCATACCCTGACACATGTCATAAGGGGTCCTGCACCCAGGAGATAGTTTAGCCATGACTAAATAGGCACATGAAACCTTCACGAAGAGACTTTATCAAGATTTCCGGTCTCGGCCTCGGTGCAGCTGCCGCCACAGCATCTTTCGATTGGACTACCGGCAGTATACTGCAGGGCGAGGCACCTAGATATGCGGCACCGGAGCGAACCCCAACTTACTGTGAAATATGCTTCTGGAAGTGCGCCGGATGGGTAACAAAAGATGCCAATGGCGAAATCTGGAAGCTGGAGGGGCACAAGGACGACCCCCATTGCAATGGTCGCCTATGTCCCCGAGGCACTGGTGGCGTGGGCATGTACTACGACGAAGATCGCCTAAAGCACCCATTGATTCGTGTGGAAGAAAACGGCAAGCAAGTCTTCAAACAAGCCACATGGCCCGAAGCCTTCAAAGTCATTGGTGACAAGATGAAGGCTATCGCCAAAGAGCACGGCCCCGAGAGTATCGCCCTATTCTCCCATGGCTCTGGAGGCTCGTACTTCAGCAGAATGCTCAAGGCCTTCGGATCTCCTAATATTTCTGCCCCGTCCTTTGCCCAATGCCGTGGTCCCCGGGAGGTAGCCTTCTATGGCACTTTCGGAGAAGGCGTACTATCTCCCGAACGTACCGACATTCGGGATACGCGATGTCTAGTGCTGATTGGCTCGCACATCGGCGAGAACATGCACAATGGACAAGTGCAGGAAATGTCTGAAGCCATCGACAATGGTGCCACGATCATCACCGTCGATCCACGGTTCTCAACGGCAGCGAGCAAATCCAAACACTGGTTGCCCATCAAACCGGCCACCGACATCGCACTGATGCTCGCATGGATGAACGTAATCATCAATGAGGAGTGGTACGATAAGGAATATGTGGAGCGACACACTTTTGGCTTCGATCAGCTCAAAGCGCACGTGCAGTCTTACACCCCGGAGTGGGCCTATGGCATCACCACCATCACTCCCGATGTTATCCGGGAGACCGCAAGGGAAATGGCCAACGCCTCACCCGCAGTCATCATCCACCCTGGACGTCACGTCACGTGGTACGGCGACGATAGCCAGCGCCTGCGAGCAGTGGCCATCCTCAACGCGTTGTTGGGCTCCTGGGGCCGAAGAGGAGGGTTCTATAATCCAGATATTATCAGCATCCCTCAATTTCCGCATCCTGCCTTCCCTACACCAAAATGGACGTGGAGGGACTTGTTTCCAGACAAGTACAACCTTGCCACGGAAGTCGTCTCCAATGCCCTCTGTGAGGCCTCCATTTCCACTCCGGAAGCGGATAGTCGTATCAAAGGCTGGATCGTCAACGGCACCAACCTGCCTCAGACGCTTCCAGATCAGAAAAACACCATGAAGGCCATTGATAGCCTGGAAATGCTGGTTGTCGTGGACACCATGCCGATGGAAATCACAGGCTACGCTGACGTGATCCTGCCGGAATGCACTTACCTCGAGCGCTACGACAATATTCGCACATCACCACATCGGAAGCCGGTCATTTCGCTACGTATGCCTGCGACAAAACCGAAGTACAATTCGAAGCCAGCGTGGTGGATGGCGCAACAACTGGCCTTCGAACTGGGTCTGGACGAGTATTTCGCCTTCAAGAACATCGAAGAGATGCTCGACTGGCAATTGAAGAAGGTCGGCAGTTCTCTCGAAGAAATGCAGCGGCTGGGAGTGAAAACCTATGATCGCGAGTATCAGGACCTGTACATGCTGGACGGCATAGACTACGAGTTCAATACCAATACTGGCAAGATCGAACTGTACAGTACGGAGTTTGCCAACGCGGGATACGCACCTCTGCCTTCTTACACTCCACACCCCGAACCGCCAAGCGGATTCTATCGCCTGAACTATGGTCGATCGCCAAACCACACTTTTAGCCGAACAGCCAACAACCCCAATCTGGCAGCCCTCATGTCGGAGAACGAGCTGTGGGTCAACCCTAAAGTAGCAAAGCTGTGGGATCTCCAAAATGGCCAGTATGTGTGGCTCAAGAACCAGGATGACATCGTGAGTACCTTCTCGATCAAGGTGCGGATTACTGAGCGGATCAGATGGGACTCAGTTTACATGGTCCATGGATTTGGACACAACCGCAAGCAGCTGTCAAGGGCCTATGGCAAGGGTGCCTCTGACACTGAATTGATTTCCAACGTAATGACCGATCCCGTCATGGGCGGTACAGGCATGCGGGGAAATTTCGTGACGATCTTGACTGAAGAACCTCAACCTGCAGAAGCATGAGATACGCAATGGCCATCGATACCAAAAAATGCGTTGGGTGCAGCGACTGCGTAGTCGCCTGCCAGTTGGAAAACAACGTACCCATCGGATACTGCAGGGAATGGATCGTAGAGACGACTGTCGGCACCTACCCCAACCTGGAGATGGAGCTGAGATCCGAACGCTGTCACCACTGCTCCAATGCGCCATGCGTGCGTTGCTGCCCGACAGGTGCCAGCCACATTGAAGAAGGAGGCGTGGTACTGGTCACGCATGACAAGTGCATCGGCTGCGGGGCATGTATCGCCTCCTGTCCTTACGATGCCCGATACACACACCCAGATGGGTATGTAGACAAGTGTACCTTCTGCATTCACAAAGTGCGTAAGGGGGAGCAACCTGCCTGCGTGGAAGTGTGCCCAACCAATTGCCTGTACTTCGGCGATCTGGACGACCCCAATAGCGAAGTCTCCCGAAAGATTGCCGAGCGCAAATACAAGCGCTTGAAGACCGAAGCAGGCACAGATCCTCAATTGTACTTCTTGATCTAATTGTTATGGAAGAGGAAATTATCATAAGTGGCAGAATGAATCCAAGGATCGACCCCACGCTGAATATTTGGCACTGGGAGATCCCTGTCGACCTGTTTGCTGGCGGAATTGCTGCGGGCCTGTTGTTCTTTGCCGGATTCTATTACCTACAGAACAAGGAGAATACGTATCCTACAGCAGTGAAGCGCGCCCCTCTGTTGGCCCCCATCTTCATTATCATTTGTTTGATCGCATTGTGGCTGGACCTTACCCACAAGCCCTACTTCTGGAGATTGTACACCACGCTGCGTATTCAGTCCCCGATGTCCTGGGGATCGTGGACATTCCTTGTGATCACTCCACTTGCCTTCATTTGGGCAGGACTGTATATCCGTGAGGCCTTCCCCAACTGGCGATGGCCATTTAAGTGGCTGGACACCCTGGCAGAATTCCTTGGCAACTATAAGAAGTTGTTGGCCTGGTTGATGGTCATCTTTTCCATTCTGCTCGGAATCTACGCCGGTATTCTTTTGAGTGCCTTCAATGCAAGACCTCTTTGGAATACGTCGATCCTCGGCCCTCTATTCCTGACATCCGCATTGCTCACAGGAGCAGCTGTCATCTACGGTTTGTCAAAGGATGACTCCGAACGCAAGCTATTTGGCACCCTGGTCGTTGCCCTGGTTATCGGGGAGCTTTTCTTCATCATCCATATGTTCATGGGATTCCTCGCAAGTACGGAGGTACAGATCGAGTCGGTGCAGCTATTTCTCGGTGGCTCTTACACAGTGCCATTCTGGATCTTCGTGGTCTTTGTTGGCCTGATTGTCCCCGGCATATTGGCGTACCTGGGACTCAGAGGTCAGCGGATCCCAGTGATGATACCTATGGTATTGATACTGTTTGGCAACATCATGTTGCGATTTCTCATTGTGTACGCTGGCCAGGCCAGTAGATACTTGTACTAAAACACTACAGACATGTCAGAGCAACATAATTATATCACAGGCTCTACCAAGTACATGAACCCCTACCTCGCAGGA
Source organism: Cyclobacteriaceae bacterium (assembly GCA_965227935.1). Taxonomy (GTDB): domain Bacteria; phylum Bacteroidota; class Bacteroidia; order Cytophagales; family Cyclobacteriaceae; genus JAWPMT01. The sequence goes on along the minus strand of CBDDGS010000019.1, from coordinate 90,916 downwards.
GTCATCCTGGGGTTGGTGCTATTGCTTTCCTTTTACCTGACAGGTAGAGGTCTCGGAGCCAGCGGCGCCATGAAAAGCGTGGTGGTCAGTACGGTAGATACCGTGGCTCCAGCCAAGGCTGAATCCTCACCCTATTATGGTAAATACGTTGCCAATGACGCCAATCCCATGAGTAGCTGGCTGGTTTTTGAAGTACTGGGTGTACTTGTGGGCGGTTTCCTTTCCGGGGCTTTCGCTGGCCGATTGAATGTAAAAATCGAAAAAGCACCACAAATCACCAATCGCAGGAGGCTGGTACTCGCAGGCATTGGGGGACTGCTCTTTGGCTTCGGCTCACAGTTTGGCCGCGGCTGTACCAGTGGTGCGGCATTGACGGGGATGGCGACACTATCCCTCGCGGGCTTTGTTACGATGATGGCCATCTTCGGCACAGCCTTCTTGTTTGCTTATTTCTTCAGAAAAAACTGGATTTGATATGGGACCTGTAGTACCAATTTTTGAAATATCCACAGAGCTCAACTTCCTGATCGCATTTATCATCGGTCTTGGTTTTGGCTTTGCACTCGAGCAAGCAGGCTTCTCTTCCAGCCGGAAGCTGGCGGGTATGTTTTATGGTTATGATACCACCGTATTGAAGGTGTTTTTCACTGCCGCAATCGTTGCAATGCTAGGGTTGCTCTTCTTCAACTACTTCGAGGTGATCGACATGAGCATCGTCTACATCAATGAGTACTTTATCAATTCGGCAATTCTCGGAGGTATCGTCATGGGGCTGGGCTTCATTATTGGTGGCTTTTGTCCCGGCACAAGTGTGGTCGCCGCCGCCATTGGCAAGATCGATGCTTTTGTTTTCATTGGCGGGTCGCTGATCGGTATCCTCCTATTTGGAGAGACTTACACATGGTGGGAAAGCATTCATTTGAAAAATTATCTCGGTGCAGTGAAGATCTCCAATACACTTGGTCTTACGGACGGACTGATGGCATTGCTGGTCATCATCGCCGCGGCTGCCATGTTCTTTGTAGCTGAGTGGGCCGAGAAGAAGTTTAGCAGACCAGATATCACGAAAGAGATTTAGCCATGAATATCAGAGTCATCTTATCTATAACGATCATCGCTTTGGGCTCCATTGCAGCGGTGCTGCCACAAAAGCAGAACGACTCCATTCAGCTGAATGAGCGCCAACTGCTCCAAGAGATGTTGCTGGAGTCTAATTATATCTCGGTCGACGAGCTCGCGCATCGCCTGATTGATGGCGATCCATCTATAAGACTGATTGACGTGCGGCCAGCCGCCGATTTCAAAGATCCGCTGCCGCGGGCTATCAACGTTCCAATAGATAGCATATTCAGTGACAACTATGCCTACCTCTTTGATCAGGATGCCATGCAAAATATCATCTACAGCGATGGCGATCAGCGGGCAACACAGGTTTGGATGATAACCAAACAACTGGGGTATGCGAACAACTATTTGCTCAAAGGGGGGATGGAAGCCTGGAAACAGGACATTCTGGATCCGACCTATCCACCGGCGACCGCATCCGCTGCTGAGTTTGCCTTGTATGACCGAAGAGTGGCAGCCAGGGCATTCTTCACAGGCGAGAAAGCGCTACCTAAGGTCGACTTCACGCCGATAGCCCCAATAAAGAGCCGAAAAAAGAAAAGGGTACAGGGAGGGTGCAGCTAATATGAAAACTTCAGCGATACCATTGGCGATAGTAACCGTGTCCATTCTGGGCTTCTTGTTGATCGTGACCTTCTTCTCCGAGAGAAGCTATCTACAGCTCAATGGCGAAGAGATGCTCAGCAAGGCAACAATGACAGACTATGTCATCCAGGGGGATTATCTGTTGAAAGGCGAGCGATTTGGCCCCTCGAGCGAATACACGCTCATCGACATACGTGATAGCTACGCATTTGAGATAGAACACCGAGCTGATGCCATCAACATCCCCATGGCCGATCTCCTCGATAAACAAAATAGGGCCCTATTCGCTAGTGGCGAGCCTAAGATTATCATGGGCCATGATGCGATGAAAGCACATGAGGCCTGGATGCTGTTAACACAGTTAGGTTACGAGGAGGTGTATGTTTTAGAACTTTAAGGATTCTGCGCTATCCCGTCGGGAAAACATTTGTTAGGTACCGATTGCGAATGTCTCGATAGACATAAAAATCAGTGTCGATGCTGGCGATCTCGCGAACGTTCATCATCTCCGATGCAACGATGAGTGACGCATCCGCGAGATCCATTGGCACGTCCTGAAACATCTTTGTCAGCGTGATGATCCGGTCAATCTTCTCAGCGTCGATGTCGACGATTTCCAAACCACCCCGACGTACCCACTCCAATAGATTGATCTGGGCCTGGGTGCTGAAATCGAGCATATGAGACGCCTCTGTCAAAACAGGCCAAGTACTCAATAGTCTGCCATTGTAGCTCTTCACGAAGTTGACCGCCAGCATATGATACTGATCCCTGCGGTTGAAGAGGGCGATCAAAGGGCCGGCATCAATGAGAGTGCTTCTCACGGAGCTTGCCCTTTAGTTTCGCTTTGTATTGAGAAGAGCCGGCGCTCTCACCTCCACTCTCCTGGCCAAAGAGATCCTCCCCCAACTCAAAAGGGGACTTGGAGCCCGACTTCGCGGTCAGGTACATTGCCAAAGCCTCTTTGACGACCTCGGACTTTGTCCGGTTGGCTTGTGCGCAGTAGTCAGCAAGTTCTTTTTCCTCTTCGTTGTTTAGTCGGACGTTTAACATGATATCCTCCTTTCTCAATCTATTGTATTACAAATGTAATACGTTTTTCCACGAGTTTTGGTTTCAGCAGTTTTTCCACAAAAGTTGAACAAATAGAACCCGCTGTCGTATATTTGTTCTACAAAAGCTGTAAAAATGTCGAAGAATCTCGGGACACTGGAAGAAACGATCCTCCTCATGGTGGCGGTCATGCAAGGTGAAGCCTATGGCTATTCCCTTTCAGACGAATACCAGAAAACCTTTGGGAATGAAATCACCATCAGTGCCGTCCACACTGTGCTGAAGCGCCTCGAAAAGAAAGGCTTCATTCAATCAGAAATGGGTGGAGCCACCAGCGAGCGGGGAGGTCGTCGCAAACGCATCTTCAAGGTCACTTCCATGGGGATGAACACACTGCAGACGTTGCAGGAAAACCGAATGAAGCTCTGGAATATGATGCCCAATGTAAAACTGTCGTAATGTCCCAGAAGCAAAAAGATCAGGGCCCGGCGCGGTGGATTGACAGGTTCCTTGAATGGTACTGCGCTGACAACCTCGTAGAAGAGATCCAGGGTGACCTCCACGAGGCCTACTATCACCGCAGCCAACGACAAGGTTCGAAAAAGGCCAACTTCCGCTTCTTCCTCGACGTGGTCACCTTCTTCCGACCATCCTCTTTCAAAAAAGTAGAAAAACCGACTGACCCCTCCCCTATGTATCGCAATTACATCAAAGCCGCACTCCGCAACTTCTCCCGCAACAAAGTCTATGGTTCCATCAACCTGCTTGGCCTCGTCATTGGCGTGGCCAGTTGCCTGTTCATAGCGCTGCATGTATTGGAAGAATTGTCCTACGATAGCTTTCACCCACGCGCGGACAGCAAGTACCGGGTAGTGATGGACATGATCAACAACGGGCAACTATCCACCAAAAGTGCAGTGGTCTTTCCCGCCGTCGGCCTGGGCCTGGAAGCGGAGATGCCAGAAGTCACTGATATGTGTAGGATCCTGCCCTTTGGTGGCGGCGTGTACAGCGTGACCCAAGCAGACGGGACACTGACCCGCTTCAACGAGGACCGCGGCGTGTATGCCGATGAGAACTTCTTTCGCATGTTTGGCTTCCAATTGCTCGAAGGCAATATCGATGAGGTGCTTACAAAGTCCAATCAGACAGTCCTCTCAGCATCTACCGCTACTCGCTATTTCGGTGAGGAAAATCCAATCGGCAAGAGTTTGCGATACCGTGGTGAAGACTACATCATCGCGGGGATCATGGCGGATTTCCCAGAAAACTCCCACATGCAGTTTGATATCGTTTCCTCTTTACGAACCTGGAGCAGCTTTGATGAATGGGACGGAAACTGGGGTTGGTATGATTTCTACACCTTCATCGAGGTAGCCGAGGGAGCGGACATGACCGCCTTCACCGAGAAGGTGAATGGCTACCTCCAAACGAAAAAGGGGGAAGCCTTCGACGCGGACAATAGCCTGGAGGTACTCCATCTGCAGCCCCTGCCAGATATTCACTTGAAGTCTAAGGGCTATAGCTGGGACATGGGTGACAATGGCGGCGAGCAGGGCGTCTATTTCCTTAGCATCATAGCCGTGCTGGTCCTGATCATCGCCTGGGTCAACTTCATCAACCTTTCTACGGCAAGGGCTGTAAAGCGAGCCCATGAAGTAGGCATCAGAAAGGTGATCGGTGCCAAACGCCGTCAGTTGGTTTTTCAGTTCTTGTTTGAGTCGGCCATCCTCAACCTGGTGGCGATACTACTCGCAGTCCTCATCGTCGTTGCACTAACGCCCGTACTCGACAGTGTCCTCGCCATTACGCTGGAGCGATCGCTGTTGTCAACGCCCCTGTTATTGCGCGGCCTGGCCCTCTTATGGATTTTCGGATCAATGGTATCGGGTTTGTATCCCGCGATGGTGCTGTCCTCCTTCCACCCTTTGCGCGTACTGAAGGGCAACTTCTACCGAAGACGCAATAAGCTCGGCTTCCGACAGATACTTGTTACGATCCAGTTTTCTATTTCCATCATATTGATCCTTGGGACCATGGTGGTCGTACGGCAACTGCAGTTCATGCAGTCCCGAGATCTGGGTGTCGAGATCGACCAAACCCTCGTGATCAAAGGCCCCACCGCCTCCCGTGGTGAAGGCGACCTGTCACAGCGCAAGAGTGTCTTCCGCGATCAACTCGAGCAGCTATCGTCAGTGAATGGCATCACACTGTCCAACACGGTGCCTGGCGAAGAGAACTTCAGTATATCCGATTTCACGACGCAAAAAGCACCCGATGTATCTCATCAGTGCTATATTATCAGTGCTGACGAGCCCTATTTCGAAAACTTCGGCATCGAGGTGATCGTCGGCAGAGATTTCAGAGAGGGCTTCAGATCCGATTCTAATTCCGTGGTCATCAATCGCACGGCTGCGAAGATGTTTGGCTTTGAGCTGGAAGATGCCATCGGTCAGCGCCTCAACCCCAACTCCCGGTGGGAACGCAAAGTGGTCGGCGTCGTCGAGGACTACCACCACTCGTCATTGAAAGAGGCGCTGGACCCGATTCTATTCGTCTACCACACGGGCAATGACAACTACTTCTCTGTGAAGCTGGCGACCAACGATATCTTCCAGACGGTGTCCGACGTAGAATCGGTCTGGGATCAGGTCTATCCGGACAACCCTTTCGACTTCTTCTTTCTGGATGAGTTCTTCGACCGCCAGTACAAGTCGGACGCACAATTCAACAAGGTCTTTTCCGGCTTCGCGATATTGGCCATTATTGTTGCTTGTATGGGTCTCTTTGGTTTGGTATCATTTACCATCGAACAGTCCCGCAAGGAAATCGGCATCCGTAAAGTCCTTGGCGCCCCAGTTGCGCGGCTGATCACGCTCTTCGTGAAAGATTATGCATGGATGATCGTAGTTTCGATGATCATCGCCTTCCCTGTGGCTCACTACCTCATGACGCGCTGGCTGCAAGACTTCGCCTACCAGATCTCGCTTAGTCCGCTGTACTTTGTCATCAGTGCACTGTTCATCATCCTAATCGCGATCACAACTGTAGGCTTCAAATCCTTCCAGGCGGCGCACTCCAATCCCGTGGATTCGTTGAGGGAAGAGTAGGGTGAGTTGAGCGGTTGAGAGGTTGAGAAGTGGAGGAGTGGAGAGGTTGAGGAGTTGAGAAGTGGAGGAGTTTTTAGGATTTTCTTCGCCATCACTGCGGGATAGACATTTGGCCTGCAAACGGATATAAGGTGATGACATCATGATAGTAAAGCGCAAATCGTCCTTCCTCCGTCATTCAGACCAGAGCGTAGCGGCGGGAAGAATCTTCGACGGAGGATATGAAAATTGCATCAAAAAGATTCTTCGCTCCATTGCATTCCGCTCTGAATGACGCGAAAAGTATTTGGTTTACAATGAGTTCTGAATGCATATCATCGGCAGGAGCGCAACGACGTCGATACTCCAACTCTTCAACTCATCAACCCACCAACTAGAAGGCCAAAAGGCGAAGAGCGAGACAAGGCTCGGCTTTGGGCGTAGGGCGGAGGGACCGATGGCTCGATCCGCCCTGCCTTTGCCATAGCGGCTCCGCGCAGGCAGGCGCGAGGAGGCCCTAGTGCGCCGGCCAATGCGGTGAAAGTGCGCCCTCAAAAAAAAGATTCCGATTACTTAAACATTTATTAATGATATTCGTGACTATATCTTAAACAAATATTAATTAAATGGAAGCCATTGGTTCCCTGGAAGAAATAGTCCTGATGATATTGCTCAACAACGAGAAGAGCAACAGCGTGGATATCGCCAAAGCCTACGAAGGGGCATTGGGTAAAGGAATTTCCATACCTGCCATACACGTCGTCCTCAAACGCATGGAGGCAAAAGGCTGGGTGAAGTCGGAATTTGGGGAACCCACGGCCGAGCGAGGGGGGCGTCGGAAGCGGGTCTACTGGGCCACTCCCTCCGCCTACGAGCTGGTGAGTGAGCTCAATGCCGTGAAAAACAAACTCTGGAGCGGAGCTACCAAACCTTCCCTGCAGTATGTCCACATCTAACCCTCCCCGATGGGCCGACTGGCTCGTGGAGCGGCTATGTGCCAATCACCTGGTGGAGGAATTTCAGGGTGATCTGCATGAGGCCTTTCACTGGCGCGCACAAGAGAAGGGGCTGACAAGAGCACGTTGGCTGTTTGTCTTCGAAGTGCTCAGGACCATACGCATCTCCCATCTCAAACCAACACACTACCTCAAACAATATATGACCATGTACCGAAACTACCTTAAGACCGGCTGGAGGTTCATCAAGAAGCACAAGCTCTACTCCTCGCTCAACATCTTTGGTCTCGCGCTTGGCATCTCCTTTTGCTGGCTGGCCTATCTCTACGCCAACGACGAGACTAGTTTTGATCGTCATCTGCCTGATCACGAGCGGCTCTATCGCATCACGATCGACCTGCAGGAAGGCGACAATATGCACTATATCGGAGGGAGTTCGCATGCGATGAGTGTGGTCTTCGCCGACAACGTGCCGGAGATCGAAGAGGTAGCCCGTTTCAAGTCGGGATTTGGCCTGATCCAAAAGGGAGAAGATGTGCTGGAGCAATCTCTGGTCCGTGCCGACCGATCGATGATCGACTTCCTCGATCTGGATTTCGTGGAGGGAGCTCCAGGAGCTTTTGACCAGCCCAATGATGTGATCATCTCCTCCTCACTGGCGGGCAAGCTGGATATACGCGGCGACGCCGTGGGCACCCTCCTGACGCTCATATCCGGTGAGGCAACCTATGATTTCTTCGTAAGAGGAGTCTACCGGGATATCCCAGAAAACACCTCTGTCCGCCGGGATATGATTGTCTCCTATGCGCACTACATCACGATCGCTCCGGAGCGACGCCTCAGTACCTGGCTGGACATCAACATGAATACGCTGGTGAAGCTCAACGAGCACGTGGATCCTGCTGCCGCCATTCAAAAAATGAATGAGATCCACAAGGAGAAAGATGAACCCGAGGAGGGCATAGAATTTCGTATCAATCTGCAGCCTATCTCTGAGATACATCTCAACGAAGCCTATGGACACTACAACGGCATCTCCCGAGGAGGCAACCCTGAGTTGATCAGGCTCTTTGCGATCATTGGCCTCTTCTGTCTGATCATCTCCATGATCAACTACTCCAATTTCACGGTGTCACTCTATGTAAGCCGTGCGCGAGAGGTTGCCCTCCGGAAGGTCATAGGGGCCGAAAGAAGGGGGATCTTCAGTCAACTCATCACAGAATCCTTTCTGTCTTCCATGCTGTCCGGGGTGCTGGCGGTTATCCTTCTGGTCATCTTGCTACCGGTTTTTTCCAGCTTTGTGCAAAAGGAGTATGACCTGACCTATCTGATCAATGGAGACTTTCTGCTTGGCGCCCTGGCCTTGTTGATTGGCACGGCCGTCGCAAGTGGCCTGTATCCTGCCATTGTATTGTCGCGGTTTTCTATCATTAGGAGTCTCCGAGGAGAACAGAAGATTCGCGCCGGAAAATGGATCACACAAACTTTACTCACAGTGCAATTTGTAATCGCCACAGTGCTCGTGGCTGGAGCGCTAACCATGAATCGACAAATTCAGTACTTGACAGCCTTTGACACGAAGATTGACTACAATGACGTGATCTTCTTCGACTTTCTACCAAAAGGTGAAGAGGTGATCAAGCCTTTTGTGGAGGCATTGTCCAACATGCCGGAGATCGCGAATGTTGCCGCCATCTCGAATTATAACGGCACCCGTCTTACCGGGGAGCATTCTCTACAGCAGGTTAGGCATTTGCGGATTGACCGGGACCTAATGGGCCTGCTAGACATCGATATCCTCGAGGGACGAAACCTGGACCCCAACAGAACATCTGATGAGACCAATGCAGTACTGATCAACAGCGCACTCGTCAAAGCCCTCAATCTGGAGCATCCCATTGGCGAGGTGCTCCCATTTCAATACGGTGACTTGGAGAACCCGACAATCGTTGGGGTAGTGGAGGACTATCACTTCGAATCGGCGAAGAGCACGGTCGATCCTCTGGTCATTTACATGGCACCTGTATATCGCCTCCACTCCGTGTATGTCAAACTCAATGCCGCTTCCAATCTCGATCTGGACCGGCTTGAAGCCCTCTGGGACGAGTACTTTAGCCCATTCCCGTTTGAGTTCAGCTTTCTTGAGCAAACCTACCAACAGGAATATGCCGAAGAACAGCGAATGATGAAGTTGGTGGCGATAGGATGCTTCGTGTCCATCTTTCTGGCCGCCATGGGCCTGCTGGGGATCGTCGGGCTACAACTCAATCAGCGACTGAAGGAGATCAGTATTCGCAAAGTCCTGGGAGCAAGTTTCAGCAACCTATATGGGGTTTTTAGTAGGCGTTTTGTCCTTCTCATTTTTATCGGTTTAGTCCCCGGTCTTGTGATCAGTAACCGGGTCATTGGGGAGTGGCTCAGTGCCTATCCCTTTCATGTGGACTTCGGCTTTGGCATTGCGACCATTACGGCTACCATAACACTAACAATAGCTATGGCCACAATTACGTCGCAAGTTTTGAAGGTTGCCAAGAGTGATCCGGTAAAATATCTGAAGGACGAGTAAAATCTCAGGATTATTTGGCGCATGCATAGTCAGTTATCGAGAAATATGTGACGATCATCGAATTTTTTTAATTATTCCCGTTCATTGGTTTTTATTCGTGCTGACGACCAAAAAATCCTGCCTTGGTCCGAAGATGATTAGCCATGCCTTTGACTCAGAACAACGAGAAATGCACTCTTTGTCAGTCCTCTGTCCATCCGATCGGCGCCGACTCGATGGGCAAATCGCGCATTGCTTTCATTGAAAAGGTGATACCGACCCTCCCGACAGGCCTAGAATCGAAAGGCCCATCTTCTCTTCACAAACTCATCATTGGCACATTTTTCCTAACTCTCCCAATATTCCTGATGGCACAGACAGGACCCGGAGGCGTTCAGGACACGGGAGGTTCATCAAGTCTGGTCCTTTGGCTGGATGCCAATACGATTTCTTTGACCGATGGGGCTGACATCACTACCTGGTCGGATCAATCCGGCTACGGCAATGACGCCGTCGGTAATATCCTCAATGATGGATCCTGGCCCGAGTATCACGAAAATGCCCTCAACGGCTACCCTCAAGTCGAATTCATCGCTGCCGATGATGACTACTTTGGAGTTCCTCATCATGTAAGCCTAATGCCTACGACCATATCGATGTTCGTGGTAGGCAATGTCACAAATGCTGGTCAGACATGGGGTGGATTTGCCAACAAGAATGGTGGCGCCTGGGATGATGGGTATGGGATAGGGCGTGGTGATCAATCCTCTGGAAATGATCAGGTCGTGATTGGTTACGTTGGTGACTACTCAAGCTCCTACGTCGAGGATGTGATGCCGTACGGCGTCCAATCCATCTATTCAATGATCTACGACAAGTCACAAATGAGACTTTACAGGAATGAAGGCACTCCAGCAACCTTCGCTCATACTGACGATATCACGACGAACACAGATCCCGTTTATATCGGGTGGACTGGCGGATATATGGATGGAGATATCGCCGAGATGATCGTCCTCAACCGGGCGGCAACGGAGGCAGAACGAATCATCATCCACAACTATCTGGCAGCAAAATACGGACTCACCCTCTCAACCAACGACCTTTATGCGGGGGACAATACAGGGCATGATCATGATGTTGCGGGCATAGGCCAGGCGTCGGATGGGTCAAATGTGACTGACGCCATTGGTACGGGTACCGTCCGAATCTCCAATGCCGATGACCTTGGAAACAATGAGTTCCTCTTTTGGGGCCATGATAATGGGGCTCTGGACATGACTACCACCGATACTGACCCTGACTATGAGTTTCGATTGGCCAGAACATGGCGTTCGTCGGTCACTGGTACACCAGGCAGTGTTACCGTCAAATTGATCTATTCGGGCAATGACGGAGATCCTTCCCACTATGCCCTCCTCGTCGACGACGATGGTACTTTCGGCTCAGGAGCCACGGACCATGTAGCCTCAAGCATCAGTGGAGATACGGTCATCTTCAACAACATCACGTTTACCAACGGAGACTACTTCACCCTTGCTGAGGCGATCGTGTCGCCAGGTGGCGTTGGTGACGATCTCACTGTCTGGTTCAAGGCCAATGCCGGAGTCACAGGCTCACCTGTCACTACCTGGGCAGATCAGTCACCAAATGGTAACGATGCTACACAGGCGGGTACCGGCGATTTTGCCACACTGGCTACCAACATTCACAATGGCCATCCCGCAGTCTACTTTGCGAATGGCGACAATGGCTATTTTGAGGCGAACCTCGATGCCATCAAAGGCGCTGATTACAACCTTATTGCCATCGTAGAAAGAGACAACTCGAATTCCAACAGCTATCTAGTCGGTACCAGTTGCTCGGGTTGCAGCTCCAATCAGGGACTGCATTTTGGATATCGAAATGATACACAGGCGAGGCTGTCCCACTACGCAAATAATCTCGACGTGAGTGTGAGTGCCTTCGATAGCCCCGCACAATCCCTTTCCCTTCTGAGGGGAGAACTCGATACCTCCACGGGCAAAACAATTTATGAGCTTCGTGATGGAAGCTCAGTAACCAATAGCGATGCAAACACTGCTACGGTAGCAGGCGGGCAAGGTGTCATCGGTAAGGGTTATGGCGGCAGTCGCGGTTTCGAGGGCTACGTATCAGAGGTAATCGCTTACTCCTCAACCCTGAGCGATACGGAACTGCGAAAGATCTACTCCTACCTGGCTATCAAGTACGGGTTTACTCTCGACAACACAGGTGGGGGCGACGTCGGAGACTATGAGGCTTCCAACGGTACACTCCTTTGGGACGCATCAACAAATACCGACTACCACAACAATGTCACAGGTATCGGTCGTGACGATATTTCCGGACTGAATCAACTGGCGTCCACCAATGAATCCAGCGACGCTATGCTGACGATCACGCGCCCCGGATCCTTCTCAACCGACCTCAGCTTCCTGCTATGGGGAAACAACGGAGATGATGCAGGCACAAGAATCACCGCCGACGTGGACGGGAGCACGATCGAGTCTCGCAACAGCAGGATTTGGAAAATCAGCGAACCTTCGGACGTGGGGACAGTGGATATTGCCATTGACCTTACCAATGTACCGGGAGGGATCACTGGTTCCGATTTGAGGCTGTTGATAGACCGGGACGGTGATGGCTTTGAAGATCTGGATGTAACGCCCGTCGCGGGCTCCTACGGGAGCAATGTATTCACCGTTACAGGTGTGGACCTGCAGGACGGTGATATCCTGACAGTCGGTAGTATAAACAAAACTCAAACGCCGCTGGGATTGAACAGCCCTGGTGGTGTTAATGGCAATCTGGTGACCTGGTTCAAAGCCAATGAAGGCGTCACAGGAACATCGCCAGTGAGTGCCTGGAAAGACTGGTCCAGTGTCGGGAACGACGCGTGGGCCTCTGGTACCCCTACCCTACGGGAAAGCAGCGTGAACTACAATGCTGGTATCGATTTCGTTGAATCAGAGACCGATTTTTTCACACTCGCAGATCCTTCTGCTCTGCCTACCGGTAGCAGTGCACGAACGTATTTCATTGTCTCCGAGGCAGGAGCGTCGGGTATACAGCAGACCACGTTTGCTCACGGTGCGAATTTGGCCTATCAACGCGTCGACTTATCCCATTCGACCGACGAGATCGCTGCCCGTTTCAATAGCGCTAACGATATCATTCCCAATAGCCTTACAATCCCGCAAATCGCCATGCACACCTATGGCGCTGGACAGATGATCGATCCTGGCTTCGACACGAGGCAAAATGGTACCGAGCTTGAACACAATTATCTAAATCCCGCGGCGTCATCCAATGCCCTCAACACGGGTAGCTCAGTGGCCTACATTGGACGCAATATCAGTGGCAATCAAGAGTTGACTGGCACAATACTGGAGATAGTCGTCTATGACCGCGACTTGACAGAAACGGTCGGTGACGCTGAAAAAGCCCAGTCCTACCTCGCCTTGAAATATGGCATCTCCTTGGACATGAGTGCAGGCGACTACCTCGCCTCGGACGGCACCACAATCTGGGATGCAACCACAAACGCCGCCTATCACAATGATGTCTTCGGAATCGGAAGGGATGATCAATCGGGCCTGGATCATAGAAAGTCTACAAGCGTCAATGATGACGCCATGGTCATCATCGACAGGGGAACGAGCTTCGGAAGCGATGGATCTTTCCTTATCGTCGGTAATGACGACGCCCCTATAACAACCACTTCAACCGGTACTGATCCGCTCTTCCAGGAGCGACTCGAACGCACATGGAAAGTGGCACTGACAGGTACACCAGGCGTGGTGACTGTCCAGATACTACAGGCGAATACTGGTTCAGCAAGGGACTACGGCCTGCACGTAGACGCAGATGGCGACTTCAGCTTGGATGCTACCACATATAATGCCTCCTCCATCAGTGGTGACACCATCACCTTTAGTGATGTCAGCTTCTCAAATGGCGATTTCTTCACACTCGGCTCGGGCCGTGTGGCTCCTGGAGGTGTCTCCAATGAGATAAGACTTTGGTTACGTGCAGATATGGGCGTAACCGGATCGGGGACCGCGACGGCATGGTCGGATCTTTCAGGATATGGATATGATACCTACGCCACAGGCAACCCTCAGATTCAGGCTTCGTCAATCAACTTCAACACGGCCATCGACTTCGATGGCAGTGACTACTTCACTACCAATGCTTCGGACATCCTGAAGGTCACGTCAGACGGGCAGGTGTATACAGCATTTGTCATTGTGGAATCTGACAACCCCTCAGTCGAGCGAGCTATCGTCGGAAACACAGGTGGTATTGGGCACGGCCTCTCCCTCTACCACAATACTTCAGGTAAGTTAGCTGTGGACCATGTCTTTGGGCTCGGAACTGTTTTCGGCGGAGGAAAATCCTTGACGGCGGGTATCCCGTCCGTCGCAACTATCCGGTATCAAATGAGTGATTCTGAGAATCGCGCCCGACTCGATGGCTCGCAATTCGACGAACCTACCAATACGGCAGTCAACCACGGCTGGGGAGAGCGCATGCAGATCGGAAGGGATCAATGGATAAGTGCCTTCGATGGGAGAATTGCAGAGGTAATTTTATATGAGACGAAGCTCTCAGACACAGATATTGATCAGGTGGAGTCCTACCTGGCTATTCGAACCGGGGCAACGCTCAATCGCTCTGGCGGCATAGGTGGTGATATCACTGCCTCTGACGGTTCTACATTACTATGGGACGCGGCCGTTAACAGCGCTTATCATAATGATGTCGCCGGTATCGGGCGAGATGATGGTTCGGGTCTCAGCCAACAGAAATCCATTAGTGCCAATTCAGATGCGATGATCATCATGGACCACGGTCAGGCATTCACTAGTGATCTGGATTTTATCCTCTGGGGAAACAACGATGCTCCCACCTCTCTCACAACAGCGGACAAAGACCCCGCATATGACAGCCGTATGGAGCGTGAGTGGCGTGTGCAGGTCAATGGCAATCCAGGGCCGGTAACCATTCAAATGGTCTACGCCGCCAACAATGGAGCGGTAATACGATATGGACTACATGTCGATAGTGATGGCACGTTCGCCTCCGGCGCCACGAGCTACATCGCCTCCGACCTGGTGGGGGATACCATCACCTTTGAAAACGTCATACTGAGCGATGGCGATTACATCACACTTGGCTTGATTGGGAAAGGCCCTGGTGGCGTCTTGACAGACCTTAACCTGTGGTTACGCGCGGACAAGGGTACCAATACCACTGCTGACGGGGTCGGTATCACTTCCTGGCTGGACCAAAGTGGCGAAGGCAATCACGGCACGGGCACAGGAGATGCCACCTATCAAGGCACCTTCTCGAGCTACAACCCAGGCATTAGCTTCACCGATGACACGCAACCTATTTCTGGCTCGATAGAAAGAACGAATGGCACATCTTCTACCATCTTCATAGTAGGTGAAATTCCCGTTGTGAATGACAAGGCGTTATTTGAAATTGGAGATGGCCCGTCACCGACTACCGGGCGCCAATACTTCCTTGATGAACGCTACGCCGCAAGTGGTAGCACCTACGCGCTCCAAACCAACCTGACTTCTGTGTGGACTGTCAGCGATCCTGGCGGAGTCACAGCCGCCGCCGTATTCGAAAACGGCTACAACAGTTTCTCCTCAAAAGACTTCGATACAGACTGGACGACTGGTGGCGGCTACATTCTGGGCGATGATGAGACCGGTGCCAATCGATTGACTGGAGAGATAGCTGAAGTCATTTACTTCGACCGGCAACTGTCGGCTTCGGAGCAGCAGAGGGCCGAATCGTACATCGCCCTGAAGTACGGCATCACCTTGTCCACTGACAACGACGGCAATACCACCGCTCTCGAAGCTCCCAATGCAAATGGTGTGAATGAAGGTGATTACATAGCAAGTAATGGCACTGTTATTTGGGATGCTTCCGCCAACTCCACCTATCATAATGATGTCAGTGGCATAGGGCGGGACGACCTCTCCGCACTCGATCAGCCGGCCTCGATCAGTAGCAACTCCGACGCCATGGTAATCATGGAGAAAGGCGACGGCTTCAGTAGTGACCTGGACTTCATTATGTGGGGCAACGACGATGGCGCCACAGGACTTACTTTCAGCGACTCACCTCCAAACTACGACCTACGCCTTATTCGCAAATGGCAGGCAAGCGTTTCGGGTACTCCCGGTACTGTGACAGTGAAGATCCTCTATTCCCTGAATTCAGGTGTCGTTGGCGATTACGTGTTGCACGTCGATGACGACGGTACATTCGCCACTGGGAGCGTTAATTACCCGGCAAGCGAGATCAGCGGAGATACCATCACGATTCCGAACGTGACTTTCAGTGATGGTGACATATTCACGCTGGGGATAGCGACGAGAGGCCCCGGAGGTGTGGATGCGAACCTGACATTGTGGCTCAAGGGCAATGACGGATTCAAAAACGGCGGCAATACCGTCACAAGTGGACCGGTCGACGAGTGGAGTGATGTCAGTGGTAACGGTTCCTTTGTAAGCATGATGGTTGGTACAGGATCCCCAACGCTTGTGTCCGACCGCTTGAATTACAACCCCAGCGTCTATTTCGACGGGGTCGACGATAAGTTTGAAAAGGAGAATTTCGACGCTGATGTATTGTTTGATGATCGGGACAATACACTATTCGTTGTCATGGAAACCACGGCATTGAATGATGTGGATGTTGTCGGAGGATGGGAATCGGATGCCAGTGGCGATAGAGTGGGCTACTACGAAATAGCAAGCTCCGAGCGCATCCGCTCTGATATCTATGGGGATGGAAACCGCAACATGTCCTCGAGCTCGAGCTTCACAAACAGCGTGGTTGTCGTGCGGACTTATGCAGATGCCTCCGGACGTAGCCTGCACGTGAATGGTGCCCAGGAAGCGTCCACCACCGCGGGCAGCATGACCGCATCAGGCAACAACGGCGATTTTGCCCTTGGCAACCAACCAGGAAATACAGGAGCCCACTATGCTGAAGCGCACGTTTCAGAATACGTATGTTACAATACGGCCTTGTCCGACGCGGACATACAAAAAGTGGAGTCGTATTTTGCTGCGAAGTATGGCATCACCCGAAGCAACGTCGGCGGTGGAACCAATGGAGACTATGTGGCAAGTGACGGAACAATTGTATGGGATGCATCTGACAACTCCGACTATCACAATGACATCATCGCCATCGGTAGAGATGATTTCTCGGCGTTGTACCAAAAGCAATCAAAGTCCCAGGATGACTCTCTCATCGTCTGGGTAGGTGATCTGTCTGCCAGCAACCTGGCAAACACTGCTCCCATCTCCAATGAGATCTCTTACCTGGTCATTGGTCACAATGGTGAAGCTCTGAGGGCGCTGGATCCACAAGAGGCTCCCGTGGGCATCAGGACCCGATTCAACAGAGAGTGGAAGGTCACGACGACCAACTTCACAGATGAGTTCAGTTTGGAAATTGAATGGGATAGCATCGGGAACTTCGACATAGAAGACATCCGCCTGCTGGTCGATGACGATGGCGATTTCAGTGACGCTTCGGTCTATGGCCCTGCTGACGGTCTCACCTTTTCTGTAGGATCGATCATAATTGAAGGAATCAATAACTCTCATATCCCGTCAAACGGCACTAGCTATATCACCCTGGGATCCACCACCCTCGGGACGACCTTACCCATTGAATTGATTGAGTTTGAGGCCACCTTGAAAGAAGAAGAGCAAGTAGTGGAACTGCGATGGCAAACGGCCTCTGAGATCAACAATGATTTCTTCACCGTGGAGAAGTCGGCAAACGGGTCCGAGTGGGAAGTCCTTACCACGATTGAGGGAGCTGGTAACTCGTCGGGCCTACGTAGGTATGCAACGGTTGATGACGAACCGTTCTATGGCCCAAACTACTACCGCCTGAAGCAGACCGACTTCGACGGGGGATTCTCCTATTCCGAAGTCAGGGTTGTTAGTATGAGCGCCTTCAGGAATGCAGTGAACATTTACCCCAATCCGGTAACGACGGAGCTGTTCATCAATGGGGATCCCGGTGAGCTGACAGAATTACGTGTGATTAATATAATGGGCCAGGATATAACGGCCAGGTTGCGACGTACGCAAATTGATCCCAATCAATTGTTACTAGACACATCACAATTACCTCCGGGTTTGTATACCCTCCAGACAGGCAAACGGTCCATCAAATTTGTAAAACGCAAGTAAGGGAAGTGTTCTGAGCCCAGGACATTTTGATATACAGAAACTGGTCATGAAGACGCAGGTTTGGTTAGCTTGCGTACTATCTACTTCCGCGGCCAATGAAAGTATATCGAACCCTGACCGGCGTTGTCTTTGAGGACAACGGGAATCACTATCTGTTAACAAGTTCCGAGTGGGATTCCTTTTTTCGTGTCCCCGACCTATATAGTCATCTTGCTGATCTGAAAGGAAAGGCCACTCCCATTGAGACCATTGATTGGAACGTGCAGCCGCCTCTGAAACCCATCGTTAGTCAGGAAGTGTGGGCATCCGGTGTAACCTACCTGCGTAGCCGGGATGCGCGCATGGAGGAGTCTGAGGACGGCGGTGACGTCTATGACAGAGTCTATGACGCTGAGCGCCCGGAGCTATTCTTCAAAGCTACGCCGGCCAGAACCGTTGGTCCAGGTGAAGTTTTGCACATACGACGTGACTCGACCTGGGATGTCCCAGAACCCGAGCTCACACTGATGATCAATAAGTTCGGCCAAATACAGGGGTACACCATCGGCAATGACATGAGCTCCCGCAGTATCGAAGGGCAAAACCCATTGTACCTGCCTCAAGCCAAGACCTACGAAAAGTGTGCAGGACTCGGTCCCTGCATTCTGGTCCAGGAAGAACCCTTGTCACCTGATACGCAAATATCTCTGCAAATCGAACGAAGCGGCACGGTCGCTTTTTCCGGGCAGATCACCATCAGTCAAATCAAGCGATCGTTGGAAGAGCTGGTGAGCTTTCTCTTTGCAGAATGTGAATTCCCCAATGGATGCTTCCTGATGACGGGAACCGGCATTGTACCGGCCGATGACTTCACATTGCAACCAGGTGATAAGGTGCGGATCACAATCGACGGCATTGGCACACTTGAAAATATTATCGACCAAAAGAACTAATTGAATGGAAATCACTGGTGCACACTTCATCGGCAACTCCCGCTCCAAAGAAGGAACAAACCTTTTTCAGTCACTATCACCCTCCGACAACTCGGTCAATGGAAATACAGAATTTGCCGATGCGACAAAAAGGGAAATCAATGAGGCTGTAGCACTTGCTAAACAGGCCTCGGAGCCCTACCGACAATCAAGCAAGGAAGAAAGAGGTGAATTCCTGGAGGCTATTGCCTCCAACATTGAGGAACTTGGTGAGCAGTTGATCCATGAATGCATGGCCGAAACAGCGCTACCAGAAGCAAGGCTCATCGGTGAGCGCGGGAGAACGGCCAACCAATTGCGACTGTTCGCCCAGGTGGTGAGAGACGGGACGTGGGTAGATGCTCGCATTGATACTGCCAATCCCAATCGAACACCCCTTCCCAAGCCGGACGTTCGGTCGATGTCCAAACCTCTCGGTCCTGTAGCCGTATTTGGCGCGAGTAACTTCCCGCTGGCTTTCTCCGTGGCCGGCGGCGACACGGCATCCGCCCTGGCTGCCGGATGCCCAGTGGTCTTCAAGGCTCACCCCGCGCATCCGCGCGCCTGCGAGTTGGTGGCATACGCAATTACAAAAGCAGCCCAACAGACCAACATGCCGTCGGGCGTCTTTTCTTTGATTCAGGGAAGATCAAATGATGTCGGCAGGACACTGGTGAAACACCCAGATGTGACGGCCGTTGCATTCACAGGTTCGCAAAAAGGTGGTTTGGCCTTGTTTCAGCTGGCCAACGCCCGCCCGCAACCCGTACCTGTCTATGCCGAAATGGGTAGTACCAACCCCATATTCATACTACCAGAGGCATTGGCCACGCAGTGGGAGAAAATCGCCGCTGGATTGGCCGGATCAGTCAACCTTGGCGTGGGCCAATTCTGTACCAATCCCGGATTAGTCTTCACCTCCAAACAGACGGACCCCGCCCCTTTTGTTCAGAAACTGGCCTCTACCATTTCCGAACATCATGGTGGCACGATGTTGACTGCCGGGATCGCGGATAGCTACCGGAGCGGTGCTGCCTCGCTTCGAGATGTTGACGGCGTCGACGAAAAAGCCGTAGGACACAGCTCAGGTGAGATCAATGATGTCAATTCCTACCTATTTCAGACTGACGCATCCACCTTTCTGGAATCCGGACAACTGAAAGAGGAGCTCTTTGGCCCTTCCACAGTATTTGTGACTGCCGATAGCCGAAATCAACTACTGGAGGCTGCCAACACAATGGAGGGTCAGCTCACGGCGACGATTTACGGTACCGAAGCAGAATTGGAAGACTACCGAGATCTGGTTTCCATATTGGAGGAAAAAGCAGGACGACTGATCATCAACGGCTATCCGACGGGAGTCGAAGTCTGCCACGCGATGGTACATGGCGGCCCATTCCCTGCTACCACGGCCCCTTCAACAACTTCTGTGGGGACCGCCGCCATCAAGCGATTTGTGCGGCCGGTCGCCTATCAGGATTTCCCACAGGGTCTGCTCCCTGAGGCCCTAAGGGATGAAAATCCATGGGGGATTTTTCGATTGGTGAATGGGGAGATGACGAAGGACCCCATCGATTAGCCTTTGGTGCCCCCGTCCTTTGCGTTGCCTAAGGGCAAAAAATAAATACTACATTTAGGAAATTCATGAAACTTTCTTAGGTTTGTTTCCGAATACTACATTTAGGAGATTCACCCACATGAAGAAATACCAACTCGGAGAATTTGAAGAGATCGTACTCTTGACCGTCGGTGTGCTTTACGATGAAGCCTACGGTGTGGCCATCAAACGAGAAATAGAAGATCGCTTGAAGCGGTCCGTCAGCGTAGGGGCACTGCAATCCGCCCTTCGCCGCATGGAGAAAAAAGGCTATCTCAAAAGTAGAGAAGGTGACCCCAGCGAAAAAAGAGCTGGCAAACCCAAAAGGTACTTTGCCATGACCGCCTACGGCAGAGATGCGCTCAAGTACTCACAGGACATTCGCCTGGAACTCTGGCAATCTATTCCAAAGGCGGCCATGGAATTCAAATTCACTACAAACGCGCAACAATGAAAAGGACTATCCCCGTACTCATCTTCTCCCTAATGGCACTCGGCCTCTGTGCACAAAGCAAACCTGGACGATTCGCCGACGTGGACCTGAGCAAGCTTCGACGGACGGTCCTCAAACAACTCACCAATGACGATTTGATCAGCGGGAGAAAGGAGACCGTATATGTCTTCCTGCGCCCTGATGGGGTATCCATCAATGACGAGGCATTGCCTCAGGAGGCTAGCGACAAGTATGTAAAACTCCTGGCGCCCTTCGAAATAGGCACGGGTCCCAACCGGGCGGTGCTCGTAAGCAAAGACTGTACTGCGGTCGGCGACTTCACCGAAGACTCCTTCACAGGCAAGTCCGAGGGGAGCCTAAGGTTGGCGTACACCCAAGAAACCAACTGATGGCTAGCTCATGATCAAGCGACTGGCAGATCGGATTTTCAAGTGGTATTGCCATGCCGACTACTACCCAGACATCAAAGGGGATCTGGAAGAGCTCTATGCTGATCGACTGGAGGAGAAGCGCCGATGGTCGCAATGGTACTATGCGGCCCAGGTCTTGTTGCTCTTCAGGCCATCTCTCATACGACCGATTTCTCAAAACTCAATAATAAAAGATACAGGTATGCTCTCGAATTACTTGAAAATCAGCTTCAGGAACCTTGGTCGCCAAAAGATGTTCACGGCCATCAATGTCCTGGGATTGGCGATTGGTCTCGCCAGCTTCTTACTCATCAATGAGTACACAACGTTCGAACGTAGCTACGACGGCTACTTCGCAAGTAGCGATCAGCTCTACCGTGTCGGTACGGTTCAGGTGATCGAAGGACAGGATGGCGTGAAGGACGCCATGGCTTCTTATCTCGTGGGCGAGGTGCTCCAGGCCGAGATACCAGAGATCGAGCAGCACACCGTCACCAAGAAACTCGAGCCGGTGACCTTCCGATATGAGGACAAAACGCTGATCGAAGACTATGTGGTTTCTGCGGACTCGAACTTCCTGTCACTGTTTGATTACAAAGTGCTGCAAGGCTCGCCGGAGACCATGCTCAGCCAGCCTCTATCGGTAGTACTGACAGAAAAGCGGGCAAAGGCGTTCTTTGGTGATGAGAATCCCATCGGAAAGATCATTCATGCCATCACTCCCTATCATGCGCCTTTGACTGTGACCGGCGTGGTTGAAGATACACCTGAAAATACTCACTATCGGTTCCAGATGCTCGTCTCAGACAAGACATTGCAAGAGGAAGAAGACTACAAGTCCTGGAACTACAACAACTATTACGTCTATCTGAAGCTGCAAAAGGACTCAGACCTCCTGGCAATACATGCCAAGGCGGATGAAGTGATCAAGAACTACGAGGAGGAAACGCGATGGGACATCCATCCGGTCAACGAGATCTATCTCAACTCTGACTTCTCATTTGAGCCTCAAGTGCTGGGCAACAAACAGGGAGTAGATTTCCTCATCATCGTGTCGGTTCTGATCCTGATTATTGCCTGGGTCAACTATGTGAATCTTTCTACGGCCCGAGCTCTGGACCGGGCCAAGGAAGTTGGACTCCGAAAGGTGATTGGGGCTTTCCGCCGCCAGTTGATCAAGCAGTTCATGTTGGAGGCGCTGGTTATCAATTTTATCGGCGCCGTGCTGGCGTTGATCTTGGCAGAGCTACTGCTTCCCCTCTTCAACAACCTCGTCGGTAAGGAAATCGTCGAGCATGTGTGGAATCACCCGCCGTTCCTCCTGACGATGGGACTGTTCTGGGCCTTGGGCTCCTTTGCATCAGGGTTTTATCCGGCGCTGGTATTGAGCAGTTTCAAACCTATTATGGTCCTCAAAGGAAAGTTTCGCAACTCCAAAAGAGGCATCCTTCTCCGGCAGGGGCTTGTTGTGGTGCAGTTCACCGCCTCTCTGGTACTCATTGCCGCCACATTTATCATCTACCAGCAAGTGACGTACATGAAGGGCCGGGACCTGGGGATGTCCATTGACAAGGTCATCAGTGCTGAGATCCCCACTTCCAATGCAGAGACGAGGGAGGAGTATGATGGATACCTGGAGAAGCTCAAACTCTTCAAATCGCAGCTCGAAAACCACAACGCCATCGAAACTGTCGGGGCGACAGGCAATCTGCCTGGTGGTGACAATGGCGATATCAACTCGACAACAAGCAAGATCTCGATTGTCGGATTGCCCGACCCTGGGTCTGGTACAACCTACGCCCAATGGAACGACGACAAGTTTTTCCACGCCTTGGATATGGAATTTGTCGCTGGTCGCAATTTCAACCTCGAGGCGGCAACAGACTCCAATGCCGTCATCATCAACGAGGCCTTTCTCAATCGCTTTGTCGTGGAGAACCCTACTCAGGTGGTCGATGCCACGCTCAACCTCTGGGGGCAGCGATACGACATCATTGGTATCATCAAAAACTACAATCGTACGTCCCTCCGGCAAGAGGTGGAGCCGACGCTGTACTTTCCATCCAAAGGCAGGCGAGAGTTGGTGATCGAGCTTGCGGATCAAAACTACACGTCGGGCATTGCACACCTTGAAGATCTTTGGGAAGAGTTCTTTCCTGACACACCCATTGATTTGATCTTCCTCGATGCCCGCTTC
Source organism: Cyclobacteriaceae bacterium (assembly GCA_965227935.1). Classification (GTDB taxonomy): domain Bacteria; phylum Bacteroidota; class Bacteroidia; order Cytophagales; family Cyclobacteriaceae; genus JAWPMT01. The sequence goes on along the minus strand of CBDDGS010000019.1, from coordinate 67,691 downwards.
AATGCGCTATACGATCAGGATCGAAGATTCGGGGACTTGTTCATTGTATTCGCGTCACTCGCCATCTTCATCGCGATCCTGGGTCTCTATGGACTTGCCTCCTTCCTCTCTCTGCAGCGGTCGAAGGAAGTGGGTGTTCGCAAGGTCCTGGGAGCCAATCAGCGCGAAATCATCTTCCTGTTCTACAAAGGATTTTTACACCTGATCGGCATCTCAGCGATCATCGGTTTTCCTCTATCGTACGTCTTCATGAATGGCTGGCTCGACAACTACGCCTACCGCATCTCCTTCCCATGGTCGGCGGTTGTCATGGCACTACTGGTCGTGGTCGTTCTCGCCTTTCTCACCGTCCTGCATCAGACGCAGAAAGTCGCCTCCTCCAACCCCGCTCAGACACTCAAGTACGAATAGCAAGACACATCTCACGGCAGTTTTCTTCTTATGACTTGGAGAGAGCTACCGTGACTTTTTGCCCCAGTTGCTCCCGCTATCACCTTTAGCACGGCCCCGCTGCCTGCCCCTCTAGCCTCGCCGGCTACCGGCTCTATCGGGTCTATTTTGCTGGGGATTCTCTCCAGTCCTCGAAGCATGAATTTAACGGGAGGCCATTCAGGGGCATTTGCACTTCGTAGGCTATTCCGTTCTCAGGCTTTTCGTGGGATTGTTCGTCGCCGCCAAAAATGATTGGTAACTGATGGTAGCAAGGGTGATGAGCAGCAACAATATAATCGGCACAAGGAACAGGTCGGCAGTAATGCTGATCCGGTTGGCATAGCCCTCGAGCCAATTCTGCAGGGCGAAGTACACCAATGGCAGACCAATCACCGTAGCAATGAGCACAAGCTTCACATAGTCCTTGTAGATCATCATCACTATCGAATTGACAGTGGCACCCAAAACCTTTCGCACACCGATCTCCTTGACTCTGAGCTTCAAGGTGAAAGAGGCCAACCCAAACAATCCGAGACACGCGATCACCACTGCAATGATCGAAAAGCTGGTGAAGATCTTCCCAAACTGCTTGTCGGCCTTGTATTGGCGATCGAAATATTCATCCATGAAGTAGTAGTCAAAAGGGTTTCCCGGAAAATAGGATTCATAAAGTGATTCTATTTCGGGCATGGTTTCACCAATATTACCGGATAGCAAGACAGAGACATTGCTCCCACCCTCACCGTAGTTCAGGAGCACGGACAGGCTTTCCTGCTTGAGCGAATACCAACTGAAATCCTTCAGCACTCCGATAATCGTAAACAAATTATCTTCTCCAGCGCGCAACTTCTTTCCGATGGCAGCTTCTGCGGATTCAAAGCCGAACTTCCTCACCACGGTTTCATTCGCTACCACCTGGGCCTCTTCCCCTCTCAAATCCTTGGAGTGGAATCGACCGGCTACCAATTCCATACCATAGACATTATGGAAATTGTCGTCTACCCATGCCATCATGATTCGTTGGGTTTCTGCTTCTGCCTGATCATGCCGACGCATGGGGGTGCCCCAGTTGCCAGAACCCCCCGGTATGGCAGCGGAAATCGCGGCGTGTTTCGTCGCGACCAGATTCGTCACCTCTTCCTTAAAGGATTTTAACTTCTGATTCTTTTTGTCTCGGTCCTCAAACACACGGGGACCTCTAACTGATACTACGCGTTCCACATCCATACCCAGGTTGCTATTGCGCATGTACTGCAGTTGGCGGAAGGCCGTGAGCGTTCCGGAGATAAGTAGCACGCCGATGATCAGTTGTCCAATCACGAGGACCTGCCTCAGACCAAATCGTCGGCGACCACCGTGGACAGAGCCCTTTACAATTACAGCAGGGTTAAATCCTGAAAGAACAAAGGCAGGATAGATACCACTCAAGAAAGTGCCGAGTAGAAACAACAGCCCAAAATACAGCCAGTACATTGCCGGGATCCCCACACCGAAGTTCAACTCAGTATCAATTACGCCACTGAGTATCGGCAGGCACAAAAACGCCAGACCCAGGGCAATCAGTAACGAAACAAGATTGATGACGAAGGCCTCCATGAGAAATTGGGCCACGAGTTGTTGCTTGATCGCACCAACCACCTTTCTAATCGCCACCTCTTTCGCACGCTTCATGGCCTGCGCCGTCGCCAGGTTGATATAGTTAAGCCAGGCAATGCAAATGATGAAAACGGCAATTAAGAGGAAAAAGAAAAGCGTCTCACTCGTAATACCACCGGAATCCTTCGTTTGGTCGTTGAGGCGGATATCGGTCAAGGAAGTCAGGAGTACATCCCTACGAAAATTCGCAGCTTCCCACTCTTCTGCATTTTTCTCATTGTAATAGTCCTTGATCTGATCACCCACACTTGATGCACCAGCATTTTCGGCAATCATCACATAAGTGTGAAAATTGGTCCAGCTCCATCCATCGTCATTCGTATACTGCCTGTTCTTTAAGAGGTCTTCGATGGACATTAGAAAATTAAACGAAAACATGGTATTCCCAGGCAGGTCGTCCAGCACCCCCGTGATCTTATAAGTGCCCGGATACCACCCTCCATCCACATTGAGGAACTTCCCAATGGGAAATTCCACGCCAGGCATGTACTTCTCAAGCATCGACTTCGTAATGACGATAGACATGGGCTCTGACAGCAGAGTTCGCCTGTCCCCTTGCAGGAGTTTGTATTCGAACATGTCAAAGAAGGCCTGGTCCACGTAGTACATTTGCTCATCCTCCTCGAAAAACTGTCTTTCTTCCTCAGGGCTCTCTCCATTGTAGGTGACCACTGCACCATAATATTGCTTATGAAGCCTGCAGTAGGCGTCGATACCGGAGTAGGTGGATTGCAGCGTCTCTCCCAGCTTGTAAGGCGTACTAGGGTTTCTTCCTCGTTCTTCCCCTTGCCGCACGGGATTATTGTCCAACCGAAAAACTCGGTCTTTCGTCGAGTGAAACTCGTCAAAGCTGGATTCAAATGAAACATACTGCAGGATGAGTATGCACGACGCAATGCCAATGGCTAATCCAAGTATGTTGAGGACGGAAAAAACCTTGTTCTTCCTAATGCTCCTAAGCGTGGTAAGGAAATAGTTTCGTAGCATGGGTTCCGCATTGAGTTTTGATAGGGTTAGGTGGAGTTGCACTTAGGTAAGCGAAAACTCTTCAGTATAAGAAAGATAGTGATTTTTCTGTAAACATCTATTTGTCAGCACTTTAAAAGTATCACCAACCCGGATACGTACCCAGCGCGGCCAGAGCGAATAATCTCATGAAATCCTTTAACTTGTCTTCAACCCAACGAGTCTCAATATGAGCAAGAAAGAACTGCGAAGCCGCGGCTGGTACGGACGATCTGGCAAGGATGGCATCATCTATCGGGCATGGATGAAAAACCAGGGCATCCCGAAGCATGAATTTGATGGGAGGCCGGTGATCGGCATCTGCAATACCTGGTCCGAATTGACCCCTTGCAATGCCCACTTTCGGGAGCTGGCGCAGTCCATCAAAAATGGCGTCTACGAGGCGGGCGGTTTTCCGCTGGAATTCCCAGCGATGTCGCTCGGCGAGAACACGCTCAAGCCCACCGCCATGCTTTTCCGAAATCTGGCGAGCATGGATGTAGAGGAGTCATTGAGAGCCAGTCCCCTGGATGGCGTTGTGCTCATGTGCGGCTGCGACAAGACGACTCCATCGCTGGTCATGGGCGCCTGTAGCGTAGACCTCCCCACTATCGTAGTTTCAGGTGGACCGATGCTCACAGGAAAATATGAGGGCAAGGACATTGCCACCAGCGACGTCTGGCGATTCATAGATGCTATGCGAGGTGGGAAGATGACACAGGAAGAACTGGAGGTCGCCGAAGAGGGCTTGTGCCGCAGTCCGGGGCACTGTGCAGTGATGGGTACGGCCTCCACGATGGCGTCGATGATCGAATCACTGGGACTGTCGCTACCACACAATGCAGCCATACCCGCGGCTGACTCCCGCCGTAAGATGCTCGCACACTACTCAGGGATGCGCATCGTCGATATGGTTCGTGAAGACATGGCGATCTCAAAAGTCCTCACAAGGCAAGCTTTTGAAAACGCCATTATCACCAATGCGGCGATCGGCGGGTCCACCAACTTCATTATCCACCTCCTCGCTATTGCCGGAAGAATCGGTGTGGACTTAGAGCTGGCGGACTTTGACAGGCTCTCCCGAGACATCCCTCTGGTTGCCAATCTTCAGCCATCTGGAAAGCACTTCATGGAAGACCTGTATTACGCCGGCGGCCTCCCCGCGGTCATGAAGGAACTTGAGAAATGGCTACACCTTGATACGATTACCGTCAACGGGCAAACAGTTGGCACCAACGTGGGCGAGGCTCCATGTTTCAATAGAGATGTAGTGGCTACAGCAGAGGAGCCCTTTCAGCCACTCTCCGGTGTCGCCATTCTACGAGGCAACCTGTGTGAAAATGGCGCCGTGATCAAGCCAACCGCCGCAAGCAAACACCTCATGCAGCACACGGGGCCCGCGGTGGTCTTCGAAGGCATCGACGACTACAAGGCGAGGATTGATGACCCCGACCTGCAGGTAGATGAAAATAGCGTACTGGTGTTGAAGTACGTCGGGCCCAAGGGATACCCCGGCATGCCCGAAGTTGGGAACATGGGCTTACCTGCCAAGCTGCTTGAGAAGGGGGTTACCGACATGGTCCGGATCTCCGATGGCCGAATGAGCGGTACTGGATTTGGCACTGTGGTGCTACATGTGTCGCCGGAGGCGGCACTTGGTGGCAATCTGGCCATCATCGAGGATGGCGATATGATCACTCTCGATGTACCCAACCGGACGCTGACCTTGGACCTGTCGGACGAAGAAGTAGCCGCACGGAAATCCAAATGGCAGAGCAAAGTAGAAGTAGCCGACCGTGGTTATGTACGACTATACCAAAACCATGTGCAACAAGCGCATTTGGGAGCTGATCTCGATTTTTTGAAAGGTGGGTCCGGGAGCGAAGTCACCAAGGATTCACACTAACGCTGAAAGCATTTTATGGATCTCAAAGACAAATCAATAATAGTGACGGGGGCCGGCAAAGGCATAGGCCGGGCAATGTGTGAGAAACTCGTGGATGCCGGAGCCCGGGTGATCTTGAATGATATCAACGCGGAGGTAGCCGTAGAGGCAGCAAGCGCGATTCGAGCCAAAGGAGCTTGTATTGCGGTACCTGGGGATTCGGGAGACCCTGAATTGGTGGATCAACTGGTGCAGCGAGCAGTGGGGGAATATGGTCAGTTGGATGCCGCCATTGCGAATTGTGGTATCACGGTCTTCGGTGACTTTTTCACCTACCCGAAGTCAGACCTCGACCGCGTACTCAACACCAATATTGGTGGCACCTTCTTTCTGGCGCAGGCCACAGCCAATCAAATCAAGAAGCAGGGAACAAAGGGTACTCTGCTCTTCACCTCCTCCGTCGTCGGACATCAGGCCCACAAAAACCTCGCGGCCTATGGAATGACCAAAGCGGCCATTGAAAACCTAGCGAAGCACCTGGTCCTGGAACTTGCTCCCTATGGCATCAATGTCAACACGATAGCGCCAGGAGCGACAGTAACAGAACGAACCTTGACGGAAGAGGAAGATTACGTGGGCACGTGGTCCCGGATTACCCCAATGGGGCGTCCCGCCAGCGTGGATGACATCTCCAATGCGGCGCTATTTCTGATTTCGGACGCCGCAAGACATATCACCGGTCAGACCCTGATCGTCGATGGCGGGTGGACATCGACGAGTCCTTCGCCTTACCAGAGCACTTAGTCGACCTGAGCTACGTGCTGTACCTCCGGCTGAATCGGTTGACCCAGATATACCACAAATGAATAAGTACGCTTACGATTGGGATCGACCACGAAGAGATACTGCCTGCTACCAAGGTAGCCTTCCGCTATGACCTCCAGTACAGCGGCTTGCCGGTTATCATCTCCGACGTAAACCTGAGCTGATTTCACAAGGGTGATATTACCTTCGATGGGGTTGTCCGTAGCGATGTCTCTCAGTTCCACTTCCAAAGAAGCCCATCCGACATTCACTACCTGCGCCTTCATTTCCTTCGTCGTTGAGACTCGCGCGTGTTGAGCGTCCGCACCCACCAGGCAGAACAATCCTAGTGTAACGGACATGAGAGATTTTCCAAGTATTGAGTTCATAAATGCATAACGTTTTATCCGGCGGGTGTCGTATATCAAAACACTCCAAAGAGTGCTACTCCTTATGAAATTGATGGCTATTACCTACAAAAGTCCGAATACCTATTTATTGTTCAGCCAAAGCCCAATAGGCCATCATCAAGATGGCGCCTGCCGTGCCATCCATGGTCGGCTCGTTGGTGGAGTAGTCACCGATGTCGTCGTGGTAGACGATGAACTCATTTTGGAGGTGAGCAAATTCATCGGGATTGTGTAGCACGAGCCCCTTCAACTGGGAGTGAATCGTACTCCATATCGGCCCGTCCACCAGCCCTCCTGGCACCTCTTGCTGTGTCAGTGCCCAAACGCTTGTATGCACGTCAATCGGATACTCGCCCCCCGCAGGGATGCCTGTAAACATCGACGTACCCCATGGATTGCGACCTAGCAACCAATCCCGCTGTCTTATGAGGAACTCGCGGTATTGGGAGTCTCCCGTCATCCGTTCATACAAAATCAGCTGGGCGATCAGACTGGTGAGTAGGTTGTTGGAGCACCATATGAAAGGGATCCCAATACCATAGGGATTATGACCTGCGCGTTCAAACGTGTATTGAATACCGTCTAGATAGTATCGGGCGAGCGTGTCTTGAAATGCCTCATCCACCTGATCATACAGCGCAAAATGCCCCAGATTGATGAATGGATAATACTGGTAGTGCGCAGCGGAGTCCAGATTCATCCACGAGACCGTATTGGCCAGCTGCGCGTAGTCTCGTGCTTCAGTACGATACCTGTCGGCCCCTGTCGTTCGCAAGAGCTCGGCGGCCCCCCATTCCATGTCGTCGGCCCAAGTCTCCTCATTGTACCGATAGGGAGCGCCGTAAGAGTTGCCTTGCTGATAGCCCTCGTTTTCCCTTCCGAGTTCATAGACACTGATAGCGGCCTGCAAGCATTTCTCCGCAAAACCGATGTCGCCCAATACATCCCGCCAAATGCGCGCGCCCAGGGCCAATGCCGCGGCGGATCTGCCGGCGAGGTTGGCAAAGCCTGTCGCCTGACTTTTGTATTCGCGCAGTCCCTGCGGCTTGCCAGTTGCGAAATAGGCGACACGGTAGCTATTTGCACCCCAGCCATATTCCGAGATGTCCTGATCGGGCATTTTCCATCCACGGTGATCCCGGTCATCTGCCACCTGATGAACCAATTGGTCCGGCGTAGCATGCATCTTCAGCAGCCAGTCAAGGCCCCACTTTGCCTCATCCAACACATCTGGGATTCCGTTAGCCCCAGGTTGACCCAGGGCATTCACATGGTCTCCAAAGCCCTGCGGATACAGCTCGTAAGCCATGAGCATATGCCCTGTGGCATAGCTCCCTGTGATGAGGTACTTCAGCTGATCGCCGGCATCGTGCCAGCCACCTGATACATCGACAAATGTCGAATCAGGCATGGGGCCGTACATCGATCGCCCGTCGCGCTGGTGGCAGACCATGTCCAAAAACGGATTATACCCACATCGCTGTTGCCTCATAAACTCCAGCAGCTGATCAGCAACTCCCTCATAGCTACTGCCAGAGATAGAAAATGGCCGTGAAGTCACCTGACTTTTTCGCCCCCTCACAACATACTGCCCCTCCTCAACCACGCCTGTGAAGTCTAAGGTGGCATGATGCTTAAGTGTGCCCCATTCCGCCGGCTGGGCGGAAGAGGCTCTGAGGGTCTTCACAACCTGGCCATCCTCAACACGGACAATATCGAATCGCTCTCTCACGGCGGACTCAGCAAAGACGATGGCCTCCTTGTGCTCAGTAGGAAGATAGCCCACTTGATTGATTCGAATATGAATATCGCTCAACTGGCCTATAGCTTGCTGCGCGGTAGCCAGCAAGGCAATGAATAAAGTAATTCTCGTAAGCATCGTCATGAATTCAGAAGCTCGTCGATTCTCTTAAAGCTGTACCCTCGGGCTTTCAGCTCTCCGATCAATGCCTCGAGCTTTAGATAAAATTTGTCTGTTCGCTGCGGTGCCACTCCGATATGAGATAGCAAAATGAATCCCTTTAAACCCTCCCGTGCGTTCTGCTCATAGCTCAAAATGCTCTCAAGGATCTCATCGCTGCTTCTGTAATTGGGCATGTCTGGAGTAGTATAGTCAGCATGGCTGATGGTGCCCGGGCTGTAGTTGATCAGCTGCACACCAAATTCCTTCGTCCATTTACTGATGGCCTCATTGTACCACTCATAGGGAGGTAGAAAAAATGTCGCATCTTCCTGGGTCACACCGAAGCGCTCCATCTCCCGGTAGTTGGCTCCTAGATCTGCCACAAACTCCTCCTTGGTAACTAACAGACTATCCCGATGGCCCCAGTCACAATACAGGAGATGTCGGTCCGAATGAGCTCCTAAGTAATGGCCACTTGCTACGAGCCGTCGTATGCCCTCATCGAAAGCAGAATTCCTATAGAAGTTGCCGGTAAAAAAGAAACCGCCTTTTATGTCGAACCGCTGGAGTGTACTTTGAATCGTGGCCATACCATCGGCAAACTCATCGCCTGTGAAGACCAGCGCGATCTGCTTGCTACTTGTGACACCCCTGGTAATCGCACCCAGATGGCAATCCAACTGCTTGCAATAATCAACTGCTTGCTTTTCTGGTTTCGCACAAGACAAAAGAAGCACGAGAGGCAGAAGCCAGATACTCCGTGGATAACCATAAGGTTTGGGCGGCTGCTCAGACATGAGCCACGACACGCAGAAGTCCTGACTGGCTACCCTCCTTGGATTGAATGATGAAATCACCAACGGCCGCAGGCACCATAAACGTCTCGGCGTAGTGCACCACAAAAGGCTCGAAATCATCAGTAGGGCTTACTACATGTATCTCCTCTCCCTCGATTAGGTTGAAGACCTGAAAGACATTAGTAGAATCAAGCTTTACCTCATTCTCAAACCAAATTCTGGAAATCTGTACCTGCGAGTTCTCCTCCGGAGCCAATGTCTCCTCCTGGTGGTCCGGATACTGAGAAACTGTGAAGTTGTTTTTCGATATTCTACAATAAGGTGCAGCGCAGATCCGCTCGATGAGTGTCTCCCTATGGTTACCAGGAATACTTGTTCGCTCATCAAAGACCATCGCTTTGAAGATGGCAGGTGCGGTACTGATGTGCAACATCATCGCATCATATCCCTGACTGTGAATGATCTCCTGAGGAATCGCCAGGTGGTCATGTTTGCTCAGTCGCAAATGGCTAAGAAGCGGCTCGATGTCCGTTTTCTTTCCCGAAGCAGCCCTTTCCTGGAAGTAGTCTATGGAAATATCTTCTTGCAAACCCACATACATATGTGCCTTCTTCTGCACATTCATGATGTAGTAGTTCTCTACCTGCTGGTAGTGAATGCCGTAATTGTCCATGAGGAAATCCGCGCCTGGATACATCCCCAAAGACAAATGTGTCCCCGCCTCAGTACCATCCATGAAGTTGAGCTTCACGGGCACCTCCGAGCCGTACTTTCGAAAAACCGACTCTCCCAATAGCCGGACAGGGTCGTAATACAACAGGTTGATGGCGGGGAATTCAAGGAGGCTCAACCCTATCCTCAGGAGGATACTGTCCTCTTCAATATCACAATTAAAACCCCAGGCAAATTCCTCTGCCTCCTTCACTTCAGGTGGCTTCTCATCCCAAAGCTCAGGATCGAAGAAAGGGGCCATAAATATCGGTTGCTTCAGTGCCTGCTCGAACCCTCGACGCACGACCTCCCCCGACGCCAGCTTCGGCTTCTGCCAGTTGTTGGACTCGAGGAAGTAGTCACAGCGCTTCAGTATCTGCTTCTTGATTCTGTCACAGATGCGCCAATCGATGAAGTAGCTCCACGCATGCTGGAGGTCGAAATTGTCCAGCTGGTTGTTGACGCCAATATTGGAAATATCATTTCGCCGAAAGCGCTGCAAAATCTCATGCCGGGACATGTCCGAATAGATGAGTATATCGGGCTCCCCGATCTTGTGCGCACCGATGCCATAGATGAGCACCACGCCTTCGTCAAGGAAGTCGATATTGCTCTGGAGCGCCAGCAGCTTGTCCTCATCGAAGTAGTCATCGATCGTATTGGTGGAGACTTTCGCTGTGCGCGTCTGGGGATTGAGATCCTTACGAACCAGCTGCCGTATTTCGCTCTCGCTCTTGTAAATATCTTCCGTCTGACAAGTGGCATTGGGCGCAAGGACCTCCTTCAATGCCGTCAGGTTGATTTCGTTGTAGGTACCCTGGAAACACTCGACCGCAATGACGACTTTGCGTTTCTCTTTCGCAGCAATGGCCGACTTGATCTCCTCGCCTATCGCCTGCCATTCCTCCCAACAGGCCCCAGCGGAGTCTGCAATTTCGATAAATGGTTCCTTGTTGATCATACTAACACTTCGAGTTCATACCTTTTCATTACCTGTTGCCCCAACTACCTGGGATTTGCATCCGCCAGCTCAAATGTGAGCGTCCCCCCTCCTGCCAGTTGATCGTGAGAGATAAAATAGTCGGATAACTTCTTGCCATTCCACCGGATCGTGGAGATGTACTTCGCCTCTGGAGAAGTCTTTTTGGTCTCTATCACCAGTGTTTCTCCCTCATAATACGTAGGATCCAGGGTGATGGTGACGCGATCCAGAGATGGCGTAAACAGGGCATAATCCATATCGCCGGGACAAACCGGATACATCCCCATCATTGCATATAACAGCCACGTCGACAGCGCCCCGGTGTCGTCATTTCCAGGAATGCCTCCGGGCTCGTTGGTGTAATGCTCTGCAATCAGTTCTAGCACCCTTTCCTGCGATCGCCACTCCTCACCGGGAAGGTAGTTGTACAAGAAGGGATAAGTGATGTCGGGTTCATTGGCCATATCAAAATGGTCAAGATCAAAAGTCTGCTCAAGCTGCTCCAGGAAGTCTTTTGCGCCGCCATTCAGCTTGATCAGCCCCTTCATATCATGGGGCACATAAAACCTGTAGTTCCATGCCGAGCCCTCTACATAGCCGATGGAGGGCTCAAAGTTTTTACCCAGCTCCGGATCATAAGGCTCGTACCAATCGCCGGATTCATGCTTGGGTCGGAGCATGCCGGTGGAAGGATCAAAGAGCTTACGATAGCCCAGGGACTGCTCAAGGTACTTGTCATAGTCCTTCTTCTCTCCCAGTTCCTTGGCCAGGACTGCCAGGCCCCAGTCCGCAATGTAGTACTCAAGGGAGGTAGACACCGATCCACCCCATTTATCCTCACTGTCTACGGGGACATACCCCAGCTCCCAGTACTGATCATTTTCGGGCCTCAGTGGATTCCCAATACGCGTATCCGCGGACTTTTTCATGGCCTCGTAGGCAACGTCAATATCAAAATCCCTGATCCCCCGAAGGTATGTATCAGCAATGACGGGGTTGGCGGGATCGCCCACCATCACGCCCGTTTCCATTCCCAGCAGTTCCCACTTGGGTAGCCAGCCGCTTTCTCGATAGATGTCGACCATGCTGCTGACCATGTCCGATTGAATGTCAGGGTAAGCAAGGCTCAGGAAGGGGTGGACATTGCGGTTCGTGTCCCACAATGAAAATACCGTATACCTGTTCCCCGTCGTACTGCCCATTTCCCTGCTTCCCATTTTTGGATAGTCTCCATTGGTATCCTGGAGAATGTTGGGGTGTATTAGTGTGTGGTATAGCGCCGTATAAAAGAGGGTCTTGTTCTCATTATCCCCTTCCACCTGGATACGTCCCAATAGTGTATCCCATTGGTCCGAGGACTTCTGCGCGACCTCGTCAAAGTCAAACGAGGCTATCTCTGCCTCCAAATTTTCTCTTGCATTGGCGATGCTGACATAAGATATGCCCACCTTCACAGAAATCTCCTCACCCGGCTGGGTATCGAAAGTGAAGTACGCACCGATGTTGTCACCTGCTATTTCCTGCGTATAGCCTTCGTAGGGTTTGTAGGCGTCATTGTAGCCCACCCAATCCTTCTCGACCGCCTGATATGCTGGCATTTTCTTCCAGGCGCCAAATGATTTCGCGGGCTTGCTCACCCTTGCTACGAAATAGACCGGCCGCACATCCTCCGGATGATAACAAAACGTGCCAATCATACGAAAGCCCTCCACCTCCTGATCCGAAACTACTCTAAGCATCCCTCCTGTTTCGTTGGTCAGGGCCAGTCCCAGGTTGACCAAAATGTTGGCTGGCCCCCCTTCCTTGAAAGTGTATCTGCTGATGCCCGATCTTAGAGAACTGCTGAGTTCGACCCTGACATTGTGCTCGTCCAAATCATGGGAGTAGTAGCCAGGTCGTGCCTCTTCATTGGAATACGTGGTTATGTAGTCTTCAGGGTCCAGCTGCAGTTCTCCCGTTGTTGGCATGGTGAGTATCGTCCCCAATTCAGGACATCCCACGCCGCTGAGGTTCACGTGGCTATATCCTGTGAGGTGCTTGTTCTCATGAATGTAGACCCTGGAGTTCCACTCCAAATCCTTCTCATGCACATTGCCTTCCCCCTTCTTGAAAGCTACATTGAAGGGAGCAACAGAAGCCAGTGCGTGGGGGTATTGGGCGCCTGGATGCGTGGCCCCATAATTGGACGTGCCGATGAAAGGATTGACATAGTCCGTTGGGTTCTGCCCATACATGGTCAAAATGCAAGAGGCCAACAGGACCACCAGTGTCACCTTCATTGTATCAAACTTATCCGACATCTACTCCTTTGGATTTGAACTTGTCCAGCGACGAATGCGACGGGTCCAGTTCCGTCAGTAGTCTTCCTACGGCATCCAGGGTCTCCACCTTAAATGGCTGTACGCCGCCTATGTCTTTTGACAAACAATAGGATACAAGGTTGGAAGCCGCCTTGATCATGGCCTTCTTGGTCACGGCGTACTCCCTGTCGGAATCAGTAATACCAATGTCAGCGTGGATGGCCCTTAACTCCATAAAGCACATGTCCGCATGGATTTCAGACAGTGTATGTATGACGTCCATACCCTTGGTGCTCCTATTTTTCCCGGACAAGTGGCCACCAAGGATGAAGGTGTCCACATTGTGGAATTGGAGCAACTGATTCGCAATGGGCAAAGAATTTGTGAATATGGTGAGTTCAAGGTCCTGTGGAATGTGCTGCGCCAACAGGATGCTCGTCTCCTCCCCCTCCATGATGAGTACAGCATTGTTCTTAATCAGTGGCAGGCACTTCTTTATGATTTCGAGGCGCTCACTGCGATTGGTGACATGCTCACTTCTGGCTTTCGGTGGTGAAACGGGATTGGCCATGGCACCTCCGTGAACCTTCTTCACATACCCTTCCTCTGCCAACTCCTTCAGGTCCCGGCGGATGGTGTCCTCAGAGACATTGAGCTTGGTGCTGAGATCAGCTGAATGCACCTTATTGTGGGCAGTCACTTCGGCCAGAATAAGGCTTTGTCGCTCTTGTTTCAGCATGATTTCATTGCCAGGTGGAAAAATGGACCCTTCTAAGTTAAAAGATTACTACAATCTATGCAGAAAATGCCGGACGCAAAATGGCACAAACCCGCAATAGAAGTCGCCCACTGTAATAAGCTTCGGTCACTAATCCGCTAACTATCAAATATTTCTTCGCTAGAAAGTAAACTCCCCAAACCCGCAATTACCTGCACGAATCAATAAAAAATTGCAGAATTGCTGCCGGTATCCGCCAAAATCTGCGTGATTTTTGGTATCATTACCCTACGAATGCACCCCTGGCTTAACAAATGAAATCTACTGCTGATTCGTATTTTTTCAACTGCAGCCTTTGCGGCTTTTCCTCTCTAACCCGATGAGAATTCTGTTCCCACGACGCAACCTCATCATCGCCCCGCTATTGTATTTTCTAAGTGCCTGTGCGGGACTTGATACGGGTCCGGCAATCTCCGACAGCAATTTGCGAGCGCACGTAGATCCCTTCATTGGCACCGGAGCTCATGGACACACATTCCCGGGAGCAGCATTACCCTTTGGGATGGTCCAGGTAAGCCCCGACAACGGAGTCTCCGGCTGGGATTGGTGCTCGGGCTATCATCACTCAGACAGCATAGTAGTAGGCTTTGGCCATATGCATCTGAGTGGAACAGGAATTGGGGACTTGACGGATATCCGCCTCATGCCCACCACGCGACAAGTCGACTTATCGCGACCGACTTCCTCAAGAATGGACTTTGACTACCGGGGCCGGTATTCGCACGATCAGGAAGAAGCATCCCCTGGCTACTACTCAGTGAGACTACTGGAACAGGGGATCGACGTGGCTCTCACGGCCACAAGACGCAGTGGGGTGCAGCAATATGTATTCCCAGCCTCCACGGAGAAATCGGTGGTACTGGACCTCGCCCACAACACCAACTGGGACCGGCCGACAGCGGCGAGCATCGAAGTCATCAACGACACGCTAATAACGGGCTACCGACACTCCACAGGATGGGCCACAGATCAGCGTGTGTATTTTGCCATCAGCTTTTCATCCCCCATCGTGAATCATGCAGTAGCAGATACCACAAGTGTCCTCCCCGCAGGTTCTTTTGAGGGGACGCGTCTCCGAGCTGTGTTTGGTTTTGAGGCTGCAACCCAGGAACTGGTCGTCAAGACGGGCATCTCCAGCGCCAGTATAGAGGGAGCATTGATGAGTTTGGCAGAGTCTGCAGGACTAAGTTTTGATGCAGTTCGGCAGCAAGCGGAAGACACCTGGGAGGATGAACTTAACAAAATAGACATCACCACGGACGACGAGGCCCTCAAGCGAACCTTCTATACCGCGCTCTATCATGCGAGCCTGAGCCCCATTACACATTCTGATCCGGCTAACCAGTACAAGGGACCAGGGCATGAGATCAATACCGCCACCGGATATACGCGCTACGACATTTTTTCCCTCTGGGATACATTCAGAGCTTCTCACCCCCTTTTCACGATTATCCAGCCAGACAAGGTCAACGATATGGTGAGGTCATTGCTCGCACACTATGACGAGTACGGGTTGCTGCCTGTTTGGGCGCTCGTGGGCAATGAGACCAATACAATGACCGGCTATCATGCCATACCCGTCATTACAGACGCTTACTTCAAGGGCTACCGGGATTTCGACGCCGACAAAGCGTACGAAGCCATGAAAGCCAGCGCCATGCAGGACATTCGGGGTGTACGTTTCTACAAGGAATACGGATACATACCCTCGGACCTTGAAGTGGAGTCTGTAACCAAAAACCTGGAATACGCCTTTGATGACTGGTGCATTGCGCAAGTAGCCCGGGACCTTGGCAAGAACGAGGACTATGACTACTTCATGGAGCGAGCTCGAAGCTATCGCCATCTTTTCGACCCTGCCTCGGGGTTTATGCGAGGAAAATTGAGCGACGGCAACTGGCGTGAGCCGTTTGACCCCAAACGCTCCGAGCACAGGGTCAACACCGACTATACCGAAGGAAACGCCTGGCAACATACTTGGTTCGTCCCTCACGATGTCACAGGCCTGATCTCATTGATGGGGGGCAATGATGCCTTTGTCAGCAAACTGGACACGCTCTTCTCGCTTGATTCAGAGATTACAGGCGACAACGTCTCAGTGGATATCTCCGGACTGATTGGCCAGTATGCGCACGGCAATGAACCGAGCCATCACGTAGCCTATCTGTACAATTACGCAGGCATGCCCTGGAAAACACAATCCCGCATTCGCGAAATCATGTCCACCCAGTATAGCGATCAACCTGACGGGCTATGTGGGAACGATGACTGTGGACAAATGTCGGCTTGGTACCTATTCAGCGCATTAGGTTTCTACCCGGTAAACCCTGCTCAGGGCACTTATGATATTGGCAGCCCCCTATTTGAGCGAGCAGCTGTGCAAGTTGGGGGAGGAAAAGTTTTCGAGGTATTGGCCGAAGAGGTATCAGAGAAGAACAAATACATTCAACGCGCAACATTGAATGGTGAAGACCTGCGACGGACTTTCATCCATCATACTGAGGTCATCAATGGGGGCACATTGAAATTTGTGATGGGCCCTGAGTCCAACGAAGACTGGTTTAAAGATTTTGATGTGAGGCCACAATAAAGAGCCTCCAGAAATTGAATAAATTGATCGGAGCTATCAACAAAGCCTCGCTTCGGCATTTTTTTGAAAATAGGAGGCATTAGGAATGCTAGAAAACACCCAGCCGGAACAAGCACTGGACCAAACGGCCACAAGTCGTTTGTACGAGGAAAAGCCGTTATCGACAGGCTGGTCCTTTCGCCGTCAGGGCGCTGAGGAATGGCACTCGGCCACGGTGCCAGGTTGCAACTTCACAGACCTGCTGCAAAATAACCTGATCGAGGATCCATTTCGGCGCTGTAATGAAAATGACCTGCAGTGGATTGAAAAGGAAAATTGGGAGTATCGTGCGGCCTTCCAGCTGACTTCAGAAGATTTGACGTATGCCCATGCGGAGCTGCAGTTTGACGGTTTGGATACTTTCGCAGAGATCCAACTCAATGGCACGCCCATCCTGCAGACCAATAACATGTTTCGCTCCTGGAGGCATGAGGTCAAAGATTTGCTGCGGGAGGGGGGCAATGAATTGCACATCCTTTTCCTTTCCCCGCTCAAGTACGCTGTAAAAAACGAAGAAATTGCTCCCTTCCTCTACCCTGCGGGAAACGATCACTCTGATGAAAACCTCAGTGTCTACATCCGCAAGGCACCCTACCACTTTGGATGGGATTGGGGGCCACGCTTCGTAACCTCTGGGATCTGGAGGCCGGTCTCGCTACTGCTCTACGAGCAAGCCCAAATTACGGAGACCCAAATCCTGTCGACCCTCAGAGAAGATACAGCCAACGTAGAGCTGAAGGTCGAAGTGGCCTGTCATCAGGCACTTGAAGGGCAGCTACTCGTCCGTTGCCTTAACGAAGACCTGGGCCTCGAGCCGCAGTCAGTAACACTAGAAGCAGGTGCCAACAGTGTCTCGTACCAATTCCAGATTGACGACTGTAAGAAATGGTGGCCACGCGGCCTTGGGGATCCGTACCTCTACAAGCTGAGTATTCAATTGCAGGTAGGCGAGCACACGATCTCCACCTGGGAAGAGCAACTCGGTCTTCGTACTGTCGAAGTCGTCAATGAGCCCGACGAATGGGGAGAGTCCTTCTACTTCAAGGTGAATGGCTTCCCGCTTTTCATGAAAGGGGCGAATTACATTCCCCAGGACAGCTTTTTGGATCAGGCAAAGGAGGATCGTTATCGCCAGGTATTTGAGGATGCTGCGGATGCCAACTTCAATATGTTACGCATATGGGGAGGAGGCATCTATGAAGAAGACCGGTTCTACGAACTTGCAGATGAGTACGGCATACTCATTTGGCAGGACTTCATGTTTGCCTGCACCATGTACCCCAGCTATGACTCGTTTGTCGACAATGTCCGCGAAGAGGCGATCCAAAATGTGAAGAGACTCAGGAATCATCCCTCTATCGCTATATGGTGTGGCAACAACGAGATCCATATGGGCTGGCATCACTGGGGCTGGCAGGAAGAGTTTAAATACGACGATAAGACGCAGGAAACACTTTGGAAGGGCTACCTCGAGGTATTCGAAGAGCTACTGGCGTCAGTTGTTCAAGCACACGACCCCCAGCGTTTTTATCTGCCATCGAGTCCCATTAGCAATTGGGAGCAGGATGTTGACTTCACCATCGGAGATAATCATTACTGGGGGGTGTGGCATGGGGAAGCGCCATTCAGCGAATACAAGAAGCGGATCCCTCGTTTCATGAGCGAGTTTGGGTTTCAATCTTTCCCACTGTTCCAATCAGTTCAGCGCTACACGAATCCACCCGATTGGTACCTCACCTCAGAAGTGATGATGCTCCATCAAAAACATCCCCGGGGCAATGAACTGATCCGCAAGTACCTCCTCCAGGAATACAAAAAGCCCAAAGACTTTGAGTCGTTTTTGTATGCCAGCCAGGTTTTGCAGTCAGCAGGTATCAGCATGGCCATCGAGGCACATCGACGAAATAAGCCCTACTGCATGGGCACACTCTACTGGCAGTTCAATGATTGCTGGCCAGTAGCCTCCTGGTCCTCCATCGACTATTACGGTCAATGGAAGGCGCTACACTATTCGGTCAAGAAGCTGTACAGCGATTTATTGATCTCCTGTGATGTGAGCGCAAAGGAGATTGACATGTATCTCATCAACGATTTGCCGCAAGAGCATGAGGTTTCTTACAGGCTTACCCTACTTGACTTTCAGGGGCAAAGACTAAATACCTATGAAGGGCAGGTGGTACTCAAAGGCAACGAAAGTCGGCCGACATTGAAAGTGCCAATTGTGGAACTCCTGGGTACTCATGACAAGGACAAAGTGGTGGTCGAAGCGACCCTCCTGCAGAATGGTGAGACGGTCAGTCGTAACCACTATCTGCTGGCTCCGCCCAAAGACTTGAAGCTGCTCATACCGACATTCGAGACGGAAGTGATTGTGCAGGATGACCATTTGGAAGTAAGCATCACTACCAATACGTTTGCCATGGGCGTCTACCTGGAGTTTGAGCAGTTGCGAGGCAACTTCTCCGACAACTTCTTCGACCTGTTGCCCGGAGAAAAGAAGGTCGTCACGTTTCCTCGCCAAGCCGGAGGGACGGATGAGCCCAAACTCATTGTAAAATCACTACGAGACACTTACCTATGAACCTTCAAGCACTCGACCTTCTCATCATCGCTGCTTATCTAGGTGTGACGGTTTTTATCGGTGTCTTCATCTCTAAGAAAGCTTCCAAGAACATCGACGGTTACTTCCTGGGTGGAAAGACGATTCCCTGGTGGATCCTGGGTATCTCAAATGCCTCTGGGATGTTTGACATCACAGGCACCATGTGGCTGGTATCTATGTGCTTCGTGTATGGGTTGAAAAGCGCCTGGCTACCATGGGTTTGGCCCACGTTCAACCAGATCTTTCTGATGATCTACCTGTCTGCATGGCTGCGCCGTAGCAACGTGATGACAGGCGCGGAGTGGCTCAAAACCAGGTTTGGCACAGGGCGGGGAGCCGAGCTGTCACATCTTATTGTCGTCATTTTCGCCATTGTCAGCGCAGTTGGGTTTATCTCCTATGCTTTCAAGGGCATAGGTAAGTTCGCCGTGACGTTCTTCCCCTGGGAGCTTGCCCCAGACACCTACGCACTGATCATCCTGGGGGTGACGACACTCTACGTCATCAAAGGAGGCATGTACAGCGTAGTGTCCACAGAGGTACTGCAGTTCATCATCATGACCATCGCCTCTATTGCCGTAGGAATCATAGCCATCTATGCCGTTTCTCCAGAAGCGCTCAATCAGGCGATCCCCACCGGATGGAAGGAGTTGTTTTTCGGATGGAAATTGGATCTCGACTGGAAAGGCGTGATCGATGGAGTCAATACCAAGATAAGTCAGGATGGCTTCGAGCTTTTTGGCTTCTTCTTCATGATGATGCTATTCAAGGGCATATTTCAGAGCATGGCCGGCCCCGTACCCAACTATGATATGCAGCGTATTCTCGCAACGCGTAGTCCCAGCGAGGCAGCGAAGATGAGTGGCATCGTGTCGCTCGTCATGTTCATCCCCCGATACATGCTGGTCGCAGGCCTGACCATCCTCGCACTGGTATTCTTAGGACCTGAGTTACAGACTTCCTCAGATGTCTTTGACTTTGAGCTGGTCCTGCCCTATGCGATCAACAACTTTATTCCAACGGGTCTAGTAGGGATACTCATCGCGGGATTGCTGGCAGCTTTTATGAGCACTTATGCTGCTACTGTCAATGCTGCCCCTGCCTACTTCGTTAATGATATTTACAAGAAATACATCAACCCCACTGCCGCTGACAAGACCTATGTGAAAATGAGCTACCTGTCGACGTTCGTGATCGTGACCATTGGCATCGCCTTTGGGTTTGTCGTCGATACGATCAATGACATCATGCAGTGGCTCTTTGGTGCCCTCTTCGGGGGATACACTGCCGCGAACTTCCTAAAGTGGCACTGGTGGCGATTCAATAGCTATGGCTTCTTCTGGGGAATGATGGCAGGGTTGCTGGCCTCGCTGGTTTTCCCAGTGGCATTCCCTGATCTACAGCCGCTCTATGCTTTCCCATATATCCTGCTCGTCTCTACCATCGGATCACTTGCCGGCACATTACTGACACCGACGGATGACGAAGAGACCCTGATGTCGTTCTACGAGCGGGTGCGGCCGTGGGGAGTCTGGGGGCCGATCGCTCAAAAGGTCCAGGCAGCTAACCCTGGGTTTACGGCAAACAAGGATTTTGGCCGTGATATGTTCAATGTCGTGATAGGCACCATCTGGCAACTGACCTTGGTAGTGATCCCAATTTACCTGGTGATCAGGGAGTTTACCCCCATGACCATTGCTATCGCCATCCTGGCGTTGACTTCGCTCGTTCTCAAGAAAAACTGGCTCGACAAGCTGGAAGACTGACCCAAAAACCTCGAACTGATGAAAGACTATTTGCGCGTTCTACAATACCGGATGCTCTGCGCCGCCACGATCATGCTCCTACTAGCTGTTGCTGGCTGCCAACCTACGTCGAGTACCGATGGCCAATCAAACCTTGTCTCCAGCAACCTCGTCCAATATGTCAATACCCTGATGGGTACCGACTCGGAGTTCAGCCTGTCGAATGGCAATACCTATCCCGCTATCGCCACACCCTGGGGCATGAATTTCTGGACGCCGATGACCAGCAAGATGGGAGACGGATGGACCTACAAATACGATGAGACAAAAATCCGCGGCATCAAGCAAACGCACCAGCCCAGCCCCTGGATCAACGACTACGCTGCTTTCTCGATGATGGCCGTAACAGGCGACTTGAAGTATAAGGAAGAAGAGCGCGGGTCATGGTTTTCTCACAAGGCAGAAGTTGCACAACCGCACTACTACAGTGTCTACCTGGCGGATTATGACACAAAAGTGGAAGTCTCGCCCACTGATCGTGCTGCGCACTTTCGCTTCACATTTCCGCAGCGCGACCAGGCATTCATCATCGTCGATGCCTTCAACAAAGGATCGATGGTGAAGATCATTCCTGAGGAGCGCAAGATTATCGGCTACTGCCGAAATAACAGCGGCGGTGTCCCCGATAACTTCCACAATTATTTCGTCGTCCAGTTCGATACCGATTTTGAGGTCAATCATACCTGGGCAGATGGATGGGCGCTGCGAGAAAACACCACGCAACAGGCTGGAGATCATGTGGGTGCGATCATCGGTTTCAAAAGCACCACAGGCCAGCAAGTGCATGCCAAAGTAGCCTCTTCCTTCATCAGCGCTGAACAAGCCGAGCGCAACCTCTCACAGGAGATCGGTAGCGACAGCTTCGAGCAAACCAAAAACAAGGCGCAACAAGCATGGAACAAGGAACTGAGTCGGATACGAGTCGAAGACGACAACCTTGACAACGTCAAGACCTTCTATTCCTGCCTCTATCGATTGCTGCTCTTCCCCCGCAAGTTTTATGAGATCGATGCCTCCGGAGAGATCGTTCATTATAGCCCGTACAACGGGGAGGTGCTGCCTGGCTATATGTACACGGATAATGGCTTCTGGGATACGTTCCGTGCCGTGTTCCCCTTCTTCACGCTGATGTATCCCGAGCTCAATGCCCAGATCATGCAGGGGCTGGTCAACACCTACGAGGAATCCGGTTGGCTGCCAGAGTGGGCCAGCCCAGGCCATCGCGATTGCATGATCGGCTCCAACTCGGCATCACTGATCGCGGACTCCTACATCAAAGGCATCAGAGGTTACGATGCAGAGACATTATACGAGGCGGTCATCAAAAACGCGACGGTCAACGATGACCGACCTGTCAGATCTGTAGGCCGCGAAGGAGTGGATTACTACAACGAACTCGGCTACGTGCCCTACGACGTGGGCATCAACGAAAACACAGCCCGGACGCTCGAATACGCCTACGCCGACTTTGCGGTAGCCCAGTTTGCCAATGCCCTCGGCAAGCCGGAGGATGCGGTCGCCTATCTGCGCAAAGCGAAAAACTATGAAAATGTATTTGACCCTTCCACAGGCTGGATGAGAGGCAAAAATCAGGATGGCACGTTTCAGTCGCCTTTCAACCCCCTGAAGTGGGGTGACGCCTTCACTGAGGGCAATAGCCTCCACTACACCTGGTCCGTCTTTCAGGACGTGCAGGGTCTTATCAATCTCATGGGTGGCGACGACGCCTTCATCACCAAACTCGACAGCGTATTCACGATGCCGCCAGACTTCGACGACTCGTACTATGGCTTTACCATCCACGAAATCCGGGAGATGCAGATTGTCAACATGGGCAACTACGCACATGGCAATCAGCCCATCCAGCACATGATCTACCTGTACAATTACGCCGGCCAGCCCTTCAAGTCACAAATGCGGGTACGTGATGTCATGGACAAGTTGTATTCCGCGACACCCGATGGCTACTGCGGCGATGAAGACAATGGTCAGACCTCCGCATGGTACGTGTTCAGCGCCCTCGGCTTCTACCCGGTCACGCCGGGCACCACCCAGTACGTCATCGGCAGTCCCCTTTTCGACAAAGTCACACTCACGATGGAGGACGGCGCGCAGTTCACCATCGACGCCTCCAACAACGGCCCTGACAATGTCTACATCAAATCCACAGAGCTCAACGGCTTGCCTCACACGAGGACGTGGATCGACCATGACGAGATCCTGAAAGGCGGCACGATGTCCTTTGTGATGAGCGATCGCCCCAACGAAAAGTGGGGCACAGGCCAGGACGCTAAGCCATTTTCACTGTCCTCCAGTGGGGAGTAAATATTTGGGCGGCCCCCTGAAGTGAGAGAACGAAGGCGTATGTACCAGGTGACATAGCTGCTGATCTCTACGTCAGGGGCCGGCTATGCGCTTGTAGGCCAGCTCCGCGCTACCCGGCGCTCATTCTGAGTTTTGAATTTGGAGTTGGAATTCATCATAGGTGAAGCTGGAATCATCCCCCAAGCACAGAATTCCAAATTCCTCAAACTCAGAATCCCCCGCGGCTACCGCTTCTATCCGTGCCGCGAACCCAACGACTAAAAAAAATTACCCCTAGACGAGAAGCCTGATTCGTTTCACTTTGACACAATGGATAGTCCCATAATGAAACAGTTTTTTACACTCAAATATTCGTCAATCTACTGATAACCAGATATATTGTGGTTATGGCACAGCATTTAGTCTACATAATATGAACAGACACAAGATGCCATGATAAGAAATTACCTCCTTGTCGCCTTAAGGATCATTAGGAGAAAGCCAGTGATCAACTCCATCAATATCCTGGGGCTGGCGGTCTCTATGACGGTGAGCTTGCTGATATTCCAATTTGTCGCCTATCACCACAGCTATGACAACATCCCGGACCACGAAAACATTTATCGCATTGGTACAAGGAACATCATCAGTGGCCATGATCGCAGAAATCCCGCGGTATACAATGAAACGACTATAGGGCATGAAATCAAGGATGACTTTCCCCAGGTCCGGGAGGTCACCATGTTCCAACCTGGCATCTTCTACAACCAGTTCGGTGGCGGTAACTTGGCCAAAGAGATATGGTTGAATACTGGAGATGAGAGATCCAAGATCAAAACGTCAAGTTATATCTATGCCGACTCCTCTTTCTTCCGGGTATTCCAATACCCCCTCGTACAAACCATGACCTCCAATCCCTTGGGTCAACTACATAGTGCCGTTTTATCTACTTCCCTGGCCAGACAGCTCTTCAATACCATCGATGTCATCGGTGAGGAGATCACTGTAAACGACAACCTCTCTCTGGTGGTGACCGGCATATACGAAAAACCGAAACAAGTGTCGGTGGCTTATGACCTCATCATTTCAGGTGACAACCACAAGTTTTGGAGCAGCCAGTTATTTCTCTTGTTAGACGAAGTAAACATCGAGCAATTCCAGGCTCTTGTAAATGTCAGAAGCGAGCACTATTGGGCGCTTGGCTACCGGGAATCAAAGGAATCTACGCTCCTGGAAGCTTTCTTCCAGCCATTGGATGATGTTCACCAGCGTCAATACGAATGGGATGGATTGACGAGCGTGACCTACAGCAAAGGCGTATTTCTGTTCTTCATCGTTGTAGGGCTTGTCATTATGGGTATTGCCTGGATCAACACCCTCAACCTGTCTCTATCACAGAATATACGCCGAATAAAAGAGGTACATATCAGGACCGTCATCGGAGCCGGCAGGCGACCCCTTTTCGTGCAGAGTATGTTCGAGTTCTTCCTGAGCAGTTGCATGGCATTGCTTATAGCTCTTTCATTGTCGCAGGTATTGTATCCCACGCTCATAGCCAATGGCCTGGATTTTTCACCCACACCCCTATTGTCCACACCACTATTCTGGGCTGCGATTCTCTTCTCGATGGTGTCCATTGCTGCATTCTCCGCATGGTTGCAACAGAGAATAGCGAACAGGGGTGGATCCATTTTTGGCAAATCCTCGCAAAGAATCCTGGCCGAATCAACGAGACTCCGGAAGCTGCAACACGCACTCATTGTCACACAATTCATGTGTACGACAGGTCTGCTGATTGCCATCACGGTCATCTCTATGCAGATCGACTTTATCCTGGGCCAGGAACTGGGGTTCAACCCTGAGCAGGTGATCGTCATTCCTTCTCCCTACCACGAGTCAGACCAGGACCCAGTGAAGATGGATCGATTTCTTGCGCAAGTAGGTGCCATCCATGGTATGTCGGCTACGAGGTCCTTGACCTACCCAGGTCATCACGCGTTCAATATTGGGTACATCTACCAACCCGGTCAACCAGCACCTTACAACGCCCATTCGAACGGAATGGTGTCTGAGAATTTCGTCGAGTTCTTTGAGATTGACCTGCTGGCCGGAACGAGCTTTCAGGAGCACCAGGGAGAATCAAATACGATGTTGATCTCTCGGCGGCTGGCAGAAATATTAAACTACGAGTCAATCGATGACGCCCTTAACCAGCCGCTGATTTGGCACCATTATGCCATGCGAGATTCTTCCCGTCACGTGACATTCCGAATCATTGGCATTTATGACGACTATGAGACAAGACCATTCAACAGAACCGATGAGAATCGGGGCAGCTTGCTGTTCCCGTTTCCTAAACAACCAATATATGGGCTTGAAAATAGCTTCTTCTCGGTGCGAATGCGACCCGGAGACGAGCAAGCCCAGATCAATGAAATTGAGCGACTATACCGATCTACGTTTCCAAACTCGGTTTTCGAGCACTTCCGCTTCGAAGACCAGATCCTCTCCAGATATGCCAATGAGCAATTGATGCAGACTATCGTGGGCGCACTCACGATCTTGTCCACCATTGTTTCTGCACTCGGTTTGTTTGCCCTCATCTCTCTGTCCCTGGCTCATCGGGTGAAGGAGATTGGGATCAGAAGGGTACTAGGTGCTTCCTTCGCTCAACTATTTCACGGGCTATCTTTCACCTACCTCAAGCTGATACTCGTGGCCTCTGTCCTTGGTGCGCCCATTGTGCTGTATTATTCGCAAGACTGGCTGAACGGTTTTTCGATCAGGATCCAAGTGACCTGGCTCATGGTTGCAGTACCCTTAATTGCGGTGGTGGGATTGGTTCTCCTGATCCTCATCGTTCAGGTCAGAAAATCGGTATCCACGAATCCGGTTCAGAGCCTTAGGTACGAGTAAGTAAGGCAATTCGACGCTCTAGGTTAGTTCTTACTCAGAGTTACTCGAATAGGACTTTGAGGCTACTCACTCGAATTTGCTCAGCCCCAAAAAGGACCTCAGAGTCTTCAGAACATGCTCACCGAGATAAGTCCAAGAATCCTAGAGTGACTCTGAGGAGATTGTATAAATTACAGCCCATGGGTGAGCATCTAAGCAACCGCGTCAACGCAGTAGATGCGCTTCGTGGCTGGACAGTCGCTAAGTTCTACTCAGAGTTACTCGAAGAGGACTCTGAGGCTACTTTCCGATAATCAACTAAGGGCAAGTACATATCGCGAACACCTAACTCATAGTATCGCGCACTGGAATAAGGATAATCCAGGTAATCCTCTACCAGGTCCCATTTACCTGATACCGGATTGCGATGCATATGGTCCAAGACCTTAGGTACATCCTCGGGATCGAGTAACTCGGCATCAAAACTCAATCGAAAGACTTGGTGTTGCTTACCCTTCTTACGCTCATTCTCTTGCACACCTTGGTGAAGAACCTTTAGAAGCTTGATTTGACCAAATCTCTTGAGGCGACTTACAATTTCGTAAGCCAGAAATCGCTTGGAAGTGCCAATGAT
This sequence comes from Cyclobacteriaceae bacterium, assembly GCA_965227935.1. Taxonomy (GTDB): domain Bacteria; phylum Bacteroidota; class Bacteroidia; order Cytophagales; family Cyclobacteriaceae; genus JAWPMT01. Next base: position 41,159 of record CBDDGS010000019.1, on the reverse strand, counting down.
ATCGTTAAGTGTCTTATCCTCTGAATAAAAGTATATAACGAAATGAATGTGGTTGGGCATGATCACGTAGCCATTCAAGGAACAGCCAGCCTCATCAATCTTACTAAACCAAAAAGGCAGGTAATCATAGGTCTTAGAATGGTCCAACAGGTTCAGCCATCGAAAACAGGTCAGTGTCACGAAATAAAAGGACTGTCTTTGATCATGTAACCTGTGAGTAGCCATAGTCAAAAGTAATTAGAAGCATGGTTACCCAAGTAGGACCTCAGAGTCCTCAGTATATCCTCACTGAGATAACTCCAAGAGCCCTAGAGTGACTCTGAGGAGATTTGCACTCTGGGTAGTTTATTTAGTTCTACTCAGAGTCACTCGAAGAGGACTCTGAAGCTACTCACTCGAATTTGCCCAGCCCCAAAAGGGACCTCAGAGTCCTCAGAACATGCTCACCGAGATAAGTCCAAGAATCCTAGAGTGACTCTGAGGAGATTAGCACAAAAGGACCTCAGAGTCCTCATAACTTTGGTGCGTCTACAAGTCCAAAAATCCCAAGAGTGACTCTGAGGAGATTATCATAAATTACATCCCATGGGTGAGCAATTAAGTAACCGCGTCAACGCGGTAGATGCCCTTCGTGGCTGGACAGTCGCGGGGATGATTTTGGTGAATGTACCTGGCGTCTGGGGCGAACAGTACGCGGTCCTGGAGCATGCCGAGTGGAACGGCGTGACCTTCGCCGACCTCATCTTCCCATTCTTCCTATTCGTCGTGGGCGTATCCGTAGTGCTAGCTTATACTAAGGCCAAAGCATCCGGTGCTCCCAGTGATCAGATCATGAAAAAGTTGGTCTTTCGCACGCTGCGCCTTTTTGCTCTGGGGATCATTCTACATATCCTGATGACCCTCGTGATCCAGGGAAACCTGGACAATGGTGTGCGTATTGTTGGCGTATTGCAGCGCATTGCGCTGGTCTTTTTTGGCTGTGTTATCATTTTCCTCAAGACCACCCCAAAACAACAGCTGTACATTGGTGGCGGACTGCTCCTGTTGTATTGGGTCACCATGGCTTTTGTACCTGTACCTGGTATTGGGATTGGGGTCCTCGAGCCAGGTCAGAATTTTGCCGCATGGATTGATCAGTTCGTAGTACCAGGAAGGATGTATCAAGGAACCTGGGATCCCGAAGGGTTCTACAGCACCTTGCCCGCTTTGGCCTCAGGCATATCGGGCATGCTCATAGGACATGTCGTAATATCTGACAAGGCAGTCGACAACAAACTGGTGCGAATCTTCTTCGCAGGCTTTGGCATGCTCGTTGTCGGGGCATTCTGGGACTTGTTCTTCCCAGCGAACAAGCATATCTGGACGAGTTCCTTTGTGCTGATCACTAGTGGCCTGGCGTCCATGACACTCGCGTCCCTATGGTGGCTAATCGACGTCCTGGGCTACAAGAAATGGAGCTTCAGCGGCCTCGTATTTGGCAAGAATGCCATTTTCGCTTATGCACTACACTCGTTGCTGCTGATCCCACTGAACTTCACGCCTTTGGTCGACGGACAGTCCTTCAACAACCTGGTGATGAATGGATTGAAAAGTACGGGAATGAGTCCTGCCTTTGCTTCCTCCTATGGTCCCTATTCTATATCTGGCTGTGCTACCTGGCGGTCTACTTCCTGTACAAGAAGGGTAAGTTCATCAAGATTTGAGTTGGACCTACGTCTGGCATTCTATCAATCACCTCCACTGAGTGCAACCTCCCCTTTGGCAGATAAGGCACTTGAAAGCAAGTAATAGACCACAGTGAGGATGCAAATCGACAAATAGACCATCATGATGTACCTCCCATTGAAGGCGGCCTCTGGCTGCACCTCCTGAAATCTCATACCTACTGCCCCTAGGAAGTAACTGACCGGAATAATAGCCAGCACATAGGGAGCCAACTGTCGGGCCTTCCGGAGGATAAGAACAAATAGGAAACAGGTCAGAAAATTGGAGATACCAAATGCTCCCAGCAGAAAAAGACTGTCGGGCAACGGCTCAATTTCCGCTCCATTGGCCGCCGCAAACCGAACCCGAAAGGTATGGGCGATCCCACGAAGAAAATCCATAATGGCCGCAGCACCGAGTACGATGGCGCTAACGCTGGATGCAGTTTCTTTCTTGAACATGACGCGATTGTTAGTATGATTTATGTGTACTCACGCCGCATTGTAGCGGCAGGCACATAAATGATGCAGTAACCGGCCAATGGACGGTTCAGGCTGCCTAATGCCGACTGAAGTCAGGGGCAGGCTATTGGGTAATCACATCTATTTCAGCGACAATAGGCTCCTCACCGACGATCACCAGTTGCTTGGCCTTGAAGCGAATGTACCTTGCCACGTGTGGTTCTTTGAACCGTACCTCCTGACGCACGGGATTGTTGGCCATATTGGGGAACTCCCCAACAGCTACTGGTCGCCAGCGGCGACTTTCCACATTGGTGACATTATCCGGCCCCTTGACCTCAAAAATGTAATTGGTGATCACGCCATGCGCATAGCGACTTTGATCTGGTGTATATGAAAACCCATACAAGACCAACTCCTCTCCAAGATCAATGGTCATGCTGTTTTGCTTCATGACGGCATTGGAGCCGCTATTTTCATCGATGGCCGCTGGTAGATCACTCGTCCACTTCCTGTGGCTGACGTCGAATCGCTCGGTGCGTACGGCACTCAGCCGCTGCGTGCTTGGATCATAGGTCACTGCTTTGATCACGGTCGGATTGTTCACGGGTATGGGTCTCGTATACGATCTATCCTGCAGGTCGGGCTCGGACCCATCGAGCGTGTAATACACCTGCACCTCCTCATCGGGAGCTTCTATCGATACTTCTCCCGACTTGCTGCGGGTGATCTCCGGTAAGTCCACCACCGCAGCAGCGTCGTACAGTTCGATATTGGAGATCAATGGGCAGGATCTGGCATCCAAAATATTGAGTCGAACGCGTGTAGCTGTTATGTCCTCCAATCGCAGGATGCGCTTGTAACCTATGGTCGTTTGCTCATCAATTACTTGCCACTCACCGTCCACCTCAGCTTCGAGACTGAAGGCTTTGACGCGCTGCCCTAGTGGAACATACTCCTGCACCAGGAATCGATTGAAGGTTGTGGGTTGCCCCAAATCAATGGTAACTGACGCGCTCAAAACATCATCATCCGTCGCCCAATAGGTCTCCGGGTCACCATCGGTCACATTGCCGGGGCCATAAGCGCTGTCCCCTCCTCTTATCTTACCCGATGTAGCGGGCCGCCCAGCGGCCAGGTCCTGAGCGAAGTCCAGCTTCAACTGTTCGGCCAGCTTCTGTACTTGACGAACATCATTCTCGTGAACAATCCCTCGATGATCGACCGGAAAGTTGAGAAGCAGGGTGGTATTGCGACCAACAGACTCGTAGTAGATATCGAGCAGCTCCTCCAGCGACTTGACTTTATCGTCTTCGTTGGGGTGGTAGTACCAGCCCGGTCGGATGGAGACGTCGGTTTCTGCCGGGACCCAGTGCGTGCCATTGGGCTGTCCCTGGGCGTATTCCCGGGCGTACTCAATCATGCCGGGGTACACTTCGTCTCTCAATAGCGGTGACCAGGTGGTCTCGGCCGCCCGGCCATTCTCATTGCCCACCCATCGGCAGTCAGGGCCCGCATCACTGAAAATGATCGCCTTTGGCTGCAGCTCCCTGACGAGCTCAATCGTTCGTGGCCAATCGTAGTAGGATTGCTTGTCCACCTTACGGGTCTCATTGGCACCACCGTAGTAGCCATCGCCACCATTTGCGCCGTCAAACCATACCTCGAAGATCTCGCCATAGTTGGTGAGGAGCTCGCGGAGCTGGTTTCGGAAGTAGGTGATGTACTCAGGCTTACCGTACAGCGGATGATTGCGATCCCAAGGGGATAGGTAGACACCCATCTTCAGGCCATACTCATCGCATGCCGCCCTCAAATCTCGGAGCACGTCCCCCTTACCTCTCTGCCAGGCAGCATTCTTCACCGAGTAGTCAGTGTACTCCGATGGCCAGAGGCAAAAACCATCGTGGTGCTTGGCCGTCAGAATAATACCCGTCATCCCTGCTTCCTTCGCTACTCGCGCCCACTGTCGGGTATCCAGTTGTGTCGGATTGAAAGTCGACGCGGGCTCATCTCCGTAGCTCCATTCCTCATTGGTGAAGGTGTTCATATTGAAGTGGACGAACATGTAAAACTCCATCTGCTGCCAATCCAGCTGCTGTGGGGAGGGGATCGGCTCTACCGGTGATGGTGGTGAGCTTTGAGCATAAGTATTGAAATGGACCGCGAGCAACAGCATGACTGCGGCAAGCACATAACAACGAGTCAGTGTGTGAAAAGGAGCTACTGGTTCAGGCTTTCTCATAAGGCCAATATAAGGTATATGTTGATGACTATGACTGCTAACAAATGGACCGTCTCCGTTCGTTACGACCAAGGACGAAATTGACTGCTATTCCTTTGAGCTTTTAGATATGCGGGCTGCGATTACCTCAAAAAAATTGGAGGTTTTTAATGCCTGGGTAGTATCTCGGGCCAGGGATCGGAGCGAGCATCTGCGGGGGATTCTGAGTTGTAGTAATGTTGGAATTCTGAGTTTTGAGGGGGTATTCCCAACTCGTTCATGACAATTCCAAATTCCCAACTCAGAATGAGGGCCAGTAGCGCGGAGCAAGATAAAGCGAAGAGCCCGATCGTGAAGTAGAGACGTATCCAATCCTTGATCGTACGTAATCCGTTATGGCTCTCACTTCACGAGGCCCCAACCTCTAAAAAGCCAGTTCGTCCGGCAGAAACTTGCTTGCCAGGTCCTCGTAGTAAGGCCTTAGCTCCTCGACATTGGGCTTCACCGGGGACTTCGTGTACAGGTCGTAGGGATTGAACTTGTCGACCCACTGAAACATGTCGTGGTCGTGCTTGCTCATCAAGTGATCGTAGGCATGCTCACGGTGCTGGGCATAGAAGCTGTGGTACCTCAGCATGTACAATCCCTCCTCTGGAATGTAATCCTTCACAATATTGTAAATGTATTCGTCGTGTCCCCAGGACATGTGCACATTGTCGAGGCCACAGTGCTCCTCATAAACACCCAGCTTCGTATTGAAGCGCTCATCTGTCGAATCCGGATTGGCTTCGAAAAACTCGGGATAGACAATCTTGTCAGAGAACTGGCAGCCTACCGGAAAGGTATCGCCCACAACCGCCCACTGCGGCTCGCCAAACAGGCACAGGACCTTGCCCAAATCATGGAGGAAACCGGTCAGTACAAACCAATCTGGGTGGCCATCCGCGCGAATGGCCTCGGAGGTCTGAAGTAAATGCTGTGTCTGGTCGAGATCAATATCAGGATCTGAGTCATCCACCAGGGTATTGAGGAATTCGACCGCTTCCCACAGCGTCATCTTCTGCTTCTGGAGGGTCAGGTACTCGCCTTCCTTCTGCTTCACAAAATCGTAGGTCTGGTATTGATGATTGAGGCGGTAAAACTCTCGGACTGTGTCGCGCGCAGGGTCATCATAATTGCGGAACTCACTCTTGTCTTTTTGGCCCTCCTCGGGGTACCGCTCCAGCACGTCATCCTCCCACATCTCCATCAGGTCGTGGGCTTCCTTTTTTTGATCTTTTGATAGCTCCTCCATGCTATAAATTTACAAATAATTGCCTGAACGACAGGCGGATTACGTCGCAAACGATTTCGCTGCTATCGGGCCTGGAAGGTCAGTTCTCCTCCACGCATCAGCTCACTATGGCGCAAGCTCATGAGCCCGATTTCGTCGCCATTGAAGGTGATGCTCTCGATGTAGTCGCCTGCCCCTTCCTTACGAATGGAGAGGGTATTGCCGTTGGGTAGCGTCAGATGGACCTGACCAAAGAGCGGTGTCGTCAATTCATAGATTGGGTCTTCCTCTGTACCCCCTGTCATCTGGAACAAGCCCATCTTCATGAGCACTGCCAGGCTGCCCATGAGGCCCTGGTCTTCATCTCCATTGTAGCCGGTGTATGGTGAAATACCACTGAATGCCTGTGCCACCACTGCCTTGATCCACTTTTGCGTCAAATCCGGTCTGCCGAGATGATTGAAGATGAATGCCGTCTGGATGGAAGGTTGGTTGCCGTAGTTGATAGGGATGCGGGCGCGATCTGGGTCCTCTCCCCGGTCATGGGAAGTGCCCGCCGTGAAGTTGTTGTTCGCGGCCGTTTCAAACTGCTCGTTAAGCTTTGCTACAGCGGCTTCGTCACCCCCCATGATCTCAGCCAGTCCTGTCAGGTCCTGCGGTACGAACCAGGTAGATTGTGCTCCATTGGACTCATTGAAGCCGGCGTTGTATTCAAAAGGATCGTAAGGCTCTTTCCACGTGCCATCTGCCTCTCGAGGACGCATCCAGTTGGAGCTGGCGTCGAAAGTATTGCGGTAACGCTGCGATCGATCCATGAAGTAGTCGTAGTCTGCCTCATTGCCCAGCGCCTTGGCCAATTGTGCCAGCGTCCAATCCTGGTAGGCATACTCCATCGTAAGGCTGGGGCCATCCTGGTGAAAGCCAAAGCGCTGCCCATTCGGATTGGGATAGGGCACATAGCCCTGATCAATGTAATACTCCAGGCCTCCGCCAATCGTCGTGGTATGTTCGTAGCCTGCCCGGCCCATGGTACCTCCGGGCATATGGTTTTTCTTCATCCCTTCATAGGCCGTCTCTGCATCGTAACCCCTGATACCCTTTTGGTAGGCGCTGACAATAAATGGTGTGGACGATGCTCCTGTCATAACATGCGTGTAGTTGCCACCCGATGGCCCACGGGGGATGTACCCACCATCTTGATAGTACACCAACAGCGAGTTGACGAAATCCTCGTAGACCTCGGGATAGAGCAGTCCCCATAGCGTCGTAAGGGTCCACTGTGCACCCCAGAAGGAGTCTGAGTTGTAGTGGTTGAAAAGTGGCTTACCTTCCGCATCGAGGGGCAACTGACCCACGCGAAATTCCTCTCCGGTATTGTCGGGGTAAGCTCCATTGACGTCGCTGATCATACGTCTGCCCAGCAGGGAATGCCAAAGGTCTGTGTAGAATCTCCTTGTAGCGATGCTGTCGCCATTCACCACCTGAATCCGGCTCAGCAGGGTATTCCACTCATCCTTTGAGTCCGCTACCACTCTATCGAAATCCCAATGAGGTAATTCGGCTTCCATGTTTTGTGCGGCATTCTCTGTGGATGTGTAAGAGATCGCCACCTTCATCTGTAGTTGCTCGAGATCATCGGCAAATGTCACGACGACCTTGCCCGCATCATCTCTCGTCAATTGCCGGATGGGTTGATCGAATGTTGCCTGAAAGAAGACCGTGAAATTCTTCGGCCTTCGTCTTGTCGGAGCATTGGTCGTTTGCCCTTGCAGGGTAAATTCATCCACTTGCTCCACGGCGCCACTAATCATTCGTGAGGGTCCTAGGTTGCCCTCCAGAGAGAACAGTACTGCGGGAGTGGCGTCTGCCGGATACTGGTACCGATGTAGCCCCACACGTCGCGTGCTCGTGAGCTCTGCCTTGACGTCCCAGCGATCCAGTTTGACTGAATGATAGCCAACCTGCACCTCTTCATTTGCATGATCGAAAGGGGAATCAAAGTCGCCATCACCCTGATATCTGTTGGGATCTACAGGCAATACAGAGACACCTGCCATTTGCCAGCCATGGACATGACTGAAGCCTCTGATGGTGTCGGTGTCGTAGACATATCCGCTGCCCCATGCACCCTCTACTTCCGTATCAGGGCTGAGGTTGACCATGCCGAACGGACGACAGGCGGAAGCAAAGTATATCCAGCGGGAGTGGGCAGCATCCAGCAGGGGATACACCTGGTCTACGGGGCGCTGATCTGCTTGTTGGGTCTCTGGAGGCTGGCAGGAAGTAAGACCTAGTAGGGTAGCAAAAAAAATACTCGGGAGGAGATTGGATGTCTTCAAGGTTCAGGGATTTTCTTGTCTTCTAAAATACCCTAAAACATCCAATCCGAAGCAATAAAGCTGGAAGGCCTAAAGTTTGTAGATGGCCCTAAAAACACAAATCGGACGGGCCTTTCGGCACGTCCGATTTTGTGAAGTATGAAGATTAATAAAAGAAATTCGTATTAGTTCGCATCCCACCAAATGCGGGTGGTGAAGAGGTCTTCACCCTGACGAGCGATAGCTGCAGCATAGTTATCAGGGTTACCACCTACTTCTCCTTGAGAATACTCAAGACGACGAGGAATGGTACCACCTGTAACATTACCGTTATAGTTCGTAGGCGTCAACGCAGGGATACCTGATCTTCTCCAGTTAGCCCATGACTCGTACTCGTTGTTCCAGAACGTAGCCGCCCAGTACTGCTCACCGATCAACTCTGCCTGGTTGGCTGCTCCGGCAAAATTGAGTCCTGCCAGATATGCATCGATAACGGCCTGATCCACTGCCAAAGAGGCATCATAGTTCTCCCAGTTTTGGATAGCTGCAGTTACGCCAGCTTCAAAATGCTCAAGAGCAGTTCCAGGTACATTCCAGCCCATCAATGCAGCTTCAGCCAAGATCAAATGCACTTCACCGGCTTGCTGGAAGAACATTGGATCTTCCAGGTTCCAGATAAGTGGGTTCACAAACGTGTAAAGGTCCGTAGTGAAATCGTCCTCAGATGCGATCACACCATCATCAATGGCACGCTGGATGATCGTCTGGCTATCAAAACCATTGGGCATCCCTCGCTGAGAAGCATAGTCAGTATTCCACGTGGTAGGATCCAAAGGATCGCCAAGACCTCCACCAATCAACAGCAGACGAGGGTCATTATTGGCCTGCATCCAGGTAACAAAAGTGTTGCTAAGACGGGCATTGCCATTTTCTCCTCCGTTACCAGGGAACCATACCTCCGAGTTGCTGTTTCGGTTGATCCCAACACCAGCGACATGGTAGATACCAGCATTCTGGTCATTGCTCTCGATGACTCCTGCAGGGTGGTTGGCCGCTTCCTCCACTACTGACTGAGCAGTACCAGGATCCACGTTCACCATTCGCATGCCTACTCTCAGCAATTGCGAGTTGGCCCATCGCTGCCATCGAGCCACGTCGCCCTGGAACATCACATCCTGGACACCCACATTTAAGCCGGAAGCACTAAGCTCGTCTCTAGCTGCCCGTATTTCTGTAACGAGCATGTTGTAGATGTCCTGCTGAGGATCGTAAGCGGGGAACCAATTGGCCTCATCATTGAGGCCACGTCCTGCCTGAGTATAAGGCACATCACCATATACATCGGTAAGTCGATGCAGCGCGAAAGTTCGCATAAGCTGCGCCATCGCGTGCAGGTTGCCCATACCTTCCATCTCTGCCGTCTGATCCACTACGTGAGTCAGCGTCTTCAACGCGCCGGGATAGTTGCTATCCCAAAGTGCGGAGCTATACCCAGAATTTCGAAGGTATTTATCACCTGACCAGTAAGTACCCAGGTGAGCAATGTGCTGAATCATGGTGGAGCTGTAGATGAAGTTACCCCTCCAAGACTCATATCGTCCTCCAGAAGTCTGCAACTGGCCCTGAGCAAGCAGGAACGCCATGTCGATCTCTTCTGAGGCATTTTGGTTGATATTCAAATCAGAAGCGCCTCATTGTCGCAAGACGTGGCGAAGAGCATGAATGCTGCCAGTGCGCTATAGAATATATTCTTTTTCATTTTCGATTTCAATTAGCAGTTTTTCTTAAAGCGTAATTCCAAGGTTGAAACCAAATGATCTCGTAGCTGGCATGGCGAAGTACTCCAGACCAGTAGTCCGCGATCCATTGGAATAAGCAGACTCAGGGTGGATGTTATCAACGTCAGACCACAGCAACAGCAGGTTACGACCAACAAACGAGAGTTTTACACTCTTAAATGGTGTGTTGCCAATCACTGACTGAGGGAGGTTGTATCCCAACGTCAACTGTCGCAGCTGACCAAATCCAGCATCATATACAAAGTAGTCGGTGATGTCGTTGTAGGCACCATAGTAGTTGTCTACCTGATCAGCAGGGATCTCTACAGTCAGAGGGTTACCGTCAACATCTACTCCAGAAACTGAAAGGCCAGTCTCACGACCTACCAAAGTCTCCTGATGCAGACCCACACTGTAAAGGATCACATTCGTTCCGGAGTACAACTGTCCTCCAGCGCGGATATCGATCAATACATCCAGCTCTACACCTTTGTAGTTGAACGTGTTGCGGATACCGCCAGAGAACGGATGACGACCATTACCAAGAATCTCGAAACCTTCGCTTCTTACTGGGAATCCATTGGCATCATATACCAGCTGACCATTGATGGTTCTGTGCTTGTACCCTGCAATCGATCCAAGCTGCTCACCTACATAGTGACGAATTCGCTCCTGACGTGTTCGTGCTTCATCCAGGTTGAGGAAGTCGATCGGATCGCCAGCAGCATTGGTACCCAGGCTCTTCACCTCAGAGATGTTGTTAGCCATGTTGAAAGACAAATCCCACGTGAAGTTGGTTGTCTGAACAGGGGTAACATTCAAGAGGAGTTCGATACCTCGGTTTTGCAGCTCTCCAACGTTGATTGTTGTGCTACCAAAACCTGACGTGCCTGAAATCGAAGTATTCAGGATGTCATCCTCAGTAGTACGCTGGTAGACGGCCATGTCGAGTCCCACGCGGTTATCAAACAATCGAACGTCAAACCCGAATTCGATCTCAGTCGACAGATAAGGCGTGAGGCCCTGGTTCGGAATGGATCCGTTTGAGATGCTACCAAGGCTAGCGCCATTGTGTGAAGCACCACCAAGGCTGTAAGTAAGATTAAGCGCGTACGGGTTAGGAGCTCCACCACCTGCTTGCGCCCAAGAAGTTCGAATCTTGGCGAAAGTAAATACAGAAGGAAGCGCCAACGCATCAGACAGCACAAAGCTCAAACCAACGGAAGGATAGAACACCTTGTTATCGTCTCGTGACAATGTAGAGAACGCATCCTGACGTCCCGTGATATTGAGGAACAGGAAGTTCTCATAAGCCAAACTCACAGATCCGAATACGGAGTTGATACCCCACTCGGAGAATCCGTAGCTATACGTTCTGTTAGCGCCATTGACGTTATTGACCGAGTGGAAGAAAGGAATATCGAGGTCGTTACCACCGATTCTGATGGACTCGTCGCTTCTTCTCATCCTGTTACCTCCAACGAGGATATCAGCCGAAACAGGTCCGAAGTTCTGAGTAGCACCGACCAGGATATCTACATTGTTCTCGCGGATCTTTCTTGAAGTGGTATTGAAGTCACCTCTAGGCTTGTAAGCTGTACCATAAGCCTCTGTTCTTTCGGCATTCCAGGAAACCAAATCAGTTCCAATTCGACCCTGAACGTACAACCAATCAAGGATATCATATCGAAGCAAAGCAGATCCCAATACTCGATCCTTGATGTCCCTTCTGTAGAACTGGTAAGCAGCCCAGTAAGGGTTTTGTGCGAATACGTTGCCTTGGTGCTGCAATTCGAAACCATCCTCCATGGCACCCAACTTGTCCGTAGTGCCTTTGAGTGTCTCATAGCTGATCGTCTGAGGAAGAAGGAAAGCAGATGAGTTCGCATTTCCTGGAGTATCAGACAGACGAGGTCTGTTGAGAGCGTTCTCGTTCGAATACTGCACGTTGACTCTTGAAGACAACTTGCCAGAATTCATATTGAGGTCGGCAGAATATACCTGACGATCAAAACCTGAGTTAGGCATGATATCGTTGTTCGCCAGATCTGAAGCTGAGAAACGATAGGTCACTACATCATTACCACCGGAGAGTGCCAGTGTATTTGTCCATGTAGTACCATTTCTGTAGAAATCGTTGATGCCTTCTCCCACATCAGAATAAGGTCTTGACACACCGTCAAACTGAATGACACTTGAGCCATTGAGACGACCACCCCATGAGGACTGACCGAAATCTCTGGCTGCGTCCTGGTTAGTTGGGGCCTGACCATCGGCTCCGTGGCCATATTGGTCCTGATAGTCCGTCAGGTCATACGCCTGATCAACAGTGAAGTTGCTATTGAATGACACCGTGATGCCTTGTTGTGCTCTACCTCCCTTGGTAGTGATAAGGATCACACCGTTCGCAGCTCTTGCACCATACAAGGCTGCAGCAGTGTTTCCTTTCAGCACTGACATACTTTCAATGTCATCTGGATTCAGGGATGTCAAGCCATCGCCATTATCGTTTCCTCCCCACAATCCGGCGGAGCCCAAAGTTGTATTGTCAATGGGTACCCCATTTACAATATACAATGGCTGATCATTGCCCGATAGTGAAGAACCTCCTCGGATGATCACTCGTGAAGACCCTGCAGCACCAGTAGTCGGTGAGCTCACGTTCACCCCGGCTATTTTACCCGTCAGTGCTGTACCAAGGTTGAGCGTGCGTGACTCAGTAAAGTCTTCGCCATCCACCTGCGTCACAGCATATCCCAGCGCTTTCTTCTCTTTCTCAATACCGAAGGCCGTTACCACCACCTCGTTGAGCGCCTGGACATCCACATCCAACGCCACGTCGACTGAGGACTGGTTGCCAACCGCTACTTCCTGTGTTGAGAATCCAATGAAGCTGAAAACGAGTGTGGCTCCATCGCCCACTGTGATTCGATAGTTACCATCGATATCTGTGATGGCTCCATTGCTAGTCCCTTTTTCAAGGATATTGGCTCCCGGAACTGGAGAACCATCCTCCGAACTGGTGATCTTACCAGTCACTGTCCTTTGTGCCCACAGCAGAGAAGTGAACGCAAGTGACATCATTACCATTAATAAAAGTCTCTTCATAATTGGTCAATTAGGCGTCATAAAAAAACATATCGAGCTAATCTCAGCAAAAACTTCCGAAGTTCAAATTAAATCATGCAAATATCCGCAAATAGGTGCATCTACTTGTTTAATTTCAATAATTGATTGAACTATTAAAGGAAAATTGTACAATCAGATACTTGTCGAATTTTTCCTCGCAAACGTTGTCATATCTGAAAAACCTAAAGTATTTCAAATTATGGGGCATTATAAATGGGTCAAATTCCTATTTTTATAAAAGAATACTTGTTTCTGCAGGTTTTTGCAGGTTATTGGTATTAATTGAACGATTCGTAATTCTTTTTGCTGATATTTCAGCAAAACTTGTTTGACCCAGGCCTTTTGTTGCCATGTTAAAGGAGGAGCGACATCATATTATCCTAACCGAGATCAAGGCGCATCAACGTGTGTACTCGACGGAGTTGAGTAAGCTACTGAGGGTGTCCGAGGATACTGTCAGGCGCGACCTCCACGAACTAGCCAAGTCAGGTCATGTGCGAAAAGTGCATGGAGGAGCCATGGCCAACGAGTCCAGCAACCCACTCCCACTGGACCTGCCATCCAATGGTTCTCCGGAACTGGCGCGAATAGCTGCCAAAGCTGGCGATTTGATAACTTCTGATTCCGTCGTCATCCTGGACGGCGCCCAAATCAACCTGGCCATAATTGACTACCTCGCCAGGGACCTTTCTTCGACGATCTTCACGAACTCGCTACAGGTAGCGTCGCGACTCTTCGAATTCCCACACATGGAGACCATCCTCCTGGGTGGTCGTCTATCGAGTAAGCACCGAGTGACTACAGGTATGGACGTCATTCATTCACTCTCTGACATACACGCCGATATCTGTTTGATGGAGATCCCCAGCATCCATGAGGATGTAGGTCTATCAGAGGCAGATAAGGAGATCGCCAATATCAAGAAGGCCATGATCCAGTCTTCTTCCAGAATCGCAGCACTTTGTCTGGCCAGTGGCATCGGTACCATGGAGCCTTTTAAGGTCTGTCCCTTGAATACTGTGGACATCGTCATAACAGACGCTGATCCGTCGCAGTCAGGTTTGAGGGCGATTAGCAAAAAAGGAGTTGAAGTCATATGATTTGTTGAGTAAAAACTCAAATCTTACTGAGATACCAGCATTGATTCCGTTTGTGCGCTCGTTCAAAAAGACAATTACGAAATCTGCATTTTTTTAAGGACCCGATGAGAACTACCTCGCACTACTCATTCCAGACAATGCCTCTCCTTGCTCTGATGCTTGGCCTGAGCATGCCGTCCCAGGGACAGCAGCATGATCTGTATGCCTACGGACCTGCCAGCTACGTTTGCCAGCGGACAACCACCACTTTGACTATCGACGGCCAGCTCGATGACAATGATTGGCAGCGAGCCTCATGGACCGAACCATTTCAGGACATCATGGGAGACTATGGCGACCAGCCCTACTTCCAAACTCGCGTGAAGATGCTTTGGGATGACAACTATTTCTACATCGCTGCTGAGTTGGAAGAGGAGCATCTATGGGCTACTTACGACCAACGCGATATGGTCATCTTTCATGAGAACGACTTTGAAGTGTTCATCGATCCCAATGGCGACACGCACAACTACTACGAACTTGAAATCAATGCCCTCGGCACCACCTGGGATCTATTGCTCACAAAGCCGTATCGCGACGGAGGTCGCGCCATTGATGCGTGGGATATTCGAGATCTCAAGCAAGGCGTCGGGCTGCAGGGGACACTGAATGACGCGACCGATGTGGATACGAAGTGGACCATTGAGCTGGCTTTCCCCTGGACGGTATTGCAGGAAGCTGCACCGAAGAAATTGCCGGAAGATGGGGACATCTGGCGCGTCAACTTCTCCCGGGTGCAATGGCGATTGAATACAACAACTACTCCATATACTAAGCAGGTCAATGCCGAAACCGGAGAGCACTTGCCGGAACAAAACTGGGTATGGTCACCGCAAGGGGCAGTGGCAATGCACCAACCAGAGACATGGGGCTTCGTCCAGTTTTCAGAGTCGCCCGTCGGAACGGAGCAACGCTTCAGTCCAGACAGTGAGGATTCGACGAAATGGCTGCTGCGACAGGTGTACTATCGGCAAAAAAGCAACTTTGAAGACAACGGAAAATATGAGACGACTCTGGAGGCTTTGAGGCTTCCCGTCGAGTTATTCGAAAAGGCAAGGATTTCCATGACACCTAGTGATTACGAGGTATCTTTAGACGGATGGAGCATCCGCTCTGATGGCTTGATCTTCAAGACTGGAAGCTCCAAAAAATAGTTTGTCTCCACCTACGAAAACCTAAACATGATACGAAGACAATTCCTAGAAAAATCGGCGCTCTCGATCGCTGGCCTCGGCATGGGGCTCAACGCCTTCAGTAGAATGAAGGCGTACCAGGACCAGGTAATTGGCCATAATTCACACCAATACAAAGTAGACCTGAACTGGGGTGCACTCAACTCACAATTCTACCCGGTGAAAGACTGCCACGAAATGGTCCAGGATAGCCAGGGGCGTATTGTGTTGCTGACGAACCACACGAAGAACAATGTGATCATCTATGATAAATCCGGAAAACTGATTGAGGTGTGGGGCACTGAATTTCCAGGAGCACATGGGTTGACCCTCAATGTCGAAGGTGGCGAGGACTTCCTGTACATCTCTGACAACAGCCGGCACGAAGTGATCAAAACCACGATCGACGGCAAGGTAGTGCAGGTATTCCCCTACCCTGCGGACTCTGGCAAATACGAAAAGCCCGAACAATACGTCCCGACAGAAACAGCTATTGCCGAGAATGGAGACGTGTACGTCGCAGATGGGTATGGACAGCAATACATCATGCATTACAACGCCAAAGGTGAACTTCTCAATACCTTTGGTGGCAAGGGTGACGGGCCTGAAAACTTTGACAATGCCCATGGTATCTGTATCGACACCCGTCAGTCGGAGCCTATCCTACTGATCACGGCCAGGGCTCAGAACAAACTGAAGCGCTTCACGATGGATGGCCAACACATCAGTACCATCGACCTACCCGGAGCTTTCATTTGTCGACCGGTCGTGAATAAGAAAAACGTCTATCTCGCAACGATCTGGTCCGCAGACAAAGCGGAAGGGTCTGGCTTCGTATCGATCCTGGATGAAAACAATCAGCTGGTCTCCGCTCCCGGAGGATGTGAGCCTAAGTATGACGATGGGCAATTGCGGTCCATGTACCAGACACTCAAGATCTTCATACATCCCCATGACGTGTGTGTAGATGATGATGACAACCTCTACGTTGCACAGTGGAACTCAGGACAGACCTACCCCATCAAGCTCAACCGCGTATGAGGATACTCCCCGGTGTTCTATTGCTAATGCTGGTGGCCTGTCAACCACCACAGCCCGCAGACAGCGCGTCTCCTATCCGATTTCAGCTGACTGCTCCACAAGTCCAGATGGACTCTACGCTCTTCATGGAATCGGCGACTTTGTCGCTTGAATTGGATCAGCCGGGAGTAGAGATCTATTTCGCTATCGATCAGGAGGAGGTGAGCAGGGAAGATACCCGATATGAAGGCCCAGTGGTGCTCACCAATTCCAGCTATGTATCGGCTCGAGCTTTTCATCCTGATTTTGAGGAAAGCGACATTCGAAAGGTGGAAGTGCGAAAATTGAGGGATTTCAGCGATGCCCGGGTCACTCTCAGCGAAGAGCCTGTCGAGCGATACAGTGGCTCCGGACCCCAGGGATTGGTGGATCTGATCAAGGGAGGGGCCAACTTTGGATCGGATGCGTGGATGGGATTCCAAACAGAGGGCCTTCGGATCAAGCTCAATTGGGAGCAAAATCAGGAGATACGGTCCGTCACCGTCAGCACCCTCAACAACCATGGCAGTTGGATCTTCAGCCCGGTGGAATTCGAAGCGCGGGTCCCGGGAAAGGCCCGTGTACACCAGGAATTTGACGGGCCGCCCTCGCCAGCGCCTGCAAGCATGGAATTCGTGGTAATCGATTTTCCCGAACCTGTTGAGACCAATACCCTCGAATTGGACATCTATCCACTAGATGCCATCCCCGAATGGCATGATGGCAGAGGCACCACGCCCTGGTTATTTATCGATGAAATCATCATCAACTGAGCCATGAACCGAATCGTCAGCACCCTGAAGCCAACCCTCATCGCTGTCATTGCCCTTTTGATCAGTTGCGAGACCCCACGGTTGGAAATTGCGAAAGGAGGCGTGTCCGACCATGAGATTTTCCTGACGCCGAACGCTACCGTAGAGGAGCATAGAGCCGCCTCCGAACTACAGAAATATATTGAGCAAATCTCGGGAGTCAGTCTACCAATAGTAAGTGAATCCTCCAGCCAACCTTACATCAAGGTAGGAAGCGAAACTCTGGATCTCGAGACTGACGAGATCGCCTATATTGCCGACGGCCTCAACTTGGCGATTGCTGGAGGAGACCCTCAGTCGACACTCTACGCTGTCTACACTTTCCTGGAAGATCAGCTTGGCTGCAGGTTTTATGCGCCGGACTATGAATCCATTCCCACCGGGACAAGTATCAGTGTACCAGGAGACCTCGATTTTAGATACAAACCTGACATCACCGTTCGAACCGTTCATTCGCGGCTCTTCTACGAAGACACGGTTTTTGCCAACAAGCGTGGCGTAACCTACGAGGCCTTTCCTAAATACGCCCCCGAAGCTCGAGTGCATACTTTTCATCGGTTCATGCCAGCAGAGAAGCACCTGAAAGACCATCCAGAGTACTACGCATTGAGAAACGGCCGACGCATCCCTACTCAGCTGTGCCTGACCAATGAAACAGTCTTTGACATCGTCCGAGACACTGTAGCTTCACTCCTGGCAAGATATCCCGAAGCCGAGGTGGTCTCAGTCAGTCAGGACGACAATCAGCAGTATTGCCAGTGTGACAATTGTGCAGCCATAGACACAAAAGAAGAATCCCCTGCGGGTTCGATGATCACTTTCGTGAATCGCATTGCCGACCAGTTTCCCGACAAGATGATCTCCACCCTTGCATATCAATACACCCGGAAGGCACCGAAGACCGTGAAGCCACGCGACAACGTGCTCATCACGCTTTGCTCCATCGAATGTGACCGCAGTGCGCCAATCGCCGAGAAATGCGAAGACTTCTACGAAGACCTGGTAGCGTGGGGCAAGATCTCTGACAACGTACGCATTTGGGATTATACGACACAATTCACCAACTTCCTCGCACCATTCCCTAACCTACGCACCCTTCAGCCCAATGTCCAACTATTTCGGGACAACAGCGCCCGGTGGGTCTTCGAGCAGCATAGCCACAACCCAAGCGAACTATTCGAGTTAAGATCCTACCTGACCGCCAAGCTTCTGTGGGATCCTGACCTCGATGTGCAAGCAGTCACTCAGGATTTCCTCTATGGATATTATCAAGAAGCGGCGCCGTTTATCAAGCAGTACATCGAGCGCATCCATGACGAAATCGAAGCAGATAGCGACTTCTTTCTCTTCCTCTATGGTGACCCTTCTCAGGGGTTTGACTCTTTTCTGAGTGCCGAGTTACTGACGCAATACAACACGTGGTTTGACGAGGCTGAAAGGGCTGTGGCGGGCCGGCCCGAAGTCTTGGAAAGAGTCAGACGTGCGCGGCTCAGTGTAGACTACGCCTCACTGGAAGCTGCCCGTAAAAACCTGTCGACAGACTTTGCCTTGACCCGCGTCGATGAGAACGGCAACAAATTCACCCCCGCTCCTTTATTGACCAGATTGGACCGCTTTGAACTGACTTGCGGCGCAGGCAATATCACGGCCATGAATGAAATGAGATTCACAGTCGAAGAATACCTCGCGGGTTATCAGAATACGCTCACACGATCTGTGCAGAGAAACATTGCCTCCAATAAACCCGTGGTGCTGGAGACGAATCCGAAGAAATACGCGGATGAGGACCCACAGACGCTCACCGATGGTGCTCTTGGCGGTGCCAACTTCTACGCCAACTGGTTGGGTTTTGAGGGCAATGACCTGGTCGCGGTGATTGACCTGGAGCAGCAGGCAGAGTTCAGCAATATCTCGACCACCTTTCTGCAGGTCGTCAACCACATCGTGTTCTTCCCCGAGGCCGTGGAATTTCATTACAGCAAAGACGGAGAGACGTTTCAACCCCTTGGAAGGACGGCCAACCAACGCCCACTGTCACCAGAAAGCAAGATCAATGATACCCAGAGTTTTGACCTGGAATTTCCCAAGGTAACAGGCCGATACATCAAAGTAGTGGGCAAGAACCTGAGTACTGCTCCGATCTGGCACCACGGCGCAGGATTACCCAGTTGGATTTTCATCGATGAAATTATGGTGCTTTGACCCACAGCCTTCAAACTGAGCCAAATGAACGTCACTCTCAAACCTTGGAATAGAGCGCTATTCATCACCTTTTTCGGGCTTGTGTTCTCCTGTCAGCAGTCAACCTCCAAAACCGAAATCAAAACTGATGTATTGGTCATAGGTGGTGGAGCCAGCGGAGTCATGGCGGGTATTCAGTCTGCGAGAATGGGCGCTTCCACGCTCATCGTAGAAGAGACGGTATGGCTGGGCGGCATGCTCACCGCTGCTGGCGTGAGTGCGATTGACGGCAACTATCAATTGCCTTCAGGGCTTTGGGAAGAATTTAGGCAACGGCTGTATGCGCATTATGGCGGGGCTGATAGTGTCAAAACCGGCTGGGTGAGTAACGTACTATTCGAACCCGAAGTGGGTGCTGCAATACTCTCAGATATGGCCTCGCAAGAACAGACGTTGCAAGTACGACACGGGTCGCTACTTCAAGAACTGAAGGCAATAGAAACGGGGTGGTTGGCCACCTTCGACGGCGACGATGGGCCATTCGTGGCAGCCGCCACAATCGTGATAGATGCTACTGAATTGGGTGATGCGGCCCGAATGGCTGGTATTCCTTACGACGTAGGCATGGACGGTCGCACCGTTACTGGCGAAGACATCGCCCCCGAAAAGGCCAACGATATCGTCCAGGACATGACCTATGTGGCGGTGCTGGAAGAATTCCCCGAAGGGACTGACAAGACCATTAAGCTCCCTGACAATTACGACCCAACTCCCTTCCAATGTACCTGTGCAGGGAAATGTGCCCAGGACACGATACCCCGCACCTTGTGGGAGTGTGACCAGATGATGCGCTACGGCAAGCTGCCGAACAACAAGTACATGATCAATTGGCCCATCTATGGCAATGACTACTACGCCAACGTCATTGATCTGGACCGAGCGAATCGATTGGAGGCATTTGAAAGAGCCAAGGCCTTCACCAAGAACTACATCTACTACCTCCAGACTGAGTTGGGCTATAGCCATTTTGGGATTGCAGAGAATCTCTTCCCGACTGAAGATGGATTTCCCATGATCCCTTACCATCGCGAATCCCGCAGGATCCATGGCATCGTGCAATTCAATATCAATGACCTGGCCCGACCCTTTGAGCAGGACGACGCCAAGTACCGCACAGGAATAGCTGTTGGTGACTACCCGGTTGACCATCATCATGCCGCCTATCCAGACCACAAGAACCTCCCCGATTTGCATTTCTACCCAGTGCCCTCCTACTCTATTCCGCTGGGGTCGCTGATCCCTCAATCGACTTCCAACTTCATTGTCGCCGAGAAGTCTATCTCTGTGACCAACCTCGTCAACGGCACGACGCGTCTGCAGCCTGTTTGTCTGTTGATAGGGCAAGCAGCTGGTACAGTTGCGGCATTGTCCGTGCATCAAAACCTGGACCCTCGAGAAGTCTCGGTCCGTCATGTACAGCGACAACTATTGGCCAGCGGGGCCATGATCCTCCCCTACGCAGACGTTGACATTTCTGACCCGACGTTCGGCGCTATTCAGCGGGTAGGTGCCACAGGCGTTCTCAAGGGAGAAGGCGTGAACATCGGTTGGGAAAACAAGACGCTGTTTTATCCGGATTCTATTACGCATTGGCCCTCACTGCAAACCGATCTCGCCGAGTTCTACGACCTTCAGGTCACGTCACAAGCCGAGACCATCCATTTCGAGCTTTTGCGGGAAATCGTGGCGCAACAGACCGGGTTGACCACTGACGCCATTGATCAACGTACCGAAGAGATCAATCGCGAGTATCAACTCAATTTGAACAGCATCAAGAATGCGCTGACGCGGAGGCAGGTAGCCGTGCTACTCGACGAGCTGCTGGCTCCCTTCGAAATTCCCGTAGATCACCGTGGCAACATTCTGCAACAACCTTAACCTATTCTGATGAGCTTATCAGCACTCGATATTTCCATCATTCTAGCCTACCTGCTGATTTCGGTAGCCTTCGGGTTTTACATCTCCAAGAGGGCCTCCAAAAACCTTCAGTCGTATTTCCTTGGTGGCAATAAGATCCCCTGGTATGTCCTTGGTGTTTCCAATGCCTCCGGCATGTTTGACATCTCCGGAGTGATGTGGACCGTCGCGATCTGCTTTGTCTATGGGTTGAAGAGTGCGTGGATCCCGTGGTTGTGGCCCGTGTGGAACCAGGTATTCGTCATGATCTTCCTCGCCATCTGGTTGCGGAGATCCGGTGCCATGACTGGCGCAGAATGGTTATCTACCCGCTTCGGTGAAAACCGCGGAAAGGAACTTTCCCACATTGTGGTCGTCACGTTCGCGTTGATCAGCGTCATCGGATTTATCGGCTACGCCTTTGAGGGCATTGGGAAATTTGCTGTGACCTTCTTCCCCTATGACTTGTCCTTCAACCTGCTTGGATTGACGATCCCATCTGAAAAAGCCTACGCCTTGATCATCATAGGCGTAACGACCATTTACGTCGTGAAAGGAGGAATGTACAGTGTCGTGGGTACCGAGGTGCTGCAATTTCTGATCATGACCGTGTCTTGCTTTGTCATTGGCTACGTGGTCCTCGACAAAGTCAGCGCTTCGGATCTGGAAGGGGCCCTGCCTGATGGATGGCGCAGTATTTGGCCCGAGTGGCGCCTGGACCTCGACTGGTCGGAGATCCTGCCGACGGTCAATAACTACATCGCCAATGACGACTTCAACTTCTTCGGCATCGTCCTCATGCTGATGATCTTCAAGGGCATCCTCGCCTCGCTGGCAGGCCCTGTGCCGAGCTACGACATGCAACGAATACTTGCAACAAAGTCGCCACAGGAAGCGGCCAAAATGAGTGCCTTTACCATTCTGGTCTTGTACATCCCAAGGTACCTGATGATCGCCGGACTGGCCGTTTTGGGCGTCGTCTACTTCCGTCCGCAGCTGATAGAAATGGGTGACAATATCGACTTCGAGCTGATTCTTCCTTACGTCATTAATAACTTCCTGCCCGTCGGCGTGACGGGGCTAATTCTGGCTGGTTTGGTGGCGGCCTTTATGTCTACTTTCGCTGCCTTCGTCAACGCCGCACCCGCTTACCTCGTCAATGACATTTACAAGCGATACATTAACCCGGACGCTAGCGACAAGAAGTATGTAAGGCTCAGCTACCTCTCTTCCGTGGCGATCGTCTTCCTGGGCGTATTCGTCGGCTTCTTCATTGACTCTATCGACTCCCTCACCAAGTGGATCGTAGCCTCGCTGTATGGCGGCTATACTGCCGCCAATGTGCTCAAGTGGATCTGGTGGCGCTTCAATGGCCATGGGTATTTCTGGGGTATGCTGGGAGGCCTCGTTGGCTCCATGACGCTACCGAAGCTCATGCCCGAGACCTTTGACTTGTACATCTTCCCATTGATCCTCCTATTGGCGTTGGCGGGATGTCTCCTTGGCACCCTTCTCACGCCACCGGAAGATGAGGAAGTACTCAAAAACTTCTACCGGAAGGTCCGACCCTGGGGATTCTGGAAACCCATCCGTGACAAGCTCGTGCAAGAAGATCCGACCTTCCAGGGCAACCAACAATTTGGGCGTGACGCTTTCAATGTCCTGGTGGGCATCATTTGGCAGATGAGCATGGTGGTGATCCCCATGTACCTCGTCATTCGGGAGTACATCCCACTGGCATGGTCGGTGGCAATCCTCCTCCTGACGTCATGGCTCCTGAAGAAATATTGGTGGGACAAACTGGAGCGGGAATAGATGGATAAGATAACTCCTATCACCGGCACCTTCCTCGACGAGATCAGTCACGACATCAACCATCAGAACTGGGGAGAAAAGGAATGGGATACGGATTTTGCGAGCATGAAGACCGCTGGCATCGACACGGTCATCCTCATCAGGTCTGGCTATCGCCATTGGCTCACCTACCCGTCCACCTACCTGATGAATGAACATGGTTGCCACGAACCTTACGAAGACCTTGTAGCCATGTTCCTACGTCTGAGTGAGAAGTACGACATGAAGTTCTATTTTGGACTCTACGACTCAGGCCGATACTGGACCAACAAGGACTACGAAACAGAAACTACCATCAACCTGCGGGTGATTGACGAAGTATATGAACGCTATGGTGACTCCAGCGCCTTCGCGGGTTGGTACTTCTCCCATGAGATCAATCGCAATGAAATGGGGGTCGTAGAGGAGTACGTCAAACTCGGCGAGCACTGCAAAGCCATCAAGGACCTACCCATTCTCATATCACCCTACATCGACGGCAAGAAAGCCGTTATGGCCAGCGAGGGTCGGCTGTCGAAGGATGATCCGATCACGTTGGAGATGCACCGGCAGGAATGGGACCATGTGTTGAGTAGCGTAAAGGGTGTAGTGGATATTGTTGCCTTTCAGGACGGCCATGTGGGCTTTGACGAACTCGAGGGCTTTATGCGGGTGAACAAGGAGCTCAGTGATTTGTATGGCCTCCACTGCTGGACCAACTGTGAATCATTCGACCGCGATATGCCCATCAAATTCCTGCCTATCAAGTGGGAAAAAATGTGGCTAAAGCTCAAAACTGCGCATAGAGTAGGTATCGAAAATGCCATCACTTTCGAATTCTCCCACTTTATGAGCCCCAATTCCAGCTATGAACAGGCGAGAAATCTGTATAATCGCTATCTGGAATGTTTGAACCGCCAACTCTAAGGCTGCTATGAAGGAATACGCGGAGCAATATTGGAAGTCGCTTTACGAGGATGTATTACCCTTTTGGGGGAAGCACTCTATCGACAAAAAGCACGGAGGGTATTTTACGTGCCTCGATGCGGACGGCAATGTCTACGATACCGACAAATTTGTCTGGCTCCAGGCTCGGCAGACGTGGACGTACTCGATGCTGTACAATCAGCTGGACCAAAGGAAAGAGTGGCTGAAGATTGCACGCATTGGCGCTGAATTCCTGCTCAAACATGGCTCGGATGATAAAGGGAATTACTACTTCTCGCTGAACCGCGAAGGGCAACCGCTGATCGCTCCTTACAACATCTTCTCTGACTGCTTCGCTGCCATGGCTTTGGGCGTCTACGGCAAGGCTGCCGCCGATCAGACCTATCTCGATGAAGCCCGTCGTATTTACACGAACATCCTCAAGCGCCGAAAGAACCCCAAAGGCAAGTACAACAAGGCGATTGCCGAGACGCGGCCTCTCAAGAACTTTGCGCTGCCGATGATCATGAGCAATCTGGCGCTGGAGCTGGATCATGTCCTAACAGAGAAGGAGCTGACGGCTATCACCACTGAGTGCGAGGAGTTGATTCTGGGCTCCTTTTGGAATGAAGAAAAAGGCGTGTTGATGGAAAATGTAGCTCCTGACGGGAGCCTCTCTGACTCCTTCGATGGGCGACTTACCAATCCGGGTCATGGCCTCGAGGCCTGCTGGTTTCTGATGGACATTGCCGAGCGCCGTGGCGACATGGCACTGGTCGAGCGCTTGACGGACATGGCCCTACGGATCCTCGACTTTGGCTGGGATGAGCAACACGAGGGCATCTTCTACTTCCTTGATATCCAGGGACGCCCGCCGCAACAACTCGAATGGGATCAGAAGCTCTGGTGGGTCCACTTTGAAGCGATGATCGCCATGATCAAAGGCTACCGAATGACCAAAAACCCCCGATGCGCCAGCTGGTTTCAGCGCCTACAGGCCTACACTTGGGATCGATTTCACGACCACCGCGGCGGCCTCGAGTGGTACGGCTACCTCAACAGACAAGGCCAGGTGCTCCTCCCCCTCAAAGGCGGTAAGTGGAAGGGCTGCTTCCACATTCCCAGGGCCCTATTCCTACTGGCAAAGGAGTTGGAGAGTATTTGAGTGCCCGCGGCCCCACGCGCTGCCTGCCACACGATCCACCTCGCGCTGGACTCAGAGACACGACCGCGCTGCCCAACCCTGTAGCAGTATCGGCTCTTCCTCTTCAGCTTCCGGCCATTAAAGACTCATCTTTTTCCGCGAGTCTCCATTAAATTGACTCACCTATGAGATTGTTCATCATGCTCCTACTGCTTATGGCCTCCATCAGCCTATTCGCCCAAACCCCCGACAAGCCGAATGTATTGGTCATCACCACTGGCGGCACCATCGCCAGCAGGACTGACGCCCCGCTGGTAGAGGGGCCCCAGCTCGTACAGGCTGTGCCGGAGATTGCCGAGCTGGCCAACATCTCCGTCGAAGAGTTTGTTCGCGTCGGTTCTTCGAAGATGACACCGACACTATGGCTGCAGCTCGTCAAGCTCATCAATGAGCGGATTACCGCACAGCCGGACCTACAGGGCATTGTCATCACCCACGGCACAGACACCATGGAAGAAACGGCCTTCTTCCTCAACTGCACACACCGCCACGACATACCCATCGTACTGGTTGGGTCGATGCGATCGTCGAATATGATCTCGGCCGATGGACCCGGTAACCTGCTCAGCGCCGTGCGTGTAGCCTCTACCCCCGAATCCAAAGGGCAAGGCGTGCTCGTGGTCATGAATGACAACATCAGTGCCGCCCGCGATCTTCGCAAGAGTCACAATACACGAGTAGATGCGTTTGTCGCCACAGACAAAGGCTACCTTGGCGCCATCAACGCCGGAGAGGTGACCTTCTTCCGCAGTTCGCTGAAAGCCCATACGGTCAGCAGTGTCTTTGATGTGTATGATTTGGAGGCGCTACCCGATGTGGACATTGTGCAGGACTTCGCAGGATTTGATGCGTCGATCCTGGATTACTACCTGGGTCGCGACAACCAAGGTCTGATTGTTAGCTCATTTGCGGGTGGGCGCATGAGTCACGGCATGGATGCACTCTTCAGCCTCCCTTCCGACGGCAAACCTGTGGTGATTGCCTCGAGTGTCCACGGTGGCACAATCACCCGGAGGCCTGGAAATGATAGTCCCCTCATAATCGCCAATGACCTGCCGGCCAATAAAGCCCGGATACTATTGATGTTAGCACTTACTCAAGCGAACGATCCGAAAGGAATTCAGCCACTCTTCGATCAGTATTGAAAAGAGGCCTAAAGGCTAAGGCACAGACGAGGCTGGCCGGAAATTAGAGACCATTAACCACCCACCTTTCCTAAATCAGGAGGGAACTGATAGATGTGAAAATGTGAACTCCCTAGTAAGGGGGGGGCATCTGCAGGACTAGGGGCTTTCATTACAATATGACGCTATGATATGAGATCCTCTTAATGCTAGCGCTTCCGGCAAACCAACGATTCAAAAATCCAGGGGTTCTTCGGCGTGTACCGAAAAAGGCCCAAAGAAAAGGGGCTGCCATCACAGGCAGCCCCTTCCTAATTAATTGAGTAAGAGCAATTTTTATTTCACCGGTACCAGGTAACCGGTTTTGACCTCGTCGCCAGTCACAAGTTTGTAGAGATAAGTGCCTTGTGGGACTTTTGTCGCATCGAACACAGTGCCGTAGACAACATCACTTTGTGCCTCTCCATCAAAGAGTACCTCCACCTTCTTTCCACTCATGTTGTAGATCTCCAGTGTCACATTCGTTGTCTCAGGGACTACGAAATCGAGATTGATCAAACTCTGGAAAGGATTCGGATAAGCCACCACGTTAGTGGATTCGCTCTCCATGATGCGTGCCAGATTGTTCAGATCTGGGTCTGAACTCTCCTCACGTGCTGTCGGATCGGAATCAGAGAAGCTGATGGTCTGAATGCAGGTGCTTGTATTGCCACTTGCATCTGTAGCAATCCACGTACGTGTGATCGTTCTGCATTCCGCATCTTCGAACACTTCTTCACGAGCCGGGCTAACACCGCAGACTTGCCCATCTTCACCTAGCCATCCAACGACTGTCAATACATTGTCGAAAGTCACTCCAACAATTTCATCGGAGCAAGATGTGTGTATTGAAGTAGCTGAGCCATTCACAACGAAATCCGTGTCGTTCTTGAGTTTATTTTGGCCAACATCCCATGAGATGACTGAGAACCTGGTACCAGTCGCCAAAGGACCGAAGGTTCCAAGTACTTCAGTTCCTACGCCATCGAAGTATGCTGTGACGTAACCTCCGTCAGGACCAACATAGTCGAGCGTCAGTTCAATCATATCGCTACAGTTGCAGCTCTCGATCGGAGGAACGGTCTCATCGCACGTATTGCCGCCTTCATCGGTCCAACTGAGGACGGTGAAGTCACCGACAGTTCTGCCGAGGATATACTTCGAGCATGATGTATGGATCTTGACTTCAGCGCCATCTTCGGAAGATCCATCACTGTCCACATAGAACCTTGTATCTGCCTTGAGCTTAGGTTCCCCAATAAAATTGGAATAAACTGTCAACTCCTGGTCAGGCTGAGCATTGGTGAATGTAGCCAGCAGCTCATTAGGATCTCGACCTGAATCCCAGTACACTTTCACGGTCTTGCCTGCAGGTCCATTGTACTTGACAGTCAAGCTCGTCATACCTCCATCACAGCTACACCCTAAAGGATCGCCTGTCGGTACTTCATCGTTGAAAGTGATCACGGGATCGCTGCAGTCATCGGTTGCTGTTGCCATACCGGTATTTGCTGGTGTGTCGTCATCGCCACAGGCAATGGTCACATCGGCAGGGCATGAGATCACAGGTGGAGTGTCATCCTCAGGTAGAGTAATGATCTGCTTACAACTGCTTGTATTGCCACTGACATCACTGACGGTCCACGTACGGATGATGATATTGCTGGAGCCTCCGCTTGGATTACCAGCCTCGGTGTATCCACAGAACTGTCCATCGCCATCAAGCCAGCCCACTACCTCCAGGTCACCCTGTACCTGTCCAGTGATGTCTTGTGAGCAAGACGTGTGGAAGGTCACTGTCTGACCGTTCAACTCAAAGTCAGTATCAGCCTTGAGCTTGTTCTGATCGGCGTCCCATGAAATCACTGAGAAGACATCCCCAGGGTTTACGCTGATGGGATCTCCAAGTGGCACACCGGCGTCATAGTACGCCTGAATAGTAGTGGCGCTCGTTCCACGGTATTTAAGGCTAAGTTCGATCATGCCTCCGTCACAAGCACAGCTCTCAACTGGTGGTACGGATTCGTCACAGAAGCTTCCTGAGCCATCTGTCCAGCCTCGAACTGTTACTTCGCCGCCAGGACCAGCTACTCTACCCAAGATGTACTTGGAGCATGAAGTATGGATCTCAAATGAGTCACCGTTCTCCAGCACGAAGTTGGTATTGGCCTTGAGTTTCACCTCGTTAACAGTGGAAGAGAACACGGTGATAAACTCACCAGGGTCAACCTGCGCATTGAACAGTTCGCCCGTTGTACCATCATAGTAGACTTTGAGTACCTGCGAGGTATTGCCAGTATACTCGATGGTGAGACTCGTCATACCATCCTGGCAAGTACAGTTTCCTATACCATCAGATGGTGGAGGACCAAAGGAATCAGTATATGTAGGTACTCCATCAAGTTCACAATCATCTGTCGCAGTCGCCTCGAGGGTGAGTGTCAGATCGTTCGGATCCTCACCGCATTCCAACGTGATATCTGGAGGACATGTGAGGATAGGAGCTTCATTGTCCTCAGGAAGGGTGATGATCTGCTGACACGTACTCACGTTGCCATAGATATCCTCTGCTCTCCAGGTGCGGACGATGATATTGCTGGAGCCACCGCTTGGATTACCAGCCTCGGTGTATCCACAGAACTGTCCATCGCCATCAAGCCAGCCCACTACCTCCAGGTCACCCTGTACCTGTCCAGTGATGTCTTGTGAGCAAGACGTGTGGAAGGTCACTGTCTGACCGTTCAACTCAAAGTCAGTATCAGCCTTGAGCTTGTTCTGATCGGCGTCCCATGAAATCACTGAGAAGACATCCCCAGGGTTTACGCTGATGGGATCTCCAAGTGGCACACCGGCGTCATAGTACGCCTGAATAGTAGTGGCGCTCGTTCCACGGTATTTAAGGCTAAGTTCGATCATGCCTCCGTCACAAGCACAGCTCTCAACTGGTGGCACGGATTCGTCACAGAAGCTTCCTGAGCCATCTGTCCAGCCTCGAACTGTTACTTCGCCGCCAGGACCAGCTACTCTACCCAAGATGTACTTGGAGCATGAAGTATGGATCTCAAATGAGTCACCATTCTCCAGCACGAAGTTGGTATTGGCCTTCAGTTTCACCTCGTTAACAGTGGACGAGAACACGGTGATGAACTCACCAGGGTCAACCTGCGCGTTGAACAGTTCGCCCGTTGTACCATCATAGTAGACCTTTAGCACCTGCGAGGTATTGCCAGTATACTGGATAGTGAGACTCGTCATACCATCCTGGCAAGTACAGTTGCCTATACCATCAGATGGTGGAGGACCAAATTCATCGGTGTATGTAGGATCACCGATCAACCCACAATCATCAGTTGCTGTAGCCTCGAGCGTGAGTGTCAGATCGTTCGGATCCTCGCCGCACTCCAGCGTAATATCTGGAGGACAGCTAATCACGGGAGGCGTATTGTCTTCCTCGATCGTGATAATCTGTTCGCACATCGCCATGTTGCCACTCTCGTCCGTGGCAATCCACTTACGGATAATAACATTGGACTCTGGGTCATGGTCGCCGGCTTCAGTATATCCGCAGAACTGTCCATCTCCATCGAGCCATCCGATGACCTCTAGATTTCCTTGGATTTGACCTATGATATCGTCAGAGCATGATGTATGATAGGTCACCGTTCCCTGTCCATCGATCACAAACTCTGTTTCAGTCTTGAGTTTGTTCTCATCGACCGTCCAGGAAATCACCGAGAATATGGATCCCGGTGTGACAGCGAAGGTCCCGAGACTAATGCCGTTATCATAGAACGCTTCAATAGTCGTCGCTTCATCACCGATATATCTGAGACTCAACTCAATCATACCGCCATCACAAGAGCAGTTCTCAACTGGAGGAACGGTCATGTCGCAAGTTGCGCCTGCGCCATTGTTGCCGTTGAGGTCCGTCCAACCCATGACCGTCAACTCGCCGCCAGGGCCCGCCACTCGGCCGAGAATGTACTTGGAACAAGAGGTGTGGATCTCGAAAGAAGACCCATCCTGAAGTACGAAATTGGTATTGGCCTTAAGCTTGTCCTGGTTCACTGTACTTGAGAACACGGTGAACTCGGTATTTGGCTGAACAACCTCATCAAACAGCAAGCCGGTGGTACCATCATAGTAAACCTGGATTTGCTGTGCTGTCGAGCCATTGTAGAGTACCGTCAGGCTTGTCATACCACCGTCACACTGACAGCTAAATCCTGGGCCTGTGGACGGCGGTATTTCGATATCCATATAGTCAATCTCTACCTCACCACACAGGTCATAACCCGTGGCCTCACCAGTGTTCTCAGGAGAAGTGTCGGTATCACCGCAAACTAGCGTTACATCCGGAGGACATATGATCGTCGGAGGAGTGTCGTCTTCTTCGACTGTTATCACCTGCGTCTCAGTCGCAATGTTCTCGCAGTAGTCTGTCGCGGTCCACGTACGAGTGATGACCGTAGTGTTCTCACCCGTTGTGACAGCAAGCTTCACCTCGTCGAAGTCCACTTCATAGTCATTGTAGTTGAAGTCCTGGACCATGAGACGGATCTCAATGGGCTTTCCTACCAACTCAGGGTTATCAGCTGAGTTGTAGTTCAGCGTCACCAACGTCCAGACATCATCCGGTGGCGTTCCTGAGGTGGTCGCTACGATCACATTGTCCACAACAAGATCGATGCGGTACCCGGGGTTCAGACCATCATTGTAAGATGAAGGGTTGCCAACATAGACACTTAGTTCGTAATTGGCATCCGCCAGAAGCGTCGTTGAGAGTACCTGCGACAGTCCTACTTGTGAGCCTGTGGATGTTGCGGCCCACATGATGTTACGTCCATCTTTAGCGGCACCACCGTAGCCGTAGGCTGAGGAAGGATTGTAGGCCCCCACGTAGAATCCAGAAGGATCTGTATTCCAGGTTGTGCTATTACCATCATAGTGGCCGATGGTCCAATCTGGCGCACCGTTGATCCACTTGTCATTGTCCAGCAATGGATATTCGAAACTATGGTTAGCTATCGCTATATGTTCCGTAGTTTCATCGTTGATAGTCTCAGTGGTTTCCGAGAAATCGAACGAAGCGATACCACAATTGTCATCTGGTATCAGATTGGGAACATCAGGAATATCCTCACAGGACACCGTCACATCTGGTACTTCTGGTATCGTTGGAGGTATATCATCATCGAGGATATCGAACGTTTCACTGCATGTGCTCTCGCAAGTTGCTCCTATCACAGTCAAGGTCAACGTGTATTGCCCACCGCAAGCTATGTCTGTTTCCACTGTCACGTCCTGTGTTGTTGCCGTGGTTTGCCCGTTGAGGAATGTGGCTGAACCAGAGATTGTCCAGTAATAAGTATAATCTCCGTCAGGTGCTGTGAAGTCCGCCGTCTCACCGGGACACACATCTCCTGTTCCACCGACAGGGATGATGTCACATGGAGGCGTAGGGTTGATAAACACTTTGACCTGCGCCGAATTAGTACACTCCAGATCCCCGAATTGGCTGATGACCACTGCCGTGAACACATTTTCCTCTGGGGTTGCTCCCATCGGTGGATTGATCGTTGCTCCTTCAGGATTCGGGATGAAGTTATTCTGAGCGTCATACCAATCGACAGACACACCTCCGGCATTGCCAGTAACCTGAGATTCATATACTGTCAGGTCGATAGTGTTGATTGCAGACAGGTCGTCTTCACAAATTGCCGTTGCTGTGAAGCTGTTAGCTTCTGGCAATGGATGGACTGTAAGGACGAAGCTGCCGCTCGTCTCACACTCGGCATCTGATTTGGCCAGGACAGTTATGACCTCACCATTTGCACCTACATAGTTTATAGGATCCGAAATTGGACCTGTCAAATTACTGAAGTAGGAGAGATCGGTCGCTGTTGTCGATGTTACACCCAATGCAAGATTAGGGAACGTGCCTTTGAGCTCACCGGCCATGTCGCTGCACACTTCGAGGCCTTGGACTACGAGAGTGGGCAGAGGATTGACGGTCACTGTAGCGCCACCAGCAGGAGATGTACACGTCGTGCCATTGCTGGAAACGAAGTCATCGGTGATCGTCACACTGTATGCTGTGGTAGATGTAGGGCTTACGGTGATGCTCTGAGTGGTTTCACCAGTACTCCACAGGTAGCTGTAGTTGCTATTACCTCCAGCAGGGGTAGCTGCGAGCTCCACGCTTTCGCCTTCACAGATCGTTTTGTCTTCGACAGTAACACTCAGTGCAGGATTGACAGTCACTGTGGCATCATCAGCAGCGGTACAGTCGTCGCCGGTGCTTGATGTAAATGCGTCGGTAACAGTCACACTGTAATTCGTAGTGGAACCAGGTGCTACAGTGATGCTCTGTGTCGTTTCACCTGTGCTCCACAGGTATGAATACGGAGCAGTACCACCTGAAGGAACGGCAGTGAGTTCGATGCTCTCGCCCAGGCAGATGCTCTTATCATCTACGGAAACACTCAGTGCAGGATTGACAGTCACTGTGGCATCATCAGCAGCGGTACAGTCGTCGCCGGTGCTTGACGTAAATGCGTCGGTAACAGTCACACTGTAATTCGTAGTGGAACCAGGTGCTACAGTGATGCTCTGTGTCGTTTCACCTGTGCTCCACAGGTATGAATACGGAGCAGTACCACCTGAAGGAACGGCAGTGAGTTCGATGCTCTCGCCCAGGCAGATGCTCTTATCATCTACGGCAACACTCAGTGCAGGATTGACAGTCACTGTGGCATCATCAGCAGCGGTACAGTCGTCGCCGGTGCTTGACGTAAATGCGTCGGTAACAGTCACACTGTAATTCGTAGTGGAACCAGGTGCTACAGTGATGCTCTGTGTTGTTTCACCTGTGCTCCACAGGTATGAATACGGAGCAGTACCACCTGAAGGAACGGCAGTGAGTTCGATGCTCTCGCCCAGGCAGATGCTCTTATCATCTACGGAAACACTCAGTGCAGGATTGACAGTCACTGTGGCATCATCAGCAGCGGTACAGTCGTCGCCGGTGCTTGATGTAAATGCGTCGGTAACAGTCACACTGTAATTCGTAGTGGAACCAGGTGCTACGGTGATGCTCTGTGTTGTTTCACCTGTGCTCCACAGGTATGAATACGGAGCAGTACCACCTGAAGGAACGGCAGTGAGTTCGATGCTCTCGCCCAGGCAGATGCTCTTATCATCTACGGAAACACTCAGCGCAGGATTGACAGTCACTGTGGCATCATCAGCAGCGGTACAGTCGTCGCCGGTGCTTGATGTAAATGCGTCGGTAACAGTCACACTGTAATTCGTAGTGGAACCAGGTGCTACGGTGATGCTCTGTGTCGTTTCACCTGTGCTCCACAGGTATGAATACGGAGCAGTACCACCTGAAGGAACGGCAGTGAGTTCGATGCTCTCACCCAGGCAGATGCTCTTATCATCTACGGCGACACTCAGTGCAGGATTGACAGTCACTGTGGCATCATCAGCAGCGGTACAGTCGTCGCCGGTGCTTGACGTAAATGCGTCGGTAACAGTCACACTGTAATTCGTAGTGGAACCAGGTGCTACAGTGATGCTCTGTGTCGTTTCACCTGTGCTCCACAGGTATGAATACGGAGCAGTACCACCTGAAGGAACGGCAGTGAGTTCGATGCTCTCGCCCAGGCAGATGCTCTTATCATCTACGGCGACACTCAGTGCAGGATTGACAGTCACTGTGGCATCATCAGCAGCGGTACAGTCGTCGCCGGTGCTTGACGTAAATGCGTCGGTAACAGTCACACTGTAATTCGTAGTGGAACCAGGTGCTACAGTGATGCTCTGTGTCGTTTCACCTGTGCTCCACAGGTATGAATACGGAGCAGTACCACCTGAAGGAACGGCAGTGAGTTCGATGCTCTCACCCAGGCAGATGCTCTTATCATCTACGGCGACACTCAGTGCAGGATTGACAGTCACTGTGGCATCATCAGCAGCGGTACAGTCGTCGCCGGTGCTTGATGTAAATGCGTCGGTAACAGTCACACTGTAATTCGTAGTGGAACCAGGTGCTACAGTGATGCTCTGTGTCGTTTCACCTGTGCTCCACAGGTATGAATACGGAGCAGTACCACCTGAAGGAACGGCAGTGAGTTCGATGCTCTCGCCCAGGCAGATGCTCTTATCATCTACGGAAACACTCAGTGCAGGATTGACAGTCACTGTGGCATCATCAGCAGCGGTACAGTCGTCGCCGGTGCTTGACGTAAATGCGTCGGTAACAGTCACACTGTAATTCGTAGTGGAACCAGGTGCTACAGTGATGCTCTGTGTCGTTTCACCTGTGCTCCACAGGTATGAATACGGAGCAGTACCACCTGAAGGAACGGCAGTGAGTTCGATGCTCTCGCCCAGGCAGATGCTCTTATCATCTACGGCAACACTCAGTGCAGGATTGACAGTCACTGTGGCATCATCAGCAGCGGTACAGTCGTCGCCGGTGCTTGACGTAAATGCGTCGGTAACAGTCACACTGTAATTC
This sequence comes from Cyclobacteriaceae bacterium, assembly GCA_965227935.1. Lineage (GTDB taxonomy): Bacteria > Bacteroidota > Bacteroidia > Cytophagales > Cyclobacteriaceae > JAWPMT01. The sequence goes on along the minus strand of CBDDGS010000019.1, from coordinate 6,299 downwards.
GTAGTGGAACCAGGTGCTACAGTGATGCTCTGTGTCGTTTCACCTGTGCTCCACAGGTATGAATACGGAGCAGTACCACCTGAAGGAACGGCAGTGAGTTCGATGCTCTCGCCCAGGCAGATGCTCTTATCATCTACGGAAACACTCAGTGCAGGATTGACAGTCACTGTGGCATCATCAGCAGCGGTACAGTCGTCGCCGGTGCTTGATGTAAATGCGTCGGTAACAGTCACACTGTAATTCGTAGTGGAACCAGGTGCTACGGTGATGCTCTGTGTTGTTTCACCTGTGCTCCACAGGTATGAATACGGAGCAGTACCACCTGAAGGAACGGCAGTGAGTTCGATGCTCTCGCCCAGGCAGATGCTCTTATCATCTACGGCGACACTCAGTGCAGGATTGACAGTCACTGTGGCATCATCAGCAGCGGTACAGTCGTCGCCGGTGCTTGACGTAAATGCGTCGGTAACAGTCACACTGTAATTCGTAGTGGAACCAGGTGCTACAGTGATGCTCTGTGTCGTTTCACCTGTGCTCCACAGGTATGAATACGGAGCAGTACCACCTGAAGGAACGGCAGTGAGTTCGATGCTCTCGCCCAGGCAGATGCTCTTATCATCTACGGAAACACTCAGTGCAGGATTGACAGTCACTGTGGCATCATCAGCAGCGGTACAGTCGTCGCCGGTGCTTGATGTAAATGCGTCGGTAACAGTCACACTGTAATTCGTAGTGGAACCAGGTGCTACGGTGATGCTCTGTGTCGTTTCACCTGTGCTCCACAGGTATGAATACGGAGCAGTACCACCTGAAGGAACGGCAGTGAGTTCGATGCTCTCACCCAGGCAGATGCTCTTATCATCTACGGCGACACTCAGTGCAGGATTGACAGTCACTGTGGCATCATCAGCAGCGGTACAGTCGTCGCCGGTGCTTGACGTAAATGCGTCGGTAACAGTCACACTGTAATTCGTAGTGGAACCAGGTGCTACAGTGATGCTCTGTGTCGTTTCACCTGTGCTCCACAGGTATGAATACGGAGCAGTACCACCTGAAGGAACGGCAGTGAGTTCGATGCTCTCGCCCAGGCAGATGCTCTTATCATCTACGGCGACACTCAGTGCAGGATTGACAGTCACTGTGGCATCATCAGCAGCGGTACAGTCGTCGCCGGTGCTTGACGTAAATGCGTCGGTAACAGTCACACTGTAATTCGTAGTGGAACCAGGTGCTACGGTGATGCTCTGTGTCGTTTCACCTGTGCTCCACAGGTATGAATACGGAGCAGTACCACCTGAAGGAACGGCAGTGAGTTCGATGCTCTCGCCCAGGCAGATGCTCTTATCATCTACGGAAACACTCAGTGCAGGATTGACAGTCACTGTGGCATCATCAGCAGCGGTACAGTCGTCGCCGGTGCTTGATGTAAATGCGTCGGTAACAGTCACACTGTAATTCGTAGTGGAACCAGGTGCTACAGTGATGCTCTGTGTCGTTTCACCTGTGCTCCACAGGTATGAATACGGAGCAGTACCACCTGAAGGAACGGCAGTGAGTTCGATGCTCTCGCCCAGGCAGATGCTCTTATCATCTACGGCGACACTCAGTGCAGGATTGACAGTCACTGTGGCATCATCAGCAGCGGTACAGTCGTCGCCGGTGCTTGATGTAAATGCGTCGGTAACAGTCACACTGTAATTCGTAGTGGATCCAGGTGCTACAGTGATGCTCTGTGTCGTTTCACCTGTGCTCCACAGGTATGAATACGGAGCAGTACCACCTGAAGGAACGGCAGTGAGTTCGATGCTCTCGCCCAGGCAGATGCTCTTATCATCTACGGCGACACTCAGTGCAGGATTGACAGTCACTGTGGCATCATCAGCAGCGGTACAGTCGTCGCCGGTGCTTGACGTAAATGCGTCGGTAACAGTCACACTGTAATTCGTAGTGGAACCAGGTGCTACGGTGATGCTCTGTGTCGTTTCACCTGTGCTCCACAGGTATGAATACGGAGCAGTACCACCTGAAGGAACGGCAGTGAGTTCGATGCTCTCACCCAGGCAGATGCTCTTATCATCTACGGAAACACTCAGTGCAGGATTGACAGTCACTGTGGCATCATCAGCAGCGGTACAGTCGTCGCCGGTGCTTGATGTAAATGCGTCGGTAACAGTCACACTGTAATTCGTAGTGGAACCAGGTGCTACAGTGATGCTCTGTGTCGTTTCACCTGTGCTCCACAGGTATGAATACGGAGCAGTACCACCTGAAGGAACGGCAGTGAGTTCGATGCTCTCGCCCAGGCAGATGCTCTTATCATCTACGGAAACACTCAGTGCAGGATTGACAGTCACTGTGGCATCATCAGCAGCGGTACAGTCGTCGCCGGTGCTTGACGTAAATGCGTCGGTAACAGTCACACTGTAATTCGTAGTGGAACCAGGTGCTACAGTGATGCTCTGTGTCGTTTCACCTGTGCTCCACAGGTATGAATACGGAGCAGTACCACCTGAAGGAACGGCAGTGAGTTCGATGCTCTCGCCCAGGCAGATGCTCTTATCATCTACGGCGACACTCAGTGCAGGATTGACAGTCACTGTGGCATCATCAGCAGCGGTACAGTCGTCGCCGGTGCTTGATGTAAATGCGTCGGTAACAGTCACACTGTAATTCGTAGTGGAACCAGGTGCTACAGTGATGCTCTGTGTCGTTTCACCTGTGCTCCACAGGTATGAATACGGAGCAGTACCACCTGAAGGAACGGCAGTGAGTTCGATGCTCTCGCCCAGGCAGATGCTCTTATCATCTACGGCGACACTCAGTGCAGGATTGACAGTCACTGTGGCATCATCAGCAGCGGTACAGTCGTCGCCGGTGCTTGACGTAAATGCGTCGGTAACAGTCACACTGTAATTCGTAGTGGAACCAGGTGCTACAGTGATGCTCTGTGTCGTTTCACCTGTGCTCCACAGGTATGAATACGGAGCAGTACCACCTGAAGGAACGGCAGTGAGTTCGATGCTCTCGCCCAGGCAGATGCTCTTATCATCTACGGAAACACTCAGTGCAGGATTGACAGTCACTGTGGCATCATCAGCAGCGGTACAGTCGTCGCCGGTGCTTGATGTAAATGCGTCGGTAACAGTCACACTGTAATTCGTAGTGGAACCAGGTGCTACGGTGATGCTCTGTGTTGTTTCACCTGTGCTCCACAGGTATGAATACGGAGCAGTACCACCTGAAGGAACGGCAGTGAGTTCGATGCTCTCGCCCAGGCAGATGCTCTTATCATCTACGGCGACACTCAGTGCAGGATTGACAGTCACTGTGGCATCATCAGCAGCGGTACAGTCGTCGCCGGTGCTTGATGTAAATGCGTCGGTAACAGTCACACTGTAATTCGTAGTGGAACCAGGTGCTACAGTGATGCTCTGTGTCGTTTCACCTGTGCTCCACAGGTATGAATACGGAGCAGTACCACCTGAAGGAACGGCAGTGAGTTCGATGCTCTCGCCCAGGCAGATGCTCTTATCATCTACGGCGACACTCAGTGCAGGATTGACAGTCACTGTGGCATCATCAGCAGCGGTACAGTCGTCGCCGGTGCTTGATGTAAATGCGTCGGTAACAGTCACACTGTAATTCGTAGTGGAACCAGGTGCTACAGTGATGCTCTGTGTCGTTTCACCTGTGCTCCACAGGTATGAATACGGAGCAGTACCACCTGAAGGAACGGCAGTGAGTTCGATGCTCTCGCCCAGGCAGATGCTCTTATCATCTACGGCGACACTCAGTGCAGGATTGACAGTCACTGTGGCATCATCAGCAGCGGTACAGTCGTCGCCGGTGCTTGACGTAAATGCGTCGGTAACAGTCACACTGTAATTCGTAGTGGAACCAGGTGCTACAGTGATGCTCTGTGTCGTTTCACCTGTGCTCCACAGGTATGAATACGGAGCAGTACCACCTGAAGGAACGGCAGTGAGTTCGATGCTCTCGCCCAGGCAGATGCTCTTATCATCTACGGAAACACTCAGTGCAGGATTGACAGTCACTGTGGCATCATCAGCAGCGGTACAGTCGTCGCCGGTGCTTGATGTAAATGCGTCGGTAACAGTCACACTGTAATTCGTAGTGGAACCAGGTGCTACGGTGATGCTCTGTGTCGTTTCACCTGTGCTCCACAGGTATGAATACGGAGCAGTACCACCTGAAGGAACGGCAGTGAGTTCGATGCTCTCGCCCAGGCAGATGCTCTTATCATCTACGGAAACACTCAGTGCAGGATTGACAGTCACTGTGGCATCATCAGCAGCGGTACAGTCGTCGCCGGTGCTTGATGTAAATGCGTCGGTAACAGTCACACTGTAATTCGTAGTGGAACCAGGTGCTACAGTGATGCTCTGTGTCGTTTCACCTGTGCTCCACAGGTATGAATACGGAGCAGTACCACCTGAAGGAACGGCAGTGAGTTCGATGCTCTCGCCCAGGCAGATGCTCTTATCATCTACGGAAACACTCAGTGCAGGATTGACAGTCACTGTGGCATCATCAGCAGCGGTACAGTCGTCGCCGGTGCTTGATGTAAATGCGTCGGTAACAGTCACACTGTAATTCGTAGTGGAACCAGGTGCTACAGTGATGCTCTGTGTCGTTTCACCTGTGCTCCACAGGTATGAATACGGAGCAGTACCACCTGAAGGAACGGCAGTGAGTTCGATGCTCTCGCCCAGGCAGATGCTCTTATCATCTACGGCGACACTCAGTGCAGGATTGACAGTCACTGTGGCATCATCAGCAGCGGTACAGTCGTCGCCGGTGCTTGATGTAAATGCGTCGGTAACAGTCACACTGTAATTCGTAGTGGAACCAGGTGCTACAGTGATGCTCTGTGTCGTTTCACCTGTGCTCCACAGGTATGAATACGGAGCAGTACCACCTGAAGGAACGGCAGTGAGTTCGATGCTCTCGCCCAGGCAGATGCTCTTATCATCTACGGAAACACTCAGTGCAGGATTGACAGTCACTGTGGCATCATCAGCAGCGGTACAGTCGTCGCCGGTGCTTGATGTAAATGCGTCGGTAACAGTCACACGTAGTGGAACCAGGTGCTACAGTGATGCTCTGTGTCGTAGTGGTATGAATACGGAGCAGTACCACCTGAAGGAACGGCAGTGAGTTCGATGCTCTCACCCAGGCAGATGCTCTTATCATCTACGGAAACACTCAGTGCAGTGACAGTCACTGTGGCATCATCAGCAGCGGTACAGTCTCTGTGTCGTTTCACCTGTGCAGTGAGTTCGATGCTCTCGCCCAGGCAGATGCTCTTATCTACGGCACTCAGTGCAGGATTGACAGTCACTGTGGCATCATCAGCAGCGGTAGGTATCACACTGTAATTCGTAGTGGAACCAGGTGCTACAGTGATGCTCTGTGTCGTTTCACCTGGCTCCACAGGTATGAATACGGAGCAGTACCACCTGAAGGAACGGCAGTGAGTTCGATGCTCTCGCCCAGGCAGATGCTCTTATCATCTACGGAAACACTCAGTGCAGGATTGACAGTCACTGTGGCATCATCAGCAGCGGTACAGTCGTCGCCGGTGCTTGATGTAAATGCGTCGGTAACAGTCACACTGTAATTCGTAGTGGAACCAGGTGCTACGGTGATGCTCTGTGTCGTTTCACCTGTGCTCCACAGGTATGAATACGGAGCAGTACCACCTGAAGGAACGGCAGTGAGTTCGATGCTCTCGCCCAGGCAGATGCTCTTATCATCTACGGCGACACTCAGTGCAGGATTGACAGTCACTGTGGCATCATCAGCAGCGGTACAGTCGTCGCCGGTGCTTGATGTAAATGCGTCGGTAACAGTCACACTGTAATTCGTAGTGGAACCAGGTGCTACAGTGATGCTCTGTGTCGTTTCACCTGTGCTCCACAGGTATGAATACGGAGCAGTACCACCTGAAGGAACGGCAGTGAGTTCGATGCTCTCGCCCAGGCAGATGCTCTTATCATCTACGGAAACACTCAGTGCAGGATTGACAGTCACTGTGGCATCATCAGCAGCGGTACAGTCGTCGCCGGTGCTTGATGTAAATGCGTCGGTAACAGTCACACTGTAATTCGTAGTGGAACCAGGTGCTACAGTGATGCTCTGTGTCGTTTCACCTGTGCTCCACAGGTATGAATACGGAGCAGTACCACCTGAAGGAACGGCAGTGAGTTCGATGCTCTCGCCCAGGCAGATGCTCTTATCATCTACGGCAACACTCAGTGCAGGATTGACAGTCACTG
>CBDDGS010000018.1:0-2660 GCA_965227935.1 Cyclobacteriaceae bacterium | reverse complement strand
TTCCAACCATTTCTCACAATCAAAAGGCAAGGTTCGCTTGTTGAATATTGTTGAAGGATGTTGATGGTTATTGCTCTCCCTTCCTGTTATTATTCCTTGTTGATGGTTATTTTCCTCACGATGGTTGGCTGCTATCCCAGCTATTGTTGGTTGCAAAGCCATTCTTGTCGGTTGTTCAAAGATGAAACCACCAACGAGTTTGTGACAACTCTGAGCTCTGCCTCCCGAACGTCCCCTTTGAGCTCATCCAAGGCATCCTCAACACATTTGGCACGCATGTTTGGTTGCAGCTCATGCTGAAAATATCGGCCAACACCAGTAGTGATTATTTTTAGTCGTGATCATGACTCGCAGCAATTGATCAGGGCTACAGTACAATAATGGGATGGACAGTGACTGAATATGATCTGGTTTGTAGTCACTATCCCAAAAACATCGTCATATAGCCAATTATACAATCATCCCCATGTATGGTTGATAACTCTAAGAAATTGAAACCACCCACCAAGAGTCTTTAAAAGAAAAACAATTACCAGGCAATTTCCAGACCAGCCATACTGGTCGATTTGGTCGATGAATTTAAGCAGTTTGGAGTCGTTGTCAGCTGCAGCGCGGCCTTGGTGTAGTGTTTGTGCACATAGCGAAGCACACGAGAATGATCTGCCTGGAGGCTTGGGGCAGTTCCGGCAGTGGACCCTGCGGTGCAACAACTTTCCACTTTTGGACGCTAAGACTGCCAGGACATGTGAATGCCATTCGCAAGTGTTGTTGAATGATCATGCGCGAATACAAACGAAGAAGATGTTTTGCATCGGGTGCATGCACGAGGAAATCATTCGACGCCAACCTGTACAAACAACTCTTCATCCACAACTGAGGTACGTGCTTAGACTTAGACAGGGTATCCCATATGACACCAGCATCAGTCTTTAATGACCAGGATTCAAAAGCGTTCAATCATCTGAAGCAACATGCAAGTACTGGATGAAGAAAATCACGCGAGCGTCAAACAACCAGAAGGGGAACCACCATCTGGTCTGGTCCGCGTAAAGCGGATCCTTCAAACGAATAGAACACATTGAGTACACTTCTAAGAGAAACTCAACTCTCAACTGTTTTGTCGTTGAGTTTCAGGACCTAAACCGAGACAAAAATTGACCGAGGCGTTCGCCCTGATCCAGGCGTTTCGCAGTGACGGCGGCAAAATCTGACAAAGTCTAAGTCTTTCTCCACCCAGAGCAGTTTCTGTTTGCAACATCCTCCCTGTCTTGAAACACTAAGCTGACTGTGCCACCCTTCGTGGATTCCCACTACCAACTGCTCCAGCGTGTGAGATCACTTCTCACAAAACTGTTTCCTCAAGAGCTTTCTTCTCAGCGTCTTTGCTTCGCAAACGCCATGAGGAATGATGAAACATGCTCGAGGAACTTGTGATTCTGAGAAGTGCATCGAACGACTTTCAAGGAATAAAAATGCGCAAACTGCCAAGTTTATTCAGTCGGAGAAGTTATTCAAAGCGACTCACTGTGACTGCTGCTTGAATGGCTCGTCTTACTCCCATCCGTTGTGCTGTCACCTGTTTTCTTGCCGAAGTACTTCGCCATAGATTTCTGAATCGTTTTCTGGACCATCTTTTCCATGCTGTTGTCAGCACTGCCGGAGTGATTCTCTGGCCAAGGAAGGGAGGGGTCTGTGTCACCGCCAAAGCGCAAGATCTGGTCCTGGGTAACTGGATGTGACAGCGCTGGCTCATAGGTTTTGATACCTCCTGGAATACCAACGTCACCTTCTTCAAAATCCACACGTTGGTCCAATGCCAATGATTCCACAAATTTCTTCCAGCGCTTCATTGGAATTGCTTTGAGCGTGTCCAGGATCACTTCCGCTCTAGCAAGCATGGCGAATCCTTGCACATCTTCTGCCAGGGATGAATAGACTCCACAGAACTGCGACACCAACAAATTGAAGAAAAAGCTGTAGACAATCAACATGTATGCCACAAGGACAACAAGAAGCTCAGGACTCTCATCTGAAATGCCATGAATTCTGTCCCAGTCCATGATACCCATTGCCATATGCACCAAGGTGGTCATTGTGGCTCCAAGATCGGCAAACTCGTGACCTGTCAAGAGTGCTGCCTCACGGGTCATGCTGGAGATAGCAAAGGAGAAAATGATCAGAACGCAAGCAACGACTCCGATGCAAATCACTACCTGTTTGAAAGCACGCGTGCACAAGACTTTGAACTCACAAAGTTCCAAGGAAATGTTTGCGATATCTGCCACGAGGATGGCATACAAGAAGATGCCCAGGACGGCAAAAATCTCGTAGGCAAGACTCATTCCATCAGACCAATTCTCGCAAGTGTACATGTCCTCTGCCCCGATGCAGTGGAACAGCGGCTCCACTGTTATCATGCCAATCATATTGCACATCAGGGCAAAGCTGAAGAGCTCGTTCCCACGCATTAAATAGCAGGGAATGCTCACCCCAAAAACCTTCTCAGTGTCCTTGTGGCGGTAGGCCTTGAAAATCCCAAGTGTATGCCAGTAAAACAGTCGGATGAAGGCCAAGGAGTAGACCATGATGCGAGAAATTGTGAGACATGTCCTAATTGTGGGGTTCTGAGTCATGCCGGGCTGGTTCAGAAAGCAGGTGGC
>CBDDGS010000017.1:0-4345 GCA_965227935.1 Cyclobacteriaceae bacterium | reverse complement strand
ATCCTGCTTCCTTGGTCCCCATGCGAGCACTGAAACATCCTCGATGAATTCCTTCATCCGGCATGACCAGCCCGCCAGGGTGGTGTCTGTGATCGTGCGATTGGGGATCGCCATAGACACACCGTATTGGCGATACCAGACTTCCACAAGCATAATCCAGGCCATAGATGGAAACTCCTCCCGGAGCTCACGCCATTGTGTGACAGGGATGATCCCAAGAAAACGATCCTGGTCATCCGCGTCAGCGGGTGGCTCCTCAATCTTGGTCAAAGCTTCGATGAGCCAAGCTGGAGTTTGCTTATTGGCCCTGGCTCCCGCCGGGCGGTTCTCATCCAAGCGCTGCAAGAATCTGCGCATGTTCGCCTGCATCGTCTCCTGGTTGGGAGATGCCGCGTCAGCGAGGAAGGCAGCCGCTGAGGACGAAGAAGCCATGTTCTCGGCGAATACGGGAGCGTAAGGAATAGCTGGGGTCGCTGGTTGAGCTGGGAGTGCTGCGACGGCGCAGCGGTTTTGCCTACGCTCTGCAGCTTGCAATGCAAAAGCCTGGTGTACCAACAACGCGAATTTGGGAGTATAGTCCTCCGAGTCCTTTAGGCATTTGGCATGACTATGACCTCCTCTGCATGTTTTATTCTTAAAAGCTTTCACAATGGCTTTGCATGATGTAGCGATTCTCCACGGTTTCTTGACAGGAGTGCCATGCGAATCTTTGAGGCCCAGCCTACATCCGTCAAAAGTGACCTCGGATAATTCGTGGGACTTAAGCCATTTGCGTATTCGATCCCATGACCAGTAGACACAGTTCTTCGGCCATTCGATAGCATATTGAGCACCAATCCTGTCGAGACCACATGATAAGTCAACAAAGGATGCCCATAACTTGGTGAACAGCTTCCTTGCAGCAAGAACCTTTTCTCGATTGCCTTCGATAGTTAGGTTGAGATGGGACCATGTTGATCCCCCCGTGCAGGGCAAACTGGCCCACACTAGGATAGGTTTAGAAACAGCTGCATAGGATTTGGCTTTGGAGAGAATACTCTTCCGAGTATCGACGTTGTTAAGGTCCTCATTCTTTGTGATCCTCAACACTTCGCATTCGGGGTATTTCTCTTTAGCCACTTCACCTAAGATGGATGTTGATCCACAACATACTTCAATCATAAGGCGACTGAATTGAGCTTCGGGCCTGGTGGTACGACAGGCGCCAGCCGTCGGGGCAGCGGAAGCTTTCCTCGTTGGCTGTTCGGCTCTGCGTATGGACAACAAGTTGAGGGCTTTGTTCCATTTGTCGGCGCTTGTAAAAGGCTTGGTTAGGATATCTGCGGCTTGAAGAGTAGTACTCACGTAGGCAAGCGCATAATGTTTCCTACGGAATTGTTCAGATATCCATCCTAAGTTGATTCTTTGAGTTTTGTCGGCATGACGGAAGGCCGGTGATTTACCTGACTCCAATATTCTGATAGTCGCTTGATTGTCTTCAAGCACAACAGGTTGAACGGAGTGCGGAGCAGCCATGATCAACCCATAATCCTTGTTACTGGCAACAGGGTCCCGGCGTTCAAACTGGTATCCCCCCGAATCCCTGATTCCCAATGTCTCAAGGTGAAGCATTGCTTCTGCTTCAGCATGGCGCCTGTAGTCAGCCCCCGACCTACGGTAGACTAACATGACAGCATCCACGCCAGTGGGTGGCTGATAGGTTCTGCTGGTAAGCTCTTCCCATGCCACGGCTTCTTGTGCCTGAGTCCAGTTACCCTTCTGGAGCAGCCAAACATCTCTTAGAGGGTGAGTGGTAAGCTCGACAGGGGTGTTAGGTTTACTGGACGTATATATCTCGACAATCCTACCGTCAGGGAGGAGGTTTCTACCCTCATACTCAACCTTAGATAGGGAACTGTCAGGGTGTTTTGAACAGTTGAACTTTTTGGCGTCTCTCCCGAGAGCCGTGGGCTTGTTTGCATTCTTATCCACTCCCCCCGCGTTCTGAAGCACGCTCCAAATTGCGGAAGAAGGAAGCCCTAGTGATCTCAGAGCTATGTTGGCGCAAACTACCTCGGCCTCGGTTGAGCTCAAAGCTATGCTTGTTTGTTTCTTGCTAATGCTGCTAGTGGGAAATAAGTATTGGGGCCAACCAGACAAAGAAAACTGCCTGATGTACTCTTGCTGTCGTGTTCGCCGGCATGATCACTATCTGCGAACAACCACAATTTACAAGATTTAATTTCATCCCCAATAAACCCACTCATTTGTAGTGAATAGTTGAGTTAACATAGCACATAAGACGATGCAGTGCTTTATCGCAATCTGTCGACCACTTTGTAACGCGACTGGCTAAGCCTTGAACGGCACGAAGCAAATCGTATCTTGCCATACGGGCAGCAAACAAAAGCTTCATGAGAACTCTGCTTGCTATAGGCGCGAGTTTGCCGGTAGAACCGGACTCGGCTTCCGCCGGTCGAGCAATACGATCTTCAGCAAACGGTGTGCTGACGTTTTTCAGGTCACGGAACTCAGGGCCGACAAGGGATTTGTACTTTTCCACCGCTTGTTTGAGGAAAGAACTCATGTCATAGACGACTTCCTTTGCGGGTTTGTACATGCACCCTTTGTTGTCGCTCAACTGATTCACATCATAGAACGATTGCGCTCTAGCTTGTTTCTTAGCGTCGTTCTTGTTACGATTCTTGATTTTCTTGACTGCTGCCATTGCCGATGCAAGGGTATGCTCTTTTGATGCAAGATACGTAGTGCCCGTCCATAAATCAGGCAGTCTACGACCCTGACCACTATCATCCCATGATTCATTGTATTCCCCCCCGGAAACCGGCCTTGAATCAGTGCATCTGAACACACCTAGGTCAAGGGCCTGGGACTCCTCTCCAGAGGGTCGATACAAAGCCTTGCGTGGCTGAAGGTGATGACGGGCAACTATGCCTTCGTCAGGATAATATTCATTGAAATCCTGCACAGCGGCGGCCGCAGCTTTCTTGGCTGAAGGATCAGGAAGGGATTTGTCAAAGACATGGGCGAATGGATGATCCGCTCTCCCGAGGGACGATTGCTTTGAGAGATGTTCGCATCCTAAATATCTTCCCAGAGGAGTAGGGGTATCCATATCAATTTTCGACCCAATCAAGTCCCAACCCTTTTTCAAACTCTTTTCTGGGCCAGCCATTTTGAAATCATCTACGTAAACAGCAAGTAGAAGTCCCAACCCAGAATGGTAAAACACTGATGGCCAAGCAGCAGGGAACACAAGTTCAAAACCTACTTCCTTCAACATCCTTTCGCAATGTTGTTCCCAGAATCCACCACTATCAGGATGTCCGTAAAGTGCTAGATGAAGTCTAACCACAGGATCCACGTATTTGCCAATCCATTCTTTTGGCCAGCGATCCTTAGGAAGACGCACCCACGTCTCGGTTCCCTTTAGCGTGGTCTGGGTGTATGCTTGTTTGCCATCTGCCTGTTGACACCCGTTCCCAGGCGCGTGCCCATATGCATCAAGCACTTTGCCAGCCTCCATGGTGGCAGGGCTCGAACCTAGTTCGCTGAACAGTGCGGTGTCGGCATTTTCATCTCTCACATTGTTACCCTGGAATACGGTGCGACCCTTGAACTTTCTCAATGGATCCCCTTCAGGCAACTCGCTTCCTTTTTCTACACAAATCTCGAATACCTTTCCCACGTGAACCTTCTTTCCCTTCTTCTTGGCTTCATCTGAAACGCTCTTCCATTCCCTCACCGAACCCATATCCCATGCCTTCTTCTTCATTAGTTTATCCCATTCAACGTCTAAGGAGGCCTGAGCTTTAGGATTACTCTTGAGTTCCTTGTGTCCAACCGGCCTTGCGACCATAGCCATAAGCTCATAGACTTCCTCCTCAGAAACCGGAGCGTACCTGGCGACCTTTTCACGATGTTCGGGTTCAGCTTCGGGTTCGGGAACAACGGTTGGCATAGCTGGGTATGGTTCAGCTGATACGGCACACTCGCCAGAGGGTGGAAGAGATTTCTTGGTGAATGGTATGACTGTTTGGCCAATCCATTTGAAAGAGTATCTCTTATTTCGTTTACGGATGTTGTGCCAATCATCTTCATGGTTGATGATGTTCATACCTCCAATTGGCACAATCTTAGTGGAACGGTTATTCGAAAGTTTGGAGATTGGAACTGGGCAATCAGTGAGGTCAGGGGAGAACATGTCTCTTCTAGGAACACAATGATACCGAATGATCTTGTCTTCCCTGACTTCCCAGAAATCTTTGTCAAACGCAACGGCGGCCGGCTTGGTGCTACTCGAGCTTCCACCTGACAACTCTCTGCTTTCTGCTTCAGCATCAAT
>CBDDGS010000016.1:0-13681 GCA_965227935.1 Cyclobacteriaceae bacterium | reverse complement strand
TGCCCAGTAGACATTAAAGCCAGTGGCTTGGGTCCCAACCTGGCCAATCACCAGGTTCCCGCTGATGATCCCAACCCCTCCATTGGTATCTGTGAAGGTTAGAGCACCAATGGACAGCTGAGGTGGGGCCAGGTCTTGAATTTGCACGGCCACAGACGTGTCAGCTTCCTCTTGATCATAGGCCGCCTTCACGATGAAGTGGCTGCCAAGCGGTTGTTGACTTCCCAACACAACAACAAGGTCTTCAGTCCCTGAAGGCTTAGGGACTGATGCCACCATGGCAGGATTGCTCAAATCAGTGCCTGTGTAGCTGTACGTGAAGTTCCAGCCAGAGCGTGTAACACTGAAGTCAGAGGACCATTCCACGGAGTGCGCGCCGTCCGGCAAGGTGATTGAACTGGGAACTGTGTAGCCACCTAATGGGAGAATGATCAGGGAAGCGGATCTTGTCACAACAAGTCTCCGTGGACAAGAAGGTGAACTGGATTTGAGCTGGACCCAAAAGAGTCAGGAATGCTGACTCATAGTTGTTGTAGGCAGACCGGCTCACCATCCACTCGTTGCTGTTCGACCCAGCTGTGATCTGGATGTCAGAGCATGTGCTTCCGGTGCAAGTGGGGATTGAAAATGTGGAGACCTGAAGTCTTCTGGAGCTGGGGACCAAGATGTCGGTGGCACTTGTACCCCAGTAGATCTTGTAGGAATCCAGGTTAACTTCGTTGCTGGCTCGCTTGATTGTGATCACACCCGAGATCATGTTCGGGAGCACGTCCACATCAGTGAAGTTTACATATTGGGCCATCACCACCGGCTTGACGAAGTCAACGAGAGGAAGACTTGCGGAGCCTACGGCATCCACCCCGGCGGCTGTGCGGGCAAAGGCCAGTAGATGCGTGGCAAAGGCAGGGCGGGCCGTGCCACTTGGAATTGTTGCCAACAGAGCGGTTCCCTTAGGCCACCGTTGCCAGCGGAGAGCTTTCCTGGGGTCCGTTTCGGGATAGAGACCAGGCGCTTGCATCCGTGTAGAAGGTGTCTGGACCCGAGGCGGTCAAGGACAGGAAGGATCGACCGACACATTGGTAGTACTGCAGCTCCACAGTATGGATGCCAGCTGTGAGGTAGGTGAAGCCGGTGAACTCATCATTCCATCCGGACGCAGAGAGTGACACTTCGGCACCATCGATCAATAACCTGGCACTATCGTCCACGAAAAGTCGAAACCAGTAGGACCCAGCAGGTAGAACTTGGACCCAGCCAGTGAACCTTGTTGCAAAGTACTCGCTTCTGTTGACTCCTGGCCACATGGATAGAGATCCACCAGGCCTAGATGAGCTGTAGGAATTCACGGTCCTCCACCTGACTTAGGAAGGGTGAACCCAGCGTGGAGATGTCTGGGAAGACAGAAGGACAAGAGGTCAGAGCAAAGAACTCCGCGTTCAAGCCCGGCGATCCGCCAGGCAGCTTCATTGTGGAGCTTGCCCCCCAATAAACTGCATAACTGCCAACTTGAGACTCATCTGCCGCGGCACCCAAGGTCACCGTCCCCCCGATGCTGCCCAACGCCTGGTCGGTGTCATTGAAAGCAATGCTGGAGGGCACAGCAGTGATGGTCACCCAGTCCTGTAGCAAGACCCCTGCTCCAGTCAGCATCGGGATGGCACCGTTCGCACTCACGACAACCAGGTGGGTGATTGCCTTGGCTTGTTGCTTGCGCAGAGATGGGAATCCTGGGTACTTGCCAAACACTCACGTTCCCCAAGGGTCCGGAGGAGAAGTCAGGAACAGTGGCACTGCTACCCCAATAGACCTCGAAATGAGTGATCGCTGTTGTGTTTGCAGGAGGTTGGAAGGACACCATGCCTTCATAGAGACCTTGTCCTGGATGTTCATCCACAAAGGCACTATTGGACGGAGCTTGGGTTGGACGAATGGCATCCCAGATGCTGACAGAAGCCGGCGCAGGATTCTCGCCATTTGCAGAAGAGCTAAACGGCAAGGAGATAGAACGCATTAGCAGGCACATTGGTAGAAGCTAGGCTCACCTCTATCACAGTACTGCCTGTTGAACTCGTCACTGCGACTGCAGAGAGCGGCCCCGAGCCTTGAGAAAACTTCTGTGTTGAGCTTGTGCCGAAGTAGATGTTGTAGTGTGAGATGTCCGTCTCACTGGTGGCTCTTCCAATGCTCAATGTTCCAGCTATCACACCAGCCGAATAATCTGTGTCAGTAAATTGGATGGAGCTTGGCGAGTGTGCAGGTGGTCGGAAGTCCACAATGCTGGTCCAAGCCACCAACGAGTTGGTACCGCCGGTCAAGGCTGCAAAGGTTAGGAGATGATCGGCACCTGATGGGATGTTGGCAGAGAGATATTCACTTCCACTATTCCGCCACTCGAGCCAGAGCCCGAAGACAAGGTAAATGGCTGGTCCACTGGATGAGTCACCGTATCTGAGGAACTCATGATCTGGTCGCCGCTTTTCGTACCGAAGACTCCAGGACATTTCCAATGGCCAACCACCCTCGGTGACTGTGATCGTCAGCATCTGGCCCGTAGGCACGTTCGTAATTGTCTGTTGGGCAAAAGAGCCAATGGTGAACGTCCCCACTTGCGAGGGCCGCACCGTTCTGGTTGATGTAGAAGTAGGCCCCGTTCCAACCGTCGCCCCATGAATCATACATCTCAAAGACCAGGTTCACAAGTTGTACAGATGCAATGGGCAGGGACTGCAACAGCTGCAGTTGCGTAGGTTCACCGCCTGTGCCCTGAGCCCAGTAGATCTCATAGGATTGGATGTTGGCCTGACTCAGCGGTGCGAAGCAAGTGCACAAGACCTAAAAAACACGCACAGCAGCTTCTGCTTGCCCCACCTCTGAAATGGCCCGTTGGATCGTGACTACGCCTCAACTCAAAGAGATCACGTCTCAAAGCCCGGCCTTGCACAGCACCCAAATTGGGATCCAGGTCTTGAAACATGATGCTCTGCGGTCGATCCAGTGCCGCATAGTCGAGGCTGCTCGTAGACACGCCGCTGAGAGCTTCGCCCTGAGCCCCTTCGAGCACCACCAGGATACTGGCCGCCGTGGTCGGAAGCGCCACCCCGCTGAGGCTGTGCGTCTTAGCGACTTTTTTTAGAAGAGAACGCACCGGGCAAGGGCTCCAGTGTAGATGACTGAGGCAGCTTCGAGATCAGCTGGAGCTTGTTGCCATTGGCATCCGCGAAGTAGAGGTTGTACGAGGTCTGAGCAAGCAAGTGGGGCCTATCCACCTACAAATATGCCTCACCATATTTCATATATAATAAATCTAATATTATATATATAATTATATATAATATGTAAATCAATAGCAATACAACTTAACTTAAGCTGTTTCTATGATCCTTTCTGCCGCTCTGAGGCTCCCGCCACGCCCTCTTCGTTGGCCGCCCGGGCCACGACGACGTCTCCGGAGACCAGCCCCAGGCCGGGGTCGGAGTCGGTGAAGGTGACGCCACCCGGCACACCGCTGGGAGGCGCGAAATCTTGCAACAAGGCGCCCACGCCCAGCAGGCTCTCCTAAAGGTATCGAGTGGTGGAGAAAACATGAGAATCCATGAGAATTCATCATAGAGGACGATATAAAGATATATTATGTATATTCTATGATGCTTGACGATGTCTTAAAGGCCCGCGAATCTGCTATCAACGATCCTAAGAGCTCTATAGACTGGCGGGCCAAGCATCTCCAATCTGAGGCGGCCTCATTATAGTGGAGAACACCACAATGTGGCTTGCCGATGCAGGCGCGATGGATCCAAGTGGCCTCAAGGTGCTGCGACCGTCATCTCCATAGGTGTTTTCATGCCTTTTCCACTCTCTTCGCCACTTGGAAACGCCGAGGAGCACTTCGATCCAGGCTTCAGATGCGTTGCCCGTCAACTCAACGGAGCCCAATGCAGCTGCCGGCAACTTGCTGCTCGCAGTCGAACCTGACACAAGAATTACTCACCGAAGTGCTCAAGAAGCGGCAGGCAGCAACTCTGAAGAGAAATGAAATGGCCTATTTATATCATTACTATTGTTATTTTCACTTTTAACATTGTTATTATCGCTATTTTTGGTAGTAGTAGTAGTAGTAGCAGCAGTAGTAGTAGTAGTAGTCGTAGCAGTCGTAGTGGTGGTAGTGGTAGTGGTAGTGGTAGTCTTATAGCTGTTTGACTGAGTGACGACCCCCGCACCGCAATAAACCGCCACAAAGAGCTCACGGAGCTAGGCGTTGCAGGCACTCGAAACCCATTGGCCAAGAATTAAACCGCACGGGGCTCTTGGTGGCAGTAAGTTGACCACCTAAGGGATGCTCTGCTTTCCCTTTCACACTTTTACATACTTTTACCATGTTTTACCTCTTTGGCATTGGTAGCGGCGATCTATCCTATGTGGAACTCAAAGTTGGAATGATACATTCAAGCTCAGAGCAACATGGCACTTCACATCAAGCTTTGCTTGTCATTTGCTTCCAGCTTCGTGAGCTTTCTGACCCAGATACACTTGCTTGTAGTGATCCTGACGCTTCTTGAGAGTCCGGTTCACAAGCGCGGTAAGAGATTCGCCGGTGCTCTTCCATCTTCTTCATATGTGTTTAACATAAGGCCATGCTGAGGCAGGCACCCCAATATGCCGTAAAGTGGGACACATCTGGCTGGCTGTTGAGGCCATAGTTCACCCGGACCTCTTTTTGACAGCAACACATGCTTTCGCTAAGTGCAGCTCAGGTCACCCATCCACCGAAGCTGCCGGCAGCTGGATCGGCATCAAGGAAGGTAACTGCGAGGGGGAGGCTCGTGGGGGTAGAGACATCCTGAGAAATCACTCCTCTTCCACAAGAGCGGCGCCTGCAAGGGGATGACCAGGGGATCGCTTTCCATGAACTGACCAACCTCAAATGGGCGATCCAGATCTTGCATGGCGAGGGACTGCAACCGCCAGCAAGGAGGTCGCTCCGCTTGGTACAGTGGCGCTGATTTGGGCGCTGGTCGTTGTACCCGCCAGCCAGCTTGCTACGCGGTAGCCGGCATAGAGTTGGCTCACATTGGCCGCTGACATGGCGTAGGTGAAGATCGCCAAGTCGTCGATGGAGCCATCAAAGAAATCATATTGGCCTCCTCCACCGATGCCAAGGGGGTACCAATAGTTGGGCATCCATTGGAAGCTTTGAAGGTTTAGCTGGCAGCTGTTGGCCAGCACTCCATTCGAATAGATCCTGCATTTCGCTGCATTTCGCCTCTAATGGAAATACGACCCGCCTCACGATTCGGGTCGAGTCGGCGACTTCATGGGTACAAGCCACGTGTGTCCAAACGCTCATGGTCAGCGGAGGCGTCCGACACTCAACTCCACTGCCTGGCTCTGTGGACGGACTGGTCGCTGAAGTCGCCCAACAGCTCACCGACGCATCGCTGTGGAAGTAGAGCCCGAGATCATCGGAGTCCGTTCCTCTTGCCTCACTCCGATTAATAACAGATTCTCATATGTATATAATTGAATTCTATGGATGAATGGCATTATATAGTGTGAAAACACCGATAGCGTCGGTTTTGCGGCTTGGCTCAAAAGGGTACCCTGCGGGACAAGTGATGCCTTAGTGTGAGGTCACCACGCGCTGTACGTGAGTACGCCCTAAAAGTACGGCAAAAACATGCACATCTTCACACCCGTGATTCTGTTGGCGTGAGTGACCGAATTTCCTCTCTCTCAGTCGATCTTGGGCTTACTCATGGAATACGTTGATCATGATGTCGACCGGCTGAATCGATCCGTGTAGATCGGTGAGATCACTGATGACGACTGCGTCTTCAGTCTTCTGCCAACGTCCTGACTTGAGAATCCACGTTGTCCTACGCGGAAACGGATGGTCAAGTAGTGTGCTGAACTGTGTCGCATGGTGGTTCACCAATACGATCTGTTTCTCCAAGATGTACTCCCCCTGTTGCTTCGACAGGTCTAGGAGCCATGCTGGGATGTCCTCAGGCTTCTCCTTGCGACGTTGGAGTTGCTTAGCCTTCTTCACGATCACAGAGTTGATCGGTTGCTCGATGTTCCATCGGTTGTTATCCAATGCTTCGATGAGTTTGACCGGATCCATGATCTTCGTGAGAGGATCTGCGATCATGACGGAAGTGTCTATCCATCGGATGTTGTCTGTCACGATCTTAGGACGTTCATCCCGCAGGAATGGATCTCCTTCCTCTTCACCTGGTGAACGCCACAGGCTCTGTCGCATTGAAGCTAACTCAATTGACAGTCGCTTGTCTGCAGGCTTTGCTGCATTGGAGTTGAGTAGAGAGTCTACTACTGATCTGCAGTCACTAAACCATACCTGTTGCATAAATTGAGATGCTGTACGTTCCCAGTGTTTCTTGTCTAGCTTGCCAAAAGCGTCACATACTGCTGCCCTGATACGATCACCTTCTTCGATTCCTGCCTGTAGTGAATACGCCTCAGCCTGCATCGTAGAGCGGCACACTCGACGAACAACAGTGCTAGAGAAAGCTATGACGTGGATACCACCTTCTTCACTATTGGAGAGTGAGCTTGTTCCCAATGCGATGATCTTCCCTCCTTGCGAGCGGTGTGGTTCCTTACTCACTTTGCCGTTGACGATCATATCTTCTGACTCATTCGCGTGGGAAGCATCTGTGATGACGCATGTGATCATGGCGTCAAGAGAGAAATCCCAAGAGAGTACGCCAGATCTGAAAGTCAAGCCTCTGGAGGAAGTTGATATGGCATAGTCTACGTGCTTGTTGGCCTCCTTGAGGTCTGCCACGCATCCGTTAGATGACGCAGCCTGAACCCGTGATACACGGTAAGCCAAATCAGGTCTACATTGTCTTGCTATCCAAGCGAGTGATCCAGCAATTGACTTCATGCTGGTCTTGTCTTCATCGTTCAAAGGTTCTGCGATACTACGACCAGATGGGATCTGGGCCTTCTGGATCTTCATCGTACTACTTCGGCACGTGATCTTGATGTTGAAATCTGCGTCTTGTTCTACGTCCTTTCCACAATAGCGGAAATTGCCTTCTTCGATCTTTCCACACATGAAGCTAGTGAGGATCTTATCCACAATAGGTTGTGCTTCTGGTTCACATGCCCATAACAAATCATCTACATGAGTCGCAAGCATGAGAATGACCTTCCCTTCACTGTTGGTCATGGTGTAGAGCGCCCGGAAGATAACATTCTCTTTGATGCCTTCATTGGTCAACTCAGTGCGAAGTTTCTTCCAAAACTTCCTTCCGGAATCATGTGCACCATAAATAGGCACGCGAGCGAGCATGAGCTGTCCAGGTTGAAGATTCTCTTCTTCCAAGCCTTCCTTGGGTGGCCTGAGTAACAATACCCGATCCATTTCTTCTCCCTGGAAATAAGCATTCGTGATATCGGCACTGCGGATACGCAGACGTCGACTGGCGGCAAAACTAAAGAGTAAGTTTTGCGCTTCGGTATCGCACGTCGGAGAATCCGAACGTACTTCTCCCTGCTCTTGATCGCCTCGGACGACAAGTCTTCCTTTATACTTCGGTGGGATGTCCGGGTTCTCTTTGGTGCGCAAACCTTCATTCTTATCTACGTCGATCCATTGCGTACCGACGACTTGATGCCCTTCTTGTAAAAGACGGTTGCTTTCTTCAACGCTCAGGATGACTGCCGCGTTGAACTGTTTCCACTTTGCCCATTCTGCTTGGCGTGCAGCAAGCATGCCTTCTCTTACTGCTCCTTCAGCACGCTTGAAGTTCAATGTCTTTCCTGCGGCTTCCTTGCGTTTCTTGGAAACATATTTCTTCTTTCGCTTCTTGAGCCAGTTCTCCGCATCTTGACCCTCAACACGTTCAGCCATGAAACTCATATACTCCTCCCATGGTCGTTTCATATGCCCGAGTGATGAAACGATCTGCTTCAGAGCATCCTTCGGAGTGGTCTGTGATGCAAACAAAGAGGTGTCTGAGGTCTCAAGTGCTGGAACTTCTGGAACGTCTACCTGCATATTGTCGAAAGAAGATTCTTGTCTTGAGGGGGCTTGCGACGACATAAACTCTGATTCGGGCTCTGCCCGTGATTCTGTAGCCGAAGATTGCCTTCGGTGCATGAGATGTCCGACAGGAGTGCCTGGAGCTGGGACTGGAGTCGAAGCCATGACTCCCAGTCCGTCGTCTCGGAACTGGACACGACGTCTCCGTGTGGGAGGTTCCTTCGGAGCTTCGTCGTTTCCATCGTCATCTCGGTAGTCTAGATACCTCTGCTCCTCATGTCTTTCACCTTCGTCCTGGCCGGGAACGAAAGTAGTGTTCATGATGGAAAATGCTAGGGCTTCTGCAGAAGTGCATGGTCGAAGCTTTCCGATCGATGTCGCTACTGGTACGCCGCCGTGTACAACCCATACGGTCTTGTTGTCGAATCCGATGATGCGGCTGACAGAGCTCCACTGAGGTTCTACTCTTCCAGCCTGTCCTTGCACACGGTTGATGCGATAGCAGACGAGGTCTCCTGCGGCATACTTACCTGGGAGTGGCGCGGCATTCCTGAGTAGAGCGGACTTCACTCGACGGTGACAGTCCTGGTGTACCAACGCTTTACGAGCCTCATGCCTGACGGCAGTCTGGTACCCAAAAGCAGTGGCACCATCAATGGAAGCCGCGATCGCTCCAAGATCTGCGAACTCATCTTCATCAAGCAGGTTCGCTACGGCTCTAGGCTTCCTACCTAGTACCCATTGTGACGGACTAAAACCTCCATGGCGTATGTAGTCGTTCTTCTCTGCTACGATGTGCGCCATTGCAACCTTGCATGCGCTCTTGCCATGGATATGCAACTCTCGACATACTCTTCGCCATGTGCGCTTGATGATACCTCCGTGTCTCTCGCCTCTTCCGATGTGTTCCGGGCTTTCCAGTCCGGCGGTGCGGATCTGGACTCCACGGTCCCGTAGCCCCTTGGCGAAAGCGCCTCTGTTGTGCAGTCCACGATCCGTCGTCACGACCTTCGGAAAACCTGCCCAGGACGTCCAGTACTGAGAGAACTTCTCTAAACACTTACTCGAGGAAGGTTGTCCTCCCTGCTCGACATGGATGACCTGGTGATAGCACGTACCGCTACAGACGATTGACAGCCAGCTATGACGTCCATTCTCATCATCATGAGTCTCAAAGATGTCTACGATGACGGTGTGGTTGAACTCATAGCGTGGAGGTGCTGCTACAGGATGTGTCTTTTCGCCTTCATGAGAGACTGCGCATGCGTCACACTTGAAATTCTTGCACGCTAAGATCAGCTCAGGTTCAGCCTTCGCTCCCTTGAGAATTTGCAACATGACATCCTTGGGCTTGTGGCCGATCATATTATGCAGTCTCCTAATAGCTATCCTTGCCTTGCGGGGGACTCGACTCCAAGCCTTCCGTCGTTCAGCTTCCTCTATCGGAAATCCTTCGAGTGGCAAGTCATCAAGGAGTTCTGCATCAATCAATGGCTGATCAGGGTCTGCGATAGCCTGAGCTGAGTCGACTCGTGGGTCTACGATGACATCTAGGGATCCTAGAATGTCAGACTCGTCTTGCCGTGCTTCCGCGGGAAACGCCACTTCAACCTCTAGTCTGTCCTTCGTGTCTTCGAGAGATGTCTGAAGAACTTCAAGCAATTCAGGGTCATTGATGCTCTCAATGCTCTTAGGACAGTGATATCGTGATTGTTGGTTGCACCAAGCAATCAATGGCTCAGCAAAATGCTGGCATGAGGTTCCGATAGCTAAATCCCCACGAGTCTCATAAACAACGAACTCACCAAACCTATCGTCCTCAATCTGCCCCGATTGCCATGCCTTCCACCGAGGAGTCACGGCAGCGTCGATGACCACACCAACCTGTCCGTCACTGAAGCTTCGATAGAGGTCTACAAGCCATCTATTGTCTATATCCGTGTGGTTATCGGGGATCTGGTGGATCGTGACAACGAGGTCTGGTTTGAGGTTGTTGATCTCTTCTGAGATGTTCTGACACCAAGTGGGGTCTGACAAGAACTTCCCCTCTGGACCCGGAGATCTGATGAACAGAGTCTCACTTTCGAAGATGCCGGAGGAATCCGCAAACTCATGAGGGGTGATCATGAAGATAAGCCCTGCCAACGTAGCAAACTTTCCAAGAGCTTTCATAAGAATGTTGCTTCGATGGGACTCCTTCTTCAAACCCGCATGGAAATCCTGACGTTCCTTCTTCGACATGATGTTTGTGGGGGCGTCTCGAACATCTGGACCCGTCAACGCGACATGAGCAAAGTGCTCCCCTTTTCCAGTGCCGTCAGTCTCGAGATCGGCACGCGGTGGCAGGAGGAAGATCAAGCACCGCCTCGGAGTGTAGGCGAAAGCCTTATAGTGATGGGCTTTCACTCGATCCTCATAGAGCTCCCAATCACCACCGTCAGTGTACTGCACCAGAGTTGACTTGCGATGCCACGTGAACTCATCAGGATACTTCACATAGGTGTTCCAGGCATCGAACTTCGCATTGACGCGCACCTTGGGACAGTCAGGCGCCGTATTGGGAATCCATAGGAGAAAGTTCTTCTGCTTCCGCTGGCCTTCGAAGATGCGGTTGAGGAACTCGTTGCTCAAGGCTTGGGGGTTTTCGGCGTCGACCTCATATCCTGCTAAGTCACGTCGCTTGATGTCAGGATGTCTCTCAGTAGAGCTGACAGCAGGGATCGCTTCACCCGGGCCCTCTACAGGCGCAACTGGTTCCTCATCGGCCGGAACCTCGACGTCCTCAGCGCCGGCAGTGAGCGCCTCCTCCTGTTTCACCTCTTTGGGCTTGTATCCAGGCGGAGGTCCGGGTGGTTCTGGTGGTCGATGCGTCGTGGCCTTGAGCTGATTCACCGTCTCCGTCAGCTGGAGCACCAAATTCTTCAGCTCTTGCACCTCATCCGCTCGAGCATGGTACTGAGGATCACCTTCGGTCCTTCTCTGAGGAGCTGTGGCCTTCTCAACGATGTCCTCGATCATAAGCGTGGCGCTGCCCTTCGAATCTGAGAGATACCTGCGGGCAACGCTCAAGATCAGCTCCGTGTAGTTCCACTGATACTTGTCAAGAAGTGAGCTGATCTGCGAGACACCGGCCGGCTTGAAGACGCCATAAATTCGCTTCAAGAACTCATCGCAGATGCGTCGAGACATGTCCTCATCCTCGTACGGAGTGAGGATCTCAATGATCTTGGCCTCCTCATTCTCGAAGCTCGCATCTTTCGATCTGACCCGGGATCCGGGATCAGATGACTCAACGGCCTGTCTCTTCCGGCCTCGATCATCTCGAGAAAGATCGCGTCCTCGGCGATGCCCTCCGCTGTCGAATCCGGTCGTGTCCTCGTAGACCTTTCTGCTGCCCTCACGCCGATCGGATTCTGTCGTCTCTTCAAGAGGGGGATAAGAAGTCCACTGAGTCCGGTATCGATGCATGGCCTGGTCGTACAAAGACTGAGCTCGGCTGTCCTCAAGGCTGCATGACTTGCACTCACCACCACAAGTGTTTCGCCAAAAAGATCCTTGAGATAAATGGTTGAGGCTCACAACCGACCCATCAGCCTGAAGGTTGCTGCAGAGCACGTGTCCCGTGGCAACAGATCGATGTCGCCCTGCTCTGCAAAATACCAGAACGAGTAACTTCTCTGTGTCCTCGCGCCGAAGCCTCTCCGTGATCATTCTGTGAGCTTCCTTGAATAATCCTTCCCACTCGCGAGCTTTGGACATGTGATCCAGATTCTGCGGATGGATCCCTAGATGATCTCTCAAGTTGCGGTCACGTGATGGATCACCAACTCCACGGCAGTCCAAGAACAAGATCTCGTTGTTCGAGTAATCCGCAACAAGGCCTGGATGATTCATCTTAAAGTCGTCAAGCAGGATCCGGAGATGCTCGTCGTCAGACAGCGAGAAGGAGTACGAACCCTGATCTAGGGAACGAATCAAGGAGTGTAGCTTCTTAGATCTCCTGGTGCTCTGATCCGTAATGCCGACGGTCTCGATCCCAAACGTCGAGATCTTCACGGGCTTGTCCCTTGGGCTCACATGAACCCTCTCTGCCATCAAGCAGACCTCGTGAGCGGAATCCTCAACGAGGGGCCATTGCACTTGAGCCTCAAGGTTCGTCGACTCGTTGATGCAACACATTACGAGTCCGGTGCGGACGGATCTCGCTAGAGGTAACCTCTGGCCTGGGTAGTCTTCTAGGTGACATAGTCCACGGCGTACGTCTTTGATGAGGCCGAGCTTCGACTGTGCCGGGAGACTCAGGAGGAGTGGCGTATCGCTACCCTTCAGCTCGTTAGACTTGAAAGAACCCCTGAGACACATGCCACTAGGATCGAGCTTGATGCAGAAATAGATCATGTACACACCAGTGCATTCTGCGTTGCCAACACCAGTGTAGCTCGAGCCTGTGTTCCCGATCTTCTTGACGCATCCCGGCATGATCTTCTCGGCTTCCTGACGCCAATGCTCTCCATGACATATCGAGTTGCAACCCTCGTCAATCAAGATCCACACCTTGTCATCGTCCTTGCGAGGATCGATGAGTGGCAGCTCTGCTTCAGGGATCTCGTTCATCTCCTCAAGGGTCGCTGGATAGCCATGACCTTTACGGGGATTTGATGAGGAAGTTGCCCTATCATGCCTTGCAGATGCCTCTCTATGATTGCTGAAATCATCAATGCAATCTTGCAAGCATGAGATGAGCTCAGTGCTTGTGATTTCAGCTCGAAGTGACAAAACCTTATTCTGCGTCTTCACGAAACATTTGATCACTTCCTTAGCGGCATCAGTGGAGAGAGTTGTCTCCTCAAGAGACCGTGCAACGGTGCTCCCGACCCGAGACCCCGCCGACATCAGACCCTTTGCAAGGTCCTGCTTGGCCTTCCACAAGTACTGGGGCATTTCGTCGATCACCGTCTGACAGTCCTTGCAGAAAGTCTTGTGAATGGTCCGGGTGCTGCCTCGATGGTCTACGTTCTCGTGTGTGCACTCTGAGAACTTTTTGGATGGCGTGGCCTTCGGTCTGGGATACTGCTGCTTGTGTCCACATATCATGCATGTCTCACGGACCGTGTGTGAATTGGACCCAGCTCGGTTCAAAGCGTGGGCCGGACACCCTTCAGGACATGGTGTCTCTTTCCGAGGAATGAGTGAGAGCTTGGATTGTCGTTTTCTTCCTGAGGTCATCTGTGGTACCTTTGCCCTCTGCATTGCCTCATCAACTTGGGGACCTGGTGTCAGTGGACTCGTGCGCATTTGCCAATCTCCATTCTCTTGCTCAAAGTATTGAACTGACCATCGCAAGAAATGCAAAAGAAGTGGATTTGGGTCTTCTTGGTTGATTCCCCAGTTGATGTACCCCGGTTCATTGGCTATGAGCTCACCATAAGTCATGCCCTTATGCTGTCCTACCAAGATCTTCTTGTTTCCATCAGGGACGCATGACTCAATCGCGGAAGCGAGTTGAGCAGGGTCTAGACCTTTGCCAGTGTCCTGGTCTACCTCGATGTCGTTGTCCTCGAAATCGCCGGGCTCGAACACTCCAACGTACGCGACCTTCTCTTTCGCCTCTTCGATGTCCGCGGCTCTTCCGGGCGTCCAATGAAATGGAATGCCTTCTGAGCCCGAACT
>CBDDGS010000015.1:0-248749 GCA_965227935.1 Cyclobacteriaceae bacterium | reverse complement strand
TAATCGTAGCTGCCTATCGCATCCAATCCATTAACAGTCGTTCCGTCAGGATTTGTAATCACATAGGTCAAGGATGCCAGGCCACAATCCTCAACTACAGTAGGAGGAGCCAGAGTTGCAGTGTAATTACACTCCTCAGCATCTGCAGGCTGTGCGACTATATCGGCTGAGCACGTAATAACGGGATCCGTCGTATCCACCACATATATCATTACCGTCTTGCTCGACGAATTATTGCAGTTGTCGGTGGCAGTCCATGTTCGCTCTATCGTACGCTCATTCGCACAAGCTCCAGCTATCACATTGTCGACATAGGAAATCTCTACATCATCATCGCAGTTATCAGTAGCAGTAGCACTGCCCGTGCCCGCAGGACTGTCATCTGCCTCACAGCTGATCGTTACATCATCAGGTACTGTCAGCTCGGGTGCTGTCTCATCTACGACCGTGATCGTCTGAACATACTCCTCACTTACATTATTACATTCGTCGGTAGCGGTCCACTTGCGAATTCTTGTGAAAGCATCAGGGCATTCAGGGTCAGTCGTCACATTGTCACCTACCAGTTTGATGGATAGGTTGTCAGAACATGCATCTGTAAACGAAGGAGTAAAAGCCTCGGCGGCGGCAATACCAGCTGCATCACTACACTCCAACGTAACATCCGCGGCTCCTGGCATTTCCACCGCAACCGGAGGTGTTGTGTCAACAATAGTAAAGGTTGCTGTGGTCGTGGAGCTATTACCACAGTCATCAGTCGCAGTGAAGGTCACTGTCACGCTGCCTGTCTCGCCACACCCATCGCTCAAGCCAGGGCCAGTCAAATAGTCATTTGTCCAGGTGATGGTCCCACAATCGTCTGTGGCTGCTGCCCCACCATTGTTGTCGAGCCATGTCTGTAATTGATCTGCATTGTTGGGACCGCATTCTACTGTCTCATCAGCGGCGGGAGTTGTGATGGTAGGGTCGGTTGTGTCAACCTGTAAGAATATTAACGTCTCACTTGCAACATTACCGCACTCGTCCGTTGCAGTCCATGTGCACTCATATTTTGTAATAAAGCTCTCGGGATCGTTGATGTCGCAATCCCCACTGATAATGACATCTGTGAAACCAACGGTTACTGCACCATCGCAATTATCGGTTGTTGTGATATCACCGGGTCCAAAAGGCAATTGGAAGCTGCAGTCCACGTAACCCAGATCTCCATCACCGACGATCGCAAGGATCTCATCGCTGAATGTAATGGTTGGGGCTTCGGTATCATCAATGATCACGGTCTGAATACAAGTAGACGTACAGCCATCAAGCGTTGTCGTTAGTGTCAACTCAAAACTACTTCCACAATCCGGTCCAGCGTCGACAGTAACAGTTGGAGTATCTGCTCCACTAGTTATGACACCCCCAGAATTGATGGTCCACGAAAATGTCATTCCTGGAACAACAGTACCAGAATAACTGTACTGCAAGCCTGTCTCTCCAGGACAGACTGCGAGCTCTCCAGTGAAATCGCACCCTGGATTCTCCGTCACGGTTATATTAAAAGTCTTTTCTACAAAACACCCAGGATCAGAGCTGGACACTGCCTTCACTTTCACCTGATCTCCAGTGCCAACCTGTGAAGACGTTGGGTCCACATCCAATACACCGTTAAGGTAATATTCGACCAATCCCGCTCCGGAAACCGTCACTTCAGCTGTCAGATCAATCGTAGCTGTCGTTTGCCCATCATCAGCGCACACAGTCCGGTCCGCTACAGTTAGGTCTGGAATTGCTTTGACCTTAACCGTAAGGGTGGCTATTGCTGTGCAACCTGTGCCGACCAATTCCTCGACCTCTGCATAGAAAATATTCGTTTCATCATCATTGACGGCCCCATTTGGAGGGCTCGACACTATTGCTTGGGTAGGATCCCCAACGGGAATATTCAAAGCCAAGTCTTCAAACCATGTGATAGTAGCACCTTGGGGACCAACTTGCCCATTGTAGGAGGTAAGGTCAATGACTTCGTTTCCATTGACTGTATTGAGCTCATTGCTACAAAAAGAATCGTTGATATCCGTGACTATGAGTTCCGGGCATTGCACCCCTGTCGGCTCAGCATAATTATCATTGGTCGGATCTGTGTCTCCGTCGCTGATGGTGGTAACCGTTACAGTATTGCAAAGGTCGCCCCCTGTACATTCAAGCCCCGGACCACCGGTTCCAGCGGAAGTACCTGACACAGTACCAGCATATGTCTCGGGAACCTTGACAGTGATAATGATGTCCGCACTTTCCCCTGGATCGAGGAAACTTGTATTGAAGGTCAATGTAGTTTGACCAGGAGTGAAAGAGGCGGGTGTCCAGGAAGCCCCCGTTAAATCAGTGAAAGTATGAGAAACGTACTCGGTATTGGGATCAATATTATCGATGACCTCTACGTCATTGGCAACAGATGGGCCAGCATTAGCGATCGTGAGGGTATAGGTAAACTCATCTCCTATAGTGACAGGATCCTGGGAGTCAGATTTGACTATTGAAACATCTATTTCTGAGGTAAAGAAATCCCCCACCTGAAGAAGAGGCACCTCCTGATTTCCAGTATTGATCTTACCTTCCTCACATCCTCCGATAGTCCTCGCATCACCGAGCCTGGTCTTTACATTACCGCCCACATTTTGCGTGATCGAACTCTGCAGTACCAACCAAACCTCGATGGTGATCTCGTCACCACCGTCCATGCCAGCGATATCAATCGTACTTTCAATCGTCTCCGCATTGAGCACCCACGAAACGTTGGTCACTGTCGCATCACCATCAGGATCGTTGAAGTCCATGTCGTTGCTGGTATCCACGAAAGCAGCAACCACTCCCAGATTGCCGTCAAACCCAAAGGCGCCCCCATTTGTAGTCTCTGTGAGCCATTCTCCTTCGATTTGAATGACATCATTCGAGCAGGCTGCGCCCGCATCTACACGGACGTAATATTCAAATGCCACAATCTGCCCAAGCCCTAGGAAGCTGGGATTCAGAGATTCTACTGTTTGTCCGTGTAATGTAGCTCCTGAAGCGTCGCCAAGGGGACTATCGGCTCTTCCGCTAGGTAACGAATTGGACAGAATGAAGTCTGCGTATAGCTCCCTGTCATAAAACTCCGGATCATAGGCGCTGAAGTCAATGCCATAATCTCCACCCGCATCATTAAAGGTAATAGTCGCTTCACGTTGACTGCTAGCTCCTGTAGCGTGTAAGTGAAAGAAGGCACCCAGGTCAGCCTGAACAATAGTGTACAGTTGATGCACAAAATTACCCGAGCCATCAGCTACCACCTGATCAACAAGACCATTATCTCCCAGGTTGTTGAAAATATGCTCCTTGAGCACCAGGTTGACAGTCTCAAAAGGCTGCCAGCCCTTCCCCGTGACAGTGACGACATCATTGGGAAAGTAATCCACCTTGTCAGTCGTGACAGTCGCCTGTCCAAATGCCTGTCCGAAAGACATGAACAAGACACTGAGCAACAGCGCGGAGGAGTTTAAGAAATTTGAGAATAGAACAGAGATGGCGGGACGACAGCCTTGAGGAAAGCCAACAGTCCCTCCGCCAAGAGGGCGATAATTAGCGAATTTCATGGTAAGGGTCAGGTTACTGATTAATGCTGAATTCGAGAAACTAATCTAAAGATCACTTCGAATACAACGCTGCAATATACGCCATTTTTTGGCGCATGCATGCAAAGTTTCCTTTTTTCTCTAATTATTTCACGGTAAAATACAATGAATTGAATATCAGAAGGTTACAATACCAGAAATTTGGTTTTAGCATGTCAGTTGACGTTTTGAAGGAGCACAATTCCTCGTCAGACGCCTACTCATACGTTATAAAAAATCAAGTTTGAATTGCACTAAACTAACTCACCGTACATGTTACTCCTTGATTATCAGGCGCATACCGTGACGTTACTAAAATTGCACTATTCTCAAGGACCAATGGTATTTTTCAAATTGTGGAGAAGGCAATTTAGACATCAAGTGAAATCCGGGACGGAATTGCCACCAACTGGCACAGATTCGATAACGCAGCTCAGATTATATTCGAAAGCTAATAGCAGAACTTCCGGTAATTGGTACCATCTTGCTGTCAAACATGAATAGCAGATAATGCACGCGATTGGCTCATTCATTCTTTTTTTTGGGGATATCTTTCGCAGGATCGAGGGGGGGCGAGGACTCTCTGAAAACGCCTTTATGGAAGCCATCAAAGTAGGCTACAAGTCGTTGTTCATTGTCACATCCGTTTCCCTCTTCACCGGTGCCGTCAGTGCTATTCAAACGGCCTTCAATCTCACTGGGGGCTACATTCAGGACTACGTAATCGGCATGGTCGTGCGTGACACAGTATTCTCCATGATGCCTACACTCATGGCGCTTATCTACTCAGGGAAGGTTGGCTCTCTCATCGCAGGTGAACTCGGCACCATGAAGGTCACCGAACAAATCGATGCATTGGAGGTGATGGGGATCAACTCCCGATCCTATCTCGTGCTGCCCAAGCTGATGGCGTCACAGGTCATGTTTCCGGTCCTGATCATCTTCTCCATTTTCACGGCGATGGTTGGAGGCTACTTCGCGGCAAAATTCCTCGGGATCATCTCAGTGACGGACTATATCAAAGGGATCCGCACCAACTTCAACCCCTTCACAATTACTATCATTATGGTGAAGGCTTGCCTCTTTGGGCTCATCGTACCGGCCATTTCCAGTTTCCATGGATTCGGCGTGCAGGGAGGGGCACTGGAAGTGGGCAGAGCCAGCACCCTGGCGGTCATACGCTGTAGTATTGCCGTAATCATTGGCGACTACCTGGTGACGCAGATACTCGCTACTAGTAGATACTAGCAGCTTACTTGCCGCCTAAATAGTTCGCTGCACCTCTATGGCGGATCATGCGTATAAAAGCTAAACCATCAACCCCATGGAGGACCCAAGCAGTCATACTATTCCCGATCAGGAATACTTCGAAAAAGAATTCGTAAAGTTCCAATCCGAGCTACGCTCTTTTATCTATCGCCTCGTCACTCACCAAGAGGAAACCGAGGATCTCGCTCAAGAAACTTTCATACGTGCTTTCAAAAACCTGGCATCCTTCAACCACCGAGGTCCCTTCAAGGCCTGGGTTTTCACGATTGCCGCCAATCTGGCAAAGGACAGTCTCCGCGCTAGACAAAAATGGGGTGAGGACTGGATGGAAGTAGTCAGGGACGCCCATGTGGAAGACCCTAAGCTGCTCAGGAAGAAATTCGAAGTGAGCCGAAGCTCAGAGCATGGAAAATTTGTAATCAGAGAACATATCAACTACTGCTTCAACTGCGTATCGAAATCGCTGCTTCTAACGAACCAGATCTGCCTGCTATTGAAAGAAGTCTACCATTTCAAAGTATCTGAAATCGTACAAATCACCGGACTTACAGAGGGCAAAGTGAAACATGCCCTCGCAGACGCAAGAGCCGATATGACAAGGATCTTCAAAAAGCGATGTGCCTTGATCAACAAAGAAGGTATATGCCACCAATGTACAGGGCTTAATAATCGCTTCAATCCCGAACAAGAAACTCAGAAGGAGCTATTGAAAATACCACTGATCAAGGAACAGCGTCAAAAGAACTATCAACAACTTCTCGACCTCCGATTGCAACTCGTACAAACCATCAACCCACTGGAAGCAGAAGGCTTTGACCTGCACAATTACCTGATCGAGAACTCCCCGAATTGGGCAAAGCAACAGCTTACCAAAAAAGGTAGATAACCTTGATATTTAATCACTTACATGGAATTCCGTCCGTTTTAAGGGAGCTGGAAGTCATATTCTTAGATGTTTAACAATTCAAAATTCTAAGAACATGAATGTAATCAATTGGTTCAACCTACCCTCCTCTGACTTTGATCGTGCCATCAATTTCTACAGCTCCATATTGGGTATAGAAATGATGAAGGTGCCAAGTCCTGATGGATTTGAAAATGCTTTCTTTTCCAATCCGCAAAATGACGGGGTGAGCGGAGCGATTAGTTCCAACCCACAACAAAAGCCAGGAGCAAACGGCCCCACCGTCTATTTCGACGTCAATGGTCGCATCGATGAGGTGATTCAAAAAGTTGAAAAAAATGGTGGCCAGGTATTAATGCCGAAAACGGATATCGGTGAGTTCGGTAAGATCGCCATGGCCCTTGACAGTGAGGGCAACATCGTTGGCTTCCACTCGGCCCAATAATCTTATTTCAGGGCATTCGCATCCACCCATGTGAATGCCCATAATCATGGATAAAGGGCCATTATTTGGCAATCATAAGATTTTGATACCAATGGCACCTACCTGCCGCACTAGTCCATCCTGGTATCACAAAACGACTTCCACACGACAAATAACCCGTTCACTACATTGCTTTTGCCGGCGCAAAGGGCCGGATATATTTTCATCGCAGCTTTAGAAGCAGTATGTCCTCCGTGACAACTAGTTCAAAGGCTGCTTGCATACAATCAACATAGCAAACTATGAAACTTAGGAAACAACTTCAGCCTTCTGCAAACAACGACCGCATCAAGCAGGTCGAGAAGCGGGTCTCTGACATATTGAAGGGACTGGAGGCGAAGCAGGATGTCAGCGTGCTGATCAGGACATTCAACGAATTCACGGGGCGTAACTATGACCTGGAATATTTCGAATTCTTTAACGAGACAGAAGTCGTCGAGGAGTTTGCGCGGGTAGCGGCGAATCCGAAGCCCAAAAAACTGGACAACGTCTCCAAAAAGGAACTGGTAGAAGTTGTATCACGAATTCTCGACGGAGATCCCGATATCATCTTCTATCAAGAGGTCTTTGAGACCAACGTACCCCATCCTCGTGCCAGCGACCTGATCTTCCTGCCAGAGGAGTTGGGCTTTGAGGGTGAACTGACAGCGCAGCAGATCGTGGAAGAAGCACTAAAGTACAAGGCGGATGAGAAGATACCCGCCCCCAGTGTATAAAAAGATACTATCCGACTAACTCACATACAAGAAAGGCCCTTTACGGGCCTTTTTTCTTTCTAATACCACAAGAGTATCCGAACTACTTGAAGGACGGAATACCGGTAATGTCCGCACCGAGGATGAGCAGGTGAATATCGTGTGTACCCTCATAGGTAACCACCGACTCAAGATTCATCATATGGCGCATCATGGGATACTCCGAAGTGATACCCATGCCCCCGTGTATTTGTCGCGCCTCACGGGCAATGTCCAATGCCACCGCCACATTGTTGCGCTTGGCAAGCGAGATCTGAGGAGTTGTGGCCTTGCCCTCTTCCATCAATTTGCCTAATCGCCAATTCAGAAGCTGCGCCTTCGTAATTTCCGTGAGCATTTCTGCCAGCTTTTTCTGCACAAGTTGAAATGCACCGATGGGTTTGTCAAATTGAATTCTCTCGAGTGAATAGCGGCGAGCTGAATCATAGCAGTCCATTGCCGCCCCGATGGCTCCCCAGGCAATGCCATACCTTGCACTGTCCAGGCATTTCATGGGTGCTCCCAGGCCGCTCTTCCCAGGCAGCAGATTCTCCTTGGGGACCTTCACATCATTGAACACCAGCTCGCCTGTCGCGGAGGCTCTGAGAGACCATTTACCATGGGTTTCCGGTGTCGAGAACCCTTCCATTCCTCGCTCCACTATCAGACCATGAATACGACCTTCTTCATTCTTGGCCCATACGACAGCAATGTCTGCCTTTGGTGAATTGGAGATCCACATCTTGGCACCGTTCAGCACATAGTGATCTCCGGCATCCCGAAAGTGTGTCTCCATGCCACTTGGGTTACTCCCGTGATTGGGTTCCGTAAGACCAAAGCAACCCAACATTTCTCCAGTCCCTAGCTTGGGCAAATACTTCTTGCGCTGCTCTTCTGACCCAAAAGCGTATATCGGATACATGACCAGGGAGCCCTGGACCGATGCGGTAGAGCGCATGCCACTATCACCGCGCTCGATCTCCTGCATGATCAATCCGTAGGAGATGTAATCAAGGCCACCACCGCCATACTCCAGTGGTAGTGCCGGGCCAAAAGCGCCCACTTCTCCAAACTTTCTGACAATCTCAACGGGGAAATGATTGTGCTCGGCCCAGGAGTCCACATAGGGAGTGATCTCCTTTTTTACGAATTGCCGAACAGAGCTACGAATCAGCTTATGCTCCTCCGTCAACAAGTCATCGATGCCATAAAAGTCGGGGGACTCAAACTCATCCTGAAAATTTCTTTTTTCAAAACTGCTCATTCCATCATTTCTATGTTCAGGGGCTAATGTTTCTTGTGACATCTATCTGCTTTGTATTTAGGGTATAAAGGCTCAAATTTACACTTTTAGGGTGTACATGAATAAAAGAGTATTCGACGAAAAGGTTATTGGCCAGCTGGAAAAGCTGGAAGAGAAGTACGATGCTATGGGTCAAGACCTCTCCTCCTACCTGGAGGGCTTGCTCCACGCTGATTATCTGACCTATTGGGACTATATCCACCTGGATACGCTCCTCAGTCTACAGACGCCGAAGACCCATTTCCCGGATGAAAAGGTCTTCATCATCTACCATCAAATCACTGAGCTGTATTTTAATCTCATTTTGCATGAGCAAGCTCAAATCATCGAGGTTGACGATATCTCCGAAGCAACCTTCGTAAAACGGATAAAACGTATCAACCGATATTTCGATCATCTCATCGATTCTTTTGATGTCATGATCGACGGAATGGATCCAGACCAGTTTCTGCGCTTCCGTATGTCGCTCCTCCCCTCAAGTGGGTTTCAGTCCGCACAATACCGACAGATCGAGATCAACTCGACAGATTTTGTAAACCTGGTACCTCCGAGGCTTCGCGAATCGCTGGAGGAAGGTGCTTCAGCTGAAAAAATTTACGACTTCCTTTATTGGAAACAAGGAGCCACGGAATTGGCTACAGGAAAGAAAACCCTGACACTTAGACAGTTTGAAGGAAAGTATTCTATTGAATTCATTCGGCAAGCCGAGGCTGTCAAAGCATCCAACCTGCGGTATGTCTACCTACAGCGATTCCCTAATTCCAAGGAAGTTGGGGACGCGCTCAGAGGACTCGACCATCGAGCCAATGTCGCCTGGCCTTTGGCACATTTCCGATCCACAGTCCGTTATCTACAAAAAGACCCTGACCAAATCAAAGCCACCGGGGGTACCAATTGGCAAAAATACCTCCCTCCCAAAAACCAAAGGATTACCTTCTACCCTGAACTATGGACTGAGGACGAACTAGAGACCTGGGGACGCAAGGTAAACATTGAGTCGTCGTAGCATCGACGGGAGCGATATGACCAGCTACAAAAGAAATATTGCATACATCATACTCTGGAGCTCAACGATCAGTTGCTTTTCACAAACCTTCAGGAACAGCAAATACTACGACGAGGAAAAGCAAGAGCTCAGCGAAGTCATCGAATTTCGTGTCGCTGACACCATTCCTCACGGCATCTATCAGTCGTTTTACCAAAACGGCAATCCCAAAATTGATGGGTGGTATAAAAATGGTCTACCGGACAGCCTTTGGACCTACTACTTCGAGAATGGCCAGCGCAAGACCCTAGGACACTATCGAGCCTCTAACCAGCAGGGTAAATGGATGTACTACTTTGAGTCAGGCCAATTGAAGGCCAGCGGCACACTAGACAATGGAAAAAAGACTGGCTACTGGACGCATTACTATGAGAATGGCAATGAAAAGAGTTCCGGGAGCTATTTCAAAGACCAAAAGGAGGGTATTTGGAATTACTTCTTTGAAGATGGATCGTCCAAGGCCCAAGCCTATTACGAATCAGGCAACGGTGTTTACAAGCAGTTTTATCCCTCTGGCGCACTTCGGATGGAAGGCTACAATGCGCAGGGCGTGAGCGAAGACATCTGGGAGTACTACTATGAGACAGGTGAATTACAAGCCATAGGGGCGTATCAGAAGGGCTTGAGGGATGGCCAATGGGAATTCTACCACAAGAATGGCAATGTCTCCGCCAGCGGTAAGTATGAAAAGGGCAAGAAAACAGGACATTGGACATATTTCCACGAAAATGGTCAGAAAAGCAGCGAGGGAGAACACGTAGAAGATGCCCGCGATGGTCAGTGGAATCTGTATTACGAAAGTGGTGAAATGAAGGCCGTGGGATCGTACGATCAGGGAGATGGCGTCTATACGGAGTACTACCCCAGTGGTACCCAAAAAGCCAAAGGTGAGATCCTGGCCGGTAAGCGACACGGACGATGGATCTTCTTCAATGAAAGTGGTGTGATGGATGGGGAGGCCAGCTTCCAGGAGGGTAAAGGTGAATACACGGGCTACTATCCCGATCAGTCGGTGAAAATGAAGGGCACCCTGGAAGATGACAAGCGTGTCGGCGAGTGGAAGCTCTTCAATCCAGATGGCAGTCTTGCAGGCGTTTACAGACCCATATACGAGGAAGAAAAGCCATTCTTCCGAATCACCGAACTCCCACCCGCAGATACGGATGCAGGAAGAAACCGGTCGGATAAACCAGAGTATATCTACAAGACAAAATCCATTCGGTACTTCAAGCGGACAGTCAACGAGTACGTAGGGGTCATCGCAGCGAGTAACCCACTATGGCTGATTGTCGATCAACTGCCCCTTTCGGTAGAATACTATTTCCAGGAGAGACTTGGCTACGAACTCCAGGTGATCTACCATCGGGACCCCTTCTTCAAATTGTACAAGGAAGCATCCTTTGATGAAGTCTTTTCGAGTGGTGCAAGCCTCATTTTCCGTCAGAAGTTTTACCATCCCGAGGAGGAGTTCGGCATGTTCTACTTTGGGCATGAGATCAATGTTTCCATCATCAATCACAAGGCTAAAGTGCAGGATATGAGATCGTTGCCTTTCGAACGGACAGAAATAGAAGCCAATGAGATCCTCGGTGCCTATGGGCTATTTGTTGGCGCCCGATGGATGCAAAATGGTCAGAATCCCGGCTTCACGCTGGACGCCTACGTCGGGGTCGATGTAGGTTTTCGAAGCTGGGAAAATCTCTATGATGAAACTAATCCGGACTTCATTGAGGTTTTTGATTCGTTCAACCAAGGAAGTCTCTATGTCCCAATAAGATTCGGAGTCAACATTGGCTGGACAGTACGGAGAAAATCAAAAACTAACAGCAGTAAATGAAACGAACCTTGATCGTAGGGGCCTCTCCAAACCCCAGTCGCTATGCTTATATGGCCGCCAATCGTCTCACCCAATATGGGCATGAAATTGTACCCATAGGCATACGAAAGGGTGAAGTAGCCGGCCAGCAAATCCTCAACCTTCATGATCAACCGGGGATTGAGGGTATTGACACTGTAACACTCTACATCAACCCTACGCACCAGGCCGAGTGGCAAGATTATTTGCTATCTCTAAAACCACGAAGGATCATCTTCAACCCCGGCACTGAAAACCCGGCACTCGCCGCCAATGCCATCGCTAATGGTATAGATGTGGAAGACGCCTGCACTCTAGTTATGCTAAGCGCCGGCACCTACTAAGGAGCCACATTTCCCAAATAATCACTTGCACACTTCGTGATGAAAATAGGACCCGGTCATCTGGTCGGTAAAAACCGCTTCGGTGAGACTTGGCTTTGCACTCTACTACATACACTCTTTCACACGTCGAATTGTGGATAAAATACAATTCCAATATGTGGATAAGAAACCTCCAATGCGCTGATTAACAAAAAAATACGAAGGGCACTGTCATTGCGCCGTGCAATTTTCGTTATAACTGTCGAAAGTGGCTCACGATGCTTTCCCTGTGCTTAGAATTCGTTATTTTTGCGTGTTTGGAATAAAGAAATATGGAAGAAAACACTCCATTGAATAAAGGCGACTATTCAGCCAGCAACATACAGGTATTAGAAGGATTAGAGGCGGTTAGGAAACGACCAGCGATGTACATCGGGGATGTGGGAGTGAAAGGGCTCCATCACCTGATCTGGGAGGTTGTCGACAACTCCGTCGACGAAGCACTCGCCGGCTACTGTGACCTGATCAAAGTCGAAATTAACGAAGACAATTCTATCACCGTCAGCGATAACGGCCGGGGTATTCCTACAGAGATGCACCCTAAGGAAAAGAAATCCGCCCTGGAAGTAGTGATGACCGTGCTTCACGCTGGTGGAAAGTTTGACAAGGACACCTACAAAGTCTCCGGTGGACTCCATGGCGTGGGTGTATCCTGTGTCAACGCCTTATCCACCAAATTGGTAGCTACTGTTCACCGTAACGGCAAGGTACATCGTCAGACCTATGAACGCGGCGCGCCCAAGACGCAGGTCGAAGTAACCGGCGATACCGACATCACTGGAACGACGGTCCACTTCACTCCCGATGACACGATATTCAACGAAACCATTTACAACTATGCAACCGTGGCCTCCAGGCTGCGCGAATTGGCATTCTTGAATTCAGGGATCAGGATCCAATTGGTGGACCACCGCGAATCCGATGATGGTGAAGACCGGCATGACGAGTTTTATTCAGAAGGTGGGCTACGCGAATTCGTGAGCTACCTGGATGCCACAAGGGAGAAACTCATCCCTGACCCTATCTACATCGAAAACGACAAAACGGATACACCTGTGCAAGTAGCCATGAGCTACAACACATCGTTCTCAGAAAACGTCGTTTCATATGTCAACAATATCAATACGATCGAGGGCGGTACTCACGTGGCAGGATTCCGACGCGCGCTGACTCGAACCTTGAAGTCCTACGCTGACCGATCTGGTTTGCTGGAAAAAGTGAAAGTAGACATCAGTGGCGATGACTTTCGTGAAGGGCTAACAGCTGTCATATCTGTAAAAGTCGCCGAGCCCCAGTTTGAGGGGCAGACCAAGACAAAACTTGGCAATTCTGAAGTGAGTGGTGCTGTGGACTCGAGCGTCAGCGAGATCCTCAACAACTTCCTCGAGGAAAATCCTAAGGAGGCCAAGCAGATCGTATCCAAGGTGATCCTCGCTGCCCAGGCACGACACGCCGCCAGAAAGGCCCGGGAAATGGTCCAGCGCAAGAACGTCTTATCCGGCACAGGCCTTCCTGGTAAACTGGCAGACTGCTCAGAGAGAGACCCGGCGCTTTGTGAGATCTACCTCGTGGAGGGGGATTCTGCCGGAGGTAGTGCCAAGCAGGGACGAGACAGGAAGTTTCAAGCCATCCTACCTCTGAGAGGTAAAATCCTGAATGTCGAAAAGGCCCAGGAACACAAGATCTACGACAACGAAGAGATCAAGAACATGATCACTGCGTTGGGAGTGTCATTTGGAACGGAGGACGACGAAAAAGCACTCAACACGAACAAGCTTCGGTACCACAAGATCATCATCATGACAGATGCGGACGTAGATGGTAGCCACATCCGAACGCTTATCCTGACTTTCTTTTTCAGATACATGAGAGAGCTCGTGGAGCGTGGCTATGTCTACATTGCCCTTCCCCCACTCTATTTGATCAAGAAAGGGAAGGCCGAGAAATACGCCTGGAACGATGATGATAGAGATCGCGTGATCAGCGAAATCGCGAGCGGCAAAGAGGACAGCGTCAACGTGCAGCGCTACAAGGGTCTCGGAGAGATGAACCCTGAGCAGCTGTGGCAAACTACCATGAATCCCGAGCATCGAAGCCTCAAGCAGGTGACCATCGAGTCAGCGGCAGAAGCCGATCATCTCTTCTCTATGCTGATGGGCGACGAGGTAGCACCGCGCAGAGAATTCATCGAGCAAAACGCCAAATATGCCAACGTGGATGTTTAATTTTCGTGTTGGTTTTCACGTTTGACAACTACCTAAACAGGCACATAAATCAGATGTAGCACTTCGAGGCGTACTTGTGACGAGCCCCTGAATGACAGCTCGCTCGAAATCAGTATGCTTCGGAAAAAGATAGTCTGACAAACCCCATGTCGGGGGTCTGTGTACAGAGGTATTGTCAAGACGTTTGTTTAACAAAATCCGAAAATACGCAAGCCGATGTACCGAAAACGCCTGAAAGGCATCATCCTAAGCACCTTCCTACTCTCGCTGGCCACCCTCGCATTGGGGCAGGGCTACTGGCAGCAGCATGTCGACTACAAGATGGATATCGACTTCGACGTGACTACCCATAGATTCACGGGGAGTCAGTCGCTGACTTACACAAACAACTCACCTGACACGCTCGTCAAGGCCTACTATCATCTCTATTTCAATGCGTTCCAGCCCAACAGCATGATGGACGTGCGCAGTAGGACCATCGATGATCCCGACGGACGAGTCAGGGACAGAATCTACCACCTGAAGGAAAATGAGATTGGCTATCACAACATCAATT
The DNA here is from genome assembly GCA_965227935.1 of Cyclobacteriaceae bacterium. GTDB lineage: Bacteria > Bacteroidota > Bacteroidia > Cytophagales > Cyclobacteriaceae > JAWPMT01. The sequence goes on along the minus strand of CBDDGS010000015.1, from coordinate 234,359 downwards.
CCCTGACGCAGGATGGTGTCACTCCAGACTATCATGTAGAGGGGACGGTGCTGGAGATCACACTGGCCAAACCAATTCTGCCCGGCGCCTCGACACAGTTTGAGATGACCTTTGATAGCCAGGTACCCCTTCAAATCCGAAGAAGCGGCCGGGACAACCGAGAAGGCATCAGCTACTCAATGGCCCAATGGTTTCCGAAATTGGCCGAGTACGACAAAAAGGGGTGGCACGCTCACCCCTATGTGGGCCGGGAATTCCACGCACCCTGGGGTAACTATGAGGTGAACCTTACCATTGACAGCGAGTATGTGATTGCGGCCACAGGTATCCTTCAAAATCGCAATGCCATTGGCCATGGCTACGAGGAAAAGGGCGTGAAAATCCGTAGACCGGACAGAGATAAATTGACCTGGCAATTCAAGGCTGAAAACGTGCATGATTTCGTCTGGGCTGCCGACCCCGACTATGAACATACGATCGTACAAGTGCCTGATGGCCCTGAGGTGCATTTCTTTTATCAAACCGACACACTCAAGAAAAACTGGGAGAAACTCCCGGACTTCACGGTCAAGGCCTTTCAGTACATCAACGAGAACTTCGGCAAATATCCGTTTCCGAAATACTCAGTAATCCAGGGTGGTGACGGCGGCATGGAATATCCCATGGCTACCCTCATTACAGGTCACCGATCCATGGGCAGTCTCGTGGGTGTGACGGTGCATGAAGTCCTGCACAGCTGGTACCAGGGTGTCCTTGCAACCAATGAGAGCTACTATGCATGGATGGATGAGGGTTTTACGTCCTACGCGTCGAGCCTGACAATGAATCATTTGTTCGGAGGGGATCCTGAAACTGCCCTTGCAGGTAACTATGGCGGCTACTTCTCATTGGCATACAGTGGATCTGAGGAGCCTTTGAGCACGCATGCAGATCACTTTACTACCAACTATGCCTATGGCAGTGGATCATACTCCAAAGGCGCTGTAAGCATAGCGCAGTTAGGATACATCATCGGTGAAGAAAATCGAAATAATGGGCTGAAGCGGTACTTTGAAGAGTGGGGCTTCAAACACCCCGACCTCAACGATTTCATCCGGGTAATGGAAAAAACGTCAGGCCTGGAACTGGACTGGTACTACGAATATTGGATCAACACCACCCATCAAATCGACTATGGCATAACTGAGGTTCAGGAAAATGAGGGTATCGCTACTGTCACCCTCGAGCGCATAGGGACAATGCCCATGCCGATGGATATCGTGGTGACGTACTCCAATGGTGAGACATCCACACACTACATACCTCTTGGATTGATGCGAGGGGAAAAGCCTGCGACGGGGCCACGAACAGAGGAGGAGGATTGGCCCTGGACTCACCCGCAGTATACCTTGGAAGTGGATACCCAAGGTCGTAGCATTCGGTCCATCACCATCGACCCATCCGGCCTGATGGCTGATGTGAATCAGGACAACAACCGTTGGCCTATCACCAACGATTGACGATCCCTAATAGACGGCATTAAACAAAAGAGGCTGGATTGATTGTTCAATCCAGCCTCTTTCAATTTAGAGCAAAATATCTTCTAGTTAGCCCTGGGCACCTCCGCCCTAATGGACAACACCTGCGTAGGGTTCGCCGGATCATTGGAGAAGATAGTGACCGTTTTGTACTGTCGTCCTCTCCTGCCCTTGGAGTCAAACGTGACCTTCATCGTCGTGGACGCACCGGGCTTCAGGTCCATAACTGGCAGTTCTGTAGTAGTGCATCCACAGTTGGAGGCTGTCTGACGGATGTTCAAAGAGGTCTTTCCCTCGTTGGTCAAAGTAAACTCAGTCGTCACGACAGCGTCCTTTTCGATTTTACCAAAATCGTGGACCTTATCACTCACGGTGAGCTTGGGCGCCTCTGCCAGCTCTTCTGGCGAAAGTGGCGCAAAATACTCTTCAATCGTGGCGATCACATTGAGATCCTTGACCTTGAAGTTGGTCTCGGTCGTGCTGATGGAGACCTTTGACGTCTGAAAGCCCAGCTTACCCATCTTTTGGGGATCGTAGTTCACCACTATCTTCCCTTTACCCTTCGGTTCCAATGTTTCAGGCTCAAAAGTCACCTCCATGAAATTGGGTGCCTGGGTCTGATCAGGCAAGAAGTTGATAGGCGCGTCGCCTTCATTGTAGACATCAAAGGTGCGCGAAACAACCTTCTCAGTAGTGATCTTCCCAAAATTGAGCGACCGGTACTTCATTCTCAGAAATCCAATCTTGGTCGGCAAGTCGTCCTCAATCGTTCGGGGGCGTGGATTCACTGAACCCTTGATGAAAAGCGTCGCTGTCACCTCCGGCTTAGATGTCGATACACGCAATGACTTACGAAAAGCACCGGGACGGTTCATAGGATTGTATCGTGCGGTAATGAATCCTGATTCCCCGGGAGGTATAACCTCTTTGGACCAGTTAGGGGTCGTACATCCGCATGAGGCTTTCACACCAAGGATTTGAATAGGCTCCATGCCCTTATTTACAAATTCGAACCTGTGGTCGACAGGGCCTCCCGCTTCTTCGATCTCGCCGAAGTCAAAGTCCTTCGTATCAAACTCCAAAGCTTCCTGCGCTTGCAGTGATCCAAAAACGAGAAACAGGGCCGCAACTGTGATAATTTCTTTCATCTGATTGTCATTTGTAGCAAAAATAGCAACGACGGCCATACCAGCATCATTGTTCTGCTCCATTAGGTAATCGTTAACATGAACCGGACTCGCATGTCAATGAAATACTTTCTACGTTTGCCAAAAAATTTTCAATGGCGCGCATACTTACAGGGATACAGAGTTCGGGAAGACCTCATTTGGGCAACCTCCTGGGGGCAATCCAGCCGGCAATCGAATTGTCCAAGGATGAAAAGAACCAGTCGTTCTTCTTCATAGCTGACCTGCACTCCCTTACCACCATCAAAGACCCCGAAATCCGTAAAGAAAACACCCGTGCAGTCGCCGCGTCATGGATTGCCTCGGGATTCGACACAGAGAAAAACCTATTTTACCGGCAGTCCAAAATCCCGCTCGTATGTGAGTTGACCTGGTACCTCAACTGCTTCACGCCGTATCCAATGCTGGCCAATGCGCACTCTTTCAAAGACAAAGCAGACCAGCTGTCCGACGTCAATGCCGGTCTATTCACTTACCCTGTATTGATGGCGTCAGATATCCTCCTGTACGACGCTAATATTGTCCCCGTGGGCAAGGACCAAAAGCAACACCTGGAGATGACCCGGGATATTGCAAGTAGTTTCAACAACATGTTTGGCGAGACCTTTGTCGTCCCCGAGGCCCAGATCAATGAGGAACTCATGACGATTCCCGGCACAGATGGTCGCAAAATGAGCAAGTCTTATCAAAACACCATTGATATCTTTCTGCCGGAAAAGCAGCTAAGGAAGCGTGTGATGGCGATAGTCACTGACAGCACGCCACTGGAGGAACCCAAGAACCCTGACACATGTAATGTCTTTCAGATATACAGACTCCTTGCTTCGGAAGGTGACACCCAGGACATGCGCCAGAAATATCTAGGTGGTAATTATGGCTATGGCCACGCGAAGCAGGCCCTTTACGAACTGATGTTAGATAAATACTCCAGCGAGCGGAAGTTATTTGACGAACTCATGAGCGACGATGCGCAACTGGAGCAGGTTTTAGAAGATGGTGAAAAGAAAGCTCAAAGAGTCGCTGAAGAGGTAATTGATCGCGTAAGGTCGAAGGTGGGTTATTGAGAATCCTCAGGCGGAGCCTTGCACCCAAAACGAGTTGGCAGGCAGAGAAAACCTGTTCTCTCCCCAAAAAATGAAAAGAGACTACTGCCTCGAAGAATCGAATCAATCTACCTGGCTACCCAGACAGTCTCCTTGAACTCCGCGTGCTCACCCTGTAAGATCAAGCGTGTGGGCTCCGGAACGAGCACCAACCTTGCCTTCACGCCCGGGAAGTCATCGGCCTCCACGGGAATGCCCTGGTTCTGGGGAACATCATAGGGCGTGGTGTTGTCGGGTTGCTTGAGGTACTGCGAAGCCATGTAGGCCACGGGTAGCAGCACATCATTGTCGGGGCAATACTCGTCGTGAACGTTGAATAATGCCTCCTCGACATAGCTGCCGAACTCGCCCATGAAAGCCTCCTCCATTTCGTGTATTTCTTGGAGAATTACTTCATAGTGAGGGTCCTGAACATCGAATCGATCCAGTTCGATTTTCTTTTCAGCGATCTCAACGAAAGCTTGATTTAGTTTCTCTATATTGATACCAGAAATCATGGCGGTTGAACCTTTAATTGGAAGTCAATATTAGCATTTTTCTAAAATAACTTACATAATTAAAGAATATTTCATTTTCAGCCTGCGGTTCAAAATTGATTTTTCGATTTTCACAAAAACCTATGGACGTACTTACTAAAGCCCAAAGCTGGTTGGATAGCAATCAGGTAGATGACAAGACAAAAGCCGAGATCCAGCAACTCATCAAAGATGCCGACGACACGCTCCTCACAGAGAGCTTCTACAAGGACCTGGAATTTGGAACGGGGGGCCTTCGCGGGCTCATGGGCGTTGGCAGTAATCGAATGAATAAGTACACGGTAGGCATGGCGACGCAGGGACTGTGCAACTACCTAAAAAAGGCCTTCCCCGAGGGCGGACTCAAAGTGGCCATCGCACACGATAGTCGCAACAATAGCCGGGTATTCGCCGAGATCACGGCTGATATCTTCTCGGGAAATGGTATCGAGGTGTATCTGTTTGACAGCCTTCGCCCTACACCCGAGCTCTCTTTTGCCATCAGGAAGTACGGATGTAAGAGTGGTGTTGTCGTCACCGCCTCACACAACCCCAAGGAGTACAACGGCTACAAGGCCTATTGGTCGGACGGTGCCCAACTCATACCTCCCCACGACAAAAACGTCATCTCCGAAGTCCAGGCGATCAGTTCCATAGATGAAGTGAAGTTTGAGGCCAACACCTCACTCATCCATAAAATCGGTAGTGAGACAGACGAGGAGTACCTCGATATGATCAAGCAGCTTTCGTTATCGCCCGAGGCTATCGAGCGCAACAAGGACATGAAGATCGTATTCTCATCGATTCACGGCACGGGCATAACACTTGTACCCCCCGTCCTAAAGAAATTTGGATTTACCAATGTCCATATTGTCGAGGAGCAAGCAGAAGCCGATGGTAATTTCCCCACGGTGGTCTACCCCAATCCTGAGGAAGCCGAGGCGCTGTCCCTCGCATTAAAAAAGGCACAGGAGATAGACGCCGACCTGGTGATGGCCACTGACCCCGACTCAGACCGTGTGGGCATCGCTGTGAAGAATACAAAAGGCGAATTCCAGTTAATGAATGGCAATCAGACCGCAGCAATGCTCGTCTATTACCTCCTCAAGAAGTGGAAGGAAAACGGCAAACTAACAGGGAAAGAGTACGTCGTGAAGACGATCGTCACCACAGACCTCCTCACAGACATCGCAAATGAATTCGGTGTGAAGATGTACGAGACCCTCACCGGATTCAAATACATCGCTGAACTCATCCGGGAGCTTGAAGGTAAAGAGCAGTTCATCGGAGGTGGTGAAGAGAGCTATGGCTACCTGATAGGTGATGATGTCCGGGACAAAGATGCCATTGCCAGTTGTGCAATGATCGCAGAGATGGCTGCGTGGGCCCGCGACCAGGGCAAGACACCTTTCGAACTGCTTCTGGAGATCTATGCTGACCACGGACTATACCTGGAAGGTTTGAAGTCAGTGACAAAAAAAGGCAAGACTGGAGCAGAAGAAATCAAGGCCATGATGGAAAGATTCCGGTCCACTCCCCCATCTACCCTAGGTGGTGAAAAGGTGACTATCTTGAAGGATTACCAAGCGAGCATATCCAGAAATCTGGAGACCGGAGATGAGCAAACCATCGACCTACCTAAGTCAAACGTGCTGCAGTTCTTTACTGAGAAGGGCAGCAAAATATCGGTCCGACCGTCAGGTACCGAACCAAAAATTAAGTTTTATTTCTCTGTGAAAAACAAGGATTTACCAACTAGTTTTGATTATTTCACTGAAGTAGAATCGCTGCAAGGAATCATCGCCACAATGACCAATCAACTGGACGGGTAAAAATGCCGTTGAACTCGTGGAAAATAACTGTTATAATGCTTAATTTGCGAGGATTTTGAAAAGTGAATCTATAAATAGTTACATTTCGAAATTCGATAATCGCTAAACTGACCAGTTAATTTGGACGTACTAATCAATTTATTACTCGTAGCTATTGGGTTTGTGCTACTGATCAAGGGCGCCGACTTCCTAGTCAACGGGGCGTCGTCATTAGCAAAAAGATTCAATATCTCGGACATCGCTATCGGTCTCACGGTAGTGGCGATGGGTACGTCTGCACCCGAGCTGGTTGTCAACCTGATATCTGGAGGTACCGAAGACCACGAGCTGGTATTCGGCAATATCATTGGTTCCAACATCTTCAACATCTTTCTGATCCTTGGCGTGTCATCGGTCATTTATCCATTGACTGTGCAGCGCAATGCCCTTTGGAAAGAGGTGCCTTATAGTCTCATTGCGACGTTTATGTTTTTCATTCTCGTGAATGATGCCATGTTCTTCGGCAAGGAGAACAGCGGTCTGGGTTTATGGGACGGCATCATTCTTTTGGCAATGTTCTGTGGATTCATCCTGTATATCTTCCTGAACTTGCAGCGACATCCGGATTCCGAAAGTGAAGAGATCATCGTTTACAGCAGTGTGAAAACGACCTTGATGATCGTTTTGGGTATCACTGGCCTAATATTCGGTGGACGCATGATCGTGCAGCATGCCGTAGAAATAGCCGAACACTATCAGGTAAGTAAAAAACTCATAGGTCTTACGATCCTTGCTGGCGGTACCTCCCTCCCGGAGTTGGCCACCTCGGCAGTTGCGGCCTTTCACAAGAAGTCTGATTTGGCGGTGGGCAATATCGTGGGATCCAATATTTTCAACCTTTTGCTTGTGCTGGGGCTGACGGCTGTCGTGCACCACCCACTCAACTATACGGACGTACTGAATACGGATCTGTACCTGGTGATGTTAGGCACCTTCCTGTTGTTCCTCTTCATGTTTACCTTCAACAAATACAAGCTCGATAGAGCCGAGGGCATCTTTTACCTGATCGGTTTTGTCGGATACTGTTACTATTTGTTCATCCGCCTTTAGCATCACACATTTGGGAGCTAACTTTCGGTCGCTTAATAAATCCAAGCTATGCTACCGAAAGAACAAGCTGACACTACAGCAGCGTGGACACACCTTGCTAGCCTTCACGAAGAGATAAAGACACAATCCCTCAGCGCGCTTTTCGCGGCTGACCCCGATCGATTTAGCCGGTACTCTATCGCTTTTGAAGACTTCCTTTTCGACTTTTCGAAGCACTTTCTAACTGACCCGATCATCGATGCTTTTCAGCAGCTAGCAGATCAGGTGCACCTGACGGATGCAAAGGCCGCTATGCAAAAAGGTGAAAGAATCAATGAAACCGAAGATCGTGCGGTCTTGCACACCGCTCTTCGCAACCTCAATGGAGGACCTATCGAAGTGGACGGCGCGGATGTTATGCCCGAGGTGCACGCAGTGCTTGGACAGATTGAAGCGTTTACAGAGAAACTTCATAGCGGAGAATGGCAAGGCTACACGGGAAAGAAAATTGAGGCCGTCGTCAACATCGGCATCGGCGGCTCTGACCTGGGGCCACTCATGGTGACAAAGGCCCTGAAGCCCTATCAACAGCCCGGCATCCAATCATTGTTCGTCTCAAATGTCGACGCGTCAGACCTCCTGGAGAAGCTCGAGGGTCTCGACCCTGAAACAACCCTCTTCATCATTGCATCCAAGACCTTCACCACACAGGAAACGATGACCAACGCGAACTCTGCCCGCGACTGGTTTCTGCAAAAGGCAGGTGACAATGAACATATCAAGAAACACTTCGTCGCGGTGTCGACCAATGCAGAAAAAGTACAGGAGTTTGGCATTGCCCCAGAAAACATGTTCGTCTTCTGGAACTGGGTAGGAGGACGATACTCCCTCTGGTCAGCTATTGGCCTCAGCATCGCCTGCGCCGTGGGATATGATCACTTCAAGTCACTACTCGAGGGAGCCGAGGCGATGGACCACCACTTTTTCGAGACCGCTGAAGTGCGAAAGAACGTACCCACGATGATGGCCATGCTCGGTGTTTGGTACAACAACTTCTTTGGAGCCGAAACAAATGCCATTCTCCCCTATGATCACCTGCTCAGTCATTTCAGCCGGTACTTACAGCAGGGCGATATGGAAAGCAATGGCAAAGGCGTCGATCGGGCAGGAAACAAGGTGCAATACCAGACTGGTCAGGTAATCTGGGGCGAGCCTGGCACCAATGGGCAGCATGCCTTTTACCAGCTCATCCATCAGGGTACAAAGGTCATTCCTTGCGACTTCATTGCTGCAGCTAACCCTCCACACGATAAAGTAGACCATCAGGAAAAACTGCTGGCCAATTTCATCGCACAAACGGAGGCACTGATGATTGGGAAGTCTAGGGATGCGGTTGTCGCAGAGCTAAGAGCAGCTGGCAAGAGTGACGAAGAGATCGAAAGAATAGCTCCGTTCAAAGTATTTGATGGCAACCGTCCCACGACAAGTATTTTGATGAAGCGACTCACGCCTCGGGCGCTTGGATCACTGATCGCCGCTTATGAACACAAGATCTTTGTCCAGGGGATCATCTGGAATGTCTTCAGTTTCGATCAATGGGGTGTGGAGCTAGGCAAGCAGTTGGCCGGAAACATCCTCAAAGACATTAGGGGTGAGCGCAATACCCACGATAGCTCCACCCAGGGTCTGATCGACCAATACAAGGCCTTTAGGGACGCCTGATCTCGTACAGAAGCACCGCAGTGGCGATGGCTACATTGAGCGACTCAGAGTCGCCGTGGCCTCCTATAGTAAGCCGATGATCGAGAAGGTCCATTATCTCAGGTGAAATCCCGTGGGCCTCGCTACCCATTACGTAAATGCCCGGGCCCAATGTGCTCGCTGTCAGGATGTCGCCATCCAGCACCAAACCGTAGATGGGTGTCCCCAACTTCTTTTGCTCTTTGAGAAAGGCTGACAAGTCAGTATAATTTGGTGCAATGCGTGTAAAGGCCCCCATGGTTGCAGCAATCGTCTTGGGATTGTAGAAGTCGGCAGAGTCCGGCGAACATACCAACGACCGAAAGCCAAACCAGTCCATCGTACGCACGATCGTTCCAAGATTGCCAGGGTCGCTGACCTGGTCCAAAACGAGCACATAATCATCAACAGGCGCGGAGACGGTCTCCTTAGGCATCTCGACCACCGCCAAACCGGCCTGGTTGGATTTAAAGGACCCCAGGCCCTCCAACAGGTTCTGCTTCACCTCGTAGCACGTGGGCAAGACAACATCACTTGATTGGAGTCGTTGTATGTAATCAGCAGTGCCCACCAAAAATCGAACCCGCAAGGAGGAAAGCAGAACCTCTTCAATGTTCTTTTCGCCTTCGACAAGGAAGCATCTTTCCTGCTGCCTATACTTTTTTAGTTTTAGCGATTTGACGAATTTTGAGTCATTCTTAGACAGCATCACTTGAGGAGATTAGCATCCGTAAATTTATTCATTTTGGTTGCCCTGTTGCTCTCCTCTTGCCTTGGCACGAGATATCTGCAGCCTGGGGAGAGAATACTTCTGAAACAGAAAGTAGAGCGGGATCGCAGCTTCAATAGCCGGGAGATCAAGGCATTGCTGGAACAGGAACCCAACGCAAGATTTCTGTTCCTGCCAGTTGCGCTGGAGGCTCACCTGTACAAATGGGGCCTTAATAACCACGATACGGCCAGGTACCGGAATGAAATCAAGCTGATCAACGACCACTACGATCAGAAAATCGCCAAAGCCAAAAGAGACAAGAAAATCGACCGACTTACAGCCGCTCAGGAGAAAAAAAGCAGCAAATGGGAGCGAAAGCTCAATGAGGGCAACTGGCGCATGCGAATAGGCAAACCGCTCGCCATTTTTGATAGCTCCCGGCATGAACTGTCCAGAAGAAAACTCCAACAGTTTTTGATCAACCATGGCTATCTCGAAGGCGAGGCACACCTGACCACCAAAAGGGAAGGTAAGAATTACATCAAAACGCAATACAGCCTTAGCAAGGGGCCTAGATACTTCTTCGATTCGCTCACCTACAAGATCAGTGATCCCGTAATTGCTGAGATCGTCTCAGCCCATGCAGCCGCTGGTCCGCAAAAAAACACCCCCTATGAACAAGATTTATTGACCGAGGAACGAGACAGGCTTTACAGCCTCCTATCCGATGAGGGGTACTATGACTTTAGCAGACAGTTCATCTTCTTTGAGCTCGACACAGTCTCACTCGAAAAGCCTGCCATTATGCTGACAACTGTGATCAACAACCCCAAGGAGGGCGCAAACCATAAGAAGTACTACATCGACAGTGTAGCCTTCGTCGGCGAATCCACTGAAGCTGGCCAGCGAACGACCACCTCCCACAAAGGCATTGTTTTTCAATTTGGGCTCAACAAATACAACAAGGAGCTGTTGCAGCGACGGTTCTTCATCAGAAAGGACAGTCTCTACCGAAGGTCCAATAGCCTTGAGACCCAGCAGCAGCTGGCCAATCTCGACGCCTTCAAATTCATCAACATCAACTATGACACCACCGGCGGCAAGTTCATTGCCACCGTCTTCACCAGCCCTCTCAGCAAATACCAGGCGTCCTACGAGGCGGGTCTCTCATCGATACAGGGGCTTCCAGGTCCGTTCTTCAATGTGGGGCTGAAAAACCGTAATACTTTCCGCGGAATGGAATACCTGGAGCTGAATGGTAATCTGACGCTGCAGGGAATCCAAAATATCGCCAATGTGGGGGGAGTCACACAGAACTACACCCTATTACAGTATGGAGCGATTTTCTCCATCAACTTCCCACAATTTCTGGTCCCAATGAAGGACAAGGTGCGTGATCGGTACAGTCGATTCAACCCCCGAAGTGCGCTTTCCTTCAGCTACAATTTCGAAGACAGGCGAGACGAGTATCAGCGGAAAATCATCAAAGCCGCGGTCAGCTATAGGTGGCAGACCAAGAAGGATATCAGCTATAACTTCACTCCATTCGGAATTGGTTTTGTGGATTCAGAACTTTTACCCGACTTCAAGGCATTTCTCGACACATTGCGAGAAAATGGAAATGGGGCTTATGCCGCATCCTTTGAGTCCGCCTTGATCACCACCGCATCTGTCGACATCATCTTCAATAAGAACTATGGGAGTCAAACCAGTGATTCACATTTAAGCCGTGTATTTGCTGAATCCAGCGGCAACATGCTCAACTCCGTCATCAGGCCCATCTTCGGCATGGACAGCGTACAGTACCAGTACATGAAGTTTCGCTTCGAGCACAGGCGACAGAAGATACTGGACGAGCAGTCTATCCTTGCCTCGCGTATACACATTGGTATAGCGGTCCCCTACGGTATGGAGCCGGCAGCACTGCCCTACGAAAAGTACTTCTATATCGGGGGTAGCAACAGTCTGAGGGCATGGCCTGCGCGTCGACTGGGACCGGGCGATTTTGCCATTTACGAGGATTACGATGAGAGCCAGTCGAATCAAATCGTGGATTACACACTGGAGCAAGGGGGCGATATGATCATTGAGAGCAGCATCGAATTGAGGAAGAAGTTCGCCGGCTTCCTGCAGTGGGCATTGTTCGTGGATGCAGGGAACATCTGGCAGATTAAGAGCTCGCCACTGAGACCCTTTGATTCTGAGGTACCCACATCAGGTAAGGGAGGCAGATTCAATTTCAAGAATTTTCTTGGTGAGATCGCTGTCGGTGCCGGGGTAGGTCTTCGCATTGACTTTGGGTACCTCGTCTTCCGAATAGATGGTGCCGTACAGGTGTTTGATCCTGCGCAGGCGGCTGGATCAAGGTTTGTCCTGGACGATGTCAAGTTCTTCAGCCTCTTCAAAAAAGTAGAGTTCCCGGCATCCGGACAGGGCATGGCTTTGCAGAGAGATAAGGATTTCCTCCGCAACAAAACACGCGTTAACTTCGGCATCGGTTTCCCCTTCTGACATGACCAAAGAGACAATTTCCCAGTGGTTTCAGGGACTACAAGATCGAATCTGCACTGGATTGGAGCAGGTCGATGGACAAGCTACTTTCCATCAAGACCTCTGGAGCCGCCCCGAAGGTGGTGGTGGTCGCTCTCGAGTGATCACTGACGGCCCGGTGTTCGAAAAGGGAGGCGTAAACTTCTCCGCAGTTCACGGCCCGACCCCTGAGAAGATCCTGAAGGCACTGGGACTTGAGGCCTCGGACTTCTTTGCGACCGGGGTCTCGATCGTCATCCATCCGCGAAGTCCCCTGGTACCAATCATCCACATGAACGTCAGGTACTTCGAAATGTCAAGCGGAACGTACTGGTTCGGCGGAGGAATAGATCTGACCCCTCACTATGTCGTACCAGAGGACGCCAAATTCTTTCATCAGGAACTGAAGAAGACTTGTGACGACTTTGACAGCAACTACTATCCGAAGTTCAAGCAATGGGCCGACGACTACTTCTTCATTTCTCATCGGGATGAAACACGAGGTATCGGCGGTATCTTCTTCGATCGACTGAAAGGATCTGATGACTCCGAAAAGGAAAAGATCTGGCAGTTTGTACAGGCAGTAGGCGATTGCTTCTTGCCAACCTATACCGAATTGGTCAACAAGAGTAAGAACAAGTCCTTCTCTGAAGAGGAGCGTCAGTGGCAGCTACTTAGACGTGGGCGGTACGTCGAATTCAACCTCGTCTATGACAAGGGCACCAAGTTCGGCCTCGACACCAACGGTAGAACTGAATCTATCCTAATGAGCCTCCCTCCCTACGTGCGTTGGGAGTATGATCACCGCCCGACGGTAGGAAGCCGGGAAGAAACCACCCTACAATCACTAAAAAAAGGCATAGATTGGGTCCATGCTTGAGACCCTGATCTCCTGGGATTACAACCTGTTTGAACTCCTCTATGCCAAAGGTGAGAGCCCCTTCGAGTCCTTCATGCGCTTGCTTTCTGAGAAATGGGTCTGGGTACCTCTCTACCTATTACTGATCCAGCAACTGCTCTTGAAGTATGGTCGGCAGTCATGGCTGCCTATTCTGGCCTTGGTGTTGCTGGTCATCTGCACCGATCAGCTAACGTCGGCGTGGATGAAGCCCTATTTTGCAAGACTCCGTCCCTGTCATGATCCTGAACTGCAATTCCTTAGTTTCTGGCGAAGGTGCGGCGGACAGTATGGCTTTGCATCGTCCCACGCTGCCAATACAATGGGACTAGCCGTCTTCATCAACCTAATGATCCCAAAACGCTCGACGATAGTTTTGATCGTCTGGGCCGTATTAGTAGCGTATTCCCGCGTGTACCTCGGTGTACACTTCCCGCTGGACATCTTAGCAGGAATGGGTATTGGAGCCCTGATGGCCACTCTGGTATGGAGAATTGTACGCTCGCTACTCCAGCCCCATTTCACGGCGCTCCAATAACCGGCTCACATATTTACCGATCACATCAAACTCAAGGTTTACGGCATCTCCAACCTCAAGACGTTTGAAGTTGGTATGCTCAAACGTGTAAGGAATGATGGCTACGCGAAATGAATCCTCCGTCGCGTTGAAACATGTTAGGCTGACGCCATTGACGCAGATGCTGCCCTTCTCCACGACAATCTCTTCTCCGGGCTGGAAGCTGAAATCAAACAACCAACTCCCCTCCTCTTCTTTGATACCCGTGACCGTCCCGGTACGGTCTACGTGCCCTTGCACGATGTGTCCATCGAACCGCCCATCAGCGGGCATGCAACGCTCAAGATTGACCAGACTGCCTACCTGCAGACTACCCAGATTGGATTTCTGCAGCGTCTCATCCACCGCCGTCACCCAGTGATAGGCGTCTTCCACTTTTGTCACCGTCAGGCATACACCATTGTGGCTCAAGCTCTGATCCACATGTAGCGCTGATCCGATGGGTGACCGCACTTTGAAGTTCACATTCGACCCTTCTTTTTCTGTTTGCTCGATCTCGCCAAGTGCTTCAATAATTCCCGTAAACATTGCCTGATTTTGTCCTAATTTTAATTCTCAATGGGCTTCAAAGATAACCTAGAGGACAGCTACCGACACAAGGGATTGCGCAGGATGTTGGTGAAGGAAATCACCTCCAAGGGGATCAGGGACAAGCGCGTACTCGAAGCCATTGGCAAGATGCCCCGACACCTGTTTTTTGACGACGCTTTCCTGGAGCACGCGTACGAAGACAAGGCTTTTCCGATAGGACATGGACAGACCATCTCACAGCCCTACACCGTGGCCCGCCAGACGGAATTGCTTCAGGTGAAGAAGGGGGATAAGATCCTCGAAATCGGAACAGGTAGCGGTTACCAGGCGTGTATTTTACTGGAGCTCGGTGCCGACGTACATACCATCGAGTACAACAGGCACCTCTACGAGGAATGCCACCACTTTCTACCCCGAATGGGCTACCAACCACATTTCTACCTGGGAGACGGCTCCAAAGGACTGCCGGCCGAGGCACCCTTTGATGGCATCATTGTCACGGCGGGAGCCCCCAGCGTGCCATCAGCTTTGGTCGGCCAGCTAAAGAAAGGAGGCCGCTTAATTATCCCGGTGGGTAACGAAAGTCGACAGGTAATGCTTGAGATTATCAAAGGGGAAGGAAACAAGATCCGAAAAAAGGAACACAAGTATTTCAGCTTCGTACCTTTGCTTGGCGAATTTGGATGGAATGAATAAGAAGAAAAAGAAGTGCCGTGACTCACACGTCACAATGACCGAACTGGTGCTGCCAAACGACACCAACACGCTCAATAACCTCATGGGTGGTCGACTCATGCATTGGATGGACATCGTATCAGCAATCGCAGCACAGAAGCATTCCAACCGCATTGTCGTTACAGCTTCGGTGGACAATATCTCTTTTTCGAAACCCATACAACTGGGCGACGTAGTCACGCTGGAGGCCTTTGTGACCCGGTCCTTCAATTCATCCATGGAGGTCTTCATCAAGGTGAGCGCTGAAGACATTCCCTCAGGCCAAAAGACAGATACCAACACCGCTTTCTTCACCTTTGTGGCCGTAGACCAGAGCGGCAGGCCGATTGACGTACCCGAGGCCTACCCGGAAACTGATCACGAAAAAGAACTCTATGAGGGCGCCCTTCGAAGACGTCAACTGCGTCTGGTACTTGCCAAGCGCATGAACCCTGCAGACGCCACCGAATTAAAATCAATATTTGACCTGGATTGATACCTGAAGAGCACATACCATTCTTTATCACCGAGCAACTGTTCGTCTTGGATGATAGTGACACATCGGAAAAGCCTTCCGTGGAAAAGCCTTCCGAACAAGGCCAGCCTGCGGTAGAAGAAGCCCCTCAGCCAACCGCTGCGACCAAGGTTGAAGAGCCAGAAGTACTGCAGGCAGATATCATTGTCGTTTGTGACAAGTACACACCCGCTGAAAAGGAGCTGCTGTCCAAAATTCTGGGAGCTGTCAAAGTTGACATCAATGACGTACTGCTAATCGAAGGTCAGCCTATCCAAACGCTGGTGTATGAGCGACTGATCGTATTTGGAGATTTGTCCGTGGCTGAAACTGGCCCCGAGCGCTATGCCGCAGCGTCTGACAAGAAATGGCTCAGAGCAAGCACGCTCAGCGAACTGTCGGCTTCTCAGGAAGAGAAGATGAAACTCTGGAATGCCTTGAAATCCTGGTTCGGAATCAGCTAGCAGGCCCGAAGATCTCCTCGAGCTTATCCCGCAACGTATCACCTCTTAGGCCCTTGGCAATGATTTTCCCATCCGGATCGATCAGATAGGTAGCTGGAATGGCATTGATCTGATAGGTACGGGCAGCTTCGGAGTTAAAATACTTGAGGTCAGAGATATGCTTCCAGGTCAGACCATCATCGTCAATGGCCTTCAACCAGGCCTCCTTTGTTCGATCGAGAGATACGCCCAAAATTTCAAAGTTCTTCTGGCTGTATTGGTTATACAGTCTCACAACGTTAGGGTTTTCCTGCCGGCACGGCCTACACCATGCAGCCCAAAAGTCGATCAGCACATAGTTGCCTCGCAAAGAACTCAAAGAGATGACATCACCCTCCGGATTGGGCAGTGCGATATCTGGTGCATCAGACCCTACGGCCACTTGCTTCAGCAAGGAAACACGATTTTTCAAATCTTCGGTGAATGAATGCCCCGGTAGACCTTCTTCGAATATAGTGACGAGCGTATCAGCAAAGCCAACATTCTTATCGACCTCAATCAAGTTGACCGCCCACAATGCCGCCAGCGAAGGCGCTGCGTCCAATATCACTTGCTTTATTACCTCTCGGTTTTTCGCATCCACCGTATAATACTGCTCGACGACATCATTGAAAGTCTGCAGGTCTCCATTTGTCCTCGCACGAATCGCTTCCTGGTTCAGCATGTTCTCATCACTCCTACGCTTTTCTTCAGCAGCGATGATACCCTCCAGCAAATCCGTATCAGGGGAGCCAGTAATTGACTTCAGACCATCAGGTCGGTCTCCATCCACCTCTACGGTGATGACCTCCTCCGTGCCATTGACTATTATATTGGCGTACTGCCGCTCGTAGAAGTTGAAACGAATGAAAGAAGCTTCGGCCAGATCCAAGTAAGTTGTAAATGTGCCGTCCGCGTCTACATCAACCGTATCAATAACCACCAAATCGGTCGTGGTCAGCTGTTGCACCAACACAAGCTCGCCCGGTAAAGGCTGGCGGATTTGCCCTTCAACCTTTACGCCCTGCTGCTCGGATGCACAGGACAGCAAAAAAAACAATGGAATAGCAACCAACAAGTACGCACGATTCATGGCTTCAATACTTTACCTTATTCAAAAATTTCCCGGTGGAGAGACAAAGGAACTAACACTGGTTTGATTCACAAAATTCCAATGTCGTCACTTTCCAACGATATCTGACTCCAGCGCCTCTTGCAGGAGCTTGTTGGCCACCTTCGGATCTACCTTTCCTCCCGTCTTCTTCATCACCTGCCCCATGAACATACCGATCAGTCCCTTCTTTCCTTTGCGGTAGGCCGCCACCTTATCGGGCCACTCACTGAGGACCTCCTCTATAATGGCCTGCAAACCATCTCCATGATCCTCTTCATCGTGTAACAAACCTTGCTGCTCCGCAATCTCTCTGGGATCCACGTCAGGTTGTTGCAGCAGGGCTGGAAACAATTGTCTTGCCGCTGCTGTATGATTGATGTGTCCGTCTTCCACCAGATCGATCAAGGCAGCTAATTTTTCCGCTCCGATAGGAAATTCCTCAATGCTAACCGCTTGCTCGTTGAGGTATGACTTCACCGAACCCATCAACCAGTTCGATGCTGACTTTCTATGTGTGGTCTGCTCAAGGACTTTTCGCGAATAAGCTGACAGACCAGGCTCGTCTATGAGCACAGAGGCATTGTAGGCTGGTATGCCGAACTCCTCTGTGAAAATGATGTACAGTTCTTCCGGCATTGTCGGCATTTCCTCCTTGAGCCGATTCATCCACTCTTCAGAGACGTGTACTGCGCTCAGGTCAGGTTCTGGAAAGTACCGGTAGTCATTGAGCTCCTCCTTGGTGCGCATGCCTTTGGTGATCCCTCTATCCGCGATGAATGTGCGTGTCTCAGAGATCACCTCTTCACCATCCTCCAGGATGGCAATTTGTCGCTTGCGTTCGTGCTCGATCGCCCGGGCCACGTTGCGCATGCTATTCATATTTTTGATCTCGACCTTCTTGCCAAGGGTAGAAGTCCCTTTTTTCCTGACGGAAATATTCGCATCGCAGCGCATGCTACCCTCTTCCATGTTGCCGTCGCTGATATCAAGGTAGCGCACCATCCGGCGTATCTCGGTCAATAACAACGAAGCCTCCTCAGGATCATGGATCTCAGGCTTGGTCACGATTTCTATCAACGGCGTGCCAGCACGGTTGAAGTCAATATGTGACCGATCACTGCCTGGTACGTGGATCGACTTGCCCGCGTCCTCCTCCAGGTGAATCTTGAAGAGGTGGATGTTACGTGCATCTCGGTCTTTCTGCTTCACCGGCACGAAGCCATTCATACAAATCGGTGTGCGGTCCTGCGTCAACTGATAGCCTTTCGGCAGGTCCGGGTAAAAGTAGTTTTTGCGATCGAAGATGAAGTCTGTCGCGATATCACAATGACACGCTAATCCCATTTTGATCGCAAAGTCGATCACTTCTTTATTCAGCTTTGGTAGCGCCCCAGGATGAGCCAAGGTCACAAACCCAATGTTTTGGTTAGGGTCGTCGCCAAAGACGGCGACATCAGAAGAAAAGATCTTGCTCTTCGTCTTTAGCTGAACATGCACTTCCAACCCGACGTCCAGGTCGTACTTGTCCAATATCTTTTGATCTATAGTCATGTGGCTTGACCTATTTGTTCTACAAGCAATTGCTTTCCAGCATCAAGCGCGCCCTTCAGGCCAGTGGCGTCCTTTCCGCCGGCGGTAGCATAGAATGGCTGACCTCCACCTCCTCCTTTGATGGACTTGGACATCTCCCGTATGATTGTGGAGGCATTGAGGTCGTGAGACTTCACAAGCTCCTCATCAATCATCACGGTCAGCAGTGGTTTTTCGTTGACCACCCCTCCAATCAATTGAATGAGATGTTTGTACTCATTTTTCAGCTGGAAGGCCAGCGACTTGATAGCGTCGGCATCGGGGAAGGTCTCATTTACGACGAGCAGCTTTGTATTCCCAAGGTCCTCGATTTGGCCTTTGAGTTTTTCCTTCGTAGCAGCCAGTTTTTCGCGCTGGAGTGTCTCCACTTCCTTGCGAAGGGCCTGACGTTCATTGACTAGTTCTTCGATGGACTTCAACAGGTCCTGCGGCGCCTTCAACAGCTCATTGACTCGCGACAGCAGCTGCTCCTGTTCATCCAGGTAGCTTTCCGCTCCTTCGGCCGTTACCGCTTCTATTCGCCGGACACCCGCAGCTACTGACCCCTCCGACGTAATCTTAAAGTAGCCAATCTTACCCGTTGCCGGAACGTGTGTCCCACCGCAGAGTTCGACAGAGTAACTGGGATCAAAGGTGATCACACGTACGTAGTCGCCATACTTTTCTCCAAAGAGCGCCATGGCTCCCATTTCCTTCGCTTTCGCGATGGGCACGTTTCGTTGCTCATCCAGGTCTATGTCCTGTCTCACCCGTTGGTTGACGATCCGCTCCACCTCCTTGACTTCTTCGTCCGTCATCTTGGCAAAATGCGAAAAATCGAACCTCAAGCCCTTCTCATGCACGAGGGAACCCTTCTGCTGCACATGATCACCCAGCACCTGTCGAAGGGCCGCGTGAAGCAAATGTGTGGCGGAGTGGTTGTTTTCTGTCAATCGCCGCTTCGTTTCATCCACCACGGCGTGGAATTCAGCAGCAGGATCTGTGGGCAATTTCTTGACAAAATGTACGATCAGATCGTTTTCCTTCTTCGTGTCGAAGACCGCCACACGCTCACTATTCGCTTCAAGAAATCCTGTGTCCCCTACCTGTCCTCCACTCTCAGCGTAGAAAGGCGTCTGGTCGAGGACGATCTGATAAAATGACGATTTCTTCTGCTCTACCTTCCTGTATCGCACGATTCGCGCCGGACTCTCCAAAAACTCGTAGCCCAGGAAATGAGAATGGTCGAGATCTGAATGGACATGCATCCAGTCACCAGATTCTTGTTTGGCAGCCTGCTTTGATCGGTCCTTCTGCTTTGCCATCTCCGCCTCAAAGCCTTGCTGATCCACCTCCATCTGCTGCTCACCGGCGATCAATGCCGTGAGGTCGTAAGGGAAGCCGTAGGTATCATACAGCTCGAAGGCGCTGGCACCGTCAATCACTTTCTTACCAGACTCCTGCATGGTCTGCAGCTTCTTCAGCCCTTTATCCAGTGTGCGCAGGAAGGCTGTCTCCTCCTCAAGAATGACCTTCGCGACAAAATCTTGCTGCTGTATCAACTCCGGGAATACCGTCTCAAATTGCTTGGCAAGTTGTGCAACCAGCCCATTGAGGAACGGCTCATGAAAATTCAGGAAGGTATAACCATACCTGACGGCCCGTCTCAAGATCCTCCTGATGACGTAGCCCGCCTTTGTATTGCTTGGAAGCTGACCATCGGCAATAGTGAAGGAGATCGCCCTGATGTGATCGGCAATCACTCTAAGTGCAATGTCTGTTTGCTCGCTGTCTCCGTAATTGATACCTGCTTTGTTCGCAAGGTGAGAGATCATCGGCTGGAAAATGTCGGTGTCGTAATTTGACCGCTTGCCTTGGATGGCCATGGCAAGGCGCTCGAAGCCCATGCCTGTATCGACATGCTTCTCTGGGAGGTTTTCCAGCGACTGGTCACGAAGTCGGTTGAATTGTATGAAAACAAGGTTCCATATCTCCACGACTTCAGGGTGATCCTGATTAACCAGTTCTTTGCCGTCGAGTTGGCTTCTCTCCTCGTCACTTCGAAGATCAATGTGTATCTCCGAACTTGGTCCGCAGGGGCCCGTGTCCCCCATTTCCCAAAAATTGTCTTTTTTATTTCCGAGCAGGATCCTGTCCTCTGGTAGATGTGACTTCCACAATTCGAGCGCCTCATCATCCGCTACCAGACCTTCCGAGTCGCTACCTTCAAATACCGTTGCATACATGCGATCAGCTGGCAGCTCATATACGCCTGTAAGCAGCTCCCAAGCCCAATCTATTGCCTCTTTTTTGAAATAATCACCAAAAGACCAGTTGCCCAGCATCTCAAACATGGTATGGTGATAGGTATCCATACCAACCTCTTCGAGGTCATTGTGCTTACCAGATACTCGCAAACATTTCTGCGTATCAGCCACGCGTTTATCCGATGCTATGCGATTTGCCAGGAAGTAATCTTTGAACTGGTTCATCCCTGCATTCGTAAACATCAAGGTGGGGTCATTTTGCACAACGATAGGTGCCGATGAAACGATCTTATGACCCTTGGATTGGAAGAAATCGAGGAACTTCTGTCGTATGGTATGGGAATCCAAGTAACTCACTGGTTATCAGTTGATTAACGAATATTTCTTGTAAATGAATAGCGAATATGGTAAAATTGTGGTTGAATATAAGCCATCATATATAGATTTCCGGAAGCAAAACTAGAGCAATTCAATCTTACTTTGAATAATGGCTAGAATCAAATATTACTACGATACTGAGTCGTGTCGCTATGAGCGTATTAAGGTATCGACGTGGGATATCATCTTAAATTCACTCGGCTTTATTTCGGTAGCATTGGTATTGGCTGTTGGGATTGTGATCGCATATATGCGATATTTTGAGTCACCTGAAGAAGCAGCCCTCCGTAAGGAAAATGATGAACTGAAATACTATTACGAGCTGCTGAATGGTCAGATGACCGAGGCCAATCAAATGCTTCAGGCACTTGAGGATAGAGATGATAATATCTACCGTGTGATTTTCCAGGTGGAGCCTATTCCCAACGAAATAAGAAATGCCGGTACGGGTGGAGCGAACCGATACAAAGAGCTATTGGATAATGGACTGAAGCAAGAAGACCTGATTGTTGATACGTACAAGAAGATCGACAAGCTAAAGCGCCAGATGTACATCCAAACGACTTCTTATGACGAGATACTCGAGCTCGCGAAGAACAAAGAGGAGTTTTTGGCGTCTCTTCCAGCCATTCAGCCAGTTTCCAACAAACAACTGAAGCGCTTGTCTTCGGGCTTTGGTTATCGTATCGATCCATACCTCAAGGTGAGACGTGCTCACAATGGTGTTGACTTCTCCTTGCCAAAAGGTACACCTGTGTACGCTACAGGAGATGGAGTCGTGAGGTATACCAAGACAAGCTTCTCAGGGTATGGCAAGCAGATCGAAATTGATCATGGCTTTGGTTATGTGACCAAATATGCTCACCTCGAAATGTTTAATGTGAAGCGTGGTCAAAGAGTGAAGCGTGGTGACATCATCGCTTTCTCTGGCAACACTGGTAAATCGACCGCCCCACACCTGCACTATGAAGTGAAGAAAGATGGCAAGCCCATCAATCCTGTCTACTACTTCAGCAAGGACATGACCGATGAGGAGTTTGAAGAGATATTGAGGCTTGCTTCGATTGAGAATCAAGCTTTGGGAAGCTACTAGCGTTCTTAGCCGAAAAAAGAGATAAATTGCCGGACATATCGTCCGGCTTTTTTTTGCCCTCGAAATCGCACTGAAAGTGATCAACCACCAAGAGCATCATCCGCGCTTTCTTCCTCTTTTAGCCATTTTGTTGGTGGCGCTATTTGCGTTGGATAGTTGCAAAACCAGTCGCCTCGCATCCCAGACAGGCACCCAGCAGGTCGAACAAGATACAGTGGGCGTTCCTCAGGACACTATCCAGTACTTTATTACACAGGAAGGGGACACGCTGTATTCTTTGGACGAGGAAGTAGACATCGAACTGGCAAGGGTCGTGCCTGATTCCATCGTCTTCGTCGCAGTGGGAGACTTGATGATGGGCACCAACTTCCCCAACACCGGCTATTTGCCCCCAGACAGTGGCAATTGGCTTTGGAAGGCCGCCAAACCCTACTTACAGGATGCAGACGTCACATTTGGCAACCTGGAAGGGGTTATCCTCACAGACGGAGGAGAACAGAAAAAGTGTTCAAACCCCAAAGCCTGTTATCTTTTCAGAACACCGGATCATCTTGCATTCCATTACCAGGAGAATGGCTTCGACCTATTGAGCCTTGCGAATAACCACGCAAATGATTTTGGACTGACAGGGCGCCTCAATACGCAAGGAGTCCTCGATTCGCTGGGTATTGCCTATGCTGGTTCCGCAGAAAAACACTACGCACACATCCACCGAAAGCGACTCCGTATCGGTATGGTGGCCGTGGCGCCCAATAAGGGGACTTTGAGTATTCACCAACTAGACACCGTACGTGCCATCGTACAACATCTGGACACGCTCAACGACATCGTTGTCGTCTCCTTTCACGCTGGCGCAGAAGGAGCCAAAAACACCCATGTCACTCGTGAAACGGAGTTCTATTATGGCGAAGATCGCGGCAACGTCTATGAGTTTGCGCATGAGATGATTGACCTCGGTGCAGATTTGTTAATTGGACACGGACCTCATGTACCAAGGGCGATGGAGGTGTATGAGGAGCGTCTGATCATGTACAGCCTGGGCAATTTCCTTACTTATGGACGCTTCAACTTACGAGGATTGGCCGGTCAGGCACCCCTGGTCCGTATCACGCTGGATGCGGAAGGCAAGTTTATCAGCGGGCAGATTGTGTCGTTCCTCCAGGACTATGCATTGGGGCCCCGACTTGACGAAAAGCACCAGGCTGCGGAGTCAATCTCGGCTTTATCAGCGGAAGATTTCCCTGAAAATGAAATAGTTGTTGACCGTTCTGGGAGAATTATCTATATTCAAAAGTCAATCCGCAAGTAAGTGCCCTATAAGGAAAAAGCGATAGAAAAGAAATACTTCACCATCGGTGAAGTAGCTGACGAGCTGAACGTTGCGACGTCTCTCATCCGGTTTTGGGAGAGTGAGTTTGACATCATCAAACCCAAGAAGAATCGAAAGGGCAATCGACAATTCACCAAGGAGGATATCAAAAACGTAAAGCTCATCTACCACCTGGTAAAGGAAAAGGGCTATACGCTGCAAGGTGCGCGCGATTTTATCAAAAGCGACGTAGACGCGGCGACGGATAAGGTCGAACTCATAGAATCACTGAAGCGGATCAGAGCATTTCTCACCAAACTTAGAGGGGACCTCCCCGAATGACAGAGCAGCTACTACAAGAGGTAGCTCTCAATCGTCTTCCACGTATCGGCCACGCCACTGTTCGTCACCTCATCGGATATCTCGGTTCAGTAGAAGAGGTATTTATGACAAAAAAGGGCCGCCTCTCGAAAATCCCCGGGATTGGGGAGCGGTTAGCTGCTGAAATCGTCAGCAAGAGCTCCTTTTCAGAGGCGGAGGCTATCATCAGGCAATGCCAGGATTCAGAGATTGACATCATCCACTTCACACACGAACGTTTCCCCCCTCGGCTGAAAGAACAGTATGATTCTCCGACACTCATTTATGTCAAGGGAGACCTCACGCCTCTCTACAAGCGTACGGTGGGCATCGTCGGCACGAGGAAAGCCAGCCCCTACGGCCGCCAGATTACAGAAAGAATCGTGGATGAATTGAAGTCCACCTCCGCGTCTATCGTGAGCGGCCTGGCCTTCGGCATAGATATCACTGCGCATCGAGCGGCACTTAGGGCGGGACTACCCACCTACGGAATATTGGCCAGTGGCCTTGACCTCATTTACCCACGTGAGCACACCAAGACTGCCTACGAAATGACTTCACAAGGCGCGATCATCAGTGAAAACCCACCTGACACAGCTCCTGATGCCCGGCTGTTCCCCGCCAGGAATCGGATCATCGCCGCTCTCAGCGAAGCAACCATTGTGGTGGAGGCCGCCAGAAAAGGAGGAGCATTGATCACGGCCAATATTGCCAGCTCCTACAATAAGCCTGTGTTTGCGGTTCCCGGTAACCTCACAAGCACCTATTCCACCGGCACCAACGATCTGATAAAGCAGCAAAAGGCTCTGATCTACACTGGCCCCAAAGATCTCATTTACCACCTCAACTGGGATGAGACGCAGGCACCACCAAGGACTGCGCACATTGACATAAACCTCTCTCCCGAGGAGCGCGCCATCATCAACGCTATCAAGGATCGCCCCGATGGCTTATCTGTAGATGACCTGGCGTGGAAGACCCAGATTCCTATCAATCAACTCGCGTCGCTCCTACTGACACTGGAGTTCACGGGACTGGTCAAGATGCTACCAGGAAACAAGTACAAGCTGATTTAACCCAAATTATGCATTAATGCATAATTTGCCCGAAGGGCAGACGAAAGCTTTGCTTTGTCTGGGTTACCCTGACAAAAATTTGGCGTAAGAGAAATTTTTCGTCATTATCCGGGTTTAAAGTCATCCGAAGACATTGCCGGAGAGTGCTAGAGCTTGTTGCAAAGGCTCATCACGTAGCCACGGCTTTTCATTTGTGGCGAGAAGGGACAGGATCTCCTCAGTAGGCACATTTCCGACCAAATCGTCTTCGGCCATCGGACATCCTCCAAATCCCCTCAAAGCGCCATCAATTCTTTGACAACCAGCGTCGATGACGGCCAAGACCTTTTCTTCCACCTGCGTGGGAGCTGCATGGAGGTGTGCGCCAATCTCCAGATCAGGAAAGGCCTCAATGGCCCCTTTCAGCGCCCCATTCACTTCAGAGCCCGTGGCCATGCCCACAGTATCCGCCAGCGATACGATACGAATACCTAGTCCCTGCAATCGCTCAATAAAATCGGCAATTACTTCGGGGCTATACGGGTCTCCATAAGGGTTACCAAAACCCATGCTTAAGTACACGACCTGTTCCTTGCCGTGCGAAGCACAGAGACCCTGTATCTTCTCAACAATCTCGAAGGCCTGAGTAATCGTCCGATTGGTGTTGCGAAGCTGGAAAGTCTCGGAGATGGACAATGGAAATCCCAGATAGGTGATCTCAGGAAACTGGCAAGCGTCTTCGGCACCTCGCACATTGGCAACTATGGCCAGCAAACGGGTGTCAGTCGACCCGAGATTCAAACCTTCAAGAACCTCTGCGGTATCCCTCATTTGTGGAATGGCTTTGGGACTTACGAAGCTCCCAAAATCCAGCGTATCGAACCCAACCTCGAGGAGTTTGTTTAGATACTCCGTTTTAGTGGCAGTGGGAATAAAAGCCTCTATTCCCTGCATGGCATCACGTGGGCACTCAATGACTTTCATGATCTACTTGGCAACAGCAACAGTACGACCTTAGTTCGATCAGAAAAGCGCCTCGGCGATTCTACGAATGGAGGCTGACTTGCTCATGGTGTAGTAGTGCAACACAGGTGCTCCCCGCTCCATCAATTCCTTGGACTGCTTGATGCACCACTCGACACCCACTTCCTTTACCGCGGCATTGTCTTTGCACTTCTCCAGCTCGTTTGTCAATTCATCGGGCAGGTCAACATGGAAGATACTTGGCAAAACGGTCATTTGGCGTTTAGTGGCAAGGGGCTTCAATCCGGGAATGATCGGCACTTTGATGCCAGCCTCCCGACACTTGTCGACAAACTCGAAGTACTTCTCATTCTCAAAGAACATCTGTGTGACGATGTACTCTGCCCCCATATCGATCTTCTTCTTGAGGTACTTGATATCGATATTGAGGTTAGGCGCCTCGAAATGCTTCTCAGGGTAGCCAGCCACTCCGATACAGAAGTCTGTCTTTGAACCTTCCACTTCCTCATGTAGGTAGGAGCCATGGTTCAAGTCCAACACTTGCTGCAAGAGATCGGACGCATAATGATGGCCGTTCTCTTCCGGTCGGAAAGCTCCCTCAGACTTGATGGCATCCCCTCTCAACACGAGCACATTGTCAATCCCCAGAAAATCGAGATCGATCAGTGCATTCTCCGTCTCCTCCTTGGTAAATCCACCACAAATGATATGAGGTACCGGGTCCACTTTGTACTTGTTGATGATGGCCGAACAGATCCCAACCGTCCCAGGTCGCTTTCTTGTAGAAATGCGCTCGAGAAGGCCATTGGGATGTTTTTTATAGATATACTCCTCCCGGTGGTAAGTGACGTCAATAAAAGGAGGTTTGAACTCCATCAACGGATCGATCGCATCGAAAATGGACTTGACACTTTGCCCCTTCACCGGTGGCAAGATTTCGAAGCTGAAAAGCGTTTTACCTTTCGCCTTCTTCAGGTGTTCGGTGATTTTCATTATCTATATCCTAAGTTCGGCGCCAGCCAACGTTCCATCTCCTCTAGTGTGAGGTCCTTTCTTTTGGCGTAGTCACGTACTTGATCTTCATAAATTTTCCCAAGCCCGAAATACCGTGCATCGGGGTGTCCAAAGTACCATCCACTCACAGCCGACGCGGGGTACATGGCATAGGAATCCGTGAGCTTGATGCCTGTCCGCTTCTCTACCTGTAGTAAGTCAAACAGTGTGCGCTTCTCCGTGTGATCCGGGCAAGCCGGATAGCCCGGCGCTGGACGGATGCCCTGGTATTCTTCTTTGATAAGCTGCGGGTTAGTCAATTGCTCGTCGACAGCATACCCCCACAATTCCTTTCTGACTTTTTCGTGCATCAACTCTGCAAATGCTTCCGCAAGCCTGTCTGCCACGGCCTTGATCATAATGACATTGTAGTCGTCGTGGTCATCCTCGTAAGCCTTTATGAGCTTCTCAATGCTAATTCCCGTGGTCACAGCAAATCCTCCAATGTAATCCTCCTTTGTACCTTGGGGTGCAATGAAGTCGGCAAGCGAAATGTTTGGAATGTTCGTGCCTTTCTTCCCTTGCTGCCTCAGGAAATGCAACCTTACGTCCCCCGGCAAGACCACGTCATCACCCTGGCTATTTGCCGGATAGAGACCGACGACTCCCTTTGCGGTAAGGAGCTTGCCAGCGATGATTTTATCAAGCATCGCGTTAGCATCCATGAAGAGCTTTTTGGCCTCCTCTCCGACCACCCCATCTGCCAGGATGTTGGGATGGGTGCCTTTGAGCATCCAGGTGGAGAAAAATGGTGTCCAGTCGATGTATTCCCTGATCTCCGCGATGGGATAATCTTCAAATGTCGTGATGCCCAAATGCTTAGGCCTTGTCGGAGTGTAATTGTCCCAATCAATCGTGACGCGGTTGCTCTGCGCCTCCTCGTATGAAACGAACGCCTTCTCTTTCCGGCGATTGTGATGGTTGTCAGCCAGATCAAGGTACTCAACAGAGATTTGATCTGTGTACGCTCCCGCATCTGAGCCCAGCAGCTTGGATGCGACAGTCACTGACTTGGATGCGTCCAAGACATGAATGGACGGCCCGGAATACTTGGGCGCTATCTTCACTGCGGTGTGCACCCTCGAAGTAGTGGCTCCGCCAATCAGAAGAGGCGTCTTCATCCCTCGGTGTTCCATTTCCTCCGCCACGTGTACCATCTCGTCAAGAGAGGGGGTGATCAAGCCACTCAGACCAATGATGTCGGCATTGACCTCGACCGCTTTGTCCAAAATCTTTTCAGCGGGCACCATCACGCCCATATCGACAATGTCGTAGTTGTTGCAAGCGAGCACTACGCCGACGATGTTCTTCCCAATGTCGTGTACATCGCCCTTCACAGTCGCCAGCAGGATCTTGCCCTTGCTGTTGTTTCCTGCCGACTTTTCTGCTTCCAGGTACGGGATAAGGTAGGCTACTGATTTCTTCATCACCCGGGCGCTCTTCACCACTTGAGGCAGGAACATCTTCCCGCTCCCAAACAGGTCCCCTACGGTGTTCATGCCGTCCATTAACGGGCCTTCGATCACGTGTAGCGGCTTGTCGTACTTTTGCCGTGCCTCCTCGGTATCTTCCTCCACATGATCAACGATTCCCTTGATGAGTGCATGCGCCAATCGCTCTTCAACAGTTCCCTTTCGCCATTCTGTATCGATGACTTTGGTCTTCCCCGCACCTCTTACCTTTTCAGCATAGTCAACCAGTCGTTCTGTAGCGTCTTCTCGGCGATTGAGCAGTACATCCTCTACATGCTCGAGTAGCTCTTTGGGAATCTCATCGTAGACTTCAATCATGCCCGCATTCACGATGCCCATGTCCATACCAGCCTGTATGGCATGGTACAGAAAGGCACTGTGCATTGCTTCCCGGACCACATTGTTGCCACGGAACGAGAAAGACACGTTGCTCACTCCCCCACTTACTTTGGCCCCCGGTAGGTTTTTCTTGATCCACTTCGTCGCCTCAAAAAAATCGACAGCATAGTTGTTGTGCTCTGCAATACCCGTGGCGACAGGGAAGATGTTGGGGTCGAAAATGATGTCCTGAGGAGCAAATCCAACTACATCCGTCAACAGTCGGTACGACCTTTCACAAATAGCGATTCGACGCTCATAGGTATCGGCCTGCCCCTGTTCATCAAAAGCCATGACCACAGTGGCCGCTCCGTACATTTTGATCTTGCGTGCTTGCTCAAGAAAAGGAGCTTCTCCCTCTTTCAGAGAAATGGAGTTGACCACACCCTTGCCCTGAATGCACTGAAGGCCGGCCTCTATGATCTCCCACTTTGAGGAATCAATCATTATAGGGATTCGAGCGATCTCGGGCTCAGAAGCGATCAGATGCAGAAATCTTACCATCGCCGCCTTACCGTCGAGCATACCTTCGTCCATATTGACGTCCAGGATCTGAGCACCACCTCGTACCTGGTCCAAAGCCACGTCAAGGGCTACATCGTATTGGTCTTCTCTGATCAATCTTGCGAATCGCGCCGAACCAGTTACGTTCGTGCGTTCTCCAATATTGACAAAATTCGTTTGGTCATTGACAATCAGCGGCTCAAGGCCGGATAGCTTCAATGGGGGTATTACCATATCTTGATCTTTAGGCAGGAATCAGGGTTTTGCCGCGAGGTTCATATTTAGCAGCGAGGTTGGCTATGGCGCGAATGTGGTCCGGTGTAGTTCCACAGCACCCACCGATGACATTCACGAGTCCCTCATCCAGGTATTCCTTGATTTGCTCGGCCATCTCCTCCGGCGTCTGGTCGTACTCACCAAATTCGTTGGGGAGACCCGCATTGGGATGAGCGCTTGTGTGGAAGTCTGCTTCATGACTGAGCGTCTGCAAATAAGGTCTCAGCTGATTGGCGCCCAGGGCACAATTGAGTCCTACGCTAAACAGGTTAATGTGAGAAAGCGAAATGAGAAAAGCCTCTGTCGTCTGGCCGGAAAGTGTGCGCCCAGAGGCATCGGTGATAGTTCCAGATACCATGACAGGGATGTCCCTTCCCGTCTCTTGCTTGATTTCTTCAATCCCAACAATGGCAGCCTTGGCGTTGAGAGTATCAAAGACTGTCTCCACCAGCAAAAGATCAGCACCACCATCAATCAGGGCCTGAGCTTGGGCCTTGTAGGCAGCTCGAAGTTCGTCAAACGTTACTGCCCGGTAGCCGGGATCATTCACGTCTGGCGATAGGGACGCCGTTTTATTCGTCGGTCCCATGGAACCTGCGACAAACCGGGGCTTGTGGGGTTCTTTTGCGGTCATCTCGTCTGCCGCTTCACGGGCGATTCTTGCTGACTCAAAGTTCAGTTTATATACCCACTCGTCCGACTCCAACCCGTAATCGGCTTGTGCGATGGAAGTGGAGCTGAAAGTATTGGTCTCAGCAATGTCGGCGCCGGCCTTGAAGTACTCCAAGTGAATGTCCTTTATTATATCCGGACGCGTGACGGAAAGGAGGTCATTGTTGCCCTTCAAAGGTGAAGGATGATCCTTGAGGTCCTCGTTGCGAAAATCCTCTTCCGTCAATTGGTGCCGCTGAATCATTGTACCCATCGCACCATCCAAGACCAAAATCCGCTTTTTGATTATATCGTGAATATCCATTCCTTCTGTCTCGATCATAAAACTCAACTTATCAGAGAAGGAACCAGCTGGCTGCGCTTATCTGCACCTGAATCAAATTCAGGATGGGAGGTGGCACCGAAATCCGGGTGGAAAGGTTGCCAAGGTGTCAACGGGCCCAGTCCCTCGACCTTTCTCGATAAGTGTGCGTAAATATAGTGGAGTGCCCTTAAAAGAGTACAAAAAATCCTGAGAATTCCCAAATACAAAAAGGACGATTCTCCCCATCCTCCACGCCAGAAACAAAAAAAGGAAAGGATCTAACGACCCTCTCCTCCGTCGGCTATATAAAGAGAATTACTTATGCAAAATCTTACTTACTGGCCTTGTCCAAGCGAATAACCACGTAGTCCGTCAAACTCATAGAGGTTCTCCGTCTTGATCACATCGACGTCTTCTTCTAGGGCCTGGGCAAGTAGTTTGGGGATACTTGCCTTGATCGCGGGATGTCCGTTGTCCACCTCATATCGGCATCGCCAGTGATCTGTGCAAAAGGTCTCGTCAAATCCATGTGGCCAGACCTTGACACCTCTGTTGGTTATCATGGTCAGTTTAATGTCGCTATTGAGGTTCTGTAGTCGCTCTGCGAGTTCTTCGGCGTTTTCGCCCTTCCAATCTACGAATACGTCAACCCCTTTAAGTACCTTCTTCGCTCCCGGGCCTCGACGGTAAGGGCGAATATTCATCTGCACTCCCTTCTGATACTCTGCTTCCTGTAGTTGCTTCGGCTTGCGTCCGAGTCTTTCGATCACGGCTTGTGCAAATTCCGCGGAACCTACCTTCTTCACAGAGACCCCTTCCTTGTACACATCAGGAGTATGAATACCGTCTTCTATGGTACACGCCCAGGCATTTTTGACATTCTCCGCTACATCCTGCTGACCAATATGATTGAGCATCATCACAGCAGCACGGAGGAGACCCGAGGGGTTGGCAATACCCTGACCAGCAATTACTGGCGCAGATCCATGGATGGCTTCAAACATTGCGCATTGCTCGCCGATGTTTGATGAACCCGCCAGCCCCACCGAGCCTGATATTTGCGCAGCAATATCGGATACCACATCTCCATAGAGGTTGGGAGTGACCACGACATCAAAATCCTGTGGTGTATCCGCCAATCGGGCAGCACCGATGTCCACGATCCAAGTCTCCGCTGTAATCGAGGGGTACTCCACTGCTATTTCCTTGAAGACCCTGTGAAAAAGGCCGTCTGTGTGCTTCATGATATTGTCCTTCACGAAGCAGGTTACTTTCTTCCGATTATAGAGCTTCGCGTACTCAAACGCGTATCGGACAATCTTTTCACAACCGGGGCGCGTGATCAGTTTGAGGCACTGAACTACCTCGTCCGTTTGTTGATGCTCGATCCCCGCATAGAGGTCTTCTTCGTTCTCTCTAATGATCACAACATCCAACTCCGGATGTTTCGTACTAACGAAGGGGTGAAAGCTCTTACAAGGTCGGACATTGGCAAATAGCCCCAGAGATTTTCTGAGAGTGACATTAAGGCTTTTGTATCCTCCTCCCTGCGGTGTGGTGATGGGTGCCTTCAAAAAGATCTTGTTCCCACGTATCTTGTCCCAGGCTTCCGGGGCAATGCCCGAAGTGTGCCCTTCAGCATACGCCTTCTCTCCTACTACTATTTCATCCCACTCTACTCTTGCTTTGGCAGCACGAAGAATACTCAATGTGGCATCCATTATTTCGGGGCCGATACCGTCGCCCTTTGCGAATGTTATCCTCTGCATCTATCACTCATTTGTGACAAAGAAAGGATAAACAATTCATATATATTAATTTATGTTTTTAATAGAAAACATAATACAATGTTATGATTTACTCTCAGGTGGCCATAAAAAAAGGCGCCACTCGGACGCCTCTTATGTCTTGGTGATTGCTGATTAGATAATTTCACGCAGCTCGAGACTAACTGTCCGGCTGTCAGCACCTGATTTGATCTCGAGCTTGATGGTCTCACCCTCCTCGCAGAGCATTTCTCTAAGTTGTACGAGTGAGAATTCACTGGCCGGCTTACCGTTGACCTGTGTGATCTCGTCGTCCACCTTAAGGCCTGCCTCCATGGCCGGAGAGTGCTCGTGCACCTCATGTATCAATACTTTCGTTTGTGTCTGGTCTAGTTGTAGACCGATCCCCGAGGCATCAACCAGGAAGGCCTTTTCGTACAAGCCATTGGGTTCGAAATACATCTTCTTCTTCGGGTAATCAAACGTGATATCGAAACGCTCGAGGATCTCATCGCCGATGATACCCGCAACCTTCTTATTGGACTGGATGCCCTTTCCGGCTTCACTCAAACCTACTGGCACATCGTCGAAGCTAAATCTCCCAAAGGACAATTTGGCAACGCGCCCTTTGTGATGTTCCGCTTCCTTGGCTCCGATGCCCGCTGTATAGTACGTGTAATATTCTCCTACCTTTTGCAGCAGGTTTTCCTTGTGTACAAGTGGTGTATTGAAATCCAATGACGTCCTGGCTCCGGTGTCCACCCAAAACTCACCTTCAATGACTTCACCATTGACGAGCTCGACTGTCGCCGGTATGTGCGGGATAGACCAAGTCAGCTTGACGTCAAACTCCTCGCCGTAACTGCTGTATTTGAATGTCTTACTGTCATAGATATGAAACTCCTTGTCGAGGTAACTGATCTCGACTACGTAGTTCTTGAGTAGATCATACCCAATAATGCCATCAATATGACGCCCAAGGGCGATTTCCAAATGCTTAAGAGACGTGACGTATAGCTCTACGTCCTTGATCGCGAAAGACCCAATATCCACCTCCTGGTGTCGGATCAATTCTCCCATCAACAAACTACCAGCACCGGTTTCTCTTTTTTTCTTACCAGACTCCAACTCTAAATCCGCCGCCGTGATGTTATTCAGCACTGTCAGTCCATCAGCTGTATCAAAAATGAAGTCAAGCTCTTCCGAGTGATTGATCTGTATTGGGATAATGATGAAATCTCCATAGATCTCATAAGGCATAGTGGCCAGTGGCGTTTGTGCACGCAAAAAGAGAGGAACGGCCAGAAGCAAAAGTAAAACTCGTTTCATGTCAATGAGGTATTTGCAATAGTCACAAGATATGACTCGAATCGAATATATGGATTTTAATTAAATAAATCCAACCAAGCATTCACATCCGGGTATCTAAGCCGCTGGATACGATTCCATTAAAGCAAAGGCACGCGATCGTCACCCAAAAGCCGATCTAATTCTTCCTGGGAGAAAAGTAGACAAATACCAAGGCACCAACAGCCATCAACAATCCCAGAAACTCTCTGGTCTCTTCGATATAGGGCCTATCATAGATCATCTCTCCGAAAATCTCTTCCTTGTCTGGGCCGGTGAGCCACGTGAAGAAGCCCGGAATCAAAGTAGCAGCATAGATCAGGAGTATAAAAATGAATGCTAGCAAAAGCCTCTTGCTCACACCTCGCAGAGCTGCCAGTATACAAACGACACCGACTGTCCCGTAGATGATCACCCACAAGGCAGGGTCAGGATCATTCATTTGCAGGTAAGCGAATGCCAAGAATAAAATACCGAGGAAGAGTTTAAAAAATCGTTGCATGTCACTAAAAATCAAGTCGATAGGCCAGAATCGGCAAGAACCCCAATTGATACGTAGGATTCCCATTCAAATCTACCGAGAATTGGTTTTGGGTGTTGAGCAAATTTTGAATATCCAGCGCCCATGACTCCGTCAACTTGGGACGGAACCTCACCCATTGGAATCGAAAGTCCACTCGAAAATAGTCGAATTGATATCCCTGCTCTGCCAACGCGTCAGACGCTGTCAGTCGTAAATTGAGATTTAAGTTTCGCCTTTTTCGTTCATTGTTCAGGGCCTTTCTCACGCCTCCGGCAGCGTGATAATTCAATTGATCATTGTCAATGCCTTCCCAAAAGAATGCAGTGATACCTGTGCTCGCATAGAAGTTGTTGTCAAAGTTTCGCTCCCAGAGGGAGGTCACGCCCCAAACATTGTAATCTCCAGGAGGAATCAGGACATCCGGTCTGAGCTGATCAAAAACAATTTCATTAAAGTCATAGAAAAACAACTCCAGGTAATAGTCGGACTTGAGGTTTTCGGCGAAACCGTCAAACGACAATGTCGACTTCCAGGCAGTCGTCGAAGGGAATGTAGGATCCAGAGTCAGCGAAAACCTATCATCCGTATCAACAACACTTAGCGGGCCCTGCTGGTGTGTAAAAGCCCCTGAGGTGAGGCGAATAGTACCTGGATAGATGCGGTAGGAAAGTGCAGCACGCGGTTCGAACCTGGTCTCATACTCGTCGCTTAGGTAGACAGATACTGTCGGTATGAACTCCAGTCGATCTGATAGTTGAGCACTGTAGGTTACAAACGGCCGAAACATCCAGTAGCTACCCACTCGCCATGGTGGGCGTTCGCCACTAACCGGCTGCCCCAAAAAGATACTAGAGAAGTCATAGTAGTTCAGGTCCCACCCAATATTGAGATCAGCAAATCCCAGATTCGTGTGATTTGAAACGATTTGCAGTTCAGCATCTGATTGGTTCGCTCCCGAGAGGTTTTCATCCAGATCAAAGATGGTCTCCTCCCGACTTTGGTCCGAAATGGAGTAGGCCAGTGTTGTCAGCAATCTCGCGCCGCCAAAGACCTTGCCGGAGTAGCTCACACCGCTGATGCCTAACGCGCCGTCATAGAAGATATCAGATCCATCTTTGGCTTCTTCGCGCTCGCCGAATGGTTCATGTGAAAAGTCGTTGCTACTCATGCCTCCTACGGCAAAGAACTTCAGACTTCCACTCTTCAGAGGCAGATTGACCGCAGCGGATAAGTCTTGAAAACCAATCTCCTCGCCTCCAAAATCGACACCCATCGTGGTGAGGAGTCCAGTGAAGGAATAGCGATAATTGGCCCGAAAGCTCACGCCTTTCTTGCCAATAGGCCCACCCGCCCCAAAGTCAAAACCAATGAATGAAGCCTGTGCGAAATAGTCGATACCCGTCGTGTCCCCGGCATCCATCCTCAAATCAAACAACCCAGCGACCGCATTGCCATACGCGGGGGTGATGGACCCGTACAAAAATTGCGAACGCGAAAGCATTTGTGCACTAAGCGCATTGACACCACCGCCGGTGCCAGCTGGTTGGTCAGTGAGCGTACCTGCATTTGTCAGGTGATTCGGATTGATGATTTCCGCTCCCTCCAGTCGCCATCGATTGTAAGTCGCCGGAATACCGCGCACAGAGATGCTGTTGTTCTGGTCATTTGTGACCGCTACATCCGGGGAGCTCGCTACCAATCTGGCGGGATCATAGTAGGTGGCAGCCAGTCGGTTGATCTGTTCCTGGGTAATTGCCCTCCTACCTGGATTGACCGTCGGGACCTTGTCTACAACTTCCAATGCCGGTAGATCCAATACACTCGTAGCCATTGGCACCTCGATCAATGACGCCCGTCCGCCAATGACTTCGACTTCCGTCAGGGCCTTCGTCTCATATCCCACAAAGGACACCTTGACTGCATACACCCCTGGATCCAGAATTACTTTGAAAAACCCCTGACCATCTGTGACAGAGCGATTGTCACCAATCTCAACATTGGCGCCCAGCAACGGCTCCAGATTACCCTGCTGAAACACGCGCCCTTCTATCGTCCCTGTCTTCTGCGCAAAAACTGTAATGGCCAGTAAGAAAAATCCAACCGCACCTGCCGCCCTTCTACCCATTATTTCTAAGCTAGTATCTGTTTAAGATTGTTGAATGAAGTTGATACGCTGCTCTTGGGGTCTGGAGAGTGATCTTGCTCTACAAAGAAGGCCTGCAAGCCAGAATTGGCCGATTCTGCAAAAATGCTTTCGAAATCAATACTGCCATTCCCCACCTCGACGGTAGTTTGCTCACCATCACGCTCGCCCAGGTCCTTCACATGCCACAACTCTGTCCGACCAGGATACTTCTTGAAAAACTCCAATGGGTCGTAGCCTGCCATGGCGATCCAAAATAGATCCAGTTCCATTTTGACCAGCTCCGGATCGGTATTGTCCAGTAGATAATACATCGGAACCTGACCATCGATCTCCTCAAACTCAAAAGCGTGGTTATGATAAGCAAACGTCAACCCGGCCTCTTTGCACTTGCTCCCAGCCTCATTGCACAGATCGGCAAACTCCTTGTACTGATCCAGGGTCTGCCGCTCGGACTCCTGCAAGTAAGCGCAGACCATGTGACTTTGCCCGGCGGCTACAGCGTCTTCAATGGCCTTGTCCCAGCCGTTGCTCATGGAGCCAACTGTCTCAGGATTCGTACGCCCTGAACCATAATGCGCGCTCCGGATGCTCATCCCAGCATTCTCGACAAGCTTGTAGAAGTCGGCGGCACTCCTACCGAAGTACTGACCGTTTTGATATCCGAAGAGTTCCACTTCATCGTAGCCCACCTGAGCCACATAGTCGATGGTCTCCTTCACACCTTCCATCATCGCGCCTCTGAGTGTGTACAACTGTAACCCGACGCGCCAGTTGGCCCGCAATTCTGCGGTAGCCGGACCAGTACCGCTGCCCTCAGCAGCTTCCTGCTGCTTCCCGGGGGTGCCACAAGCAGGTAAGATAGCCGCACCAGCTGCGGCAATACCAGCACGCTTAACAAAGTCTCTTCGTGATCTCATAGTCAATCAAATTTAGGATGAGTGATCTAGGGACTAAATCCCCAGAATCTTTTTATTGGTCTCTTCGTCGGCGCCTCCGCCAGCGAAATCGTCGAATGTCTTTTCAGTCACTTCAATGATATGGTCCTGAATGAAAGGGGCTCCCTCTCTTGCTCCCTGTTCGGGGGATTTTATGCAACACTCCCACTCGAGTACCGCCCAGCCATCAAAGTCATACTGACTCAACTTGGTAAAAATACTTCGGAAGTCCACCTGGCCATCACCCAAAGAGCGGAATCGCCCTGCTCGATTGATCCAGTCCTGGTAGCCACTGTACACTCCCTGCTGACCGGAGGGATTGAATTCAGCATCCTTGACGTGGAACATTTTGATGAATTCGTGATACCTGTCGATGTACTGCAAATAATCCAACTGCTGCAGGACAAAGTGGCTTGGGTCATACAGTAGCTGTACGGCCTCGTGATTGTTGGTTGCATCGCGGAACATCTCAAAGGTGATCCCGTCGTGCAGGTCCTCCCCAGGATGGATTTCATAACAAACACTTACTCCCTGGTCCTTGCATGCATCCAGGATGGGCATCCATCGGTTGGCCAGTTCGCGGAAGCCACTTTCCACGAGACCTTCCGGTCGCTGAGGCCAGGGATAGAGAAACGGCCAGACCAAGGCACCTGAGAAGCTTGCCATCACGTCAATCCCGAGATTGCGACTTGCCTTCGCTGCTGCAATCACCTGGTTCTTGGCCCACTCTGTTCTGCCAGCGGGATTGCCGTGATACTCTGCCGGTGCAAAAGCATCAAACATCGTATCGTATGCGGGATGTACCGCCACCAATTGCCCCTGCAAATGCGTGGCCAACTCGGTGATTTCGAGGCCGGCTGCCTCCACAGTGCCTTTGATCTCGTCGCAGTAGTCTTTGCTTTCCGCGGCCTTGAGGATATCGATCACCCGACCATCCC
Source organism: Cyclobacteriaceae bacterium (assembly GCA_965227935.1). Lineage (GTDB taxonomy): Bacteria > Bacteroidota > Bacteroidia > Cytophagales > Cyclobacteriaceae > JAWPMT01. Next base: position 195,997 of record CBDDGS010000015.1, on the reverse strand, counting down.
AGGCAGGTATCTGCACCCCCTTGTAGCCAAGAGAAGCGACCCATTCGCAGATGTTTTTCAGATTATTAAACGGCTCGACATCGTCGAGGAATTGTGCCAGGAATATGGCGGGTCCTTTTATGGTTTTCATATTTTATATTCTCATTTTGGAGTTTTGAGTTCTGAATTCTGAGTTTGGAGATGAATTGAAAGAAAGCTCGGCTTCCACTAGAATGTATTGCTCTGTGGGCTCCTCAACTTTATACTTCGCTCCTCTGTATTTGGAGTTCACGAGATACTTTGAGAACCCAACAATCATGGACTCGATCTCGACGGCTTCCCGGTTCAATTTGGAATGCTCCTCCACACTGATATATCCACGGTCTACAGCTCTAAACATTTGACTTCGGGCTTCACATAATGAGGCTCTGGCAATAGCCAGGTACTGGCGAAACTCTTTGTTTCCCTGACGACCAAAGCCCTCTGCTATATTGTCCATGACCGACGAAGACGACCTGTTAAGTTGATCCTTCAATGGAAAATCCTTGAGCTCGTCATTTGAGAGAATCTGTTGGAATATACGCTGGCACAACTGCCTTGAACGCTTCCACATCTCCAGATCATGAAAATCTCTGATAGTAGCCATCTAATGTGAATAATGTGCTAAACTCCCAACTCAAAACTCAGAATTCAAAACTCTGAAGGATCGAACGTGGAACATTGAACCTGAAACATGGAACTATAACTCTATCCAAACATTCCCCTCTGCCGCGGACTTCACGGTGGCTTCGATGAATTTCATGCCACGCACGCCGTCGATGACGGTCGGGAATGCTCCATCGTGGTACTGCTCTCCGCGAATGGACTTGGCAGCTCCTGCATAGATATTGCTCATCGAATCAAATATCCCTTCTGGGTGCCCCGGAGCCATTCTGGTGCTCTCCATGGAGAACGCTCCATTGTATGGATTGCCGGGCTTCATCACCCGCGTAGGCTGGCCCTCTTCCGTGTAGTATAGGAATATCGGACTCTCCTGCTCCCACTTGAAGGCTCCCTTCGTCCCATAGACGGCGATGCTCAGGTTGTTTTCCTCGCCAGTAGCAATCTGACTCGCCCTTACGAGACCCCTCACATCATCATCCAGTCGGCAAAGCACCGTTCCGTCGACGTCCAGAGGATTATTGTCATACAGGGTGTTCATGTCCGAGAGCACCTTTTTCACCTGCAGACCGGTGGTGTATTCGATCATATTGAAAGCATGAACCCCAATATCACCCATACAACTACTGATGCCCGCCTTGGCTGGGTCTAGTCTCCATACGGCCTTGCGCTTCTCGACCTCATGGATCACCGGATTGATCCAACCCTGATAATATTGAGCGTCCACCTTCTGGATCTTGCCTATCACTCCTTCCGCTATCATGGCCTTCATCTGGCGTACCATCGGATACCCCGTATAGGTGTGCGTCAGGGCAAAGGTGCACTTGTGTTTGTCTACCAAAGCCGCCAGCTCCTCCGCCTCCTCGGAATTCATGGTCATGGGCTTCTCGCAAATGACATCGAAACCTGCTTCGATGAGTTGCTTTGCCATCGGGTAGTGCAGGAAGTTGGGTGTGACGATCACGACCGCCTGAATTCGTTGGTCTTCCGGCAGTGCATTTTCTTTCTCAACAAAGACGTCGATGTTTTCATAGACACGGGAAAGGTCCATGTCCAGGCCACTCGCAAAGTCCTTCGATGACTCGTAATCGGGATCAAACACACCTCCGACAATGTGGTAGTGCTCTCCCATGTAGGCCGCGATTCGGTGTAGTATACCGATGAACGAGTTGTGCCCCCCGCCCATCATTCCTAGTCTAATTCTTCTGCTCATTTCGATTGGTTTGGTTGAAGTGTTTAATTATTTGGATTGTAATCAATTTTTTCATTCTTGAAAACGGCCATGAACAAGATGAGCACGGCAACGGCGAATCCTGCCGGCAGCAGCCATATCGTCTGCCAGTTGTGTACTCCATCTGCCAGGTAGGCGTCAGAAATCAGTCCTGCAGCCCAAAAGCCAATGAGCATTCCCACGCCATAGGTGGCTAGTGTGATCATACCCTGGGCGCTACTTTGGTACTTCTCGCCAGCTTTAGAATCGGTGTAAATCTGACCCGAAACGAAAAAGAAGTCATAGCAGATCCCGTGCAACAGTATGCCTATGATCAGGAATGACAGCAAGCTATCCCCATCGCCGAAGGCAAACAACACGTACCTACCTGCCCATGCCAGCATAGCAAAGACCAACGTCTTCTTGATCCCAAAGCGTGTCAGGAAAACGGGCAACAAGAGCATAAATAGGACCTCTGATGCTTGTCCTAAAGTTTGAATGCCTGCCGCATTGTCTACGCCAATTTCATTTAAGAAAGGGTTGGTCAACTGATAGTAGAAGGCGAGGGGAATGCATATCAACACCGAAGAGATAAAGAAAACGGCAAAGTTCCTGTCCTTCAAAAGCTTCAGCGCCTCTACCCCTACAATGTCTCCAAGACTGACTTTCTCCGAGCGGTCGATTTTTGGCGGCGTTTTGGGCAATGTCAAAGAAAAGAGCGCCAGGGCACCGGAACTGATCGCGCCCATCAGGAAGGTGTAGTGCAGATTGCCTTTGGCCTCCCAAAGGAATACATAGCCGATAAGGAGCCCAGCGACAATCCATCCGATCGTCCCCCAAACACGGACCCATCCAAACTGCTTGGCAGGGTCGCTCATCTGCCGGAAGGCCACAGAGTTGACCAGCGCCAACGTCGGCATGTAGAGGATCATATACATAAATATGTAAGGGTAGAAGCTCCCAAAGTCCACCGAAACGTAGCACATATACATCAGAGCCGCCCCGAGGATGTGAAGAAAGCCGAGTATGCGTTCGGCATTGAAGAAGCGATCAGCAATGAGCCCTATGATGAATGGCGCGATGATGGCGCCCCACGATTGCGTGCTGTAGGCCATGCCTGTTTGCACACCTGTAGCTCCCAGGTTGGTGGGAAGAAACGTCCCCATCGTCACGTACCAACTGCCCCAAACGAAAAATTGCAGGAACATCATTATACTGAGGCGGATGGTAATTGACATATTCATTGGTTGGACCTTTAAGATTTCGAATAAACGGTCGGAAAAAGTAGCATGAATTAGAAGGATTCACAAACTATCGACCCTCAAGGGCGAATTAACACAATGCAATCGTTTTCCCTGCTAGGTGAGTGATTCCAATTACTACGGCATACGATGCAAGGGTCAGAAAAAAGTGGGAAACATTATCTTGGCCAGATGTTTCGCTACTTGTACCTTCTTCTAGCCGCCAGCCCGCTTCTGTCTACCGGCCAGAACCCACTGGCCGACATCTTCGCAACCAATGAGCAGCTCAGCAAACTGCTGGCGAACAAAGAGAAATATCAGGTCCAGGTCGTCTATACACAAATTGACCGCCAACCTGATCAAACACCTGTACTGACGACCTTTGAACTGGGCACGGATACGACGCTCTATTATTATCCGGCCAGCACCGTGAAAATGCCGGCGGCGTTTGTGGCAATGGAGAAGATCAACCGTCTGCGAATAGTCGACCTCGACATTCATTCGAAACTGCAAATTGGAGCTGCCAGGGAGCCGCAGACTCCTTACCTGTACGATTCCACCAGCGCCGATGGTACGCCGACGATCGCTCAATTCGTCAAGGAGATCTTTGTGGTAAGTGACAACGATGCCTACAACCGGCTGTACGAATTCATCGGCCAGGGGCCGCTCAATGAAGCGCTGCATCGCAAGGGCTATGACAACACCCGGGTCGTTCATCGCCTTGGGCCCGGGGGGTTTCCATTTGACGATAAGGGCAATCAATACACCAACCCATTTACTTTTTCCAATGAGAGCGGCGAACAGCTCTACTATCAGGGGGAGGTGCATAGCAAGAATCCTTTCCAACTCCCACTGCAAAGAGAGCAAAGAGGTGTTGCTCGTATCAGCAATGGCCAAAGAATTGATGAACCCTTTGACTTCAGTGTAAAAAACTACTTCGCACTAAGGGATCTTCATGACGTCCTCCAGGCGGTAATATTCCCCGATATCACGCCGGAGCATCGTCGCTTCGACCTGTCCCAGAGTGACTATGACTTCCTCTATGAATGGATGTCCAAGTTGCCTGATGACAGTGATATACCTCAGTACGCCGGAAAACCTGACAGCTATGTCAAGTTCTTCATCTATGGTGATCGTGACAAAGAGCCCATCCCAGACCATATAAGGATATTCAACAAAGTGGGCTGGGCGTACGGTTTCCTGACGGACGTGTCGTATATCATCGATACCCATGCTGGCGTTGAGTTCTTCCTGGCAGCCACCATTCATGTGAACGAGAACCAGACCTACAACGATGGCGAATATGAATATGACACCATTGGAATGCCCTTCTTTGGCTCACTGGGTCGTGCGGTCTATGAGCTGGAAAAGGCTCGCAAGAGACGCGTTCAACCAGATTTTTCCAGGTTCTGATTTTTTTTGAAACCCGTGGTGGGGATTTTCCAGAGTTGGATGTATTACAATAAATCCTGCCACAGGTACGTTGAACCTCTCTATCTTTGATGGCGAGCGATTCGTACCTATGAGCGCAACCGGTTTTACCAAACAGGATTTAAAGCAAGCATACGAAGCACACTTTGACAGTTTGCGAAACTTCCTGTATTACAAAGCCGGGGACATGGATTTGGCAGAGGATCTCGTCCAGGAAGTCTTTATCAAGGTGTGGCAGAAAAGGACCGAGATTCGGAAAGAGACCGTTAAGAGCCTACTGTTCACCATGGCGAACAATCTCTTAATGAATCATTTCAACCACATGAAAGTGGTACGATCGCACGAAGGCGATAGTCTCCGGGAGGATCGCAAGGAAATGAATACTCCGCAATTCCAAATGGAAGAGTCGGAGTTTGGCGAAAAGCTGCAACGGGTATTGGCCAAAATCCCGGATGGCAGTCGCGAAGTGTTTTTGATGAACCGCTTGGACAAGATCAAGTATGACGAGATCGCCACGCGCCTTGATATAAGCGTGAAAGCGGTGGAGAAACGCATGAGTAAGGCATTGAGCATCATTAGGGAAGAACTTGGACGAAAGATTTGATGAAAGAGGATTTTGATGCATATCACAAGTTTTTGAACGGGGAAGACGCCGACGGCCTCGACGCAGACATGCAGGAGTTTCTGGAGAAAATGGACTCACTGCAAGTCCCTGATGGCAGGAGAAGTAAAGCTGACATCTGGGACGAAATCGAAGACGCCATCGACGAGCCTGCAGATCAGAATGACCAGAAGAAGGGCCGAAGCCTACAGTTTATTCCATGGCTGGCCATTGCGGCTACCATCACCCTTCTGCTGATTTTCAAACCCTGGCAGGGTGACAATGTCCAACCCGCTTTTGAAATTGCCGAAGTCGCTGCCAAGGCATCAGAAACCAAACCTATATTGCTCCCTGACAGCTCTCTAATTACAATCAACGCCCTTAGCAAGATGTCTTATACCGCCGATGAGAAGCGCGTGGTACAACTTGAGGGCGAGGCCTTTTTTGAAGTCAAGAAAGGAGATCCTTTCATCGTCGAGACAGAACTGGGTCAGGTCGAAGTACTGGGCACGTCATTCAATGTGTTCTCACGCTCTGATCAGTTTCATGCCGCTTGCAAGACCGGGAGGGTGCGTGTTCAGATCCCCTCTCAGGATTTTGATGAAGTACTCAAGCCGGGCGAAAAAGTGCTCCTCGATGGAGACACGATTCTGTTTACACAGGTGCTGGAAGAATTTGTCGGCAGCTGGCAAAAAGGAGAATTCTACTTTGAAAAACGCCCCATCCGGGAAGTTCTGGAAGAAATAGGTAGACAGTACGATGTATCCATCAATTACGACAGCCTGGAGCTACGAACCTTCACCGGTTACTTTATCAAAGAGGACATTGACCTGGCCTTAACCATGGTGTGCGAACCCCTGGACCTTACCTACGAATTTGATGGGACCGGGGGCGTGGTGATCAAATCCAAATAGAAAAAGCTTCTGCATGCGCAGGACTCTACTCACTTATTTTATCGCGGCAGCACTAGCAGCGATGGGCCAACAGACGTACGAAATCTCTTTTGATGAAGAGAGAGCTGATCTGGCGGTCAAAACCCTCGAGGAACGATTTGATCTCAAGTTCTCGTTCGATCCATCACTACTGGAGAAGTACACTGTCACCACGGACATCAGAGCATCCAATGAAGAGGAGCTGGTAAAAAAGTTTGTGTCCAGCCTTCCGGTAAAGCACAGAAAGGCAGGCGATGTCATTTTGTTGATTCCCGACAAAAAGAATCAGCGCAAGACGAGTGCCAGAAGTATCAGAGGTACGATTTACGACCGCAAGACAGGTCAACCTCTGGCATTGGCCAATGTGCAGTCGCAAGGACTCAGGACCAAGACAGATCAATCTGGCGGTTTCTCCGTCGGTAGACAGCGTGACTCCATCCAAATCACAGTTTCCTACCTAGGCTACGAACCCAGTTCTATGTGGATAAAGACGGACCTGGAGGATGTATCCATACACCTTACTCCGGCTCCGGATGAATTGAAGCCATTTATTCTCGACCCGGCCTCAAGGGGCAACACGCAGAAAAGTCTTTTGAGTCATTTTTCGGTCAACCCCAATCAGATCCGAAGCTTGCCAGCCCTCGGTCAACCTGATGTGTTCAAGAGCTTGCAACTCCTGCCGGGAATCACGGCCACCGACGAATCAACCACGGGGCTCACCGTGCGGGGCAGTGCGCCAGAACAGAATCTCGTCATCCTGGATGGGTATACCATCTACCACATGGACCATTTCTTTGGGTTATTCTCCACGTTCAACCCCAACCTCATCAATCATGTAGACCTATATAAAGGTGGTTATTCCTCCGAGTTTGGCAGGAGAACATCCGCCGTGGTCGAAGCCACTACTAAAAGCAGCAATCTCGAAAAAGTGAGTGGTGGCGTCGGCCTCAACACAACTAGCCTGGACGGCTTCATCGAAGTGCCAATCGGAAAGAAACTAGGGATTGTATTAGGCGCCCGTGGATCCCATGACGGACTGGTCTCAAACAAGATCTACAATCAGTTCCTGGAAGAGCAGCGTAGTGATATCGTCAAGGCGCAGGATCCTGATTTCAACGAACAGTTCGACGTCCAACCTCATTTCAATTTCTTTGACATCAATAGTAAAATAAGGTATACACCCAATGCCAAGACGACAATCGACTTCAGCCTCTTCGTCAGTGAAGACTATTATGAAGGAGAGTATGAGGAAGAAGACGAGTGGGTCGCCACACAGTATATTGACAATGCTTATTGGGCCAATAGTGGCGCAAGCCTCCGCTGGCAAAGCCGGTGGAATGACAGACACTCGTCCACGTTTCTGCTGAGCGGATCCAGCTATGAAAGTAGAAGTGAAATCCTGCTACAAAAAGAGGTGTTGCGCAATATCATTGACATCTTCGGCGATGAGCCTGACACCGTTTTTCATGAGGGCTTCATCGCCGCATTTGGCGTCGAAAAGCAAAACTCCATCGAGGATGTCACGCTCTCCTACAAGAGCGACGTAAACATTGCCCCCTTCAGCAAACTGACAGTAGGTACTGAGATATCAAGTTATAAAACGAATCTGGCTATTGTTCTTGAAGACAACCAGCCAGTAGTGGATAGCGTCGAGCAGGAATCGGGTCTGATTTCAATGTTTGGCAACTATCAGTATGCCCGAGGCAAGTGGCAATTCAATGCTGGCCTCCGTGTCAACAATTACGAGCTCATGAGCAGGTCGGACCTCGAACCACGGCTGGGTCTGAGGTACTTCATCACGAATGATCTGTCTGCAGGCGCCTCCTACAGTCGACATTCACAATTCGTCAACCGCATTACGCTATCACCTTTTGGCAACAGCGATCAGTACTATTGGATACTCGCCAATGGCGAAGAGCACCCCGTTATGGAAAGCTCCCAGTACATTGCGGGCTTAAAGTGGCAGAGGGGACCACTGACTTTTGACATAGAGGGCTATTACAAGCTGACAGACGGGATCGCCGAATCCGAGTTTACACTGTTCTCCGAATTCAATGGCATTCCCAGGGACGCATTGCAGGACTTTCGGCCGGTTGGCGACAACGTAAGCAAGGGCATAGACTTCTTTACGAGATACAAAAGCACACGGTTCAGCTCCTGGATCAGCTACTCATTGGCAAGTTCAATCAACAAATTCCAGGACTCCCACCTTCCTCCCTCCTACTACTCAGCCTACGACCAGCGCCATGAGATCAACCAGGTAAACGTCTATAAGCTGGGAGGTTGGGAATTTGGCTCCACGTTCATTTATGGCTCTGGCCGACCCTACACACCACCTGGTGATATTTCAGGGGAAGAGCCCGTCTATTACGACCTGTCAAGGCTTAATGAAGAACGACTACCAGCCTACCATCGACTGGATCTTTCTGTGAAGTACTTACATGATTTCGATTGGGTAAAGCTTGAAGCGGGCATGACGCTATTCAACGTATACAACCGCACCAATATCAAATCGCGCCGATTCACAGGACAGTTCTTCTCAAATGACGGCACTGACCAGAGTAATGACGACCTCTTGGAGCATGTAGCGACACCCATCGACATCGAACTTTTGGGAGCCACGCCCAATTTCTTCCTAAATATCAGGTTCTGATAATGCATTAATTATCAGATACTTACATTTATTTTCACTTCCTGTAATTCAAAAAAATATAAAAAAAATCTGATTTTCCAGTAGGGGAATTTCTGCACGTCCTGTACACAGATCATACCGTTAAAAAATGGACACTATGAGAACGCAGAGATTATTATTCGCTATTGTTTGGGTCTTCTTGAGCATCACCTTTTTTGCCTGTCAGGAGGACTTCATTGACGACCCCAATCTTGTGGGAGTTGAGGATCCTTCATCAGTTACAGAAGACAACTCACTGTTTGGTGTGGATAGCTATCGAGATGAAATTCGAGGCTCAGGTATTGGCGGTCCCATGGGACTCATCTACGGAAAGTTGACTGAGGTTCCCAATGGAAGGTCCCAAGGTGGCGCACTTCAGATGAATTGGGATCTGGCCCATGGTAGCACAGGCTTCGCCAATGCACGAACGGCGACCGACTCTGTCAAATTTGACGAAACAGATTCTCTCGAGATCGAGTCATGCTGGAAAGAGACTTACACCCAGACAGAGAACAGCTTTGAGTACATCCTCGATTTTGGCGATGGCTGCTGGTTTGAGGGTGAATTTCTCCAGGGTAAGCTTGTCGAGCGCGGAACATTTGAATCTGGTGGCTCATTCCGAGTGCAGGTAGAATACTACGGCTTCGGAGAAAAGTACAGAACCATTAGTGGAGAAGAGGTGTACGAAGGTGTGTGGCTGGAAGATGAAAGTGACTCTCTCAACTGGGAGGTGGAATATGAATTCACATCCATCCTCGAAGAGCGCATCGTCAAAGATGATGGCGGCATCAAAGAAGTCAACACCCGGACTACTGGTTCAGAGCACATCACCGATGAAGGTCTGACAGTTCAAGCACGAGAGCGCGCTATTGGTACCAGCGAGGGTGAGGAATACGAAGCTCAGGTGGAGGATGAACTCTTCTTCGACTTCCATTGCGAGGAGGAAGTCATCATCTACACCAGAGGTATAGAAGTGGGAACATACTCAATAATCGAGGGAGACGAAGTAATTAGTGGTGAGTTCATCATCGACTACGGTGATGGCACCTGTGACAACATTATCACCGTGACAAGGGGTGATATCGTCGAGGAAATCGACCTGCTGGAAGAGTGGGAAAACGAGGAGTCCGATGAGTGGGATCACCACGAAGAGGAGGAATGCGAAGAGACAGATGAATCCGAGACTGACGCCGCCGGAGAAAGCCAAGGAGGCTAGACCTCTTCAAAGAAATCAGCGATTGGAAAATAGAATATTCACTTAGTGCTTAGCTGAAGTAGTTGGTTGGTCGGAAGGCCCGCAAGTCTCTTGCGGGCTTTCTTTTTTTGTGACGACCCGATCCCGAATCAAGCTGCCTCAACAATTCAACCCATACATCCCAGTTTCGACTTGTTAGCCCGGTCCGTGGGCAACATTTTCCCAATTTTTCACGTTCTTTGCTACACATTCGAAGACGTGTGAGATATCTAATCGTTTTTGTTTTTTTGCTCATTCTGCAATCCGCCATCGCCGACCCTCCTGGCACTGAGCCGGAGGATAAGCGTCCTTTTTCAGATAGCGAGGAACTCTATTTCAAAATACATTTTGGGTGGTTTACCATCGGTAAAGGCTGGGTAAAGCTTCGGAATGACGCTGCGGATATTGCCCAAAACACTTACAGTGTTGAGGCAGAGGGACGTACCGTAGGCCTCCTCGGTATTTTCGCCAATCTGGAGGATCGCTTTTCGGCGAGGATCGATGGCAGCACCCTCAAGCCTATCGAAGCTAGCAGAAGTATCAAGGATGGCCGCTATTGGCGCAACCAGCAGAACAAGTTCTACTACGAGGACACTTCGGCGGTCCACGTTAAGATCAAAGACTTCAAGGACGAATCGAAGAGCGTTGATCGACTCATTGGCATAGGTGACTCCACCTTTGACATCCTGAGCTCCTACTTATACCTCAGAAGCATTGACTGGTCGGACAAGCAAGTCGGTGATTCCGTGATGATAGGGACTTTCTACGGTAAGAAGATCTATGACTTCGGCGTCGAATATGCCGGCACAGAAAGAATCAAGTTCAAAGGTGAGAAATTCTCCACCCACAAACTCTACGTGCTCTTTCCCAATAGCACGGTCTTTCCGGAGGACAAGCCCGTCACCGTTTGGGTGACAGCAGATGAAAACCAACTGCCACTGAAGATCTCTGCAAAACTGGGGGTCGGACGCGCCACCGTCGAGCTCTACGAATACCGGAACTTACGAAATCCGAGGACGTACTTTTAGCAATCCCGTCAAAGAGGACTCGAGACGGTCATTGTATATTCCTTCGACACCTTTATCTCATCCGCACAATTGTCACCAGGCTCATTTCGCTGTTGCCAATAGTCAAATAGTTCGCCATTGCCGTAGATGTCGTAATTGATATTCCACTCATTGGTCAGACATTGGCCTCTTGGCGTATCCATCAATTCGATCTGGATGCTGTTGTCTCCTGGCTTGAGGTGACTTTTGATATCTATCACTACCGGGTCATCCGCCGATCTCAGAAGAGTCTCATTCACATAAACTTCCTCTCCATTGATAGTAAGGGTCGCAAAGTTGTCTATCTCGTTAAAGACCACTGCATAATCCGGTATGGAAATCTTCTTTTCGTTGGGGTCCTTAAACTTCGGGAATCGGCAACTCCCCATGAGCAGGACAAAGACCATCAGTATTGCAAGTACCCTCATATGTGAAAAAGTATATACTAAATCTTTAACGTAAGAACGTATCGAGGTATTTGGGAGGTTGCAAATTGAGGACTGCCTTCCGGTTTTTTTCGAGATAGGCATAGTCCAAACCTAGTATATCAGCAGTCGCTACTTCTGGAGGTGCTGGTGCCTCTGCATCTACCGGCCGCTTCGACACCACCCCTAATCCATGATCCAAGTCCAGCGTAAAAGTATTTAACTCGGGGTGTTCCTTTCTCAGGTGCAGCACCGCTTTCCACACATCACCATTCCAGACATTGTTCCATCCAGGCACTTCTCCCTTTCTCGCCAGTGCTTTCACCTCGTCTATCGTTGTGTTGGTTCTCCAAGCCATGGCCTCGTTGAGGGGGTTGCAGTCATGCATGACAATCACGCCTCCCGGATTCAAATACTTGAGACAGTTCTGCACATCTCGCAACGACTGCTCATAGGTATGTAGTCCGTCCACCAGGGCAACATCGATACCGCCCTGCAGCATTTTCTCGGCGCGCTGCTCAAAAAAATCATCGCTCGTCAGCTCTACCGCTTTGAATCCTGAAGCCCCTATCAACCGAAGCAATTTCAAGTCCACAGGGAAACGAAAACCCGGATCCACACCGATCTTCCTTTGGCAATTGATCTTACGCAGAATCTTCCCAGCCTGAACACCTATCTCGAGATAAGTTTTCGCTTGGATCTTGTCAATAATGGCCTGTATGACGTGCAACCTATTCATAAGCAGTCGGTTCTCTTGTGCATGTTGTAATCCAGCTGCAAGAATAAATGGATTTTCTTTATTCTGGTTGACTTCTTAGCTTCACGTCGAGAAATCCAGGCGTATATCAATTCCCCAAACCATGAGAGTGCTCTTCACCGGCAACGACGACTTCAAGTACAACAGAACACGGATTATTCTCAAAGGACTACTCAAGCACCCTGAGGTGGAAGTGATAGAATACCCTCTTAACAAAGAGGATTACAGTGAGGAAGAATTTCAGGAGCATGCCCGATCCGCAGATTTCATCTACCTGGGGGCATTTCGACATAGCGATGTCAAGGTAATAAAGAAGAAGACCTCCAAACCTCTGGTCTTTGACCCCCTCATTTCGAAATACCTGACCAGAACTATCGACTATGGTAAGTGGTGGACCGCTCCAGACAAGTATTACCGCGACCTCGTGGCATTTAAGAACAGCGACATCATCATGATGGATACGCAGGGCGACATTGATTGGATTGTCAAGAAATATGGGTTGGACCCCACGAACATTTTCGTCCTTCCCATCGGTGTTGACACCTCCATATTCCATCCTATGGAAGCCGATAGTCATGAGGGGATCATTGTCGGATTCCACGGAGCGTTCATACCCCTCCAGGGAATGGACAAGATCATTGAGACGGCACGGGTATTGGCGCAAGAATCAGGCATCTTGTTTGACCTCGTCGGCATGGGGCCTGAGTATAAAAAGACCACTAAACTAGCTTCGCGCTATGGGTTGGAAAATGTCCAATTTCGGGGTTGGATCGAATACAGCGAGATCAACCCTATCATCAACGCTTTTGATATCTGCCTTGGCATCTTTGGCAATTCCATAAAAACGGACCTGGTAATCCCCAACAAAGTTTATGAGTATGCCGCTTTGAATAAGTGCATCATTTCGAAGGACACAGTCGGTATCCGCGAGATCTTCACCCCTGACGTGGATATCAAACTCACGCCAGCGGACCCCGAAAAAATGGCCGAGGCCATCGTAGAGCTCCGAGACAATAAAGAGAAGAGGAAGGCAATGGGTGACGCTGCCTACCAATTGATCGGGGGCGGTTACAATGAAAATAAGATTGGGGAGATCTTCGTCAACAACCTCAAGAAGTGGCAATCTCAGAACTAGCCATTAGTCCTCGAGCCAGATCGGCGGCAACTTCTCATGAATTTCGATATTCTTGAACTTGTCGCTACCCTTGATCCCCACCTGCTTGGCCCATCCAGCCATCTTCTTCAGGCCTGAGGTCAAGTCCGTTTTAGCATACTCGCCGAAGAATTTCTTGGTCTTAGAGTGATCCGAATAGGCATGGAGCACCTCATTGCGGGCCTCGGTAAACCTCAGCTCACCGTCTATATCCATGGCATCCATTACTTCCTGTGCGAGGGTCTTGACAGAGTAGTTCTGATCTGCCCCAACATTGAATACTTCGCCGTAAGTGCTCTTGTCATCTACACAGCCTGCAATGACAGGTGAGATGTCACCCACATAGGTAAATGCTCTCGTTTGCGAGCCATCTCCGAAAATGGTGAGCGGCTTGTCTTGCATCAGCTGGTTCATGAAGATCCCCACCACATTGCGGTATCGATCTCCGAGATTTTGGTACTCGCCGTAAACATTGTGCGGACGGAAGACCACATAGTCCAGGCCAAACATCTCATGGGACACCTTTAGCTCCTGCTCTACCGCCAGCTTGGCAATCCCGTAAGGGTCTTCAGGAATTGGCGTCATTTCCTCCTTCATGGGCGGTGGTATGGCGCCGTAGACAGCGATAGATGATGTAAAAACAAAGCACGAAACCTTGTGCTTGATCGACTCATTGATCAGATTGACACTGCCAATGAGGTTATTGCTATAGTTGAATCTCTTGATGAAATGACTCAGGCCTTCGGCGGCGTAAGCGGCCAGATGGTATACGTACTTGATCTCGTAGTCATTGAACAGCTTCTCGAGCATCTCATGATCCATGATGGACCCTTTGATGAATATGGCCTCGTCGGGAACATTCTCTTCGAAGCCACCGGATAAGTCATCCAATACAATGACTGACCGGCCCATCTTCAAAAGGTCCCTAACGACATGCGCCCCAATAAATCCTGCACCACCTGTTACCAACGAGTACTCCGCCATAATTCGAGAAATTTCTCGCGAAATTAACGATTCTTTTAGGGTAACGAGATTGAGGCAAGCAAAAACTCTGAATCTGAGGCGTCGCTCATCGCCAAAGCCTATTGATGACATTGTATATTTGCCGCCGCAAACCCATGAAACTAGCACCTCAAGTATTAGCAACGGCACCACGGAGATTGCAGCAGTTTTGGCTGGCAGGTCTCTTGCTTCGGGTGATCGCAACATTCTTTGTGAGCACTGCTCCGGACTATGCTTTCTTCCGATTGCCCATTGCCGAATGCATTAGTTCGGGCCAATGGCTGTACTGCGATTGCCGGTACACGCATACGCCCTTCTATCCCTATTTGAGTGGCTTCATGAACCTCTTCTCCGGGGGTATTCCATGGCTTCAGGGAGTATTGATCACGCTGCCACTGGCTATTGGCGATGCGCTTGTTCCGATTGTGCTGTTTCTCTTACTGCAAAAACTAGATCGCAAAGATTTGGCATTTGCTGCCTCCGCGATCTATGCATTCAATCCGATGGCGATCCTCGAAGTAGGCATCGCACATTGGGATGGTTTTACGACATTCTTCTTCCTACTGTCTTTCATGCTTCTCCATGAGAAAAAGACAGCGTGGTCAGGGGTAGCAGCAGGTTTCGGCGTGCTGCTGAAGCAGTTTCCCCTAGCGATCGTACTCATATCATTTGCACGAGACAAGAGCTTTAAGAATGCCTTCATACTAGGTATCGTCACGGTGGGAGTTGTACTAAGTGGCTTTCTTCCATTCCTGATCAAATGTCCCACCGGCTTTTTCGAGGGGCTAGCCGCACATCCTCTTTGGGAGGGCGTAGCAAGCGCGGAAGTAGGTATTGGTACATTGAAAGACGTCTTCCAAAATCTGGGTGTCCCTGCTCCCAAAATTGTCTGGTTGGTCATTTTCGTCCTGCTCATTGGCATACCCTTCTTCATGACGAATGAGCGCAATTACTTCTATTATGCAGGTCTCGTGATGGTCACGTTGGCTTACTTCACCTTCGTCACGCACCGACAGCTGATCATCTGGGCGATGCCTTTCTTGATCGTGTTCACACTGGAAAAGAAAGCCTACGTGCCTTTCGTGATTGTCTTTGTCGGCTACGCCATCCGAATCATCAAGCCCGACTGGTACTTCGGGCTCATCCACCTGGGAGTGGGTATCTGGTACTATGTTGGCTTCCTCAATGAACTCCGCAGCAGAAGACATGTCGCAGCCAGTTGAAAAGATCACCATGGGTCTGGGTACTTTTCAAAGGCCCAAGATGCTTGCCAATACACTTGATTCTCTCACCCAGATTGAGCTGCCTGAAAATACGGAGATCACGCTCGTGCTCGCCGACAATGACGAGGCGGGTTCTGCCCGACAAGTTTTTGAGGAGTTCCAACCCAAATTTCCATTTGCTTCCCGCTACCTGATTGTCAACGAGCGCGGAATCATTTACATGCGCAATCGCGTGCTGGAGGAAGCCCTTACGCTAGGTGCAGACTACATCACCTTCATCGATGATGATGAGAGAGTGAAGCCGGAGTGGCTCAAGGTGATGCTCGCAACGCTCAAGGAGTACGACGCCGATGCCGTTGACGGAGCGGTGGAAAGAGTTTTACCACCGGAAACTCCAAAATGGGTCATCAAGGGGCGCTTTCTCGAATGGCACAACTTCAAGACCGGAAGCCTTCGGCAGTCGGGCAGTACGAGCAATATCATCTTCAAGCGAAAGATCATTGATGAGTACGGCCTTCGCTTCCACCCTGCCCTCAACTTTGCCGGCGCTTCCGACACTTTTCTTTTCAAACAGGCTGCGCTGAAAGGCGCCAAAATCGTGTGGCTCAACGAAAGACTGGTTTACGAGTACTTTCCTGCTAGTCGCGTCACACGCGAATGGATCCTGAAGCGCGCTTATCGGCGGACGAACTCCAAGTTTATCCGCAAGCGCTTGGAGTACGGTTATCCTCGTGCTGCTGCCACGCAATTCTTCAATGGTGTCTTCCAGCTGGTGGTCGGTGGCGTGCTCTCTATCATTTCCCTTCCTTTTGGACAAATGGCCAGGGTCCATGCCCAGCGCATCTTTATGAAAGGACTCGGTACCTTCAATGGCATCTTTGGTGGCGTCTACGAAGAGTACCGCAAGACGCACGGGCACTGACCTAATCAAGGTTCCCGCTTACGGTTTTGGGGGAGATTGGCATTCTTCTTGCCTTCTACATGTCCGCAACAACAAAAACCGTCTTTACAATGAAAAAATTATGCGTCATTACTCTCTTGGCCCTAACATCCGCCATTGCTAGTGCCCAGACTTACAAACCCTTCCGTGTAGAACTCGGTGTTACCAGGGGGAGCTCCCTTGATGACGAAGCCAAATCCGGCTGGGGAGGCTACATAGAGCCACGATTTGCTGCCAACGACCATTGGTTGTTCGGTTTTCGATTTGAGGGTGTATCCCTCAATGGCAGCGCGATCACGATCGACTTCGACGAGATCGAGGTAAGCAATACCACCATTCGCAACAGCTCCATCTTCGCAGAATACTTCTTCACCAATGACCGGGTTCGCCCTTTCATAGGCATGAGTGCCGGACTCTACAAGCGTGGAGCACTTGGCGTCGAGGTTGGCACCAATGGTATCCAAATCGGAGAATTGGGAGAGTCCCAGCAGAATTTCGGCTTCGCCCCGCGAGTTGGTATCAATGCCGGACATTTCCGTTTCCATGCCACTGCCAACTTCACGGGAGAGGAGATTGCAGACTACGTCGGCTTTGGAATGGGTTTCGAGATTGGAGGCGGAAAGAAATAACCGTCCTCACTGGCTACCAAAAAAAGCAAAGGGCCCTGCTCAAACAAGGGCCCTTTTTCGACTCCCAAATTCACCCTTGTACGCCTCGCACCACTGGTTACCAACCAGCAGATCGACCTGGCACTACCCCCTTCAATCGCAGGTAGGTAATGTTCTTACCATATTCCCTTTGCAAATGATCTGTCATCGTTAAGATGGCGTTCAATCTCGACATCTTCGCCCCAAACCACTCGATCTCCTCATTCAACTCCTCATCCGACAGCCCCTCAATTCCCTTTCGGATAAAGGCGAAGGAAGCCTTGAGGTTTTTCATGACAGCGGCTTTGTCACTCGTATCAATATCCGCCTGTTCAGGAGCTTCCAAATTCACCGTGGGTGCAAATAGATAATTGGCCCCAGCCGTATGACTGACAAGCCCACCATAGGTCGCAAGAGGCTCAACCGGAGAATAAGAGAAAAACTCTGCGGGCATCTTTTCAGTGGAGCCCACAACCATATCTGTCATACGATCCCAGGCAGAGAGCGCCTGATTAGCGCTAATTGGCGTACCATTTTCTTCAAAGTTGCTTAGTGCGTGGTGCCCAACAGCAAGCAATACCATGAGCGTAGCAGTTCTTAGTACCTTCATTTTCATCTTTTCTTTTGAGTTTGATTTCATGACCCAAAAGTATCGGCGCCGGTCAGCGCAATGAAGATGTAAGTGCTTGTCCGTTCGCTTTGTGGCAAATGGTTAGTTGCCGTTGAGGTAATCGTCAATGCGGGGTTTATAGGCACGACCCGATGTCAATTCTTTCCCATTGGGGAATTTGACTTTGTATTCATTGTTTCCCCTGTACTGAAGGCCTTCAAGCGCATTGACATTGATCAAAAAGGATCGATGGATTCTGAGGAACCGATCCGGGTCCAGTTGCTCCTCGATTTCGTTCATACTTATCCGGTGAAGCCATACACCCTCCGGAGAGATCAATCGAAGGTAGTTGCCATCTGCTTCTATCCACATGACATCATCCAGCAAGACCGTGATCTCCCGACCTCTCTCCTTTAGGACAAGCTTCTCCAGAAATTCCGAGCTTTCAGCTTCAATTGTTTTCATGAAGCGATTCAGCTTTTTGGCAAAATCCGCGGATTTCTTCTGATCCACCTGGCGTCGTACCCTGTCTAGTGCCACTGTTAGCCGCTCCTCGTCGAAAGGCTTCAACAAGTAATCGATGGCCTCGGCATCAAATGCCTCCAATGCATACTTATCGTAGGCTGTGGTGAACACCACGTAGGGATCGCGCTCCAATTTGTTCAGCATTTCCAGTCCATTCATGACTGGCATTTTCACATCGAGAAAAATGAGATCAGGTTTCTTGGCCTCGATCAGTGTCAATGCCTCCTTTCCGTTCCTGGCCTGACCAACCACGATCACATCGCCCTCGTTCTCCAATAGTTTGATGAGGCGTTGTCTTGCCAGGTACTCGTCATCTATGATAAGCGCTCTCATAAAGCCGGGATGATAATACGCACGATGAACCGGTTTCCCTGGAGCTTCTCTGTTTCTAAGACAAAAGACTCATACAGCTGCTCGAGGCGCTTTCGCACATTCTGAAGGCCTATGCCTGTTCCTTTCAAACCGACAGTCTTGACGGGATTCAAATGGTTTTCCACTTCCATCTTTAAGCCCCGGCTGTTGTTCAGCTGATCATAGCACGCTCGGATCTCAATATCTGTGATGCCGTCTACATTGTCCATTCCAAACTTTATGGCGTTCTCCACCAATGGCTGCAAGATCAGGTAGGGCACTGCCTGTTGTCTCGACTCATCGTCTATTTGATAACGAACGTCCAGGTCTTCAAATCGGACCTGTTCGATGTCCAGGTATTCCTCAATGAACAGGAGTTCATCCTGGAGGGCTACAAACTGCTGATCATCGCTCTCGAGCACTTTGCGCAGTAAGGAACCCAGCTTCGCAAGCATCTTTTGGGCCTTCTTAACATCGATATCAATCAGCGACGAGATCGAATGGAGTGTATTGAAGAGGAAGTGTGGATTGAGCTGCATCCTCAGGGCATTGAGCTGAGCTCTGGCGAGGATCCGCTGCTGCTCAACATTTTTTCGCTGAGTGAGTATTGCATACAGAAGAATGACAATCGCCAGCAACTCCAACGCACTGCTAAACACACCCACCGAGATATCCAGAAAGCTATTCGCTCCAAGGAACTCCCGCAGGTAGCCAGTCCGGAAATAATTGATGAAGTCGATGGAACGAGAAACCGTCAACCGGTGGATGATGGCCACGGTGAAGAAGCCGATTGCGAAGCCAAATAGTTGCCCAGGTCGGGTCGTCAGCATACGCCATTTCAGGTGCCGGATTCCCCAATAGATGGTTGGAAGCAAGCAGAACCATACCAGGTAATTCACGAACAAAGAAGCGCCGACAGGACCCCAGCTAAACTCGTAGTTATACCCGGCAATCCGGTGCTGGATGTACCTTTGGGTCACCTGAAATACCACCAACAACCCACCGATCAGCAGCAGCCAGTACCATCGTATCGGCAGCTTTCGAAAGGCAAGAATTTGGCTCAACACGTATTTCATCAGACCAAATTTAGAAGAAACCCGGGCGCGAGAGTGCTCGTATGTGCATTTGTAATTTGCAGCAACATTCGCTTTATGACTAACTCGTTTCTTTCCAAGTTTCGACTCCTCGTCCTTTTAGCTTCTCTGGCATCATGCAATCAACCCCCTAATCAAGATGCGACAACGGAAACTGCGGCCGAACTTAAGCCAGCTGCAGAACTGACTTATTTTGAACTATGGCAGCTGATACTTGAAGCAAACGATGCGATGGGGGTGGACGTCCATGGAGATGAGCTCGGCACAGATGGATTAAGCCACTTGACCCTGATCAAGTCCGGTGAATGTGCCTCGGCTGATTGCGGTGAAGGGGTAGTACTGGAAAACCAATCGGAAAGTGCGATCAAAGCGATCGTAAAATTCACTTTCGACATCCCCGGCAATCCAGCAAAAGAGATGCCCCGACTTTACGACATACCCGCTAATGGCAGTACGTCGCTCGGTTGCTCCAATTTCTGCTATGATGGGGAGACGTATCCTGTGACCGCTACGATCATCTCTGCTGGATTTGTTGAGAGCACTACCTCCGAAATTTAGGCCTTCAGGTCCTCAAACCCGAAGGCCCTTTTTGTTGGTCAATTGACCTCCTCCTTCAGCTGCTTCAGTGCCTGCTCGTAAAAAGGCAGGTATTGCTTATCTGCTTCTGGCACATTGGCAATCGCCACTTCCCAATGCTTGATGGCCTTCCTCTTTTCGCCCAATGCGGTATATCCTCTGGCCAGCCCTTCGTTTGTCGTAAATACATCCTCCGGAAAGCGTTCAACATTCAATTCAAAGACCCTCATGGCCGCCTCCGCATCTACGCCCAGCAGATACCAGCCTTCGAAGAGGATCGCCTTCGGATCATTGGCAATCAAGCCCATGGCCCTCTCCCATGCCTTCGATGACTCTTCCTCGCGGTCCAGTTTCGCTAGCAGGACACTCTGGACAGCGAATGTCCTGAAACTGAATCTACCTGAAAATGGAGGTCGCGTCGCAGCATCGGCCCATTCCAGACCCTGCTCGAGAGCAACATCGTTGGCTACGCAGAAGCTCGCAGCTTGCATGAGATTGTCGGCATTAAAAGGAATTTCGCCTGTAGAGAGTTTCTCCTTGATCTCGGCCACATAGCGCTCGTGGGCGTCCTCAACAGAGATATCGATGGGAACCATCAGGTTCTCCCATTTCATCGTCAGCACACTCTTGCTGAGCTCCTTCGTGATGAAGTCATACGTCAACCACTCGGTGTATTGGTTGGAGACCGGCTTCACCTCCACTCTCAATGCATCATTGGCCTCATTATAAAAGAAGGCACCCCACTTGTTGTTGTCCTTTGAAAGAATGATCGTCCATGTCTCCTCGTCTGGTACCATGAAGAGGCCGTATTTCCCAGCGGGAATATCTCTCCCCTCTACCTGCACATCTTGCGAAAAGGAAATAGTCGTGTTTTCATTGGCCCCAGCGCGCCAGGGAATCTTGTTACCATTCATGTCTGCGAACCCGTAGGGTACCAATTCACCCCATATCTTCCCTTGTCTATTCACTCCTTGCGGGCTTGTGACATCTGGTGAACTGTAGGTCACCGTTATTTCGACCATTCCCATTCTTTGAGTGATTGAACAGAATTGATTGTCGCCTCCCGGTGGCAGCCACGGCTGTGCATTTGTAAACGACTGCGACAGCAAGATCATGGCCATCGCGGATAGATAGAAAGCAATCTTCTTCATAATAAATGATTGTGTTGTGGATTTTGAATGCGTGATAGTCAGTGCTGTTGGAAAATTTGGTAGTCCCCTTTGTGCACTTATTCTGACAAGTGCTCTGTAATAAATTCGTTGAAGTCCGAGGCGAAGAAATTGTCCAGCGACCGATTGTCATCCTCAGAAATGATGCTGACCAGCTCAGGGTCAATTCCGGGCAGTGCCGACTCAAAAGCCGCTACCTGCTTCAAACCTGATGGATCTTCAGCACCTGTGATGAGGACTACCTTCTTCTTCCAGCCGGAGATCTTTTTAGCATCCGCCATTTCCCGATCGTCCAGCGTATAGCACGAAGCCAGCACCAATGAGTTGAAATATCGAAATGACATGTGCATCCACGTCAAAGCCGGGATGGTCCCGTCCCTGTAACCTAAGTTGGAGAATTGGCCTCCCAAGACTTTGTATTCTTCTTTGATCTCGTCAAGAAGATCCTCCAGTGCATGATGGGCGGGATGGTTCATCCAACCATGCTGGCCTGACTTTGGTGCTAAGGGTACAACCAAGAGGTAGTCCTTGAAAGCCCCTTCCCCCCTCATGCGATCAATCAGGTCATCGCCCAACTCTGGGTCATGCGTCATATTGCTAAAGGCAACAACAGCGGGATAGGTCTTTGTAGGATTGAAGGAATCTGGTAAAATCAGGCGATAGGGAATCTCCACACCATTCCTGGCTTTGAAGACTATATAGGTATCCGGACCCGGAGCGACCCCTGGTGGAGTGTGTGATTTAGCCTGACAGCTCCAGGCCACGAGCAACGACAAAACGATATTGATGCAATTGAATGGCTTCATAAATTTTGATTTTGACTACTCAAACCTACGGGGCTCAGGAGGCGCTGAGAATCGAGAATTACTTGAAACGTTCAATAGGTGACGAATAGTTGAGATGCCTGACACAGGGGTGGCTATGTTACCCTGACTGTAAAATCTGATTCACTTCCCGAAGGCATTTTGCCGCAGTTCCATCAACGGTTTTCATAGGCATCGGGTATTGATTATTTTCACGATCCACATTAAGATCGATGTTGATGAATAGGCGAGAGTTGTTGAAGCAGTCGGCCAAGACGGTAGCGGGGATAGGCCTTGTGCCGAGTTTGACGGTTTTATTAGATAGTTGTGGTGTCTCCAGGGAACGGTTGTCGGAGTACGAGCCCAGTTTCCTTTCACCCGAACAGTTCGATGTCGTTTGGTTACTATCAGAGACCATTTTTCCTGCGACAGACACACCTGGAGCCGCAGAGGCGGGTGTGGCCCCTTTCGTAGATCTCCTTTTCACATCTTTCTACACAGCCGATGAAAAAGCTACGCAACTGGAAAGGCTCAACGCTTTCATCCAAAAGGTAAAGGACGAATCGGGAAAGCATTTCCTGGATCTCGACGAGGCTGAAAGGACGACTTATCTGACGACACTGGATGAAGGGGATGACGATTTCTTCCGCTCTTTCAAAAGACTAACCCTCTGGGCTTTCTTCACCTCTGAAGCTGGAGCAAAGAGCGCCAACTATGTACCTGTCCCCGGCACCTATCAATCCATCACCATTGACGACAACGAGAAGGTCCTTCTCGGCAACTGAATCCAGCATGCAAAAGCAAACCAATCAATTTGACGCGATCGTAGTTGGCTCGGGAATGTCGGGCGGCTGGGCCGCCAAAGAGCTTTCGGAAAAAGGACTCAAGACACTGATCCTTGAGCGAGGCCGCAAGGTCGAGCACATTAAAGACTACCCGGAGGCCAACAAAGCCCCTTGGGATTACGAGTATCGTGGACGCGTTACCGAGGAAACACGCAAGGAGTATCCCATCCAAAGCAAAAAATATAGCTTCGATGAATCAACGAAAGACTTCTTCGCAAGCGATGCGGAAAATCCTTACACTACACCGGACGACCCAGAAAAAGAGGTGTGGTACTACCGTGGCTTTCAAACTGGTGGTAAGAGCCTGCTGTGGGCTCGCCAATCCTACCGGTTCAGTGACATAGACTTTGAAGCCAATCTCAAGGACGGCCACGGTGTCGACTGGCCCATCCGTTACAAGGACATGGCACCTTGGTACAGCTACGTAGAGAAGTTTGCGGGAATCAGCGGTGAGGCTTTGGAACTCCCACAGCTGCCTGACAGCGAGTTTCTCCCTCCCATGGAGATGAATGCCGTTGAAAAGCACTTTCGTCAGGCGATCAAAGACAAACTCGACCGCGTGATGACGATCGGTCGTACGACCAACCTAAGCGTCCGTCACAATGGGAGAGGACCTTGTCAGTACCGCAACCAATGCGATCGTGGGTGCCCTTATGGTGCTTACTTTACGAGTGTCAGCACGACCATTCCCGCGGCATTGGCGACGGGTAACGCGACGATCAAGAATCACGCGATCGTCCATTCAGTGATCTATGATAAGGAAACGGGCAAGGCCACAGGTGTGCGTGTCATGGATGCTGAAACGATGGAGACGACGGAGTACTTCGCAAAGGTGATCTTCCTCTGCGCTGGTGCGTTGTCGACCACTCGCATCATGCTCATGAGCACGTCTGATGAGTTCCCCGATGGCATCGCCAATACCAGTGGAGCACTGGGTCACTACCTGATGGATCATCATAGCTACGGGTTTTCAGCCGAAGTCGATGGGTTTGCCGACAAGTATTACAACGGGCATCGCCCCACGGGCATCTACATCCCCAGGTTCCAAAACCTCAATGGGCAAGAAAATGACTTCGTTCGTGGCTATGGCTACCAGGGAGGGGCTTCACGGCTAGGCTGGTCCCGTGGAAATGGCATGAAGGGATTTGGTGCTGACTTTAAAGACGAGCTACTCAAGCCTGGTCCGTGGCGTATGGGTATCGGCGCCTTTGGTGAGATACTCCCCTACTACGACAACCATGCGAAACTGGATGACACCGTGGTGGACAAATGGGGAATGCCGGTCCTTCACATCAGCGGGGGCGTGAAGGAGAACGAGCGGAAGATGCAAAAGCATATGGCTGAGAGTGCCACGGAAATGTTCGAGGCCGCGGGATTCAAAAACATTCGCATCGGCAATCCCAACAGCTACCGGCTCGGACACAAGAGCCATGAGATGGGCACAGCACGCATGGGCCGTGATCCAAAAACCTCGGTCCTGAACAAGTGGAACCAGGCGCACGACGTCCCCAACCTCTTCGTCACCGATGGGGCAGCGATGGCTTCGGCCGCTTGCCAGAACCCTTCATTGACGTACATGGCCATGTCCGCAAGAGCAGCGGACTATGCGGTCAGCCAGTTGAAGAGGGGGGAATTATAGAGTTTCGAGTTTGGGGTTTAAAGTTCCAGGTTACGTGCAGACGTCATACCTGGTAGTGGATCCGGTTCCAACCGTTTCAATATTGAACCTTAAACCTGGAACACGGAACTCCTAATACCTCTCATACTCCTCATCAAAGGCACTAAAAGGTCCCTCATACAACTTCAGTAATTCTCTTCGCCGAATGATCTGAGTGGCCATCTCCAGGTCATCACCAAACATTCGATCTTCTTCTGCGTGGGCTATGTGCTGACGAATGTGATCATGGACGGCCATGAGTGTCCGTGTAGACTTCAGAGGCAACTGGAAATCGAACGCCTGCGCTGCGCACACCATCTCCACAGCGAGTATCCGCTCGACATTCTCGCATATCTGCAGCGCCTTCCTCGCCGAGAAGGGTCCCATGCTGACATGGTCTTCCTGCCCCAGCGCCGTGGGCACACTGTCGGCACTGGACGGAAAGCACAAGGTCTTGTTCTCGCTGGTCAATGCTGCAGAAGTGTACTGCACGATCATGAAACCCGAGTTAACGCCCGCATTCTGGATGAGCATCTTCGGGGTACTGGAGGCTGTGCCAGTGAGGGAAAAGTAGCTCCGACGATCCGAGATATTACCAACCTCCGCCAATGCGAATGCCGCATAGTCAAGCGGCAGCGCCAGTGGCTGGCCGTGGAAGTTCCCACCACTGATCGTCATATCTGCAGGCATAACGACCGGATTGTCGGTGACGGCGTTCAATTCAATTTCTACGAGCTTCTTCAGATGCAACCATGCTTCGCGAGAAGCGCCATGCACCTGCGGCATACAGCGCACTGAATAAGGATCCTGCACACGATCACACTCTGCATGGGATTCTACGATCTGCGAGTCCTTGACCAGACCATAAATACGAGCTGCTACGTGTTGATTGGCTGGGAACGGCCGAGTCTTGTGCAATTCAGGCAGAAAAGGTCGCGATGAAGAAAGCATGCCTTCGAGCATCAAAGCACCAATGATATCTGCGTGCGCCAGACAATTTTGCATCTGGTCCAATAACCACACAGCGTGGGCCAGGATGAACTGCGTCCCATTGATCAGCGCAAGCCCCGCTTTTGGATGAAGTTGCAATGGCTGAACGCCCAGCTTTGAGAGGACTTCCCCCGTGGGTTTCTGCTCACCCTCATGGTAGACACTTCCCTCGCCAATAAGTGGCAGGAAAAGATGGGCCAGCGGGGCCAAATCGCCAGACGCTCCCAAAGAGCCCTGCGAAGGGACGACCGGCACAATATCCTCTGCGAAATGCCAGAGAATCCGCTCAATGATCTCCAGGGATATTCCGGAGTATCCCTGAGTAAGGGCTTGCACCTTGAGGATCATCATCAGCTTCGCGATCTCCGGCTGGATGGGAGGTCCCACACCGACTGCATGACTACGCAGCAAATTGCGTTGGAGTGTGACGAGCTCTTCCTTGTCAATGATGGTGGTGCACAAGGGTCCAAACCCGGTGTTGATGCCATAAACGGCCTCATCGCGGGCAACAATATCGAGCACGCGCTTGTGAGAGTGATCGATGGCTCTTCTCGCCTCTTGGGTAATCTCTGCCTTTAAGTTGCCTCGTAGGATGTCGAGTGCTCTGCCGGCAGTCAGGTGGTCAATGCCGTATTGAAAAATCATTCGCGGGGTGAAAAAAGATCAAATGTAGCATATAAGTCTGTGCTTTAGTCCAGTAACACTTGACAGGTCGACACTTGCCGTTGTGCGTAGAGATTCTTATTTTCAAAGTCAAACCTCAATCAAAAAACTTCGCCATGAATAGATACCTGCCTCTCTCCCAAAAGCTCCTACTCCTGCTAGGAGGCACCTGGAAATTTGCGCTGGGCCTTACGATCGTAGGATTAGTGATCGCCTACTTCACATTGACAAGTATTGACCTGCAAGAGATCGTCTATCTGAGAGGCAGCAGCGTTGCTATAGGATCAGGTGAGATAATAGATATGTACGCCACCAGCACGTCCATCAATGAAGAGCCAGTCATGGGCTATGAATACGTCTTCCACTCCCCTATCGGGGACCTGTTCTGGACGTCTTACAGTCACACCAGCTACGCCGATGTTGGCGATGTAGTGGAGATCGAGTACCACGTAGATCGCCCTTACGTCCACCGTATAAAAGGGATGAGAAACTCCGTATCGGGTTGGCTCAACTTCCTGCTGCTGATCCCACTGTTCATAGGACTGTTTTGGGTTTTTGTCAACATAAGAATCGGGTTGAAGCGCATAAGTATCATCTCTTATGGACAACTCGCCGACGCTAAACTGTTGTCAAAGGACGAGACAGGTGTGCAGATCAACGAAGAACCCCAGTACAAGTACACTTTCGAATACGAGGCCCAGGATGGAAAAAACTATCACGCCACTCATAGAACTACGGACGACCTGGGGACAGGCAACCGACAAGTGATTTATAATGCCCTCCGTCCTGAGAAAGCTGTGATCGTGAATTTTCTTCCAGCATCCATGCGGCAGTTGGTGGAGCAGTGGAGATAGAAGAAGGCCGAAAGCTGAAGAGCCAGATGAGGCAAGCACCAGGGCGGGTAGCGGGGCCGAAAGCTGGCTCCAGCGCGAGGAGGACGAGTGCGGTGGCTTAGAGAGATGGGTTGTGGGATACCTAGCTGTTCTTAGATCTTAGTTCGCAGATCTTAGTCCTACCAGGAACAAAGATCAAGGAACCAAGAACATCCGCATCACGGCAACTGGCTTAACTCAGGCCTATTGATGACGCGGATCTAAATATTAAAACACTCCACGCACCTTTTCTTCTTGCCGAAGAGGAAGGACTTGATCAGGTGGATGTTGCGGGTCAGTGGTAACTTCTTGTTGGGGTATGGCGCGTAGTTGGTATTGGACAGCTGAATGAAGTCGTCCATGGTTGACCCAAGGGCGATGAAGGTAACGGTCGGGTTGAGCTCGTACCAGTTGCGGATGAGCACTTTGGCCAGCATACCGCACATAAGGATGACGAACGAGCCCTCGGGGAATTTGCGCCCCTCGAGGTTGTCGTACTCCTTGTGGGAGTTGACAAAGGGGATCTTGATCTTGTTTTCTTCCTTCACAGTGACACCGAGGTTCTCGAGGATGTCGAGCTTCTGGTAGTCGTTCATGACAAAGAACATCTCTCTATTGGTCATTTGTGAGATGATCTTGGGCAGGTAGTGGAGGTTGTGGTGGAAGACCATCGCCCCAACCTTTCCCTCGTAATCGCCCATGAGTTCGTCGGCTACTTTGCGGCGTGGCGCGCCGCAAGTGGAGCAACTGACACCGATGTAGTAGTTCTTCTGCTGGTACTTGATGCTGTCGAGTAGCCGCTCGGCCAATGGCACATCGTACTGATCCTGGATACGGCCATTCCACGTTTTCTTGTGATCGCCGGCGAGGTACTTCTTGATAAAGTTGAGCTCGCCGTCGTTGAAGTGTGCGAAGGTGAAGGCCTCGCCCTTCTCGAGGAAGCCGAGGAACTTCTGCATGGTCGCCTCGTAGTCGGGGTTTTTGTGCTTCTCAAAGCGGAAGGTCTGGTGGGGGTCGATGGAAAACCGATTGACGACAAAGGCAATCTTGAATTTGCCGACCGCCCGGAACCATGCCCACAAGCTCTTGAACCAGCTTCCGACGCCTGCTCCTTTGAAGCTCAGGTTGGCCATCTTCTCTTGTGGTACCGCTACGATGAATGGATCGGTATTCGTTCTTGTATTGCGGAAGCCATCGCCTTTGCGGGCCAGGCCCCGAATCTTTGTTTGGCGGAAAGACTGGCTCTTCTTCGATAGGGTCTCTTCGTGCTGATAGAGGAAGTGATTGACCACCCAGTTGATCCGAGGCCACTTGACCGCCCCGATTGAGCCCCCGGCCCCCGCGAGCAGCGTATGCCCGCCATCAATCGCGATTTTGTAAGAGGGCTTGACGATCTCCAGGAATTGGTCCAGGTAGAATCTCGTGAAATACCAGTCTTCGGGATTGAGCTCGTTGGTGGCGAGATGGTACTGAGAGGTGATATCCTTCACCAGCTGACGCAAAGCTCCGACTTTGCCGATGAAAGCTCCCGAGTTCAGATAGTTGTAGTACTTGTGAAAGCGAGGGTAAAACTTCCAGTGGTAGTACTGAAGGGGTCCCTCAGGGTAGATGAAGTTGCCGTCGGCCGCAAACAGCACATCGGCCTCCTGATCATTGAAGCGCTTGACGATCTCATCGCTTGAGCCTGCCAGGAACGTGCTCGATCCATTGACGACAAGTAGCACCTCATCGTCGCCCAGGTCAGCATCCGACAAAAATGACTCCAGCTGGGCAATGCGGTTTTTCTCCGACTCTTTTCCCGTTTCGAGCACGATTTCGTGCACAGGCGTCCCCTGACTCTCGCCGTAGCGGATGACCTCCGGACGGATCGGATGATCGGAAGAAGTAAATGCTGCTATCTGTAGTTTCATTGTATCGTTCGTTCTGCCTTGCGGCGTCCAGGTCATTTCAAAAAGGAGAATTGCTCGGCAAACTCAAACATCCCTCGATGCTTGGGTCCGGGAAAGTGGAATATATAAGGATGGCTTCCCGTCATGTTGTTGACCAGCTTATCGTCAGTCACCGAGAACCGCTCCGGCTGTGCAAACTTGCCATAGTTGGTGAAGATCTCATGGTCATAGTCCAGCTGGATGTCTTCAGGGTGGTGCACAATGTGCCTATGGAGATTTACCTGATCACTACGCATATTCTTCCTGATGCCTGACCGCTCGAAGAGCTCCAGGATCTTGCCAGCGTAGCCCATATAGCCTCCCGAGTTGAGGTAGCGGTATTCCTTGAACTTCGACTGGCTCCTGGGATACCGCCACAAGTAGTATCTGTTCCAAAATAGATGGGGGATCCCCTGAATTCGGAAGTAATAATTGTCCTCAGACGAAAACAAGATCGGATGATCAAACGCCCTAAACTCATCCTCCAATGTCGACAGATCGCGGACAAAGAAGCTATCGTAAGCGTCGGTGAAAAACACGATCTCCTCCGGGTCCTGACTTTTAAGAAACTCTGTCAACAAGGTGATCTTCGTGCCGTTACCGTAGTACGGTTGACCGAAACCCAGTACCTCCAGTTCGATGTTGAAATGGTCGCAGGACTTCTTCAGCAGGGGCAGACCCTTGATCTCTTCTGTAGCTACGGTTATGAACTTCATCCAGCCTCCTCCTTCGTCAGTACCGTTTCAAAAACTTGCTCATATTCCGCAGCCATCGACTGCCACGAGGACACATGCTCCATAGTGTACTGACGGTACTCTTTCGCCAACTGCTTGCGCGTGATGTCATCCGACAATAGTGCTCTTAGTCGCTCCACCCAGACCTCAACATCACCTGGGGGCAATAAAATTCCATTCTTATCTTCTGTGATTGCTGAGGGTATGCCATCCACCTTCGACGCCACACACAGCGTCCCGGCACTCACAGCCTCCAGCGCCACCAAACCAAAGCCCTCATAGTCTCCCTCGACACGGATATTGGGCATGACAAAAAGATCCGCCTCCGCCAGCGTGCTGGCCACCTCCTCGTTGGACATGTCCGTGACATGGAAGACGCGCTCTTCATAGTGCTGGCGCTTGATCGCCTCATGCACCTCGATCTCGTCGAGTGGAACCCCATCCATCAGCACGAGTGTTCGGAAAAGACTCTTTGGCAATCTCCGCTCCATGCGCTGCACCTTTTCATAGGATCCGAGCGTCGGCCCGATGATGATGTACACCACATTCTTCGGCAACTGGGGCAAGACTTCTTTGATCATCCACGAGAACCCCTTGCGCTGCACACTGCGCCCGATGGAAACCATGAGCTTTTTTCCTGCGAGATCGATACCCAGGCGCTTCTCCAATCGATGACGAAACCCAAAGTCAATGTCCGGTGGCTTGAAGTTGGGGTCAAAGCCATTTCTGACCGTGAACAGCCGATCCGCATCCAAAGCCCTTTTCTGCAGCTCTTGCGTCGTGCCGTCACTCACCGCAATGACCGCCTTGCACTTATTGAAATACTTCCTGAGCCAGCGCTGGTAGATCTTCAGAGGAAAGACCACATCGAGACCGTGCGCAGTCACAGCGATAGGCACCTTCGTCATCCAGAAAAGTGGTGTCAGAAAAAACGCCATCAACCCGTCATTGGCGTAGATCAACTGCACGTCTCGAGAAGACAACATGGCCTTTGCCTCAAACGACGCCCGCAGCAAAAACAGGAACTTAGAAGTACCGTCTTTGTGGATCAGTGTATGGACGGTATGGTTCCGTTTGAGACCCTCGACGAGCTCGTAACACTGCTTCTGCATACCCCCGATCGAGGGCGGATATTTATGGGAAATGACGAGTATTTCCATTCAGCGCGCAAAGCTAACAAGAATGTAGTTCGGAGCAGCATCACTCTATGGCTTCGAGCCCAAGGTCATACCGGCTCTGCATTGTATTTCGGCCCCGCTGGCAGCCGCACCGGCCCCTCCTCATGCCATTGCGATCCGGGCTAATGGGCGATGGGATACCTCCGCCTCTACTTGCGCCGATGCCGAGTTTTGAGTTTAGAGTTCGTTCAAAATTCCAAACTCAGAACTCATAATTCCTAAACTCTAAAACCCTTGCGCTCTTTGTAGTCCCGCATCTTGTTGGCCTCACCATCGTTGAATTTCTCCTTCTCAGGATCCCATTCCAGCTCACGGTTGAGGTCGTAGGTGATATTGCCCAGGTGGCAGATCGTTGCCGTACGATGACCTATTTCAGCATCGCAAATGGGCTTCGATCGGTTCTTCATAGCTTCAAGGAAATCAGTGTAGTGATTCTCACTGCGGTAAACGACCTGATCCTCCTGTTTGAGTTCGACCTTGGCAATTGACTCTGGGTTTGAGTCCAGGAACTGGCGACTCACGTCAAGCGAGCCTTCCGTCCCGATAAACCTGACGGCCCAACCACGGTCAAATACTTCATGGGTCATCTTGATGCCATTGGCGTACTCAAAAGTCATGAACTCACCGACTGTTCCGGGAGGAGAGATCTTCACCGGACCCGTGTGGTCCATACCCAGCCCCCACTGGGCAATGTCAAACATGTGCGCTCCCCAGTCTGCCAGGATGCCGCCGCCGTACTCTTCGTACTTGCGCCACATGGCCCAGCTGTTGTCGCCAATCGGAGGACAGATCTCTGGGTGGTAGCCCCTCATCTTGCCGGGACCTACCCACTTTTCCCAATCGATATAGTCCGGTGTCGGCTCGGTAGGCAGTTCACAAGGTACTGCCGGATCTCCCACCGCCACTTTCACTTCTTTGATGTCACCGAGGTACCCACTCCGCACCAGGTTCGCCGCCTTGCGGAAGCCATCCCACGAACGTTGCATGGAGCCTGTCTGCAGCACGCGACCGTGCTTCTCCACCGCCTTGACCATGTCTCGTCCTTGCTTGATGGTATGAGACAATGGCTTCTCACAGAAGATGTCTTTACCGGCTTCCGCAGCATGGATAGTATTCGCCGCATGCCAGTGGTCCGGCGTAGCAATGATCACCGCGTCAATATCCGTCCGCGCCAGCATCTCCTGGTAGTCTTCATAGACCTCACAGCCCTTGTACTCGGACTGGCCACTCTCCTCGGTGTAGTATTTTATGACCTGCTGCTGGATCATCTCCCGATGCTTGCTATTGATATCTGCAGCAGCGACGTATTGCACCTCATCCAGCTTCATGAAGCGATTGGTGAGGCCTCTCCCCTGCTTTCCGGCTCCTATCAGCCCCATATTGATCTTGTCACTAGGGGCTATGTAACCGGGCCCACCCAGTACCCGGCGAGGCACTATGTAGATAGCGCCGAGAGCGACAGCCGAGTTTTTGAGAAAGCGTCTTCGGGAGGTGTGATTTTCCTTGTTGGTAGTTTTCATGGTCTGCGGATGGGTTAATCATTCAAATTAAACATCATCCGCTACAATCCCACAATGATGGAAGTCAGCAATCGCAAAAGAACGTTACCGGTAGGGTATGTGGTTGGGAATGGAGCAAGGGAATGTGGGCTACTTGTCTCAAAATTTCGATGTCGATAAAACAGCACTGCTGTGACCAACAAAAAAAAACCACCCACGCACTAAGGCGCGGATGGCTTATCTAGGTTAGGACGATTACGAAAAATTCTTCCTAGAGCATCTCAATCTCTACCTGATACTCGGTCTGGCCCAATTCCTCCGTGGGCTTGATCTCTACATAATACCTGTCTCGCGTCCTGTTTTTCGACTTGTTCAATTGCGCTGACAATTCCTCAGTTACGTAGGCCTCCTTCAGCTCCATCGGCGCCTCATAGTTGTAAGAGGGCTTGACATCGAACATCAACGAGGCTGTGGAATTGCCGTTCACACTTTTTTGCGCCAACGTGGATCCTGCGGAGTTGGTCACTTTCACTTCAGCAGCAAATGGGACCTTCACTTTCACGCCTTTGTTCAAAGGAAGATCCGTCCAGATCGGGCAATCGAGGCAGGGCTTGATTTCGTACTTGAAGGGCCTCTCGCAGTTGAAGAAGCCTGCAGGAAGCGACATCACGGCAGTACCCTGCTGATCAACGAGTGATGTCCATTGCGCCTTTTGTTCCTTGGGGTCGCAGGCAAGTCCCCTGCCATTGGCATCTGTGTCGATTTGTGCCACGTTCCATACGGCCGGGCAGTTGTCCTCCAAATCGGGAATATTGTCATTGTCATCATCCTCGTCGCAGACATCGCCGATCCCATCCATGTCAGCATCAGCCTGATCCCGATTCGCCAACTTCGGGCAGTTGTCACAGACATCACCGAGTCCATCACCATCGGAGTCAGAGTTGCTGGAGTCAGCCACTCTCAAACAAGTGTCAAAAGCATCCACTAGCCCATCGTCATCATCGTCCTCATCGCAGACGTCTCCATCTCCGTCATAGTCTGTATCCATTTGACCGAAGTTGGGCAGGAAGCAATTGTCGACCGCATCGCGCACACCATCCTTGTCCAGGTCATCGCAAGCATCCCCAATTCCATTGCCATCCTTGTCCGCCTGATCCGGATTGTGGTTGTACGGGCAATTGTCCTTCTTGTCTGGAATACCATCGCCATCATCATCGTCATCGCAGACATCTCCGATGCCGTCCTTGTCAAAGTCCCGGTTGTCGAGGCTCGCGGTGGAAGGGCACAGATCATTTTCATTTGAGATTCCGTCATTATCATCATCAGCGACCACTTCGGCGACCGTCCTCAGGTTCACATCCTCCCAATATTTTTCAGCCAATCGCAACAGCCCATTCTCATCTACAGCACCTTCTTCCTTAAATAGGATCGTGCCATTGTGAGCGTCTACGAGGTACAGAAAGTGTACATGTGATCTCTCGATATTCACCTGGTAGGCTAACCGAAGTCCTTCTTGCTCAAACTCTACTGTCTCATCCATCAACGCGTGGTGGAAGTAGCTCGGAGCCACCTTGATGACCTCAAAATCCTTCACCGAAGTTCCCTGGTCTTTCTCAATTATCTCAACAGCCTGCCGCTGATCCAACTCCGGACCAGGCAAGGGCTCCAGATAAGGTATGTAGGTCGAATTCACATACTCCAATGCATCCTCTGAGAAATAGAAGCCAACCCCGGCGGCGAACAACGGAATATTCTTGATCTGCTGACCAAAGATCACCGCATGCAACTCACCATCATCCGTATCCTTCAGATAGAGGTCCCGGAGGGGATCATCAATTCGATAGAAATCCTTGAACTCATTCAAATGCAGCATAGCACCCAGCAGTGGGTCTCCACCCGCGGCGGCCGGTAATTTCAAACCGATGGCGGTCGGCTGGCCGGCGGTAAACTCCACCTCGACAGGTCGGGCCGATTCCTTTTTGAATTCACGAAAAGCTTTCAGTTGGAGGTCGCTACAGCCAAAGAGCACTGCGCCTACTGCGGCAACCATAAGAAGTCTGGCGGTTCTCATCAAGAGTATCTATGATTGGTAATAATTCGTCGGAATTTAAGAGTTTTTGTCCCGCTCCAGCCAGCGACATGCACAATCCCCATTTTTTGGTGAATGAATGGGAAGATTGCCTGTCGAAAGAAAATACAGTCTTTTCGCCTAGGAAATGACCGTCAGGATTTACACTTGCCTATAGCGGTTTGGTATGACGGTAGAAGGCAATCTCTTTCGCTCCGCTTACCTCACTTCCGAAACGAGTCCTATCGCGGAATCAACCAGGTGATTGACGAATGTCATAGCAATTGAAGGTGGGATGGGCTAACTTATAGATGGCCCAAAATCTATTCTGTCATGCGGTTGAAAACACTTTTAATGGCAGCACTGGTCATCGCATTGACGCCGATTGGTTTTGCATTGATGCCCGTCATAGCGGTCCTTGCGATCATCGGCGCTTTTGTTGTGGAACTACAAGGACTGCGAAGTGCCTGAGCACATCAACAACGCAAGGGTCCCGGCTTCTTGACGCCACAAGTGCGCACAATTCACCCGGGTAACAGCTACTTCCAATTAACCGATAAGGACCAATAATAGCGGCATGGTCACAAAGGCTATCAATGTTTCAAGCGTGATGATGGTGGCCATGGTCTCCTGATCACCATTGAGGTGACCAGCCAGGATGTACGAAGAAACAGCACAAGGCGTCGAGGCGAACAGTATGGCTACTTGTAGAGAGATACCTGAAACATTCAGCCCCATCAACATCAAATAAGTCAATAAGGGAAGTACCGCCAGCTTCAAAGTCCCGGCGATCATCGTGGGGATGATCTTCGTACGGCTCCCCCCTAACAACAAGCCATAGCCCACCGAGATCAGTCCCATGGGAAGTGCTGGCCTTGACATGATGTCGAAAACATCTTCAGATACAAAAGGTAGTCCTATCCCTGAGATATTGAGTACGATTCCCACAGCGCAAGCAATGACCAGCGGATTTGTCAATATGCTCCTGAAGAAGGTCGGCGTGCGTCTGCCAGTCGTGGGTACAAAAAAAGCAAATGCTGCCACCGACAAGATGTTGACGAGTGGTATCACTCCCGCCATGATGATGGATGTGAGGGCGAGTCCCTTGGCACCAAATAGCGCTGTGCTTGCAGCAAGCGCCACATAAGTATTGGGGCGAATGCTCCCCTGAAATATAGAAGTGAATGTCGCCGCCGAGGAGCGCAAACCCTGTTGTAACAACAATGCCATCAATGCTACAACCATGACTGAAGCGCACAAAACCCCGGTTAGGTTGTAAAAGTCTTCCAAGGTGAAGGTTGCTGTCGCCAGTGTTTTGGTCAGCAGCGCTGGAAGGAAGACGTAATAGGTCAATCGGTCCGCCGCGACCCAAAAACCCTGCGCTGGAAAGTCATAGCGGCGAAAGGCCGTTCCCAGCAAGACCAGCACGAAGATGGGTAGTAGCGACTCGAAAATCTCTAACATGGGATCATGATCAGCAGCATCGCAATATATCTATTATGAAGGGCTCACCGTCCCGACTAAAGCAAATATGCCTCGAAGGTCACAACCCCCGAGGCATATCATTGTCAATGAGTCGATAGACCGGACATTATGTTCCTGTCTTCTTCCCGGTGTGAATAGCGCCAACACCAGCATCCCACAACTGCTTGTTGTACGCAGGTACATCTGTTTCCATTAGGCTTCGGGCGCGGTTATTCAGTGCTTCCCACTGCTGATCCAACTCTGCCTTACGGTCCAGTGAAGATTGATTCACCCGGGGGAGCCCGCTATCTGTAGCGTTGATCATAAAGAGATAGTTGGCTGTGAACTTGTTTTCGAAATTCTCCACATCGTCATAAGCCTGGGACTTTCGCTGTATCATCTCCGAATCCCATGCTTTCATTTCCTTGATGAGGCGTCTTCCCTCCTCCATGAGTTCTTCCCTGGAAGGGTCATCCTTCATCTTTTTCACGATGGCTTCCACTTGCTTCCTCATGTCCATCAGTTCATTCACAGTGTTGTGCATTTCCGTCAATGAGTTCTCCGCCGACATCATGAACTGATGGTACTTTTCGTACTGCTCAGGCGTGGTATCGTACCTGGGATTAGGCAATATCTTGAACTGGCCTTCCAGTTCCTGATCACCCATTTTCAATACAACTTTGTAATCACCGGGAGATGCTTTGTGCCCTCGAAAGCTCCC
The DNA here is from genome assembly GCA_965227935.1 of Cyclobacteriaceae bacterium. GTDB lineage: Bacteria > Bacteroidota > Bacteroidia > Cytophagales > Cyclobacteriaceae > JAWPMT01. Next base: position 159,098 of record CBDDGS010000015.1, on the reverse strand, counting down.
CTCGATGTACGCCGTGGGAGCACCGGGCATGATAGGGTACCTTATGTCCCAGACGAAACGATTCATTCCTATGGACTTCGCCAACGTCGGACTCGCGGGAGGTCCGCCTGCATATCTCTTGAATTCAGGATCGGATTGGCTGCTAAATGACGTCACTTGCTGTGCCGCCGCATCCAGGATGGTCATTTCAATATGGACCGAATCCGCGATTTCCGGTAAACTGTAATACACCACTACGCCATTAGCGGGATTCACCCCATCGAAAGGGTTGGTACCATCAAAGTCCGGACTGTTGCCATTCAAGGGACTTCCCCAGTTCCCAATGACGGCATCTCCGGGATTGTACAAGGCAAATGCGTTATCAGACGAGTTGTGCTGTCGCAGTAAGGAAAGGTCATCTAACACCCAAAATGATCGGCCCATCGTGGCCACCACGAGATTGCCATGACGAATGATAAGGTCTGTGATAGGGACGACTGGCAGGTTCAGTTGGAAAGGCTCCCACTGCTGGCCACCGTTCCACGAGATATACATGCCCGTCTCAGTGCCCGCGAACAGCAGGTCCTTGCGCACATCATCCTCTATTACAACCCGTGTGTAAGCGCCATATGGTATGCCGGCACTGATGTTTGTCCAGCTTTTGCCATAATTCGTCGTCTTCCAGAGGGACGGTGTATGATCGTTGAATTTATAACGCGTCGTAGCGATATAGGCAGTCGCAGGATCATGCGGAGATACGTCAATGGCATTCACCAGACACTCTCCTAATCCTTTAGGAGTTACGTTCGTCCAGGTCTCACCATTATCCCGAGTGATTTGTACCAACCCGTCATCACTGCCAGTCCAGATGACTCCCGCTTCGTGCGGCGATTCTTTCACATAGGCGATCGTGCCATAGTTCTCAGCGCCTACCGCTTCGTTCGTATAGGGTGCGCCGCCTTTACCCTGCTTTGCATCGTCGTTATTAGTGAGGTCCGGAGAAGCCTCCTCCCATGTGATCCCTTTGTCCCGGGTTCTCAGTAAGACCTGGGCGGCATGGTAGTACGTGTCGGGCTCATGTTGACTCTTAATGATGGGTGCATTCCAGTTGAAGAGGTACTTCATGTCACGGGCCTCCCGCCCTAGGTACTGAATGGGGGCGGCCATGATCTTCGTGCCGGCCTTGGCCTCCATATCCAATATCTCAATCGTACCGAGATAACTCCCGCCCAAAACGTACCGCGGATTGTCAGGATCAAATGCCAGGAAGGCGCTTTCGCCGCCAGCGGAATATGTCCAGTCCTGTGTTGTAATGGACCTCCTGGCCAGTGCCCTACTTGCAATGCGCACCGAGGTATTGTCCTGCTGCCCCCCATAGATGTTGTATGGGAAAAGATTGTCGACGTTCACACGGTAAAACTGGGCCGTCGGCATATTTTGCTGCGTTGACCAGCTAGCGCCGAAGTCATGGGATATAGCACCGCCGCCGTCGTTGGCGATGATCATGTTTTTAGGATTGTCGGGATTGATCCACAGGTCGTGATAGTCACCGTGGGTTCCGGATAAGCGCTCCCAAGTGCGACCCCCGTCGATGGACCGCAGTGCCGGCGCACTCAATACGTATACTGTATTCTCATCCACTGGATCCGGGAAGACCTCTATATAATACCAGGCACGTTGCACCAGCCGATTGTCGCCACTTACCATCTTCCAGCTGTCGCCACCGTCGTTGGACGCAAAAAGGCCGCCCAAGTCCTTCTCTGAATCGCTTTCTATCAGGGCGTATACTTTGTTGGGATTGGCCCGCGACACCTGAATAGCCATCTTACCCATTTCCTTGGGCAGGCCTTCGGTCAACGGGCTCCAGGTCTCTCCGCCATCGGTAGATTTGTAGAGGCCACTACCTGGCCCACCACTGATCACTTGCCATGGCGTCCGCTGATGGTGCCACATCGCCGCGTACAGGACCTGAGGATTGCTGTAATCAATAGACAACTCTGAGCATCCCGTCATATCGTTGACATAGAGCACATTCTTCCAGGTCTTGCCCCCGTCTGTGCTTTTATAGATGCCGCGCTCCTTGGTAGAACCATGTAGGGCTCCCTGTGCGGCTACCCACACGATATCGGGATTCTTAGGGTGAATGATCACCCGAGCGATATGCTGGGTCTTTTCCAGGCCCATCGACTTCCAGGTCTTGCCAGCGTCATAAGACTTGTAGACTCCATCGCCATAGGACGTCATGACGCCCCGCGGGGCATGCTCTCCCATGCCGACATATACGACGTTGGGGTCGCTTTCGGAAACAGCCACGGCTCCGACCGAACCTGTCTTGAAATAGCCGTCTGAAATATTGGTCCATCGCTGACCGGCGTCTTCCGTTTTCCATACGCCCCCTCCGGTTGTACCGAAGTAATACGTCAGCGGGTCCCCAACGACGCCCGAAGCGCAAACCGAGCGACCACCACGGAAGGGTCCAATATTTCTGTATTTGAGGGGCTTGAATGTATCGTTGGCCGATTGGGCAGAGACTGCGAAGGCCAGAAGGGCGCAGCCAAGAAAGCTAAGTAGGTTTTTCATTGAATTTCGTTCTGTACCAAGGAAAGATAGGTCATGGAAACGAAAGGTGAATAGCGAAATTATTTGAATGGGCGAGGTCCTAGTTCTTCAAGAAACCCCGGCTCACCGAACCCAATGGATGGATCACTTTCAGCGTGTATAACCCAGCGGGGGTTTGACTGAGGTCAAAAACCAACAACCCGTCAATAAGAGAGTGACTTACCTCCACGACGACACCTCGCATATCAATCACTTGTAGCTCGGCCTTGTGCCAACCGGACGGCAAACGAACCCACATCCTATCACTGGAAGGATTAGGGAATAGTAGTATATCCTCGCCATACTCTGAATCAATAGAAAGAGGCCTGGAAAACACACCATCGCGGAGAATCGTGACGTTCATACTTGCAGAGAGTTGTCCATCAGAGACTTCGACGGGAAGCACCACCGTCGGGAATTGCTCGTCTTCGAACCCACTTGTAGCCGTCAATATCAACTGTCCGAAATCCGTCACCTCGAAATTCTCTCCGAACTCCGAAAGGCCCAACGCATACGATAGCTGATCACCATCCGGGTCCATTGCAGCCAATACCCCCAGCACTACTCCTACTGGAGATGTTGTCGTCCATGTGAAAGTTGTGTCGGGGGCGACAGGCTGCTCATTGAGATTGGTGATGGTGATCAATAGGGTCTCCCTTGTACGATTAAGACCATCGAATAATTCCACTTCCACTTCATAGACATTGTCACCTGAAGCATCGGCGGGGCTTTCAAAATCGGGAGCCTGCAGGAAGGACAGCTGACCGTGAATTAGGGAAAAGGCTTCCAGGTCCGCTCCACCCATTAGGTCCATAGTCAATACACTGCCTGCATCAAGGTCTGTTGCCGTAAGCTCGAACAACACCGTAGTACCTTCGCCATGAGTAGATTCCCGGAGCAAGTCGACGAAGTAGGGAGCATTGTCATTGGCATCCAATACTACGACCGCAAGTTGGGCTGAAGCTGAAAGCTCCCCGTCAGACACCCTCACTTCCAGCTCGTACACATTGTCTTGGTCATGGTCCAGGGGCCGCTCGAAATCGAGATCTTCCAGGAAATACATACCGCCAGTATTGTCAATGGAAAAGAAGGAAGCATCCTCTCCTGACAACGTGTAGGCCAATACGGTACCGGCATCCGGATCCACACCCTCAGCAGAAAAACTGAGGGTTTGATTCTCGATGACCGATACCGAGTCCTCCACTAAAAGAGCTGGAGGCTCATTGATATTGAGGACCTCAATAGTTATGAGCTTGCTGGCGTAGCCTAAGTCTGAGGAAACTTTCAATTCTATTTCATGGAGGTTATCTCCATTTGCATCCACAGGAGTTTCATAATCTGTGGCCTGGCGCCACGAGAGCACGCCTTCGAAACTATCCAGTGCAAATTGGCTACTGTCCTGACCTCCCGTCTTTTCATAGATCAGGTTTGAAGTGGAATGACCTTGCAGCTGTAACTCATTGGCCAGGCTCAACAATGGTTCTTCGGAATTTTCGTAGATAGTAATCCTATCCTCCAGGATCGGAAATGATGGACCGTCACGAAACGTGACAGGAATCGGTGTTTTGAACTCCTGGCTGCCGATCACATCAGCTGAATTTGGATTGAAGGCCGATGAAGAGAATGAAAAAACGAGGCTATCAATGCTGTCTTCTTCGCCGTGCAGGTCAGCTTCTCCCATGAAATCCAACCACGCCTCTTTGCTCCCCTGCCGCACCACGAGCGGTGACAACCCCGAACCCAAATTTGTGGTCACGAAGGCGTCGTCCCATTGGCTAGCGTCCACGAAATCTGTTCCTTGTAATCGTACCTCTACGGATCCATCAACGCCGCCTCTATTTTCGCTGTGCTCGGCGAAACCCAAGGAAGGCAAGCTGAATTGAATGACTCTACCGCCTCCAGTCCCCAAATGTATTTTGGAGATGGAAGGATCTATTGCAATAGCTGAAAGTGCTCCCAAAGTATCAGGTAGCACAAGGGCATTCACTTCCGAAATGGAGGACAAAACATCAAAAGGTAGCCCCAAAGCATATTGTCCAATACGACCACCTTCGGAGACCAGATAGAGCTGGTGACCGTTTATACTGAACTCCAGGTCCACCATTCCTTCTACTTGCAATGAACTGACCCCCTCAGTAACCAGACCACCTTGAATATCATACGCCACCTCGGTCGTATACTGCGACATATATCCGTCCTCGGTAATGAAATAGAATCGCAATCCATCAGGACTTACGCGAAATCCCTTCGGTGAAAAACTGAGCTGCCATTGCCCATCGTACGCGGATTCCCCCGTCAGATCATATGGCTCCTCGAGCGTATATTGAAGCAAGCGGCCTTCTCCATCGTCATCCAGAAGGACGAAGAACCGCCTCCCATCTGGACCAAAAGCAAGGTCCAAATACTCCTCAGATCCTTCGTGCTCATCAAAAGACGCCTCCAAAGTGTATCCCTCATTCAAATCAAAAGGTGCAATGAGTTGGTATTGTTGCACTTCCGATCCTGCGGCCACGAACAGATTCCATCCGTCGAAGCTAAACGTCAGTCCCTGGAGGTCTGCGAACTCAAAATCACTCTCAAAGACTGCCTGATCGATGGTTGAGGGGTTCGAGTAAGTGATGCTCTCCTCAACATCTGAAACTTCAACGATCACCTGCTGCGATTTGCTGGTGAACTGGTTAGAAGCAATGACTGATAGTTTGTAAGTGTTGTCAGCATCCAGATCAGCGGGGTCCTCGAAGTCCGGAAGTGACAAAAACGATAGCAGACCGGTAGAAGACTCGATTTGGAAGGAGCCCGCATCATCCCCTTCTATGTGATAACTCACCTCCTCGTCCGCTGTCTCTGAGAGTCCACTGGTCGCATTGACATCATAGACGTTGAGTCCGCCATGCTCCGCAAATACCATCCTAAAAGTATCATCAAGCACCGGGGGCAAGAGGTCCGCCGTTGCCAGTGCCTGGTGGGCATTCAGGCGCCCGGCACCTAATTCGCCAGCGTAGGATTCGTTGAGGCTGTCGATCTCATCTGCACTTACAAGGAGTCTGGACCAGACCTCTGGTGCAGTTAGATTGGTCCCGCTGAAATCGGAGATGACCAACCCTGCGACGCCAGAAACATGTGGAGCAGCCATGGAAGTCCCTGAGAGGAGGTCATACTGGTCATCTAATACTGTACTCAAAACCGCAGAACCTGGCGCTGAAATGTCAACAGCAGTACTGTAGTTTGAGAATCCCGACTTGCGATCTTCGTCGTCAGTGGACGCAACTGCTATCACAGAAGGATAAACAGCCGGATAGTATGGTTCCGAGCTCGCACTATTACCTGCGGAGAAAACCACAATGCCCCCCTGAACTGGTCCAACACTGATGCCATTTTCGTCATAGCCGGCATTCTCGACAAAATAATCAATAGCATCCAGAAGCGATTGTGAGAATTGATAGGGCTGATCATACCCCCAACTGTTCTGCGCGATGACAGCACCATTGTCCGCAGCGTATACGAAAGCAGCCTCTATGCCCGCTGCACCGGAATCATCGCCGGGACCGAATATCATACATGACATCAAACTCACGCCGGGCACCGCCCCCTCACCACCAGCAATGCCGGCTACCCCCACTCCGTTTTCTGAGGCGGCTGCGATGACCCCCGCTACGTGGGTTCCGTGAGTACCCGGCTGAACCGCACCGTCATCGTAAAAACCATAACCATGGAAGTCATCTACGTAACCATTACCATCATCATCGACACCCTCCTGGCCATTGATTTCTGCCATATTCCTCCATACGTTTTTTGCGAGATCCTCATGGTCAAAATCAATACCCTGATCTAAAACGGCTACAATGACATCCTCGCTTCCCCGCGACAATTCCCACGCCTCCAACAGGTCAATATCAGCATCCACTGCGCCACCCGTTTGACCTGTATTGTTGTAATGCCACTGCTGATCAAACAGTGGATCAGCATCCGCCCCAGAGTTTATGCTCATCTGCCTCGGTGGTACTGACGAAGATTTGTACCCATCAATAATGGAAGTAGGCAGGGGCTGCTCCGATTCGGTGATCACCTCACATGCGCGAAACATATCCGCATACTGCATCGGCATGTAATGCGGCGCGTAGTACCTATCCACTTCAAAGCGGTACCATAAATGCAATCCGTGTGCGCGATGCCGTTGCTCGTACTTTGGCGAATAAGGGATGAGGCGTTCAATGTATCTCACGCCAATCAGGCGACTGAGAGAATCCAATTCCGTTAGTCCCAGCTGTACAATACCATCGCCCGTGTAATCTTTTGGAGCCCCCTCCAGGCGCTCGACAAATGATGCATCGAACTTAACATGAATGTAGTTACCTGGGGATTGGCCAACTGCCGAGCTTGTCAACAGGCCAAAGAGGACAATAATGGATATTGGTTTGGCCAAAGTTGTTCTGATTAACAAATCGAAGATAGTTATTTCGGGGTATAAATGGAGGCCCATAAGGAACTGTGGGGTAGAAGAAATTTGCTATCCTTCCCGGAACCATTTTTGCCCTTTTTCTATTCCTCCCTCGTATGAATCCTTCAGATGCCATCGATCTGCTTGCCGGCCTCTCGGCGATTGATCATAAGCCGCAACACTGGGCAGATCTTGGCTGCGGTACTGGCACTTTCACGCAGGCGCTTGCTCATCTGCTTCCCGAGGGCAGCAATATTTTGGCGATTGATAAGGATCCTCAGGCTCTCAAAAAAATGCCGTCGCATGTGCAGGTACGATTCCAAAAGGCTGATTTCGACGGCATTACCTTGCCAAAGGGCATGGACGGGATACTCATGGCAAATTCGCTTCATTATATCTCCGACCAACGCAGATTCATTTCGGAGATCGCCAAAGAACTGAAGCCGGAGGGCGCTCTCCTACTTGTGGAATACGACATGGACCAAAGCAATCCGTGGGTGCCTTATCCCATTCCTTATGAGCGTCTGCATCAGGAATCCTACAGTTGGGGATTCCATACCATCAAAAAAATTGGGCAGCGCCCGTCGATGTTTGGTAGAGGTGATCTTTATGCGGCTGAATTGCGTAAAGAGCTTCGAAAAGCCTAACAGCCCACCCTACTAGCTTCTATCTTTGCAGAGCGAATCAAATGGATCAGAAAATACGAATTGCCTTCTTCGCTGATGTCCTTCAGCGCCACTTTGATGGGGTCAGCAACACCATCCATCAGTTAGCGGACAATATGCCGGATCATGTGGAGGTGATCTTCATTGTCGCGCTACCACCCAAGGAGGAAGACAACTTCAAACACCCTGTCTACCAGCTACCGTACTTCGCTTTCCCTTTCAACAAGGAGTACCGAGTGGGTCTGCCTGGCCGGATGAAGGAATTGCCGAAGATACTCGAGGACTTCCAGCCTCATGTCATTCATTACACCTCTCCCAGTTTCATGGGGCGATATGCCATCCGCTATGGGCGGCAGCACAACCTTCCAGTCACGTGCATTTACCACACCCACTACCAGTCGTACATGGAGTACTACTTCGGGGCCTTCAAACCACTGGAATGGCTAATGTCCAGGTTGGCAAGACGGCTTTCTCAGTGGTTTTACAAGAAGCCCATCAGGACGTTCGTGCCCAGCCAACCCATGAAAGAATACTTGCTGGAAATCGGGGTAAAAGAAGAGCAAATCGCCTTCTTCCGTCGGGGCATCAACCAAAACCACTATGGGCCGCAGTTTCGAGATGAGTCGATTCGAAAGAAGTGGCACGTGACCGACAAAAAGACCGTCCTGTTTGTCAGTCGACTGGTCAACGAAAAGGAACTCAACACCCTCCGACGCATTCATGACCTGCTGGCTGCGGAACGCGAGGATGTGCAGATGATCGTGACGGGAGATGGTCCTTTCAGAGCCAGCCTTGAGCGGAAAATGAAAAACGCCGTCTTCACAGGGAAACAGACCAAAGCCGACCTGGCAGCTCTGTACGCTTCCTCGGACGTATTTGTATTCCCATCCATCACGGAGACGTTTGGCAATGTCGTGCTGGAGGCCATGGCGTCGGGACTACCGGCGGTAGTAGCGGCAGCCGGTGGTCCAAAAGGCATCGTCGAAGAGGGGAAAGCTGGGTTTGCGGTGGAACCGAAAAACGAAAGAGCCTTTGTGGATAAACTCCTCGAGATCATAGACAATCCCCAACTACGGTCGGCCTTTGCCCTGAACGGAATTGCCTACGCCAGAAGGCAGCAGTGGGAAGTGATCTGCCAGGAGTACTACGGCGAGGTCGTGAAGCTTGTGGAGGAGAGACAGGCCAGTGCAGAGAAATCCTAAAATTCAACTGCAGGTAAATGACTGAGTCAATGGCCGGAGGCGAAGTCGAAGCCAACGGAGGCCTTGAAGTGCTCGCGCGGAGGAAGGCTGAGATCGCCCTGCCTTCGCTGTGGCGGCTACTGCAGGCAGGCGCGAGGTGGAGCGACTGGAAGAAGCTGTGCGGAGGGATAGCAGCGTGGGCCTGCGCGCCACCAAGCCACCGACCAAAACTCCCTAGTCAGTCGATCAGACCTTCTCCGAAGGAATCCCGGAGTTGTAGATTGAAAGCAGATCCTCGTTGTCGTCCTTGGTAATCATCTTGCCGTCTCGCAACATGATAAAACGATCGGCGCCGTCAAAGTACTTCTCATCGTGGGTGATCACTAGCAATGTCTTGCCTCGCTCCCTCAACTCCGGAAGCAGCGTGCGGTAGAAGACCTCCTTGTAATAGGGATCCTGGCTGGCGGCCCACTCGTCAAAAACATAGAAAGGCTTGTCATCCAAAAAGGAAAGCAGCAGAGCAAGCCGCTTGCGCTGACCGGTCGAGAGCTTGGTAGTCGACAGCTTATTTCCATCGATCTTTACCTTCTTGTCCAGCTCCAGCAGTTTGAGGTAGCGAGCCGCATCTTCCCTGAGTGACTCCACGGGTAAATAGTCGAGCTGATCAAAGAGGTAGAAATCAGTGAAGATGGCATTGAAATTTTCGCGATAAGCGTCCAATGTGCCCTTCTTGATCTCAATGCCGCCCATGTGCACCGCACCATTTTCCGGGCGATACAAACCACAGATGATCTTGGCAAGGGTGCTCTTTCCGCTACCGTTACCGCCGAGAAGGTAGATCATCTGACCTTTCTCTATCTGTAGATTGATGGGTCCAAGCTCGAAGAATTTGTCTTCCCCTTCGTGGAAGTACGTGTAAGTGACGTCCTTGAGTTCAAGGAAAGGTTTGGTCTTGTCATCAAAAGAGGGTGCGTCTTCCGTCCGGTCGATGGCAGCTTCTTTGAGGACCAGCCCTGTGTTGTTGATCTGCTCAAGGGCCACATCTATCTTACCGAGAAACGGAAGGAAACTACTGATATTCGATAAGGAAGGCAGTGTAAACAAGGCCAGTGTCAGAAATTGTGCGAGAACGTCAAAGGACACGAATTCATACTTGGAAATGCCCACCAAAATTCCAGCAAAACCAATGAGCAGTACCATCTCTGCTGCTCTGATGAACACTGTGATCCACATCGTGGACCAAATCTGGTATTCCTTCTGGTCGTGAGCGGATGGGAAGAGTGTGTCCTCGACGAAGCTCTTGCGCAGTTTCACGCTGAGTAACAGCTCTTTCAACCCGAATATGAGGGACTGAAAGTGCCCCATGAGATCCTTTTGTGTATCTCGGGACTTCCGCATCTTGTACTTGAAATTGTTGAGGGGCTTCTTGAAGAAACCATAGGCCAAACCGAAAAGCACCAGGAACAGAATGATCAATTCCCACGAGATAAATGCCATGTAAGCCACACAGCCGATGACCATGGTGAAGCTCGTGAGAATATTAGGAAACCGGGTAACCGCTTGCGCAATTGTCATGATATCATCCGTGAGAATTGCGAAGAGCTGGTTCTTATCATGCTCCAGGCGTTGGAAAGAGGCCTTCATGATCTTCTTGCTCAGATTGATGCGAAGATCAAGGATGACAATCTGGCTAAGCTTAGACACGAAGAACGAGGCACTAACCCCCATGACACCGTACAACAGCCAGAGGGCAACGAAAGCACCGGCCAAAAAACTGAAATTCTCTAGTTTGGTTTGAATCCCCAAGTTGATAAGTGAGACCATACCCGCCAATGACAACCCCGCCAGTGTGCCGGAAAGCACAGCGATGAGCGAGTCACGCTTCGAGGCCTTGATGAACATATAGAGAATCTTCATACGGACTATTCTTCTTGAGAACTCTAGATCCAGGAATGAGCTTTGTAGTAGTCGATGGCTTCCTGAAATCCTCCTTCGATGTCAAATTGAGGTGCAAAGGTACCCGGTTGTGGCTCAGTACCCTCATGTACCGACCAATCCAGCGCCACCAACTCCTTCATCTTTTTCGGGTTGTAGTGCCACGCCTGTCGAAACAAGAGCTTGTAAATACCATTCATGATATAGGATATCGTCTTGAGAATCGGTACGCCAATCTGCAGGCGCACTACAAAACCTATCCCCAGACCCTTTTTGATGGCTTCGTTGAGATCCTTCTGGCTGTAGATCTTTCCATCCCAACCGTAAATTGTTTTGCCCACGCTATCAAGGTGGTCATGCACCAACCGCGCCAGATCGTGACCATGAATCATCGTCAGCCGCTGGCGCTTGCTGCCAAGTGTCAGGAATACGTGAGCCTTGACGATTTTTACAAGCTCCAAAAATCCATGGTCGCCGGAGCCATATACGGCCGTCGGGCGAATGATCACAAAATCGAGTCCGCTGCCCTTTACTTTGGCCTCAGCCTCGAGCTTACTGATCCCGTAATCGGAGATAGGGGCATCCTGACCAAGATAGCTTGGGCCGCGTGCAGCGAGACTGGAGATATACACGAATTGCCCCTTCAAAGTACCTGACTCCTTCGTGGCTACCAAAAGATTCTCAGTCACAGAAACATTGCCCCTTCTGTAAATCTCCAGGTCAATGGCCTGAGTCACTCCTCCATTGTGAATGATGTAGTCAAACGGACCCAAGGCCTTGAGTTCCTCGGACAAACGATCCTTGTCCTCGTAGGTCAGGCGATGGATGGGCACATCCAGATGATTGATGGAAGTGGTATTGCTGCTTTTGCGGACTCCCGCGTGCACAGCAAAACCTTGAGACTTGGCCACCTCCAGCAGATGTCTTCCGACGAAGCCGTTGGCCCCGGTCACTAACACCGATTTACTCATGTGGCAAAGGCATAAGCGCCAAAGTTTCCATGATGAGAAAGGGTAAGATCAACGTTCATTGGTTGCTCATCACAATGAAATAACGGTATCTCCTGGGAATCCTTGGCGATAGTGATCCTTTGCGAGTCAATATTTAGTTGCTCTGATAGTTGGAGGATCGCTTTCTGCTTCACAGCCATCGACTGGTTGGGATAATCTGCTTCACCCAATGAAAGCACCTCCATGGACACGTGCCTATCCGGGACCTCGACATAGGAGTGGATGTACAATGGCTCTATCCTGGAGACCACGAAGAGCGAGTGCTCCATTGAAGTCACCCGGCTACTCACGTCTTCATTCCGGCGGATCAACTGGTCTACAGGGAAATGCTTCCCTGAGAACCTGGTGTCCCATCCCAGCTTTACCGCCGCTTTGAAAGCAGCCTCCTTTATGGACCATAACAGCCACAACCTGTCGATGTCGGTAAGGAAATCAGCTGCATCCCATTCGTGATCGAATGCGCTGAGCTTGCGCAGCCGTGCGTAATAAGCAGGCCTGTGCTTCCGCCCTTCGGACAGGTCTATAATGTCATTACCTAGCGGCAACCGCCAGCTTGGACTCCACTACGTCGATGCTAGCTCCTACTGTAACCATATCGTTGATAGCGTCGTCATCGATCATGATGTCAAACTCCGACTCAATGTCCAACACGATATCTACGATATGCGCTGAGTTGATCTTCAGATCATTGATCAGGTCTGAGTTTTCATTCATTGATGCAAAAGCTGTCACATCACCAACGTAGGGTTTGATGAGGGTTTTCATCGTCTCTAGTATACTCTCTCTGCTCATAGCTTTATTTATTTCCAGGATTTGAGAATTACACAACAATTAAGATCGCCAAAGCCGAAATTGGCCTTAATGGCAATGTCTATGTCTTTGTCCACCTTCTTATTAGGGATCTTCTCTGCTGATACGAGATCCAGAATGTCAGGGTGGATTTCTTCGGTATTCAGATTGGGGTGAACATACCCTTCTGTCATGGCCAAGACGGTCGCTACCAATTCAATGGATCCCGCACCACCTATGCAGTGCCCTACCATCGATTTCGTGGCATTGATATAGGGAAAGTCATCTCCCTGCCGCCCTAAGGCCTGTACCCAATTTCTTATTTCAACGACATCTCCTTTGGTAGAGGTCAAATGGCCGTTGATGTAGTCAATTTCATCTGGCGAGATACCCGCATCGTCAATACATCCTTTGATGCATCGCTGTACGCCTTCAGGGTTGGCTGCGGTCATCGACCCGCCACTTCGCTGCCCACCAGTGTTGGCGAAGCTGCCCAGTATCTCGGCATAGATCTTTGCTCCTCGCTCCCGAGCGCTGTCCAGATCTTCGAGCATCAATGCCCCTGCGCCTGCACCGGGAACAAATCCCATGGGTGTGCTCGACATGGGCCTTGAAGCCTTTTCAGGGTCGTCATTATGCGCTGCACAGAGGATTCTCATCGCATCAAAGGCTGCCCAGATATATCGTCCTTCGCCCTCGGTACTACCACAGAGCATTCTCTTTGCCTTGCCCCTCTTGATCCACTCATATCCCTGAGATACTGCTTCCGAACCCGTGATACATGCCGAAGAGTTGGACATCACGCGATTCCCCATACCCAGGATTTGATTGAGGTAGGCACTGGCGCCACTGGCCATACACTGTGGAACGGTGACCGTTCCCAGCACCTTATTGTTTCCTTGGTCTATAGGTGTTGTCTTCGAAGTGATGAAGCTATCCAGGCTTAGCGCTCCGGCTCCGAATGCTGCGCCGGTGTCATAATCTGTTTCTTTGCTGAGTACTTCAAGGCCGGCGTCTTCCCAGGCCTCGACTCCCGCCAGGCACGCATAAAGAATGCCCATGTTCCCTAGCTTCTGCGCAATGTAGGCCGGTAGCTTCTCGTTGAGGTATTCCTGACTCACACCTGGAGACCCTCCGACCTGGCACCGCCAGTTGAGGTCGGCGTGTTCCGGCCAGTGGGTAATACCTGAGACGCCATTCTGTATGGCTGCATCGAAGGACGGGATACCGATGCCATTGGGCGCGACAACGCCCAATCCCGTGATGACCACGCGCTTATCTTGCATGCTCACCTCCTTTCGTCATCACCATTCCGGACAACTGGCCCTTGCAGACCATTTCGTCTGCCTCATTGATCATCTCCACTGAGCACTTCAGTTTTCCGAAACGGAAATATTCCTTCTTTGACTTCACAATTACTTTTTCTCCCGGGTAAACGGGCTTGAGGAAGTCTATGTTCGCTGAGGAGAAAACCGGTACCACTTCTTTTTCCTCCGACGGCTGTATGAGATGGATCCCAAGCGAGACCAAACCGATCTGAGCAGCAATCTCCGTGAGAATGACTCCGGGGGTAACAGGATTGCCAGGAAAGTGTCCTCTGTAGAAAAATTCGTCCTCCTTGAGTGTGTAGTGGCCTTCGATGGCATCATCAGATACCGAAGTCAGAGAGTCGACGAACAGAAATGGATTCTGGTACGGTAGTTGTTTCACAATGTCATCCATAGAGGCTACTTTCTCCGTATCCATGCAATCGTAGGAAGGCTGTGAAACATATACTCGATGCTCTGCTCGCGTGTGGCCATAGAATTCTATCCAAGTATTCGAACACCCAAAATCGTGAGTTCACTCTTCTGGGAATTGCACAACGTTGCTTTACTTCCTCCTAAGGCAACCGAGCATTCGTATACCCCCAATAATTTTTTGAAATTTTTAAAAGAATTGGTAATCGACTGAATGTCAATTCATAAAAAAGAGAGAAAACTATAGGAGGCGCTCACCTCCGTCCACTACCAGCCGACTACCATTAATCCAATTTGCCTCATCGCGAGACAATAGGTAAACCACATCAGCGACATCCTCCGGTCTGGTCAGTCTCCCTTTGGGGTGCTGCTCTTCCGCTTTGCGCAACATGACATCGCTTCCGGGGATGAGCTGCATAGACGGCGTGACCGTGATGCCCGCCTCTATCACGGTGGCAGTGATACCCAAATGCGCATATTCGATGGCAATGTATTTCGTGACCGCTTCCAGCGCGGCCTTCGCAGCAGCGACGGCGGCATAACCTCGCCAAACACGCTCATCACCCGCACTCGTTAATGACAGGACACGCATGTGCCCGTCTTGTACCCCCATCTCTATCAAGGCATTCAACCATGGCACCAGACTGAATGCCATACTATCGGTCGTCATATTGAAATCGGTGGACTCCAACATTTGAGCGGGGTAGCTGATGGTCTCGGACTCTGGCGCCGCTGTCATCAATTTCAGATTTCCTTTGGCAATGGAATGCAGGAGAACGCGTACTCTTCCATCACCAATTTGCTCTTTGAGCTGCTGCAGTGTATCCTCACGCTTCACCTCGTTGAGCGCATCGGTATTCCATGTAACTACCTTGACACCGTGCGAGCGCATTTCGTCAAAGTCCTTTGCAGCTTCTTCTTCCTTCGTGCGTCGCTCCCGAAAGATGAGGGCCAGGTTCATACCTTCTCTGGCCAGCTTGTGAGCGGTCGCCAGACCCATCCCGCTGGAGGCTCCAAGAATGAGGGCCCAATAGTTTTTGTCTTTAAATACGCTCATGCAATTCCTTTCTTATAGCAGCGCCTTCTCTTGTAGATCTCTGAGCTCTCCTGAAACTCATTGAATTGCTGCAGTACATTGTAGTTGGTTTCGAGCATCTGATTGGTCAGGGCCACTTTTATGCCCTTATCGATGTACGCCTGAACCAGATCTCTGAAAATGAGGGCGGTCACACCATACTTCTGGTACTCGGGAAGAACGCCGATCAGGTACATATCCGCGGTATCGTTGTTCTTCAGCGCCCGAAGGATATGGATGAAGCCAAAAGGAAAGAGGCTGCCCCGTGCTTTTTGAAATGCCTTGGAGAGCGACGGCATGGTGATAGCAAAGCCTATCAGTTTACCTTCGTTATTGACTACGAGGCTGAGCAGATCGGGTACGACAAACCCCAGGTATTGGGCGATGTAAAACTTGATTTGCTTCCGAGTGAGCGCATGGAAGCCAAAGAGGTCGGCATAGGCTTTATTCAACACATCGAATAGCTCTTCGCCATATTGCTGTGCCACTTTCTTGCTCCGCAGTCGGATGCTCTTGAACTTGAAGCGAGACTCTACCATCTGCGCCCTACGAGCCAGGCGCCTTGGCACCTCATCGGGCACATCACCCTTCAATTCCACCCAATCGACAGATTTTGTGTAGCCGAGTTTTTCCAGGTGCTGTGGGTAGTAGGGGTAGTTATATATCGTAGCGATGGTCGCCGGGTGCTCAAAGCCCTCAACCAGCATGCCCTCGAAGTCCATGTCTGTGAACCCCAGTGGGCCCTGTGTCGAAGTGAGCCCCTTTGATTTCCCCCAATTCTCAACCGCCTCAAGTAGTAGCCGGCTAACTTCCGGGTCATCGATAAAATCGATCCAGCCAAACCGGACGGCCTTTTCCTCGGCAGCCTCTGTCTTGTGTACTATCCCTGCAATGCGACCAACGGGCTCCCCGTCCTTGAGGACCATCCAGTAAGCAGCCTCGCAGTGCTCAAATGCCGGGTTCTTATCCGGGTTGAAAACGGTCAATTCATCCGAAACAAGGGGCGGCACCCAATAAGGATTGTCTTTGTAGAGGGAGAACGGAAATTTTACGAATCGTTTGAGACCGGCTTTATCTTCAACCTTTTGGACACTATACACTAGAGGGCACGTTGAGTGGGATATCGATTTCTTTTGCGATTTTGTGAATCTTATTGATAGCCCTCTCTATCTGCTCCTTCGAGTGTGTCGCCATGAGCGAAAAACGGATCATTGTCTCCTCCGGCCTTACAGCTGGTGGTACGACCGTGTTGACAAACACGTCCTCTTCTATCAGTCTCGCCGACATCTGGAAAGTCTTCTCGTAATCCCTGATGTAGATAGGGATAATTGGCGTCTCGGTAGGTCCAATATCGAAACCAAGTGACGTCAGCGAATTCTGGGCAAAATGGGTGTTATCCCAAAGATTTTGTAATACCGTGGGGTCTGTACGCAGTATCTCTAGTGACTTCATCACCGCGGCCACAGACGCTGGTGTCATACTCGCACTAAAAATGAAAGACCGTGAGTTGTGCTTCAGGTAGTTGATGGTATCAGCATCGCCTGCAATGAAGCCTCCCAGCGATGCGAAAGACTTGCTAAATGTCCCTCCCATCAGTTCGACATCGTCCTCTACATTGTGGTGAGACAACGTGCCTCGGCCATTTTCGCCAATGACGCCCACAGCGTGAGCACAATCACACATGACTGTGGCGTTGTATTCCTTCGCCAGGCGCACAATTTCGGGAAGATTGGCAATATCCCCTTCCATACTAAAGACACCGTCAACCACGATCAACTTGAAGGCCTCCCGGCCACACCCCTTCAACTTCGTCTCCAGGGACTTCATGTCATTGTGCTTGAAGAAAACGGTCGTGGCTTGTGACAATCGACTCCCCTCTATGATGGAAGCATGATCATGGGTATCGAGGATGATGAAGTCCCCTTTGCCTGTGAGCGCCGGGATAACTCCGAGATTGACTTGAAAACCGGTACTGTAGGCAATGACCGCTTCTTTGCGGAGAAAGTCGGCCAACTGTTGCTCGAGCTGGACATGAAGATCAATGGTTCCATTCAGGAAACGTGATCCTCCACAGCCAGAACCATACTTCTCCACGGCTTTGATGCAAGCTTCTTTTACTCGTGGATCGCTGTTCAAGCCCAGATAGCTATTGGACCCAAACATCAACACCTTTCGACCCTGATATATTACTTCGGTGCTTTGACTAGACTCTAGTTCTCTGAAGTATGAGTAAAAACCCAGCTTCTGTACACGCTGTGGCTCGGTATATTTTTTTGTTCTTTCTCGTAAAGAACTCATCTATCAATGTTTATAAACTGCCTACGAACAAACTGCCTTTTGAGGCAGTGCCCGAAATTTCAACCCCGCAAATATAAGTCGTGTTGCCTCAAAATCAGCTGGCTGACCCAAAGACCTTTAAAAGGCCTCAGCAGCTACGAAAATAGCTTGGCCTCCATCACAACTTCCTTAGTAACATCGTAAAATTCGCGATGAATATTGAACGGTTGTTGACGATTTCGCATCGGTCGGTAGCTGCCATCCTCCAGCATTTCATAGGCGTTCGAATTGTCCCGGAGATTATAGACGAGGATATTGATGGCCTGCTTTCTCAAAAACTCATCACGGATCAGGAATAGCGACTCCAACCGACGGTCAAAACTGCGAACCATGATATCCGCACTACCAGAATACACCACGGGGTCCCCATGGTTGTGAAAATAGAAGATGCGCGAGTGCTCCAGATAATCCCCGACGATCGACCGCACCTCAATATTCTCACTGAGCCCGGGTCGTTTAGGACGCAAGCAGCATATACCTCGTACGATCAGCTGAATGGGCACACCTGCTTGCGAGGCGGAATACAGCGCCATGATCGTATCCTTGTCCTGAAGGGAGTTCATCTTGATTACGATACCTGATGGCAGCCCATTCCTGGCATTCTCCTCTTCCTTGGCGATGAGCTCAATCAGCTTGGATCGCATGTCCCGAGGCGCCGTGATCAGGTTCTCGTAATGAATGGGAAAAGAGTGACCGGTGATTACATTGAAGAATTCCTGGACATCATTGGCGTAGCTGTCATCTGTGGTCATATAGCCAATGTCCGTGTAAAGCCTTGCCGTGGACTCATTGTAGTTTCCACTGGACATATGCACATAACGGCGTACCTTCTCTCGCTCCTTGCGGACGATCAGGAGCAGCTTCGTATGAGTCTTGAGTGTGCCCACACCGTAAATCACGAAGCATCCTGCTCGCTGCAGGCGCTGTGCCTGACGCATGTTATTCTCCTCGTCAAATCGGGCCTTGACCTCGAAAAGTACAGAGACGTGCTTGCCATTCTCGGCAGCTTCCAGCAACGCGGCAATCACCCTTGAGTCTTTCGCCAGCCTATATATTGTCAGCTTGATCGACAGTACGTTCGGGTCCTCCGCGGCGGACTCCAGCAAATCGAGGAGTGGCTCGATGCTGTTGTACGGCTGATGCAGCAGGATGTCCCGGTCTTTCAGGATTTTGAAGATGCTCTGTTCGCTGTACTCCTGCATACTAAGCGGTGGCACCGGTGCTGGCATTTCGGTTCTGAATCGCGAGAATGCTGGGTGATTGACGATCTGCCAAAGCCCCGTATAGTCAATCATCGCCGGGGAGTTGATGGCAACGATGTTGTCGTCATCGATTTCCCATCGCTCGATCAATTGGCGCATGAGCCACTTGTCGGGCCTTGAGCTGACCTCCAGTCGTACAACACGCCCCGTTTTACGTGTCTTCAGTTTCTTCTTTAGTTCCTCCAGGAAATTTGCTTCGATGTCCTCAGATTCCTCCAGGGTGAAGTCACCATTTCTTGTGAGGCGGAATAGGGTTTTGGAAACCAGTCGGACGTTTTTGAACAAGGCGTCGATATGCTCACGAACGATCTCCTCAATGGGCACAAACAGCTTCAAGTCGTCTCGATCAATCTCAAAGAAGCGAGGAATATTCTGGGGGATCTGAACAAACGACATCTTCTTCTTCTCCTTTTGATCGATGCCCTTGGTCACGACCCCGAAGATGAGGACGTTGTTCATCAAGATCGGAAAGGAGTGGTAAGAGTCATACACCATGGGTGTGAGCATCGGAAACACCATCTTGTCAAAGTAGGCTGTTACCTTGGCTTGCTCGGACTCATTCAGTTCCTCATATGTGACGATTTTGAACCCGGTCTCTTCAAACTTGGGGACCAGCACCTTTGTGAAGCAGGTATTTTGATCCTTGCTAAAAAGCTTCCATTCCCGAAAGAGCGTTTCTTTGAACGGGATCACATGCAGTCCGGAATAGTCGACCCTCTCCGAACCGTAGTCGAGATAGTTGTATAAACTACCGACCCTGATCATGAAGAACTCATCCGCGTTGCTGGCTGTGATGGCCAGGAATTTCAGCCGGTCGATAACGCTGCGATCTTCCTTTTTGGCTTGATCCAGTACTCTTCGATTGAAGCGGATCCAACTGAGGTCGCGGCTAACAAGGTCACTGCTGGAGATTAGTTCTTCATTGTGTTCGTGCATTACCCAAAAATAAAGACCAGCACCTAATACAAGGCAAAACCCTGGGCTTTCGGAACGCGCACTTCGACCAAAGCGGCACGTAATTTGTTCAGTGAAAAAAAATATAACGAAAATGCAATTGTGGCATTTTTATTCGTTTCACAGACAAATAAAAGGATCATGCGCAAGATGGAAGATAGAAGTGTTGGGGTGATATGGTTCGATCCCCGCACAAACAGATACGAATTCGGGTCGTGGCAGGTATTTCAAAGTACCAGGCAAGTGAGCAATGACCTGGAAATCATTTATGAAATAAAGAATTTGACTGCCAAGCTGGCACAAAAAATAGTGAAGGAACTGAATGCTGCCAGGTTTGAGAATGAAAATTCAAGTAATCGAGCCGCGTAGGCTGGTGAAATAATCACATAAAAAAACCGCTTCTCCCTACAAGGCAGAAGCGGTTCTCTTGTTTTGTTTCTGTCATCAAATGGCTAAACCAGATTCATATCTGAAAGCACCGAATTCATTTTTCTAACTGCATCGGCACTGGCAGTGAATTTCTCCTTTTCGTCAGCACTGAGGTTGAATTCAACAATCTTCTCCCAACCATCTTTTCCAACAACGACAGGCACACCTATGCAAATGTCGTCTTGGCCGTACTCGCCCTCAAGATAGACACAGCATGGGAATAATTTCTTTTGGTCGCGCACAATACTTTCCACAAGATATGCACCGGCCGCACCGGGAGCATACCAGGCTGAAGTACCGATCAATTTAGTGAGTGTCGCACCACCCACCATGGTCTCCTGCACCACGCTCTGTTGCTGCTCTGCACTCAAATGATCAGTGACTGGCGAGCCATTGTAAGAAGCATGCTGGATCAAAGGAATCATGGTAGTATCACCGTGGCCTCCAATCACTACTCCTTGCAAATCATTGGGCGAACAGCCAATGGCCTCGCTCAGGCGAAACTTAAATCTGCTGCTATCCAGGATCCCACCCATACCGATGATCCTCTCCTTCGAAAGGCCGCTGGCCTTCGCCGACAGGTAGGTCATCGTGTCCATTGGGTTGCTGATCACGATGATGATGGGGTTGGGGGTGTGCTTGAGGATATTCTCAGTAACAGACTTCACAATACCGGCATTGGTACCTATCAACTCCTCACGGGTCATGCCCGGCTTCCTTGGGATACCAGATGTGATGACGACAACTTCGGAGTTCTCCGTAGCGACATAGTCGTTGGTGGACCCTATGATCTTGGTATCAAATCCATTGAGGGTCGCCGTCTGGTTCATGTCCATGGCCTTGCCTTCGGCGAGACCTTCCTTGATGTCCAGCAGCACGACCTCTTCGCACAGTGATTTTCTTGCGATATTCTCGGCGCAAGTAGCGCCAACGGCACCTGCACCGACTACTGTTACTTTCATTTTTTCTAGTTTGGTTTAGATAGACTGATTTAGCTGGGCCAAAACTACTATCCTTTGCCTCAAGGACAAAGGACAGAAGTCAAAGCTCCGTGTGTTTAAACAGCTGAGTAGCTGATATTGATCAGTCTTTTTGTAGATGGCGTGATTTTGTACCTATCATCTGGCTGATGACCCACTAACCAGACAATCTCTTCACCCGATGTAAGTACGAAGACCCGGTCTTTCTCACAAAGGGGAATCCTTCGGTCTACCAAAAAGTCGCTGACCTTCTTCCTTCCATTCATCCCCAAAGGCTGGAAGCTATCACCAGGCCGCCATCTCCGCAGTGTCAATGGAAAGCGCAATTTGTCCACGTCGAAGTAGCCTTGACTGTTATCAATGTCTCTCCATTGTGTAGGCGCTTCATCCACGTCCTTCAAGAGAAGCTGAACGTCCCCCAGATGGGCTACTGACTGGCCAGCGATGATTTGCACTTGTTCCGATGGATCATGCTTTGTCGTGAATTTGCAGATGATCAACTGGTTGCGGTCCAGGTTGATTGTATGTGTCCGACTAGTGACGACCTTGCCAGGCTGACCGCTGAGCATATCAAAAACCTGATGAGACTGACGAAAAGACGAACCAAACTCTTCCAGGATGGCAGACAATATTACGAGCGAACGTTCGTCGTTGGCGACCCAGTCAAGGCCCAATTGACATTTGCTGGCAGACCTCTCCAGGTATTTAGACCTGATGTCATCGACGGCGACCTCCAACAATTGCTCGACTCCTGCCAGGCGATCCTGAGTATCCGCAAAATGCGACACCACGGAGGGATTGATTTCCTTCAATAGAGGTAACACCAGGTGGCGAAGTTGATTTCTAATGTATTTGGTGTCAGCATTGGACTGGTCTTCGCGCCATGCTATGCCCTGCGAAGTGGCATAAGCAAGCACTTCTTCCTTGGTAGCAAAGAGCAGTGGCCTACGGTATGACCCTGTCTTTGCTTTGATGCCGACGACACCACTAATCCCCGTACCCTTCACAAGGTTAAACAAGGCGGTCTCCACACTATCATCAGCATTGTGTGCGGTCAACAAATATTGGCAGTCCACTTCCGGCATGATTTTCCCAAACCACTCATAACGAAGATCCCTGGCTGCCATCTGTATCGATAATCCGTGCTCCGCTGCATACTCCTCGGCATTCACTTTGATGGTATAAAATGGCAGCTGATTATCTCGACAATAGGCTCGGATGAACGCTTCGTCTCCATCAGAAGCTTCGCCCCTGAGTTGGAAGTTGACATGGGCGACTTGCAGTGAGTAGCCGGCAGTCTTCAATAGATGCGTGAGCGTCATTGAATCGACGCCACCGCTGACCGCCACCAACAGTTGATCGCTCTTATCAAACAAGCGGCGCGCGGCGATATATGATTGCAATGCCTCAAGCATACCTTTTTGCTTTCGACCTCGTTAGTTTCAGTAGCTTTGTGATGAAATATGTGCTGAGAGGTCGTTGAACGAATTTATGAGATATTTCCTACTTTCCTTTGTATTGATGCTGCTGATAGCCCCGCTATCGACTACGGCCCAAAGCGATGGCAAAGGCAAAAAGATCAGGTACCGTGCTGAAACGCTCACCGTAGGCAAGCGGGAGCGCCAAAAGGATCCAGAGTCTCCCGGATTCCGCCTTCAAAAATCTGAAAAGTATCAAAAACTTATCGGCGATGTAGTCTTCAAGCAGGAACAGACTACCGTCTACTGCGACAGCTCTTTCTACTTCAGGCAGCGAAATGTGATGGAGGCCTACTCCAATGTGAAGATCGTCGATGACTCTGTCACCATCTACTCCGACGAACTCCTGTACGATGGTGACTCCAGGATCTCTCAACTCCGCAAAAACGTCAGATACGTCCGCGGGGAACGGCGCATGTACACCGACAACCTGGACTACAACCTCGATACCGAGGTGGCGCATTACTTCCTTGGCGGAAGGTTGGAAGATCCCACCAATACGCTAACGAGTCAGACGGCTTATTTCTATGGTCTACAGGATTACGCGCTTTTCTACACAGATGTAGTGCTGATCTCACCAGACTACACGCTGCGCACGGACACCCTCCGATATGATACCCGGACGAAAATCGCCTACTCTGAAGGCCCGACGATCATAGAGACGGAAGAAGGAGACAAACTATTTGCTAACGGGGGCGTCTTCCGAACAGAAATAGATCAATCCGATTTTGAGAATGGCAAATTCCAAACGGAGGACTACGAGCTGGAAGGGAACGAGCTCTTTTTCGACGACCTGAACCGCTACTACAAGAGTGTGGGGGATGTGCTACTAACGGAGAAGAATGAAGACATCATCATCGTGGGTGACGAGGGATTTCACAACAAAAGCACGGGTGTAAGTAAAGTCTATGGCAGCCCCGTAATGAAGCGCATTCTCAAGCAGGATACCTTCTTCCTTGCCGCTGACACGCTGGTGGCCATTGAGCACGAGGACAAATCCCAGGAGCGCATTCTTGCCTATCACAACATCCGGGTATTTAAGAAGGGACTGCAAGGACGAGCCGACTCGGCCTCTTATTTTCTGGAAGACTCGGTGATCTACCTCTATGGCGATCCCATTCTCTGGAACGAAAAGAGTCAGATCACGGCGGACACCATCGCCTTGCACGTCAGCGAGGATGAGATCCGAAAAATGAATCTGTATAAGAATTCCTTCCTCACCTCGCAGGACACATTACTGAATCACAACCAGATAAAGGGTCGGAACATGGAGGCCTTTTTTGAAGGAAACTACATTGATTTCATCACCGTCGATGGCAATGCGGAGACCATCTACTATGCCCTCGAAGAGGGGGACTCCACGCTCATGGGTCTGAGTAAGATGATATGCAGTTCCATGAAAATTGAGTTTGCGGACCGGGAGATGTCACTGATACGGTTCTATGTGGAACCGGAGGGCAAGTTTTTCCCTCCTCATGAGATCACTCCCAGTGTGACGAAGCTGCCAGGGTTTTCCTGGCGCATCGAAGAACGCCCAACGAAGGCTGACATCTACAAAGACGCGAAAGGGCTCGACAAGGATGGGATACCCGATGGTTTGCCTTCTGAGGAGCCCCTTCCTACAATTCCTGAAACTACGGTGCCCCGCTCGGAGCTACTAAAAAATGTTAAAAGGCCCCGAGGCAGCCAATGATTTGATTTCGTTTCCAGTTAATTCGTGGAGTGGGTATCTTTGCGCTCGATTTTGACAGAGAGAAGAATGACTAATAGGTTAGGGAAGTACGTCGTATTGCTTTTGCTTCTGGTAATGGCAAGTGGCTG
The DNA here is from genome assembly GCA_965227935.1 of Cyclobacteriaceae bacterium. Classification (GTDB taxonomy): domain Bacteria; phylum Bacteroidota; class Bacteroidia; order Cytophagales; family Cyclobacteriaceae; genus JAWPMT01. The sequence goes on along the minus strand of CBDDGS010000015.1, from coordinate 134,428 downwards.
CAGCAAGTTCCGGAAGATGATGAAGACCGCGGACTGGCAGGCCAAATACGCGGCGGCATTGGAGTACTACGAAGAGGAGGAGTATTACAAGGCCTCGCAACTATTAGAGAATATTCTTCCCATTATCAGGGGTACTGCAGAAGCAGAACTCGGCAACTTCTACTTTGCCTATTGCCACTTTCACCAACGGCAGTACATTCTCAGTGCCCACTACTTCAAGACGTTTGTCGAAATCTATGGCCGAAGTGAATATGTGATGGAAGCGGCATTCATGAGGGCCTACTCTTTATATAAGCAATCCCCAAAGTACTCTCTCGATCAAACGAGTACGTACGAGGCTGTGGCGGCGCTGCAGAACTTCATCAACCAATACCCCTACGCTGAATACTCCAAGCAGGCCGACGAGCTCATCGATGAATTGCAGGTAAAGCTGGAAAGAAAGGCTTATGACAACGCCAAGCTATTCTATCAGATCAAAGGGATCAAAGGCTTTCAGCCGGCGCTGGTGACCTTCGACAACTTCCAAAAGAACTTCCCGGACAGCAAGTTCAATGAAGAGATCATGTATCTCGTTGTTGAGACACAGTACAACTATGCCAAGCAGAGTACGTATCGAAAGCAGGAAGAACGCTTCCGAGAGGCAATCGAAAAGTATGAACTCATGCTCGAAAGGTATCCCGAAAGCCCGTTCCTGAAGGACGCAGGTGAGATATACCAGAAAAGTATCGAAGAATTAGCTAAATTTGCGGATCAAAAAAATAAATCATAAATGGCCACGGATCCATCTATCATAACCAGAGACAACGATCAGATTGCGGCACCCACCGGCAACATCTACGAATCCCTCGTAGTGATCAGCAAAAGAGCCAGACAGATAAGCACCAAAAATAAGGAGGAACTCAACGGCAAGCTTGCTGAGTTTGCTTCATCTGTAGACAACCTTGAGGAGATTTTTGAGAATCGCGAGCAGATTGAGATCTCTAAATTCTACGAGCGCATGCCCAAGCCTTCGTCGCTTGCCATCGACGAATTTCTCGAAGGGCGTGTTATGTACAGGAAGCCTGAGATAGAGGAAGAGTAAAATTCTTCCCGGATGCTCCAGGGAAAAAAGATCTTATTGGCGGTCACGGGCTCGATAGCAGCTTACAAGACCGCCTTTTTTGTGCGCCTTCTCGTAAAGCAAGGTGCAGAGGTGAAGGTGCTCATGACCACCTCCGCCAAAGACTTCATCACTCCCCTCACACTAGCGACGCTATCCAAAAACCCTGTCTACTCGGACTTTTTCGACCGCAGTACGGGCGTTTGGGAAAGTCACGTTGAGCTAGGCTTGTGGGCAGATGCTATGGTGGTCGCCCCTGCCAGCGCCAACACACTGGCCAAGATGGCCCAGGGACTCTCCGACAACCTATTGCTAGCGACTTACCTCTCAGCGAGGTGCCCGGTCTTCTTCGCACCGGCGATGGATCTGGACATGCACTTACATCCCGCCACAGAAAAAAACATTGAAGTACTGTTGTCCCACGGCAACCACCTCATCGCTGCCGAAGATGGCGAATTGGCGAGTGGCTTGCAGGGAGTAGGTCGCATGGCAGAGCCCGAAACGCTGGTCGCAAAGCTTGAAGCGTTTTGGTCGGAAGACAAGCCACTAGCTGGCAAGAAGGTACTGATCACCTCTGGCCCCACCCACGAACCCATTGATGCCGTACGATTCATCGGTAACCACTCTAGCGGCAAAATGGGCACAGCGTTGGCGCAGAAATGTGTAGAGGCGGGAGCTGAGGTCACTTTTATTACTGGCCCGGCCCGGTATGTACCCGAGTCCGGCGCAAATCTGATTCACGTGAAGTCGGCAGATGAAATGTTTGAGGCCACATCTAAGCTCTTTGGCGACGCTGACATTGCCATTTTTGCCGCAGCCGTTGGCGACTACAAACCCTCAAGCACCGTCGACAATAAGTTGAAGCGGGATGAGCAAAACCTGTCGTTGGAGTTGATACCGAATAAGGACATCGCGGCAGAAATGGGCCAGCGAAAGCAATCACACCAGTTCACTGTGGGCTTCGCCCTGGAGACTGATGACGAATCTGCCAATGCCCAAAAGAAGCTTGAGAAGAAGAACCTAGATATGATTGTCCTCAACTCGCTCAACGACAAGGGCGCAGGTTTTTCACACAATACCAACAAGGTGAGTTTCTTCTTTCCTGATAATAACCAACAGGATTTTGAGTTAAAGTCAAAAGATGCCGTAGCTTCGGATATTGTCAAAGTAATGACTGAGCGACTGAATGGCTAGAAGTTTGATCTTGATATGGGTGGTACTGGTTGGATTCTCAGCCTATGGCCAGGAGTTGAACTGCCGCGTGATTGTCAACGCGCAACAAGTACAGACTTCTGAAAGAGCCATCTTCCAGGAAATGGAAGTGGCCTTTGCTGAGTTCCTCAACAACCGGAAGTGGACCAACGATGAGTATGAGCAAGAGGAGAAGATCAAATGCAACCTGATCATCAACGTTTCGGAAATGCCCAGCATCGGAGTTTTCGAGGCTTCGGTACAGATACTTTCTTCGCGGCCCGTGTTCAACACGGATTATGAGTCGGTCCTTTTGAATTTTGCCGACCGAGACTGGACGTTTGAGTACATCACCTCCCAGCCGCTCCAATTCAACGAAAACACCTTTACGAGCAATATTACTTCCCTCCTCGCCTTCTACGCCTACATGATCATCGGCCTGGACTATGACTCCTTTAGCGAACTGGGGGGCGAGCCCTACTTCCAGAGCGCCTGGCAGATCGTGTTAAACTCCCAGCAATCCGGCTTCGTGGGCTGGGATCAGTTCAATAGTGTACGAAATCGGTATTGGTTTGCGGAGAACGTCCTGAGTAACCAGTTGGAAGGTATACGCAGGGCCTATTACATGTACCACCGACTTGGAATGGACCTCTTGAATGACAAGCCGGACGAGGCCCGTCAAAAAATCCTCGAGTGCCTTGAGCTCCTGCAGGAGGCGGACAAGGCCCGGCCAAGGACAATTTTTACCATCGCGTTTCTCGATGCCAAGTCTGAGGAGCTGGCACAAATATTCTCCACAGGGAATATCGCCCCGCGCCGGCAGGCTTACAACATCCTCACCACGATCGACCCAACTAAAGCGGAGCTTTTTGGTGTGATGATCAAATAAGTGATCTTAGCCAAAATCCCTCGCCCGTGTCGACCATCCAACGAAAAATAGCCTTCAAGGACCTGCGCTCCTTCGCTGGAACCACGAAATACCTACATGTGGTACTGAAAAGCAATGAGGCCCTCCGCTGTCAGTTGCTGGCGATGGACAAAGACAAACTACGGGTAAGGAATGCGTTGGGTCACAAGCGCGCGCTAAATTTGCAGGACATCCGAGAACTTTGGTTTGACGAAACAGTTCCTAAGGTCCCATGATCCAATCCCTGATCATTAAAAACTACGCGTTGATTCAAGAGCTTGAGTTGCGGCCCTCTGAGCGCCTCAACATCATCACAGGCGAGACGGGTGCGGGCAAGTCTATCATGCTCGGGGCTATTGGGCTTATCCTCGGCAGCCGCGCGGATGTCAAGGTGCTCTTCGACGCCTCCACCAAGTGCACCGTAGAAGGGATATTCGATATCCGTGAATACCGACTGCAGCAACTCTTTGATGAGCTCGACCTGGATTATGAAGACCCATGTGTGATTCGACGTGAGATCAATCCCGCTGGTAAGTCCAGGGCGTTTGTGAATGACACCCCAGTAACGCTTGATGTGCTTAAGACTTTGGGGCCGAAACTACTGGATATACACTCGCAGCACGAGACGCTGGAACTGGGAAAAAACAAGTACCAACTGCAAACACTGGACGCATTTGCCCAGCATCCACAGCTCCTGGCGCAGCACGAGGAGGCATTCGACCAGTACGATAGGCACAGAAAAGAACTGGAAGCACTGCAATCCCAGGCCAAAGCGTCGGCCGAGCAGCTGGACTATAAGCAGTTCATCTTTAATGAGCTGTCGGAGGCACAACTGACAGCTGGTGACCAGGAATCACTGGAAGCCGAACTGGCTACACTGGAAAACGCGGAGGAAATCAAGGAAGCGCTGGCAATGGCGGAACAAGCGCTGGACCAAAGTGACTTCGCAGTATTGGATCAGCTAAAGACGATTTCTCTGCAACTGTCGAAGATTGCCCCGTACTCAGAAAACTTTCAAGCACTGTCGGACCGACTGGAGAGTTCGCTGATCGAATTGCGGGACCTGGTCGGTGAGATCACTTCTGAGAACGATAAGGTGCATCTGGATCCGGGCCGCTTGCAGGAAGTCAAGGACCGAATTGATCTCATTTTCCGTCTCCAACAGAAGCATGGTCTCGGTACAGTTGAAGAACTGATCGGGCTGCGAGAAAAACTGGACCAGGAGTTGCAAGCCGTTGACAGCCTGGATGAGGACATCAGCAAGCTTACCAAAGCGGTCGCCAAAGCGGAGTCTGCGATGCAGGGCACTGCGAAAGCCTTGACCGAGTCCCGTAAGCTGGCAGCACTCGATCTGGCCACTGAGATTGAAAAGATCATCCGAACCATCGGGATCGAAAATGGCCAGGTGGAAGTTGTCGTGGATTCAAAGGCACCTTCCCGGGATGGAGCTGATCAGATAGAGTTCCTCTTCACGGCCAACAAGGGCATGATCGCCCGGCCCCTAAAGGAAGTGGCGTCGGGTGGTGAGTTTTCCCGATTGATCTTTGCAGTGAAGTTCCTCGTGGCGCGCAAATCGGCGATGCCGACCGTGATCTTTGATGAGATCGACATGGGCGTCTCTGGCGAGGTGGCCATCCAAATGGTGAAGCTAATGAAGAAGATGAGCGAGCATCATCAGATTGTCTCGATCAGTCACCTCCCCCAGTTTGCGGCTGCCGCAGACACGCACTACTTCGTATACAAAGACCACGAGTCGATCAAATCGGTGAGCAAGATCCGTAAGCTGGAGCAGGAGGATCGCATCGATACCATCGCTCGGATGATCGGCGGCAACAATCCTAGTGCAAAGGCGCAGGAGAGTGCGCAGGAGTTGCTGGATGCCTTGGCGTAGTCGACAGAAATTCACTGCACATGCTTAGATCCATTTCAACTGGACTCCTGGCCTGGTAAGGCCCCCAGAATAAGCCACACTCAAAAGCAATACTCCCAAAGGTCATGCTGACGAAGGAAGGCGCACGGCTAGTGCATCCATTGGCATTAACGGACGATCTTTCGAAAGTCGCCTAAAGATTTTTCCTGCGTAAAATGACCTTGCTTTTGAGGATGGCAGCCCTTTACATAACATCTACTCAGAGTCACCGGAACGGGACTCTGAGATGAGGAGGAATTTCACCAAAACCTCAGAGTCCTCATGACATCTGTCCAACCCCAGCCACGGCTACTAGAGTGACTCTGAGGAGATCCAATACTCTCTAAGGTCATGCTGACGAAGGAAGCATCCATTGGGGTTGATTGACGATCTTTCGAAAGTCGCCTAAAGATTTTTCCTGCGTCAAAATGACCTTGCTTTTGAGGGTGGTAACATCTACTCAGAGTCACCGGAACGGGACTCTGAGATGAGGAGGAATTTCACCAAAACCTCAGAGTCCTCATGACATCTGTCCAACCTCAGCCACGGCTACTAGAGTGACTCTGAGGAGATCCAATTATCCACAGCTCAAGCCGCGGAGGCTCCCGATTTTTCAGAGATGAAAAACCGGACGGTGCGCCGCTGCGTGAAAAAATCTTTCCTCCATACAAGGTCTTCCGAGAAAAAGCACCACTTTGATCCAAGTCGGCAGCACCATGGACTAGCGAAAGGTCCTACCCCTGATCCAATAAGTGGCACGACTGTGTATGAAGGAATCGTCATGAGCGCGATCCCAAGATTACTTGAAAAGTATTTCGACGCCATGGTGGATTTCCATAAATCTCTGCACCGTTTGGGATGTACCGAAGGGCAGCCCGAACCATGAATGCGGCGGATCTGCGATCCGAGTCGATGGGTTGCAAATCCATATTGATCATTTGGTTCGGCATTGACAACTACTCAGAGTCACCGGAACGGGACTCTGAGATGAGGAGGAATTTCACCCAAAACCTCAGAGTCCTCATGACATCTGTCCAACCTCAGCCACGGCTACTAGAGTGACTCTAAGGAGATCCAACAGCCTTAATCTAGAAAGCGGATCTGCGATCCACAAAGCCTTATGCTCGAAGGAAGTACACTGGCAAGATAGACCCGATAGCAACGGCAGCCCGTCTGGCCCTCGGCGATGGGTAGCGGGGACGAGGCTAAGAGTGGATAGCGGGAAAGCCCTCGGATGCGGAGAACTGGCCGTTCTCTCCAAATGAAATGAAGGACAATCAAAATGTCCTGACCTCCCCGAACCTGTAATCACAATTGTGGGTTAATTTTGCCCGCCAAACGGCAACCGAAAGAAGGTTGGTAAAAATCAAAGACCAATGACATACGACTTGTTGAAAGGAAAGAGAGGAATCATCTTTGGCGCCCTCGATGAAAAGTCCATCGCCTGGAAAGTGGCCGAGCGGGCCTATGAAGAAGGCGCACGATTTACGCTGACCAACGCGCCGATCGCGTTGCGCATGGGAGCGATCCAACAACTCGCTGAGAAGTGTGAGACTGAGGTGATCCCTGCCGATGCTACTTCGCTGGAAGACCTCGAGAACCTTTTCACTAAGTCCAAAGAACTGCTGGGAGGCAACTTCGACTTTATCCTACATGCCATCGGCATGAGCCCCAACGTACGCAAAAAGAAGGGCTATGGTGACCTCAACTACGATTGGTTTCAAAAGACACTGGACGTCTCTGCGCTCTCCTTTCACAAGGTGATGCAGGTGGCGGAGAAGATGGACATCATGAATGAGTGGGGTTCGATTTTGGGTCTCTCCTACATCGCGGCACAGCGTACTTTCCCTGACTACTCCGATATGGCGCAGGCAAAGGCGATGCTCGAGTCCATTGCCCGCAGCTACGGCTACCGATTCGCCAAATCCAAGAAAGTCCGTGTGAACACCATCTCGCAATCGCCTACGATGACAACTGCGGGTACTGGCGTGCCGGGCTTCGATGTATTCTTCGACTACGCCGACAAGATGTCGCCACTTGGTAATGCTGATGCAACGAGCTGCGCGGACTATTGCCTGCTGATGTTCTCCGATCTGTCGCGTATGGTGACGATGCAAAACCTGATGCACGATGGTGGATTCTCAGCTTCTGGCATCACTGAGGAAATCATCGAGGAACTGAGTAAGTAAGGCCCGGCGGCGCCCAAATGATCGCTTTTCCCAACGCCAAGATCAACTTGGGTCTGAACATCGTTCGCAAGCGAGCCGATGGGTACCACGACATCGAGTCCTGCCTCTACTCGATCCCATGGTGTGATGTGCTGGAGATTGTGCCATCGGAGCGCCTGACGTTTCATCCAAGTGGGCTGCCCATTCCAGGGGACGCAGGCAACAACCTCTGCTTAAAAGCTTACCAGGAGGTGCATAAGCGCTTCCCGGATCTGCCGGCAGTGGCTATCTACCTCCACAAAGTAATCCCTATGGGCGCAGGGCTTGGGGGCGGGTCCTCTGATGGGGCGTTTATGGTCAAGCTCCTCAATGACCAATTTGGACTTGGAATGTCGTTGGAAGAAATGGAGACCATCGCTGCCACCCTTGGGAGCGATTGCCCATTCTTCATCAAGAATACTCCGATGCTGGCGACGGGCACAGGAACGAAACTGGAGCCTCTTGAGGTCGACCTCTCTGGGAAGTATCTAGGAGTGGTCTATCCAAATGTCCATGTTTCAACCCAAGAGGCCTATGCCGGGACGAAGCCAGCTGCACCTGTCACGCCTGTTGCTGAAGTACTCACGCGACCCATACCGCAGTGGAAAGGTCTGTTGGTCAATGATTTCGAAGTGTCAATCTTTCCCAATCATCGAGAGCTGCAGGCAGAAAAAGAGAAGATGTACGAAATGGGGGCTATCTACGCCGCTATGTCCGGGTCAGGCTCCGCGGTATTTGGAATCTTCGAAACCGATCCTGGGGAAGGCTTCGAATTCTCGTGTCAATTATAGCAGTCAGAAAAAGGTTGCTCACCCCTGTCTCAGGATAAGCATAATCCTCGAAAACTCCTTTTCAGTGATCCGGCCGTCGACGATCATTTGCTCCAGCTCCTTCTGTTGCTCCGGCGTCAGTTCCACTTCATGTGGATAGATCTTGTCGCCAAGCCCCTCCACCTCTCCGAGCCGGTTGTTTAAAATGATCAGTTGGTTTTCGCTGATAACACCACTCTCAAACATCCTACTGATCTCCTCTTTCTGCTCGATCAATCGCGACTTAAATTTCAGCTGGTCGCTGACGTAGTCTTTGACGAGTTCGTTGGTCTTGTAGAGCACGTTCTTAAACTTGCGCTTCCTCCTCAATGCCAGGAACCGTCCTATGACCGCCGAAGAGATACCAAACAGGACCCCGAGAATGATACCAAGCTTATCCCAGTAGTCCTGCTTCCAAAAATCAGAACTGAAAATATTGTGGCTTTGCGAGGCCTGCTCCCCGTCATCATACGCAATCTCCTTCTCTATGAAGGCGATTCTCAGTTGATCTCCCTGCTGGCCGTCAAAACCGGGAAGGTGCAGGTTTTTGCTACTGATCTCCATCTCGTCTGCGGAGATGGCTCTTGCAACGCTCCCTTCCCGTATCAATTCGAATCGGTACTGCTCCAAATCGAAGCCGTCGTCGGCACCATACGTGGCAAACCACTCGTTTTCTTTCTGTAGCAAGTTGGCCTCGATCACCTGCTGCTTCAATAGGTCATTGGTGACAATTTGAGGCATGAGCGCCCGCATTTCGGAGAGGGTCAAATCTCCTTTTGCACCTGGCTGGTCATCCAGAGTCACTTGAAAGTGGAACTTGCCCGCGTCAACAACATAGAGCTCAATATCAATCTTGACGGTATGAAGCAAGTCATTGGGCCTAAAGTCGAAGCGTTTTGTGGCCAGAATGCTCTGACGAATGTCCTTGTCGATCAAGGAAAGTACATCTCCTGAAGAAGTGAGTGCTTTCTGTGCGGACTCTTTGGCATTGACCCTCAGGAGCACGTGAGGCTTGATGCGCACCAAACGCAGATACCGGCGAAGGGAATTGTAGTAGTCCTCGTTTCTAGGGACCCACTCGGTGATATTGAGTGGATTGTTGGCGAATAATCTCTTTGCCCTGGGATCTCTTCGGGAGTTGAACATGATCCTTGATAGTTCCTCCCTTCGTGAGGCCTCTAGCATTGGCGAAAAGACATAGGCGTGATAGGGTATATCAAAGGACTCGAGGATCCGAAAATCCGACTGCTCGTGAGAGACCTTGTCGAAACCGGCCAGGTCGATGCTTATGGCATCCGCACGGTCATTGGCCAATGAATCGATGGACGCGTCATGTCCCCCGCTATAGGCGTAGATCACATCTTCCAACTGTACATCGTACTCCTCCATGATGCCCTTCGGCAGGTAGAAGCCCGAAGTCGATGTCGGCTTCACGAAGAGCACCCGTTTGCCTTTTAGATCAGTCACTCTCTGGATGGGACTGTCCTTTTTGACAAGTATCGCTCCCTGATAGGACCCTTCACCGTCGACTAGGTGCGAGCCGAAGACATGTAAGTCCGGAAAGTCAGTCTTGGTCCCCAAATAGGGGAAGATGGTGAAAACCCCAAGGTCCAGTTCTCCTTCATGAAGTCTGAAACCCATCTCTTCCTCAGGAACAATCTCAAACTCTAAAGAGCTATTGCTTCTCTCGGCGAGGTACTCAAAAAGTGGAATGTAGGTCTGCTCGACCTTCTCTACGGTCTTGTATTTGATGACGCCCACACGAACAGATTCTTGAGCGTACCCAGAAACGGTGACCAATGCGAAACATATAGATAAAAAAATAGCACGGCTCATACGGCGATCACCTTAGATGCTTTCTTCACACCAAACATGATCAGGAGTGCGGCAAATACCATTAGCAAATGTGCTACGTCGTGATGGTTGAACCACACGGGATGGATAGACAGATTCATGAGGCGACCAACCGCAGTCAACGCTGATACGATGAACCCAATCAAGATCCATTCGCTGCCCTTAAGGACGCTGGAGACAACGCCATACCCCTGAACGCCGAGGACTATCAGCAGGGAGATGACGGTAATCACAAGCACTACACCAAAAGTCTGAAACCAGTACAGTGCAATCAAAAACAGAACAAACTCCACTTTGGAGATCAGCATCAATGTCCCAGTCTTTTCTTTGGTCAGTTGCTGTATGGAGGCCGCCTGAGCAAAGTAGGCCGTCAAACCACTAAAGCACCAGCCTATTAATCGAAGCCAGGTAGGGTTATAGTGCGAAAACAGGTGGGTAAAGACACCGATGAACGTGGCAGTGCCCAGTGATAGGAAGAAATAACTCCACGGCACCTTTCCCGAAAAATCTTCAACTTTCCTAACCTGAAGAAAGCTGTATACACAGACTGCGGCAAGAATGAGATTGCCAAATGCCGTAACTGGCTCGGAGAAAATGACTCCTGCAAATTCGAATTCCATAGTGTGTAATCTATCGAGGGCGCAAATTAAGCATCTACCCCCGAAAATGGGTTATTTGTCTGACGATCAGGTAATATTGGTTTTGATCATGCGTCGATTGCGCAGACGGTTGATAGGCGGATAGATAACCACACTCAATAGTATGATCGCCGTTCCGATGTAAAACCGGGGGCCCATGGCTTCACTCGATCCAAAAATCAGCAAGGCCATGACCATCCCATAGACCGGCTCCAGGTTGACCGTAAGGTTGATAGCGAAGGGCGTGAGGCGGCGCATGAGCTCCACACTCATCGAGAAGGCATAGACGGTGCAAACCACAGAAAGAAGGATCAGGTAGACCCACTCCACTCCGTGGATGCTCAATATCACAGGTCGGTCCACCACCCACTCGGAGTAGATGGGAAAAAATATCAACGTGGCAACGCACGCTGCCCCCATCTCCCAAAACATGATCGTGAAATGGTCGTTGCGCTTTGATAGCGTAGCATTCATGACCATGAACACTGCTGACAGAAAGGCCGACGCCACCGCCACACCAAATCCGAGGCCATAGTCAAAATCCTGATGGAGGATCACGAGGATGCCTCCGAATCCCAACAGCCCGACAAGAATATCGACCCCCTTGATTCTCTGCCGTGTGGCAAACGGCTCTATGAATACGGTCCAAATCGACGCTGTGGCCATTCCTACCAGGCACACAGATACATTCGAGAGTCGGGCGGCGAGGAAGAACAAAATCCAATGGATGGATATGAGGAACCCTATGAATAGTAGGAGGAAAAGGTCTTTGCGCTTCGCCACACGAAATGGCTTCTTTAGCGACCACAAGACGAGGGCCAGGCCAACGGCGGCCAGCAGCGTCCGATAAAATACGAGTTCCACCGGGGGAAGCGAAATCAGCTTGCCAAAGATGGCTGTAAACCCCCACAGCAAGACAATAAAATGCAAATTCAGGTAGTCCCTCGTGGTCCGGGTCATCGAGGTACGGTATTGTACATCACAATGGCTATGACCGAAAAGGAGAGGTTCGGTATCCACACAGCCAGTACCGGGTTCATCGTGTTCGCCTCAGCTATGGCTCTCGACAGGATAAACATGATGATGAAAATAAAGGCCAGTAAGAACCCAAGGGCGATCTGAAACCCAGTACCTCTCCTACTCTTTCGCGCTGACACGATCACTCCCATGAATGTGAGTATCAATACCCCAAAGGGCTGCATGAATCGAATGTATTTCTCAATCTGATAGATCTGCACGTCATCCGCACCCCGGGACTGCTGCAGGGCGATGTAGTCGTCCAGCTCGGTCATCGTCAGCGTCTCCCACAGCCTTTCTTTGTTGTCAAAGTCCTTCGGATAGAGATTCAGCAGCGTATCCATCTTGCTGCCGTTCTCGAAGGTCTCATATCCGTCGTAAAGTGTTCGCTTCTGCCAATTGATCAAGCGCCACTTGGCCGTAGCGGTATCCCATTCGATGCGTGCAGCGTGGATCTTCTCCTGCAGTTTCAAGTCCTGGATCCGTTCCAAGGTCACCTTGTATCCCATCTCCCGGCGGTTGTTGTACCGATCCATGTAGATGTATTGGTTCTCACCAATCTTGAAATGGATATTTCGGTCGCTGAAATAGAAGGGCTTACCCAGATAGGCAATCTCGAAATTGATCCGGAACTTATTGGTATCGGGGATGACGTAGCTATTGAGGTAGAAACTGGCCGCAGAGACCATGATGGCTCCAACCAAATAGGGTACCAGCAATCGGCGGAAGCTGATGCCACTAGCAAGCATCGCTACGATTTCCGACTTGGAAGCCAACTTGGCGGTCACGAATACAGATGCAATAAATGTCGTAATCGGCGTGATCAGGCTTGCTATGAACGGAATGAAAGTCAGGTAATAAAGGCCGATGTTTCGACCGGAGACCTCGTTTTTGATGAAATCGTCGTTCTTTTCCGTGAAGTCAATGACGCATATAATGGCCAGCAGGCCCAGCACCACGAACACGAAGGTCCCGAGAAATTTCTTCAATATGTAGAGATCGAGTTTCTTCATCTCACAGACGAGTGGTCACCTTTGCCATCATCTTATTTTTCCAACTGGCAAAGTCACCCTCCAATATGTGCTTACGCGCTTCCTTTACTAACCACAAATAGAAAGTCAGGTTGTGAATACTCGCAATTTGCGGGCCCAGCATTTCGTTGCTCGTGATCAGATGTCTCAGGTAGGCCCTGGAGTAGGCAGTACTGGCATAACCACCCATCGCAGAATCAATGGGGCTGTAGTCCTTCTTCCACTTTTCGTTTCTAATATTGATCACTCCCTCTGAGGTGAAAAGCATGCCATTGCGGGCATTCCTTGTTGGCATGACACAATCAAACATGTCCACCCCCAAAGCAATGCACTCCAAAATGTTGCCGGGCGTGCCGACTCCCATGAGATATCGTGGTTTGTCGGATGGCAAGATGCCACAGACCATATCGGTCATTTCGTACATCATCTCATGCGGTTCCCCGACGGACAGCCCGCCGATCGCGTTGCCCTCCATCTCAGTACCTGCTATGTATTCGGCAGACTCCTTCCGCAAATCCGGAAATACACTGCCCTGCACGATGGGGAACAAGGTTTGGCTGTAGCCATAATGCCCCTCCGATGCCCTGAACCTGTCGATGCATCTGTTCAACCAGCGATGGGTCATGTGCATTGAGTTTCTCGCGTAATCGATTTCACACGGATAAGGCGTGCACTCATCGAATGCCATGATGATATCAGCGCCAATGAGCCGCTGAATATCGATCACATGCTCCGGCGAAAACATGTGCTTCGACCCGTCGATATGACTTTGGAAGGTAACGCCCACTTCCTCGATGCGGCGGTTGTCTCCTAATGAATATACCTGGTACCCCCCACTATCTGTCAGTATGGGGCCTTCCCAACCATTGAACTTGTGGAGTCCACCGGCTTCGTTGATGATTTCCAGCCCTGGCCTCAGGTATAGGTGGTAGGTATTGCCGAGAATGATCTGGGCACCGATATCGTCCTTGAGTTCTCGCTGGTGAACAGCCTTTACGGTGGCGGCAGTTCCTACCGGCATGAATATGGGGGTTTCGATCTTCCCGTGGTCCGTTTCGATCTCTCCCGCCCGGGCGCTGCTCTTACTGTCTGTTGATATCAGTCGAAAATCCAAGTATTTCTTGCTTCGTTTGGTGGGCAAAAATAAATTTCTCCAACGGCATATCAGTGCCTGATCCGTCTATATTTGCGCCGAATGCTGCCATTGTCTGAAATCGTCCTCTATATTTTTCTCGGCGCTGCGGCCCTTCACTTGCTCACCGTTGTAATCAACACTTTGGCGATCGTGACCTCACGGACGGCCACTCCGAGCGACGAACCTCCTCCTGTTTCTATTGTCGTTTGCACGCGAAATGAAGAAGAAAATCTAAAGGAACTGCTCCCGCTGCTACTGGAGCAGGACTACCCACAATATGAAGTGAATATTGTGTTGGACCGATGCTTTGACAGGAGTCTGGACTTACTAAAGTCCCTGGAGCCGAAGTATGCCAACTTGAAGACGATCATCGTAGACTATCTCCCAGAGCATTTTCACCCGAAAAAATTTGGTCTCACCCTCGCCATCAAGGGAGCAAGCCACGAGTGGATCCTACTCACCGATGCGGACTGCCGCCCCCGGTCAAAAAACTGGCTGACAGCGATGTCAGCGAAGATGACGCCAGATACCGACGCGGTGATTGGATATAGCCCCTACTTTAAGTCGCGCAGCCTCGTGAATGCCTTCATACAGTTTGAGACATTTCTTACAGCATTCTATTACCTGTCCTCGGCAGCCTTGGGTTTTCCCTATATGGGTGTTGGCCGCAATCTGGCTTACCGAAAATCGGTATTTATCGACGCCAAGGGCTTCAACCGATTTCAAGGGGTTACCGGAGGGGACGACGATTTATTTCTGCAGCATCATATCAAACGCCGAAGAACCCGCGTTTCAATTACTGATGACAGTGTCGTGATGAGCAAGCCCAAGACCACCTGGAGTGCTTATTTTCAACAGAAGCGACGTCACCTGTCAGTAGGGAGATTTTATAAAAAGGGAATCGTGTTAAAACACATTCTGCGTACCAGTTTTCATCTTTTGCTTTGGCTTTCTTTCATTATTTTAGCTGCTTTGAAGTTTGAAACAATAACGATTTTGGCCGTTTTGGTGGGAATTCTCGCCTTGAAGGGTTTGTTGTTTTGGTGGTCGGCTCGAAAAATGGGACAAGGTTATCCTTACTGGATGACCCCTTTTCTTGACTTGGCGTATGCCTTTTTCATTCCCACAATGGGCCTGTTGTCATTCTTTAGGAGGCGTATTAAATGGAAGTAAATCGGCAGTTTTCTGATAAGGCACTTCGCGATTTTCAATTGATCGATCTGGCAACCCAGCAAGGCGACGAGAGCGCTTTCGCTGAACTGATGGACCGCTACAAGAAGCCGGTCTACCATATGATCCTGAAGATGGTCCGAAATGTCGATGATGCCGAAGATCTTACGATCGAAGCATTTGCCAAGGCCTTTCGCAACCTGAAGCGCTTCAAAAAAGACTACACGTTCAGTACATGGCTGTTTCGGATCGCTACCAACAATGCGATCGACTTCATTCGTAAAAAGAAGTTGGAGACCTACAGCCTCAATACCTCATTTACCGACGACAGTGGCGACTCTGTCAACATCGACGTGGAGGACCGCAACCTCACGCCTGATGAAGAGACCATCAAGACGCAGAAGATTGAGCTTGTACGGATGTTTGTCACAAAGCTTCCGGCCAAATATCAGCGACTGGTGAAACTTCGGTACTTCGACGAGCTCTCCTACGAGGAGATTGCCAAAGAACTGGACGCCCCGCTTGGTACCGTCAAAGCCCAGCTCCACAGGGCCCGTGAGCTCATGTACGATCTGGTCAAAGACAAGAAAAAGCATATTTGAGTCGCGCAATGCCTCCAGGCGTCGAACTCATTTCCTCGTATTTCCCGGATCTATCCGAACGTCAGCTCTCACAACTGGCTCAACTACAGGACCTGTATAGCTACTGGAACCAGCGGATCAATGTCATCTCTCGTAAGGACATCGACCAGCTCTATGAGCGGCATGTCCTGCACTCGCTGGCGATCGCGAAGTTTATCACCTTCCAACCTGGTGCGAAAATCCTCGACATAGGTACCGGGGGTGGCTTTCCGGGGATCCCTTTGGCTATTCTATTTCCATCGGTCGCCTTCAATTTGGTCGATTCTATTGGCAAAAAGATCAAGGTAGTGCAGGAAGTGTCAAAAGCTCTGGAACTACAAAATGTGACCGGCGTCCATCAAAGGGCCGAAAGCGCTGAGGGCCCTTTCGATTTCGTCGTCACTCGCGCTGTGGCTCGATCGGCAAAACTCTACCAGTGGTGTCGACACGCACTTGCCAAGGAGTCGAAACATGAAAAGCCCAATGGTATCATCTGTCTGAAAGGCGGTGATCTCACCGAGGAATTGCAGGAACTCAAGCGCCCTAGTGAAGTGACCCCTCTGAAGGAATTCTTCAATGAGGAATTCTTCGATACAAAAGTGATCGTCTACATTCCCAGGTAGGGACCAAAAAATACAATGAGTCGCCATTGGTCATGGCGCTGACGCTTTCCTGCGTGCAGTACCGTCCTTTTTACTATTTGCTAATCAAATTCCGTGATATCCTTACAATAATGTTAGAGGATCCATGAGGGGAGAAGTTGAATGCTAGTCAACAGTGCATTTGGACCCTTTGTGAACCTTTTCAGCCGCTCATTTGATTTCAAGATCAAAAGGGCAGGTTTTTTGTTAAAGAAATAAAGAAAAACTAAGTAGTATAATCCTATAAAGGCCACCTCTAGAAGAGGTGGTTTTTATTTTTTCTTACAAAAACCAAATTTCCCCTCTCCTCTCAAAAAAGGCCTCATCTCCAATAAGTACAATCCTCATTCTCGTTCCTGATTGTAAGACAGCCCGACATCCTCCGACCACCTGCAATCCACAGCCGTAGCTTCGGTCCCTTAAATCACAATTACCAAAATAATATTACATTCAGAGCTCTTTTATGATATAATCTTCTGATAGTAGGGGTTTTTGTTTTCATAAAACCATAGCACCGTTCTTCCTCAGTATTTTCCTCCCTTACGTAAAGCGCAATTCTTTTTTACTATCCACACCTTCTTATTGCTTCTAACATTATCCCGATATAATGCAAAATTCACTATCAAATGCTTATGAGAAACCTTTTACTAATTGCGCTATTGGGGATTGCCTTCACGTTGCAAGCCCAGGAGCGCGTCATTACCGGCCGGGTCACGGACGACTCGGGCTCGGACGTCCCTGGGGCCAATGTGGTGCTGAAGGGTACTACCGTCGGGACCACTACTGACGTCTCGGGAAATTACAGGCTGAGTGTTCCCGAAAACGGAAAAGTGCTCATCTTCTCCTTTATCGGCATGCAAATGCAGGAAATCGAGATCGGGTCACGCTCGGTCATCGACGTGGAGATGAGTGCCGACGTGCAGCAACTCGAAGAAGTGGTCGTGACTGCGATCGGCATCGAGCGGCAGCAGAAAGCACTCGGCTACTCCGTTGGAAGCGTAAAAGCCGAACAGATCCAGCAGATCTCGGAGCCGGATGTTTTGCGCTCCATGCAGGGCAAGATTCCCGGAGTGAACATCGCCGCGGCCTCTGGTGCTCCCGGCAGTGCGACAAGGATCACTATTCGTGGAGCCTCCTCTCTGTATGGTAACAATGATCCACTTTTCGTGGTAGACGGTGTGCCTTACAACAATACACAATACAATACCAGTAACCAGTTGCTGGGTGGTGGAGCGTATGGCACTCCATTATCATTTTTGGACCCAAATACGATCGAATCGGTCAACGTCCTCAAAGGAGCTGCTGCTGCCGCCCTATATGGCTCCAGAGCCGCCAATGGGGTGATTCTGATCACTACAAAAGGAGGTACCACCCGACCCGCACAAAAGGGACTGGAGGTCACATTGAGCTCTTCATTCTCTATTGAGGAGATCGCCAACCTTCCTGAGTATCAGAACAGTTATGGCAACGGCTCAGAATTCAACTACCAGAATGCCAACGGCTCCTGGGGACCAAGATTCGCCGAAAGAGACTCGTTCCCTACATGGCCAACGTTCACAGCGGCGTTCCCTGAACTCCCTACCAACTCACCCTATGTGGCGCAGCCCAACAACGTGAGTGATCTTTTTGAAAAGGGATCAGTATGGGAAAACTCCATCAATGTAACTGGCGGCACGGGCAATTCCACCTTCTCGGGAGGCATTTCGCACCTTGACCAGGACGGTTACATACCCCATGCAAGCTTCCAGCGCACCACTGTGAATGTGGGGGCCAGAACGCAACTGAACAATGGCTTCAACTTCGGGGGTACCGCCACCTATACAAAGAGCGAGACGAACGGGCCGTTCTTTGGGGAGAATGGGGCCGCAGGAGCGGAGGTCGCGTCTTCTTTTGCGCGAACGCTATGGCTAGGACGGACATGGGACAGCGATCTGCCGTTTGAGACTCCGACTGGCGGTAATGTCTTTTACAATGGGAATGGAATAGACAACCCTCGATGGTCTTGGTTGCACAATGGTGTCAATGAAAAGACCAATAGAATAGGGATCACTTTCGACGTCACCTATGACATATTGGATTGGTTGAACGTGGCCTGGAAAGTAGGAACGAACCAATACACGACGAAGAGGGTGCAGCGCTATGACCTTGGCTCCAACGCCTATAGCGGGGGTGGTGCCATCGCCACAGACGATGTGTCCTTCGAAGAGTTGAACTCTGATTTCCTCATCACTGCGTCCCAGACGTTCTCCGATTTCGATGTGCGCCTTATAGCGGGACAAAACGTCAATCAGCGAACGACAGATCGTCAATCAGTGATCGGTACAGGCATGGTGGTCCCTGATATATTTGATCTCGACAACATGAGCTCGGTAGTACCTAACGGTGGTAACTTCACTCAGCGCCGGCTGATGGGCCTCTTCTACGAAGCGAGCTTTGGATACAAGGACTTCCTGTTTTTCAACACTACAGGTAGAAATGACTGGTCTTCAACGTTGCCGGCTAATGAGAGAAGTTTCTTCTACCCTAGCGCTTCGCTTTCATTTGTTTTCACTGAAGGCCTTCCACTTGGCATTAGTGAGAACATCCTGAGCTTTGGCAAGATCCGCGCGAGCTGGGCCAAAGTGGGTAACGATGCCCTGCCCTACCAGTTGGAAAACACCTACCGCGTAAATCACGGACAGGCCACTGGCCTGATAGGCTCACAGCCCGACATCGATTTTCCAATCGCCGGGCAGTCAGCTGCGACGCTGGCTAACCTTGGGGGTGATCCCGGATTGACGCCTGAGTTCACAACGGAGTACGAATTCGGGATCAACTTGAAGCTGTTTAACGGTATTGCCGATCTGGATGTCACCTACTACGACCGAAACTCGACGGATCAAATCGGTACCATCTCCGTGCCTTCGGTGACGGGTCTCGAGCAGATCACCACCAACTTCGGGGATGTCGAAAACAAGGGATGGGAAATTGGCTTGAACGTCAATCCTGTCAACACCTCCAGTGGACTATCATGGAACATCTTCTTCAACTTCACGAAGAACAAGAACACTGTTCTGAGCCTGGAAGATGGTGTCGAGCGCCTCAATATGAGAAACCTCTTTGGCGGTGGGATCAGACCAGTATTTGAGCCTGGCAAACCATACGGAGCTCTCTATGGCAGCACTTCGGCGAAGGATGATGAAGGCAATTGGTTGGTAAATCCTGCGACGGGCCTACTCTTCCCTGCAGTGGGTGATGATCGCTTCCAAATCATCGGCGATCCAAATCCTAACTATACGCTGGATGTCACCAATACCTTGACATTCAAGGGGGTCACTTTTGGCTTCCTGATATCGTACAAGGACGGAGGAGACATCTACACGACGACTGTCGAGCGATTGATGGGTCGTGGTGTTGTACAGGACACGGAAGATCGTGAGAAGTCACGCATCATCCCCGGCTACCTTGGAGATCCTTCAACTGGCCAGCCACTGCTGGATGATGCCGGCAACAAGATCCGAAATACCATCCAGGTAACTACCAATGACCTTTTCTTCGCTAATGGTGGTCCGGAATCTTTCTTTATCAACGGCGCAGATGAAGCCTCTGTCTTTGATGGCACGGTAGTCAGACTTCGTGAGGTGAGCCTCGGATACACCTTACCCTCTCAGTGGATCGAAAGCACGCCATTTGGGAGGATCAGTGTCTCACTGACAGGTCGCAACCTGTGGTACTTCGCACCAAACATCCCTCACTCGACCAACTTCGATCCTGAGGTGAACGGTTTCGGAGCCACCAATACGCAAGGTATCGAGTACGCAGCTGCTCCTCAGACCAAGCGATACGGGGTGAACCTCCAGGTAACATTCTAATTTCTTAGACAGATGAAAAGTAAAATAATGCTTAGGCTATTAACAATTTGCATGACGCTCGCAGTGCTGACGTCGTGCGATGACTTCTTCGATATCAACAGTGACCCCAACAACCCGACGAGCGTCACGCCCAATTTGCTGCTGACCAATGCTGAAGCGGCGCTGGCTGGAGCCGTTGGCATGGGTAATGGGATCAATCGACAGACAAGTGTCTTCATGCACCAAATGGTGCGAAGAGGTGAAGGTGATCAGTATGTGACCCAGGGAAACGACTTTTCAGTGGGTACTTCCTGGCAAGCATTCTATGACATTGCCTTGCCGGATCTGGAGATCATCATTACGGACCAAACAGAAGCCGACAACATGGTCTATGTAGGTGTAGCCAAAATATTAAAGGCTTATAGCTATTCCATCATTGTCGATATCTGGGGTGATGTGCCCTTTACTGAGGCAACACAGTTCACAGAACTACGATTCCCGGTGTATGACGACGGTGCCTCGATTTATCCGGCTCTGCTGGCTCTCATCGATGAAGGTGTCGCGGACATCAACGATACCGAGTCCGTCAACCAATTCACGCCTGGAGCGGACGACCTGATCTACGGGGGCAGTACGTCTCTTTGGGAGAAGTTTGCCAATTCGCTGAAGCTGAAACTCCTCTACCAATTGCAGGACGTGGATGTGATCAGTGATCGCGACGCACAGATCAATGCCTTGTTGGCAGATCCATCTACCCTGATCAACAGGGCCTCTGAGGACTTTGAGTTTTGGTACGGAGCTTCGGGACCGACGCCTGAAAACAGGCATGGCTTGTTCGTCTCGGAGTACACACAGGCAAATCCCGGATTCTATGTGAGCCCCTGGCTATACGAAACCATGCAAGGTCAGAACCTTGGGATCTTGAATGGCGTAGCAGACCCTCGAGTGCCCTACTACTGGCACAAGCAGTTGCTTCCTGGCGAAGCTGCTGAAAACCCCTTTGAGTACCTCACGGACGATGGATTCCTGACCATCCACTTTGGGTCCATTCACCCGAATCAGGCTTCAGGCCAACAATCCTCTCAGACTGTCTTTGGCTTGTACCCTTGCGGTGGGTTCTACGATGATCAAAGTGGCACAAAAGTGAACGCCACTTCAGGGAACGGTGTCGCACCTGAGCGAATGCTTCCATACTTCAAAATGCTGTACATGCGATCAGAGTTGGCGCTGGCAGGTATCACAGGTGAAGACGATCGCCAGTTGCTGATCGACGCGATCGAGGCCTCCTTCGCGAAGGTCAATGAAATGGTCGGTGGCAATGGTCAATCGGGTGTACCCTCCATCGATGGAGACGCCATTGATGCCTACGTCGCGGATGTCATGGCTGAGTACGACGCCGGGGATGACGAGAGAAAACTTGAAGTCATACTCACACAAAAGTGGATCGCGAGTCTCGGCAATAGTATAGACGCGTACACCGACTATCGCAGAACGGGCTACCCTGTCATCTTCGACCCAAATAGCTACAACGGAAACTACGTGGGCTCTAACCCGCAAAACTTCTCCGCCTTGACGACAGCCGGGCAAGGTTTCCCTGTAAGTCTGCCGTGGCAGCAAGTGGACCTTGACATCAACCCAAATGCTCCGTCGCAGAAAGATCCAACGAGCTACAGAGTCTTCTGGGATGCCAACTAATTAATGACAACAAAATGAAAAGAATAGCATATATATTTTTCTTATCACTCGGGGTTGGTCTATTCACATCCTGTGTGGACGATGACGAACTGTTTGAACTCGATGATTTCGAGACAGGGGCACTCCCAAATATGCAGCGGACTGCTAATGACCTTGGATTCATCGACTCCTTCAATTTTGACACATCACCTATTGAGTTCACGATCGATTTTACCATTGATGCGGAGCAAAGTGATGATGGCGGTCTGACCAATGGTGGCGATGGACGGCTCAATACCAATACCGAGTTTCGGTCGGTAGAATCTGTCGACCTCGTGGTTTCCTATTTGAACACCGCTACTGGAACAACAGAAATCGGTGTGTTGAACTCCTACAATTCATGGCCCATCACCGTAGCGATGACCGGCGTAGGGGACCTTGTGGACATCCTGCCTTCGCTGAATTCCAGTGATGACATCAACGTAGGTGATGTATTCACATTCGTGTGTGGGATCAATTTTCAGGATGGTAGCAGCTTGCCGGCTTTTGTACAGGATGCTTCTGGGAGTCACCTCCCCAACTACAGTGTGAACTATAGTGGTGGAACGAACAACCCCGGGTTTGACTATCAGGTGACCTACAATGTGTCCTGCTCATCCAACTTGATCCCTGGAGGAGCTGCTACGTATGATCTGACAACCAATGTCACCAGCACTTGCTGCGGGCTTGCATTGGGGCCTCAGCAGTCGGGCAGAACGGCAACGATCACTGATTTGGGTAGCGGTACCTACGAGATCTCCGACATCCTCGCGGGACACATTGCTCCTTTTGGGATCGATCCTGAGCCCATCAGAGTGGTAGATGTTTGCGCGAACTATAGCTTGGTCGACGCTGCGTCGGTGCTCAGTTATACCGGATCGGGGTCAGGTGCGTCAATCGATGAGACGACGGGCGTCTGGACCATCACGTTCAATGATGAAATCAACGCTATTGCTGGTGTGGCGACGCTTACACCACAGTAGATCGTTATTTATTGGCAAAGAAGAAAGGCTGGCCCGAAAGGGTCAGCCTTTTTTTGTTCGAAAATATAATTCGCAGACTGAACTACAACGCCAGCCTCACTACGCGAAGGAGGTCGGCATCCTCCTGAAGGTCGATTCCTTCCGCCTTCAGTAGCTTCTTCAGTTCCTTGGGACTCATCCCGGTCAACTCCGCCAGCGAGCCCTTCGTTCTTTTGAAAGGGATGTGCTCCTTGCCCTTTACAAGGTAGAAGACCTCTTTCTGCAGTACTTGTTTGTTTCTGTTGCCGATGTGATGGGTGGGCACATAGGTGGGCTCTTTCACTTCCACAAAAGGCCGGTGAATAACTGAGAAGGCCTCCTCCGAATGTACTGTTCGGGCAACACCGGATTGCTTAGGATCAAAATTCCTAAACGGCTGGTAGGTAGAATATTTCGAAGAATAGAAAGGATCATCATAGATCCTCACCTCGGTGAACAATTCAGGGTCGAGCCAGCGACGCACGTCTTCATATCTCACCTCAAAGAGGTCATTGAGTAGGTCATACCTCACTTGCACCCCGTTGAGCACTTTACCGTTTCGGAGTATCATTTCTGCCCGCTGCCAGTCGTCATTGATATAAGCGGAGCCCTCCAGTTCCGGAGGGGACAGAGGTATTTCTCGAAGTACAAAGCCAGGATTGGTATGCCTGTCGACCAGAAAGACTTCGTGCTCATGTTGAGCGCTTAAGCCCACGGGTAAACCCATGGTAAGTGCCAGAGCAAGAACTGAGGGAGATAGTGTCGGTTTTTTGGTACTCACACGAAATAAGAGTTAGGATGTAACAGAATAAAAGTCCGGACAGCACGCCTGAGAACAGAGTCCCTCTTAAAAGCAAGGACAGCAATTGCTCAGCCAGCCATCGCCAGAATGACCTGCGGTTGCGATCTTAGGTCGAGCCTGTTGACCTCACGCAAGTACTTGCGTGGACTCAGGTCCACGAAGTACCTGAACTCCTTGATCAAGTGGCTCTGGTCGTAGTAGCCACTCTTGAATGTCAATTGCGTTAGCGTCATGTTTTCTCCGAACCGGCGATAGTTGCTAAGGAAAAAATTGATCTTCTCAATCTTGCAGAACTCCTTAGGGCTCAGGCCCAGTTCCTTGTTGAAACGGTCCTCGAGAGTGGACTTCGAGACACCGGCCCTGTCATACAGGTCCATCACCTTGATCTCGCCATGTCGATCTCTGATAACTTCCAGGCAATCTTCAACGACCGGATCAGCAGCTTTTGATAGCCTGTACTGGTCCTCAAGGAATTCATACAGCCGCTCGAGCACTATCCTGGCGTTAGCAGACAATATCGCCAACTCCCAGTCATCATCGACATAGTCACTGAGATCCACATCTTTGACCTCGTTGCGAGAATGGAAGTGCTTGGTATGTATGATGGGGTTATGAAGGTTGGGTCGAAGTTTCAACACAAGAAATGTCGCATCAGCATTGGCATAAAGTATGGTCCCCTTGCTCCTGGCTGGGGCCAGATAGCAATGCCCTTCTTCCATTTGTACTTTTTGCCTGGTACCAATAACAAGTCGCTGAAACGAGCCTTTCAGCACGAGGATAAGCTCAGAATAATTGTCGGGCAGATAGTAGTATCCATAGGTAGCCCTACGACCGTCCAGGTCCACCTTCCAAATGCTATCTACAGCCTCTAGGTCCTTAGGAGGTATAATTTGAGTCGCGTACATAAGTCGGTTTTACCTTTATTGGAATACCGCTTTAGGGCACAACTCACTTATCCATCGGCATGGGACCGTGTAAACTATCAAGAATCCCATGTAAAGGATCGGGATTGTTTACGAGGCAGTTGTAATTATTAACTATCTCCATAAAAGATCGAGAGGGTATCGGCCATCAGGTTTGTTACCAATCCCCGCGCTATTACCTGTCAAAAAGCGATGGCCCGACCTAAGGCATACACCAAGGAGGGCAATCGGTTCCTGCCCTCAATATTCTGCCCGAATCGAATAACGATGTCGACCCGATATCCGGCGTATCCACGATCATTTGGAAGAGGAATCCCGGCAACGCGGCTAAGTGCAATACCAAATTTTCTTCTCCCACATGTTTTTTGTGCTTGAAATTCATCATTCATTCTGACGTCAGTGCAATTAGTATCGACCGACCGGCAACCTCTAGCCCTATCGGTCGTAGTTCGGAAATTAGAATAATAGAGCTGTTATTTATACTATTTACGAATAATATTCTGCTGATGAAATATATGTGATGTAATGTTCTGATTATTAGCTTACTATATAACGGTATGAGTATTTCGAGGTAGTAAAACAGAAGCAAACCCCTACTCCCGTCATCCTTCTTTTTTACAATTCGTCGCTTCTTTTTACTTCTATCATTACCTCGATAAAATCCAAAATTTTAATTCGTATGCTTATGAAGAACATTTTACTTGGAATGCTCTGCATGCTGCTGGCCTTTTCAGTCCATGCGCAGCGTGTAGTGACGGGGACGGTCACCGATGACACCGGTGCTGAAGTCCCTGGCGCCAACGTGGTGGTGAAAGGAACCACCAACGGAACCACCACTGACCTGACGGGTAAATATTCAATCTCAGTACCCGACAATTCAACGCTGGTGTTTTCTTTCATCGGCCTCGAGGCTAAGGAGGTAGAAGTCGGGGCTAGATCTGTGATCGATGTAGTCATGAAGTCTGATGTACAGGAACTGCAGGAAGTCGTCGTTACTGCTTTGGGTATTTCCAGAGAGAAAAAGGCTCTGGGATACTCTGTCCAGGATCTTGACGGTGACGTTGTTGCCCAGAAATCCGAGCCAGATATCGTGAGAAGCTTACAAGGTAAAGTTGCCGGTGTCAACATCGTCGGTGGCGGTGGTGGCGTTGCGGAAGGAACGAATATCACGATCCGTGGTAATTCGTCACTTCTTGGTAACAACCAACCGCTATTCGTAGTGGACGGTGTACCATTTGACAACACTACATTCACCACGGGTAGCTTCACCAGCCGTACTGCCGGGTCTAACCGGTCATTTGACCTCGATCCTACCAATATCGAGTCCATGACTGTATTGAAAGGTGCTGCAGCGGCTGCACTTTATGGATCCAGAGCTGCTAATGGTGTGATCGTGATCACCACGAAGTCAGGTAGCGCACGAGCGTCGCAGAAAGGACTGGAGGTCGCCGTAAACGCTTCGGTCAACTTCGAGCAAGTATCTAACCTGCCTGATTATCAGACACGATACACGCAAGGAAACAACTTCAAGTACGTCGATGGCAACTTCGGTACATGGGGAGCTTCTTTTGATGTGAATCAGCCGGAATGGTCAGTACCTGTGAACTCCAACTTGATCAATAGCATTGATCCTGCCACTGGACGTCCTTGGGTTCCTCACCCTTACGATCGCTACAACAACCCGAACGGAACACCCTACTTCCCGGAGTTTGCCAATGATTCGGTACTTCTTCAGTCGTACAACACACCTGAAGACTTCTTCAGAACGGGAACATCGTTCGACTATGGTGTAAGCGTCTCTGGAGGAAATGAGAATGGGTCCGTAACTGCTGGACTTTCACGTTCAGACATCAAGGGTATCACTCCTGAGAATGACGCTTCACGTACCAGTATCAACTTCGGTGGTAACATGAAGTTGAACAACGGCCTGCGTGTCGGAGGTAGCTTGACTTATGTACGGAATGAGTTGACCTCTCCTCCTACTTCTGGATTGTTTGCAGGTGGACTGTCGATCACCGAGCGATTGCTCTACACGCCACCCAACGTGAACGTGGCAGGCTATCCGTACGAAGATGCGAATGGCAATCAGGCGTTTTACCGACCTGACAATGACAACCCTTACTGGTTGACACAGAACGCTCCTCACATGAGCGATGTCGATAGATTCTATGGTTATATCAGCTTTGCCTACGACATCACCGATTGGTTGAACGTAAGCTGGAAAGGTGGTTTCAACACTTATCAGCAGCGCAACCTCGAGGTGCAGCCTAAAGGAAACGTGAATGGCGTAACTCCTCTGGGTCAGATCCTCGATGATCAAATCAACAACCGGGAGCTCAATCAAGACTTGATCTTTTCTGCCACGCGCCAAATCTCTTCTGAGATCGGATTGCGAGCGCTTGTTGGTTACAACGCCAACCTTCGTACGCTGAATCGTCAGGCTTATGCGGGAACGAACATCATCATCCCTGGCATCCATGACCTGGACAACACTTCTTCAGTTGTGCCTTTCGGAGGCGGTCTGACAGAGCGTGGCTATCAGGCACTGTATGCTGACTTAACGTTTGACTTCCGTGAGTGGTTGTTCGTCAACATCACCGGACGAAATGACTGGACGTCAACTCTTCCTCAAGATGAGAGAAGCTACTTCTATGGTGGTGCGAGTGTGGCATGGGCTTTCACTGAAGCATTGGGACTCAGCAATGACATCCTCAACTTCGGAAAGCTGCGTACCTCTTACGCTCGTGTAGGTAACGACACCGATGCATATCTGACGCAATCTGTCAACTTCTTCACCAACCCTACGGGCCCTGGTAACAACATCGCCGCAATCGGCTACCCTTGGACTCCTCAAGGTGCGGGAACGCCCGTCAACGTACAGTCTATCGGTGCTCAGTTGGGTAATGAGAACCTGACTCCTGAGTTCACTACAGAGATAGAAGTAGGTGCTGAGTTGAAGTTCTGGAACAACAGAATCGGGCTCGACATCTCTTACTACAATCGTAAGTCTACAGACCAGATCGTACCGATCACCGTACCTGCTTCCTCAGGATTTACATCCCGAGTGGTAAACATTGGTGAGGTGACCAACGAAGGTATCGAGGCAGCATTGGATTTCACTCCTGTGCAGTTGTCCAATGGCTTCTCCTGGAACTTGTTCACAACATTCACTCGCAACCGAAATGTCGTCAACGAACTGACTGACGGTTTGGATGAAGTATTTGTGAATGGTTTTGGTAACAGTGTGCAGGTTAGCCACATTGTAGGCGAGCCTTACGGTCAGATCAAAGGTTCAAAGGCAGCTCGTTCTGACGATGGACAATTGCTCGTAGACCCTTCTACTGGTAAGTTGATCATCCCTACGGACCTTCAGTTGATAGGTGATCCCAATCCTGATTTCATGCTGAACGTGACTTCTACGTGGAGATGGAAAGGGCTGAGCCTCACTGCATTGCTCGAGTACCGTCACGGTGGCGATATGTTCTCAGGAACGTACAACCAGGTCTACGGGCGTGGTTTGACAGAGGGAACCATTCCTGATCACCCAGATGGTCGAAGAGTCCTTGTGTACATCCCTGGCGTAGTAGGTGATCCTGTGACTCAGCAGGCAGTATTGGACGACGCTGGCAACACGATTCCTAATGGTACAATGTTGACGGTTAATGACTGGTACTTCATCAACACATTTGGATCTGCTGGTGCAGATGAGTTCTCTGTATTCGATGCTACGACAATCAGACTCCGAGAAGTGACTCTGGGTTATGATCTGCCTACGAGCATCATCGACAAGACACCATTTGGTTCGGTGAACATTTCACTGACAGGTCGTAACCTGTGGTTCAGTGCAGTGAACTTCCCAGATGACCTGAACTTCGATCCTGATACTAACTCATTGGGAGCTGGAAATGTCAACGGCTTAAGCCCATTCCAGTCGGGTAATGCTCAGGGTGTGGACTTCGGTATCATACCTACTACTCGCAGATACGGAGTAAACCTGAGACTGACATTCTAGAGATCACAAGACTAATTGTTTCGAAGATATAATTATGAAAAACTTATTTAATAGGAATTACTTGTGGGTGGCAGTTTTGGCGATGGCTAGCTTTTCCTGTCAGGATACGTTGCTAGACATCAACGAAAACCCGAATAACCCCACAGAGGCTTCTATCGACAATCTACTCCCTGGCGCTCAGGCTGCTGCGGCTTTCTGGACGACAAGGGATATCGAGGAGCACGCTTCTATCTTTGTCAATCACTACTATCGATTGGCTCCTAGCCAGCACAGCATTGACGGTTCACAGATCGACAATGACTGGAATGGCTTGTATGCTGCATCACTCAAAGAGTTGCAGGCCATCATTGATGATGGGACTGCGGCCGGGCAGTGGGGTCATGTAGGGATTGCCAAGGTTCACAAGGCGCACTTGTTTGCCTATATGGTTGACGTCTTTGGAGATGTGCCTTTCACTGAGGCTCTTCAAGGTGAGACGAACCCCAATCCTGTGTTTGATAATGGTGAGTCTATCTACCCTAGTCTGATAGAGATGCTGGACGACGCCAAGGCGGATCTTGATTCGGCTATCACTCAGGGACTGCCTGCGGTAGCGACTGATCTCGTCTACGGCGGTAACTTCGGTGACTGGCAGAAGGCTGCCAACACGTTGTTGTTGAAGCTCTGGGTGACGCAAAGGCTTGTGGATCCTGCTGGTGCTACTAGTGCCATCAATGCGCTCATCGCTGAAGATGATCTCATCGACAGCAATAGTGACAACTTCGTGTTTAGCTTTGCTTCGGGTACCAACCCGAACAACCAGCACCCGATCTATCAGCAGGAGTTCAAAGGAGCAGGTGCTAAGACAAAGTACATGAACAACTACTTCATGTATAAGCTGCTCTCAAAAGACGATCCACGCCGTAACTACTACGTCTACAAGCAGGGATCTCTTGGCGACCTGACGTTTGAACTTACGCCTTGTAACACAAGAACGGATTGTGAGTACTGGAATCTCCTTTCTGCTGATCCTGCCAATGATGGCTACATCGGCCGTGATATGGGTGATCCTTCCGGTATTCCTGGTGACAACTCCATCCGTAGTACATGGGGTGTGTATCCTGTAGGAGGTAGCTACGACGACGGTCGTCAGACTGAGCAGACACTTGGTCGCGGTGCCAATGGTGCTGGTGTAGCGCCTTGGGTTACCAGTGCGATGCGCGCCTTCATGCTTGCAGAGTCTGCTTTGACGCTGGGCACCACAGGTGATGCTGCAGGGTTGTTGGAAGAAGCGATCTACGAATCCATGAGTTGGGTTTATGGCTGGAGCGCCGCAAGTGGTGACCCCAATAGCCCCTCCTTCAATGGAACGTTCTCATCTGCTGACTCAGCTTACGTGAACGCACGTCTCGCTGACTACGCTGCCGCTTCTACGGACAATCAGCGCCTCAATGTGATCATCGAAGAGAAATTCTTCTCACAGTTCGGTAACGGATACGAGAGCTACAATGACTTCCGTCGTACGGGTATGCCTTTGGACATGCCTGCGTCGCTAGTTCCTCTCGCGCCCTACCCAATTCGCTTCCCAATCGGGCAGACGGAAGCTACATCTAACCCTAACGCACCAGAGGTACTGGTGACAGATGCTGTTTTCTGGGATCCAAACTAAAATTTTCTAACAACAAGAAAAGAAATGAAGAATTTCAAATTATATACTATCGCGATTATGATCATCACAATGATGGTAGTCGCCGGTTGTGAAAACGAAGATGCTAATCCTTCGCCACAGCCAGATTTGAATCAGTTCATTGGGGCGTACACCACTGTGGTGCCTCCTTCGGACCCTGCTGATCTGTTTTTCAACGCCATCAATGACTTGAACGATGAGCAAATTTCCTTCTCTCTGGACTACGATGACTTCGAGGTCACAGACGTGCAGGAAGTTACGCTTCGATTGGAGTTCACGGAGTTTGAAGGTCAATTCGATGAGTTCAGGGGTGAGTTCGTAGATCTCACTTATCCTCAGATAGACATGATGACCATTCCAGTGTCGTCATTGCCTTCTGAAATCATCGTTACTGCTCCCGAGATTGTGGAAACGCTGGCTCAGTTGGACCCCAAGTTCACCAGCGTCGACTCTCTCGAAGTAGGTGACTTCTTTCAGCTGACCTTCCCGCTCAACCTGAACGATGGGACGGAGCTGACAGTCGCGCTCAACTCTGACTTGTGCAACGAGCCTGCTCAGCCTTCATTTGGTGGATGTGGCTTTGCGTGGAACGTCGGTTGTAGCTCAGACCTAAATGGAACGGCGAACTACGAGATCATCGCTTCAGACTGGGGTGCTACCGGCAATACAGGTACGATTGAGATTACCGAGACTGCTGCCAATGGTGTGTATACCATGGGATCGTGGACATATGGTTTGTACCAGTCGGTCTATGGCTGCTGCGAGCAGGAGTCAGGTTCAGCCTTGAGAATGTTTGATACTTGTCAGCGCGTGACATTCAGCACAGCTGATGGCTATGGCTGTCCCTGGACGATCGAAGTGGTCGATGTACAAGGACCTGTCCTGACCATCTCGTATGCTGCTGGTTGTGGACCAGGTACTCACACCGTAGAATTGACCAGGGCCGACGGCGCCGACTGGGCAATCACGATGTAAGGACAACATCTATTGATTTTTAAGAAGGTGCCTTGTTACGAGGCACCTTTTTTTACAACCATTGACATCTAAGTTTATGAAGAGATTTCTGACAACAGCACTGGCAATCGTGATTCATCTAGCCGCCTATTGCCAGTTTGGTACGCTAAACCTCACAAGCGAAGCGTATGAAGGTGTGACGTTGTTTCATCCGAATGGCTCCACAGACACCTATCTCATCAATAACCAGGGGGAACTGGTACACAAGTGGCCGGGCACCAATAATCCGGGAATAGCCGTCTATCTGCTGGAGAACGGCCAACTGCTGAGATCAGGCCGTGTCAATGACGATTACCCATTCGGAGGTGGCCGCGGAGGTCTGCTACAGTTGGTAGAATGGGACGGCACAGTTAGCTGGGAGTATACCTTGTCGAATGCCGAAGAGAAGTTTCATCATGACTACCAGTACCTACCCAATGGCAACATCCTCGCGCTTGTTTGGGAGGCACGTACGGTAGAGGAAGCCATCGAAGCAGGACGGGACCCTTCCACACTCGGAGATGAAGGCATCTGGTCCGAAAAGGTAGTCGAACTCCGGCCCGTAGGCACGAACGAGGTCGAGGTGGTGTGGGAATGGTACGTTTGGGACCATCTTGTGCAGGATTTCGAAGAATCGAAATCGAACTTCGGCGACCCCGCCGTCCATGCAGAACTGATCGACATCAACTACGATAATGACACTGTACCTGACTGGCTGCATGCCAATGCCATGGCCTATAATGCCGAATTGGATCAAATCATGCTCAGCATACCAGAGTTTGATGAAGTCTGGGTTATTGACCATAGTACGACGACGGAAGAAGCGGCTTCCAGCGAAGGCGGAAGTGCCGGTCGTGGTGGTGATCTCCTATATCGCTGGGGCAATCCCATGGCTTATGGGCAGGGTACTATCGAAGACCGTAGATTGTATTACCAGCACAGCCCAAAATGGCTCAAACAAGGGGATGAATGGAAGATCATCGTCTTCAACAATGGCAGGACGCGACCTGAGGGGTTCATTTCTTCCGTAGATATCATTTCTATGCCCTGGAATGGGGGGTTCAACTATGACATGGCAACTAACGAAGCCTACGGGCCTGAGCAGGCGGAATGGACCTACACTGCCGAGACCCCTACTGATCTGTATTCCGCCTTTGTATCCAGCGCCCAGGTGCTTCCCAATGGCAATATTTTGGTTTGCTCCGGCGTACAGGGGGACGTTTTCGAGCTCAACACTCAGCAAGAGCGTGTCTGGGAATATCGAGTACCTGTCGGGGGTGACGGTTCCATCTTTTGTTGGAATGACACTGAATCCGCGCCAGGTTTCAACTTCCGTGTAGAGAAATTGCCCATGGACCACCCAGGATTGGGCGAGCTTACCAACGAAGGTCGCCTTGAGGCGGATGACTGTCCGGTAATTCTGGAGACACCCCGTCCGGAAACCCAACTCAATGTCAGCTATTATGATCGCACATTGGAAATTGAGTCCGCCCATGGACTGCAGTCCATCCAACTCATTGATCTCTTGGGCAGACCACAGATCGAAGTCCATCCGGGCGTCCAGGAGCAAGTACGTCGCACGTATGTCAGCACATCAAGTCTGAAAAGTGGCGTTTATGTGCTAATGGTGACCAGTCGGACGGGAGAAGTATGGAGCCAGAAGTATCTTTTCAATTAGCCGTGATAGTCCGTACCATCCAGAAGAGGATGCAGCACAACAACTAGTGGGAGTGTATCCATTAGTTGTTTCGTGAGAAATAGGCGGACTTCTTTTACAATTATTTGGGCGAATTTCTCTTTTCATTGAACGTGGAAAATTCATGCCCACCGAGCAGCACCTGAACCAAAAAAAGGGATCGGGCAACCTTATGCCCAACTCAAAAAACTAACGAGGAAATGAAGCAAAATATACTATTTACAGGAATCATCACGCTCGCTTTTGTCACAACGGGGGTCTCCCAATTGACAGCGCAAGTTGACACAAGTGTAGAAAAGATGGAGTTTTTCAATTTGTCCAATTCCACCATGATTGGTAAGCGACCGCCACTCCCTGGAGTGAAAGGCACGCCCTACCTTAACGAAGAATGGGTGAGTGGGGAGGTGCTCACCAAAGACGGCCAGTTGGTTGAGAACCTGGAAATCCTACTCAATACCCATGACAACGAGGTGGAGATCAAAAAGGGCGGCCGACACCTTAGGCTCCCCTCCTACACCCTTGAGTCCATTCGAACCTCCGCAGGCAAGGAGTACGTGGCCATCGAAAACAAATTTCCAACGCTCTATGTGGAGGGATTCATGGAGATACTGGCCCAATATGACCAGGCCACCATCTACAAGCGCTACTATTGCTACAAGAAAGACCCGACGTATGTAGAGGGTGTGGGTGTTGGATCCAGGGACTTCGAGCTGATCCACAAGGAAGAAGTGTATATCGCCAACGATCAAGGCGTAGCCCGTCTCTACAATAATCACCGAAAGAATGTGCAGGCCCTGCAGGAGCTTGGCATTGGCTACGAGAAGAGCAAAAAGGTCAAGCTAAAAACCATTGAATCTGCCCAAGATTACGTAGCCAAGATCTAGGGCGAGAACAAGAAGCGCAAAGGCATCAACACCACAACAATCAAATTTCTAAATAATGAGACAAATAATCACCAGCATCACTATGCTCATCTGCTTCGCCGCTAGCTCGCAGCATTTCGACAACGGCATCAATTTCTCAGCAAATCTCGGGATCGGCCCTGGTGCTGCGGAGGTCATGTACGATGTCGTAAGTCAGGCACCAGGAAATGAGAACAGTACGGCCTCCTTCAGGTCGTTTCGCAGTGACTTGTTCTATTCGTACTTCTCTCTCCGCCTGGGCTACAACTTCAAAAATTTTGGTGTTGGGGGACATGCCTACCTGGGCACTTTGAAAGATTCCAATGTTGAAAGTGTAGTCATCAACAGTCTCAGTGGTAATAATGACCGCGGCCGTGTACTGACTGAAGACGCTCAGGACTGGCCCAACAATAAGAACTATGTGGGGTTCTATGTCGAATACAACCAAAAAATAGGCAAGACTATTTACGTGACTCCCAGAGTGGAATACCTCTTTTGGCGCTTCTCCAACAAGGACACTTTCATAGAAAATTCCATCATCTTTGACAGCGAACTGGCCTACAACGACATCTTCGTTGACAGAAGTTCACTGGCATTCTCCTTCGATTTCAAATTCATGGCCAAGGAGAATCAGTATTTCCAAACCGGTTTGACCTATTTCCTAGACTCGTTTGATTTCAGCCAGGATTATGTTCAAGAGGAAATGGCGAATGTCCAGACCAGTCAGTACAACATCACTTTCAATGTTGGGTACGGGTTCTTGTTCGAGCTCTGATATAATAAAGCAACAAAGGCCATTCATGATCTATTGAATGGCCCTTCCTCTACCGCTCTTTACCCTGCAAGAGCAATCGCGGGTACGGTTGTACTCCGCAGATCCAGCTTATTCACTTGTTTGAGGTACTTACGAGGGCTCAGATCCACGAAATAGCGGAACTCTTTGATCAAGTGACTCTGGTCATAATAACCGCTCTTAAACGTGAGCTGTGTCAGCGTCATCTCGTCCTGGTAGATCTGGTAGTTGGATAGGAAGAAATTGATCTTTTCGATCTTACAAAATTCCTTGGGGCTGAGACCAAGTTCTTTGTTGAATTTCTCCTCCAAGGTTGACTTGCATACGCCCACCATTTGGTTGAGATCCTTCACCTTCACATTGCCATGGCGCTCCCTAATGATGTCAATGCACTCCGCGATCACAGGATCGCCGCTGCGTGAGAACTGATACCTCTCCTCGAGGTACTCATACAATCGCTCCAGAAGGAACATTTCATTTTGGGAAGTGACAGCCATGTCCCACCTGCGATCCATATAATCGCCCAGATGGATCTCCTTCACATCATTGCGAGACTCGAAGTCTTTGTTGTGGATGATGGCGTTGTGAAGGTTGGGGTGGAGCTTCATTACCAGGAATGTAGTGTCCTCATTGGCATAGAAGATCGTGCCCTTACTTCTCGCAGGCGCGAGATAGCACTTACCCTCTTCCATGAGTGCCTTCTGCCTGGTCCCTATGACATATCGCTGAAAGGCACCCTTCAGCACGATAATGATCTCTGAATAGTTGTCAGGTAGGTAATAGTATCCGTAGCGGGCTTTTCTTCCATCTAGCTCCACTCGCCAGATGCCGTGCACAGATTCCATTTCCTGCGGAGGTGTGAGTTGGATAGCATTCATATTGTTAGTTTTTGACCTTTTTGTACAATACGACTAAGCCCCCCCGGACACTTATTCTTTTTTCGCGGGGAATGTTAACTATTCCGATTACGCTGTTAAGAATCAGGAATATTTACAGAAATGAAGCGATTGTTTACAAATTGTAAAAAAGAAGGGTGGGGTATTCCGAAAGAAAGGTGTTATTCTACTGCGTCGCTGTTTTCTCTTCGGAACTCCGATGGGGAAACGCCCTTCACGCGCTTAAACGCCTTATAGAAGGATACCTTGTTAGCGAAGCCGGATTCCTCGGCTATCGCATCAATCGTGAAATGACTGTGCGTATCACTGACGATCAGACTCGCCGCGTGGTCCACCCGAAACCTGTTGATGTAGGCATTAAAATTTTCACCTGCGTGCTCATTCACAGCTTTGGAGATAAGCTTCTCCTGGATCTTCAACTTTTCAGAAACCCCTGAAATCTTCAGGTTGTGATTGAGGTACAGGCGCTGATTTTCCAAGACCTGTGCGATGTCATCAAAGATTGGCTGTAGGTCAATGTCTATTCGTACCGGCTCCTCGCTTTGCACTCTGCCAGCACTAGCCGTTGGCTTGATGTCGGCAGGTGCTTCCTCCTTTTGCTCTTTGGTAAACAGGCTTGTGCTTCGCAGCGCAATAAATGCCAGGTAATTGATGGCAAACGACATACCCGCAAAGAGGATGATGTTGACGACCTCAAGCGACTGGTCAAACCGGAAGATGGCGTAGAAGACACTGATGGTCCACTGCAGGGCGAAGAAGCTCACCAACAGAATAAGTGGTCTGCTCCATTTCTTCAAAGTGATCATTACATAAGCCAAATAGACCAACTCGTGGGCAAGTTTGATTTGCATGGTCCTATCAGGAAAGAATGGACTTACGCTCCCGTAAGCGCCAATCTGCGCCGTAGTGTAGACCCCGAGTATCAAAACGAGAATGAGAAACGGTACGTAATGAAGCCATTCCCTGGTCAAACGCAGGCCCTGCATTCGCAGAACGCCTCCCAGGATCAAAGGGCCCATCAATAGCTCCGTGGACCGCAGCTGTTCTGCAAGGATCTGATGCTCAGGGAGAAACCCTACCCAATAGCCCAAATATTTAAGAAGTAAAAGAGAATAGACAAGTATACCAACAGCCAAGAACCGTTGTTTCTTATTCATCCATAGGATGACAGACAGCATTATGCCATTGAAAATGCCAATGGAAAGAATAATCGTCCCTACTACCATGAGTTGCGGTTAAATGTAATCAATAGGTTCACTGCCCACGTCTGGGCTTTTTTACCACCTAAGGGTTACAAGTCCTTTTTTACAATTCCCTCAGGACGCGAAACCCTTAGTTTGACCTTGATAAATAGTATTTATCTCTTCGTAAACACACATTGATTAGGCCGGTGCATTCCGGCCTTTCTTCCTACTACTTATATCTGACTTGTGCCCCTACGGTTACAAGTTTTTGCGATTATTCATGAATATTTACGTGAAAGGTGTGCTTTCAGGTTTACTGGCACCCGTGACAACCTCAAATATTTCATGGATACAGAAGAATTACGACGACTTGGCCACCAGGCCGTAGACTGGGTAGCGGACTATTTTGAGCGCTTAGAGGACCTACCGGTCAAGTCCCAGGCAACCCCGGGACAAATCTCGGGACAACTACCCACCTCCCCTCCCACCTCTCCAGAATCCCTCGGCGACACGATGTCGGATCTTGACAACATCATACTCCCGGGTATCACCCATTGGCAGCACCCGCACTTCCATGCCTACTTTCCCGGCAACAGCAGCATACCCTCTTTCATGGCAGAAATCATCACAGCGGGCATCAGCGCGCAATGCATGGTATGGGAAACATCACCGGCGGCAGCGGAGCTCGAGGAACGGATGATGGATTGGCTCAAAGAACTCATGGCCTTGCCAAAGGAATGGCATGGTGTCATCCAGGACACAGCCAGCACGGCAACCCTCGTCGCCTTGCTAACTGCCCGCGAGCAGACCAGCAAGTTCACGATCAACAAGGAGGGGTTTGGCAACAGACAGCTTCGCATCTATTGTTCGTCGGAGACGCATAGCTCTATCGAAAAGGCGGTGAAGATCGCCGGCTTTGGCAGTAACAATCTCGTGAAGATACCGGTGGATGAGCAACATGGTATGCTCGCCAGAGACCTTCGCAAGGCCATCCAATCAGATATGGAGCAGGGCCATCTACCTTGCGCCGTGGTAGGTGCCTCGGGGACCACCGGTGCCATGGGCTTCGACCCCCTCGCAGACCTTGGGAGTATATGTCAGGAATTTGGTTTGTGGTTTCATGTCGATGCGGCATACGCCGGCAGTGCACTGGTCCTTGAAGAACACCGGTCACTAATGACAGGGCTGGAAATGGCCGATAGCTTTGTTTTCAATCCGCACAAATGGCTTTTCACCAACTTCGATTGCGCTGCCTACTTCGTCAAAGACAAAGACGCCCTCATCCAGACCTTTGAGATCCTGCCCGAGTACCTGAAAACTAAAACGCGGGGCCAGGTGAATGACTATCGCGACTGGGGTATTCAGTTGGGTCGAAGGTTTAGGGCCTTGAAACTGTGGTTTGTGCTGCGCTACTACGGAGCAGATGGCTTACGCTCAAAACTCCGCCAACACATCAAGTGGGCTGGCTGGATCGAGCAGGAAATCAAGCAGTCAGCGGATTTTGAGATGCTCATACCCAGAAAGCTCAATGTGCTGGTTTTTCATGTAAAGGGTGACGCGGGCGAGTCCTCTGACCATGTGAGTGAGCAACTACTGCAACACATCAACGCCTCTGGGAAGGCTTTTCTCTCCCATACACGTGTGCATGGGAGCTATGCAATCAGGCTTGTGCTCGGTCAGACGCACCTGGAGTTTCATCACGTGGAGAACATCTGGCATCTCCTGCGCAGCCACCTCCAGGAAGTTGAGGCCAGGCATGCATGAGAACCACACACTCATGAGGCGCGTTTACTGACTCAGGAACCCAATAAGGTATGGTTTCAGGGTCTGACGCCAGAAAGATCATCCACGTAGATATGGATGCGTTTTACGCCTCCGTCGAGCAACGGGACAATCCCGAATTGCAGGGGAAACCTGTGGCCGTCG
The DNA here is from genome assembly GCA_965227935.1 of Cyclobacteriaceae bacterium. Taxonomy (GTDB): domain Bacteria; phylum Bacteroidota; class Bacteroidia; order Cytophagales; family Cyclobacteriaceae; genus JAWPMT01. Next base: position 95,863 of record CBDDGS010000015.1, on the reverse strand, counting down.
GGGGGTCTAGCGACAGAGGTGTGGTGGCCGCAGCCAGCTACGAGGCACGCAAGTTTGGTGTGAAGTCCGCCATGCCCTCCGCCATCGCGGCACGAAACTGCCCAGACCTGATCTTCGTGAAACCTCGATTCTCGCAGTACAGAGATGTGAGTCACCAGATACGCTCCATCTTCTACGAGTACACCGATCTCGTGGAGCCCCTATCGCTGGATGAAGCCTACCTGGATGTCACGCATAGCAAGAAAGGGAAGCCCTCTGCTACACTGATCGCCAATGAAATCCGCAAGCGCATCTATGACACCACCCAGCTGACTGCCTCCGCAGGTGTGTCTTTCAATAAGTTCCTGGCCAAGACAGCTTCAGATGTCAATAAGCCCAATGGCCTTTTCGTCATCCTGCCAGAAAACGCTGATGCGTTCACCGCCAATCTGCCTATTCATAAGTTTTTCGGCATTGGCCGGGTCACTGCCGAAAAGATGAAAAAGGCCGGGATATTTTTCGGTAGAGATCTCCGCAAGTTTGACCTCCCAGAACTGACACGGCGGTTTGGGAAGGCTGGCGCCTACTATCACGACATCGTGCGGGGCATCGATCACAGAGAGGTCAAACCCCATCGTGAACGTAAGTCTGTGAGCGTGGAGAACACATTCGATTCTAACCTGATGCATCGCGAAGACGTCCTTCAAAAACTGGATAAGCTCACGGAAGAGCTTTTTCGCCGATACGAAAAACAAAAGATCGGAAAAACCCTCACCGTCAAGGTCAAGTATGGCGACTTTCAGCAGATCACTCGCAGTAAAACCATCGAGGCGGGTATCGTAGAGAAACAGCAGGTGACCGAGGCTATCGACGAGCTCATTACCGCTGCGATTTTGCGCCCAGAGGGAATCAGACTGCTTGGCGTAGGTATCTCCAACTTTTTGGATGACGCCGAAATGCCTCAGCTGGTATTGGAGTTTTGAAAAGTAATTTGACGTGGGCTGGTGATATCTCCCTACCAAATGGCACTACCAAGTAAAGCCCCTTGAAAATGAGTACATTCAATTCAATGACTACCAACGACCGCTCCAGGGAACAATGGATCGAACAGCTGTACCTGCAGGTGTTCCCCGTCTTTGCTCGTTTCGTGGCCCGCAATAACGGGAATGAGGAGACGGCCAGGGAGGTATTCCAGGAGGCGATCATCACGTACTACGAAAAGCATGGCGCCATAGCAGTAGACAATCACGGAGGTTATCTTTTCGGTATTTGTAAAAACCTTTATCGACGCGCGACACACCGCCAAGCGATCCACGACCCATTGGAGGAGGTGGACGCTGTTGAAGAAAGACATGAAGAATTATCCACTGAGAGGATCCTACACTTTCTGCGAGCGGCAGGCGAGAAATGCCTGGACCTGCTGCAGTCCTTTTACTACGAACGCCTATCCATGACAGATCTCGCAACGCGATTTGGCTATCGGTCCGAACGATCGGCAACTGTACAGAAATACAAGTGCCTCGAGAAGATGAGGAAAGAAGTCAAAGAAAAATCACTGACGTATGCGGACTTCACTGACTGAAACCCAACGCATCGAAGAGCTCCTGCTCACTACCGGGAAGCCAGCAGACCGACTGCTCCTCCAGTCCGAAGCGCTCATCAATCCTTCTTTAGCGGAAAAGATTGGCCACCAAAGGCAGGTGGTACATGCTGTCCAGGCCTACGGGAGGGAGCAACTCAGGAGTGAGATCCAAGCAGTGGACAGCCGCCTCTTTGATCGGACCCGGCCCAATCTATTTCAGCGAGTCATTCACCGCATTTTCCAAAAACAATAGACATGACACAATCCAGTCTTGTTCCCATGGTGATCGATCAGAGCAGCCGTGGAGAAAGGGCCTTTGATATCTATAGCCTCCTGTTGAAGGAGCGGATCATCTTTCTGGGCTCACAGATCGAAGACCAAATGGCCAACGTGATCGTTGCCCAACTCCTCTATCTCAACAGTCAGGACCCCAAACGCCAGATAGACATGTACATCCAATCACCGGGAGGTGTTGTGTACGCTGGTCTGGCGATCTACAATGCCATGCAGATGATCTCTGCGCCTGTATCTACAGTCGCCTTGGGGTTCACAGGCAGCATGGCCACGGCCCTCCTGACCTGTGGCGCAACGGGCAAGCGGTTTGCACTTCCGCAAGCCACCATTCATATGCATCCATCCGGGGGCGGGGCAAGAGGCTACACCGAGGATGTAAGAATCGCCACGCGAGAACAGGAGAGGCTACAGACACAGCTGTTTCACATCATTGGCAAAAACTCCGGACACACCTGGCAGGAGATCGAGGAGTTCTTCATCAGAGACCGCTACCTCAATGCCCTTGAGGCAAAGGAATACGGACTCATCGACGAGGTGCTGGGAGACACGTCGTATCTATTGCGGCTGGAGAATTTGGACCCGAAGGTTGAGTTCATGGAGGATTAACACCCGAACAAGGCCGCTACTCCCTGAACCAAACTGCCCTGCCGCTGTAGCTTTGACCGCGCGTGAGCCGCACCTGCTCCGAGCCGTCTTTGCGCATGACGTATACTTCACCGTCATTGCCGTGGCGCTGGCTCTCGAATACGATCCACTCTCCATCAGGAGAAACGTCGGGGTGGAGATTGATCCCAGTGGTCAGTGCCTTGAGCGTACCGGAGTTGATATCGACGCGATAGATCTCATAGAGATTCTCATCCCTGACCTTCAGATTGGCAATAAGGGTCTCACCGTCGCGTAGCCACTTCAAGCCCGAATTCATGTATCCCCTGTCGGTGACGGCATACACAGAGTCGCCGTCGACATCATACATTCGAATGAACTGGTTGAACCAGTTGGGCCCACTCATGAAGGCCAATCTCTTACCATCGGGTGACCAGCTGTGATTGATCGAATACGCCTTAAAGTCTGCTTCCTCGCGGCTCGTGATCTGCTTCTCCCTTCCGGTGACAGTGTTGAAGGTGAAAAGCTCCCGGTCGCGATAATCGGTGGAGCGGATGAAGGCATAATAGGTACTGTCGGGCCCCGGCACTTCCCACTTGGCACATTGGCGAATTGGCTCCGTGTCCAGTGGCCTTTCCTCTTTCGTGAAAATGTCAATCTGGAATGATGTCGAGTTTCTCAGCGAGTCCATGCGTGTGAAACCGATGGTTCGCTGGTCTATCTGGTAAGGGAAACTGTTGTTCTCTGGGGAATCAGTGATCTGCTCGACGTCACTACCATCGGACTTCATGAGATAGACTTCGGCGGTGCCTGTTCTGTAGGAGACGAACGCGATTTTTAGACCTTGGAGGAGTGGGGCTTGACTGGCTCCCTGGCCCAGAGCCGTTTGAAATAGTAGGCTCCCGACAAGAAGTAAAGTGGTTCTGATCATCGTTGAACTAAACTCAATCAAAGGGGTTCGGGGTTTTGAACAATGTATTATTCCATTACGTGTGAAAGAGTGACCCGTTGCCAATGTACGGATCAACTGGTCGCATCGTTCAAGTACTCGATCGGATTGATAAAAAGCATCTTCTTCCAACCCTGTGGGGCGGAGTCTATTCTCCACAAATAAGGCACCAAGGTAACGATGGAATAATGCAAATGTGGTGGCTTGCCTTTGGCATTCCCACTATCTCCTACAGTGCCGATCTTTTCGTTTCGACTGACCCAGCCGATGGTTGTCACTATTTCTTGCAGATGTGCGTAATAGTGCAAGCGCCATTTCGGGCCCAAGACGATCACAGTATTCCCTCCCATCTCGATCTCTCCCGCGAAGAGGACAATCCCACTGGTCGATGACCTTACCTCTGTTCCCATTTCGGCAAAGATGTCGACGCCCTTGTGAGTACCCGATCTCCCCCAGGGATAGTACCAAAAAGATGCCTGATTATAGTCACCTCTCTTTGCATCATGGACTGGCATCGAAAAACGTTGAGGAAGCAGCAAGCCCGCGATGGTAATGGCTAATAAAGTGAAGAGAATGGTTCTTTTCTTCATCGGCAACGCAGCATGTCGTACTAACCGAACGCTACTGGCGCTTTCTGTAGTATTCGTGAGGGTCCATTGAAACTTAACCCGCTATGATGAAGTGGATTACAAATCCACATTTATTCAGCGTGCGACATGCCCTTTCAGAACATGTCGAACAGCGCGCAAGTCGAACAGCATTAGAGTTCGCCCTGTCCCTGTGTACCATACCGAGCAGCGTAATTATCTTTTGGCAAGCCCGGCCAAAAAGCTTTCATACAATTCCGAGTTTCTGAAGCCTTCCAGGTCTTCGTCAATCTTGAGATGTTCTATGTTGTCAAACCCAAAATCAAAAGCATGGAAAAGGTATTTGGACGCGGCCGCGTAGTCACCTTTGAGGCTGAGAAAGTTTGCAAATGAGTAGTAGGTATTCATCTTTTCATAGTAATGCTCGGCGGTGGTTATGGCAACCTGAAAAAGTTGATGGGCCTCATCGAATAATCCCAGTCTAGCTAGGATCATCCCTTTGAAGGTAATAAAGTCGATATTATGGCTGTCGATCTCCAACAAAGCATCGAGCAAACCTAACGCACTGTCATATTCCTGATCGTTGTAAAAGCCATAGGCCCTGGTGGCTGCACTATTAATATCCCAGTTGGCCTCAAAATTGAGGTCAAAGCCAGAGACACCGCTTTCCCATGTCCATCGCACACACCATCCTCGAAGTTTCGGATCGATGCGCTCCCTGCTATAGTAGATATAGTGTCGCGGGAGCTTGTCAAATCGAGTGTCCTTGCCCCCGTCAGCAAAAGTGGGGTCAAATGGCACCCACCCATATTCGCTCAAATAAACCTCACACCAATTGTGCGTCGGGTTGTTATCGGTTTTCGCGATCATACCTGAAACAACGCGCGCCGGGATACCCTTCACCCGACATAAGGTCACCATCAGGTCAGCATACTCCGTGCAATCTCCCCTCCCTTCCTTTAATGCGGTCACGGGGCCCACATCCTCGAAAAAATCCTCATTGAAGTACTCCAGACGGTCGACCACGAAATTGAAGATGTTTTCTACCATCTCGAGCTCCGTCGCTCCATCGATCTTCTCAGCAGCACGCAATATTCTCTTGTTGTTCACCCTTTGGAATGGTCCTCCAACTAGGTACGCTTGCAAATTCTCGTCATCAGAACTCTCTGGCTTTTTTGACAGGGACCTGGCAACGGATAGGTCATAGTCGTACAACTGTATATCGAATTCTATTCTAATAGGCTCGGTCACATAGTCATTTGTCTCCAGCTTATAGTAGTCGATGCCGGCCCTAACCACTTTCTTGATCCGGTTGTCAGAAAATCGAACATCGATCACTCGCTGCCTGTTTAGAAGGGTCTGGGGAATAAAACCCTCTAGCACGAAGCCCTCCACGGCATCATACGTCTCCACCGTGAACACCTCAGTCATCGTGACCACTGTCTGGGCAGATGCGGAACGCAACTGAAATGTCGTAAGGAGACAGAGAAAAGCTAGCGTTCTAACAAGCATGACGAACGGCAATTGATTCGGCTACATCTAATTTAGTGATTACGCCCCTGAAAACCGGAAAGTTCGAACCCTCTTCGGACTCCTGTTCATAAAGAGGATGGCTACTGTAGCTTCTCCGCCTCAACTTCAACTTCTCCAACCTACCAACTCATCAACCTATCAACCCAACCGCCGTCGGAGATGCCACGCTCCACTGCGTTGCGCTTTGCATGACGGCGAAAAACCCAAACACCTATCAACTCCACTCAAAAACCTAAAAACTCAAAAACCTAGAACCTCAAAAAACTCCTACATTATAGAAACAAATAATTCACTACCTTCGTAAGTGCTGCAAAATAGAAACTAATGAAGGGTACCAACCTTGGTGAATTTGAAGAGCTGCTATTGCTCGTCGTACTGATCCTGAAAGAAGACGCCTACGTCAATCGCATCCGCGAAGAACTGAAAGGCCAGGTCAATCGCTCCATTTCCATGGGGGCGCTGCACACGACCTTGTCGCGCCTAGAGAAGAAAGGCTTCCTCCAGTCGGATATGTCAGGTGCTACACAGGAGCGCGGTGGACGACGCAAGCGGATCTATGAACTTACTGTAGCTGGCAAGGCTGCGCTGGTCGAGATGCGCGAACAACGCGCCAATCTTTGGAATCAAGTACCGTCCCTGGACCTTAAGTTTTCTTATGCCTGGTAAATCCTCATCGGGGCCTCCTTCCCTCTCTCTGCAAATGATCCGGACGCTTTGCCGATCCGATCTACTGGAAGAGCTGGAAGGCAACCTATGTGAATACTACCGGGAGCTGCCAGCCGGTCCCTTCAAAAAACTCAAATACTGGTATGAGGCACTGAGCTATGTCAGGTTCTCAACCATCAGGTCAATCAATACTCAAATATCAGGATCCATGTTTGTCTTCAATCCCCTACTCACTTTCCGCAACCTACTAAGACACAAAGCCACCACACTGATCAGCCTATTTGGCTTCACCCTTGGTCTCGTCGCCACCATATTTTTATTTCACTATGTGAGTGGCGAGCTGGCCACGGACCAGTTCCACACACAGGGAGAAAAGATCTATCGGTTCCTGCGTACCGCAGAGGTGAACAGTGACAATTACAGAATCGGTGTCACCTCCGGACCGTATGCAGGAGGCCTGGTCAATGACTTCCCTGATGCCATTGCCGAGGTGACCAGGGCCATGCCCGAGTCAGGTCTGGTGACCTATGAAGATCGACGGTTCTTTGAAGACCATCTACTGTTTGCCGACGCCAACTTCTTCGAGTTCTTTTCTTTCCCACTCGCCGTCGGTGACCAGAGCCAGGTCCTGCAAGAGGTCAATTCTGCGGTCATCAGCCGAGAGATAGCTACAAGGTATTTCGGTGACGAAGATCCCATCGGGAAGGAGTTTACTGTCGACACGCAGTACGACTTTGTCGTAACCGGCATCCTGGACGACCTGCCTGCCCGCTCTCATCTCGAGTTCGATATGGTCTTATCCATCAAGGTCTTCGAGCGCTACGAGTGGTTCACGACCAACTGGTGGAACAATGCACTCTTCACTTACGGCCGCATTCCTTCCGATGAGGTGGCCGCATCGATAGGGCCTCAACTCAATGAGTTTATGGTCAAGTACATGGGCGATGCTTTTGAGGCCTCTGGCAACAAGATGGGACTGGTCATCGAGCCCCTACCAGAGATTTATTTCAATTCCGGCACAAAGTTCGACTTTGTCAGACACGGCAATATGAATTCGATCTACATACTGATTGCTGTTGCCATCGCTATTCTCTTCATCGCCTCCTTCAACTATGTCAATCTCTCCATCGCACAGTCCTTTATGCGGGCCAAAGAGGTGGGGGTGCGAAAGGTGCTAGGGGTCAACAGGAAGCGCCTCCTGCTGCAGTTTCTCGGTGAGTCTTCCATGATCCTGGCGGTGGCCTTCCTTATAGCCATGGCCATCAGCTGGCTAGCGGTGCCTTCGATGAGCATTTTCTTCGAGCTGGACCTCGATCCGCAGTGGTTCGATCTGCAGCTTTGGGTTTTCCTGGGATCACTATTCCTGATCATCCTGGTCATATCCGGTGCGCAACCCGCCCTGCTGCTGAGCTCCTTCCAACCGATCCAGGCCATGAAGGGTATCAAGAGAGCCGCCAGCAACGTAAGCCTGCGAAAAGGGCTTGTGGTACTGCAGTTTGCCATTTCCATTTTCCTGATCGTCGCCACCCTGATGATTGGGGCCCAAAATCAATACCTCCAAACCAAAGATCTTGGATTTACTAAGGAAGCGGTACTAGTGGTGGACCTGAACCACCGCCAGATTCGTGAGGAAAAGGAAACATTCAAAGACCGACTACTGGCGCACAAAGACATCACCAAGGCCACAATGATCTCCGGCGAGCCCGGTGGCTTTCACGATGCTTCTACCTTTATCGTGCCAGGGGGTATCGACAACCAGCGCCTCCGTACGGTCTTCACCGACGTGGACTACCTCGACCTATTCGATATAGAAGTGATAGCCGGTAGGGGCTACTCCGAAGAAATCACTACGGACGCCACCGAACGCGTATTGATCAATCGCAAAGGGGTGGAGGGTTTCGGTCTTACGCCCGAGCAAATCATCAACCAACCTGTGGATATGCCTGGATGGGGGTTCGAAGACCTTAAGATCATCGGTGTGGTGGAGAACTTTCATTTTTCCTCCCTCCGAGACGAAATCCAGCCCCTGGCGATCATTACTGGCACGCGCCATCGCAAGCTGGCACTGAAGGTGAATACCGCCAACATACAGGAGACCATCCTTTTCATAGAGGACGTCTTCAAAGAACTGTCTCCCGAATACCCACTGAGCTATGACTTTCTGGACGACCGGATCGGGAGGCTGTACGAGCAAGAGCAAAAACAGGCGAGGGTATTCACGGCTTTTTCCGGCATCTCGATCTTGCTGGCTTGCCTCGGCATCTTTGGGTTGGCAGCGTACAGTGCCCAGCAGCGGCAGAAAGAGCTCGGGATCCGAAAAGTACTGGGCGCAACACCGACACAGATCATCCGCCTTATTTCAAGAGAATTTTTGCTCCTGGTCGCCATCGCCGTGGTGGTCGCGACACCGGTTGCATGGTACTTCATGGAAGGCTGGTTGGGTGACTTCGCCTACCGCATCCGTATGACAGAGTACTGGTACATCTTCCTCGTCGGAGGTGCGGCCGCCATCGGCATCGCCTTAGTCACGGTGTCACTGAAGACGTTTCAAGCAGCCATCTCCGATCCTACGCAGAGCATTAGAAATGAGTGATCAGGATGTGGAGAGAACTGCCCTACCTCTGAACAGCTGATAGTCCCGCTGTTCGCTGTAGCACAGCCCCGCTCCCCGCCCTATGCCGGGACCTCCTGGCAAAGGGCGGACTTCACTAACCAGTACACCCCTATTACGGTCCCGAGCCATGCTGGCTGCCGCTGCCATCGGGTCTGAATTACCGATGACCTTGCCTCCGGAGCAAAAGACCAGCGCAGCCGATTTTCTACTCAGAGTCCCATCGCTAGTTCGCGCGTGTCACGCGGACTCAAAGCCAACTCAGCTCATTGGACCAATGTTGAGATATTGCCTGCATCTATGGTCGAGTGACTTTGAGCGGCAAGAAGCGTAGAGCTGCAGGTGAAAACCGACAAAGGCCGGAAGGCGAAGTCGAAGCCAACGGAGCTTCAGCGGGGCCAGCGAGGAGGAAGGCTGAGACCGCCGCGAGGAAGCATGTGTGGGGGCTTGTGGTGATGGATTGAGCGCCACAAAAAAGCCACGATCATCGACCGTGGCTCTTGTACTGACGAATACTTAGTTGATCAATTCAAATTCGGCTGTGGTGTGATCCTCAGGTAAGGCTTCACGGGTGTGTATCCCTTCGGAAATAACTCCGGGATCTGCTCGTCGGCCACAGCAGGTACGATGACCACATCCTCACCGTGGTTCCAGTTTGCAGGGGTCGCCACCTTGTGATAGGCCGTGAGCTGCAGGGAATCAATCACCCTCAATAGCTCATCGAAATTGCGGCCTGTGGAGGCGGGATAGGTGATGATCAGCTTCACTTTCTTGTCCGGCCCGATGACAAATACTGATCGTACGGTCAACTTGTCGTCCGCATTGGGGTGGATCATATCATAGAGTTCTGATACCTTTCGATCCTCGTCGGCTATGATGGGGAAGTTGACTGTCGTGTGCTGCGTCTCGTTGATATCACCAATCCAGTCCTTGTGCGACTCGAGGCCGTCGACACTCAAGGCAACTACCTTTACGTTGCGTTTGTCAAACTCACCCTTGTATTTGGCGGCCGTACCCAGCTCCGTGGTGCAGACAGGGGTGTAATCGGCAGGGTGCGAGAACAAAACGCCCCAGCCATCGCCGAGCCATTCGTGAAAATTGATCTCTCCCTCTGTGGATAGGGCGGTGAAATTAGGTGCTTCGTCACCTAGTCGAATAGTACTCATAACTAGCTTTTCTTAAGGTTTATAACTTCTTGAAATGAAATGTGAATGCGACCGCATTGCGTCGGTCGATGCCATCGTCCCAACCCATGCGACCGTCGCTAATGATGTAACAATAATCCGAGCAGATCGATCACTCCTGCCCAAGAATTTTCACCCGCTTTTTTACAAGCAGCACGCTAGTCAATCCTGACAGTCGGTTCCGCTTGCAAATAGCCAAGCGACTGCAGAAAATCATCTGCAGCCAGCAGCGTGTCATCATAGAAGTCGCCCTCTCTGCCGTAGTTGAAAAAACCATGCCCTGCTCCTTCATACAGCAGAAGATCACAGCGACTCCCCACCTTCTCCATGACGACCTTGAAATACTCACCGGTCTCCACGGGGATGAGGCGGTCTTTCGTTCCCAAAAGAAAAAGTGTGGGTGGTGCGCCCGGCATGATGTTGTGCAAAGGTGAAAAGTCACGAAAAACCTCTCCGATGCGTTCGTAGCCGTAGCCTCCGGGGCCATTATCTACGACGGGATTGAACAATACGAGGGCATTGGGCACAGGGCTCACTGTCAGATCGTCGGCCGGATCGTTGAACTTTGTGATCAATGCGGTGGCGGCTGCCAGGTGACCACCAGCGGATCCACCTGCGGCGATGATTTTGGAGCTGTCCACTTGCCACATGGCTGCATTGGCGCGCAGGAATCTCATGGCAGATTTAGCATCCTTCAGTGACTCAAAAGGAGAAGTACCATGCTTGCTGCGGGTTCTGTAATCTGCCAGGAAACAGACCATTCCTCTCTTTGACAGGTATTCCGCCTGCCTCCGAAAATGGTCGCGACTGCCGCCATTCCAACCTCCACCAAAAAAGAAAATAATCGCCGGATAGGTCTGACCATCGATCATAGCCGGCGGCCGAAGGACTTCCAAATTGAGCGTCACAGAATCCAGTTGCTTGTATGGAACGAGTTCCTGACCGCGGGTCAGCAAAGCCGGAAGGGCAAAGGTGAAGCAGAGTAGTAGTCTTTTCATTAGATCACTTGGGTTTGCCATCGGGTACTCTCCGATGGGTGAATCCAAATTACTATATATCTGACGATACCTAGGACCGAGTTTGTTATTGATTGCCTTAGTCAGTTGGAAATTTATGGCTCAAACCTATTTCTCCCGGGTGATTAGTGATTAGTGAATAGTATCCAGGAGAAGAGAAAATCTACTCCCGTACCGCGAATCAGATTCTCTCGCGGTAACCCACTAATCACAAATCACTGATCACTAACTCTTTACAAAGTAAGATTTCCCTCAATATGGCTGCGGGACATCGCAATCACCATCCGGGCAAAATCCGATACCAAGCCTGAAAAGCTGTCTACTCCGATCTCAGCACGTTGGAAGGGTTCGTCCGGGATGCCCACCAGGCCTTCGAACTGGCGGTGAGTAGTGCCAGTCCCAGCGTGAGTGACCCGGCGATCAGTACAAAGTACCATTCAAAGCCTATGCGATACTGGAAGTTTTCCAGCCACCGCTCCATTGCCAGCCAAGCCACAGGAGTGGCGACTGCCAGCGAGATACTTACCAGGATCAGAAACTCCTTGTTGAGCAATCTCAGCAGGCTCATTTGAGAGGCCCCGAGTACTTTGCGAATACCTACTTCCTTGATTCTTTGTGCGACGGATGATGAAGCCAAGCCAAAGAGTCCAAGGCAAGCGATAACGACAGATATCGTCGAAAGCAAAAGGAAGAGGCTTCTAAACATCCACTCGGTCTCGTACTGGCGACGGATGTCGTCATTCATGAACCTAATGTCAAGCGCGACTTCGGGCACTACTGCCTGCCACACTTCCTCCACGTGTGTGAGTACCTCCATCGGATCCTGCAAGTCCGCGCGAATCGCGAGGGTGCCAGGATGTTGGTCATGGATCGGCAATATCCGGACAGGCTCTATGCGCTTCTGAAGTCCCTCGAAGTGGAAATCCCTGACGACACCAATCACCTTGCGCGCGTTGGGTGGATCTCCCATTTCTTTACCCAGTGCGTCCTCCACACTCGTCCATCCAAAATCCCGGACGGCAGACTCATTGACGATGACCGACCTGGTAGAATCAGCTGGAAACTCCTTGGAAAAGAACCTCCCGGTGACCATCTCTATGCCAAATGTGCTGGCAAACTGCTCATCCACCCACATATGATATAGACTGGAAGAGACCCTGCTCCCGTCCTCTTTTTCGACCATGACCATACCGTTACTAAGGCCATTTACCGGGTACCCCCGACTCTGAAAGGAAACCGACTTGATGGCCGGGTGTTCCTTGAGGCCCTTGATCAACACATCACCCCTTTCGCTGACAGACTCCACACCGCGGAAGCTGATGTGGAGGACTTCGTCTACTTTCATACCAAGGTCCTTGTTGACGATATGTTTCATCTGCTGGTGAACGGTGATGATCGCGAGGATCAGTGCGATACTCGCGGTGAACTGCATCACGACCAATACCCTCCTGAGCAACCGCCCACTTTTGCCGCTTTTCATCGCACCCTTCAACACACTCAACGGATGATATGCTGAGATCACCGTAGCTGGCAGTGCCCCTGTGAGGAAGCCCAGCACCACAGCAACGCCCATGGCGGGAAGTATGATCTGAATCTGCGAAGGCAGTGCAAGGGGATACCCCAGGAAGTCCTCAAAATATGGGACCAACAGAAAGACCAACCCCAGTCCGATAGCCGTCGCACCAAAAAGAACAATCATCGTTTCGGTGAGATGCTGGAAAAATAGCATCCGCCTTGGCGCACCGATGACTTTTTTGATGCCCACCTCCTTGGCGCGGTTGATGGCTGATGCCGTGGAGAGGTTGACATAGTTGATGCAGGCCAACAAGAGAATGATGATGGCGACAGCCGTGAAAATGAATACGTTGCGGGCACTCCCATTCGAAGAAAAGTCGTAGCGCAAGTCTGAATGAAGGTGGATAGACGCCATAGGTTGCAGAAAGTACTCATAAGACATGTTGCGCTCGGTGAACCACTCCAGCTTGGGAAGAATATGGGCATTGATTTCTTCCGTGAGTCCATCAACGTCAGTGCCCGGTTGCAGCAGCAGGTAAGTATGGAACCACCCTCCGCCCCAATTGTCATCCATGTTGTCCATGCCGTACATTTCCTTGAGCAAATCCATGGAAATCAGCATCGAGTACTGCAGTTGGGAATTGGCGGGTGCATCCTCGACCACGGCGCTCACGATCATGTGATCCTCTCCGTCAGCGACGATTCGCTTCCCAATTGGATCCTCATCCCCAAAATACTTTTTGGCAGTAGCTGCCGTGATGACCACCGAATTCAACGGGTCAAAGGGATTGGAGGTATTCCCCTTCAGGACATTGAAGTCGAAGACATCAAAGAATGATGGATCGACGATGAAAATGTTGTTTTCGAAGAAGGTGCGTCCTTCTATCTCAATCTGAGCGCTGCTCTGGCCGACTCGTACACCCGCCTCGATATTGGGGAATGTCTCAGGTAATCTTTTGCCTAGCGCTGGACCTGAGGGAGCCTGACTAAACTGCTCGGTTTCGCTCCTGAACGTATTGGAGATGCGATAAATGCGGTCCGCCTTGGAATGGAAGGCGTCATAGCTCTGCTCATGACGGATCCATAAGGCGATCAGCAGAAATACGGTGATTCCCAAGGTCAGCCCAAAGGTGTTGAGGGCGGTATTGAGTTTGTATTTCCAGAGATTCCGAAAGGAAATTTTTAAATGATTGGTCAGCATAAAATTGAGTTTTCGACTTTTTGACTTCTTCCATAAATAGGGGCGGCAATGCGCCATGACATTGATCGCAAACAGCCACCCTGCACGACGTACCTGGCCCTTCTCGTGCATCTCGTGGTAGTATTCGTAGAGAGCACCCTGAATTTCCTCCAGGTATCTCTCGTCACAATACCACTCGAGCAGCTTATCAAAAGCGCGCGGCGGATGACGCCTGCTATCCGATATCATAAGCTTGCTTGATCTGCGTCGCCGTTACGTTGCTCCACAAGTAGTCACGCTGTGCTTTTATCTTCTCCAAGGTGGCAACGCCAGAGGCAGTCACGGAGTAGATCCTTTTACGGCGACCACCACGGGCCTCGGTGGCCTCACCCATCACGGATGTGACGAAACCCTTCTTCTCCAGCCTGGTAAGGGCCGCATGCACCACACTGTGCACGACCTTGCGTTTCGATACTTTCTCGATCTCCTTCGCGAGGGCGACGCTGTAGGCGTCCTCTCCCAAGGCCAAGACAACTAGTAGTACAAGCTCTTCGAACTCACCGATGTTCGTGCCCTTCATATATGTATCGCTTTTGTATACAATACGAAGATACGCAAGTCGATGAGATTAGTTACGCATTTGTATACATTAAAAATTCTTGAAATTTCAATCCCCTGCGGTAGCAGAATAGATGGCCTGACTTATTTCAAAGGCTAGCAAAGCGTGGATCAGCTTTTCACGCTGGTGAGATGGAAGGGATCGCTCATGGAAGAAAACGTCCACGTAATCCTCTTTCTGTGGATTGGGTGCAGGCAAATGTTTACTAAGTCCAACCCACTCCCCGTTGATATAATAGTTGATCAGCTCGTCATAGTCATACCCGACTACTACTGTGTCTTGTTCCCAAACCCCCTTCATGCTTCCGGTGGATGTCAAGAAGAATTGTGCGATAGGTTTGTCCTTCTCAAAATAGGCCACACTCGGATTGCGAACAGCTATCGACTCACCAGAACTCTCGAAGTTCTTATCAGCGTTGATGGAGGCCACGAGGTCATACTGTCGATCGTTCGTTAGGTCTCTAAGCCTTCCCTTGCGATTCGCTTCATCTGTGATGTCCAGGCCAAAGTGCCATTGCTGGGAGGTAATAAACCCACTCCCCATCGTCAATTCGAGGTCGTAAAAAATGTCTCCCGCATACAAAGCATTTAGCCGGTTTCCCTGCCTGCGGACCTCAAAAGAATCCAGTCGCGCCAAGCGCTCTTTCAACTGCATTGACCTACCGCAGGTAAGTACCATGCGTTCTCTTTTTGGTTTCTTTTTCGAGAAGAGATCCTTGAGGCCGGTCGCCATCAGGAAGTCAAAATCCTCCCTTCTAATCCGGGTATCGCCAAGTTGCTTGCAGTCCGGGTAGATCTTCGCCTGGATACTAGAGGATTTTCGGAATACCTTTTTTGATTCCCTGTCGAGGACCAGAATTTTGGTCCTAAAAGTGAGGTGGTACGCCTCCACATCCCAAGGTGCATCTCTATCGGTCACAACAGAACTCAACTTGAAGAAGGAAATTGCTGAGGCGAAATAGGTAGCATCTCCGTCCCTCCTGGGCCTGACGTCGTTCCACACTGATTCCAGTCCCCCTTCCCAATTGTACTCTGAGTCCCGATAGGTAAGACCTGCAGGGTCGTGAAAAGTGACCTCCTCAAATCCGATCTCCGAGGCTAATCCCTGGGTGAGAAGGTCCATCATTCGGTCCCTCAGTAGTGGATCTGCTGAAACGTAGTCGGGCGTTCCTCCTCCAACGAAGACAAACTCTTGTACTTCCAGTGTTTGCGCGGATAGCAAATGAGCCAACACCAGGAAGATTATCAGCAGCTGATTTCTAGATTTCATCGGAATTCAATCTTCAAGTGCAACGCTATTGATCACCTGCCCCAACTCGAAAGACAGAAGGGCATGAACTAGCATTTCTCGCTCTCGTCTGCTGAGGGACCGTTCGTGAAAGAAGGCGTCGCTTGAGAACTTCTCTTTTTTGGGTTTGTTCGGAGGAAAGTGCTGGCTCAGTGCCACCCACCTATTGTTGATATAATAATTGATGAGGCCGTCGTAGTCGTAGCCGACTACCACCGTATCCCCTTCCCAAATGCCTCGCATACTTCCCGTGCGGGTCAAATGAAATTGGGTGACAGGCCGATCACCATCGAAATAGGTAACCGCTGGATCGGAAGCCGCCACCGTACCGGTTGAATCGATTCGGTTCTCTTTGCTATGGATGGATGCTACCAGTTCGTATTGTCGCTGGTTGGTTAAGTCTTTGAGTGTTCCCTTTTGCTTGAGCTTGCTACTAAGGTCCAAACCAAAGAACCATTCGGAGAACTCCGGGTCCACGCCACCCATGTCCAATTCCAGGTTGTAGAACGTTCCCTCTTCGCTCAGGGCGGTCAGCTGCTTCTTCCGTCTTCGTACCTGAAAAGAATCCAACCTCGCCAGTCGATCATTTAGCTGAAATGACCTACCACAGGTCAAGGCAAGTCGCTCCCTCCTGGGTTTTGCCCTCAGGAATGCATCGATCAACCCCGTAGTCATCAGCTGCTCAAAGTCCCTTTTGCTGATCCACGAATCGCTGATAGTCCCGCAGTAGGGATCAATCTTTGCGGGAATACTTGAAGACTTCTTGTAGACCTTTTTACCTTTTGCATCTACCACCAGCACCTTGGTCCTGAAGGTGAGATTGATGGTCTCCACCAGGCCATCTGAGGCGATGGAGGCAAGGCGGAAGAAACAGATAACAGATGCAAAGTATTTGGTGTCTCCTACTTTCGTTGGCTTCACTTTATTTTTCAGGACAGTCGTGAAATCCCAATCATGTTCTGCGCGATAAGTCAATTGATCGCGGGAAGTGAAGGAGATCTGACCACACTTCACTTTGGATTGCAGGCCTTGCACGAGTAACTCGGACATGCGCCCCCTGAGGGCCGGATCTGCGGTAATGAAATCAGGGACGTCGGAACCGTCAAAAACGAACTCCTGCACCTCCAGATTTTGAGCAGAAACGCTTTGAAAAAATAGGAGACAGAGGCAAGCAGTCCATCCCAGACGTCTTATGACTATGAGGGGGTTTGGGTTCATTTTCAGTAAGTTAAAAAAGTAGTCGGTTACTATCTACAAGGACAAAGGGCAAGAAACATACCAAACCCACATAGCTCAATGAGTGTAGGAATTTGTAATTTTTTCTACTTTTTAGAAAATAGTTCCCTATATTTATTCTACAAAATAGATTAAACAAATGAGCAAGACCTATATTGGTGAGTTCGAGGAGCTGGTGATGCTGACAGTCACCTTACTACGGGACCATGCCTATGGACTGGCGATCTGTGATGAGATCAAGGAGCAGACCGGCAGGGACGTTACGATTGGTGCTATTCATGCAACCATCGCACGTCTGGAAGAGAAGGGCTTCGTAGAGACCTATTTGGGGGAACCGACCAAGGCGCGTGGTGGGCGTCGAAAACGATTGGTCTCCGTAACCACCGCCGGCCAGGGTGTCTTGCGAAGAAGTCGAGATACCAGACTACACCTCTGGCAGCAGATCCCGGAACTATCCATTAAGACTGAATAGCATGAAGCATCCCAAACACCCCCCGAGGATGGCCGACCGCTTGGTGCATTTCTTCTGCAAGTCGGACTTAGTAGAAGCGCTGCTGGGCGACCTGCATGAATATTTCGAACGTGAACCCCGGCAGTCTATTCCGTCAAAACTCAAGTACTGGCGCCAGGTCTTCGCAGTGCTCCGACCCTTGCTTCTAAAGCGTCTGGGGGCCTCACTCCCCTTCCCCCCTAACCTGCGCATTAACCTGCTATTCGCACTCAGGCACCTGAAAAGAGAAAAAGGATTCACGCTTATCAATGTACTAGGTCTTGCATGCGGACTCACCACAGTACTATTCATCTGGCTCTATGTTGTTGAGCAGTGGAGCTATGACCGGCATTGGCCTGATAAGCAACGCGTCTATCGTGTGTACAATACCATTCATTATGGAGACTATCAGTCGACAGTGGCCATGGGTTGTGCCCCATTCACCGAAATATTCAGCACAGAATTTTCGGAAGTCGAATCGGTCGCCACCTGGATTGGCAGCCGACCCCTAACATTCAAACATGATGGTCGACTCATCAAAGAAGAAAATATCATCCTGGCGAACCAGGCAATGGTGGAGATGTTTTCCATGGACATCATACAGGGAGACGGACGGCATGCCCTTGACGCTCCGAATACGATCATTCTGTCGGAGACTGCAGCGCATAAATACTTTGGCACTGATCGATGTGTTGGTCAAAACCTACTGACCAATGACGGTCGGCAGTTCGTGGTCACGGCGATATTTAAGGACCTACCAAAAAACTCTCACTTTACCGCAGACCTGATTTACACCACAATCAATGACCGATGGAGTGATCCGTCAAAGGTCAGTTTCCTGGAGTACTGGACGCTCTCGGGTTACCGTATGTACCTTAGGCTCGAGCCAGGTACGGACCCCGCTGCGCTGGAAAAGAAGTTTGAATCCATCTACGAAAAGTACCTGGACAAAGTCGCACAGGCTTTCTCCGGCCAATCATGGAAGGAGTTTCTTGCTGAGGGTAATACCTACCATTATGGGTTGCAACCACTTGAGGACATTCACCTGCGGTCCGGCATGATGCGCAACGATGGCCCGAATCGCGGAGATATCCAGCAGCTCCAACTATTTGTAGGAATAGGCATTCTCATTTTACTGCTGACCTTCAGCAACTACGTCAACCTGGTCGTCGCCCGCTCTACAACGCGCATCCGCGAGATCGCCATGCGAAAGGCATTGGGGGCCCACAAGAGGCAATTGTACCTTCAATTCTGCTGTGAGATATTGGTGCTTTCACTGTTGGTTGTGGGTGTCTCAGTAGCTCTGACTTATCTCATAATGCCTGCCTTCAAGTCATTGAGCGGAAGTCATGTCATCGATCCTCTTTTCAATGTCCATAATACCTGGTTCCACCTGCTATTGGTGACATTCCTGGGCACCCTGCTTGCCGGGATCTATCCAGCGACTTTGATGAGCCAATTTCAGCTGGTAAAAATGGCGAGAAGCCTTCGGCCGAGAGCGCGCGGCGGGCTTCGGTTCAGAAATGCGCTTGTGTTCTTTCAATTCGCCATCACCTCTTTTATGGTCTTCGGCTTATTGGCGATCTACCAACAAATGACTTTTGTTCAGGAACGCAAGTTGGGTTACGACAGGTCCAATGTCATGCTACTCAAAGGCGTCGATGAGACGTCCCATCCGAGATTGAAGGCTGCACTGTCGGCCATTCCTGATGTCCAGGAGGTGTCCGGACTGCGCAACATGCCAACGGACATCTATACCAGCCAACCTTTCTTTTATCGTGCTGACGATACCAGCCAGGCCGGCAAGAAGAGCACCACACGGTTGTGGGTGGACGAATCGACGATCTCGGCGTTTGGCATGGAGCTAGTGGCTGGTCGTAACTTCCGATCTGACGGCAAGGGCGATTCCCTCTCTGTGATCTTGAATGAAAAAGCAGTGCGCGACCTTCACCTCGAACCAGCACTTGGCGCTCAGCTGAAAGTAACCGATGGATCAGGTGCAATACATATCGTGATCGGCGTGGTGAAGAACTTCCAGATGCAGTCTTTGCATAGTTTACTGACACCCACAGCCTTCCACTACGCTTATCAACCACGAACTACCGCGATCAGATACAAGACAGATGACTTGCAAGACCTCTTGTCAACGGTGGAGAGGGCCTGGTCCTCCATAGAACCCAATGAGGTAATGGACTTCGACTTTCTGGAAGATAGGTACGACCGCCTTTATGAGTCAGAAAAGCAAACGCAGCAACTCTTCTCAGCGTTTGTGATCGTGGCTATGGCGATTGCTTGTATGGGGCTGCTGGGACTCACGGCACAAAGCGTCATCTTTAGGAAGAAAGAGATGGGCATTCGGAAGGCACTTGGCGCTTCTGCCCGAAGGATACTTGCCCTCTTCAACGCTGAGCTGACCCGACCAATCGTCGGGGCAATTGCCGTAGGTTGCCTGGGAGGCTACTGGATCATGAGTCGCTGGCTGCAAGACTTCGCCTATCGCGCCATGATCTCATGGGAAAACTTTGTGCTGGTGGGCTGTACTTCCTTACTGTCAGCGATGATCGTTATCTCTGTCATCACCCTGAAGCAGGCCCTTCGCAATCCGGTGGATAGCCTGCGATATGAATAGGTGCCTCAGTCAAGAAAGAGCACTTTGCGATACTTCTCCTGACAGGGCTCAATACACGGGTAGCTAAGGATCAATTGGTTTTCCAAGATCTCATAACGGAGGTTGCGTAGTGAACTGGATCCACAATCCGGATTGATGGTCATTTCCTCCTCATCATAGGTGGCATCTGTCACCCCCACGTCGCCACCTCCGACCGCGCAGAAAGATGCGGAAGTCGTAACGGTGCCATCATCAAAAAAGCTGATGATCTTTTCAGTCTCGGTTGGTTGAAAGGTGCCGCTCCCGTCACCGGGATCAAAGTAGACTTCGACCAATTTCCAGGAACCAAGCAGTTCGGGTTCCGGGATGTCGCCATCGTCCTTGCACGAAAAAAGGAAAAGCGTCGTAAAAACAATGAAATAGAAAGGCGTATTCCTAAGCATCAGCAATAAGTGTGTGGAGTAGTATCAGCTTTTGACAAATTCTATACCAAAAGCCTCGGCCGCTGGAAATTGTAAGAAAAACTGATAAATACCGCAGAAGGTATTTGGAATTAATATACCGATCGGTATATTTGTGGCGTGAGAAATGCAGAGCAGACACGAGACCTGATCATTACCAGGGCGATGGGCCTATTCAATACCAAAGGATACCGGGCCACGTCATTGTCTGATATTACGAAGGCAACGGGCATTACCAAGGGTGCCATTTATGGGCACTTCCTCAACAAGGAGGAAGTCGCAGAAGCAGGTTTTGAGTACGCCGTCAACAAGATTACCAGAAAGCTTACTGAGGTGATCAGGAAGGCCAAAACTGCCCCAGAGAAGTTGCGAGCTATTGCGGACTACTACGCGGACTATGTGATGAATCCTCCCATTCAGGGTGGATGCCCCATATTGAATACCGCTGTAGAAGCAGATGATGATCATCCGCATCTGAGATCGAAGGTCGTACGCTTCATCGGTATCATGAGAGAGTCTCTGCAGAAGATCATCCACCGAGGCATCAAAGAAGGGCAGATCCGACCCGACATCCATGTGGAGGAAGTGGCGGTATTGTTTTATGCGGCGATAGAGGGCGCGATCATGATGTCCCGTGTCGAAGGAGACAACCAAACGTACAAGATCCTCCAAAAGAGACTACATAAAGAAATTGACGACATAAGCATCTAATATTTTTTTGAACAATAACATACCGATCGGTATATGAAAACAAAAAACACAACCTTTATCGATGTCGGCCTGGTGGACCGAAGTCGGCCAGCGGAACGATCTCCGAAATCCAATCTGAAGGTAGAATTGCTGACAGCCTCATTGCGAGTCATGCAACATATTTCACCAGAGCGTGTAGCGAGAGTGGTCTGGAAGTACTTTACGAAACCGGGAAAGACCCAGTACACAAAAAGCCAGGAAGTGCTACTAGGTCGGGCCGAGATAGGACATACCACGTACAAGGGCTACGAGCTGGTGACCTACCGATGGGGGCACCACGGACCGAAGGTCTTGCTGTCCCATGGCTGGAATTCAAAAATTGCGGATTTCCGCATGCTTATCGAGCGGCTCGTCGACTACGGCTATGTGGTGGTAGGAGTGGACTGGAAAGCGCACGGACAGTCACAGGGAAATCACACGGCACTACCAGAGATGCGCGATGTCCTCAAGTCTTTCTATGTGCAGGAGGGTCCCTTTGACGCTGTCATAGGCTATTCAATCGGTGGTCTTGCAGCAGGTGTCACCTTGAGCGAGATCTCACCAGACTTGCTGCCCAAGCAGCTCTTCCTATTCGCCACTCCTCCCTACACCCGATATTTCTTCCGGGATACCATCCGAAAAATTGGGTTGAAGAAGAAAGTGTACAAAGCCATGGCTGGATTGGTCGAAACGTATTATCAGCAGCCTATCGACTACTTTGATCTACGAACCAAAGGAGCACACTTTGACAATATGGAAATCCACCTCATCTACGACGACCAGGATGATGTGGTGACATTCGAAAAATCCGCAGACCTGATAAAGGCTTTGCCCAATGCCAACTTCGTCCACACAAGAGGATTGGGGCACTACAAGATCATCGCCCACGACGAGACCGTGGCCTATGTAGCGAGAAAGCTGGAAACGAGTCGAGAACTGGCTATGGCCCCAGTTGCCTAGTCTTTGACTTTGTTGAGGCCCATCGCCGACAGTATGTAGTTCGGTACGGGCTTTCGGGGATCTTTTTTGCGAAGGTCCAGGTACCACCCGATCTTCTTCATGATTGGGATCTTATGGGTCTCAACAAATTCGATCAAGGTACCATCGGGATCCTCAATGTACGAGAAGTGCCCAGCGGCCTCTCCCATATCAAAAGATGCGTCGAGGTTGGCGAAACTATCTACCGTAAATGGATGGCCGCCAGCCTCGCACTTTTGGCGCAAAGCATCCATACCCACAATATCAAAGCACAGATGAATAAAGCCAAGATCACCCCAGAACCTTCCCTCGAAGATCTTCTTGGGCTCCCTGCTTGTGACTTGGACCAGTTCTATCTCAGATGCCCCGAATAGCTTACTGAAGCGCCCGACCCGAGGAGATGAATGGGTCAGAATAGCTCGCTTGAAACTATCTCCACCACCGGGCAGTGCCTGCAAGTCTTCAAATGTCCCCTCCTCTTCCGCCAACACCTGGTCATATCCGAGGATATCAGCATAAAAGGCCTTCGACTTCTCTATATCCGTCACACCGATGACCGCCCCGAAAACACCACCCGTGGGCTTCTTTTGATCTTTGAACCAACTGGTACTTTCGACGATATCGAAGATATTGCCGTAGGGATCCTTGACGAAGAAATGCATTGCGCCACGTGGATCTTTGTCTGGCTCGGAGAGGACGTCTACGCCGCCGCTTTCCATCATCGTATAAGCCGCTGCGGCATCCCGGCACTTGATCTTTGCAGAGTAGAGGCCGAGATCGCCCAGTGAAATGTCAAACTTTGGCGCCTCAGGGGTCCGGGATGTGTACTGCCAGATTTCAAAGCCGCCGCCACCTTGCATATTGACTGCCAGCGCCGCATGCCGACTTCGTGGCTCGCCACCCGTATAAGGCAACATCAATTGGGCTTCTGCCTTTTCCTCGAACACTTTCACATCCACGCCGAAGTGTCGGCGGTACCATGTCCATGCTTCTGGCATGTTGGCCACGCCAATTCCCATTTGCTGAATGCCACAGATGATAAAGTCAGTCATTGTTCTCGCTAGAGGATGTTTGAAGGCGGCAAATATAGCGATTGACCTTTTGTGCCGAAGGAATGCTTCTGAGGAATTCTCTCCGGGCAATGAGCTCACCACGTCGGCAAGCTGGCAGATTTGTGATCTATCGTATCTTTGACGACCAATCTTGTGATGTGATTCGCCTATTTTCGCATCCCTATTAGACCCAAATTTTATCATGGCTTACTCCATTCTACTATACACCCACTCCTGGATTCGTTGGATCGTCTTGTTACTCGCCGTGTACCTCGTTGTGAAATCACTGATCGGACTATTCGGAAGTGGCTCCTACGGCAAGTTGGACAATGCACTCTCAGGTTCGTTTGTGGGATTCATGCATCTGCAGCTACTCCTGGGGTTGATACTTTACTTCTTCCTGAGCCCCCTCACCAAGTTGGCCATGTCTGACATGGGCTCTGCCATGCGTGACCCGGAATTGCGCTTCTGGGCTGTAGAACATCTCACAGTAATGATACTGGCTGTTGTTTTCGCCCAGGTCGGGCGCAGCATCTCAAAGAAGTCCGAGGACAATGCGGTAAAATTCCGTTTCCAGGCCATTTTCTTTGGAGCATCTCTCCTAATGATGCTCATCGGTATTCCGTGGGCTCAGGTTGGGAGAATGTTTCGCTTTTAGATCAGGCAGCTACGGCATGAATTCGTAACTCTCTCAAGGGCATGAAAAAGATTGTCGTGCTGACGGGTGCTGGAATCAGCGCTGAAAGTGGATTGAAGACCTTCCGCGAAGCTGGCGGTCTCTGGGAGGGACATGATGTGATGGAAGTCGCCTCGCCACAGGGCTGGGCCGCCGATCGGGCCCTTGTCTTAGAGTTCTACAACCAAAGAAGGAAGCAGGCATTGACGGCGCAGCCCAACGACGGCCACAAAGCGCTGGCGGATTTAGAAAAAGATTTCGAGGTGGTGATCGTCACCCAGAACGTCGACAACCTGCACGAGCAAGCAGGCTCGACCAATGTACTCCACTTGCATGGTGAGCTCTTCAAATCCCGCAGTACCGTCGACCCATCGTTGGTTTACGATATGGACGGGTGGGAGCTAAACGAAGGCGACCTCTGTGAGAAAGGTAGTCAGCTAAGGCCGCACATTGTCTGGTTTGGCGAAATGGTCCCAATGATGGATGCGGCGATGCAGGAGGCTTTTTCTGCCGATATATTTCTTGTGGTGGGCACATCACTTGTGGTCTACCCTGCCGCAGGTCTGATCAACTACGTGGGAAGCGAAGTACCCAAGTTCATTGTAGACCCTAATAAGCCCGAAGGCGCGTATGGAGAGAACATTTATTTCTACGAGGAACCAGGGAGCTCTGGTGTTCCGGCCGTTGCTGACTATCTTCGAAATGAATACCTTTCAACCTAAGGGCTATGGAGTTGCACCATGATCTAATAGAAAAGTTCTACACGGCCTTTCAGGAGGGTGATGCGAACGGCATGAACGAATGCTATCACGACAAGGTCACCTTCCAGGACCCGGTCTTTGGCGACCTGGATGCCGGGCAAGTTAAGGCCATGTGGGCCATGCTCATCGAGCGGGCCAAGGGGGACCTCGCCATCCACTATGACTCAGTCATGGCAGACGAAACCAATGGCTATTGTCATTGGGAGGCACATTATACATTTTCCAAGACGAAACGGCCAGTCCACAATAGCATCAAAGCGGTATTTCGTTTCGAGGACGGAAAAATCATTGAGCACCATGACCACTTCAGTTTTTGGAATTGGGCCAGTATGGCACTCGGCCCGTCGGGTATGCTGTTGGGTTGGACGCCGTGGATGCACACTCGCGTGCGAAAAACCTCCCTTGGACTACTGCAACGATACATGAACAACCAAAACCAGGAGGACGTCTCTGCCGCTTGAGGACATGAGTACACGACTCATAGTAGATATCTTAGGTTGGATTGGGTCAATAGAGGTGATCGTCGCCTATGGCCTCATCAGCTACAGCAAGATCGTCACCGGCCAGTCGGTTCTCTATCAGCTACTGAACGCGACCGGAGCCATTCTTCTCATTGTCAATACGGTCTACCTGGAAGCCTACCCTTCAGCATTTATCAATGTCGTCTGGGTGGGGATCGCCATTGCAGCGATCGTCAAAAGCATAAAACAGCGGAGAATGTTGGATCAGAGCACGTGAGCTAGTGCGCTTGAAACTTGATAACTACCTGATCAAGACCCTGTCGGACACGGAGGAGGTAAAGACCTGCATTATTCATTTGGACATTGTTTAGTTGCAGCGTGCCGGAAGACATCACATAATCGGCCCTGCCAACAAATATCTCCCGACCCAAGGCGTCCCAAATAGTTACAAAGACCGGCGATACACCATCGTCTGATTCGAGTCGCAATAGCACATTAGGATTACCTACCTGCGCATGGGCGAGCGTCACGCCAAATTCCCTCTGCTGCACGAACCCTTCGATACTGATGACGGCCGAATACTCTTCCTTTCCATCAAAATCTACCTGTCTCAGGCGATAGTAAGAGATTCCGGACACCGGACTCTTATCGACAAACCAGTATTGTCTCTGTTCGTTGGTGGTGCCGCCGCCATCAACGCTGCCAATCACGGCGAAGTTCTCTCCATCCGTGGAACGTTCGACGTCAAACCGCTCATTATCGATTTCAGAAGCAGTCTCCCATTCCAACAACACAGAGCCATTGTCCCATTGGGCGGTGAAGCTCATGAATTCGACCGGAAGCGGATTGCTGCCGCTGCTATTTGATGCGAAGGTGAACGGGCTGAACGATGACACATAACTTGCTGATTCTATCCATCCCGGATCTGTATCACCACTATTCAAGCCATTGCCAATACTGGTCCATTGTCCTCCGGTGTAATGCCCTACGAGCAGATCTGTGGCCGAGGTTATCCCACTCGCTCCCTGCGTATTCCAATACAGTCGGATAATCACATTGTCCGCTCCCACTGTCCTGGATATGTCCCAGTACTCCATCGTACTGACATTCGTAAGGCCGGTCATGTTGGTCACATCCGAGTAAGCAGACTGAAAACCTTGCACCTGGAAGGTCGATGCTGTACCATTCTCGGGCAAGAGACCAACGCGTTTGTAAGTGGTACCGTCCCCGACAGGGAAGTCATACATACCAGCAGTGGCTGTTTGTCGAGCCAAAATACCATTGATAAAACTTGCAGATGAAGAACCCGTGATCGCCGTAGTCGCGGTGTTTGTTACCGTCACCACGTTGGCCCCTGTACCCACAATTCCGTCGGTCATCGTCAGCACTCCCGAAATGTTTTGATCATTGGCGACCGTAATGGCATCCTCATCATTGACAGAATTGTTGATGGTCAGATTGTAAAAAGTCTCACTTCCTGTGATTGTCTGTACCAATGATCCATCCAAAGTGACCGTTCTTGTCCCCTCCGTAAAGGTTCCCCCTGCATTGGTCCAATCGCCCGCAACCGTCAGGTCCGCGTTATTGGTAGCTACGTCCAAAACTGCCGTGCCATTAAGAGATACACTACCTGCTATATCCAATGTCGCGGGTACAGTTTTCGTCCCACTCCCTGAAACGGCCAGGCTGTGATAGTCTGATCCATCGGGTAGTTTGATGTTTTGGGCACCAGTACCATTGTACTCGACTGTATTGCCTGACGCACTGGCATAAAGAGTACCGTCGGTAAGCAGAGCGCCGCCGACCATCAAAGTGGAACCGGCTGCATTTGTCCAGTTATTGGTACCATCCCCCTGACCGACAAGATCGAGTGCCAGCGTCACGTCTCCATTGTTCGTCACTGAAATACTGGACGAGCCAAATTCGAGGTTTGCGTCTGATATGGTAAGAACTGCCGTAGACCCAATCGTCTTATTACCGCCAGAAACCTGGATGGAACCAGCTGTCACATTGGTAGGATTGATACTTCCTGCTCCGGTGATGCTTGCTCCGACTCCGGAGAGAACGATATCTAGTGCGGTGCTTGCGCTGGGAACAGAGATGCTGCCATTGACCGTGAGATTGCCGGTAATCGTCAAAGTGCGATCGTTGTTGTCCATATCCATCGCCCCTCCAAGATCTACACTGAAGTTGTTGACGGTGATGTCGTCGTCCAGCGTAATCGTATGACCCGTCTTGATGCGTGGGTTGTCACCGCTCCCGGGGACGCAGGTGCAATCCCAGGAATTCGCATCGGTCCAATCGCCAGTGGCAACGATACTCTCGATGACGACGTACTTATTTACATTGACAGAAACCTGGTCGGACACCGCACATCCCGTTTTTTGGGCTGTAACGCTAAGTGTACCGGTACCCGCGGTTCCCCAATCAACAGTCACACTATTGACTCCCAGCCCAGAAGAAGCGCCATCAAAAGTACCTCCGTTCACGGTCCACACGTACGTATGATCTGCCACCAAAACGACAGAGTAAACCACCCCAGATTCGTTCTCAGGAACGATCAAGTCGCCAGTAATATCACTTGGCGTGATGGTATTGACATTTACAGATAGGTCGGTCTGGTCCGAAGTTGTGCAGGAATTGACCACCTGTAGGCCCACACTTCCTACCTGGGCAATGTTGTCCCAGTTGATGGTGACGGTGCCGGTACCTTGTCCACCGGCAATGCTACCCCCTACTACCGACCATATATAGTCAGTGAGTCCTGCGGTAGAACTAGTGATCGTATAGGTGTCTCCATTGTCACCTTTACAGACCTCTGTAACTCCGGTAAATGTCGGTGCACCGGGAGGAGTACAATTGGTATTGTCTCCGAACGCATACTGCGCGCCAAATGTCGATAATCCTGTCCTCTTTGCCTCAGGACTTACAGCGTCCACGTGCGTTCCCTCAGCTGTCCAGTTGCTTACCGCATCTGCCCTTGTAAGTAGTCTGGTAGTCGGATTGATCGTAAAGGAAGAAAACCCATTGCCATACAAGTCCAGGTCGAATGAGGTGCCCGGAGCAAAGGTATTGTCTGTAGACACATCCCAATAGCCTTCCACAAAGGTGTTGTAAATGGTCTCAGCGCCATCAATAAGACTTAGGCCGCTGGAGCCAGGATCGGACTGGATAAATTGGAAGATGACCGAGCCATCAGTCTTGCCGGCATCGGAAAATGTCACTTCAGCGCCCCGGTAGTCCTCAGAAGTCCCAACAGGGAATAAGATTTGAGTGGTAGTGGCATTGTCTACCCAGCGTTCAAAAGCACCGACGATAATACCGGTAGAGTAGGTCAATGTACCCTCATTGGCAGCAGACGTACCGAGGATGACCTTGTTTCCTGCCGTCTCAATATTGCCCGCAGTCATCGTGAATGCATTCGAAATCGTCAGATCATCGTCAATCGTGATGCTACCTGAGGATTTGTTTGTAGTCAGGTCGTAAAAAGTCTCACCTCCCAGTTTGCTGACTGTCTGCTCGTTGGTTCCTGTGAAAGTCACGAGCTGTGTCCCTTCCGTAAATGTCCCGGTGTTCATCCAATCGCCCTCAATCGTAAGATCGTTGTTATTGGCGTCCACATCAAAGATCCCGCTACTGATCGTTAAGTCACCGAGGACCGTCAGGTCATCTTGTGTCTCATAGGTCGCAGCACCGGACAGCATCAAATTATAATAAGTGCCGTTCTGAGGTGTAGTGATGTCTTGGGTGCCGGAAGTAGCCGCATACTCTACCATATTCCCCGTGGCAGATGCCCTAAGGATTCCGTCCGTAGCAAAAACCTCACCTCCAATTTTCAGGGTCGAGTTCTCAGCATTGAGCCAGACAGATTCGCCTCCATCAGCTACAACCGGGTCATTGACGGTGACAATTCCATTGTTAGTTACAACCCTTCTGTTGTCAATCTCCAAATCCCCGATGAACAGGAGGTCGGCTGAAGATGCAATGATGATATCCCCCTT
Source organism: Cyclobacteriaceae bacterium (assembly GCA_965227935.1). Lineage (GTDB taxonomy): Bacteria > Bacteroidota > Bacteroidia > Cytophagales > Cyclobacteriaceae > JAWPMT01. Next base: position 66,805 of record CBDDGS010000015.1, on the reverse strand, counting down.
GAATTTCACCGCCGGTGATCCCTGTGAGTTAATGGAGCCCGTACCATCCAAAACTGTCCCCGAGCCTCCTTTCAGCTCAATCTGTTTGTTGTTGGCAGTATTGCCCGTAATGGTCCCGTTCAGCAGGAGATTACCATTGATTTTGAACTTCTTGTCATTTTGATCGATTACGCCACCCGACTCGAGTGACACATTTTGGACCGTTTCATCCCCTGTGAGTGTCACACGGTGCCCGTCTAGGATATTGACACTCTGAAAATCAGTCGGGTCACAATTGCAATCCCAGGTGTCAGGATCATCCCAGTCCCCACTTTGGACACTCAGGATATTGGAATAGATCTCCGCATTTAGGCTCACGGCTGCCGCATCAGCGGGACAAGTACTGGAGGCCACGACACTGACAGTGCCTACTCCGGCATCTCCCCAATCCACCTCAATGCTATTCGTCGTACCCCCTGAACTTTGGGTACCTCCGGTAATGGTCCATGTATATGTGTAACCAGCATTGGCATCCACAGAGTAAGGCACAGCCGTTTGATTCTCCGCGACATTCGTACTTCCTGATATTTCTGAGGTTGGCAGCGTATTGACATTGACAGTAATCGAAGATCCGGCGCTTCTTGTGCAAGTATTCTGCTCATACACCTCTAGCGTCCCAACCTGCCCGGTGCCATCCCAATCAACTGTCACAGAATTGAGATCTACTCCAGAGGCCGTGGTCGACCCGCTAATAAGCCCCCCTGTGACTGTCCAGTAATAGGTATTACCTGAATTCAATGCTACACTGTAGCCGTCAGAATCACCTGTGCAGACCTCCGTATCGCCGGTAATGGCAAAGGTCTCCGGTGGTGTACAATTGGTGTCGTCCGCCAGTGCAAACTGAGTGGTAGTATTTGTTAAGCCGGTTCTCTGAGCTACATTCCCAGATGCGTTGACGTGGGTACCTTCTGTGATCCAACCATTGGTCGGTGTCGACCTTCGTAAAATGCGGGTAGTAGTCTTCACGGAAAAAGATGTCATTTCCGCACCATTGAGGTCAAGGTCAAAGCCAGAACCAGGATCAAAACCATTACCAACACCTAGCGTCCAGTACCCCTCAACAAAAGTGTTGTAGACGGTCGTAGCGCCGTCGACGAGGCTCAATCCATCATTGGTAGGATACGTGTCTACAAAAGTCATTGTGACGGTTCCGCCAGTCTTCGAACCGTCCGTAAATGCCGGTTCAGCGGGAGCGTAGATAGAAGATGAACCAATCGGGAAAGTTACGTTGCCCGTAGTGCCTGCTGCAATCCACCTTTCGAAAGCACCAATGACTGTGCCTGTAGTGCGGGACAAGGTACCCTCGTTTGTCGTGGCATCACCCAAGGTCAGGGTTCTAACGCCCGTGTCAATATTTCCGGCGGTCATCGTAAGCGTATTGGTCACCGTCACGTCCCCTGCGAGATTCATAGTCCCCGAAGCCTTGTTGATCGTCAAATCGTAAAAGGATTCTCCCGAGCTATTGTCGATCGTTTGATCACCTGATCCATTGAATGTGACTGTCGAGTTATTGGGGACGAATGACCCCGAGTTGTACCAGTTACCCTCAATATCCAATGAATAATCATTGCCACCATCCGTATCCAAAATGCTGGAAATAGTCAAATCACCTGTGATTGTCAGATTGCTTGTAAGGGTCTTCGTGTTCGAGCCCGCTATGACGAGATTGTAGTAGGTATTGGAAGAGGGGATGGTAATGTCCGTAGTATTCTGCTCAGCATAGGTGACTGTGTTACCGGTGGCCGTGGCGGTCAAAGTCCCGCCTGCAGCCATAATGTCCTTCAGAGCTGTAAGAGACGAACCAGCCTCATTGATCCAGGTATCAGATGCATTTTTGTCTTTGATCTCATCGGCCACGATGGTCCCATAATTCGTTACGGTGCCGCCGCCATTCATTTTAAAATCACCACTGATTGAGAGATTGGCAGTGGCTGCGATAGTAACAGAGGCATTGGCCAGCACTTCCATCTCCTTGGTGCTGTAGTGGTTTCCTAAGCCATCAAGAGTGGCTCCATCGTCCAATTCCGTACTTTTCTTCCCCTGGCGCTCACCATTTAGCAACAATCTCGTTGTGATCGTCAGGTCCCCAACATTGTTGTCATCCACAATGCCCCCACTATTGATGATCAGGATGTCTATGGTCTCATTTCCAGTTAGTAACACGGTATGATCTCGGGAGACTATGACCTTATCTGAAGCCGATGGCGTCCCTGGACTTCCAAGCCATGTGTTGGCATCGTCCCAATCTCCCGACTCGTCTGATACGAAGGCGGGCGTGACTGTCCCACTCAGGGTGAGTACGAAGCCGTCGTAGTGAAATTCGCCTCCATCATTGATGGTAAGATCATTGATGGTTCTTGCGGCCGTCAGTTTCACTACGGTTCCGTCTGCAATTACCGCGTTGTCCGTATTGGCAGGCCAATCGGTCCCTTGAGTGCCAGGACTGGTGTTGCCCCACGTGGCACCGTCATTCCAGTCACCTGATTGGACAGATGTGAAGGTAGTTTGGGCATACGAAACCATTAAGGCCATATACCCTGCCACTAATATCACAATTACCTGTTTTATCAGCACAGTGTACCCCTGCAAATTCCACACACGATTAAAGACCATTCATTGGATTATTTTGACTTCCCGGCACATTAGACGTACCACAGGAAGGTACGAAACTAGGAGCGTTGCCTGTAAATGCCACACAATCATGAGGCGACAGGAAGAATTCCATACTCAATGAGGAATTTCGTGTCGGCACCCGTTTTAATCGATTTCCTGCAGCTTAACAGGTCGGATCTCACGCATTACATCCTGATTACTTTGTTCACGCAGTCCACAAATTGGATTATCTTGGGATGACCATATTCTTTTCGCAACCCAAATCGAAGGCATTGAAACAGAACGTATTTTACTGGTCCATCACCGTCGCTCTTGGCGGTTTTTTGTTTGGCTATGACACAGCAGTCATCTCCGGCAGCGAACAAGACATCCAATCGCTTTGGGGCCTTTCCGATTTTTTACTGGGACAAACGGTGGCCATGGCCCTGTACGGCACGATTCTCGGCGCATTGCTAGGAGGCATTCCAACTCAGAAACTTGGTCGAAAGCGTACCCTCTTCGGAGTAGCAGGTCTCTACCTCATCTCAGCCATCGGATCAGCCCTGGCACCAGAGGTGTATTCCCTCATGTTCTTTCGGTTCATAGGCGGCATTGGCGTAGGGGCCTCGTCGATCGTAGCACCGGTCTACATCACAGAGATATCTCCCAAGAACAACCGGGGGAAGCTGACGGGCCTTTTCCAGTTCAATATTGTCTTTGGTATCCTTCTGGCGTACTTCGCCAACTGGATCATTGGTTCATTTGGAGGAGACTGGCGACTGATGTTGGGTATGGAGACGATCCCAGCGCTGACTTTTCTCTTCCTGCTTTTCACCGTTCCGGAAAGTCCGCGATGGCTGATCATGACGGGCCGCTCGGAGGATGAGGCCCGACGAACCCTGGAGGTCGTAGATCCCGACAATGTGGACGAGATCATTTCACACGCCCGACAGGCACCCCAGAAAACCACGCTCAAGCTTGACTTTGGCAATCGTAAGCTGATGCTGCCCATGATCATGGCCTTTTTGTTTGCCTTCTTCAATCAGCTCTCTGGCATCAACGCGGTGATTTATTACTCGCCCAGAATCTTTACTATGACAGGCATGGGCAAGAGCATCGCATTGCTTTCTTCCGCAGGCGTCGGATTGATCAATTTGATCTTCACCATGCTAGGCTTGTATCTCATCGATCGGTCAGGACGTCGGTTGCTCATGTACATCGGTACTTTCGGGTACATCATTTCGCTCGGGATCCTGGCCTATAGCTTCTTCACCGAGAGTTTCAACCCAGTGATCGTACTTGGGTCGACCTTTGGCTTCATCGCTTCCCACGCCATCGGACAGGGAGCGTGTATTTGGGTATTCATATCGGAGATTTTCCCGGACCAAACCAGGGCCTTTGGGCAATCACTGGGCAGCACGACCCACTGGGTACTGGCTGCGGTCGTCTCCGCTCTGTTCCCATTTTTTGCGACCAATTACGGCGGCGGGGCAGTATTTAGCTTCTTTTGTTTTATGATGTTCTTCCAATTGCTCTTTGTCTGGAGGATGATGCCCGAAACAAAAGGGCTGAGCATTGAAGAAATACAGGAAAAGCTCTAATCAGAACAGCACTTGTCACACCTGAACCTTTGCTTCCCTGAATGGCAAGGCTACGCTGTATCCAACGATGTTTACCATGGTGCCAAGGAGTTGAAGGGTCAATTGGCTCAAATGAGGGAGTTCCATGAGATTGCCGTTCCTGCCACCGAGAAACTGGCACTAGAGCGTAATATCCTGGGTTACCATGCCAATATACGCCAGCTGAGATCAACAGCGAACATCATCGCAAATAAGAAACCTGATTCCATCTTCATGGTGGGAGGCACATGCGCGGCCGAGATCGCGCCCGTATCCTGGCTCAATCAGCAATATGAAGGCAATTTGACAGTCTTCTGGTTTGATGCACATGGCGACCTCAATACTCCAGCGTCCTCACCGAGCAAACACTTTCACGGCATGCCCCTGCGAACACTGCTGGGAGAAGGTGATGAGGCAATACTAGCTGCGTCATTCTCCAGCCTGACACCCAGGCAGGTAATCCTCGTAGGCACCAGGGACCTCGACGAGGAGGAGCAGAGATTCATAACAGCCCATGACTTGTCTGTAGTACCGCCCGACTCAATGAACGACCTGGCGCCAATCGCCCAACACCAGGCGGCGAACAATATCTATGTGCACATCGACCTGGATGTACTCGATCCCGATAGCTTTCGCCATCAACTGCTTTCCGTCCCAGGCGGTCTGACGCAGGAAACCTTGCTAGCGTCACTTAGGGCGCTGAGCAACAGCTTCAACGTGGTCGGGTTCAGCATTGTGGAGTACGTGCCGAAAGGACCTGAAGGCTACGGATTTCTGGAGGAGATCGTCGACCTACTCTCCTCCGGCGACGGATGACTCTTCAATCATCCCTGATGGGTGCTCTCAGCAGCTGATTTATCTCAGCCTCGTATGTTTTTAAGCATCAAATGCTTAACATAGGTGCATGTTAGATGAAATCATCAGCATGTTCTGGAAGATCTTCCGAGTGGCGAAGAAACTGAGTTTTTTTCTGATCGTCATTGGAGGCATGGTGTTCTTCCTGGGGGCCGGGACCTATATGGATCGCCAAAGAAATGTGCGGATCCTTAAGAGCGAGTTGCCGGCAACCATCTCCTCGCAGGCGAGGAAACTGCACGAAGACCTCGTGATTGCCGATTGGCACTCCGACAACCTCCTTTGGGACCGCAACCCGCTCAACCGCCTGGATCGGGGCCATGTGGACATACCCCGGCTCGTCGAGGGCAACTTCACCTTGCAGGTCTTTGATGCCGTGATCAAGGTTCCCCGAGGTGTCAACTATGAGTCGAACAGTGGCAATTCAGACGTCATCAGAACGCTGGCCATGGCCAATCGCTGGCCCATTGGGACCTGGTTCAATCTCACCAAAAGGGCCCTCCACCAAAGCGACATACTCCATGAAGCAGCTGAGAAATCTTCTTCCCTAACGATGATAAAGACCAAGAGTGATCTGGACATTTTCGTAAAACTGCGACGGAGCAATACAATGAAAGTAGCAGGCATCCTCTCAGTAGAAGGACTTCATGCGCTTGACGGTAAGCTGGAGAATGTAGACGTACTTTATAATGCGGGCTTTAGGGTCATGGGCCTGGTTCATTTTTTTGATAACGAGCTGGGAGGCTCCTCAGCTGGGATAGAGAAGGGCGGGTTGACGACCTTTGGGAAAGAGGTCATTCAGCGGATGAATAACATGGACATGATCGTAGACCTCGCCCACGCCTCTCCGCAGCTATTTGACGAAGCACTTCGCTTTAGCACGAAGCCTGTTGTCGTCTCCCATACAGGTGTTGCGGCCACACACCCGAGCCCCAGAAATCTAACGGACGACCAACTTCGCGCCATTGCCGAAAAAGGTGGTATGGTGGGTATTGGCTTCTGGCAAGGCGCTGTAGGCAGCACGTCTGTAGAGGCCATCATCCAGGCGATCAGACACGCCGTGTCCGTAGCTGGCATCGATCATGTGGGGTTGGGCTCGGACTTCGACGGTGGTACGGAGATCCTTTTCGATGCGTCCCAAATCATCCTTTTGACCGATGGTCTCTTCAGAGCGGGATTCTCTGACGATGAGATCCGCAAGATCATGGGAGGTAATCAGGTAAGGTTTCTGTTGGAGAATCTACCGGACTAGCCGATTGAAAAGAAACACAATTGACGTAAACCTCACCTCTGACAAAGTACCATCCCTCAGGGAACCCTTGGACAAGGCCGGATCATAGCATTTGATCACCATTTCATCATTACTGCAAGTTTGGGCCATTTCCCATCCTTCGACATCGTTTGGAAATTGTTAATTGCAGAAACAATATTGCCCCTTGTCTTCTTATTTAGTATCCAATGCGTTGTGGATATTCTTTCTTTCCTTGCCTCTTGAACCCGGTTGTAGATGGCATTTTTGTAAACAAAGGGGCATAACGACAAACGACATGAACTCGCACCAAATGCTTAAATACCTCCAAAAACTATTGTACAGTGCATCCCTGATGGTAATCGCTGTCTCATGCGCGGATGTGGAGAACAATGAGAAGCCCGAGGACAACCGATTCACAGTGTCGATTCTAACAGAGCCTAGTGCCCTGGACGAACCGATGGCCTTCACTTTTCTCAACGAGGAGGAGATGCTGATTGTGGAACGAAAAGGCGGTATCAAACATCTCAATGTCAAGAATCAGTACACTCAAAAGGTTGGGGAGATCGCCGTCAATACCTTCTACACCAACAAGGAAGGGCAGTCCCGCCCTGCAGAAGAAGGGCTCATTGGCGTAACAGCCCATCCTAATTACAAGAAGAACAACTGGATCTATCTCATGTACGCCCATCCTGATGAACCCAAGCACGTCGTCGCGAGGTACGTATTCCGGAAGGGTTTCCTTCTGGAAGAAACCAAAATCGTCATGTTGGAATTCCCCGTCCAACGAGAGGAATGCTGTCACACAGGTGGAGGCATGACATGGGACGATCAAGGCAATCTTTTCATCACTGTGGGGAACAATACGGTCAATCCACCTACTGGTAGTTCCAACCTGGATGAACGCCCCGGCCACGAGAATGAAGATGACCAACGCACGGCAGGAAACACCAACGACTTGCGAGGGGCGATTCTCAGAATTCATCCTGAGGACGATGGCACCTACACCATCCCGGAGGGCAACCTATTCCCGGTCGGTACTGAAAAAACCAGACCCGAGATTTACACAATGGGTCATCGTAATCCCTGGCGCATCAGTTGGGACTCCCAAACCGGCTACATCTATTGGGGAGAGGTTGGACCCGATGCTTCTGAAGAAGGACCTCGTGGACCAAGGGGCTATGACGAATTCAACCAAGCCAAGGGGCCAGGATTCTTCGGTTGGCCTTACTTCATTGGCGACAACATCCCCTACGTGGACTATGACCATCGCAATGATTCACTGGGCGCACCATTCGACGTCAATAATCCAATCAATGATTCGCGGAACAATACGGGACTCAGAGAACTGCCCTCGCCGCAAAAGGCCATGATATGGTATCCCTATTCGTATTCCGAACAATTCCCACTGATGGGCAGTGCCGGGCGTAGTGCGACAGGTGGGCCGGTCTTTCGCAAGGCAGATTTTCCCAAGTCGGACAAGCGCTACCCTGGGTACTATGAGGGTAAGTGGTTGATCGTAGAGTTTATGCGTGGCTGGATCATGTCGGTCACGATGGACGAAAATTCTGACTATGTAGGCATGGAGCCCTTTCTGCCCAATGAAAAGTTCATCAGCGCCATCGATATGCAATTCGGCCCAGACGGTGACCTATATGTATTGGAGTATGGTTCTGCATGGTTCCAGGGGAATGACAATGCACTCGTCAAACGGGTGCGCTATAATGGTGGCAACCGGCAACCCATCGTGGCCGCGTCTGCAGAGCGATCTGCAGGATCAGTCCCATTTACTGTCCAATTATCATCCGAAGGCACGATCGATTATGATGGTGACGACCTCGAGTTTTCCTGGCTAATAACTTCTAACAACGGCTACAGGGAGACCTTCAATGAAGCCAACCCTCAAGTCACCCTGACCCAGCCCGGCACCTACTCCGTGCAGTTGACGGTGGAAGATGAGGCCAATAACCAGAACCAAATAAGCCTGGAACTATTGGCCGGCAATGAGCCGCCAGCGGTGAATATTGATATCACCCGTGGCAATCAGTCGTTTTTCTTTGCTGGGGACGAGCTCGCTTACAGTATCTGGGTGGAAGACGTAGAAGATGGCTCAACTGCCAATGGTGGTATCAAGGCGTCGGACGTAGCTATCAATTTTGATTATGCCCCTGAGGGCTTCGACCCGATAGAGATAGCCCAGAATCACGTAGCCGCAGATGAATGGATCACATTCTCCCGGGGCAAGACACTCATTGAAGAGAGTGATTGCTTCTCCTGCCACAGACTCGACACCATGTCCATCGGTCCCAGTTACATGATGGTAGCAGAGAGGTATGCCAATGACCCTGCTGGTCAGGCGGGACTTGCTGGCAAGATCATCAACGGCGGCGTTGGCGTCTGGGGAGATCACGGGATGAGTGCCCACCCGGACATATCGGAAGAGGATGCAGCTCAGATCGTGGACTATATCATGAGTCTCACCGATCCCCTGATGGTACCTCGGCAGTTTCCACTAGAGGGCACCTTCGTAACAGAGGTACCAGCCAAGCAAAACGGCAAAGGGGGCTACTTACTTCGCGCAGCCTACCGGGACAGAGGTAAGGGCAATCTACCGTCTCTGTCATCAGAGAAAATCATTGCTTTGCGAAACCCCACCCTGGATGTCGAGAACCCCGACATGGAAAGGGGTACTGAATTGCTCACAACCCCTGGCCGGTCATTCTACATATCCGAGCATGAGGGATATATCGGTTTCAGGCAGCTGGACCTTTCTGGGATCACAGCCATCACCATTTCCGCAGAAAAACCCACGCGCGTCGATGGTGCAGGTGGCATCCTTGAAATTCACCTCGATCAGCCAGACGGCCCGTTGGTCGGTGTGACCGAGGAGATAGAAGCGGTGGAAATGGACTTCAGGGCTGAAATTGACAAGGCCATCGCCGCCTGGGAAGCTGGCGGGCAAAAAGGCCCAAGACCCAGCTTCGGGAGCATTCTGGCTATGCTTCGCCCTTCGTTCACCATCGCTATCGATGAGACCCCGGGAAATCACGATGTGTATTTCGTTGCCAAGAATCCCGATGCCCAGAAGGGTCAGAAGCTATTGCAGTTGTACTCGGTTACTTTTTTGAAATAAGGGCAATGTGAACCGTGCTCGTTGTGGTCGTCCCAATCTATTTACAGGAGCGATGAAAAACCACCTCCTGATCCTCTCTACCCTAGTAATAGGTGTTTGGTCGTGTGAAACCAAGGGTCGCTCAACATCCATCGATATCAACAAGGTAGCAGTTGAGGGTGGTTGGATTTCGGGTTCGGCGACTGCTGATGATTCCATCCAGGTATTCAAAGGCATTCCCTTCGCAGCCCCGCCGACTGGCGATCTTCGTTGGAAGCGGCCGGCTCCCGTGGCCGCTTGGGAAGGGGTAAAAAACTGCAACGAGTTTGGCCCCAGTGCGATGCAGGGTTCGCCACAGCCCTTCTATATGTGGTCAGAGGAGTTCCTAATCCCAAAAGAACCGATCGACGAGGACTGTCTGTACCTCAATGTATGGACCCCGGCCAAGACAACAAATGAAAGGAGACCGGTCGTGGTGTGGATCCACGGAGGTGGATTTGTCTCTGGAAGCGGCTCCGTGCCTATTTATGATGGGGAAGCCATGGCCAGAAAAGGTGTTGTCTTTGTCAGTATCAACTATCGCGTAGGGATTTTCGGCTTCTTTGCGCACCCCGAACTGACCAAGGAATCTGCAGACCGGGCCTCCGGCAACTACGGATTGATGGACCAGATCGCAGCCTTGCAATGGGTCCAGCGCAACATCGAGGCCTTCGGTGGAGACTCTCAGAATGTTACAATAGCCGGACAGTCCGCAGGTGGAGCCAGTGTGATCTACCTGGGTGCTTCCCCCCTAGCCTCAGGGCTCTTCAGAAAAGCCATTGTGCAGAGTGGCGCGGGTTTTTTGCCGCGCAGTCCGGGAGGCCTATCGTTGACGTTGGAGCAGGCCGAGCAAGCCGGTGTGGAAGCTGGCCGTTCCCTGGAAGCAAACTCACTGGCAGAACTGCGCACGCTACCTGCGAGCAAGCTTCAGCAGCTAAGTTTTCGTGCCCTCCCGGCCGTCGATGGCTACGTCTTACCAGAAAGCGCCAAAGCGACTTATGAGGCCGGAAAAGCTAACGATTTTTCTCTGCTAGTCGGTTGGAACGAAGACGATGGTATCGTGATCGGAGGTTTCCAGTCATCTGAAGACTACCAAAAGGGAATTACTAATCAATGGGGTACAGCAGGTCAGCAATTACTGAGGCATTACCCAGCCCCAGATGATTCGACTGCGGCCATCTCACAAAAGCTGCTACAGCGAGACCTGGTCTTCGGGGCTCCTTGCTACGCGCTGGCCAACATCCTAAGTGGTCTTGACAAAGAAGTCTTCGCCTATCGCTTCACCAGACGTGTGCCTCCCGGCAACTACCAGGAATTTGGCGCCTTCCATACCGCCGAGGTACCCTACGCGTACAACAACCTGGCGTTTTTCGACAGACCGTTTGAGCCGACCGACCATCAGCTGGCCGATATCATGTCCTCGTATTGGGTGAACTTCATCCGGTCGGGTGACCCCAATAGCAATGACCTACCAGAGTGGCCGCAATACGACGCAGATGGTAAAGAGATCATGTACCTGGGAGCTGAGCAAAGGAAGGGGGTCATCGAAGATGCCGCAAGTCTGGACTTCCTGGTCCGGGAGTTGTCGACAAGTAGCCCATAAGGTTGACCTACTCCACATGCTTCCCAAAGGGTGCCAGCGCCAGCGTCGCCAACTTAAAGTGCTGCTGCGCGAAAGGCAATCCTATGATCGTAATGGCAAAGAGAATGCCGAATAGCAGATGCGACAGGCAAATCCATATCCCACCGATAAAGATCCAAATCACATTCATGAGCGTTGACAGGCAGCCCGAGCCAACGTCGTGGCTCTTCACTTCACTCCCAAAGGGCCAAAGGGCCAATACACCGAGTTTGAGCGTCTGAAGGCCAAAGGGAATGCCGATGATTGTAATCATCAGACACACGCTGGAAATGAAGTATTCGATGGCGATGAATAGTCCGCCAAAGACAACCCAAATGATGTTGCCAAGTAGTCTCATGGTTAGCAGTTTTGAGGATCACATCTCGAGGATCCACTCCTCGATGAGCTCGACGCCTTCCTGATGGATAAGCTTCCTACCCAGTTCGGGCATCATCACTCCCGGATCCAACGACTTTATACGATGAACGAGAATGGACTCTTCGGGTTTCCCCGGGACGATACCAAATTTCAGATTAGCCGACCCGCGACCAGCCGCTACCGGCGTTTTCATGATCCCGATCCGGTAATCTTCCTCCTCAGAGGTGAGCAGGTATAGCCCCGTGTTCTTCGCTGGACCTTCCTGTCGATGACAGTGCGCGCAATTGACCTCCAGCCATGCCCGGGCTCTTTCATCCAGCGTGCCACTGCTCGCCTCTTCCCAAATTGGAAGCGCGGCGATCGCGTGATCAGGGAGACCCTGTAACCATCCCTTCTCGGACCACTCGGCCAGTTGAGCTGCTCCCCCATCCGTAGAGCGATTGAGCTGCCTCGCTGTTGGGCCTATCGGAGTGAACCGACCATTGAACTCATGGCAACTCTTGCATTGATTCAGATTGGGGACAGCGTAGTTGATGTTTTGAATCACACCCTGATCGTCTGTCCAGGAGATCGGGATGGACTTCCCGGCGATCTCCAGAAATGCCTCCGTTTGCTCCTCATTCCATACGTAGGTCAACGCCTTCCATTCCTCTTCCTCATGGATCAATAGTCTCGTTTCGAGAATTCGGCGTTCGCCGTCAGGCTTAGAAAAATCAGTGGGATAATAGAAATTCTTGATGAGAACAGACCCTTTGGGGAATTCGAAAACCTCCGAATCATGATAGGTCATCGACTGGCCCTCGGGTAGCTGAAAGAGGCGTGCTTTGTAGGCATAGTCCGTAAACAAGGGAGTGCTTATTTCATAGGGCTCGACGCTCTCCACCGGCCGAAGATCCTTTAGGTCTCCTTCGAAAAGACCCCACTCTGACAGTCGCTCAGGACCGAGTGAGACGACCGCCCCCTCCAGTTGCACCTCCTCCAAAACTACCGGCTGTTGCTGCTCCGTCTTTCCACCACACTGCCATAACCAACTAATGGCAACTACCAATACAAGTATGTCCCTACCCCTACTCATCCCTCCCTAGAAAATTGGATTGATATTCGTGCCCTTGCAATCGAAAGCTTCCCACTCCGTGGTCAGGCTTGCAAAATCATTCGCCGCATCCAGGTCGGCAAATTTGAAGTCGCCATTGTTCTCCATACAGAACTGCAGACCCTGTCTATCAGGAGAAATCCCATCCCACACCACATCCGGCGTCCCAAATGGAAACTTCATCATGAACAGCAGGCCGAAGTCATTCTTTGTGGTAGGAAACCAATGGCCATTGTTAAAAACATTGCTGTGTACGTACATGCCGTTAGGATAGGGATCGTATTTTTCATCCTGTTGGGCCGTTTCGATGTTATCATTCAACTGAGAATCACCCTCCGTAGAGAGCGTCGAGACCAGGTCGTAGCTAGCGATGGCCAGCCCCGCCGTCCGGTTGTCGATGAATTCATTGCCGAAGATCTCAATGTCACGGGTGGCTAGCAACATCATGCCCGTTCCCGGCGGCACTGTCGCGACGATATTGCCCTCAGGAGCAAAATTGCGATAGTTGTTCTTCTCCATGATGTTGTTGAATACGCGCGTCGTATGCCCCAGCTGAGTGAGCCCCGGCAGGTCAAATACGAGAATCCCACCGGTATTCTGGTACGCCTCGTTGTGGTGGATCTCCACCCATCGCGAGTTCTCGCTCTCAATGCCCGCGACATTGTGGTAGACCTTGTTGTATCGGATAGTGACACTGTCGGACTGACCGACATAGATCCCCGCGTCGGAAGCACCGGCAGCGATGCAGTTTTGGATCACGACATTCTTGCACAGCACAGGGTAAAAGGCATAAGCACCATTGGTCTCCTCAGGCTCGCCCGTCCAGTGGGACTTCACACCGTTAAACTCGATACCGTAAGTATCAGTGGCCTTGATGTTATCACCTGGAGCGTCTTCAATGGTGAAGTCCATGAGGCGAATGTTCGAGCAGTTGCTGATCTTGAACGCCTCTGCACCTTCCTCTTGCTGAGCAAACGACAATACCGTCTTGTCGGCACCCGCACCAACGATCGTGATGAAGTGCTTGTCATCGAGCAACAGACTCTTTGTGAACATGAAGTGCCCTTCGGGCAGTCTCACCTCGCTGCTGTCGTTCATCGTGATCAGCTGCGTCTGAAGACTCTTCTCAATCGATTGCCACGTGATATTGTCTGGGGTGGTGGCGCAACCAAAAAGCATCATCGCGCCAATAAAAAAAGTAAGCCATTTCATGCCCGCAAGATAGACACAAAATGGCCGTCGTTACACTTGCATGTTCTACAGATGGATGAATACCGGGAGAGAACGTCCCACCCGTGCCTCTACTCTCAGTCCCGCCTTCCGTTGTAGCCACGCCCCCGCCACCCATCGCTCATGCCAGGCGGGCTGTCACTGCAGTCGGGTCTATTTTGCCAGAGGCTGTGGCTTCGAGGGCGTGGTCAATTATTAGGGGCTAATTCCTCTCGCGTCATTCAGAGCGAAGCGCAGTGTAGCGAAGAATCTCTCGACGCGATCGAGTCTCCTCAGAGTTACCGGGACGGGACGCTCGAAGCTGTTCGGGATGTTCCTTAGGGCATCTCGAACCGGAAATACTGCCAGATCTGTGATCCGACTTCTTTTAGATGAGTATATAATGTGTGTTGACAAAGTGGATTGCAAATCCTCTCTAATACTTCTATCCTTGGTTCGTGTCCTCACGAGCCACCAGTTGCCAGGTGCAGAATGAATCCTCCTCAGAGTCACCGGGACGGGACTCTGAGGTCGGAAAACGACATCCAAAAAAACGTCATTCCTGTGAGCTGGACCATTGACAAGTGGTTAGACCAACCGACAAGCGATACAGGAATCTCTCGCGTCCCTCGAGTCAATTCAGATTTCTATCCTTATCCTTGGTTCGTGTCCTCACGAACCATCAGTCAAGTCTCCTCAGAGTCACCGGGACGGGACTCTGAGGCTTGGCAATGACGAACGCCCTGAAACCTCAGAGTCCTCACTACATGCTCCCATATCCATCATGAAGACGAAGAGTGGCTCTGAGGGGATTGTAAGCCGAAAGAAGAGAGATGTGCATTACCTCTACTAAAGCATCTTTTAATGCAACTAATCTACTCCTCCGTCAAGAAGATCCTTCCCTTCACTTCGTTCCGGTCTGGATGACGGAGGTTTTAATTCCCCTCCACTTGGTTCGTGTCCTCACGAACCACCAGTTGGCAGGTGCAGAATACACGCACCTTAAAAGATAATCGCTATGCCTCTACCCTTCCAGCCACTCAGGCTTAGTCGTGTTCACTTCTGCCTTCAGTTCATTGAGCAGCGTGTACAGGCCGAAGTAAGTCCTGTTGATGTACAAGCCATGTCGAGAGCCACGAGGATGTCGTGAGTTCTTCAGCTCCTTCATATTGGAGAGCCTTTCGCTCAAGTTGTAGATCTTCTTGAAGTACTCGTCATCGGCAAAATCAAAACGATCATCGTGGAATGGCCGACCCAGTAGCACCGTCATCTCTTTGAACACGGAAATAAACAACTGCTTCTCCTTGTCGGAATCATCTTCGTAAATGAAGTTTAATTCGTAGAGAATGGGCAGAAGGTCCTCATCGCTACTGACCAGGTTCTTGCTCATCAATCGGAAGTACGCGGTATAGAAATCCTCCGGGATCACTTTCACACAACCAAAATCAATCACGCCCAGCGTGCCGTCCTCTCTCATAAGGAAGTTACCCGGATGAGGATCGGCATGCACCTGCTTCAAATTGTGGATCTGGTGGTGGTAAAACTCCCACATCGCCTGCCCGATCTTGTTACGGACCTCTTGAGAAGGATTTGTCTGCAAAAATTCTTTGATGTGCTTCCCATCGAGCCAATCCATGGTGATGATCCTCTGAGAAGATAGCTCCGGATAGTACTTAGGGAAGAAGAGTCCCGGAAGATGGCCACACGCTTCTGATATCTCGATCGAGCGCTGCACCTCCAATTCATAGTCCGTCTCCTCTAGTAGTTTGCCCTCCACTTCCTGTAGATAGAGGTCAAGCTCCCTTTCGTTGAGATTGAAAAGACGCAACGCAATCGGCTTCACGAGCTTGAGATCGGACCTTACGCTGTCCGCTACCCCCGGATACTGGATCTTGATGGCGAACGTCTCCTCGCCTCTCGTCGCTTTGTGCACCTGTCCGATAGAGGCCGCGTTGACCGCGCGAGATGTGAACGTCTCAAATAGCTCACTCGGCGATTTACCAAAATGCTTTCTGAAGGTCTGCATGACCAACGGAGACGACAATGGTGGCGCACTGTACTGCCCCATGGCAAATCGATCCTGGTACGCATTGGGCAGCAGGTTCTTATCCATCGCCAGCATTTGCGCCACCTTCAGCGCGCTACCTTTCAGTTCACTCAGCGAATCATAAATGTCCTCGGCATTGTCAGCATCCAACTGCTCTCTGGAAGCGTTCTTATCCACCAACTTCCTGGAGTAGTGCTTGATGTAGTTGCCACCCACCTTCGCTCCTGTGCGCACGAATTTCGCCGCGCGGGAAACCTTCCCCGTGGGAATGCTAGTCTGCTCTTTCATCTGACGGTGTTTAGATCTTTTTGGACTGGTACAGGAACTTGGCCAGGTCGAGGAATGAATCCAGCGGGCCACGTGCTACCAAGTCAAAAGAGAAGTTGACGGCTTTCTCTACGGCAGCGTCTGTATGTTCATAGCCAGGGCTATCATCATTCGCCCAAAATCGCGTGACGAACATTAGTTGAATCCAAAACCCCTTGTCATACTGATTGGCAAAGCGCCGGTCAGCCACTTCAGAAGTATCCTTACCTTCCATCAGCAGATCATTCACATACATTTTGAACGCCTCCTTCAATGGCGCCAGGAAAGCCGGGTTGAGATCAGAGCCAGTCATACGCTCAAACTTCATCAACACGTAGCTCCTGTTCTTGGCCAACATCTCCAACCACGTATAGTAGAAGGAAAGCACCTTCTCCCTCACACTGTACTGCGCGTACTGCTCATCCCTATGCAAGACATCGATGGTATCAGTGAACCATGTCTTCCATATATCCCCTTCCAATGCGCGAAATGAGTTGTAGTGCGCATAAAAATCTGCCTCCTTGATCTTAATTGATCTGGTGAAGGCAAAAACGGAACTCGGGGTCTTCTCCTGCAACAACATGTACTCCATGTACTGCAATTGCAGCTGCTCCTTCGTTAGCCCCTTTTTCGCTTTCTTTTCCGTCGCTTTTTCCATACCCTATTAACTGTCCCCAGGATTGATTGGTTAAAGTATTTTAATTTTCCCGCACCAATTTTTGCTACTTATGCTTCGTTCTACTCTTCTCTTAGTTTTCACATTAACGGTAGGAAACGTCTTGGCTCAAGCGCCCACAGCTGCTGAAGTGCTGAAAAAGACCATTGCTTATCACGACCCCGGTAACAAGTGGCCTTCTTTGAAGGCCGTATTTTCCTTTAGGGAAACACGACCCAGCGGACCGGATCGCGAGTCCACCGCCGAGATCGACAACACACAGGGTTGGTTCAAACTCGAAAGAAAGGGCATAGAGGCACATGGCATGAAGATGGATTCCTGCTTCGTGATTTCAGGCGATGTGGACTGCCGGCGAGCATCCATGATGCGCAACTACTACCTGTATCTGTGGGGACTACCGATGAAACTTATGGACGAAGGGACTCCTCTCGAAAACGAAGTCCGTGAAGAGACCTACGACGGTCAGCCATGCTATGTACTTCGAGTCCCCTACGAAGCAGACATCTGGTATTTCTTTATCGCCAAGGCCAACTATCAGATGCTCGCCTACTCTTTCTACAAGGACGAGGAGGCAGGCAAGGGTGAGCTGATCACCACGGAAGGAGAGTTCACCTACGGAGACATGCGATTCCCCAACAACCGCACCTGGTACGAGCTCCCCGGCGATCGGGTACTCGGCACTGACATATTGGTAGGTGTAGAAGCATTGGACCGGTAAGTCATCGAAAAGCTGGATCTCGTCATTCTTTCCGACGATCAATACGCCCATCCTCGGAACCCTACGGACTATCAGCAGAGCATTCTATATGATGATGGTTTGGTACAAAAAGGCCTGGAATCCCGTGGGCTGAAAACAGCTCGTGTTTCATGGTCAGATCCGGTTTTTGAGTGGGGCAGTACCAGATATGCGCTCTTCCGATCGACATGGGATTACTTCTATCGCTTCGGCGAATTTCGTGAATGGCTCTCCGGACCATCAACAGCGAGCGAACTTATCAATGACCGAAAGCTGATCGAGTGGAACCTTGACAAGCACTACCTGGAGGATCTATCTCAACAAGGAGTGGCTGTCGTCCCCACTCACTACTCAAGCAGTTCAAAGGAGCCCACTTCATTGGGAGACATCGCGGAGGCAAAGGGATGGTCCGACATAGTCATCAAACCGACGATCTCCGGAACGGCGATGGACACTCACAAGATCATGCAGGAGGACATACCCAGGCAGGAACAACTGTTTGGGCAGCTTTGTGACAAGCAAGTCATGATGGTGCAGCCATTGGAGCAATTTATTTTGGATGAGGGCGAGTTTTCTCTCGTAGTGATTGGTGGCCAATTCACTCATGCCCTCAGGAAGGTGGCAAAGAAGGGAGACTTTCGGGTTCAAAGCGATTTTGGTGGTACAGCCCACGCCTACGATCCGACTCCGCAGGAAATTGCATTTGCAGAAAAGGCAGTGGCCACCTGCAATCCCGTCCCTGCCTATGCTCGCGTGGACATTATCTACGAAAATGATGGTGGGATTGCATTAGTGGAGTTGGAGCTTATAGAGCCAGAACTTTGGTTTCGTAGAAACCCCGATGCTGCAGACCTACTGGCAGAAGTCATTGCCAACCAAATAAAAAAATAAGCCCCCGCTAGCTGAAGCGGGGGCCTTCCCTGGCGGCATTAGCCAAGGTCTCCTTCTTGTGTCAGGTTGCTTACTCTTGATACCAAAAGTAGATCAGCCCGACAGGGCATACAATACCCATATTTGGGTATTTTTCAAGTATTACCATACCATAAAATGAGGAAAAAAAGCGTTCTGATCAGGGAGTAGGAACCACCTCTGTCCCGTTGGTGATCTTCACAGGATACATCTCCATGTCGACACCGAATGCGGCCTTGTAGGCCCGCTCCAACTCCCTTGTCAACGTTGGTACCTCCGAGCTTTTGACGATGTTGATAGTGCAGCCGCCGAAGCCTCCACCCATCATCCGAGAGCCCATGACCGCTGGGTTATCACGCACAAAATCAACGAGGAAGTCGAGTTCTTTGCAACTCACCTCGTACTCCTTGCTTAGACCATCGTGCGTGCGGTACATCACACGGCCTGCCGCAGCCAGATCGCGGGCCTCCAGGGCCTCCAGTATTTCCCCAACACGTAAGTTCTCTTCAATGATGAATCGGCTCCGGCGGTAGACGACCTGGGAGATATCGGCCTTCACCTGATCCAGTTCGTCGATGGTGGCGTCCCTCAATGCACTGATCTTTGAATTGATTTTCTGCAAAGCCGACACGCCTTCCTCACATTCAATCCTTCGGTCATTGTAGCCTGAGGTCAAGTGCTCGTGATGCACTTTGGTATTGTACAATACCAATTCGTACTTACCCAATTCGAAACTGTGATAGGAGATATCCAATGAGCGGCAGTCGAGCCTCATCACTTGCCCTTCCTTACCCATGATCGAACCGATTTGATCGAGGATGCCGGATCGTACCCCTACGAAATTGTGCTCTGCCTGCTGCCCAAATTGTGCCAACTTCTTCCGTGGCACATCGAGACCAAACAAAGTGGAAAGGCCCAATCCAACACCACACTCCAGTGCGGCACTGGAAGAAAGTCCAGAACCAATGGGCAAATCGCTGGTGAAGGCCATATTGAAATTACCGAGTTCAAATCCTCCTTTTAGCAACTCATTGACAACACCCACGGGGTAGTTGGTCCAGGCACCAGGCTCAGCGGGACTAAGTGAGCCCAGGTCCACATCGCAATCATCTGCAAAATCCAGCGTATAGATGTTGCTGAAGTCGCGATCCGACTTACCCAGTGCCAGGTAGATAGATTTATCGATGGATGCTGGCATGACATAGCCATCGTTGTAATCCGTATGCTCGCCAAGGATGTTGATTCGCCCGGGGGAGCGAAGAATGATATCGGGAGCAACCCCATACTTGTCGTGAAACGACTTGGTTAGGCCATCAATCAACTGAGTATTCATCTGAATGAAAATATTTTCTAATAGGGTTAGGTGATCCCGAGTTCATTTTATGCCGGCAATTTATACTCATCCTGTAGTAACTTCGGCCTATTGACCCAAAATTGAAAATTGCATGCCTATTTATCATCAACTGGGCAAGATTCCGCCGAAGCGTCACACGCAGTTTCGAAAACCCAATGGAGACCTCTACTACGAGCAAGTTTTTGGTACCATTGGGTTTGACGGTATGTCATCACTGATGTACCACCTCCACCGTCCGACGATGGTCGACAAGATCCTCGACCCGATTGACATGACCCCTCAGATCGCGGTAGAGAAAAACATCACTTCCCGCATGCTGAAGGGCTTCGATGTACGCCCTCAGGGAGAATTTCTCGAAAGTCGACAAATCGTACTGACGAATTCCGACGTCTCTGTGGCACTGGCTGCTCCACAGCAATCGATGAATGACTATTTCTACAAGAATGCAGACAGCGATGAACTCCTCTTCATTCACGAGGGCTCTGGAGTATTGCGGACATTGCTTGGTAATATAGAATTTGAGTACGGCGACTACCTGCTCATCCCGAGGGGCATGATCTACCAGCTGGAGTTCAGCGGACCAAACAACCGCCTACTCATCGTCGAATCACATACACCGATCTACACACCCAAGAGGTACCGTAATTGGTTTGGACAGTTGCTGGAGCACTCACCATTCTGTGAACGTGACTACAAACTCCCCACGGAACTGGAGACCCATGACGAGCAAGGTGAGTTCCTGATCAAGGTGAAAAAGCAAAATGCACTGCATCAGCTGGTTTACGCTTCTCATCCATTTGATATCATCGGCTGGGATGGCTACAACTTCCCTTACGGCTTCTCCATTCACAATTTCGAGCCCATCACGGGTCGTGTGCACCAGCCTCCGCCCGTCCATCAGACGTTTGAAACCTCCACATTCGTGGTGTGCTCTTTCTGCCCTCGCCTCTACGACTATCACCCCCAGGCAATACCGGCACCTTACAACCATAGCAACATTGACAGCGACGAGGTACTGTACTATGTAGATGGGGACTTCATGAGCCGAAATCATGTAGAAAAGGGGTACATCTCTTTACACCCTGCTGGCATACCTCACGGGCCCCATCCCGGCGCCTACGAACGCAGCATCGGCCAAACAGAAACAAAGGAGCTCGCGGTGATGATCGACACATTCAAGCCCTTGAGCCTCACACAAGCAGCACTGGACATTGATGACGGAACTTATTACAGATCCTGGATTGAGTAAATGACACAACAGCAATTGGTCACGTGGGTAAGCGGCGCGAAGGATAGCGAGTTCTCCATTCACAATCTGCCATATGGCATCTATTCACAAAGCGGTGCTAGGAAGCGTATCGGCGTCGCGATTGGCAATCAGATTGTAGATCTGTGGGCAGCGTATCAGCTAGAGGTGCTGGATCATGTCTTTGATCCGCAGATTTTGCTATCGGATCACCTCAACGATTTCATTGCCCTGGGGAAGCCGGTCACCAACCTCGTACGAGAACAACTTCAAAGCTCACTTTGCGATGTCAATAGCCCTTTGCGTGACAGCTATGCGCTCATTCCGAGAGAGGCAGCGAATATGCACCTGCCGGTGAAAGTCGGTGATTACACGGACTTCTATTCGAGTCTGGAGCATGCGAGCAACGTGGGTAGCATGTTTCGGGACCCGAGCAATCCACTACCTCCAAATTGGCGACACATGCCCATTGCCTACCACGGACGGAGCTCCTCCATCGTGGTCTCCGGCCAGCCTATCTATCGCCCTTACGGCCAGTTAAATGCGGATGACAAGGATCCCGTATACGCTCCCACCAGGCGCTTGGATTTCGAGTTGGAAATGGCCTTCATCATAGGAGAATCAACCAAGAACGGTGAGATCGTCTCCACAGCCGAAGCGGAGGAGCATATTTTCGGCCTCGTCCTGTTCAACGATTGGTCGGCGCGTGATATCCAGCGATGGGAGTATGTACCCTTGGGTCCTTTCCTCGGAAAAAACTTTGCCTCCAGTGTATCACCCTGGGTAGTGCCCATAGAAGCATTGGAGCCCTTTCGCACGGCCGGACCCAGCCAAGATCCTGCAGTATTGCCTCATCTGCAATTTGAGGGTGCTCGGAATTTTGACATTGAGTTAACCGTCGACCTCCAGATAGAGGGCACCAAGCCCACAACCATTTGCCGGTCCAACTTCAAGTATCTCTATTGGAACATGTGCCAGCAACTCGCTCACCATACTTCCAATGGCTGTAACATTCGTATTGGCGACCTCATGGCCTCTGGCACAATCAGCGGGCCCGACCCTGAAAGTTATGGATCGCTTCTGGAGTTGTCTCAGGGTGGAAAGGAGCCCCTTCCACTAGCAGAGGACGTCACTAGAAGTTTTCTTGAAGACGGTGATGTAGTGACCCTACGTGGCGTAGCGATAAAAGATGATGTGAAAGTAGGATTTGGGCAGGTAACCAGCGAAATCCTGCCGCCATTAATGTAAACTTGATAGATGGAAAAAGATTACCTGACGATCGACCCCTCAACACTGGACACACGGGCTTTGCATGCCTGGCTCCTTTCGGCGGTAGCGCCGCGACCTATTGGGTTTGTGAGTAGCATCGACAAATCTGGCAACGTGAACCTGAGCCCCTTCAGCTACTTCAATGTGTTTTCGATCAATCCGCCTATTCTCATCTTTTCACCGGCACTGACCGGCCGTGGGGCCAATATGAAAGATACCCATGAAAATGCCGAAGAGGTGCGAGAGGTTGTCGTCAACGTCGTCAGCTATGATATGGTCGAACAGATGTCATTGGCAAGCAGTAATTTCCCAAAAGAGGACGACGAATTCGTGAAATCCGGTTTGACACCCCTCGCGTCAGAGGAGGTGCAACCTCCCCGGGTGAAGGAGGCCCCCGTGTCTTTCGAATGTCGCGTGGAGGAAGTGAAATCGCTGGGAAAGTCTGGCGGCGCTGGCAATCTCGTGATCTGTCAGATCGTCAAAATGCATGTTGACAAGAGTGTATTAGGGGAAGATGGTTTACCGGATCCAAACGAAATGGACCTGATAGGCCGTATGGGAGGCAATGGTTATGTACGTGCTTCCGGCGTAGCGCTTTTCGATACGGTCAAGCCGGGTAAAGAACTGGCTGTCGGGGTGGACCAACTACCGAGAAGCATCAGAAACAGTCATATCCTCACTGGCAACAATCTCGGGCGACTTGGCTCGGTTGCCAAATTGCCAACGGAAGAAGAAGTCAAGGCCGTCATGCAATCTCCTGAGGTTCATGACATACTGCTAGAATTCGAAACACAAAGAGACGAAGCCAAGGACGCCTTGCATCGACTGGGCCAGGAGCACCTCTCACAAAACGACATCCACGGCGCCCTGCAAGTGATGATGGTCGTCGACCACATATGAGGTGCTGACTTTTATTAATTTTATTGCATGGTAGTAAAAGCATGAAGGAGAGACAGGTTACTATAAAGGATCTGGCAAGGAAGCTGGATGTCTCGGTGTCGACCGTTTCCCGTGCGCTCCGAAGTCTGCCGGATGTCAATCCCGAGACGAAAAGACGCGTTCTGGAACTGGCTGAGGAGCTCAATTATGAGCCCAATTCGATCGCTTTGAGTTTGGTAACAAAGCGCACCCACACCGTTGGGGTCATCATTCCCAGCTTTATCATTCACTTCTATTCTGCGGCGATCACAGGCATGCAGGAAGTGCTCTCCGAAAAGGGTTTTAACACCATTATCTGCCAGTCGGGGGAAAGCCTCGAGAATGAAATCAAAAACGTTCAGACCCTACTCTCCAGCCGAGTCGATGGGGTCATAGGTTCCCTCTCGGTGGAGACTTCATCCACAGAGCACCTCGAGCGGATCAAGCGCAAAGGCATCCCCCTGATCTTGTTCAATAGGATCACTGGCAACATGGAGGTCCCTACCGTACAGATTGATGACTACCAGGGAGCGGTGGACGCCGTGCAACACCTGGTGGATGAGGGGTACAAGCGCATTGCGCACATAGCAGGACCCAGCGCACTGAACATCAGCCAAAACCGCAAAAACGGCTACCTGGACGTTCTTCGTAAGAACAATATGCCCATTCAGGAGGAGCTTATTATCGAAAGTGACTTTAGTATGGAGAGTGCCGCAGAGTGTACGGCGCGACTAATGGCCCTACCAAATCCTCCTGACGCATGTTTTGTCGTAAGCGATTCTGCTGCTTTTGGCGCCTTGAAGTACCTACGAGATCAAAAGATTCGCGTACCTGAAGATTTGGCGCTGGTGGGCTTCACTAATGAACCTCTCTCCGCTCTGGTGGACCCTCCACTCACGACCGTCTCTCAGCCTAGTCAGGAAATCGGACGCGCAGCCGCCCGACTGTTCCTTGAGCAATTGGAGATGGAGCCAGAAGATCGAAAAGCGTCGCACACGGTAATGAAGCCGGAGCTCGTCATCCGTGAATCTTCGAAAAAGCGCTAGTACTTTTAGAATCCAAACAAGTCCGGCAACCAGAGACTCAATCCAGGGACCAAAGTCACGACCACCAGCACAATCAACATGACAACGTAGAGCGGCAAAAGCGGCCTTACCAATCGCTGGAAAGAAATACCCGCCACACTCGCGCCTACAAACAACAGGTTGCCAACAGGAGGTGTACAAAGACCGATACAGAGGTTCAACACCATGATCATTCCAAAGTGAATGGGATGTATTCCGATGTTCACCGCCAACGGCAGGAAAATAGGTGTGAATATCAGCACCGCCGGAGTGATGTCCATGAAGACACCGACAAACAAGAGAATCAAATTGATCAGTATCATCACCATGATGGGATTGTCCGTCAGTGACAGCACTCCAGAAGAGATCGCCTCAGGGAGATTGCCGTAGCTCATCACCCAACTCATAGACGACGACGTCGCCACGAGCAAAAGCACAATCGCGGTAGTGACACAGCTATTGACCAGTATGATCTTCAGTTTATTCATATCAAGCTCCTTATAAAGTAGAGCTAGAATAAGCGTGTAGAGTACCGCTACCGCTGAAGCCTCCGTGGCGGTGAAGTAGCCCGCAACGATACCTCCCATTACAACTACCAGCAACATGAGGCTCGGGAATGCACCAATGAAGGTCTTCCACAATGTACTAGCAGACCAGCCCTCTCCTTTGGGGTATCCTCGGCGAACGGCAACTACATAGCTGGTAACGATAAGTGCCAGTGACAACAAAATACCCGGCAGATAGCCTGCTACGAAGAGTGCTCCGATAGATAAGCCACCCGCAGCGAGGGAGTACACAATCAAGATGTTACTCGGGGGAATGATGAGTCCCGTGGTTGCAGCCACTACGTTGGTCGCGGCTGTGATGCCTTGATCGTAGCCTTCATCTTTCATTTTGTTGTTGAGAATGGAACCCACCGCTGAGGCTGAGGCCGCCGCGGATCCCGAGATCGCACCAAACAACGTGCAGGCCAGGACATTGACGAACAGCAGTCCACCCTGAACAGGGCCCACAATCGCTTTCGCAAAATCAATGAGCCGCCTCGCAATCCCTCCCGTATTCATGATCTGCCCGGCCAATATGAAAAATGGTATCGCAAGCAAGGTGAAACTATCCAGCCCATTGATCATCCTCTGAGCAACGGTGGTGGTGGCAGCCACAAAAACGACGTTGACGACGAGCGTGAAGAATGATGACAAGGCAAGACTTACCGTGATGGGCACCCCCATCGCAATGAGGATCAAAAAGGAAAGGACGAGTATGGCTATTTCGGCGTAATTCATTCGGCAGGATCTTTTTTCAGGTGATCGGCGATATTGAGGATACAGTAAGCAATGGTAATGAGGCCGCTCAGTGGCAGTGCCATGTAGACGTACCACTTGGGTAAGTGCATGACGGCTGACACCTGACCAAGCTTGGCCGTGATCCACGAAAATCGAATACCTCCAAAGATGAGGATCAGTAGCGTGAACACAAGCACCACACTCTCGATGGCGATCCTCAACTTGTGAGCGTTCTCCTCACTCACTTGCGTCTCCAATACATCGATAGAGATGTGTTTCTTGATCCCAAATGCGTAGGCTGAGCCAAACAAAGTGACCCACATCATGGAATAGATCGTCAGCTCCTCCGTAAACGGTGCGCTGATGCTCAATACTCGTGAAAACACCTGCAACAGGGCACTCAGGACCATGATTGTCATCAATGCCATCAACAGCGTGACACTGATCTTATCTAGCAACTTACGCATCTATTTTCTCTATTTTGGTGATCAGATCCTTCAGATCAGGGTTCTGCTTGAATTCCTCCAGGATCTGCTTTGTCTCTTCGGCAAAGGTGGAAATGTCGGGTTCGATGATTTCAATGCCCGCTGCTTTCACTGCCTCCAGGCTTTCCTTTTCAGATTCTGACCAATAATCGCGCTGAACAGCGGCAGACGCCTGCGCTGCGGCAGTGAGCCACTCTTGCTCGTCAGGTGACAACCGATCCCAAACGATTGTACTTATGACCAATACATCGGGCACGGCCGTGTGCTTATCAAGCGAATAATACTTGCAGATCTCATAATGCCGGCTCAGGTAAAAGGAGGGCGGATTGTTTTCTGCCCCGTCGACCACCCCTTGTTGCAACGCTGTGTACAACTCACCCCAGGCGATAGGCACAGGACTCCCTCCCAACTCACTGATCATCTTATTAGCCGTGATACTCTTCAACACTCTGATCTTCAAGCCTTTGACGTCTGCAGCTGTATAAATGGGCTTTTCCCGAGTGTAAAAGCTGCGGCTCCCGGCATCGTAGAAGCACAATCCCTTCAGCCAATAGTCGGTGCCGGAATCCATTATCTCCTGTCCAATGGGACCGTCCTGAATGGTGAACATGTGCTCCTTAGACTTGTAGATGTAAGGAATGCTCAGCACTTTGTACTTGGGAGCAAAACTCTCCATAACCGCCGCAGAGACTTTGGTGATCCCCAGACTACCAATCTGAAGAAGTTCGAGGCACTGACTTTCTGAGCCCAGCTGCCCATTCGGGTAGATGCGCACCCTCAGTTTTCCAGAGGAGTTCTTCTCGACTTGCTCCGCGAAGTACACCATGCCCTTATGGACAGGGTGCTCAGTGGTGAGACCATGAGCAAGTTTGATTTCTTTGTATTGCGTCTTTTTGGCGCAGCCGATCAAAAAACTGGCCAGCAAGACAAGGACCGCTATTCCGAGGGATCTTTTCATTGGTGGGTAGACTTTGCTATCCAAGTATACACCATTTTGACTTAGTCTAATGTCAGAGGGTTCGTTAATCTGTCCCCATGAATCAAACGCCTACCCAATCGTGACAAATGACTTTCAGAAAG
This sequence comes from Cyclobacteriaceae bacterium, assembly GCA_965227935.1. GTDB lineage: Bacteria > Bacteroidota > Bacteroidia > Cytophagales > Cyclobacteriaceae > JAWPMT01. Next base: position 39,626 of record CBDDGS010000015.1, on the reverse strand, counting down.
TTTCCATGACATATCAAGATCCGATCGGACTTCTACGTCAGCAATCGATCGACGTCTTTAAAATACAACGGTTTTATGCTTCGCTCTTCGTAGATTTGACTGACGTCAAACATCGCCATCATGAAACGTACCAGCATTCTTGTTCTAGCTTGTCTATTGCTATCATTCTCATCCCAGGCCCAGCTGCGTTCTTTCGGCAAGAAGCTGAAGAATGCCGCTCAGAAAGCCCTCGACGAAAACGCAGGCGACATTCTCGTGGAAGAAGGAGAAAATCTGGCGAAAAACCAATTGGACAAGAAGCAGGCCGAATACGATACCACGACCTTCAGTTATGCCATCGCCTTTCTCGACAAGGCCGAATCCTTTGAGAATCGACAAGACGGCGAGCAACTGGTGCGGGCTGCTGGCGTCATCATGCCCAATGAATCCAATGACCTGGACAATGCCCGCGATCTATACGACAGGGGTCGCGCGCTCTACAACGTTAGAAACTATTCCCTTGGAGAAAAACACCTTGCAGCTGCCACCATCGCTTATGTTGCGCTCGGGGAGACGGACCATCCCGTGTTCTTCAAGTCCGTTGGGACGCTGGGTTTGCTTTTCAACAATATGGGCCGATATGACCTGGCGGACACCGCCAATGCATTTGCACTGCAGGGATGGGAAAAAACCTACGGCACAGGTAGTCGTGGATATGCGGCTGAGTACAACAACAAGGCAGTGATCGCATTCAACAAAGGCGAGTACAACGAGGCCGAGAGTCTCTTCACGAAGGCGCTCAGGTTGACGGAAGTCGCGGAGGGATCTGAATCCGTACCCTTCGCCATCGCCAACAATAACCTGGGCATCCTGTACCAGCACATGGGGCGTAGCGACGACGCCCTGGAAAAGCTGAATACCTGCCTCGCTATCGCCGAAGAGCAGCTCAGGGAGAAGTCTGGGACCTACATTCAGCTCATGACCAACAAAGCCCTCGTCTTACAGGAAAATGGTCAGTATCAAGAGGCAGAGGACACCTACAAAAAGGCCATTGACCTGCAAACGAGCCGATTGAAACTTAATCGCAAATCAGATCCCGATTACGCACACCTGCTGAACAATCTTGCTTCCCTGTACCTGGTGACTGGTAAGACCGACGAGGTGGAGTCCCTACTCAAAGAAAGCCTCGAGATCTACGTCACAAAATTTGGAGAGAACCACCCCTCCACTTCTGCTGCAAAGGCTGACCTCGGCAACTTCTACCGATCACAAGGACAATTGACTGAGGCGCAATCCTTGCTATTGGCCGCCTTCGATGACAGGAAAAAGAGCCTCGGAGCAACACACCCTGTGACCGTCCAGAGTGAGGAAGACCTTGCCACACTCCAGTGGCTGCAAGGAGATATCTCCACAGCCCAAGAGCACTTTAGCCGGGTCATGGATTACAGTCTGTCATTCATCAATGAATTCTTCCCACCCATGAGTGAGGTGGAGAAGACGAAGTACTGGGAGAAAATGAAAAACAGGTTTTACACCTTTTACAACTTCGCTCTCGCCAACTACGAAGGGGAGCCTTCCTTGCTGGATGACATGATCCAGTATCGACTGATGACAAAAGGGATCTTGCTCAGCAGTACATCCAAGATCAAACGTACGATCCTGGGCAGCGGAGATGAGGACTTGATCAGCCTTTACTATCAATGGCAGGATCAGAAGAGAACGCTGGCCAGCTACTATTCGCTATCCAATGAAGAGATGACCCAACAGGGGATCAATCTCGATTCCCTCGAAGGAGCGGCCAATGAAAGTGAGCGTCAACTATCAGCACGTTCCTCGGCATTCGCCGATGCCTTCGTTCCCAAGAACGTGGACTACAGAGATATCACCTCCCTGTTGAGTGCGGAAGAGGCCATCGTCGAAATGGTGCATATCCCGGATTTTCAAAATGCTTTCACAGGCTCCTATAAGTATGCAGGGATCATATTAAAGAGAGACGCCACACCCGCAGTCGTGGTTCTTGACAACGGAGACCAGTTGGACAAACGCTACTATTCCTACTACAAGAATGTGATCAAAAACAAGCTCGCCGACGAGCATACTTATGACCAATATTGGGCGCGTCTCTCGGGTCCCGTCTCAAATTCCTCGACCATTTATTTCTCTCCGGATGGCGTCTTCAATCAGATCAATCTCAATACACTTCAAGGCCCCGATGGCCAGTACCTCATCCAGGAAAAGACATTCAGGATCATCGGAAATCCACGCGACATGCTGGAGACTACGCCGAGTTCTTCAGCTAGCAAAGACGCTTTCCTACTGGGCTTCCCCACTTACGGCTCCAAAGACATCAGTCCATTGCCAGGAACGGAAGTGGAGTTGCAAAAAGTGAAATCCACATTAGTGGCAGGCAACTACAAGGTAAATGACGTCAGTCAACTGCAAGCCAGCGAAAGCAGTGTGAAGGCTGTACGATCTCCAAGAGTCGTGCACATCGCCACCCATGGCTACTTCCTTGAGGATGTCCAGAAGACGGGTAGCGTCTTTGGCGTGCAGGTCGAGTATGCTAAGAACAACCCGCTGCTGAGGTCAGGTCTTATGCTCGCCGGGGCCTCCACTTCGCAGCGGGCGTCGTCCTTTTCTGCCGATGAGGACGGTATGTTGACTGCCTATGAAGCTTCTCAGCTTCAACTTGACGGGACAGATCTCGTGATCCTTTCTGCTTGCGAGACGGGTAAAGGAGACATCAAATCCGGCGAGGGTGTTTATGGTCTTCAAAGGGCATTCAGCATTGCTGGGGCGGATAAGGTCGTTATGAGTCTCTGGAAAGTAGACGATGCCGCCACCCAGGAGCTCATGTCGCTGTTCTATGGCCAATGGATCCAATCCGGCGAGGAACTGTCGACAGCGTTCAGAAACGCTCAACTACAACTCATGGAAAAATATCCTGAGCCCTACTACTGGGGAGCGTTCATTGCCATCGGGCAATAGCGGTCGGCCTGCAGTCTTTCTATAGCGCTTCTCAGCAGAGCATTGCTCACCAGTGTCGCTGTGTTGATCGTCCTGGGAGCAGGCTGTGACCGGCTGCTATCTTTTCTTGGGCTTTCTCGCGTCCTTGTAGGCTGAAGTCAACGCTTCTTGTACTACTTCTCGGGGCACAAGGTTGAGATCAAAGGTGGTCGCTCCCTTTTCACCCCATTTATTGGGTACAGGATATACGCCTTCTTCATCCAGTGATAAAAACGCCGTCTGCATTACGGGAGTCAAAAAGATATTGGCAGTATGATCTGACGCGAGGTAGGTGGCAAACATGCGCTTGCCCAGGACCTTGAATCCAAGTCGCTCAAAGTGTGGTTTTTGTTCGGTACCTGGAAATGAAAGCGCCATTTCAACGAATTGATTTTGGGTAAGCATTGGGTCATTGGAGTGGTGGTCATACCAAAGGTAGTCATCTTTTTCACCCACCCATGGCAATCAGATCGCGGCTTCGGTCAACCGCTCCTTCGGAGGTGAGACTCTTGTACAGCAACGCCGCCAGCACCCCCGCAGTCTGCGCTCCCGATCCTGTAGGAATGGCGGGTGTCCTATTCAACTCAAGGCGGTCCTTGATGACTGCACCGTAGGTCACAAACGCCACCACGAGCAACTCGCCGTCTGACAAAACTGTCCATCCATGAATGGCCTCATCACTGGTGCCTGTCTTGGCATAGAATGTCTTTCTTGCTGGCAAGAGGCTTACGAAGTGCGTTCCGGTACCGCCGGGTGCGACCGTCGAAGCAAGGGCGGCCAGCACTTCATCACAAGACTCGCTTTGGTAGATCATCCTGGAAGGTGAATCCAAATTCCTCCTCAAAGTCAAGGGTCTGCTGACTCCCTGATTGAAGAGTGCCTGGTACGCTTGGGCTACGTCCATCAATGTCATCCTCCGCAGACCCAAAGGATAGTTTTGCAAATAGCTTTGATGCTCGATGGCATCGTCCAGGTCAATGCTTTGGTCCTCCTGCAAGCCCATGATACCAAACCTGTTCTCCACCTGCTTAAAGAGGTCAATCGCCGGCGTCAGTTCCGAAATGTTGTGGAAGGGCGCATTCAGCGATTTGGCTAGCATCTCCTCGAGGCCCACGTATTGATTGGAATACTTTCGACTGAAATTCTGCACGGTCTTCCGCCCCTCCCGGCTACCGTCGAACAACCTCAGTTCATCCGGCTCCCAGCCTTTTTCGAGCAGTTCCATAAGTACGAAGGGCTTCATGATAGAGCCCATCTGATAACCCTCGCCAAAGTCTGCCAGATCCGTGACACCCTTTCCGCCATGATGGGCCACTACCTCTCCTGTAGGACAGTGAATAGCTATAGCTGCCGACTTTAGTGAATACGGACCCTTCTTTTGCACCCATCTCATGCGCTTGTCAAACTCAGAAAGCGTACGTGTTACCAGCTTTTGATTCTCCGCTCGAAGACTGGTTTGAAATGCTCCCCCGGCTTTGGCAAAGTGCCGTTTGAGAAGCTGTCTCGAGCTCGTGGCTAGTTGGTAGGGGGCCATCCTGCGAGCTTCGAACAGTGGCTGCCGCTCGACCTGGGTATAAAGGCGATTATCAATCACCTCCTGATCACGCCACAAACTGTACCTCGCCAATAGCGTACTCGATACCTCCTTCTCGTAATAGGACGTCGAGTCATATGGGATCTTTCTGCCATCGAGCAATGGAAAATACCGGCCATATTGCAGGGATCGAACAAGCAGCAATGACTGCAAGTGATTGATAGCAGCTGGCGGCTTACTGAATGCCGTCGTCGAAGCCATGTACAGACCTTTGTGCCCCTTGCCGCCAAAGAGAGAGACTCTATTGACGTACAATTCCAGCTGGTCCATGGGTTTCGTAGATAATGAGATCTGAAATGAAGCGAGCAGCTCAAAAAACTTTCGCTGCACATCTTGAACACGCTTACCCTGAAAGGCTTCGTTCTTGCAAAGCTGATTGGTGATATTGCTTCCCCCACCCTGCCTGGTGACGAACCTGACCAACGATGTGGCGCTGATCCCGAACCAGTTGTGTCGATTAGGAAGCCAGCTTCGCTGTCTCCGCAGGCCTCGGTCTTCCTGGAGTAGTAGCACGTCCACAAAGTGCGATGGCACCGAGGACAATTGCACAGGGACGCTCAGAAATCCTTCTGCACTCTTCTCCTGATACAGTATGACAGAGTCGCTGTCAAAGACCGTCGGCGAAAACCCACTCGTCGAGACAGGGTAGGGCTTCGGGAAGCCGATGATAAGAATAGCCAGCAGCAAGATCACCGCGTACCCGGGTCGCAGGGCATCACTCATAGCCAGTAAATGCTCCCGCCATTCATCTCGTGTCCTTGCAAGATTGAAGCTGTGGGTACTGTGCGAGATGGACGTATCCTTCGGTAATAGCAACTGCATCAGTGCAAAAACCAGACTGAGGGTTATGCCAAAAAAGAGAATTGCGCCTACTGAAGTCAGTCCCGCCCCGGCAATCCCCAGAACCAGAAAGGACAGCAAGCTTGGCATTTTGACCAGCGTGACCAGAAGAAGAATCGACAGAAGCCATTTGAGATATTTCAGATGGGTGGTCCAGGATACGTTAGTCGTGATCGGCTCGGATCCAAAATGTGGCAACAAAAACACCCTCGTCAACACATCAAAAAGCTTGACAAAGAACTTCCTGAAGATGACGAAAATGAAAGCCAGCATCACCACCAGCATCACAAGAACAAGGAGGATGTTGTCCTCCAGAAATTGAAGCCCCAGGTAGTGCGGTAGATGAAGCACGAGACCAAAGATCAGTATGCCGAGAATGGTGAACATATGACTTTGCAGTACACGTAGTAGGGGCCTGTCCACATTGACATAAGTTTGAAGGTCCACGAAATATTCGGGGTGGTCCTTCTTATATCGCAAGTGTATCAGGCTCACAAAAAATGCGATGAGCGACAGGTTGGCGATCGTCAGCAAGATCAGGTTGCTGTACTTGGAGACCAGGGCAATATTTTGTGCAAGGAACATCACCTCGAGCGTCATAAAAATAGCTACCCCACTGAAAGCCAACAGAATCTGTATGCCCAGATCAAAGTGCCGGGCTTCCGGGCGATAGTGTTGCAATTGCTGGAGGAAATAGCCCGTCCTGTTGTAGATGAAAGCACAAGCGAGAAACTTGAGCAACACGGTACCAACGAGCATAGCGAGGCTCTTGGGCTGCAAGGCAAATTGGGCTCCTGACTCAATCGAGAAAACACCCCTGGAAAGGATGAAGTGCTCCACAACATCTCCAGCGAAGCCGTACGCCCAGAGGGATAGGCAGAATTTAAAAAAAATGAAAGCTGCCACGGCTAACCCGGCCTCGAAAACCACGATGATGGCCACCGTAGAAGGCGCATACCTTCCAAGAGCCATGAGGGCCTTCAATTCCCGGAAGATGAAGACACCTGCCTTCGGCATCACCGCGAAAGCCACGACCATCGCGAGGACGAAGGCAAAGATCAGCGTGCTGATCATGTCCCTAGTGGGTGAGGTTGTCCATTACGGCCACGTCCAGCCCCAGCCCCTCCTCAAAAGCCTGCGACCACAGTGCGGCAATTTCTCGCCTCTTGCCTTTCATACTGGCGTCCACCTGTTGCAGGTGAATGATGATGACCTGCACATCCTCCGAGGTACCGGGCCATTCTTTCAGCATCATTGGATCAAAAAGCATTTGCATATTGCTCGCATCAATCTTGCGTGGTATGCTTCGATAAAATGATATGTACTGATCATGCTGGACCATGTCCGAAAATACCACGACGTAAGACTGGGTGGCGCTCTTCGTTTGATTGATGGCTTTCAGGATCTGGTTGCCGATGCTGGACCCCCGCTGATAGTCGGGGACATTTCTCAGGGAATCATAGGTACTGAGCTCCCGGTCGATCATTTGGATAATCGGCTTGGGGCTCGACCGCTTGCGCCGTTCCCTTGCACTCAACCCTTTGTGGGTAAGGCTCAGAGTGGTCGATTCCAGCTTCAGTTCGTCCCGGGCGGAAAGCGGGGCAATATTTACCGTCAACTGCTGGCAGTCATCGAGAGAGGCCAGGTCGAGTTTGTTCATGAAGTTGCCCAGGTTACTCTGAATATCATCCTTGGCCGCCCGAAGCAGACGTTCGTCGCTGATATCCACGAGGAATGTCACCTGGATGTCCTCTGAGGTTTCACAATCAAAAGAGCATCCACCGAGCAATCCTACCCAGCAAAGAGCTGCTATGTACACTTGTTTGATCCTCATAATCTGTTAATGCTTGATGTTGTAATAAGATTTGATGTCTTCCTTTCGAGGCCATCGGGGTTGCATGAGCACATGCTTGGGCGACTTGTCGAGTTGCTGCATGTAGTGGCTTTCGTAGCCCTTCAGTGCAGCCATGAGGTTGGAGAGCAAAATCTCTCGTTTCGTCCCGAGCCTCGCCTGTTCGCCGCAGAGCTCCTCGTATTCTTTGTCCAGCGCTTGGAGTTTCGTGTACAGCTCCTCAAGGTTCTCGAGTGCCTGCCATTCCAGCTTTTCGATTTTGGCTTCAAGCTTCACCGCCGTCGTTTCCAGTTTCTTGATGTCATTGGACATGCCTGCATGGATCAGTGGCCAAACCCTCGATTCATGACTGGTCTCTTCATCGGGCTCTTCCTCCGTATCGATCTTCGGCCGGCTGAATGAGACATACACCACAAAGAGAATCGTCCAGATCACAAAAAGGAGGTACTGGTGATAGTCGACCAGAAAGTCTTTGATGGAAAAGTCCTGTTGGGTTGCTTGCGAGTTGTTCGTAGCGATGGCCCAGGGGTTGATGTCCTCTATGCTGATTTCTTGAAACGACTGCGTGGCGATAGGTCCGACGAGCATGGATGAATATACGAGCAAGAAAAGCAGTAGGAATCTGGTTCGCCAGGTGAAATCCTTCCTCCTCCGCACGTAATCGATCGAACCAAATACCACGCCATTGATCAATACGCGTACGATCAACTCCATCGTACCCATGATCTCCTCGAGCACGAAATAGGTGGCACCAAAAACAACCAGCTCGATCAAAATGAACACGATGATGGCTCCAAGCCGACTCTTCAATGCTGCCACGAAACCCTGGGGTGTGGCGGATTCCAGGGAAAAGCCATTGTAGCGCATTTCGGCCTCGTGCTTGACGATGTCATCCTTGCGCTGGTCCAATTCCTGCACCACCTCTTCCCGCTGCCGCTGGATCTTCTCGACTTCCTCCAGCACTCCTTCGCGTACATGGATCACGGGTTTTTCAAGCTTGAGAATCAGCTCACTGCGCTGGGCCTTTCGCTCCTTTATGCGGCTTTCCTCCGATTCCAGCATAAACAGCGGATGGAATTCGCGCTGACCCAAAATCGTCTGCATACCGGTAGTCGGAAGGAACTGGCCGATGTCATTGAAACCTGGCACCTCATTGTTCTCCACATCTCGCTTGGCGGCAAGGTGATTGTTCCTCATGAGCGGTTCAGCTTTCGTCGATGCTTCTCACAAATAGTGGTGCACATATTATGCAGTATCTCCATCTGCATCTTCGCCGTAGCCCTCGAAGGTTTCTGCCCCTTCGGTAGATTTTGTTCAAGTACAGCTTCCTTGAACTTCGTTGTAGTCTCCATCATGCGGGTAATAGATCAAATTGCCCACTAACAACGGATTCGGCAGGTAATTTTATTGTATGAAGGGGTAGGAATTCATGACTTCTATTTTTTACGGTCGAACGAAGTAAAGGTCACCTCAGAAGCATTTATAAAATGTACTCGAGACATTTCCGCGAAACCAAATCTTGGCGGGCAGGAAAAAAGGCCCTGACATACTTCTTTTGAATAGAACCGACATTTCTTGAGGCAAGACGAACTAGGAAAGGGCGCGGTGGCCCGGCACAATCGCGAGGTGCGCGTTGGCACAGAGCGATGGGAGCTTGATTGTGCCAAGGATTTTTTGGTGGTCCGCCACCACGGCTCGTTTTTGATCCCTCAAAAATTAGGAGCCACCGCGGCTTAAGCGGCAGAAAACGGGGTGATAGGGTCCATAAAGGACCGCACAAAAAGCCAACTTTCCATTGTACTCCTGTGGATAGTCATTGGCTTCTAAAACAACCGAACAACATAAGATTTCTATCGCCTCAAGCGGATTTTGCATCTTTTAGGATAACGACGGGTCGGGCCAAGCAAGCTGCACCGGCCATATCTCAAATTACTGACGAGGGACTACGAATCTCGATCCACCCTGAGTTGGTATTTCTCGAGCAATCTGGTCACCTGCGACAAAGAGAATTTGGCACCCTTGAGACGATTCTGCTCCGGATCGATGGTGAAGTTGATTGAATGGGTAAGATCCGCTTTCTGCAAGTTGGTTCCTTCGAAAATTGTCTCTCGCAGATCACAATTCGTCATCGTCAAGCCCTGCATCTCTGCTTGTCCAAAATCCACACTGTTCAGTTGACAATGGGTAAATGAGCAATGACTGAGCTTCATCTCGAAGAACGTGGAGTGGTTCAATTGACACTTGTGAAAGGTGATCGCAAAACCCAGAGGCTTGCATCGCTCAAACGGTACACCGAGCACTTTACACTCTTTGAATTGCAAGTCGCGAAAAACAGTTTCGGTAATGCGGGCATTGCTTAGGTCGCACTCGATGAACTCACAATCGATAAAGCGACAGCCGGAGAGATCCGATTCCGCGAAATTGCAGCCCCGAAATACGCAACATTCAAACTCCGATCTGACGGGTGACTGGTCAGCAAAGTCAATGTGATCATATTCTTGATCGACGTGGTATTGGAGATCCATTCAATGATATTTGGGACAGCAGAGTATCGGGATAAAGTAAAACGAACGCACTAAAAAAAGAAAAGGCCAGCCGGGGAGGCCAGCCATTTCAAGCTGTAACGTTAGATTTCAAATATATACCCTAGAATGGCTTCTTTGAAAATCGTCGCCCGGAAGTTTCTGAGAGGAAGTCGATTTTTTCAATTCTGCTTCCTTTTGCGAGCATCCGAAACCCTCGAAAATAGTCCGTCGCAATACTTATAATTTCCTGAAAAGTATTTCTCCGATCTATAAATACAGATTGAATAACTAGTTGCTATATTTGCAGTCCTTTTTGAAAAGCAGTCTTTTACACACGGAGAGGTGGGTGAGTGGCTGAAACCACATGTTTGCTAAACATGCGTGCGAGAAATCGTACCGGGGGTTCGAATCCCCCTCTCTCCGCTCTTAACCGCCGAAGCCTAGCGAAGGCGGTTTTTTACTTTGGTTCCATAGCTCAACTGGATAGAGCAACTGCCTTCTAAGCAGTAGGTTCCAGGTTCGAGTCCTGGTGGAATCACAACAAATCGCAAAGGAGACGAAAGTCTCCTTTTTGTTTGAGATCACTACACTTCCCAAGACTGTGAATGAACCTGAAAACCGATGATGGCCTTCTAAGCAGTAGGTTCCAGCCGCGTCGGCGGTCCGATTCGAGTCCTGGTGGAATCACAACAAATCGCAAAGGAGACCAGAGTGTCTCCTTTTTTTGTGTGAGCCCACGCACACCCTGTCATCCCTGCAGGGACCCCCAAATCTCCAATCCCAAAATTTCCATTTTCAATTCTCCATTCTCAACTCCCTATACGTCATTACGAACTCTGTCCTCATTCGCCCACCGCGCACCCTTTCATCCCTAAAGGGACCCCCACCCCGAACATCACCAATCCTAAATCACCAATCCCAAATCCCAAATCTCAAAATCCGCAATTTTCAATTCTCCATTCTCAATTTTCCATTTTCAATTCCCCCACTGCTAATTTTCGTTAAATGCCCCACCACGGACTACCTCCATTCTGCCATCTGCATTAATTTTGTTCTCTATGCTTTGGGCAAGGTCATTAGCAACCACCGAATACGTCTTTATCTTCATATTCATTGCGCTGTATGGGCTCTACGTCGCCAGGATCGTGCGAATAGCGACGATGATGAAAACGCCGTACACCAACGTGATCATTAAGCTCATTCTTCGATCCGCCTATTTTGCCCTGTTCATCATGGCGCTATTGGGCCCTTCATTCGGGCAAGCCTCTCGCGAGATCCAATCCGTAGGCAAGGACATTTTTGTATGCGTCGACCTCAGCGGCTCCATGGACGCCAATGATGTACAACCGACGCGTCTCGCCAAGGTCAAATTCGAATTGAAGAATCTGATGGAGGCTTTCAGCTCCGATCGCATTGGGCTCATCATGTTCAGCAACGAGGCCTTCATGCAGTGTCCGCTGACCTACGACAACAACGCCCTCAACCTCTTCATCCAGTCGCTCAGTACCAACCTTGTGCCCAATAGCGGTACCGACTTCGGCCCGCCTCTGGAAATGGCGTTGGAAAAGCTCGAGGGCGAGGGGTCTTCCGTCACTCGACAGACATCCAAGATCATTATCCTCATCAGCGATGGCGAAGACTTCGGCGACAACACCGACGAGATTGCCAAAGAAATTCAAACGGCAGGAATCAAATCCTTTGCATTGGGCGTTGGTACTGAGGAGGGAAGTAAGATCCGCACGCGGCGAGGCTTCAAAAAGGACCGCTCCGGGCAGGATGTCGTGACAAGACTCAACTCCACCTCTCTTCGTAGGCTTGCCAGCAATACAGATGGCAAGTACTTCGAGATCAATAAGAAGCGAAACGATATGAACAGGCTGATATCAGCTATCGAGGATATTGAGGGTGAACTAAGAGACTCCAAGCAAATGGATGCAGCCGCCAATAAGTACTTCTATTTCCTGGCGGCGGGTCTGTTGCTGATGTTGATAGATGTGATGTCTAACGTAAGTGTGATTCGGATATGATGAAGTATCTATTCCTTGCTGTGGTGTTGATCTCCAACAATCCGGGAGAAATCGCCAAGATCAACAAAATGAAGAAAGAAGCCGAGAGGGCCTACCTCAACGGCGAATACGAATTGGCACTGGCGAAGTACAGTTTCCTTACCGACTCCATGCGTGTGGAAGACCCGGAGGTATTGCTCAATCGCGCCCATTGCTACTACCACCTCAATGACTCATCCTCCGCTAAGTCCAACTACCGGGCGGTTGCGGCCAATGGACCTTCTGATCTGAAGAGCATCGCTTATCAGCAGCTGGGCGTCATGGCCAAAAGCCCGCAGACCCTGGAGAAATCCCTGCAATTCATGAAAGCCGCCGTGAAGGAAAACCCTTCGAACATCGATGCGCGCTACGACTATGAAGTGGTCCGAAAACTGATGGAGCAGCAGAAGGAACAGGAACAACAGCAAAATCAGGAAAACCAGGAAAACCAACAGCAGGACGACCAGGACCAGCAGGAACAGGAAAACGAAGATCAGCAACAATCTGAGGACCAGGAGGGAGAAGAAAACGAAGAGGAGCAAGAGCAAGAATCACAGGAGTCTGAACAAGAACAGGAAGGCGAGCAGCAAGAGCAAGAACAGGAAGGCCAGGAAAGCGAGGAAGAGCAACAGCAACAACAGCAGGAAAGCATCCGCGAAAAGCTCGAGGAAATGAACATCAGCGAGGAAAAGGCGCGGATGATCCTCGAGGCCATGCGCAACAATGAAATTCAATACCTGCAGCAGCAGCGAAGAAAGGCCACCGAGCGTCCAGACAGTGGTAAGCCGGATTGGTAAGCTGACCTTTGACCGCTGCGATAAGCAGATAAACAACGTAACAGTAACTCAATGGAAGAAGTATTTGTCCTTTCAGCTGTCCGCACCCCTATCGGCAGCTTTGGAGGGAGCCTTGCCGGCTTCACGGCAGTAGAATTGGGCTCCGTGGCTATCAAAGGTGCACTCGCCAAAGCAGGCGTAGAACCCAGCCAGGTCAACGAAGTACTATTTGGTAACGTCATCAGCTCTGGTCTTGGGCAAGCACCGGCCAGACAGGCTGCCATCGGCGCGGGGATCGGTCACGAAGTACCCTGCACGACCGTCAACAAAGTGTGCTCCTCTGGGATGAAAACAGTCATGCTGGGCGCACAATCCATCATGCTCGGCATCAACGATATCGTCGTGACGGGAGGCATGGAAAGCATGTCCAACGTCCCCTACTACGTTCCAAAAGCCAGATTTGGATACAAATACGGCCACGGAGAATTGATCGACGGACTGATGCACGATGGCCTTTGGGAGGTGTACCATGGTTTCCCCATGGGAAGCTGTGCTGACAATACCGCCAAAGAGATGAACATCACCCGCGAAGAGCAGGACGAATATGCCATCAATAGCTACAAGCGATCCGCGGCCTCCACAGAGGCTGGTCTCTTCAAAGACGAGATCATACCTGTCGAGATCCCTCAACGCAAGGGTGATCCTGTCCTCATGACCGAGGATGAGGAATACAAAAATGTGAGGTTCGAAAAGATCCCTTCGCTACGACCAGTATTCAACAAGGATGGCACCGTAACCGCTGCGAACGCCTCGACGATCAACGACGGCGCGAGCGCAATCATTCTTATCAGCAAAACCAAAATGGAAGAATTGGGTCTGAAGGCCGTAGCCAAGATCCGAGGATTCGGAGATGCGGCACAAGAGCCCATCTGGTTTACGACTTCCCCTTCGCTGGCCATCCCACGCGCGATGGAGCATGCAGGCATAGAAAAGAGTGACGTTGATTTTTATGAGATCAACGAAGCTTTTTCTGCCGTAGCGATTGCCAATAACCGGCAGTTGGAACTCGATCCCGAGACCGTCAATGTCCATGGAGGCGCGGTAGCCCTCGGACACCCACTGGGTGCTTCCGGTGCCAGGATCATCACCACCCTCAACAATGTGCTGGACAAAAAGAACGGCTCCATCGGAGTAGCCGGTATTTGCAACGGTGGCGGAGGCGCTTCAGCGATCGTGATTGAGAAGGTATAACTGAAAAGGAAGAGGTTTCCTGAAAATAACATGACAAGCCCTACGTTACCACCGTGGGGCTTTTTTACTTTGCAGCTGTGATGAAATTTGTGTTAGGATTGCTCGTATTGTTCGTGAGTTCGACGGCCATGGGCCAGAAAACCTACATCTCCCGAAGTTTTTACGAGCACAACGAACAGATCCTCAAAGAGGAGTACGAAACTATCCGGACGGATACAATCATCCCGCACGGCCACTACAAGATGTTCAGCCCAAATGGCGCCGTCATTGTCACCGGGACCTTCGAACAAGGCAAAAAAGAAGGTCTATTCAAAAATTTCTATGAGGACGGGTCCGTCCAACGCGAAACCACCTACATCGCCGGATTGCGAGAGGGAGTTACCAAGGTGTACTTCCCCAACGGCAAAATCCAACAGGAAGCTACCTTCCAGCACGACACACTCGTGGGTGAGGTCAAGCTGTTTCATGACAATGGCCAGGTCCGCGGTCTCTCCGAATTTCAAAAAGGCCTGCCAGAAGGTCTCGTCGTCAACTACTACCCCAATGGCAACAAACAGGAGGAAATCAATTACCTGAAAGGCAAGCCCAACGGACTGACGCGCAAGTATTACGACAATGGCAACAAGGAACTGGAGGCAGAATACCGAAACGGCCGCCTCGATGGCTACTACAAGACCTTTTATCGCAGTGGCGCATTGGAAATGGAGGTGTACAACTCCCAGGGCAAACGCTCCGGCTACGTGAAGAGATACCACGAAAACGGCCAGCTGGAGTCGACGGGCACCTACCGCGAGGGTAATCTCCAGGGTGAGTTCCTGGTCTATTATGACGATGGTGCGCCCAAGAGCCGCTACTTCTATCGAAACGGTAAGAAGAGTGGCGAAAACGTTGACTACCACCCCAATGGCCATGTCAGCAAACTCGCCAAGTTCAGCACCAACGGACTCAATGCCGACATCAAGAGCTACACAGAAAAAGACAAGCTCGTCTCTGAGACATCCATCGAAAATGAGCTCCCAGCCGGAGAGTGGCGTTACTACGATGACAAAGGGCGCCTGAAGACTTCCGAAACTTACGAGGCAGGTAAGCTCAATGGGGTGCGCACCGAATACGATGGCAAGAGGCTCGTGAAGCAGGAAAACTACCTGCGAGGTATGAAACACGGCGAATCAAAGACCTTTCACCGCAATGGAGAGGTGCACGAATTTGCCAACTACAAACTCGGCAGACTCCACGGAATCTATTCTTCCTACTACAAAAACGGCAATAAGGAATACGAAGGGCGATACATCAACAACCTACGGTCCGGCACCTGGATGTATTGGGACGAGAAGGGAAATGTGACCGAAGAGATCGAGTACCAAAGCGGCGAAATCATCAGCAAAAAGCCCTGACCGCACCTCCCCTGTATAATAGGTTGTCAACCTGCCGGAAATCATCGCGGGATAAGCCGATGGGACTTATCTTTGCGGCCAAATGTCAGAAGGATTCTCAGCTACCAGTTTTCGTTTCCCCGGTCAGACGGACAAGTACATCGGCAAAGTACGCGAGGTCTATTACTTCGGTGACAAGCTGGCCATGATAGCGACTGATCGCCTGTCGGCCTTCGATGTCGTCATGCCCAGACCGATTCCCTACAAAGGACAGGTCCTCAACCAAATAGCCGAATACTTCCTCGCTGCCACAGAAGACATCGTACCCAACTGGGTGATCGAAGTGCCAGACCCCAATGTGACATTGGGCTGGCGATGCGACCCTTTCCCCGTGGAGATGATTGTTCGGGGCTATCTTGCCGGCCACGCCTGGCGAGTATACAAGTCCGGCAAGCGCACATTGTGCGGACATGATCTACCAGACGGACTCCAGGAAAACTCGCGACTTCCCAAGCCGATCGTCACACCTACGACGAAGGCCACAGAGGGACACGACGAAGATATTTCCAGAGACGAGATCATCGAGCAGGGCATCGTCTCCGAAGTACACTTCGACCAGCTGGAGCGATATGCACTCGCACTCTACCACCGAGGAACCGAAATGGCCGCAGACAAAGGTCTCATCCTCGTGGACACGAAGTATGAGTTTGGACTGAGAAATGGGAAAATCACGCTGATCGACGAAATACACACGCCCGATTCTTCGCGGTATTTCTATGCCGACACCTACGAAGAGTTGCTGGCCGCAGATCGACCGCAAAAGCAACTGTCCAAGGAGTTCGTTCGCGAATGGCTCATGGAGCACGATTTTCAAGGCAAGGAAGGTCAGACCATTCCCGACATGTCCAATGAGTTTATCGACTCCGTTTCGGGGCGATACATCGAGCTGTACGAAAAAGTCACAGGAAAAAAGTTCAACAGAGCACCACAGAAGAATATTCTGAAGAGAATAGAAGAAAATATTATTAACGTTGTAAAATGAAGTTTTCAGTAGATCGAGAAGAGAAATATACCATCATCACGCTAGACGAAGAGAAGCTGGACAGCTCCATCGCACCAGACGTGAAATCCGAGATGGTCAAACTGGATACGGATGGTGTCGAAAGCCTCATCATCAACCTGTCGAAGGTGAAATATTCAGATTCATCGGGACTCAGCGCATTGCTTGTGGCCAATAGACTATTCAACGAAAAGGGGTCATTCGTACTTTGCTGCGTTCAGGAGCACGTGCTCAAGTTGATCAAGATTAGCCAGCTGGACAAGGTGATTGAGATCACACCCACGCAAGAGGAAGCCGTGGACATGATTTTCATGAATGCCATCGAAAAAGGATTCAACGAGGAATCTGGGGAGTAACAGAGGTTGTCGCTATCCCTTCAAATACTTGGGTCCAATTCGGCAGCCTTCGCCCATGGGCGTCATCAGACATCTCAACTCCTCAAGATCCAGGATCACTACATCCTGATTGACTGTGGGGAGGGCACACAGCTGCTGCTCAAGCGACACAAAATCAAGATCTCCAAAATCAACATCATCGTCATCAGTCACCTGCATGGCGATCACTATTACGGCCTGATCGGACTGCTGTCAACGCTCCATTTATTCGGCAGACGAAAGCCGCTTTTGGTCTATGGCCCACCTGGACTTTCAGACGTCCTCACCTTACAGATGAGGTACTCCGAAACGGTCCTCAATTTCAAGATCGATTTTCACGAGTGGACGCCAGGGGAGATGCAGGTGGTCTACGACCAACCAAGGTTTTCGATCACGACGCTCCCACTGGACCATAGGGTACCCTGTAGTGGCTACATCTTCCGTGAGAAGCACAAGAAGCGCCGCATCAACAAGGAAAAGATCGACGATAAGCTCGGGCCCACCGAGATCTTCGCACTCAAGAACGGTGAGGACATACTCGGCCCTGACAATGAGATCCTCTACAAAAACAGCGAAGTCACCCTCGAACCGTATCCGGCATTCAGCTACGCGTTCTGCTCAGACACGCGGTACAAGCCCGACATCGCAGAGCACCTCCAGGGAGTGGACCTGCTGTATCACGAGGCCACCTTTACACGCGAGATGCAGGAGCGAGCGCACAACACCTATCACAGCACTGCCTACGAGGCCGCCAGTCTGGCCCGTGACGCACAAGTAGGCCGACTACTGATAGGACACTTCAGTACGCGCTATAAGAATTTAACGCCTGTGCTCGAGGAGGCACGGGAAGTATTTGCCCGCACTGACCTCGCTATCGAAGGTTCATTAATCGAAGTCAATGGACAACCTCAGCCGGAAGAAAAATAATCTCTTCATACTGCTTGCTGGTATCTTCATTACCAATACCATCATCGCCGAGATGATAGGCAACAAGATCTTCTCGTTCGAAGAGACCGTCGGCTTGACCCCAGGCTTCATCAACCTCTTTGGCTTTCGTCCCGAGTTCAACCTGACAGCGGGCGTCGTCATCTGGCCCGTGGTGTTCATCTTCACCGACATCATTAATGAGTACTTTGGCAAAAAAGGCGTCCGACACCTGAGCTTTCTTGCCGTCGGCATGATCGCCTACTCTTTCCTCGTCATCTGGCTGGTGTCCGGCCTCTCACCTGCCGAGTTCTGGCTACAGGTCAACGCCAAAGACCTTGATGGCAACGACTTCGATGTCAACTACGCCTTCAACAAGATCTTCATCCAGAGCAACCGCATCATCATCGGATCAATGGCCGCCTTCCTCGTGGCCCAGCTCCTCGACGTCCTCGTCTTTCAGCACTTGCGCCGTTTTTCCGAAGGCAAGATGGTCTGGCTACGCGCGACCGGCTCCACCCTCGTATCGCAACTTGTCGACAGCTTTGTCGTCCTTACACTCGCCTTTTACATCCTCGCACCCGCCCAGTATCGCTGGACGCTGACCCAGGTCGGCGAGGTCGGCATCTCCAACTACATCTACAAGTTCGTGATCGCCATCGCCCTCACACCGCTCATCTACCTCGGCCACTATTTCATCGATCGATACCTGGGTGAAGACGCCGAAAAGGTAAAGGAAGAGGCGGCCAGGTCGTCCTTCACCAAGTAATTCGCTTCTTTGGAGGGATGTGATCCCGCATTCCCAACGCCAACACCAGCCACACTCCCTTCCTCGCGCATGACCGAGCCTTCGACCTCGCTAGCAGCGCCATGGGCAAGTCTCGTCTCGCCCTTATGCTTCCGGACTTCATGTCTCCTTAGAGGAAATAAATTCCCCTCCTGGGAGGGGCTAGGGGTGGGTTCCCACACCTCTCGCTTGTGCCTTTAAATGACTAGTTGCCCGCTGTCTCGACCATCCCCGACATTGGCGCAAGCGTCTCGCTTGTGCCTGTCTCCACCTGACGTCCCTGTGGCACACAGACACATTCCCTATCTCCAATTGCACCACTCAACCCCCTTCATCTACTCGCCATCACAAACCTCCTCCTATCCCTCCGCCAACAAACCGAAATCATCTATTTTAGTTGCTTATTCTACGGACCAAGCAATTCCACCAAATATGAAGAGCCTACTTACACTATTCTCCCTATTTCTCGTCTCAACAGCACTCCTCGCTCAGGATCTGGCGGCGCTCAAGTACCGCGAACTCGGACCGTTCCGAGGCGGTCGTGTCACGACCGTAGCCGGTATCGCTTCCGAGCCAGGCACCTTTTATCTCGGCGCTACTGGCGGCGGGGTTTGGAAGACCGAAGATTATGGCACCTCCTGGGACAATGTCTCAGATGGGTATTTCAGTACACCCTCCATTGGAGCCATCGCCGTCGCCCAAAACGATCCCAATATCGTGTATGTCGGTACGGGCACAGACGGTATCCGTAGCAACGTCATAGAAGGCAAAGGCGTGTACAAATCCATCGACGGAGGCAAGACCTGGAATCACATAGGACTTGAATGGGTCGGGCAGATCGGCGCCGTCCGCATCCACCCGTCCAACTTCAATGTGGTGTACGTCGCCGCTATTGGCCAGGCCTTCCAGTCCAACCCGGAGCGTGGCATCTACAAAACCGTCGACGGTGGCAAGAGCTGGCAGAAAGTCTTGTACCTGTCGGATGAAGTAGGATTCTCGGACGTCGAGCTCATGCCCACCAACCCGGAGATCTTGTTTGCCACTGCCTGGAAAGCGCGCCGATACCCGTGGTCTATCGTCAGTGGTGGCACTGCTGACGAAGGAGGTATGTACAGATCGGACGACGGAGGCGCCAACTGGCGCAAGATCACAAAAGGTCTACCGCAGGAACTGATCGGTAAGATCGACGTAGAGCTCACACCCGCTGACAGCCGTAAAGTATTTGCTCTCGTAGAGGCCCCTGACGATGAAGGAGGTCTCTACGTTTCCAATGACCAGGGAGAGTCCTTCAAGCTGGTTTCCAATGACCGCGGTATCCGCACAAGACCCTTCTATTACACCAATGTCCGTGTCGATCCAACAGACGCCGACATCATTTACGTGCTGGCCACGGGCTACTCCAAGTCCACCGATGGTGGCAAGACATGGAGCCGCATGCGCCCTCCACATGGCGACAATCACGACCAGTGGATCAACCCCAATAATCCGGACTTATTCATCCAGGCGAATGATGGTGGCGCCAATGTGACGCACAATGGAGGAAAGACCTGGTCTACCCAGTTCAATCAACCCACGGCCGAACTGTACCAGGTAGAGGTAGATGATCAGCACCCGTACTGGCTGTACGCTGGGCAGCAAGACAACTATACGACTGTGTCCGTTCCCAGCCTGGCGCCTTACGGTATGCAAGCCGGAGGCATTGGCTATATCATGAATACCGGCGGCTGTGAGACGGGGCCAGCGGTACCCAAGCCGGGCAACCCCGACATTGTTTACGCTAACTGTAAGGGCCGATTCACGGTATTCAACAAAAAGACCGGCACAGAAAAGAACTACTACGTCGGTGGACACTATATGTACGGGCACAATCCCAAAGATCTGAAATACCGCTTCCAGCGCGTATCTCCGATCCATGTTTCGCCTCACAATCCGGATGTCGTCTACCACTGTTCGCAGTACGTCCACAAGACCACCGATGATGGCGTCACGTGGGAAACCATCTCACCTGATCTCACCGCGTTCGAAGATGATAAACAGGTGATATCGGGCGCGCCAATCACGCGGGATATCACAGGAGAGGAGTTCTACAGTACGATCTACGCGATCCGCGAATCCCCCGTGCAGGAAGGCGTGATCTGGGTGGGGGCCAACGATGGCCCAGTCCACGTAACACAGGACGGGGGGCAGAATTGGTCGAAGGTCACACCTCCAAAGCTTCCTGGAGGCGGAAGAGTAGACGCCGTCGAGCCATCACCGCACAATGCCGCGAAAGCCTACGTCAGCGTTCTGCGATACCAACTAGGAGATCGTAAGCCATACATCTATAAGACCGAAAACTTCGGGAAATCGTGGACCCTGCTCACTGACGGAACCAACGGCATTCCTGCCGACTATCCTACACGTGTTGTCCGGGAGGATCCGGAAAGAGAGGGCTTGTTGTTCGCTGGTACAGAGTACGGCGTGTTCGTTTCTTTCAATGATGGTGCCACATGGCAACCCCTGCAGAACAACCTGCCGGTTACGCCCATCACGGACCTGAAGATCACGCGTGGTGATCTCGTGATGTCGACGATGGGCCGCGGGTTCTGGACTCTCGACAATATCACCACCTTGAGACAGGAGGCCATCACCAACACTGACGCGATCACACTTTTCAAGCCTCGGGATACCTATCGCTACCCCTACCCTTCTCCGGCGCGAGGCATTCGGCAGCCCTCTTACCCCAGGCCTTCGGTAATTATCGACTACTATCTACCCCAGAAACTATCGACTCCAGCTAAAATGGAAATACTCGATGAGAGTGGTCAGGTGATCAACACATTTGTAAGTGACACCACGAAGAAGGCATCGGAGTCTGTGATAACAGATATGAGCACCAATCAGGTGCAGTACCTGGTGTCCACCTCACTAAAAACCGGCAAAGGCCTGCAGCGCTTCAGCTGGGATATGACGCATCAAGGCGCCTGGCACAAGAGCCAGGGACGTCGATACGCAGGTGGGCCACGCGTCAGCCCAGGTTCATACACCGTCCGGCTCACTGCTGGCGGAGAGACGTACGAGCAGACTTTTGAGCTACTGACAGACCCTCGGAGTGATGTGACGCCACAGGAAGTAGTGGCCAATGAAAAGGTCGTCCTGGCAGTCCGTGACCTGCTGACAGCAGCGCGGAAAATGGAAAGCGACCTTGAGGCCGAAAAGGAAAAGCTGGAGAAAAAAGAAAACCTCTCCGATGCTGACACCAATCGCCTGCAAGCACTTAGTACGCAACTGGCCGCGCTCCAAACCAAGGACGGAACGTACGAACAGCCTATGATCACTGATCAGATAGGTTATCTGTACGGTATGGTCAACGGCCCCGATCAGGTACCAAGTAAGGAGGCGAAGGTTCGATTAGAAGAACTGAAAGAGCAACTTGACAAGCTGCAAGACAATGTAGACTAGCATATCAGCTGCCGATCCAATAGGAGACCGTGCCAATCCTATCAAATTAGGAGCATCAGGCTGCCTCCCTAAAAGCAATGTCATTTTGACTTCAGGAAGTGCACGGCAAGTGAAATCTATTGATGGTGTTAGTCAAAACGTCCATTTATGTCAATAGGTCCCTCCTTCGCCCATCGGCTGCCAAAGGCTTGCCGACGACGAGGCGGGATGACTTTTAGAGGTATTGCTTTTCAGGAAGGCTTTATCCCGTCTTTACAAAACTTGATTAATAGCCTAGCGGTTGGAGGTGATACCTATTTTGGTGCGCTCCCTTCCATAGAACAGAATTAAGGGGTTAATGGCGGTGGGATGTTAAATCTTAACTGGCCGAAAAAGGAAAAGCCTATTAGGTAAGATAATAGCGTTTTCTTTGCGGCAGTTCGCATCTATCAAGAAACAGTTGCAACTCACAGATAGACATATTTTCAACACCTTTTCAAAATGAAAAATAGATACCTCATCCCCTTCCTCTGCCTGTCACTCATCCTCGTTGCCTGTGGCGACGACGACGAACCAGCCCCACCACATGAAATCGGCACCTGGGACCTCAGCAACTACACAGTACTGAATGTGCCCTCGGACTATTCTGCTTCCGAAGGGCGTGAATATGAATTGGATATTCTTACCGTAGCCGGCGTCACCTTGGCCTCCTACTCATTGGACATGAGAAATGACGGAAACTATAGCAAGGAGATTGAGGCACAAAATGGCGCCTCCACTACCGAAGAAGGAACATGGGAGTTGGAAGGCGAAGTGCTGTCCCTCACGTCTGAACTTGGCACCGAAAGGTGGGACGTACAGCAAAATGAAGGCGATCAACTATGGCTGTCCATCCCGACAAACTTTCCTCTGATCCCGGACAATGTTGCCGATACCCTCTCGGTGGAGTATCTCAGTTCTCTAGATTCTGAAGGCTACCAAGCCCTTTTTGATCAAGCCCCGGTAGACCTGACCTTTGTTTTCGAGAGAAGGTAATCCGCGTATCGGGTAGTCAGCACCAGCAACTCCTTCGTTTTCGTTAACTTCTGGCCAGTAAAAACTGCACACAGATGAAGAACGCTATTTGGATTGCTCTGGTCAGCCTGCTCTTTCAATGTGGTCAATCTGCCAAAAGCGGAGAAACTGCTGAGGATCCCGCCTCCATGCCGGAAAGGAGAATTGCTATTCTGGACGAGCAAGCCTCCAACCTGCTCGATGAGTCCACCGAAATTCAGGTGCTATCAGGTGGTTTCACCTGGACGGAAGGACCCGTCTGGATTGACGAAGATGGCGGATACCTCCTTTTCTCAGACATTCCTCCGAACAAGATCTACAAGTGGGATGGCGATACATCCACCTATCTGCAGCCCTCTGGATACACTGGATCCGTACCTCGCACCGGTGAGCCTGGCTCCAATGGCCTGGCGCTGGATGCCGAGGGGCGCCTCATCCTTTGCCAGCATGGTGATCGGCAAATTGGCAGAATGGAAGCTCCACTCAATGCGCCGGAGCCTACCTTCAGCGCACTCACTGACAACTACAACGGTCGGCGCTTCAATAGCCCCAACGATCTCGTATTTGATAGTCAGGGCAATCTCTATTTCACGGATCCCCCGTATGGATTGGAGCGGCGAATGGAGGACCCCGCAAAGGAGATACCTTTCCAGGGGGTCTATTGTCTCCTGAAAAGTGGGGAAACGGTGCTACTGGATTCGACAGTGACACGACCCAACGGCATCGCACTGTCGCCAGATGGTTCACAGCTGTTTGTAGCGGTCTCCGATCCTGAGCATGCAGCATGGTATCGCTACGATGTAGACGGTCCGGGTGTCGTCAGCGGAAAAAAGCTGCTATTTGATGCGACCAATGAAGTAGGGCAGGAAAACCGAAAGGGCCTGCCGGATGGAATGAAAATGCATCCAGACGGCTATCTATTCGCCACAGGACCAGGAGGCCTATTGGTATTTGATATGGAAGGAAGGGTCATTGCCAGGATTTTCACCGGAGAGGCTACTGCCAATTGTGGGTTCACGTCGGACTACAAAACCCTTTTCCTCGCCGCGGACGACTACCTGATGTCAGTGGCGATGAAGTGATGCGGAATATCAGATAGCGGCTTGGCGTTTGCGGGGCTAGACGATGTGGATAAAGTCCTTGACCAGCAGGTAAATGCCGGTGGCTGCGGCGATAGAAAGTAGGTTACCGATCAGGAAGTAGTCGTTGCTGACTTTGGTGTCCTTGTCGTTGTCCAGCCTCGTACCCAGCTTGATGGCACCGAATACGACGATCGCCGCGCCTTCAAAACCTGCCAGCAGCATAAATACAAGGAAGAGTCTTTCGATGAGCCCTTTGAACCAGGATGTGAAGCCCATCCTGATTTTCCCGGGCTTCGCGGCTTTGGCTTCGTCGGCGGTAGGTGCATTGGGGGTAGTCGCCGTCTCACGAGGAGTCAACCACTTGGCGACAAAGAAGAAAACGAAAACGAGGAGTGCTTCTATGAGCGTCCAAAAGAGTATAGCGTAGCCTAGCGACATCACTGGCTCAAAATAGCAAATATCAATTCCTTGACAATGGAGTATTCTTCTATTCTCAAAGTCTTACGTTTTTTCCATGGACCCGATGTCGTTTTGTAGAGGCCTATCTCCTGGAGTGTCTTGTAGTCTTTGTAAGTAAGAAATGCGGCAATGACAGGGTAGTCAGAGGGTTTCCATTCGGATGTGATGGATTGATAGAGCCGTAGACAAAGGGATAGTTGCTCGTTCGTCTTATCTCCGAGATCAAGATGGAAGCGATCATTGGATGCTTTGATCGTTGCGAGGGCCTCGCGAGCCTTTGTGAGACCCAATCCGTACATCTCGTGGGCGATTTTAGGATTGATCTCCGTTTGGATTTCCCCGTAGACGAGGGAATACCTGAGATGAAACCCATAGTTGTTTTTGATGGTGTACTCATCGAGATAGAAGAGCAGGTTGAATAATGTCGCCGGATCGGCGACGATCCCCTGAAACTCATCGCCCAAGGTGATGGTCAGTGGCGAGAGAATGTGATCCTTGAAGGCTGCATTGGCATGGTCAGCCAGCTGGTGAAACTGATCCATAAAATCAGTGGGTAGCTCGCGACTTCCTATGATATCAGCCATGATGATGTAGTGGAAGTTTTTCATTATTTCCATTTTGCGGAAAAATATATAAATATTTCCATAATATGGAAATATTGCTATTCAATTAGATCTATTTCTGATTTATGGAAATAGCCTTACTTATTTCCATAATACGGAAAATATACCGTCTCAATCCTACTAGCGACCATTCGATGAAGGATCATTGGCATACAAGACCTTGTAGCCATCAGAGCCATCCAATGGTGAATTGTCGAAAAGAAAATTCCAAAGTATTCTGGCGTTTCGTAAGGTTATTTGGCTAGCAATTAGTTTCTTGAATAAAGATTCCCTGCCACACGCTAACATCAAATAATTATGCGAGTAAAACCTTCAGCACTGGCGCTACTGGCGTTTGCCCTGTTTTTTTCTTGTAGTGACAACGAAGAGCCGGCACCGGCCCACGAAATTGGCAATTGGGATCTTGTGAACTACTCCACCATCAACCTCCCTGACGGCTTTGCCCGTCTCGAAGAGCATCTGTACGATGTGAGCGAAATCAACTTCGGTAGTTCAGTACTCGAATACTATCACCTCGAGATCTACGACGATGGCACCTACACGCGCGAATTGCTTGTGGTTGGCAGGGATGATCCCTTCGAAGACGCCGGTGAATGGTCTCTTGAAGGTTCTATTCTGGAAATGGACAGCGAAAACGTGGACTTCAACTGGGAAATACAAAAGAACGAGGACAACGAACTATGGCTTTCCCAAAATGTCCGATTCCTACTGCTACCAGACGCAATAGAGGACACGCTGAGTGACGAATACATCAATTCGATTACGCGCCAAGAATACATCGAACTGCACAGCTCCGTGAGCCTGGACCTGGTCTACGTCTTTGATCGGGAATAGTAGCCCGAAGCCACCAACACAGCACAATAGACCCGATGGCAGTGATAGCCAGCAAGGCCGGTGCGGCGGCTAGCGGGGCTGAGATAAAACGGACAGCGGGACAGCACTGAGGGGCGAAGAACAGGCCGCTCTCTCCTAGCTCTGCTTCACCATACCGTCTTCCAGACGAATGGTCCGCGAGCCAAACTCAGCATTCTTTTCCGAGTGTGTCACCTGCAGGATCGTCATGCCTTCATTGTTGAGTTGGGTAAATATCTTCATGATCTCCTCACCTTGCTCGGAATGCAGGTTACCAGTCGGCTCATCCGCCAGCAACAACTTGGGCTTGCCGATGATGGCACGGGCTACACCGACCAACTGCTGCTGGCCGCCCGACAGCTGCTCTGGAAAAAGGTCTCGCTTGGCCACCATCTGGAAGCGATCCAACATCTCGGCCACCATACTGGCACGCTCCTTTTTCTTCACACCACGGTAAAGGAGGGGCGTTTCGATGTTCTCGTAGACATTGAGCTCGTCGATCAAGTGGTAGGCCTGAAAGATGAAGCCAATGTTTTCTTTGTGGATCCGCGAAGTCTTGCGCTCGTTGAACTTGTGCACAGGCTCGTCCTGAAAATAGTACTCGCCTGCGGACGGCTTATCCAGCATGCCGATCAAGTTGAGCAATGTAGACTTACCAGAACCACTAGGACCCATGATGCTGACGAACTCGCCTTCTTTGATTTCAAGGTTGATGCCCTTGAGGATAAAAATGCGCTGGTACTTGGAGTCTACGTACTTGTCGACCTCTGCTAACTTGATCATATAAGAATTTTGGTTTGAATTTAGTCTAATGTGACAATAAAAGGCAACGAATGTTATGCCAATAAATCTATCGCCTGATAATCAGACAATTAATCCCACGAAAGGTTGCAAGGGCGTCCGGTTTCGGACAATAAAATTGACGTTATTGGAACACTTCATGCAGCAAATGAGGAACAACCTCATGCTTGCCGTCGAATAGACGCAATGTCGGCTCTATGCCGGTCAATTCGGTCACCCTCCGCCGCTGCTCCTCTACAATACCGGGTTTGAAAAAAGGGTCCTGCCTCCCCATGAAATACTTGATGGGAAATTCATCCGGCCAGTGGCTTACGTCCTTCTTTTCCAGGTCATGAGGAAAGGTCCCCGCCCACATGATCATACGATCAAACGGAATGTCATTGTAAGCGGCAAATCGGCACATGGTCGCCACACCCTGAGAAAACCCAAAGATGATAAGGCGGGTATCCGAGCGCCTCTCTCCCACCTCCTGCTCCAAAACTGCCCGCAGATAGCGTTGCTGATTTTCGATCTCCGTCAAGCGATCCTCCTTTGTCATCCAGGTCGCCCCTACCCGACCGCTGAAGCCCTCGAGGTAGAACTTGGACAATCCCTGCGGTGCGATCACAAAGTGCTTTGCGGGATCCAGTTGATCAAACTTGCGAATAAAGAACTCCGTCAGCTGGCCATAGCCATGGAATACCATCCAAACGTACTGTGTCTCATCTGTCAGTTCGTTGAGGGTGCGGTAAGAGGCCTGGAGGGTGACGTCTATGTGTTTTTGCATGGGTTCGGAAAAACGCAGGGAGCGCTGTCCCTGATCTGGGCACTAAATTAGGTCAATGTGATGGTTCCCGATGGGAATTCGAAATTGTCGTCATCCCTGATTAGGGGTGTCCATAGATTTCCTTGAGGATCACAGAAAATTCGCTCAACATCATGGCCGTGGCACCCCAAACCGTCCTACCCTCTACTTCGAAGTAGGGCGACTGCAAGGGAAAACCGGCGGCGACGACGATCTCCTTCTCTTTCAAAAACGTCTGATCGATCAGGTGATGGACATTGGCTATCACCACCTCGTCCACTTCGTGCTGATCGGGCACGAACTGAGGCATCTCGTGTGTGATAGCGACCACAGGTAAGATCTGGTAATTGCTGGCACTCACGTAAAAAGATGACAGCTCTCCTACGACTTCGACCTGCTCAGGGACAACACCGATCTCTTCCTGAGCCTCGCGCAAGGCCGTGGTATGAAGCGACAGGTCTTCGGGCTCCGCTTTGCCGCCGGGCAGCCCCATTTGTCCACTGTGGACACCATTGTATTTTGGTCGCTGGATCAGGGGAAATCTCAAACCCGCCTCATCCTCATAGATCAGGATCAGCACCGCCCCTTCACGAGGCTTCTGCTTGTGCTGTAAGTTGGCGGGCATACCCGAGGGCAATCTGGGCATCATGAGGTCATGTGCCTCCTTGCCTGGGAGCTCCGCTTTTAGTCTGTCGCTGATTGCAGCTTTAAACGCCTCCAAGTTCATCTATTCACAAAATTAGCCACTCTATTTCAACCGTGATCACATCTAATGGATTCGAGGGCATCCTCATCCGAATTGACTATATTGCTTTGAACTAACCCAAGATTCCTTGATGGAAAACGTCCCCGCTTTTGTATCCTATACATTCGTGGCGATCACTATAACCACCCTCTCTTTTATCATTGCCGCAGTCAACGCTGGCGCCGCCAACAAAAAGAGTTCTGTCCCCACCACTGTACTCACACTGATGATTGCGTGGCTCTTCATCACGGCACTCCTCACGTTTCTAGGTGTCACTCTGGATTTCGAGTCACGGCCTCCGCGATTGTTCGTGATTATGGGGGTAGTGATCCTTACTATTATCGTCCTGTTCAGCAGAAAGCAAAGTCGGACCTTCCTTGCCGGGATGCCAATGACCACCTTGACCTACATCCACATCATCCGCGTTCCGGTCGAGTTGGTCCTGTGGTGGCTAGCTTCGGCGGGCGTCGTCGATACGATGATGACATTTGAGGGCGCCAATTTCGATATCCTTACTGGGGTAACCGCGCCCTTTGCGGCGATCTTCTTAATTGGTCTTAGGAGCAAGAGCACCTTTGCCGCCATCGTCTGGAACTTCGCCGGTCTGGGTCTGCTCATCTTCATCGTACAGATGGCGATCCGCGCCACTCCGTACTTCTTTGATGCCACGGCATTCGAGAACCCCAACATCGCGGTGTTCTACTTTCCGTTTATCTGGCTGCCAACATTTGTCGTCCCGGCTGTCTTCTTCTCGCACCTCGTGTGCTTGTACAAGCTGTTCACAGAGAAAAAAGAAGAGTGAATCTCACGACATAGGCACCCTCTCCACAAAACTTGAGATAACAGAGCGAACAGCAACGTTTGCATGACTTTCGTCATTCTTACGAGGCGCAGAGGTCATTCGTCACAGGTATCCGGCATCCTACCTTCACGAGCGAAATGAAGCGCCTACTTCCACATATGCTATTGCTGTGCATATCCATCGCGGCATATGCTCAAGCCCCCACAGTATCTCAACCGACACTTTGGAACCGGCTCTATGTGGATAAGTCGCTGCCCAATGGCTGGCATACGGGTGTGCTGATCGAAGACGGCAAGTACATCGACCCCTGGCGATCGCATATCTTTCTCACGGAGTTTCATTTGAAAAAGAAGGTCGCTTCCAATTGGTCCGTCGGGTTGCACGGCACCTATCTGAGATTTGCGCTGCCTCATGATCCCGATTTTGGAGAGACTGTCAGGATGGACGAAATGCGATGGAACCAGAGTATCACTTACAAAGGTCTAAAGATGGGCGCTGCGCGTATGTCACTGCGGCTCCGGGCTGAAGAAAGGTTTTTTCGCACCCAGAGGCAGGAAGCGGGCATGACCAATTTCAAATACACGTTCCTTCGGCTTCGGCATCGACTCTTGATCAAAGTGCCCATACACCCTCGCATAAATTGGCTGATTTCGGAGGAGTACATGATACAGGCGCGAAAGGACTTGAACTTTCAGTTTGACCAGAACCGTGCCGGGACCAGCCTGATGTGGAAGGTGAATGAAACCTTGAGTTTGGAACTCGGCTATCAGCACTGGTACCAGGTAACCCCTGCGATCAAATACTCTCGTCACTCTCCCCGGACGGGCCTGTATATCAAGCTATAGCTTGTAACCTTTCCTCTCCTCCATGGTATTTCTTACCAGATTGTAGAACAAAAACTCATTGTGGTCCGTACATTTGTTCTACGATCTAGTAACAAATGCTTTCATGAAGGAAACAAGACTCGGAGAATTTGAAGAGGTCATCCTGCTGCTCGTAGGCATCCTCGGTGAAGAGGCCTACGCATTTAACCTCGCCGGCGAGTTTGAGCGACAGACCGGACGGTCGGCCGCTATCGGTGCGGTCCACTCAACACTGAACCGACTGGAAGACAAGGGCTTCTTGAAATCCGCCATGGGTGGCGCCACGAAGTCACGCGGCGGTCGTCGCAAGCGGATCTACAGCATCACAGCCGTAGGCAAACAAGTACTCGCGGAAGCCCGCGAACTCAGGATGTCGCTGTGGAATCAATATCCGGCCTTTGCGGACGGCAAAGTAAAATTCTCCTTCTAGTCGACCCACGATGAGTAACCACCTTCCTACTCCTCCGCGCATAGCAGACCGGCTCCTGAGCTGGTTTCTGCGCGATGAGCTATGGGAAGAGGTCAGTGGCGATCTCATTGAGAAGTACGAAGAAATTATCGAAACAAAATCTGTGCTTGCCGCGAAGGCCAACTATTGGTACCAGGTCTTCAACTACCTGAGACCTTTTGCTCTCCGGCGACGCACTCTTCCTTACTCTACAACAACAGTCATGCTTAGAAATTACTTACTGATTGCGTTCCGCAACATCACCAAACATCAGTTTTACAGCACCATCAATGTGATGAGCCTGGCGATTGGCATCGCGGCGTGCTTGCTGATATTTCTATTCATAGCCGACGAGCGCGGCTTTGATCAGCAGCACTCGAAAAAAGATGATCTCTACAGGCTCTGCGAAGTCCAAACCTGGACCGGGACCAATGAGCAAAATGTGGCGCTCTCGATGTCGGGAATGGGCCCTACGATCACCGAATACTTCCCCGAGGTCGTCAACTACTCGCGGTATTGGAATCGCGGCAAGAGTATCGTTCAAAAAGATGAACGTACGCTCGCGTTGGGAACCACTGCCTTCGTGGATAGCACCTTTTTGAAGTTGTTTGATTACCCACTACTCTACGGTGATCGAGCTACCTGCCTGGATGAACCCCGATCTCTGCTACTCACCAGAGAGTCCGCTATGAAGATCTTCAACGACGTGGACGTGGTAGGTCAGAGTATCGAATTGCGTGGCGAAAGCCACGAGATCACGGGAATTCTGGAAGATTTGCCCGAACAATCGCACCTGCAGTATGATGCGCTGGTATCCATGACCGCCATTACTCGCGAGTATCCGGAGTTCAACTCGCAATCAGGGTCGAACTTTCTGGTTACCTACCTGGAGCTGGCACCCAATCCTGACCTCATATCAATGGCCGAGCGCTACCCGGACTATTTGATTGACTATACGGGCGATGAAGAAATCAACGAGGGCTATCAGCTGTTCGTTCAGCGACTGGAAGAGGTCCACCTCGCTTCAACAGATGTGGAGCATGACTACCAGAACTATCGCAAGTTCAATGGTGAGTACCTGGGGATTTTCACACTGGTAGCGATATTCATCATGGTCATCGCGACAGTCAACTTCATGAACTTGTCCGTCGCAAGAGCCAGCCGCAGGGCCAAGGAAGTCGGAGTAAGGAAATCTGTTGGGGCCAACAAACCTCAGCTTTTTTGGCAGTTTATCATCGAGTCGATCCTTCTGTCGTTCGCAGCCCTGGTTATCGCCTTGCTGATAGATTTTGTCGGGTTGATCTTTCTCAACGGCGCGCTAGAGAGAGAGCTTTCTCTGCTGACCATCATTGGCGAACCGCTATTGCTCGTGATGCTCATCGGCAGCCTCGTGCTGCTGGGTACGCTGGCGGGACTGTACCCATCCGTCCGACTGTCGTCCTTCGAAGCGGCGACGGTATTGAAAGGTGGCGAGATCCGTGAGAAAAAGGCCGGCCTTCAAAGTGTCCTTATCGTCACACAGTTTAGCCTCGTGCTGGCAATGATCGTCGCCACAATCATCGTCTCTCAGCAACTCAACTATATGAGAGACAAGGACCTCGGCTTCAACAAGGACCATATCCTGCTGGTGGATATGAACGGCACTGCCAACGAGAAATATGATGTGATCAAGGAGGAATTGCTCCGAAGTAGCAACATCAAGGGTGTCACCGCCTCGGGCCAGCGACTGGGGAGCAACTTCCACCAATGGGGCTGGAAAACAGAGGTGGACACAGGCATGTACGACCTGGTACCTAGCAACGTGCTGGTGGACTATGACTATCTGGACGTGTACGAAATCGAAATCAAGGAAGGTCGCAGTTTCTCAAAGGAATTCAGCACCGACGATGGGCTGGCATTCATCATCAATGAGTCCTTTGCCAAGGACCTGCCCTATGATGATCCCGTGGGACGCCGAGCGGGACATGGTTGGTACCCCAATGATTCACTCGGAAACATCATCGGAGTCGTCGAGGACTTCCACTTCAACTCGCTGCACTTCGACATTAACAACCTGTCCCTGGTCATCCATACCGAATGGGGCTTTGATGAGATGTCAATCAAGCTAAACGGAGAAAATATCGAAGCGGGGGTTGCCGACGTGGAAAGGATTTGGAGTGAAATGGTGCCCGACTTCCCAATGGACTATTCGTTTCTCGATGAGCACTTTGACGAGCTCTATAAGTCCGATCAAAACATGTCCCTGGTCGTGACACTCATGGCCGTGCTGTCGATCCTCATCGGTGCAATGGGCCTTTTTGGGCTCTCGGCAGTGACCATCCAGCGCAGAATCAAAGAAGTCGGCATACGAAAGGTACTGGGGGCCTCGGTCTCGCAGATCCTGGTGATTCTCTCCTCGCGGTTTGCGCTACTTATTCTCATTTCATTTGCCATCGCAGCTCCTGTGACTTATTACTATCTGGATACTTGGCTGGAGAACTTCGCCTATGGAATTGGGATCAATCTGTTCATCTTCCTGGTCGGTGGACTGGCTGCTT
Source organism: Cyclobacteriaceae bacterium (assembly GCA_965227935.1). Classification (GTDB taxonomy): domain Bacteria; phylum Bacteroidota; class Bacteroidia; order Cytophagales; family Cyclobacteriaceae; genus JAWPMT01. The sequence goes on along the minus strand of CBDDGS010000015.1, from coordinate 6,771 downwards.
TTGCCATAGCCATGCTGACGATCAGCTACCATACCCTAAGGGCGGCGAACAGCAATCCCGTGCGATCGCTGAGGTACGAGTGATAGAAGTTTTTGGGTTTTTAGGTTTTTGGGTTTTTAAGTTCTCGGTATCTCGGCAAGAGGAGTTGATCCGCCTTCGCTAAAGCTTCGGCGGACGAGGGAAGTGGAGAGGTTTAGGGTGGAGGAGTTGATTCACCCGATAACTAATTGTCCATTTTCAATTCTCAATCAAAGAAGGCCGTAAGGCTAGGTCGGCAACCGAGCAAGACGTGTGCGGATGATCGCGGGGCGAAGTGTGCCGACAGCCGCGAGGAAGCCTGTGGATCAGCTTTTGCGTGCTGGGCAGTGCGACACCAAAAAATTACCTTGTAGCCAGGAATTCATAATCGGCAATGATCGCGTAGAGGAACTTGACATCCGGCATGTCAGTCTCGATGGACAGGAGGTCCTTGATCTTTATAGACAGTTCTGTGACACCTTCGCCACTAAAGCCGTCGCGACGCATATGCAGGGCCTTGCGGATGAGCGAAACCTGTGCGTCATTGAGGCGGCGAACCTGGGGAAACTGCACTTCGTGGTCTTCCTCATGGACAGGTTTGACGTCTCCGAGCCGCACTTCCGCTCTCTGCTTCACGACCGTAGTGCCGGCAACGATGTCCCCCAATCTCTGACTGTTCTTGGACAAGATGATGGAGCTGATGGCAATGCCGCCATAAAACAAAAAATCGATAGGCCGCAGAAGCCAGCGAAGCAGGTATTGAACGAAAGACGCGGAACCGCCGGACAGCAAAACGACCTTGATATCCCGTGCCCTCTTCCCCGGTGTCTGCCCCTCGCCGAAAGTCTCAAACAATAGCGAATAGAACATCACCGGAATAAACGCCAACCAGGCATACGAATCCCCGCCTGTCACGGTCATGGACCAAGCCGTCATCACAAACAGGCTATAAACACTGATGATGAGCATGTCGAGGACGAAGGCGATGATGCGATCCCCGAGACTAGCAAGCTCCAATTCGAGCTCAATGTTTTGATTGGTAATAAATTTGGCCATGAGGGGTCGTATCGCTAATTTCCGTCAACGAAAGCTAAAATAGGATGCGCCAGGCACTATTTGTAGAGCAAAATCGAGAAAAATGGCTTCGCTATGAGCGCGCCATCTCTAATGCCAGGAGCCTGGATCCTGATGAAGCTGCGATGATGTATGTGCACCTCACCGAAGACCTGGCCTTTGCCCGCGCCAAGTACCCCAAGTCCAAAGTGAGCACCTATCTCGCGGACCTCAGCCTGAAGATCCACCACCATATCTATCGCAACAAACCGGAAAAGTCATCGCGGCTTGTGACCTTCTGGACGAAGGAACTGCCGCAGGTACTGCATGCCAACCGGCGCAACATGCTGATTTCCTTTCTGATCATCATGACTGGTGTGGCCCTGGGCTGGCTCTCCGCTTCCAATGATGCCGAATTCGTACGGCTCATCCTTGGCGACTCGTATGTGGAGATGACCTACCGCAACATAGAAGAGGGTGACCCCATGGCCGTATACAAAGGTCACTCCCAAGCCGGGATGTTCTTCATGATCACCATCAACAATATCCGCGTGTCGTTCCTGGCTTTTGCGTTGGGCATCCTTGCGAGTGTCGGCACTGGGTACATATTGTTTACCAATGGTATTATGCTGGGAGTTTTTCACCAGCTGTTTTTCAGCCGTGGGTTGTTCGACGAGACCATACTCACCATTTGGATCCATGGCACGCTTGAAATATCAGCCATTGTAATGGCGGGTGGAGCAGGATTGGCAATGGGCAATGCATTGCTCTTCCCTAAGAGCTACCCACGTAGGTACTCACTGCAGCGGGGCGCCAAAGAAGGAGTTAAGATCCTGCTAAGCCTGGTGCCCTTCTTTATTGTCGCAGGATTCCTGGAATCTGTGATCACGCGAAATACCCATTGGCCGCTTTGGTCGAAGTTGATTATCATCGGTATTTCGGCATCAATTGTGATTTTTTACCTATTTATACTACCAAAGAATACAAACCATGTCTCAACCACAGATTGAATACTACAAGCTCAGGGACTTCGGTCAAAAGTTCAATGCCACCATTGAGTTTATCCGCTGGAACTTCAAGTCCCTCGCCCTACTGGTCCTTGTAATTGCGTTGCCAGCCACAGTGATTATTGGCTTCCTCTTCACTGGCTTTATGCAGGATATCTTCGAGCTAAGTGAGTCCAACCCTCAACCCGACGAGTTCATGTTTTTGGCCCTCTTCGGCGCCATGGGTGTCAACTACCTTTTGATGATCCTCGTGAGCATCATAGCGAGCAGTTTCATCGTCGCTGCGGTCTACACGTACATGCGGCTTTTGCCCGAGACAGACGGCACTCCCGAGATGGGAACTGTACTCAGTGAGGCCTTTAAGAAAGTGCCCGGACTGATCTTGCTGACGATCATCGTGGGCCTGATATCGGCTGTGGGTTTTGCATTCTTTATCCTGCCGGGTATCTATCTGACAGTCGTATTCCTGATATCCGTACCTGTTTTTCTCTTCGAAAATGCATCGATCGGTGACGCCATCAGCCGACCTTTCCAATTGATCAAAGGCAAATGGTGGAGTACCCTTGGCATATTCTTTATCACCACCCTGACTGCACAGATGATTGCGGGCATGTTTGTGTTACCTTCCTATCTGCTTTTCATCTTCGAGATGTTTCGCATGGAAGAGGCTGGCGATTTCCCTGACAATCCAATGGAATTGTTCTCTAGCTGGTGGCTGGTGACTACTGTAGCCCTTGCTGTGATCGGAGCTTACGTGACGCGCCTGCTCCCACTTATAGCTGTCGGTTTTCAGTATTTCAACCTCAAGGAGCGCACTGAAGGTACGGGACTCAAGTCGGAGATCGAAGACTTTGAGAGCATCAGCTAAGCACTGCTTTCTAATCTTTATCCTGCTCGCGGGAGCCTGGAAGATGGTCGCGGGCATCCAGGAACCGACGCCTCGTCAGTTTGATGAAGAGGCACTCGCCGCTTACGCAGAGGAGTCGGACTTCCAATACCAGGACGCCCAACAGGGTGAAACCTGGCTTTCAAGGGCCTTCTATTGGGTGGCGCAAAACTTCTTTCGGTTGCTGCGAACACCTGGTGGCAGCGAATTCAGCCAGATACTCTGGTACCTATTCTGGGGCATGGTTGCCGTAGGGGCTATCGCGCTCATCGTACACATGCGATATGGCAGGGTGCTAATTGGCGGTAAGAAGGGGGAGCATGCCGTGGCCGTTTCCATTGAGAGTGAGGAAGACGTGGACTATCGCAAAGCGCTGGAAGATGCCCGCAAGTCCTCCCAGCTACAGCTGGCAGCCCGCTACCTTTTCTTATTGACTCTCCAGCAACTGAGCAATCGGGGGCACGTCAAATGGAAAAAATGGAAGACCTCCCACGACTACGCCACGGAGTTGGAGGGAGGAAAAAGGCAAGGCTACCTGGCGCTATCGGAGTTCTTCGAGTCCAGCTGGTTCGGCGAGCACAGGCCCTCGCCGGAGGAGTTGGATCACTATCAGGACGTATCAAACGAGCTAGTCGATGCGTAGGCAGTGGCGATTGTATCTGTTTTTGGGAGTCATGTTTGCCCTGTACGTGATCCTCAAGTACTATGAGCCCAAGCCGCTTTCATGGAAGGCTACTTTTCATCCGGAAGACAAGAATCCCTACGGTGGCTACATCGTCTTTGATCGGATCGGTGATGTCTTCACCAGCGACGTATTTACCGGTGACAGTACTTTGTACGAACTCCAGGATTCGAAGGGTCCTGTGTTGATACTGACCACGCAAGCCAATATGGCCGAGGGGGATATCACGTTGCTGCTCGAAAGAGTGTCTGGAGGTGCCGACGTCCTTCTTGCAGCCGAGCAGTTCTCGAGTGACTTCGCGGACACGCTGGATATCAATACAAGGCGCGGGCAAATATTCAACCTACCCAACCAGACCGATACGACTGATGTGACCTTCGGCGACGCGACGGCACGGCTCAGCGATGTACTTGTCCAGACCTACTTTGACCTTTCCTCGAAAAGCCACTGGAAAGTTTTGGCCTCGACGGACAAACCCATACTGATCTCACAGGAAATAGGGGAGGGCACATTGATTCTATCATCTACGCCTCTGGCCTTTACCAACTTCGGCATGCTGCAGGATCACGGGCTTGCAGAGTACGCCCTCAACTTGCTTCCAGACGAAGACCTGCACTATACGTACTTCTACCATATGGGCAAACTGCGGTCGTCGTCGCCCTTCCGCTATGTATTGACCGAAGCTTCCCTGACATGGGCCCTCTATATCGCCCTGGCTACCGTCGCCTGTTTGTTGGTAGTCGATGCCCAAAGACGACAGCGCAAAGTCGATGTGGTATTGCCTCCACAAAACACGACGGTCAACTTCGTCAAAACGATTGGTGCGCTGTTTTATAGAGAAAGGGATCACAAGAAAATGGCCAGCAAGATGGCGCACTACTTTCAGGAGGAGCTCAACAAAAAATATCATAAGCCTCCTACGTTTACCGAAAGGTACTATGAATGGCTGGCCAACAAGACGGGTCTGGAAAAAACCCACGTCATCCAGACCTTTCAGCAGATACAGCAGCTACCCTCCTATCTTCATTATTCCGAAAAGCAACTCAATCAGCTAAACGATCGCATCAGTCGCTTTCCACTGCAGGATCATCATACTTTCTGAGGCTGTATTGGATGTCCATTTGCTTGTTTTCCAATCGTAGCTCACGACCGTAAAACCAGGCATCCCACTGAATGCTGTCCCGAACAAATACGATCTTGTGATGCCTCGTATTGATGATCGCCTGACCCTCATCGAGTGTAGCCCCCTCCTGGGTGATGGCATACCTTCCGCTTTCGTCAATGGTAAATGTGGTTTCTTCAAAGGCTTCAACTTCGCCCTTCGTTCGGATCTTGTACAACTGCCAATCTCCCAATACTTTTTCCTCAAAAGAGCGGTAATCTGGAACCTCAGTAATTTTCTCCAGGCGCAGAATCGTACCACGGTAGCCCCACTCAGTCCCCTGTAGCAGGATGTAATCAGGATAGTAATCGATGGTCCAACTGGTCCGAAACCACTTATGATCAGAGGCATCAAAATTCAACCTCCTGCCACGCAGCTGGTAGATGCCACTAAAGTCTCCACTTACCATCGACACAGAGAAGGTGGAATTGGGCTTGATTTGCAACAAGGTGGGTTTGACAGGGCGGTCCAGGGCATCGACAGTGACCTGCTTCAATTCCCATAGTCCCATAATATCACTGCGCTCAAAGGAATTGTCACACCCCCCCAGAGAGATCAAAGCTAATAGCAGAAATATCTTCCTTTTCTCCATGCCATTTAGTTACTTGCTGACCGTGGGTTCCTCGTCTGGAGCCCCAATAGATATTTTTCAGCTACAAAACTAAACCCTTACTATGAGCCAGGAGCCTCTAGACTTGAGCTCGTTTTCCCAGAAAATACAGAATATCCGTCAGGAAGCGTCAAAAGCGTTGGTTGGTCAAACCAAGATGCTCGACTTGCTGCTCACAGCCATGTTTGCGCAAGGACACGTCCTCATCGAGGGAGTACCCGGTGTGGCCAAGACCTTGACGGCGCGGCTGTTGGCCGCTATGGTGAAATCGGAATTTAAGCGTATCCAGTTCACCCCAGACCTCATGCCCTCTGACATTCTCGGCACGTCCATCTTCAATCTGAAAGACCAGAATTTCGAATTTCGCAAAGGGCCCATCTTCGGAAATCTTGTACTGATTGACGAGATCAACCGGGCGCCGGCCAAGACACAGGCATCCCTCTTCGAGGTAATGGAAGAGCGACAGGTGACCAACGACGGCACCGTGTACGAAATGGGAGACATCTTCATGGTCGTGGCCACCCAAAACCCGATCGAGCAAGAGGGCACCTACCGGCTACCAGAGGCCCAGCTCGACCGATTCCTCTTCAAGATCAATGTAGATTATCCCACCCTCGACGAGGAGTATAGCATCCTGCAATTGGTTGGTAGCCAGCAAAGCTTCAAGGCGTTGCAATTCATCGATCCGATCCTCACTACCTCGGAAGTCGTCGCCATGCAGCAATTCATAGAAAGCGTGATCATCAAAGATGAGCTACTGAGATACATTTCGAAGCTGGTGCAGACTACCCGTGAACATCCCAGCCTGTACCTGGGCGCCTCGCCACGGGCGTCGATCGATTTGATGAGCGCCTCCAAGGCCTTCGCTGTAATCAACGGTCGAGACTACGCCACACCCGAAGACATACAGTACCTCTTCAAACCGATCGTGGAGCACCGGGTGCTGCGGACTCCCGAAGCGGAGCTCCAGGGTGTGACACTGGAGGAAGTGAGCCAGCAGATCATCCAGCAGGTAGAGGTTCCCAACTAGATTGTGAAGGTCTTCCTCACCAGTCGGGCCTATTGGACACTCACCACGCTGTGCGTGCTTTTCGTGGTGGGCTATTATTTCCCGATTGTCTACGAGGTCTCCGTTCTCCTGTTTTTCGCTTGCGTTGGGGCTCTCATCATCGATGCCCTTCTGCTCTTCCGTAGAGGTTCGGTTCGATCCATCAGAAATGTTCACGACCGCTTGTCCAACGGGATTGACAATGATGTGGTCCTCCGCCTGCAGTCGCACTACCCTTTCGCCGCGATCATCGATATATTGGAGGAACTCCCAGACCAGCTACAGATCCGTGATTTCAAGCTGAC
>CBDDGS010000014.1:0-5494 GCA_965227935.1 Cyclobacteriaceae bacterium | reverse complement strand
AGACAATAAGCAGTCTTCTTGTGCCTCCCTCTTGGCGATACTTTGCGTAGCCGGCGAGTAGTGTTGGAAAGTTTCGATAACTCCAACTACTACCGATGGACAGGAAGAAACCCTGGCCGAATTCGCAGTCTCGAGAAGCAGACGCAAGCGCTTCTTCGAATCCTTCGTCGAGCATGTTGGTGAGTACCTCTTTATAGGAATTGGGATGGCAGGGGATGCTTGGCCCAGCGCGTAACGTGCGTGTAGTGCGACTCAACGCGAGGTTACTGTGGCAGCGAAGCAACAGACGTCGCGCCCGTTCGCCAGCGCCAGTCGCTACACCTGCCCAAGGCCAGGCATTCTGCGGCATATAGACAAATTTTCCGGTAACTAACAATGAGCGAGGGATGACGTTTCGAAAAAGCACGGGGATGCAGCTTTCGCCTGAGGAAAAAACGCGGGGGAAGAGTTTCGTTGCAAGCCGAGCATTATCAAGCACCACTCTGCCACCACCAGACCATTTGCCGTCGGCATGTACGCAAAATTTCATCGAAGCCTCGCTTTTTGAACTCGCCTGTTGACCATCATTTACATGGCATGCGTCGACATCAGTGTAAGGTCGTGATCACTAGAAGATCGTGGGATCTGTGCCAAATGGGCGTGGAGTCGACCAGCGGTTAGACAGCGGCTTTGCATGGTTCAAGAGTCGCCCATTCATGGTTGGTTTCGTAGCCGAGCGCAATCAGTGAGGTGCCCGCATAATGGTCAAATAGTTGCCTGGCTTCGATGGAAAAATGGTTCTTCCAGTCACCAACAATACCTTTGCGCAGAAAGCCATTCGAACGTTGATGGCCGCTCAATTGTGCTCTTTTCTGTGATTGACGTCGAAAAGAGAATTGTTCGACTATGTCATTGATGGCCGAAGCCTCCGGCATTGGATAGTCGAGTTTCGATAGAACGCGTGCGAGTTCGGTGCCGGCATCTTGCTTAAGCGATTCGTATTTGGTTTCGACGACGCTTCGCCGACCTGCCCAAACGCTGACAAATTGTCCCCAGTTGAATCTTGGATGTCGCGGCGTTGTGAAACAATACTCCAAGAATCGCGGTAGATTCCCTTCGATGTCTGATGGATCGGAGATACCTAGTTGCTGTCGAATACGTGTGGTTTCCGCCAATACTGAGTACTCATTCCCAATGACTCGCTGAAAATAGAAGGACAGCATCACGTCTCGGCCATCTCGCCAGATCACCACGGCGTCACGGATTCCTGCTGGCCAAAGGTAGTGGCCCTGCAGGATCTGTGGACGCATCATGGGTAATCGATGTGTAGGAAACGGCAGGCCTGTCGCCGCCGCTAGCATCTGCGCCAGCCATGTGCCACCAGATTTGGGATACTCGTTAACTACCAGATTTCGAGCATATTTGCCCGGCAAACCTCTCGCAAGCACGTTGCGTGCGACACTGTTCAAACGGCGCCATACAAGGTTGTCTCTTTCTTCGATCAAATGGATTCGACGTGATAGCATCGCATATAGATTCGTTGTGGTGTTGAAACTGGTCCGGTGTCGCGCTCGTGTGACGCAGCAATTGCTATTCTCTCAAGGTTAGCGTCTGGCTATCTTTATCGACCCTTACGTTTTCCGCCGCTGAGGATCGCGCTGATCTTCCGAATAAATCGATATTGAGTCGGGTGACAGAGCTGTTATGGCCGATACGCCTGCTGCGAATTCCATGCTATATGATCCTGTTGCGAACAGGAATATCACTATTTCCTACGATCAACCGCTATGTCCGTACCACTACAAGATTGCTGATCTCGTTGATCAATTTTCGACCGATGGACACGAATCGATTCTCGACGTGGGATGCGGCGTCGGCAATTCTCTGGCAGCCATAGAACAGCTCAATCGCAACTTTGAACTTACGATTGCTGACGTCGATCCTCGGTGTCTTTCCGCGACGCGGGCAAAGGTGCCAGTCGTTCGATCTCATCAATTGGGAAGTAGCGATGACCTAGATCAAGTAGAAGGCCAATTCGATGTGATCCTTCTGTCGCACGTGTTGCAATACGACGAGAATCCGACGAATACGATGAAGCAGTTGCTGAACAAGCTACGGCCAAATGGATTCATAGTTGTTGCGACCCCCAATCCATTGTCGCTTCCGATCCTGTTTAATAGTCTACTGCGGCGGGATTATGCGAAGGGGACCGCGTTTATCTGGGATCGCTCCGTTTTTAAAAATTTTTTGACAAACGTTGTAGGTAGCGAAGCCTATACGGTGACGGAAGACTACGTGCCGCTACCCGCAATCACCAAGTTCGGATTGTTTCGCCCAATTGAGCGTTGGCTGGCTAGAATCCTTCCTTGGTTCGCTTTCTCGATTATTGTCGTACTTGGCAACGAACCTCGAGACGGACGCGAAGATTAATCGGACATTACTGTCAGGAAAAATCTACTAGAAGAACTCAGTTCGAGGATTAGGAAATGGAGATCTTTGCTGCCATTGTTGGCGTGCAAAAATGTGGCACAACTTCTCTACTACGTATGCTCAGCTCTCACCCAGAAATAGTGACTCACTTCTCGGGTCAATGGCCCTATTTCCTGCATGACGACAACTATCGCGAGCAATACCAGCGAGTTTGCCAAGACTACTTTCCAAGTGATATTGATAAACGCAAAGTTCTAATAAGAGATACCAGCATTTCTGCCAGTGACGATGCATTGAGAAGACTTCGTGAGCTAAGTCCTAACGTCAAGCTCGTCTTTGTAACTCGCGAACCAGCCTCCCGCGCGTATTCGGCGTTTTGTTTTGCAAATAGTAAGGGCTACGAGAAAAGTTGCGACTTTTCGGACTTCATCCGAGGCGAAGAGGTACCTTTCGATAGCATTGAAGAGTATCTCGTGCACAGCTACGTTCGACTTGGGTTCTATTACCAAACACTGTCAAGAATTGAACGGTATTTTCCAAAGGAAAGAATCTTCGTACTCCGGGCTGAAGATTTAAAGGCGGATCCGGTTGCCTGCTGCAATCGAATCTTTCAATTTTTCAAAATGCAAGAATTCGAAGTGTATCCCTGTGAACGCAACCAGACACATCGCCCACGCTGGGCGCTACTACAGAAATACTTGAAACGAAGTTCGGCTTCGAAACGATTCGCAAAGAGATTCCTGCCGCTGCGAGCAAGACAATTGATCCTGCAGGCGCTACATCAGATCAATACATCAAATCGGAGGTATGAAGATCTGCCGCTAAGTCAGCGTCGTCGACTGGAGTCAATTTATGAGTCGGAGAACCTAAAGCTCGAGCAACGATATGGAATCGTCTATTGATGTAGACACTGCTTGTATAGGCGGACATTCACTCTTCGTCGCGATTGCTCTTCCAGCTCGTCGGGGCGAATTTGTTCGATTTTGGAAATAACCGAGCGACATCGTTGAGCTCGGCAAAGCGTATGGTATTCATCGCTCCATACTCGATGAGCCCTGGCGGATAGTCAATGCATCGATTCATCGTCTACTGTAGCTCGATATTCTGCGTAGCATTCGGGAGCTACATGTGGGTATTGGATTTAGGTCTCAGCCGCTATCTCACACTCATTACCGTTCTGCCAACGGTCGTGTTGGCTCCATTGATTGCATGTGTCGGGAAAAACGTCGTTTTTTCGCCCATCTTTGTCACCTACCTGATGGTTCTGTTCGCAAATACGATTCGGTACTTCGTGCTTTCCTTCAACACAGATTACTTCGTCGAACGCTATCACTTAGATTCCCTAACGTTGGAGGAATTCACCGCCGGTGCGGAGATTTACATGGTTGGAATTGTCGCTTTGGCAATCGGGTATCTCGGAGCATTGGTCAGCGGCCCATCAGCAAAGAAGAAAAGCTACTCGAACTCGCCAGTGCGTCGAAATCCACTGTCAGAGCTGACGGTTTCGGCAACACGAGTGCGTCGTATCGATCTTGTTGCCTTCACCTTAGTGACGTGTATTTTCTTGGGGATTTTGATTCCCTATCTTCTGCAAACTGGGTTTATTGAAGACTTTTCGAACAAGCGCGTGATCGTTGATGAAGATGGAACTACATACCGGTTCGGTGCTAGCCGTTTCTGCATTGCAATATTCACCATCTTCTTTCAACTCGTGCTTGTCTATTCACGAATTGCGACGTACAGAAAGGCTCTTTTGGTCAGCCTAGTTTCATTGATTGCCATCGCATTTCTCGGAGTGACGCTCAGCAAACGATCTCTTTTGTTGGCGTCCTTGCTTCCGGTCATTTTGTTGTATCTTCGCCAGATAAACTTCCGCTCCAATCTAAAGATCGCTACCACTTGCGCATTGACAATATGCGTGGTCGGCGATCGTTACGATCGAAAGAAAAGGTGGTGACGGCTTCAGCGGCGAATACTATGAACAGTTTTCGTCCGTTGGTCGAGAAGTTTTTCTTTCGGCAAATTTTAGTGGTTTCGTCGCAACTGCTGTATCGACGGCGACTGTCCAGGAAGAGCTGGAGCCGTTTTGGGGTAGCACTTTCGTCTTCGACCCGATCGCTCAGTTTGTACCAAGAAGGATGTGGCCAGATAAGCCGGAGGAATTGGGGGGCCGAATTCGTCAGCATCTGCAGGATGTCGGATTTGCCCCGACTCGCATGGAAGTTGGTGGAGTAGCGCCGGGGCTAATCGGAGAAGCTTGGCTCAATTTTCGGATTCCTGGAGTCGTTTGCGTACTCGTCGTTGCAGGCTATGCATTTGGGTTACTGTTTTCAGAGTACGAAGCGGGTAGGTTTTCCGACCCTTTTTGGCAGTCGTGCTATCTGTGTTTCCTTCCGAACATCACGGTCTTTTTGATTGGGGGCCACTTCGCTCGTGGCGTGATCATGTCGGCCATGTTCTATTTGGCCGTGAGATTGGCTCAGATCGTCTTTCCGATTTCTCTCGATTCGAAAGGACCTCAGGCGGGTCGTGCAAAAGGACGTCGATATGTGGCTGCCTAACCAAGAACAATCGCTCAGTTCCATTGACCGATCTGATTGAACACGTAATCTGTGACGCTAGTGTCGGCGGTGTCAGTCCCGCCTGCGGTGCTGTAAGCTGAGATCTCGTCAAAACCACGCGACTCGATGTGACAGCTAGGCCCGGTTATTCTTGCGCCCCAGTTGCGAGCAAAAAGTACGTCATTCGCTGTCGAATCGTAGAGCAGTGCAGTGTCGTAGCCCGACGAAGCGTAGCCAATAGATTGATCAAAACCTCGAGCGTTATTGTAAAAAGTATCTCCGGACATCACGGAGTAATTCGAATAGCCACGGAATTGATCATTGTTGTTTGAGTCGTAGAGACGAGCGATGTCGTTTCCAGTAGAAGCATAAGCGAAGGTGCGCTCGAAGCTACGCGCATTGTTGGAATATCCATCGCCGGACATGACTACATAAGGCTCATATGCGCGATAAAGGTCATTTCCTGCCGAGTCGTACATCCGCGCGGTATCCTCTCCGCCGGAAGCATACGCGAAGGTCTTTGA
>CBDDGS010000013.1:0-4859 GCA_965227935.1 Cyclobacteriaceae bacterium | reverse complement strand
GTCACCAGGACATCTGTAAGCCGAATGGCAGGTTTGTGTGGAAGCGAGATGCGTCGGGAACAAAATATTGTGTGACCGAGCCTCATGAACACTGGGATTACTCGAAACACCCCGAGGTCACCGAGACTGTTGAGCCGCCCCGCTGCGGTCGGGATGGGCGCTTTTTTTGGATTAGCCAAAAGCTCCCCGCTGAGAAGACCTTTCCCAATGGATTCGAATACGTGCTCATGGGAGTCATACTTGGTTCGCAGCCTTCGGAGATCGCTATTTCCGAAGCTCAAAAGGGGTTGGGTCAGATGGGTTCTTGTTATAAGGACCAGCCTGGTTGGGCGGCAACCGCGGAGTTTCCCGGTCAAGATCAACTTAAGTTCACCTGTCTATTGACAGTCGCGACCTCAGTCGATGGCGATGGAGTGTTCGACATTGCCCGAAAAGAGCTGATAGACGCTGAGCAAAAACAGATGAGCGGACTTATCGCGGAAAACGCCACTTGGTATCGGGAGTTCTACGACACGCGAGAGAATGGGAGGATCTTCGACGGGACACCAGATCGCGCATCGAAGAGGATTCCGAATCTATCGCTAAGCTGGGTGAACTTGCACTCTCGGGAAAACGACCCTGACCCATACCTTTTTGAAGCGGATGCTTGGTACGGAAAACTGGACACCGATTGGTCCTCAACATGGCACGATTTATCCTGCTACAACGAAATCTACTTCACCCACTACGCGGTAATGAATCGTTTGGACATGATGAATTACCAGATCAAGCTTCCCAAGTTTACTCTGGAAGCTTCGAAAAGAAACGCGCGTGAAGTCTATGGGTTGGAGGGGGCTTTTGGTCCGGCGCACGGCTTTCAGCCTCCCGTAGAACTGGAGGAGTTCTACCGCAGCAATTTTCAACTGCATTTCTGCACAGAAGTTCCTGGTCAAGTTCTCAAGTGCGCGTGGGATGCCTGGGACTACGGCGGAAATGAGAACGTGCTAACCGAATTCGTTTACCCTCCGCTCAGAGAACAAGCCATTTTTGTCTCGGACTACTTGACCAAAGGAGACGACGGCTACTACCACGTGATCCCTTCGATGGGAGGTGAACATTGGGGGTGGACCTACCAATACAAGTATAACAAAGACAACATAGCCGGAGTGGCCATGTTCAAATGGGCCCTCTTGCGGGCCGCGGAAGCTGCGGATTTTCTCGAAGTTGATGAAGACAAAGCCAATGCGTGGCGAGAACTTGCAAAGAAGATTGTGCCTTACCCCACTTGGAAAACTGATTCAGGAACGGTCTTCACCGATGCTGCCGGAGTGAATCCGATAGGAAGGGAGTTCAACAACGCCATTGTAACCTTCCCGACCTGCGTAGCCGATCTGATTCATCTGGACTCGGACCGTGACGAGATCGAAACCATGTTGCGAACTGCGAAATTGGTCTGGGGACACCGCGTTAATCGTCAGACGTACCATCTTCTCGGCAGAGACCCTGATATCCTGCATTACTGGTGGCCAGGTGTCTTCAACTATCATTGGGAGACTTACGCCGGAGGAAATTCCTACAATCATTCACTGAAGGTCGATGCGACCCTGGAGCTGGATACTCCCGACAAGATTTGGGACGCCTTTTTCTTTGAGCCCGAAAGGCTCTGCAATTCGAGGAGTGGCAGGATCCACCTGTTTCCTTGTGTTCCAGGAAAGACGACGATTGCTTTTAAGAAGTTCTTGGCCCGTGGTGGTTTCGAAGTCTCTGCGGAAATGATCGAAGGCAGCATCACGTACCTTGAAATAGTCCCGCGAAGGGATAGCGTCTGTAAGCTTATGAACCCGTGGAATGGCTCCCAAGTCTCCATTTCAGGTTCTGATCAATCCCCGGTTAGCTACAAAGTCGATAAGAGCAATGGTGATTGTATTGTCTTTAACGCACGAGAAGGTGTTTCATACGTCATAAGTAAAGCCTCGTGAGGCAATGGTTGAAACAGTGTTCCTATTCGGGCCCTCGAACATGCGATGAGAAATGCCTCTGCTCAGCTTTGCAGACGGGTCGAAGGAACTTAGCAATTTAGGTGTGGCGAATTAAGCAATGAACTCTAGAAGCATCATTTCGATCGCAGTTTTTGTCCTACAACTCTCGACCTCGATAGTGACAGGGCAGTCAACCGCATTCCACAAACCTGTCACGTCCAGCGCTACTCCCGGTGCGCATTCCGCCAGTATGAGCGACGCCGGCTGGACTGACCTAATAAACTTGTGTGGACCTGTAGGCATCAGAGAATGTGCCAAAGGAGCTATCCTCTGTGGGGACGTTAAACTTTCTAAGGATTCCGGCGAATTGGTTGCTTCGCGCGGCTCTGGCGTCGTTGCTGTAGTGTCGAAAAAAGATAGTCGCTGTGCAAGCGATTTGATCAGTACATCGAGTTTTGGTGACTGCGAGATCCATCTAGAGTTTATGATCTGTCCAAATTCGAACTCCGGCGTCAAGCTGCAGCAGCGATACGAAATCCAGATTTTCGACAGTTACGGTCTCGAGAGGCCGGCGGCGACTGACTGCGGTGGGATATACCCGCATTGGGTATATCCCAGTGTCGGACCAGGAATCGAATACATCGACGAAGGCGTTCCGCCGTCGGTGAACGCCGCCAAGGCGGCTGGCGAGTGGCAGACATTGCTTGCAGTGTTTAGGGCGCCTCGCTTTGACTCTGATGGAAAGAAAACGAGAAATGCCAGATTCGACCGCGTAGTCCTCAATGGCATCTTAGTCCATAGGAATATCGAACTGGATTCCCCGACAGGTAACACTTCGACTCCCCTCGCGGAGGTGCCGGAGGCGCCAATCCTGTTGCAGTTGGACCACGGTCCCGTTGCATTTCGCAACGTACGAGTCAGACCTCTATAGATTGAGCAAACCTGCTCCCCTAAGGCCACAACATGAAACCGTCCTTTTACTTGCAATCGCTTTCCATTACCTTCTCCGGTTGTGTGCTGTTGTCATTGATCACAGGAGTTGCAGTCGGGCAGTCAAGCCCGGAAGTGATTGCTTCATCTTCAGATTCACAGAGGCAGACCGAACTTGTACTCCAGAATCGACCAGCACGCTTGGAGTGGTTACAGGACGCGGGCTTTGGCTTGTTTGTGCACTGGAGCCTAGACAGCCAAGTGGGAAGTGTCATCAGCCACAGCTTGGTCGGCGCGTCAGAAGAGTATTCTGAATGGTTCTTTAACGAGCTTCCTAAGACCTTCAACCCGCATCGTTGGAACCCCGACGAGTTGGCGGTGCTGGCAAAGTTGAGCGGTGCCAAGTACGTCGTGTTTACGGCAAAGCACCATAGCGGATTCTGCATGTGGGACACCAAGACCACGCCATTCAATATTATGAATACACCCTACAGTCGTGGACGTAGTGAAAAGCTACGTTAATGCGATGCGTAGGCATGGCCTGGGCGTTGGACTCTACTACTCCCCAGAAGACTTCTGGTGGATGCACAATAACGGGTATGAAGTCCGTCGCAAGGAAATTCCGTTTGACCTAAACTTGCATCCCCCATTCATCGAGATGGTCGAAGCGCAAACCCGGGAGCTCTTTAGTAACTATGGAAAAATCGACGTGCTCTTTATCGACGTTATGGATGGGAATGGCGCCGAGCCCGTGAAGCGAGTCGCGTGGTCGTTGCAACCCGACTGCTTGATTACTCGCGGAGCCATCGAGACGCCCGAGCAGTACATTCCCGGCAAACCTCTAGAGGGGCCGTGGGAGTCCAATTTCACAATGGGGACGCAGTGGCATTACAAGCCGACCAACGAAGACTACAAGTCTGGCACACGCGTCATTGAGATGCTGATTGAGACCCGTGCCAAGGGTGGCGCTCTGCTGCTAAACGTCGGACCGATGCCGGACGGTAGGGTCCCCATCGAACAGGAGGCGCGACTACGTGAGGTCGCGCTCTGGATGGCCGTTAACAAGCGAGCGATCTACGACACCCGGCCCTGGATAACGACCAGCGAAGGAGAAGTCTGGTTCACCAAGGCGAAAGACGCGGAAACGGTTTACGCCTTCCTGACTCGCATGCCACATTGGGAACGGGGCAGCCGCCGGGACTTCTTGCTCCGCTCGGTCCGATCAACCGACGAAATCAAGATTAACGTGCTCGGTCAGTCAGGGCGAGTAGTGGAGTACATGCCTGATGTCAACGCCGAGCCTCGATTCGAGCAGACGCCACGGGGTCTGGCGATCTCGGTCGCCCGCGCGCAACGGCTGTACAACGACCATAAATGGCCTAATCCGGTGGTTTTAGAGATTACCAACATTAAGTCCACTGTCACCAGACTGCAGAAGTGAATGTTTGCACTCGCCTGGACCGGCAGAATCGGGAAGTCCAACCGGCTCGTCTCTATCCCTGGACAACTTGCGACCTTATGTCTTTCGTGAAATCGTCATTAATCAATCTCTTTGCTGTTGCACTATTGACCTTGGGCTTTTCGGAGAGTCTCGCCTCCGAAGAAAACATGCTGACTAATCGGTCTGGACTTCACTCAGTCCGAGACACCATTCGGCATGCTGCGCTGTTGGTCTCTAGAGGTGGATCAGAAGATCTTGAACTCGCTGAGAGGATGATTCACGCTGTAATAAGATGTCAGGAGCAACGCTCTGGACATGCCAACTACGGCAACTTCTTGTGGTACAGCGAAAACGAGGCGATCGAAGATCTCAACGCCGTTGCATTTACCCTAAGCACGATGATCCCGATGATGATTCGCCACGGCGACCGTCTCTCGGCTGATCTTCAAGAGCAAATTACCGAGTCGATCCGCCTGGGCCTTCTAGCAACGGAACGGCTCGACGTGTCACTGGGCTATACGAACATTGTA
>CBDDGS010000012.1:0-8697 GCA_965227935.1 Cyclobacteriaceae bacterium | reverse complement strand
CTCCGCTCATTGCGTCGACAACATTTGCTTGTTGGAAGATGACAGCGTGGGTAATCTTGTTGGTGCCATTCGGGCAATCTCAAGTCAAAATCAACGGCAATTGCCTGGCCTCGGATCGAGTCTGATTTTGCTCGCAAACAGGAGGCGATTGTCCCCGGGGCTTCACTATCTCACCGTTTCGTGATCCCCATCACGTTTCGTCCTGGGTTACCGACTTCCTCGATTTGTTGCATACTTTGCGAGGCCCACGTTGCTATTCGCTGCCGTGTCCATGGCTCATGCTCGCACCACCGCATTTCCGGTTGGAATAGGCTTAGAAACTGGAAAGTGACTTTACCGGTCACCGCTATTTTCGGAAGTGACTCGGGACCCGCAGCCAGCGCTGGGGCGCACATGAAAGGAGATAGGTGGGCATTGGCGTGTGGAGGAGCCTGAGGAGCCGCTTTTCGGGCAAGGAGGCACCAATTCCAGCAATTACGACGGCGTTATGGCGTTTTCGCGGTAGCAAAGCAGCAGGCAAGTTCTGGGGGCCATCCCGCAGACGGGATTTTTCGATTTCCGTTGTACTGATTAGCTTCAATCATGTCGACTTCCTCGTAAGGAGATTCGAATCCATATTGAGACAAACGGTCGAAGTTAAGGAAATTATTGTCTTCGACGATGGGTCTAATGATGGTTCTTGGGCGGTCATCCAGGATTACGCAGAGCAATATCCGAATCTTGTACGGGCTTTCAAGGCAAGTACAAATGGAGGAAGCGTTTTCGCCTCTTGGGAATCGGCGTATAGGAGGGCTACTGGGGATTTGATTTGGTTGGTTGAGAGCGATGATTCCGCTCCCCCCGATTTTTTGGAACGTATTGTGCCCCATTTCTGGGACGAAAGTGTCAGTTTAGCTTTTGGGCGAATCGAATACATGGATGAAAACGATTCGTTGAAACCTGGCTTGCAGGCCTATCGAAGGTCGGTTATCGATGACGCTTGGAATCGGGTTCGGAAGATGCCGGCGCATTGGTGGTTCACCGGTCCATTCGCAAAGCGGAACCTGATCCCAAATGTTGGGGGGTGTGTCTTTCGCCACCAGGTAGTCACGCGGGAGGAGTGGGACATCGCCCAAGGCTTCCGGATTTTCGGTGATTGGTTCCTTTACTCGCGGCTCGCCCGCGGAGGTCAGGTTGTCTACGAGCCAAAGGCAGTTTCCTATTTTCGCCTGCATGGGGGGAACATTTCTGCGAACTCAGCACAGAGGACGAAGGGGTACTTTGAGGAATATTATCAATTCTTGCGCCAGTTACAGCGTGACTGGGTCATTCCCTCAACAGTCGTTGCTTCGGGCATCGATCATGCAAGAAGGCTCCACACAGATGTTGGTTCAATGTTTGATTTTCATGAGATTCCCTGGGTGGATCTCTTGTCTTGCCCTGCCTCCTCACAAAAGCACATACTCCTGGGCCTACTTTCCATTTCCATTGGTGGGGGGGAAATTCTGCCAATTCATCTCGCAAACGAGCTGACGAATCGCGGGATTAAAGTTTCGGTGGTCATTGCGATGGACGACTATTTTTCGGATGAGGTCCGCGCGCTCCTAGACGCGAGGGTGTCTATTTACTCCGCGGATTGTGTCCGGGCTTCCGGCCCTCATGCCTTTGTCCGAGACGTTGGAGTGACACACCTTCACTCCCATTTCGCCGAAATCGAAGCAATATTTGTTGAGAATGGTCCCTTGGATGTGCCGTACCTCGTCACATTGCATGGTTCATACGAGGCGATGGATATCCCTCATGAGCGGTTATCGCGCTGGGTGAGGAATATCGACGGTTTCGCTGCCGTCGCGCAAAAGAACCTCAAACCGCTTGAGAGCATCGCGAAGCCCTCTCACCAATTGGTTAGGACTACGTTCAACGCTGTTCCAGCCTTTAGACACTCGAATCTATTGGATCCGACCGATTTGGGATTCCCCAAAGACACCTTTCTTTTTGGGCTGTTTTCCAGAGCTGTTGACGGAAAAGGCTGGATTGAGTCGGTTGACGCTTTTGCCTACCTTCAGCGTGAATACCCGGAAGAGCGCATGGGTCTCGTGCTTGTTGGCGACGGCCCAATGAGGAAACTGGCCGAAGAAACCGCATGTGGCGTCGAAAATGTTCGATTCCTAGGTAATAGGTTGAATATCCAACAATTGATGACCGCGACCTCCGCAGTTCTTTTGCCTTCCCGGTTTCGTGGTGAATCTTTTCCTCTCGTGATTTTGGAAGCTTTCAGTGTCGGCAAGTCAGTAATCGCATCGAACGTCGGGGAAACTGGTCGCCTGATTCGTGCAAGTGAACAGTCCCCTGCGGGCATTTTGATTCCCCCAATGGAGGACGACGAGGATTTTGTTTTCGCACTAAGTCATGCGATGAAGGAAGTTTTGTGTCCGGACAACCGACTGAGGTTTGAGTCGAATGCGCTCAGGAGATCTGGTGACTTTACGCTGAGTAGCCTCACCGATTTCTATGTGGCTTTTTACTCAGATTTAGAAGACGGTCGAAGAAAGAGCTAGACATTTTTTCCCTACGCAGTTGATGAGCTGGTCAGGCAGTCGAATTGATGACAGCTGCCGTTCGAAACTGCGGAAATTCCGTTACCTCCCGGATTCAAGGCTAATTTGAGTCCTTATAGACGCGACTGATTTCGCGACGAATTTTTCCCAGAAAACGTCTAACTTGTTGCCGTCTCATCGGCCAAGGCTTCAGCAAAGGAAACATTTTCGCGCAAAACAATTGGTGGTTTCGATATCTCAGGTTGCCAGCAGCATCACTTGGTTCTTGCGAAACAACTGCCCGGGGATTGAGCCAAATTCTTGCACCTGTTAGACGTAATCTAAATTGCAGGTCAACCTCCTCAACATAAAGGAAGTACCGGGGGTCGAACCCGCTGAGATTGCGGAACGGTTCGGTTCTGATGAGCAAACATGCCCCATCAGCCCAGGCGACTTCTCGAGTGCGGAAAAGACGTGAAGGAATTTTTTGTTGGGTTTTGCCAAGTCCCACATGTTTCACGACGCCTTGTTTTGAGAGAGTTCCCCCGAGAGAAAAGATGGTACCGGGACTAGTTTGAAACCACAGAGCCGGCGCCGCGATGGCAGCATCTTGGTGCTCCTGCAATGTGTCGATAAGTATTCGACTAGTGTCCGACTGGAGAACGACCTCATGTGTTGCCACGAGGAATTGCTCGGTATCTGGATTGAGCTTTTGAAAGAGGACATTGACCGCAGCTCCATAGCCAGGATTTTCTGGTAATGCAATTACCTCGGTGGGAATCGGATGATCGTTCAGATGACTCCAATCGTATTGCGGTGCAGAGTTGTCAGCGAGCAAGATGTACTCAGGAGGCTCCTCCCACTTGGTCGTGGACTGCACTAGACGCGTGGCGTCGTGTGGACGATCGTAGTGAACGATTAGGAGGGCGAAACCTCTGGTTTTTGGGGCCGCGCTGACAGATTTTCGGACTTTTTCCCGGATATCAGTGCTCGGAATTCCCCACAAACTCGGCGTAGGTAGGGGAGGGTAATCCTTCAAGAAATCGTAAATTTCGCTTTCGGATGACTGATCTGTGTGGTTCATTCAAGCAACGCTGTCGGAACTCTTGGACCGATTTAGGCAATGATTCAGGTACTTAGTGAGTTCATTCCACCCCTTGATTGCTTGAGTTTCTGAAATCTCAACCAAGGCATCCCCTGCGTGGCGTAAGTTTAGGAGGCTTTCCGGTGAGAGCGTATGTAGCGACCGTGCAACCTCTTCATTCGTGGGAAAAGCGTGGAAGGGATGGCTCGTCTTGTGCCCGCGAGAACCTCTCTCCGTGGAAAGAACTGGAACCCCTCGCGATATTGCCTCGAAAAACTTGATTGCCATGCCGGAACCGGCGATTACTGGAACTAGGGCAGCATCCAAACTTCCATAGAAGAGGTCCAAGTTGTCGAGGTGGCCGTCATACTGAAGCCACGGGCGCTGGAAAGTGATACGGCGGTAGGGCAGGTGCGTGATCGCAAGGGACTTGATTTCACCAGCGATTCTCACCGTGAACGGTGGTTTGCGCCCAAACTCTCGGTCCACGGCCCGGACAAACGAATAAAGGCTTGCGAGATTCAGGTCGTTCGCGCTCAAAACCATTCCGAATACTAGAGAGGTGGAGTCGCGTCCGGGGAGACGTTTGCCACTTGGATCGGAGATATTGGCATTCTCAACTCTCGGGGGTATGTAAGGGAGGGTGATGGTGGGGACGTGAGGGGCAATTTTCCGAAAATGGTTGGCGTCGGATTCGGTGATTGCAAGAATTACCTCAGCTCGTGACAAATACCGCGCCTCATCCTCCACTGAACAGGAGAAAAATCCACCCGAATAGCGGTGCTGCGAATACAAGGCGTTTCGGTCGGTAAAAACATCGTGGGTGTCGATGATTCTGATGACATCGCGCGGGAGAAAATCCAGAAGCTTCGAGTGGAACACATAATTCAGAATCACTACGTCTATTCGCTGCCTTCGAACTAGCTGACTAATCTCCTCTCCTAAACCTGGCGTGTACCAGGAGTCAAAGGAAACATTCCTTCGGGTTGGCCTCCAATCGGGAGACCTCTGCAGGCTATGTATGGTTGGCCAAAATTGCTTCGCCTCTGCGTTCACGGGCTTGTCAAACCCCATGGCCAATTCGACATTGTGGCCCGCAGCCACTAAGTTTTCCGCGATTTGAGAGATTCGTTGCCGATTCCCACGATTTTTCGGGTGGGTGGCAACGGGTGAAACGATGAGGACGTTGCTCATTTGCCACCTGCGATAAGGAGTCTTCTGGAGGCCTCGAGGCTACCAGATTATTGGGATTGGCGGGAGCGGACTGTAGCGCTCATTGGGTGTTCAAATACCCTCGACATAAGCCTCAACCTTCTCTAGCGTGGGTTAGTGTGGTTGGGAGTGCTGGAAATTGCCGCTTCCCGCTCTCACCGCTCAACGTTACCTTTCGACCCCTAGACTGGGGGAGAGCGAGGGGGTGGCACTAATCATTGAGCGGCGTTTCGTCCAACTAGGCCTGAGCCTTGGCTGGCGGGATGTTCTAGACACGTACAAGCGGTCAACGCTTGGACCCCTTTGGATTACTACCGCCCTGGCAATCCAAGTAGCCAGCATCGGTCTGGTTTTTGGCCTTCTTTTTGGTGCAGACCTGTCGCAGTTCTTCCCTTTTCTTGCTATCAGTTTGGTGCTGTGGAATTTCATTGTGATGGGAATCAATGACGCCACCGACGCGTACGTCAAGTCGCAACAAATCATGAAACAGATGCGGGTTCCGAGTTTCTTCCCCGTAACCCGGGTCATGGCCAAGAATGTCATCATCTTTGCCCACAACTTGGTGATTATCGTCATCGTAGCGGCGATTTTTGGGGTTCGGCCGGGGTGGTCATTGGTGTTGTTCATCCCGGGTCTCATTGTGGTAGTGGCGGTGTTGTACTTTGTGAGCACCATCGCCGCGACCGTCAGCGCCCGCTTTCGGGATGTGCCACCGATTGTGTCGGCGGTGTTGATGGTGAGTTTTTACCTCACCCCAGTTATCTGGATGCCAGAAACTCTCCCCGAACCTGCGAGAAGCGTCGTGTTGACTATGAATCCCTTCTTTCACCTCATGGAACTGGTTCGAGACCCAATACTTGGGCAGACCCCCTCAGGGTTGAACTGGTTCGTGGGTGTTGGGCTTCTAATTGTGAGCTATCTCGCAGCCCAGTGGGTGTCACGAAAGCTTTTTTGGAAGGTCGTGTATTGGCTGTGATTACATGACGAGCGTAGTGCTCGACAATGCTGGTGTTGAATTTGCCCTCTACAGCGGAAAAAGGCAGTCGATTCGAAGCACCTTGATTTCGACCGCAACCGGAGGCCAGGTGTCCCATGATCCGTCTGGGAAGGTCGTCGTCCAAGCCCTCAACGAGGTGACTCTGTCCTTGACAGAAGGTGATCGAATTGGGCTCATCGGACGAAATGGTGCCGGCAAGAGCACGCTCCTGCGTGTCATTAGCGGCGTGTATCGACCAACCTCCGGCACCGCTACTATCACCGGAACCGTTGGCACATTGATCGATATTTCTCTTGGAATCAACCCTGAGGCGAGCGGTCGGCAAAACATTTTTCTCCGCGGAGCCATGCTCGGTATCTCAAAGAAAGAGATTCGTAATCGTTTCGACGAAATTGTTGAATTCTCTGAGTTGGGCGAATTCATAGAGGCTCCCGTCCGCACCTACTCCTCAGGTATGCAGTTGCGGTTAGCGTTTTCTGTCTCCACCGTGTTTGTTCCAGAGATTCTCGTCATGGATGAGTGGCTGTCAGTTGGTGACAAAGGTTTCAAAGAGAAGGCGGAGGCAAGGCTGCAAGAAGTCGTCAGTTCAACGAGAATCCTCGTTCTCGCCTCGCACTCGAGAGAGCTTCTCGAAAAGACTTGCACGAGAGGCATTTACTTAGATAAGGGCCAAGTTGTCATGGATGGGCCGATTTCCGACGTTGCCGAAGCCTACTTTGGGCCACCCAAACTCAAAGAAGGCTAGTTGACCCGAAGATATTGCGGGCTTCAGTAAACACCTGGGGCTGGAATGATTTTCACAACAACCGTGCTTCTGGCTCTCAATACCCGCTAAGCACCGTCCCCCTCCCTACAGTTAACCCATGGCCTCTTCGTCTAAATCAAAAACCGCTGTCTGGGTCTCTGTGTTTCTTGTTGGTCTTCTCGCCCTTGGCGGTGGTGGGTATTTCTTTGCCGACATGTTCTTTGGGGCAAGAGACAGCCTCGATGAGGCTGAAGTACTCACAGAAGTATTCCCTGAAGAAGACGGTAGACCAGCACCGAGTGAAACAGGGTCAACAACAATCCTTCTTCTGGGTTCTGACACCAGAGGTGGTATTGGCGAGTCGTTGGCTAGTGCTGAGGGCGACCGCAGTGACGTGATGGTGGTGATTCGCATCTCTGGTGACCGTGAGCACGTGACAGCAATGTCGATCATGCGGGACATGTGGGTGGAGATACCTGGACGCGGAGAAAACAAGATCAACGCAGCGCTCGCCTTTGGAGGTGTTCCCCTAACCGTTTCCACCGTGGAGAACCTGTTAGACACCCGCATTGATCATGTTGCCGTCTTAGACTTCGAAGGTTTTGCTGCCATTACTGATGTTCTAGGTGGTGTGACAGTAAACAACGAAAGAGCCTTTACGCCAGTAACACTGCCTGAAGTGAGCTTCCCCCAGGGGGAAGTCACACTAAACGGGGTGGAAGCCTTGGCGTATGTGAGGGAGCGTATGGCGTTTGGGTCAGGGGACTTCCAAAGAGTAAGAAACCAGCAAGCGTATGTAAAGGGTCTTGCGGCAAAGATCCTTGACACCAATGTCATTGCAGACTCAGGGCGCATTAAAGCCTTATTCGAAGCTGTCAGCCCCTACTTTGCAAGAGATGAGGCTTTGACCGCTGATTTGATTATTCGTATTGGTGGGTCGCTTAGAAACGTCACCTCAGGCGACATCAGGTTCTTCACCCTGCCAAACCTCGGCACAGGAACCAGTGGTGGTCAAAGTGTGGTGGTGGTCGACTTTGATGAAGTGGTAAAGATTAAGCAGTTGTTGCAAGAAGACGTGGTGCATACGTATCAGCCGGCGCAGTAGTCCGCTGGTGACTGTATGGAACCCTCGCCCCGGGATTTTGCGCGTCGTCCCAAGCCTTTTTAGGACGGTGGCTCAGAGCTTTTGCACTCATGACATGTCAGAGTCATTTGCGCATGCGATCGAGTGGCAGAGGGATTACTTCGACCAACTAGGAAGAAGGTTCATAGTGGTTCCGGAAGGTAGGCTGGGGAACCAATCAGAGGGTTGGCGCAGATGAGACACCAACTGGAGTTGATGCAGTGATTAAGCCGTTTCTTCGGTCGCTTAGACTCCTGAGACCCAGGCAACAATTGATCTTCATTGTTTTGACGTCTGCTCGTGTGGTGACAAACCTCCTCGATGTCTTGGGCCTTATGGCTATTGGGTTGCTTGGAGCAATGCTTGCCTCAGGATTGAACGATAGAACCGAAGCCTCGTTTGCCGGTTTCAGTATCCCTATCGAGTCCAGTAGGGACTATTTGTGGATTACGGTGCTCATTGCCATGTTCTTTTTGTCCAAGTCTCTCTTGGCAACAGTGTTGCTTCGATTGTCATCCCTTTTCCTTGCTCGTTCTGAAGGCAAAGCTGCAGTCGAGATAGCGGAATACATTTATTCCGGTGACTTGTCACGGGTGAAGCAATTCAGCAGGGGTGACTTGCAGTTTGTGCTGACAAGCTCCAGCCAGCAGAGTATGACCGGTTTGCTAATGTCGGGGTCCGCCATTCTCACAGAGGGCGCGTTGTTCGTGTCCGTCGTGATCGTTTTCGTTTTTATCGACCCCAGCACAGCAGCGGTCATCACCGTGTATTTCTTGCTTTTGGTCCTGAGTTTTCAGCTACTCATCAACAGGCGCTTGAAGCGTTTAGGCCAGAGACTCACCGAGAGCGCTATCGGCGTGACAAACACGATTCAGGACCTCACCCTGGCCTTCAGAGAAATCGTTGTTTTTTCAAAACGCTGGTTTTTCCTGGACCGGTTTGGAGGCTTCAGGAAACGCTATGCGCAAGACACCGCTCTTGAAGCGTTTCTGATGGGATTACCACGGTTCTTCGTGGAAA
>CBDDGS010000011.1:0-14783 GCA_965227935.1 Cyclobacteriaceae bacterium | reverse complement strand
TATGAAAGAAGAAGAAAAAGATAAAAATAGAATAGTTATATGCTATTGTGGATGTGGTGAGACTTATAGATATGGTGATGAAATAAATTTCAGAAAAACAAATCTTAAACATCTTATCTTTCAACGCGATAAGATGATAAAAGAAAACGAAGAACTAAAAGATTATATAGATGAATATGAAAAAGAAAAACAAAGAAAAATAGACTGCGGTGATTATGATAGTAACGACAGTCTGGGGTTTATCTGATGATTATTGTAATTTACAGTCTAATGAAGACAAACTTAAAGAAATTGATAGACATTTAAATTATCTAAATATCAAATAATATTATAATATTATGGAAAATAATGTTTGTATTATTTGTGTTATTATTGCTCTCGTATCTGCTTTTTCAGGTGCTTTTATTCAGAACTTAATTGATAAAGGTAGATTAGAAAATCTTGAAGGGAAAAATCAAAGGCTTAAAGAAATGATAGAAATAAAAATGAAACAATATAATCTAAATAATGTTAATGATGTTTAACCGGAACAATAAAAACAACAAACAAACAAAACCATTGTTTCAAATGAAAACTAGTTACGATAAAGTAGCGAAGGTAATGACAGAACCACCAAAGGACTACAATACCATAAAGAATTTGATAGAAGATAAAAAAGAAAATATTTTAGACTTAGATATTAATAAAAGTTCTAAAAATATTAATTTAACAAAAAGTAAAAAACCTAAATCAAAATAAAATATCTAATATTAAATATATACAATGGATAATTTAGTGGCCGAGTCAGGTGAAGCCCAAATTGATGGATTAGACTTTTCATTACCAACTACATCTATGGCTGTGACATCAAGACGATTTATTAATGTATTTCCATCAGGCTCAAATGTTTATAATGCAACAAGTGGCAATAAAGTCATTAGATTTAATATCAGTGCTGATGATAATCAATTTTTAGATTTAAGTTCTGTTCGTATGTTTGCCATTCTTGAAAATAAAGATGGACCCTGTGGTGGATTGCATTCCTTCTTTTCTCGTTATACTTGTAATGTAGGTGGGCAACAAGTCCAAGATATAATTGAATACAATAGACACTGTGAATTATATGACAGTTTTAAAAAGTAAAGATGTTAGAGATATGGATGATATAGAAAGTGGAGCTAATCCACGCTTTGATGGTGATTATCACCAAATGGCAACAGGATTAGAAAACATCATTAATCCAACTGCTAATGGTGAAATAAACGGTGCTGGAACTGGTAGAGCAGAAGTAACTTTAGCAGGTGATAGAAACGACTTTGGAAGAATTGACAAACGCTATACTCGCCATTCATTCAGTGGAATTAAACCAAATGGTAAGATGAGATTAAGTCATAAACCTTGTTGTGGATTATTAAATTCCAATTATTTACTTCCATTACGATACGCACCTTTGCAATTAGAATTTACCATCGTCCAAAATGGTAATGACCCTATTGTAGTCCCACAAGGTGACGAAGCAACAAACGACCACCAAAGCGACAGAAATGGTTGGTATTTCCAATCAGGTAATACATCAACAGATTGGGAAATCAATTCAGTAATTATTCGTGCAGAAATGGTGCAACTAGACAATACTATTGCTAATAATTTTGTCAGCCATTTGTTAACCAATTCTGGAAGCCTTAAGATGGTATTTCCGATGTATCACACAATTACTCAAAGCTTTTCAGCAGGTGGTGGAGAAATCACAATGCAAATTGTAAAATCAGCATCTAAATTAACAGGTGCATTCATTACTTTATATAGACCACCAAGGGTAGGAACAGACCCAGTCACAGGATTTTATCATCCAGACAACTACGCATACAAGCGATGGAATTATTTTTATAATCCTATGATAAACTCTCGAATTAACACCAGTGCTGATGGAGCAGTAGAAGGGCAAGGAATGCAAGACTACACCCGTAATCTATCGTGGCAAATTCAACTATCTAACGCACAAAAATACCCAGAATTTGAAAGTCAATCTTTGTCAGAAACATTTTATTATTTAAGAAGGGCTTTACACTATATGTATCCAGACCAAGACAGTTTAAGCTTTGGATATAGACAATATCGTGAGAACAAATCACGAAAGGGAGCTCAGAGCTCCCTGAGTTCCTCCAGCTTTAGCTGTTGAGTTTTCTTTTCATTTTTCCTTTTGTTTGGTGGTCGAGTGAATTTGTGTGACGTTTTGGGGTTTAGTAATGGTTTTAATCAATGTGGGGGGGGGGGGGGCCCCCCCCCTGTATGTTGTTTTAGGGATGCCATGTACCCTGAAGCATACATGTCACTAGAGCTCCACGATGCCCATGAGTTCGCATGGCTCACTGCACCAATTCGCTACACTGCGGCTCAAGACTTACATCCTCGCTAGAAAAGGACGTGAACTATTGTAGCTTGTCGTCCCCCGAGGGGCCTCAAGTGGTAGCGGAGCCGGTTCTCCGAACTATCGGAGAGATCGGCATCCGTTTGTACATAAGCCATGTACGCGGATGAAGAGGACGACGAAAGCTACTTCGATTACGAAGGAGAAGGCTTCCCAAGCCTTGCTACCCGGAACTCTGGTTATGGCGGGACTACTCGCATTATTCCGAAGGTTCCCCCTACTTTCGATGGTACCACGTCATGGCTCGAATACGAGGACATGATCGAGGACTGGTTAGGTATCACCAACCTGTCGCCGGAGAAGTGGGGACCCTCTCTGAAGAATGCGCTAGTAGGCCAGGCAGAGTTCTACAAGAACATGCTCGACAACCAGAAGCTCCGGGATGAGAACAATGGCGTTGCACACTTCAAGGAGACACTTAGACCCTACTTCGTGAAGGGCGTCTCCTACATATTCATGTGGAGATTTATGTATCTGTTCCGCTGCTGGCGGACGAACGCCATGGACTTCATAACCTGGATTACCCGGTTTGAAGTCGCGGTCAGACGACTTCAGACCTCATGGGTAGATCTGACACCCTTGCCACCGGAGACTCTGAATACAGTGTTTATCCGAGATTTCTTTACTACTCAGCAACAAGAACATCTCACCCAGTTGATTCACAATGGTGCATCCGATGATGAACAGCTCACGTTCGTGCGAAATATCCGCGAACAGATCGTCACTGATCGTCGCGAGAGGCAGAAGGCCAATTTTCCACTAGGAGATAACCTCGTGAGCCTTATCTTCCTGGTTCAGGCCGACCTCAACGAGAGCCAGCGTGAGCGTTTCATCTCCGCCATGAACCTCAGAGATGTATCCATGATGGATTACACCTACCTGACCGTCAAGCAGCTCTTCATGGAGCTCTTCTGCAGCACAGGCACTAGCGTTGCTGATCCCATGATGCGCCGGACTCAGCGACGGAATTTTCTGGTGCTTGATGAAGGCTCGCTTGACGGCGAAGATGTCCTCTGGGTTCAGGATGAAGAGACTGGTGAGGAAGGTTTCATGACCTTGTATGCTGAGGATGAGTTCTGGGTCCTGCAGTCCAATAGGAGTGGAGGCTTCACCTATCGCCGCACTCGCGTGCCAGGACGCCAGTTTCGTAAGCCGTCGAAAGGCTTCCGCAAAGGAAAAGGAGGCTCCGGCAAAGGCAAGGGCAAAAGCCGTCCAGGCTTTCAATCAAGGCGAGGAAGGTCAAATATGACCCAGGATGCCAACTCCATGTATGGAAAGGGCAAGAAGGGAAAGAAAGGCGGCAAGTCCAAAGGAAAAGGAAAAGGACAGAAGAGCAAGGGCAAGAAAGGAGACGACATGCCCTCAGCCAACGAGGCAACCGCCTCAGAAGCCGTCCAGTCTACGCAGTCACAGACCCCTTCTGAGCCTACTTGGAGTTCTGATGCATGGTATTCCTGGGAGAATGATTGGTATGATCACACTGATTACACAGAAGATGCGTGGTGGACAGAGACCACGCCGGACTACAGTTACACCTACATGGCAGCTGGACTACCAATGCCACTTCCTTCAGGATTGAACGATCCATTAGGATCAGTCTTTCTCACACCTTTGGAGCCTAGCACTAGCTTGCTTACTGAACGAGTGGATTTGCGGAACAATCCCTCGTTCGTGATCCTCGACTCTGGCTGTACCAAGGCAATGGGTTCACGGTATGCAGTCAATAGACTCATCCGAGCTTGCAAGGACTCGCCGGAATACCGGTCGATTGACTTCAGTTTTGAGCCCTGTCACAGTACATTCTCTTTTGCCAACAGTGAAACCTCTGTTGTCCGAGAACGACTTCACATCCATATCCGAAGTGAATTCTCACCCACCGGATGGATTGAGACCACAGTTGATGTCTTGGACCAGGGAAGAGTCCCTATCCTGTTTTCCATTGAGCAGATGAGGAATCTGAGATTCACCTTGGAGCATACTCCAATGGGTGACTTTATCTCCTGCTCAGGATTCGGAATGAAGAGGACTCCCCTTCCGGTTTCGACTTCGAATCATGCCGTTCTCGACATCTTGGACCTGGTGAAGACAAGCCGGCAGCCCAAGCACAGTTTCTTTGTTAATGATGCATTGGTCAGCTGTCCTGCTTGTAATGGTAAGCATCGGCCTCATACATTTGATGAGAATTGTCTTAAGAAAAGGCCTCCTGGAAAGGAGAAAACTCTTGACAAGGCCGGTGAGATTAAGATGACACCAGCTCCTAAGAGAATGACGAAGAAAACTGCACCGGCAGATGATCCGATTGCGCCGAAGGATACAGCTAAGGTACTACCTGAGCCATCAGAGCCGGCCAGCGGATCGAAGGGACCCGATAGACCTTCTGGAATACCAGAGGTGATCGAGGTCCCGCCCGGACTACCGAAGCCTGCTGACAAGAAGGACCCGACAGTCAAGACTAGTTTGCCTCTTGTCTTGCAACGCATTCATGCTAAGCTTGAGAGTGATGTAGAGCTCTACAAGCTTCACCTGAAGCACTATCACATGAGTGCAGAGCAGTTTAAGCGCAGAACTTCGGCACTCCGGATTCCTGCTCACATCTACGACAGGTATGAGTCGATGGTTAAGCAATGTGACACTTGCCAGAAGAGCAAGGTAGCACCATCGAGATCCCGCATTAGCGGCATGCGAAGTGAAGTCTTCGGAGAGCTGACTTTTATCGATCACGGAGAGGCTCCGGTTTCTCCGACTTCTAAGCTAGTCTTTCTCCTGATTTATGACGGAGCCACAACGCTGACTACAGCGTATCCAGTGGAGTCCAAGGGAGATAAGGAGACTGTCTCCTGTCTCCTGGACTACTTTGAGACTTATCAGTTGATGCCGAAGTACATCGTAGCTGACATGGCCTTTATGGGTCAAGAGATGGAGTCGTTCTACAATAGGAAGAACATCCATCCTATCGCTCTTGGCCCGTCAACACCTTGGCCTAATAGGGCTGAGGCTGGTGTCCGACTCTTCAAGCA
This sequence comes from Cyclobacteriaceae bacterium, assembly GCA_965227935.1. GTDB lineage: Bacteria > Bacteroidota > Bacteroidia > Cytophagales > Cyclobacteriaceae > JAWPMT01. The sequence goes on along the minus strand of CBDDGS010000011.1, from coordinate 9,359 downwards.
GCAGGTCGATTTGATGTTGAAGACCATTGGGGACACACCATCCCTTAAGGATGTGACCTATCGACAGCTCTTAAGACAAGCCTGTTTAGCCAGGAATTCCATGGTTACCTTTGGTGGTGTTTCGCCCATTGAAATGGCATTTGGTCGTAGGCCTGCTGATGTTGTAGGACCCGACGTGCAGTCTCCTGGAGAACTCACTGCTGGAATACCAGCTCCTGAGGCTGCCACGCATGCTCTTAGGCATTTAGCGATGAAGTCCTACCTCGAAGCCAGGCAGTCTGCTGATCTTCGGCAAGATATTGCCTCGAGGCTTCGCTTATCGGACGGTCCATTTGTTCCTGGTGATAAGATTTACTATTGGACCGAAGATAAGTCTAAGATCAAGTCGGACGGTACCCACGGCGGTAAGTGGATTAAAGGTAAGATCCTTACTGCCGAAGGTAGCATGGCCAACATCGACCTAGGAACCAGGGTCATTAAGGTGAACATCTCGAAGTTACGGAAGGATCATAATCCTCTTGAGGATGTTCAGGTTCCTTTGGATCCATTAGCGATGTATCTGAATACAGATGCAGATCGTGTTGACCCTGCTAAGGTTCTTATGGCTAGGGATGCTGCTCAGCTATCGCCCGAAGGCATCAGTTATAGCAATAGCCACTGGATGCCCGTAACTTCCGGTCCGATTGACTTCCTTGAGTTGTTTTCCGGATCTGCGCGCCTGTCGCAGGTAGCAGCACTGAGTGGCCTCCGCGTAGGTACACCTGTAGACTTCCGCACCGGCTTCGACTTGAATCGGTCATTAGACCGACAAAGAGTCATGTCCATTATTGAGAAGCAGAAGCCGATGTTCATCTTTATGGCAGTCGAGTGTACCGCATGGTCAATTATGCAGAATGCTAGTGATCCTGAATACAGGAGAAAGAAGCAGCAGAAGGCTATGCCTATGGTTGAGTTCTGTTCGGCAGTAGCCAAGTATCAGATAGATCATGGACGATTCTTCCTTATCGAGAATCCTTCAACGTCCAGCATCTGGTACACTCGAAGCTTCACTCGCTTGTTGAATTATCATCAAGCTGTCACTTGGGACAACCTTCACATGTGTGCCTTCGGCATGAAGGATCCGAATGGATACTATTATTATAAGCCAACTAGCCTCATGCACAATCTAGACCCAAAGGTTATTAAACCGGTCTTTAAGAGGTGTCCCAATTTGAAGCAGCCGGGAGATGCCAAGGCGCCGTCGCCGCGGCACTTCCATCAGCCAGTAGAAGGCAGCGCTAGCGGCCATGGCTCCCGGACCAAGCTTGCACAGGTTTATCCCTATAAGTTTTGTCAGACATTAGTCGACTCTTTGCTACCGCTTGGCAATCCGAGGGCCCTGTGCACTAGCACTTCCCTTCTCTGTGCAGACTTCTTCACAGACCTGTCCGAACAGGAGTTAAAAGGACTCGCGCTCGCGCTTTCGGAGAGTGTTGTTTCTGAGTTTCCTTGTTTCCTTGAGACAGATTCCTCTCTCCTTCAGACCAGACCCAAGCGAGACGCGTATTTGTCCGATTCCTTGCCGGTACAGGATTACCATACACGGCGTGCGCTCAATAAGATTAACAGTTTCCCGCACGCGACTGAGTTAGATCCGTCGACGTTGGTATTAGCCACCGACCTGTACTATTTGCGGCGTAAATATATCCCGCATATGACCTTTCAGAAGGCCTTTGTGTGTCGAGGCACTTTCGCATGGCTCCGAGAGAAGATTCGGACCTGTCCAGGTGTTGTTATTTTGTGGAAGAAGCGGGATCCGACCAGACTTTGGATTTGTGACGCCAGCACGTTATCGCTTGACCCTTTGATCGCAGCCCACTGGAGTGCCATCTTTTTCTGGAATTCTGATGGCTCGACTCCTGTTGCGCAACCTCTTCGATCTCGTGCTGAGAATCCGTCTTATCCGGACGCACCTATGCCACCGGCGCCGAATGCCGGTCCCGAGGAGCCTCCTCCGGCTCTCGTTCCGGATGCTGACATGCCACCGGGTGACCCAGATGTTCCTCTGGATCCGCATGATTTACCTCCTGGGCCTTCTGATGATCCACGGCCCTCGGGTCTTCCGTATGATGACCCTCCGGATCCACTTCCATCTGCTCACCCAGGATTACCTGGTCCTTCCGTTTCCGATTCGCTACCGGACGGTCCGGTTGTCCCCGTTCTTCCTGACGCCCCTGTCACGTCGGGCATCCTTGTTCCGCCTACAGTTCCCGACGTGGACATGGGACTCGGGGGTGTGAAGCGCAATAGCGCTGAGACCTCTGATGATCCTCCGGCCACGAAGGCACGTCCGTCGCAGCCGACTCCTCCTACGGGCAGTCGCCTGGGGGGTGATGTTTCGCCGACTTTGCCTTCTCGGCCCGTTTTTCAGCCGTCTGGACCTAAGTTTTTCCGCATGGACACTCCTCCAGACGATGAACATGATCCTGAAGCGACATCTTCTGGTCCTCCTCCTCTTCCGATTACGGAAGATGGACCCTCTTCTGCATCGATGCCAGCACCTAAGCCTGCTAATAAGCCTGAGTTCCAGCCATCTCAGCCCGCAGCAACCGCTGATGAAGAGTCAGATGCAGATAATGGCGAAGATGATGCTGTCCCGTATTCAACGGGCAGTGATCGTACAGTCCCATACGAGAGTGATCAGTCGCTGATCTCTGACCTCTATGTCGATGAACTATCATGGACTTTCCTCACGCAAGAACAGAAGCTGTGTTCTAACACTGCTTCATTCTCTGTCCCGAGATACATCACCGAACTACCGGTAGATGTACTTCACACGGACTCTCCAGGTGATCTTGTATGGCTTACTTCTCATCAGGCCTTTAAGGCCAACGTAAGACGCCAGAAGAAGCGTGCTTATGGTGACTTGTCTGCTGAATACAGCGGTATCACTGAAGAAGACAGAGCGTTTCTGACCCTTTGGCAAACCTCTGATGACAAGCACGCCCATCTTGTAGGCAAGAAGCGTAAGGAAGCCTCGCAGCAAGAACAGCGTGAGTTAGTGAAGCAGTTTCTTGATGCTAAGAAAGCCGAGTGTCAGTCCTGGCTTGACAATGACGTGTATGACCTGGTTGACATGCGTAAGCTGCAGGTCAAGAACTTCGTCTCTGGTAGATGGGTACTAACCGTCAAGAGAGACAAGGATGGAAATTTCCTGAAGTGTAAGGCACGCTGGGTCCTTAGAGGATTTGAAGACCGTCAGAAGAATACTCAACAGACGGACAGCCCAGCGGCAAGTAGAAGCGGTTTCCGCTGTGTCTCACAGTTAGCCGCTAATAAGCGCTGGGACCTCTACCACATGGACCTTAAGACAGCCTTTCTTCAAGGAGAAGCCTATGACACGACCAGAGATGTGATCTGCCAGATTCCAAAGGAAGCTGGCCATCCTCCCTACATCGGTGCTCGTCTCAAACGTCCGGCCTACGGACTTAATGATGCACCTCGTCGCTGGTGGAACGTAGTAGACAAGGCACTCTTATCCTACGGTCTCGTTCCAACACGTGCTGACCGGTGTACTTACGTGCTCTATTCAGAAGGTAAGAAGAACGCTACAGCCACCAGTAGTAAAGGCATCGAAGGATCTCGTCCTTTGACGACGATCGATGAAGCAGTAGACTTCCTCATGGATCCGATTGCGCGTAATAACGCCCAAGGACGCGATGTTCACGGATTTGTATGTCTACATGTCGATGACCTTTACATGGGAGGAGACGGTCACTTCGTCAAGCAAGTACCCGGAAATATCCGGAAGGACTTCAATGTCGGCTCAGAGGACAAAAATGACATTATGTTTGTCGGCCAACGAATACGTTGGAAGGAATGCCCGAAAAATGGTCCTTACTTGTCAGTTGATCAGAAGCTTGCAGTTGATGCTGTGGAAGAGATTAAGTTCGACAAGCATCTTAAAGATGACATCCCATGCACTCCACAGCTGCATACTGCCTATCGCAGTGTTCTAGGACAACTGAACTGGCTTCAGAGTAGGACCCAAGCACATATCTGCTATCGGTTTTCCAGATGTGCATCGGCAGCGGCTAAGCCGACCATCGGTGATGTGCGCGAGATCAATAAGGTTGTTCGTATTCTGAAATCGAACTACATTGATTCAAGACACTGGCCACTTCGCGGTAATAATCGCATTCTTGGTTTTCCTGATGCATCATACAGGAACAACGCAGACAAGAGCAGCCAGCGCGCCCATGTCATCTTTATCGCCGAAGAACGACACCTGCCTGACCCGAAGGAAAAGACGAAACCTGACGGCAATAGTCGTGGTTCGATTGTCGACTATGAGTCACATAAGATCACCACAACCACACAGAGCACCACAGTGGCTGAATTAGCAGCCCTGATGAAATGCTTTGGTACGTGCCTGTTCCTACGTGGTCTATGGGCTGATGTTGCAGGTGAAATATTGCCGATTCACATCCGCACAGATGCTAACAACCTGGTGACTACAGCACAAACCACACACCTACCTGAGCAGAAGGAGACACACCACCTGATTCAGATGCTTCGACATGAGAGCAACACAGGACAGCTGCATGATTTGTCGCATGTCTCCAGCGAGTATTGTTTGGCAGACCCACTGACTAAGCATTCCGCCAAACCTGACCAACTCGTGTTCTCAATAGAGACAGGTCAGATTGTGAACGCTGACATGCATCCGCCCTTCCGTACTCTTATAAAGCACAAGGCGTTTGCAGCGACCTGGTGTGTCCAGAATCTCAGAGAGCCACAGAAGATTGAGACTTTTCTTTCAGAGACCATTTCAGAAGAGATCTTTCTTTGCTTCTACGGTGTTTAGTTTCTTCGCTTCGAAAACTATTTTGAAGCTCAAGAAAAATTGTGTCTGCGGTTTGGCTCAGCCACGGTTACATAATTATTTGCCGCCAAGGCCGCAGTGCTACTAAGGATTACTCAGGTTAGCATCACCTTCTTCTAGGCATTCGTTGAATGAGTGCCCCGAAGCGCAATGATGTGAAGGAAGAGACGCCCGAGAATCCTCGGGTTAGTCGTCGGCGCCTGGTTCCCTTGAACCAGACTGAGCGCCAGGCAGGAGAACCAGCCTCAAGTTCCCGAGGCGAGCGTCGGTCAGGGACTCCTCTGCCGCCACGACGGGACTACCCGTCCAGAGAGACATCAGCTGACACCAACGTCACAAGCGAGAATACTCGCCGACGTGAGCGTTCTATGTCTTATGGACGAGAAGCCCGACAGCCGTTCCGTGACTGGGCCTCGCTGATTACATCCGAGGAACTGGAACGTGCCAAGGAGAGAATCCATCTTGACCGAAAGTGGGATTACGCACTCATGTGCGCCATGTACAAGATCACAGAAGTCGTGGATCAGGAGAATACTCTGACCGTCGGAACCCGGGAATACCAGGAGTTGATCGAAGGTTTTGGCAAGCTGATTGCAGCGTGTGTCAGGCACTCCATTCTCATGCACGTCGAGGATGCCAGTACTAACTTGGCAGAGCTCGTCGCTGTGTCGAAGGTCGGAAAGAAGTTCAACCTATTTGAAAAGAAGGCTTACCAAATCTTGGAGCCTGCGGCCTTCCGCACTGACCCACTTGTCAAGGGCGTCTTCGACACAAAGAGCGCCGAGATGGAGACGCGAGACTTCGACATCTTTTGCAAGTTGTGCAGCTTTGTGAGTCCACTAGCGCACACTCTCTTCCGGTATAACGACACGGAGAAGCAGAGATACCAGGTGGGACTACTCCCTGGTAACGCGGAGGATCCCCTCACGCTGCTCATGAGCCACAATTGGTTTGGACCAGGCTGGGATTACCTGCAGCTTCACGCATATTTGCGTTCCCAACTTGAGAACTTGGAATGCCTTCCGTGCCGAGTTAGCCTCCGAGCTCTCCAAGGCCACAGTGAGCGAGTACGTCACACTGGCATTATGCAACCGATCGTTCACCGTTCGGACATGAAGAATGACCGGCTGTACTTCCACGGAACCTTCTTCCGGGCCTGGACTATCATGGACCCGTCAAAGGAGCGCAGAATATCCCCGTCCAATCCAGAGTACAAGTTTTACGGGTGGCTGCGTATGGAAGGTGGTCCCGGGAATACCCGGACTAGCCGGTTGTTACACTTCTTGCCAGAAAATATTCTGAACTCTCAGCCTCAGGCGATGCGTCGCAATTGTGACGTCCTCTTGGTGTTTCTGGAATCTGACCTGTGGAGTCTTTCACAGGATGCATCGGCAGACCAGAACTTCAACGACATGGCCGCCAACAATGGTGAGGATTCCGGACTACCGGATACCATCTGGCGAGCAGGAAACGGAGTGGTTTGCTGCAACTTCGACATCGAGTTGAGCAAGAACTTGGCAGGCGCATATGACGTGCGCCGCAAGCAGTGGTTGACGAGTGAGCTCAATCTGGAGAACGAGGCTAAGGAGGCAGTAGACTCCTATACCTCCCATTGGCATCACCACAACCCAGACGCTGGTCTCAGGCCACATCAGGAGAATCCTCCTGCGCGAGACCGAAGCGCCTCTCGACCACCAGGTTCCAGATCAGGCCCAAGTGCCCAGAGAGATTCGAGATGGCAGCAGCGTCAGGCAGAACACTCCGAGCGTTTCCGAAGCCAGACTCCTGGCAGAGAGCGCAGCTTTCGTGCCCGAGAGAGGACACCTCCTGCCAGGACTACCCAGCAGACCAGGTGGACCAATCGCCGGCCAACTGAACCAGATGAAGAACCAGAGAATCGGGCCCGCCCACAGGCGAAGCGCCGTCTCTCTCCTCATTTTGGCCAGGCACGATCACGGGAGAATACTCCCGCTCCGACGAGACGGACACTTGTGAGTTTGACACCACGCCAGGATGTGCCTCGATCAAGGCCGCAATCGCGGACCCGGTTCGATGACCACAGTGAGGAACAGGATTATAATCCAGACTCACCACCAAATCATGTTGCCCGAAGCCGGAGTCCTTCCACGGCCAGCAGAGGTGGTATCCTGAGGACACCGCGAGCTAGTCAGCAGAATACTGCAAGGACTACTCAACGGACCGCGGCCTCTCCAAGGAGAACGACCCGTGAGAATACTCCGGGCAGGAGCCAGACACCTCGGAGACAGCCGAGGGAGCCGGACCATCCTCCACCGGAGAATGATGATCCCTATGTGCACGGATTCAGGTTCAGGAACTCTCCACCTGAGGTGCTACAATGGTGGCGTTCAAGGGCCACCCCGTCTGATCAAGAGCTCCGGAATCCCAGGCTCTTCGAGAAGCCAGAGAGAGACGAGTGTCTCTGTGAACTGTGTGCAAGGCAGACAGCCTTCCACTGCTCTCTCTGTGATCTGATTACATGTTCACGGTGTCGAGTGGACTACCACTGTGACTGCTCTACCAGGTGGCTGAATCTTGGCAGTTCCCTGATGAGGAATACCTTTCAGGATGTCAAGGAGTTTGTCTATAACGACTCTGGAACACCTTTCGACCATTATGAGCTCTTCGAGGAACACAAGGAGATCATCAAGACAATCGTCAATGATTCAGTCAAGCGCTTCAAGAAGCTCAAGGACGATGTCCGCGAGCGGAGGACTACCTCCGGAAGCGGCGAACTGGACAGGATCTTACGTCAGGACATTGGTCTTGACGATGCCTGTTATGGTGTTTACGGCGAACCAGATGATCCCCTTCCATCTGCCGAAGAGCACTTCAGGCAGAGTCAGGTGCCACACGGACTACCGGTGCTCCGATTCGCAGGACTGGATGCGGTGGGCCGCGATAGCCGCCCTGGCGAGAAGAACGCAGTACTCGAAATTCTTCGGTGCTTCTTCGTCGACCCGAGCGCCCGCGGGCGTACACGGGAGAACGCCAGCCGCACCCAGGCGGACACGATGAAGGTCGAGTTCGGCCTCTTCAACTGGGGTGATGCGATTCAGTCCGGAACAGTATTTCCGGCCGACATCCACACGAAGAGCCTTCCGGTCCAGGACTACCTGGAGGACACGGATGTGCGGACATATTTGATGTGCAAGAATGGCTCGCACGTCGTTGGCTGTCTGGAGGCATACCGTGTGGAGCACATCGCCCCTATCGTAGAAGATCATGCGATGTTTGGCATTTGCATCAAAAGCTCTGACAGTGGCGCACCGCCTATCCTTTGTCTGGTCCGAGGCGATAGCACGACCAGCTTGGAATTGCAGCGCGTCTACGACCTCGACAAGAACGGCGTTGACTTCACTGCCCCGAATGCGGACAGGTCGTCATGGTTCTTTTTCGCGACGACCTACAGAATTATCTGGGGTCTGAAGTCACACACTGGGAATACCCTTGTGGACACTATGCCAATGAAGGCAGATGGCCTCCGGATGACTACATCCGAGCACGACGAAGCCTTCGCCGAGCAGGAGCAGCAGTCCGATGAGTCAGAGCCTCCAAGGTTCGTTGATCACAACGCTGACCATCTTGCACCCCTTCGGGAGTCATGTTTGCTCCGGCACTCCGGCCCTGAGGAGAACACACGAGATTACTCGTCCATTCTCGAGAAGGATACTGATCAGCTTAAAGATCTCAGGTCCTTGAATCAGGACACCCCAGACCTTCAAGGCACTATGGCGGAATACCGTCCAGGCAGACCTCTTCATGATGTCTTGCGTTGGGGCATGCCAGAGTTCAGAGTGCAGTTCTTTCACATCAATTCGTCACTCTGCAAAACCAGGCACAGCACGTTGCGGGAAATCTTCTGCAGCCTCTTCTGGACGGCACTAGCCATCGACAAGGTCGACCTGATTACAGGCGATTCCAATCAGGCTGGACAGCTTGTCAAATCGGGAGCACCTCTTGCTGATTACAACAACTCCCTACTGGTCCAGTGCATGGAAGCCGTTGTCACAAAGCTCAATGAGCAGTGTCCTCCTGTTGAGAGAGTGACATTCCAGGTCATTTCGAATACGAAGGCCAAGGAGTATGTCAAGATGATGGAGGCACAGAAGTGGACTAAGGAATCCGAGTGCGACGGACTCGTTGCGTTTAGCATCGTTTATGGCTTTAAGCAGGACTCTATCCAGAAGATCAGGTCGTTGGACGAATACGCCACGGACCGGACTTACAGAGGACCTGCCAAGGCCATGGAATGCACTTTCTTCTCCAAGGAACGCGCGAAATATCTCGCTCCTATCGACGTTGGCATTCGTCAGTCGAGCACCGACTGGCATGTTCCTCTTCTTGGGCATATTGGCGCCTTTGCCCTCGAGACAGGACGAAGGCGGAAGCTCAAGTCTGCCAGACCTGCCGCCAAAGGCAAGGGTAAGACTGCGGCAGACTACCGTCCCAAAGGTCAGGAGAAGGGACGCTACGT
>CBDDGS010000010.1:0-11026 GCA_965227935.1 Cyclobacteriaceae bacterium | reverse complement strand
CGAGGGAGTGTTCTTACGTCCTCGGCGCGAATGATTGGCCGTGAGACAAAATTTCCGCTGTAGGTTTTTCGAGCGACACCTTCAGCGTCGTAATGCAAATTCATCGAACCATCTGTGACGGTTTCGTTGCCAGCGAGCTTGCTAATGCGCTCGCAATCTTCGTAGGACCGTTGGCCGAATGCCACAACCGATTCGAGTTCGGAAAGAATTTCCTCGGCGACCTTTTGCCCCATTCTGGCAGCGATTTGATGAATGCTCTGGTAAACTAAGAGCAGCCTGAGACCAAACTTGCGGTAAAGACCGACCATCTGGGGCAACGTGGGAAGATAGCCAGCATGGGAATTTCGTCGGCCACTATAGTGACTGTTCGGCGCGGGTGATTAGAACGAACACACTCTTCACCAATTGCTCCCAAGAGTTGTCCCACCCACGGCCCTTGTGCAACCATCTTATCTGGCTCCGGGCTGATGATTAGACAAGTCGGTTTTTCTTTGAGTTGAGAAAGATGAAATTCATCACCGCTGGCGCAAACTCCGAGTTCGCTATTTTGCGAATAGATTTTTACTGCTCGGATGACACCTTGCAGGCCGCCAGATGCTTCTTCACTGGATTGATTGAGAAGAGCTAAAAGGCTTGATGAGCAATCTTGTAACAAACCATATAGCGCGTCGCTTTCAGCGCAAACTTCGAACAACTCCTTAAGTTTATCTAGGGGTAACATTAGCCGTTTTCTAATACCAGCAAGTGTGACTTTCCCCTCACAAAAAAGTTGGCAATACGCCACGGCAGTAATGAATAACCGGGCCAATTCGAGAAAATGAAGATCATTTTCCGAACTTTGTGACGGTGGCTTACCTGGAACAACGCGCATGGCAAGTGAGTCGATATCTTCACTCAGAGTCTCACTCTTTGGATTGATAGAACTATACGGATTGCAACTTGAAACTTGGACTTCGAGTCCCAGCTTCTCAGCACGACGTTTTGCATTTGGGCCGATCAGTATGAAATCACGTCCATGAATATTTACTTGAGCGTCTTGAATGACGGCAGTTATCTCAAGGCTAGGGTCTATTGCCACTAAGCTGAAATCACCGCTCATAATCTTCCTCCTCATCTTTGCTGACCGAAGAAGTCAGCAAATAGGGAATAACAAAGCCACTTGTCTTGCACGTACCTGGTGGCCCGAAAATTGCCATGGAGGCCTCCCCATCGTGACTAACTAAGCGATCCTCCAGCCAGCCAACCGGAATACCCTTCCCGGAGGCATAGCCACCAGACTCGCAGTCTTCGATAGTAGCGAAACGGCTTTTACCCTTTTTGTCGTGCATCCGACGTAATTGCATTGCGTGCTGTTTCTTATCTCGGAGGATGTAGCAAGCCCGAATAAAATGTCCACAACTAAGCACGCATGGGATGGTTAGTACGATAGCTATCACAGATGCAAAACCAAACCCTTGGAGACCAAATTGATGGAACTTATAGGCTCCAAAGCCTGTCAGTATCATGTAAACAAATTGTCCAATGGGAGTTCGTTCACGCTGTGAGCTATTGTTACTGTAATGATTTGGGCTCATGCCTTTGCCTCTGGCTTAAACGTGCTAATGTGATCTTGATTTGATTTCATTTACTGTTTTTCGCTATCTCCATTTTCTGTGGCAGTATCGGCTGGAGATTCCATCTCGAAGGAAGGCAACCATTCCGAAAATCTTTCTGAAAGAAGATCCGACTTGATACCTGCAACAACTAGACCTGCACCAACCATGAGTAATCCCCACGGCAAGAGATTGCTCTTGAGGAAGCTGGGCTCTGAGGAAAATTTTGGTGTAACAGGACCCAACACATCAGAAAAACCTAGATCGATTGGTGGCATTGCGGTTGCTTCAAACTTTTTCGGCTGAAGTTGTGGATTACGCCGTACTCGCTTGCGCCGACGTCGCGGATTTTCTCCACGTGATGGCGAATTCCGTTGGCTGGGCATATGTCACTCCTTTGGCAGCGCAAAAGCCGCCTCGAAAGACTTGGTAAACAGCTGCGATCCTTCCTCACAAAACCATCCATACTCACAGTCAGCGAGCGATTGAAAAAACGTACGTTGATCACTGTCGGGTAAACCAGAATAGAGTGACAGCACCCGTCGATCTTTGCTCTGGACCGAGGCCCATCGATGGACCGTGTCGATTAGGCGCTTGCCATCATTAGGTGTGTGATATTCCACTCCCCAGGTCCCACGTCGCTTAAAAGTGCAAATATCTGTCGAGCATCGCTACTGCTGGCTTGATCAAGCATCTTCAAGGCCTCGCCAACACCGTCTTCGGTATTGGAGTACGCACTAGCTGGGACAATACTTTCCAGTTCATCAGTTAGTGCTTTTAACGATAGGCCGTTGTCTTTGTGATGTGGTAAGACTTCTCGCAACTGGAGGACTCGTGTACCTCGGTCACGATACAACACAACGCCGATTTCTACTTTGGCGACCAAAGTGAGTAGTTCCGCTAATTCCAACAAACCACGCTTCAGGTTTTCTATTGGTTCACTCATAGAAGCAGAGGTATCAATGGCGGTCACTAGCTGGATTTCGTGGCCAGCTTTGAGTTTTTGCACTTCTTGACCAAGCCCTCCCGCTACGTCATGCCAGTGTGCAGCTTCGATTTCCAATTCATCTGCTATCGCCTCAAATTCCAGCGTATTGCTCTGGGCTTGATTGACTTTCTGTACAAACGTCATCAACGTAAGAACGAGGACTGCAATAGCCAGAAAACTGATGTCTACCATCGCGCGGAAACTTCCCCCAAACATATTCAATCCTCCTCTCCTTCCGTCTTAAGCATTCCAAGTAACGTCCGAAGTTCACTGCGTAAGCGCTCTACAGCTACATCAGCAGTAACAAATGAACCTTTGGCAAATATGGCCGTTCCCAAACCGACTATGGTGGTCGAAATTGCCAAGCCAAATCCTGCTACCAAGCCGATAGCTGAAGCTTGGAACTCCTCAGAACCAGTTTGTGCAGCAGTGGCTAAGTGACTGAAACTCTGTGACAGTCCCAACACAGTTCCAAGCAATCCAAAATCAATTGCTAGATCGATGCAGGTTTTGACAAAGGCCAGTTGCTCTTTGAGCTCGTGTAACAGCCCCTCTACAATAGATTCGATGTTTGCCGTACCCGATTGATTTCGACTTATCGCAATCCTGAATGCACCGAGGCGAAAGAGGCTTGCGCCGCTCTGGAGGTCTTCCTTGGAGACTTGCGTAGGCTGCACTTTTTTGAACAGATTCGCATCGTATTCACTTTTGGCAATTTTGCGTTCCGCATCGCTCGGTATTCGCCTAACTTGCATACACAGATACAAGCCAAAGCTAATTTGAAAGGCAATGAGAAAAGGCTGAAATTGTTCATCAACCAGCCACAGATTGCGGCGACGATGTAGAGTGTGAAAATCAGTGAAAACGAATTTGGCATTCTTGATGAAACTTGAATGTACGGATTCCCTCCTGAAACAGGAGTTCGTGATAAAGATGCTGCGTTGCGTGAAATGGTGACCATAATTAACCTCCTCGGTATTGCAGCGATGGAACGCTATCGATCGTTGTCCGGTCTATTCCAATGGCTGTGAGATCCGCTCGGGCGTAAGATGACCACGTGTTGCCGCTGCAGAAGCAGTTCATGCTCGCGTTTGACAACGCTACGTTGCCATAGCCAAGTACCAATTGCTGCTAATATCACTATGCAGCCCACCAGCAGTAGTGGTTGGGCAAACAGCAGCAGGAGCATTCTGTTGTTGCCAGCCGCCGTTTCTATCCGGCGCAACCGCTGACTCTCCGCCAGGGCATTGGAAAAAAGTTCAATAGACTTGTCGTTGGCCCGTTCGGTAGCCGCGATGCTATCCCGTAGCTTTTCACGACTGGCAGCCGATTGTTTGTCTAAGAGTTGTTCTAAAGCCTGGTAAGAACGTTCTGCCTGTTCTTGTGCCCGCGCCAGACCTGCCTGCAAGCCAGATTCAAAATTAGCAATCGATTCCTGACGGAGTTGCTGCTTTTCAGCCTGCAACTGAGCGATGATCTGCTGGTGCGTGTCGCGCTCGCTAGTAATCGCTCGATTCACACGGCGTTTGCAGCCATCCTCAGATATGCAGCCGGTAGTCGCTATGACGAATACAGTGAGCATAGAAAGGGACAGAGCTGATACAGCCATTGAAGTCTTACCTTCCGATCGCGCTGTCAGGCCAACGCACAGCAATGAACCTTGCATCGTTTTCATCCTTGCCAATTAGAGAGAGTGATTGGTAAAGGTTTGCCGGGGGTTCGCTGGGACGTCTGATAGCTGATCTTGAAGTGCGTAGAACTTACCTAACGGTGATATTTGTAATGATATATCCACTACTGCTCTCATCCGTTCCGGCTCTCCATGACACCGTTTAGGGTACTCAGTCTCCTGCATTACATGACATTGGTTGGTTCCTTTTCATAAGAAGCGCAATTGACAAAGATCTCTTCAAACTCCGGCTAAGCAGGACTAAGCGAGTTACAGCGGAAATGCGCGCACGGGTAGCGCAGCACTAGATTGCTTTGGTTTACGCCGAGAAGCCAGGGCTAAGAGCCCACAGAAGGCCTTTGACAAAGGGACGGTCAGCAGTAGACTAGAGAATGTTCGGTTGCTCCTGTCTGCCTGCCAATCGGTATGGTTGAAAGGTCAACTAATGAGCCCGTCAAGCATCTAGCTTGGCGGGTTTTTTTGATTCTGTTTCTACTCCTTATTGATCACACTTTTCGAAAACGTGATGCCGAGGCGCTATCGGTCGTTTCTCAACACAAAGTAGGCGCCAGGGCTAAATCCAACTCCTAGACTGTATTGTCTCAAGCATTTCTTTAAACAAAAGAGATTTAGTACAGGCTTTCGCTTCCATTTGGACCAAAGCGAATTAAAGAGCAAATACTCTATCCTTTCATACAACGTATAACGATCAACGCTCTCCAATGCGAAGATCATATTCAATTGAACTTCCTGGTTAGACTGCTCGCTCCTTGACTTAGACTCAATTGCAAGACCTGGGACATCGTGTTTGCCCTGCAATTTACCCCAGCCGTGAATACTCTCCATCTCAGAGCGGCCATCAATACCATCTTGGAGATGGACCGCCAATGTCCCAAGAAGCGTACTTCGCATAACCGTATCGATATCGGATCGTTGATCATCACTCGAATATCTCAACTTCCAGATATTTACGGGCGGTTCACTATGCTTAACATTCTTTCTGTACATTGTTTCCAACATGTGTTTGCGTGAAAAGCACTGAAACATAGTGATGTTCACTATTGGAAAATTGCTCGTGATGTTCGGTTCAAAGTCAAAGACACCTTCGCAGTGCTTCGAGTCGCTCGAATGCAATCTACTTGTCTCGTTGCCTGAGATGTCAGAGTGCCCCAAATAATCTGACATTTGTTCTCTCCAAATTGGCATTGCCTTCGAGTCAATACCTCGAAAAGTTGCCAATCGGATCATGTCCCCGCAGCCAAATTTGAATATCCTGTCTTCTTCTCACAGTCAACACTGAATCCTTCGATATCTTTCGAGACAACTCCCGCACAAAACCCGCGGAGTGTCGCGTCTTGCAGCTGCAGGATTGATCGAGCAGTTTTCGGCAAGCGCTAGTAGTGAGCATCACGCCGAATCTAACTAGGAACCGCGTGATGATTCCTATGCAGTGGATATGGTGTTCATCGCTGCCACAGGGCACACTTTGAGCCTGCCGGAGAACATTCAATGACTTCGAGGGAACACTCATGACTACGCAAAACTCCGCCGATCTTGAATCGACACTCAAAGGCAATATGGTTATACCACTTGCACTTGACGGAGTCTCGCGCTCGCTGGCCTTAAGAACACCAGCCTATGGCACGTAGCAGCGCTCAGACAGAAAGCCGCTCGTAGCGACCGCTGCAGCTTTATACTAAGCGTGACAGCTACAGCATTATTACCGTCTACTTCATTGTTGTCAACTATTCTCTGGAGGAATTATCTCTGCTCTTTCTTCGAGCCGATCCAGCGCTCGAGATACGGCCATTGGCGACCGTCCTAGTTCCCTTGCCAATGACCTGAATGACCAGTTGATCGATTCTCGGTTATACCAATTTACCAAATCCGCCAGTTCTTTTTCTTCTTCAGACGTGATCCTTGGGCCCGAAACCGCAGCATTTAGCGTTGCTTCCAAACCCTCCACAGCGAAACGCCGAGCAGTGTTGAATATAGTTGCCTTAGACACACCGTTTGCTTCTGCAAGTTGCTCATATGCTTGACGTTCATTTTGCGCAAATTTGCCCTCGTCCAAGTCGAGCAGCACTCTTGCCCGCCAACCGTGATAGTCACTAGGGGGATCCTCGGCGATCTGAACCAGTGTTTCACGTTCTGTCTTGGTCAATAGGACCCGATGTACCAAGGGTCTTCCAGGTCGTTTCTTATTGGTTCTTTCAAACTCTTCACGCACGTGTCTTCCATGACGTTCTTGATTGCTGTGCTTAAAGCTCAGGCTACATCAGGTATTCCATCAAATGCAAATTGCACGCATTGGATCACCTACGCATCCACTTAGGGCTGGGCTTGAGCGATTCCTATGCAGGAAGTCGAAGGGATATCCCGATGGTTAGGAAGCAGTGATCGTACTCTCAACTCATCGACGTTCTCTGGGTATCGAAGCTTCTTTAGGTAAGAAAGCTGCCATAGGTAACGGTTTCTGTACATTCTCGAAACGCTGAACACTGTGTAGAATAGGAGATGTCACTCTATATATTGCGGGTGACCATCAACAACTTGAAACGACGCGCGAGCGTCAAGTTGCTGCTCCAGCGAAATACCGGCAATTTTTCCTTTGAGAAGCAGTGCCTTGAAGCCGCGCCCCGAAACGGGGCGTCGGCCACGGTACGTTCTCAAGCCCCTTGCCGGGGGTTCGCTGGGCTGCTTTGGTTCGACGCCCTCTTTGCTCGGGGACCGCGGTAATGTCAAGGCAATCTGACAAGCGTGCTAGCCGTTCAGCCTTTCCAATGGACAAGGCGATATGGCACACAGTCTCATCCGCACTTGATTTGTCGCCGCAGCAGAAGCGTATTGCAGAACGCATCCTATGTGGCCAACAGGATCAGGAAATCGCCTCTGAGTTGGGACTGAGTGTTCCTACCGTGCGAACCTACCTAAAACGTGTTTACGATCGCACAGAGTCAGCTGATCGATTGGGTTTGGTCCTACAGATATTCAAATTGGCACAAGAAGCAGTTACCAAGCAGAGTCATATCTAGCAATGACATCCCTGGCGATGTCATCGATCGCAACGGCTTGAGCGAAGTTTGTGGGCGAGTAAGCTGAACTTGGAAATTCCAGAGTGGTACTTTCGCACTCCAATCTCCACACACGAGCAGGGACCTACTGATTGAGAATAGCTGGATGGCCAGTCGACGTTTGCACGGCAGACGCGAGGCCATCCTTTTTTATTGGTATTCGGTTTACAAACCTCCCCCCAAAGTGCACTTGCACATAATCAGGAAGCATCAAATGAGAAATTCAATAGTGGCCTTGCATCGTTTGAAACTCACACAACACACATCCGCATTGTCTGTCCTTTGCCTAATTCTTGTCCTTTCGTACAGAGATGTAGCCAACGCTGAGGAGATTTCCGCGAGAATCGCCCTCGGGGCCCTAAACATCCAACTCACGGATTTGGACCCGAACGATGGGGTCACACCTGACTTTCAATGGACCCAAGATGCGTGGACTGAGGAGATAGAGCGAGATGCATCGTTGCGTGTCGCAGACCTGAACAACCCAGGCCTCATGTTTTCCGACCCACAAAGAGTTCACATTGCAGGTGACTATCAGGCCGACCTGGAAGGAAATCCGAGCTTTGTTGAAACAAAGGGAGATATACAAGGCCTAGAAGTGTTCTTGACGATGGCCCCGAGTGCAGAGGCAAAGACAGCATTTGGCTTTGTTGGGATCAACTTAGAACCATCGCGAAGGTTCTTCGCGGCCACAGACACGAGCCCAGCAAACTACTTTGGTTCAAACTACACGTTCGAGGTGACTCCAAATACTGCAATTCTCTTTTCTGCTAGCGTCAGTTCCGTCGTTTCTAATTTTGCAGACGATTTGGATGCTCACCTTGCTTGGACGGATGCAGAAATGGTCGTCGGCAATCTGGAAAGTGAGGAGCCAGAAGACTTTGAAAACCCTCCATTTTATCCGCGAGTTCTAGATTTGTCCTCTCCAAACTGGAATGGAAGTAGTCGGTTCAGTATCTCAACGTTTGCCTCCACCGGTAGCATGTTTGAGCATGTTCAGGAAAACTCCGCAGACTCAACACTCTATGCGGAATACGTGAACGCACATTCAGAGGTTGCCAATGGATACTTCTACCTAGAAGCCGGAGCCCAAATCAGCACAGCAGCTGTTATCATTCCTGAAACTTCCACAGTCATCTTGGCTGTGGTCGCAGGAAGTGGTCTCGTTGTCCAAAGGCGAAGCTTGAGCAGATTCGCGAACGCCACTGCGCTCGACTAAACCAAATATCGAACTATGCAGACGCAGTTCTTTTGCCCTCGCGCGATTGACCATGCCGCGAAAATACGCAGCGGGCTGAGTGACTTTGTTCTCCGCCCGTTGCATTCCATGGTCGGTAATCATTACACAGAGCGAGGCCCCTATTCTGCCAAGGATTTCACAGGCCTCAGCCCAGCTCTGTTGGCTGATGTCGGAGTTCACCTCGCAATCGGTAGGCTGCCTCCACGACATCAGGCCAGTTCATTGGCCTGGGCTCAAGCGGCAAGTATCCTCGGAAACGGTCACTACCGGCAATAAGCACCTGCTTGAGCGTGATGTGCTGCAATCCAGTCGCCAATACTGGATCGTTGGGCTCTGAGTGTTCGGCTACGCTTTCCTGAAAGCAAGTCGAATGACTACTAGAACAGTTTAAGGAATGGGTTTTGTAGTATTTGTGGAGGACATTTTGGGCCTCCTTGGCGGAATAATTGATCGGCTTTTCTTCTTGCTCAGTAGTTGTTTTGTTGGTTCTTTCCGCCAAATTTGGCTCGAGAGCAAGGTTGTTCTGCTGTTGGCTATTCACCTCCACAACTTGCAGAAGGCTGTTGTACAGCTTTCTATGGCGATCCAGGAGCATTCGCAACTCTTCCAAGCCAACATGGGTCCGCAATCGAATGGCAGCTATTTCTTGGTAACTGCTTTCATGCGTAGCCAAATCCGCAGAACTAGCGCCCTCTTCTTCCTGAAGTTCCAGCAGCAGGCTCCGTATTTGAGAGCGACATTGTGATATCTCGCGTTTTGTCTGGTGCCATGCCTTTTCATAAAGCTGTTTTTTCTCAAGCTTGCTTTCCAAGATCGGCTTGAGATAAGCCAAGGGCGTTAACTCAACGCCGAAAGCATAGATGAGTCTATCCGTGTCGGGATCCCTCTGGCCATAGCGTTTGTGGTTACCGCTATCATTCCAGGTAATGGCCCCTACTTCGACAAGCTGTTTTTCTAGCCGACGAACGTGGCGTTCTGAGCAATCTAGGTCGAGGGCTGTGCGAGCGAGCGACTGGTATACAATGGGACGACTGCCCTCCTCCCAGTCACAATCGCGTGTGAAGGCGAGATAATACTCCAATAGCTGGATCATCTTCAGCGAAAAACCTGAGTGCTGACCGACGCGTTTGACCAGCCGTAGTAAGTCGTAGCGATCGACCTCCTCTTCAAGTCCTGAAAAATCTTCGCACTGCGCAAGTGATTGACGCAGGGAGGCGGAGCCAACGCGGCCCCCTCCTCGGCTTGGGTTGATTTGTGAAACAAGAGTTGAGATATGTTGCATTCATTGCTTGGCGTCCCCTCATCAGTGTGGCTACAAGGTGCGATGAAATTTGTGTGCAAAAAACTGCTGCCAAATCACAAAAGATTTGCATCGCAAAGCAAAGAGCGCTAAGATTAAGAGATTGGATTAGTAGAAATACTCTTTGCTAAAGGACCGCCGCTACGAACGGCGGTTTTTTTGTGTCATGCCATAGGCTTCTTTCGGGTGGACGCCCTCCTTGGTTAGTGGGATGGATGGGCAAGCCAGAACAGCTTCCCGGTGAGAATAGCTGGCCACGATTCGGCCAACTGTGGAACCAGTGTACACCATTTGTGCACAGTTTTCGACAAATAACTTGTGGCGAGTCAAGCTGTTCAATGGTGACCAATGTTCAACATGGCGTCATCGCGCAGAATCTGAACACATAAGCCGCAACCAAAGGAGAAAGCCAACAACAACGCAACGGTGCGTTGCACATAAACTGCTCACTGTTCAGTAGCGTTGTCCAATCCGTGTGCAATTCTCGTAGATTCGATGATTACTGAGATGTGCAGACTGTACAACTTAACCTGCATACATAGGTGTGGATAGTTGGGAGCAGGGTGACGAGTAAAGCTTGTTTGTGCCAATAAAATAGTGCTAAGGTGGTCAGAGTGTTGTTCAACTAACCAACCTGTTCATCGATGACTCAAACCAAGTACAACGTCTCAGAGGCCAATCGCATCACCGGCAAAAGCCGCACCACAATCAACAAGCACATCAAGTTTGGGAAGCTCTCATGCGAGCGTGACAGTAAAGGCAAACCTCTCATCGACGCCGCGGAACTGATGCGGGTTTATGGCGAGGACTGCGATTTTGACAAGGCAGCGCCAGTTGGCCAGGGCCGCTCAAGTGTGCAGACCAGCAGTGATCAGTCGTTACACAAGGAGTTGAACAGTGTGCAGGAACGATTGGACCTGGAAATCAAAGAACGCGAGCGAGAACGGGGCCAGCTGCAGGAACAAATTGAACACCTTCAGGAATCTCTGAAATTGGCCCAGGAAGGACACAACATGCTGCTCTTGGAGCACCGTTCCTCGGGAGTAGGGGAGTGGCAACAATCGCTTCAAAACCTCAAAGAGCAGATCGCCAATCAGGAAACCAAGTTAGAGTCGCGCATTGAGTCAATACGTCAGGAAGCTCAGCAAGAGGCGCTTGCAGAC
>CBDDGS010000009.1:0-8794 GCA_965227935.1 Cyclobacteriaceae bacterium | reverse complement strand
GAGCCCTTGGTTCGTTCCGTGATAAGGCAATCATCCTGGGCGCACGACCACCGCTCGTCTCACCTGCCCCCACCTCTTCGACGAGTCCCCTCCGTGATGAGTTCCTTGACGACCGCCGAAACGGTCGGAGGCCGAATCGCTGTCAGCTTGGCCAATTCAGCCCTGGAGATTTCTCCATCTCGCCGAATTCTGTCGAGAATCAAGCGACGATTGACAAATCGATTGAGTTGAGGCTTGCCAGTAAGGGAATTTGACATAAAATGTATCTTAATTAAGTATAATAATGAATGCAACTCTCAATTCAAGGCGGGATGCGTTTTCCCAATGGGAAGACAGGGTTTACGCCTACTTCCCCATCGATCTCTCCACAATACAGAGTTCACCTATTCCCACGGAACCCATTCTGTAGCTGAGAGCGTTGGTCTTTGTACGCAGCGCATTTCAAGGTGCAGCCCGAACTAGGTCGGTACTCATGGCTCAGAATGACATCCCCCTTGCCGGTGAGAGATCAAGACTCGAGCTTGCGAGTAGCACTACCAGCGAGACCGAGAGTTGTTTGCTGTGGTCAGACCTCTGCACGTTGCAGGACCAGGTCCACGCGTGCGAAAGGGAGATTCGAGAGGGAGAGGTTCGTCGGTTACCGGGAAATGTGGCATTTCTCGGCGATGGTCGGGTCCTCTGCCGTCAGCGTAGCCGAGGTGACAGTCGATACCCTTATGGATCCAACGGCTTCAACTTCTGGGTGAACGCTTCCGGGTACATGCACGCCAATCGTGGGTTTGTTTTTCCTTTTTCCTCCAGCTCTCCCCGGTGGCCGAGAACCGCCGATCGCGTTCTTCACTGGGTGTCGCCCTGAGGGAGCCGATTCCTACATCTCAAACTCTTTGTTACCAATCCCCCACGTGCCGTATGGCGAATCGCGAATTATCGATCGTTTTTCAGTTCTCGGGCATGATGGATCGTACTTTGTAGCTAAATCGCCGGAACTCTTGAGTGTCGTACGTGTATTCGTTGACCAGTCGAGGGCAGAGCACGTTAACGTCTACTTTTCTGTTCTCATCCAAAACCGAACGCCGCTGCCGCTCGACATGTACACCTCCGCGTACATGAATCCATTCTGCAGGCATCAGTTCGGTGAAACCAATGAGGATCGTTGGTTCAAGAAGATCCACGTGGAACCACATTCTACGCTGGCCAGTAGTCCGATGGATAGAACTACG
The DNA here is from genome assembly GCA_965227935.1 of Cyclobacteriaceae bacterium. Lineage (GTDB taxonomy): Bacteria > Bacteroidota > Bacteroidia > Cytophagales > Cyclobacteriaceae > JAWPMT01. The sequence goes on along the minus strand of CBDDGS010000009.1, from coordinate 7,574 downwards.
GGTGCGAGTGTTTTTCTCCCTCCTTTTGCCATTTCGGTCAATGAAGATGTTGATCGATTACAGTCCATTAGCAACCACTGCGCTAGTTAGACGTGCGGTTAGTGTGCGAAGTAATACTAGCGGTGCGGGGGAGCTTGTCTCTGTCGAGCGCTGCGACGCAGGATCTAGAAGTAGTGCATCCGATGATTCAATTACACACAATTATTTCCCAGGAATGCACGTCACACCTCGGCTACATTGGATCGCCGACACGTAGTTTGTTGCAGTGCGAAATTTCTATCAGCGGGCTGCTTTGAAAATGACGTGCCGCTAACGGTCTTCAACGACAACGCTATTGTTGGAGACCTGTTAAGTCTAACGCTTCCCACGGATTCCTACTTCAGGGCGGACTACGTGTTTTCGGTCCCCGAGAGTCGTGACATCTTAGATTTGGAGCTAGAGCGACCAATTGGTGCTGTTGAGGCAGACTTTGCTCTCCGCAATGTGCGCAGGCAGACGAGGCAAGCCCACCATCTGTCGATGCTCGTATCCGGCCCTTCGATATCGGAAACGGATGCAAATACGTTTAATCAATTCCTGCCGTTCCTCAAAAAGCAAGTGGAGGTTTGCGCACTACTCAACGGCTACATGAACCCATCACCAAACTCTTTGATAGGATTCCGTGACGTCCTGCAGGCCATTGACGGTCATGTCTTCAATCGCCCACAAGAGTCTCGAAGAAAGATACTGGAAGTATTTAATCACGTCCTAGTAAACGGGCGTTGTCCTCGACAGTACTCGCTTCCGATCAATGGTTTGCCGGGCAAAGCGGACTTACGTAAATTCATCGACCAAGGCGTCTGGGCAATCTCTACCGTGTACAATTACCTGGCCGTCACGGGTGACTCTTCACTGCTGGAGGAGATCGTCGGCTATCATCAAGTTCATGGTTCAGACGATAGTGAGATGTCACCGGCCGGTGAAAGGGATACACTCTTAGAGCACCTGCTGCGCATCATGGACTACCTAGCGCGACAACGAGATCCTGAAACTGGATTGGTGCTGGCGCTTTACGGCGACTGGAACGACGCGCTGGATGGCCTCGGAACGCCAAGCGATCCCCAAGAGGAATTCGGCACCGGGGTTAGCGCGATGACCAGCCTGCAGGTCTATAAGAACAGCGCTGAGATGTTGCAGATATTGTCCAGATTTGCGCCAGGCCGTTTTGAAGAACATGTGACTCGCTACGGACGCCTCCGAGAGCAGCTTCGAGAAGGGCTGATGAAATACCTGATCGTCAGCCAGGGAGATCAGCGAAGAATCCTGCATGGCTGGGGTGATCAACGACAGTACTTTGTGGGGAGCTTTCGAGATAGCGACGGTCTGGCTCGCGACGGCCTAACATCCAATGCATTCTGGGTGTTGTCAGGAATGCTCGACGAGGACCCCTTAATGAAAGAGGACATTCTAGCAGCACTTGAGCGTTTGGACTCCACTTATGGGTTCAGGACATTCGCACCTGGTTTTGCTTCGGATGCTCGCGGGGTGGGGCGGATCACAAAGCTACCTCGCGGTACAGCGGAAAACGGAGCAACGTATATCCACGCCACCACGTTTGCAATTGCCGCACTCTTTAGAATGGGTGAAGCCAAGAAGGCTTGGGAGCAGATCAGGAAGATCCTACCCTTTAGCTCTCATCACAAAGATCCAAGTCATTCTCCGTTTGTTATGCCTAATTCCTACGTTGAGAATCTACAGCTCAATCTAAATGGCCAAAGCATGAACGACTGGCAAACGGGTTCCTCAAATGCACTTCTGAAGTTGCTGGTTCGATACGTATGTGGCTTCCAGCCGGAAATGGATCACTTGTGCATCTCCCCTGCCGCATGGCACCCATTTAGATCTCTTGAACTGAATGGTTTGGCTCATGGCCATCGCATCCAAATCACTCATTCCGTCGGCAAGGTCTCGCAGCGTGAAGTTGAACTGAATGGAGTGAAGTGGCCTTTGATGGTTCGAGATGAGATTTCTCAATCTACGGCTTTCCATATACCCTATGAAGATCTGTCGTCAGACACGATCAACGAGATTACCGTTACCGACCCAGAAGCTAATTGAATGTATCTACTCTGAGATGATCCAGAATCGAAACTTGAGTTGTCTTTCTGGCCTAAAATGTCACTTGCACGAAAGAGTTTTCACGAGGGCTGCGATAAGTACTGATTGGGCACAAGGCTCTCTGAAGTACAGGCCCTCTACTCCGTTGCAATACCTGAGAGGTTCGAGCCGCTAAGCTCCTCGAAGGCAAGCCCACAGTTGCGCGCTTAGGAGATCGCCTTCTCGTGTGGAATCGTTTACCGCTCGATCATGATTCCATTGGGTGGGATTAGTTTGACTCTGGTGAACTTAAAGCCAGTTTGCATGCGCTGATCTGGGGTTCTGTCTGACGCCAATCATTCGGCGCAAAATCCGAGCAAAGTCCACATCAAACAATGGCTGTGGATTGAAACGACTGATCTAATGCGCGATATTTATTCGGCCCTATCGTGGATCAGTGAGTGAGAATCCGCGCAAGAGTCTGCGTATCACGCCGTGCCTTCACATGCTTGCAAAATTTCGTCCGGCGCAGATTCCCCAACGCCAAAGTACTTGCAACTTAATCTATATCGCTTAATATGTCCACTAGCACCCTTATTCTGTGGGCCAAACGCGGCGACGACCAGGTGTGCTCTTCCATAACGCGTGCGATTCCCAATCGGGCGGGTGGATCTGGAATAGAGCGCGAATAGAGGTGTCACGTTGAGTTGAGAATCTGTAGTTGCGTCACACGTTGTGGCGATCGCGACTGTCTGGAAAGAGGAACGGCAACTTGTCTTCAATGAAAAGCTCGGTGATTCCAATCGAATTTGCCGTACAGTTTCAAGCGATTGATTGGTTGGTGGTCGCGACTTTCTTTTTTGTCGTGATCACCATTGGCGTGCTCGCCTCGAAATCTGCAGGCAAGAGCTCCTCCGAGTTCTTTTTGGGTGGCCGAGGCTTGCCCTGGTGGTTGTTGGGAGTATCGATGGTAGCGTGCACATTTGCTGCCGATACCCCAAATTTGGTGACGGGAATGGTCCGCGAAAATGGCGTTTCGAAGAACTGGGCGTGGTGGGCATTTTTGATCACAGGCATGGTCACCGTGTTCATCTACGCTAAGCTATGGCGGCGCAGCGAGGTGATGACCGACCTGGGCTTTTATGAGTTGCGTTACGGCGGCAGACCCGCATCATTCTTGCGTGGATTTCGTTCCATCTATCTGGGAGTGTTCTTCAACGTGCTCATCATGTCGTCAGTGACTCTGGCGATCATCAAGTATGGCTCACTAATGTTTGGTGCGGCGAAGTGGGAGTGCGTGCTTTGCGGATCATTTGGCGTCGTCATCTATGCGACGTTGGGAGGATTGAAAGGCTGTATTTGGGCGGATTTTTTTCAATACAGCATTGCAATGTTTGGTGCGATTTATGCGGCAGTGTTTGCCATTGGCGAGGCGGGCAAATCTGCCGCTAGCAGCGCCTTGGAGGCCGGCAAGATTACGGCGGATCAAGTCGCTGATTTTTCTCGCAACTATTCGTTGTCTGATTTGCTTCAAGAGACAAATGTTGCCAACAGGGCCAACATCTTTCCCGATTTTTCTGACCCGAATCAATGGGTTCCTTTGCTGTTGATACCAATTGCCGTTCAGTGGTGGTCCGTTTGGTATCCTGGCGCTGAGCCTGGTGGAGGTGGGTATATCGCTCAGCGAATGCTGGCTGCCAAGGATGAGAAGAACGCCATTGGCGCGACGCTTTTGTTTAACTTTGCACACTACGCTCTGCGTCCTTGGCCTTGGATTGTCGTGGCTTTGGCATCTTTGGTCTGTTTCCCAGATATCGCTGACATGCAGGCTGCCTTTCCTCACGTTGACGAATCGGTACTGGCACACGACATCGCTTACCCAGCAATGATCTCGAAATTGGGCCCGGGCTTCTTGGGGATTGTCGTTGCGTCCATCATTGCGGCGTATATGTCGACGATTGGAACTCATCTGAACTGGGGCTCGTCGTACATCGCGAACGATTTCTATAAGCGCTTTGTGAAGCCTAATGCGGCTGAAGAAGATGTCGTCAGGGTGGGTAGATATTGCACCGTATTGCTCATGGTGTTTGCGGGTGGGCTGTCGCTCGTACTGACCAGTGCGACACAGGCATTCAACATACTTTTGTTGTCTGGTGCGGGGTCAGGCGCCATTTACTTGCTACGCTGGTTCTGGTGGCGCATCAACGCGTGGTCGGAAATCTTCGCGATGGCGATATCGGCTATTCTCGCCTTTCCGCTTGTCTTGATTGTGCGAGACGAAGACATCGCCTACGGGCCACTCGATGGCTTTACCATGAAACTGCTGATTGGAGTTTCCATCACATCCGTTGTTTGGGTTATCGGCACATTCCTCACTCCGCCGGAGAGCCAAGAAACGCTGCGCAGATTCGTTCGGAAGTGTCATCCTGGAGGCCCTGGCTGGGCAAGAATCGTTGAAGAAGCACACGCTGACGGAGATTTCATCGATGGAACCAAGCAAGACGACGCGTGGGAAATGCCAGTTCAGTTGCTTTGTGTCTTTCTCGGATGCGTGGCAGTCTACTGCGCATTGTTCACGATCGGAGGAGTCCTCTATGGCAATTGGGTGCAAGCTGCTGTCCTCGGGATCATCACCGCGACAAGCACAACACTCTTGTTCCAGCAATTTGGGCAACTGAGAACGGAATAGGCAGTTCTTCTCATTCATTCGATTCACCAACTTTGTGCAAAACCCAATGCGAATATTTGCCACAGCGACCAGTTTATGGATCTTCTTACTCTTCGGTAGGGATTTGTCTGCGGCAGAACCGGAGCCTGAGTTTCCTAAGAAGATCTTTCTGGGTTACGTATCGGGCGAACAGAAGAACATCAACTACAGCTTGTATACTCATCTTTGCCATGCATTCGTCGTGGCGGAAAAGGATGGTACACTCATTCCTCAAGAAAACGTACCCAACCACCAGTTGGCAATCGAAGCACATCAAAGAGGAGTCAAAGTGCTTCTTTCGCTTGGTGGCTGGGGCTGGGACGAGAATTTTGCCGCGATGTCACTCGACCCGCCCGCCGAGGACCGCTACATCAAAGCGGTGATGGCTCTCGTCGAAGAATATGACTATGACGGCATCGACCTAGATTGGGAATACCCAGATACCAATATCGAGATCGTTGGATTTGAACGACTCGCTCGTCGATTTCGGAAATCGCTCGATGAACTAGGCAGCAAGAAGAACCGTCCAATGTTGCTGACTATTGCGGCGGCGGCCCATCCCACAACGCTGGCATGGCTGCGTAATGAGTTTCTTCTCGAGACGATGGACTGGATTAACGTGATGACCTACGACTATTGTGGCGGATGGGCGAAGTACGCTGGACATCACGCGCCACTGCATGCGTCGACCAAGATGCCCAAGCACGATGTGCTATCGATTGAGATCACCATGGAATATCTCCTAAAAGAGCGTTCCTTCCCGCCTGAGCGATTGTCGCTTGGCTTGCCGCTATACGGGCGTGGATTCGCGGTGAGTGAAACCTATGCGTCGACAATCGACGCGCCAAAGCCAAAACGGAACTCGGCAAATTTCAACAGTATTAGTCAATTAATCGATCATCATCAGTGGGAAAGAAGGTGGGATGACGAGACGAAGACACCCTGGCTCTTCGCCCCCGATGGTACAGAGATCATCGGATACGATGATCGAGACTCAATCGCATTAAAGACAAATTGGGCGATGGAGCGTGGACTCCGCGGCGTCTTTTTCTGGCAGGTCGATGCGGATCGAATGCCAGACGGTTCGAACCCCTTGCAAGAATCTTCACATAAAGCAATGCAACAGATGCTCAAGCCATAAGGCTCTAGGGTATGTGAGCCAGCCTAGCGAGATGGATGTGTTAGTCTCCGAGATTCCCGCTGCTCCCCTTTTTAACAGGCCAATAGCATCAACTTCCGCCGCACGAGAATCTGGTTAATAAGATTGTCGATAAACGCCACACAGTTTACTGCCCACATTGCGTATCGCATTCTTGATTTACGAAGCAACTAGCTGGTCATAGCACCCCTTTAACGGCAATTCCATTCCAGCGGGATATCGAATCCGAATATGAATCGCATCGAACGTATTCTAATCACAGAAGTTGTCGTTTCTGCTCGAAAGAAATCTGTCAATAGTGCAACGATAGACCAACCTCTTCACAAGTTGCCTGTGGCTGGCTTGCCTGGGTGGAGTAAACAATTTGACGAGCTACCAAAAGCAATCTTGGAGGTCTATCTAGAAGATGGTACGGTTGGGTTAGGTGAATTCTATCGCGACCACGACTGGCGAATATTGGAGAGGGTTTCTGAGAGCTTACTTGGAGTCGAGTTGCTCGATTTGCCTCGAGCGAAGTTGCCGATAGCCCATTGCCGAGAATACGACGGATTCGAGTGTGCTATCTGGGACGCATTCGCGAAGATTCATGGTCTCCGCCTAGTAGAGCTGCTTGGCGGACAAGTAAGGGAAAAGATCTGGGTTGGTGCTTGGTCGGGTCATCGCACGTTGGACGACGTTGGTCCACTAGCTGAAGAATGCGAATCTGCCGGCTATGATTGCATCAAATTCAAATGTTCTCTGGATGATGATGTCGTCGGTTGGTGCAAGAAGATTGCGGAACATGCGCCTAGCATACGAGTGATCTTAGACCCGAACGAGCGTTGGGAACGTCCGGCCGAAGCCAGACAAAGAATCGATGGATTAAGCGAAGTGGGAAATGTTCTATGCCTGGAAGATCCACTGCCACGCTGGATGCTGCACGAGTACGCTCAGCTGAGAAATTACTCGAACATCCCGATTGTCTTACACGTCTCCCTGCCATACATCTACCATGGTCAGAGGGTCCATGAGTCCATCACGGCGCTCATGGCTTCAGCCGTAGACGGGTTCAACTTCAATGGAGGGTTGGCGGCGTATCAACAGCTAGACCATATTGCTGCCGCGGCGAATTTGCCAAGTTGGCATGGTTCGGAAATCGACCTAGGAATTCTAGAATCGATGTACCTGCATCAGTGCGCGGCTGCCATGAGCTGTCAATGGCCGTCCGATATCTTTGGCAGATTGATTCGAGAGCATGACCTTCTGTCCAACCCATTGGAAATCGAACCGCCTCACGCGGCATTGCCAGCCGGCCTTGGACTTGGCGTCGATCTTGATCGCGATGCGATCCGACACTTTCAGAAGAGCGTGCGTGAATTTCGAAGAGATAAGTAATCAGCTTGGTCACCGTCGAGAATGGGAATTGTGAGTGACAAAGTCGAATGATTTGGCAAGAACTGATTAGTACAGATTTTGATCACATCGATCGCCAAACTCCTGTCATCTTGCCTGTTGCGGCGGTCGAGCAGCACGGTCCTCACCTGCCGCTCGCGACAGATCGATTGATCGCTGAGCACTTCGCCAAGGAAATCAATCGGCAACTTGGCTCAAAGGTCTTAATCTTGCCACTATTGCCATCGGCTACTCGGAGCA
>CBDDGS010000008.1:0-16199 GCA_965227935.1 Cyclobacteriaceae bacterium | reverse complement strand
CTCGGATTTTATGTCGCTCCTAGACTAAAAAAATGAACAAAATGGGCCGGATCGGACCGAGGCCACTTTTACGTCGGTGATTTAAGTGGAGAAAACTTAACGTCGCAGCTGCAGCGATGATTCGCCGGGGTCCCTTACGCGGAGCCAGACCGGTCTGGAGATGTGTAAAGTGCAGCGTATAGGTTGGACGGGGGGGTTCAATGACGGCGGTCCGTGTAAGGACCCCGGCAGATTCCGGGGGTCCTTACGCGGAGCCAGACCGGTCTGGGGATGTGTAAGGACCCCTGTGAGACGTCGCCGTGATCACGGCGACGTCTCACGAGGTCTCTTACGCATTTAGCCGGGGTCCTTACGCGGAGCCAGACCGGTCTGGAGATGTGTAAGGACCCCGGAATTCTGCCGGGGGTCCTTACTCGTTCTAAAGGAAAAATCATAAATTTTGCACAAACCCCACTCGCGTTACTCCCGTTGGGTCATCGGCCGCTGGCACAACACACATCCCAGTCCGAGGACTGATGAGCCACGGCGATTTTCATGATTTTCATGATTATTTATGATACGTTCATGAATTTTTTCGCGAAATAGTTTTGAATTTCTAGTGAAAATCTCGTGTTTTTAATGACTCTTTTTTGAAAATTGTAGCGTGTTTTAATAAAACAAATATGATATGATGCTTTTGAAACTTTCATGCAAGGACTTTTTAAATGAAAGCTCAAAAAAAACAAATATGAAATTTTATGTTTTTTAATGAAACAAAGTGAACAATTAATTGAAATGTTGTGAAATTCTATGACTTTCATAAGTGTTTCATAAAATTTCATTAAAAGAAACATAAACGTTTCATGCAACTTTCATAATTTTCATAAAATGTTCATCAAAAAAGAAATAAAAACATAAAACTCCATAAGCCTATAAATATTTCATAAATATTTCACAAACATCCCTGCAAGTCGTAGTACATTAAAATATTAGAGGAGGTAAAGCGTAGATTATTTACCCATCAACCTCTTTTGACGCTGCTTGCCCCGGTGCTTTAAACGTATTTCGTTTTGAGATTTGAGATCTCTGGCAAGATAGCGACTCGACATGCCTGCACGTCTTGAGAATTGCCATTCCTTAGGACTGCGTCGCTGTAATATGTTTGCGTTCAGCTATTCTTTGCCGTTCGCACCCTCATACGCCATGCAGGGGCTTGAATCCTTGATCTGATAAAGCCACGGCCTTGGGACTTTCGGATTGTAGGATGAAGCTCTTGAAACGGTACATGAACACAAGGTAAGGAAGGATCCTCTTCGAAACAACACATTTCTAGCGTTGACGCCGGCTTTTCAAGCTCTAGCGCTTTAAGCCAATTCCTCGCTGAAGTCCACTGCCATCCATTTTCTGGAGCTCACATTATCCGGGCGGAACTCGTGATCGACGCGTTGTTTTCCGTGGTTCCAGTGTGATCGGACATTTTTAAGCGTGAACAGACGTTATTTACGATTATCCTCAGACATCACTCCGAGGCAGGACAAGCACAATCGAACCGTGGCTGACATGAATTTAGTATATACCCTCCAGATCCAAGTTGATTAAAACAATCGACCTGTTGAGAGTTGATTGTTTGGCAGCGTTTGAAGAATCTAGTAATGTCATGCAACTCATCTTGGTAGCTTTGTTCTCTTGAGCTAAGGCAGGTAGCGCTTTAGATGCTTAACAAGGGTGTAGGCCCACAGCCAGTGTAGAGCTGAACTGCCTTATAAGTTGAATGAACGTGCAAATGCATGCAAATAGCCATAGAGTTACGAGAGACCATCCGTGGGAAAGAAACATGCCCACAGCCGGCCCACCTTAAGAATGCAGCGAAACGTGGAAGTGGCGCGTGGTTCCCCGTGGGAAATTGATGAACTGACGTGGAAAGTTGCTAATGTGGCGTGGGTCCTGAGTGGTTCCGGCGTGGTTCCGATGTTCGAGGTATCCTAAGTTCTGGATGTCAATCACGCGTGGTTTTGAGATGCTTGTGCATATTTGGCACGGACACCTGACATGCTGATATCCTGGTAGGCCAAAGGCAGTAGCACGAGTGAAACCTTACAAGAACCAGAATGCGAAGAACCGGACATGAAAAGGAAAAGGGGCCTGAATCATGAGAATTGGGCAAGCTAGCACTTGAGCTGGCCAGCTACATCAGTTATCGTCTTACGTGGAACAGTGTTTTGAAGAATCGCCTCTGGACTCCCAGGGCAAAATAAGATCATGAAAGACCATGATATGTGCAAGCGAGGGGCAACATCTAAGTCTGGCATCAAGCTTAATCAGATCTGATCTATTTCGTTCTTGCCTGCACCAAGGCTCCTAGGTGGACCTGGCCATGAAGAAATTGGAACGGGGCATCCCGATTTTTCAGAACCTATATACTTCGTAAATAAAGGAGGTTACGTCAACGGACGTAAGAAAAATAGATGTTGGAACCCCAGAGTATTTCATGAATTGTTCATGAAATTTCATTTAAGAATCATAGACTTTCATGAAATGTTCTTTTCAAAAAGTGATATTCTCATATTTTTAAACAAATTTCATAAAGAATTTCATAAATATATCATGAAATTTTCGCACATCATGAATGAAAACTCTCAAAGCCGCCATAAGCTGTCAAGCATTCCAACACCCTTGAAAGCAATTGTAGAGTTTTCCGAGGCCTCTAAGGCCAGTGTAAGTTGCAAAAAAAAAAACGTTCGAAGGTAGGAAGTAACAAATGCCATGAACGGCATTTAAACGCCCTTAAAGGCCCTGAGCAGGCTTACAAATCCCTCCGAAGCTCTTATAAAGCGCACGAAGCCATTGATCCCAAGGGAGGTCAAGAGGCCTCAAACCTCAACTTTAAGAGGTGGCCCGGGAGACCTTTTTTTGGTTCAAAAAACGGTCTCCCGGGCCACCTCTTACAATTGAGGTTTGAAACCTCTTGACCCCTCAGAAACAAGAACATCCTGATCCACATAGGAAGACCACGCACAATAGAGGACTACAAAATGCACAAGAGCACCAACCTTCAGATCCATAAGTCATCCGGGTTTCATCTAAGACAGAGCCAAAAAATCGTCCTAAAATGATTTAGCAAATGACCTCCAAAAAGTTACATTACGACCTAATTCAAATTACACGACTACCAAATTTAAATTAGGTATTTGAGCCCGCTCACTATGCTTGACAACCATCCCAAACATGACAAACCCACGCAAATACCAGCGTTTTTGGCTTAGATTCTTTGGCGGTCTTTGTCGCAAAGTGGAGCGGCTGCTCTGTCAAAGCAATCCCAGCTCAAAAAAGCAAGAGATTAAAATAGTAGCGTCTCGAAAGCCCAGAGCAAATATCAAGAGTATATAATACAGACCATGGACCATAGCTCATAACTTAACATAACTTAACTATTAATAGTAGCTAATTATACAACTTAAACATTGATAATGTTTTAAGACTTAAACTTAATTTGCTTAAAAAAAACCCTTAAGACTTAAGACCTGTGAAGTCATCAACCTTCAGGGTCTGTGAAGCGGATTCCGCTAGGGTTTTGGCAGCGGAACCCGTTGGAAAGCACACTTGTGGAGCGGATTCCGCTAGGGTTTTGGCAGCGGAACCCGTCAGCTGCCGAGGCTTGTGGAGCGGACTCCGCTAGGGTTTTGGCAGCGGAACCCGTTGGAAAGCCCACTTGTGGAGCGGATTCCGCTAGGGTTTTGGCAGCGGAACCCGCAGAAGCCGCTAGATTGATCAGCAAGGTTTTGCAGCGGAAGCCGCTCCACCCATTACTAAAAATGATTACGGAGATGACGGAGATTAACATCGCTGTGTGGGTCCTAAACTTTACTAACACTTTTCGGTGTTTAAGCGGGGGGAGTTTCCTTAGGGTTGAAATAAGGTTGTATATTGTCTATTGTCATAGCCTGTAAGAGCCATCCCATGATAGAACATCGAAACTTTACGTCGGTCATTGCCCTTGCTTCTCGAGGCACAGGCAAGTTCACTTCGGTAGTTTAGCTTGGCTTATTGCGCGCTTCGAGGTTAAAGCAGGTGTCATGACTTGAGTTAGTGTCGAGGTTATGAGAGATTTCCATGGCAGAAGCAAGTTTACGTCGGTAGTATAGCTTGGCTTATTATTATGTGCTCGTTGCTCCTGCCAGGCGATGGCTGGCCTACGCCGGGGACCTGGCGTTGGCGCTTTGTGGGCCTCATGCTAGGGCATGCGCCTTCCAGTACAGTGAGAGTCTGTGGAGACAAAGACAGGCCCCTGCGCTGTGAAGCTTATGCGCCGGTTTGCCCAGGCGCCTACCTTCCAATAGCCGCAGGGCACAAGTATCAGGCGACCGGGCGGTTCCAAGGCCAAGACGGCATATTGTCGACTGCTATCACGAGATGCTGAATGTGTTGCCTGCTGCAGTGCGGCCCATATAATACAATATAATATGATATGATATGATATGGTATGATATCCAATGATATATGATATGAGACGATACAGAAGAATCATGTAAGGCAATGTAATGTGATGTAATGTGATGTGATGTAATGTAATGGAATGCGATGCAATGTAATGTCATGTCATGTCATGTCATGTCATGTCATGTCATGTAATGTAATGTAATGTAATGTAATGCATAGTAATGTCATATTTGAATAAAGTATGAGATGATATGATAAACAGATGCCTGGCGCTGGTTGCTGATTCAGACAAGTGAATTCTTCCGGCATCGGAGGCGCGGGTTCTTTTCTTTTAGTGGGGTGCGCTCCGCGCGAACAAATTGAGATGCGTTAGGTGTCATGTCCTCGCAGCTGCTTTTTTGGGATCATGTTTTCTGACATCAGAATCCATAATTTCACCCTCTTCACCCACGGTTTCGCACACCTTGAGAGACTTAACATCGCCTTTTTTGCCAAGCCAGAAACTGTGAGAAACAAAATCACTCAATCACTCCAGCTTAACATCGGCAAGCTGGGTAGCCCTGGTAAGCATCAAATTCCACTGATATCAGGTCTGGCCCCTTATGCCTCATCTCGTTGCATCCGTGGCCGAACCCATGAACCATTTCTCCCTCGGTTTTGGCGGAGGTCGTTTGGGCATAGGCTTGGGTTCAGGAGCCGAGGATGATGGCCTCGCTTTCGGCTCCGGGGTACTTTCCGTGTTCCCCCATCTCCTGCCACCGGACGATGCTCGAAGGTCTGAGTACCACTTCGGGACGTTGTTGATGCCCATCTGCTCGAAGTGAAAGAGTACGGGAACGTCTCCCGCGCTCTTATAGACAGGAATCTCCCTGACTGTGAACTCCTTCTTGTCCTTCTCCGACGCATTCAGTGACTTCTTGTACGGGGTGTACGAATCGGTGAGGATACCTCGAAACGCCTTGATTCCCTCCCCGTTGAAGTCAGACTCCCGAGGGCCATACATGGACTGGAAGATGTCCGTCTCGAAGATGGTGAACTTCTCTACCGTCTCGATGAAAGCCCTGCAAGCTGCCCTTCGACGTTCCGTAGGTGGGTTGTATGCCCCGGCAATCACTGAATCGAAGTATCTCGCGCCATGGATACAAATCCCAAGAACTTCCAGAGCGTTCCTGATACCTGGAAGATCAACAGGAAGTCCATAGTCATTGTTTTCAAGCATGTTGAGGAAGTCGAATTGATCAACACTGGTCTTCCCCTTCCATGTCCCAGCGCTTGTGCAATACGAAGCTCCACTAAGAAATTCCCTCAAAGCTGCCGTACCCTGATTGACGATGTCCTTCACGTTGCGCCAATCGATGGATGACTCCCCGCGAGTCATGTTGTGATAAGTCCTCATGCAAAAATAATATTCTGCACTGCGGAGCTTTCCTACCGCTGTGTTGGCAATATTCAAGGATTGTCCACTTCGCAGTCTTGCAATCACCTGCTTGGTGGTCAACTCTTCTGGGGGAACTCCGTGATGCTCTGCCGCTGAAAGCGCGCCTTCCCAAAGATCCTTCAGCTTCTCCACGACATTGGCGTCCATGACATACTTCGTGATGGGCGTCTCAGAAATCCCTTCTGCACGCTTCTTGTCGATGTCCGCCTTGGCATGTGCGAAGAACGCAGCGGCCCCTCTGTTGCATTTCTGCACGATCGACTTCAGAGGCTCCATGTCTTCCTCCTCGGTCATGAACGGGTTCAACATCTCCAGCATTGCTAATAGGTCCCATCTTGTAAGGGTGTTGCATTGCTTCTGGGCCCATCTGGCAAACCACGACTGCCCCACTCGGCCATCCAGACTAAGTCCATATATGGATCTGTGCAGACAATTCGCTTCGGTAACTGGTCGACGGCATTGGAGGTCTCCTGGATAGTCTTACTCACCGCAGGGTACGCTGCCGCTAACTTCCCTTTCCATGGCAGGAAAATCCCACCTCCGATCACTGCGCCTACGCTCATGGATGCCTGAAAGGCCGTCCACTCGCGTTTGGCGGTGAGAGTCTTTCGGTTTGCCTCCGCGGGGCGGGGCTCACCAAGCGCTATAAGCTCTTCGGTTCCGTAGGAATCAGTGCACCTGACATGGCACGAATGGATTTGAGCCGCAGCGAGTGCATGGTGGATTGTAAGGTCATCAGGCTCAGGATCACTCTCTTCATCAAGCCAATTTCCTATACTAATACAACAAGCTGCATTCGTGCCCTTCTTATTCCTAACACCTGTGCTTTCTCGAAGGCTGCCTACTCCACGATCATGCGAAGCGAACGAGTCGACAATCAGCTTCACTATCAACGGCGTGTATAGCTGTGTGCTCCTAGTCTCCGATCCGGCACATGGTGTGTGGTCATGCGATCCATCGCATTTCCGGCTGAGGCCATTACCTATTCTTGTGTTCCAGGATAACATCTTCCATGGTTTCTTGATTGGCTTCCCATTCTTTCCAGCAAGACCGAACATGCATCCGTCGAGTTCATGCACCTGCCACTTTCCATCACCTACTATCGTGATGATCCTATCGTCTTTCCAATAGTCGCAGTGCCTCGGCAGCTCAAAGATGAGCGGGGAACCTCTCTTGATGCAAATGCGGTACGCCTCATGAAACTGATCCCATAATCTCCAATAAGTCTCTTGCTTGAGTGATGACATGGTCTCAATGGCTTTGCTCATGCTTGAATTGAGGCGTGACCATGGTGATCCCGCTGTGCACGGCCCTGCGAACATGCATGCATCTCTCGAAGACCTTAGCGCGGCTTTCCATTTCGCAATTCCGTAAGGCGAAAGAAGATCGTCATCCGCAGTAATGAGAACAGGAGTATGTCTGCAATGCTCTTGTCGGCTCATGTATCTCTCGAAGCGGTTGTCGTCTTCAGCGCACATTATTTAATACGAAAGCATCATCATGTGTCCCTAACTCGTGGAGGTCAACATCTATTTTCACGTCCTCCCTTTCGATGTCCGTATCACCACCGGAGAGACGGAGGTGGAAGGATTTCTTGCTTCCATTCTTCCTATGCAAGGTGACACATACCTGCGCTAATCCCTCTGGCGCTTGGCTCGTTCCCTGATGAATGGGATCGAGCGGAGGTTGCAATGCTTGAGATCCGTGCTTCCCACTCTTGGGAGTGAACATTTTGTACTCGTCCTTTACTAGATAAGACACACGGATCGCTGCTTTCGATGGAATGAACAGATCATCCAGTGGGATCGTTGATAGTCTCTGTGCATCCGAGCATATCGCCACGCATGCATTATGATGTCCAACTATCTCGCGCCGTTTGGCTGCTCTCGTCGGGACATAGAAGATGGTCTTCCCGACCCATCTCTCCTTATCTTGTCTAAGTTGTTGCCTCGACGCTTCCATTCATCACGTACCTCGACTCTCTCTCCCTTCTTCCCTAAGCTCTGCATGATCGTCACTCTCTTGTCGAGAAACAGGAATGGATTGATGGGGGTGCTGTCTGCCTCGGACAGTATGAATTTCCTGCTTCTTGGGAACTTGTGGTGCCTGATCACCCTCGTCTATGTAGGTCCTTCCTCGACCGTCCATGTGTCATGGCAAAGAGCATCTTTGTTCTCGCTTTTTGTGACGGCAAAGTCCCATATGATTCCATTGTTCACGATCTTCGAAGAAGCATCGTTCGCTGGGAATAATGAGCCGACCTGCCCCCCTCCCCCCCCATGCACCAGGCGTGTCAGGGTCTGGAGCACCACACGGGCGCTCGGATCCAAACTGTGAATTGGCACAAGGGGTGTGAGCGTTGCGCTGACGTAGCAGCGGCCTCAGCGAGAAGAGGAGCGTAGCAGGGTCACTCAGGGTGAGCCGCCGGGACTCCTGAACGGAGGTCAGAGCGGTTTGAGACGGGGTTGGCGAAGTCGCCAATGCGGGCTGCACTGGATGGAGCTGGAAGACAGCACGCTCGATCCATCGTCCAATGACGTCGCCTTCAAGGAGTGGATCGACCCTGGTCTCAACTTTGCGCCACACCTTGTTTTCGAGAAACCATCCATCGCTCGCCAGGAAGCCCGCTGGGCGGTCGCCGGGGATAGCGACTCGGACACTTGCACATGACGTAAGGGTCGGTCCCAGGGAGGACCTGAAGACCTTCACGACTGCTGAGTCCTGGTTGATAGATTTCTGGTGGCACGGTGGGCACATCAGTGTATGGGAAAGTGGGAATGTTGGCCCCACGCTTCTGGAACATTTGAGTCTTATCGGCGCCGGCCCTTGTTGTTTGGTGAAGTTCTAGGACCTCACGACTGGAAAGGTCTTCAGGGGGCATGATATTGATCAATTGGCAAGCGTGTCGCCACTGATGAGCGCCCGAGAACTCTTTCGTGTGGATATCCGCGGCCATTCGAGCGGTGATCTCATACGCAAGATCGATGTGATCGAGCTGAAACATCTGATGCATCCATACAATCGATATCCCATGAGAACGCTCAAGGTGGCGCATTGTCGGGTTCCGACCAGTGCGCATGACACCGATCATTCCCTGATTGTCATCATGGAAGGTGACTTTGCTACCCTGACCGAGAACAGTATCCCACACTCGAAGAGATGGGATCCCGAGATTGCGGAGAGCGTAGTCTGCCGCAACGATCTCTGCCTCAGGCGTGGAGTGTGAAACACAGCCCTGCCGTTTGCTTCCCCCGGAGATGGGAAATCTCGTATGCGGCCCCTGCACATGCAGGTGCGCACCGGAAGTAGAGCGTAAAGTCTGTCCACATCCCGCGAAGTCAGCGTCGGCATAAAAACCTGTCTCGAGCTTAGCAGCTCCATCACCGACCCATCCAATCATCTGATGGCCAGTGGTTCTAATAACACGTCAGATGGTGAAGTCGCGCATCATCCCTGTCCGACCATTTCGAGACGTTACGGGCTAGGGAATTGATGGCTCTCAAGAGATCGAACCGGGCAATCCGCGCAGCATACAAGAGCTTCATCAAGATGCTTGCTGCATGAGGTGCCAGTTTACCTCTCGGCATATCTTTCTCTTCGGTTTGCTTCTTCCCTTTAGATGCTGGATCGGGGGCGCCACCGGATCCAGGGGAAAGCTTGCGCTTATCCGCCTCTCTCGGGTCGAAGTCACACGAGCACCATGGGCACTGCAACATGGGAGTCGCCACACGCCGCAAGGTCCTCTCCAATAATGCCTAGGTACTTCTCGACAGTCATCTTCAACAGATCAGACATGTCGTAGCTCACAGTCTTCACCTTGGTTCCATCGTGTAGTGAGGCTTCACCTTTCTTGGTCATGCACCCAAGGTATAGTCCTAACTCTGTTTCCGGCTCAATGCGAAGCTTGGACCTGAGCATGTCCCATCCCGTCTTGAGATTCTGGGTTGGCCCGGCCATCTTGAGATCATCTACATAAATCACCAAGAGCAACTGAAGCTTCTTGTGATAATACATTCCTGGCCATTCGGGACCCACGGGATCGAACTCGAGTCCCTTGACCTCCGTATCGCAATGCTTCTCCCACATGGTACCCGAGTCGGGATGACCATATAATGCTTTGCGAAGACGACACATGGGTCTCCGAAGTCCTAACCTCTTGATCCGCTTGAGGACATCATCCGGCCATGCATCTTCGGGCAATTCGACCCAACAAGCCATTCCTGTAAGGAGTGCTTGGATGTAGGCTTGGTTTGCATCAGCCATTTGCACGGAATTACCAGGCAGGCAACCGAAAAAGTCTGCCCAACGTGCTGCCTCAAACGTCGCCGGAGAATTTCCGAGATCCTGGAAGAGCGCTGCCTCAAAGTTCTGGTTCTTCACTTGGTTTCCGAGCAACACACCTCGTCCCTTGAACTTTCTCCTAGGGTCATCCTTGGGGAGCTGATGGTTCTTCTCGACGCATATCCCGTGTACGCGGGCGAGCTGAACCTCTTCATTCTTGGCCCGATACTCACGTACAATCTCATCATACTCCACAACTCTTGAGAAGTCGAAGACATCCTGATCCCACAATCCTTTCCATTCCTTCTTCATGGACGCGAGGGCCTCCGGGGAGGACAACATCTCACTCCGACTGACCGGTCTGGAAACCATGGCATTGTAGAACTGGGTAATGATCGCCTTCTGTCTTGGGACGTCGTTGTCAACGATCCAGGGCATTCGTGGGTAGTTCATTGGCTCCTCCCTCTTGGACTCGTCGTTAGGCTTGAACTCAAAGACACATTCCGAGACAATGTCATTCACGACACTGGCCGCAGCATTGTGGGTCACGGCAGTCACCTTTCCGTTCTTGAAGTCAATGTTGTTGCCGTCGATCCATTCCGCCTTGGGCATCTCAGTCCCCCCACTCTCGATGTCCCCCCATTCGTCCCATGACGTGAGGAACTCCTCGTCGCTTGGAACGGCGGTTGATACAGAGGACATGGGGGTGTCGTCATCACTGTCGTATCTGCTCAGAGGCCCACGATCAGGAAGAGGGATGGATAGTGCGGCACTCTTCTTATCCTTGCCGCTACCTGATGCTTTCCCATCCTCCCCCGGAGTCTTCCTTGTCCTTCTTCTTCTTCTTCTTCTTCTTCTTCTTCTTCTTCTTCTTCTTCTTCTTCCTGTCTGACTTGTCCTTCTTAGTCTTCTTCTTTTCCGCCTTCCTCTTTTCACGCTCGTCGGCGGCCCTCTCAACCTCGGCTGCCTCTTCATCGAGGTGATCATACTTACTCTCTTCCTTCTTCTTGGCGGTCTTCTCGATACCCTCAACGACTTTCCTCTCCACTGCTTCCTTGAAGTGTTCGGACTTGTCAGACAGCTTCTTCATTCTCTCTTTGTCCTTTACTGATGTCCGCTGCCACTCCTCGGGCGTGAAAAGCTCCGATAGCCTTGATGATCCGGACATGATCTTTCTGCCATCTGGACCAACACGATACCTTCTCCCATCTGAACCGATCTTCACTCTCTCACCATCATCGTTCAGATAGATTCGTCCATCTCCGGGTTTCCCGGCCGATGAATGCTCAATGCCAACATCAGGCAACTTAATGAACTCGACGACGGTCTCTTTCTTCTTCTTAGTCTCCTCCATGTCCATCATCATCACCATTGTCATCATCTTCATCATCGTCATCACCGATGTAGAAGTTCTCCGGGATATCACTCTTTCCTTCCCTCCTTCGTACCTCACTCAGCCCCTCGAGAGTCGTGTTGAGCTTCTCATACTTCTCTTTTAGCGGGAACTCGATCTCTCCAACGACCTCGACCTTCTCCGTAAAATGGGGCGTGAGGAGCTTCATGATTGGACGATCTGCATCGTAGGCCAGATTTTGCTCCACGAAATCCTCAAGTGCCCACACAAGGTACTTGTTGGACCATCCTAAGCCTGTGGTAACTTCATACCCAGCAAAGATGCCAGGAATGGCGTCTGGATCCATCTTGTGATCCTGTTCAACACTTCGTGCTCCGCTTGGTTTGAAGAATACCTTGGCTCCGAAAGGGATAAGCTGCCCCTTGAACTCCTCATCGTGCATCTTCATCCATGCACTGCCGTCCTCCGTCGTGTGCTCGCAGTTCAGCAAGTGACACACGCAGTCCAGAGCGTACTTCCAGAAGCATGGTGGTGTTCCCGCATGTAGCAGGCATGTCGACACCGTCATGATGAGGAACTGATTATTGCGCTCTGCGTATGAGTTGTTCTGGGCCCGTCCCGGCAATGATGAATCATGGCTGATTCTCAACTCTTTGGCTGCCTTGACGAATGATGGCGCATCATCAGAGTAGAGCTGCAAGACTTTGTGCCTCCCAATGAAATGCTTCAGGGACCTGACGACCTGATCGGTCTCCCCGGTGCGCGAGCTGTAACCGGCAATCATTCCAGTGAACCTATCTCTCACGACTAGCACCTTGTAGTCCAACACTGGCACCAGATCGAGGCTTGACTTGTCGAGATCAAGGTAGTCAAAGGAAATCAGGTCACCAAACTTCTTCATTGGCCGATTGAAGGCACCTCTCCGAGTCTTTCGATGCTTCATCTTCGCCCTCACGCACGTCTCACAGTAAGGGTTCTTGTATCTGTGTGTGAGGATATGCACTAGCGAGTTGGCCTCGGCCTTGAGGGATCCAGGTCTTGCAAGACGTGGGACCCCATCGACAACGTCGATCTCGAGCTCTCCATTGTCGGACTCCGCACTGGCCTTCTCGATGGCCTCCCATTCCTCCTCGTGCATTCTCCATTGAGGGGTTACGACCAGACAACCATATGAAAGAGTAACCTTGCTCCATGCATTTCTTTCCGACTGACAGCACAGCTGGTGTCTCCTCCAGCACGTATGCTTTACTGTCCTGGTTCAGCTCCTTGGGCCTGAAGTTCATGACCTCTTGAGTCTGCGTCACCCCGTTGGCCGTCATAAATGATGATGACTCCAGACATGGCCTCGACCTTCTGCCGCGAGATCAGATCGTGACCGCATCCCGTGTCCATGATGAACCGAACAGGCTGTCCGACATACTCGGGAGCCGGCATACACAACGTTTTCTGTCCATGCTTCGGCGTCATCTGGTTGCCGTCCCTCTCGATATATGAGAGGTTTTTCGGGTTGATGATCCCCACTAACCACTCACCATCGTGGATCCTCACTTCAATGTTGGGAACCGTCACATCTCCCCGGGCGATCTGTGCGATGACCTTCCCGCGACCAATGGCCATTCGGGTCTCGATGTCTCGCCTGGCCCTGCCTCTCTGAGATAGAACTCTTTTCTCAACGTCGATGGGTCGCTGGCCTTTTCCCCGTGGCTGTGTCTGAGACTTAGGAGCGCTGTCACTCAGGATGTGCTGAGACTTGAACTGGACAATCTCGATGTTATTGGAGAATCTCACCTTCCTCTTCCTCTTCGGGGTCTTCTTGTCCTTGTGGGGTCTCGAGGTGTTCTCCGCCTCAGAGTCGCTCTCTCCGAGTGACCCCGCCGTAATGGCAGGAGTCGCCTTCTTGGGTTTGGCCTTCTCCTTGGCCGCTGGCGCAGCGGGGTCGTGGTGAAGAAACTTGCACTTGTCCCCGAACTTGCACTTGCCATCTTTCTTCCATGCGTGGCACACCTTGTCGGCGCTTGGAGATCGACCATTTCCCTTCCCATCACGACTCTGTGATCTGCTCTTCGGTCGATGCTTCTCTTGATGACTGAACTCGCAATCTTTGCCCTTCTTGCACCCTCCATTCCAATGGAAACGACATCCAATCTTGGCCTTGTCTGCGGGTGTGAGCGAACGTCGTTTGCCCTCGCCCTTGGTCGGCCTCTTGCCCACAGGTGTTGACGACCGCCCCCTCTTGGGCTGGCCTTTCCCCTTTCCCCCTTTTCCATGATCCTTGGGGTTTGGCGTCGGGAGAACCGCCGCAGCCCCCACATGAGGCTGTGGGTTGGGGACGTCCTTAGTCTTCGGAATGGAAGGAACGCCCGGAGCTTTTGTCTTTCTGCCACCTGCTTTCTCCCCGGTTGCTGGATCAGTCAACGCGGGCGTTGCGTTCCGTGCAAGGACATGCAATGATTTCTCACGCTCTCTCCTGTTTGCCTCTTCTCGTTCCCTCCTGATATGCTTGTTGATTATATCCTTCAGTGCCTGATAACTTCTGGCAGGATCGGAACGGGCAAGGTTGTCGAAAGCATGAATATCAAGCTCCATGAGCTTGGATCCCTTCACCTTGTTGTGTAACAACTCGAGGAGAGCATTGTCCGGCAGTGTCGTGCTGACATCCATATGGGACAGGATCTCGTTCCATTGAGACATGAACGGTTGGAGCTTGCTGTCGCCAGGATACTTGAGGTCAAATATGTTCTTCGCAGTATAGAGGACCTCTGTGTTGTTGGTTCCTCGGAAGAAAGCCACGATTCTTGCCAGGTACTTACTCTCGTCCTTTGGTGAGTTCAACGGAAGTTCCAGACCTTGTGCGCTCCAGCTCGATTGCGCGCATCTCCGCCTTCACCGGTGCTGCTGCCTCCCCAGCGTTCACCATCATTTGGCTGAGAGCTTGGGCCAGTTTGAGGTCGATGCTCGTAAAGCGATCTTGCCGGAACTCCGTAAGATGTGCTCGGGTGTAGTTGGGTCGTAGGCCTCGTTGCACCATCTTGTCCACAAGTCGACATCAGAATCACCGCTCGCCTGGATGATAGAACGGACAACGTGCATCTTCCAGATTCCAATGTCGCTAATCTTCGGCCAGGATGGAACGATGACTTTCGCTTCCTCCTTCCGGGATGGCATCTTCGATGAATTTGGCATTGACATCATGCCGATGTATCCCGGTGGCGGTTGTGGCCCAGTCCAGGATGCGTTGCCCTGGGCCGCCTCAGCTGATTCGGACATTGCCTGATGAAGCTCCGCCTCTTCCTCACGGTACCACATCTTGTATGCATTCCGGTCATCTCTGAGTCGATCCACATCCGCCCTTGCTTGATTGAGCTCATCCCTTATGTCATCCATCTCCTGCCTGCGACGCTGAGCTTCGGCCTCCTCCTCCGCAGTTTGGGGAGAATTCCCCGTGACCACCCATGAGTGATTGCTGGTGGATCCTGCCCTTGGCGTTGTCGTGCCCTGAGCCGGCTGTTGCGCCAGTAATCTCGCATTCACCTTCATAAGGCTCTCCCGATCGGCACGCAACAATCCAACCTCATGTCGAAGGGCGACCATGCTCTTCTCCTTGTCGTCACATACAGTTTGGGCATGTCTGAGCTCCAACATCAAGGCTTGTTGTTGGTTCCCCGGCACATTCATGAGCTCATGTTGCTTGGCGACTTCCGTCTCAAGACTGAGGTTCCTGTTCTTGAGATCCGCTGCCTCCTCGTTGCTGAGTAGCTCATCTCTTCGCATCTCGATCTCGAACTCAGTCTTCGTGATCTGCACCGCCGATTGGAACTCATGGTTCATAAGCCCTATCTTCATCTCTAGTCTTTCGTTCATACTGTGGGCTTCTTGTTGCACGAGCTGGAAAGAGGCTTCACGGCTCTCATAATGCCTGAGCATGAGGTTTTGCCGGTTAAACTCAATCCTAGCTTCGTTGAATCCCTCTCTCATCTCGGCGACGACGCCGGATGCTTGCACGCGGGCCTCAGCGACCGCTGCATTAGCTTGTTGATCCCTTAGAGCGATCTGTTGGCTCTCGCTTAACGCTACTTGGCGAGCACCGTCTGTGATCTCGGTGAGTCTTTGCTGCAGGGCGATGTTCTCCTCCGATTCATGCACAATGGCCATGATTCGCTGATCGCCCACATTCTCAAGTTGCTTCACATAACCCGAAAGCTCACCTACTTCACTGACAGACTTTTGATACATCTCTTCTAACTTGGATGAGACATCTCTTTGCTCGAACATCTCCATTTGGTAGCTCTCACTCTTCTTTATCTCGGCATCGTACTTGATGGCGAGGTATGCGACTAAGTCGATATCACTCACTTCTTCAGCTTCAATGCCCTGGAGTGCTGCTGACTCCATTCTCAGAGGTTGATAAGCCATTACCCTTGATTCATCCGATGTCGTGAAACGACCACCGGTGAGTTGTGCTCTAAACCTTGTATTGGGTGTCTCAGGAGAATCCATGACGTCCTCCAAGGGAAGCGATCGCTTTCGCGGAGTCGATGGCTGCGACTCTGGAACTCTCGGCAGACTACTAACAGGAATCACCCCACTAACAGCTTCCAAGGCTCCAGGAGAGGCGGACGATGAGCCACTGCTCATTGTCGCCTCCGCAGGCACCGCTGCATCCCCAAAGGTCATCGGGCTCTCCGTCTCCGACCTCTGGTCGGAAGAAGA
>CBDDGS010000007.1:0-16234 GCA_965227935.1 Cyclobacteriaceae bacterium | reverse complement strand
CTGGCAAATGTGAATACATGGTGTATGAGGATGTTCCCCCGTATCAGTCTGGAACTAATACCCAGACTGGTCAGGCTCAATACACTGCAAAATATCTTGTCGGGGTTTTCTATTATACCGGACCTCAAAAACCTGAAGACTGCGCCGAGCAAGGCAAACTATTTAATCCTTTAGCTGGTGATGGTGCTGAGTGTGTTTTGACCTGCTCTGCCGGTGACTTTAACGGCGTTTGTCTCTCCATGCCTGAACCTGATCCGGATGAGTGCACTCCTGAATCTCCTGATTATAGGGGCGAGCTCGTTCTAGGTTACGGAACTCCTCCTCAGTCTATGTGTGGTGACTACGATCAGTGTTCTGGCACTGGTGGTCAGGTTGGCGTTTTTAATGGAGAGGTTCGTTGTCTTGCCGAGGACTATGGCGCTCCTCGATGCGCTGGTGGAACTATCCAGGTAATTGATGATTACGGTTTTACCTGCGAGACCCTTGCCGATGCTCCCGATAATTCGGTTCCTGAAGCGCCTAACACTGATACCGATGGGGATGGCGTTCCTGATGAGTATCATCGGGAAAATGATCCTGAATCTATTGATAAGGGGCTAGATAGGCTTAATGAAACCGTTGCTGATGGTAATACTGCTACCGAGAAGACTAATCAGCAGCTCTCTAAGATCCAGTCGGTTATGGAAGGTATTGGCGCTGATGTTGGATCCATCCGGACTATGGGTGAAAACGGTGAATTAGCCGGTGGTGGCGGTGGTTCCGGTTCCTCTGCTGGCTTGGTCAATTCTGAGGGTGAGGATTATCTTGGAGATTTGTCTGACATCAAACAAAACACTCTCGACACAGCTGAGCGAGCACAGGCTCTCAATGACGGAATCGAACCACCCGAACAGGGTTACGAGACAACGGATTTTGAGGGAATAATCCCGACCTTTGGTGAATCTTCTGTGGCCTTCAAGGCGGCAATCATGCAGATGCCTGTCGTTCAAAAGGTTACTTCCATCAGTTTTCCGGAAAATTTCACCTGTCCGGTGTACACCATTCCTCCAACGCCTTTTTCCGGTGAACTCACAATGGACGTTCATTGCTCCATCATCGAGCAGCATCGCGGGACCATGTCGGCAATGTTCCTTTTCTTCTGGGGTTTGTTGGCACTATTCCTTTTCTTGAGGGCCTGATATGTCTGACTTATTTGCATCAGTTCTTGCGGCGATTTTTGAGTTCATCACCGATATTGTTCTTTTTGTGCCTCGGATCGTTTTTTGGGCTGCGCTTGAGCTCCTGGAGCTTGCGATCGGGCTGCTTCCTCCCATGGATTTCTTTGATCCTGCCTCTGTCACTAGTGCGCTGTCCCGTGATCTTGTTTATTTCCTCACCATCATGGAGTTTGGGACCGGCATCGGCTTCGCTGCTTCCGCTCTTGTCGCTCGGTTCATTCTTCGCCGCATTCCTCTGATTGGGTGATCTATGTCTATCGTTGCTTACGCTGGCCTCCCTCGCTCCGGTAAAAGCTATGGCGTGGTTGAAAACGTCATCATTCCCGGCCTTAAGGCTGGTAGGACCATCATCACTAATATTCCGGTAGAGAGAGAAAAGTTAGAAGCTGATTATCCCGGTGGCTCTGTCGTCCAGTTCGATACCAGTGAACCGCTTAAAGAGGAATATCAGGAATACAGAAAGGACCCACAAACCGGGCGTTCTTACCTTTATTCCACGTATTGGGATATTGATAAGCATCCGAAGGGTTGCATTTGGGTGATTGACGAATGTTGGCGCTATTGGAAATCCGGCATGAAGGCTAATCAAATCTGTGAACGCGAGATGCAGTTTTTCACCGAACATGGCCATTGCGTTGGTGACGACGGTAAGACAACCGAAATAGTGCTGGTCACTCAGGATTTGCAGCAGATTGCCGCCTGTATTCGGGCACTGATCATGGAGACGTACCGCTCTGTTAAACTGACCGCCGTAGGTCAGTCGAAAAAATATCGGGTCGATGTCTATTTTGGTGCTGTCACGGGGCAGAAACCCGGAAAACCAATGCGCCAGCTATACGGGTCCTATAAACCAGAGGTATACCAGTATTACAAGAGCCACACCCACAATAGCACCGACTTCGCCGCCGGCATGGAAGAAAAGGTCGATGATCGTGGCAATGTTCTTAAACATCCTCTAATTCGTTTTGGGATACCCTTCGCTCTGTTGGTTGGCTGCTGGGGAATTTACAAGGTATACGCTTATTTCCAGTCCTACGGACAGGAACCAGAGGTGGCCGAAATGTCTTCTGAGCCTGCTGTTAACTCATCGCAGAAAGTGGTTTCTGCCCCGCGTTCTCGTAATCTGGAAAAGGTTTCATTGCCTGCCCGATCTGAGTATCAGTCACAGTTTGAGATCGAGCCCGGTTGGCTGCCCCTTTCTGATTCCTGGCGTATCGTCGGTGAGGTTAATGGCGTTTACTGGATTTGGGGCGAATCCGGAACCCGTAAGATTCACAGTCGAAACTGTGCCAAGTTTCTTAAGACTGGTGAACCCTTCTGCGTCCTCCAGGGCAAACTTGTGACGTACTACAGTTACAAAGAACCCGAACGGGTGGAGCGTCGGGATAACCGAGAATTTACCGAGTTTTCCCCGGCCGGTGAGACTGACGCCTAGTGCTTAGGCTGGCAGTCTCAGTTGACCGCTCCCCAATGCGTCCAGATCCATCATTATTTCTTCTTTCAGTCTCAGCGAGATAAATCCCGCGAACGTGCTGCACTGCTCTTTTCCGTAGGCTTCAAACTCTTTGGCGAACTGCGCCACCCACAATTCCGGAGCCATTCTTTCTTCGCTGGCACCTGTTTCTTTGGCCACCCTTGTGAAAATCTCCCAAAGGTTTTGATCTACTCGGGCGCTGGTCCGGGTGTTGGTGATGGGTGATGTGTAGTTAATCTTCATGGGTTTCTCCTTAGTTGGTGAGTCAATTATGACTCAGTTTTGATTCTGAGTCAACAATGACTCAAGAAAAAATCCAACTTTTTTAGAAAATAATCGTCTATCACCAGTCGGGTTTAATCCCGACACAGCGCGCCACAGTCCTCGCAGGACACCACCAGAAGTATCACAAGCGGAAGCCCGGCCAAGTCGCGAAAACTCCGCAGCAGCCGCCCCCGGCGGCCCTCCAAAGCAAAAAAGGTTTGAATTTAGGAAGGGTATAGACGAGAATTGAAACACCGAAACAACGTTGCAGCCCCAAACACAATAGCTATCTTCTTCATGTTCCTGTAAAAAGGTTGCAACAAAAAAAAAACCCCGCTGGCACTGGCATGCCCACGGGGTTTGTGACCAACTCCTCTACCAAAGGACACAGTTGATCATGAGTCGTATTGTAGACCCATCGATTACCTCTTACCAGACCTTCCCTGCACGCGCTTTCCGTGGTCTTGAAGCACGGCCCACCGCTGTTAGTGTCGCGAGCGGAGCGACCGACACTGTCAGCTTCGGGGGCCGTCTTGGAAACATTACGGAATCTGCGGCCACTTCAACGGTCTGTAGGATTAATACGGAAAGTCTACAGGCCCCTCTTGATGAAGTGATTGCCCGCATGCGCGGTCGTAGACTCCGTTACAGCATGCTCAAGACGGTGGGTAACATTTTGCCGGGGCATCGTGTTACGGCTTGCCAGAAGGTTCCTTCCTATGGTGTTCAGGCTGGCACCGCTTCTCGCGGTATTTCTGCCGATGCTAATGGCCACACTCATTTTCACGGCGTTGGTTCTTGTGGTGATGTCTGGAATTGCCCTGTGTGTGCTGCCCGAATTGCGGCGGGTCGTCGCTCTGAGGTACAGAAGGCAATGTCTGCCCACAGGAAAACACGCGGGGTGTGCTTGCTTGTTACCTTTACGTTTCCCCATGCCAATAGCGATTCTCTTTCTGAAAATCTGACTTGCTTTCTTGATGCTTTGCGGCGCATGAAATCATGGCGCGGGTTCAAATCTGCACGCGAATCTATTGGATACTCTGCACAGATAAGAGCGCTTGAAGTTACTCATTCCAACGCTAACGGCTGGCACCCGCATGCCCACGAAATCTGGTTTCTTGATTCAACGATAGATAAAGAACAGGTTTCAGTTCTGGAGGATGCACTCTATACGCAGTGGGTTAGAGCTTGTCACAAGGTTGGCCTGGGGACACCGAGCCGGGAACATGGAGTGGATGTTCAGTTTCGTGATACTGATTCCGATGATGATGCTTGCGGGGCTTATGTTGCTAAGTGGGGTTCTGAGCTGACTTTCTCACACATGAAGTCCGGTAAAAAAGGCTCGCGGACACCTTGGTCTATTCTCGCTGATCTTGACGCCGAATATTCGTTCCGGGATGCGGAATTGTTCAGAGAGTACAGCAAGGCTTTCAAGGGGAGGGCGCAACTCTTTTGGTCACGAGGTCTCAAGGATCGGTACGATGTTGAGGAAGTGTCTGACGAAGTTATGGCCGACGCCCCTGAAAAGGAAATCGTCAGGGAAATCACACCCAGAGAATGGGCTGCAATTCTAAAGACTGATAGTCGGGTGCAGGTACTTGAGGTGGCTGAGTTTCAGCGTGAAAGGCTTGATGACTTCATCCAGTCCTTGGTTCAACGGGTTGAAACCCAGCAACGCGAGAAAGAACGGCTAAGCCGGGATATTTATCGCTCCACCCTCGAACACATGGCCGGGCTGCGAATCTCCCCATTCGATACCCTGTCGAATTTCCCTTAAAGCTTCCTCGTAGGTTATTCCCAAAACCTTAGCTACTTCGATCAATTCCATGTACATCCGTCGCTCCTTATTTGCGGGTGCGACGACGATTCTACTCTTTTGGTTCCCTCTTGGTTTCAGGTTTCACACTGTTTTGCATACCTTTGCTAAGCCTTTGAAACTCCTTTTCTATCAATCCATGCATGTATTCAGAAACTGAAACGATGCGTTGTTGTTTCGCTGTTTCTCTGCAACGGCCATTTTTTCAAGTTTTTCATATTGTTGATCTTTGATACGCATCATCGGCATGGCCATAACCCTCTGTGTTTTCCGGAATCTTATTAGAATTTCTTGCTTTTCGCATATTGACTAAATGTAATTTCGTGTCTAAATTCGCTTTGAAACATTGAAACAACACAACAGGCGAGGATTTGACACATGCAAGTACAAATGACCGGCACCCTTACTGGTGCAAAGCGGGTTGATTTTGAAAAGTACCAGCACGTTAATCTGTTCGTGGCCGTTGGGGTCAAGAATGGTGACGGCACTATGAGTCAGCAGATGCGTTATGAACCTGGCTTCAATCGCTACGAGGAAGTCAAAGCGATGATCGGAAAAACCGTGAAAATCGATGCGGAATTGGTCACTAAAGATGGTCGTGATCAGTCTTTGTCGGTGATTGCGCTTTCACCGGTCGCCACTGCGAATAAGGCTGGCTGATCTTATGGCCAGTGCAATCTTGTGTGACGGCGACTGGATTGTTGATGCCTCCGGCATTAATTGCCTGGGCGCCATTACGCAAGTGGTGTATACGGTCCCGGTCGAATACACCGCGGGGATGATCACAGAAGCCATTTTTCATGGTTTCTCTTTGACGTTCCCTCTCATGGTGATCGCATGGGGTGGTCGCCAGTTACTCAAAGCTGTGAGGTGAATATGAATGCACGAAAGTTGGAAGTTTCTCAATCCCGTAAATGGGGTCGTCTCAGTCGGATCGCAGGTGTTGCCTGCCTTTCCGTCTTTGGCGCATCCGCTGCCAATGCTGCGGATTGGTCCACCATGACCACAGGTCTCACCTTTTCCGGTGAGGAAACCGCGATTATCGCGATCACTGGTGTGCTCTTTACGTTCTATGTGGTTCGTAAGGGCGCGAACCTCCTGTTGAGTATGATCCGGTAACAGGTGGGGTTATGGCAGAGCTATGGGATTGGACGTTTTTTATGATGGGGGTTGGATTGTGCGTCTATCTGTTCAAAGACTTCTGATCCTATGGCTCTGCCTGTTTTCTGGTTCTTTAAGTGCTTATCAAGCTTGGCCTGGAGGTGACTGGGTTCGGTACGGCAATAGCTACGGCTGGTGCGGGGCAAGCCCTAACGATGTTACATTACAGCAAGCTCAGGATGCATACGATCAAGCCGCTTCTTGTCACACTACTGACTTTCACAGCATAGAAAGCTATTTCATGGCCAACTGTGAGGCCAATAATCCTGGCAAATGTGAATACATGGTGTATGAGGATGTTCCCCCGTATCAGTCTGGAACTAATACCCAGACTGGTCAGGCTCAATACACTGCAAAATATCTTGTCGGGGTTTTCTATTATACCGGACCTCAAAAACCTGAAGACTGCGCCGAGCAAGGCAAACTATTTAATCCTTTAGCTGGTGATGGTGCTGAGTGTGTTTTGACCTGCTCTGCCGGTGACTTTAACGGCGTTTGTCTCTCCATGCCTGAACCTGATCCGGATGAGTGCACTCCTGAATCTCCTGATTATAGGGGCGAGCTCGTTCTAGGTTACGGAACTCCTCCTCAGTCTATGTGTGGTGACTACGATCAGTGTTCTGGCACTGGTGGTCAGGTTGGCGTTTTTAATGGAGAGGTTCGTTGTCTTGCCGAGGACTATGGCGCTCCTCGATGCGCTGGTGGAACTATCCAGGTAATTGATGATTACGGTTTTACCTGCGAGACCCTTGCCGATGCTCCCGATAATTCGGTTCCTGAAGCGCCTAACACTGATACCGATGGGGATGGCGTTCCTGATGAGTATCATCGGGAAAATGATCCTGAATCTATTGATAAGGGGCTAGATAGGCTTAATGAAACCGTTGCTGATGGTAATACTGCTACCGAGAAGACTAATCAGCAGCTCTCTAAGATCCAGTCGGTTATGGAAGGTATTGGCGCTGATGTTGGATCCATCCGGACTATGGGTGAAAACGGTGAATTAGCCGGTGGTGGCGGTGGTTCCGGTTCCTCTGCTGGCTTGGTCAATTCTGAGGGTGAGGATTATCTTGGAGATTTGTCTGACATCAAACAAAACACTCTCGACACAGCTGAGCGAGCACAGGCTCTCAATGACGGAATCGAACCACCCGAACAGGGTTACGAGACAACGGATTTTGAGGGAATAATCCCGACCTTTGGTGAATCTTCTGTGGCCTTCAAGGCGGCAATCATGCAGATGCCTGTCGTTCAAAAGGTTACTTCCATCAGTTTTCCGGAAAATTTCACCTGTCCGGTGTACACCATTCCTCCAACGCCTTTTTCCGGTGAACTCACAATGGACGTTCATTGCTCCATCATCGAGCAGCATCGCGGGACCATGTCGGCAATGTTCCTTTTCTTCTGGGGTTTGTTGGCACTATTCCTTTTCTTGAGGGCCTGATATGTCTGACTTATTTGCATCAGTTCTTGCGGCGATTTTTGAGTTCATCACCGATATTGTTCTTTTTGTGCCTCGGATCGTTTTTTGGGCTGCGCTTGAGCTCCTGGAGCTTGCGATCGGGCTGCTTCCTCCCATGGATTTCTTTGATCCTGCCTCTGTCACTAGTGCGCTGTCCCGTGATCTTGTTTATTTCCTCACCATCATGGAGTTTGGGACCGGCATCGGCTTCGCTGCTTCCGCTCTTGTCGCTCGGTTCATTCTTCGCCGCATTCCTCTGATTGGGTGATCTATGTCTATCGTTGCTTACGCTGGCCTCCCTCGCTCCGGTAAAAGCTATGGCGTGGTTGAAAACGTCATCATTCCCGGCCTT
Organism: Cyclobacteriaceae bacterium; assembly: GCA_965227935.1. Taxonomy (GTDB): domain Bacteria; phylum Bacteroidota; class Bacteroidia; order Cytophagales; family Cyclobacteriaceae; genus JAWPMT01. Next base: position 8,488 of record CBDDGS010000007.1, on the reverse strand, counting down.
AAGGCTGGTAGGACCATCATCACTAATATTCCGGTAGAGAGAGAAAAGTTAGAAGCTGATTATCCCGGTGGCTCTGTCGTCCAGTTCGATACCAGTGAACCGCTTAAAGAGGAATATCAGGAATACAGAAAGGACCCACAAACCGGGCGTTCTTACCTTTATTCCACGTATTGGGATATTGATAAGCATCCGAAGGGTTGCATTTGGGTGATTGACGAATGTTGGCGCTATTGGAAATCCGGCATGAAGGCTAATCAAATCTGTGAACGCGAGATGCAGTTTTTCACCGAACATGGCCATTGCGTTGGTGACGACGGTAAGACAACCGAAATAGTGCTGGTCACTCAGGATTTGCAGCAGATTGCCGCCTGTATTCGGGCACTGATCATGGAGACGTACCGCTCTGTTAAACTGACCGCCGTAGGTCAGTCGAAAAAATATCGGGTCGATGTCTATTTTGGTGCTGTCACGGGGCAGAAACCCGGAAAACCAATGCGCCAGCTATACGGGTCCTATAAACCAGAGGTATACCAGTATTACAAGAGCCACACCCACAATAGCACCGACTTCGCCGCCGGCATGGAAGAAAAGGTCGATGATCGTGGCAATGTTCTTAAACATCCTCTAATTCGTTTTGGGATACCCTTCGCTCTGTTGGTTGGCTGCTGGGGAATTTACAAGGTATACGCTTATTTCCAGTCCTACGGACAGGAACCAGAGGTGGCCGAAATGTCTTCTGAGCCTGCTGTTAACTCATCGCAGAAAGTGGTTTCTGCCCCGCGTTCTCGTAATCTGGAAAAGGTTTCATTGCCTGCCCGATCTGAGTATCAGTCACAGTTTGAGATCGAGCCCGGTTGGCTGCCCCTTTCTGATTCCTGGCGTATCGTCGGTGAGGTTAATGGCGTTTACTGGATTTGGGGCGAATCCGGAACCCGTAAGATTCACAGTCGAAACTGTGCCAAGTTTCTTAAGACTGGTGAACCCTTCTGCGTCCTCCAGGGCAAACTTGTGACGTACTACAGTTACAAAGAACCCGAACGGGTGGAGCGTCGGGATAACCGAGAATTTACCGAGTTTTCCCCGGCCGGTGAGACTGACGCCTAGTGCTTAGGCTGGCAGTCTCAGTTGACCGCTCCCCAATGCGTCCAGATCCATCATTATTTCTTCTTTCAGTCTCAGCGAGATAAATCCCGCGAACGTGCTGCACTGCTCTTTTCCGTAGGCTTCAAACTCTTTGGCGAACTGCGCCACCCACAATTCCGGAGCCATTCTTTCTTCGCTGGCACCTGTTTCTTTGGCCACCCTTGTGAAAATCTCCCAAAGGTTTTGATCTACTCGGGCGCTGGTCCGGGTGTTGGTGATGGGTGATGTGTAGTTAATCTTCATGGGTTTCTCCTTAGTTGGTGAGTCAATTATGACTCAGTTTTGATTCTGAGTCAACAATGACTCAAGAAAAAATCCAACTTTTTTAGAAAATAATCGTCTATCACCAGTCGGGTTTAATCCCGACACAGCGCGCCACAGTCCTCGCAGGACACCACCAGAAGTATCACAAGCGGAAGCCCGGCCAAGTCGCGAAAACTCCGCAGCAGCCGCCCCCGGCGGCCCTCCAAAGCAAAAAAGGTTTGAATTTAGGAAGGGTATAGACGAGAATTGAAACACCGAAACAACGTTGCAGCCCCAAACACAATAGCTATCTTCTTCATGTTCCTGTAAAAAGGTTGCAACAAAAAAAAAACCCCGCTGGCACTGGCATGCCCACGGGGTTTGTGACCAACTCCTCTACCAAAGGACACAGTTGATCATGAGTCGTATTGTAGACCCATCGATTACCTCTTACCAGACCTTCCCTGCACGCGCTTTCCGTGGTCTTGAAGCACGGCCCACCGCTGTTAGTGTCGCGAGCGGAGCGACCGACACTGTCAGCTTCGGGGGCCGTCTTGGAAACATTACGGAATCTGCGGCCACTTCAACGGTCTGTAGGATTAATACGGAAAGTCTACAGGCCCCTCTTGATGAAGTGATTGCCCGCATGCGCGGTCGTAGACTCCGTTACAGCATGCTCAAGACGGTGGGTAACATTTTGCCGGGGCATCGTGTTACGGCTTGCCAGAAGGTTCCTTCCTATGGTGTTCAGGCTGGCACCGCTTCTCGCGGTATTTCTGCCGATGCTAATGGCCACACTCATTTTCACGGCGTTGGTTCTTGTGGTGATGTCTGGAATTGCCCTGTGTGTGCTGCCCGAATTGCGGCGGGTCGTCGCTCTGAGGTACAGAAGGCAATGTCTGCCCACAGGAAAACACGCGGGGTGTGCTTGCTTGTTACCTTTACGTTTCCCCATGCCAATAGCGATTCTCTTTCTGAAAATCTGACTTGCTTTCTTGATGCTTTGCGGCGCATGAAATCATGGCGCGGGTTCAAATCTGCACGCGAATCTATTGGATACTCTGCACAGATAAGAGCGCTTGAAGTTACTCATTCCAACGCTAACGGCTGGCACCCGCATGCCCACGAAATCTGGTTTCTTGATTCAACGATAGATAAAGAACAGGTTTCAGTTCTGGAGGATGCACTCTATACGCAGTGGGTTAGAGCTTGTCACAAGGTTGGCCTGGGGACACCGAGCCGGGAACATGGAGTGGATGTTCAGTTTCGTGATACTGATTCCGATGATGATGCTTGCGGGGCTTATGTTGCTAAGTGGGGTTCTGAGCTGACTTTCTCACACATGAAGTCCGGTAAAAAAGGCTCGCGGACACCTTGGTCTATTCTCGCTGATCTTGACGCCGAATATTCGTTCCGGGATGCGGAATTGTTCAGAGAGTACAGCAAGGCTTTCAAGGGGAGGGCGCAACTCTTTTGGTCACGAGGTCTCAAGGATCGGTACGATGTTGAGGAAGTGTCTGACGAAGTTATGGCCGACGCCCCTGAAAAGGAAATCGTCAGGGAAATCACACCCAGAGAATGGGCTGCAATTCTAAAGACTGATAGTCGGGTGCAGGTACTTGAGGTGGCTGAGTTTCAGCGTGAAAGGCTTGATGACTTCATCCAGTCCTTGGTTCAACGGGTTGAAACCCAGCAACGCGAGAAAGAACGGCTAAGCCGGGATATTTATCGCTCCACCCTCGAACACATGGCCGGGCTGCGAATCTCCCCATTCGATACCCTGTCGAATTTCCCTTAAAGCTTCCTCGTAGGTTATTCCCAAAACCTTAGCTACTTCGATCAATTCCATGTACATCCGTCGCTCCTTATTTGCGGGTGCGACGACGATTCTACTCTTTTGGTTCCCTCTTGGTTTCAGGTTTCACACTGTTTTGCATACCTTTGCTAAGCCTTTGAAACTCCTTTTCTATCAATCCATGCATGTATTCAGAAACTGAAACGATGCGTTGTTGTTTCGCTGTTTCTGCAACGGCCATTTTTTCAAGTTTTTCATATTGTTGATCTTTGATACGCATCATCGGCATGGCCATAACCCTCTGTGTTTTCCGGAATCTTATTAGAATTTCTTGCTTTTCGCATATTGACTAAATGTAATTTCGTGTCTAAATTCGCTTTGAAACATTGAAACAACACAACAGGCGAGGATTTGACACATGCAAGTACAAATGACCGGCACCCTTACTGGTGCAAAGCGGGTTGATTTTGAAAAGTACCAGCACGTTAATCTGTTCGTGGCCGTTGGGGTCAAGAATGGTGACGGCACTATGAGTCAGCAGATGCGTTATGAACCTGGCTTCAATCGCTACGAGGAAGTCAAAGCGATGATCGGAAAAACCGTGAAAATCGATGCGGAATTGGTCACTAAAGATGGTCGTGATCAGTCTTTGTCGGTGATTGCGCTTTCACCGGTCGCCACTGCGAATAAGGCTGGCTGATCTTATGGCCAGTGCAATCTTGTGTGACGGCGACTGGATTGTTGATGCCTCCGGCATTAATTGCCTGGGCGCCATTACGCAAGTGGTGTATACGGTCCCGGTCGAATACACCGCGGGGATGATCACAGAAGCCATTTTTCATGGTTTCTCTTTGACGTTCCCTCTCATGGTGATCGCATGGGGTGGTCGCCAGTTACTCAAAGCTGTGAGGTGAATATGAATGCACGAAAGTTGGAAGTTTCTCAATCCCGTAAATGGGGTCGTCTCAGTCGGATCGCAGGTGTTGCCTGCCTTTCCGTCTTTGGCGCATCCGCTGCCAATGCTGCGGATTGGTCCACCATGACCACAGGTCTCACCTTTTCCGGTGAGGAAACCGCGATTATCGCGATCACTGGTGTGCTCTTTACGTTCTATGTGGTTCGTAAGGGCGCGAACCTCCTGTTGAGTATGATCCGGTAACAGGTGGGGTTATGGCAGAGCTATGGGATTGGACGTTTTTTATGATGGGGGTTGGATTGTGCGTCTATCTGTTCAAAGACTTCTGATCCTATGGCTCTGCCTGTTTTCTGGTTCTTTAAGTGCTTATCAAGCTTGGCCTGGAGGTGACTGGGTTCGGTACGGCAATAGCTACGGCTGGTGCGGGGCAAGCCCTAACGATGTTACATTACAGCAAGCTCAGGATGCATACGATCAAGCCGCTTCTTGTCACACTACTGACTTTCACAGCATAGAAAGCTATTTCATGGCCAACTGTGAGGCCAATAATCCTGGCAAATGTGAATACATGGTGTATGAGGATGTTCCCCCGTATCAGTCTGGAACTAATACCCAGACTGGTCAGGCTCAATACACTGCAAAATATCTTGTCGGGGTTTTCTATTATACCGGACCTCAAAAACCTGAAGACTGCGCCGAGCAAGGCAAACTATTTAATCCTTTAGCTGGTGATGGTGCTGAGTGTGTTTTGACCTGCTCTGCCGGTGACTTTAACGGCGTTTGTCTCTCCATGCCTGAACCTGATCCGGATGAGTGCACTCCTGAATCTCCTGATTATAGGGGCGAGCTCGTTCTAGGTTACGGAACTCCTCCTCAGTCTATGTGTGGTGACTACGATCAGTGTTCTGGCACTGGTGGTCAGGTTGGCGTTTTTAATGGAGAGGTTCGTTGTCTTGCCGAGGACTATGGCGCTCCTCGATGCGCTGGTGGAACTATCCAGGTAATTGATGATTACGGTTTTACCTGCGAGACCCTTGCCGATGCTCCCGATAATTCGGTTCCTGAAGCGCCTAACACTGATACCGATGGGGATGGCGTTCCTGATGAGTATCATCGGGAAAATGATCCTGAATCTATTGATAAGGGGCTAGATAGGCTTAATGAAACCGTTGCTGATGGTAATACTGCTACCGAGAAGACTAATCAGCAGCTCTCTAAGATCCAGTCGGTTATGGAAGGTATTGGCGCTGATGTTGGATCCATCCGGACTATGGGTGAAAACGGTGAATTAGCCGGTGGTGGCGGTGGTTCCGGTTCCTCTGCTGGCTTGGTCAATTCTGAGGGTGAGGATTATCTTGGAGATTTGTCTGACATCAAACAAAACACTCTCGACACAGCTGAGCGAGCACAGGCTCTCAATGACGGAATCGAACCACCCGAACAGGGTTACGAGACAACGGATTTTGAGGGAATAATCCCGACCTTTGGTGAATCTTCTGTGGCCTTCAAGGCGGCAATCATGCAGATGCCTGTCGTTCAAAAGGTTACTTCCATCAGTTTTCCGGAAAATTTCACCTGTCCGGTGTACACCATTCCTCCAACGCCTTTTTCCGGTGAACTCACAATGGACGTTCATTGCTCCATCATCGAGCAGCATCGCGGGACCATGTCGGCAATGTTCCTTTTCTTCTGGGGTTTGTTGGCACTATTCCTTTTCTTGAGGGCCTGATATGTCTGACTTATTTGCATCAGTTCTTGCGGCGATTTTTGAGTTCATCACCGATATTGTTCTTTTTGTGCCTCGGATCGTTTTTTGGGCTGCGCTTGAGCTCCTGGAGCTTGCGATCGGGCTGCTTCCTCCCATGGATTTCTTTGATCCTGCCTCTGTCACTAGTGCGCTGTCCCGTGATCTTGTTTATTTCCTCACCATCATGGAGTTTGGGACCGGCATCGGCTTCGCTGCTTCCGCTCTTGTCGCTCGGTTCATTCTTCGCCGCATTCCTCTGATTGGGTGATCTATGTCTATCGTTGCTTACGCTGGCCTCCCTCGCTCCGGTAAAAGCTATGGCGTGGTTGAAAACGTCATCATTCCCGGCCTTAAGGCTGGTAGGACCATCATCACTAATATTCCGGTAGAGAGAGAAAAGTTAGAAGCTGATTATCCCGGTGGCTCTGTCGTCCAGTTCGATACCAGTGAACCGCTTAAAGAGGAATATCAGGAATACAGAAAGGACCCACAAACCGGGCGTTCTTACCTTTATTCCACGTATTGGGATATTGATAAGCATCCGAAGGGTTGCATTTGGGTGATTGACGAATGTTGGCGCTATTGGAAATCCGGCATGAAGGCTAATCAAATCTGTGAACGCGAGATGCAGTTTTTCACCGAACATGGCCATTGCGTTGGTGACGACGGTAAGACAACCGAAATAGTGCTGGTCACTCAGGATTTGCAGCAGATTGCCGCCTGTATTCGGGCACTGATCATGGAGACGTACCGCTCTGTTAAACTGACCGCCGTAGGTCAGTCGAAAAAATATCGGGTCGATGTCTATTTTGGTGCTGTCACGGGGCAGAAACCCGGAAAACCAATGCGCCAGCTATACGGGTCCTATAAACCAGAGGTATACCAGTATTACAAGAGCCACACCCACAATAGCACCGACTTCGCCGCCGGCATGGAAGAAAAGGTCGATGATCGTGGCAATGTTCTTAAACATCCTCTAATTCGTTTTGGGATACCCTTCGCTCTGTTGGTTGGCTGCTGGGGAATTTACAAGGTATACGCTTATTTCCAGTCCTACGGACAGGAACCAGAGGTGGCCGAAATGTCTTCTGAGCCTGCTGTTAACTCATCGCAGAAAGTGGTTTCTGCCCCGCGTTCTCGTAATCTGGAAAAGGTTTCATTGCCTGCCCGATCTGAGTATCAGTCACAGTTTGAGATCGAGCCCGGTTGGCTGCCCCTTTCTGATTCCTGGCGTATCGTCGGTGAGGTTAATGGCGTTTACTGGATTTGGGGCGAATCCGGAACCCGTAAGATTCACAGTCGAAACTGTGCCAAGTTTCTTAAGACTGGTGAACCCTTCTGCGTCCTCCAGGGCAAACTTGTGACGTACTACAGTTACAAAGAACCCGAACGGGTGGAGCGTCGGGATAACCGAGAATTTACCGAGTTTTCCCCGGCCGGTGAGACTGACGCCTAGTGCTTAGGCTGGCAGTCTCAGTTGACCGCTCCCCAATGCGTCCAGATCCATCATTATTTCTTCTTTCAGTCTCAGCGAGATAAATCCCGCGAACGTGCTGCACTGCTCTTTTCCGTAGGCTTCAAACTCTTTGGCGAACTGCGCCACCCACAATTCCGGAGCCATTCTTTCTTCGCTGGCACCTGTTTCTTTGGCCACCCTTGTGAAAATCTCCCAAAGGTTTTGATCTACTCGGGCGCTGGTCCGGGTGTTGGTGATGGGTGATGTGTAGTTAATCTTCATGGGTTTCTCCTTAGTTGGTGAGTCAATTATGACTCAGTTTTGATTCTGAGTCAACAATGACTCAAGAAAAAATCCAACTTTTTTAGAAAATAATCGTCTATCACCAGTCGGGTTTAATCCCGACACAGCGCGCCACAGTCCTCGCAGGACACCACCAGAAGTATCACAAGCGGAAGCCCGGCCAAGTCGCGAAAACTCCGCAGCAGCCGCCCCCGGCGGCCCTCCAAAGCAAAAAAGGTTTGAATTTAGGAAGGGTATAGACGAGAATTGAAACACCGAAACAACGTTGCAGCCCCAAACACAATAGCTATCTTCTTCATGTTCCTGTAAAAAGGTTGCAACAAAAAAAAAACCCCGCTGGCACTGGCATGCCCACGGGGTTTGTGACCAACTCCTCTACCAAAGGACACAGTTGATCATGAGTCGTATTGTAGACCCATCGATTACCTCTTACCAGACCTTCCCTGCACGCGCTTTCCGTGGTCTTGAAGCACGGCCCACCGCTGTTAGTGTCGCGAGCGGAGCGACCGACACTGTCAGCTTCGGGGGCCGTCTTGGAAACATTACGGAATCTGCGGCCACTTCAACGGTCTGTAGGATTAATACGGAAAGTCTACAGGCCCCTCTTGATGAAGTGATTGCCCGCATGCGCGGTCGTAGACTCCGTTACAGCATGCTCAAGACGGTGGGTAACATTTTGCCGGGGCATCGTGTTACGGCTTGCCAGAAGGTTCCTTCCTATGGTGTTCAGGCTGGCACCGCTTCTCGCGGTATTTCTGCCGATGCTAATGGCCACACTCATTTTCACGGCGTTGGTTCTTGTGGTGATGTCTGGAATTGCCCTGTGTGTGCTGCCCGAATTGCGGCGGGTCGTCGCTCTGAGGTACAGAAGGCAATGTCTGCCCA
>CBDDGS010000006.1:0-8743 GCA_965227935.1 Cyclobacteriaceae bacterium | reverse complement strand
CCGAACGTTCATCCGTCGATCCTTTCGCATCGTGGATCGCGCGATTTCGGTCGCTTCTGCTTTGTGGGATTCTGCGTCGGCAACGGAGAACCATTCATCGGCTTCAAGACTCTCGATGATTTCCCGTTCGTCGTCGTCGATGTAGTCGAACTTCGTGTTCTCAGATTCGGGTACCATTCAGTCCTCCCTGTCTCGCCGAAACCGCTTGGTCAGTTTTCGGCTCGGATAGATCGTTTTCAGAAAGATCTCATCGTTCTCTTGGTCGATGACGTGTGGAACGGCCCATATGTAGTCCCGATAATCGATGAGATAGATCCGTTGATGCGGGTATCGTTCTGAGTTCTGATGTTTCACGATATCCACCACGCATCCTTCTTCAATCGCGATCACGATTTCTTCGAAAGAAATGCTCCGCGTTCGCTTCAGAAGCTGGTTTTTGTCGTCGTTCCAGTTGAACGTCACAGTTCTAGTCTAGCAAATGGATGCCGAATGTCAACACACCCTCTCAAAAGGTTGCATGCCGTTCAGTATGGTGTTCTTGTTTGCAACGCATGTCGATAAGGGCGGAGTCGAATCTTTTTGAAAAGAACGCCCGTGCCGCGTACGGTCGGCGACCTAACGTTGAGTTCAGCCGCTGGCTGCGGCGGCGAGCGAAAGCGAGCCGACTGGCGCGCCCGTTGCCGGCGTCAGCCGATTTGCAACGGGCGTGACAGAAGCAACAGTCGGCTGGAACGACTTGTTATGTGGCAATCAGGCATCACTCCGAGTCCGGGTTTTCAACTTCGTTGGTCAGAGCCTGCTTTTCCTGACGAAATGTTTCGCAAACTGCGGCGACAGTCACCTTCGCAATGGAGAATAGAATCACCGCGACCAACGGCGCCAGAAATACGTTGCTCGCACCGACAACTGGCGAGATTGCCCTCGATATAACGGAGACCGCGAAAAGTTCCGTCACGTTGGACTGCCGTCTGAGCTGCGCCTTCTCCGTCTCATAGGAATCGGAATCACAGATGAATCTTAGAATCTCACGCTTGATATTATCGAAGAAAGGCCGTGAATCACCGCCGGCTCCAAACGTTATCGTATGTGAAGTCGTCGCGTCGAGCCAGGCTTTTGCTACTTCTTCAGGATCCAGTTCTCCGAGTCCAAGTGCTTCCAGTGAGTGGCGTTGGTACGACTCAAGTGCGTCGAGCCAAACCTCGGGCTTGTGCGTTTCGATCATTTCTCCGAGGTTCATTTGAGCATCTCCAACAGGTATTCGGCGGAAACCGCATGAGAGGTTTGGTGAAGCGTCTGTGGATCAATTCCGCCGAGGTTAATTCCGGAGGGGCCAGCTCCCGGGGCATAAGAACCAACCAGAATCGCGATGACGTTTCTGGACGACTTGTCTATTACTGGAGAACCTGATTGTCCCGGCCGAGATTGGATGTTGATTACGCCATGTTTGGACTTTGCCTGGCCTGCTTCGAGCATGACTTTCGCACCAATCTCCGCAGACTGCATCGTCAAAACTTTTCGTCCATGATCGGAGTGAGGATATCCGAACAACGCGATCTCCCGGCCCACGTTGACATCATCCAGCGATCCAAGAACGAGGTTCGACGACACGTTCTGATCGATCGCGACAACTGCCGTGTCTCTGACGGGGTCAAACGCAACTATATGGTCTGGAGTGGTTCTAACCTGCTGATCGGACATGTCCTGATAATCTGAGAGTGGTTGGTCGTCTGGCACAACAATGACCAGGTTCTTGTCGTCAGACCCACAAACGTGCGATGCCGTAGCGAACCAGCCCTCCTTTGGGAGGAGGAAGCATGTTCCCAAGAGGGATATGCCGTTGGGAGTGACACGTCCAATTGGCATGACCACATGCGGCAGAAACTCGAACAAAGCGTATCTCCATCAAAATCACAAAATGTCTGTTCAGAAGTCTACGCCACGATTTGAGCATTGGAAAGCCAAATCTTGATTGCCACATAACGTTGAGTTGAGTTGTTTGGCGTACATCGGCGCGGTGATTGCCGCGAACGGAGTGAGCGAAAGGCAATCAGCGTGACGATAGCCAAATCAATTCCAACGATTTGTTATGCCGCCCTCAAGCAGGCGGTGTTAACGCTTGCGGAACCCAGTTTCCCTCATCATTTGAAAAACGGAGATGATAGGGAACGGTGTCATACCAATCTGAATAGAGTTTCCAAATGTTTGCTACGACCATATCGTCGAGAAGAGATCCGAAAACCACAATGATATCGACGTCACGTTCGATTATTCCCTTCTGCTCCACCGAAAACAGTTCATCTATTTGGGAGGCAAGTGTGACCGCGCCCGAGATGTCCTCGAGCGCGAGTATTGTCCCATAGTGAATTTCCCGGTACTTCGCGAATTTCGTAAGGCCGTGTTGAATGGCATTCCACAGTCTGATGACAAATCTATGTGTTTGATCATTTGGCGAAATCGGCATTCGATGGACTTTTCCGTTTAGTCGATGATGGGAACCACGACACATCAGAAGTACGCGGCGTCCGCCGATATCCAAATAGATGTGGTCATCAATAAAGAGTTTCGGAGCCTCGGCAACGATCCGGTCCGTCGCAGCTTCCACAAACTCGTTTGTGGATCGCCGATTCAGCCGAATCACGTCTCGTTCCGCAACCCCAATGAAATAGTACCGGTCATTTGGTATTACTCCTTCGCATCGATCGCTAACCTGGCGTACCACATCGAATGATTTGTTTGCGTAGGATAGCTGCCCGTCATAGGCTTCGACCACCGTGTGCTCTATGGCCAAGGCCTTATCTGTTACCGATTCTGGGAAAAACAGGTAGTCCACTTCCGGTTCTGATCTCACCGTCGTTTCCGGTTCTTCAACATATGGATACCGAGTCTTGGTTAGTTGCGGGAGAATCTGAAGCAGAGCATCCTTCACATTGATTTCGTTCTGGCGTTTCACCACCTGATGATAGTATTTGGCATTGGTAGGAAACACAATTCAATTAGAATTGGGTGGAAACGCGGCATAACGACTAGTTCAGCTGCCGGCTGCGGCCTGAGCGAAGCGAAGGATTGGCGCGCTTGTTGCGGGCGAAGCCGAGCAACAAGCGTGACAAAAGCAACGGTCAGCTGGAACGCCTTGTTATGGAGCAGGTTTCTGATATGCTTGGAGGAGACTCTAAGGGAGGAGCCCCGTGAACCTTAACCACTCAGAATACACCATCGCCGAAATTGTGAGCCGCCTAGAATCCAAAGAGGTCAAAATCAATCGGGACTATCAAAGGGGCGGTGGTATTTGGCCGAAGTCAGCAAAGAGTTACTTCATTGATACCGTTCTGGAACAGTATCCATTTCCCAAGCTCTACTTTTACCAGGTCTTTGACAGAGCCCGGCGACGTCCCGCCATGGAGGTGGTAGACGGCCAGCAACGACTATTGACCATTCGTGAGTTCATGCGGGATGAGTTCAGTCTCTCCAAGGCGTCCAGGAATTACTCGGGCAAGACGTATAGTCAGTTAGATGAAGATACACAAGAGAAGTTTCAGATGACCCGAGTCCAGGTTGACGTCGTACTGGCTGCCGAGAGAACTGAATTGCTGGAAATGTTCCGACGTATGAATGCCTATACGGCTCCGCTCAACGCTGCAGAAAAACGCCACGCCCAGTACCAGGGCAGATTCAAGTGGTTTGCTGTGGAACTTGCCGATCGTATTTCTCCAACGCTCGAAGCTTTCGGAATCTTAACCCCTAAACAGATGATCAGAATGGGTGACGCCGAGCTAATATCAGAATTGGTTGTTGTCTTAGAACGGGGAATCGTGAGCAGATCTGAGAGAAATATATCTAATTTGTATAAAAAATATGACAAAGATTTCCCGTTCGAAGAGGAGTACACTGACCTGATTAGCGGATTCTTCACGTTTTTTAGAGACGAACTGACACCTATCAAGGATACGTTGCTGGCTCGAACGTATGCGGTCCACTCATTGTTCTGCGTGTATGCCCATCACAAGCGAGGAATTCCCAATGGTCAGCAAGCACTTGGATTCCCCCAAAGTCCGGACGCCTAAGCACCGACGGGCCTACCATTGAAGAATTGTTGGCCCTCGCCGATGCCCACGAGACGAGGGACATGGAAGGACGGTACGCGGACTATGTGAAGGCGGCAGTGGAAACCACAACGAAGGCAGCTCAGAGAACTGATCGTGCACGAATTTTGGCAGGTATTCTTGTCGCACAATGAAGAAGGCATTTGGCAGCCTCATAAGGAAACTAGCAGCCGAACGGAATAGGTTCGAGTACTTGCTCGGAAGGAAGCATCGACTGCTGCCATGGGAAAGTAAGTTCCTCTCCGTGGGGATCATTTCCGATACCTGGCAAGCCTGGAACGCTTTCTGTCGGTCTATTGTAATCGACTCCTGCATAGGAACTCGTACACGATCAGGTTCGTCGGTATCGCCCAGAAACCAGGATAATCGGGAATCTCGTGTCGGATACGAGTTAAAGCACCTGGGGAGAGGTCGACGACCAAGCGCATCAGGCGTTCTTACGGGGCGGTACGCGGAGCCAACTTGGGGCGACGTCGGGCTCTTAACGAGGGCCATTCCGCAGATGGGTGTAGCGAACTCGAGTCAACTCGTGAGCGCATTTGGTGTGTCGCTCATTGGTCCTCGACACTTGCAGACCGTGAGGAACGCCTGCTTCCACACAAACTCCGAAACAGTCTCACAAGTGATGAGTTTATCTTTGTGGTACACGGGCGGGAAGATTGGTCACCCGTACGAGATTGCGTACCGCGAAGTATCCGGAACATCAACAACCGCCATGTTTCAATGGCTCCAAGACCTTGAGGAAATCGCCATCATCGCGACGACCTAGTCTCTGCCTGCTCCATAACGTGGAGCTGACGTGCCGGCTTCGTGCCTGAGCGAAGCGAAGGCTTGGCGCGTCAATTGCGAGTTAAAAGATTTCAACTATTTTATAAATTGTTACCTTAAAAGCAATTAACGTGACAAAGAAACGGTCATGTCGAGCGACCATGTTATGTACACTCAGCTATAGTCTTCATCCTCGTATCTGAGTTTGTAGTATTTCCGAAAGTCGTATTCTTCCGAGACATAGTTGCTTGGGAGATTCTTGATAAGGGAATACTCCGTAAGCCAGTTGTTGTCATTCCAGTCCTTGCCGAACCTCGACATCACATTGAAATACAACACAAGCTGCTCCGAGTTCGAAAGCTGCGACCTCAAGAGTTTCACGTAGTTGTACTTTTGCGTTCTGGACAGAAGGTTGCTTTCGTGAATTATCCGAATCGCATTGGAGAAGTTCCGAAAATACGCGCTGAGCGAAGTCTGATTAGTTCGACCAACGTTCATGCTTTTCGATTTGTTTTTTGCCCTCACTTTGCTGACTATTGCATCGTAGATTCCCGGAATCTTCCCTTCGTACCTGGTATAAAGATCCTTGGTGAAAGTGTCCCACTGATCAGATTGTCGGGGACGGCTAGGGATTCCGTAGTAAAAGATCATGTATGCCACGTCCATGATCTCAGGTTTCGAGAGGGTTTCAGAATATCCCTTGTTGATGTCCTCTACAACATCAAGGCAGTCGAAGATTTGCAGTTTGAAAACCACAAACGCGCGCCGCCCGGACACCCTATCGCGATACCGCTTTCGATAGTCCGAGATCGATAGGCTTCGGACATTGTCGCGATGACAGTCGACAAGCTTGAAAAAGATGCTCTCCAACTGCCTTATCTGCGCCTGTCGGTTTTGTACTAGAAATACGACAACCACTAGCAGTGAACCGACGATGCCCGCCGTAGTCCCGATTAACCCCCCGAAGAAATCGCCGAACTGGGATGCTAGTCCAACGTTAATCTGCCCCGAAAAACTGAAGTACGCTGGATTCAACAGTACAACGAAGTACAGGATCAAGCTCGCAAGGAGGAATAATAGACTGACCACCAACACTCCGTAGAGAGAGATCTGATAGAGTTTCCGGTTCATCGAACGAGTTCCTCCTCGCAGCATTTTAGGCCGGAGTTGCCCGAGGGTACATAACGCAGAGGTGACCTGCGTGGCGTGATTGGCGTGGCCGTTGCCGGCGAAGCCGATTAGCAACGGCCAGGACAATAGCCACGACAGGTCCACCGAATTGTTGTGCGCCGATCTCGGCTACTGCATGTTTCGGGCGGGGAAGAAGACATCGCCTTCTTGAGCAGCTTTTTCAATTTTCTTTTCAAGAAGTTCCCGAAGGTCCACGCGTCCTTCGAGGACGTGAATCAGATCTTCCCCGTCCATAAAGAGGATTGAAAATCGGTCACTCTTGAATTGATTAACTACCTCCGGTCGAAAACCATTAATGGAAACGTAGACTCCTCTGGTTGCGTCGAGTTTCGTCAGTACTTTTTGTCTGAATCCCGCAATTTCTTGTTCATTTGGCTGATCGGATCGCCATTTAGCTTCTACTAAATAATGAAACCCTTCCAAACGAAAAAAACCGTCAATCTGCTGGGTTGGAGTCCGATATGACTTTCGAAAATCGATTTCAAAAAGAGGGAACAGTTTTTGCAGAATATCTTCCAATGTATATCCGGCTTCTTGTCGATTGGGATTCGTCATCGCGGAACTAAACGTGTTTCTTAGTTCTTCGAGGCGCGTTGCCCTGTCTCGAACAATTCTTGCTCGTTCTTCTGCCTCTTGATTTCTATTCTTTGTCTTTTTCTTTTCCTCTTCAACGAAGAGATCATGTTCAACGGCCATCTGTTTCAGAATCCGAAGGCTATTCAAGCCAGCGTCCGGGTTTGGAACATCGTTGTCAGGTAGTTTC
The DNA here is from genome assembly GCA_965227935.1 of Cyclobacteriaceae bacterium. Classification (GTDB taxonomy): domain Bacteria; phylum Bacteroidota; class Bacteroidia; order Cytophagales; family Cyclobacteriaceae; genus JAWPMT01. The sequence goes on along the minus strand of CBDDGS010000006.1, from coordinate 1,921 downwards.
CGAAGTTTGCAGAGCTCTGTGAGGATTCGTCGTTGAATATCGTATCCGTTCTCGACGATTTCTAGATCGGAAAGCAGGTTTCTGGCCCATACAAATTTCGGTTTGTCTTTGTGTCTTCCAGATAGTTCCGGACCAACGCCCGCACTCCTCAAGAAAGACTCCATCGGGTCTTTGTAGTGAAAGGCAGTTCCGAATACCTGGACGATTTGATTTTTAATCTCAAACGATAATGATCTCATCCCGACACGAAGTATACCATTTGAATCTCCGTACGCGAATGATGGAACACGTTTCGATTGGCGCATAACGTTGGCTTGAGCTGCTGGCTGCGACCCGAAGCGTAGCGGAGGGACTGGCGCGGTTCTTGCCCAAAGCAAGAACCGTGACAGAAGCAACAGACTGCTCGAAGCCGTTGTTAGATTCCCGATTAGCTAGCACTTGTCGATATGACGGAGTAAATGCTGATTGCGATTGTGACAATAGTCAAAATGACTATACTTATCTGCAACGCTCGACTCGACTTGGACACTGCTCTTGAAGTCAGCCAGGTAATCTCCTCCTGAAGCGTCGAAACATAGTTACCGACCTTTTCAGAAAAACTGTCCAAGACGGAAAGGACATCGTCTTGAAGTCGATAGATCTTCCAGTAGGGTCCGTTTGCCGAATTCACTGGAGCGCCGAACTTCATATCTGGTATGGTGTGCCGCAGGATCGATCGTGCGTGTTCAGAGTCCTGTTTAATAACACGAAATGTACCGAAAATTTCCTGGAGTTGGTCCTCTTGTTTGGTGATCCATCGGTAACGTGACGGGTCACGTTTTCGTTTGCCCAGGAGATGAAGCATACGCTTCTCGACACCCCATAGCTCACGTTGAATCGAATAGATGTAGCACGGTAACGTCGACGCCCACAGAATTGAACTTGCATGTACGACAGTGCCGGGTTTCACGAATAGTCTTCCGATCCTAGGCAAGGCACGCGTTTCCGTCGGCTTACTGCGAAACAAAACCGAGTGCATATCAGCAGCGATGTACATATCGTGTGCCATGCGCTCTTCTGGGACTACTTGCTGAGGTATCTTAGCTACATGCCCCATGTTGGGTTTAACGGACGGATCCTTTTTTTCAAGGTCGTTTAGTGGACGAGTCCGGGCTGGCTCAGGGACGGAGAACACCTCGAGACGAGGAAGCCATCGATGTCTGCTGCTAAATAAACCGGGAATTTCGCTCGCAACGAATGAATATGCTTCCACTGCGGCCTGTTTCAGCAGATCGGTAATTATTTGGCCCTCTGGTCGCTCAAACGGGGAGTCAACACGCCAATGAGATGGACGAAAGACATCTCGAAAGCGATCAACTGCAAACGATACCCGGCTACCATCACCGCCGCCAAACGCGGCCTGTCTCAATCGGTACTTGAGCGCCCTTGAAGGGTAGAAGCTTAGAATCAATCGCCACGAAGCTGGCGAATCATGTTCAATACTTGCCGTCATGCCGCGAAGAAAGCGGCCATCGAGACGAATCCAAACGTCTTCTAGTGTATGGAATCCACTCCCTCCACGATACTTTTCCAAACTCTGAAGGACTTGAGCACGAGAGATCTGATGGTTGGTCCCATCCCGTCGTTCGAGCCGGTAACGTCCATGCACACTTTGGGCGTAGAGTTTCTTGATTATCAAGTCTGCATCTTCATAGGAGTAAACTTCCATCATGCTGAACCACCCGAAGGACCAACCGGGTGTCCCACGGGCCTTTTTAGCACCAGCGACTTTGATTGATTCGTTTTGAAACTGCCACGCAAGATATCGAGGCCACTCATATCGCCAAAATGGAGATTTTTGCAAGACCCCGGTGCATGACTATCGCAATGAGCCTCTTTGCAGTTGCAGGAGTTCCCATATCCGCCCCCTTCGTTCGGGATA
>CBDDGS010000005.1:0-5454 GCA_965227935.1 Cyclobacteriaceae bacterium | reverse complement strand
AAGTCGCGTTGGTCACAGGTCAGTTCCAAGCTGAGCAATTTGCTGATGCCAAAAAGACCCGCAGCCAAAGCGGTGTTTTGCTAGGAGCCTTCTGCCAATGGGAGATCACTGAACAACAGGATTGGAACCGTTGCACACCATGCTCATAGAGATGGCCGCAGCCAAACCAAGTCGATTCCTGACGGGACCAATCGGATAAACTGCAAACAAAAACACTACTTCAGAAAGATCAACAAACTACAGTCAGCAAGCTGCATCGGTTTTCTTGGCAAATGAATCGTGTATTTTGGAGCTGGCTAACAGCTGACATGTCACCCCCAATGGCAGGTGTATAGCGTTGATGGCTGCCCCTTCTCGATTGGTCACATGCCTGTGGTCCATCTCTTGTCAGCTGGGACTACCCAAAGGCCCGGAAACGATTGAGGGACACTGCCACTCAAGGAGTTGGTAAAAGGAGGTCATATGGCTGATGGTACGCACAGCCTTGGTAGTAAAACCGTGAGGCTCTCAGAATCACGTCTTTGATCTTGCTGCAGTTTGCCACAGTAGTGCAAAAATCTAAATCGCTGCAGCGTGCCAGTCCAGATATGCAGTTTTGTGTTGTTTTTTTATAAACTAAAGCAGGGTCCACCCTTGGCTGGTTGCGCTGCTGTTGTTGCTGCTGTTGTGCTGCTGTTGCTGAGTGGCTGCATAGGTTTTTTCCACCATCTGGTACCTGCAAATTTGAGGTTTCTCAGTAACCTAGGCAGTGTCTCCGAATTTCCGGGTCCTGATTTCAGACCACTGGCGCAATTGGTAGAACTCGAGTAGACCCTTTGGGTATGATTATTGCAAATCTCCAGCAAATGTGCATATGAATTCTGAATGTTTATAAACAAATCTAGACTCATACTTGACTCATTTTTGATGCATACGTCACTTTCAGAGTTGAAATTTCCCACATCACCACATCACCAAACGTTCAGTGCCCCAACTGCAGAGTTGCTTGTCGCTTTCCAACTTCTCGGCAAGGCCTTGAATGGTGGCGCGTTTCGACATTTCTGTTGCAGCATGGGGCAGCAAGGCCAAAAAGTGGTAAATGATGCTTCATGGATGGTGAATGACCCTTGAAAAATGATGGCAAATGCTGGTTAATGATGGTTACTAAGAATGGTTTGTGTTGGTTGGCAATGATGGTTGGCAATTGTATTTCATGACAAATGATGGCATAACATGTTGGAGTCATGCAGCATCTAAGTCTTTCAGAAGTTGGATGGGAAAATTCTTGTTTCAACATTCTCGACCATTCTGGTCACAATTGCGACCCGAAATGCTGGTGCCAAAAAATGGTGGTCATGATTACCTACCTCGATGGTGAGCCTGGTATAGTTGTGACCACCCCCTCAAACATTGTGCGTTGCCAAATTGGGACATATCCTGGTTGGCCTCCGTGTGTTCGGCGCACACCTGTAGTGGCTTACCAGCTTTTCAGTCACTTGCTAGGAATTTACAGTCACATAGTACAATGATAAAAGGACATAAATCTGGCAAATTCACAGGAGAACCCAGAGATATGATGTAAGCTGGACAAATGCATTTTTCAGACTCCAACAGGCAAATCATGTGTCACTTGAAACCAAATTCACACATCTCATGCTGGGATACAGTAAAGAGACGGCAGCTGCATCGTGCCAAGAGTGCTGGCATTGTACAAACGATCAAACGATGCTTCACATTATGTTCATATGTAAAAGTGCATATGTTATGTTCTGTTCAATTCACAACTGCATGGCTAAAGGTCACAAACGGACGGTATACCCGTATTTTCCTGGCATCAAGCTCAGGCCCGACTGTCATCGGGACATGTCAAAGGATGGATTGCAATCTAAATCACCACAAGGACAGCCATCCACAAAGGCTGAGGGTTTCGGAGCGGACGGGCTTCTGAGTTGGTTGACTGCGCATCATCTCAGAGGTCTTGCTCAATGGCCTGAGTGCAAGATCTCACAGAAAGTCCTGAGCGGTGGTGCCCGGTGGTAACTTCTGATCATCTGATCAGGTCCCCACAATCATGACATCCATGGCTGTTGATGAGTTGACAATTCCATGCTGTTGCTCGACTGGTAGGCACTAGCATGGCTTCGGGACCCGTGCTGACAATCGGCAGTCTTTTCCGTATTCCTCAGCCCGCTCGCGGAGCCCGTGGTGTCACCTGGTTCCTGTCATAACCAACACATCTAAAACGTAGTAAACAGTTGCCTTTGCCCTGAAACTTCACATTGAAACCTGCAATGCTTCAATGGAAAAAACAAGAACTGTGCATCAATGCAATACTACTTGGGCCTAGCACACCTGTGGAGCATCAAACCGAACAAACGAAACAGCAGGAAGATCATCCAGCATTCCCCTATTTGACAGGCGGCACAAGTAAAACAGCCAATGTGACGGAGGATCGCTAGCCTGAGATCGCAATTATGAATGAAACAGCCCGCAACATGTCCGTCACAAATTGAAACACCCGAACCATCTGCAGCTTTGTGCCCAAAACCAATGGTTTCCCCATGATTTCACGCGGCTCCTGGAAACCTTCAGACAAGTGTCAGGCTGGCCTCCTGACCTGCACTGCACACCCAATGACTCGGTACGAGGAAATCTACCGGTGAACCTGGAAACGGAAAATCGCCAGAGTTTTTTTGGAGAAACTTTGGGAAGCCGTGGGCGATTCTCCATACCACTGGTAGATTTAAGCGTTGCTGTTGGCACATTGGTAACCGTTGAACTGTGGGACGGTTTGAAGCCCGACGACCTGCACACACAACCCACCTTACCATGGGTGGCTTTGTGAAAGCATTCTGCAGGTCCCTCATCCGTTTCTCATAACCCTCTGAATCACCCATGGATGAGCAATATCAAAACTTCAACATCTTTTGACCTGCTTTCATGTCTGAAGGGCTGTTGAGCCGGTATGCATATTATGAGTTTTGTTTGCATGCCTTTCGAAACATAGCAGGTTGTTCTTTCATTTCGGTAATGTGTGTTGAATCATGACAAACGGCTCAAAACACCAACCACTTGGTTTACAGTTCACATTTAGCATCCTGTGCAATATTGGCCGCGGGCGTATGTTTGTTTCTAACGTTTGATATGCATCGGCTGACCCAATTTTGGTGGTGAAAAAACGGTTGCCCCTCGAAAGATGTGGCGTTGCCAACCTCATCCCTCCAACCCAGTGGAATCTTCTCAGGTGACGCAATAAACTTCAGTACACATGACATATTTATGACATATTCTCTTGTTTCTGGGAATGACTCTCTCTCTCTCGTGTTTTCCGCTTCACAGAAAACAAGAATTGATCCACTGACAAAACAAATTCAGCTGTAGTGGAGCAATCCAAGCACTCTCGGAGGCCTCCATCTTCAGGCTCTGGTTCTTCGATCTCCACCTGCTCAGGTTCCATTGTCAGATCATGGATGTTCTCGCCAGCGATCCTTTTCATCGATCCTTTTTATCGTCTGAAACACATCATTTTGCAGATCTTATCCCAACGTATCTCTTAGTCCTATTCTCTGTGGCATGGCTAGCATGCCACATGGTTGGTTTAATCTTCATGGCCCGTCAACTGCACAATGTCCTGAAAATCCATAATGCGCCTCCATAGATCAAGCAAATGACATCACCAAACTTGGATCTCCAAGGCGTTGGATCTACCTGCTGATGTTCACAAAATCATAGCGTTGACTTCCCAACGCCTTGGTCTCGGTGAGGTAGTTGGGAGAAGTGACCCAGGTTGGGGCTCCTGCTGGGTGGCCGAGCCGCATGGGACAAACCTCCAATCAATCCAAATTGGATCAACAAGCACTTGGATTGATTGGATTGATTGAGTTCGATTCCGGCTGACTTCTTCACTTGGGAGGGTACAGTACTGGACATTTTACCGAAATACAACTTACACATCTGGGGTTGCAATGACCGTCATTTCCACAATGCCAAGTGTTCAAAGTACCTCAAGTTTGTCCGTCAAAACCAGTGAGAAGAACGATAGTCATAAGTTGTCGACTGGACAGTGGCAGACGGGCCTTTTCACAGGCAAGCGAGGCCCGGCCGAACCGGGGGCAATTAGCCACAATGGCTGTCAGAAATCGGCGCATGCTCTTTCATGCACATCCACTGCACATGCGTGATTGACCAACTGCTGTATAGTACAAGCTGATTTCACAGCTCCTAAGAAAGTGTTGTTGGTCAAATCACCTTCTGTTGTAACCCACTTCCTCACGCACTTTGAGACGGGATTGCAAAGTCTTCGACTCTTCGGTAATCCCAAAGCGGCCGTCTCGCAGTAAAGACAGTAGGGCACTACCTCGACCATGCTTCTTGGTCAGGCAATCAGCTGGCATAGCCAAATGCTCAATCCAGCGGACCTTGCCGCCCAATTCTTTCAGTTCCTCTCTCAGAAGCTGCACGTCCAGGGCGTTTCTTCGATCACCACCGCCAGTAGTTTCGTTCAGTAGCAGATCGTACAAAGATTTCGCGTCCACTACAGCAACTGCTTGAGTAAGCTGCTCATCGTTGCCATACTTGGTGAACGCCGTGTAGCCCTGCTGGTTGACGAAGCGCCTCCAGTCTCGAAGCTGAAAGTCAGGGTTTGTGATCTCCAAATACATGACGATCATCCAAAGTAAATCACCAACCCCTCGAGCCAGTGACTGAGTTTCGGCTGCCAAAGTGCTGTTCACCGTACGCTGAAGCTTGCCACTCTTCCAATGAAGAAGATTCATAGTCGCGGCATCCCCCTTCAGCATGTCCTTGTGGAAGGTCACAAGCATGTGGCCCGCTTGAGTCTTCCCATTGCGAGCATTTGCCCATGAAGCGTCGCAGAACACTCCCCATCGCATGTCCTTTTCGTCGATGGGCTGAATGCGTAGGCAAAGTTCCGAGTCCTCCTTCAACAGCTTCACCACCTTGTTCAACTCAATGATGTCCGACACCTTCATGGACAGCATCTGCGAGCTGAACATTGATGCCGATGACGCTGCATCAGGGCGTCCTTCACGGCCCGCCCAATTCAGTGCACCACAGGTGCTTCGGACAGCCGAACGCTCCTCCTCGGTGATGTCCTCAAGCCTCTGCTTCATCCGTTCGGCACTGATAGGCACAGGCTGCAAACGCTCTTCAATGAAGGCCTTCATGTCGATGCGCACTTCGTCTCCACAACGTCGAAGTCGTCGGCCATTAAAGCTCACCCCTCTTTCGTCCAGCTCTTCAAGTTTTCCAAAAGTAAAACGTTCTTGGAGTTGCTGTACTCGGGCTGCATGTAGTTCATCACCAAACATCAGCAAATCATCTACTTCCACGGCAATGACGCCGTGTAGCCCTTCTGCAGAATGCAGCAAAAACGTGCAAGGGTCCAACGTGCTTTGCTTGTATTTCAGCTCGTCGACAATGAAGGAGATGAGAGTCTTCCTCCAATTCAGTGGC
>CBDDGS010000004.1:0-11873 GCA_965227935.1 Cyclobacteriaceae bacterium | reverse complement strand
AGCGAAAATATTTTGCGCAGTTTCGGAAGCGATTTGGTTGTAAACTTGGCAAGCTCAGTGCAGCTCCGCCCATGCCATTAGAAGAGCAGCAAGCCAAGGACTGGGTTGAAACAAAGTTTCGTACCATTGAAGCCAATAAGACCTTCAGACAAAAGGGCTTAGCCGCTAAGTTGCAACGGCTTAGAAAACACCTGGTTGGTTGCCAAATTGGGCTAACTGGCGGACCCCATTTTGGGGTCCGTTCTTTGGACCCCAAAATGGGGTCCGTCCCATTTAGAAATGTATTCGGGGTACACTGAGGGGGGCCGCTTTTTGGGACCGAAAACGGGGGCAGTTTTTGGGTTCAATTTGATCTTTGCCCAGGCTCTGCCTTTCTTCCAGTGGTGCAACTTCGCCTTACAAAAGGCAGAGCATGAGCCCGAGCCTTTGGTCATCAATGTCGATGAGACGAGCCTTGCTTTTCACTGGAGTGGTCTTGTCGGAACAATCTTGCGAGAAAGCTGTGCAGCTGACCGGTCTAAACTGAAAGAGCGCAGGGCCCGTGCAACCTACATATGTGCAATCACGCATGATGCAGAGGTTCAGAAATTGCTACCCCAAGTCCTCTTGGGAAATTCGCGTTCCTTCCCTGCAAAATTTGCAGAATCTGCTGCAGAGATTTGTCCCAAATTGGTCATCTGGAGAGCTAAGTCGGCCTGGTGCACTCAGCGCTTGATGGAGCGGTACTTTCGTCTTCTGAGTGAGCATTTGGCTCCTGTTCTCACATCGCGAAACGTGTGCGTCGTCCTTGATCTGGCTCCGTGTCATTTACATGATTCCTTATTCACTCTTGCTCATGGCTTGGGATTGCGGCTGATCTATGTGCCACCTGGAATGACGTCTTCTCTTCAACCATGCGACACACACTATTTTGCAAGGTTCAAAAGCCTTGTGCAGGAGCGATGGCGACAGGAAAAGTCTGGGGCACCTGGCGGGCGGCTTACCATTTTGATGTGGGCGAAAGTTGTTGCAAGTGTCATTGAAACCATGTCTCTGCAGCAATGGCGCCATGCCTTTGAGAGCACGGGTATTTTGTGTGAGCAGCAATGTCTGTCGTCCGCTTTGCTCCAGAAGTTCAGCTGGGTCGAGAAGCCAAAAGTTTCTGCAATCATGCCGAATGAAAATCTGAGCCAATGGCTCTTTCCCAAAAATTGGCCGGGAAACCCCGCCAAGTATATTGCGTGGGACCCGCGCGCAATTCGTACAGTAGATTGATGCTTTGCTCGCGTCGTTGTCAAAACAAGCACTGTCGTCAAAACAAGCACTGTGCAGGCAAAGAGGGCCGCGAAGAAACTCCAACCTGGTGAGGCAGGAAGAGCTTGCAAGTGTGTTGACATAGAAGCTTTGTGCACATGCGTTGTTCCTTCAATGATTCCTTGAGTCTGTATGTGGCCTCTGGAAGTGGCAGGAAGGCAAGTTGAGTGGTCCCTCTACTGTTTGGCTTGAAAGATACATGCTCAAATTCTGTAGTCTTTGTTGCGGCCATGCCTCGTCAAGAAGCAGAGTTGCAGCGGCGAATCAGAAACTTGCGGAGGCGTCTCCGCAGGCTACAACAACAAAAAGCTCTCCGTAGAGCTTTGGAGGACGGCAAAGCCATTCTGGCCTACATCTATGCAGATCACCGGGCTGATGTAGCTGCCCATTTCCTCATGTCCAGGTCAAAGGAGCCCTTTACTCTCCCAGATGCGATTGGCCACGTGGAATGGGCTTACATAAGAGCACCCTTGGAAGACAAAGTAGCAGTAATGAAGGATCCTTCAGCAAAACATAGTCCGCGTCGAGTACTTGTGGTCTTGCACTATGTACTTGGGTTTCGTTTGTGCGAGTGGGTCAGGATTCAAAACTTTGACTTTGGCGTTGCGCCCTCTCGCAAGATGATGGTTGACCAGTTTGTCCACATGGTGCCAGCAATTGCCTCTGCTGCACTCCGGGCAAAAGTGCTCCGACCTTTGCAGACACCTCGTAGCCAGCGAAAAAATTTTGCGCAGTTTCGGAAGCGATTTGGTTGTAAACTTGGCAAGCTCAGTGCAGCTCCGCCCATGCCATTAGAAGAGCAGCAAGCCAAGGACTGGGTTGAAACAAAGTTTCGTACCATTGAAGCCAATAAGACCTTCAGACAAAAGGGCTTAGCCGCTAAGTTGCAACGGCTTAGAAAACACCTGGTTGGTTGCCAAATTGGGCTAACTGGCGGACCCCATTTTGGGGTCCGTTCTTTGGATCCCAAAATGGGGTCCGTCCTATTTAGAAATGTATTCGGGGTACACTGAGGGGGGCCGCTTTTTGGGACCCAAAACGGGGGCAGTTTTTGGGTTCAATTTGATCTTTGCCCAGGCTCTGCCTTTCTTCCAGTGGTGCAACTTCGCCTTACAAAAGGCAGAGCATGAGCCCGAGCCTTTGGTCATCAATGTCGATGAGACGAGCCTTGCTTTTCACTGGAGTGGTCTTGTCGGAACAATCTTGCGAGAAAGCTGTGCAGCTGACCGGTCTAAACTGAAAGAGCGCAGGGCCCGTGCAACCTACATATGTGCAATCACGCATGATGCAGAGGTTCAGAAATTGCTACCCCAAGTCCTCTTGGGAAATTCGCGTTCCTTCCCTGCAAAATTTGCAGAATCTGCTGCAGAGATTTGTCCCAAATTGGTCATCTGGAGAGCTAAGTCGGCCTGGTGCACTCAGCGCTTGATGGAGCGGTACTTTCGTCTTCTGAGTGAGCATTTGGCTCCTGTTCTCACATCGCGAAACGTGTGCGTCGTCCTTGATCTGGCTCCGTGTCATTTACATGATTCCTTATTCACTCTTGCTCATGGCTTGGGATTGCGGCTGATCTATGTGCCACCTGGAATGACGTCTTCTCTTCAACCATGCGACACACACTATTTTGCAAGGTTCAAAAGCCTTGTGCAGGAGCGATGGCGACAGGAAAAGTCTGGGGCACCTGGCGGGCGGCTTACCATTTTGATGTGGGCGAAAGTTGTTGCAAGTGTCATTGAAACCATGTCTCTGCAGCAATGGCGCCATGCCTTTGAGAGCACGGGTATTTTGTGTGAGCAGCAATGTCTGTCGTCCGCTTTGCTCCAGAAGTTCAGCTGGGTCGAGAAGCCAAAAGTTTCTGCAATCATGCCGAATGAAAATCTGAGCCAATGGCTCTTTCCCAAAAATTGGCCGGGAAACCCCGCCAAGTATATTGCGTGGGACCCGCGCGCAATTCGTACAGTAGATTGATGCTTTGCTCGCGTCGTTGTCAAAACAAGCACTGTCGTCAAAACAAGCACTGTCGAGGCCATTTGTCCCGGTCCCAGAAATTGACCCCAAATCTGGCCCCCCTTTTGGGGTCCGTTCTTGCTGCCAGGAAGTCATCAGGCCTTTTGAGTTGGCTTGCAATCGAGGCTGCCTTTTTTGGAGGCTTTTTGAAATTGATTCCAGGTGCCATCGATGATTCATCGCCTTCATTTGGGGCTTCTGAAGTGTGAAGACTTCCTGCAGTTCTGGGCGGCGACATCGCGACGGGTGAGTTTTTTCTTCTATTTTTTTGGATCCAGGCAGGGAGTTCAGGGTTGTCAGGGGCATGCGGCGTGCAGATCTGGGCAGGGAAGTCGCGAGGCATGAGGCCTGCAGATCGGGGCAGGGAAATCGCGAGGCCTGAGGCCTGCAGATCGGGGCAGGGAAATCGCGAGGCCTGAGGCCTGCAGACCGGGGCAGGGAAATGGCGAGGCCGGAGGCCTGCAGATCCCGATCTGCAGGCCTCAGGCCTCGCGATTTCCCTGCCCAGTTCTGCAGGCCCAGGCCCCTGACAGTTCTGAACTGCTGGATCCCACAGGGCGCGGCCGGATTGGAGACCACTAGAATCCAATCTAGTGGTCTCCAGTCCGGCCGCGTCCTTCGTTCCTTTGGTTTCGTGTCCGAATAAATAATTCTATTCTCCCACAGCGGATCCAAAGGAAAGGCCCTGAACTGCTTGGAAAAGTAGTCAGAATCCTTTCCTTTGCGTTCCTTTGTGTTCCTTGCTGCATGCCTGAAATGAAGGGATCACCGCCGAAGAAGATGTACAGCATCTTCTTCGTCTTCTTTTAGTCTTCTCGTCTCTTCTTACCAGTGACCGACAGCGATAAGCTGACCAAGGCACACGAGACAAAAAGAAATGAAGGGCAGTTGTGGCCCAACACGGCGGTCCCTCCCACTGTGCTTGTTTGCATGCTTGTAGCCTTTGTCCAGCTGTTCTGATTAGTGGGGCCTGTTCTTTGTGCCAAATATGCCACCGAAGGCGGGTCAGTTGCGTAAGGGTTTGCGCTCTGGGGGTTGTTCACATGTAGAAAAATGAACAAGTTGCGGCGCCCAAAAGCGGGTCCGTTTTTTGGTAACGATTTGGGGACCGCGTGTTAGGGCCTCCTCTGTGCAGGCAAAGAGGGCCGCGAAGAAACTCCAACCTGGTGAGGCAGGAAGAGCTTGCAAGTGTGTTGACATAGAAGCTTTGTGCACATGCGTTGTTCCTTCAATGATTCCTTGAATCTGTATGTGGCCTCTGGAAGTGGCAGGAAGGCAAGTTGAGTGGTCCTTCTACTGTTTGGCTTGAAAGATACATGCTCAAATTCTGTAGTCTTTGTTGCGGCCATGCCTCGTCAAGAAGCAGAGTTGCAGCGGCGAATCAGAAACTTGCGGAGGCGTCTCCGCAGGCTACAACAACAAAAAGCTCTCCGTAGAGCTTTGGAGGACGGCGAAGCGATTCTGGCCTACATCTATGCAGATCACCGGGCTGATGTAGCTGCCCATTTCCTCATGTCCAGGTCAAAGGAGCCCTTTACTCTCCCAGATGCGATTGGCCACGTGGAATGGGCTTACATAAGAGCACCCTTGGAAGACAAAGTAGCAGTAATGAAGGATCCTTCAGCAAAACATAGTCCGCGTCGAGTACTTGTGGTCTTGCACTATGTACTTGGGTTTCGTTTGTGCGAGTGGGTCAGGATTCAAAACTTTGACTTTGGCGTTGCGCCCTCTCGCAAGATGATGGTTGACCAGTTTGTCCACATGGTGCCAGCAATTGCCTCTGCTGCACTCCGGGCGAAAGTGCTCCGACCTTTGCAGACACCTCGTAGCCAGCGAAAATATTTTGCGCAGTTTCGGAAGCGATTTGGTTGTAAACTTGGCAAGCTCAGTGCAGCTCCGCCCATGCCATTAGAAGAGCAGCAAGCCAAGGACTGGGTTGAAACAAAGTTTCGTACCATTGAAGCCAATAAGACCTTCAGACAAAAGGGCTTAGCCGCTAAGTTGCAACGGCTTAGAAAACACCTGGTTGGTTGCCAAATTGGGCTAACTGGCGGACCCCATTTTGGGGTCCGTTCTTTGGACCCCAAAATGGGGTCCGTCCCATTTAGAAATGTATTCGGGGTACACTGAGGGGGGCCGCTTTTTGGGACCGAAAACGGGGGCAGTTTTTGGGTTCAATTTGATCTTTGCCCAGGCTCTGCCTTTCTTCCAGTGGTGCAACTTCGCCTTACAAAAGGCAGAGCATGAGCCCGAGCCTTTGGTCATCAATGTCGATGAGACGAGCCTTGCTTTTCACTGGAGTGGTCTTGTCGGAACAATCTTGCGAGAAAGCTGTGCAGCTGACCGGTCTAAACTGAAAGAGCGCAGGGCCCGTGCAACCTACATATGTGCAATCACGCATGATGCAGAGGTTCAGAAATTGCTACCCCAAGTCCTCTTGGGAAATTCGCGTTCCTTCCCTGCAAAATTTGCAGAATCTGCTGCAGAGATTTGTCCCAAATTGGTCATCTGGAGAGCTAAGTCGGCCTGGTGCACTCAGCGCTTGATGGAGCGGTACTTTCGTCTTCTGAGTGAGCATTTGGCTCCTGTTCTCACATCGCGAAACGTGTGCGTCGTCCTTGATCTGGCTCCGTGTCATTTACATGATTCCTTATTCACTCTTGCTCATGGCTTGGGATTGCGGCTGATCTATGTGCCACCTGGAATGACGTCTTCTCTTCAACCATGCGACACACACTATTTTGCAAGGTTCAAAAGCCTTGTGCAGGAGCGATGGCGACAGGAAAAGTCTGGGGCACCTGGCGGGCGGCTTACCATTTTGATGTGGGCGAAAGTTGTTGCAAGTGTCATTGAAACCATGTCTCTGCAGCAATGGCGCCATGCCTTTGAGAGCACGGGTATTTTGTGTGAGCAGCAATGTCTGTCGTCCGCTTTGCTCCAGAAGTTCAGCTGGGTCGAGAAGCCAAAAGTTTCTGCAATCATGCCGAATGAAAATCTGAGCCAATGGCTCTTTCCCAAAAATTGGCCGGGAAACCCCGCCAAGTATATTGCGTGGGACCCGCGCGCAATTCGTACAGTAGATTGATGCTTTGCTCGCGTCGTTGTCAAAACAAGCACTGTCGTCAAAACAAGCACTGTGCAGGCAAAGAGGGCCGCGAAGAAACTCCAACCTGGTGAGGCAGGAAGAGCTTGCAAGTGTGTTGACATAGAAGCTTTGTGCACATGCGTTGTTCCTTCAATGATTCCTTGAGTCTGTATGTGGCCTCTGGAAGTGGCAGGAAGGCAAGTTGAGTGGTCCCTCTACTGTTTGGCTTGAAAGATACATGCTCAAATTCTGTAGTCTTTGTTGCGGCCATGCCTCGTCAAGAAGCAGAGTTGCAGCGGCGAATCAGAAACTTGCGGAGGCGTCTCCGCAGGCTACAACAACAAAAAGCTCTCCGTAGAGCTTTGGAGGACGGCAAAGCCATTCTGGCCTACATCTATGCAGATCACCGGGCTGATGTAGCTGCCCATTTCCTCATGTCCAGGTCAAAGGAGCCCTTTACTCTCCCAGATGCGATTGGCCACGTGGAATGGGCTTACATAAGAGCACCCTTGGAAGACAAAGTAGCAGTAATGAAGGATCCTTCAGCAAAACATAGTCCGCGTCGAGTACTTGTGGTCTTGCACTATGTACTTGGGTTTCGTTTGTGCGAGTGGGTCAGGATTCAAAACTTTGACTTTGGCGTTGCGCCCTCTCGCAAGATGATGGTTGACCAGTTTGTCCACATGGTGCCAGCAATTGCCTCTGCTGCACTCCGGGCAAAAGTGCTCCGACCTTTGCAGACACCTCGTAGCCAGCGAAAAAATTTTGCGCAGTTTCGGAAGCGATTTGGTTGTAAACTTGGCAAGCTCAGTGCAGCTCCGCCCATGCCATTAGAAGAGCAGCAAGCCAAGGACTGGGTTGAAACAAAGTTTCGTACCATTGAAGCCAATAAGACCTTCAGACAAAAGGGCTTAGCCGCTAAGTTGCAACGGCTTAGAAAACACCTGGTTGGTTGCCAAATTGGGCTAACTGGCGGACCCCATTTTGGGGTCCGTTCTTTGGATCCCAAAATGGGGTCCGTCCTATTTAGAAATGTATTCGGGGTACACTGAGGGGGGCCGCTTTTTGGGACCCAAAACGGGGGCAGTTTTTGGGTTCAATTTGATCTTTGCCCAGGCTCTGCCTTTCTTCCAGTGGTGCAACTTCGCCTTACAAAAGGCAGAGCATGAGCCCGAGCCTTTGGTCATCAATGTCGATGAGACGAGCCTTGCTTTTCACTGGAGTGGTCTTGTCGGAACAATCTTGCGAGAAAGCTGTGCAGCTGACCGGTCTAAACTGAAAGAGCGCAGGGCCCGTGCAACCTACATATGTGCAATCACGCATGATGCAGAGGTTCAGAAATTGCTACCCCAAGTCCTCTTGGGAAATTCGCGTTCCTTCCCTGCAAAATTTGCAGAATCTGCTGCAGAGATTTGTCCCAAATTGGTCATCTGGAGAGCTAAGTCGGCCTGGTGCACTCAGCGCTTGATGGAGCGGTACTTTCGTCTTCTGAGTGAGCATTTGGCTCCTGTTCTCACATCGCGAAACGTGTGCGTCGTCCTTGATCTGGCTCCGTGTCATTTACATGATTCCTTATTCACTCTTGCTCATGGCTTGGGATTGCGGCTGATCTATGTGCCACCTGGAATGACGTCTTCTCTTCAACCATGCGACACACACTATTTTGCAAGGTTCAAAAGCCTTGTGCAGGAGCGATGGCGACAGGAAAAGTCTGGGGCACCTGGCGGGCGGCTTACCATTTTGATGTGGGCGAAAGTTGTTGCAAGTGTCATTGAAACCATGTCTCTGCAGCAATGGCGCCATGCCTTTGAGAGCACGGGTATTTTGTGTGAGCAGCAATGTCTGTCGTCCGCTTTGCTCCAGAAGTTCAGCTGGGTCGAGAAGCCAAAAGTTTCTGCAATCATGCCGAATGAAAATCTGAGCCAATGGCTCTTTCCCAAAAATTGGCCGGGAAACCCCGCCAAGTATATTGCGTGGGACCCGCGCGCAATTCGTACAGTAGATTGATGCTTTGCTCGCGTCGTTGTCAAAACAAGCACTGTCGTCAAAACAAGCACTGTCGAGGCCATTTGTCCCGGTCCCAGAAATTGACCCCAAATCTGGCCCCCCTTTTGGGGTCCGTTCTTGCTGCCAGGAAGTCATCAGGCCTTTTGAGTTGGCTTGCAATCGAGGCTGCCTTTTTTGGAGGCTTTTTGAAATTGATTCCAGGTGCCATCGATGATTCATCGCCTTCATTTGGGGCTTCTGAAGTGTGAAGACTTCCTGCAGTTCTGGGCGGCGACATCGCGACGGGTGAGTTTTTTCTTCTATTTTTTTGGATCCAGGCAGGGAGTTCAGGGTTGTCAGGGGCATGCGGCGTGCAGATCTGGGCAGGGAAGTCGCGAGGCATGAGGCCTGCAGATCGGGGCAGGGAAATCGCGAGGCCTGAGGCCTGCAGATCGGGGCAGGGAAATCGCGAGGCCTGAGGCCTGCAGACCGGGGCAGGGAAATGGCGAGGCCGGAGGCCTGCAGATCCCGATCTGCAGGCCTCAGGCCTCGCGATTTCCCTGCCCAGTTCTGCAGGCCCAGGCCCCTGACAGTTCTGAACTGCTGGATCCCACAGGGCGCGGCCGGATTGGAGACCACTAGAATCCAATCTAGTGGTCTCCAGTCCGGCCGCGTCCTTCGTTCCTTTGGTTTCGTGTCCGAATAAATAATTCTATTCTCCCACAGCGGATCCAAAGGAAAGGCCCTGAACTGCTTGGAAAAGTAGTCAGAATCCTTTCCTTTGCGTTCCTTTGTGTTCCTTGCTGCATGCCTGAAATGAAGGGATCACCGCCGAAGAAGATGTACAGCATCTTCTTCGTCTTCTTTTAGTCTTCTCGTCTCTTCTTACCAGTGACCGACAGCGATAAGCTGACCAAGGCACACGAGACAAAAAGAAATGAAGGGCAGTTGTGGCCCAACACGGCGGTCCCTCCCACTGTGCTTGTTTGCATGCTTGTAGCCTTTGTCCAGCTGTTCTGATTAGTGGGGCCTGTTCTTTGTGCCAAATATGCCACCGAAGGCGGGTCAGTTGCGTAAGGGTTTGCGCTCTGGGGGTTGTTCACATGTAGAAAAATGAACAAGTTGCGGCGCCCAAAAGCGGGTCCGTTTTTTGGTAACGATTTGGGGACCGCGTGTTAGGGCCTCCTCTGTGCAGGCAAAGAGGGCCGCGAAGAAACTCCAACCTGGTGAGGCAGGAAGAGCTTGCAAGTGTGTTGACATAGAAGCTTTGTGCACATGCGTTGTTCCTTCAATGATTCCTTGAATCTGTATGTGGCCTCTGGAAGTGGCAGGAAGGCAAGTTGAGTGGTCCTTCTACTGTTTGGCTTGAAAGATACATGCTCAAATTCTGTAGTCTTTGTTGCGGCCATGCCTCGTCAAGAAGCAGAGTTGCAGCGGCGAATCAGAAACTTGCGGAGGCGTCTCCGCAGGCTACAACAACAAAAAGCTCTCCGTAGAGCTTTGGAGGACGGCGAAGCGATTCTGGCCTACATCTATGCAGATCACCGGGCTGATGTAGCTGCCCATTTCCTCATGTCCAGGTCAAAGGAGCCCTTTACTCTCCCAGATGCGATTGGCCACGTGGAATGGGCTTACATAAGAGCACCCTTGGAAGACAAAGTAGCAGTAATGAAGGATCCTTCAGCAAAACATAGTCCGCGTCGAGTACTTGTGGTCTTGCACTATGTACTTGGGTTTCGTTTGTGCGAGTGGGTCAGGATTCAAAACTTTGACTTTGGCGTTGCGCCCTCTCGCAAGATGATGGTTGACCAGTTTGTCCACATGGTGCCAGCAATTGCCTCTGCTGCACTCCGGGCGAAAGTGCTCCGACCTTTGCAGACACCTCGTAGCCAGCGAAAATATTTTGCGCAGTTTCGGAAGCGATTTGGTTGTAAACTTGGCAAGCTCAGTGCAGCTCCGCCCATGCCATTAGAAGAGCAGCAAGCCAAGGACTGGGTTGAAACAAAGTTTCGTACCATTGAAGCCAATAAGACCTTCAGACAAAAGGGCTTAGCCGCTAAGTTGCAACGGCTTAGAAAACACCTGGTTGGTTGCCAAATTGGGCTAACTGGCGGACCCCATTTTGGGGTCCGTTCTTTGGACCCCAAAATGGGGTCCGTCCCATTTAGAAATGTATTCGGGGTACACTGAGGGGGGCCGCTTTTTGGGACCGAAAACGGGGGCAGTTTTTGGGTTCAATTTGATCTTTGCCCAGGCTCTGCCTTTCTTCCAGTGGTGCAACTTCGCCTTACAAAAGGCAGAGCATGAGCCCGAGCCTTTGGTCATCAATGTCGATGAGACGAGCCTTGCTTTTCACTGGAGTGGTCTTGTCGGAACAATCTTGCGAGAAAGCTGTGCAGCTGACCGGTCTAAACTGAAAGAGCGCAGGGCCCGTGCAACCTACATATGTGCAATCACGCATGATGCAGAGGTTCAGAAATTGCTACCCCAAGTCCTCTTGGGAAATTCGCGTTCCTTCCCTGCAAAATTTGCAGAATCTGCTGCAGAGATTTGTCCCAAATTGGTCATCTGGAGAGCTAAGTCGGCCTGGTGCACTCAGCGCTTGATGGAGCGGTACTTTCGTCTTCTGAGTGAGCATTTGGCTCCTGTTCTCACATCGCGAAACGTGTGCGTCGTCCTTGATCTGGCTCCGTGTCATTTACATGATTCCTTATTCACTCTTGCTCATGGCTTGGGATTGCGGCTGATCTATGTGCCACCTGGAATGACGTCTTCTCTTCAACCATGCGACACACACTATTTTGCAAGGTTCAAAAGCCTTGTGCAGGAGCGATGGCGACAGGAAAAGTCTGGGGCACCTGGCGGGCGGCTTACCATTTTGATGTGGGCGAAAGTTGTTGCAAGTGTCATTGAAACCATGTCTCTGCAGCAATGGCGCCATGCCTTTGAGAGCACGGGTATTTTGTGTGAGCAGCAATGTCTGTCGTCCGCTTTGCTCCAGAAGTTCAGCTGGGTCGAGAAGCCAAAAGTTTCTGCAATCATGCCGAATGAAAATCTGAGCCAATGGCTCTTTCCCAAAAATTGGCCGGGAAACCCCGCCAAGTATATTGCGTGGGACCCGCGCGCAATTCGTACAGTAGATTGATGCTTTGCTCGCGTCGTTGTCAAAACAAGCACTGTCGTCAAAACAAGCACTGTGCAGGCAAAGAGGGCCGCGAAGAAACTCCAACCTGGTGAGGCAGGAAGAGCTTGCAAGTGTGTTGACATAGAAGCTTTGTGCACATGCGTTGTTCCTTCAATGATTCCTTGAGTCTGTATGTGGCCTCTGGAAGTGGCAGGAAGGCAAGTTGAGTGGTCCCTCTACTGTTTGGCTTGAAAGATACATGCTCAAATTCTGTAGTCTTTGTTGCGGCCATGCCTCGTCAAGAAGCAGAGTTGCAGCGGCGAATCAGAAACTTGCGGAGGCGTCTCCGCAGGCTACAACAACAAAAAGCTCTCCGTA
>CBDDGS010000003.1:0-5500 GCA_965227935.1 Cyclobacteriaceae bacterium | reverse complement strand
AGCTCTCCCGAGGGACGATTGCTTTGAGAGATGTTCGCATCCTAAATATCTTCCCAGAGGAGTAGGGGTATCCATATCAATTTTCGACCCTATCAAGTCCCAACCCTTTTTCAAACTCTTTTCTGGGCCAGCCATTTTGAAATCATCTACGTAAACAGCAAGTAGAAGTCCCAACCCAGAATGGTAGAACACTGATGGCCAAGCAGCAGGGAACACAAGTTCAAAACCTACTTCCTTCAACATCCTTTCGCAATGTTGTTCCCAGAATCCACCACTATCAGGGATGTCCGTAAAGTGCAAGATGAAGTCTAACTACAGGATCCACGTACTTGCCAATCCATTCTTTTGGCCAGCGATCCTTAGGAAGACGCACCCACGTCTCGGTTCCCTTTAGCGTGGTCTGGGTATATGCTTGTTTGCCATCCGCCTGTTGACACCCGTTCCCAGGCGCGTGCCCATATGCATCAAGCACTTTGCCAGCCTCCATGGTGGCAGGGCTCGAACCTAGTTCGCTGAACAGCGCGGTGTCGGCATTTTCATCTCTTACATTGTTACCCTGAAATACGGTGCGACCCTTGAACTTTCTCAACGGATCCCCTTCAGGCAACTCACTTCCTTTTTCTACACAAATCTCGAATACCTTTCCCACATGAACTTTCTTTCCCTTTTTCTTGGCTTCATCTGAAACGCTATTCCATTCCCTTACCGAACCCATATCCCATGCCTTCTTCTTCATTAGTTTATCCCATTCAACGTCTAAGGAGGCCTGAGCTTTGGGATTACTCTTGAGTTCTTTGTGACTAACCGGCCTTGCGACCATAGCCACAAGCTCATAGACTTCCTCCTCAGAAACCGGAGCGTGCCTGGCGACCTTTTCACGATGTTCGGGTTCAGCTTCGGGTTCGGGAACAACGGTTGGCATAGCTGGGTATGGTTCAGCTGTTACGGCACACTCGCCAGAGGGTGGAAGAGATTTCTTTGTGAATGGTATGACCGTTTGGCCGATCCATTTGAAAGAGTATCTCTTATTTCGTTTACGGATGTTGTGCCAATCATCTTCATGATTGATGATGTTCGTACCTCCAATTGGTACAATCTTAGTGGAACGGTTATTCGAAAGTTTGGAGATTGGAACTGGGCAATCGGTGAGGTCAGGGGAGAACATGTCTCTTCTAGGAATACAATGATACCGAATGATCTTGTCTTCCCTGACTTCCCAGAAATCTTTGTCAAACGCAACGGCGGCCGGCTTGGTGCTACTCGAGCTTCCACCTGACAACTCCCTGCTTTCAGCTTCAGCATCAATTTCTCGCTGGAGTTGTTCCATTGCCTCTTCACGCGCAGCGTCCTGGACCGCTTGATCCTTTTGTTTCTTGGACATGTTGACCCATAGGTAAGAGGGAATATCATCGGGTTTTCTAGATCCTCTACCCCCCGTATACCTTCTACCCAAGGTGCCCCCCGCATCGTAGTATTTACCACCTGATGGAACGGGGACAAGCTTTCCCGAGCTTGGATCAAGTACAAGTGTACTGCGTTCTTGAGAAGGTTCTTCAGACCCTTCCGGCTCTGGCTGATCATGGGCATCCTGATTCTCAAGGGATTGACCCTGAGGGAGCTCAAGTGCATCCGATGCACCGCCAGATCGTACCTTGTCGTACCTGTCCTTCATTGGAAACACAAAATCTCCATCGGGAATAGCAAAGTTGCTTGCCTTAATGGGCTGAAGGCATTCATTAAAGTCATGCTTGTTCAAATCTTTTAGGGACAGCACATATATCTCCTTCTTCCATTTCATCCCTGGCTGAAAGTGATACCCTAGAAATACGCCGGGTTCAGATGTGGGAGCAAAACGATCAAGCCCTTCTTTCGCCCTTTTAGCTTTGGGACCCAACCAGTAATCTACCCTACAACCGAATGGCAAAACCTTTCCTGGAAACACAGCTCCAAAGCGCTTGAACCAGGGGGTATACTCAAGGCCATTTGGATGATCAAGATTGAACATGGAACACGCATGCTCTAATGCCTGAGGCCAGTACACGTGAGACAATCCAGCCTGTAGCAGGTTGGTTCTCGTGCCCTCGGTGGTGGCACGTACGGCACGTTCTGCAATCGCATTGGACTGGTGGACATATGCCTTTGAAAGCTCATGGCGCCAGCCGAGCGATTTGACACTCTTGATCAACTCTTGTGCGTTGTCGCTATAGAATTGGCCAACCGAATCCTTGTGTGATATGAAGTGGATTAGCGCTAGATGACATTCCTCCTCAGACTTCAATGCGGAGGGATAGGCGAACATAAACGATGTAGCCACGTCTTTGATCACCAAAGCCAATCTAGCTTCCTCAATCACGCTCTTACTATCCCTGTGAAGAACAACATGATCTGCAGTGATGTGATCCCCGAACTCCTTGGCTTCGACAACAGTAGTACCAGCACCTGCGTATCCAGGGATCTTATACATCTTGGCTTGTTTGCAGATTTCACAGTACGGATTCTTAGGTATGTGAGTAAGAAGATGCTTTGCGGATTTGGCCTCTTTCTTAAGCGCTTCAACGCTCCTACTTCTTTTCACCTCCGAACCGCCTGACGGAGCAGGAGGGGGAGGAGGAATTGGATCGGGCTTAGCCTCTTCATCTGGAACGCCAGCCTCCCCTCCCGGGGGGCGACTAGCACTCGAAGGAGCTTCACCTTCATCATCAGTGCGACCTTCTTCGATTAACTTCCTGATATAGTCAGCGTCTCCAGGGAGAGGTTCTTCCATTGGAGGTTCGGGTGCACTGGACTTCTTTTCTTCTTTTCTTTTGGGTTCCGCCTTTAACTTAACCTTTGGCTTCACCCTGGGTTCGACTGCTTTTGGTGTAGTCTTGTCAGACTCAGCGAACTCAAAGAGAGTCAGATCATCATCTGGATCATGCTTCGGAGGAGCTGGTACGGAAGCTTTGCTTGGCAAAACGAAACCAAGTTTGGAGAGGCGCTCCCGCTCCTCGTTTTGTAACTTGTGACAGGCCCGGTTCACGTATGCAGTGATGCTCCATCGATCCCCTTTCCAAGGCTCAACTCGGTGAAAACTCTTGGGGTTGAAGGTGATCAACTTTCCCTTCTCTTCTAAGATCTTACCATACGCAAAGTTCCCATCCGGAAGCTTCCTCTTGACAGCCTGACCATCCCCCTCTCTCAGATCCTTATCATGAATCCATAACCCCCCACCTTGAAAGTCCCCCATAGACATAGTGACATTGGTGGTATCGGTCTTGTTATGGATGTCCTTGTGAACTTTGATAGAGGACCCGTGATTGATGCAAATGGAGGAAAAATGATCACTGGCGCCGTGGTGCTTTAAGAACCTGCAAAGGTACTCAGTGAGCTTAGGATGATCATCACTTTTCCTGGTTATTCCTTGAATTCCGCCATGAGCATAAACCCCCAGGATAATGTACTCGCTTTTGCCCTTCTTCCCCTGGACAACGGATCTCTGAATCGTATCTTTCTTGAACTTTACCGAAGCCAACAGCTTCTGGCACGCAGCCACGCTGAAGTCATGGTCCTTAGCAAGCTGAGACGCAAGCGCCTCCGAATCCGATTGGGCAGGCTTCCCAGCCGCCGACTCTTGTGGAGCAGGACGGGCCGGAACTGAGATATTCTCATGCCACGATTTGAGATACGGAACGTTATCCCTAACGTCGAGGAAGATCTTGTTTCCCTTTTTGTCACGGAAATAGGGTCTGCAACAAGCTTTCCAAATGAAGTCAAATCCCTGCTCCATACAGCGATATCCTATTGACAACACTGATGGCGTACTTGGTAGCACATACGGATCTGCTTCAATTCCTAGAGAAGGTACATTTACCTTTATCTGCTGATCAGCGGAACTTGGACCGTTAGCGGTCATGATGTTGATTGGATTTTCCGATGTCCTAGAAGGGTGGCCCTCGAGGTCATGTTCCGATATCAGGTCCTGGGCGCTTCCTGTGTCCCCTATCCACTCAATGGTAGGAGTAAAATTATCCCTTCTACATTTGGCAGGACACGAAACAGTCATGTTGCCAGGAATACAATGCATACATCCGAACTCTGTTTCACATTCATATTTACATTTTGTCCTTACCCCTGCCTCTAGCTGCAATATGGACGCCCTAAGCATCTTCGCCGCAGCTTGAGACTCTCTGAGCGCTTGCGTACAGGGTTTGGCTCGATAGTCAACGGGGTAATGCTTTTGATACTCTCTCGCTTTGTCTGTTACAGGACTCAATACTTCTGAGGTCTGGTTGACGGGAACGCTGAGGTACTCGGGTACATCATTGAACCTGACCGCAGAAAGCGCGGGATAGGCAAGAGGCGTGCAATGATCTGCGGGGCCCAGCATATCCTCCCGGAATGCGAATCCCTCGGCACTGGAAGCTGAACCTGCTAACATTGCACCTAGAAGACAAACTGCAGCTGGAAGAGAGGTTTTCTTACCCTTGCCTGAGCCCTTTGACCCCTTTGATCCCTTGCTCGACTTGGAACTACGGGAACTACGGGAGCTTCTGGAGCTAGACTTGGACTTCGTACGATCCTTCTTCTTCTTTTTCTGCTTTTTATCTTTCCTGCCTCTGCTACTTCCTCCAGACTCTGCGCCGGACGGAGCTGGCACACTTGGCTGACTTTTGTGGACGAACCTACATTTATCACCTCGGTCACACTTTCCAACTTTGAAGAATTTACATTCTTGCTTTCTTGGTTGGGAACCACTATGGGCTCGACCTCCCGGTGAGCGTCCTCTTCCGCCATTGGGTGTGTTGCTACGACCGCGCTGCTGGGGTATCTCGTGCTTGTATTTACATGATTCCCCTTTGTTGCAGGAGCCATTCCGCACGAAAGCAATGCAGAAACCTTTGGGAACGCGCTTCGGGGCAGGAGCTGTCGGCAACCCTGCTGTTTGCTTTGCGATCCTTTCCCGGTTTCTTTCAAGTCGTTTGCGGTTGATATGGTTCCTAGCTGCATCATAGAGGAATTTGTAGGTCTTTTCAGGACTTCCGTCAGCGGCCCTCTCGTAGATATTAATATCATGTTGCAGTGCTTTACACTTCTTCACCTGACGGTGGAACAATGGCTCGAGGAAAGTCTCGTCTGGTGCCTTCTGAATACCAGATAACACCGTTTCCCAATTGCTAAGGAACACAACGAGATTCTCGTTTGCAAGGGTAATTGCCAGTAGATCCTCAAGGTCGTAAACCGAACCATGCAAGGCATTCGTAGCAAAGTGATCATTAAGCCTGAATAGGACTTGTCGACCCCGAACAGGCCTCCCGGCGTTCGCCTCTCGCTCTTTGAAGGTGTCGGTCTGACGGGCAAACTCGCCTTCTAACACATTAGTGATGGCAGACAGAACCTTAGCATCGAGAGTAACGAACCCTTCCGGGTCGCGAAGCTGCTCCTCTGTGGATTCCTTTGCCCACACCTTAGACAGCCACTCGAAAGCCATGTCGGGTTTATCAGAGGCGGCAACCACTGCTTC
>CBDDGS010000002.1:0-17385 GCA_965227935.1 Cyclobacteriaceae bacterium | reverse complement strand
AAAGAGAGAATGAAGAAGTTATCTGACAAGTCCGAACACTTCAAGGAGGCAGTGAAGAAGAAAGTCGTTGAAGGCATCGAGAAGACCGCCAAGAAGAAGGAGGAGAGCAAGTATGACCACCTCGATGAGGAAGCAGCCGAGGTTGAGAGGGCTGCCGACGAGCGTGAAAAGAGAAAGGCGGAGAAGAAGAAGGCCAAGAAGGACAAGTCAGAGAAGAAGAAGGAAAAGAGGAAGAAGAAGGATAAGGGAGACCTAGGGGAGGATGGGTAAGCCTCCGGGAGCGGCAAAGAGAAGAAGAGCGCCGCACTATCCATTCCTCTCCGCGATCGCGGGCCTCTGAGCAGGTACGACAGTGACGATGATACTCCCATGTCATCCGTGTCCACCGCGGTTCCGAGCGATGAAGAGTTCCTCACGTCTTGGGATGAGTGGGGGGACATCGAGAGTGGGGGGACCGAGATGCCCAAGGCGGAATGGATCGACGGCAACAACATTGATTTCAAGAATGGAAAGGTGACTGCCGTGACCCAAACCGCTGCGGCCAGTGTCGTGAACGACATCGTCTCTGAATGTGTCTATGAGTTTAAGCCCAATGATGAATCCAAGAAGGAGGAGCCAATGAATTACCCACGGATGCCCTGGATCGTTGACAACGACGTCCCAAGACAGAAGGCGATCATTACACAGTTCTACAATGCCATGGTTTCCAGACCAGTCAGTCGGAGCGAGATGTTGTCCTCCCCGGAGGCCCTCGCATCCATGAAGAAGGAATGGAAAGGATTGTGGGATCAGGATGTATTCGACTTCTCAAGGGTTGTAGAGTATGATGAGATTGTACGTGAGTATCGGGCCAAGAACGAGGAGGCCCAGCTCGCACGCGTACACGGAATATGTGTCGAGAAGAACCATCAGCTCCCCAAGGATGACCCTAGGAGAAAGTTCAAGGGACGAGGTGTGTTGCTTGGAAACCAAGTGAAGAACCAGAACTTTGAGGCAGCACTCTTCCAGGATCTCGGAAACTCTCCGGCAACATTTGAGGCGGCACGTTGGGCAGACTTTTTCGGTTGCCTGCCTGGTAATTCCGTGCAAATGGCTGAAGCAATCCAAGCATACATCCAAGCACTCCTTACGGGAATGGCTTGTTGGGTCGAGTTACCCGAAGATGCATGGCCGGATGATGTCCTCAAGCGGATCAAGAAGTTGGGATTACGGAGACCCATGTGTCGCCTGCGCAAAGCACTATATGGTCATCCCGACTCGGGCACCATGTGGGAGAAGCATTGCGACACCGAGGTGAAGGGACTCGAGTTCGATCCCGTGGGTCCCGAATGGCCAGGGATGTATTATCACAAGAAGCTTCAGTTGCTCTTAGTGATCTACGTTGATGATCTCAAAATGGCCGGGCCAACCCAGAACCTCAAGAAGGGATGGGATATGCTCAGATCCAAGCTCCGCATTGAGCCGGAAACAGAGCTCGGACTGTACCTTGGGTGTATGACAAAGAAAGGTGAAGCCTCACTTCACGACGGAACCAAAGTGAAGACTGTGAGTTACGACATGTCTGATCTGTTGAAGATGACTGTCGAGAAGTACCTAGGCATTGTTGGAGAGAGGACCTTGCGGCGTGTGGCGACCCCTATGTTGCCAGAGATCACCCGTGAGCACCCCGCGAGGGCTCCGGCCAGTGATGGCCACTCCATTCAATGCCCATGGTGCTCCTGTGACTTCGACCCGAAAGAGGCGGATAAGCGTATATAAGCTTTCCCCTGGATCCGGTGGCGCCCCCGATCCAGCGTCTAAAGGGAAGAAGCAATCCGAAGAGAAAGATATGCCGAGAGGCAAGCTGGCACCCCATGCAGCAAGCATCTTGATGAAGCTCTTGTATGCCGCACGGATTGCCAGGTTCGACCTCTTGAGGGCCATCAATTCCCTAGCCCGCAACGTCTCGAAATGGTCGGACAGGGATGATGCGCGACTTCATCACCTGATGTGCTACGTTAACGGGACTACTGGCCATCAGATGATTGGATGGGTCGGTGACGGAGCTGCTAAGCTCGAGATAGGTCTCTATGCCGACGCCGACTTCGCGGGATGTGGACAGACTTTACGTTCTACTTCCGGTGCGCACCTGCATGTGCAGGGACCGCATACGAGATTTCCCATCTCCGGAGGAAGCAAACGGCAGGGATGTGTTTCACACTCCACGCCTGAGGCAGAGATCGTTGCGGCAGACTATGCTCTTCGCAATCTCGGGATCCCATCTCTTCGAGTTTGGGATACCGTTCTCGGTCAGGGTCGCAAAGTCACCTTCCATGATGACAACCAGGGGATGATCGGTGTCATGCGCACTGGTCGGAACCCGACAATGCGCCATCTAGAGCGTTCTCATGGGATATCGATTGTATGGATGCATCAGATGTTTCAGCTCGATCACATCGATCTTGCGTATGAGATCACCGCTCGAATGGCTGCGGATATCCACACGAAAGACTTCTCGGGTGCTCATCAGTGGCGACATGCTTGCCAGTTGATCAACATCATGCCCCCCGAGGAGCTTTCTAGTCGTGAGGTCTTAGAACTTCACCAAACCACGAGGGCCGGAGCCGATAAGACTCAGATGTTCCAGAAGCGAGGGACCCAGATCCCCACTTTCCCATACACTGACGTGCCCATTGTGCCACCAGAAATATATCAGCCTGGACTCAGCAGTCGTGAGGGTCTCCAGGTCCTCCCTGGGACCGACCCCTACGTCATGTGCAAATGTCCGAGTCGCTATCGCCTGCGGCCGCCCAGCGGGCTTCCAGGCGAGCGATGGTTGAGAACCACCTGGTTTCTCGAGAACAAGGTGTGGCGTAAAGTTGAAACCCGGGTCGATCCACTTCTTGAAGGTGACGTCATTGGGCGGTGGATCGAACGAGCTGTCTTTCAGTTTCACCCGGTGCAACCCGCCCTGACTTCCGTTCAGGAGTCCCGGCAGCATACCCAGCGTGACCCTGTGTCACCCTCCGAGCCTACGCTCCTCTTCTCGCTGCGACCGCTGCTCCGCCAGCGCAACGCTCACACCCCTGTCCCACTTCATAGTCTGGATCCGAGCGCCCGTGTGGTGCTCCAGACCCTGACACGCCTGGTGCATGGGGGGGGGAGGGGGGCAGGTCGGATCATTATTCCCAGTGCACGACGCTTCTACGAAGATCGTGAACAACGGGATTATATGGGATTTCGCCGTCACAAAAAGCGAGAACAAAGATGCTCTTTGCCATGACACATGGACGGTCGAGGAAGGACCTACGATCACAAAGGTGATCAGGCACCATAAGTTCCCAAGAAGCAGGAAATTCATACCGTCCGAGGCAGACAGCACCCCCATCAATCCGTTCTTGTTTCTCGACAAGAGAGTGACGATCATGCAGAGCTTAGGGAAGAAGGGAGAGAGAATAGAGGTGCGTGATGAATGGAACGTGCCGACGCGATCTGCCAAACAAAGTGAGGTAGCCGGACATCACAACGCATGCGTTGCGATATGCTCGGATGCGCAGGGACTGTCGACGATCCCTTTGAGTGATCTATTCATCCCTTCGAAAGCAGCAATCCGTGTGTCTTATCTAGTGAAAGATGAGTACAAAGTGTTCAATCCCAAGAGTGGGAAACACGGATCTCAGGCACTGCAACCTCCGCTCAACCCCCTCCACCGGGGGACGAGCCAAGCGCCAGAAGGGTTCGCACAAGTATGTGTCACCTTGCACAGGAAGAATGGAAGCAAGAGCTCCTTTCGCCTCCGTCTCTCCGGTGGTGATACGGACATCGAAAGGGAAGACATGAAGATAGAAGTAGATCTCCATGAGCTAGGGACACATGATGACGCTTTCGTATTAATGTGTGCTGAAGACGACAACCGCTTCGAGAGATACATGAGTCGACAAGAGCATTGCAAACACACTCCTGTTCTCATTACTGCGGATGACGATCTTCTGTCACCTTACGGAATCGCCAAGTGGAAAGCTGCACTAAGATCATCGAGAGACGCATGCATGTTTGCAGGGCCGTGTACAGCAGGATCGCCATGGTCACGCCTCAACTCAATCATGAGTAAAACTATTGAGACCATGTTATCACTCAAGCAAGAGACTTACTGGAGATTATGGGATCAATTTCATGAGGCATACCACATCTGCATCAAAAGAGATTCTCCGCTCATCTTTGAGCTGCCAAGGCATTGCGACTATTGGAAAGACGAAAGGATCATCGCAATCGTAGGTGATGGGAAGTGCCAGGTGCATGAACTCGACGGATGCATGTTCGGTCTTGCTGGAAAGAATGGGAAGCCAATCAAGAAACCATGGAAGATGTTATCCTGGAACACGAGGGTAGGTAATGGCCTCAGTCGGAAGTGTGATGGATCGCATGACCACACACCATGTGCCGGATCGGAGACTAAGAGCACACAGCTTTACACGCCGTTAATAGTGAAGCTGATTGTCGACTCGTTCGCTTCGCATGATCGTGGAGTAGGCAGCCTTCGTGAAAGCATTGGTGTTAGGAATAAGAAGAGCACGAATGCAGCTTGTTGCGTTAGGATAGGACATTGGCTTGATGAAGAGAGTGATCTGGAGAATGATGACCTTTCAATCCACAATGCACTCGCTGCGGCTCAAATCCATTCGTGCCATGTCAGGTGCACTGATTCCTACGGAACCGAAGAGCTCATAGTGCCTGGTGAGCCCCGCTTCGCGGAGGCGAACCGAAAGACTCTCACTGCCAAGCGCGAGTGGGCGCCTTTCAGGTATCCATGAGCGTAGGCGCAGTGATCGGAGGCGGGATTTTCCTGCCATGGAAAGGGAAGTTAGCGGCAGTGTAACCTGCGGTGAGCAAGATCATCCAGGAGACCTCCAATGCCGTCGACCGGTTACCGAAGCGAATTGTCTGCACAGATCCATATATGGACTTAGTCTGGATGGCCGAGTGGGGCAGTCGTGGTTTACCGGCGGCTATTTTGGTCGCTGCTAGATGGGCCCAAACGCAAAGTAACACTCTTTCAAGGTGGGACCTACTAGCAATGCTGGAGATGTTGAGCCCGTTCATGACCGAAGAGGAAGAGATTGAGCCTCTGAAGTCAATCGTGCAGAAGTGCAACAGGGGAGTCGCTGCATTCTTCGCTTTAAATGCTAAGGCGGACATCGACAAGAAGCGTGCAGAGGGGATCTCTGAAACGCCCGTCACCAAGTATGTCATGGACGCCAATGTTGTGGAGAAGCTTGAGGACCTATGGGAAGGCGCGCTTTCAGCGGCAGAGCACCATGGAGTTCCTCCGGAAGAGTTGACCACCAAGCAGGTTTGTTCAAGACTGCGAAGTGGGCAATCCTTGAATGTTGCCAACACAGCGGTAGGAAAGCTCCGCAATGCAGAGTATCATTTTTGCATGCGGACCTATCACAACATGTCTCGCGGAGACTCATCCGTCGATTGGCGCAATGTGAACGACATCGTCAATCAGGGTACGGCAGCTTTGAGGGAGTTTCTGATCGGGGCTTCATACTGCACTAGCGCTGGGACATGGAAGGGGAAGGCTAACGTTGACCAGTTCGACTTCCTCAGCATGCTTGGGAACAATGACTATGAACTTCCTGTTGATCTTTCAGGTATCAGGAATGCTCTGGAGGTTCTTGGGATTTGTATCCATGGCGCGAGATACTTCGATTCAGTGATCGCCGGGGCGTTCAACCCACCTACGGAACGTCGGAGAGCAGCTTGCCGGGCCTTCATCGAGACGGTGGAGAAATACACCATCTTCGAGACGGACGTCTTCCAGTCCATGTATGGCCCACGGGAGTCCGATCCCAACGGAGAGGGACTCAAGGCTTTTCGAGGTATCCTCACCGACTCTTACACCCGGTACAAGAAGTCACTGAATGCGTCGGAGGAGAAGGATAAGAAGGAGTTCACTGTGAGGGAGATTCCTATCTACAAGAGCGCGGGGGATGTTCCCGTTCTCCTTGGTTTTGAGCAGATGGGTATCAACAACGTCCCGAAGTGGTACTCAGACCTTCGTGCATCGTCCGGCGGCAGGAGGTGGGGGAACGCGGAGAGTACCCCAGAGCCGAAGGCAAGGCCAACGCCGTCGGCCCCTGAACCCAAGCCAATGCCCAGACGACCTCAGCCAAAGCCGAGGGAGAGATGGTTCATGGGTACAGCCACGGATGCTACGACGCAAGTGCATGAGATGAGGCATAAGGGGCCAGACCTGATATCGGTGGAATACGACGCCTACCAGGGCTACCCGTGAAATGGCACCTTGAAGGTCCAATGACGATCGACAGGACGGTCTCGCCATTTGCGATCTACGCAAGGCGCATGCTATATTTCATGCAACACTGGCAAGGAGGTAGGTCTAGGAGATCGGTGGATCGCTCCCTGGAGGATGTCTTCAAGAAGGACGGGCTCGTAGTGAAGGCTTATGAAGGCATCCGGAATCTTGACACCTATTGGAAGGATGACTCTGCAGAGGGACGTTTTGATAAGAGGACCATGTTAGATGTCCTCAGGAGGTTGTCGGTCCCAGACTGTGTTCAGGTCAGTGCTCTTTCAGAGACAGACCCGAACATTGTGTGCGACAACGCAGCATCGCTCGCAAGAGCCGGGGGAGCAACGATCATCGTGACGGACTTGGACTACCGATGGTCATCGCGGACTGGTGCAACGCGGTACGATCTAAGCTATTTCCTCACGAATGTTGCCGGATGGAGGTATACCGACGTCATCGTGATCCCCCAGGGCGAGATGCATAAGAACAGTCCAGGAGACAGGCTGGTAGAGGCTCTTAATGAGGCATGGGAGGCCATCCGACAGCACGAAGGGTCCAACAGAACCTGTTCGTTGCACATTTGGCTCTCTGGTTCATTTGCCGTTGAGACTACCTTCCAATCTTCGAATTACACGAAGCAGGAGATGGGGAGCCTGAATCCGTATCTAACAACCAAAGCCATCGAGATCCTGTCGAGGATACATTCGGAGGAAATGGGATGTCCCACAATGGTGCGGCTGAACCTTGACACCTGGGAGTTTCTCAATCTGGGGAACCGGGTGACTAACCCATACGAGATCAGTCCGGAATGGGTGATGCAGTTGAAGAGCAGGTTCAGGAGCATCGGATGCATCGTGTCCCCCGACAAGCAATTTTGGCAGGAGATCTACGCATCAGCTGAATGGTCACCATTCTATAAGAAGTGCTACTCTGGAGCGTTCAAGGGGAGTGGTGCAGGGTTACAGCCCTTTGCTGTGATGGAGAAGTATCTCCTCAGGGAGAAAATGGTCTACTCCCTGTACTACCACCCAGCAGGCATGCAACAGCTCCGTGAGGTGTTCAATGATGCGATGACCAGGAAACAAATCGATGGTGCCAAGATTGACGAGTTGTTGAAGAGGAGTGATGGAGAGTTCGAGGTCACCATGGATGACATGGACGACGCCGACATCGACTGGCTTGAGACAATGGACAACCCTGCGGCATACGGAAGAGCCAGCGTTTCCACACTCCCCAAATGGCAGAAGCATGATCCTCAGACATATGGATTCTTGAACCCAAAGCAAAGGGAGCACTCTAAGGCAGTGTGTCCTAGGTGCCGTGACCTTTCGGACCGGGATGACGCTTTTACGAAGGTCAATCCGATGTCCGACACTTGCGTCAGGTGCCGAGGGATCGACGAGTTCGAGAAAGTCTCATCACTTGCTGGAGATGGGGGGTGGTCGCCAACGACAGCCCTAGCCGCGAAGAGGCAGTATGAGACAGCGTTTGGGATCATCGTGAACATCTCTAACTTGACCAACCCACGCCAGAGTGACTTTGTGAAAGCATTGCCGACTCAGGCGAAGACAGACATATTACCTGTCCTCAGGGTCATTTGGAGTGCCATTGGATCCACGAGGGGGATCAGGAAGATGTTGTCGCATTTCGGTGCAATCAGAGTACCCCAGCGGAACGCCTTGAAGGAGATCATGGGGGGGAACATCAAGCGGTACTACGTGGACATGCAGGAATACACGTCCGTTGAGGCGGAGGTTTCTACATGGAGGTATCGGTTGAACTATGACGCCGGGAATGTGGCATACGCGAACTGGTTGCAGAACGCCATCGGAAGGGAATCGGTACGCCTCTACACAGGGTCCACGAGCCCATCAGCCGAGGCGTGCGGAGATCTCGTTGAGGCGGCATTAGGAGTGTTCGAGGTGCTTTCAGCGTTCGTTCACATCCCCTGCATCAAGCCTATCCTTCCGTTGAACAATGTGAGAATGGGGATCGAGGAAGCCATTCTTTGCTCGCTGGCTGCGGACCACGTCCGATCAGGCTTCGAGAACACCAAGGGGAAGACCTCAGGAACCATTCGCCAGGAAGACTTGGACCAAGCAGCCAGAACCCTCGAGATTCTTGAGAGGCCGGTGATGAACCCATGCATCAGGGGAGCTTCCGAGAACATCTACGATGAGATCAACCCGGTTCGTACGCACGTGAATGTCGAGAGCGACAGCGAGTTCACCGAGGTTGGTGTGGATGAGGAAGAGGCACCGGACTATGGAGGCGATGAGGAGAACATTGGAGATGGCGAAAGTGTCAAGCGAGGAGAGGGACTAGATGCAGCGCGGAAGGAATCCGTGGAGTCCTTCGAGGAGGTGTTGATGAAGCTTAGCTTGGCCATCCCGTGTCATCGCTGTGGATCACCTGACCATTCCGTTCTCGATTGCACGGTGGGAGTGAGCGTCAGGGAGATGGTGAACAACCTCAAGCGCGTCATCGGGGAGAAGAACTACGTCGAAGACGACAGCCAGGGCGCGAGGGGTTCAGATGGTGAAGCACCACCCAAGAGACATCGCAGGAGCGAAGGAAGAGCTCCAGCCGATCCTGGAATGGAGTATCAAGGGGAAGCTATGTCCGATGAGACAGCCATGATGGAAAGATATGTCATGGAGACCAACACCATTCGGTTGTCCGAGATTGAAGTGGACGTTCGAAGACCCGAGATGCTCACGGACGGCAGTGGCAGAGAGTACGCAGCACTTTATGACAGGAAATTCGCGTACAAGTGGTTGCTTCAGAAATTGGTGGAGGACGATTATGAGATATCGCCAGGTGCCTATCAGCGGAACTCGATCGAGCTGAAGGAGGAGATTGACGCATTCGCGAAGACCAACGACCCAAGATTCAACAGGTTTGAGGGTCCGCTCGTCCCGAGGTTTGGTCTCACGAATGGCCTATACATGCCTATACCACCTGGAGCTATTCAAGCCCACCACCGGAAAGCTGTTGGCATTTGCATTGATGACTAACCCAGCAGCGGAAGCAGGATATGACCTCCCACCTGCCAGACTCATGAGTGGTCACACGAGGAGCCCCAGCAGTGCCACTGACGGAGATCATAGGAGCAGGGTGGAGAGCGTGAGCCGGAACCTGTCAAAGTTCCTTAGGCACACTGCAGGAAGTCCGACGGCCGATTCTACAGGGAGTCGTCGTGACGACGGTATGTGGGTGTCGTGGCTGGATGTCCTCTCCAAGGACCGGCTGTGGGAAGATGGGAACCGGTATGCCCGTGAGCGCGATCCTGAGCAGATCAAGCACATCGAGAGGATTCGTGTTCATACCCTTTGTTGTTGCATTTTGCAGACAATGAAGGTACAGTCGAAGTCGAGATTCCACATCATGGCAGTGAAGGTTTCGCCTCGCCTATACCAGGGAGGTGATCCGGAAGTCTTGAGGTTTGTGGAGTACCTTCGATCAACTGGGGTGATAAAGCATGTCGACCAGGAGGACTTGTTCTCCTATGATGGGATGATAGCCTTCGACAGAATTCGAGCCACATCAGCTTGGTCGGAGACCCGAGGCGAGAATGAGGGCGCCATCATCGACATGAGCAAGATCAGCATTCCGATCTCCCAGTCGCTTTCGGAAAGGGTCCCTTTAGCATTCCACATGACGACGATGAAGTCACTGAAAGGGATCGCTGATAGCGGTATTATTCCTGGGGGGAGAAGGAGGAACAGGAGTTGCACATTCTTCAGCGCGTTCCCTCCTTTCGGAGAGCTCAGAAGCCAGTCCACCGTCAAATGGGACTTCAGCAGAGTCATCAACCTTGGCAGCGACGTCATGAATGGATTATTGATGTTGGTGATGCGGTCCAATGTGCTTCGTGGAGCATACGACGGTAGGGTTGATTTAGATGGACACTTCGTGACGAACCAGACCATCCCTTTCTCGGCCATCGACACAGCATGGTATGGACTATGGAATGAAGAGCGGAGATCGATGGAATGGAGGAAGATCCTGATCAGTAAGGAAGACCGAAGGTGTTCTGGAAGAGTCGTCACTGGAGTCATGGAGGGACGGGTACGACTTCCCCGTGACCCTCGATGGGGAGATCTGGCGTTCGAGGACAGCGACTTGGTAGTTGGTCGCGTGGACTCCTTAGTACAGCACTTCCCGGAGTTCAAGCGGAAGTCGGAATTTAAAGGTGAAGCATGGAAGGCTCTTCATGGCTACATCACGGTGCATCTGCCGTTGGACTATGAGCGACAGTTGTGTCCGGAATGCGTCCACTGCATAGATGCGAGACTCAACATTTGCAGTGAGTGCTATGCGGAGTTCACTTCATCCCGCGAGATCCACACCGTGTCGACCTGGCAGGAACGGGAAGACATCAGACGACGTCGAGCAATCGAGAAGGTGAAGGCAGAGGCCAAGGTCGACGAAGCCAAGGAGGCCGGACTGGATGAACAGGGAGACGCCAACATGGAGTCTGCCGAGAAGGATGATGATGAGTATGCTTCCAAGCTCACCGAGATGGTCAACGGAGCGATGGAGGAAAGTGACGACATCGAGGATGGCAGCGCTTTCAGCGACCCATCCGAGGGTCAGAGCCAACCCAACAGAGTTCCCAAGGACCGAATTGATGAGCTATTGTTCACCACTGAGGAGATCGAACGTTTTGCGAAGGAGGGGGTGAACATCAACTACCAGAAAGTTGCTAGTGTCCTAGGCGATGAGGCAGCCCAACGTGGTTTCCAGGCGACGGGTGCGTACTATCCCAACATGAATACGGCGATCGGAGGATCGGCCGCGTACAGCAGGAGGATTGAGTCACCTGTGCCAGGCAGTTGGATCGTCGGGGACGAGGTCCTCGAGAATCTGGACACTGACGGGAACATCGCCAGAATGCTAGACGGTCATCTTCATCGCATCCTCGAACGGACCTTCAGGTTCACAGAACATTTCATGTTCCCAAGAACTGTGACACCCGAGGAGCATTATATGAAGATGGTCAAGACGGGAAGGAGAATGGATACATGGGGATTTTTCCACCGCAACATCCCGGAAGAAGAACGATGGAGGGACGTGGAGAAGTACTTCCCCCTCAGAGAGGATGGTACTCCCGTACCACTAACGGAGGAATACTTCGACAAGCGTTACAGATATCTGGACTATCTCATGTATTCTAAGTTCCTCTTTCCCATCGCGAAAAGGTGCATCGAAGGGATGGTTACCATCGAGGAGATCGAGTCTTACGGAAAGGGCTCCGGTATTGAGAAGATCACTATGCGACATAGATGGGGGGGCCAACCGTCTGACTCCTCAATCGAGCAACAGGACAACTTCGACCTGAAGCGCTCATCCTTCGTCAGAAGACTTCTGAGGTATACCTTCCCCGAACATGTTGCGTATAAGTTCGACAAGCTAAAGGAGGGCGAAGATCCATCGAAGATCTTGTCGATCCCAGCAACATGGGTTGTCGCTGCGAACGCCATCGGGAACATCGGCAAGATTCATACCTGGTACCACGCTGCTGTTTATCTATCTGGGCATGAGGTGCTTCCCGACACTTTGGAAAAGTTGAGGAACTTCAGCCTATATGGTGAGGAGCAGGGGAGGCGTATCCCGTGGTTCATCAGTCATCTTGCCACAAGCGCCAGCATTCTCAGCTTGGGGGACCACCCCCCAGCGGCGAGCTGCGCAGATGCCGGAAAAGGGACAGGTTCAGGGAGGCGAGCCAGTTCCAGGAACCCACCAACTCCACCGGCGCCTTCGAGAGAGTCGAGCACGACCCAGGACCGCGACCTTTCAGGTGCATCCAAGGGTAACAAGGGAAAGAGTGACAGCCAGACCAAAGGCAAGGGCGCTGCAAACAAGGGGAAGGGAAGCAGGTACGATCGAGACGATCGTGGGTGGACTTATTCTTCTTCCTCGGGGTGGAGATGGGAGGATTACGAATACAGACGGGGCAACAGAGGCTATTGGAGATGATTATGATGGAGCCCCTGATTGAGAAGCTCAAGATGCGGAAGAGTGTGAACCAGGAAAGTCTTACGAAAGTCTTGTGAATGTCTTGAGAGTGACGCCCCGATTTAGCCACTTGTGGTCCAGTAACGAGGTGTCACCAAGCCTTCTTCGTTTCACAATGTCTCTCGGACACTGGATCACATTGTTAGGATTCTGGAGATTTCACCGCATCCAAGTGACACGCTTCAAAAGCGACGAGGTTTTAATTAAGGCACGGTAAGATCACATCGATCTAAAGACCATAAGCGAAGGAAAGGTGTGGAGCCTTGTACAGATGGGAAAGTGGGTGCCCAATGTTTTGGTTTCTTTTGGTTCGTGTTGTTGTTCGTTTTCCGAAAGGGCCCTTCCACAAAACGTGGGGGATGCCAAGAGAACCTGGGGCACACACACCCGCGTGTTTGGCTCAAGCACACCCCTTTGCGTAGCAGAGGAGAAAACCGCGTGCCATTACAACCTGTCGTCGCTTCGCAATTTGTATATATGTTGGATGTGGGTGATTTAGTTGACAGGCACACATCTTCCACGGGGTGAAGACCTTATCTTCAGACGTGAGGGAAATGGATGTGGCATCATCTTTCCTCATGGCCAAGAAAGGCATTGGCGCCGCCTTGGTGCCAGGAGGTCAGGGATCCACCCAGATGGATAACCTCTGGCTGAAGCTTGTGGACACAATGCGCTTGGAGGCGCTTCAAGAAAGGCAGCTTAAGAGCTTATATAAAGCGCAGGTGGATGAGCAGGGGCAGATGTCAGATGCTGCGGCTCTGAAGATCTTGAACCGTTTGAACACGGAGATGGAGGCCTCGGACCAGTTGAGACAGCTGCTCCATCGCCTGGGCTCTCCCTTTGTGCAGAAGTTTGTCTATGAAATGGCAAAGGCGACGATCCACTACCGCTTCCAGGCGGAAATCTTGAGCCAACATCGTTTTGTGTCGTGTTCTCAGATCGAGCAGCAGAACTTTCAGAACCGCGTAAACGAGATCATGAGCAAAAAGAAGCAGAAGCTCTGGGAGATTCAGGCGCGCGTGGACAGCGGTAAGCGCGAGGTGCACTGCGCCAAGGTTTGGGCCAAGACCCTTGGGTTGTGAAATGTTGTGATGCAGAAATCGCTTGACGTCTTTTGAGCTATGAGGACCTTTGTAGACACCTTGGATCAACACTTCCGCAATGCCGTTGGTCGGATGGCGCAGGAGGCAAGCTAAGCTGCAAAGTTGTTCTCTTGTGTGCAGGTGGTGTCCCATATGTCGAAGATCTTGACGAATCCGGGGAGCGCGTGTGAACAAGCCATTGAACGCTCCTTTACACGGCGGAACTGGCGTCACGTCGTGATGTATGCCATCGACCCCAACCAGCATCTTAGCCCCCATCAAGATTCGAACAAAACACGGCAGCCGACACGGCCTTAAGTGGCATTTCTTTTGAAGAATATGAAGAATGCTTCTTGCCTCGAGCCTACATTTTGCCGAAATTGCAGGATATCTCAGAGCCAGAGTAGGCGGTTCCGAGTTCTTCGCAGGGACGCTGCTGTGCCTAATGCAGGTCGCGCTTTTCCCCTGTGTCGGTTGCAATCTGGCGTGACAGCTTTGTTTTCAATGGTTCGGAGTCCAGAGTAAGAGCGAATTTGCAATAGATACATACTGTACATACTGTATCTAATTTTGAAGCAGGCCAAGCATCCAAGAGCCTAGCGCCATCCCACCCGCACACACACTCGCCGGGCAACACCTACACCAAGATGAGGTTCCACGGCGCTTGCTATTGCCTGTGCAGGTGGAAGCCGGTTATAGCATAGTTCGTGCGTAGGTGTTGCTTAGGTGTTTAAAGCTATATTTTGCGTTCTGATGTTGGTAATGGACATTCAGTGCTGGCCCCATCCAAACGCAAATCACGACACCCTCCCGGAACAATTGTGATGTCATGATGACCAGATGAGTTGTATCACTTGATGTCCTAGGTATCTCTTCATGGAGTTCCACAAAGAGTGGGAAAGCTTCAAGCAGGGCTTGGTGGACAAGTACTGCCAAGAGCTAAAGAACAACTTTGGCAGCTGTCTACGAGTGGCGGAGGAACGTCTACAGGAGCTCGTGGAAGATCACACCTTAGAAGGCGGGGGGAAATACTGTATATAAATGTCTCTTATAATCTTTTATATACGTATATATTGATATCATTTGATATCTATATATAATCCTAGAAGCTTTGAACTCGGAACTCAAGGTGTGACAGACCTCACCATGAACAAGTTATCCCAAGTCCTCAAAGAGGCTTGCGGGCAGCTTGCTGATGAATCATTGTCTTCAGTGCTTTGCTCGTGCCTGCCCTCCTTCCCAAGTGAGGCAGACTGGGGCTTAAAGGACTTCGCCCAGTTTGTTCGCTTCTGCTCAGTGGAGCTCAAGCGGTACCGATCCAACACGCAACAGACGGAGCAAACTGTGGAGCGGCGGATGGAGTCGGAACTCACGAGGCAGAAGGGCGACTTCTGGAAATGTATCAGCGGTTGTCCAGCCAGGTGGGAGGACGTTTTCCGCGTGAAGCTAGCTGTAACGGCGACGCAGGTGCCCAGGTTGCGGCACCAAGTGCAACTTGGAGTCCGAGAACCATTGGCCCCAGCGGCCCCACGAGTGCCGAAGGCACGTGTACCCGGCCTTCAACGGCTGGCAGAAGCAAGAGGGGCGAAAGCCATTTCTGTTGCATTGCCGCGCTCGCGGCCAATGGCAAATCGCACGGACACGCCCCCCAATCGAAGCTGGTGGACCAGAGCGCTACTGGGAGAACTTCCAGGATTGGCATGCAAAGCAGATGTGAAAATTCATGAAAATTCAGGATTGCAGGCATAAAGGCAGCCAAACTATGTAATGTACATGTATAGTGTATTGAGTGTAGGCCTGTCCATCTGCCGCATGAATTTTTGTGAATTTTGTGATCTCATCATCGCCTCTTCGCACATATATATATATAGACATAGGCCTTTTACGAGTGAGAACGTGAGGCCATGCTCGAAGATGAGCATCCTGACTGGCTGGATCCTGCAACGCGGCAGCCGCTGTCCACCATGGAGCCGTTAGAGGACTTTGAGGAGGATTGCGAGAACGCGCCCGAGGACAGACTTATAATTGTATCGCCTGCTTCCCTTCATGGTTGAAAATAGCGAAGCATCTTGAAAGGAGATCCAGAAAGAGATTGACGAGAATCGTAGGGCGTGGGCCAACTGCAAGGCGTCGGAATGCGTATCAGAATCACTTATGCATACTTATGCCTCGTTTGAAAGGATGCCCTCTTAGAGCACTTCACCTCGATGGCGGATGATACAGACATACCTTGGCTCCAGAAGTACCAGAGTGAAGGAGTTTCGCTGTTGTATGGCGTTTCTATGGACTTCTCGTGGGTCCTAGAGTCCTAGAGATGTATTTGCGTCAGGAGGGGCTCTTAAGAGGGAGGATTTCGTGTCAATCCGTGATGAGCTCTTCGCAGTGACGCCACTGGAGTCGCTGGAAGCCATGGATTCCATGATGGCCTTGGATGACTTGGACGATTCCTTTGCTTGAGCGAGGGGCCCGAGAGAGATGGGACATGTACAGACACATCAACACGATGTCCTTAAATGTCTTTAAGAGCGTCAGCCTACTGGAAGCCTCACCGGGCGACGCTGCTTTACTCGCACGGGTTCGGGTGCCAAGAGCCAGCAGAATAGGCCGGTTTGAAAAAATGACTTCATGAACTCACCAGCAATTTTCCAATACTAAGAGGCGTTCAAACTATTTCAAACTTACATTTTTACAATTTTTATACCCTTGAAGATATCCCACTATATAATGGGTATGCCTAGGTCCCTTAAGGGCTCTTGTTGTATAGAGGTTTTTGGGGGCTGATGCTTCTGGTTTGGTATATTTTTCCTATATTTCGTTTATAGAGAAGAATTTGCATTTTTCCCTACTTTTTTGAATTCGGACATTATTTTTTTTATAAATGGTTCGTCGCGGCACTGGGGAAATATAGGCCTATTATTTTGAAAAGAAATGATTTTTTTTCTTATTTACCTTTCGTTTATGAAAGTAGGCGGAAAAACTCTTGAGCATAAATATTCTTTATCCCTCGTTTGTTCGGGGGAGTAAAGGAGGTTATAGGTATAGATGGCTGGAAAATGATTCCGGTGATGGATTGGTAGGGTTTTTTATGGGTTGAGATGGGTATCGAAGAGATTTTCTTATGGGATTTAATTAGCTATATAAAAAGTAATAGATATTTAAATTGAGGAATTCGAAGAATATAAGGATATATTAAAGGTAAAGCTAAAGAAATAGATAATTTATTGGGTCTTTTTGAGGCTTTACAAAATTAAGATTGGATTTATATTTACTTGGGATGGATTCTTATTTCGTAGGTTTTATTATTTTTCTGGGGCTAGTATTTGGAATGTATGCACTTGGGCATAATATATTTATATTTTCGGAGGCCTTTGACCCAATTTTATTTATAGATTAAAAAAATATTATTGATCGCCTTAAAATCGAAAATATAGATACGTCATGCTCATTTATAGAGGGGAGAAGCTGATTTTTCGAGATGACAAGGGGGAGATATATAGGAAGCGCTAAGACAGAACCCATGAAATGAGGAACCCGCCCTAGACCCCGATAAGGGGGGATAAAAGTCACATCATATGATATCACATCATGTCACATCATATCGCATCACATGATAAGATATCACATCATATCCAAGCACATCAGATCACATCACATCCCGTCATATCCTAGCACATCACATCATATGATATCACATCACATCGCATTACGTCATTTGATATCACAACCTTTGCTAGCACATCATATGACATCGCATCATATCAGATCATATGATATCGCATCATGTCCTAGCACATCACATCACATCATACTACATCACATCATATAATATCATATCACATCACATCATCTGATATCACATCACATCACATCATACGACATCACATCATATCCTAACACGTCACATCACATCCAATCATATGACATCACATCATATCCTAGCATATCACATCATATCATATCAGGTCATAAGAGATAGGGCTTATC
>CBDDGS010000001.1:0-10017 GCA_965227935.1 Cyclobacteriaceae bacterium | reverse complement strand
ATTGACCACCAAGCAGGTCATTTCAAGACTGCGAAGTGGGCAATCCTTGAATGTTGCCAACACAGCGGTAGGAAAGCTCCGCAATGCAGAGTACCACTTTTGCATGCGGACCTATCACAACATGTCTCGCAGAGAGTCATCTATCGATTGGCGTAACGTGAAGGACATCGTCAATCAGGGAACGGCAGCTTTGAGGGAATTTCTAATCGGGACTTCATACTGCACTAGCGCTGG
This sequence comes from Cyclobacteriaceae bacterium, assembly GCA_965227935.1. GTDB lineage: Bacteria > Bacteroidota > Bacteroidia > Cytophagales > Cyclobacteriaceae > JAWPMT01. The sequence continues at coordinate 9,783 of CBDDGS010000001.1, read as the reverse complement.
AACATGGAAGGGGAAGGCCAACGTTGACCAGTTCGACTTCCTCAACATGCTTGGGAACAATGACTATGAACTTCCTGTTGATCTTTCAGGTATCAGGAATGCTCTGGAGGTTCTTGGGATTTGTATCCATGGCGCAAGGTATTTCGATTCAGTGATCGCCGAGGCATTCAACCCACCTACGGAACGTCGGAGAGCAGCTTGCCGGGCCTTCATCGAGACGGTGGAGAAGTACACCATCTTCGAGACGGACATCTTCCAGTCCATGTATGGCCCACGGGAGTCCGATCCCAGTGGAGAGGGGCTCAAGGCATTCCGAGGTATCCTCACCGACTCTTACACACGGTACAAGAAATCACTGAATGCGTCGGAGGAGAAGGATAAGAAGGAGTTCACTATGAGGGAGATTCCTATCTACAAGAGCGCGGGGGATGTTCCCGTTCTCCTTGGTTTTGAGCAGATGGGTATCAACAACGTCCCGAAGTGGTACTCAGACCTTCGTGCATCATCCGGTGGCAGGAGATGGGGTGGCGCGGAGAATACCCCAGAGCCGAAGGCAAGACCAACGCCATCGGCCCCTGAACCCAAGCCGATGCCCAAACGACCTCAGACGAAACCGGGGGAGAGATGGTTCATGGGCAAAGCCACGGATGCTACGACGCAAGTGCATGAGATGAGGCATAAGGGGCCAGACCTGATATCGGTGGAATACGACGCTTACCAGGGCTACCCCGTGAAATGGCACCTTGAAGGTCCGATGACGATCGACAGGACGGTATCGCCATTTGCCGATCTATGCGAGGCGCATGCTATATTTCATGCAACAATGGCAAGGAGGTAGATCTAGGAGATCAGTGGATCGTTCCCTGGAGGATGTCTTCAAGAATGACGAGCTCGTGGTGAAGGCTTATGAAGGCATCCGGACGACATCTACACTCTCCGGAATTTATCAATTCATTCCTTCGGGGGCCGAATTACTGGTCGCCATGGACCCTGACGCCTATTGGAAGGATGACACTTCAGTGGGACGTCTCGATAGGAAAGATATGATAAATGTCCTCAAGAAGCTGTCGGTTCCAGAATGTATTCAGGTCAGTGCTCTTTCAGAGACGGACCCGAACACTGTGCTCGACAACGCAGCATCACTCGCAAGGGTCGGGGGAGCGACGATCATCGTGACGGACCTGGATTACCGTTGGTCATCACGGACTGGTGCAACAACGGTATGATCTAAGCTATTTCCTCACGAACGTTGCCGGATGGAGGTATACCGACGTCATCGTGATCCCCCAGGGCGAGATGCACAAGAACAGTCCGGGAGACAGGCTGGTAGAGGCTCTTAATGAGGCACGGGAGACCATACGACAGCACGGAGGGTCCGATAGAGCCTGTTCGTTGCACCTTTGGCTCTCTGGCTCATTTGCCGTTGAGACTACCTTCCAATCCTCAAACTACACGAAGCAGGAGATGGGAAGCCTGAATCCTTATCTGACAACCAAAGCCATCGAGATCCTGTCGAAGATACATTCGGAGGAAATGGGATGTCCCACAATGGTGAGGCTGAACCTTGACACCTGGGAGTTTCTAAATCTGGGAGACCGGGTGGACTAACCCATACGAGATTAGTCCGGAATGGGTGATGCAGTTGAAGAGCAGGTTCAGGAGCATCGGGTGCATCGTGTCCCCCGACAAGCAATTCTGGCAGGAGATCTACGCATCAGCAGAATGGTCACCATTCTACAAGAAATGCTATTCTGGAGCCATTCAAGGGAAGCGGTGCAGGATTGCAGACCTTTGCCGTGATGGAGAAATATCTCCTCAGGGAGAAGATGGTCCACTGCCTGTACTACCATCCAGCAGATATGCAATCGCTCCGAGAGGTGTTCAATGATGCGATGACGAAGAAACAGATCGATGGGGCCAAGATTGACGAGTTGTTAAAGAGGAGTGATGGAGAGGTCGAGGTCACCATGGACGACGTGGACGACGCCGACATTGACTGGCTTGAGACGATGGACAACCCTGCAGCATATGGAAGAGCCAGCATTTCCACGCTCCCCAAGTGGCAGAAGCACGATCCTCAGACATATGGATTCTTGAACCCCAAAGCAAAGGGAGCACTCTAAGGCAGTGTGTCCCAGGTGCCGCGATCTTTTGGACCGGGATGATGCTTTTACGAAGGTCAACCCGATGTCCGATACTTGTGTCAGGTGCCGAGGGATCGATGAATTCGAGAAGGTCTCATCACTTGCTGGAGATGGGGGGTGGTCGCCAACGGCAGCCCTAGCCGCAAAGAGGCAGTATGAGACAGCGTTTGGGATCATCGTGAACATCTTCAACTTGACCAACCCACGTCAGAGTGACTTTGTGAAAGCATTGCCGACTCAGGCGAAGACGGACATTTTGCCTGTCCTCAGGGTCATTTGGAGTGCCATTGGATCCACGAGGGGGATCAGAAAGATGTTGTCGCATTTCGGTGCAATCAGAGTTCCCCAGCGAGACGCCTTGAAGGAGATCACAGGGGGGAACATCAAGCGGTACTACGTGGACATGCAGGAGTACACATCCGTTGAGGCGGAGGTCTCTACATGGAGGTATCGGTTGAACTATGACGCCGGGAATGTGGCATATGCGAACTGGTTGCAGAACGCCATCGGAAGGGAGTCGGTACGCCTCTACACAGGGTCCACGAGCCCATCAGCTGAGGCGTGCGGAGATCTCGTTGAGGCGGCACTAGGAGTGTTCGAGGTGCTTTCAGCGTTCGTTCACATCCCCTGCATCAAGCCTATCCTTCCGTTGAACAACGTAAGAATGGGGATCGAGGAAGCCATCCTTTGCTCATTGGCTGCGGACCACGTCCGGTCAGGCTTCGAGAACACCAAAGGGAAGACCTCAGGAACCATTCGCCAGGAAGACTTGGACCAAGCAGCCAGAACCCTCGAGATTCTTGAAAGGCCGGTGATGAACCCATGCATCAGGGGAGCTTCCGAGAACATCTACGATGAGATCAACCCGGTTCGTGCGCATGTGAACGTCGAGAGCGACAGCGAGGTCGCCGAGGTTGGTGTGGATGAGGAAGAGGCACCGGACTACGGGGGCGATGAGGAAAACATAGGAGATGGCGAAAGTGTCAAGCGAGGAGAGGGACTGGATGCAGCGCGGAAGGAATCCGTGGAGTCCTTCGAGGAGGTATTGATGAAGCTTAGCTTGGCCATCCCGTGTCATCGCTGTGGATCACCTGATCACTCCGTTCTCGATTGCACGGTGGGAGTGAGCGTCAGGGAAATGGTGAACAACCTCAAGCGCGTCATCGGGGAGAAGAACTACGTCGAGGACGATAGCCGGGGCGCGAGGGGTTCAGATGGCGAAGCACCACCCAAGAGGCATCGCAGGAGCGAAGGAAGAGCTTCAGCCGACCCCGAAATGGAGTATCAAGGGGAAGCTTTGTCCGATGAGACAGCCATGATGGAAATGGAGACCAATACCATCCGGTTGTCCGAGATTGAAGTGGACGTTCGAAGACCCGAGATGCTCACGGACGGCAGTGGCAGAGAGTACGCAGCACTTTATGACAGAAAGTTCGCGTACAAGTGGTTGCTTCAGAAGTTGGTGGAGGACGACTATGAGATATCGCCAGGTGCCTATCAGCGAAGCTCGATCGAGCTGAAGGAGGAGATTGACGCATTCGCGAAAACCAACGACCCAAGATTCAACAGGTTCGAGGGTCCGCTCGTCCCGAGGTTTGGTCTCACGAATGGTCTCTATCACCTGGAGCTATTCAAGCCCACCACCGGAAAGCTGTTGGCATTTGCCTTGATGACTAACGCAGCAGCGGAAGCAGGATATGACCTCCCACCTGCCAGACTCATGAGTGGACACACGAGGAGCCCCAGCAGTGCCACTGATGGAGATCATAGGAGCAGGGTGGAGAGCGTGAGCCGGAACCTGTCTAAGTTCCTTAGACACACTGCAGGAAGTCTGACAGCCGATTCTACAGGGAGTCGCCGTGACGATGGTATGTGGGTGTCGTGGCTGGATGTCCTTTCCAAGGACCGGCTGTGGGAGGATGGGAACCGGTATGCCCGTGAACGCGATCCTGATCAGATCAAGCACATCGAGAGGATCCGTGTTCATACCCTTTGTTGTTGCATTTTGCAAACGATGAAGGTGCAGTCGAAGTCGAGATTCCACATCATGGCAGTGAAGGTTTCGCCTCGCCTATACCAGGGAGGTGATCCGGAAGTCTTGAGGTTTGTGGAATACCTTCGATCGACTGGGGTGATAAAGCATGTCGACCAGGAGGACTTGTTCTCCTATGATGGAATGATAGCCTTCGACAGGATTCGAGCCACATCAGCTTGGTCGGAGACCCGGAGCGAGAACGAAGGCGCCATCATCGACATGAGCAAGATCAGCATCCCGATCTCCCAGACGCTTTCGGAGAGGATCCCTTTAGCATTCCATATGACAACGATGAAGTCACTGAAAGGGATCGCTGACAGCGGTATCATTCCTGGGGGGAGAAGGAGGAACAGGAGTTGCACATTCTTCAGTGCGTTCCCTCCTTTCGGAGAGCTTAGGGGCCAGTCCACCGTCAAATGGGACTTCAGCAGGGTCATCAACCTCGGCAACGACGTCATGAATGGACTATTGATGTTGGTGATGCGGTCCAACGTGCTCCGTGGAGCATATGACGGTAGGGTTGACTTAGATGGACACTTCGTGACGAACCAGACCATCCCTTTCTCGGCCATCGACACCGCATGGTATGGACTATGGAATGAGGAGCGGAGAACGATGGAATGGAGGAAGATCTTGATCAGCAAGGAGGACCGAAGATGCTCTGGTAGGGTCGTCACTGGAGTCATGGAGGGACGGGTACGACTTCCCCGTGACCCTCGATGGGGAGATTTGGCCACCAGGGCCTATGAAGCCGTGAAGTTCGAGGATAGCGACTTGGTAGTTGGTCGCGTGGATTCTTTGGTCCAGCACTTCCCAGAGTTCAAGAGGAAGTCGGAGTTCAAAGGTGAAGCATGGAAGGCTCTTCACGGCTACATCACGGTGCATCTGCCGTTGGACTACGAGCGACAGCTGTGTCCGGAATGCGTCCATTGGATAGATGCAAGACTCAACATATGCAGCGAATGCTATGCGGAGTTTACTTCATCCCGCGAGATCCATACCGTGTCGACCTGGCAGGAACGGGAAGACATCAGACGACGTCGAGCCATAGAGAAGATGAAGGCAGAGGCCAAGGTCGACGAAGCCAAGGAGGCCGGATTGGATGAGCAGGGAGACGCCAACATGGAGTCTGCCGAGAAGGATGATGATGAGTACGCTTCCAAGCTCACCGAGATGGTCAACGGAGCGACGGAGGAAGGTGACGACATCGAGGATGGCAGCGCTTTCAGCGACCCATCCGAGGGTCAGAGCCGACCTAACAGAGTCCCCAAGGACCGAATCGACGAGCTCTTGTTCACCAATGAGGAGATCGAGCGTTTTGCGAAGGAAGGGGTGAACATCAACTACCAGGAAGTTGCTAGTGTCCTAGGCGATGAAGCAGCCCAACGTGGTTTCCAAGCAACAGGTGCGTACTATCCCAACATGAATGCGGCGGTCGGAGGATCGATCGCATACAGCAGGAGGATTGAGTCACCCGTGCCTGGTAGTTGGATCGTCGGAGACGAGATCCTCGAAAATATGGACACCGATGGGAATATCGCCAGAATGCTAGACGGTCATCTTCAGCGCACCCTCGAACGGACCTTCCGGTTCGCAGAACATTTCTACTTCCCAAGAACTGTGACACCCGAGGAGCACTACATGAAGATGGTCAAAACGGGAAGGAGAATGGATACATGGGGATACTTTCATCGCAACATCCCGGAGGAAGAGCGATGGAGGGACGTGGAGAAGTATTTTCCCCTTAGAGAGGATGGTACTCCCGTACCATTGACGGAGGAATACTTCGACAAGCGTTACAGGTATCTGGATTACCTCATGTTTTCTAAGTTCCTCTTTCCCATTGCGAAAAGATGCATTGAAGGGATGATTACCATCCAGGAGATCGAGTCTTATGGGAAGGGTTCAGGTATTGAGAAAATCACTGTGCGACATAGATGGGGGGGGCAACCGTCAGACTCCTCGATCGAGCAACAGGACAACTTCGACCTGAAGCGATCAACCTTCGTCCGACGACTTCTGAGGTATACATTCCCCGAGCATGTTGGGTATAAGTTCGACAAGCTAAAAGAAGGCGAAGATCCATCAAAGATCTTGTCGATCCCAGCAACTTGGGTCATCGCTGCTAACGCCATCGGGAACATCGGCAAGATCCACACCTGGGACCACGCTGCCATTTATCTATCTGGGCATGAGTTGCTTCCTGACACTTTGGAAAAGTTGAGGAACTTCAGCCTATATGGTGAAGAGCAGGGGAGACGTATCCCGTGGTTCATCAGCCATCTTGCCACAAGCGCCAGCATTCTTAGCTTGGGGGACAACCCTCTACCGGCGAGCAGCACAGATGACGGAAGAGGGACAGGTTCAGGGAGGCGAGCCAGTTCCAGGAATCCACCAACTCCACCGGCGCCTTCGAGAGAATCGAGTACGACCCAGGATCGCGACCTTTCAGGTGCATCCAAGGGTAACAAGGGAAAGAGCGACAGCCAGAATAAAGGGAAGGGTGCCACAAATAAGGGGAAGGGAAACAGGTACGATCGAGACGATCGTGGATGGACTTATTCTTCTTCCTCGGGATGGAGATGGGAGGATTATGAATACAGACGGGGCAACAGAGGATATTGGAGATGATTACGATGGAGCCCCTGATTGAGATGCTCGCGATGCGGGAGAGTGTGAACCAGGAAAGTCTCACGAAAGTCTTGTGAATGTCTTGAGAGTGACGCCCCGATTTAGCCACTCGTGGTCCAGTAACGAGGTGTCACCAAGCCTTCTTTGTTTCACAATGTCTCTCGGACACTGGATCACATTTCTAGGACTCTGGAGATTTCACCGCATCCAAATGAGCACGCTTCAAAAGCGACGAGGTTTTAATTAAGGCACGATAAGATCATATCGATCTAGAAACCAGAAGCGAAGGAAAGGTGTGGAGCCTTGTACAGAGGGGAAAGTGGGTGCCCAATGTTTGGTTTCTTTTGGTTCGTGTTGATGTTCGTTTTTCGAAAGGGCCCTTCCACAAAACGTGGGGGGTGCCAAGAGAACCAGGGCCCCACGCACCCGCGTGTTTGGCTCAAGCACACCCCTTTGCGTAGCAGAGGAGAAAACCGCGTGCCATTACAACCTATCGTCGCTTCGCAATATCTATATCTATATCTATATGCATAAGACTCCAAAAGCATCTCCTGCAGGCAGTCTTAATGCACAGGACTCAAGCTGGACATTTGCGCCTGTGGGAAGCGGGAGGCTGTGACGAGCATCTGCATGCGCTGGGAGACCACGCGACACAACGGAGTGAGCCTCGGATGTGGTTGAGATATGCATCTATGTTGATCTATGCATACATCGTGTATATATACTGTATGCACACATACATACATACATACATACATACATACATACAAACATACATACATACATACATACATACATACATACATACATACATACATACATACATACATACATACATACATACATACATTGTGAATGGCAACACGCCAATCCACCTGGAGCTGACGGCCTTTTCCGTCAGATGCCTCGGGCTCCTGTAGCCCGTTGTAGTGAGCCTCCTGGCTCGGTAGTGGGATGCCACCCACGATGAAGGCCACCTAGCCCTCCGCGATGTCCCCCGCCTCAGGCCTCCTGGCCAGCGTAGCTCCTCCAGCGCCCAAGCTCCCCCCCACCTCTATGGCTGCCCTGAGCCCCGTTGCTGGCGAGAGCACACATTTGTGCTGGAATCACATTCCCAAGAAATTCTATGGTCTCTTTTCTTCTGTCTCTTTCGAAGCCTCGTGCAGCCACTGGACCCGTCGTCTATTATCGGCTCTCTGCTTCAAGATGGCTTGCTCGTCTGACAATTGATATCTTCCGAGACGAAGGGTCTCACGCAGGAAGTGAGCTGGCATTACCTTTGTCAATGCATCAGCAACTTGCGCTTCCGAGTGCACCCTCTGTCCGAGTCTGTGATGTGGTCGTTGTATCTCCTTCGGGAATGCGCCTAGCTTCCATAGCGCTCACCGGTCTGCAGTGCTCGGGGGCTCCTTTATACAGTCGGTCAGACCCGCTGGCCCAAACCACGTTTTGGTCGCTCTGCAGCATGACCTTTAGGGCAGGGGATGTTACCTCTCTGAATCAACATCATGATCCATTCTCCTGGGCGATACTGTTGGCGATCTGGTCTGCTTTGCCTGAGCATTGCTCGGCGCAGAGCGGCCGAGTTGTCCGCTTCCAAGAAGGCTCTACGGGCGGTTTCTCGTCTCTGCAGCTGCTGACGAAAGGCTATTCCCTGCGCGGCTTCGCTCTCTGCTAGCAAATGAGCTGGTTGGCTTTCATCAGATATCACAGAGCCTGGGAGGCGAGTCGCCTTGCCTAAAACGAGCACTTCTGGGCTGTAGCCTCGTCTGAGGCTCAACGCGTTCTTGGCCTGCGTCACTGCCCACAGAGCTTGTTGCAAGTCTTCTGTTGTTCGGATTGCTTGTTCCTTGTCATACTTACTCAGCATGGTTTGCAGGATGGCCCCGTGTCTCTCTGCTCTGCCAATGCGCTCTAGCAGCAATCGTATGACACTTGATGTTATGGCTCTGTAGGAAATGCTGGAAGCTCTCCGAATTCAGTTCCCGCCCTGCGTCAACACAGAGTTCTCCGGGTGCTCCTGCCCATGAGAGCCAGGTGTTGATCATGCCCGAAATCACTGCACTGGTCTCTCCACTCGATGTGACAAATGCTGCCTGGTAACTGGTTCCGTGATCGACTAGATGATACACCCGGAATTGCTGTCCAGCACTGCTGGAAAAGATCAGTGCGTCCATCGATACGCGATCGTTGAAATCAAGCGGATCTCTCAGAGTGGCTGGCCTGGCACGTGATCCGTGTTTCCCTTCCATGCATGTACTACACTGATACTGCCTAGCTGCTTCAACGATCCGGGATTGGTAGCCCTGGCCTAGGAGAGTCTGCGCCAGTCTGTCTGGTGATGGATGGCCTAGGTTCTTATGAATCTTCGCTAGCCACTGCCTCTCAGCTCCACTGAGCTGCCGATATGCCCAGCCCTGGCCGGGATCTGAGATTTCCGCATGCACACGTTCACGTGAACAGCCAGCTATGTCATGCTCCTGACTCTCACCTGCAGTCACGATGGGGTCGTTGATCAACTCTGTTGTGGAAGACCGAGGATTGTCCATGGCGTCCTGAGTGACCGTCTCAAGGGCTGATCCGAATGCGGTGATATTTAACTTGCATGCATGATTTGCCCGAACTTGCCTAGTCTTGGGAAGGATGCCCCGCTGTTCCCAATGCGTCTCCACCACTAATGCCCCGTCATGTCTCCGAATCATCAATGCTCTTCTCCAGGGAGCGGTCTCTGGGCGAACACCATCCGGCGGGCCGATGGTGCGATCTGTGCCTCTGCATGCCACTATGACCTCTATGCGTTTCTCAGGGAAAATCGCCTGGAGCCCTGCCACAATTGATGCGTCTCGGATCTCAACCTTGCCTACTCTAGGAGTCACCGCATGCACTTGCTTAACTACTTCTCTTGCTCTCTCTGATTCCGGCGATGGCTGTTTTCCAATCAGGCGTTGTCGCTTCGGCTCGTCTAGTCGGTGC